>NZ_SZQJ01000001.1 GCF_013369335.1 Vibrio sp. JPW-9-11-11
GCCCGGTAGCTAAGTTCGGAATCGATAAGCGCTGAAAGCATCTAAGCGCGAAGCGAGCCCTGAGATGAGTCTTCCCTGACCCCTTGAGGGTCCTAAAGGGTTGTTCGAGACTAGAACGTTGATAGGCAGGGTGTGTAAGCGTTGTGAGGCGTTGAGCTAACCTGTACTAATTGCCCGTGAGGCTTAACCATACAACACCCAAAGGGTTTTGATGGACTCAAAGCAAGAACAGATTTGAATGTGTAGAGAACACAATAACAGCTTTCCGAATTAAAGAATTTGCTTGGCGACCATAGCGATTTGGACCCACCTGATTCCATGCCGAACTCAGAAGTGAAACGAATTAGCGCCGATGGTAGTGTGGGGCTTCCCCATGTGAGAGTAGGACATCGCCAGGCTTTAAATATTGTTACCCGTAATACGTGTAATCACATCATCAGTGTACTAATCTGACGATGACAATTTGTGGAGAGATGGCTGAGTGGTTGAAAGCACCGGTCTTGAAAACCGGCATACGTTAATAGCGTATCTAGGGTTCAAATCCCTATCTCTCCGCCACTTTAAAAAAACCGCTAATTACTTAGCGGTTTTTTTTCGTCTGTAGAAAATGCTTCTGCAACATTAACTAATCTTAATCTAAGCAAAACGACCTCTTAATCCCAGCTTTAGTAACCTTGTCTCGAATAAACTGATAACGATATAGGGGACACAAGGTGAATATATTAGGGTATTTACAAAAAGTCGGTAAGGCGCTGATGGTGCCAATTGCCGTATTGCCAGCTGGCGGTTTAATGCTCGGCTTGGGCTACGCCATCGACCCTGCGGGTTGGGGTGCTAACAGTACGTTGGCAACAATACTTGTTTATGGTGGTAAAGGCATCATGGATAACCAAGCATGGTTATTCGCGGTAGGTGTTGCTTACGGTTTGGCTAAAGATAATAACGGCGCAGCGGCACTGTCTGGGCTTTTAGGCTTGCTAATCATCGAAATGATCGTGGGAAATATTGCAGTTATTTCTCAAATCACAGGGGTTCCTGTCGAGCAAATGAGTAGCTCTGAGCTTATCGCATCCAAAGCGGCGGTGAGTGCGTTTACGGGGATCATGATGGGGATAGTAGCGGCGACGCTCTATAACCGTTTCTACAATATCAAGCTTCCAGCGGCACTCGGGTTCTTTGGTGGCCGACGATTCATTCCTATTATTACCTCACTTTCGGCGATCTTCATTAGCTTAATCATGGTTTATGTATGGCCAGCGGTATATGGCTCATTGGTGAACTTTGGTATCTCCATTTCTGAGATGGGTGCAACAGGCGCGGGCCTATATGGTTTCTTCAACCGCCTACTGATCCCTGTTGGTCTTCACCATGCGTTAAACCAAGTGTTCATTTTTGACCTAGTAGGCATTAGCGATATTTCGAAATTCTGGTCTGGTACTGGTGAGCTCGGTGTCACAGGTATTTATCAAGGTGGCTTCTTCCCTGTTATGGGCTGCGGCCTACCAGCCGCGTGTTTGGCGATGTACCACTGTGCAAAACCAGAGAACAAGAAAAAAGTGGGCGGCATTTTAGGAGCATCCGCTCTTACGGCCATTCTCACTGGGGTGACAGAGCCTATTGAGTTTGCCTTCATGTTTGTCGCACCTGTGCTTTACGTCATTCATGCGATTCTAACCGCAGCATCACTTTACATTGCGGCGAGCATGCAGTGGATTGCGGGCTTTACTTTCAGTGGTGGTTTGATTGATTTCGTATTGTCGTTCAACCTTCCTCTTGCAATGAAGCCTTATATGTTGATTATTCAGGGGTTAGGTTTCGCTACTGTTTACTATGCAGTGTTCCGTTTCGCTATCATTAAGTTCGACTTAAAAACGCCGGGCCGTGAAGATGTGGATTCGGAAGACGTGGTTCAAGGCTCGACTGACGAAGTTGCCGCTCAGTACCTAAAAGCATTAGGTGGTCATGCTAACTTAACTTCCATCGACTCGTGCATTACTCGTTTAAGACTGACGATGAAAGATGTCAACATTGCTGATGAGGCGATGTTGAAAGCCATTGGTGCAATGGGGGTGGTCAAGATGGGTGAGAACAACCTTCAGGTAATTATTGGCACAGAGGCCGAATCAATTGCGCATGCGATGAAGAATATCCCAGACTCTCAAGATCTCTCTCAGGTAACGGTCCCGAGTTAATCTCTTAAACAAATAAAAAGGCCAAGCCTACTCGGTTTGGCCTTTTTTATTTGTCGGTTTGAAGTAGATTCGTGCTCTAAGCCCTGGATTATTATCTCTAAACACTAGCTTGGCATTATGTTGGCTTACTACAGCATCGACGAGCGATAGCCCTAGACCATTACCAATTTCAGTTCGACTCTCATCTGCACGATACATTGGGTTACACACAAGCAGCTTATCTTGATCAGATATTCCAACGCCATTGTCGGCGACCACTGCGCCGAAATGATCAATCACTACGCTGATTTCGCCTTCATTTGGCGTATATTTGACGGCATTTTCAATGAGGTTGAACAGAGCGCGAAAAAGCAAAGAGCGGTCTCCGACAATAATACAAGGGTGATCCTGGCGAAAGACCAGTCGCTGTTGTTTTTGCTCTGCTATTGGGCTGATAAATTCTAAGGCATCGTTGGCAACCTGGCCGAGATCAACGCTGTCTGTGGCGATAGACTGTTGACCGCTGTTCAATCGTGCAATTTCTAACATGCTGTTAAACAAAGAAAGCAGCAGTTCGAGCTCTTCGTGACAGGCAGAGAACTGGTGGTATTGATGTGAATTGAGCTCGGTTTGCGACAGAATCTCTTCAAGCCTTAGTTTTAGGCGAGCGATCGGCGTTCGCATGTCGTGTGCAAGCCCGGTGGTGAGTGACTTTAATGACGACTCATTTTGGCGAACTTGAGTGATCATATAGTTGAGATGGATGGCCAAAATATCGAATTCATCATCACGACGAGAAACATCTAAGCGCACTTCACGCTCTCCACAAAGCACTCGGTTCATTGCTTTGTTGGCCTTCTCCAAGCGTTTCAAAATAAGCACAGTGAACAGTAACGCGGCGATAAGCATGATAGCCACGGGGAGGATGATGCCGGAAAATACAATCGGAATCAGTTGTTGGCGATGTTCTTCGAGTATCTTGTCATCAAAGCCAACTTCCAGTTGGTAGCGTTCACTTAAGTTCACGCGCGCTGTGCCCGTGGGCAATTGACTCACAGGGTAAACCTGCAGGTTGCGTGTGGGGATTGGGTTCTCAATAATGCGATAAACGAAGGGAGCCGTCGATGATTGTTTGGTCTCTAATAGTCGTTGTATATCTTCTTGGCTTTGTAGCGCGGCGTATCCGAATTCCAGTAACTCATCGTTGAGCTGGCGCGTTAGCTGTTGGCGATGAAACTGCTCAGAATAGTCGTAGATTTGATGGATAGCAGCGATATTCGCCACCGAAACCAGTAAAAATAGCCCAACTAAGATTCGAAAAACCGAAGACCGTGTTAATACGTAGTTATCGACGAAGGACATACCCTGCCCCTCTTACCGTGTGGAGGAGATCGTGGCAGTCTGCCTCTTCGAGTTTTCGGCGAAGGTTGGCTATATGTACGTCGATAACATTGGTTTTTGGATCAAAGTGGTAGCTCCAGATGCTCTCAAACAATCGCATCCGAGAAACCACTTGTTCGCAATGCTCAATAAAGTACTGTATTAACTGAAACTCTTTTGGTTGAAGCAAAAGCTCTTGGCCATTACATAGGCACTTATGAGCTTTCAAATTGATGCTTAAGCAATCGTATTCAATCAGTGTTGGCTGGGAGGTGGTTCGAGTGCTTCTTCGAATAATGATATCGACACGTGCAAGTAGCTCGGCGAGCGCAAAGGGTTTGATCAAATAGTCATCACCGCCTGCTTTTAACCCATCGACACGGTCTTCCACACTGTCCATCGCGCTCAAAATCAGCACAGGCACATCGGTCTCGGTCGCTCTAACAGCCGACAGAACCTTTATGCCATCAAGGTAAGGGAGCATTCGATCTAAGATGATGAGCTGATACTCGCTGCTCAGTGCCATCATTAGCCCTTTTTTACCGTCTTCAGCTTGATCTACGTTATAGCCATGCTCTTGTAGGCCTTTAGCGATAAATTCGCGCGTTGTGGTGTCATCTTCGATTACGAGTATTTTCACGGCTACCTCCAAAAAGAACCATCGTAGTGTAACCAAAAACAGAGACTAAAAATTGAGAAAAGGTTGGCTCGCGTGACTAATGCGAGCCAAGACGATTTTAGGGGGAACTTAATTGTTCAATCGTGTGGATACTGTTGTTATGTTTATCGTTTTTATTATTGAATACCGAGGGTTGATAGAACCTTTAGGAAAGATTAAACATAGTTAATGTTAGCTGGGTTACCGGTTGTTGTAAGCAACAAAAAACCGACACTAGGTGTCGGTTTTAACTGGGTGTTGATTGAGCGTAATTTAACGTTTTGCTGCCATCTCGCGCAGGGCTTGTTTCTCCTGCTCGGAAAGGAAGGCTATCTCAAGACCGTTGATCTGAGCTTGACGAATTTGATCTTGCGTCAGACCCGCTTGCGGCGCTGCCACCTCATATTCGTATGGAAGTTCAATGCCTTCGACAGCTGGGTCGTCGGTATTGAGACATGCCAGCACGCCGTGATCTAAGAACTGTTTCAGCGGGTGGTGAGCTAACGAGTCGACCGTACTGGTCTGGAAGTTTGAGGTGAGGCACGATTCGATACCAATACCATGCTCTACGAGGTAATCCATTAGTTTCGCATCGTGAACCGCTTTGACCCCGTGACCGATACGGGTTGCACCTAGCTCTTGAATCGCTTGCCACATACTCTCCGCCCCTGCGGCTTCACCAGCATGCACCGTGACGTTCAAACCAGCATCTTTCACTTGCGCGAAGTGTTTTACAAAGCGGTCACCAGGTTGACCGAGTTCGTCGCCCGCTAAGTCGACCGCAACGATATGCTCTTTTTGGGTCAGGATGGCGTCTAGCTCTTGCTGACAAGCATCAGTACCAAACGTGCGGCTCATAATACCAATCAGGTTCGCCTTGATGCCAAAATCACGAACACCCGCCTGTACGCCATCAACCACCGCTTCGACAACACCTTCGACAGGCAATTTGTGTTTCATTGCCATGTAGTAAGGAGAAAAACGTAACTCGGCATAGTCAATTTGAGCGTTGAGTGCATCTTCAACGTTCTCATACGCGACGCGGCGACAAGCGTCTAAATCACCAAGAACCGCAACGCCCCAATCTAGCTTAGATAGGAAGGCAACAAGTGAAGGCTCTGCTTCGACGATTTGAACATGTGGGGTTAATGACTCAACATCGTAGGCGGGTAGAGCGACACCAAATTTTTGTCCCAGCTCCAAAATCGTTTGTGTGCGGATATTGCCATCAAGGTGGCGGTGTAAATCTGTTAGTGGAAGGTTCTTGGTTATCATTATCGTCGTTCCGGTTAAGTCAATTGTGCTAAGTATAAGAATCAATAGCAGAAGTGTCAGTAGAGTAAGCACATAAAACCAACCATAAATGCTGGTTTTTATTTCATGTTAACCAAATTTGTTGGCCATTCTTGATAAGGGACGGGGCGACCATAGAGGAACCCTTGACCAAGCGGGCACTCGAGTTGTACCAGCATTTTAGCTTGCTCGGCGGTTTCAATACCTTCTGCCACAATGTCAACTTTCATACTCCGGGTCATATTGATGATCGCGGCGACAATCGAGGTGTCTAAATTATCGGCAGATAACTTATTGACGAACGTGCGATCGACTTTCAGGCAGCTAAACGGTAGCTTGTGTAAATAGGCTAATGAGCTATAACCCGTCCCGAAATCATCGATGGCAATATGCACGCCTAAGTTACGAATTGCCTGCATGTTCTCGAGCGTGATGGGATCGTTATCGACGATGCGAGATTCGGTGATCTCTAACGTGAGGTTATCTGGACTGAGTTGTGACTCGTCGAGTATTCGTTTTAAGGTGTCGATAAAGTCTGGTTGAGAGAGCTGCTTAACCGACAAGTTAACGTGCATATGGAAGTCTTGGGACCATTTGCCCTCTTGGATACCTTGAACCGTATCTTTACACGCTTGGCACAAAATAGTTTCACCTATCGCTCCAATCAATCCACTCTCTTCTGCAATGGGAATAAATTCGACCGGTGGCGTTAATCCTGACGTTGGGGAGAGCCAGCGAGCAAGGGCCTCGGCGCCAATGATTTCACCACTGTTTAGGTCGACAAGAGGTTGATAAAATGGGATGAACTCATCACGCTCTAGCGCGTCCTTAATTTTAGCTTGCATCAAGGTTCGTTTTCGCGATACATCCGCCATTTCGGGGCGGTAATAGCTGATGCTTGTCACTTCATGTTTGGCGTTGCTAAGGGCAATGCTGCCGTTACGTAGCCATTGAGTCATGTTGGTGGCAGGTCCCTCTTCAACAACGCCTATGCTGACACTGACCACGACACTGTCGCCCTCCATCGGAAAGGGAGCGGCAAACATCTGTAAGAGACGATTTGCGATGACGATGGACTCTTCATGGTTTTGAGTCTGCGGTAAGTAAATGGCAAATTCATCGCCACCAATCCGTGCTAAGTAGTCTTGCTCGCTAAACAGAGCTTGGAGGCGTTGAGATATGATAGACAGCAGTTGATCGCCTTGGTAATGACCTAAGCTGTCGTTGATATCACGGAATTTGTTGATACCGATAATGAGCAGTGTTCCATCTAACATTGGCAGCTTATCGCAGGTATCAATCAATCCTTCGCGGCTATAAAGCTTGGTCAAGGAGTCGTAGAGCAGTTGTGAACGCAGCGCTTTGAATGAGACTTTAAGGTTATTGGCCATTTCATTAAATGCATAGACCAATAAACTGGTCTCATAGATACCGCCGGGCTTCGGCATGTGGCTTTCCCAATCACCTTTTGCAAGCCGCTTTGCGGCCGCGGCAGTTGAAGTAATCGGCGCAACGACTCGGTTGAAAGCGACTAAACCCAACAAGATGCCAACAAAACTGGCAATAACGCCAATGATCCAACTGTTGCGCTGCGTTTCGGGTACGTTACCGAGCAAGTTCGATTCAGAAATCGCCACGCCGATATACCACTTTAAGCCGTGGCTATCGATGTAAGGCGTTAAATGATTGAAATAACGTTCATTATTGATGGTCAACGTAAAACGTTGAGTTTGATTTTGTTGATAAAGATTGTGGTCAGTATTGTACTTGGCATGAGCTTTAATGACGGGATTATCGCTTTCAATCGCCAATAACCGATCGCCTTTTTTACTTAATGCGGTCCCCCACGAAACCACGCTGCCTGACGTAGAGTGGGCCACAAGACGTTGTTTATCATCGACAAGATAGAGCGTTGCGCTGGTTTTACGCTGTTGGTTGCGCAGAAAAGTGTTGAAGGTGTCGATCTTAATGTCCGTGACAACAACCCCCTGAAAATTTTGTGAATAAAACACAGGCGTGAGCGCAGAGAGCGTGATTTCCTGACGTTCATCGGCATTGGCATAGATAGAGGACCACATAGGGGTAAGTGCTTGAGCCACTGGCGCGTACCAAGGGCGAATACGTGGGTCGTAGCCGTCGATCACTGAACGCACATCCTCACTGACCACTTGCCCGCGATAAATCACCAGACGATTATCCGTTCTTTGGTCTTGTACCATTAAGGTGTAGCCACTATTGGGTTCTTTACGAAAGCCGACGTACTCGGCCCCTTCACCGCCAAAGCCGATAACGTCGAGTTGAGGTATGGTGTGGTATAGATTGCGAAATGAGGTGAGAAGGTATTGCTCAATAGCAGTGGTATCACCACGCTGGTACAAGCGGTTAAAGCCAATTGAGTGGCTGAGCGCTAGGCTCGCTTGAAATGGTTCTTCCAGAAAGCGGCCGAGCTCGAGGTTGACGTTGTCGGACAGTGCGGACAATTGCTTATCACTGATGTCGACAACCATCTCTTCGTAGTTATTTTTCTGTACCGTGACAATGATGCCGATAGTAAAGATAAATATCAGTACAAAGGGCAACACAACGGCTGTTCTTAGTGTAATTTGCGTCGTCGCTGGCATCACTTCTTCAATAAATACGCGAGGGGTATCTATATATCTTAATAAAACTCAGCCAGTTTGCTGATATTTTTTAGCGGTTAATCCCTAATTTTTAATAATTTTTTAACCTTGTCGTCAAATTTGTATTTAACCGCTTGCCGTGGGTCAATAAAGTTCTTTTAGCTTTCTAGTCAATGTGTTACGACCCCAGCCTAGTACTTTGGCTGCGTCCTGTTTATGACCATTGGTATGCTCTAAGGCGGCTTCAAGCAAGATTCGCTCGAACTCGGGTAAGGCAAAAGAGAGCAACTCAGTATCCCCTTGAGATAGGGCATGGCGTGCCCAGCCCGACAGTTGTTGCTGCCATGAGCCGCCCGTCATTGTCTGATTGTGGCTTTTCTCCTCCAGTAGTTCACTGGGAAGATCGCTGGGTAGCACCTCGCTCCCACTAGCCATCACGGTTAACCAGCGACAAATGTTTTCGAGTTGACGAACATTGCCTGGCCAGTTGAGTCGATTCAGTGTTTCTACCGTGCTCGGATGGAGTGTTTTGACATCGACGCCCAGCTCTTCAGAGGCTAGGGCCAAGAAGTGCAACGTCAGTTTTTCAATGTCTTGTTTGCGCTCACGCAACGCGGGTATTTGGATACGAATGACATTGAGGCGATGAAACAAGTCTTCACGGAACTTACCTTTGTGGACCAACTCTTCAAGATTTTGGTGGGTTGCAGCCACAATACGTACGTCCACTTTGATCGGGGAGTGTCCGCCGACGCGATAGAATTGGCCGTCGGCCAGAACACGCAATAGACGCGTCTGAATATCCAGTGGCATGTCACCGATCTCATCCAGAAACAGTGTGCCGCCATTGGCTTGCTCGAAGCGGCCCTGGCGAACATTGTTCGCGCCAGTGAAAGCCCCTTTTTCATGACCGAACAGTTCGGATTCGATGAGGTCTTTAGGGATTGCGGCCATGTTGAGGGCAATAAAAGGATTACTCGCCCGCGGGCTATGCCGATGCAGTGCGTGTGCAACCAGCTCTTTACCGGTACCTGATTCGCCGTTGATCAACACGGAAATGGATGAACGAGACAGCCGGCCGATGGCGCGAAATACTTCTTGCATCGCTGGCGCTTCACCGATGATCTCTGGCGGTGTGTAACTGTCATCACTTAGCGACGCTTGCTCTTGTTTTTGCTCATGACGGTGGGCAATCGCTCTTTCGACCAGCGTTAAAGTTTCATCCACATCAAACGGTTTCGGCAAGTACTCAAACGCGCCTTTTTGGTACGCATTGACCGCGGCGTCTAAGTCTGAGTGGGCGGTCATGATAATGACAGGTAAGTCTGGTGAGCGTTGATGTACTTGCTTGAGTAGCTCAATGCCGTCAATTCCAGGCATACGGATATCGGACACCAGCACATCGGGTGTTTCTCGCTCCAGAGCCATCAGTACGCTTTCTGCGTCGGCAAAAGTTTCACACTTGATGTTCGCTGAAGAGAGGGTCTTCTCCATTACCCAGCGGATCGAGCTGTCGTCATCCACGACCCAAACGTATCCTTTACTCATAAATTGATTTCCTTACAGCAATGCCACTAACTTTGAATCGGTAAATAAATAGTAAATGTTGTGCGACCAGGCCAGCTTTCTACGTCTATTTTGCCTTGGTGTTGGTCAATCAGGTTTTGGGCAATAGAAAGACCTAAGCCCGTTCCTCCCTCACGGCCGCTGACCATGGGGTAAAAAAGAGTGTCTTGAAGGTCGATTGGAATGCCCGGACCGTTATCGATGATCTCAATTCTCGCCGCGAGTTTGCAGCGCTGGCCATGAATATTGGCTTGATGCACTGTTCTGGTGCGAAGCGTAATTTGACCATCGGTTTGTTGCTTGAGAATTTGCCCAGCATTACTGACGATGTTCAGCAGTGCTTGCTCGATTTGATCCGCGTCCATAATGATATCAGGCAGGCTTGGGTCATAATCGCGATCAATAGCAACGCTTTGGTTGGCTTCTAAGTCGACCAACTGGCGAATCTTTTCGAGAATGAGGTGTAAATTGGCGGGCTGCTTCTTGCCCGGTTTTTGTGGCCCTAATAAACGATCGACCAGTGCCCGTAGTCGGTCCGCTTGTTCGATAATGATTTGGGTATACTCGCCCAAACTTGCGTCAGGCAAAGCCCGCTCCAATAGCTGCGCCGCACCGCGTAACCCGCCGAGTGGATTCTTTATTTCGTGGGCCAGGCCGCGAACTAATAGCTTTGCGGCTTGTTGTTGGGCGTGTTGGTTGAGCTCTTGCGATAAGCGACGCTGTTGCCCAATTTTACGCATCTCCACCAACAGCATCAGCTCTTTGTTCCACGAGATCGGGCTGACCGTAACTTCTAACATCAGTGGCTTACCGTCGACGACAAAGGTAACGTCGCTATCGGTAATGCTCTGGCCACTCTGTAGAGGCTGAGACAGCAATGCCAAGTCCATGGAAGCGTGTTGAATCAGGTTCGATAGGGGATGGTCGACGATACGTTTAGCGCTCTGGGAAAACAGTTGTTCTGCTGATGGATTGGCGTAACGTACTTGCAGCGATTCGTTCATGATCAGAATCGCGGTCACTTGATGATTTAAGATGATATCGTTGAGCTTGCTATCCACTGCTTTACCCTTTCCTTGACCCCGAACTGTGCAACGCACCATTTTGGTGCGCGTGGACATTCAAGTATGGCGCATCACCGCTGATAACTGAAGGTAAAACCTCGCTAAGCTGTGCGTTAACGCTGTTTGTTTCACCGAAATAGCCACTTCTTGCAGTAAATGCACCGTAATAGGTTGTGATAATGCAATAAGCTTGCCGTATTGATTCTTTCGATTGAGTAAAAACAAAAAGGCTCGCCTACAAGAGGCGAGCCCAATTATCTATCTACCAGTTATGCAACTAGTATTACATCGGCGCACGATTACACTGAGTAGTACAGTTCAAACTCAAGTGGGTGAGTTGTCATGTTGACTTTCTCTACGTCTTGAGACTTAAGGTCGATGTAAGAGTCGATAAAGTCGTCAGAGAACACGCCGCCAGACGTTAGGAACTCACGGTCTGCATCTAGACACTCTAGCGCTTCTTTCAGAGAGTAAGCCACTGTTGGGATTTCAGCTGCTTCTTCTGCAGGAAGGTCGTAAAGGTCTTTATCCATTGCTTCGCCTGGGTGGATCTTGTTCTTGATGCCGTCAAGACCAGCCATAAGCATTGCAGCGAAACATAGGTATGGGTTTGCTGATGGGTCACCGAAGCGCAGCTCGATACGACGTGCTTTAGGGCTTGGTACCACAGGGATACGGATAGAAGCACTGCGGTTACGTGCAGAGTAAGCAAGCATAACAGGTGCTTCGAAGCCTGGGACAAGACGCTTGTACGAGTTAGTCGATGCGTTAGCGAATGCGTTGATCGCTTTAGCGTGTTTGATGATACCACCGATGTAGTGAAGCGCCATTTCAGATAGGCCGCCGTACTTGTCACCAGCAAATAGGTTAACACCGTCTTTGGCTAGAGATTGGTGAACGTGCATACCGCTGCCGTTGTCACCAACTAGGGGCTTAGGCATGAATGTCGCTGTTTTACCAAATGCGTGAGCAACGTTGTGTACCACGTACTTGTAAACCTGAATTTCGTCCGCTTTCGCCGTTAGAGTGTTGAAGCGAGTTGCGATTTCGTTCTGACCTGCAGTCGCCACTTCGTGGTGATGCGCTTCTACCACTTGGCCCATCTCTTCTAGGATTAGACACATTGCAGAACGGATATCTTGTGAAGAATCAACAGGTGCGACTGGGAAGTAACCGCCTTTAACGCCAGGGCGGTGACCTTTGTTACCACCTTCGATGTCAGAACCTGTGTTCCAAGCGGCTTCGATGTCGTCGATCTTGAAGAAAGAACCAGACATGTCAGTGGCGAATTTCACATCGTCAAATAGGAAGAACTCTGGCTCTGGACCCACTAGTACGGTATCCGCGATACCTGTTGAACGTAGGTAATCTTCTGCGCGTTTAGCGATAGAGCGAGGGTCACGGTCGTAGCCTTGCATTGTTGCAGGCTCTAGGATGTCACAACGAACGTTTAGCGTTGCGTCTTCTGTGAATGGGTCAAGAACAGCAGATGATGCATCCGGCATCATTACCATGTCAGATTCGTTGATCCCTTTCCAGCCAGCAACTGATGAACCATCAAACATCTTACCTTCTTCAAAGAAGTCTGCGTCAACTTGGTGAGCAGGAATCGATACGTGCTGCTCTTTACCTTTTGTATCTGTAAAACGTAGGTCAACAAACTTAACTTCGTTTTCTTGGATCAGCGATAGAACGTTTTCTACTGACATCTTGGATAACCTCCAGTGTTGTTAAAGCGGTTTTGCTTGGTGCTCGTGTTGAGTCCAGCATTGATTAATTACATTGCAAACTTATTAATCGATGCTGATATAAATAAAAGCTAAAACCATGCCAAAAAAATTAATCCATTAATTTCAATAAATTAGCGGGGTAAGTATTAAAATGGTGCATGCGTTTGCACCAAAATGATCTTTGTTTGCACATTAATGGTGCAATTTAATGGTTGCACCAAGAGTAAACAAACGAGCGTCTCCATTCAGCCTAGATTTGGCCTTTATGTCAATCGGGATTTCCCCACACTCGCCGCACTATTGCGTTCAATCAAAAAATATCTCGCGATATGAGGCGAATCAGATCACATATTTCTGGGTTTTTCGCTAAAATCTGGTACATTATGGCCGTTTTTTTAATCAAGTAAGTACGTGGACAACACCAACAGTGTGTGATCGGCGTGCTTCTGCCTATTCGAGCGAATCAAATCCATGGCTACTCCACAGATTGATAAATTAAGAAATATCGCGATCATCGCGCACGTTGACCACGGTAAAACAACACTGGTTGATAAACTACTACAGCAATCAGGTACGTTAGAGTCTCGCGGTGAAGCTGAAGAGCGAGTCATGGACTCAAACGATATCGAGAAAGAGCGCGGAATTACCATTCTTGCTAAGAACACAGCAATCAACTGGAATGATTACCGCATCAACATCGTAGATACTCCAGGACACGCCGACTTCGGTGGTGAAGTAGAACGTATCATGTCGATGGTTGACTCAGTACTACTTATCGTTGACGCAGTTGATGGCCCAATGCCACAAACGCGCTTCGTAACGCAAAAAGCCTTTGCTCATGGCCTAAAACCAATCGTTGTTATCAACAAGATTGACCGCCCAGGCGCGCGTCCTGACTGGGTGATGGACCAAGTCTTCGACCTATTTGATAACTTAGGTGCTACTGACGAACAGTTAGACTTTAAAGTGGTTTACGCTTCAGCATTGAACGGTTGGGCTTCTCTAGAAGAAGGCGAAACTGGCGAAGACATGGAACCACTATTCCAAACGATCGTTGAAGAAGTCACCGCCCCACAAGTTGACCTAGATGGTCCGCTACAGATGCAAGTGTCTCAGTTAGACTACAGCTCTTACGTAGGCGTTATCGGTGTTGCGCGTGTCACTCGTGGTTCTGTTAAGCCGAACCAGCAAGTCACGGTTATTGGTGCTGACGGTAAAACTCGTAACGGTAAAGTGGGCACGGTAATGGGCTACCTTGGCCTAGAGCGTCACGAAGTTGAGCAAGCGAACGCAGGTGACATCATCGCCATTACAGGTCTTGGTGAGCTTAAAATCTCAGACACCATCTGTGCACAAAACGCAGTAGAAGCGTTACCACCGCTGTCTGTTGATGAACCAACCGTAACCATGACGTTCCAAGTAAACACCTCTCCATTCGCGGGTAAAGAAGGTAAGTTCGTGACTTCACGTAACATCCTTGAGCGTTTAGAGAAGGAACTGGTACACAACGTTGCACTTCGCGTTGAGCAAACAGACGATCCAGACAAATTCCGCGTATCAGGTCGTGGTGAGCTTCACCTATCTATCCTGATCGAAAACATGCGTCGTGAAGGCTTCGAGCTTGCAGTATCGCGTCCAGAAGTAATCATCAAAGAAGAAGATGGTCAGCTATTGGAACCATTCGAAACGGTAACTATCGACGTGATGGAAGAGCACCAAGGCGGCATCATGGAGAACATCGGCCTACGTAAAGGTGAGCTAAAAGACATGTCTCCAGATGGCAAAGGCCGTGTACGTATGGACTTCGAAATGCCATCTCGTGGTCTGATCGGTTTCCAAACGGAATTCATGACACTGACTTCAGGTTCTGGACTTCTATACCATACATTTGATCGCTACGCGCCACATAAAGGCGGTAATATTGGTCAACGTGTTAACGGTGTACTGATCGCGAACGCGATGGGTAAAGCGCTCACTAACGCGCTGTTTAACCTCCAAGAACGTGGTCGCCTATTTATCGGGCATGGTGTGGAAGTTTACGAAGGTATGGTTATCGGTATTCACAGCCGTGATAACGACCTAACGGTAAACGCACTGAAAGGTAAGCAGCTCACTAACGTTCGTGCATCAGGTACCGATGACGCACAGGTTCTTACGCCGCCAATCAAGATGACGCTTGAGCAAGCACTCGAGTTCATCGATGATGACGAACTAGTAGAAGTAACCCCTGAAAGCATCCGTATCCGTAAGAAGTTCCTGACGGAAAGCGATCGTAAACGCGCGTCTCGCTCGGCGAAGTAATTTTCAGCGATAGCGAAATAGCATAAAAAAGCCCCGAGTTCCGCTCGGGGCTTTTGTGTTTGTAGAGAGGAAAGGTATGCAGCCAATTATTATTACCGGTGGTCCGGGAGCAGGGAAAACGACGTTACTAAACGCACTGGGTGAGCAGGGGTATGCGACGTTTGCTGAAAGCTCTCGAACCTTGATTGAACAGCAAAGCCAGTTGGATAACGGTATCTTACCTTGGACTAATCTTCCTCAATTCGCCAACTTATGCCTTGATCTAATGGGCAAGCAAAAACGAGCAGCGCTGAAGTATTCGGTCGCCTTCGTTGACCGAGCGATTGCAGACATTGTGGGCTATTTGAAAGTGGCGGGTTGTGAAATCCCGTCAAGGTTTGTCACACAAAGCGCTGGCTATCATCCGAAGGTGTTCTTTTGCCGTCCAGAGCAATCTGTCTATGTTCAGGATCAAGTGCGGCCACACAGCTTTGAAGAAGCGTTAGAGATACATCAGGTTCTAGTCGAGACTTACACTGAGTTAGGGTACCAAGTGGTCGAGGTGCCATGGTCGAGCGTGGCGGAAAGAGTGGCGTTTGTTGCCAACGCGTTGGCACTTCACCATCAGGCGGCAAACTAACACCTCCTCGCGAGGAGGAGGTATATCCCATTATTTTTGGCTCAGTTGGTGCAAAAATTTGTCGGATTCTGCAATCGCAGCATTCATTTGCGTAATCGCGAACTGAATATCTTGCTCTAGGTTAGTAAACTCACCTTGTAGAGCACCAATCGCGCTAGCGTTGAGGTTATGCTTCAAATAGAGCGTGTTATCACGCAGCGTGTTGAGTACTGGCGTCATCTTATCTTCAGCACGTTTCATTGCTGACAGCATGGTTTTGTATGAGCGCTGGGTCTCGTTAAGTTTTTGTTCGCTGGCGCGACGCAGTTTACTACTGGTGTATAGCTCAAGTTCGTCTTGCCATTCAGCGAACAGGGCGTCGGAGACATCTTCAATCGCGGCGATACGGTCACTCACATCTTGCGCGGCTTTTTCGCTATCTTGATACTTGTCATTGATTTGGTTGTACACCGTTTCAAGCTCACCACCGTCAAAGTTGGTCAGTGCGGAAAGGGCTTCTAAAGCACTGGTGAACTCTTGCTGGGCGTCTTGCTGAGATTGCTTAGCGTCTTCGACGCGATCCACCATGATGTCACGTTTGTGATAGCCTACTTGCTCCATTGCAGAGTAATAAGCGGATTGACACCCTGTTAGGGTAAAAATCGACAATACAAACACCAGTAAGTACGGCATGATGGGATCCTTTCCTTTAAAATTACCCTGTTAGGATGACTGAGTTGCTAGGGAGTTACAAGTTGAAAATCGAACCCTTACTAACGCAAGCACTGCTCTTTGCGCGCTATCTTCTGACGCGAATGAAACACGACCGAGTCAATGTTAATGCAGGTTATTTGGCTTACATTACACTGTTGTCGATTGTCCCTATGCTCACGGTATTGTTATCCGTTCTGTCTTCTTTTGCCATTTTTGACAACGCCGGTGACGCCATCCAAGACTTTGTGATCACTCACTTTGTTCCAGCCGCTGGCGATGCGGTTAAAGGGGCATTACTTGAGTTTGTCGCTAATACGGGGAAAATGAGCGCGGTGGGGGGCGGGTTTCTGTTTGTGGCTGCGCTGATGTTGATCTCCAACATCGATAAAAATCTCAACTACATTTGGCGGGTGCATAAAAAGCGTCGCGCGGTGTTTTCTTTCTCTATGTACTGGATGGTGCTGACCTTAGGGCCGATCTTAGTTGGTGCGAGTATTGCTGCGACTTCGTATGTCACATCACTGAAAATCATCGACCACGAGGCGATCAGTGGTGTGTACAATCAACTGCTGCGCTGGCTACCTTTTTTATTATCCTTCTTTGCTTTTGCCGGTTTGTATCTTCTGGTACCGAA
This sequence comes from Vibrio sp. JPW-9-11-11, assembly GCF_013369335.1. Classification (GTDB taxonomy): domain Bacteria; phylum Pseudomonadota; class Gammaproteobacteria; order Enterobacterales; family Vibrionaceae; genus Vibrio. The sequence goes on from NZ_SZQJ01000001.1 coordinate 16,731, forward strand.
TAAAAAAGTGCAGCTCTCTCATGCGGCGCTTGGGGCGATAGTGGCTGCGCTGCTGTTTGAGGCGAGCAAAAAAGGCTTTGCGGCCTACATTACTCAGTTTCCCTCGTATCAACTGATATACGGTGCGCTCGCGGCGATCCCTATTCTGTTCGTTTGGGTCTATCTGTGTTGGTTAATCGTACTCGTTGGCGCTGAGGTCACGGCGTCGCTGGGAGAAAGAGAGCAATGGAGAGAATTACCCCAAGAAGTGGTACACTCTTCGCCATCACGCAATCGATTAATAGTAAAAGGAAAAAACAGTGATAGCACTGATTCAGAGAGTGAGTGAGGCCGCCGTTCGAGTTGATGGTCAAGTGGTCGGAGAGATCGACCAAGGTCTGCTTGTTCTGCTCGGCGTCGAGAAAGACGATGATGAAGCGAAAGCCAAGCGACTGATGGAACGTGTGACCACTTATCGAGTGTTTGAAGACCAAGACGGGAAAATGAACCTCAATGTGAAACAAATCGAAGGTAAAGTCTTGGTGGTGTCGCAGTTTACCCTGCCGGCTGATACCAAGAAGGGCACTCGCGCGGGGTTCTCGCGTGGCGCGCATCCTGCTGATGCCGAGCGACTGTACGACTATTTCTCAGACCGCTGTGCGGAAGTTTTGCCGACTGAGCGTGGCCGCTTTGCGGCGGATATGAAGGTCTCTTTGGTCAATGATGGCCCCGTGACTTTCTGGCTACAGGTATAATTAACTCTTGAGCGAATCACGCCGCCACAACAAAAAGGATTTTTATGTTTAAGCTGATCACGCCGAAAACGGATAACCAACTTAATAAGTACTATCACTTTCGTTGGCAGATGCTGAGAGAGCCTTGGCAGATGCCGATAGGCTCTGAACGTGACGAGTATGACCCGATGAGCCATCATCGCATGATCGTTGACGGCCGGGGGCGTCCGATGGCGATCGGTCGGCTATACATTACCCCGGATAGCGAAGGTCAGATCCGTTTTATGGCGGTGAAAAATAACCGTCGGAGCAAAGGGATGGGTTCTTTGGTGCTGGTGGCTTTGGAGTCACTCGCGCGCCAAGAAGGAGCAAAACGCTTGGTGTGTAATGCTCGAGAAGATGCGATCTCGTTTTACGAAAAGAATGGCTTTGAGCGACGCGGTGAGTTGACCGACGAGCGCGGTCCCGTGCGCCACCAACAAATGGTCAAGCAGCTCGATCCCATGGCTAATGTGCTGCGTAAACCGGAGTGGTGTACCGAGTTGCAAGAGCGCTGGGAGAACCAGATCCCAATCAGTGACAAGATGGGGATTAAGATCAATCAGTACACCGGCTATCAGTTTGAGTGTAGCGCGCAGCTCAATCCTAACCTCAACCCGCACAATACCATGTTTGCTGGATCGGCGTTCACCTTAGCCACACTGACGGGTTGGGGGATGACTTGGCTACTGATGAAAGAGCGCAACCTCAGCGGTGATATAGTGCTGGCGGATAGCCGTATTCGCTACCGTCATCCAGTCACTCAAAGTCCGGTCGCTTCCACATCGCTCGACGGTATTAGTGGCGACCTAGACCGCCTCGCCGCAGGGCGAAAAGCGCGCATCGTGATTCATGTCACCATCAATAGTGGCGATTTGCCTGCGGTCGAATTTATTGGCACCTACATGCTGTTGCCGGACTACCAAGCGGTGATTGGCAGCGACGATTAGTTTGTCGTTTGAGCGCGACGGGAAGACGTTGGGGAATCACAGACCGACTTGATCACGTTAGTGTGAGCGACAATGTCTGACCATAACTCTAAACACTCTTGTCGACTCTGGATCAATAAGCTGGCAAACGGTGCTTTGGTCAAGTCCCATTCACCAGCCAGCTGAAGTGTGTCTTGTTTACCTTGCACGCTGACGCGCCCTCGATCGGCGGTGGCGATCACCTTATCCAACGCAAAGACTTGCTCAAAGTGCTGCTCCCCATCGGCTGTGCTCGCTTTAATCGACGCCTGGCGCAAGCTAGCGCTCGCTTTCCCACTTAGGCTGTGCGCTAACATCGAATAGTCACCGGATAAACCGGATAGAGCCAGATTGACTTCGGCCAAACCGGTTAACTCAAACGGCAGTGCCTGATCGAGCAAATAGTGTTGTAAAGGCAGACCGTCGGCGTGGAGCTCTAACTGCCATGGCGCGCTAATGGTTGCTCTATCCCACCACCCACGTGCTTCAATATAGCCTTGTTCAAGAGGAACAAATGCGCGTGATAGCGTCAGCTTATCGTTCTCTGCCGTGACGCTGATTTTAGTCTGAGTGGTCATTAGGCTGTCGAGATTGGCGCTATGAGCAGTGAGGCTAAGTGAGCCTTGCCATACTCCCCACAGGGCTTGCTTGATCAAGCTTAAATCACGCCCCTCGATATTGAGTCCAGAAACTTGCCAGTACGGCTTGCGCTCGACTTGAATCAGTTGGCTATTGGTGACCGCTAATTGGTCTATGGTTAGGCTTTGTAGTGGTGCCAATAGGTGACGCGAATCGGCGAGCAACTGTTCAGTGTGATCGAGCCATTTCACACCATTAATATCGAGTTTATCTAAGTGAACACCTTGCGGTGATATTGCGCCTTGCAACTGAATTCGGCCTTGTTTGAAATCGGTATCAAATTCATCAATCAGCAACCCTTGGTCTGCCATTCTCAATTTGGCGCGTGGAGAGATAAGCGTTACGCGTTTATCCGCAATACTATCGGCAGCAAAAGAGGCATAGCCAGACGCTTGTTGCCATAGCGTCTGGGTGAGGAATAGGTTTTCCAAAGAAGCGTCAAGATTTTCAAAGCGCCAACCTTGGTAATTGAATGATCCGCCGAGAATATCGAGGCTGTTGATATGGCTAATCGGCAGCTGTTGGTTGCTGAAGGTGGTCAGCAGTCGTTCAAGAGGTGTGGTATCGGGGAGCGCGAGTTTATCTATGGTGACATTGATGAGTGACCAGCCGTGCTCATATTGCTCGGCTTGGCCCGAAAAGGCAGCATTACGCCAGCTAAAAGAGCTACCGAAAATCGTGCTATTGCTGGGTTGGTAACGCATATCAACCAATAAATCATCGAGTGCTTCGCCCTGCATATAGAGTTGCTTTGCGGTCAGTTGAATATCGGCAAATGGAATGGTTTGGTCTTCTTGAACCCAACGGGGCTGATTCATTTGTGCGCTAACGCCGCGGGCTGACCACTTCGGCGCGCTGATATCGACATGCTTAAGCGCCAACTGTTGCAAGCTAATATGGTTGAAAATGGCGTGGTTCAATTGCTTGAGTTGCAGGTTCGCGCCTTCGACAAGTATGGAGTCGAAGGCCAGCTTACCTTGTTGCCAGGGCTGCCGACTTAACCACACGGTCAGCTTGGGGGCTTGCAATGGGGTGTTGGCATCATTCAATTCGACGTTGGCTAAGGTCAATTGTAGCGGAGGCTGATAATGCACCTCTGTTGTCGATATTGAATAGGGAGCAAAGGTGTTGAACAGGGTGGTGAACGTCTGCGCGGCGTAACGGCTTTGCATTAGGGCATATAAGGTCGCAAAGGATAAAACCAAGCCAGAGATCGTTATTATACTCAGCCACCATAGTGCTCTTTTCACATTGACCCTCTTGCGTCCGTTTAACTTGCTACTAGCTTGGATTAGTTTTGCTGTTCAAGCAACAAAAAGCCCCTCCAAAGAGGGGCTTAGCTAAACAAATGATGCCGATGTCACTAATCTAACTGAGGACCAGCTGCAATCAGTGATTGGCCTTCTTCGTTATCGGTGTATTTTGCGAAGTTGTTGATGAAACGAGTCGCCAGATCTTTCGCTTTACTTTCCCACTGCAGTGGGTCTACGTAAGTATCACGAGGGTCGAGAATGGTGGGGTCGACATCGTGAAGCGCGACAGGCACTTCTAAGTTGAAGATAGGGATCTGTTTGGTTTCGGCTTGCTCGATAGAACCATCCAAAATCGCATCAATGATCGCACGCGTATCTTGAATCGAGATGCGCTTACCACTGCCGTTCCAACCGGTGTTCACTAGGTAAGCTTCTGCGCCCGCCTGCTCCATGCGTTTGACCAGCACTTCAGCGTACTTGGTTGGGTGCAGCGTAAGGAATGCGGCACCAAAACAAGCGGAGAAGGTCGGTGTTGGCTCGGTAATACCGCGCTCAGTACCGGCCAGTTTAGCCGTAAAGCCCGATAGGAAATGGTACTTAGTTTGCTCAGGCGTCAATTTAGAGACCGGAGGAAGGACACCAAACGCATCTGCTGATAGGAAGATCACTTTGTTGGCATGGCCGCCTTTCGAAACAGGCTTGACGATATTTTCGATGTGTTCGATAGGGTAAGAGACACGTGTGTTCTCTGTCTTAGAACCATCATCGAAGTCAATTGAGCCGTCAGAACGAACCGTTACGTTCTCCAATAGAGCGTCGCGACGAATGGCGTTGTAGATATCTGGCTCGGCTTCTTTGGATAGTTTGATGGTTTTCGCGTAACACCCACCTTCGAAGTTGAAGACACCATCGTCATCCCAACCGTGCTCGTCATCCCCGATCAGTGCGCGTTTTGGATCGGTCGACAGTGTGGTTTTACCCGTGCCAGACAAGCCGAAGAAAATCGCCACTTCGCCGTTTTCTTTACACATGTTGGCACTGCAGTGCATTGACGCGATGCCTTTGAGTGGTAAGAAGTAGTTCATCATGGCGAACATGCCTTTCTTCATCTCACCGCCGTACCAAGTCCCGCCGATTAATTGCGTACGCTCTGTGAGGTTGAAGACGGTGAAGTTTTCAGAGTTCAGACCGTGCTCTTTCCACTTCTGGTTGGTGCACTTCGCGCCATTCATCACCACGAAATCAGGTTCAAATGTCGCGAGTTCTTCTTCACTAGGACGAATAAACATGTTCTTAACGAAGTGAGCTTGCCACGCGACTTCTGTGATGACGCGAATACTGAGGCGAGTGTCCGGGTTGGCGCCACAGTAACCATCAATGACGAAAACGCGTTTACCCGATAACTGGTTAGTGACGAGTTGTTTTAGATCGTCCCACACCTCTTGAGTGATCGGCTTGTTATCGTTTTTCACTTGGTCTGATGTCCACCACATATGTTCCTCGGTAGTGGCATCTTTAACGATGTACTTATCTTTTGGTGAGCGGCCGGTAAAAATACCGGTGTCGACTGCGACAGCGCCAAGCTCGGTCACTACGCCTTTTTCGTAGCCTTCGAGATCTGCGCGAGTTTCTTCTTCAAACAACACTTCGTAGCTTGGGTTGCGTACCACCTCTTTAACGTTGTGAAGTCCGTGTTGGGTAAGATCAATTGTTGCAGCCTTTGTATGTTCCATAACGGTCATAGGTGCTCCTTGTAGGGATATTTTGTAGGGATTTTGTAATGATTTTTTTAATTTTATCTGCTCACCATGCTAGCAATGGGCTTTAGAGAAAACAGGGATATAGCTCAAAAAATATCCGCGTTTTTCATGAGGGATTAAGCGACGCATCACATATTGGTGCGATTAGTTTATCGTGTGCGCAAAGCTTTGCGCTAGGGCAAAAGCATTAATATTCGATTAAAATTAACAGGTTGTTTTATTACGGCTAAAGCGAGATATAGCGCGGGTAGGATCACAAAAAAGGCCCGCGAGTGCGGGCCTTTTGATGGGTAAATTACAAGCTTGATGTGCCACAAAAATTAATGCAGCGTGTTGTTGCCGGATCCAGCTTCACGGAACAGTTCAGACACTTGGGCTTCGTCGAACGTATAACTCGTGCCGCAGTAATCACAATGTAAAGAAATCGACCCCACTTCAGCCAAAATGTCATTCACTTCCTCACGGTCAATGGTCACGATGGCTGAACCACTGCGCTCACGTGAACAGCCACAATGGAAGGCGACCGGTTGAGGTTCAAACACGCGAACCTTCTCTTGGTTATATAGACGGTAGAGCAGCTCGTTAGCTTCAAGCGTGAATAGCTCTTCATTCTTCACCGTCTCAGTTAGCTGTTCGAGGTGTTCAAAGTCTTCCGGTTTACCGGTTCCATCAGGCACGACTTGAATTAGCATACCAGCCGCATGAGCTTGCCCATCTTGTTCTCCGGTGCGTAGCCACAGGCGTGTCTTCAATTGTTCTGAGTTAGCAAAGTAACCTTCTAGAATTTCGGCCAAGCTATCGCCCTCAAGGCCGACAATGCCTTGGTAGCGTTCACCTTTTTTAGGATCGATGGTGATTACTAGGTACCCTTTACCCATCATATCGTGGATGCTGGCATCATCAGCGATATCACCTTCGTAGCGCGCCACTCCACGAACTTTTTGCTCGTTGTCACCGTTGATCACCGCCAGCGACACCGGCCCATCGCCTTGCAGTTGCAAAGTAATTGAACCTTCAAACTTAAGCGTCGCGGTTAACAGTGTGGTGGAAACCAACAGCTCACCAAGCAGTTTTTGCAGCGGCGCTGGGTAATCCTTGCTAGAAATAATACGTTGGTAAGCTTCATCCAATTGTACCAACTCACCACGAACTGAAAGGTCTTCAAATAAGTAGCGGTTCAAAACATTGCTTGCCATGTGGCGGGTCCTCGTTAATTTTTCCAGCTTTATTGGTGTTTGAATTTAATGATGTCGCGACGTTGTTTTTTGTCAGGGCGACGGTCTGGACTTGGGTTGTGGGCGTGCAGTTTACGGCGCGTTGCGTTTTCTTCGCGTTTACTCACGCTCTCGGCCGTTTCAGAGTAAAGGGTTTGCGCCTCGGGCGCTCCACGGCGTTGGTCGGAGATTTTCTCTATGACCACGGTTTTCTCTTCATGACCCTGTCTTAGAGTGATCATGGCTCCCAGCTCAACAGCTTTACTCGGCTTACTGCGTTGGCCATTATAGTGAACTTTGCCACCATCGACCATGTTTCGAGCGATGGAGCGCGTCTTGTAAAAACGTGCGGCCCACAGCCATTTGTCGAGTCTCACTGCTTCTGTTTGGGAACCCATGGTGATTGTTTCTCTCTAAGGTAATTGGCGTTGATTCCAGCTAGTTGCTGTAACAATGGTGACGTGTGTGGCATTTTTCAAGCGAAATCATAAAAATTATGCGCCGTTAAAGTGACGTGCAGCGGTTTAATGTATAGGTTGTTTCATATTTTGCTACAATCTTCGCTTGCTCTTTGGGCAGAAAAAACGCACAAAGTCATCGCAATAAAAAATACGTATCTTTTAGAGAAATCAATCAATAAGGACAGTGGGTGAAACAATTTAGTGTAAATGCACTATATCAGCTAGGTGAAGCGTTCAAGGACGTCCGCGTGCAACAGCGAGTGAGCTATGCCGTCATGCTTTTGTTGCTGGCGATGTGTGCCTGGATCGCCGGTCAGATGATCTGGCAACCTTGGCAGCAACCCGTCATATCCGCATGGCAGCCGGCAAAGTCCATCGGGTCTGGTTCGAGTTCATCATCGCGGCTTGACCTTTCACAACTGCAAAATAGCCATATTTTTGGCCAATATCAGAACTCGGTTCCAGTTGTGAAACAACCCAAAGTGCAAGATGCGCCGAAAAGCCGTCTCAATGTAGTATTGGTCGGGATCGTGACCAGTTCTAACCCGAGCAAAAGCTTGGCCGTGATCGCCAATCGTGGTCAGCAAGCCACTTACGGCATCAATGAAGTGATAGAAGGCACGCGTGCCAAGTTGGTTCAAGTGCAAGCTGATCGTGTCATTATTGATAACTCGGGACGTAACGAAACCATTATGTTGGAAGGGCTGAAGTACAATCGTTCGGCCCCACCTCGTCAAGAGAATACGATCACGCGTAAAAAGGTGGCGGGTGATGCGCTGGAAAAAATCCAGCAGGAAATCAGCCAAGACCCGAAGCAGATTTTCCAATACGTGCGAATGTCGCAAATCAAGCAGGATGAAACGATTGTTGGCTATCGTTTAACGCCGGGCAAAGACGACGCACTATTTGAGTCAGTTGGCTTACAGTCGGGGGATATTGCGGTGTCGATTAATGGCATGGACCTTACCGACCCTTCTGTGATGGGGGAGGTTTTTCGTAATCTTTCTCAGCTCACAGAGCTGACGCTGACCGTAGAGCGAGACGGTCAACCACATGAAATCTATATTGAATTATAAGACAGCGACCAAGAGATCGTTGATCCGAGGAGTACACAGTGAACCATTGGCTTAACAAGAGCGTATGGCTTTTAGCGGGAAGCTTACTCGCCTCACCTATGGCGGTGACGGCAAATGATTTCAGTGCCAGTTTCAAGGGCACCGACATTCAAGAATTTATCAATATCGTTGGCCGCAATTTAGAGAAAACCATTATTGTTGACCCATCAGTGCGCGGTAAGGTGGATGTGCGCAGTTACGATATGTTGAGTGAAGAGCAGTACTACAGCTTTTTCCTCAATGTGCTCGAAGTGTACGGCTTTGCTGTTGTCGAAATGGACAACGGTATCTTAAAAGTTATCAAGTCGAAAGACGCGAAAACCTCAGCGGTACCGGTTGTCGGCGATGGTAATATCAATGGGGATGAAGTCGTGACTCGCGTGGTTGCGGTGCGTAACGTCTCAGTGCGTGAGTTGTCACCGCTGTTACGTCAACTCAACGATAATGCCGGAGCGGGTAACGTGGTTCACTATGACCCGGCCAACATCATTTTGATCACCGGTCGCGCTGCGGTGGTCAATCGCTTAGCCGATATTATTAAACGCGTCGACCAAGCTGGCGATAAAGAGATCGAGGTGGTTGACTTAGCCAATGCGTCAGCGGCGGAAATGGTGCGTATTGTCGAAGCGCTGAACAAGTCTGCTGACAACAAGAACACGCCCGAATTTCTGCAGCCTAAGTTGGTGGCAGACGACAGAACCAACTCGATCCTCATTTCTGGTGATCCGAAAGTCCGCGAACGACTGCGCAAACTGATCAAACAACTCGATGTCGAAATGGCCTCAAAGGGGAACAACCGTGTGGTTTACCTCAAATACGCCAAAGCGGAAGATTTGGTCGATGTACTCAAGGGAGTGTCGGACAACCTGCAAGCGGAAAAGTCGAGTGGTTCGAAACAATCGGGAGGTTCAGCGCGCAGTGATGTGGTGATTGCCGCCCATCCAGAGACTAATGCTTTGGTGCTGACCGCACCGCCAGATATTATGCTGGCCATTCAAGATGTGATCGCCCAACTCGACATCCGTCGTGCTCAAGTTTTGATTGAAGCGTTGATCGTCGAAATGGCCGAAGGGGATGGCATTAATTTGGGCGTGCAATGGGGATCGCTCGATGATGGTTCGATGATCCAATACGGTAACGCAGGCGCGCCGATTGGTCAGGTTATGGTCGGCTTAGAAGAGGCGAAGGATACGACGACCACTAAAGCGGTTTACGATTCTGACGGCAACTTTTTACGCAACGAAAATACCACAGAAAAAGGCGACTATTCGACGCTGGCTTCAGCGTTGGCTGGCGTGAATGGCGCCGCGCTAAGTGTGGTCATGGGGGATTGGACGGCGCTCATCAGCGCAGTTTCAACGGATTCCAACTCCAACATTCTCTCCTCGCCGAGCATTACGGTTATGGACAACGGCGAAGCCTCGTTTATCGTCGGTGAGGAAGTGCCGGTCATTACAGGCTCCACCGCGGGCTCGAACAACGACAACCCATTTCAGACGGTGGATCGCAAAGAGGTTGGCATTAAGCTCAAAGTGGTGCCACAAATCAACGAAGGTAACTCAGTTCAACTCAATATTGAGCAAGAAGTATCAAACGTACTGGGCGCCAATGGCGCCGTAGACGTACGTTTTGCCAAACGTCAGCTCAATACCTCCGTGATGGTCGAAGATGGGCAAATGATTGTGCTCGGTGGCTTGATTGATGAGCGCGCGCTTGAGAGTGAGTCTAAAGTGCCGCTACTGGGCGACATTCCGTATTTGGGCCATTTGTTTAAGTCAACCAGTACCCAAGTTGAGAAGAAAAACTTGATGGTGTTTATCAAGCCGACCATTATTCGCGACGGCATGACAGCGGATGGCATTACTCAGCGTAAGTACAACTTTATTCGTGCCGAGCAGCTGTACAAAGCCGACCAAGGGCTCAAGCTGATGGACGATGCGCATATTCCCGTGCTGCCAAAGTTTGGTGAGGAAATACGTCATCCTGTTGAAATTCAAGCTTTCTTAGATCAAATGGAAGCCGAATAATGGATGCGTTGGTTACTCCACAACTGAAACGTCTGCCGTTTAGCTTTGCCAACCGTTTCAAAATGGTTTTAGAGCAAAACGGTGATGATTTGGTGCTGTATTATGTTGAGCCAGTTATCATGCCCGCTTTACTTGAAGTCAAGCGAGTGTGCGCGCGTCGAGTGACTTTGCAAGCGATGGATAACGAGGCGTTTGAACGCAAACTCACCGAAGCGTATCAGCGTGATTCGTCAGAAGCGCGCCAATTAATGGAAGATATCGGCGCCGACAACGATGACTTTTTCTCACTTGCGGAAGACTTACCCCAAGACGAAGACCTGCTTGAGTCGGAAGACGATGCGCCTATCATCAAACTGATCAATGCCATGCTAGGGGAAGCGATCAAAGAGGGCGCGTCGGATATTCATATAGAGACGTTTGAAAAAAGCCTGTCGATCCGTTTTCGTGTCGATGGCGTGCTGCGCGATGTACTGGCACCTAGCCGCAAGCTTGCACCGCTGTTGGTGTCGCGCGTAAAGGTCATGGCCAAGCTGGATATTGCGGAGAAACGGGTCCCACAAGATGGGCGTATTTCTCTGCGCATTGGTGGTCGTGCTGTCGACGTTCGCGTGTCGACCATGCCTTCGTCGCATGGTGAACGTGTGGTAATGCGTCTATTAGATAAAAACGCGACGCGACTCGATTTGCACAGCTTAGGCATGACCGAGGCGAATCACACGGCCTTTAGGCAGATGATCCAGCGCCCGCATGGGATTATTTTGGTGACCGGCCCCACGGGATCAGGTAAGTCGACCACCTTGTATGCGGGCTTAAGCGAAATCAACAGTAACGAGCGCAACATTCTGACCGTCGAAGACCCGATTGAATTTGATATTGATGGTATCGGCCAAACGCAGGTGAACCCAAAAGTCGACATGACGTTTGCCCGTGGTTTGCGCGCCATTTTGCGCCAAGACCCTGATGTGGTGATGGTCGGTGAGATCCGCGACCTAGAAACCGCACAAATTGCGGTACAAGCCTCGCTAACGGGTCACTTAGTGATGTCGACACTGCATACCAACACCGCAGTTGGCGCGATCACACGTCTACGTGACATGGGAATCGAGCCGTTTCTCATCTCTTCGTCGCTGCTGGGTGTGCTCGCTCAGCGCTTAGTTCGAACGCTATGCCAAGATTGTAAAACCCCTTATCAAGCGGACGATGAAACCAAGAAACTGTTTGATGTTGGGTCAGAGCAAGCGTTGACCCTCTACCGAGCCTGCGGCTGTGAACAGTGCAATTTCAAAGGGTATCGTGGTCGTACCGGTATTCACGAGTTGCTGCTTGTCGATGAAGACGTGCAAAGCTTAATCCACAGTGAAGCGGGTGAGCAGGCGATTGAGAAAAGCATTCGTGCTCGCACGCCGAGCATTCGTCAAGATGGGATGAATAAAGTGCTGGCTGGCGTCACTTCGTTAGAAGAGGTGATGCGAGTGACCAAGGAAAGCTAATGGCGGCATTTGAATACAAGGCGCTCGATGCCAAAGGAAAGACCAAGAAAGGGGTGACGGAAGGCGACAATGCTCGTCAGGTCCGTGCTCGTCTCAAAGAACAAGGCTTGATCCCGGTTGAGGTCAGTGAAACACGACAAAAAGCCGCCAAACGCAGTCAAAGTGGTGGTTGGCAGTTTAAGCGCGGCTTGAGTACTCCAGACTTGGCGCTGATCACTCGTCAGTTAGCGACACTAGTCCAATCGGGTATGCCGTTGGAGGAGTGTTTAAAAGCGGTCTCTGAGCAGTCAGAAAAGCCACGCATTCGCACCATGTTGCTGGCGGTGCGCGCTAAAGTCACCGAAGGGTATACCTTAGCAGATAGCTTGGCCGACTTTCCCCATGTGTTCGATGAGCTATTTCGCTCAATGGTGGCGGCGGGTGAAAAATCTGGTCACCTCGATTCGGTGCTGGAGCGACTCGCAGACTATGCCGAAAATCGCCAGAAGATGCGCTCTAAACTGCAGCAAGCGATGATCTATCCGGTGGTGTTGGTAGTATTTGCGGTCGGGATTGTCGCCTTTTTGTTGGCGGCGGTGGTGCCGAAAATTGTTGGTCAGTTTGTTCAAATGGGTCAAGAGCTGCCGCAATCGACCCAGTTTTTGCTTGCCTCGAGTGACTTTATTCAAGGTTATGGGGTCTATCTACTGTTGACCTTGATGGTCACTATCTATCTGGTCAAGTTCGCTTTGAGTCAACCTAAGCTACGTTTGAGCTGGGATCGCAAAGTGATTGCCATGCCGATGGTGGGAAAAATAGCCCGTGGTCTGAATACTTCGCGTTTTGCCCGTACCTTATCCATCTGTACCTCGAGCGCGATTCCGATCTTAGATGGGATGCGCGTCGCCGTGGATGTGATGTCCAATCACTATGTGAAACAGCAAGTGCTCGTCGCGACCGATAATGTACGCGAAGGGGCGAGCCTGCGCCGCGCGCTAGAGCAAACCAAACTGTTTCCTCCTATGATGCTGCATATGATAGCCAGTGGTGAACAGAGCGGTGAGCTAGAGAGTATGCTGACGCGCGCGGCCGACAACCAAGACGCTAATTTCGAGTCAACGGTGAATATCGCGTTAGGCATTTTTACTCCTGCCCTGATCGCGCTGATGGCAGGACTGGTGCTGTTTATCGTCATGGCAACCTTAATGCCGATTTTAGAAATGAATAACTTAATGAGTTCATAATGGCGCTGTTAAATCGCGCCGTGCTAGTGGAGAAAAAAATGAACAAAAGAAACAACAAACAGTCTGGCTTTACCTTATTAGAAGTGATGGTCGTGGTGGTGATCTTGGGTATCCTTGCCAGCTTTGTGGTGCCTAACCTGCTGGGCAACAAAGAGAAAGCCGATCAGCAAAAAGCCATTACCGACATCGTCGCGCTGGAAAATGCGCTCGATATGTACAAACTCGATAACAGTGTTTATCCGTCTACCGACCAAGGCCTAGAAGCGTTAGTGACTAAGCCATCAAGCCCAGAGCCGCGCAATTACCGCAGTGGCGGTTACATCAAGCGCCTACCTAGCGACCCTTGGGGCAATGATTACCAGTACCTGAGCCCCGGCGATAAAAGTAGCGTTGATATCTTTACGCTTGGTGCAGATGGTCAAGAAGGGGGCGAAGGGGCGAATACCGATATCGGGAACTGGAATATTCAAGATTTTCAGTAATCGATAGCGGAACCTGAAATGGGTCGTGATGCGGGCTTTACCCTGCTGGAAATATTGCTGGTGCTAGTGCTGATGTCATTGGCATCGGTGGCGGTGATCGCTACTTTGCCAGTGAACGCCGAAGATAACGCCAAGAAACAGGCGCAATCGCTCTATCATCGAGTCTCATTGCTTAATGAGGAGTCGATGTTAAGTGGCAAAGACTTTGGTTTATATATCAATGAAAAAACCTCGTTGCTGCGTTTTATGGTGTTAGATGCCGAAGGGTGGAAAAAACTCGATGATCGACAAATCAACCCCGAGTTACAACTGGCATCAAATTTGGCACTGCAACTCGATTTAGGCGGCGATGTGTGGAACGACAAACAGCGACTGTTTAAACCCGGCAGTTTGTTTGATGAACAGATGTTTGCCGAGCAAGATGAGTCGCAGCGCTTGCCTGATCCGCAGATCTTTATCATGTCCAGTGGCGAGGTGACGCCATTTTCTCTCGCCATCTACCCTCAACAAGGGAACAGCGAGCAAGACGCTTGGCATGTGGTGGCGAAAGAGAATGGACAGCTCCTATTGTTGGCACCAGGAGAGGCAGATGAAGCGAACTGAGCGAGGTTTTACCTTACTGGAAGTCTTGGTGGCGTTGGCGATTTTTGCCACCGCCGCTATCGCAACGATCCGTTCGGTCAGCCAACATATCAACACCCTCAGCTTTCTAGAAGAGAAGACGTTTGCGGCCATGGTCGCCGACAATCAGATGGCCAAAGTGGTGTTAGCGGGCAGTCAGCCCAGTCAGAAAAAAGGTCGCGAACAACTGGCGAATCGAGATTGGTTCTGGCAGGTATCGCCTGTGCCTACCACGGGCGATACGCTGCAGGCGTTCGATGTCAAAGTGGCAACCAGTGAAAAAGGCGACCCTGTTGTGACAGTAAGAAGTTATGTTCCCAAATAAGCGACCTCGCCATAGGTTAGCCCGCCAGCAAGGCTTCACCTTGATTGAGGTGCTGGTGGCCATCGCAATTTTTGCCAGTTTAAGCGTAGGAGCGTATCAGGTCCTTAACCAGGTGCAGCGCAGCAACGAGATTTCGCTGGAGCGCAGTGAGCGGCTTAAGTCGCTGCAACGCGCCTTGGTGTTTATGGACAATGATTTTCGCCAAATGGCGCTGCGCCAGTCGCGTAGCAATGGTGAAGAGCCGCAACCTGTGTTGATTGAGTGGCAAGACTATTTACTGGATTCTGACCAAAAGGGGTTAAGGTTTGTACGTGGGGGGTGGCACAACCCTCAGCAGCAGTTCCCCCGTGGCGAAGTGAGTAAAGTGGGCTACCGCCTCAAAGACAGCCAGCTTGAACGCGTGTTTTGGCGCTATGTGGATACGCCGGCGGGTCAAGAGCCGGTCGTGATGCCGCTACTGGATAACGTAGAAAGCTTTGAACTGCGTTTTTGGGATGGTAAGCAGTGGCAAAACGAATGGCAAACCAAGCTCGCTTTGCCAAGTGCCGTGGCGATCAAGCTTGTTCTCAAGGATTACGGAGAGATAGAGCGTATCTACTTAACCGGTGGTGGTGCGATTGAACCCAGTGAAGGCGGTGTCGATGGTAGCCAGTAAGCAGCGTGGAGTTGCCTTAATCATAGTATTGCTACTGCTGGCAGTGATGGTCAGTATTGCGGCCAGTATGGCCGACCGATTGTTTGGCCAGTTTCGCCGCGCGACCAATCAACTTAACTATCAGCAAGCCTACTGGTATAGCGTTGGCGCTGAAGCGCTGGTGAAAGTGGGCTTGGAGCAGAGCTTTCGTGACTCAGATACCATCAATATGTCGCAACCTTGGGCTGTTGAAAAACAGACTTACCCACTTGACTACGGCACCATGAGTGGTCAGTTGGTTGATAAGCAAGCTTGTTTTAATCTTAACGCGCTAGCCATTGCGCAAGTGCAGGCAGGGTCGAGCAGTACACCGTATTTGGTGGAAGTGTTTCAACGTTTACTCGAAGTGCGCGAAGTCGACAGTTATCAGGCTGAAACCATTGCTCAATCGCTATGGGAATACGTAGATAGCGATACCAGTGTCAATTCCAGTTCGGGGGCAGAAGACAGTTATTATGAGTCCATGTCACCGGCCTACATGAGCGCCAACAGCTTGCTGGCCGACGGTTCGGAGCTAAGAGCGATTCAACAAGTGTCGGGCGAGGTGATGACCAAAATCGCGCCGCTTGTTTGTGCGTTACCAGTGGCAGATCTACGCCTCAACATCAATACCATAGTGCCTGAGAATGGCGCTTTGCTAGCCGCGCTGTTTTATCCTGCATTGAGCCTTGATGCTGCTCAGCAGGTATTGGAGCAGCGTCCTTTCGATGGTTGGGCGAGTGTGGATGATTTTTTTAATGAAAGCGCGCTAAGTAGCGTGAGTACAGAAGCGCGAGATAAGGCCAAAGGCTATTTGGCGGTAACCAGCAGCTACTTTGAATTGGATGCTGAAATTATCGTTGCTGACTCTCGAGTACGGCTGCGAAGCTTGCTTTACAGTAATAATAAAGAAACTGCGACGGTCATTCGCCGTCGCTTCGGAGGTATCGGTGAACGAGTTTCTGATCGTTCGACTGAGTAACAATTTAGACCAAGCCGTACAGTGGTTAGTGTGGTCTGAAGTGCAAAAGGAAGTGATTGCCAGTGGCGAGCTGGCCAATCAGCATGAGTTAGCGGATCTGGCTTCATATGCGGAGCAACGTCGCACTCTGGTTTTATTGGCGAGCGACAGCTTGGTGTTGGCTGATCTCGCCATTCCAGCAGGAGCAAGTCGTCAGCTAGAAGCCATGTTACCTTACGTTGTGGAAGACGATTTGGCGCAAGATGTCGATCAGCTTCACTTCTCCATCTTACATAAGTCAAGTGGCCGAGCACAGGTGTGCGCGGTCGACAGCGAGTGGTTTGAAAGTGTGCTAACGCGCCTGCGTGATATTGGGTGTCAAATTATCAAAGTGATGCCCGATACGTTGGCCTTGCCCGATACGGCAGGCATCAGTGCGGTTGAGCTTGATGGCAGTTGGCTATTGAAGAAGTCGCCCTATATGGGGATGGCGGTAGAGTCAGATTGGTTGGCGCTAGTGGCTCAGTCTGAGTGGGTCAAACAAGACGATGCTTTTTTGCCTTTGAGTGCTTATTCCCCGTTACCAGAGCTTGACTTAGCCCCTGAGCAAGAGTGGCACAATGCGCAGCCTAGCTTGGTAATGGCCATGCTGGCCGAGCATGCGTTGGCGAGTAAAATCAACCTACTGACCGGTCAGTTTAAACCCAAATCTTCGTTTCATCGTTACTGGAAAGTGTGGCAAAAAGTGGCGATTGCCGCGAGCCTGCTGATCGCCGTGGTTGTCGTTGATAACGTACTTAAGATCCAAAACTATGAGGCGCAAGCGGCGGCGTACCGTGCTGAGAGCGAGCGTATTTTCCGTCAGTCACTGCCCGGAAAAACAAAAATTCCGACCGTCAGTTATTTAAAGCGCGAAATGGGTCGGGAAGCGTCGCGGCTTGCGGGTGGAGGTGCGGATAATGCTTTATTGGCGGTATTAGTCGAGATGACGCCAACGCTCTCAAAGGTGCCAGCACTTTCCTTAACTAGCTTTAAGTACGATAGCGGTCGCAATGAGATCCGCCTGCAGGCACAGAGCAAAGACTTTCAAACGTTTGAGCGCGCTGCGCAACTGCTGTCGGAACAGTTTACGGTTGAGCAAGGACAACTGAACCGCTCTGGTGATGTGGTCAATGGCTCATTTGTCCTAAAGCCTTTGTGAGGTCGAGAAAATGAAACAATTAACCAATACCTTGCAAAACTGGTGGCTGAGTATCTCTCAGCGTGAGCAACGCTTAGTGGTCGTTTGTGGCCTGCTGTTGTTGGTGGGCGGCCTCTATTGGGGCATCGTCCAACCAGTTAATGAGCGTGCAAACCAGGCTGAAATGCGCATTCAGAGTGAAAAACAGCTTCTAACTTGGGTCAAAGACAAAGCCGATGAAATCAGCCGGCTCCGAGGGAAAGGTGGCCACTCAGTCTCGAGCTTGCCTATCAACCAGGCGGTATCATCCAGCGTTGGACGCTTCAATATCGAGCTGATTCGCGTGCAGCCAAGAGGTGAAGCGTTTCAGGTTTGGATTGCGCCTCTGCCTTTCAATCAGTTCGTCAATTGGCTGTCTTTTTTACAAGAAACTCATGGCATTGGTGTGGAATTCTTAGATATAGACAAAGCAGAGCGGGACGGCATGGTCGAAGTTAACCGCTTGCAGCTCGGCAGAGGGTAGTGGTGTGAAAAGAGTGATTTTATCTGCACTGCTGCTGAGTACCGTTTTGGTGACCAGTGCGCTTGTTCATCTGCCTGCCCAGTTTTTACTGATGTATGTCCCCTTGCCCGCGGCGCTCAAGTTGACCGGAGTCGAAGGGACTTTATGGCAAGGCTCGGTTCATCAACTCAGTTGGCAGCAGAAAACTTATGGCGCGGTGACTTGGCAACTCAATATCAGCCAACTGTTGACCGGTAAACTGGAAGCGCAAGTTCGCTTCGGGCGTGGCAGTGATTTTGGTGTGCAAGGTCGCGGCGTTATTGGTTATTCCACACAAGGTGCCTATGCGCAAAACCTGATTGCGTCGATGCCAGTCGACCAAGCGATGCGCTTCGCGCCAAGCTTACCGATCCCTCTGGATTTAACCGGTCAGTTGGAGCTGAGTGTGCGCGACTACCGCTATGCTGCACCTTATTGTCAGCGCGGTGAGGGCAGCCTGGTATGGAATACCGACAAGGTCGTTACACCGATGGCGGCGCTCAATACTGGGCCTGTGGTGGTCAACTTTACTTGTCAGCAAAGCGTGATTGAAGCGCAAGGTGAGCAGAGTAGTGCGGATGTTACCAGTCGCTTTAGTGCTCAGTTGAGCGCAAATAATCGCTATTCTGTTTCGGCTTGGTTTAAGCCTGGAACATCGTTTCCAGAAAACCTTAAACAGCAGTTGCAATGGCTGCCTAATCAAGCAGACAGCGAAGGTAAGTATCCCATTAGTTATCAGGGAAGTTGGTAACAGAGCAACGAAATAGGGCAGCATACGCTGCCCAATTTATTAGGTCTATTTCATCGCTGGGAAGCTAATCTGCACTTTTAGTCCACCACCGCTACGGTTATTGACGATAACAGAGCCATTGTGCTGACTGAGGATGCGTTTGACGATTGCAAGGCCGAGTCCCGTCCCTTCGCTGCCTCGCGCGGTATCACCGCGGGTAAAGGGTTCAAATAGCTTACCGATTTGGCTCTGCTCTATGCCGGGACCATTATCTTCAATACAGACCCAAACCAGTTGGTTGTCGGCAGTGATGCCAGTGCTGATCCGAATCCAGCCATTGCCATAGCGAATCGCGTTGACCACTAAATTACTCACTGCGCGCTTTATCGCGATGGGACTACCCAATGTCTGTTTGAGCGGTTGGTGGAATTTGGTTTCAATTTTTACTTCGTAGCTACCCTCTGAAGACGCCACATCCTCGGCGATGTCGTTTAGATCAACACTGATGAATGACTGTTTGTTGACTGGCTTAAGGTAGTCCATAAACTGGCTGATAATTTCATTACACTCTTCGGTGTCACTGATGATCCCCTCCGCCAGATAGCTGTCTTCAGGAGACATCATTTCGGTTGCCAGTCGGATCCGTGTTAACGGCGTGCGTAGATCATGGCTGATGCCTGCCATCAATAAAGCCCGGTCCTCTTCGAGGGCTTGAATCCCTTTCGACATTTGGTTGAATGCGCGGGTTACCGAGCGGATCTCCGACGCGCCTTTTTCTGGAATAGGCGGAGGAATTTCGCCTCGTCCTACGCCTTTGGCTGCTTTTTCCAGCGCGATAAGCGGGCGGTTTTGTAAGCGAATAAACAGCCAGCCTCCGGCCACGATCAGCATCGCCATCAACAAACTATTGCGAAACAGCGGGGTAAAATCGTCTTCCTGCAATTCGGAGAGAGGAATACGTAGCAGCGAGCCTGGTAGCGACTCTATCTTCATCCACAAGATGTAACTCTCTTCGCCAAGCATCATGCGCACATCGGTTCTTGAACCGAGCTCGTTGCTCATCTCCTGACTCATCAGATCTATGGTCATCGCTTCATAGTATTCGTGAGCAATCGGGCTATCTTCGCCATGAATAGTCACGCCAAGCTGCTCCAGTACACGCTGACGCAACGGCCCGTCCATATTGAGCCCGTCTTCTAGATTGGCGGAATCATCGAGCATCAAGTTGATTTCATGGCCGAGGATTTTGTTGAATTGCTGCAAACTGGGCATCAAGGCGTAGTTGAATACCGCGTAGTAGGAATAGACCTGGCTGGCGATAAGCAGGGTAAGAAAGATAAAAATTGATTGAGTGAATGAGCTGCGAATGCGCATAACACCTACCTCGACAGAGCGCGGATAAAAACAAAGAGTGCGAGCCTAAGCTCGCACTCTAACAATAACAATCAGTTAGGCTTCTTTGCCATCTGGGACAAATACATAGCCTAGCCCCCAGACCGTTTGAATATAGCGTGGTTTACTGGGGTCGACTTCAAGCATGCGGCGTAAACGTGAGATCTGAACATCAATCGAGCGCTCCATTGCCGAATACTCTCGACCACGGGCCATATTCATTAGCTTGTCACGAGACATGGGTTCGCGCGCGTTGGTGACCAGAGCTTTAAGCACAGCAAACTCACCTGAGGTGAGCGGCATGGCTTCGTCACCGCGAAACATTTCACGCGTACCAAGGTTTAAGCGGAAATCGCCAAACTCGACAATCGACTCTTCACTGCTTGGGGCGCCGGGGAGCTCTGTGGTTTGACGACGCAAAACCGCTTTAATGCGCGCGAGTAACTCGCGTGGGTTAAACGGCTTGGGTAAGTAGTCATCCGCTCCAACTTCTAAGCCGACAATACGGTCGATTTCATCGCCTTTGGCGGTCAGCATTAGGATAGGTAAGGTGTTGTTGGCGTTACGCAGCCTGCGACAGATCGACAAGCCGTCTTCACCAGGCAACATTAAATCGAGCACCATCAAGTGGAACGTTTCGCGTGTCAGTAGGCGGTCCATCTGCTCACTGTTGGCAACGCTGCGCACTTGGAAGCCTTGTTCAGACAAGTAGCGCTCAAGTAGGGCACGAAGTCGTGCGTCATCATCAACAACTAAGATCTTGTGATTTTCTTGCATGTAATGGTCCACCTAATAGATAAGCTTGCGCGACCTTTGGGTCGTGTTAACCCCATTGCGCAGCTTAAAATGTAACACTGTTCGTCAGTGATTGGCGCAAAGAATTGTTAACGTTTATTTCCTTTTTAGCTAATGTATGTCGTAACTGCAATTGATTAACGTCAGAATTATGAAAACAAACCTAATAACCCGCGAAGGCTTTGATCGACTTAAGAAAGAACTCGATTTCCTGTGGAAAGAGGAGCGCCCCGAAGTGACCAAGAAAGTGACTTGGGCGGCGAGCTTGGGCGACCGAAGTGAGAACGCCGATTACCAGTACAACAAGAAGCGCTTACGTGAGATTGACCGCCGCGTACGCTATTTACGCAAGCGGCTAGAACAAGTCAAAGTCGTCGACTATTCGCCGCAACAAGAGGGTCAGGTCTTCTTTGGCGCTTGGGTTGAAATTGAGAATGAGGCGGGTGACGTGAAGGCGTTTCGCATCGTCGGGCCCGATGAAATCTACGGCGATGCCAAAGGTTATATTTCGATCGACTCACCAATGGCTCGGGCACTACTCAAAAAAGCCGTCGATGACGAGTTTACTGTTCGCACTCCAGAGGGGGACAAAGAGTGGTTTGTAAATAGCATTCGCTACCAGCCTGAATCTTGATACCAACCTGAGTTCCCATTTACCCCGGTTGGTATTCGATCCGTTGTTCGCTTTATTTCTCGCTGGCAGGCTTTTCGGTCAGAATATAATTTTCATCGCTTGAGACCACCGCGCCGTACTTAAGGAAGTTTTTACCCAGTATCATGCTGTAGTGGAAGCGGCTGCGGTCTTGCAAGTTGACCTTAACCTTTTTCTCGAGTGTGCCGAGCTTAACAAACAACTCCACCACAGGGCGCACCGTCGGTTTTTCCCCCGCTTTGGCGGTGATGGTGATGCTATCGACGACTGGGAGCGTGAAGGCTTGTCGCATGCCTAGGTCGTTTTGATACTCAAAGCTGACCATCTGTTGCCCTGACTGTTTAAACAGCTTGATGTTCTGTGCATTGATCGAGCTAATATCGGCACCGGTGTCGAGTTTGACCGGAAAGCTCAATTGGTCGATTTGTGCCACTTCAATATGACCGGCTTTAAACAAGGGGTATGAGTCGAGTAAGTGGTCGCTACGGGTGTTGATAAGTACTCCGTGTGGCGACATTTTTCGGCCGATAATAAAGCGCTCTTTTTGTTGGTCTGGTGCTAAAACATCAATCGCGTAGGGAAGCTCTATTTCTTGGCCGTGGATAACAAAAGTGCCAAACACGACCGGACGTATCGCATTGCCCACTTTCAGTTTTTTGTTGATCGGTTTCGAGAACTGCTTGGCCTCACCATCTGGGGTTGAAAGGTAGTAAGTGACCCAGTCTTTACCGCGGTCTTGATAGATTTCAAAGCTGGAAACTCTGAGCAGCGGTGTTTTCACATACAGTGACGGCTCAGCCGCGAGTACCACTCCGTCGAGGTTTAAGGATTCTTGCCCTGACACCTGCAACGCTTTGGATTTTGGATTAAAGCGAGTGGCGGAATCGGATAACAGGGATTGGCCGCTGGTGTCGAGCATAAAGTATTGATTGAGTGTCTCTTGGCCGAGACGAACTTGACTGCTGAACTGGCTGCGATCGCTGAGGTAAACCAGCCAGTGTCGACGAAGTTCGCTGTGGAGAGTGACCGGAATGTACACCATAGGGCGTGCTTCACCACTGACCTTGAGCATGCGTACCAGTGGACGAGTTAAGGTGCTGGTATTGCCATTGGCATCATGGATATCAAAGCTTACCTGCTGTGCCTGGGTATCAATGTTGATGTTGGTGGCATGTAGGGCGCTGTAGCGATTGCTGAGTGAGTAGGAAAGCGACTGCGTGATTCCCGCTATCTTTATCTGCTCGTTTTTCCCCACCAGTTGTGCTTGCGGCTGTTGCTGTAGATAGTCGAAACCGGCAAATACCCAAGCGTTGTTCTCGAGGAACGTTTTACCCACTAAGATTGGCGCAGAAAATTGACGGCGGTCGGTCAGGTTCACTTCAGTTTCAACCGTCACGCCCGCGATGGTCATAGGGAGTGTTACGGTTGGGCGTACAATCGGTTTAGTTTGAGTTCGGTTGCGTATCACGCCAACACGAGTCAGCGGCAGGCTGACCGCGACTGGCTCACTATCGTAGGGGTGAGTGAGCTCAAAACTGACCGTGACTTGATACGGAACAAACAGCTCGGCATTCCAGGCACGATAAGCGACATCGTCAATGGCTGGGTAGTCGATTAAGGCTTGCAACAACGCCTCGTCTTGTAACGCTTTAAATTTAGGGTGGTCACTGGTGATATGAATATTGCTGGCGTGAAGAGAAGTGGTGTCGGCGCCAGTATCTATTTTCCCCGCGATGGGCACTTGCTGTAAGTCATCGATGCTATTGAGATAAACATTCTCGACTCTCCCAAGCACCAGTTTACCATCGAGTTGATAGACGGGCGCGTTGCTGGTGGCATGGATGGTTGCATCCTGGTGGCTGCTATTGGCGAATACCGAGCCAGATAAAGAGGAGAATGTGAGCAGTGTGAGAGCCAAAAACAGTTTTTTCATAGCGATACCATCGACACGTTATGGGGAGTGGGTATGAATGACATTAGTTAAGTGTAGCGAGCTTAAGTTCTGATTTAACATTAGTTTTGACACAGATTTCACACAATTGCCAACCTGTTGAACACCACCTTAACCGCAAAGACAAAAAGTATTGGCTTTTAGCCTTGCGGCCCCAATATAGTAAAACGTTTAACGCAAAAAAGAGATTCAACGGATGAGCCAAGCTATCTGTCATTTGATTGCTCAAGAACTGAGTGTTCGCCCCGAGCAAGTTACCGCTGCCGTCACCCTAATTGACGATGGCAACACAGTTCCGTTTATCGCCCGGTACCGTAAAGAGGTCACCGGAGGGTTAGATGACACCCAATTACGTAATCTAGATAGTCGCTTATCCTATTTGCGAGAGCTTGAAGAACGTCGTCAAACTATTCTCAAATCGATTCAAGACCAAGGTAAGCTGAGCGATGAGCTAGCCGCTGAGATCAACCAAGCGGACAGCAAAACACGCCTTGAGGATCTTTACCTACCTTATAAGCCAAAACGTCGTACCAAGGGACAAATTGCCATCGAAGCGGGCTTAGAGCCTTTAGCGGACCAGTTGTGGCATCACCCGCAAACCGACCCGGACACGGAAGCCAGTAAGTATATTGATGCCGAGAAAGGCATTGCTGACAGTAAAGCGGCGCTCGATGGTGCACGTGCCATCATGATGGAGCGCATTGCTGAAGACGCCAACCTACTGGAAAAAATTCGAGGTTATTTGAACCGCAACGCCGAGTTGGTGTCGCGAGTCGTGGCAGGGCAAGAGCAACAAGGTGAGAAGTTTAAAGACTACTTTGAGCACAATGAACCTTTGAGTAAAGTGCCATCACATCGCGCTTTGGCTATGCTACGCGGCCGCAATGAAGGCGTCTTAACCCTGGCGATGAACGCTGACCCTCATCAAGAGGAAGGGGCGAGACAGTCGCATTGTGAAGCGTTGATCAGTGACCATTATGGGATCTCTCTCAGCAGCGCACCTGCCGATAGCTGGCGTAAGCAAGTGATCAGTTGGGCTTGGCGGATTAAAGTGTCGATGCATATGGAAACCGAGCTGATGGGCGCGATGAAAGAGCGCGCCGAGATTGAAGCGATAGAGGTGTTTGCGACCAACTTGAAAGACTTGTTGATGGCGGCGCCAGCGGGCCCACGAGCCACGTTGGGTCTTGACCCGGGCTTACGTACCGGCTCTAAAATTGCCGTGGTCGATTCGACAGGGAAAGTGTTGGCCACCGATACGATTTATCCGCACCCGCCTCAGAAGCAATATGAAAAATCGGCTCAGGTCGTGGATGCTTTAGTTCGAAAATATCATGTCGATCTGATTGCTATCGGTAATGGTACCGCTTCACGTGAAACCGACAGCTTTGTTGGCGATGTGATTAAGCGCGGTAACCTCAAAGTACAAAAGATTATGGTCAGTGAAGCGGGAGCCTCGGTTTACTCTGCGTCAGAGTTGGCAGCGAAAGAGTTCCCGAACCTCGATGTGTCGCTACGTGGCGCGGTGTCGATTGCACGTCGCTTACAAGATCCATTGGCAGAACTGGTGAAAATCGACCCGAAATCGATTGGTGTCGGTCAGTATCAGCATGATGTAAGCCAATCTATGTTGGCTAAGCGATTAGATGCCGTGGTCGAAGATTGTGTGAACGCAGTCGGCGTCGATGTCAATACCGCCTCACCTGCGCTATTAACCCGCGTCGCCGGGCTATCCAATACCATTGCCCAAAATATTGTCGACTTCCGTGATGCTAATGGCCGTTTTGAAAGTCGTTCTACGCTAAAAAAGGTAGCGAGATTGGGGCCCAAAGCGTTTGAACAGTGTGCGGGCTTCCTGCGCATTATGGATGGTAAGAACCCGCTCGATGCGTCTTCGGTTCACCCCGAAGCCTACCCAGTGGTCAAAGCTATTGCGGAAAAGAACCGCAAAGACGTTAAAGCCTTGATGGGTGACACTCAGTTCCTTCGTGGCTTACACGCGGTTGATTACACCGACGATAACTTTGGCGTGCCAACCGTGACCGATATTATTAAAGAGCTCGATAAGCCAGGTCGAGATCCGCGACCTGAGTTTAAAACCGCGACCTTTGCCGAAGGCGTTAACCAAGTGTCAGACTTAGAGCCTGGAATGATCCTAGAAGGAGTGGTGTCGAACGTGGCCAACTTTGGTGCGTTTGTCGATATCGGCGTGCATCAAGATGGCTTAGTGCATATTTCTGCGCTGACCGATCGTTATGTGTCTGATCCACGTGATGTGGTTAAAGCGGGCGATATCGTGAAAGTGAAAGTGATGGAAGTGGATGTGCAACGTAAACGTATTGGCTTGTCGATGCGTTTAAGCGATGAGCCAGGGCAAGATAACCGCGCTCAGCGTGCAAGTGCGCCGCGAAGTCAGCAGCGTCAAGCGCAAAACAGTCCGCGTCGCCGCGACGAGTCTCAAGGCAATAGCGCCATGGGCGGTGCCTTTGCCGCCGCGTTTGCTAAAGCGAAACGTTAAGCGTTGACTGGAATACTGATAAAAAAAATCCCCGCAGTAGTGATACTGGCGGGGATTTTTTTGGGCATTACGTCATCAGTCGTTAAGGATTGATGATGTACTACAACACCGCAATGACATCAGAAGGTGTATTCGGGGCCACAGCATCGCCGTAATGAAACTTGATCACGGTTCGCCGTTTCTCCATGGTCCCTTCTGTTATCGCCGCATCGATTATGCGTCTCGGCAAGCGAAAACGCATGGCGTAGCCTTTACCTTGATGTTCGCTATAACTCTCGAGTGCCAGCAATTGAAATAGCCTGTCGAGCGTGTCTTGAGGCTCTTCTTGATAAACCGACACCGTTTCGCCACTTTGTTCCGTCTCATAGCTTGGATGCTCTGAGGGGTCCCATGACGACTGCTTGCGCCGTTTCTCGTCTGCAGTCACTTTCCGTTCTGCGTTGCTCTTGGTCAATGCAATCGTGGGGGCAACCGGCTCACGAACTTTATTGTCACGCGCTGCTTGCTCCGTTTGCACATTAACCGATGGGGCGATGAGTGGAACACTTACGTTCGTTGGTGATACGAGCATCGTTTAATCTCCTCACGCCCAACCGGCAGAGTGTCAACTCTTTCGGTTAGCTTATTTATCGACCAATCTAGTCAAATGTTTAGCACATTTTACAAATTGTTGCATAATGTCGACTCGTTACCGATAAATCGCTGCACTTGTTCGCAGAAGGACTCAAATTCGGTCATAAACGGTGCGTGAGAAGAGGCACTGAACACATGGCTTTCACTGTTGGGGATTAGGCTGCCGACGTCGCTGGCGACTTTGACTGGCACTAACCCATCGAGACGGCCATACAAACGTAATATCGGCATGCTCAACTCATGTAACCGGTGACGATAGTCAATATCTCCTAGCAAGTTTAAGCCCGATAATAACGACGTCGGGTTTGGCGTCGGGCGCGACAGGACGGCTTGCTTGAGGTGCTTCACATCTTTGCGCGCGGATGGGCTACCCATGGCTTGCAACGCCATAAAGCGTTCAATGGTCAGTTGAAAGTCTTCGACCAACTGCTCAGTAAAGGCCCCCAAGACTTTAGGCTGAATGCCTCGCCACGACTGGTGCGCGGCAAATTTGGGTGAGCTCGCGACCGTGATCAGCTTAGTGACTCGTTGTGGGTGATTGAGCGCGATGTGAGTGGCCACTAGCCCGCCGAGCGACCAGCCGAGCCAAATCGCTTGTTGCGGGGCATGAGCGAGAACTTGTTGGGCCAAGTCGTCCATCGCGACAAACTCGGCTTGATGACTATGACCGAATCCGGGCAGATCCACCACATGCACTCGGTAGTGTTGACTCAGCACATCGACACTTTGTTGCCAGACAGCGCCATTCATCCCCCAGCCATGGATGAGAACCACATCTTGTCCTTGTCCGGTTACCTGCCAAAACAACTCTGGCTGTTTGCTCTCACTTTGTTGCACTTTATCCATCCTTTTTTGCTCTGCTTTGCGGCCACACTGTTGTGGATACCCACTGTAAGCGAGCTCATGTTAGCGCAAATATTCCACAAATACATCGCGGACCTGTTGCCTTGCCATTGCGAGCTCTGTCTGCTGCCGATTCACACCGGGACGGCTTCTAGCAGTTTTTGCGCTGTCTGTTTAGGCTACTTTGCGCCGATAGAGCGCTGTTTGCGCTGCGGGTTGCCTTGTGTGGACGAGCCTGAGCAATGTGGCCACTGCTTAAAGCGCCCGCCGCTCTGGCACCGGCTCTACTGTGTTGGCGACTATCAGCTACCACTGGCGAGCTATGTTCATCGTTTGAAGTACCAACGCCAATTTTGGCAGGCTGACAAGCTCGCGCAGTTGCTGAGCGGGCAGATAACCCAACCTGCAGAATTGATCACTTATGTCCCTCTGCATTGGCAGCGTGCTGCTTGGCGTGGTTTTAATCAGAGCGAACGTTTGGCACACGCACTGGCGAAGCAACTTGCTATCCCCTGCGCAAGCTTGTTTCGTCGAACGCACGCGACGCGCCCTCAGCAAGGGCTAAATCGAGCTCAGCGGCTGGCGAATCTTACTGATGTGTTTGCATTAAAATCTCTCCCTAATATGAGCCGAATAGCGATTGTTGATGATGTCGTGACCACTGGCAGTACCGTGCAGCATTTATGCAAATTACTGCTTGATGCAGGGGTGAAAAATGTCGATATTTACTGCATTTGCCGCACTCCAGATCCCGTGAGTTAGCCGAATTTTTGTAAAAGGCTAGATCTCTCAATTTTCAGGAGTAGAATGGTCAACTAATAGCCTACAAAATTACTCAGGTATTCGTCGTGTCAAATACAATTACTATTACTGAAACTGCCCAAAAACACTTTGCTAACCTGCTCAGCCAGCAGCCAGAAGGCACCAATATTCGTGTGTTCGTTGTTAACCCTGGTACCCAAAACGCCGAGTGTGGTGTCTCTTACTGCCCACCAGAAGCGATCGAATCGACCGACACCGAGCTCGCTTTCGAGGGGTTCTCGGCCTACGTCGATGAGTTGAGCCTGCCTTTCCTTGAAGACGCAGAAATTGATTTTGTGACTGACAAAATGGGTTCACAACTGACTTTGAAAGCTCCTAACGCCAAAATGCGTAAAGTCGCCGATGATGCGCCTTTAGTCGAGCGTGTGGAATATGTCATCCAAACTCAAGTTAATCCTCAGTTGGCGGGCCATGGCGGTCATGTAAACCTAGTCGAAATTACCGATGATGGTGTTGCGATTGTGGCGTTTGGCGGCGGCTGTAACGGCTGCTCAATGGTTGATGTCACGCTTAAAGAAGGCATCGAAAAAGAGCTATTGCAACAGTTCGAAGGTGAACTATCGGCGGTACGTGACGCGACTGAGCACGACCGTGGTGAGCACTCTTACTATTAGGCTCATAGTTTAACCGAATGAAATACATAGGGTTGGCCTTAGGGCGAACCCTTTTTTTTGATTTCAAACCCAGTTATTTTCTCCTATATTAGGAGGTCGTCTCTCGGTGCTAAGGAGCAAAGTCGTGGCAAAAAGGACTCCACCAGATATTTTGGCAAAACAAACGGTTGCACAATCTCGATTGTTCGCGATTGAAGCGCTCGATCTGCGTTTTAGCAATGGTGAGCAACGAACTTATGAACGGATGAAGCCGAGCGGCCGCAATGCGGTTATGATGGTCCCTGTTACCGAACAAGGCGACCTGTTGCTGGTTCGAGAATATGCGGCAGGTACTGAACGCTACGAACTCGGCTTCCCTAAAGGGCTGATTGACCCCGGCGAAAGTGCCGAACAAGCGGCGGTGCGTGAGCTCAAGGAGGAGATTGGCTTTGGTGCAAATAGGTTAACGCCGCTCAAACAAGTGGTACTCGCCCCCTCTTATTTCTCGAGCAAAATGACCCTGTTTATTGCAGAAGATCTATACTCAGAACAGTTGGAAGGGGATGAACCAGAACCGTTAGATGTGGTCCGTTGGCCGCTCGCTCAAGCTGAAGAGCTGCTTACGCACCTCGATTTTAGTGAAGCGCGCAGTATTACCGCGCTACTGCTTGCTCTGCGCATATTACAACCATCACTCTCAGTGAAGTAGACCCGAAAGAGGTCATCGCGCAGCGCACTAAGGAACATTTATGCCAATAACTAAAGATCTCTCTCATCATTTACCTGCAGTGATTGAAATCGCCCGTTCGGCCGGGCAACTGATCCTCGAAATTTACGAGAAAAAAGAGTACCAAGCGTACACCAAAAGTGACGAAACACCGGTCACCAGTGCCGATATCGCAGCCCACAAGTTGATCACAGAAAAGCTCTCTGAGCTGACTCCGGATATTCCGGTATTGTCTGAAGAAGATGCCGATATTAGCCTCGAGCAGCGCTCTCAATGGAACCGGTACTGGCTAGTCGACCCGCTCGATGGCACGCAAGAGTTTATTGCTCGCAGTGGTGATTTCGCCACCATTATCGCGCTGGTGGAAAACAACAAACCAGTGATGGGCGTGGTATATGGGCCAGTATCTGGGGTGACTTACTACGCCTATCATGGTAAAGGGGCATGGAAAATTCCAGATCTCGACCAAAATGTTCGCATCAAGACTCATACTCACGATGGTCAATCCAGCCCGATTGCGATGGCGATCAGTCGTCGTCAAGACATCAACCGGATCACTCGCCGTATGAGTAGTGAGTGGAACTACGACTTAGTGCCTCTCGGTTCGGCAGCGCTTAAGGCGTGTTTGGTCGCCGAAGGTGCGGTCGATTGTTACTTGCGTCTTGGTCCGACCGGAGAGTGGGATACCGCGGCAACTCAGTGTATTGTTGAAGAAGCGGGGGGCCGTATTCTCAGTACCCACCTTGACCCATTGTCGTACAACGAACGCGATACTTTGGAAAACCCGAACTTTATCGTTCTGGGGGATGAGAACCTGCCTTGGGATGGCATTTTGCAGGTTAAGGATTAAGTTTCTCGCTACGCCTTCGAATAGACATCTCGGTCACCGAGCCAGCGGTCGATAATGGCGACGGCACTATCGGGATAGTTGTCGTGAACGTGGCGAGCAATACGCTGAACTTCGGGAATCAGGCTCTGATCGCGCACCAGATCAGCAATTTTAAAGTCGGCCATGCCGGTTTGCTTGGTGCCGAGCAACTCTCCCGGCCCGCGAATTTCTAAGTCGCGCTGTGCAATCACAAACCCATCGTTACTCTCGCGCAGAACACCGAGGCGTTTCTGCGCGGTTTTGGACAGCGGGGCATGGTAGAGCAGCACACAATGGCTGGCGACGCTACCCCGACCGACTCGGCCGCGCAACTGGTGCAGTTGTGCCAGACCAAGTCGCTCTGGGTTTTCAATGATCATCAAGCTCGAGTTTGGCACATCAACCCCAACTTCAATCACTGTGGTTGCCACGAGTAGATGTAGCTTGTTGTCTTTAAAGTCCTGCATCACCGCTTGCTTCTCAGCAGGTTTCATGCGCCCGTGAACCAAACCGATTTTGACATCCGGAAGCTTGCGCTGCAGCTCTTCAGCGGTATCGGCCGCCGCTTGCGCTTCGAGTACTTCAGACTCGTCAATCAAGGTACACACCCAGTAGGCTTGCTTGCCCTCATTTAGACAGGCGTGACGAACGCGTTCAACAATATCGTCCCGTTTGGTATCGGGAATGGCCACGGTTTGAATCGGCGTGCGCCCTGGTGGTAGCTCATCAATCACTGAGGTTTCCAAATCGGCGTAGGCGGTCATCGCTAAGGTGCGTGGAATGGGTGTTGCGGTCATGATCAGCTGATGCGGAAAGGCACCTTGTTTCTCGCCTTTTTCGCGCAGCTCCAGCCGCTGGTGGACACCAAAGCGGTGCTGCTCGTCAATAATCACCAAGGCTAAGTGGTGAAACGCAACGTGTTCTTGGAACAGCGCGTGGGTACCGACCACCATTTTCGCCTCGCCATTGGCAATTTGCTCGAGTTGAGCCTGTTTGGCTTTGCCTTTTAGTTTTCCCGCCAGCCAGCCGACTTTAATGCCCATTGGTTCAAGCCATGCAGAGAAGTTGATGGCGTGTTGTTCGGCAAGTAGCTCGGTAG
The DNA here is from genome assembly GCF_013369335.1 of Vibrio sp. JPW-9-11-11. GTDB lineage: Bacteria > Pseudomonadota > Gammaproteobacteria > Enterobacterales > Vibrionaceae > Vibrio. Next base: position 48,039 of record NZ_SZQJ01000001.1, read on the forward strand.
GCGCCATTAACGCCACTTGATAGCCATGTTCTAGTGCGCGTAGCGCCGAGAGGGCGGCGACTAAGGTTTTTCCTGAGCCAACGTCGCCTTGAACTAAACGCATCATCGGATGAGGCTTGGCCAAGTCTTGCTCGATTTCTTGGACTACTCGGGTTTGAGCTTGGGTTGGGGTAAAGGGCAGACTATTGAGGAGCTGCTGCTTGAGCGTATCGCGCGCTGCTAAGGGTAAGGCGGTGTCTCGTTGGCCTTTACTGCGCACCGCCAGCATAGATAAATTTTGCGCCAGGAGCTCTTCGATAATCAAACGCACTTGCGCCGGATGTTTGCCGTTATCAAACTGGTTTAAATCAAGGCTTGGGGGGGGGCGATGAATCGTATGCAATGCCTGGGCAAGCGTAATTTGGCTGTCATAAAGCCCGCTTGGCAAGAGTTCTTGTACTGCGGCTTTATCCAGTAATTCAAGCGCTTGGTCAGTTAAGTTACGCAGCGTGATTTGGCGTAGGCCATCGGTGGTGGGATAAACCGGAGTCAACGTTTGTTCCACATCTGGGCTTTGGTGCGGTGCATAGAATTTGTAGTCGGGATGGACGATTTCCAACCCATAACTGCCGCGTTTAACTTCGCCATAGGCGTGGACCGTTCTACCTTCGGCAAAGTTGTTTTTCATCGCGGCGTTAAAGTTGAAAAAGCGCAGCGTAATGGTGCCATTACCATCGCTGATTTTGACGGTCAGCATTTTGCGTTTGCCAAACAGCGTATCGACGCTCATCACTTTACCCTCAACCGCCGCCCACAATCCAGCATGCAGCTTGACCATTGGATAAATGCGGGTGCGGTCTTCGTAACGAAGAGGGAGGTGAAACAGCAAATCCTGAACGGTAATCAGGCCAACTTTTGCTAATTTCTCAGCCACTTTGGCGCCGACGCCGGTCAGTGACGTTAAAGGAATAGCAGAGAGAAGTTGGGACATAAAAACGCTCGATAAGTCATTCTATAGGTTAGTAATAGTTAACCATTGAGCTGTGTTTTTGTACAGGATAAATGTTACTTCTTCTGCATCTCTGCCCACCAATCATCATCGGCGATGATTTGGCCTTGCTCATCGAGTGGCGGGTAGGGCAGTTTTTTGCGCTTGGCGACTTTGGCGAGCACTGGGTGGCCACGCTCAAACAGCAAACGGTGAATGGTCTCTTCTGGTACCGAGCTTACTTCGTTGTCGTACATGCCAGCCGCTTGGCGTTGACGCTGCGCTTCATACAAAATCACCGCACTGGCCACAGAGACGTTGAGCGACTGAACCATACCCACCATAGGAATGATGATGTCTTGGTCGGCGAGTTGTTTCGCTTGTTCAGACGCACCGACTTTCTCACTGCCGAGAATAATGGCGGTGGGCTTGGTGTAGTCAATGTCACGAAAGTCAACGGCCGTCTCTGAAAGGTTGGTTACCAGCACTTGCATGCCTTGCGCTTTTAATTCTGAAATCGCGTCTTCGATGCTGTCGTGAGTCTCCACTTCGACCCAGTTGCGAGCCCCCGCTGAGGTATGACTCAGGGTACGCATTTCGTTCGGCCAAACCGCGTGAATCTTATGGATCCCTGTGGCATCGGCACTGCGAATGACAGCGGAAACATTGTTTGGCTTATGGACCTCTTCGAGGCACAGGGTGAGGTCGGCTTGGCGTGCCTTGAGGACTTGTTGAATTCGGTTGTAACGTTCTAAGTTCATAGTGGTAGTGCGATATGTGAGTGACGCTAAAGGTTGATTCAAAAATGCCCTTGAAACCAGTGGCCTCAAGGACATTTTTATACGGGTACAAAGGCGAGTTAGTTCTTGCGGCGACGGACTTTTAACGTCTGTGGCATGGCTTTAATTTTGCGCATAATGCCTGCAAGATGAACGCGATCTTTGGTGGTCAGGAGCACGGTAACGGTATAAAGTCGGCCGTCGCGCTCTTCCGTCGACAGCCCGTGAATGTTCGAGCCCGTTTTAGAGATAACATTGGTCAATTCTGCTAAAGCGCCTTGACGATTTTGTACATCGACCGTCACTTCAGTGATGAACTCTTTATCGTAATCGTTTGACCATTCGACCGCCATGTATTTATCCGGCTCTTTTTGGTAGCCGCGTACATTCGGACACATTTCACGGTGCACGACTAAACCACGACCGGGTGAGACGTGGGCAATAATGTGATCGTCTGGAATCGGGTGACAGCAGTTAGCAAACGTTAGCAAAATGCCTTCAGCGCCGCGGATAGGCAGTTTCTTCTTCGCTGTTCCATCGGCATTGATGGTTTCGCTCTCAGTGAGCTCATCTGCATCGCCAAGCAGACGGCGGGCAATGACGATACTCATCAACTCGCCAAGACCAATCGCCGCTAACAGATCATCGACGGTTTTCACTTTCAGATCGGCCAGAACGTGATTAACGTTCTCTTCACTGATATCAGACAGCGACAGTTCACCTAAGGCGTGATTAAGAAGTCGACGACCGAGTGTGATTGACTCTTCACGGCGCATGGTTTTCAGCACTTGACGAATCTTAGTACGAGCGCGTGATGTCACCACATAGTTAAGCCATGCCGCGTTAGGACGAGCGCCGGGCGCGCTGATGATCTCGATAGTTTGACCGTTCTTGAGTGATTTACTCAGCGGGTATGGGTTGCGGTCTACACGTGCACCGACACAGGTGTTGCCCACGTCGGTATGTACTGCGTAGGCAAAATCAACCGCAGTGGCCCCGACAGGCAGCTCGACGATGCGCCCTTTCGGCGTAAAGACGTAAATTTCGTCTGGGAATAGATCCGATTTGACGTTTTCAATGAATTCGAATGAGTTGCCAGCGCTTTGCTGAAGCTCAAGCAAGCTTTGCATCCAGCGCTGAGCTTTGACCTGTGCCGTAGTGCCAGTTCGTTCGCCATTGCCTTTATAAGACCAGTGTGCTGCGACACCTTTGTCGGCCATCTGGTCCATATCTTCAGTGCGGATCTGCACTTCAACCGGTACGCCGTGAGGCCCAACCATAGAGGTGTGAAGCGATTGATAGCCGTTGGCTTTTGGTACCGCAATGTAATCTTTCATTCGCCCAGGGCGTGGCTTGTACAGGCTGTGCACTTGACCAAGCACACGGTAACAAGTGTCGGCGTCTTCAACGACCACGCGAAACGCGTAGATGTCCATAATGGTGTGGAAGCGCTGCTCTTTGGTTTTCATCTTGTTGTAGATGGAGAACAGATTCTTCTCCCGCCCCACTACGCGTGCATTCAGCCCGACTTCTTCAAGGCGGCCTTCAATTTCGTTATGGATGCGTTGAATCATCTCATTACGGTTACCACGTGCGGCCTTAACGACCTCTTTAAGAACTCGGTAGCGATTTGGGTACAGTGCTTCAAAACCCAGCTCTTCAAGCTCAGTTTTGATGTTGTGGATACCCAAGCGGTGGGCAAGTGGTGAGTAGATTTCTAGGGTTTCACGCGCGATACGACGCTTTTTGTCGGGGCGAAGTGCGCCCAGCGTACGCATATTGTGGGTGCGGTCAGCCAGTTTGATCAAAATGACGCGGATGTCTTGCACCATGGCAAGCACCATCTTACGGAAGTTTTCTGCCTGAGCTTCCTTGCGATCGCGAAACTTAAGCTTATCGAGCTTAGAAACGCCATCCACCAGTTCTGCTACGGTATTACCAAACTGAGTTTCTAGCTCTTCTTTGGTGACTTCAGTGTCTTCAATGACATCGTGTAGTAGTGCTGCTTGTAGGGTTTCAATATCTAGGCGCATTTCGGCCAGAATACGAGCCACTGCAACAGGGTGGATGATATAGGGTTCGCCGCTTGAGCGAGTTTGCCCTTCATGGGCGTCTTTCGCTACCACATAAGATTGACGCAGAGCCTCAATTTGAGGCTCTGTTAGGTATTCTTGGGCAACGTCTTTTAGGCTATCGAATAGATACAAACTTTAGGCCCGGAAGATAGTTGTAAAAGAGAAGGTCTGATTAACGGCTGTGAGCGATGCTGCTTACTGCGGCTAGTTCAGCGGCTTCTTGCTCTTGCTGTTCTTGACGCTCACGGGCATCAAGGATCTCTTTAGTGATAAGCCCTTCTTCGATTTCGCGCAGAGCGATAACCGTTTGCTTATCATTCTCTTCAGGCACTAGTGAATCTTTGCCGCCAGTTTGCATTTGACGAGCGCGGCGTGCCGCAATGAGAACTAGGTCGAAACGGTTGCCAACTTTTTCAACAGCGTCTTGAACAGTTACGCGTGCCATGAGAACTCCAAATTAGTTAACTAAAATTTTGAATGACGAGAAATTATACAGGGTGTCAGTTCCAAGTGTCTAGAACTTACTCCGCTAAAAGCGCATCCAGCATGCCTTTATATTTAGCAGTTTGCTTATCTTGCTTCAATCTTTCGGCGCGGATGATTGATTTAAAATCCATAAGAGCCGTATCGAAGTCATCATTAACGATCACGTAATCGTACTCGCTATAGTGAGAGATTTCCGATTTTGCCTCGGCCATACGTTTGGCGATCACCGCATCGCTATCTTGACCACGAGCATTGAGACGACGCTCTAGTTCACCATTCGATGGCGGTAAGATAAACAAACTTTTGGCTTGCGGCATCTGTTGACGAATTTGACGGGCACCTTGCCAGTCAATATCTAAGAACACATCAATGCCTTTGTTGAGATTGTCTTCAATCCAAACACGCGAGGTGCCGTAATAGTTGCCAAACACTTCGGCGTACTCAAGAAACTCGCCTTTCTCGATCAGGTCTTCAAAGTGTTCTTTCTGCACAAAATGGTAATGAACTCCATCTTGCTCGCCAGGGCGCATACCACGGGTTGTATGAGAGACCGACACTTTCATCGCGTAGGTAGGGTTGGTTTCTAGCATGGCTGAAATCAGACTCGATTTACCCGCACCACTCGGTGCAGAAACGATATATAGAGTGCCTTTACCCATAGGGACATTCTCACAGTTGGTTTGATGACAGTCGGCAAGGGGTGCTGACTTATATAAAGATAGCACTGACCTATTGTTTTACCTGAGTTGGCGAAATTTAGGTCAGAAAAATGGACGCGAAGAGTAGCATAAATTTACACTTTGGGACAAGAGCCCGAGTGGGCTCTTGTCGATGCCTAACGTGCTTACTCGATGTTTTGGATCTGTTCACGCATCTGCTCGATGAGCACTTTAAGCTCAACCCCCGAGGCGGTGATGTCGGTGCTAATAGATTTTGAGGCGAGGGTATTCGACTCGCGATTGAACTCTTGCATCATAAAGTCCAAGCGTCGGCCACAAGCGCCGCCTTTTTTGAGAATATTGTTCGCTTCTTTCACATGTGAGTCGAGACGGTCCAGCTCTTCAGCGACATCCGATTTTTGCGCCAACAAGATCAACTCTTGTTCGACACGAGATGGATCGAGCTCAACTTTGGCTTCTTCAAACTTAGAAAATAGGCGCTCACGTTGCCATTCTAAGATTTCAGGCATACGGGCACGTACTTTGGTCACTTCTGCGCTGATGGCATCAAGGCGCTGGGCAATCAACGCTTTCATGTTTTCGCCTTCACGGCCGCGCGCTTCAATAAAGTCACTGATGGCGTCATCGAAGGCTGAAAGCAAGTCTTTGTTGACTTGATCCATATCTTGCTCTTGCGCTTCCATTACCCCAGGCCAGTTCATCACTTGGAAAGGGTTGATACGACTGAGCTCCCCGGTCATGTGCATCACTTGTTCTGCCGCTTTGATGACCTGATTTGCTAAGGTTTCGTTGATAGTCAGTTCGCCTTTGGCGGCAGGGTTAGCTTCAAAACGCAGTGCACATTCGACTTTACCGCGCGCTAAGCGCTTACGAAAGCGCTCGCGCAGCACAGGCTCAAGGCCGCGAAACTGCTCTGGCAGGCGGAAGTAAGTTTCCAAGTAGCGTTGATTGACACTGCGGATTTCCCATACCGCGCTGCCCCAGTCGCCTTTCACTTCTTTACGTGCGTAGGCTGTCATACTATAGATCATCGAATTTTCCTGTTTTATCATCTGTGAAAATAACGCATGCCAATAGTAGCACAGTTCGTCGGCCGATAGCTTTGCCGAGTAAACTTCGCTATAATCTGGCCCCAATCAAATACGTCTCCCCCATAAATAAGGTAATGCCCATGCGTCCAAACGACCGCGCGGCGGATCAAATTCGCCCAATCAAAATGACTCGTAACTATACCGCCTATGCTGAGGGCTCGGTGCTGGTTGAGTTTGGCAATACCAAAGTGTTGTGCAATGCCACGGTAGAAGAGAATGTTCCACGCTGGCTTAAAGGCCAAGGTAAAGGTTGGGTCACCGCAGAATATGGCATGTTACCGCGCTCGACGCACTCGCGTATGCGTCGTGAAGCTGCCAGCGGCAAGCAAGGCGGTCGTACCATGGAAATTCAACGTCTGATCGCGCGTAGTCTACGCGCCGTGGTCGATTTAGAAGCTATGGGTGAGATTATGGTCACGGTCGATTGTGACGTGATTCAAGCTGATGGTGGTACCCGCACAGCGTCTATCTCTGGTGCGAGCGTAGCGATGGCGGATGCGTTCCAACACTTGGTGGAGAACGGCAAGCTCAAAGCCAACCCAATGAAAGGTCATGTAGCAGCGGTGTCCGTAGGGCAGCTTGGCGAAGATATTTTGTGTGACCTTGAATATGTGGAAGACTCTGCGGCCGATACCGATATGAATGTGGTGATGACCGAAGACGGTCGTATGATTGAAGTACAAGGCACGGCGGAAGGTGAACCCTTTAGTCACGAAGACCTGATGAAAATGTTGGAATCGGCGAAAGTCGGTATTAGCGAGATCGTCGCGGCGCAGAAGGCGGCGTTAGAAAATTAATGTTTATTAAATAGCTTCCTATTTAGGAAGCTATTTTTTTATCAAGATTTAGCGAAGGCTAAGTTTTGTACTGTTTATAAACCGTCTAGAAAACTAGACCTTTTATTTAGAGAGAAAGTAATGAAAGCATACCAGCGTGAATTTATTGAGTTTGCCTTAGAGAAAGAAGTCCTAAAGTTTGGTGAGTTTACTTTAAAATCAGGCCGCAAGAGTCCGTACTTCTTTAACGCTGGTCTGTTCAATACCGGTCGTGATTTAGCGCGCTTGGGTCGCTTCTACGCGGCAGCATTAGCCGATTCTGGTATTGAGTTTGATGTATTGTTCGGCCCTGCTTACAAAGGCATTCCTATTGCAACTACTACGGCAGTAGCACTCGCTGACCACCATGACATCGACACGCCTTACTGCTTTAATCGTAAAGAAGCGAAAGACCACGGCGAAGGTGGCAACTTAGTCGGCAGTGCGCTCGAAGGTCGTATTATGTTGGTCGATGATGTCATCACAGCGGGCACCGCGATTCGTGAGTCGATGGAGATCATCCAAGCGAATGGAGCCGATCTGGCGGGTGTATTGGTGGCAATCGACCGTCAAGAGAAAGGTAAAGGGGAGCTGTCGGCGATTCAAGAAGTTGAGCGCGACTTTGGCTGCGCGATTATCTCGATTGTGAGCCTGACCGACCTGGTGACGTTTCTTGAAGAGCAAGGAACGGACAGCGAACACTTAGAAGCCGTGAAGGCGTATCGCGCTGAATACGGAGTTTAGACGTAACTCACTGTCGTGCGCTCTTAACAACAAGGGGCGGATGGTTACCCATCCGCCCCTTTCTTTTTTTAAAGCGGGATTACTTGTATCGAATGCCTTTCTCGATGCTTTCATCTTCCATGGTTTTATAGCGTTTATGTAGCCACATCCATTGCTCTGGGGCGCGTAGAATGACCTCTTCGACGTGTCGGTTCATATAGGCGGCTGCCGCTTTTTCGTCTTTCTGTGGGTACTCTTCTTCAACCGATTTGTTGGCTAAGATTTCATACTGGCCTTGTGGATTTCGAAAGCCTGAACCCATGACGATGGCCGCTTTGCTGGTATAGGCAAGAATGCTGGTTCCAGTGGTGGTACAGGCATCTTGAACCGCAAAAAACGGCACAAATACCGACTTGTTGCGTCCGTAGTCGTGGTCTGGAAGATAAAACAAGCGTTCGCCGCTTCGCATGACGCGAATCATCTGCTTAATGTCTTTTCTATCTATCAGCACGTTGCCATTGTGCGAACGCCCCCAGTATTGGATAAGGTTGTAGGCAGGGTTGTTGTGTGGGCGAAACGCGCCATACCCGCCCAGACCTAGCACAGCAAATGCACGCGCTGTGATCTCTAGATTCAGTGCATGCACGCAGCACAACAGTACCCCTTTACCTTGCGCCTTGTATTGATGCAGTAGGTCGATGTCTTTGGCGACAATACGACGTTTAAAGCGCCAAGTTGGCCAAAACCAGGTGATGCCGGTTTCAATTAGGGCCATACCGGTATTTTTAAAGTTCTCTTCAACCATTTTGTCGCGCTCTAGCGGAGCCATTTCAGGAAAGGCCAGCTCGAGGTTGCGTCGTGCCACTTTGACTCGGGACTTACCCAACTTCATGCCCAGTTTACCCAAGCCACGGCCGATTCGATATAACACGGCATAAGGAAGTAAGTTAACGATCAGCGCTAACAGGCCAAAGCCCAGCCAAACTCCCCAATATTTAGGGTGAATAAGCGCTAGGGTGAACTTAGGTTTTTCAACAGTCGATTTTTTGCTCATAACTATGACTTTATTTCTGTACTTACTGAATTTGTGCGCTCAGCAAGGCCCAATACTCTTCAAAACTGGCGGTAGGTTGATATTTAAAATCACTGCGGACAAAGCGATTCAAGCTGCCTTCAACTTGGCCGAGAAGCTGCGCAGCAAGTACTCTTTCATCGACAGGGAAAGCTTTGCCTTCACGTAGCATGCGTTCGCGTAAGATTTGGCGCAGCGAGGTTTCGATGCGCTCAAACAGTTGATTGATGCGTTCGCGCAGACGTTCGTTTTCAAACATCAGTGCGTGACCAGACAAGATGCGACTTAAGCCAGGGTTGCGTTCTGCAAAGGCCAGAATCAGCTGCAACACTAGGCGAATGCGGGTTAAGGTATCTTTTTCTTCATCAACAATGCGGTTGATGCGCGACATCAGAGATTCTTCGATAAACTCGATCAGGCCCTCAAACATGCGGGCTTTGCTCGGGAAATGGCGATAGAGTGCGGCTTCAGAAACGCCAACCTGTTTCGCCAGTTTTGCAGTGGTAATACGCGACGCGCCCTCGTTGGACTCGAGCATTTCTGCTAAGGCTTGCAAAATTTCATCTCGGCGGTTGGTTTTTCTTGTTCCGGCCATGACCCTGTTCCTTTTGTTACCATTCTGAATAAAAGGGTTTGAGCCGTTGAATGCTCAAACCCGACAACCTATGACATATCCTTTGTCGCGGTGTTGCTAGTAATAAGACTAGAGTGCGCGTTTAGCGTCGAGTTTTTCCGCGACAGTCATCATTATTTGATGCGCTATTTGTTGTTTTGAAGCAAGAGTAAGTGATTGCTTACCCTCTTTCCAGTATAAGGTGATTGCGTTGTGGTTGCTATTAAAGCCTTGGCCTGCAACAGAGACATCGTTAGCACAAATTAAATCCAATTGTTTGTTGACCAGCTTGCTCAGCGCGTAATTTTCAACCTGTTGAGTTTCCGCGGCAAAGCCAACAGTGAAAGGGCGATGTTCAGTGAGAGCGGCAACGGAGGCGATGATGTCCGGATTTTTCACCATTTTGATGGTCATATGGTCGCTATCATCAGTCTTTTTAATCTTCTGCTCGGCGATGCGCTCTGGGCGGTAATCGGCAACGGCGGCGCAACCGATAAAGACATCACTGCTCGTCGCATGCTGCATCGCAGCGTTGTACATGTTTTGTGCGCTATCGACATCAATACGCTTAACACCTGCGGGAGTGGCCAGGGTAACAGGCCCTGCAATCAAGCTAACATTTGCGCCCAAACGTTGGGCCGCCTCTGCCAAAGCAAAGCCCATTTTTCCAGAACTGTGATTGGAGATATAACGCACTGGATCGATTGCCTCGAGGGTTGGTCCTGCGGTGATCACCACAGATTGCCCTTTTAGTGGCTTGTCAGCAAAGAAGTGTTCACATCGCTCCACTAGCTGCATGGGTTCAAGCATTCTACCCGGGCCCACATCACCACAGGCTTGCTCACCCGCGGCTGGCCCCCAAATGTGCATACCACGGCGCTCTAGTGTTGCAATGTTTTCTTGAGTCGCGATATTTCGGTACATCTGCTGATTCATCGCTGGCGAGACTGCAATAGGAGAGTCAGTCGCTAAAATAAGTGTGGTCAGCAAGTCGTTACCCATGCCAGCCGCAGTGCGTGCGATCAGATCGGCGGTCGCTGGTGCCAGTAAGACTAAATCGGCCCATTTCGCCAGCTCAATATGGCCCATAGACGCCTCAGCCGCAGGGTCGAGTAAACTGTCGGATACGGGTCTGCCCGAGACTGCCTGCATTGTAAGGGGAGTAATAAACTCTTTTGCCGCGTGGGTCATCACCACTTGAACTTCAGCACCGCGTTCAATTAAACGACGTGTGAGTTCGGCACATTTATAAGCCGCGATACCGCCGCTGATGCCTAAAAGGATCTTTTTACCTGCGAGTGTTTGCATGATGATCTTCCTAAAAAATTCTGCCCGTAAGATACCACGGCTAATAATTGTGTGCCTAGGGCAGTAAAATCAGTTCTTCACTTTGGACTTTGCGCCAGCGCAAACTTTATCACACCTCTCCCCGTATGCGTTTTCAGTGCTGGCGCCATGTACTTCGCACTGTACTCATCTCAGTTTTTCATTCTCGAGTCTGTTTTATTACCCTTGTTGGAATGCCCACCTCAGAAGATGTAGATGAACACTCCAGTCAAGCAACCCATGCTCCCTAAAGCGTCGATGCCACGAGAAAAGCTTTTATCACATGGCCCTCAGGCACTCACCGATGCCGAACTGTTGGCGATATTTTTGCGCACCGGAACTCGGGGAATGAATGTATTGGCGCTCTCTGAGCATCTAATCCAACAGTTTGGTTCATTAAGAGCGCTGTTTGCCGCTGATTTAGATAACTTCTGTCAGCATAAAGGCTTAGGCACAGCGAAATATGTGCAGTTGCAAGCAGTGCTTGAAATGACCCAGCGTTATCTGAGTGAAGCGCTTAAAAGAGACAGTGCGCTGACCAGCCCGGAGCAAACGAAATTGTATTTGTGTGGACTTTTGCGCGATAAACAGCGCGAGGAGTTTTATGTGCTGTTTTTAGACAATCAACACCGAGTGATCTGTGGCGAATCTCTGTTTCAAGGCACGATAGACGCCGCTTCTGTTTATCCTCGTGAAGTGGTGAAACACGCGCTACAGCACAATTCAGCTGCGCTGATTATTGCCCACAATCATCCGTCAGGTATCGCTGAACCGAGCCAGAGTGATCGCCGCATTACCCGTCGTATAACGGATGCACTGGCGCTGGTAGACATTCGTTTACTCGACCATTTTGTTGTCGGCGATGGCGAGATTGTTTCCTTTGCCGAGCGCGGATGGATTTAAATCACATTATTAGTTGTGAGTTCGTCGAATTCTGCTACAATCCCCCGACATTTTTTTGAACTATTATCAGCTCTGCCTAAAAAAGATCACGAAAACCTGTAAAAAGGATCTGTTCGGGTCTTGAGCAATGCTACTCAAGTTAGTATAATGCGCGACCTTTGATAGCCTTGTATGGGTTTCCATAGCGGTATAAGACCTCGAAATTCTTTTGAGAAATGGTTTCTTTGAGAACTAGAGAGGTTCGGCCACCAAGGTTGATATCGAGCTGAAACGATTTTGGAGAAGACATTCATGTCACGAGTATGCCAAGTAACTGGTAAGCGTCCAGTAACGGGTAACAACCGTTCACACGCACGCAATGCTACTAAGCGTCGTTTTCTGCCGAACCTACAAACTCATCGTTTCTGGGTAGAGAGCGAAAAACGTTTTGTTAAACTACGCCTATCTGCTAAAGGTATGCGTATCATCGATAAGAAAGGCATCGATGCTGTTCTTGTTGATATCCGTGCAAACGGCGTAAACGTTTAAGAGGAAATAGACAATGGCAAAGAAAGGCGTACGTGAGAAAATCCGTCTAGTATCTTCTGCAGGTACTGGTCACTTCTACACGACTGATAAGAACAAGCGTAACATGCCAGGCAAATTTGAGATCAAAAAGTTTGATCCTGTAGTTCGCCAGCACGTTATGTACAAAGAAGCGAAAATCAAGTAATTGATGCTTTTTTGAACTTCCCTCGGGAAGCGTGAATTAGAAACCCAATCATAGCAATATGATTGGGTTTTTTATTACCTGTAAGTTTATTGTACTTGTCGATCACCTTGGCGTAAGAGGCTATTATCTAGACACTAACCGCTGTCATCTAGGAGCCGCTAGCTATGCGAGTCTCGCCCACACGTCGTAGACGTTGGAACAACATCCTGATTTTAGGCATTATCGCCTTTATCGGTTTGCTTAACTTACCAACGTTGATTAAAACCTATTTAATTGATGAGCCAGAGGTTCAAAGTCAGTACCCTTATCTGCTCAATCCTCACGCCGAGCTTCAAGCATTGCACTTCTCAAACTGGTCGCTGGAGAAGAATCAAGGCCGTTGGCGCAGTACAATCCCGACATCGATTACCGAACAAGAGCTAGCTCAACGTTGGCAAAGTTTGGTCGGGACAGAGTTGACTCAAGAACATGTTGATAGCCTGAAAGCTCAGCTTGGTGTACCACAATCGATTGAAGTGTGGTATCTCGACCAGGAAGAGCCACAAAGGATCACCTACTATCAGACCCCTCAATTTTGGTTGCTCAACAACTGGCAAGACAAGTGGATAGCCATTTCGGTTGAATCTGGTTATCTTATGCCTTGATTATACGTGTCTAGCATCATTCGAGGTTCATCATGCCAGAGTTACCTGAAGTCGAAGTGAGCAAAATGGGGATTTCACCTCACTTGGTCGGTCAAACCGTTGCAACGCTGACTTTTCGTACTCCAAAGCTGCGTTGGGATATCCCACCAGAGCTCAAAAAAATGGAAGGTCAGGTGATTCGTAATATCTCGCGCCGAGCCAAATACCTATTGATCGAAACCGACATTGGGACAGCCATTGTCCATTTGGGGATGTCTGGCTCACTGAGAGTGCTCGACGCAGAAATAACGCCCGCTAAGCATGACCATGTCGACTTGAAACTGACGAATGGTAAAGTGCTGCGCTATAACGATCCAAGGCGTTTTGGCGCTTGGCTTTGGACTGAAGATGGAGACCATGCTGCGCTGAGTACGATGGGGCCAGAGCCGTTAACTGATGATTTTAATGCTGACTATATAATTGAAAAGGCTAAAGGAAAGCGTGTCGCGGTTAAACAATTCATTATGGATAACAAGGTGGTTGTTGGTGTGGGCAACATCTACGCCAATGAGTCTCTATTTAGCGCCAGAATTCATCCCACTCGCGCTGCAGGGAACATCACCAAGAAAGAGTGGACGTTACTTGTTCGCGAAATTAAGCAAGTTCTCGACACTGCCATTAAGCAAGGCGGTACTACCCTCAAAGATTTTGCTCAAGCGGATGGAAAACCGGGCTATTTTGCTCAGGAGTTGTTAGTATACGGAAAGGCGGGGGCACCTTGTACAAAGTGTAACCAAACTATATCAGAAAAAAAAATTGGGCAGAGAAACTCATTCTTTTGTGATAACTGCCAAATATAATGACTTTGCTAGCTATAAAACCAACTCAGTACCTAAGCATGCTTAAAACGATTTCTAGAACTCTTCTTTATCTCCCACTTCTATGGTTAGCAATTGGAATAATATGGTTACCTCAAGGTAATAAACCTATGGTGGCAATAGTGGTCCCTGTTGCACTGTTGTATGTATTAACTCACGGTTTTGAAGATGTAAGAAGAAACTTTAAAGATAATTATTGGCTTTCAGGTCTTTTGCTTTCTAGTATATTTGTTGGAGCTTCCTATTTTATACACGGGGCAAGTAGTCAAGAACTTAGAGGACTACTAATATCTCTAGTATATTTAGCTCTATTGCCGATTGGTTTTATTACCATCAATAGGGCACAGACTATAACTTTCCTAGCCTCTTTATCATCATTTTCTTTGTCTATTTGGTATTTTATTATCGAACCTTCAGATAGAATGTTATGGCCAACCAACCCTATCCCATTAGCTATACACCAAGGTATGATATACTTACTTTCTTTAGCATTATTACTTACTGATTTTGACAAAAAGAAAAAATGGCTTCTAGTATTATCCATGCTATTAAGTGGTTTTTCTATACTTCCTACGGAGTCTCGGGGGCCGATAATTTTAGTAGCTATGTTGAGTCTATTATCTTTGGTTATATCGATTTATAAAAAAAGAATACGTGCCAAGCATACACTATTAATTTTCTTGGCTGTGTTTTTAGTATTGTTCGTTACTAAAGAGCCTATATTATCTCGCATAGCAGATACTTCGGCAGAAGTCGTACGTATCAAAAATGGAGACTTAAATTCATCAATGGGCTTAAGAGCTCAGATGTATTCATCTGGAATTGAGCTTTTTATTCAGAAACCATTTTTGGGGCATGGAGAGATCTCCTCAGAGTATGCTGAAAAACATGTTCCAGGCTATAGCCGATCTGCTTATTGGTATATGAAAGGACATTTTCATAATAACTATATTGATAAAATGGCTAAGTCGGGAGTATTTGGATTAGTCTTCTTCCTGTTTTTTCTAGTGTATCCTTTTTATATGGCATTAAAAAAATATAAATTTTGTTTTTGGGTATTAGGTTTACCCTCTATATATTATGTTCTTGTTAGCTTGTTTGATAGTCCGTTTCGTAACGGAGATACAACCGTGCTATATTTAGTTGTCGTGGGGCTAACTCTTCAAGTAATAAGTGCTAGAAGTCAAGATAATAGAGTAGGTGTTGATTAGTTATGAAGTTGTTTTACTACCTCAAGCATATGGGACTTGGTCTCGTGCCCTATGTTCTATTTATAAGATATAAGCAGTCATTAGAAAAGAGGTATGCAAACAAAGAGGACTATATTCAAAAAAGAGTTAATTACTGCTGTAAACTCAGTCGAGGTTTGCAAGTTTCAAATTTTAAAACGCCCATATATGCGTATCAGCGCAAAGGCTACACATCCTACTACCTTGATTTAAAAGAATTCCTACACTACTTTCCTAAATCATGCCGATTTAACTATTACTTTGGTGATGAAACGCACATAGAACCAGTACCCACTCTATTTAAAGCACGTCCAATTGAAGGTGATAATAGTAACTCAGTCCTCTTCAAGCTTGATAAGCGTCGACACTTTCGATTTGTAAACGATAAGCTGAGCTTCATAGACAAAAAAGACGCAGCGGTGTTTCGTGGTGCAGTGACCCAACCACATCGAATTCGATTTATGCAGGAAATGTTTGGCCACCCTTTAGTTGACGCGGGTCAGTCAAATAGTTCCGATGAGCACCCAGAATGGCAAAAGCCATTTATGTCTGTTGAAGAACAGCTTCAATACAAATTTCTAATCTGTTTGGAAGGAAATGACGTGGCTTCGAACTTAAAGTGGGCGATGTCTTCAAACTCTGTTGTAGTGACACCAAAAATGAAGTTTGAAACTTGGTTTATGGAGGGGACGCTTCAGGCGGGTGTGCATTACATTGAAGTCAGAGATGATTGGTCTGACTTTGAAGAAAAGATTCAGTACTACATTGATAACCCTTCGGAAGCTGAAGAAATCGTCAAAAATGCTCATGAATATATAGCTCCATTTAAAGATGAGAAGCTAGAGCAGCTAGTATGTATTAAAACGTTGGAGCGATACTTCGAGCTATCTGGGCAGTTAGAGAAAAAGTAAGCAATGAAAAAAATTCTAATCGTAGGTCCTTCTTGGGTTGGTGATATGGTCATGTCTCAGGGCCTGTATATTGAACTTAAAAAACAGTACCCAGACTCACAGATTGACGTATTAGCACCTGCTTGGTGCAAAGCTATCCTTGAGAGAATGCCACAGGTTGATCAAGCGTTAGAGATGCCGCTTGGTCATGGACAATTTGATCTAAAGACTCGCTACCAAATGGGCAAGCAATTGAGACGCGCAAACTATACCCAAGCATATGTATTGCCCAACTCTGCTAAATCAGCATTGATTCCTTTTTTTGCTAAAATACCCCAACGAGTGGGTTGGAAAGGGGAAATGCGCTTTGGTCTACTCAATGATATCCGTACCAATAAGAAGTCTTTCCAGTACATGCTGGAGCGTTATGTGGCTTTGGCTCACTCTAAATCTACTATGACAGGCAGTGGGTGTTTAGGTGAGCTGAAAGATCTGCCATATCCCGCTTTGAGCCTGCAGCCTAAAAGCCAGCAACAAGCTATGGAACAGTTCGAGCTTAATGATGAGCGTCCTATATTAGGTTTATGTCCAGGTGCTGAGTTTGGCCCAGCTAAGCGTTGGCCAGAAGGACATTTTGCCCATGTGGCTTCGGAGATGATTAGCAAGGGTTACCAAGTCTGGCTATTTGGCTCGGCTAAGGATCGTGAAGTGACTTCTGCCATTATCGATCAGATCGCTCCTGAGAATCAGCAACATTGTTATAACCTAGCGGGTAGCACTTCTTTAGTTCAAGCTGTCGACTTGATAGGCGCATGTCAAACAATAGTAAGTAATGACTCTGGACTAATGCATGTCGCTGCGGCAGTTGGTTGCAATGTCGTTGCCATATACGGTTCAAGTTCACCCAAATATACTCCGCCACTCACTGACAAACTGGCTATTCTAAATACAGATATTGAATGCCGACCTTGTTTCGAACGTACTTGCCCTAAGCAGCACCTTAAATGCTTACAAGAACTTATGCCAGAGAAGGTAATTGAGGCAATTACTAAACTTGATGCTTTGGTAGTGGCCTAATGTCTGGATTGGTTCGCTTCGTTTATACCTTGTTACTGGTAGCTTTTAGCCCTTTGCTGCTTTGGGTGCTTTATCGAGCAAAATCGAACAAACCTAAGTTCGGGCAGCGATGGAAAGAGCATTTTGGCTTTACACCTAAGCTAGGTAATCAGAGAAAAGGCGTCATTTGGGTTCACGCTGTTTCTGTCGGCGAGGTACTTGCGAGCAAAGGGCTAGTGAATCGCTTAGCAAAACAATACCCAGACAAGCAGCTACTTGTTACAACCACAACCAGTACAGGCGCTGAACAAGTATCTAAAATGGGCAGTCATGTCACTCACCGCTATATGCCTATAGACTTCTCTTGGTGTGTACGAAGGTTTGTTAATGTTGTTAAGCCTGACGCATTGCTCATTATTGAAACCGAGCTTTGGCCTAACACCATCCACACTGTCTCTTCAATTAACATCCCCATAATACTTGTTAATGGTCGATTATCTCAGAAGTCATTTTTAAATTATCGGAAGCTTAGCCTACTGATATCACCAGTACTGCAAAAACTGTCGACGATAATGACTGTTCACGCTGATGATGCGAATCGCTTCAGGCAATTAGGCATTAGCGGTAAAAAGGTTATTGATACGGGTTCGATTAAGTATGATGTAAGCCTTGATGAAGAGGTCTATCTTCAAGGCTTAAAACTAAGGGCTAAACTTGGTGACAATCGCAAGGTCTTGATTGCAGCAAGTACGCATCTAGGTGAGGACGAGAAAGTCCTTGCTGCTTTTAAAGCTGCAAAATTGGAATATCCGGAATTGCTACTTGTGCTGGTTCCACGCCACCCTGAGCGTTTTGACTCTGTGGCTGAACTTGTAAAAAATCAGCAGCTATCTTTGGTTCGACGAAGTAGTGGAAGTTTAGATAGGCTACCTGAAGGTACAGACGTCTATTTGGGTGATACTATGGGTGAAATGATTAAGTATCTTGCGGCGAGTGATCTTGTATTTATGGGCGGTAGTCTAATCGGAGACAAGGTGGGTGGGCACAACTTTGTCGAGCCCGCTATGCTCTCTAAGCTAACGATTACCGGACCAAGCTACTATAACTTTGCAGATCTAGGTAAACAATTAATTGCTGCAGGCGCTCTAGAAGTCGTCGAGGATGAAGAGCAATTAGCCAGTAAAGTTATCGAGTATTTCTCGTCACCGTTAAAACTAGAACAAGGTGGTAAAGAAGCTTTATCCGTTGTAGAACAAAACCAAGGTGCGCTGCAGCGTAGCGTTGATATTATCAACAGAGTTATAGAGAGTGCTAAGTGATTAAAACATTCATCATTCATGTCAGCAAAGGCTATGAAGATCGCCGCAAGCATATCGATAGTCATCTTCCCTCTCGCGGGATCAATGAATATGAATATATGCTTCGTGGTGATATCGACGATTTGAGTGATGCTGTACGTCACGAATTTTTTGGCTCGAAGCTTACCTTGGCCGAAAAATCTTGCTTCTATAAGCATTATCTCGTAATGAAAGCCGCTATAGAGCAAAACATAGAACAAGTTTTAGTGTTAGAAGATGATGCGTTATTGGTGGAGAGCTTTCTCCATGACTTTTCTCTCATTTTGTCAGAGTTAGAGGGGAAGAGTAATTATTTCGCTAATATTGAGGAAGCATCTAACTCGGTACCGCTAAGTGTAAGAAAATCAAACCAATACCTATATCCTTGTAAAGTGAACAAGCTATGCGGAGGCTATGTGTTTGATTTAGTCTTTGCCAAAAAGATGGTCGAATACATCGAATCTCAACAAATCGATACGCCAATCGATGGTTTGATTGGTGATAAGATTGATGAACTTCAGTTCAATCTGTATTGGGTTCACCCTCCTGTAGTAAAACAGGGGAGTAAAGTGGGTATGTTTGAAAGCCAGCTGAGTGGTCGTACATCAGGTTTGTATGCCACGGTCAGAAGCTGGTTCAAAGAGGGTTATCGTACTCACATTCGTAGCCATTTAAGTAAAAAGCAAAAAGCCCTATTTAAAAACGTAACCAAGTATTGATTATGACTAGAACCGCCAAGAAATATTTAGCTTTTGTCATTTATGGCAATGATAAGACCTATTATCAGGGTGCACGCTTCTGCATCTTGTCTTTCTTATCTAATTGGCAAGGAGATAAAGGCTCTAGGCCTGAGGTCGTTGTTCTAGCAGAGGAAACAGAGCATTTTTCGGGTTTGCCTATTCATCTTTTTCTGATCAGTGCGGAGCAAAAGCGCGAATGGAGCCTCAATAATACTTATCATTTTCGAATCAAAAACCGAGGCTTAAAGTACCTCGGTGAGCAGTTAGAATTAGAAGAAGACGATAAGTTACTGTTCCTAGATACAGATACGTATTTTGAGCAGTCGACAAATATTTATTTTGATTCCATCACTGCACAGCAGTCACTGATGTTTTTTCCTGAAGTCGCTATCAACACTCTGCCCGACACTAATGAATACGCCGTTATTCGTAACAAAACCTTTGAGCTTGAGGATGGCTCGACTTATCACGTTAGTGACGATTCGACCATGTGGGCTTCGGCTGTGATCGGTATTACAGGCGCGCAATTGAAGGCATTTGATTATGCTGACCAGCTTATCAAGGCGCTACGTAACGGCGGTTGTAAAGCTCATACACTGGAGCAGTTTGCTCTGTCTGAAGCTTTGAGCCGCGAAGTAACATTGGTACCAAGCAAAGATTGGCTCAAGCACTATTCGACCAGCGGCCGTAAGGACTGGGGGCGAAAAGTGCTAGAACGTTTCTTTACTGTGCACGGTAGGAAGCCTTTCGAAGAGCAAATCAAATTAGCAAAAAATGTCAGTTTCACTCGTCCGCTTACTGAAGTCATTCGCGGGCATATATATAAAAAGAAGAAAAAGCTGCGTAAGCTATTGGGACTAAAAGAAGAGTAGGTTTCGAGAGTTTCAGCAACATCTCCTATTTATTACTCTTATAGCCTTCTTCTAGGCTTGTCCACGCGTAATCTGGAAGTTGGATATTACCGAGCCGAACTTCTTTGTCAAAAGACCGTTTGAGTCGCTCTAGATTGCTCTGCTTCCAGCCATTATCTATTTCTTCCCTCTTACATTTATCAAAGTCGATAAGCCAAACTTGGTTGCTTTGGTCGATCAGAATATTGTGAATATTAAGGTCGGTGTGATTGACGTTCGCATCATGCATTTTCTTTATTTCCCGACCGACTTTCTTAAAGAGGTCTTTCGATAGCACTTGTTGAGACAGCAATCCGACAAGGTCGTTAGCATTGCTGATTCGTTGAACAATAATATCCGCTTGATAGGTTAGGCCGCTTTTCGTCACTCGTGCAGCAACAGGAGCGGGTACACTTACATTGCATTCGATTAGGTGACGCAGTAGTTTTAACTCTTGATAGGCCCGAGTATCTTCGAGTGATGTAAACCAATAACTGTCTTTGATGAGTTTGCCAAATAGCCCACCCCTGCGGTAGTGCCTTAGTGCAAATTCGCCGCGATACCCTTGTACAAACCAAGTCGTGCCTCGGCCTCGAGCGCTGCCTGTTACCGCATTGTGTTTTTGCCAGTAGTCGACAGAGAAAGCGTGTTCAACATTTTCAGTCAATAGTAAAGGGTCATGCCAGTATGTGGTGTTATTGATTTGTGTTTGCTTGAACATCTATCTCTGTCTCGACTTGGTCAGTTTGTGGCATACTAGGCGCATGATTATATCAAACACTTGCTGCAAATGAGCCTCTCAAATAATTATCGGAAGATTCTTGTTATCGCAACACACTGCATTGGAGACAGTTTGTTGATCACAACCTTTACTCGCAGCCTTCGCGCAGCGTATCCAAATGCTCAAATTGATGTATTAGTGAATGCGAGAGGTGAGATGGTGTTTGGTACTAACCCAGATATTAATGAACTGGTAGAAATTCCGCCCCGTCCCAAGCTCAAAGATTACTTGCGCATTCTTCGTCAGCGTGGGCGCTACGATCTTGTCGTCAATGAAATGCTTAATGATCGAACTGCTATCTACAGCTTTGTGTTTGGTAAAAAGCGTTTAGGGGCAGTAGATGATTCTCTTGGCGGTGCTTGGCTAAAGAAGTTTATCTTTAATCATCATATCGTAGAGCAACATCGTTATGAACACAAAATGAGCCGCGCTGCGCGGATGCTAAAACTGATAGGGGTTGATATCGAGCCTCGACTCATTTCCCCAGAACAAGCATTACCCAGCGAGATAACAAAGAAATTGCCTGACTCTTTTATTGTGGTTCATGCGCCATCATCTAATGAAATCAAGCAGTGGCCAGTTAACCATTGGCTAGAAGTGATTACAGCGCTCTTAGAGAAAGGATACAAAATAGTGCTGACTGGGGCCGATATTCCTCGCGATAGAATGATTGTAGAAGAGATTCTTACTGCTTTACCAGAATCACCGCATCTAGTCAGTGTGCTTGGGCAGTTAACTCTTGCTCAAACATCGAGCTTATTAAAAATGAGCCAAGGTTTTGTTGGTCCTGACAGCGGGCCTGGGCATATGGCATCGGGCTACCCAATCCCAATTGTTTCGATTATCAGTGTTGCACCTGCGAGCATGTGGTCGCCTTGGCCATATGCTCAGCCTGTTGATATGGAGAACAATCTCTACACAAATGGTACGCCTTCTCAAACCGTGGGCAATATTTGTTTGGTTCAGTCACAGCGTGATTGCGTCCCTTGTTATGGCAATAAATGTAAGATCAGCGATGATTTATACTCTCCCTGTCTACAAGATATAACACCTAATGCTGTCATCGATGCAGTGAGGTCGATGATTCCTTTGCAAAGAGATAAGTAAATGCATAAAGAACCCAAAAGTATCTGTGTATTGCGTCTCTCAGCAATTGGCGACGTTTGCCATGCTCTCTCTGTCGTTCAGCAGATTCAACGGCGTTATCCGAGTTGCAACATTACTTGGATAATGGGCAAGATTGAGGCGCAGTTATTGGGTGACCTTGAAGGTATTAATGTCGTTGTTTTCGATAAGAAGCGCGGTTTTAAAGGGATGAAAGAGGTCTGGCAGCAACTTAAAGGCCAGCGATTTGATTACCTACTGCATATGCAGGTTGCATTAAGAGCGAGCCTGCTGACGCTCGGTATTAAAGCTAAAAAGAGAGTCGGGTTTAGCTGGCATAGAGCCAAAGAAGGCCAGTGGTTATTTACTAATGTTAAGCTGCCTACAACGGGTGCCCCCCATGTTCTCGACAATTTCGCTCAGTTTGCCCTTTACTTGGATTGCCCGGCCCAAGAGCCAAAATGGAATATCCCTCTTGCCGAGAGCGATTATTCGGCGCTGGCTCAACTTGGTGGTAAGCCCTATATTGTTATTAGTCCTGCAGCGAGCAAAGATGAACGCAATTGGCTTCCGGAGCGTTATGCGAGTATTGCAGATTATGCTGCTGGAAAAGGTTATCAAGTCGTGCTTTGTGGTGCCCCTACTGATCGAGAACGCCGCTTAGCAGATAGCATCATAAGCTTTGCCGAGAAACCGATTCATAATCTCGTTGGGCAGACCAGCTTAAAGCAATTAACGGCGGTACTCTCAAAAGCAGAAGTGGTGATTGCTCCAGATTCAGGCCCCGCCCATATCGCTACAACTCAAGGCACACCGGTTATCGGTCTCTATGCTCATAGTAACCCTCGCCGAACAGGGCCTTATAATAGTTTGCCGTATGTGGCCTCTGTTTATGAGCAAGTTGCAGAAGCCCAATATGGTAAAGCGGTCTCTGATTTACCTTGGGGCGCGAGGGTAAAAGGAGCTGACTTAATGTCGAACATCTCTGTTGAGTTAGTCGAGCAGCAATTAGATAAAGTATTGACTGTACCACAAGCTGAAAAGTCAGCGGTGCAATAAGAAACGGAATATATATAGGATAGTTATGCGTATCGCCATCTACCCAGGCACTTTCGATCCAGTGACCAATGGTCATTATGACTTAGTAAAACGAGCGGCGAGTATGTTTGATCACCTTGTTATTGGTGTTGCAGAAAGCCCGAGTAAGAATACTTTGTTTTCTCTTGATGAGCGAGTAGCACTGCTGAAAGAAACCTGCTCAGATCTTAATAATGTTTCAGTCGATGGTTTTAGTGGCTTGCTGGTTGATTTTGCCACGGAAAAGAAAGCGACGATATTGGTTCGCGGCCTAAGAACGACAATGGATTTCGAGTATGAGTTTGGTTTAACGACCATGTACCGTCGTTTGAAACCAGAGCTTGAAAGCTTGTTCCTTACACCCGCTGAAGAATATGCGTTTCTTTCTTCTACCTTGGTTCGAGAGGTTGCTATTCATGGTGGTGAAGTAGAGCAGTTTGTTCCAAAGTGCGTTCACCGTGCAATTGCCCAAAAGTTGGCAGCTAAATAGTCAAGAGAGTCCAATGAATATACTGATTTACACTCATGCGACTTTGCCTGTAGTCAATTATGGTGGTACTGAGCGCGTTATATGGGATCTTGTCTATGCGCTTCATCTGCAAGGTCATCAGGTTACGCTTCTCGCAGGTAAAGGGACGGTTTGCGATTGGGCTAGGGTTATCGAGTATAACTCAGAGGTGCCACTTGAAAACCAAATCCCTAGCGATGTTGATGTGGTGCATTTTCATGGTGATTTTGAACCTATCACGCGTCCTTACGTGATTACTCAGCACGGAAATTCGGACGGACCTATCGATCCAAATACCATTTTTGTCTCTTCACAGCATGCTCGTAATCACGGAGCGCAAGCTTATGTGCATAACGGGCTAAATTGGGACAACTACCTCAAACCAAACCTAAACACCGACCGACAACGCTTCCACTTTTTAGGCAAGGCGGCATGGCGAGTTAAGAATGTTCAAGGTGCGATTGATATAACCAAGCGCGCTGGTGAGCAACTCGATGTGCTGGGTGGTCATCGTCTCAACTTCAAAATGGGCTTTCGTCTTACACTAGACCGTCATGTCCGTTTCTTAGGCATGGTGGATGACACGACGAAGTCGCAAGTCATGACCCAATCTAAGGGGTTAATCTTTCCGGTGACTTGGCACGAGCCGTTTGGTCTCGCTATCACCGAGAGCCTTTACTTTGGCTGCCCTGTTTTTGGTACACCTTACGGGTCACTGCCTGAGCTTGTGAGTGATGAAGTCGGTTTTTTATCAGAGAAGCAAGCAGAACTAATAGAGGCAGTTAGTGGTGCTTCGAAGTATAGCTCTAAAGTTTGCCATGAATATGCAAGAGATTTGTTTAATGCGGATCTAATGGCGAAAGCGTATGTGGTTATGTATGAGAAGGCGGCTTCAGGAGAGGCGCTCAATCCTAACTTGGGTAAGATTATTACTGACTTTAAGCGCCTACCTTACATAAAGTAAGACCACGCATTTGCGTGGCCTATCTATGACTAGTAACCCACGTAAGGGTCGTTGCCGTCTCGGCGCGTCTTGAGTAATTTGAGTATCCACATATATTGCTCTGGACGCGGATTGACAAATTGCTCGACCACTTCATTCATAACTCGAGCGTCTTTATGCTCATCGCCAGATAAGTCCTCAAGCGGCGCTTTTATCTCGATCTCATATTTGCCAGTTTCGATATTGTAGCTGGCAAAAGTCGGAACAATCTTGGCGCGGCTCACTTTAGCTAGCTTACCAAGCCCTGGTAGGGTCGCTTTTTCTGTTGCAAAGAAATCAACGAAAACGCTTTGTTCTGGCCCGTGGTCTTGGTCGGGTAGGTAGTAACCTAAATAGCCATCTTTGACTGATTTAATAAACGGTTTTATACCACCACTGCGGTCATAAACTCGACCACCATATTGCACTCGCTGTTTATGCATCAGCCAATCGGTTAGAGGATTCTTCTGGCTGTTGGCCATCGCAGATACTGGCAGCCCTCGTGATGCGAGTAAGATTGCTGGGATGTCAATACACCAGGAGTGTGGCACAAGCAAAATAGCGCTTTGATCGTTTTTTCTTAGTTCTTGTAGGTGTTCAATTCCTTTTATCTCCGAGTGATTTTCAAGCCACTTTTTACTTCTAAGAGTGATGGCTGGAAAACCGAGTAGAAAAGCACCAGCTGTGGTTAGACATTTTTCTAGGATCTCTTCGCGCTCTTGCTCAGACTTTGCTGGGAAGCAAAGCGATAAGTTAATACGAGCTTTCTGAATAGAACCTCTTTGCTTTTTACACAGTTTCTTTGCGACAAAGGAGGCCACTGAAACTCGAACTGAGTTAGGTAGTAAGGATATAGGTAACCCAATTAATAGCCCAAGCCACGTTCCCCAATGTTTGGGAGCAAGGAATGCTTTTTGGAATGTTGGGTTATATGCTTTAGGGTCGTAGTCGTTGCGATTTGTAGTCACGAAAAACCTTTATCTGACAAGAAAAGAAAAAAGCCAAGAGTTAATACTAAGATAACGTCTTGGCTTTCAATCAGCAAACAGTTCGATCAGCGGTTAATCAAGCTCATATACTCCGCCACACCCTCAGCCACAGTCTTAAACTGGTGATCGCAACCTGCCGCGCGCAGTTTAGTTAAGTCTGCCTGAGTGTACTCCTGATAAGCGCCTTTTAAATGCTCAGGGAACGGGATGGTCTCGACCTCGCCTTTGCCATGGTGCGCAATCACGGCTTTGGCTACTTCGTTGAACGACCCAGCATTGCCCGTACCTAGGTTGAAAATGCCCGATACGCCATGCTCAAAGAACCACAAGTTAACCGCAGCTACATCACCCACATAGACAAAATCACGCTTAAAGTGTTCGCTACCGGCGAACAGTTTTGGGTTTTCACCGGCGTTCATTTGGTTATTGAGGTGGAAAGCAACCGAGGCCATCGAGCCTTTGTGTTGCTCACGAGGGCCATAGACGTTGAAGTAACGGAACCCTGTCACTTGAGACAGTTTTTCTCCGTGCTGTTCGGCGTCTTGCCAAATGCGGCGTACGTAGTTGTCAAACTGCTGCTTTGAGTAGCCGTATACGTTTAATGCGCCTTCGTACTCTTTTTCTTCAATGAAAGTATCAGTTTCACCGTAAGTTGCAGCCGAAGAAGCATAAAGGAAAGGAATTTCACGTTCTAAACAGAAATGCAGTAGTTCTTTTGAATACTCATAGTTGTTGAGCATCATGTACTTACCATCCCACTCAGTTGTCGTAGAACAAGCACCTTCATGGAAGATAGCTTCGATGGGCCCAAAGTCATCACCTGCCATGACTTGAGTTAGAAAATCGTCACGGTCCATGTAGTCTGTGATGTCCAAATCAACCAAGTTCTGGAACTTCTTACCATTCTTAAGGTTGTCGACTACCAAAATGTCGTTAATACCTTGCTCATTCAGTGCTTTAACGATGTTGCTGCCAATCATCCCCGCACCGCCCGTTACGATGATCATACTTTTACCTGCATTAATACTGAGTTGTTGTGAGTATATCAGTTATTAGTTCCTAGTTCCTAGAGGCGAGTTCCTAGAGAGGGCAATGAACATCTTTTTCTAGGAATTCATTTTTAGAAACTAGAAACTGCTTTCAACTAGGAACCTTTTTTCACTACCCCACCCGTCAAATACAACCCAATCGCTGCCAACACCGGATAACCAAACGCCTCATTAATCATCACGCTGATGGGCTGCCACTCAAACCCATGCATACAGCCGAGCACCACCGCCGAGTGCAATACCACATAGGGAATGGTAAACAGCAGCACAATGTAGCGCTGCACCAACTTAAAGGGTTCGAACGCCTTAAGCAGGGCGAGTTTGTGCTGCGCTTTTTCTTCGTTAGCAAAAAACATCGCATCTCCACTGTTGGTGAGGGCTTGTAAGCTCTTATCGATAAACGAGGGGCTACCGAATATTTGGCTCCATAAACTCATGCTTGCTCCTTGAGATTAGATAACTGGGGCTGGATGACCATCACCGGGCACGCCTTGTTGGCCCAATAATGGTGTGGCTGAACCTGTTCGTCGGCAATAGAGAACAGCGCTTGTAAGCGCGCAATTAACTCAAATAACGCCTTACGTTGGGCGAGGGTGAAGTTGTCTTGTGGCTGATTGTGCTCATCACAACCGCCGACTAAGCAAATTCCAATATTGCCGCGATTGTGCCCGCTCACGTGGGCGCCGATTTGATGCAGCGACCGCCCTTGCTCGATATCACCTTGGCGAGTGATCACATAGTGATACCCCACATCACGCCAGCCTTTGGCGAGGTGCCATTTACGGATTGCCTCTACACCAATGGCTTGGCTCGGCGGTCTTACGCTGCAATGTACTGTGATAGCACGCAGCGGATGGTGAGATGAACTCATAGAGACTCCTGTTTTTGGCAAAGGTGAATCAAGTACACCACAAACGCCTCAAGCTGTTGCTCGAGCGAGTGTAGCGCCAGTTCGGATGGATGTTGCATCGCGGCTTTTTTCGAGTGCGCCGCCTGCTTGGCAATATCGGCCAGCGACATCTTTTGCAAATACAACAGCACCGCCAGTTCATGGCCAATCGGTTCGGCTCGCTGAGCTTGGGCGAGTAAGCCGATAAACCCCTCACGGCATAATCGCTTAGGAAACGGAAAATAGAACTCCTCTTGGTTGGGTTGAAAATGGGAATAGACGTAAATCAAGCGCTGCAACGCTTGAGAACGAGGGGCTAGGGCGTATGAATGACATACCGGCATAGCAACTCCCTTTTTGAACAGAGCCGCCATGTTAATTGGCTAATCGCACCTAGGGTCGGGCGGTAAGTGGTTTATCGAGTTTAATAACCGGAAGTGTGACGTGGGTATTGTATTGGTTGCATATTTGGGCGCGTGTTGTTTATTACGCTGTGATCTGGCTGGAAAATCTCCAAATAAGGGGCGATACACTCAACCCCAATCGCGCAGAGCTTGGTGTGGTAAGCGGCTTTGGCTAAGGAAATACAAGGACACCACCATGAGCCACACGCTGGTTGCCGCATTGATGAAGGCGAAAACCGGATCGCCCATCAGTAAATTGATTTTGTTAAAGCTGGCCGACAATGCCGATATCCACGGCCGCTGCTTTCCCTCCTAGCAGTATCTTGCGCTGTATTGCGAAGTGTCGCTGCGAACGGTAAAGCAGCACATCAAGCTGCTCGAACAGCAAGGTTTTATCGAACTGGTGCACCGCTTTGATAAGCGTGGTCGACAGCGCAGCAATCTTTATCAGCTACATACCCCTGCTCATTTGCATGTTGAGCTGGGCGATACTCACAGCCCAAAGCATTCAGACGCTTCTCCCTCTCACCGTGCAGCGACTGCACCCATAATCTCTCAATTAAATACTCATACAGAGGATTATAGGCAGGCAGCAGCAACCATGCGCCCTGTGGATAAGCAGGTAGAGGCATTTCATCGAGAGGGAAAGTCGCATCCGTTTAGTGAGCGCATTCAGACCATGAACGACAGCCACAAACGCAAGGCAAAAGTGGGAGAAAACGATGAATGAGCTACTGTCGCTGAGCGAGAAAAAATCGATACTGCGCCAATACAGTGCCCGAGCCGATGGCAGGCATCAAGAGTTACTCGATGCCATGATAGACCATTACCCCAAACCGATGAGCGGGCTCGAGATAAAACAAGCGCTAAAGATGCAAGGGCCGTTTGCGCTCTCATCGGCGCTGCGCAACAGCAAAATATTTCTCGAGATCGACAAGGTATACGACTCAGATCGCAAGCAGTGGGTGTATGTGCTAGATAACGCGCCAATAGCCAGGGCCAAAGCTGCCAGACTGATGAACCAGTTAGTGTAACCTAACCACGGAAATCGAGCGGTTAACTTGCACCCATCAAATGAAGCGAATACAATCCCGGGTTAGGCTGAAAGTTTATCGGGATAGCCCATTGTGCGGGAAACAAACAAAGCCAAGCCGGTGTTTTGCCCCAGCACATACGTGCACGCCAAGACTGCGCTATCTCGAACGTTTCGCGAAGTCTTTCCCATGGAGAATTTCCTATTGGGGCGGGTTGGAAGAAATAGGTGAAACAATGCTTTATAAGGGGTGGGGAGAAATTCACTGTCTCAAAATGAATAAGAAGTGTCTCGGGCTTGGTTGAATGGCTGAGATGAAAATGCAACAAATAACAATTTTTGGAAGTGTAAGTGATGACAATATCACCTGAGAGAATGACTCACCTGAAACAATTGGAAGCGGAATCGATTCACATTATGCGTGAAGTCGCCGCGGAATTTGATAACCCAGTGATGCTTTATTCAGTAGGCAAAGACTCCTCCGTTATGCTGCATTTGGCAAAAAAAGCCTTTGCCCCGGGTATCCCTCCTTTCCCTCTGATGCACGTCGATACCACCTGGAAATTTAAAGAGATGATCGAGTTTCGTGACCAGATGGCCGAAAAACTGGGCATGAAATTGATTGTGCATCAAAACCCAGAAGGGCTTAAGATGAACATTAGTCCATTCGTTCACGGTAGCTCGAAACACACCGATATCATGAAAACCCAAGGGCTAAAGCAAGCGCTGGATAAGCATGGGTTTGATGCCGCCTTCGGTGGTGCGCGCCGAGACGAAGAAAAATCTCGCGCCAAAGAGCGTGTTTACTCGTTCCGTGATGAACACCATCGTTGGGACCCTAAAAATCAACGTCCTGAGCTGTGGAACATCTACAACGGCAAAGTGAACAAAGGCGAAAGCATTCGCGTGTTCCCTTTATCAAACTGGACTGAGCTCGATATCTGGCAGTACATTTATCTAGAAAACATCGAGATCCCGAGCCTTTACCTTGCTAAGAAGCGCCCTGTGGTTGAGCGAGACGGTATGCTGATCATGCTGGACGATGAGCGGATGGAGCTAAAAGAGGGCGAAGTTGTTGAAGAGAAAATGGTTCGTTTCCGCACCCTTGGTTGTTATCCACTGACTGGGGCGGTGGAATCTGAAGCGACAACACTGCCAGAAATCATTCAAGAAATGTTATTGACTACAACGTCAGAACGCCAAGGGCGCGCAATTGATCACGATAGCTCCGGGTCGATGGAAAAGAAAAAGCGCGAAGGCTATTTTTAAAGATTCGCTCTGGTTAGTCATTCCCCGTGCTTACTACCGCGTTGGTTATTGCTGGTTTGTTGCTCTGCCTGATACTTACTAAGTATCGGGCGGTTTCTTTATTTGTTGTCGCGACGATTTTGCTCTATCTCTCTGGTCAAATAGAGCAAAGCGACATTTTATCCAATGTGACCAATAGTGCAGTGTTAACACTGGTCGGCTTAATGATTGCCTCTTTAGCTTTAGAGAGAAGTCAGCTTCTTACTTGGATTTCGAGTAAGGTATTTCACTCGAGCTACCCCAAAACGCTGTTCCGCTTAGCCGTTTCGACCTCAATCAGCTCTGCCTTCTTAAATAATACCGCGGTTGTGGCGACCTTGATGAGTAGTGTACAGAGAAACCAAGAGCACGCACCTAGTCGACTGCTCATCCCGCTTTCCTACTTTGCCATTTTAGGTGGGACGTTAACCTTAATTGGAACGGCAACCCACTTGGTGGTAAACGCAGTACTGCTAGGTAGTGGTCATCCTGAGCTTGTTTTTTTCGACTTCACCCCTGTCGGTTTGATTCTTCTGATCTCGGTCGGCGCGGTGATCGCTCTGAGTAGTCGGCATCTTGAGAATAAAAGTTCGAGTGAAAAAGCGCAACAAGGCTACTTTATTGACGCCGAAGTGAGCGCTACCAGTCAGTTGGTCGGCAAAACGGTAAGAGAAAACCATCTGCGAGCATTAGATGGACTGTTTTTGGCGGAAATTGTTCGCGGTCAACAGTTGATTTCTCCTGTTACACCAGAAACAAAAATTGAAGCCAATGACAAGCTGGTGTTTACAGGAGATGTAGAAAATATTAAGCAGCTTACCCAACTTGATGGAGTAGTAGTCTTTGCTGATAATAGCCGATTGCTTAGCAGCAATTTAACCGAAGTTATTGTTAGTCCTGAATCTGTCCTCATTGGAAAAACGCTTAAGAGCAGTGGTTTTCGATCTCGCTTTGACGCAGCAGTGGTGGCGATTAATCGCCAAGGTCAACGTCTGTCAGGCAAACTAGGGGAGCAAATACTCCAATCGGGAGACAAACTGGTCTTGGCGATTGGTCAGGATTTTAACAAGAGACAAAACCTCACACGTAACTTCTTTATCTTAAATGGTATTGATCTTAATAGCACCCTAACAGCTTGGCAAAACGCGTTAACCATAACGGGCTTTATTGCCGCAATTGTTACCTCTGCATTTACTCATATAAATCTATTAGAATCTATTGGGGCTTATATTATCCTAATGCGGGCAATCCATGTGATTGATGGCGCAACGATTCGCCGCCGCTTTCCGTTTGAGCTGTGGCTTATTTTAATTTGCGCGCTTTCAATCGCTCAAGCATTTGTTGATTCAGGTTTGGCGAATGGTGTGACAGAGGTGCTATACCAGGTGTTAGGTGATGCATCACCATACATGGCGTTAATCGTGTTATTTTTGGTGACAGTAGTTATGACCGAAGTCATGACCAATACTGCCGCTGCTGCCATTATGTTACCTATTGGTGTATCATTAGCTAGCATTTATCAGGTAAGTAATATGCCGTTTATTATGGCGATAGTATATGCAGCCAGTGCAAGTTTTTTAAGCCCTTATGGGTATCAAACAAACTTGATGGTCATGAATGCGGGTGGATACCATTTTAAGGACTTTATTCGAGTTGGATGGAAGGTGTCTCTTAGCTATATCTTGGTGGCTCTTATCGCGATACCTTTAGTTTTTCCTTTGTAACGAGTTATGAATCCATACAGCAAAAAACAGAATCAATCAGTCAGTGACAATCTTGTCTGGCACAACGCGACGGTAACACTTGAACAGCGTTCATTGCTCAAGAAGCAAAAGCCGGTTGTATTGTGGTTTACCGGATTAAGTGGCTCGGGAAAATCTACCGTGGCAAATGCGGTTGAAAAAAAACTGCTCGCTTTGGGTAAGCATAGCTACCTTCTCGATGGCGACAATGTACGCCACGGACTTAATAAAGATCTCGGCTTTAGTGACGCAGATAGAGTGGAAAACATCCGCCGTATTGGCGAAGTGGCGAAGCTTTTTGTCGATTCTGGCTCGATTGTGCTAACCGCTTTTATCTCACCGTTTATTTCAGATAGGCAGCAAGTGAGAGAGCTATTAAGTGAAGGGCAATTTTTAGAAGTGTTTATTGATACACCACTGGAGATCTGCGAGCAGCGAGATCCTAAAGGGCTTTATAAAAAAGCGCGCGCGGGAGAAATAAAGCACTTTACTGGCATTGATTCTGAGTACCAAGCGCCGACTGGTGCAGAAATTCATGTTAAAACGGCGCAAGCGAGTGTAGATGCATGTGCACAGTACATTGTTAACACACTTATCGAGCAAGGATACATTTAAACGATGCATTACGACGTGTTTAATGGTGATGCAGATGGCATCTTGTCATTGGTGCAACTTCGAAAGTTTGAGCCTAAAAGCTCGACTCTGATCACTGGATTGAAGCGAGATATCAAATTGTTGCAGCAAGTGGTTGCCCAATCGGATACCAGTGGTGTTACGGTTTTAGATATCTCAATGGAAAAAAACATCGATGCCTTGCACTCATTACTAGAGAGAGACATTCCGGTTTTCTATTGCGATCATCATCGTACTGGCGAAGTGCCGCAAGCCAACAACTTTACCGCATTGATCAACCTTGATGCGCAAATTTGTACCAGTCTTCTGATTAACAAGCACATTGGTGGGCGTTATGCCCATTGGGCCATTGCAGGGGCGTTTGGCGACAATTTAAATGCCCAAGCTGAGGCGCTGGCCATAAAGTGTGATTTATCCGCGGAGCAAATCGCCTTCTTAAAAGAGCTGGGCGTGTTGGTGAATTACAACGGTTATGGTGCTAGCTTGGCGGATTTGCACATAGAGCCCACAGATCTTTTCGTGAAATTAATGGCTTATGAGTCACCTTTTGATTTGCAAACGGATACCAGTTCACCATACTTTTTGCTCAAACAAGGTTATGAGCAAGACGTAAATCACCTACGAACATTAAAGCCAACTTTTTATAGTTCGGTTGCCAAAGTATACAGTTTACCGTGTGAGGCCTGGGCGAGACGTATTAGTGGGGTATTTGGCAACCAATTAGCCAATCAATCGCCAGATAAAGCGCATGCAGTCATGACACTCAACCAAAACAGCGAAGATTATACTGTGAGTGTGAGAGCACCTTTAGAAAATCGAAGTGGTGCCGATGAAGTTTGCAGCCAATTTGTAACTGGTGGCGGCAGAAAGGCCGCTGCTGGGATTAATCAATTACCAAAGTCTGAAGTGGAAAACTTTGTTCAGGCTTTGAATGAATATTACGAGAAGTAGGATACAAGATGTCACACTCTTCAGACTTGATTACAAAAGATATTGAAGCCTATTTGAAGGTTCATGAAAACAAGGATTTATTACGTTTTCTCACCTGTGGCAATGTAGATGATGGTAAATCAACCCTAATTGGCCGCCTGCTATACGATTCAAAGCTGATCTACGAGGATCAGATGGCAGCGATTGAGAAAGACTCACAAAAATTCAATACCACCGATGAGGCGTTTGATCTAGCTTTGTTGGTTGATGGATTGCAATCTGAGCGTGAACAAGGCATCACCATAGATGTAGCTTACCGCTACTTTTCGACAGACAAGCGTAAGTTTATTATTGCCGATACCCCAGGGCATGAGCAGTACACTCGTAATATGGTGACAGGTGCATCGACATGTGACCTGGCAATTGTAATAGTGGATGCTCGCCGTGGTATTCAGGCCCAAACTCGCCGACACAGCTACATTTGCTCTCTATTGGGTATCAAACACATTATAGTTGCCATTAACAAAATGGACTTGATGGATTACAGCCAAGAGGTGTATCAACAGATCAAAGCCAATTACCGAGAAATGGCGAAAAACTTCAATATCGATGATATTCGCTTTGTACCGATTTCAGCGCTAAAGGGCGACAATGTGGTGACCCCAAGTGTAAAAATGGATTGGTACCCTGGCGCTACATTAATGAGGTTGCTGGAAACAGTGAAAGTCGATAAAGATAAAGACCTCGAACACATGCGCTTTCCTGTTCAATATGTTAACCGCCCTAACTCAAACTTCCGTGGGTTCTGCGGCACATTAGCTTCAGGCTTAGTGCAACTGGGTGATGAAGTAGTTTCGCTTCCTTCAGGCAAAACCTCTCGCGTGAAAAGTATTTACACTTTTGACGGTGAACTAAGTGCCGTACAGCCAGGCCAAGCAGTCACACTCACATTAGAAGATGAAATTGACATCTCACGTGGCGACATGATTGTACACAAAGGGCACGAGCCTAAAGTGACCAATCAATGTGAAGCACACCTAGTGTGGATGGGCGAGCAGCCGATGTTGACTCACAAAGAGTATCTATTTAAGTTTGCGACCAAGAGCTGCGCAGGTAAAATCTCTGAAGTTGTTCATAAAGTAGATGTTAATACGTTAGAACAGCATGCAGAAAAATCTGAGAGTCTAGAGCTTAACGAAATTGCTCTAACTAGTATTAAGCTCATGGATAAAGTGGCAATAGATAAGTATCAGCAATTGCCACAAACGGGTGCTTTCATTGTTATTGACCGAGTTAGAAACGTGACAGTTGGCGCAGGAATGGTCAATAGTTTGTCAGAATATAAAAAAACAACAGATAGATTATATTCTCAAGCAGAAAAAGAGCTAAATAGTTATGTTCGTAAGCACTACCCTGAGTGGGGTTGCGCAGAAATCTAATGAAATTAATTAGAGTTTTTTCACAAGTTGCTTCAATTCAAATTATAGCTACAGCATTAACTCTTTTTCTGGTGTTGTACTATACGAGAGTTCTTACAATTGAAGAGTTCGGATCTTATGCGTTATTAATGTCAGTGGTTTCACTAGCTTCTCTCTTAGCTGTAGCGGGAATAAACATATCATTGGTAAGAACAATACCTGTTTCTAGCAAAGAGACTAGCCTAAGACTAATAGAGCTGTCACGTAGAAGGGTATTTTATCGTATTTTTTTTATAACACCTTTTGTTGTACTGTTCCTTTTCGAAAAGTCTGACTACCTATCCATTGTTTTCTCTTGTATCTTGATCGTTTTAAAGTGCCTAACTATTAGGGAAACATCAATACTCAATGGAATGGGAAAACATAAAGTTTCACAAATCTTCTTATTTCTTTTATTTCCTTTGTACAATGGGGTTATAAATTTTGTGTTATTTTTATTCGATATTAAGCTTACGATTACATTGATAATTGCTGTAATGTCCTTATCAAGTCTACTAGTCCAATATCAGAGTAGATGCTACAGAAAACGTAATATATCAAGTCACGAATTTGAAGAAGAGGATAGCTCCAAAATTGTAGCTAACTCTAGCATCTTTTGGTTATCTTTAGTCTCTGTAATTGATATGATTGGAGTGGAACTTGGGACCTTGATACTTGGTTTTTTTGGTAGTCCAGATGATATTGCGCTCTTTAGAATTGCATCGCAAACAATGATTTTGGCTGTAATGGTTATCAGTTCAATGAACATTATACTAAACCCCAATATATCAAAATTGTACGGAAAGAGTTGTAATAATACGTCTGCGCTACAGCTCTATTTAACTAAATCTGTTCGGTTAACCTGCTTTATAATATTTCCAATACTGAGTATACTATTCATATTTGGAGAATATGCCATTGTTACTGTGTTCGGCCAAGAGTACAAGTATAGCCATGAAATTATAAAAATACTTATTTTTGGACAGGTTTTTAATTCTTTATGCGGTTCTGTGGGGGTAGTTTTAAATATGACTACTAATGAAAAAATTAGCGTTTTTATCTCTACTCTGGGACTGATTATTTATATTTCTCTCGTAATTATTGGTCTCGCTTTGAAGTTCAATGTATTATATTTGGTTGCGATTGGTTCTGCTTTGAATGTTATTTTTATAAATGTATCCTCCTCTTACTACATAAATAAGAAGTTTGGACTAATTACTTGGCTTAGATAATGGTTTTTAATAATCGATAAATAATCTACCTGACATATAACATATAAAAAAGCTTATTAGGGAGTGTGTAAATGTTGAATATTGCAGTTGTAGGGGCAGGAATTTCGGGCCTTTCTGTGGCAAAAATGTTACAAAAAGAAGGGGCTAATGTTCATGTTTTTGAAAAGTCTTCCACTATCGGTGGTATAGCGCGTGTAACAGATATTGAAGGTTATGGGCCTTATCATACTGTAGGAGGACACTGTTTCAATAGTAAATATGATGCGGTTAAAAAGTTTGTATTTGAGGAAGTTCTACCCAAGGACAAATGGAATAAAATCAATAGAAATGCAAAGATATCATTTCAATCAAGTTTGATACCATACCCTATTGAGTTAAATTTACATGCTTTGGCCAAAGTAGACCAAGACTTGGCGAGTGATGCCCTGGTAGATTTTATGACTGCGCCAGGAGGAAGCTTAAACGACAACCTGGCGAGTTGGTTTAAAGATAGTTTTGGTACTACGTTATCAGATAGGTATTTTATTCCTTACAATCGGAAAATTTGGGGAAGAGAGCCAAGTCAAATGTCTTCGACTTGGGTATCAGACAAACTCCCTCTACCAAACAAAAAACAAGTTGCTCAGAGCTTGTTTACTCCTCAACAAGATTTCATGCCACATGCTAGCTTCTATTATCCAAAGTCTGGTAGTCAAAATGAGTTTATCGAAGCGCTTTCTCAAGGTCTAAAAATTACTAAGTCGTTTGAGGTAAAGAGTATAAATAATGGTATTATCAATGATGAGTTAAAGTTCGATTTTGTCATCTCTACGATACCATTAAACGAAATATGTAATGTGGTATCGTTAAGTCGAGAAGAGAATGAGCTTTGTAAAGCTCTGAAGTATAATAAAGTAACTACGATGCTTTGGGAGACTAATGAAATAGAGGAAACATGGTTATATTACCCTGAAGAGAAGTTTAAGTTTCATCGACTAATAAATATCGGGTCATTTATTCGTCCAAAAAGGAATATTGCGATAACAGAGGCGGTTGGAGAGGTAGATTACGACGAGATGGTTAATAGTGGAAAGGAAATTCATCAGTTGATCAAGCCTATATCCTATAATGTATCAAGTCATGCTTATGTAGTATTCGAAGAAGAAACAAGACAGAAGTCAGAACAACTTATAAAAACCCTAGAAACCCATGGTGTATATTCACACGGTCGATTTGGCCATTGGGAATATTATAATATGGATATTTGCATTCAAAAGTCATTTGAATTGGTCGAGAGGTTGAAGAGGATTTACAAAAATGAATTTTAATTTCAAGTTAAAAATAGTGATTCTTGGACTAAAAAAAACCAAAAGAATCTTGGTTTCATTTTACAGGATCATCTTTGCAAGCTTTATTAATTCTATAGATTGTAATGGTGTAGTTAAAAGTGATAGAGCGAAAGTATTATACATTCCTATCGCTAAAAATGGATGTTCTTCAATCAAGAAACTTATTTATGAATATGAAAGTAGAAAATCTATTGGATCAGACCATGAGCTACATAAGATTGTTAACTCGAACGAATCTATTTTCTCTGAATCCTTAACTGTTGAGCATCAAGGTTACCAAAAGCTATTTGTATGCAGGAATCCTTTTTTAAGAACCATTTCCTTTTATAGAAACAAGTTTGAAGAGTACAATAAGCCACGTGGAAGTGGCCGTCCTGAATTTGCTTACAGCGAATACCTCAATGGTGTTTTTAGATCGAGTATGAAATTTGAAGAAGTAGTTGATGTTTTGTCCCAAATTCCTGATAGCTTGTCAGAGCGCCACTTTCAATCTCAATCTTTTGGTTTTGATTATTATTTGAAAAAGAATGACAATGATATAACGATAATAGCTCTTGAGGACAGAGATAAGCTTAATGAGTTTTGTAGAGGATATTTTGGAAAGTTGATGTACACGACAAACAGTACGTCAACAGATGATGGTGAAATTGACTTAATTAAAAAGTACTATACTATCGAAACCTTGAATAATATCTATGAAAGGTATAAATCTGATGTAAATCGTTTCGGATACAAAAGCGACTATGATAGGTACAAGGAAGTGTTAGTTAGATGAAGAAGTTTGTTTATTTGGTTCAAGGTCGGTCTAGTAATGTAGATGTCTTTTTTTCTTGGGAATCTGAAGACGCTGACATAATTATATTGACTTGGGATAAGGAGAAAGAAGGATGTATTTTTTATCCAAATAGTACTTGGGCTACGGGGAGAAACCGATTATTGTCAGAAGCTCTAGAACGAGATGATTATATGTACTTCATATTTATGGATGAAGACGTAGATTTTACTCTAGGCTCGCATAAAGATCTTGAACGCTGTCTTATAGAATACCAACCTTTAATCGGAGCTCCAGTGCAATTTAAAAGTTCAAGACTTCAGCACATTATAGATAATATACCGCTCCTTTCTAGAAATAAAGTTCAGTATCAGTATCATATTGATGAGCAGTTACAAGCATTTCATAGAGATGCATTGAAAGAAGAATTGCTGTTACCTTACAGAACAACATATGATGATGTTTGTTGGTGGTACAATACCGAACTATTACAATATATTATTAGAGATAAATACCATTCATCATCCTTGCAATTCAATAACATTGAAATAATTAATGAGCAACATATAGACTACCCTCAGAGCTACGA
The DNA here is from genome assembly GCF_013369335.1 of Vibrio sp. JPW-9-11-11. GTDB lineage: Bacteria > Pseudomonadota > Gammaproteobacteria > Enterobacterales > Vibrionaceae > Vibrio. The sequence goes on from NZ_SZQJ01000001.1 coordinate 86,710, forward strand.
CTTGGAAACAGCGAACAATATAATTGATATGGAGGTAGGTCCAGGAAATTATAGGAGAAGGCTAATAGAAGTAGGTATGGGTAAACATGGATGGCTTATGTCTAAGTTTATTATCCTGTATCATCTAATCTGCGAATATTGGAAATCCGCAATAAAATGAACGTTAATTCAAAGTTCCATGCCAACTTTATTGTTGGCTGGTTCGTTTTTTTTCTTTTAATATTGTCATCGCTTTTACATTATTTAGTGCCAGGTTATTATGGATTTGATTATCTAGCTGGATTTACCCTACTTTTGATTTTAATAAATTTCAGGTTGGAGAAGCAAACAATATTACCGTTGTTTTACTTTGCTGTTATTTCCTACACTTACATTATTTCATTTACTGGATATTTATATGATACCCCATTTGGTTTTTTTGAAGGGGCTAGTGGTGAGGAAGTTAGAACTACTTTAAACATATTTACTTATGCTGCAATAGCCTTTATGATGCCATTGCAAATTAAAAGATTTTTCATAAAGAGAAATGAATATGCAAGGATAGATAGATTTAAAAATATTCCAATTCTAGTATTCAAGGAAAAGTTGATTAAGCTATCCTCTTCGCTAATTGGATATATTGTTATCTTATTTCCATTTTCTGCCTATTTTTTCTCTTTTGACGATCCTATGTTGTTTCTGTATCGAATAGGATATGAGTATGAATCTGAGCGTATATATCGAGTTTTAGCAACCATAATAATGCCATTCTCATTTCTTCTTTTAGGTGCGGTTAAACGTAGAAGTGCAAGGTATTTACTGTTTTCTCTTAATTTTATCATGTTTTTTGGTCTTACATCGAGGACAACTTTGCTTCTTCTCGTTATTTATTTTTTTGTGAGGACTTTTATTAGTCGTAAGAGATTTTGGCATTATGGCATGTATTCGTTTATCTTTATGATAATAGCGACGTCGGTCTTGTCTTTTAGGGTCAATCTTCATCAAGGATTTCTTCCTAACTTATTGTCCCTTGTAACGTTAAGTCTTGATTGGGGAGCAATAATTTCTGGTTTTAATTACATTCTTTCTTTCTCTGTATCAGTTGTTCATTATTCTGTGAATGAGTTGACTTTGGACTCTGACATTTTCTGGACATCTATCAATCCTTTACCCAGCGCAATGTTAGATTTGTCGGTAATATACGATAGTCAAATTAACCCATTTGTTCCTGTACCTGCTATTGGTTTGGTGGCCACTTTGGGATTTAACTATCTGATTTTAACCTATTTTACTTTGGGAATGGTTTTTTCTTTGATGTTTGATACTTGCAAAAGTAAGCTTTTAACATCTGTATTAGTATTGTTCCTATTACTAATATCATTACTATCAACACAATATAATTTGAGAGGTTGCTCTAGAATTCTTTCTGTTTCATTTATCCTATATGTCAGCTATTATTTTATGTTACTTATGTCGAGGGAAAGAAAATGCTATTCATTTTAGGTCCGTCAAAGGGGCCTGTTACTGGCCAGAGTTACGCTTTGAATAAGTTTGTCGAAAAAACTAGCTCCAACTGTATTGTTGTTTCAACATCATCAAGATCTTCAAATGTTCTACTCAAGACCCTCTACAACATTATGCTATTCCCGCATATTTTATTTAGATTGATGTCCAGTAATCCTTCCAGAGCCTACATTAGTATCTCTAGAGGTAACCTCTCGCATTTAAGGGACTTGTATGCGATCTTTATTTGTCGGTCTATGTCGATTCCAGTAATATTACACTTACATGGCGCAGACCTAAAACAATTACGCAACTCAATCCCAAGGTTTTGGCGATATATTTTTGACTCATGCTATCGTTATAGTACTGCTAATATTGTACTTTCTGAATCTATGAAAGAACAATTTGACTTTTGCGACGCGTTTAAGACTAAAGTGGTTCCCAATTTTCATGGTTTTGACAATAGAATTGAAGATGTAATATCTCATATAGAAAGCTCTGATCTTTCAACTATTCGGATATGTTATTTTTCTAATGTGATGGCTAGTAAGGGGATCGGGTGCCTTTTAGATGCTTTGAATGATTTGGATTGTGACTTTGAGTTGAAAGTTGCAGGAAAGATTATGGACGATGGTACAATGCCCTTTGAAAGTTTCAAACATGATTTCTTATCTAGAGTAGAGAGTGATGAAAGAATAACTTACTTGGATGGTGTCTACGGAGATGATAAATATAGATTCCTTCTAGACAATCATATTATGGTATTACCAACATTTTATAAAACCGAAGCTCAGCCAATTTCAATTATTGAAGCACTATCTCTTGGGAATATTGTCATTACTACAAAGCATAACTATCTGTCCGACTTGATAGAAAATGATAGAAATGGCCAATTAGTTAATGTGAAATCCCCTGAAGAAATTTCATATGCTATTAATGGGCTATCCAGAGATAGGAGGCGTCTCAAATCGATAATGCTTAGAAATGCTCGTTTTTACTATAACGACTATTCATTGTTGTCACATGTTAACCGTGTAGAGGAAGTGATTTTCCATGGCAAAAGAAGTTGAGCCTCTAATTTCAGTGATAGTTCCAACCTATAATGTGGAAGAATATATTACTGAAGCTATTGTCAGTATTTTTAATCAAACATACAATAACCTAGAAATTATCGTAGTAGATGATGCATCAACTGATAATACATATGCTATTTTGCAGAGTTTGCAATCTAAGGACCCTAGATTAAAATTATTCCGTAACGATACTAATTTGAAGATATCCAAGACATTAAATCGTGCTTTGAAATACGCTTCTGGTGATTATATAGCAAGAATGGATGGAGATGATATATCTTATCCTGAAAGAATTGAGAAGCAATTGTCCTATATTAAATCTATGAATGTTGATATTGTCGGTGTTTCCAACGAGTTCTTTAACAGTCAAGGTGTTTTTGCTGTTAATAATTTGGGTGCGGATTCCGTTCAAATAGTTAATGAAGCTAAATTTAGGAATCCAATGTCACATAATTGGTTGGCAAGAAGAAAAGTCTACGATTTTCTATGTGGCTACAACGATTGCCCTCCAGTTGAAGACTACGACTTTGTTTGTAGAGCCATACTAAATGATTTTAAACTTGTTAATTTGAGTTATGTTGGTATGAAAATAAGATTCCGCCAAGGGAACACATTTGATCAAGGTGCATATTTACAGTATTGTTTAGCCAAATATCTTTCAAAAGAATTTCGAAAGAGTCTGTTACGTGGCGATAAATCTATTTCTTATAATAGGCTAAAAAAAGTAGAGCCATCACATTTGGTCCAAGGTATGTACAGAGAATCACTTCGCTACCGAAGAAAGTACATGAAATACAGAAATGATAGGAATTATTTCGGCATGGTTGTCTCTTCGGTTTTCGCAATGTTCTTGCATCCGAACTCAGTCATTGACGGTTTATTGTTGAGATTTGTTACTAATAAGAAAGGTGATTTTATATGAAGCGTGCTTTTATAACGGGTATCACAGGCCAGGATGGATCATACCTAGCGGAGTTATTATTGGATAAAGGATATGAAGTTCATGGTCTTATTCGCCGAGCATCACTATATAATACAGAACGAATCGATGCGCTGATTAATGTTGGCGCCAATATTAAACTGCACTATGGTGACCTAACCGATTCTTCAAACTTGATTCGACTAGTTAAAGAAATCCAACCTGATGAAATCTACAACCTAGGTGCAATGTCTCACGTAGCAGTTTCTTTTGAATCTCCAGAATATGTTGCAGATGCAGATGGCATGGGTACTCTTCGCCTCTTGGAAGCGATTCGTATCAACGGTTTGGAAAAGAAAACGCGTTTTTACCAGGCTTCTACCTCTGAACTTTACGGTGAGGTTCGTGAAATTCCCCAGCGTGAAACCACCCCTTTTTATCCGCGCTCTCCATACGCCGTAGCGAAAATGTACGCCTACTGGATTGTAGTTAACTATCGTGAATCTTATGGTATGTACGCGTGTAATGGTATCTTGTTTAACCACGAATCACCGCGCCGTGGTGAAACTTTTGTAACTCGCAAGATTACGCGTGCTATTGCTAACATCTCTCAAGGTCTGGAATCTTGTCTAGAACTTGGCAATATGGACGCTCTCCGTGATTGGGGCCATGCTAAAGATTACGTACGTATGCAGTGGATGATGCTGCAACAAGATCAGGCTGAAGATTTCGTGATTGCGACGGGTAAGCAAATCTCTGTGCGTGAGTTTGTTCGCTTATCAGCGAAGGAAGCGGGGATCGAGCTTGAGTTTTCCGGCGAAGGCATTGATGAAATTGCTACTGTGGTCGCTATTGATGCAACAAAAACCCCAAAAGTTAAAGTTGGAGATGTCATTGTAAAAGTCAACCCTCGCTTCTTCCGCCCGGCAGAAGTTGAGACACTGCTTGGTGATCCAAGTAAAGCGAAAGCCAAACTTGGCTGGACTCCAGAAATCACTGTGGAAGAAATGTGTGCAGAAATGGTTGCCTCTGATATCGACAAGGCAAAACAACACGATGTTCTCAAAGAGCACGGTTTTGAAGTTGCGATCTCACTTGAAAGCTAATTAATCATAAATACTATCTCGTTTATATTGCAGAGCTCCTTAATTCAAGCTCTGCTTTTCTATTTAAATTATCGGTACTAGTATGAAAAGAGTATTTGTCGCAGGTCATAAGGGGATGGTTGGCTCTGCTATCGTTCGTCAACTCTCTAAAGACAGCTCAGTGGAAGTTATTACTAAAGATCGCAGCGAACTAAATTTGCTAGATGCATTAGCTGTTGAGGCTTTTTTTGCTGACCACCAAATAGACCAAGTTTACCTTGCAGCTGCAAAAGTCGGGGGGATTGTTGCCAACAATACGTACCCCGCCGAGTTTATTTATCAAAACCTGACGATTCAAAATAACATTATCCATTCGGCACATCTCAATAATGTTCAAGACCTTTTATTCTTAGGTTCTTCTTGTATTTACCCTAAGTTCGCACAGCAACCGATGCGTGAAGATTCTTTGTTGACGGGTACCCTGGAAGAAACCAACGAACCTTATGCCATTGCCAAGATTGCCGGTATCAAAATGTGTGAGTCTTACAATCGCCAGTATGGTCGTAATTACCGCTCTGTTATGCCGACAAACCTCTATGGCGAGAATGACAACTTCCACCCTGAGAATTCGCATGTGATCCCAGCGCTCTTACGCCGTTTCCATGAAGCCAAACTCAATGGCGATTCTAAGGTGGTTGCTTGGGGGAGCGGCAAACCAATGCGAGAGTTCTTGCATGTGGATGATATGGCGGCGGCGTCTATTTATGTCATGAATTTAGATCAAGCAATCTATCAAGCGAATACAGAGCCCATGTTAAGTCATATTAACGTTGGAACCGGGGTTGATTGCACTATACGTGAGCTGGTGGAAACCGTAGCAAAAGTGGTTGGCTTTGAGGGTGATATTGAATTTGATACGACCAAACCAGACGGTACTCCGCGCAAATTAATGGACGTCTCTCGCCTCAAACAGTTAGGCTGGGAAGCGACAACGAGCCTAGAAGAAGGCTTGTCGATGACGTACCAATGGTTTCTAGAAAACCAAGAGACCTATCGCGGTTAAGCGTATGGGTAGAAGGTGACCACACAATATGTTTTTAAGCAAAGAGCGGTTTTCTCACGTCATTGAAAGTACGCCACTCGTGTCCATAGATTTGGTGATTGAGGATGAAAATGGACAAATCCTCCTGGGTGAGCGCTTGAATCGACCCGCTCAAGGATTTTGGTTTGTTCCGGGTGGTCGTATCTTTAAAAATGAGACGCTGGAACAGGCTTTTCTCCGCTTAACGAGAGATGAGTTGGGCCTTGGCTACGATATGTCTCAAGCGACGTTACTTGGTCCTTACACTCATCGGTATGAAGACTGTGTGTTCGGTAGCGAGATCTCTACACATTATGTGGCGATCGCTTACCGGTTAGCGGTTGTTCGCAGTGATCTCAATTTACCGCTGGATATTCAACATGCTCGGTATCGTTGGTACGACAAAGCCGAGCTTTTGACCAGTGACAAAGTGCACCTTCATACCAAATGGTACTTTAAAGAATAATGAAATTTTAATAACGAGTTGACTATGTTGATCCCAATTGTAATGGCTGGCGGCTCCGGCAGTCGTTTGTGGCCTCTGTCACGAGCGAAATACCCCAAACAGTTTCTCGCGGTGACAGGTGAGCAGACTATGCTCCAGCAGACGCTGAGTCGCATGGACGGTTTAGCGCACAATGCCCCTTTTGTCATTTGTAATGAAGAACACCGCTTTCTCGTCGCAGAGCAGTTACGCCGTATTAATGCCGAGCATAGCGGTATTCTATTAGAACCTGTCGGTCGCAACACCGCGCCAGCGATTGCGCTCGCGGCTCTATTTTTAGCGGAGAAAGACCAACAAGCCATAATGCTGGTTCTGGCGGCTGATCATGTCATTAAAGATAGCCAGGCTTTTCATGATTCTGTAGAAGCAGCGATCCCCTATGCGCAGCGTGGCGATATGGTCACCTTTGGCATTACCGCTAACGCGCCAGAAACCGGCTACGGCTATATTAAAGCAGGGCAGGCGATCAGGCTTGAACAAGAACAACGAGGCTTTAGTGTCGAACGCTTTGTTGAAAAACCGGATTTAGCGACTGCCAAGGAATACCTCGAAAGCGGCGATTACTACTGGAACAGTGGCATGTTCTTGTTTAAAGCATCGACCTACTTGGAAGAGCTCGGTAACTGCCGTCCTGATATTTTAGCCGCATGTGAAAGCGCTTATGAGAGCCACTTTGATGACTTGGACTTTATCCGTATGTCAGCGGAGTTGTTTGAGCAAATACCGGATGAATCTATAGACTTTGCTGTAATGGAAAAAACAGACAAAGCGGTGGTGGTGCCCATGGATGCGAGCTGGAGTGATGTTGGGTCTTGGTCGGCGCTGTGGGAGGTCAACAACAAAGATGAGGCGGGTAATGCCATTAGAGGAGATGTACTAACTCAATCCACTTGTAATAGCTACATCTATGCACAAGACAAGTTAGTTACCACAGTGGGTGTGGATAACCTAATTGTCGTAGAGACGAAAGATGCGATTCTAGTCGCGGACAAAGACAAAGTGCAAGATGTCAAAGCCATCGTCAACCAACTTCAAACTCAAAACCGCAGCGAATGTCAGCAGCACCAAGAGGTGTTTCGCCCATGGGGTTCCCATGAGACTGTATCTGAAGGAGAGCGTTACCATGTGAAGCATGTGTTAGTTAAACCAAAAGAGAAAACAGCTCTTCAAATGCATCACCATCGAGCTGAGCATTGGGTTGTGGTATCAGGTACAGCTAAAGTGACAAAAGGTGATGAAACCTTTCTTCTAACTGAAAATCAGTCAACGTATATTCCGGTCGGGACTCCGCACTCGGTAGAAAATCCAGGGCAAGTGCCTTTAGAGCTTATTGAAGTACGTTCAGGCTCGTACTTAGAAGAAGACGATATCGTACGCTTTGATAAGCAGGCTTCGAAATTTGGTGGTGACTACTAATGAATCTGAACAATATAAACTCGACCTTGATTGCCGCCGAAGTTTTACGTACATCAGGGGTCCAGTTCGGCACCAGTGGCGCCCGTGGCCTTGTTTCACAGTTTACGCCCGATGTTTGCGCCGCTTTTACCCATGCCTTTTTAGCGACCTTGCAGAGCCAGTTTTCGGTGACTCATATGGCGGTTGCGATCGATAACCGGCCAAGCAGTCCTGCTATGGCTCAAGCGATTGTACAAGCACTCAAAGATGCAGGTGTAGAGCCAATCTATTACGGTGTTGTTCCCACTCCCGCTTTGGCGTATACCGCAATGCAAGACAACATGCCATGTATTATGGTCACTGGCTCGCACATTCCGTTTGACCGAAATGGTATCAAGTTTTACCGCCCTGATGGTGAAATTACCAAGGCCGATGAGTTGGCTATTTTATCGCAGGCCACACCGTTTGAAGCTATATCTGCGTTCCCTGAGCTGGCAGTGAGTAAGAAAGCCAGTGATGTTTATAAAGAGCGTTACGCTCGTTTGTTTGTAGCAGACTTTCTTAAGGGCAAGCGTATCGGAGTTTATGAGCACTCCAGTGCAGGACGCGATCTCTATCAGCCGCTGTTTGAAGCGTTGGGTGCAGAGGTGATCTCGCTAGAAAGGACGAATGAGTTTGTTCCTATTGATACGGAGGCGGTGGCCGAAGAGGATAAGCAAAAAGCGCGCGTTTGGTCTAAGCAGTACGATCTCGACTTTATTTTCTCGACCGATGGCGATGGCGACCGCCCGCTTGTGGCTGACGAGAACGGCGAGTGGCTCAGAGGCGATATCCTTGGCTTACTCTGTTCAAAAGCACTTCATATTGAAGCCGTCGCGGTGCCTGTAAGCTGCAATACCGTGATTGCTGCTTCTCCTGAGTTTAGCACCGTAAAGACAACACGAATTGGTTCACCGTATGTCATTGAAGCTTTTGGGCCTTTGGCACAGCAATACCAACGTATTGCTGGATTTGAGGCGAACGGCGGTTATTTGCTCGGCAGTGATGTCTCGGTTGGGGAGCGAACCTTAAAAGCACTGCCCACGAGAGATGCGGTATTGCCAGCGTTAATGCTTTTGTCCCTAGCGAAAAAATCAAGTATTACTCGTTTGGTGGCAAATCTACCTCAGCGTTTCACGAGTAGCGATCGCATTAAAGATTTTGCGAATGAGAAAAGTCGCCGTTTGCTAGAGCAGGGCTCCAATGACCCAGAGGGCTTGCTCGTCAAACTCGGTTTTGAAGGGCTCAATGTGGTGCAGATCGATCGCACTGATGGGTTGCGTTTGGTTTTGTCTAATCAGACTATTATTCACCTTCGTCCATCGGGCAATGCACCAGAGTTGCGTTGTTATGCGGAAGCGGATGATACCCAAACTGCGGATGGCCTGGTCAACAAGGTTTTGACGCGCATAAAAGACAGCAATTAATGATTGTGCAATAACGCTCCGCATTCCATTTGTTGACTCGAAATCAGGGCTAGAGATTTAGCCCTGATGATTTTTGGTAAGTACGCCCATGATTTATCCTTTAAAGAACCCGATAAAAAACTTTGCTTGGGGAAGTCGCCAGGCCCTTAGTGAACATTTTAACATTGCCAACCCAAACCATCAGCCTCAAGCGGAACTGTGGATGGGAGCTCACCCTACAGCCAGCTCAGTCATTTCTATTAGTGGTGAAGAGGTGGCTTTGTCGTCTGCGATTGAGACTGACCCGCAGTTTTGGTTAGGTCAGCGTACGTTGTCTTCAGGTCATACGCTGCCTTTTTTAATGAAATTGCTGGCGGCAGAAACGCCTTTATCCATTCAGGTCCATCCTTCGAAAGCTGCAGCAGAGTTGGGTTTTAACAAAGAGAACCAACTCGGTATCGCGATCGATGCGCCCCATCGTAACTACAAAGATGCCAATCATAAGCCTGAACTCGTGTATGCACTCACGCCCTACTTAGCCATGAATGGCTTTAGGGTGTTCGAGCAGATTGTTGAATATTTTGATTTGGTTAACCTTGAATCTATTCGTTCGTTGTTTGCGCCGTTTAAGCGCTCACCGAGTTCGGCAACATTAGCGCATTTTTTCTCGGGCCTATTGGCGATGCAAGCGGAGGAGAGAGCGCGTGCGATAGCAGAGCTTATTGAGTCAATTAAGAGCTTGTCTGTCTCACAAAACATCGATAAAACATGGGCGTTAGTGACGCGTTTTCATTCGCTGTATCCTAGTGATATTGGGATTTTTTCTCCTCTATTTTTAAACGTGATAGAACTTCAGCCAGGGGAGGCGATGTTCTTATATGCAGAGACACCTCACGCCTATATTCACGGCCTAGGTGTGGAAGTAATGGCGAACTCTGACAACGTGTTGAGAGCAGGGTTAACGCCTAAACACATAGATGTTAATGAATTGGTAAGCAATACGAGGTTTGAGCCGATCTCCTATGAGCACCTTAGAATGAAGCCAACGAGTAAAAAAGGGCGCGCTGTTTATCCGATACCTGTTGATGACTTCAAATTTGATCTCCTTCACCCCAGTGATGGCCTTGTATTGGCGGTCTCCTCAGCGGAAGTGTTGCTCGTTTTGACGGATAGTGTGACCATTCGCGTTGAGGATGAGAGTTTAGTCATTCAAAAAGGGGAATCCGTTGCTTTACCTGCCGCAGTAGGTGAATACCAGCTGGAAGGTAAAGGCGCAGTAGCTAGAGCATATTGTTAAGGTAGAAATGAAAGTATCAATTATTACGGTTTGCTTTAATTCAGAGGCAACGATCGAGGATACCATTCAATCAGTTGCGAGTCAGGATTACGTCGACATTGAGTACATTGTTATTGATGGTGGATCCATTGATAACACAAACGCGATTATATCTAAGTACGCTGATGTGGTTGACATTCATGTCAGTGAGCCTGACCGCGGACTGTATGATGCGATGAATAAAGGTATTCACTTAGCTTCTGGTGATGTTGTTGGCATACTAAACTCGGATGATTTTTTTGTATCGTCAAAAAGTGTTTCAGAATTAATGGCCGGCTTTGTAAGCTCGGATGTCGATGCTGTATATTCTGATCTTGTTTATGTTGACCAAGGAGACACGAATAAAATAACTAGGCTTTATAGCTCAAGAATGTTTAAAAGATCTCTAATAAAGTTTGGCATTATGTTACCCCACCCCACTTTCTATGCTAAGAAAAAAGTCTATAACGCAGTGGGTGACTACAAGTTAACCTACAGGGTGGCCGCTGATTTTGAATTTATCACAAGATGCGTTGTTCATAATATCAGCTTAAAACGTGTCCCCGTGATTACTGTAAAAATGAGAGAAGGTGGAATCAGCTCTAGTAGTTTACGGTGGCGAATTCATCAGAATATGGAAATTGTCAGAGCTTGTAGAGAGAATGGCGTCAAGACGAATTTGTTTTTCGTTGCTATGAAGCTGCCTTACAAGATGTTTACTCTAATTACAAGAAAATTGGTTAGGATTTAATTGATGAACGTTCTTGTTACTGGAGCCACTGGTTTTGTTGGTAAACATTTTGTTCATGCTCTCGGTCCAGACATTCGAACTCGTCTTGTTACTCGAAAGCCACTGCTTGGCTGCGATAACTTCACGGTCGACGATATCAATGGAGATACAGATTGGGCAGAAGGGCTTGTCGGGATTAATACTGTTGTTCACTTAGCTGGTGCGGCACACAATAAGCGATCTAATCAGCGCGATTATGTCAGAACCAATGTAGAGGGTACGCTCCATTTGGCGCGAATGTCTGCGGAGGCTGGTGTAAAACGTTTTATTTTTGTGAGCTCGATTGGAGTAAATGGTACAACTACAGGTAGTAGCCCTTTTACTCCAGATTCCAGTGTGAATCCGCATAATGCTTATTCACAATCCAAGTATGCAGCCGAAGTTGGTTTACAGAGACTTTCTGAAGAAATGGGTATCGAGGTTGTGATAGTCAGACCAACCTTGGTTTATGGGCCTGATGCTCCGGGGAACTTTGGTTTGCTCACTAAGCTTGTGATGAGATTACCTTTATTACCATTTGGGTTGGCGAAAAATAGACGTGACTTCATCTCTGTACAAAATTTGTCGGATCTTTTGTTGTTGTGCATGACTCATCCCAAAGCTGCGGGACAAATATTTTTGGCAAGCGATGGAGCAGCCGTTTCTACTAAAGAACTTACCAATGCTATTGCATCAGGAATGAACAAAAGGGTGACTCAGTTTCCCATACCGGTAAGCATAATGCGATTTTTAGGCAAGCTGACTGGTAAATCAGCCATGATCGAACAGTTATACGGTAATTTAGAAGTCGACTCCTCTAATGCAAAAGATCTTCTGGATTGGTACCCACCATTGACGATGGAGCAAGCGATGGCTTCATTAAATAACTCGGACAAATAATAATGCTCATTCGATTGATTGATTTCCTCGCAGCTTTTTTTGGACTGCTTTTCCTATGGCCTATTTTGCTCATTGTCACTGTCATTGGTTTGTTCGACACTGGCTCGCCGATCTTTGTTCAAGAGCGGGTAGGGCGCAATAAAAAACCTTTTAAGTTGATTAAGTTTCGCACTATGACGGTCGAGACAAAATCCGTAGCCAGCCACCTTGCCAGCAATGCGTCGATCACCAAACTCGGTGGCTTTTTGCGCAAAACTAAAATCGATGAATTGCCTCAGTTGATCAATGTGTTGAGAGGTGAAATGAGCCTAGTTGGCCCACGACCTAACTTGTTTAACCAAGAAGAGCTGATTAAAGAGCGTGAGGCTTTAGGCGTATACGATGTGTTGCCAGGTATAACCGGCCTTGCTCAAGTTCAAAACATTGATATGTCGACCCCCGCGTTGTTAGCAGAAACCGACAAAACCATGATTGATACCTTGACACTAAAAGACTATTTTCGATACATCATCATGACGGCTACTGGCAGTGGCTCAGGAGATGCTGTCAAGTAGTTAGCATCTATAAACAAGACAAGAGCCACAAACGCCAGTACAATACTGGCGTTACAAGAATAAAAAGAGTTCGAAAATGGCTAGGCTACAATACCTCTGGAATTTATCACGCCCAACTAAACGTGTGATCAGTGTCTTTATTGATACCGTATTTATTGTTGGGGCGTTTTATGCCGCTTATTGGGTACGAATTGGCGATATTATTCCTTTAGGTGATGCCGTCGCTAAGTATGTGCTTATCGGCACATGGGCTTCAACCATTATCGTGTTCTCTAAACTCGGTTTGTATCGCGCAATTCTGCGCTATCTCACCTTTCATGCCTTGGCGGTGGTTAGCATCGGAACGCTGTTTTCGGCCAGCATGGTGGCGATGTTGGCGTTTTACTTCGATGCGCCCATACCACGCTCTATTCCTATTATCTACGGCGCGTTTTTGTGCTTACTCAGTGGCGGCTCTCGGTTAATCGTGCGCGTGTTGGTCAGTGAGGCTAACAGTAAAGGTAAAAAACGGGTACTCATCTATGGTGCAGGCGCTGCAGGCCGGCAACTGGCACTGGCGCTGCGCTCATCCGAAACTCACAGAGTGGTTGGCTTTATTGATGAAGACCCAACCCTCGATAACACCATTATTCTTGGGGTGAAAGTCAAGGCAACTAACAAGGTGGCGCACCAAGTGAAAAAACGGCAGGTGAGCCAAATCCTGCTCGCGGTGCCGAGTGCCTCGCGCGCCAAACGTAAAGCGATTTTAGACTCTTTAGTACACCTTCCAGTGGAAGTGCTTACCGTGCCGGATATGCAAGACATAGTTGAGGGCAAAGCCACTATTGACCAGCTAAAAGATGTGGCGATTGATGATTTGCTCGGCCGCGATCCGGTTGCACCTCAGCAAGCACTTATGGAAGCCAACATCAAGGGCAAGGTAGTCATGGTGACAGGGGCGGGGGGCTCAATTGGCTCTGAACTGTGTCGGCAAATACTGCTCAATCAACCTAAAACCGTGATCTTGTTTGAACTGTCTGAGTTTGGCCTGTACCAAATCGACCGAGAGCTCAGTCAATGGATTGAAGAGCATCAACTCGACATCACCTTAGTGCCGCTACTCGGTTCAGTGCAGCGCATCAACCGCTTGAGTACGGCAATGAAAACCTATCAGGTTGAGACGGTGTATCATGCAGCGGCCTATAAGCACGTACCACTGGTTGAATACAATGTGGTCGAAGGGGTGCGAAACAACGTATTTGGCACTTGGTATACTGCCAAGGCAGCGATAGAGGCGGGTGTGGAGTCGTTTGTTCTCATATCCACCGATAAAGCGGTGCGCCCGACCAATGTGATGGGCACCACCAAACGTATGGCAGAGCTCGGGCTGCAAGCGCTGGCGGAACAAGAAAACGCCAAAACTAACGGCACCCGTTTCTGTATGGTACGCTTTGGCAATGTGCTTGGCTCATCAGGCTCGGTGATCCCGTTGTTTAAAAAGCAGATTGCCGCTGGCGGGCCGGTGACCGTCACGCACCCAGAGATCACTCGCTACTTTATGACCATTCCCGAGGCGGCGCAATTGGTGATCCAAGCCGGTGCCATGGGCAAGGGTGGCGATGTGTTTGTACTGGATATGGGTGAGAGCGTCAAAATCACCGATTTGGCAGAGAATCTCATCCATCTTTCTGGCTTAGAAGTCAAAAACGAACAAAACCCGCATGGAGACATTGCCATCGAGTTTTCAGGATTGCGCCCAGGTGAGAAGCTCTATGAAGAGCTACTGATTGGCGATAACGTCGAGTGCACTGAGCATCAACGGATCATGACGGCGTTAGAAGATTACCTCTCTTTGGATAGCTATACCGATTTGTTGGCTAAGCTCGATGAGGCATGCCATAGCTTCAATCACGAGCAGATCCGCGTGCTGCTATTAGAAGCGCCGACGGATTTTAATCCCACTGATGGGATTGGAGATTTAGTGTGGCGAAAGCTTAATGAACAGGATCAAGACGATAGTACTGTTCATTAATTGCTGATGAATGTTCGATTTGTGTAGCTATTTAACTGGTTTCGACTATGGTAACCTCGGGCCTAACTAACCTTTATTACCCATTGCGAATAAAAAGGAACCATTGTGAGCGGGCAAAACCAACCACCTCTGACTCAAACTTCTTATCCACCTCAAGTGCCGAGCGCCTTTCAACAAAGCGATGAAATCGACTTAAGAGAGCTGTTTAAAGCACTTTGGGATGGCAAAGTTACTATCATTCTTGCCACCTTTGTATTTGCTGTAGGGGCGGTGATTTATGCCTTAACGGCGCAGGAGTGGTGGTCATCTAAGGCTAAAATTGCCCAGGCGCAGCCACAAGATATTGCGGCCTATCAGCAGCAGGTAAAGCAATTCCAGCCGGTATTTGATGTGTATCAGGAAGATGGCACTGTATTGGTGAGCAAAGAGCTCGATGATTTGATTGATACCGAAGTGCTGTTTCAACGTTTAGTCGATACCTTTACCTCGAGTAATAACAAGCGTGCGTTTCTTGATGCCAGTGAGGAATTTACAGTATTTAAGGCTGAACTTGAACTGAGCTCAGATACTGACAGCGATGCCGCCAAAGAAGCCGAAAGAAAGCTATATAGCGAGTGGTTTGAAAAAATCTCGGCTAGTGTTGTGGACAAAAAAGCAGAAATCTCACCTTACGATATTAGCTTTCAAGCCACCACTAAACAAAGCAGTGCCCGTTTGCTCACCGATTATATGCAGGTGATCACCGCCAAGGCGCACAGTGATGCGTTAAACAACTTGCAAGCGATGATTGATGGTAAGCGCAACGAGTTGGTCCAACAAAAGCGCATTTTAGAATCGCAAGCGAAAAATCGTATTCAGGTGGAAGCTGAAAAGGCGCAATATGCTTACGCCATTGCTAAAGCGGCAGGGGTGGATACCCCAATCCAAACCAATGGCGACAGCGAAATTTTTGCCATCGATATGGGAACCAAAGCGCTTGAGGCTAAAGTAGCGGCGCTGCAATCGTTGAAAAACCTCAGTGTGGTCGAGCCTCGCCTGCAGCAAATCAACGCCAAGCTGGATATGTTGGCTAACCTTAAGGTGGATCGTAATATTCAATTTAACACCTTCCGCTACTTAGAAGACATTGAAGCGCCGATTAGTCGTGATAAGCCCAAACGTGCCCTTATCGCAGTCCTCGGCACTCTCCTCGGTGGCATGCTGGGTGTGGCAATTGTTTTAGTGCGTTTTGCATTTCGCCGCGAAGACGACTGATCGTTATTAAGCAGCAATAAAGCCAAAACGCCTCACTGGCATAAACCAGTGAGGCGTTTTGGCATTGTTGCAAAGGTTATTTCAGCTACAGAATCCGCTTCAGCACTCTATCTGCTTTGACTCGGGTGATCTTACGCATTAACTTCTGTACCGCATCTGGGTAGTCTTCCGCTTTCTCCAGCTGTCTGTAGGTACAGATTAACTGAGTATGTTGAAGAATATTGTCCACTTCTTTTTCAAACTGCGGCGTTAAGTGGTGGAAGTGATCTTGAATTAGAATCGCGTTTTCTAAATCTAAGCTCCAAGCACGCGGATTGAGGTTATTTCCGGTGATCAGCATGTAACGCTTGTCGACCCATATCCCTTTCAAATGAAAGCTGTTTTCATCGTGCTTCCATAATCTTAGAGAGAGCCTTCTTGCGGCGATATTGGCTTCATTGGCTTTGGCAAACTGACGTAAGTTTCTTTCGTATAGATAAGGCAAGCCGCCGATGGTTTTGAACTCTTCTTGTGGTGAAATAAAAAAGTCGTTGGCGGTTTTATCCCCCACCACAATCGTCACCTTGACTCCGCGTCTGAGCGCTTTTTTCACTTCTTTTGCTACGCTGCGCGGGAAGTTGAAATACGGGGTACAGATGAAAATTTCATCCTTGGCTTTGGCCAGCAGTTGATTGATGCCTTGATTGAGCTTGTTGCGCTTTTTACCAACGCCGACCATCGGCGTAATCGCAACTTGCTCGTTAGATACTGGTTGAGATTCAAACGTGTACTGGGCTTTAGCCAGTGAGGCACGCAGTTGGCGAATTTGCGCTTTGATCGCTTTGGTCTCTGGCTTAGTTTCTGAGGTAAGATCATTCACCGCGGGGTGGGCCATCAACTCATTCTGTACAAATTCAACCATGCTGTCTGCTAGTGCTTTATTGGCTAACAAGTGGTAGCGATCAAAGCGATAGCGATCTTTATAGTTAAGGTAGATGTTGTTTAGGCTCGCGCCGCTGTAGAGCACCTGGTCATCAATGATAAAACCTTTTAAGTGCAACACACCAAATACTTCCCGGCCACGTACAGGGATGCCATATACTGGCACTTTATGCGGATGTTTATCCGCAAAGGCTTTATACATAGCGGCATTGGTTTCACCTGGCTCAGCGCCGATTAAACCGCGTTGGGCACGATGCCAGTCCACACAAACATTGATATCTAGGCCTGGATTACGCTGTTTAGCTTGATAAAGCTCGGCCAATATTTCGCGTCCAGCTTCGTCATCTTCAAGGTAAAGGGCCACAAGGTAGATTCGTTTACTTGCCTGACGGATCGCTTCTATCAGGCGAATCCGAAAATCTTTGGCAGCGTACAGCGTTTCAAATCCCGCTGGGTCTTGCGCCAAAGTAGGCAGTTGCTCGAATAAGTTCCTATTGGTCATCATGTTGGGTGGATTACCTTTACTTAAAGTGGACAGGGATATTAGCAAACAAAGCGTCGAGTTTCGAGCGATGAGCGTCGAGTTTCATGCTACTCGCTCCCCGCCGCTCTCAAGCTGATCTCGCCACCAATAAAGCTCTCGATGCCTTGCTCGGTTTCAAGCAGCACCGCGCCTTGTTCATTAATACCTTGTGAGATACCAACAATCTCACGTGGGCCCATAATCAGTTTAATCGGGCGGCCAATAAAGTTATCTAGGCGATTCCAGCGCTCGACAAAGCCTTGCATTCCATAAAGCTCATAATCCGAAAGAGCCTGATGCAAGGTTTTGATCAAGGTGACCGCCAGCTGATTGCGATCAAATTGCTCTGATTGCGCCACTTCACTTAAGCTTGCCCAGGGTTGGGTAATACCTTCGGTGGATTCGGCCATTGAAAGGTTCATCCCCATTCCTATCACTAGATGTGCCGCCGCGCCCGCTTGGCCCGACATTTCCACCAATATGCCCGCAAGCTTCCGGTCTTGATAGTAAAGGTCGTTCGGCCACTTGAGCTTAACTCCAGATAGCCCAAGCTTTTCTAGGGCTTCGACAATGGCCACTCCAACCACTAGACTCAGCCCCATCGCTGCCGCCATGCCAGCATCTAAGCGCCAATACATCGACAAATATAAGTTAGCGCCAAATGGAGAGACCCAATCGCGCCCGCGACGCCCGCGTCCTTTGGCTTGATATTCGGCAATGCACACCGAGCCTGATTGCAAGCTATCGATTCGATCGAGTAGATATTGGTTGGTGGAATCAATAATCGGGATCAGAGTAACAGGTGTGGATAGCGCATCAGTCAAAATTTGCTGATCGAGTAGCTGTATCGGCGTCGCGAGTTGGTAGCCTTTACCTTGCACACGGAATATATCGACTCCCCACTGTTGAATGCCTTTAATGTGTTTACTTATCGCTGCTCGGGTCAGGTTTAACTGCTCGCCCAATTGTTCCCCTGAGTGGAAGCCACCTTGCGCCAAGGTGTTTAAAATCGCGAGTTTGACCGAATGATCTTTCATTGACGATTCTCCAAAATGCGCTCAAGGGTAGTTTCACCGTTAGCACCCATAAAGCGCACTTCATGTTCCAGGGCGATTTGGTAGCGCTGAAACACCTGATCTCGAATGTGCGCCGCGAGATTCACCACGTCAGTGGCTTGGGCATTGTCGGCGTTAATCAGCACCAGTGCTTGGTTTTGATGCACCTGTGCGCCTCCGATGGCAAAACCTTTCAGCTGACATTGATCAATCAGCCATCCCGCCGCGACTTTCATTTTGTCGCCAGAAGGGTAGGCAACGATAGCGGGAAATTGCTGTTTGAGGCGCTCAAAGTGAGCGAGAGAAATCAGCGGATTTTTGAAAAAGCTGCCAGCGTTGCCGGTTTTATTAGGATCGGGCAATTTTTCTCTGCGCACTTGGCAAACACGCTCAAAAATAGCTTGAGCGGTGACCTGGCTCTGCTCATCTGCCAGTGTGCGAAGTGGGCCGTAATCGATATTGGCTTGCCAAGCTTTGTTGAGTTTCAACCCCAGCGCTACAATCGCCACTTTCCCTTGAAGCTCGCGTTTAAAGATGGAATCGCGATAGCCAAATTGACACTCGTCTGCGCTCAATCGTCGAACCGTAAAACTTTCCAGATCCAGCACATCGACATAATCACAAACATCTTTCAGTTCAACGCCATAGGCACCAATATTTTGGATCGGCGCACTGCCGGCACAGCCAGGTATTAATGCTAGGTTTTCCAAGCCGGAGTAGCCTTGTTCGACACACCAAGCCACCAGTGACGGCCAATCTTCACCACCGGCAACGCGCAGGTGCCACGCCTGGTCAGACTCCGATACTTGCTTGCCATGCAGTCGGTTGACGATCACTACGCCTTCAAAGGGGGCGGTAAACAGCACATTGCTACCTTTGCCTAATAATAGCTTTGGCAACTGAGCCCACTCCGGCTTTTGATAAATAGCCATCAAGTCATCGACGCTATGCGCTTCGACTAAGAATTGACACGTTTGAGAGATAGCGAAAGTGTGGTGTTGACGTAAGTCTGCGTTGGCTTTTATCTGCATAGTGGTCGGCACTAGTATTTGCGTAGTGGTTTGCATTGTGTCGCTTGGCTAATCTAAACTGCCAGCATTCTACCTCAATTTGACTCTGGGTTTTACTCTTTGATCGACGCGTTAACTATAGAATCCCTCGACCCTATTAAACTTCCTTTGGTTGCTCGTTTGTATAAAGCGCATTACCCCTCTGGTAAGGCAAAGAAAGATGAGTTGACCATTGCTGGGTATCATCACAATCACCTCGCCGCTGTGGTGCGGTTTCGCACGGTTGAGCAATATCGACTGTTGACCGGAATGCTAGTGGTGCCGGAGTACCGTCAGCAGGGGGTTGGTCATCAATTGATGGCGCATTGCCAGCAGCAGGTATTGCAGCAAGGTGATTACTGTTTTGCCTACGCCCATCTTGAAACTTTTTACTCGCAATACGGTTTTAAAACGCTGGAAGGCTCAGCGTTGCCTAACCCGCTCAATAACTTGTTTGGCCGCTATAGTCGAACTAAAAGTTTAGTGGCGATGCGCTATCAGACTTCCAGTTGTTAAATCTCACTATTCTCAATCTCTGTAAAGCATTTGCTTTATAAAGCGCTTGCTGCATAATATTTGAGTGGTTGAGGGAGCAAAAATGAAAAGCGTCGAAAAGATATTACAAACGGTGAAGCGTGAAGGCGCGGTGACCGCTAAGCAAATTGCTGATGAGCTGAATATGACCACTATGGGCGCTCGTCAACACTTGCAGGCGCTCGAAGACGATGGTTTGTTAGCATTTGAAGACCTTAAGGTCAAAGTGGGGCGGCCTACGCGTCATTGGTCATTGACGCAAAAGGGCCACACACAGTTTGCTGATCGCCACGGCGAACTGACGATTCAAGTCATTGAGGCGGTCGAGTCGCTGTTTGGGACCGATGGACTGCAGAAAGTCGCCGATGAACGGGAAGCCAGCACCTATCAACACTATGCCTCAGCGCTGGAAAAATGTCGCACTCTGGAGCAAAAGCTGGCTCGGTTGGTTGAGCTGCGGCAGCAAGAGGGCTATATGGCAGAGCTTGAAGTACAGGATGCTGGCTTTGTCTTGATTGAAAACCATTGCCCCATCTGTAAAGCGGCCACCCGTTGCCCTAGCTTATGCCAGTCGGAGCTCAATATCTTTCAGCGTTTGTTAGGTGAGCCGTATGTAGTGTCGCGTAGCGAACATATTGTCGCTGGCGAAAGGCGCTGCGTGTATCAAATTACCCCTCGTTAAAAACTGGCTTTATCATTTCTAAAAAATAAGACACCTCCATATCCAAAATGTCATTTCTCGACTATTTTTATAGTGTGTTGATAAAATCATCAACAGTGTTGGAGGCCGTATGCAATCACCTTTAATCAATCAAACCTTGCCATCATTCGATGAGTTAATGGCTATGGCCGAGAGTAGCCCAGATGCTTTCAATCGGTTTAAGCAAGAGATGTGTGAAGAAATGATTCAGTCGGCCTCTGTAGAAATGCAAGACAGACTGTGGGCTCAACAGAGTCATATCGATCGCGTATTGAGTAAGTGTAAGAACCCCAACCAAGCCAACGTAGTGTTGATGCGAGAACTGGTATCGCAAATGGTCAAGTTTCAAGACGTACTCGACAGTGATGGCAGCGATCTTGAAAATAAACCGATAGCAGAAGTGATCCCTTTTGATAGCTGGCGTTGAGCGGGTATAAGTTTGAAGCGGCGAATTTCGAGCCAAAAGTATTGACATCCAGCCACAAGTACTCAAGCTTTGTCGCCACTCGCCACTCGCCACTCGCCACTCGCCACTCGCCACTCGCCACTCGCCACTCGCCACTCGTTCTGTGCTCTAACTCTCAAAAAAATTCTTTAGCCCCCTTGGGTTTCTCCAAACTGCCCCAAATATAGTTAGCACAAGGCCTTGACGCCTTGTGCTATTGCGCAAGGCCATTATCAAATCAACATGGAAATTTCAGGAGAGACGACCGATGAACATTCGTCCATTACACGACCGAGTTATCGTAGAACGCCAAGAAGTTGAATCTAAGTCAGCGGGTGGCATTGTTTTGACTGGTTCTGCTGCAGAGAAATCGACTCGCGGTGTTGTTCTAGCTGTGGGTAAAGGCCGCATCCTAGAAAACGGCACAGTACTACCGTTGGACGTTAAAGTTGGCGACACTGTTATCTTCGCTGAAGGCTACGGCACTAAAACGGAAAAAATCGACGGTAAAGAAGTGCTAGTGATGTCTGAAAACGACATTATGGCGATCGTTGAGTAATAGCAATCATTGAGTAATTTTTTGCTCAGATTCAACTACTAATCAAAATTTAAGAATTTAGAAAAGGAAACTAAAGATGGCTGCTAAAGACGTTAAATTTGGTAATGACGCACGTATTAAAATGCTAGAAGGTGTCAACGTTCTAGCTGACGCAGTAAAAGTAACACTAGGCCCTAAAGGCCGTAACGTTGTCCTAGACAAATCTTTCGGTGCCCCAACCATTACTAAAGATGGTGTGTCTGTCGCGCGTGAAATCGAGCTGGAAGATAAGTTCCAAAACATGGGCGCGCAAATGGTTAAAGAAGTGGCGTCTCAAGCCAATGACGCAGCGGGTGACGGTACCACGACAGCAACAGTTCTGGCTCAAGCTATCGTGAACGAAGGCCTAAAAGCCGTTGCAGCGGGCATGAACCCAATGGATCTTAAGCGTGGTATCGACAAAGCAGTAATTGCTGCCGTTGAAGAGCTAAAAACGTTGTCTGTTCCATGTGCAGATACAAAAGCTATCGCACAGGTGGGTACTATCTCGGCAAACTCTGATGTGAGCGTCGGTAACATCATTGCTGAAGCGATGGAAAAAGTCGGCCGTGATGGTGTTATCACAGTTGAAGAAGGCCAAGCTCTGCAAGACGAGCTAGACGTGGTTGAAGGTATGCAGTTTGACCGCGGCTACCTATCTCCTTACTTCATCAACAACCAAGAAGCCGGTAGCGTTGATCTAGAAAACCCATTCATTCTTCTTATCGACAAGAAAGTATCGAACATCCGCGAACTACTGCCAACGCTAGAAGCAGTAGCGAAAGCGTCTCGTCCTCTGCTCATCATTGCTGAAGATGTGGAAGGCGAAGCGCTAGCGACATTGGTGGTAAACAACATGCGCGGCATCGTGAAAGTCGCGGCGGTTAAAGCGCCTGGCTTCGGTGACCGCCGTAAAGCAATGCTACAAGACATCGCGATTCTGACTGGCGGTACGGTTATCTCTGAAGAGATTGGTCTAGAGCTCGAGAAAGTGGTTCTAGAAGACCTAGGTCAAGCGAAACGTGTGACCATCACTAAAGAAAACACCACCATCATCGATGGCGCGGGTGAAGAAGAGATGATCCAAGGTCGCGTTGCTCAGATTCGTCAACAAATCGAAGAAGCGACTTCAGATTACGACAAAGAGAAGCTACAAGAGCGCGTTGCTAAGCTAGCGGGCGGTGTTGCCGTCATCAAAGTTGGCGCAGCCACTGAAGTTGAAATGAAAGAGAAGAAAGACCGCGTGGAAGATGCACTACACGCAACTCGCGCAGCGGTTGAAGAAGGTGTAGTAGCAGGTGGTGGTGTCGCGCTTATCCGTGCAGCGTCTAAGATTGTTGATCTACAAGGTGACAACGAAGAGCAAAACGTCGGTATCCGCGTGGCACTACGTGCAATGGAAGCGCCTATCCGTCAAATCACCACTAACGCCGGTGACGAAGAGTCCGTGGTTGCTAACAATGTCAAAGCGGGTGAAGGCTCTTACGGTTACAACGCGGCAACCGGTGAGTATGGCGATATGCTAGAGATGGGTATCCTAGACCCAACTAAAGTGACTCGCTCTGCACTTCAGTTCGCAGCTTCGGTTGCTGGCTTGATGATCACCACAGAAGCGATGGTGACGGATCTACCACAAAAAGACGCGCCTGCAATGCCTGATATGGGCGGCATGGGCGGTATGGGTGGCATGGGCGGTATGATGTGATCATCGCCTAGCTAACTCATAGCTAATAGCAATTGAAACGGAGGCTTCGGTCTCCGTTTTTTATTTCCTGCCCTAAACCATCTACTTCAGTAGGTGGTTATCATTCGCGTCGGCCTTACCTGTCAAACCACTCATACTAAATGCATCTTTGATTTTTCCTGAAGTCAAAGAGGACAAATAACCTGAGTAGATACAATCAAACTTCCCACGTATTTTGGTGAGGGGCACCGCTTTCGATCTTTTTCGGAGAGTTGCTTCAAAGCCGTCTCGAGGGTCATATGTACTATCTGCCATTATTGATTCTTTTCGCTTGCTTAAAGGACTGAAGAGATTTGGCGGCATGTCGGTGTCGTGTTATCTGCATCTTCAGAAAAGTAGACTTTTTGTCACGTGTTTGGGTCTTCGCTACCACGTTTAGTTTATTTCGCCAAGACTCTAACTTCAGTAGTATCCATAATAAGAGGTGTAATTGGACCTTTAGGTGGATGGCGATAGTTAGCTCGTCTATCCAGAAAGCGAGCTAATTTCTACTTATGACCATTAGTTGCGTTTTTCGGTTAGTTACAAACTGCGCTTGAGCTTAACCATCACTATTTTTAGTCTTCACTAGGGGCAAGTTCGCAGAATTTAGAAAACGTTTAACTGCTTTTAGCAACGCCGTCCTGGAACTAGATTCAGAAAGAAAATTACTATACTATTTAATAGCCTATAGCTGTAAATTCATTAATGGGCAAACTTCTTAAATTTAAGGATGTAAACTATGAAAAATATTGCGTTGGCAATTTTAGTTTCATTAGGTATGTCAGCTCACGCTTTTGCTGAAGCAGAAACTGCAGCCGCAGGTTCAAGTGCAGGTTCTACAGCAACGGGTGCAGCGGCTGCAGCTGGTGGTGTAACTGCTGGTGCTGTGGCTGCAGGCGTAGCATTAGCAGCAGTTGCAGTTGCTGTTGCTGTAGATGACAGTACCGATGGGACAACTGGTACTTCTAGTACGACAGGAACTAACTGATCGTCACTAGGCTATAGACCATCAAGAGCTCCCACTCGGGGGCTTTTTTTACGGTTAGTTTATCAAGGGTGTGTTATGGTTCACTGTCTTAAAGTCACGCTGTTAGTGTTACTTGTTGTTTTTTCGACAGGATGTAGTCAAAAATTCAAATCGGTTAATGCAACACTCAATGAGGCGTTTCTGGGTGGCGATGACATCGAGTTAACCAAAGAGCAAGTCGTTGGAATTCCTTACGCCAGTATGTACGTTCGGGTCAATCAAGGTCCGCAGGTGTTTATGGTTCTGGCATTTGCGGAAATGAATCCCGTTACTGGGGTCGAGCAGTTAAAGTGGGTTTCGGCCGACAGGGCGATGATCGTCACTGAACAAGGCCGTATTGTGAAAACACTTAATGTGTTTGGCCACAATCTCATCCATTTCTCCCGTGGTAATACCGCAATGCCCAAAGTGGGTCGTCCATATCAATGGACGGCGCGCTACGATTGGGAACCACACAATTTCAACCAGTATGCTGAGGTTTCCTTTGGGGGGCGCGAGCGCGATATGGTCGAGTCACTGCTATGGAGCAGCGATACGCGCATCATCGAAGAAATCGTCCACTTTGAACAAGGCGACATGCAGGTCACCAATCGGTTTTGGCTCAATGAACAAGACCGTGTAGTGAAAAGTGCCCAGTGGCTCATACCAGAGCAACTTCTCATCGAATTTGAAATCGTGAAGCCCTACTTGAGCCAACAGTAATGACAGTTAAGTTAATGAATAATTTGATTAAGATCGTAGCTGCTCTGCCTTTGCTAATGAGCAGTTTATACGTATTTTCTGCCGAACTCAGCGTCTATCTACCACAAACCAAGCAACGTTTTGATTATTCTACGCCAATGCGCTTAGAGCGCGTATTAGCCGACATTCAATCTCAAGCAGACTCGTTAGCGGTTCAGCAGTTTCCTTATGCCATGCAGTTATTTGATCGTAGTGAAGCGCAAAAGGCCCTGCAGTTAAAACAGCAGGTTATTTCAGAGCTCAAACAGTTAGGTCTACAGGAAGAAAAATGGCAAATTTCTACTCAGCTTTTGGTGGATCAAATCGAAAAGTGGAAAGTCGGTCAGCGTAAATTTATTGAAATGGATTACGATGCGGTACGCCTTAATCCTGCCTTTAACCCAATGCTTGAAGGTGAATACGAGCTTGTTGCTCCGCGAAGAGACAACCGAGTGAGCATTGAAGGTTTGGTGTTTAACCCAAGCGCTATAAAACTTAACCCCGACTATACAATATCTGAATATCTAGATGAGTCGATGATGATATCTAGTAGCCATCCAAGTTACGTGTGGCTGATACAAGCAGACGGTAAGGTATTAAGAGTGGGTTATGCCCATTGGAACAATCAAAAACAGCAGGTGATGCCAGGCAGCGTTATATTTGTTGGCTTTAACTCCAAAGCAGACAATATGGTTAAAATGGAGCAAGCGATAGTTTCCTTGATCCGGATGAGGAAAAAGTATTAATGAAACCACTATCTTCAGCGCTTTGGCTTTCGTCCAGCTTAGTCTTTGCTTCAGCTTCAACTATTGCGAAAAACAATGCACAATGGGAAATCTCTCAAACGGATTTTGGTGGCGTAGGTCTGATGCAAGTTCCAACTGGGCGTGTGGCCGAACACGGTGAGTTCAATATTGGTCTTAACTTCAGTGAAGATTATTACCACTACTCAGTCTCTACTCAAATCATGCCTTGGCTTGAAACCACAGTCCGCTATACCCAAGTGCCAGATGTACTCTACAGTGATCGAGAAGGGTACAGCGGCAGCACCAAATATACCGATAAAGGCATCGACGTTAAACTGCGTTTGTGGGATGAAAGCTACTGGTTACCTGAAACCTCGGTGGGGTGGCGCGATTTAGGCGGTACAGGTCTGTTTGATAGTGAGTACGTGGCGGCTACCAAGCGCTTTGGAAACTTGGATGTAACTCTCGGCTTAGGTTGGGGCTATTTAGGTTTGCACAATGATGTGACTAATCCAGCTTGTAAAGCCAGCGAATCTTACTGTGTTCGCCAAGACGGCTATAAAGGCTCGGGCGGTACCATCGACGCCGAACGCTGGTTTACCGGTCCAATGGCAATTTTTGGCGGCTTTGAATATCAAACTCCGTATGAGCCGTTGCGACTAAAACTGGAGTATGAAGGTAACGATTATAGTACTGACTTTCCTGTTGTTCGAGGTAGCAAAGAGATGAACCAAGGCACTCGATGGAACGCTGGTGTCAATTATCGCTTAGGTGATTGGGGGGATGTAAAAGTTAGCTATCAGCGTGGCGAACTCTTCTCGGTGGGGCTGAATCTGTACACCAACTTTAATCAAATGACTTCGGTATGGCGGGATGAACCCAAAGAGGTGCTAACTCAAGGCCAACGACCTGCTGAGGGTGATTCAGAAGCCTATTCCGGTTGGCAAACTGTTTCAAGCAAGCTGCAAAGCAATGCCGGTTATGCGCAAAACCACCTCTATTTAGAAGATGACACCCTAGTGTTGACCGGATCGCAAATCAAGTATCGCGATCGTGAAGAGGCTCTGGATAGAGCAGCGGTGATCTTACACAATCACTTAACGACCACAGAAGAAGGCCACAACATCACTAGCTTTAAAGTGGTGGAGCAGTTGAATGGCCTTGCACTGACTCAAACCGAAATCAACAGAGAAGACTACCTGTTTGCCGCCACTTACTCATCCATTGATGCTAAGTTAAGCGATGCGCTTGAAATGGGTGAGCCCGATGTGTCAGTCAATGGTTCTATTGCTAGTAGTTGGAAGCCTTGGGACTACAGTTTATCGCCTGTGCTAAAACAAAGCTTTGGCGGCCCTGAGTCATTTTATTTATACAACTTTGGCATTAGCGCTGGTGCCCACTATTGGTTTACGGCAAAGCTTGAGTTAAGCGGTGGGATTTACGTTAACTTATTAGATAACTACGATAAGTTTAACTACGGCACCGACAATCACTTTAACCCACATGTAGATAACGAAGCGACGCCAAGGGTGCGCACCATGATCCGGAGTTATGTGCATGACAATCCAGTCCGTATGAACCAGCTGCAACTAACGTGGTTCGAGCAACCTGCTGAGTCCATTTACACCCAAGCTTACGCGGGCTATTTGGAAATGATGTTTGCAGGTGTGGGCAGTGAGGTGCTCTATCGCCCAATGCAGAGCAACTGGGCGTTAGGTGTCGATCTCAATTTTGTCAGTCAGCGGGATCCAGATTCTTGGTTTGGCGTGTATGATGAGGACTACGACTACTTTGATGGCGTTGACTCGAACTCCAGTCGCTGTGTCAGTGCGCCAACGACCTGTCGTGCCTATGTGCTGAACAAAGGTTTTACTGGCCATGTTACTGCTTACTATACGCCGCAGTGGAGTCTATTGGACAATACTCTGTTCAAGGTGAGTGCAGGTCAGTTTCTGGGAGGCGATGTTGGTGTCCAAGGTGATGTTGCTAAGCAGTTTGATTCTGGTGTTATTATGGGCCTTTATGCGGCCTTTACTGATCTCACTTCGGAAGAGTACGGTGAAGGCAGTTTCAACAAAGGGTTCTACATCTCGATTCCACTGGATTTGATGACTGTCAAGCCAAGCACCAGCCGCGCAGTATTGGCTTGGGAGCCTATTACGCGTGACGGCGGTCAGAAGCTGTCGAGAAAATATCACTTGTATGATAGGACCGATGCGCGTGCTCCATGGAGTGAAAAAGCAAGCCGAGTTGAGTAGGTTAAGCGAGTGAGACCAGTTTGGTATTATTGGATCCAAGTTTAGCTTGTAGTTAAGTAAGATAATTTCTTTATTAATGGTTCGATTGAACCGCCAAGATAACAATAGTGTTCGACATAATGAAAAAACAACGTCTATTTCGGTTTTTATGCTCGCTGATACTATTCAGTGTGCCCCTGGTTTTTGCCCAAACACCAACGCCTGAACAGTTGCAAATGTTTAAGAATTTGCCAGCAGAGCAGCAGCAAGCCTTGATGAAACAATATGGGGTCGCTTTACCGCCTTCAGAGGGGCAAGTGGTTGCTTATCCAACCCCAGAGGTGATTGAGCCCAGAAATGAAGGGAATAAAAAGTCGCGCGTGGGCGATGAAAATGATAACTCGGCTGAACAAGAAGGCGAGCTACAACGTTTCGGGGTGGAATTATTCGCGGGTTCACCGACAACATTTGCCCCTATTAGTGAAGCACCCGTGCCCGCCGATTATACCGTTGGTCCAGGTGATGAAATTGTGGTCCAACTCTACGGTAAAGAAAATGATACGCATCGATTGAGAGTCAATCGGGATGGCGGTATTCAGTTTCCAGAACTAGGGCCATTAAAAGTCAGTGGTTTAACTTTTTCGCAATTGAGAGACTCATTAACTCAGCGCGTGGAAGAGCAAATGATTGGGGTTCGTAGTGATATTACCTTAGGCGAAATGCGTTCGATGCAAATTTTTGTGATGGGTGATGCCTACAAGCCAGGCGCTTACACAGTCAGTGCACTGACGACCATTTCACAAGCGATTTATGTCAGCGGTGGCTTTAGTGACACTGGGGCGCTGCGGAACATTCAACTAAAACGCAATGGCAAACTGGTGCGCCAACTGGATATGTACGACTTGCTGTTAAAAGGCGATACTAGTAATGATGTTCGCCTAATGCCAGGCGATGTGGTGTGGATTGATAGTCTGGGTTCTACTGTAACCATTGATGGTGAAATAAATCGTCCTGCCATTTATGAGGTAAAAGTGGGTGAGCGCTATCAAGACTTAATTCGCATTGCTGGAGGGTTTACTGCCAATGCCTTACCTGAAAAGGTTCAGGTTAAACGTTATGTGAAAGATAACCAACGCCATATTCAGCTGCTCGATTTAACCTCTCAACGTGGTAAAGCGGAAAGGGTGCAAACGGGCGATATCGTGCAAATCCCAACTCGAAAACAAAAACTCAGCAAATTTGTACAAGTGTTGGGTGATGTCGAAGTTCCTGGCTTTTTGGGCTGGAAAAAGGGGATGCGAATCTCCGATGTGTTTAATGCGAAAGACAATGCTTTTAACTCCACCGCAGACATCAACTACTCCTTGGTTGTGCGTGAAACGAATCTGCAGCGCGACATTGAGGTGAAACAGTTTAGTTTAGCTAATGCCATTTTAGAACCGTCCAGCAAAGACAACTTAAAGTTGGAGTCGCGTGACCGAATCCTAGTGTTCAATAAACTCAGTGCTAAAGCGCTCAATAGTTTGTTGATGAACGATGCATCCATCAAAAGTCTAGAACAAGCGCGGCGAGAGGCGGAGAAAGACAAAGCGGACAAAACAAATAATCAGGACTTATCAAATACGGCTAAAGTACAAGCTCAAGTTGAGAGAATGTTGGCCTTTGAGCAGATCTCTCCACATGAGCTTGAGCGGCTAAGGAGCTCCACTCGCCAAGCACTGCTGGCACCAGTTTTACTTAAGTTAAGGCAGCAATCACGTTACGGTCTTGCGCCGGAAATAGCAGAGATCACTGGTGAAGTGAAATTTCCTGGTATCTATCCGATTACTGAAGGTATGAAACTATCTGGGTTGTTAAAATCGGCTGGCGGACTCACTTACAGCGCTTATTCCAATAGTGCTGAGCTTGCTCGTTACCGTGAAGATTCGCACACTCAACGTGGTTTTATTGACATACAACGTGTTGCGCTTGATGGGGCGCTGCGAGGAGACGTGCATAGTGATATTGAAGTACTCGGGCGTGATAAGTTCAATATCTTCACTAAACCAGATGTTAAGCGTAACTATAGCGTAATTCTAGAGGGGGAGGTTCGTTTCCCCGGAACATACACAATACGTACCGGCGAAACGTTGGCTGAGTTGTTAGAACGAGCGGGTGGCTTGACAGACCAGGCGCACCCTCGTGGAGCGATCTTTACTCGTGAAGCTTTACGTGTTCAAGAAGAGAAGCTACTTCAGCAGTATGCAGAAGAAGTGCGTAAAGAAACTGCGAAAAAGTCGCTTCGAGCTGACAGCAATATGGCATCCTCTATCGGTAATCCAGAATCGACACTTTCATTTATTGAAGAGTCGGCTAAATCCAAAGCATTGGGCCGAATGGTGGTGCAACTCGACCGAGTTCTAGCGGGTGATGTGAGCGCAGACTTTATGCTTGAAGACGGCGACTTCTTGTTTGTCCCTACTTTCCGCAAGACTGTTTCCATTATGGGAGAGGTCCAGGTTTCTATTACTTACCTATTGGATGAAAAACTTGACATTAATGATTACCTCTCAAAAGCGGGTGGGTTCAAAAAACAGGCAGATGATGACCGTATTTTTGTGATTCGCGCTGATGGGTCTGTATTTAAACCTGAATTAAATGGATGGTTTAGCAGTGTTGCAGGTCAAGAAAAACTAATGCCAGGTGATACAATAGTGGTGCCGCTCGACACTCATTATCGTGATGCGCTCAGTTGGTGGACGGCAGCTACGCAGGTTCTGTATCAAACAGGCGTAGCAGTGAATGCAATCAACTAATATCTGTCTTAATGATTAGTTGGTGACAACTGAGAGAACAAGTTTTGGGCTTATTGTATAAGCCCAAACGCTAGGTTGGAAAATGAATAAAGCAAATAACTCACTAGAGGCTTATCCTCAATTCACAGCGCCGAACGCCGCTGCAGATGACGAAATTGATCTAAGAGAATTGTTTTTAGCCCTATGGAAAGGTAAGTGGTTGATCATCGTGATCACAGCGATTTTTGCCATAGGCTCGGTTCTTTTTGCACTATCGAAGCCTAATATTTATAAAGCGGATGCACTTCTTGCACCTGTAGAGGCATCATCGGGTGGTCGGTTGTCTCGACTCACCTCTCAATTTGGCGGACTGGCTGCGTTATCGGGGATTAACTTAGGTGGAGGGGACAGCAATCAAACCACTTTGGCGATTCAGGTGGTGAAATCCCGTCAATTCATTGAGGAGTTTGTCGCGAAGCACAACTTGTTAGTGCCGATCATGGCGGCAAAAGGTTGGGATATGCAATCCAATGAATTGATCATCAATCAAGAGATTTATGATTCTGAGACCGATACCTGGCTAAGAGAACCAGACGGTTTGCGCGGTGCAGTTCCGAGCGCGCAAGAAGTGTATGAAGTATTTAGCAAAGAGATTTTAAGTACTAGCCAGGATAAAGACAGTGGTTTGTACACTATTTCTGTTATGCATTATTCACCTTTTATGGCGCAGCAATGGGTGATGCTATTGGTTGAAGATCTAAACCAAGTGATGCGAGAACGAGCGGTTGCCGAGGCAACGACTAATTTAGAGTATCTTAATCTTCAACTGAATAAAACTTCTGTTGCCGGTATGCAGTCTTTGTTTTACAACCTTATCGAAGAACAGACCAAAACCTTGATGATGGCTCAAGTGCAAGCAGAGTTTATCTTCAAAGTGGTTGACCCAGCGGTCGTACCCGAGGTGAAGAGCAAACCTAAACGTGCTTTAATCTGCGCTCTTGGAACCTTGCTGGGGGGCATGTTTGGCGTGGCAATTGTACTGGTGCGCTTTGCGTTTAGAAAAGAGCCTATCCCTCAGCAGTTATTAGAGCTGAATGAAGTGTAAGCTTTTTCTGGTTTAGATAACCGGTACTGGTTACCTAATACAGGTGTCCATTACAAAATCACTCTCTAGCGACCTATCGCATACAAAAACGGAGACTTTGGTCTCCGTTTTTTGTCTTTAAACTGTCAACCCAGCGTCTTATCGCTGCAACTTGAGCAAGGAACTCTAGTTATTCACGAGCAGTGAAGTGGAGTACACAATGAAGATTGCGGTGGTTGGATGTGGGTATGTGGGACTTTCAAACGCGCTATTATTAGCCCAGAATCACAAAGTAGTGGCT
This sequence comes from Vibrio sp. JPW-9-11-11, assembly GCF_013369335.1. Lineage (GTDB taxonomy): Bacteria > Pseudomonadota > Gammaproteobacteria > Enterobacterales > Vibrionaceae > Vibrio. The sequence goes on from NZ_SZQJ01000001.1 coordinate 118,917, forward strand.
TTAGATATTAATGCCCATCGAGTCGATTTACTCAAAGACCGAATCTCGCCGATTGGCGACTCTGAGGTAGAGTCATTTCTTCGTTGCAAGCGTCTAGACTTCCGAGCTACAACCGAGGCACAGTTAGCATATTGTGATGCGAAATATGTCATTATTGCTACCCCGACTGATTATGATCCGGTTACTAACTATTTTGATACTTCATCCGTTGAAGCAGTGATTCGAGATGTACTTGCGATTAACCCAGGGGCCATCATGGTGATTAAATCAACGGTGCCAGTCGGGTATACCGAGCGTATTAAGCGAGAGTTTGGCTGCGAAAATATTATCTTTTCACCAGAGTTTCTTCGTGAAGGAAAAGCGCTTTATGACAACTTGCATCCGTCGCGTATCATTGTTGGTGAGCAGAGTCTTCGGGCTCGTGAGTTTGCCAACTTATTGGTTGAAGGCGCTGAGAAGCAAGACATTGATGTATTGCTGATCAACTCGACCGAAGCTGAGGCGGTAAAACTGTTTTCTAATACCTATCTTGCAATGCGGGTGGCGTATTTCAACGAGCTAGATTCCTATGCAGAAGCGCATGGACTAATAGCACGTCAGATAATTGAAGGCGTTGGTTTAGACCCGCGTATTGGTAATCACTACAATAACCCGTCGTTTGGTTACGGTGGCTACTGCTTGCCAAAAGACACTAAGCAACTGCTCGCCAATTACCAGGATGTGCCAAACAATATCATTGGCGCGATTGTCGACGCTAACCGCACTCGTAAAGACTTTGTCGCAGAGTCTATTCTTAAGCATGAGCCTAAAGTCGTCGGTATTTATCGCCTTATCATGAAAGCAGGCTCGGATAATTTTCGTGCGTCTTCTATTCAGGGCATCATGAAACGCCTCAAAGCGAAAGGTGTGACCGTGATTGTTTATGAACCCGTCCTGGAAGAGGATCTGTTCTTCAACTCGGAAGTGGTTCGTGATCTCGAAGCGTTTAAAGCTCAATCGGATGTGATTGTCTCTAACCGTATGGCGCTAGAGTTGGCTGATGTTGCCGACAAAATCTACACGCGTGATTTGTTCGGTTGTGATTAAGTTTGGCGGCTCGAAAGTTGGATGTAAAACTGTCTGAGTCAGTCCCTTAAACTCTGGAGGACGTACTGACGAATATACGGAACGATTTTTTCTTCAAACCAAGGGTTTCTTGTTATCCAAATGCTATTGCGTGGAGAGGGATGAGGAAGAGGTAAATACTTGGGCGCCCATTGTTGCCAGTTACGTACGGTTTCGGTCAGTGTCTTGGGTTTATCTTGCAGGTAGTAGTTTTGTGCGTACTGACCAATTAGAAGTGTCATCGTGACATTGGGTAGTTGGTCGAGTATGGCCTGATGCCATAGCGGCGCGCACTCTTTTCTTGGTGGCAGGTCGCCACTTTGCCCTTTGCCGGGATAGCATAATCCCATCGGCATAATGGCCACTTGGTTTGGATCGTAAAAGGTTCGCTTATCGAGTTGTAACCACTCTCTTAGACGCTGACCGCTAGGGTCATTCCAAGGTATCGAAGTCTGATGGACTCGAGCCCCCGGTGCTTGACCGATGATCAGCAGACGAGCCGACTTACTGGCTTGGATAACCGGGTTGCAACCGTGTTCTAGGTGAGGTTCACATACTCGACAAGCGCGCACCTGGGCTAACAAATTATCCATGTGGATCATCGGTATAACCTTTGATTAACCCTCATATTAGTAGCCTTTATCTAAGTCAATTTGATTCACCAACCCAAACCCATCACACCAGCGCTGGTAGTTGTCAGCGAAAATATCGACCACTTGCTCTGGAAAACTCAGCGCGGCGATGTGTGGTGTTACAGTAATCTTAGGATGAGACCAGAAAGGGTGACTTTGAGGGAGTGGCTCTTGCTCGAAAACATCAAGAAAAGCATGTTCAATTGCCCCACTTTCTATTGCGGTGAGCAAGCCTAACTCGTCGATGGCGCTGCCCCGGCCGACATTAAACAACAAGGCTTGCTGACAAGCGGCTAAGCTGGATTGATTTAAGATCTGCTGAGTGTGCGCGGTATTGGGCAGGGTATTGACCACGATGTCGGCTTGGGTAAGCGCGGTCGCTAGCTCTTGAATATGATAGGTGGCGGAAAACGGGGAGTGCTTTGCAGGGATGCCGCTGCGATTAACGCCAATCGGCTGCATTGCGAGGCTTTTAATCGCTTGAGCCAGCTCAGCACCAATCGACCCGGTACCGAGAATCACGACTTTTTTTCCACTTAGCGAAGAGTAGGGAAGTGGTGACCACTCGCTTTTAGCTTGTTGATTTAGGTAGTGATTGAAGTGGCGATAGTGGGCGATGCTGTAGCCAATGACGTATTCGGCAATTTGCTGGCCGAAGATCCCTTTGACATTGGTGAGTTGGCCATCAAACTGATTGAGCGCTGGAATGAGTGCATCCACCCCGGCGTAAATCGACTGAATCCACTCGACATGAGGAAAGTCTTGAATTCGTTTAGCTGCTTTGGGTGGGGAGGCAAGCAATATAGTGGCCTCGCAAGGTTGCTCGGTAAGTGCGAGCTGCGGTAATGACGCCTGCTCCAGCAGTTGTCGATATTTATCGTTGTCTTCAGTGAGCAGATAGACTTTGTGGGTAAAATTGTTCATCGCCTTGCTTTTTTCCCTGTTGGTTATCAAGTAAACTCTCGCTGTCTGAATTAATCATTAGCTCACGAGTCCCTATGCTACAGAACCCTCTTCAGCTTCGTCTAGAGAAGCTCGAACCCTGGAAACAGATTACCTTTATGGCTAGCCTGTGTGAACGTATGTACCCAAACTATGCCATGTTTTGTGATAGCACTCAGTTCGCCGAGGCGCGCGTTTATCGCGATATTCTCGATAGCATTTGGGAACAACTGACGGTCAAAACCGCCAAAGTGAACTTTGAGCGCCAGCTTGAAAAGCTCGAAGAAATCATCCCAAGCTCAGAAGATTATGACTTTTATGGTGTGTACCCTGCGATTGATGCCTGTGTCGCGCTGTCGTACCTCTTACATGGCTTACTCGACCGCGACTATCTGTTTGAGAACATGCATAAAGTGAGTCAGCAGTCGGTGATGACGGTGGCGCAGTTAGAAGAGGCGCAAACCGGTGAAGAAATTACCAACCAAAACCAGAAAGACAATGAAGTGGTATGCGCCGAGTGGGATGTGCAATGGGCGATCTTCCGTCCTCTACGTGAAGCCGAAGAGCGTGATATTGAGCTGATCAAAGATTTGCGTGCTGAACTACGTGATGAGGGTGTGAGTAATATTGGGGTTAGCCTCTAGAGGCCAGTGCTAGTTCCTAGCACTGGGTGTCTAGGAACTAGGTTGTACCCACTACACGTCTTTCTCTTTTGGTGGCTCGTTTTGCTCGTCGGCCACTTCCTGTTCTTCATCATCGTCGCGATTTTCAATTACGCCGTGGGTTTGTTTCCAACGCTCCCAGCGCTCGAATGCCAGCTCTTGCATGTCGGTGGCATGGTCTGCTTCATCGACAATCTTCTCGCCGACCAAGTGTTCAAAGATATCCTCTAGGGTCAAAATGCCCTGAATCGTGCCGTACTCGTCGACAATCATCGCCAGTTGCAGGCGTTTAGCCATCATTTGTTCAAACGCTTTTGGTAAACGTAGCGTGTTTAGCAAGACGTGCAACGGACGCATAACGGCGCCTAGCTGGCGACTGCCATGCCCGGCTTGCTGCATTTTAAACAGCTCAAGACGGTGAACAAAACCGATAATGTTGTCGGTAGACTGGCTATACACTAATGGCCTTGAGAACGGCGTATCCTCATGCTCGGCGAGAAACTCGTCAATAGTCGACTCGGCGTTGACACGAAACACTACCGGGCGTGGTGTCATCACCTGAGTCACGGGGACATCTTGAATACCAAGCAGATTGGTGAGGATTTTTGACTCCCCTTCGGCAAACTCACCACTCTCGCGGGCCAATATCGCCATCGCAGAGAGTTCATCGCGCATTTTTGGCGCTTCGCTGCCACGTGCAAGGCGTTTGGTGATCTGCTCTGAGAACCAAACAAATGGCGTCAAAGCCCATACCATCCAGCGTAGTACGACAGCAGCAGCGGGAGCGAGCTGGCGCCAATAGGTTGCGCCAATGGTCTTAGGCACAATTTCTGAAAGCACCAAAATACCTAAGGTGAGCACGGCAGAGAAAACGCCTAACCACTCACTGCCAAAGACTACCGCCGCTTGAGCACCCGCGCTGGCGGCACCTATGGTGTGTGCGATGGTGTTGAGGGTCAAGATGGACGCGAGCGGACGATCGATATCCGCTTTGAGCTTGGCAAGGTGCGCCGCCGAAGGGTGTCCTTGCTGGCGCAATTGGGCAATATAACTGGGTGAGATGCTTAGAAGCACTGCTTCTAAAACGGAACAGATAAACGATACGCCAATGGCAATTGAAACGTATAGAGTTAGCAGAAACATAAAAGTCCTATGTCAGTTCACCCACCTCTAACTTTGCAAGAAAAGGGGCGCTTCTCTTACCTGTGCATTATTGATGTGAGCGTTTTGTGTTCGCTTTGAGCCCCACAATATCAGGCTTCTAGGGCTTTTGCAGTGTAATAAATAAGGCTTAAAGAGGTGAAAAACAAGGTTTATTCCTTGCTGACAGAGTAACAAATTGTGAGTTAATACTCAGATTATGGTTAAAAGTACGTCATGAGAGCCAAAGAACGCCTACAAACCTTTGCCAGATGGGGCATTTATGCTTTAGAGTGAGTTGAATTCGATAACATATGAGAAGGGAAACCTAATGAACAAGACCCAATTAATCGACTTTATCGCAGAGAAAGCAGACCTATCTAAAGCACAAGCTAAAGCTGCTCTTGAAGCAACTCTTGACGGTGTGACTGATGCACTTAAAGAGGGTGACCAAGTTCAACTAATTGGTTTTGGTACATTCAAAGTTAACCACCGTGCAGCTCGTACTGGCCGCAACCCAAAAACTGGTGCTGAAATTCAAATCGCTGCTGCAAACGTACCAGCATTCGTAGCAGGTAAAGCACTAAAAGATTCAGTAAAATAATTTAATACTGATTTCAGAGTTTTACGCTCAGACTGTATATAATACGCCAAGGTAGTTGCTATCTTGGCGTATATTTATTTTATGACAATGAAAAAAATACTTTTTGCTAGTTTGGTTGCGGCAGTATTGTCGGGCTGTTCGACTAGCGCCCCTACCCCGAATCTTGCCCAGTTCTCGAACTATACGGGTGGGCAAACTATTGGTGACTCAACCAGTTTATATTGGTATACCGAACGAACCACTTTTCCTTATACCGCCGGCGATTATGTCAGTGCTGGTGATTATGGGTGGTATCAAACCGACTATCGTTGGAGCGAGGGAGAGCTGAGAGAGCTGATTCGCCAAGGTGAGCAACTCAAAGATAACCAAGGCTTAGTGCCTTATCGTATTCATGTTCGGTTTAATAAATTGGGCGAGGCGGTATATCAGCAATACCGCTTTGATGGCAAAGTGCTACCACTTAAAAGCGAAAAGATTGAGTGGCTTAAACAAGAAGCGCGCAATATTCCCAGTTTGACCAAAAGCCAAACCAGCCGCGGACAAAGCCTTATCCAAGGTTACTGGGATGGTTCAACGTTTGATACCTGCAGTGGTGATAGTTTTGAGCGCGTAGAGTTCAACGAGACGTTACCGAGTTTTGTGGTGAACCGCTTATCGACTATTGACAGTTATGTCGCGTTTATTGGTTCGACTCGTTCAAATAAAGTCGTAGTGAATGAGTTATTGATGCTTGCAGATGACAATCAAGACTGTATCGAGCGCCCCAACCTCATTGAAGAAGAGTAATCGTTAGCCATATGAATAAAAAGGCGCTCACTGAGCGCCTTTTTGCTTACCTAGCCAATGCGACGTTGTTATTAGCTGTTTTGTTCGCGCTCAATCGCACGGTAGCCGATGTCGTTGCGGTGGAACATACCATTCCAGCTCACTTGCTTAGCCAGTGCGTAAGCGCGTTGTTGAGCTTCTGAGACGCTATTTCCTAGTGCGGTGGCACACAATACGCGACCGCCATTTGTCACAACCTCACCAGCAGCGTTATTAGCCGTGCCAGCGTGGAAGATTTTTTCGCCGTCCAGTTCGCTTTCTGGGAGAGAAATAACGTCACCTTTAGCGTAATCAGCCGGGTAGCCGCCAGCTGCTAGCACGACGCCGATAGACGCACGCGGATCCCACTTAGACTCTGCTTCATCGAGTTTCTCATCGATAGCCATCAAACATAGCTCAACAAGGTCCGACTCCATACGCATCATGATAGGTTGCGTTTCTGGATCGCCGAAGCGGCAGTTATATTCGATAACTTTCGGCGTGCCATCTTTATCGATCATTAGACCTGCGTAGAGGAAGCCTGTGTATGGTGCGCCTTCAGCGTCCATGCCACGTACCGTTGGGTAGATCACTTCTTCTAGGATGCGTTCGTGGATTTCTGGAGTCACTACAGGGGCAGGAGAGTATGCACCCATGCCGCCAGTATTAGGGCCAGTATCTTTATCGCCTACACGCTTGTGATCTTGGCTGGTGGCCATTGGTAGCACGCTTTTACCATCTACCATTACGATAAAACTGGCTTCTTCACCATCTAGGAACTCTTCAATTACCACTCGGCTGCCTGCTTCACCAAAAGCGTTGCCAGCGAGCATGTCTTTAATGGCATCTTCTGCTTCTTGTAGCGTCATCGCCACGATAACGCCCTTACCAGCGGCAAGACCGTCAGCTTTAACTACGATAGGGGCACCTTGCTCACGTACGTAAGCTAGAGCTGGCTCGATTTCGGTAAAGTTTGCGTAAGCCGCGGTAGGGATGTTGTGGCGCGCTAGGAAATCTTTAGTGAAGGCCTTAGAGCCCTCTAGCTGTGCAGCTGCTTGAGTTGGACCAAAAATTGGCAGGCCTGCTTCGCGAAATGCATCCACCACACCGATGACCAGCGGCGCTTCAGGGCCAACAATTGTCAGTTCGATTTGCTTCTCTTTAGCGAAAGCAACCAGTTCAGAGATGCTCTCTACACCAATGTTTACGTTCTCAAGCTTTGGCTCAAGCGCAGTACCAGCATTACCTGGTGCAACAAAGACTGTCTCAACGTTTGGGTTTTGCGCCGCTTTCCAGCCTAATGCATGTTCACGACCGCCAGCACCAATAATTAAAACTCGCATATTAAAAATCCTTAAACAAAATTAGTTAGCTTCGAGTCGAGAGTAGCGAGTCGTTCTATTTTACAATACTCGCTATTCTCCACTTGCGCGAAGCGCTCTCGTATCTTTCTAGTGACGGAAGTGACGCATACCCGTAAAGATCATTGCCATGTCGTGTTCGTCAGCCGCTGCGATCACTTCGTCATCACGCATAGACCCACCCGGTTGAATCACACACTTGATGCCTGCTTCTGCTGCCGCGTCGATACCGTCACGGAATGGGAAGAACGCATCTGAAGCCATTACACAGCCCTCAACTTGTAGACCTTCGTCCGCGGCTTTAATGCCAGCGATCTTCGCAGAGTATACGCGGCTCATTTGGCCTGCGCCGACACCGATTGTCATGTCACCTTTAGAGTAAACAATCGCGTTCGATTTCACGTACTTCGCGACTTTCCAGCAGAATAGCGCATCTTTAAGTTCTTCTTCGGTTGGCTGACGCTTAGAAACCACTTTAAGGTCATCTAGGCTTACCATGCCTTGGTCACGGTCTTGAACCAGTAGGCCGCCGTTAACGCGCTTCACATCAAAACCGGTCGTCTTGGTTGTCCACTCGCCACACTCTAGTAGGCGAACGTTCTTCTTCGCGGCAACCACTTCAATCGCTTCAGCTGATACAGAAGGGGCGATGATTACTTCCACAAACTGACGCTCGACGATAGCCGTCGCTGTTTCGGCGTCTAGCTCTTGGTTGAAGGCGATGATGCCGCCAAATGCGGATGTTGGATCGGTTTTGTAGGCGCGATCGTACGCTTCAAGAATGTTGCTACCTAATGCCACGCCACATGGATTGGCGTGCTTGACGATGACACAGGCAGGTTGGTCGAACTCTTTGACACATTCAAGCGCTGCGTCAGTGTCAGCGATGTTGTTGTAAGAAAGGGCTTTGCCTTGGATTTGGCGAGCCGTTGAAACGGACGCTTCTTCAGGGTTTGCTTCAACGTAGAAAGCGGCTGCTTGGTGGCTGTTCTCACCGTAGCGCATGTCTTGCTTCTTCTCGAACTGCTGGTTGAAAGTGCGAGGGAATTTAGACTCTTCGTCACCTTCTTTGTTCTCGCCGTAGCTAGGAACCATAGTGCCGAAGTAGTTAGCGATCATGCCGTCGTATGCCGCAGTGTGCTCAAATGCTGCGATAGCAAGGTCGAAACGAGTGTCTAGAGTAAGAGACTTGTCGTTAGCGTCCATCTCAGCGATAACGCGGTCGTAGTCGTGAGCATTAACAACAATCGTCACGTCTTTGTGGTTTTTCGCTGCAGAGCGAACCATAGTCGGACCACCGATGTCGATGTTCTCAACCGCATCGGCGAGAGTGCAACCCGCTTTGGCGACGGTTTCTGCGAATGGGTAAAGGTTAACCACTACCATATCGATAGGATTGATGCCGTGTTTTTCCATCACGTCATCGTCTTGACCACGACGGCCCAGTACACCACCATGAACTTTTGGGTGCAGGGTCTTAACACGACCGTCCATCATTTCTGGGAAACCTGTGTAGTCGGACACTTCCGTTACCGAGATACCTTGTTCTGCCAGTAGGCGTGCCGTGCCGCCAGTCGATAAGATATCCACGCCACGCTCAGAAAGAGCCTGAGCAAATTCTACGATACCAGTCTTGTCTGATACGCTAATTAAAGCGCGGCGAATAGGACGAGCGTTAGTCATGCTTCCATTTCCTCAAAGTCACAGAGTTAATATAAAGATATTTGCCAAAAATGAACTTGTTCTTACGCTCTGTTATATTGCTAACGGGTAAGAGATTGGCCAGTTTTGGTAAAGACCTTTGTCATCATCGAATGATACAAAATGAGTCTCTGAGATTGGTGGCGCACATTCTAACTAATTTATTACAAAAAAGCTCGCGCAATCGTTTGGCATCGCAAAAATAATTGCAAAAATAGCCATTCTTTATGATAAACGTAATGAAAGGGTTAAATAGGAAGTCTTATGTTTCAGATCGGCGAGTTGGCAAAACGCTGCCAAGTCACGGCGGATACGTTGCGTTTTTACGAGAAAAACCAGCTAATTAAACCCGCGGGACGCAGTGACTCTGGCTATCGTTTATATAATGACGCCAATCAGCAGCAAGTGAATTTTATTATCCGCGCTAAAGACCTAGGCTTGAGTTTGGAAGAAATTCGCGAGTTACTAGAGATTCGTTTAGAAGCGACGGAGCACAGCTGCGCGGAAGTGAAGGCGATCACATCGGCTAAACTCCGTCTTATCGATGAAAAGATCGCTGAGTTGACCCGAATTCGTAGTGCTTTGAAAAAAATTAATGATGCTTGCTGTGGACACGTCGATGATGATGCTAGCCACTGTTCTATTTTAACCGCATTGGCGAGTGAAGAGCCGACGGAAAAACAAGACGGTTAAGAGGCGCGGCGAATATTCACGTTCAGATTTGTGTTGGTTTTGATTTGCGGTAGGTTGTCATAATAGAGGGTCACTTGATCACGCCCGGTCTGCTTTGAGTAGTACATGGCTTTGTCTGCTTGTACCATTAATTCGCGCACTGACGCGACCTGAGTGTTGAGCTCAGCGATACCAATACTGACGGTCGGAACAATAACATGACCATCGACATGGCAAGGTGTTGAAGCCACACTTTGGCGAATGCGCTCGGCGATGTCATAGGCTTGAATGGCGTTGGTGTCGGTTAAGAGAACACCAAATTCTTCTCCCCCTAGACGACCAATATGATCATGACTACGGACCATGGTTTTGCAAATCTGTGCCACTTGCGTAATGACCTCGTCGCCAGAAAGGTGCCCGACTTGATCGTTGATCTCTTTAAAATGGTCAATATCGATCATCAAGCAACTGAAGTGGCGCTGATGAGGGCGGTCAAATTCTCGCTCTAAGTGCGCCATAAACGCGCGTCGGTTAAGTATGCCGGTTAACTCATCGGTTTCTGCCAACTTTTTGAGCTCGGTGTGTTGTAAGTAACTCTGAGTCACCTCCCGCTCTTGCCACAGAACGTACTGAAGCCCGTTGCTCAAGGTTATCGGTTTTAAGTTGGCTTCAAACCACCGCTGTTCATGCTCTTGCCACTCATCCAGCGCCTCAATAGACATTTGCAACTGCTCACTAACACGCAGCGAGTAGTGAAGTTGGTTGCGAGTATTTGAGCTAAGTGCTTGGGAGAAGTGGTGAGTGAAGCGCTCGATGATTTGATCAGGCAGTAGTTGACGGAAATGTTGACCGATTAGGTGACGAGAAGCGGATGGATAAGAGGCAGAAGGCTCACCGAAGGCCTCCATGACGATACCTTCAGCGGACATGATCAATAGACGATCAGGCAGTTCTCTAAGCATCAAGCTTAGCCATTCTTCCTTTTGCATATCAATCATGTAGAGCGCTCAAAAAAAGTCTTAATTTTTCATTATATCGGTCACTTTTTCATAAGCAATCGCAATTGATCACAGATTGATGAATCTTTGCGCGATTATTAATCTGGTTGATATAAAAAAGCCGGGCTCATAGAGTGAGCCCGGCTTCAATCGATAAATGCACGAATGAACGATTAGTTCATGCCGTATTTCTTAAGTTTCTTGCGAAGAGTACCGCGGTTGATACCCATCATAGTGGCTGCGCGAGTTTGGTTGCCGCGAGTGTACTGCATGATGGTATCTAGTAGTGGCTGTTCTACTTCAGCTAGAACTAATTCGTATAGTTCAGTGACTTCTTGGCCGTTTAGTTGGGCCAAGTAGTTTTTAAGAGATGCTTTAACAGAGTCACGTAAAGGCTTCTGCGTAATCTGGTCTTGTGACGTTACTGTAGTTACTGTTAATGCTTCTGAAGTCAGATTTTGTTCGAACATATTCGGTCTAGCTCTTCTCTTAATTATGATGCAACGTTAAGCCGTGGTCGTTGAGGCAATAGCTTCAATGACTCAGGCTAAATCAAAATACTCTTCGAGCGCCTCTAGTTGCAGCGGGGCTGCATCCAGTGCGTTGAAGGTACGGCGAAACTCACTCGCTTGTTCATGTTCCTTTAGGTACCAACCTACGTGCTTACGCGCGATTCTTGGGCCTAAATACTCACCATAGAAAGTATGGAGAGCACGAACATGACCGAGCAGAATGTCTTTGACTTCCGCAAGCGGAAGCGCAGGCATTGTGGTGCCGTTTTCCAAAAAGTGTTGGATTTCCTGAAAAATCCACGGACGTCCTTGGGCAGGGCGTCCAATCATTAAAGCGTCGGCGCCGGTGTACTCCAGAACCTGCTTGGCTTTCTCTGGGCTATCGATATCACCATTAGCGATAACCGGTATTGAGACGGCTTGCTTAACCGCTTTAATGCTGTCGTATTCCGCCTCGCCTTTGTACATACACGCCTTGGTGCGCCCATGTAGCGCTAAAGCTTGTATGCCGCAGTCTTCGGCTAATTTCGCAATTTGAACACAGTTTTTGTTTTCTGTGTCCCAGCCCGTACGAGTTTTCAATGTCACAGGGACATCCACTGCATCGACTACTGATTTTAGAATATCTTCAATGATATTCGGGTACTGTAGCAACGCAGAGCCCGCGAGCTTTTTATTTACTTTCTTTGCTGGGCAGCCCATGTTGATATCGATGATTTGCGCACCGTTTTCAACATTGAACTGAGCAGCATCGGCCATCAGTTGTGGATCAGCACCGGCAATTTGTACAGAGCGAATGCCCGATTCGCCTTCATGTACCATGCGTTGCTTTGACTTAGACGTTTCCCACAGTTTGGGATTGGATGACATCATTTCACTGACTGCCATTCCCGCGCCATAGCGGAGACACAACTCTCTAAATGGTCTATCGGTTACCCCAGCCATAGGAGCAACGATAAGATTATTCTTGAGTTGGTAATTTCCAATTTTCAAAACGTCTTCACAGCTTAGAACCAGTAAGGGCGCGCATTTTACGCATTTTTTAGCGCTGTGAAAAGACTAATATTTGAGCATTTACAAATTGTTTCTTCAAAATGCCTAAAAATCAGTCAATTAGCTCGCAAAGTCTTGCCTAGCCTTGCTTGCGCCCAGAGATGCGGCACCATTCGCTCTGTTCTTTGATTGGATCAATGTGAAGTTCGTCACGGTAATAGTTTGCAACATCTTCGGCTTGCGTATCGAGTACACCAGACATGGCAAGCTCACCGTTTGGCTTGACTAATGACTTAATAATTGGTGATAGCTCACGCAGTGGACCAGCTAGAATATTGGCTACCACGACATCTGCGATAAGACCTTGTGGTTGCTCTTGAGGTAGGAAGACTTCAAGCTTGTCAGCAACGCCGTTGCGTTCAGCGTTGTCTTTAGACGCGAGCAGAGCTTGAGGATCGATATCGATCCCGATAACTTTTTCTGCTCCAAGCTTGATCGCGGCGATCGCAAGGATGCCTGAACCACAACCAAAGTCGATCACCGTTTTTCCAGATAGGTCGAGCTGTTCAAGCCACTCTAGACAGAGGGCTGTGGTTGGGTGGGTGCCTGTGCCAAACGCTAGGCCTGGGTCGAGCATTACGTTGACCGCGTCAGGCTCTGGGATGTCACGCCAGCTTGGGCAGATCCAGAGCCGCTCGCCGAACTTCATTGGGTGGAAGTTATCCATCCACTCGCGTTCCCAATCTTTATCTTCAAGCTGTTCGATCTTGTAAGCAAAGCCTTCCGCTAATAGCCCGCTTAGTTTGGTCTGCTCGATAATAAAATCTGTGTCCGCTTCAGCGTCATACAGCGCAAGGATGTCGGTATCGCCCCAAAGGCGTGTTTCACCTGGCAACGGTTCAAACACTGGCGTGTCGTGAGCATCTAGGAAGGTGACGGACAAGGCGCCGGTCTCTTCCATCAGCATATCACCGATTTGCTCAGCACTTTCGTTGGTGGCATTGAGTTTGATTTGAATCCAAGGCATGGCTATCTGCTCTCAAAAATAAAATTTGCGCAGAGTTTAGCAGATCTCTGCTGAGATTATAGGCGTAAACAAAAAATGCTCACCGAAGTGAGCATTTAGGAAAAGAGTTTTCGCACCTAGTCTCTTATTGAAGGCCTAGCTTTTTCTCTAGGTAATGAATGTTGGCACCACCGTGCTGGAAGTTCTCATCATTCATAATGCTTTCTTGTAGAGGCACATTGGTTTTGATGCCTTCTACGATCATCTCACCCAGTGCGTTCTTCATGCGAGCAATCGCTACATCGCGGTTTTCACCGAATGTGATCAGTTTACCGATCATCGAATCGTAGTGAGGTGGCACAGTATAGCCGGTGTAGATGTGCGATTCCCAACGCACGCCCATACCGCCTGGAGAATGGAAACGCTCGATTTTACCTGGTGATGGTAGGAAGCGCTCTGGGTCTTCAGCGTTAATACGACACTCAATCGCATGGCCGCGAATCTTGATGTCATCTTGAGTAAATGACAGAGGCTGGCCAGCCGCAACACGAAGCTGCTCCTTGATGAGGTCTACGCCGGTGACCATTTCAGTCACAGGGTGCTCTACCTGAATACGGGTGTTCATCTCGATGAAGTAGAATTCGCCGTTTTCGTATAGGAACTCAAACGTACCTGCGCCGCGGTACCCGATCTCTAGACAAGCTCGGGTACAACGTTCACCGATGTATTTACGCATCTCTTCAGTGATGCCTGGTGCTGGCGCTTCCTCAACCACCTTTTGGTGGCGACGCTGCATTGAACAGTCACGCTCACCAAGATGGATCGCTCCGCCTTGACCGTCAGCAATCACTTGGACTTCAACGTGACGAGGGTTTTCTAGGAATTTCTCCATGTAAACCATATCGTTGTTGAATGCTGCTTTGGCTTCTGCGCGAGTCATGGCAATCGCTTCAACCAGTTCGCCTTCAGATCGAACGACACGCATACCACGACCGCCGCCGCCGCCAGAGGCTTTGATAATCACTGGGTAGCCAATACGTTTGGCGTGCGCTTTGTTCTTCGCATCATCATTATCGAGCGGACCATCTGAGCCAGGTACACAAGGGACGCCCGCTTTTTTCATCGCGGTGATCGCTGATACTTTGTCACCCATCATGCGGATAGTATCGGCTTTCGGGCCAACGAAGATGAAACCGCTGCGCTCTACTTGTTCTGCGAAGTCTGCGTTTTCTGATAGGAAACCGTAGCCAGGGTGAATCGCCACTGCGCCAGTTACTTCTGCAGCAGAGATGATGCGCGGAATGTTTAGGTAGCTATCGATACCGCGAGCAGGACCGATACAGATGGCTTCGTCTGCCAGTAGTACGTGCTTAAGGTCGCGATCGGCAGTAGAGTGAACCGCGACCGTTTTAATACCGAGTTCTTTACATGCGCGAAGAATTCGAAGCGCAATTTCGCCTCGGTTCGCGATGACTAATTTATCTAGCATAAGAGAGAGCCTCTATTATTCGATAACAACAAGTGGTTGGTCGAATTCAACTGGTTGGCCGTCTTCAACTAGGATAGCAGTGACAACGCCAGACTTATCTGCTTCGATTTGGTTCATCATCTTCATTGCTTCAACGATGCATAGAGTATCGCCAGCGCTCACAGATTGACCCACTTCAACAAACGCTTTCGAATCTGGGCTTGGAGAACGGTAGAAAGTACCGACCATTGGAGAAAGAACTTGATGACCCGCAGGTGCTGCTGGTGCCGCTGCTGCTTCAGAAGCAGGTGCTGCTGGTGCCGCGGCTGGCGCTGGAGCTGCAACTGGTGCAGGCGCTGCTGCGTAATGAACTGGCGCAGGTGCTGCTGTACCGTTACGGCTGATGCGTACCGACTCTTCACCTTCAGAGATTTCTAGCTCGGCAATGCCAGACTCTTCTACTAACTCGATAAGCTTCTTGATTTTACGGATATCCATTTTTTCTTTCTCTTTTATCTTGTGAATAAGACAGCTCAAATTGAGCTGCAGAGTGTTGAGTTACTCAGCCTGTAGCGATTTGATCGCGGCAGACAAAGCGAATTCGTAACCTTGTGCACCGAGACCGCAGATCACCCCTTGCGCCTTATCGGACAGGTAAGAGTGGTGACGAAACGGCTCTCGCGCATGCACATTGGATAAATGTACTTCGATAAATGGGATGGCAACACCAAGCAGAGCATCTCTGAGCGCGACACTGGTGTGAGTGAACGCGGCAGGATTGATGATGATAAAATCCGCTTGGTTGTAAGCGGCATGAATCGCTTCGATCAACTCATACTCACGGTTAGATTGGAGGTGGTCGAGTTCGACTCCTGCGGCGTGAGCTTGCTTGGTTAAAGTGGCGATAATCTGTGGTAGGGTTGAAGAACCGTAATGAGCGGGTTCACGTAGACCTAACAGGTTTAGATTTGGACCATTTAAGACAAGAATGCGTGATTTTGCTGTCATTATGCTGCCATCTTCCTACTTCATGATATGAACTAGAATATTCCCATATAATCTCGGATTCAGCATGCTAATTTTTAAGAAATAGCAGCGGATCTTTGAAATAGACCAAGATTATAGCTAATTCAGCGCAAATCGCAGCAATTTACTGGTCTAATCTCCCTGTTTGAAACGGTAAATTTGTAATCAAGGTAACATTTCTGTGCCACTCCAGTGGCTGGTCTGTGGTTCATGGGGCTCAAAAACAGCAAACCGCCACAGAGTGACGGTTTGAAAAATCTCAGACGATTAAAGAGGATTAAGCGAGTTCGGCTTTCTCGGCAATCAACTTATCCACCACGCTTGGATCCGCCAGCGTTGAGGTATCGCCTAAGTTGCTCGTATCGCCAGTGGCAATTTTACGTAGGATACGACGCATGATCTTACCTGAACGTGTCTTAGGTAGTGAGTCTGTCCAGTGCAACACATCGGGCGTGGCGATAGGACCAATCTCTTTTCGTACCCAATTTTTGACTTCTTTGTGCAGTTCTGCGCTTGGGAACTCGCCATCGTTGAGTGTGATGTAAGCGTAAATGGCTTGGCCTTTGATATCGTGCGGAATGCCGACAATTGCTGCCTCGGCAATTTTGTCGTGAGCGACCAGAGCAGATTCAATTTCTGCGGTACCCATACGGTGACCGGAAACGTTGAGTACGTCATCGACACGACCGGTGATCCAGTAGTAGCCGTCTTCGTCGCGGCGAGCTCCGTCACTAGTAAAGTACATGCCTTTAAAGGTTGAGAAGTAGGTTTGCTCAAAGCGGTCATGGTCGCCGTAAACGGTGCGCATCTGACCCGGCCATGAATCGAGAATCACTAGGTTTCCGTCCGTTGCCCCTTCAATGATATTACCCATGTTATCCACTAGCGCAGGCTGAACACCGAAGAATGGACGCGTTGCCGAACCCGGTTTGAGATCGGTTGCCCCAGGCAGTGGTGCGATAAGTATGCCGCCAGTTTCGGTTTGCCACCAAGTATCGACGATTGGTGAGTTTTCGTTACCGATGGTTTTGTAGTACCACTCCCACGCCTCTGGGTTAATCGGTTCACCAACGGAGCCCATGATGCGCAAGCTGCTACGTGAGGTACCTTCAACCGCTTCATTGCCTTTCGCCATCAGAGCGCGAATCGCTGTTGGCGCGGTGTAGAGGATATTCACTTGATGCTTATCGACCACTTGGCTCATGCGGTTGGTGCTTGGGTAGTTTGGTACACCTTCGAATAGAATCGTTTTCGCGCCATTGGCAAGTGGACCATAGATTAAGTAAGTGTGACCCGTGATCCAACCCACATCGGCGGTACACCAAAAGGTTTCACCGGGTTGGTAATCGAACACGTATTTGAACGTCATTGCCGCGTAGACGAGGTAGCCGCCAGTAGTATGTAGAACGCCTTTTGGCTTACCGGTTGAGCCCGATGTATAAAGAATGAATAGCGGATCTTCCGCTTTCATCTCTTCTGGCGGGCAGTCAGACGACACATTGGCAGTTGCCTCGTGCCACCAAACATCACGATGGTCGTGCCATTCAATGTCACCACCAGTACGTTTCATCACAATTACTTTTTCGATGGTTTTCACTTCTGGGTTAGTCAGTGCTTCATCGACGTTTTTCTTCAATGGGACTGCGCGACCGCCGCGTACGCCTTCGTCAGCGGTAATCACCACTTTGGCATCCGAGTCAATGATGCGCCCTGATAGGGCCTCTGGAGAGAAACCACCAAATACGACAGTGTGTACCGCACCAATACGCGTACAGGCAAGCATTGCCACCGCTGCTTCGGTCACCATTGGCATATATAAGCAGACCACGTCGCCTTTGCGTACGCCTTGCTCTTTTAGTGCGTTAGAGAACTCACACACTTCTTTGTGCAGCTCTTTGAAGGTCAGTGTGTTGTCGTCGTTAGGGTCGTCACCTTCCCAGATAATGGCGACGTCATCACCACGTTCAGCAAGGTGACGGTCAATACAGTTGGCAGAAACATTGAGTGTGCCGTCTTCGAACCAGCGAATATCGACGTGACCAGTATCAAACGAAGTATTTTTGACTTTGGTGAATGGTTTAATCCAATCAACAATTTTGCCGTGCTCGCTCCAGAATCCAACCGGATCGGTCACAGACTGTTGATACATGGCTTGGTAAGTATCGTTATCCGCGTGTGTGGTTTTTTTGATGTTCTCTTTTACCGGATAGATATGGGCTTCACTCATTGCTTATCTCCTTGTGCTTAATTCTGATTGAATTGAGCAAGTGTCCGTTTAAAACGATCTGACCGCTTGGTCATAACGTCGCAAAATCCTGATACCTATAACTTTCCAGTACAGGCGTGAATTCGACAATTAGACTTTAGGATGAGAGCGAATAATCTGCTTAATAATTAATGATCTATGTTTGAAATTGAGAGTTATGTCTAAGGAATGTTCAGCGCGTGTAGGGCAGATTGAGACTAGGGAGATCACCTTTTGTAAGGCGAACAAAGACTAATGCTGCAGCGATTGCGTCTTGCAATGCGTCATGTTTGTCTTGCAGGGGTAGGTCAAGGTGGCGACAAATCGCATCCAGACTGAGGTCGAAATAGGCGTTTGGCAGATGTTGTTCTAGTTTGTCATGATAGATTTGGCTGACCTCAATAAGAGGGTTAGGGAGCGGGAAGCCTAGTTGTTTGCGGCAGGCAAGATCGAGGATCTTTTTGTCATAACGGATATGGTAACCAACCAGCGGGCGGTTACCGATAAACTCAAGCAGTTGAATCAGGGCTTGCTTTTCATCGATGCCGTCGGCCAAGTCTTGATGGCGTATTTTGTGGATTTTTATTGAGCCAGAGTCAAGTGATTGTGGCGCACGCAGGCGCACTTCAAACGGGGTGCTGGTCAAGATGCGATTGTCGATGATCTTGGTCGCTGCGATGGTGACTAATTCTGCACGGTTTGGATCTAAGCTGGTGGTTTCACAGTCGAGCGACACGTATTCGCCCTTTGTTACTGAAGCGAATAGCGGCTGATAAGGCGACCCTTTTAGTTTGTAAAACCAATATCGGCGTGAAATCCAGTTCATCACACGTCCTCAATCGCGTATTTGATAATGATAGCCCAAGAACTGCTTAAACTTTTTCACCACGTGTAGGCCATGGCGTAGCAAGTCGCGCTCGGTGCGATCGATCTGTTTGATGTCTATACGGTTATGGCTGTGTTGATGGGTCAACTGCTGATTGAGCCTGAGTTTAAACAGTAACTTGAGCGCCTCGCTGAGGTTATCCGCTGTATCGGGTTCGAGAATTTTTTTGCGCCTCAGCGCCTCAATGCGCTCGAAGGTGTTTTTTTCCGCGATACCGTACTCTAGAGACAGAGTTCGAATACCATGCACGATCGGAAAAATACCGCCGCTCTTGACGTCTAAGCCGTCTTTCTCACGTTTGACGTTGCCAAACAAAGTGAGAGGAAGCGAAAACAGTAACGCCGGACGAGCGAAGCCTTGCAGTGCCAACATGTTGTTCAACATAGTGGTTTTCAGGTGTTCAGTGACGGGTTCAAGCAGCGATTTATTGCCTGCCACCGCGTGCGCGTCGGTGAAAATCGCTAAATCCATCACCTGTTCGGACGAGGTCGCTTTTGACCATTGAGTGAGGGTTTTCTTCCACTCGCTTTGGCTTTTGACCCATTTCGGATTATTAACCATCACATTGCCTGGGCAGAGCGGATAACCGAGCTGCTGCAGAGTATGGGTCAGCTTGTCCATTACGGCTGCACATTGATGCCATTCAAAGCCATCTTTGACGATAAGGGCATTGTCTTGGTCAGTTTTGAGTATTTGTTCCCCGCGCCCTTCAGAGCCTAAAACGATCAAGCAACAGTGATCGTGAAGGGCAGGAGGAACAATCAGTTCAAACGCTTTTTCGATGATCTGCTCGTTGACCGCCGAGATGAGCTCCATGATAAATCGGGTGCGAATGCCGTTGTTGAGTAGGCTTTCGACTAGTTGACGTTGACGGTTTGAGGCGAGCGCGAGTTCTTCGATGCTGCTTGAACGCGCGATGCTGAGTGTTAACACGTGTGAGTGAGTGGAGAAGGCGCTCAATATTTGGGTCATGTCGAGCATACCGACCGCTTCTTTGCCGTCTGAGACCATCACGCGTTTCATCCGGTTGCGGGTCATTTTGATCATGGCATTAAACAGAAACTCCCCGTCTTCGACATGCACCACAGGAAAGGTAGCAATTTTACCTACCGGGGTCTCGAGCGGGTGGCCGTCGAGCATCACCGCATGGAGCATATTGGTGCGGGTAATGATGCCGTAGGGCAGTGCGTGCAGATCCTCGATAAGGCGGATGTCGTTATCGCTGAGCCTCACTAAGGCGGAGTCTATGCCGTTCTCTTTTAACGTGCGTGTCACTTCGTTAAGAGGCTGCTCTGGAGATAAGATCATCGGTGGATGATAGATGGCTTTGTCGACTTTAGTGAGGATGAACTCTGCTAAGTTTTGCTGCTGCTGCGCCGCCTCTATCAGCTCTTGGCGCTTGGCGAGATTGTTATCAAAGTAGGCGGCAAATTGACCATTTTGATTGTATAGCTCAAGGAATACGGCTTTAGGCAGTAAATAGGAGAGAGTGTCTTCCAGGGCGATATAGCGATGCTTGACTGTATCATCAAACAATGAGCGTACATCAAACAGGTCATCGTTGGCGTAGTGGGCGAAGATCTCTTTGTTGTCGTCAGAGCGCTCTTCGACTGCGCCTTTGATCAATATATGTAGGTGTTGACTCGCACTACCGGGTTTGAGCAGGGTTTCATTGGTACGAAAGTAGGCAACGTCTAACGAACCGCGCAACTTATCTTGTTGTTGGGGATCTAGGCGGTCGAAAGGCGGGGAGTGCATGTTAAATTTTTCTGGCATGGTGAACCTACAATGCGAACTCAGTATCGGTTTATTTTTGCTCGATATTGCGCATCGCGCCAGACGACTTTGGTCGAACGCAGCGACTGAAGTGAGAATAAGGAAACACTCTTGTGCCAATTGTTCCCTTTTTAATTAACAATAAGCAAACGATAATACTCCCGCTCTAGGGTTAACTGCCCCTAATAACTTCAAGAGGTCACCATGCTCACCCCTTCTCCTTACGGCTGGATTTCCCAGTATTTTGTCGGTTTCTTTTTTGCCTATGGTGTTTATTTGCCGTTTTGGGCCTTGTGGTTCGAGGAGCAAGGAGTCTCGCCAACCGATATTGGCTTGCTGGTGGGGATTGGTTTTGCCACGCGTTGTCTTGCCAACATGGTGCTGACACCACGTATTCATAAAGTCGAACACCTGATGCCTGCACTGCGCTGGCTCAGTTTGGCCGCTATTCTGTTCATCGGTTTTCACTTTTTTACTGGAGGCAACTTTTGGCTGATGGCGCTGGCGACGGTATTGTTCAACCTTTGTTGCGGGCCAGCGGTGCCGCTGTCTGATGCGATGGCCAACTATTACGCTCGGTTAAAAATGCTCGATTATGGACGCACCCGATTGTGGGGCTCGATCGCTTTTATTGCTGGCTCTACCGTGGTGGGCTTTCTCGTCGCTCAGTTTGGCAGTGACATGATCTTGTACACGGCGCTGGCGGGCGTGATTGCCGCGTGGGTGTTCTCTTTGCGCAGTACTCAACCTATGCCTATCACCACCAGTGAAGAGAACATGCAGCGACCTAAACTGAGCGAGCTGCTCGCAGAAGGGCCCGTTATTAAGTTTCTTATTCTCGTCGCTTTGATTCAGGGCAGTCATGCCGCCTATTACAGCTTTAGTTCTATCTATTGGAAAGAGGCGGGTTACTCGGAAGATATTATCGGCTACCTGTGGAGCTTAGGTGTGGTGGCGGAAGTGGCGGTGTTTGCACTCAGTAAACGCTTGTTCTCTGGCTGGACTCTGCGCGCCCTGTTTCTGGTCGCCTCGGTTGGGGTGATTGTTCGCTGGGGCATGACGGCTTCCACTACCGTGTTACTCGCTTTGGTTTTGATTCAACTATTGCACGGTGTGACTTTTGCCATGGCCCACATTGCGGCGATTCAGTACATCCAACATTCTGAGCAACGTAAGATGGTGGCGCTGCAAGCGTTGTACAATGCGATTCCGCTTGGGGCTTTTATCGCCTTGATGACCACGTTGAGTGGTTGGGGCTACGAGCACTGGGGCGCCAATGTATTTTGGGCGATGGCGGCGATGGGAGTATTGGCGCTAATGATTCGTGTCGAGCCGCAATCTCAGCGCATCGACGATGGCATCAAAGCCGAGCCCAATGCACAGAATTAAACCTATCTGATTGAGTTAGCTGGTTATCCTTAGTTAAATAAAAGCTCTCCGCATGGGAGAGCTTTTTTGTGTCATCAAAAGATAAGGATATCTGATGCAGGGTTGGCTCGTGATCACCGTATCACTGTTGTATCTCGGTTTACTGTTTGTCATCGCTTGGTATGGCGATAAGCGTCACTCTTGGCTCGCGAAATGGCGGCCATGGGTCTATAGCTTGTCGATCGCGGTCTATTGTACCTCGTGGACATTTTACGGCACGGTAGGGCAGGCAAGTAGCAACCCTTGGTCGTTTTTACCTATCTACATTGCACCGATTCTGGTGTTTACCCTCGGCTGGCGCATCCTAGCTCGGTTGATCCTCACCGCTAAGCGTGAGCACATTACGTCAATCGCCGATTTTATTGCTGCGCGCTATGGTAAGTCTCAAGGACTTGCGGTAGTGGTCACGCTGATCGCGGTCGCAGGCATCTTACCTTATATCGCTCTGCAGCTAAGAGGCATTACCATGGGGCTGGAGATCATTGCTCCAGAACTTTCGGTTCAATTTGAAGGCTCAGGCTTTGATGTGTCATGGTTTGTCGTGCTGGCGCTGGCGATGTTTACCATGCTGTTTGGTACGCGGCACATCGACAATACCGAGCACCACCGCGGCATGATGATGGCCATCGCCTTTGAGTCGATTATCAAACTGGTGGCCTTTTTGGCCGTGGGCCTGTTTATTCTTTTTCTGGCGCTCAAACGTACCGATGTAGAGTTGTTTGAAGTGGCACAGCAAACCTACCAGTCGCCCAACTTTCCCACCTTGTTGATCCATACGGTGTTAACCATGCTGGCGATTCTCTGCCTACCCCGTCAGTTCCATACCATGGTGGTAGAGAATGAGCGCGCACAAGACCTGCATACCGCGCGCTGGTTGTTTCCTGTCTATCTAATTCTGATGGGGCTGTTTGTGTTGCCGATTGCTTGGGTCGGCCAAGCGTTACTGACCGATGCCAGCCCTGATACTTACGTGATTAGCTTGCCGATGGCGGTCGGGGCGCAAGATGTCGCGTTGCTGGCCTTTTTAGGCGGCACCTCTGCGGCGAGTGGCATGGTGATCGTGTCGACCATCGCATTGGCAATCATGGTCTCCAATGATCTGGTGATGCCACTTTTGCTGCGTCGTATGCGTCTCTCGCAGCGCACTCATCGTCATTTCTCTGGCTTGTTGTTGGTGATCCGCCGTGGGTTGATTTTATTGTTACTACTTGGCGCGTGGGGTTTTTATCAAGCGTTAGGAAGTATTCACTCACTTTCTGCCATCGGTTTTCTCTCCTTTGCGGCCATCACCCAATTTGCCCCAGCGCTGATCGGCGGTATGTATTGGCGCCAAGGCAATCGTAAAGGGGTGTACGTCGGGCTCGCGGTCGGCTTTACCTTGTGGCTGGTTACCTTAATGAGCCAAACCGACATGCTGGCAGGCAGTGCTGAGAATAACTTTTTACTCTGGATGATCACACCGCCGGCGTGGCTCCAAGCGCTGGATGTGACCAATTCTGACTGGGGTATCGTACTCAGCGTGACACTCAATACCTTGTGTTACCTACTAGTGTCGAGCATGACGCGCGCTAGCTTGAGTGAGCGCTTGCAGTCTGCTTCCTTTGTTGGTACACCGCTGCCAGAAAGCGAAAACATGAGCTTATACCAAAGTCGAGTCACGGTCGGCGAGCTGGAAATGTTGGCCTCACGTTTTGTTGGTCGCCAGCGGGTGCGTAGTGCTTTTCGCCAGTACTGGCAACAGCAGCGCGAAACGTTGATGCCCAATCAGCAAGCCCCATCGACGCTGATTCGTCATACGGAGAGGGTGTTGGCGGGTGTGTTTGGTGCGTCTTCTGCGAAGTTAGTCCTTACTTCGGCGCTGCAAGGCAGAAACATGCAGCTCGAAGAGGTCGCGACGATTGTCGATGAAGCTTCCGAGCTGTATGACTTTAGTCGCGGTCTATTGCAAGGGGCGATTGAACATATCGGTCAGGGCATTGCGGTGGTGGATAAGCAACTGCGTTTGGTGGCTTGGAATCAGCGCTACCTTGAGTTGTTTACTTTTCCGGCGGGCTTGATTCAAGTCGGTAGGCCCATTGCCGATGTGATTCGTCACAATGCCGAGTGCGGCTTGTGTGGCCCTGGCGATCCTGAAGAGCATGTGCGTCGCCGGGTATATCACTTAGAACAAGGCACTCGGCATACCTCGTCTCGGGTTCGCCCAGATGGACGAGTGATTGAAGTGCAGGGCAACCCGATGCCGGGGGGCGGCTTTGTGATGAGTTTTACCGATATTACCGTGTTCCGTGATGCTGAGCAGGCGCTTAAAGATGCCAATGAAACCCTTGAAGAGCGAGTAAAAGAGCGCACTCAAGAGCTCGAGCAGTTAAACAAAAAGTTGGTATCGGCCACTCAGCGCTCTGAACAGGAATCCCAGTCTAAATCGCGCTTTTTAGCCGCGGTCAGTCATGATTTAATGCAGCCGCTCAATGCGGCGCGTCTATTTGCGTCATCTCTATCTGAAGTGGCGCGCGAGCCGGAAACTAGGCAACTTTCTCAGCATATTGAGAGTGCCTTGGGGGCGGCGGAAGATTTGATTGGCGATTTGCTCGATATCTCGCGCCTTGAATCGGGCAAGCTCGATGTACATGTGCACGGCTTTGCCATCAATGATGTATTGGCCAACCTTAATGCCGAGTTTAGCGCCTTGGCCAAGCAGCAAGGCATTGAGTTCTCGATGATCCCAAGTCAGTTGATTGTTGAATCTGACCCTAAGTTGCTGCGCCGAGTGGTGCAAAACTTCCTCACCAATGCGTTTCGTTACAACCCTAAGGGTAAAGTGGTGCTTGGCGTGCGGCGGGTCAGCGGTCAAGCGCGGATCGATGTGTGGGACAATGGGATGGGGATCGATGAAGACAAGCAGCAAGAGATCTTTGAAGAATTTAACCGCGGCAGTCAGGTGCGTTCAGATCAAGGCTTGGGGTTAGGGCTGGCGATTTCAAAAGGGATTGCTCATGTGTTGGGGCATCAAATCACCATGCGCTCCTGGCCAGGAAAAGGCAGTGTATTTTCCATTACATTGACGCGCGGTGAAAAAGCTGTCGCCCCGGTAAAAGCTGTACAGTCCGCTAGTGTGTCTGATCTCAGTCATCTTAAGGTGTTATGTGTCGACAATGAACAAGACATTTTGGTGGGAATGGAGAATTTGCTCGGTCGCTGGGGGTGTCAGGTGCGTACCGCGGTTGACCTTGTTTCGACGTTGCAGCAAATCGATGAGCAGTGGAGTCCTGATGTTATCTTATCCGATTATCGCTTGGATCATGGCCGGACAGGTCTCGAGGTGTTGCAGCAGTGTCGATTGCGCATGGGAGGTAGCTTTATTGGGGTGATCATCAGCGCCGATCGAACCGATGATATGCTTGATGGGATTAAGTCGAATGGATTTAGCTTTATCCCCAAACCGGTTAAGCCACTTAAGTTGAGAGCGGTATTAAATCGTGTAGAGAGGCAGATCGCTGAGTAAATAAAAAAGGGTTGACCAAAACGTCAACCCTTTGTGGTTTACTGCTTAGTGTGTCACTTATGCGAGTGCGTCCAGTTCAGTTAAAACTTCTTGAGCCCACTCAATCCAAGCTTGGCGTAGCAATAAGTTTCTGCGTAGTGTTAAACGCTCTAAACGCTGCTGTTTGTCTAGCATCGCTGTGGTTGGGTAATAAGCGTTTTCGATTTCTTGGTAGTGGCTCACTAGCTTACGTGACTCTTCGACTAGCTCTACCAGTTGAGTTCGGTACGGCTGAGAAGGTTGAACAGCACAAGCCATCAGTTTTGCCGAGAACTCATCACGCACGGTTGGGTGTGCTGTGGGTTGATCGAACCATTCACCGAGTGCGACACGACCTGCATCGGTAATCGAGTAAACTTTACGGTCTGGTTTGCCTTCTTGAGGTTCAAGGACGCAAGTAACTAGGTTATTTTGAGCCATTTTATTTAGCTCACGATAGACTTGCTGGTGGCTCGCTTTCCAAAAATAGCCGATGGTGGCGGAAAATTCTTTAGTGATGTCGTACCCGGTCGCATCGCGGGTGCTTAAAACAGTTAAAATAACGTGTGGTAATGACATGTCTTCAATCCAAATGGTCAATAAACTACAAAATTAACCACTTATTACTGTCGTGCTTCTTTAGGCACTGATCATCAGTAGTACAAGTGGCACCAACAAAGTTGGTCATGTCACCTTATAAAGCCGTGTTTATCACCTAGGATCGATAATTGAATTATCGAAGGATTGTGGCGTGTAGATTTTATGTTGATGCCACAATGGTCGAGTAGTATATCTAAATAATAAGCATAAAGTAGAATAGATGGACAAAATAGCCCAAAAAACTGATAAAACTCTCAATTAAATTTTTAGTTTAGTTTTTTGTATTGTTGTGTGGTGCTAATTGTCTTTTTTGAAGTGGTATTAACTAGGTGGGAAAGGTGTGATAAGAAGGTTGATGCCTAAGCATCAACCTTTCTGTTGAGGATTTAACCTGTATTTCGCATGCCCGCGGCGATACCTGCGATGGTGACCATCAAGGCTTCCTCTAACTCGGGGGAAGCCGCGTCACTCTGACGAGTGCGGAAGAGCAGCTCTGCTTGCAGCATGTTCAATGGCTCTACGTAGATGTTACGCAAACGAATCGACTCTTGGCCCCAAGGGTCGCTTTGCATCAAGTTCTCGTTGTTCTCGACGTTCAATACCGCCTTGATGTCTTTTTGCAGTTGCGCGCGTAGACGATCACCCAGAGGCAGCAGTTTTGGCTCGACCAGACGCTCATCGTAGTAACGCGAGATCTCCATATTACACTTGGTGTAAACCATCTCCAGCATACCTAAGCGAGTAGAGAAGAACGGCCATTCTCGACACATTTCCTCTAACAGTGCTTGATGCCCCTTATCGATAGAGTATTGGATGGCTTCCCCTGCACCTAACCATGCTGGCAGTACCAAACGGTTTTGGCTCCACGAGAAGATCCACGGAATGGCTCGCAAACTCTCGACACCACCATTCGGGTTACGTTTTGCTGGGCGAGAGCCGAGCGGCAATTTACCCAACTCTAGTTCTGGCGTAGCTTGACGGAAGTAAGGGACGAAATCTGGCTCGCCGCGTACGACATTGCGGTACGATTCACAGCTGACTTCAGACAGCACGTTCATCAGATCTCGCCACTCTTGTTTTGGCTCTGGTGGTGGCAGTAGGTTAGCTTCCAGAATGGCACTGGCGTAAAGATTGAAGCTATTGACCGCAACTTCTGGTAATCCAAGCTTGAAGCGAATCATTTCCCCCTGCTCGGTAACACGTAATCCGCCTTTCAAACTCTTTGGTGGCTGAGATAAAAGCGCAGCGTGTGCTGGTGCACCACCACGACCAATAGTGCCGCCTCGACCGTGGAACAACGTTAGCTCGACGCCTTCTTCTTCAGCGACTTTAACTAAAGCGTCCATCGCATGGTATTGCGCCCAGCCTGCCGACATAACCCCTGCATCTTTGGCAGAATCCGAGTAGCCGATCATCACCATCTGATGGTTTTGGATAAAGCCACGGTAGAGGTCAATACCCATCAATTGTTTGATCACCGCTTCGGCGTTATTAAGATCGTCTAATGTCTCGAACAGTGGGCATACATCCATACGATAAGGACAGCCCGCTTCTTGCAGCAGCAAGTGTACCGCGAGCACATCAGAGGCGGTGCGCGCCATCGAAATCACATAAGCGCCAAATGCTTCGCGTGGTTGAGCGGCGATGATTTTACAGGTATCAAGCACCTCTTGAACGGGTTCTGACGGCTGCCAGTCACGTGGGAGTAGCGGTCGTTTCGATGCTAGCTCGTTGGTTAAGAAAGCGATCTTATCTTGCTCGCTCCACTGGTCGTAATCACCGATACCTAGGTAGCGAGTGAGCTCAGATAGGACATCCGAATGGCGTGTACTCTCTTGGCGGATATCGAGGCGAACCAAGTGGACACCAAACGCTTTAATGCGACGCAGGGTATCGAGCAGTGAACCGTCAGCAATAATGCCCATGCCGCATTCGTGCAGCGATTGGTAACACGCGTAGAGTGGTTCCCATAACTGCTCAACACGTTGCAGTGGCGCTTTAACAGCTAGTTTTTGACCGAGAATTTTAGCGTCAAGAATCTCTTTGGTTTCGCTCAGTAGTGCACGCAGCTCTTTCAATACCGCGCGATACGGTTCGTGTTGGTCTTCACCGGCAAGCGCACGAACGGTGTCGTTGCATTGCGTCATCGACAGTTCATTGACCAGTTCGTTGATGTCGCCGAGATAGAGGTCCGCGGCTTTCCAGCGAGACAAAAGCAGTACTTCACGAGTGATGGTGTGGGTAACAAATGGGTTACCGTCGCGGTCGCCGCCCATCCAAGATGAGAAGTGCACAGGGCGCGCATCAATCGGCAGCCCTTCGCCAAGATACCCTTCTAGGCGCTCATCCAGCTCACGTAAGAAGTCAGGTACCGCTTCCCATAGTGAGTTCTCAACCACAGCGAAGCCCCATTTGGCTTCATCAAGTGGGGTTGGACGCTGTTGGCGGATCGTATCTGAATGCCAACTCTGAGCAATGAGTTGCTCTAGACGGCGCTCGGTTTTTTGTCGTTCTTTCGCAGAAAGATCGCCCAGCTCAAGCTTAGACAGACACTTATTGATCTTAACCAGCTTGTGAATCATGGTACGACGCGTGATTTCGGTCGGGTGAGCGGTCAACACCAGTTCGATGTTCAAATCGCGAACCGCTTGAGCGGTATCCAGTTTACTGATGTTGTTTTTGCCAAGTTTGGCAAACAAGGTGTTGATGGCGTCTGGTTCACACACATGCGCATCGCAATGGCGCGAAATGGTGTGGTATTGCTCTGCCATATTGGTCAGATTGAGAAACTGGTTGAAGGCATGAGCAACCGGTGTGAGCTGATCATTAGGCAGGCTCTTGATTTCCTCAATCAAGCTTTCGCGGTCTTGTTGATTGCCTGCGAGTGCCGATTTGGAGAGTTTACGAATGGTTTCTACTTTCTCCAGAAGTACCTCACCATGAGCGTCCTTGATGGTGTTGCCGAGCAAATGCCCCAGCATGCTGACATTGCTTCTGAGCGCAGAGTATTTCTCGTTCATTATCATCCTGCCTTGTAAAAAAATTACATCCAATGTTCCTTGTTAGATAGACAATCTAGCGAAAAATGTCGCAGCGAGTCAAATACTGTAGGCTAAGTTTGCAAATATTGTGCAAGTGAATGTAACGCATTGCATGTCATGATAATGACTAAATATGTTGAAATTTTATTACAGAATCGGATTTCACACTTGGTGACTGCCTTGCTCTTAAATCGAACCGCGGTTGACAATCAAAAAGGGTTGGCGCTAGGCACCAACCCTTACCACTGCGTTATTCTTGGGTGGCTAGAAACAATACTTATGCATGGCTTTGGCCAGCACGTCGATCGTCGGGTCAATAAACTCAAATGCGAGGAACTCGTCAGGCTGGTGAGCTTGATCAATTGAGCCGGGGCCGAGGACCAAAGTCGGGCATAACTGCTGAAGGAAAGGGGCTTCGGTGCAGTAGTTGACGGTTTGCGACTCGACGCCGCATATTTCCTCGACGCCGCAAATAAAAGGGTGGTCGTGCTGACACTCATAGCCCGGGATCGGCTCATGCAGTGGTGTGATAGCTAAGCGCCCTGGCCATTTGGCTTCCACCTCTTTGAGCGCACCGCGCAGCATATTGTCCAAGCCATCCAAACTGATGCCAGGCAGAGGGCGTACGTCGTAGTGTAGTTCACAGCAACCACAAATACGGTTGGCGCTGTCACCACCGTGAATATGACCAAGGTTAAGGGTGGGGCTCGGAATGGCAAAGCCTGGGTGGTGGTACTCTTTGATCAGTTTGTCGCGCAGCTGCATCAGAGCGAACAGCACCTCGTGCATAATTTCTATCGCATTCACTCCAAGTGCAGGATCCGACGAGTGGCCTGATTTTCCCGTTACTCGGACCGCATTGGCTACGTGGCCTTTGTGGCCACGAATCGGCACCAGACTGGTGGGTTCACCAATAATGCAGTAGTCCGGTTTGAACGGAGCGGTGTCGGTGAAATGACGTGCACCGAGCATGGTGGTCTCTTCATCGCAGGTGGCCAATATGTATAGAGGTTTGGTCTGCTGACTCCAATCGACTTTCTTCACCGCTTCAATAATAAAAGCAAAGAAACCTTTCATATCGGCGGTGCCTAAACCGTAAAAACGGTTGTTGGCTTCAGTGAGAGCGTGGGGCTCATAGGTCCAACGTCCTTGGTCAAACGGCACTGTGTCGCTGTGACCGGCGAGTAATAATCCCCCTTCGCCAGCGCCCTTTTTAGCGATCAAGTTAAATTTGCCCGTTTCTACTTCGGTTAGATTCACTTCAAAGCCGATGTCCTTTAGCCAGGTGGCCAGCTTTTCAATCACTTGGGCATTGCCTTCATCCCAACTAGGGTCAGTCGAGCTAATAGAAGAGGTCGAGATTAGGCCGCGGTAGACCTCGAGAAAGCTTGGTAATTGCATAATTAGTTTACATTCCCTGTTGACAGATTTCGGTTAAGAAGGTAAAACACATATTAAATCACTTTTATTGAATAAAAAACCAATAAAGGGCGAATAATTTAAATTAATAGTCACTATGTGAGTGGCGATTTTGAGTCAAAAATGGATGTCTGAGATGCTTAAAACCACAATCATCGGCGCAAGCGGATACACCGGAGCTGAACTGGCTCTGATGGTGCACAAACACTCAAAGCTTACGCTAACAGGTTTGTATGTGTCCGCCAACAGTGTTGATGCTGGGAAAGATATCTCGCAGTTGCACGGCAAATTGGCAGGGCAGCTTTCTCATACGGTCGAAGCACTAACCGACGCGACTCGCGTTGCCAAGCAGTGTGATGTGGTGTTTTTGGCCACGGCACACGAAGTGAGCCACGACTTAGCCCCGATCTTTTTAGAACATGGATGCCAAGTCTTCGACTTATCAGGTGCGTTTCGTGTCCAGCAAGATGGTTTCTATAGTGAATTCTATGGTTTTGAACATCAGCACGCTGGTTGGTTAGACCAAGCAGAATATGGTTTAGCTGAGTGGAATAGTGAAGGGATCAAACAGAGTGGCTTGATTGCGGTACCTGGCTGTTACCCAACCGCTTCGCAACTGGCTATTAAACCTCTGCTCAATCAAGGGTTGATTGATACCCAGCAATGGCCGGTCATTAACGCAACCAGCGGTGTATCTGGCGCAGGGCGTAAAGCTTCAATGACCAATAGTTTTTGCGAAGTGAGCTTGCAGCCTTATGGCGTGTTTACTCATCGTCACCAACCTGAAATCGCCAGCCACTTGGGGACTCAGGTTATTTTTACACCTCACTTAGGCAATTTTAAGCGCGGTATTTTGGCAACGATTACCATGAAGTTGGCGCCGGGCGTGACCGCGGATCAAGTCGCAGCGGCGTTTAATCAAGCTTATCAAGACAAACCGGCAGTGCGTCTCTTAGCCGATGCATTGCCTAAATTGCAAAATGTTGAAAATACGCCTTTCTGCGATATCGGCTGGAAGGTTCAAGGTGAGCACATCATCGTAGTCTCTGCGATTGATAACTTACTTAAAGGTGCATCAAGTCAAGCGATGCAATGTTTAAACATCCACTACGGATTCCCAGAGCTATCTGCTCTTGTGTAGTTAAAGAGCAGCAAGGAACAAGTGATGACAGATAACAATCTTACTCCATTAGTGATCAAATTAGGCGGTGCTGCACTGTCGTGTACTGAGACGTTAAGCCAGGTATTTGGCGCGATTGCCCAATACCAAAAGCAAGCTCAGCGACGAATTGTGATCGTCCACGGGGGAGGTTATCTGGTGGACGATCTGATGGCTCAACTGCAACTTAAAACGGTCAAGAAAGACGGTTTGAGAGTGACGCCGTATGAGCAAATCCCAGTGATAGCGGGAGCCTTAGCCGGAACAGCCAATAAGATGCTGCAAGGGCAAGCGATTAAAGATGGCCTTAATGCGGTGGGCTTAAGCCTAGCTGATGGTGGCTTGTGTCATGTGCAAGAGCTCGACCCTGAGCTAGGTGCGGTGGGCAAAGCGACGCCAGGTAATTCAACCGTGTTGCAAGCGATACTCAGTACGGGTGCACTGCCAATAATTAGTTCGATCGGGCTAACAGAGCAAGGGCAGATGATGAACGTCAATGCGGATCAGGCGGCAGTAGCGGTGGCCGGTGCGCTCGACGCTGAACTGGTTCTGTTATCCGATGTCAGCGGCGTGTTAGACGGTAAAGGCCACTTAATTAAAAGCCTCGATGAGAAACAGGCGCAGAGCCTAATCAATGGTCATGTGATCACTGATGGGATGATTGTCAAAGTCAACGCTGCATTAGAAGCGGCCAATGACTTAGGGCGTCCGATTGAAGTGGCGACATGGCGATACCCAGACAAGCTCGCTGAGCTATTTGCTGGGCAAAGCATCGGTACCCAGTTTCTGCCTAAGGCATAAAGTAACACCCCATTTCGCGTTAGCGCCATGGCGCTAACGACACAGATTAAACATAGGAAGTACCCGTAGCACTGACCGCCAAGCGCAGCGCCGGGATTTGGAGAAAAGAAAATGAGCAAAGTTCAAGTAAATAAAGTAGTTGTCGCATACTCTGGCGGTCTGGATACCTCAGTGATCATTCCATGGCTGAAAGAAAACTATGACTGTGAAGTCGTGGCCTTCGTTGCCGATGTGGGCCAAGGTGAGGAAGAGCTTACCGGCATTGAAGAGAAAGCAAAAGCATCCGGCGCCTCTGAGTGTTATATCGCCGACTTGAAAGAAGAGATGGTGGCCGATTACATCTACCCGACACTAAAAACCGGTGCTTACTACGAAGGTAAGTACTTACTAGGCACCTCAATGGCGCGCCCTATTATTGCTAAAGCCCAGGTTGAAGTTGCACGTAAGGTTGGCGCTGATGCTTTATGTCATGGTTGTACCGGTAAAGGAAACGACCAAGTGCGTTTCGAAGGTGCCTTTGCAGCTCTTGCCCCGGATCTGCATGTGATTGCGCCTTGGCGTGAGTGGGACCTAGTGAGCCGTGAAGAGTGTCTCGATTACCTTGCGGAGCGCAACATTCCTTGTACAGCATCGTTAACCAAAATATATTCACGTGACGCTAACGCATGGCACATCTCTACCGAAGGCGGCGTTTTGGAAGAAACTTGGAATGCGCCAAACGAAGATTGCTGGGCTTGGACGGTTGACCCTGAGCAAGCGCCGAATGAAGCAGAATACGTAACACTGAAAGTAGAAAAAGGCGAAGTAGTGGCGGTAGACGGAGAAACCATGACTCCGTATAACGCACTGGTTTACCTAAACGACAAAGGTGCGAAGCACGGTATTGGCCGTATCGATATTGTCGAGAACCGTTTAGTGGGGATGAAGTCTCGTGGTTGTTACGAAACCCCAGGAGGCACCATTATGATGGAAGCTTTGCGCGCCGTTGAGCAGCTTGTGTTGGATAAAACTGCCTTTGAGTTCCGTGAAGAACTAGGCGTGAAAGCGTCGCACTTAGTCTACGATGGCCGTTGGTTCACGCCATTGTGTAAGTCTATTTTGGCGGCGTCTGAAGAGCTGGCACAAGATGTAAATGGTGAAGTTGTTGTTAAACTTTACAAAGGCATGGCAACGGTGACTCAGAAGCGTTCTGAAAACAGCTTATACTGCGAGCAGTTTGCGACCTTTGGTGAAGACGAAGTATACGATCAGAGCCATGCAGAAGGCTTTATCCGTCTTTACTCGCTCTCAAGCCGTATCCGTGCGCTTAACAGCCTGAAGAAATAGTCAAACAGCTGATAAATTATAAAAGCCCACTTGCTGTGCAAGTGGGCTTTTTCTATTTGGTCTAAGTGGCGGAAGCTCAAAATATTTCTCATGAATAAATATGTAGAAATAATGAATTAATACTTTATTTTTGTGCTATTTTGCCGTAACTTTGAACCATCATACAATACTGGATTCAATCCAGAGTTAATCAGAGCAATATCACCCTTCGCATGACGAGCGAATATTGGTAATCAGGAGAAACGCGATGGCATTATGGGGCGGAAGATTTACCCAAGCAGCAGATACAAGATTCAAAGAATTTAACGATTCGTTGCGCTTCGATTACCGATTGGCTGAGCAAGATATCGTCGGCTCTATCGCATGGTCAAAAGCATTGCTTTCTGTCGATGTGCTCAACGAAGAAGAGCAGCAGAAGCTTGAGCTCGCGTTGAATGAGCTTAAGTTGGAAGTGATGGAAGACCCGCACCAAATCTTGCGTTCAGATGCAGAAGACATTCACTCATGGGTGGAACAGCAGTTGATCAGCAAAGTGGGCGATTTGGGTAAAAAGCTGCACACGGGCCGTTCGCGTAATGATCAGGTTGCAACCGACCTTAAGCTCTGGTGCCGTCAACAGGGCCAACAGCTGCTTATGGCGCTGGATCGTCTGCAAGCTCAGATGGTGGCGGTGGCGAAGCAGCATCAGACCACTGTGCTACCTGGTTACACCCATTTACAACGTGCCCAGCCAGTGACATTTGCCCATTGGTGTTTAGCCTATGTCGAAATGTTCGAGCGTGATTACTCACGTTTGGATGATGCGATCAAACGCCTCGATACTTGTCCATTAGGTTCAGGGGCATTGGCTGGCACCGCTTATCCGATTGACCGTGAAAAAGTGGCGCATAACTTAGGGTTTCGCCGTGCGACCCGTAACTCTTTAGATTCGGTGTCTGACCGTGATCATGTGATGGAGTTGATGTCGGTCGCTTCAATTTCAATGTTGCATCTTTCACGCCTGGCCGAAGATATGATTTTCTATAACTCAGGCGAGTCTAACTTTATCGAGTTGGCTGATACGGTGACTTCTGGCTCTTCCTTGATGCCACAAAAGAAAAACCCAGATGCTTTAGAGTTGATCCGTGGTAAAACCGGTCGTGTTTATGGCTCATTAGCCGCGATGATGATGACAGTCAAAGCGTTGCCACTTGCCTACAACAAAGATATGCAAGAAGACAAAGAAGGTTTGTTTGACGCGCTCGATACTTGGAATGATTGTATGGAGATGGCCGCGCTCTGTTTTGATGGCATCAAGGTCAACCAGGAGCGTACCCTTGAGGCCGCGAAGCAAGGTTATGCGAATGCGACTGAACTTGCCGATTATTTAGTGGCGAAAGGCATTCCATTCCGTGAAGCGCACCATATCGTTGGTGTTGCGGTGGTCGGTGCGATTGCCAAAGGGTGCGCACTCGAAGAGCTCTCTATCGCTGAGCTGAAAGAATTTTCCGGTGTAATAGAAGAGGATGTTTACGCCATCCTAACCATTGACTCATGTCTAGAAAAACGTAGTGCCTTGGGTGGCGTTTCGCCTAAGCAGGTGGCGCATGCGGTTGAGCAAGCGGAAGGGCGTTTGATCAAGCGTGATACCTCGTCCGTGAAAGTGCGCCCTGCGCGTTTAACCGATATTGAGGCGCTCGAAGGTATGGTGACTTACTGGGCGAATATGGGAGAAAACTTACCTCGTTCACGTAGTGAACTGGTGCGCGATATTGGTTCTTTTGCTGTGGCAGAGCATCATGGTGAAGTGACAGGCTGTGCCTCGCTATACGTTTATGATTCAGGATTAGCTGAAGTTCGCTCTTTGGGCGTTGAGGCGGGTTGGCAAGGCCAAGGGCAAGGGACGGCGATCGTACAGTATTTGGTCGAAAAAGCCCGTCAGATGGCGATTAAAAAGGTGTTTGTTTTAACCCGAACGCCAGAGTTCTTTATGAAGCAGTCGTTCCTGCCGACCTCAAAATCACTCCTGCCAGAAAAAGTGCTAAAAGATTGCGAACAGTGTCCGCGTCAACACGCCTGTGATGAAGTCGCATTGGAAGTGAATCTAGTGGAGCAAGCGATCGCTCGGGTCAACGTAGCGTAACTGACTGAATAAACTAGCGAAGATAAAAAGATCAAAAAAGATCGATTTTATTGGGAACTATTGAGAAAAAGCTCGGTCTATTAAAGTACCACTGCTTTTTCTTAGAAGAATCTAAGAAGGCCCCAAACCAGATATTGGTATTGGGGCTTTTTTTATGGAAGAAACTCAACTATTTATGCTGTTTGGTATCAATCGTCCGATTTTCCGTTTCGTCGCTTCCACGGCAAAATGACAAAGCGCATCCACAAGTGCAGAAACAGCAGGGCATTAAAAGCGAATCCGGCAAAGATCAAAGCGATCGACTCGATGCTCTGTGGGTTATCACGATAGAGCCACCACCAAATAATCCAGCACACCACAGAGAGTACCGTCAGTTGATCCATACAGCGTTGACAGCGGCCTATCTTTTTCCAAAACCAATGTGAAGTGCAGTCGCGACAGTTCATATGACGACTCTTAGTGGGAACGATATGCTTGATAATAGAAAAGCGCTCACTAATTAGCGAGCGCTTTGTTTGGTTTAGGTTAGCTTAGCCTAGAAAAGTTTCCAGCTCTTCACTGCCACCAATATGTTTGCCGCCGATAAAGACTTGCGGCACCGTAGAGCGACCTGAGATGGCGCGTAAGCTAACGGTGGTTGCATCTTTACCTAGCACGACCTCTTCATACTGAAGGCCGTGGTCAATCAGGTTTTGTTTGGCCTTGTTGCAGAATGGACAGCCAGGCTTAGTAAACACGGTGATCGATTCTTGTGTTTTGTAGTTTGGTGCAATGTAGTTAAGCATAGTGTCAGCATCAGAGACTTTGAACGGGTCGCCCGGTTCGTTTGGCTCAATAAACATTTTTTCGACCACACCGTTTTTCACCAGCATGCTGTAGCGCCATGAGCGTTTGCCAAAGCCGATATCATTTTTGTCGACCAACATACCCATGCCATCAGTAAATTCACCGTTGCCGTCTGGAATGAAAGTAATGTTTTCCGCTTCTTGATCTTGTTTCCAAGCGTTCATGACGAAAGTGTCGTTAACAGAAATACACACAATCTCATCCACTCCGTGCTCTTTAAATACAGGGTAGAGCTCGTTGTAGCGCGGTAAGTGACTTGATGAACAGGTCGGGGTAAAAGCGCCCGGTAGGCTAAATACAATCACAGTTTTGTCTTTAAACAACTCATCAGTGCTGACGTTAACCCATGCATCGCCTTGACGAGTGGGAAAAGTGACGTTTGGAATGTTCTGACCTTCTTTTGATACAAACATAGATGTTTTCCTTGTATTTTAATTGCTTGATTTCGAGTCTTATCAGTTTAATCACTGGGCTTCGTTTCGATAAGTGCATTATTCAAGAAACTCTTTGATAGTTACAATCGTTTGATGCTATGGTTTTGATAGATTATTTCTATTGCTTAAAGGGAGAGGGTCGAGATGAATATCCGCGACTTTGAGTATCTAGTTGCTCTGGCTGAACACAAACATTTTCGTAAAGCGGCAGAGGCGTGCTTTGTTAGTCAGCCGACGTTAAGTGGTCAGATTCGAAAACTAGAG
The DNA here is from genome assembly GCF_013369335.1 of Vibrio sp. JPW-9-11-11. Taxonomy (GTDB): domain Bacteria; phylum Pseudomonadota; class Gammaproteobacteria; order Enterobacterales; family Vibrionaceae; genus Vibrio. Next base: position 156,409 of record NZ_SZQJ01000001.1, read on the forward strand.
GATGAAATTGGTACCGCTTTGCTCGAGCGTAGCAGCCGTCGAGTACTGTTCACCGATGCAGGATTGCAACTGGTCGATCAGGCTAAGCGAGTCCTGTCTGAGGTTAAAACTTTTAAAGATATGGCCAGCGGTCAAGCGGGTGACATGGTAGGGCCTCTGCATATCGGTTTTATTCCGACCGTCGGTCCTTATTTGTTGCCTAAGATTGTCCCTATGCTCAAGCAGCGCTTTCCCGATCTAGAACTCTATTTACATGAAGCGCAGACTCAACAATTGGTGCGCCAACTGGAAGAGGGTAAGCTCGACTGCCTAGTGCTGGCTTCGGTCGCAGAAACCGCGCCATTTAAAGAAATAGAGGTTTTCAACGAACCTATGAGTATCGCAGTGCCGTGCGATCACGAATGGGCGCAACGTGACCAAGTAGATATGCTCGATCTTAATGGGCGTACGGTATTAGCTTTGGGCGACGGGCACTGTCTGCGCGATCAAGCGCTCGGTTTTTGCTTCGCCGCGGGCGCGAAAGATGACGAACGTTTTAAAGCGACCAGTCTTGAGACCCTACGTAACATGGTGGCCGCAGGCGCTGGTATCACCTTATTACCGCACCTTTCTTTGCCCAAAGAGCAGCAAAAAGACGGGGTGTGTTATGTAAAAGCGGTCAATCCCGTACCATCACGCAGTATTGTGTTGGCTTATCGGCCCGGATCGCCACTGCGATCACGCTTTGAGCAACTCGCCTTGGCAATCAAAGAGCAGTTAGCTGAAGTCATCGAAAACTAAATAAAAAGAGGTTGATATCGCTATCAACCTCTTTTTATCTGGGTTTAGAACAGCTCTTCTCCGCCATCGGAGGAGGTGTAAATACTATTGGTTATTTCATTTTGAACATACTCGGTCGGTTCGGTCCCTTCCAAGAAGTATTCAAACATCGAGCTTGAATCAAATTTGTTGGTCAATAGACCTGAGTCGCGGTCAATCCGCACACGGACGATGTGTTCCGGAATGGGTTTATCCTGCTCTGGCACGCCATCGAGCGCGATACGCATAAAGTCGACCCAAGCGGGTTGGGCGGTTTTAGCGCCCGCTTCGGCACCGGAAATTTGGTTTTTGTCGAGGTTGCGATTGGTCTTAGTGCGTCCCAGTTTGCGGTTGTGATCGTCAAAGCCGACCCAAGCAACCGCTACCATGCCCGGGCCATAACCGTTATACCAAGCATCTTTTGAATCGTTGGTGGTACCGGTTTTACCGCCGATATCACGACGTTTAAGCTGCTGGGCACGCCAGCCAGTACCGTTCCAGCCGGTCCCTTCGCGCCAGTTACCGCCACCCCAGACGTTGCTATACATCATTTCACGTACCAAGAACGCTGTCTGTTCGGAGATCACTTGAGGCGCGTAATGAGGTTGTTCACTGTCTAATGCAATATCTTGCTCGGCAAACTCGTTGTTTTCAGGTGATGGAGTTTGGCAGTCGTGCTGACAAATTGTGATGGGTGAGGCCTCAAACTCCACGTCGCCAAAAGGTCCTTCCACCTTATCGATGTAGAACGGCTCAACATAGTAACCGCCGTTGGCAAACACAGAGTAGCCTTGGGCCATTTTCATCGGCGTTAAGCTACCGGCCCCTAGTGCTATGGTTTCAGAGCGCGGCACTTGGTCGATGTCAAAACCGAAACGAGTTAAGTACTCACGCGTTTCATCTAAGCCTACTTCGCGTAGCACACGCACGGCCATGACGTTTTTCGACTGTGCCAAACCAATCCGCAAACGGGTCGGGCCGACATAGGTTGGTGGCGAGTTTTTTGGGCGCCATGCGGTACCTTGGCTCTTATCCCACTGGTTGATAGGCGCATCGTTGATTAGGGTGGCTAGGGTGAGGCCTTTATCAATCGCGGCAGAGTAGATAAAAGGTTTAATACTTGAGCCGACTTGGCGCACTGATTGGGTGGCGCGATTAAATTTGTTGTGGATAAAGTTAAAGCCGCCCACTAAAGAAAGGACTGCACCATTTTCTGGGTCCATGGCGACAAAAGCGGTATTAGCGTTAGGGACTTGGCTCAGATGCCAGTTTGGCTCGATTTGCTCATCGTCAGCGTTTTCAACTTGTCGTACCCAAATCTGCTCGCCGGCCGCTAGGACCTGCTTGACGTTGCGCGGCTCCGGGCCTTGGCGGTCATCAGTGAGGAACTTACGCGCCCATTTAATGCCATCCCAGTTTAGCTGCTGCTCACCTTGGTTTTTGACCCATACCGTGGCTTGCTTATCGGTGACTTGAGTCACTACCGCTGGCGTTAATTGGCCATAGGTAGGCACATTGTTGAGGATCTTCTCTATCTCAGAGCGATCAAAAGGCGTTTGTCCCTCTTTCCACAGTACTTTTTCTGCGCCGCGATAACCATGTCGTTCATCGTAGGCTAACAAGTTGTTGATGGCTGAGTGATTCGCGGCGTCCTGAAGCTTAGAGTCGACCGTGGTGTAGATATTCATGCCCGAGGTGTACGCCTCTTCGCCGTAACGTTCCACCATCCAAGCACGGGCGAGTTCGGCGACATAAGGCGCACTCAACTCAATTTCTGCTCCGTGGTAACGGGCAACAATCGCTTCGTTGCGAGCCTGGTCATACTCTTGCTGGGTAATGTACTTTTCGTCCAGCATGCGCAGCAAGACCACATTGCGACGATTGGTCGCGCGCTCCAATGAGTAGATAGGGTTCATGGTCGATGGTGCTTTAGGCATGCCCGCCAAGGTGGCCAGCTCACTCAAGCTAAGGTCTTGAAGATCTTTACCGAAGTAGGTTTGTGCGGCGGCACCAAAGCCGTATGAGCGGTAGCCAAGGAAGATCTTGTTGACGTATAGCTCCATGATCTCTTCTTTGCTCAGCAGTTGCTCGATATGAATGGCAATGAATATCTCTTTAATTTTTCGCATGATCTTCTTCTCATTAGAGAGGAAGAAGTTACGCGCTAACTGTTGAGTGATGGTGCTTGCGCCCTGTTTGGCGGAACCCGACAGGGCAACCACCACGGCGGCACGAGTAATGCCGATAGGGTCAATACCTGGGTGATCGTAGAAGCGACTGTCTTCTGTCGCGATCAGCGCCTCGATGAGGTGTTGCGGAATGTCATCATAAGCCACTGGAATACGGCGTTTTTCACCAAACTGAGAGATCAGCTTACCGTCTCGACTAAACACCTGCATCGGTGTTTGCAGTTGGACATCTTTTAACGTAGCTACATCAGGTAGCTCTGGTTTGACATAAAAATAGAAGCCGAAGATGGTGCCGACTCCAAGAAATATGCAAATCAATGTGAATAAGAACAGTCGCTTTATGAACTTCACCGGATATTCCCTGATTATTGGGGTTAACTATATGCAAACCCTTGTACTTTAGACCGAATTTTCCAGGCCATTGGGTTTTACTGCGTGGTTGCGCAAGTCAAACAATGAGCATAGTACGGAGCCAGCTACATGGGTAATTCATTGGTTACAGGCCTAGATATCGGTCGCCACAGTATCAAAGCGGTGGTGATAAAGCCATCCAAGGATGCGTTTGCGCTCGTAAGTTATCGCACCTTGCCAATTGAAACGGGCATTCTCTCCGATAACCACGGGTTAAATTATCAGAAAATTGTAAAGAAACTCAAAGAACTAAGGAAGTCTTTGCCGCTATTTAGTCGCAAAGTCGCGTTTGCGATAACGGATAACTCAGTAATAACGAAAGTAATACAGATAGATAGCCGTTTTACTGGCTATGAAAGAGAACTGGCGATCGAGCAAACATTCTTGAGCCAATCTGCTTTTGCTATTGAACCCGTATGTTTCGATTTTTTGCCGTGCAGTGAACCAAACGAGAATGGCAAGCGAACCTACCGTGTCTTTGCGACTAAACAAACGCCGCTGATGGAGCTTCTGACCGTGATTGAGCAAGCGGGCTTGAAGCCAGTTGTTGCAGATATCTCTGGTTATGCACTCAATCATTGTTGGCAGCTCGCTCAACACTCTCATAGCGTAGAGTCTGGATTATTGATTGATCTGAACGGGGACACGTGTTCATTGATGTTCGCCAACCAGCAGAGCGTGCTGTATGCCAATACTTGGGCGCAGGACGACACACCACAAGGGTTGGCGCAACTGTATCGCAAGTTACAAACGTTAATCCAGCGATTGACGGTGCAACACAACCTAGAAATCGATGTGATTTGGCTTTGCGGCTCGCTGGCCAATTGTCCCAATCGGGTCTCTGAGTTAAGGCAGTGGCTAGCACCAGAGGTGAAGTTGTTTAATCCTCTTACTTTACTTACTGAGCACTCTACAACCGAAGTGAGTAACGGCTACGCCCTAGCGGCCAGCATAGCGGTGCGCGCTTGTCATTGGCAGGAGCGTTCTCGTGTCAGAGTTTGTTAATTTACTGCCTTGGCGGCAAGAGCTCAGAACTCGTCTACGACGTCGACTTTATTTATTGGCGACGGTGGGCACCTTGCTGCTCATGGTATTGCAATTGCACCTCGAGCGAGTGCTGACTCAACGCTTACAGGTGATTGAACTGGCCAGCCAACAGTTGAACGAAGAGCTAAAGCAAGTCGAGCGGCAGATCAAACAGGCCAAACAGACTCAACAGCGCGATAAAGCCAGAGCGGCGCAGCGCGAACAACAGCAACAATTTATCGCTCAACGAGGACGTACTGCTCAAGTACTTTGGCACCTGACTCAAGCACTCCCCGAAGATATTTATTTGGAAACCTTATCGCTGCGGGGAGAGCACATTAGTGCCATTGGTCATACTACCCAACAGGCGCAACTGACCGACTTGCTCGACCGTTTAGAGCGAACTCAACGACTTAACAATGTCGTGCTGCATTCGATCGTTGAACAGCAGTCTCGGCAACGGTTCTCGTTGTCACTTCAATACGTCAATAGCGGGAAAGGCGATGACCACTAAGCTTCAGTCGTTTGCTCAGAGGCCGCTACGCCAGCAACTGGGGGCGATCCTGGTACTCGCTTTGAGCCTCAATGGGCTGTTGGCTTGGTTGAGGTTGGTCCCTCTATACCAGCAGCTAACCGTTGCCGAGGTGTCACAGCGTCAGTACGTTGACACACTCGAGCAGCGTCAGCGCCGACTGGCTTTGTTAACCACGCCCCCTTTGGCTGATGAAACATGGCCAGAGATAGAAGTTCAACCTTCCGCTTCTCAAGTGGTTGCTGAACTGAGTCATTTGGCACGCCAGCATCGACTTACCGTGCGTCAATTAGAGTGGGTTAGCGCAGATGCAGGCAACCGCATTGAGCTCGATCTAGTAGGACGCTTTCAATCGATAGGTGATTTTTGTTATGGGGTGAGTGAGATGACCAGTTTGATTCGTTTAGAGAATAGCCAATGGCAGCAGTTAGATGTGCAACGGATTAGTTACCGTGCCCAGGTGCTCGGTGACTGGCGTGAGGAAAACTATCATGACTAATGCGGGCTTAATTGTAGGGTGCTTGGCCCTAAGTGGGATAGCACATAGCGCTGAGTTAGAACAATCGCCCCACACCTTTGAACAGCTTCGGGATCCTTTTACTTGGCAAGATTCCGTCAATACAGCGAAAGAGCAGCCGAGTTTACCGCACCAGGTTCAACACGATGAGAATATGGCAATCCCGCAAGTACCTAAAGTTTCACTTTTGGGCGAACTCACCACGGAGCTGATTGCATTGCAATACGCTGATGCCACTGAATTGGCGCAGGTACTGCGAGGCGATCAAGGCTTTGGTTTACTCTCTGAACAAGGGGTTGTCAGCGTGGATAAACGAACCAATGTTATTTTGCTTCGTGACTTGCCTGCCAACATCGCTGCGGTACGAGACATGTTGTCCATGTTGGATGTCCCCGTCAAACAGGTGCAAATCGAAGCGCGTATTGTCACCATCAATCAGGGAAACTTAGAAGCGATTGGGGTACGTTGGGGAATTAGTCACTCCGGGCGCCATGGTCACATTGGGGGCTCGATTGAAGACCTTAACCTCGACGCTGCAACGATTGATCAGCAGTTAAACATCAATCTCGCGGCGCAGGCAATCAATGCATCTTCGATTGCTTTTCAAGTCGCCAAGCTCGGATCCGATACGCTCTTGGATCTGGAGCTGTCTGCATTGCAGCGTGAGTCAAAAGCTGAGGTGATTTCGAGTCCGAGCTTAATGACCACGCATAAGCAAGCGGCGTTCATCGAGCAAGGGACGGAGATTCCTTATCTAGAATCTTCCTCGAGCGGAGAAACCAGTGTCGCGTTTAAAAAAGCGGTGTTGAGTCTGAAAGTCACACCGCAAATTACCCCCAACAACCAAGTTATCCTTGACCTCAACGTGACTCAAGATCGACCTGGTGACGTGGTGAACACGGGGACAGGCGAAGCGGTGGCGATCGACACTCAACGCATAGGCACACAAGTTTTGGTCGACAGTGGGCAAACAATCGTGTTGGGGGGTATTTTCCAGCACAGCGTGATCGACAGTGTCGACAAAGTGCCATTACTCGGCGATATTCCATTGCTTGGTGGTTTATTTCGCCGAACTTACCAAAAAATCGGCAAGCGTGAGCTGGTGGTTTTCGTGACTCCTAAAGTCATCATTGAGTAAGACATGATTAGGGTCTGTTGACCTTTCGAGCTGATTTTTGCCGCGCCTAAGACGATTCTATCTCGAACAAAATTTAACCGCGAAAGGTCAACAGACCCTAGTAAATGAAAATAAATTTGCATTACTGTCACCTTATCTAGATAATTTCGGGTCTTATCACGAATTATCTGTGAGGAATAGGTGCCACAAGCATCTCCATTGCTGGTTTTAGACCGGCTTTTCTTGTGGCGATGTCATTGAATTAACGTTGTAAATTACTGCTAAACATGGCTGAGAAACGCAATATTTTCCTTGTTGGCCCTATGGGTGCCGGCAAAAGCACAATTGGTAGACATTTAGCTCAACAGCTTCATATGGAGTTTGTTGACTCGGATACCGTAATTGAAGAGCGCACTGGCGCAGATATCGCTTGGGTATTTGACGTCGAGGGTGAAGAAGGCTTCCGTATTCGCGAGGAAAAAGTGATTAACGACCTGACCGAAGAGCAAGGCATCGTTCTTGCGACGGGTGGTGGTTCAATCATGAGCAAAGAGAACCGCAATCGCCTTTCTGCACGCGGTATCGTTGTTTACCTAGAAACAACGATTGAAAAACAACTTGCTCGAACCAATCGCGACAAGAAGCGTCCATTGCTACAAACTGATAATCCACGTGAAGTGTTAGAAGCTCTGGCTGAACAACGCAACCCACTTTACGAAGAAATTGCGGATTACACAGTACGTACAGACGATCAAAGTGCAAAAGTGGTAGCCAACCAGATCGTAAAAATGCTAGAAGAACGTTAAGACTTTTAGCAATTGGAGAATACCCATGGAACGGATTACGGTCAGCTTAGATGAGCGTAGCTATCCAATCTCAATTGGCGCCGGATTATTTAATGATCCGGCCCACCTTTCTTTCTTAGCGCAGAAACAAAAAGTGGTGGTGATTTCTAATGTCACTGTTGCGCCACTTTACGCTGACAAAATCCTTTCTCTACTTAACCAACTCGGTTGTGAATCCTCGTTACTGGAACTGCCTGACGGTGAACAATACAAATCACTCGACACCTTCAATACGGTAATGAGTTACTTATTGGAAGGGAACTTTGCTCGCGATGTGGTTGTGATTGCCCTCGGTGGCGGTGTTATTGGCGACTTAGTCGGTTTCTCTGCCGCCTGTTACCAACGTGGTGTCGACTTCATCCAGATTCCGACCACATTGCTCTCTCAAGTCGACTCTTCAGTCGGGGGGAAAACCGCCGTCAACCACCCGCTTGGTAAGAATATGATTGGTGCTTTTTATCAGCCCAAAGCGGTGGTCATTGATACCGATTGTTTGAAAACTCTACCAAAGCGCGAGTTTGCGGCCGGTATCGCAGAAGTGATCAAGTATGGCATTATCTACGATGCCGAGTTCTTTGACTGGTTAGAACAAAACCTTGATAAGCTCTACCAACTCGATGAACAGTCGCTCACCTATGCGATAGCCCGCTGTTGCCAAATTAAAGCAGAAGTCGTGGCGCAAGATGAAAAAGAGTCAGGCATTCGCGCATTGCTGAACCTAGGTCATACATTTGGCCATGCGATTGAAGCTGAGTTGGGTTATGGTAATTGGCTGCACGGTGAGGCGGTTGCTTCTGGCACAGTCATGGCAGCAAAAACGGCTCAGCTTCAAGGGCTTATCACTGAGCAGCAAGTTGAAAGAATTATCTCTATACTGAAAAGAGCGCAGCTTCCGGTTCATACACCACAGCAGATGTCGTTTGCCGATTTTATCAAACATATGATGCGCGATAAAAAAGTGTTGTCTGGTGAGTTGCGATTGGTATTGCCGACAAGTATTGGGTCGGCAGACGTAGTGAAAGGCGTGCCTGAGTCGGTGATCGAACAAGCCATCGATTTCGGACGCGATCTTTAATCTTATTGTCTGCATTATCAAGCTGTGCTCGTGAGTTTGTTGCGAGCCAGTTTGCTATTGCTGTTTTGTCATTAGGGTAACGCAATGAGTTTTGCGCATGGTCCACGCGTGTTGGAGTTAGATTCACAAGTCGAATTGCTCGAACGTTTGCGATTGCTAACCAATTTCGGCTCAAATCTGGTCACTATCGGTGGTGCAAATGGGGCAGGGAAAACCTGGCTTGCTCAGCACTATCTTGAAGCGTGGGCGCAAGATAAGAACCAATCCTTGCTGTTGTGTTATCCCAATCAAAATGATGAGCAACGCCGCTCAACGATCCTCAGTCAGCTCCTTTCTGAGTCGCTGTTTAATCCCGCCGATTCTCTAGCCGAATCTTTCTCTCGTTTGATGGAAGGGGAGAGCTGTGATGTTCTGATTGTCGTCGACGACGCGCATTTGTTGACGGAGTCGTTTATTTCCGAACTATGGATGTTGGTGCTTGAAGCTCAGTTGCAACCGCGTTGGACGGTGAATGTGTTGTTGTTCGCCCAATCAAACAGTCTTGAAGCCTTACTCACGCGCTTGAGCTATGGACAAGAGCACAAGCCAATAGACCTTGAAATTGAATCACTTAGTCAAGATGAAGCGGATCGTTTTTTTGAACATTTGGTGATTCGTTTTGTCGAAGATGACATGGAAAAACGAGTACGCAATGCGTATCGTACCGTGGCTCGTAGTCCGGGCGAAATTATGGCGTTAGGGGATCAGAAAGTGGAAAAAAGGATTATTATCCGCTCAATTGTGGGTTCACCCATCAACATTGCACTGTTAGTGCTGGTTTTGTTGTTGGCGATCGGTGGGGGGTATTGGTGGATGATGTCACAGCCTTCGCCTGACGAAACCGCTGAACAGATTAATCAAACTCTCGAGCAAACCGTGATCCCAACTCTGCCAGAGGTCACGCCAACTGAGGAGCAAGAGGCGAAAATTATCGAGCCCCCTGAAGTGGTCGACCCAACACTGTCAAACGCAGAAGATGACTCGCTGGCTCTGCCCCCTGATGTTACTGAGCAAGTTGAGAGTGTTGGCAATACCGACGATGACCAACAGCGCGTTGTGATTACGTCGGATGTCGTCGACGCGTTGCTAGAGGGCAAAGCTGAACAAGCCGATACCAGTGCGATTGATGACGTGGTCGAACAGTCAATGCAAGCAGACCCTCTCCCTGAGCCGGACGCACAAACGCCAGCCGAAACCTCAGCCGCGGCACAACCTGTGGTGATTCAGTTTTCCTTTACTAAAGACGAGTTGAAGAGTTTTTCGCCGCGTAGCTACACCTTGCAGTTAGCGGCGGTCCAGTCGCTAGAAGAGGTACAGGCATTTATTGATCAATACCAGCTTGCCAACCAAGTGTTTGTTTATCCAACCGTGCGCAATCAAGTGGATTGGTACATCATCACTTACCAAAACTATCCTACTATCCAAGTCGCCCGTGATGCCGTGCAAGGCCTTTCTGCGCAACTACAGCAGTTAGAACCTTGGGCAAAATCTCTCAGTCAGGTTCAGCGGGAGATCGACCGGGTCGAGTAAGCGTGCCAAATCCTAACGGCTGCGGAAAATAGCCTGAGATTCGTCGCAAAATATGTTACATTCCGCAGCCTTAATTTGTGGTTGATAAATAGAGCAATAAATGAAGAAGCAGCGGGCCTTCCTGAAATGGGCAGGTGGAAAATACGGACTTGTCGAAGATATTCAGCGTCACTTGCCAGAGGCTCGTAAGCTGGTGGAACCGTTCGTAGGCGCTGGTTCGGTGTTTCTGAATACCGACTATGAACAGTATTTATTGGCGGACATCAACCCAGATTTAATCAATCTCTACAATCTGCTTAAGCAGAATCCACAACAGTATATCTCAGAAGCGAAGCGTTGGTTTTGTACCGACAACAACCGCAAAGAAGCCTACTTAGATATTCGTGCCCAGTTCAATGCAACCGATGACGTGATGTATCGTTCGCTCGCTTTCCTCTATATGAACCGTTTTGGCTTCAATGGTTTGTGTCGTTACAACAAAAAAGGCGGCTTTAACGTTCCTTTCGGTTCGTACAAGAAACCCTACTTTCCTGAGGCTGAGCTGGAGTTTTTCGCAGAGAAAGCCAAAAGAGCAACTTTTGTTTGTGAAGGGTATCATGAGACGTTTAAACGTGCGCGCAAGGGATGTGTGGTGTACTGCGACCCGCCTTATGCCCCGTTGTCGACCACCGCTAACTTTACTTCCTATGCTGGGAATGGCTTCAGTTTAGATGACCAAGCCGCGCTGGCTGATGTGGCGGAAAAAGCCGCGCAGCAGCGGAGTATTCCGGTATTGATCTCTAACCACGATACCACCTTAACCCGTCGTCTCTATCATGGCGCTGAACTGAATGTGGTCAAAGTGAAACGGACTATCAGTCGTAACGGTGCCGGGCGCAACAAAGTCGATGAACTTCTCGCACTATTTAAGCCCGCAGACGACAAATAATCACATTTCCTCACGCTTGGCTATATTCTTCCCGCTAGCTTAGGTAGAATTGCGCGCAAAATACTCTGTATAGAGTGTCTGTGTTGTGTGCAATGAAGCCAATTATTACTAGAGGTCAGGTATGAAAGATTTCCTTATCGCTCCATCAATTCTGTCTGCGGATATGGCTCGCCTTGGCGAGGATGTGGAGAAAGTTCTCGCAGCGGGAGCGGACGTGGTTCACTTTGATGTGATGGACAACCACTATGTGCCTAACCTGACTTTTGGTGCACCCATTTGTCAGGCTCTGCGTGATTATGGTATTACCGCACCAATTGATGTTCACCTGATGGTCAAACCGGTCGATCGCATTATCCCGGATTTCGCCAAAGCGGGGGCGTCTATGATCACCTTCCACATTGAAGCTTCAGAACACGTTGACCGTACCTTGCAACTGATCAAAGAGCACGGCTGTAAAGCGGGTGTTGTGCTTAACCCAGCCACGCCTCTGTCACATCTTGAGTTCATCATGGATAAAGTAGACATGATTCTACTGATGTCGGTTAACCCAGGTTTCGGTGGGCAGTCTTTCATTCCAAAGACTCTTGATAAGCTACGCGCTGTACGCAAGATGATTGATGAATCGGGTCGCGATATTCGTCTAGAAATCGATGGTGGCGTTAAAGTGGATAACATCAAAGAGATCGCTGAAGCGGGCGCGGATATGTTTGTCGCGGGTTCGGCTATCTTCAATCAACCGGATTACAAACAAGTGATTGACCAAATGCGTGAGCAGTTGGCACAGGTAAAATAGTATCAATGAGTAATATAAAACTAATCGCTTTTGATTTGGACGGCACGCTGCTTGATAGTGTGCCTGATCTCGCCATTGCTGCGGATCAAGCCGCTCAAGCGCTAGGGTACCCAGCAGTTTCAGAGCAGCAGGTGCGGGATTACGTTGGCAATGGCGCCGACGTGTTGATTGGCCGCTCGCTGAGCCGCAGCTTAACCGTCGACCCAAGCTTGTCCCCTGAATTACTGACCAAAGCGCGTCAGCTGTTCGACGATTACTATGAGCAAAGTGGCCACAAGCTGAGTCACCTTTATCCAGCGGTGAAAGAGACTTTGGCCGAACTCCACCAGGCGGGTTTTACGCTTGCCTTAGTGACCAATAAACCGTCGAAGTTCGTGCCGGATGTGCTTGCTAAACACGGCATTGACCAATACTTTTCTGATGTGATTGGTGGCGATACTTTCGCTGAGAAAAAACCCAACCCGATGGCACTCAACTGGTTGCTTGAAAAGCACGATTGTCAGCCAAGTGAAATGCTGATGGTCGGGGACTCGAGCAACGACATTAAAGCGGCGAAAAATGCCGGTTGTCGTTCGTTTGGTCTGACTTACGGCTACAACCACGGTGAGCCGATCGCTGATTCACAGCCAGACTTTGTCGCCGATAGCATTGCTGAACTGGTCGATGCCGTCGCGGTTTGCGCCTAACGGCGACAAAAGATCTTCCAAAATACTCGTTAATGAGTACACTGAGGAAACCGCGCGCACCGAGCAGCGCGGTTTTTTACTATTAATCTTAAGAAGTCAAAGGAATCATTCTAATGAGCAAACCCATTGTATTGAGTGGTGTTCAACCGTCAGGTGAACTAAGTATCGGTAACTACTTGGGTGCTCTACGTCAATGGCAGCAGATGCAAGACGATTATGATTGCCAGTACTGTGTGGTTGACCTGCACGCGATTACGGTTCGCCAAGATCCTAAAGCGCTGCATGAAGCCACACTTGATGCCTTGGCAATTTGTCTCGCAGTTGGTGTTGATCCGCAAAAGAGCACGCTTTTTGTTCAGTCACACGTACCAGAGCATGCTCAACTTGGTTGGCTTCTTAACTGCTATACCCAGATGGGTGAACTGAGCCGTATGACTCAGTTTAAAGACAAGTCAGCACGCTACTCGAAAGACGCGTCGAGCCAATTCGGTGATGTGAACGTAGGTTTGTTTGACTACCCAGTGCTAATGGCAGCCGATATCCTACTCTACGGTGCGCACCAAGTGCCAGTAGGCAGTGACCAGAAGCAGCACTTAGAGCTCGCGCGTGATGTAGCTAACCGCTTTAACAACATCTACTCGCCAGAGCAGCCAATCTTTCAAGTACCAGAGCCGTACATTCCAACGGTCAATGCGCGTGTCATGAGCTTGCAAGATGCGACTAAGAAGATGTCTAAGTCTGACGATAACCGTAAGAACGTGATTACTCTGCTGGAAGAGCCTAAGTCGATCATCAAGAAGATCAACAAAGCGCAAACCGATACTGAGACACCACCACGTATTGCCCACGACTGGGATAGTAAAGCGGGTATCTCGAACCTAATGGGACTCTATTCAGCGGCGACGGGTAAGAGCTTTGAAGAGATTGAAGCTCAGTACCAAGGCGTAGAAATGTATGGTCCATTTAAGAAAGACGTCGGTGAAGCCGTGGTTGCCATGCTAGAGCCTATCCAAGCGGAATACCATCGCATTCGTGAAGACCGTGCATACATGGATCAAGTGATGAAGCAGGGCGCAGAAAAAGCCTCGGCTCGTGCAGCGGAAACACTCAAGAAAGCTTACCAAGCGGTTGGGTTTGTCGCTCGCCCATAAGTCACTCTCTGTTGAAGAGAATAAAAGCGGACTCTTTGGAGTCCGCTTTTTCGTTTTGCGATATTATTGGGCGCCTGCAAATCCCATTTGACGCCAAGCTTCAAAAGCAATAATCGCTACCGCATTCGACAAGTTAAGGCTGCGCGCGTCTGGCATCATTGGAATGCGAATACGCTGCTCCATGGGCATGCTTTCAATCAACTCGGCGGGTAAACCGCGGGTTTCCGGACCAAATAGCAGTACGTCGCCTTTTTGGAATGCCGCATCGACATGGTGACCAGTGGTTTTAGTGGTGCAGGCGAAAATGCGATACGTTTCTCGCTCTGCGGCTAAGTAATCCAGAAAGGCTTGATAGCTTTTATGTCGAGTAACTCGTGCTAAATCGTGATAATCAAGGCCCGCGCGACGGACCTTTTTCTCTTCTAAGTCGAACCCTAGTGGTTCAATGAGATGCAAGTTAGCCCCACAGTTGGCACACAAACGGATAATATTCCCGGTGTTGGGTGCGATTTCAGGCTCATACAGCGCAATATCAAACATAATGTGCTTCTTTTGGTTAGGAGTTGAGGCCGCTAAGTATAAGGTATAAGGCGGTAAACCAACACCGCCAAGTGTTCTCTAGCGCTTTAACTATCGCTATGGGCATTGATACCAAACAGCATAAATACCTGTTCATTCTTGCTGGTTAAAATCACTGACAGCGTCGTTATAGATTTTGTAGGTAGGTCAACGAGCTAGCTGCAATCTATGCCTTGCTCTGAGCGATTTTTCCTGGGCAATTATCTGCTCACCTATTTATCCCGTTTGGTATGAGCGGCAACTTGATTTCGACTCGCAGACCGCCAAGTGGGCTCCGACTCGCGCTGATGTGGCCACAATGTTGGCGAATGGCATTTTCGGTGATGGTTAACCCTAGTCCCGTCCCGCCGCTGTGCCTGTCACGCGCGGTTGAAACGCGGTAGAAAGGCCTAAAGATAGCATCAAGTTCGTGTTCTGCTACGCCTTCCCCATTATCGTCGACATGGATCACGACCTGTTGGTCTGATTCAATAAACTCGACTTGGACTCGATCCTGACTGTAGCAAATTGCGTTGCGTACAACATTGTCGAGTGCACTCATCAGCAGTTTGGGGTTGCCCGAAATAGCGCGCTCGGGAATCGGTGTGTAGGTCAGGGTTTTATTGACTTGCTCGGCTTCGAACTGAGCGTCGGATAAAATCGCTTCCCACAAACTGCTCATCGGTTGCTGCTCTCGAGTTTGGTGGCTATCCACTTGCATGCGAGATAGCTCGAGCAGCTCAGCGATCATCTGCTCTAAACGCTGCGCTTCGGTGTCGATTCGAGTTAACTCAGGGCTCTCTCCTTGTTTACGTGTGGCCAGGGCGTTGGCCATTCTGAGTCTGGTCAGTGGCGAGCGCAGTTCATGAGAGATATCAGACAGCAGTCGCTGCTGGCCTCCAATCATTTGATTTACTGCCTCGACCATCTGGTTGAAGCTCGCACCGGCTTGACGAAATTCGCTGGTGCCTTTTTCCAGTTCGGGATCGGCCACAAATTCGCCCTTTGCGACTCGTTGAGCGGCTCGCTCGAGTTTGCGTGCGGGCTGACTGAGTGCCCAAGCCAGCCAAAGCAGTAGCGGAGTGCTGACCAACATGACAGCAAACAGCAACTGAAATGGTTTATCAAACATCCTGAGCAAAAACGGTGGAGGTTGATTCCATTTGACGCCAACGTAGAACAACAGTTCTTGCTCGGCCAACTTAATCGGTAGCGGACCGGCCAACATATACTGTCCATAGAGTTTCTGTTTCGGTGGGCCGAGTAAGTCGACGCTGGTTATAAAGTTTTGTAGCGCACGGTAGCGGAAATCTTTGCGCTCGTTGATGGTGATAATGTTGCCTTCTAGATCGGTCATCATAAAGCTTGGTCGATCATCGCGGTTATGGCGGTCATCTCGACCTGAGCGCCTTGGACCTTCTAGCTGAACGAGTATTCGCGCTAGATTACTTTCATTGGCATAGCGGGATTCAATGCTGCTTTTTACCTCCTCTAGACGCTGAAAGTGGTCACTGGGAATATCTCGCGCTTTGCGTGGATCTAGATGGGGCAGTAATAAAACGGCGAACAACACCAACAACATGGTGAGCCAAAAGATGGCAAAAATACGCCCGTAGAGACTGGTGATTTTAGGCAAACGCATCAAATTTCCTCGACCAGTAGGTAGCCGCGACCACGTAGCGTTTTAATTCGGGGCTTTCCGTCGGCTCGCTCAGGTAGCTTTTTACGTAAATTAGACACATGCATATCAATCGCACGGTCGAAAGCGGCAAGTCTCTTACCGAGCACGTCGAGACTGAGCACCTCTTTCGTTAAGGTTTGACCTGGATTTTGGACAAAGTGGCTCAGTAGTGCAAACTCCGTGGTGGTCAGTTCGATGAGTTCACCTTGGCAATACGCTTCCTGTTTACCCGGATAGATGTGAATATCCTGATAGACAATACCGTCACTGTGCTTATTGGTTTTAGAGGTTTGCGTTCGTCTTAGTATGGCTCGGATTCTTGCCAGCAGCTCACGGTCGCTGAAAGGTTTGGGAAGGTAGTCATCGGCTCCAAGCTCAAGCCCTATCACGCGGTCAATTTCTTCCCCTTTCGCGGTCAGCATCAGTACCGGGGTTTGCCAGGTCTCACGCAACCGTTTGAGGGTTTCCATGCCGTTGAGTTTGGGCATCATCACATCGAGTAGAATCAGGTCGATGCTGTCACTGAGCATCGCTAAGCCTTGTTCACCATCATTAGCTTCAGATACCTCAAATCCCTCAAATGAAAGGACCTCGTTAAGCAGCGCGGTTAGCTCGGTATCGTCATCAATCAATAATATATGGGCCATAGTAGACTCTCTCGCTAATTCGATCATCAACAGTTTACTGTGAAAAGAGTGCTTGATTTAGCCTTAATAGCTCTCTTTACGATTCTTTACGCTCATTAAACGTTGCTTTACATAACAAGTCGTATTCTACACTCAAGCGCTGTGAAGACAGCTCATTCAACAGACAAATTTGAAGGGTTCGATTATGAAATTAGCAAAAAAAGTAGTATTAGCCGCCGCTGTTCTTCCTCTGGCACTAGGTACCGCTAGTGCATACGCATTTGGTGGTAAAGACCATAAGCGTGGTGGCCCAGGCGAATGTGGTGGCGGTTTCGAGCGTGGCATGATGCGCCAACTCGACCTGACCGATGCGCAGCAACAACAATTGAAACAGATGCGCAGCGAAGGTAAACAAGCAATGCAAGCTGAGTTTAAGCAAAGCTTTCAAACTCGACAAGCACAAAGAGAAGCGCATCAAGCGCAGATACAGCAACTGATGTTAGCCGATAACTTTGACCAAGCCGCGGCGAATGAACTCGCGAAAGAGATGGTAGAGCAACAGACTGAACACAAAGTGAAAATGCTTGAAAAGCAACATCAAATGATGAGTGTTCTGACACCTGAACAGAAAGCGAAGTTTACTGAACTGCAGCAAGAGCGAATGGGTAAATGCGCAGAGAAAATGCAACAACGCTTCAATAACAACGACGCGTAATTAATTGTTTTGATTTGCAAAGTGGCGACCTTAGGGTCGCCATTTTTATTAATCGGCTGACGGGTTATACTTAGGCCACGTTTGTCTATTTTTCAAAGTTCTATGAAACAAGAATATGCGCGCTTAGTCACTTTGGCTGCGTGGACCGCGACAATTGTCGCCACGCTACTGCTGGTTGTGAAAGTGGGAGCGTGGTGGACAACGGGGTCGGTGAGCTTATTGGCCTCCTTGATTGATTCGATGCTCGATATTGCCGCCTCCTTGGTCAATTTGGTGGTGGTCCGTTACGCCCTGCAGCCAGCAGACCGAGAGCATACCTTCGGCCATGGTAAGGCTGAGTCCCTCGCCGCGTTGGCTCAAGCGATGTTTATCTCTGGCTCGGCGGTGTTTTTGATCCTCAACGGTATTGAACGCTTGTTTAAACCCCATGAACTTCAATCCCCAGAGTATGGGGTGTATGTCAGCTTGTTTGCCCTTGTGGTGACTTTAGGCTTAGTGACATTTCAAAAGCACGTGGTGAAGAAAACCGGCAGCCAGGCGATTGCAGCAGATTCGCTGCACTATCAGTCTGATTTATTTATGAACGGGGCGATCATGTTGGCACTAGGCTTGAGTTGGTTTGGTATCACTCAAGCCGATGCCGTTTTTGCTGTCGGTATCGGTATTTTTATTCTGCTCAGTGCATTCAAAATGGTCAAAGAGGCGACACAAACCTTGCTTGACCGAAAACTGCCCGATAGTGAGTTGCGAGATATTCGTGAAACGTGTCTTCAAGTCGAAGGTGTGTTAGGCGTGCATCAGCTACGAACTCGCATGTCTGGACCCACTCGTTTTATTCAGTTGCATTTAGAGCTCGAAGATAAAATTCCGTTGCTTGAGGCGCATCGAATATCTGACGACGTTGAGGATAAACTGCTTGAACTGTTCCCGGGTTCAGATGTACTCATTCATCAAGACCCTTACTCCGTGGTGCTGGGAGCAGAAAAAAAACAGAAGGCGCAAGATTGGTAATCATGAGTCGCGACAAAGCGTGACTTATTGACTATCTTTTCAGCGTTAGTACTTTTAACTCGGTTCCTGATATGTATCAATTAAGTAAACGGGCAAAGCTGTAATACTCTTACATAAGTAGAAAAGTTACATATTTTGGTGCAAATAAATCTAGTATTCCTTAGTGGGAAAGGTAACATATTGCACAATTAAAGGAATTTTGTTGGTGGCTTGTGTGTAAGCGGCTAACGTAAAAATTGAAATAAGATTCCCAAATATCGAGGGTGAGCATGATTAAGAAGATCGGTGTCTTGACAAGTGGCGGTGACGCACCAGGTATGAACGCAGCTGTACGCGGTGTAGTGCGCACAGCACTGTCTGAAGGTTTAGAGGTGTTCGGTGTATTCGACGGCTATTTAGGCTTATACGAAGACCGTATTCAACAACTGGATCGTTCAAGCGTTTCTGATGTGATCAACAAAGGTGGTACTTTCCTAGGTTCGGCACGTTTCCCTGAATTTAAAGAAGTGGAAGTGCGTCAAAAAGCGATCGAAAACCTCCAGAAACATGGCATTGAAGCGCTTGTGGTTATCGGTGGTGACGGCTCTTACATGGGGGCAAAGAAGCTTACCGAAATGGGTTACCCGTGTATCGGTTTGCCAGGCACGATTGATAACGACATTGCGGGTACCGATTACACGATTGGTTACTTAACCGCTCTAAACACGGTTATTGATGCTATCGACCGTCTACGTGATACTTCATCTTCTCATCAGCGTATCTCTATTGTTGAAATTATGGGCCGCCACTGTGGCGATCTTACTCTTATGTCTGCAATCGCAGGTGGTTGTGAGTACATCATCACTCCAGAAACCGGTCTGGATAAAGAGAAGCTGATTGGCAATATCCAAGATGGTATTGCGAAAGGTAAGAAGCACGCGATCATTGCGCTTACTGAGTTAATGATGGATGCTAACGAGCTGGCGAAAGAAATTGAAGCGGCGACAGGTCGTGAGACTCGCGCGACGGTTCTTGGTCACATTCAGCGTGGTGGTCGTCCTACGGCGTTTGACCGCGTATTAGCGTCACGCATGGGCAACTATGCAGTACATTTGCTGATGGAAGGTCATGGCGGTCGTTGTGTCGGTATCCAGAAAGAGCAATTGGTTCATCACGATATCATTGATGCGATTGAGAACATGAAACGTCCGGTACGTGAAGACCTATACAAGGTTGCAGAAGAGCTGTTCTAAACGCTTTCATTTTAGAGTCATTAAAAAAGCCAGTTGGGAGACCAACTGGCTTTTTGTTTTTAGCATGGATTAATTGACGATCATTGTTGAGAGTATATAACCCACTGTGGTGGCGGTGACGACGCCAATAAAGCCCGGTAGTATGAAACTATGGTTCAGTACGTACTTACCAATCTGAGTGGTACCTGAGCGGTCAAATGTAATCGCGGCCAGGTCACTCGGATAAAAAGGAAAGAAGAAGTAGGCGTAGCAAGCGGGTAATACCCCGATGAGTACCGGAGCCGGAATCCCCATCGCGAAGCCTAGTGGCAACATGATGGTTAACACGGCCGCTTGGCTCTTCAAGAAGACCGACACCACAAACATGGCAATAGCAAATGTCCATGGATGGGCGGCGACGATATCGCTAACTAAGCTAATCAGGTAGGGCTTGTGGAAGCTGATGATGGTGTCGCTCATCCAGGCAATACCAAAGATGATCACAACGGCGGTCATGCCAGCAATAAAGACATTACTATGAACGATCTTCTTCGGCTCGACTTTGGTGGTGAGCAAAATTAGCGCCCCCACTGACAGCATCAGGAACTGAATCGCCACCGACATCTTAACGCCACTAGGAAGTAGACCTAAGTCTTTGCCAAACATTGCAACAAAAATCACCGTTGCGATACCCGCTAGGAAGATAGCTAGGCCTTTTTTAGCAACGCCTTCGTGGCTTGGATCCTTGTCTTCTTCGCTTGCTGCATCTATCAACTGAGCTTTGAACTCTGGATCTTGGCAACGCTCGATAAACGCGGGATCTTGGTCTAGCTCTTTACCGCGTTTTAGGCTCCATAAACAACCCACCAAAACGCCAATTAGTGTCGCCGGGATCGTGACTAATAACACGTTAACCAAGCTGATATCTAAACTGTTATCTGCGGCGGTGGCCATAACTACAGCTGCCGCTGCTGCAATTGGACTGGCAGTAATACCCATTTGAGACGCCACGGTCGACATCGCCATCGGTCTTTCAGGACGGATACCTTTCTTGTAAGCGACGTCATAAATAACGGGCAAGAGCGGATAAACCGAGTGTCCGGTGCCGACTAGAACAGTGAGCGAGTAGGTACAAAGAGGGCCTAAGAAAACGATTTGACTTGGATGTTTACGTAGCAGGCGTTCAGCAAATCTGACCAGCAATTTAAGACCACCGGTTGCCTCTAGCGTGGCGGATGCAGCAACAACCGCGAGAATGATCAGCATGACGCTAATTGGTGGTGTTCCTGGTGCGATACCAAAAACAAAAGCGAGAATCGAAACCCCTAAACCGCCGAGTAAACCAAAAGCAATACCACCGTGACGAATACCGATAAAGATAATTGCCAGCAGCAGTAGCATGTGTACATAGAACATAATCAGTCCTGCCTATTGTTAGAGTTTGCCGTTATGCTACTCCAAAGTAGGCAGGTCGAAATGTGAAGTAATATGCTTATCTAAGGTGTAAAAAAGATTATCCGCTCTTTCTTTGTCGAGAATCAAAAATTAACAGCAAGGTATTGATACGTCGTACCTTTTAATCGACTCTCGATACATGGCGCGAGATTTTACGACTCTGGAATTTCTGGTGTACACCACGGCGTAGCGCTTTGATGTGGTTTTCTGCACGATCAACACCAAGTAGCACTGATAGTGCCAGCAAAGTGATGATGACAGATTGCTGCAGATAACCGAGCCCGATCATCATACCCAATGCCGCCAGCACCCAAATAATCGCTGCCGAAGTCACACCATGGATCTTGCCTTCCAGCGTCATCATCACCCCTGCGCCCAAGAAGCCAACCCCGGTAATGATCTGACCGAGCACCCGCGCCTGATCTAAAGTGTTGGGTGACAGTGAAACCGCCATCGACATAAAGAAATAAGTGCCAGAAATGATCAAGATAGAGGTACGGATTCCGACCGGTTTACCTCGAGTTTGCCTCTCTACACCGAGTAAAATACCATTGACGGCGCAGCACAGAAGCGCTGGCCAGCTAAAGGGACCCAAATCGAGCAGTTGGGCGAAATGTGCTTGCATAGTGACCTCCAAAAGCGCGGAGTATGCACACAAAGCGTGTTGTGTGCGAACAAATCATTTTTGCCTTAATGGTCACGATTGGTAATCAAAGCCGGATTGAGTTTGGCTTGTGCAACCCCTGGTACTGTCAGTTACTCCAAGTGCAGATCGAGTGGGGTTTTGCTCGCCCGCCCGCCGATTTCCCGGGTCAGTTTGGGCACTAAGTACCCCGAGGTTTGCTCAAGTACGCCCGTCATAATCGCTCTCGCTTGCTGATCAGAAATGAAAAAGTGGGCGGCGCCTTGCACTTTATCAAGCACATGCATGTAGTAGGGCATGACTCCCGCTTCAAATAGTGCCAAGCTCAGTGTCAGTTGCGCTTCAACACTGTCATTAACGCCTTTGAGCATCACGCCCTGATTGAGGAGTGTCACACCGTGGCGTTTCAGTTGTGCTAACCCGTCTCGCAATGTCTGATTGATCTCATTGGCGTGGTTGATATGAGTCACCATAATGACTTGTAAGCGGGTGTTTGCCAGTATGGAGCAGAGTGATGGCGTGACACGTGCTGGGATCACCACGGGTAAGCGCGAGTGAATACGCAGTCGCTTGACGTGTTCAATGGTCTCTATTTGGTTGACGAGCCATTCAAGTTCTTGGTCTTTGGCCATGAGCGGGTCACCGCCAGAGAGGATGATTTCATCAATTTCACTGTGCTGGCGAATATAGTCTAGCCCTTGTTGCCAAACCGCTTTCGAGCCTTTGTTGTCCTGATAAGGAAAGTGACGGCGAAAGCAGTAACGGCAGTTAATCGCGCAGCCACCTTTAACTATCATCAGCGCGCGATTGCGGTATTTATGCAGCAATCCAGGTATCGCGTTGTTTTGTTCTTCGAGCGGATCGTTTGAGTAGCCAGCGTGTACCTCAAACTCTTCATTGAGCGGTAACACTTGCCGCAAAAGTGGATCAAAAGGATTGCCCTTTTCCATACGCTCCACAAAACTTTGTGGTACGCGCTGAGCAAACAGTTTGCGTGCTTGGAATCCATCTCGCCATGGAGCAGGATCAATATCGAGCTGTTTCAGCAAGGCTTCGGGATCAGAGATCGCATTCGCTAGCTGTTGCAGCCAGTTTTGCTCAACAGAATCAACTTTTCGGGTTATGATATGCGGCATTCAATATAGCTCTAATATTTTAAGAGGACAAAATGGCTACTGTTAGCACCAATGAATTTAAAGGCGGTTTGAAACTAATGTTGGATAACGAGCCTTGTGTGATCCTAGAAAACGAATACGTAAAACCAGGTAAAGGCCAAGCGTTCAACCGCGTTAAAATTCGTAAACTTCTTTCTGGTAAAGTGCTAGAGAAAACCTTTAAGTCTGGCGAAACGTGTGAAGTTGCAGACGTCATGGATATCGACCTAGATTATCTCTATAACGACGGCGAATTCTACCACTTTATGAATAATGAAACATTCGAGCAAATCGCTGCAGACGTCAAAGCGGTGGGTGATAATGCGAAATGGTTGGTAGAAAACAACACCTGTATGCTGACGCTGTGGAATGGCAACCCAATCGTGGTTACGCCACCAAACTTTGTAGAGCTAGAAGTTACTGATACCGATCCTGGTCTGAAAGGTGATACGCAAGGAACAGGCGGTAAGCCAGCAACACTTTCAACGGGCGCGGTCGTTCGTGTTCCTCTGTTCATCTCTATCGGTGAAGTGATTAAAGTGGATACACGTACTGGCGAATACGTAGGTCGTGTAAAATAAGCTGACTTTCGCTTAGTTTCACTAAGAGGTCACTTCGGTGGCCTTTTTTGTTTTTCAGCTTAGTGCTTGATGTGCCACAATTCACATTCTCTCTTCGGCCTCTAAACTAGTAACTATGAAACAGTCTTTTAGAATTTGGCTTGATGCCGCACGCCCCAAAACTTTGCCTCTGGCGTTAGTCTCGATTTTGACCGGGAGTGTATTGGCGTACTCAACGCATCGCTTCTCTTTGGTGGTGTCGGTACTGGCATTTTTAACAGCGACGTTACTGCAGATCCTCTCAAATCTCGCCAATGATTATGGTGACGCGCTGAAAGGCACTGACAACGACAAGCGGCTAGGGCCGATACGTGCGATTCAGTCCGGCGCTGTGTCTCCGCAAGATATGAAACTGGCGATGATAATCAACGTCTTATTGACGGTATTGTCTGGCCTTGCGTTAGTCTTGTATGCCTTGGAAAGCCTCGAGAGTATGCTGGCTTTTATCGGTTTAGGTGTGCTTGCGATTGTCGCGGCCATCGCTTATACGGTCGGCAATAAGCCCTATGGCTACGTCGGGCTAGGCGATATTTCAGTGTTTATCTTCTTTGGCTTACTTGGCGTGGCGGGAACCTATTTTCTGCATACGGGTATGGTTGATGTCACCTTGATACTGCCTGCGGTAGGCTGTGGCCTGCTAGCGGTGGCGGTACTCAATATCAACAACATGCGTGATATCGAGAATGACCAGCAGTGTGGTAAAAAAACCGTTGCGGTTCGCCTCGGGCAACAGCGCGCCAAACAGTATCATTTTGTGTTGTTGTTGGGGGCCGTCTTGGCCTTTAGCGTCTATTTGGCTGCCCAACCTAGCCCGCTTTGGGTCAGTTTGCCTTTTTTGCTGAGTTTACTGGTGACTTATAAGCATGGCAGGGCGGTATGGCTTGCCGAAGAACCCGCGCAGATTGCGCCGATGATGCCGGTCGTAGTCAAATGCTCAATGGTGACTAACTTGTTGTTTGTTGGAGTGGTTATAGCTCAAACTCTGGTCAGTTAAATGATGCATGTCATTGCAATGACTTAATCACCCGATATACTCGATTAAGATAACGAACGGTACGGGAAACACGACTATGGAATACAATACCTCTGCCTTATGCGACATCTACTTAGAGCAAGTGGATGTGGTTGAGCCCATGTTCAGTAACTTTGGAGGATGTGCATCGTTCGCTGGCCAAATCACTACTGTAAAGTGTTTTGAAGATAACGGCTTAGTACGCGAAATCCTTGAGCAAGACGGTTTAGGGCGTGTGTTGCTTATTGATGGTGGTGGCTCTCTTCGCCGAGCACTCGTTGATGCTGAATTGGCGTCGCTCGCGGAAGAGAATGAGTGGGAAGGTATTGTGGTGTATGGTTGTGTCCGTGAAGTGGATGAACTGGAAGACATGAGTATCGGCATTCAGGCGCTGGCATCGATACCTGTAGGGGCGACAAGCCAAGGCATCGGAGAGGTCGACATCCCGGTCAACTTTGGTGGGGTCACCTTCCTTCCCGAAGATTACCTCTATGCCGACAATACAGGGGTTATTCTCTCTCAAGAACCACTCGATGTGGACCTCGAAATTGAAGAAGAAGACGAACTGGTAATCACCGATTAAACTTTATCAGCAGCGACGATTAGGTCGCTGTTTTTTATTGTGCAGGCGTCAGATAGTGACGCCTGAGTTTAAGCGCGTATAGATAACCACAGACCCCACCACAGATATTGCCTAGCGCAATCCCGACAAACAATCCCTCTATATCGTACCACTGACCACCGATCCAGGCGCAGGGAATGGTAAAGAGAAACAGACGCATAAAGCTCCACTGAAACGCTTTGATTGGTTGATGTAGAGCATTCAGCCCTGACACTAGCATCATCATTATTCCTTGGAAGCCGTAACTGAAAGGCACCACTAACAGATAGTGCCAAAGCAAGTCTTTCACCGCTTGCTCTTGTGAAAACAGTGCCGCCAAAGGGATGCTTAGAGGGACCATCATCACGAAGATGCCTAGCTGAAACACCAGCGAAAAGCGCATGCTGAGAAAGAGTCCGGCAAAGCTGCGCGCCGGGCTTTTAGCCCCCATGTTCTGGGCAATAAAAGGCGTAAGAGCGGAGGTCAGTGCCATTAGTACCAAAATTAAAACCGATTCCACACGTTGCGCTGCGCCATAGGCAGCAACGGCGGCGGTGCCGTGGGCAGAAAGCATCATCATCAAAATAGCGCCAGACAATGGCGTCAGCGCGTTGGAGAGTGCGGCAGGGGTGCCGATCTTTAAAATCTGTTTCCAGTCTGACATTAAGTGAGCTGGGTTCGGTAAAGCCAGAAGCTTGTCGCGTTTGGCTAATACGTAAAGAGAGCCACATAATGCTCCAAGCCAACTCAAGGCACTGGCAATCGCGGCGCCTTGAATGCCAAGCTCGGGAAATGGACCATAGCCAAAAATCAGCAGTGGGTCGAGAATGCCGTTGATGATACCAGCCAACATCATGATCTTGGCTGGTGTTTTTGTATCTCCTGTTGCGCGAATCGCACTGTTTCCTGCCATGGGAATCACCAGCAAAGGAATGGTGAGATACCAAATGAGCATGTACTGCTCAATGAGTGGGAGCAGTGCTGGCTCTGCCCCTAGCGCCAAAAAGAGCGGCTTGATAGTGATTAAACCGAGTGACGAGGCGAGCGTCACCAGCAGCAGTGCTAAAAGTAGGCCGTGAGACGAAAAACGTGCCGCGTCGGTAGTCTGGCCTTGACCAAGTAGGCGGCCGATGTTGGTTGATAGCCCCATGCCAATACCCATAGTGATGCAGTTAACGGCAAAGGTGACCGGAAAGGTGTAACTGATCGCGGCTAAGGCCTGGGTGCCGAGTAGAGAGACAAAGAAGGTATCAACTAAATTAAATAGCAAAATCGCGACCATACCGAAGGTCATCGGTACCGTCATTTGACGAAGTACTAAGGGAATGGAGCCCGTTAACAGGCCGTGCTTATCCTGCATGAAGTGCGACTGATATTAATAGCGGAAAAGCTAAGGATACTGCATTGCTTTTCCAGACACAAAAAAGGCCAGCTTGTGCTGGCCTTTCGATTATTCATTCATAGAGAATAAATTACGCTTTAGCTGCCGCCGCTGCCTTAGCAATCGCTGCAAAGCTCTTCGCATCCAGAGAAGCACCGCCTACTAGCGCGCCGTCGATGTCTGGTTGAGAGAAGTAAGCTTCCGCATTTTCAGGCTTAACGCTGCCGCCGTATTGGATGATAACTTGTGCTGCAACTGCTTCATCTTTTGCCGCGATTAGTGCGCGGATAGAAGCGTGGATGCGCTGTGCGTCTTCAGCCGTAGCTGCTTTACCAGTACCGATAGCCCAGATTGGTTCGTAAGCGATGATTGCGTCGTTTAGCGCTTCAACACCGTAAGTGTCGATAACTGCGTTGATTTGACGTGCACAGACTGCTTCAGTTTCACCTGCTTCGTTTTGCGCTTCAGATTCACCGATACAGAAAACAGGCTTCAGACCGTTCTCTTTTAGGAAGTTGAATTTCTTCGCGATGAACTCGTCAGACTCTTCGTGGTATTCACGACGCTCTGAGTGACCGATGATGATGTGAGAAGCACCGAAGTCTTTCAGCATTTCTGGAGACATGTCGCCAGTGAACGCACCGCTGTTGTTTAGGTCAGTGTTTTGTGCACCTAGGATGATCTTGTTACCGCCTTCAGCGATGACGCGCTCAGCTAGATCGATGTAAAGCGCTGGTGGAGCGACGGCTACGTCAACACCTTCAACGCCTTCAAGCTCAGCGTTAAGACCAGTTAGCAGCTCTTTAACCATTGCTTTGCTGCCGTTAAGCTTCCAGTTACCCATCACTACAGGACGACGCATAGGAATATCTCCGTATTTAATCAATTAATGTAAAAAATCTTCGTAAGAATATAACAGATAAAACAGGTGAGATCATGATTACCGTCATGTCTTCTCCGGATATCATTATTGGTTGGAGCAGTCATGCCTCATATATGAAGTGATTCAAGGGCGTATCAGTGATCTATGGAACAGATTGGCTGAAAGTTGCTCGGAATTAAGCATAGAAATTGGTAATAGTGTTGTCCAGTTCCCCTTTCTCGTGAAACTCTCTTACATTTAAGGAATACTATGCCCAACCTAGTCATGGAATACTCCAACTCCGTTGATGAACGTGTCAATGTTCAAGGACTGTTGGAAGACTTACATCAAGTGGCGTTGCTATGTGGTCTGTTTGATGTGGGGTCAGTCAAATCGCGCGCTTTGCGTTGCCACAATTGGCTGATTGGTGAGGAAAACGACAGTGTCGATTTTATCCATATCAGTTTTGAACTGCTCGATGGTCGCAGCGCTGAGCAAAAGCGAGAGCTTTCGCGTCAGTTGATGGATGTGCTCCAACAACAGGCAGGGCATGTTCGCAGCCTAACCATCAATATTCGTGATATGGATAGAGAGTGCTTTCAGAAAGTGATCAATTAGCTTGTTGCCTACAACAGGAAGTACACTTTTTTATTGTATTTTTTAAGGTTTAAAGATGTCGATTAAAGAATTACTGTTCTCGTTTCAGGGGCGAATTGGACGTAAAACATTCTGGATATGGAATGTGACTTACTACGTTATCATCGTAGGCTTTGCGCTGGGAGCAAACACTTTGTTTGCGTCGGTAGCGCATTTAGTGTTACCGGTGTTTTTGCTCGTGGTACTAGTGCCAGATTTGGCGATCACGGCTAAGCGTTGGCATGACCGAGGCAAGTCGAGTTGGTGGCTGCTACTTAATATTCCTCTGGTGATTGGTCGTATGACAATGCCTGTGGGCGAGGCGGCTCAAAGCGTACCGCCCACCATGTGGCAAACCATGAGTTCATTTGCCGCTATTATCTGTGGAGTTTGGATTTTAGTGGAGTGTGGTTTTTTACAAGGTAACAGTGGTGACAACCAGTACGGGCCGGAGCCTCAATAGGTACAAATCGCACTTTTTGGCGCCGTTTCATTAGAAGTAGTCATTAAAAAGAGGGTTGGCATCAGTGCCAACCCTCTTTTTATCAATTGGTTATTTCCGCAGTAACACTTCTTCCACTTTATGATCTTGACCTTTTTTCAAAATCAGCTGAGCACGCCCTTTGGTGGGCAGTATATTGTGCCCGAGATTGACACCATTGATGGATTGCCAAATTTCATGCGCTTTGTCGATCGCTTGCTGTTCGCTTAATTGAGTGTAATGGCTAAAGTACGAGCCTGGCTTAGTAAAAGCCCCTTGGCGAAACTTGAGAAAGCGCTCGACATACCATTGCTCAATCACATCACTATCAGCATCGACGTAAAGAGAAAAATCTAAAAAGTCGGACACAAACACTCTGTGTGGGTCGTGGGGGTAATCCATGCCACTTTGCAAAACGTTGAGACCTTCGATGATTAAAACATCTGGGCGGTCAACGGTTTTCACTTCATCGGTAATGTCATAGGTGATGTGGGAATAAACCGGGACTTGAAGGTTTGGCTTGCCGGCTTTGACATCAGAAACAAACTCAACCAACCGCTTAATATCGTAGGACTCGGGAAAGCCTTTACGATGCATTATGTTGCGTTCGTCGAGTACCCGTTTGGGGTAAAGGAAACCGTCGGTGGTCACCAGTTCGACTTTAGGGTGATTTTCCCACCGAGCGAGCAGGGCTCTAAGTAGTCGTGCTGTGGTGCTTTTGCCCACAGCGACACTGCCAGCGATACCGATAATAAAAGGTGGCGGCGATTCTTGGTTACCAAAGAAGCGATTCAATACAGTGTTACGGCTTTGTCTGGCGGCAACATAAAGATTGAGCAGACGAGCAAGGGGCAGGTAAATCTCAGTCGCCTCATCCATGGTTAGGTTTTCGTTGACCCCTTGTAGCTCGACCAGATCAGACTCGGATAACGTCATGGGGACTGAATTGCGTAATTCAGCCCATTGTTGACGATTAAAAGAGAAATACGGGGTCATAGTCATCCTAACTTGATTTCGCGGTTGAGCAGCGAAAATACAACAACCGACCAAGATTGCAAATGACATTGTCGACATAAGTGCTTTTTAGGCGACAAATTGGGTGAATTTTCAACAAATAACTCTAAACAGTCGAAAAAGAGATTTTTTTTTAAATTTGCTATTGCAAGGCAGAAAATCATTCAATAGAATGCGCACCACTTATGCCGACTTAGCTCAGTAGGTAGAGCAACTGACTTGTAATCAGTAGGTCACCAGTTCGATTCCGGTAGTCGGCACCATTCTCTCCCTTAGTGGTGAGAATGAATGAAAATTTGGAGGGGTTCCCGAGTGGCCAAAGGGATCAGACTGTAAATCTGCTGGCACTGCCTTCGATGGTTCGAATCCGTCCCCCTCCACCATATTCTTTAGGAAATAGCTCACAGAGTTACGTGTTGCGGGCATCGTATAATGGCTATTACCTCAGCCTTCCAAGCTGATGATGCGGGTTCGATTCCCGCTGCCCGCTCCACTCATTTAGAGTGCTGATATAGCTCAGGTGGTAGAGCGCATCCTTGGTAAGGATGAGGTCGGCAGTTCGAGTCTGCCTATCAGCACCAGCTCTAAGCATAGTTTCCTTTTGATACTTTCTTTTAACTGAACTAGGTTTAGTTGTTAAGATTAAGTTTATCACCAATACTTTTTTGGTTGCGTGGTCATCAAAGCCACCTAAATCCGTACCTAGAGGGACAAGTCATGTCTAAAGAAAAATTTGAACGTACGAAACCGCACGTAAACGTTGGTACTATCGGCCACGTTGACCACGGTAAAACAACTCTAACTGCAGCTATCTGTACTACTCTTGCTAAAGTTTACGGCGGTGTAGCTAAAGACTTCGCATCTATCGATAACGCTCCAGAAGAGCGTGAGCGCGGTATCACAATCGCAACTTCTCACGTAGAGTACGATACTCCAACTCGCCACTACGCACACGTTGACTGTCCA
>NZ_SZQJ01000002.1 GCF_013369335.1 Vibrio sp. JPW-9-11-11
GTCCTAAAGGGTTGTTCGAGACTAGAACGTTGATAGGCAGGGTGTGTAAGCGTTGTGAGGCGTTGAGCTAACCTGTACTAATTGCCCGTGAGGCTTAACCATACAACACCCAAAGGGTTTTGATGGACTCAAAGCAAGAACAGATTTGAATGTGTAGAGAACACAATAACAGCTTTCCGAATTAAAGAATTTGCTTGGCGACCATAGCGATTTGGACCCACCTGATTCCATGCCGAACTCAGAAGTGAAACGAATTAGCGCCGATGGTAGTGTGGGGTTTCCCCATGTGAGAGTAGGACATCGCCAGGCTTACATTTCGTTTTTAGATTTTAGAAAAATCTAAAGGCAAAAGCTTAGACTTAGAGTCTAACCAGTGCGGAGCGGTAGTTCAGTTGGTTAGAATACCGGCCTGTCACGCCGGGGGTCGCGGGTTCGAGTCCCGTCCGCTCCGCCACTTATTCCAGACCTCAGCAGAAATGCTGAGGTCTTTTCGTTTCTATCAGGTTATTTTGGTCTTCGACCAACGAGTCCCGGTTGCCTGCACCCCCAGCCGTCCGCCACTTATTTAGAAAGCCAGTCTTAGGACTGGCTTTTGTCGTTTTAAAGCACATAATGCCCACAACGCGCTGTACCTATACCCAGATAACAAAAAGGCCAGCAACAGCTGACCTTATATCGACTTGATATTTCCCTGTTAAAGGATAAAGTCTCTGACCTCAGGATCTTTACGCTCTAAGTAGTGAGTCGATTTGATACGGCGAATAGTACGACAACGGCCACGAATTAGCAGGGTTTCCGTAGTCGCGATATTGCCTTGACGAGCAATCCCCTCCAATAAGTCACCCTTAGTAATGCCGGTCGCCGAGAAAATAACGTTGTCGCTGCGAGCCATGTCTTCCATTGCAAGTACCACGTTTGCTTGAACGCCCATCTCTTCACAACGTTTGAGCTCAGCAGCGCCAAAAATTCGATTTTCTTCGTTATCACCTTTGACTTCATGGCGTGGTAGTAATCGTCCATGCATATCGCCATCAAGAGCTCGGATCACCGCGGCAGAAACAACGCCTTCTGGAGCGCCGCCGATGCAGTACATTGCATCCACTTCGCTATCGGGCATACACGTTAAAATAGATGCCGCAACGTCACCATCTGGTACAGCAAATACTCGCACTCCCATGGCTTGCATTTCGGCAATAACATCGTCATGGCGAGGTTTAGCTAGGGTGATGACCACTAATGTATCGATAGATTTGTTAAGTGCAGCGGCAATGTTCTCTAAGTTTTCTTTGAGTGGCTTGTTAAGGTCGATGCAGCCTTTAGCTCCTGGGCCGACGACCAACTTCTCCATGTACATGTCAGGTGCTTTTAGAAAGCTGCCTTTTTCTCCGGCTGCCAATACGGCTAGTGCATTGGATTGGCCCATAGCGGTCATTCGCGTACCTTCAATAGGATCGACTGCGATATCTACTGCGTCGCCGCCAAGGCCAACTTGTTCTCCGATGTAAAGCATAGGTGCATCATCGATTTCGCCTTCACCAATCACAATTTCGCCGCTGATCTCGGTTTTGTTCAATAGGCTACGCATGACTTCTACGGCGGCACCGTCTGCGGCATTCTTGTCGCCGCGGCCAAGCCATTTATATCCTGCAAGGGCAGCGCCTTCGGTAACTCGAGAAAAGGCCATTGCTAAATCGCGTTTCATGATGACTCCAATATAAAGGGGAAAGAGAGAATTTGAATCGGCGGAATTTTAGCATATCAAAAAGGAAACGTTTGCTTTTTTGACGCTCGAGCCATTGAACTGGATCAATCATACTGGTTAAATTGGGGCTCAACGTCTCTCAACACCAACGAAGTTAGGGTATTGTCAATTTGCGCTGGATTTTTAATCGAATGGTGCAAAAACTACAATATAGGGAGTGTTTCTCTGCTCTTGCCTGAGTAGAATGGTAAGTAAATAAGGTTTTGGTCACCGATGATCAAAACTCTTCTCAGAATAACCTATAGGTAGGCTAAGATGTCTTTTGAAGTACTAGAACAATTAGAAGCAAAAATTCAAACTGCTGTTGATACAATCGCCCTTTTACAGATGGAAGTGGAAGAGTTAAAAGAAGAGAAAGAGCAGCTAGCTGCGGAAGCCAATGAACTGCGTAGCAGTCGAGAAGAGCTAGAGCAGAAAACACAGCAAATGCAGCAAGAGCATACGGCTTGGCAAGAACGCATCCGTAACCTGCTGGGTAAGATGGACGAAGTCGAGTAATCATCGCTCCCTCAAATAACAAAAGGCTGAACTTAGGTTCAGCCTTTTTCGTTCATATTCTAAAACACTTTATACTTGAGGACGCACGCCCAAAGTATGACAAAGTGCGTAGGTCATTTCGGCACGGTTTAAAGTGTAGAAGTGGAAATCTTTGACTCCTTCACGACTCAAGATGCGCACCATGTCAATGGCTTGGCTGGCGCCAACCAGTTGGCGAGTGGTAGGGTCATCATCTAGACCTTCAAACTGCTTAGCCATCCAGCCTGGTACTTTCACCGCATTTTGCGCCGCAAAGCGAGAAGCCTGTTTGAAGTTCGAGACTGGCAGAATGCCCGGTACGATTTCGACATCGATTCCTGCGGCGACACAGCGGTCACGAAAGCGTAGATAGCTTTCAACATCAAAAAAGAACTGAGTGATAGCTCGGTTTGCGCCAGCGTCGACTTTTCGTTTTAAGTTCAGTAGGTCTGCCTGAGCACTTTTGGCTTCAGGATGGACTTCTGGGAAAGCAGCGACGGAGATGTCAAAGTCATGGCGCGCTTTTAATAGCTCTACTAAGTCAGAGGCGTACATATCTGGTTGACCACCACCAGGTGGGATGTCACCACGTAGCGCGACAATATTTTGGATACCGTTGGCCCAGTAATCGTCTGCGATTTGGATCAGTTCTTCTCGGGATGCGTCAATACAGGTTAAGTGCGGGGCGGCAACCAAGCCAGTATTGGCTTTAATTTCTTTGATGATCGAGTGCGTTCTATCTCGCTCTCCTGAGTTTGCCCCATAGGTAACAGAAACAAACTTAGGCTTGAGATCTTTTAGACGGTGCACGGAGTTCCACAGTGTTTCTTCCATTTTTTCGTTACTTGGCGGAAAAAACTCAAATGACACATTAATATTGTCAGACAGTTCAGCAATATTCTGATTTAAAGCGTCGATATGACTGGCGTGTGTGTATCCCATCTTACTCTCTCCCTGTGGCAGCCCTGCCAACAAACTGTAATCTTAAATCGACGTTTAGACGTCTATATGTCTACAGAATGTATTGAATACGTTTTAAAGTCAACTCTGTCAGCATGAACTTTCCTCAAGTTAATAATGAGAGGTTTTCAACTTAATGATGAGCTCGTGCAGACTTTGTTTGAGTGAAAAAAAAGCGCTAGGTTAATACTAGCGCCTTGGCGTTGTTAAAGAAGACTAGAAAGCAAGTTAAGATCCGACTGAATCGCGCCTGCGGTCACCTCTCGACCCGCGCCAGGGCCTCGAATAACCAGTGGATTGTCTTTGTACCATTTACTCTCTATAGCAAAAATATTGTCACAGGGAAGCAGGTTCGCGAGTGCATGCTCTTTGCTGAGTGCCTCTACCCCAACCGTGGCTTTGCCGTTTTTCTCTAGGCGGGCAACATAACGTAGAACCTTGTCTTCACGCTGCGCCTTTTGCAGCCGCTCTGCGAGTAGCTCACTGAGAAGTTGGCTGTTATCAAAAAACTCATCGAGCGATAGCTCAGTCAGCTCATTGGGCACTAAGCTTTCGACTTTGACCGCTTCGGGCTCAAGTGCTAAGCCTGATTCACGTGCGAGGATGACTAATTTGCGCATCACATCCGAACCATCAAGATCGCTTCTTGGGTCGGGTTCGGTGAGGCCTTGTTGCCAGGCGAGATCGACCAGTTCTGCAAAAGGCACGCTGCCATCATATTGTTGAAATAGCCAAGATAAGGTGCCAGAAAAGATACCGGATAATGCCGTAATATCATCACCACTTTCACGCAGATCTCGGACCGTGTGATTAATCGGCAAGCCTGCGCCAACCGTCGCGTTATAGAGCCAGTGTCGATTGATCTTAGCAAAGGCATCTTGTACCTGATGATAATACTGACTTGATGCTGAACCTGCGACCTTATTGGCCGATATGAGATGCATTCCTTGCTCGGCTATTTCCAGGTAGCGACCTGCGAGATCTTTGCTTGCAGTGACATCGAGTACGACTAAATCATCGTAACCCTGCAGCGCGCCCAGCTTAGCAATCCAGTCGCCGTCTTGATGACTCACGGCTTCTTCATCGAAATGAGCGTTGACTTGAGCTGCATCTATTCCTGCTGGATTAAACCAGTATGTTTGGCTATCAATTACGGCGACCAGCTCGAAGTTCATCCCATGGCGCTTTTCTAGCTCGGTTTTTTGTTCGCTAAACAGAGTTAGCCAACTTGAGCCGATGTTCCCTTTGCCACATAAGGCGATAGCGACACGCTTCTGTGCTTGAAAGAGCTGACTGTGAATCGACTTCACCAGTGGATTGGTATCTGTTTGGCGTAATACCGCCACTAAGCTCAAGCCTGAGAGCGATTCAGAGATGAACTCGACTGGTGCGTTTTTGAGTTGTTGGTAAAAACCATAGCAGTGATTCGGGTTTTTGGTTACACCAGCGCCAACCGCGGCCACCATAGCGTAACCCTCTTTGAGTTTTAGCTCAGCTTCAAAAGCGACGTCTTGCAGGTGCTCTAGTGCGCCCCCGACGATTTCATTGGTATAGGCTAGGTTTATACGATGCTTGTCGGGTTGGACCTCATAGGTGAGAGGTTCAAGTTGTGCGCGTTTGAGGCTCGCTAATACTTCGCGTTCAACGCGTTCAAAGTTGTGGCCGGCGGCGAAACTCAATTGGATCAGCAGGACTTCATCAAGAGAAGAAATGATCTTGGCTCCACGTCCTGATGCCAGCACGCGTTCAATGCGAGTCGACCCTGATTCGGGTTGATAGCTACAACGCAGGTGAAGGTCCATGGCGCTTTGGGCGACGGGCTGCAGCGTGCGACTGTGCAACACAGGGGCGGCTAGGCGAGCCAGTTCACTGGCTTCATCAAGTCGAAGTAGCGGCAGTAAACAAGCATCGCTGACCAGCCTTGGGTCGGCGCTGTATACGCCCGCGACATCACTCCAGATGGTCACACGATTAACTTCAGCGAGCGCGCCAATTACGGTGGCAGAATAGTCTGAGCCATTGCGGCCAAGTAACACAGTGTGCCCTTGCATGTCTTGAGCCATAAAGCCGGTGATCACCACACGATGATGCGCATGCTGAACAAGGGTTTCTTTCATCAGCGGGTAAGAGCTACCGAAGTCAACTTCTGGTTGTGTTCCTGGCTCGGCGCGTAAAAATGCGCGCGCATCTTGCGCGACCGAGGCTAATCCCATTTGATTCAGCAAGGCGGCCAGTAGACGTGAAGACCATACTTCGCCATGCCCAAGCACGGCTGCTTTGTCAGCGTCGGTTAGGGGAGCGGTCAACTCGCCGAGCGTGCTGAATTCATCGTGTAGTGTCGCTAGTAACTGCTGCTGAGCGTCGCCCTCGATGAGAGATTCGATCAGTTCGGACTGATATTGACGCAAGGATTGCAAAGCCTCGTGGGCAAGTCGGCCATCTTTATGCAGCGCTTCAACAAAGGCAATCAATCGGTTGGTGGTTTTTCCTGCGGCAGACACGACGACTAAGTCGTCACTATTTGAGTATTCTCTCAAGATGCCGGCGACGCGTTGATAGCAATCTGGGTCAGCGAGGCTGCTGCCACCAAATTTATGCAGTTGGCGAGGTGTGACAGACATTATTGCACCTCCTTCACGGCCTTAAAGGCTTGCTTTAGGTCATCGATGAGGTCTTCGCTGTCTTCTAAGCCGACAGAGAGGCGCAGCAAGAGTTGAGAAATCCCCGCTTCCGCTAGTGCGACGTCACCCATTGCTCGGTGAGTCATAGAGGCTGGGTGGCAAATAAGGCTCTCAACGCCACCCAGTGATTCGGCTAAAGAGAATAGTTCAAGCTGGCCGACAAAGGCTTTTAGCTGGTCAAAGCTGCCTGCAAACTCAAAGCTAAGCATAGAGCCAAAGCCACTCTGTTGTTTCTTGGCAATCTCATGCCCTGGGTGCTCGGGAAGGCTTGGGTGATAGATGGTGCCGACCAAAGGCTCGCTTTGCAGATAGTGTAAAATGGCATTGGCACTTTCTTCGTGCGCTTTCATTCTCGCGCCTAAGGTACGGATTCCACGCAGAGTCATATAGCTATCAAAAGGCGTTCCTGTCGCACCTAGGCAGTTGCCCCACCAGGCGAGCTCTTCAGCATGTTGCTCGGTTTTGGTAATCACCACACCGCCGATAACGTCGGAGTGGCCATTGATGTACTTGGTCGTAGAATGGATAACAAAATCGGCGCCAAGCTCGAGAGGCTTTTGGAACACGGGAGTCAAGAAAGTGTTATCGACCGCCACCAGTGCCCCAACTTGATGAGCTTGCTGACAGACTTGTTCGATGTCGACCACACGCACAAGTGGGTTGGATGGGGTTTCGAGTAACACTAGTTTCGGCTTTTGGCTCAATGCCTCGGCGAGGGCTTGTGGATCTGATTGGTCGATAAATCGGACTTTGAAATCCCCTTTATTCGCTCGCGTGTTAAACAGACGATAGGTGCCGCCATAACAGTCGTGAGGGGCGACAATTAAATCTTGAGGCCCTAAGAATGCCGATACCCAAAGGTTGAGTGCCGATGTTCCGCAGTTGGTCACCACCGCGCCTTTGCCAGATTCGAGCTCGTAAAGCGCGGTTTCTAGTAGTCCACGATTAGGATTACCTGAGCGGGTATAGTCATATTTTGGTACTTCCCCAAACGCAGGGAAACCATAGTTCGTCGAGAGGTAAATCGGTGGAACAACGGCGTGATGTTGAGTGTCTGACTCGATACCAGTACGTACCGCGATTGTGGCTGGTTTGCGGGTGCTCATAGGTGTTTCCTTTCGAACGATCGTGACTTGTTGTGGGTAATACGCTATACCTGAACGGGTAAAAACAGCGTTTCCTGCTCCATATCTCCCCACTTTACTTGCCAAAAATGCGGACGTCAACACTTCTAGACGTCCATATGTCTTTGCTTGTGGACATAAATCCCGCTAAAATTGCGGTTTCTAATTTTAAACACAATTATTTACAAAGGTGCGCAATGGCAGACTGGAATGGCGAATACATTAGCCCATACGCTGAGCATGGAAAAAAAAGTGAACAAGTAAAGAAGATTACGGTTTCTATTCCATTGAAAGTATTGAAGGTTTTAACTGATGAGCGTACACGTCGTCAGATCAATAACCTGCGCCACGCGACCAACAGCGAACTGCTGTGTGAAGCGTTTTTGCATGCGTACACTGGGCAGCCTCTACCAACGGACGAAGACTTGCGTAAAGATCGCCCGGATGATATTCCGGCAGAAGTAAAAAAACTGATGACCGAAATGGGCATCGAGTTTGAAGCATTTGACGAATAAGATAGATCGCACCTCATTTTTCGCTTCTCGCCCAATAAAAAAACCGCTGTATCAAACAGCGGTTTTTTTGCAAATGGTGCACGCTTACTCGGCCATGTAGTTTTCTGGCATTTCGATACGTGCCACACCTGAATCAACGGCAGCTTGAGCCACCGCTTTAGCGACTCGAGGTAGCAGCCTTGGGTCCATTGGCTTCGGAATGATGTAATCTGGACCAAAAGAGAGCGCGTCACTGCCTGAAGCTGTCAGTACTTCAGCAGGGACCTCTTCTTTGGCTAGCTGACGAATCGCTTCGACGGCGGCAAGTTTCATCTCATCATTGATTTCACTGGCGCGTACATCGAGTGCACCGCGGAAAATGAATGGGAAACACAACACGTTGTTGACTTGGTTTGGGTAGTCACTGCGGCCGGTGCCCATAATTAGGTCTTGGCGAACTTGCAGAGCAAGCTCTGGTTTGATCTCTGGATCTGGGTTTGAGCAAGCAAAGACCACAGGTTTTTCAGCCATCAGTGCCAGCGCTTCAGGAGCAAGCAGGTTCGGGCCGGATACGCCGAGGAACAGGTCAGCACCTTCAATCACATCTTCTAACGTACGTTTGTCAGTGTTGTTGGCAAACAGTTGTTTGTACTCGTTTAAGTCATCACGACGAGTGTGAATCACGCCTTTACGGTCAAGCATGTAGATTTTCTCACGCATAGCGCCACATTTGATCAGTAGCTCCATACATGCAACCGCGGCTGCGCCTGCGCCTAAACATACGATCGTTGCGTCTTGTAGTTTCTTTCCTTGTAACTCAATCGCGTTCAGCATACCTGCAGCCGTTACAATCGCGGTACCGTGTTGATCGTCGTGGAAAACAGGCACATCACAACGCTCGATTAACTGCTTTTCAATCTCAAAACAGTCAGGGGCTTTGATGTCTTCAAGGTTGATGCCACCAAAGGTATCTGCAATGTTGGCGACAGTATCAACAAACTCTTCGATAGTGCGGTGTTTCACTTCAATATCAATCGAATCAAGACCTGCAAAGCGCTTAAATAGCAGTGCTTTACCTTCCATCACAGGCTTTGATGCCATTGGGCCTAGATTACCTAAACCAAGAATCGCCGTGCCGTTAGAGATAACCGCAACCATGTTACCTTTCGCAGTGTACTTGTAGACGTTATCAACATTTTGCGCGATTTCGCGTACGGGTTCGGCCACACCTGGGCTATAAGCGAGAGCAAGGTCGTTTGCTGTCTCAGCTGGCGTGGTGAGTTCGACCGAAATTTTGCCTGGGGTAGGGTAGGCATGGTAATCCAATGCGTGTTGACGAAATTGTTCTTCGGGGGATAGTTCTTGACGATTGTCATCAGACATAGGTGTAGGTACTCGTTAATCGTTATAAGGAAAGGGGAAATCCATTTTAGAGTAACTAAGTCAAGCTGCATAGGTCAGAATGCGAGCGGAAGCAATAAAAAGTTGTAAAAGTCGGCTGATAAGACCAGATCTCAAGAGATATCGCTAGGTCGCCAGGCAGTGAATAACACAATGCTCTGATTACTCGCTGAGAACCCTATTATAGGCAACAAAAAAGGACGCCTAAGCGTCCTTTTCTTGATTCGATATCTAAGCAGTCATTACTTCTTGCTTGATAGAGCACCGAAACGCTTGTTGAAGCGATCAACACGGCCGCCTGTATCAACGATACGTTGCTTACCAGTGTAGAATGGGTGACATTTGTCACACACGTCTAGGTGGATAGAATCTTTGTCTAGCGTTGAGTTGAACTCAAACGAGTTGCCGCAAGAACAAGTTGCTTTTACAGCTTTGTATTCTGGGTGGATACCAGCTTTCATGGGAGAACCTCTGAATATAGGCCGTGTCGCTATCCGATGCTAAGCCGGACACCACACGTAGTTAATAAAAATTGCTTGGACACCGCTGCCACTTGGCAAGCCATATCACTAAGGCGCGATATAGTAATGAATCGTGGCACAGGGATCAACCCGTTAGCGAAGAAAACTGCTACTTTTTTAGCCGCAAGAGGCATTGAGTTACCTGGCGGTGTCTCTTTCTTGTCTAAGGCTTTTCCCTTAGACTAATCGACGTTCCCTCTCCAAGAGCTTGATAGCCACTATGCGACCAACAATTGCTCGAGTTGCCTTACCCGTACCACTCGATAAACAATTTGACTATCTGATTCCCAACCATCTGTTTCCTGTTATTGGTGGGCGTGTCTCTGTGCCATTTGGTCGTCAAACTCTCGTGGGGATTGTGACTGTATTGACCCACGAGTCACAGTTTGATCAAAGCAAGCTTAAACCGATCCAGCAAGTGTTAGACAGTCAACCCGTATGGCCGCAAACGCTCTACTCGTTATTGCAGTGGTGTAGTCACTTTTATCAATATCCTCTCGGCGATACGCTGTTCAACGCGATGCCGAGTGCGCTGCGCAAAGGTAAGCCTGCGGATTTTGCTACTTTGGTTTCTTGGCGATTAACCAGCCAGGGTCGCGATCAACTGATGCAGGGCTTTGGTCGAGCGATAAAGCAGGCTAAGGTCATGCATATGCTAGAAGCTGGACCCGTTGCGCACCAAGCGTTTATCGATCAAGAGGTCGGGTCATCGGTGCTTAAAACGTTGACAGAAAAAGGCTGGATTGAATCGGTTGAACAGAAACCAGAGGCGAGTCAATGGCCGCAAGATATTGAAGCTATGGTCGATAAACCAAAGCTTAATGCAGAGCAAGCGGTGGCGATTGCGACGGTTAACAGTGGTGAGGGCTTTGGCTGTTATTTGCTCGAAGGGGTGACTGGCTCGGGTAAAACCGAAGTTTATCTCAATCTTATCAAACCGGTACTTGAGAAAGGCGCCCAAGCGCTGGTGTTGGTGCCTGAAATAGGGCTAACGCCACAAACCATCAATCGCTTTAAAAAGCGATTCAATGTCCCCGTAGAAGTGATTCACTCTGGGCTCAATGAAACCGAACGCTTGAATGCTTGGCTGAGTGCCCGAGATAAAGCCGCAGGTATCGTTATCGGTACCCGTTCAGCGCTACTAACGCCGTTTGCCAACCTCGGCATTATTATCGTGGATGAAGAGCACGACGCCTCATACAAACAGCAAGACAGCTTGCGCTATCATGCCCGCGATGTGGCGGTCATGCGCGCGAGTAAAGAGCAGATCCCGATTGTCCTGGGCTCTGCGACCCCCGCGCTCGAGACCCTATACAATGCGTTAGCCGGTAAATATCATCATTTAGTCCTGAGTGCGCGAGCGGGCAATGCGACCGCGACCACTAACAAAGTGCTGGATGTAAAAGGGCTCTATTTGGAAAGCGGTTTATCGGCGCCTTTGATTGCCGAGATGCGCAAACATCTCAGCGCTGGCAATCAGGTGATGTTGTTTCTCAATCGACGCGGTTTTTCGCCAGCATTAATGTGCCATGATTGTGGATGGATTGCTGAATGCAAGCGATGTGATGCCTATTACACCTACCATCAACATAGTAACGAGATCCGTTGTCATCATTGCGGTTCGCAGCAACCCATCATTCATCAATGCCAAGGCTGTGGCTCGACCCATTTAGTGACTGTCGGGGTAGGGACAGAACAGCTCGAACAGCAATTAGCAGAGCTGTTTCCTGATTACAAAACAATACGTATCGATCGTGATAGCACACGGCGCAAAGGCAGCTTAGAAAGCGCGTTGGAGTCTATTCGCCGTGGCGACTATCAAATCCTGATCGGTACCCAAATGCTGGCCAAAGGCCATCACTTTCCTGACGTAACCTTAGTCGCGTTATTGGATGTGGACGGCTCTCTCTATAGTAGTGATTTCCGTGCTTCTGAGCGCTTAGCGCAGCTGTTCATTCAAGTAGCAGGTCGAGCAGGCCGTGCGAGTAAACCGGGAGAGGTGATTTTACAAACTCACCATCCTGAGCACAGTTTACTTCAAGCCCTGCTCAATAAAAGCTACCGTCATTTTGCTGAAACCGCTTTACAAGAGCGCAAGGTGGCTCAGTTACCGCCTTTCTCATTTTTGACTTTGTTTCGCGCGGAGGCCAATCAGTCCGAGCTGGTGGAAGCGTTTTTACGTCAAGTGCGCCATACCTTAGAATCGCATCCGCTTTTTGACCATGGATGCCAAGTGCTAGGACCGACGCCAGCGCCATTAGCGAAGCGAGCGGGTAAGTTCCGTTGGCAGTTACTGCTACAAACCGAGAGCCGCCCCGTGATGCAAAAGCTGTTAACCAGTGCTAAGCCGGCCATTGCGTTGTTACCCCATGCTAAAAAAGTGCGTTGGACACTCGATATCGAGCCGCAAGACTTGAGCTAGTCATTTGCGCATCGGGTGGCATACTTGATCGACGGCGCGGCTAAATCATCACTACAGCGTTCCCTATGCACAGCTTTTTCATTTATTTGTGATGTTCGTCACCTACCGACCACTAATTTTGTTAAATCTCCCGTAACTTTGCGTTGTGAAATGAATACACTAGGTGAGTTACAATGCATTGTTTTTACATCATACTTTGCAAGTTAAACGATTGCTTAAGGCAAGTAATTAGAAGATAGGTTGTAGCCTGCAATTTCGTGCGTTCGGTTTTGCACTGAAGACATGATGTTTTATTTAGAGGCTTGGGTGGCATTGGCTACCGGATCGGAATATTTAAGAGGTTAGTAAACTATGGCGACAATGAAGGATGTTGCCCAGCTTGCGGGAGTTTCGACAGCGACGGTTTCACGTGCGCTAATGAATCCGGAAAAAGTATCATCAGCGACGAGAAAACGAGTAGAAGACGCTGTTTTAGAAGCTGGATATTCACCAAATTCGTTGGCAAGGAATCTGCGCCGCAACGAATCCAAAACGATCATCGCGATCATTCCTGACATCTGTGATCCTTATTACACTGAAATCATTCGCGGCATTGAAGACGCGGCGATGGAGCACGGCTATATCGTGCTACTCGGGGATAGTGGACAGCAGAAAAAACGGGAGAGTTCTTTTGTGAACTTAGTGTTCACCAAGCAAGCCGACGGCATGTTGTTGCTCGGAACCGACCTTCCCTTTGATGTCAGTAAACCTGAGCAGAAAAATTTACCCCCTATGGTCATGGCGTGTGAGTATGCGCCTGAACTTGAACTTCCTACGGTGCATATCGATAACTTGACCTCGGCGTTTGAAGCGGTCAACTATCTGACTCAAATGGGGCATAAGCGCATCGCAGAAATATCGGGGCCGCAGGCAGCTGCCTTGTGTAATTTCCGCCAGCAAGGTTACCAGCAAGCGCTGCGCCGAGCGGGCGTGACTATGAACCCGAACTATCGTGCGTTTGGCGATTTCACCTTTGAATCGGGAGCCCGTGCTGTACGACAGTTGTTGTCGTTGCATGAGCCGCCTACCGCTATTTTCTGTCACAATGATGCGATGGCGATTGGTGCTATTCAAGAAGCGAAAAAACTAGGCATTCGAGTGCCACACGATCTGTCGGTGGTTGGTTTCGATGATATTCAGTTCGCGCAGTACTGCGATCCACCGTTAACGACGATTTCGCAGCCTCGTTACGAAATTGGCCGCCAAGCGATGCTAATGATGCTTGAGCTATTGCGCGGCCACGACGTGCGGGCAGGGTCGCGTTTACTTGAGACGACCCTGGTGGTTCGTGATAGTGCGGCACCACCACGTATCGTATAGCTAGATTAAAACCAAGCGGCGCATTTTGATGCGCCGCTTCCATTTCAATACTGTCATCGGGTAGCAATCTGCTTTAACATATCGCTCAGTTGTAATTTATTTCATTGATATTCAGTCGTGGCCAATCGAGATTATGTAAAAAGAGGGCGTGGCACTACTAGCCGCAAGCCAGCTAAAAAGAAAACTACACCACGTGGTAAACCATGGCGCAGTGGTCTATTGGCCGTGTTGTTAGTGGCCGCCTTTGGTTATGGGTTGTATTTGCTCAGTCAAGACCCTGAGCCACCGACACCTGTGACTCAGCCGGTGAAACCAAAGCCGAAACCTAAACCGAAAACGACCTTGCCTCCACCACCGGAAGAAAAGTGGGATTATGTTGA
Source organism: Vibrio sp. JPW-9-11-11 (assembly GCF_013369335.1). GTDB lineage: Bacteria > Pseudomonadota > Gammaproteobacteria > Enterobacterales > Vibrionaceae > Vibrio. The sequence goes on from NZ_SZQJ01000002.1 coordinate 13,621, forward strand.
ATCGCTGCCGAGTCGTGAAGTCGAAGTCCAAGCCAAAGAACAAGTGGTTTCTGACATTCCTTATATCATGCAGTGCGGCGCGTTTAAGAACGCAAAAGACGCTGAATCGCGCAAGCTTGATATTGCGTTCCAAGGTATCAACAGCAAGATTCGTAAAAAAGAAAACAGCAGTTGGTATCGCGTGGTTCTTGGCCCTTATAAGTTCAAGCGCGATGCAGAACGTGACAAGCACAAACTGCAGCGGGCTAAGATAGAGCCGTGTGCGATTTGGAAAGAAGCACAATAAATTGACGAAATAACGAACCCTAGCGGGTTCGTTTTTTTTCGGGCGCTGCTACTCCCTGCCTTCCCCTTGAATTCCCATTTCGTCAGCCTCATATTGTTTCTATCACTGAATCAAAATTATTATGAGGCCCTACTCGTGACTACCATTGTATCTGTACGTCGTAATAACAAAGTCGTCATCGCTGGTGATGGACAAGTGTCGCTAGGTAACACAGTAATGAAGGGCAATGCGCGCAAAGTGCGTCGCCTTTACAACAATAAAGTACTGGCAGGCTTTGCGGGTGGTACTGCAGACGCGTTTACCCTATTTGAGCGCTTTGAAAGCAAACTGCAAATGCACCAGGGCCATTTAACCAAAGCGGCGGTTGAACTGGCGAAAGATTGGCGTAGTGACCGTGCTTTGAGAAAGTTGGAAGCTTTGCTTGCGGTGGCCGATGAAACGGCCTCATTGATCATCACGGGTAACGGCGATGTGGTGCAGCCAGAAAACGATCTGATTGCGATTGGTTCTGGCGGTAACTTTGCTCAGGCTGCCGCAACCGCACTATTAGAAAATACCGATTTAGATGCGCGTGAAATCGCGGAGAAGTCACTCAAAATCGCGGGTGATATTTGTGTCTTCACCAACCATCATCACACTATTGAAGAACTAGAAACCTCTGCCGAACACGCTGAGTAAAACCAAAAATAGTGGTCACCAAATTTTTAAGGAACTGAATTATGTCTGAAATGACACCTCGTGAAATTGTCCACGAACTTAATCGCCATATTATTGGTCAAGAAAAAGCCAAACGTTCGGTCGCCATTGCTCTGCGTAACCGCTGGCGCCGCATGCAGCTTGAAGAGAGTTTGCGTGTTGAGGTTACCCCAAAAAATATTCTAATGATTGGCCCAACCGGTGTGGGTAAAACCGAGATTGCGCGTCGCTTGGCGAAGCTGGCTAATGCCCCGTTTATTAAAGTGGAAGCGACTAAGTTTACCGAAGTGGGTTATGTGGGTAAGGAAGTGGAAACCATTATCCGTGACCTGACCGACGTGGCGATCAAAATGACTCACCAGCAGGCGATGGAAAAAGTGAAGTTCCGCGCCGAAGAGCAGGCAGAGGAACGTATTTTAGATGCACTATTGCCGCCAGCGCGTGACGCTTGGGGTCAAAACGAACAGCAAGACGACACGGCTTCGAACACGCGCCAAGTGTTCCGTAAGAAGCTACGTGAAGGCAAGCTAGACGACAAAGAGATAGAGATTGATGTGGCCGCGCCACAAATGGGCGTAGAGATCATGGCGCCTCCTGGTATGGAAGAGATGACCAACCAGCTGCAAGGCATGTTCCAAAACCTAGCGGGTGATACCAAGAAGAAGCGCAAACTTAAAATCAAAGATGCGTTCAAGGCATTGACGGAAGAAGAAGCAGCTAAGCTGGTCAATCAAGAAGAGTTGAAAGAGCAAGCCATCTACAATGTTGAGAACAACGGTATCGTATTTATCGATGAAATCGACAAGATTTGTAAGCGTGGTGAGAGCTCGGGTCCGGATGTGTCTCGTGAGGGGGTGCAACGTGATCTGCTACCGTTGATTGAGGGGAGCACAGTGTCGACCAAGCACGGTATGGTCAAAACGGATCACATTCTGTTTGTTGCATCAGGCGCTTTCCAAGTGGCTAAACCATCGGATTTGATTCCGGAGCTACAAGGTCGTCTGCCAATTCGTGTTGAGTTGGAAGCGTTATCAAGCCATGACTTCAAGCGTATTCTGACTGAACCCAAAGCGTCTTTGACCGAGCAGTACATAGCACTGATGAAAACAGAACAGGTCGATATCGAGTTTACCGACGAAGGCATTACACAGATTGCTGAAGCGGCGTGGACAGTCAACGAAACCACGGAAAATATCGGTGCTCGTCGCCTGCATACAGTGATGGAACGTCTAATGGATGAGATTTCATTTGATGCGACTGACAAAGCAGGCACCAAGCTGGTTATTGATGATCAGTATGTGAAGACACGCCTTGGTGAATTTGTTGAAGACGAAGACCTGAGTCGCTTCATTCTTTAATCGCATTCAACGCGCCCCTTATTAATTGAGCCGACCTTAGTGTCGGCTTTTTTGATCTCTGCTCTCTCTCATTGCCAATGTGAATTATTCGGGAATAACTCACAAATTTAATCAATCTTTCGATTATTCCTTTGTCTTATATTTTGTTACATTTGGTTGTGTTGAAGAGTTACTAGCAACATCTTGTTTTTGAATGGTTTATGTAACTCAATCAACATTAAATGGAGAAAAACAATGAATGATCTTGGCTTAGGACAAAGCTCAAAGGTGGAGAAACGACGTCAGACTCTTCACCGCACGCTTAGAGCAGCGGTATATGGTGTTCCGTTGCTTGCCTTGGGGTTAACCGTGAATAGCTCGGTATTGATGACAGACGCTGGCTACAGCTATGTACACCAAAACAATATGACGGGTGAGCTGGATGTGTTTACCGAACCCGGTATTCACTTTCGTATGCCATTTCTGTCAAAGATAACCAAGTACGACCAGGTGATTACCGTTTCATTCGGTAATAGCAAAGGTGAAGATTTCTATCAGCGCCTTGACCCAGTGCAAGTTCGCTTTGCGGACACCTACATCGGTCAGATCCCGGTGACATTTCGCTTCAAGTTGAGTAACGACCCTCAAGCAATGATAAAAATGCACCGAGAGTTTCGTAATAACAGCAACTTGATTGATGCGTTACTGGTTAAAAATGCCCGCAATGTGACCGTGATCACCGCGACACAATACACAGGTGAGGAGTTTTTCCAAGGTGGTTTGAACCAGTTCAAGTCGAAGCTAGGTGACCAGCTACGGAATGGAATTTACACCACCGAGCGTCGTCAAGTGGAGGTGGAAGAGTTGGATTTAGCCCCGGTTGGCGTCGACCAGTCGAATGCCAACCAACTGCAACGGACCAATCAGTTGGTGTGGAAAACCGTGCCAGTGCTTGATGTTTCGGGCCAACCGGTACGTCAGGACAATCCGCTGCAGCAGTACGGTATTCAAGTGACGCAGGTAACGATAGGCGATCCTCAACCCGAGAAGCAGCTTGACCAGTTGCTGGCAGATAAAAAACGTCTCGTGGCTGATCGAATTCGTGCGATTCAAGAGCAAGAAACGTCGAAGGCACAAGCCGAGACCGAGCAGCTACGTAAAGAGATTCAACGTACTCGCGAAGTGCAGGATGCTCAGCGCCAGAAAGAGCTAGCGATTATCTCTCAGCAAAAAGAGGTCGAAGTCGCGCGTCAAATTGCAGAGCGTGAAATTGTCGAGGTAGAGAAGACCAAACGCTTGGCTGAAGTCGACAAAGAGAAAGAACTGGCGATCGCTGAAGCGAACTTAGCGATTCAAAAAGCCAATGCACTTTCGGCTGAATTCGAAGCGAAAGCGATTCTTGAAAAAGGGCGTGCTGAGGCGGAAATACTAAAAGCTAAGTATGCGGCTCTAGGTGCTAACCGCGAAGTCTATTTGGCCGAGTTGAATCGAGATGTTGCGAATTCGCTCTACAACAATCTGCAGAACTTCCAAGTGCAGATGCCCCAAAACTACATTGGTGGTGGGGACCAAAGCGGGTTGACCACAAATCTGGATGTGATTACTGGATTTGGTGCTCTTGGTTTGATGGATCAAACTAAAAAGGTGGTGCAAAACTAACGTTTTGACCAATAAAAAAAGCTGGCATCGGCCAGCTTTTTCTTTATGTCGTTGGACTAGATCATCGCAATAAAAATTACCGCGAGGGCGGAGATCAAACCTGCGAAGGCATAACACGCCACTTTACCGACGATGCCTGTGTGGAATTTCAGATCGTGCATACCATGATGAACTCGGTGCATGGCGTGCCACATCGGCAAGGCTAAAGTTGCGATAATGAACAGTGCTCCGATGATGCTGGTGGCGAAGTCTGCGACGCGCTCATAGCTTAGCGACTCAGGATCAATGATGCCAAGTGGCGCAAGCACACCGAGAACCAAAATGGTGACGGGTGTTATCATGGCAAACCAAGTGCCGCCCGCACCAAACAATCCCCACCAAATGGGTTCGTCGGAGCGGTTGGGTGTTCTGTTTACAGAGTAGTTGGGTTTCATCGTTACTGCTCCTTACACCACGATAAGTACAATGAGGGAAATAAAGGCCACTGCCGCCCATTGAGTCAGAACAATGATCTTCTTATCAATCGGCTTGCCTTTCAGGCGAATCGGCATGACTTGCGGCATCATGCTGAAAAACGTTTGGGCATGAAGTAGGCTACCTAGTAGCGCGACGATATTGATCGCCACAACAATAGGGTTGGCCATAAAGTCTAACCAGGTTTGCCAAGCTTGCGGACCTTTCACTAACGCGCCTAACCCGACGGTTAAGAACAAGGTAAATAGGACTAGTGGCAGCACGGTCGCTTCACGTAGCATGTAGAAGCGGTAAAAAGGATGATCTTTCCACCAAGTGCGTTTCATTTCACGAACGTAAGGTTTGCGGTTACTCATCCTTATGCCTCCTCTTTGACCGGCTTGCCATCAGGCTTAAGCATTGCGATAACAAAATCCATTGAAGATTCGACTTTGCCTTGGTTTACCGCTGCTGCTGGGTCTACGTTTTTCGGACAAACCTCAGAACAGTAGCCAACGAAAGTACAACCCCAAGCGCCATTTTCGCCATTGATCAGTTGCATACGTTCGGCTTTACCATTGTCACGGCTATCGAGATTGTAACGGTGTGCCAGTGTCAGTGCGGCTGGGCCAATGAACTCAGGGTTGAGACCAAACTGTGGACAGGCTGCGTAGCACAGGCCGCAGTTAATACAGCCCGCAAACTGTTTGTATTTCGCCATTTGCTCTGGCGTTTGCAAGTTGGTGCCGTCTTCTGGTTTGCGATCGTTACCAATGATGTAAGGTTTAATCGCTTCGAGACGTTCGATAAACGGCGTCATATCGACAATCAAATCTTTTTCGATTGGGAAGTTCGCTAATGGTTCGATTTTCACACCATTTGGGTAGTCACGTAAGAAGCTCTTACACGCCAGTTTAGGTACGCCGTTGACCATCACACCACACGAGCCACAAATTGCCATGCGACAAGACCAACGGTAAGAGAGGTCTTTGTCTAGGTTATCTTTGATATAACCAATGGCGTCGAGGATTGACATGGTTTCATCGAAAGGCACTTCGAAGGTTTGTAAATGCGGCTCTGCGTCTTTTTCTGGGTCGTAACGCAGAATATCGACTTTCTGAATACGGTTGGCTGACATTATGCTTGCTCCTCTGCGTTCTTCGCTGCTTCTTCTGCTGCGGCTTTTTCAGCGGCTTCACCGTAGAGACGTGCTTTAGGTTGCGACTTAGTGATTGTCACCTTGCTATAGTCGATACTTGGCGCCGCGTCTTGCTTGAAGAATGCGAGAGAGTGTTTAAGGAAGTTAACATCATCACGCTCTGTGCAACCTTCATCAAGACGTTGGTGCGCACCGCGAGATTCTTTGCGTAGAATCGCAGAGTGCACCATGGCTTCTGCGACTTCTAAGCCGTAACCGACTTCGATTGCGTAGAGCAGGTCGGTATTGAACACCTTGCCCTTATCTTTAATGCTGATGCGCTTGTAACGCTCTTTGAGCTCAGTGATCTTATCAATGGTCGCTTGCATCAGGTCTTCTTGGCGGTAGATACCGCAACCGGCTTCCATGGTGTGACCCATTTCAGTGCGGATATCGGCCCAGTTCTCATCACCTTCTTGATTCATCAAGGCTTGGATACGTGCTTCAACCGCTTTCACTTGCGCTTCAATTGCAGCTTCATTCCAGCCTTTGAATTCAGCCGCGCGTTGAACCGCCTGTTCACCCGCTACGCGACCAAATACCACGAACTCGGCGAGTGAGTTGGAGCCGAGACGGTTGGCCCCGTGTAAACCAACGGAAGCACATTCACCCACGGCGAATAAGCCTTTAATACGCGTTTCACACTCGCCATTGGTCTCGATTCCCCCCATGGTGTAGTGAACCGTCGGACGAATTGGAATCGGCTCTTTGGCGGGATCAACGTTAACGTAGGCTTTCGCCAGTTCACAAATAAATGGTAGGCGTTCTTGAAGATACTCTTCACCGAGATGGCGAAGGTCGAGATGTACGACGTCACCTAGCGCATGCTTGATGGTGTTGCCTTTCTGTTGTTCGTGCCAGAATGCCTGCGAAACCTTGTCGCGTGGACCGAGTTCCATGTATTTGTTCTTGGGTTGACCCACGGGCGTTTCAGGGCCCATGCCATAGTCTTGCAAGTAACGGTAACCATTTTTGTTGACGATGATACCGCCTTCACCGCGACACCCTTCCGTCATCAAGATGCCGGTACCGGGTAGGCCAGTTGGGTGATATTGAACGAACTCCATATCGCGTAGTGGTACGCCGTGACGATACGCCATCGCCATGCCGTCACCAGTCACAATACCGCCGTTGGTGTTACAGTGATAAACACGACCTGCGCCACCAGTGGCCAGTACCACAGACTTGGCTTTAATCGTGACCAATTCACCTTCAGACATGTGAATTGCGATCAAGCCCTGTACCTCACCGTCGTCTACGATTAGATCAACGACAAAGTATTCGTCAAAGCGCTTGATGTTCTGATACTTCATTGATGTCTGGAATAGGGTATGAAGCATATGGAAGCCAGTTTTGTCAGCGGCAAACCAAGTGCGCTCAACCTTCATGCCACCAAAGCGACGGACGTTGACTTCGCCGTTTTCTTTACGACTCCATGGGCAGCCCCACTGCTCCATCTGGATCATTTCTCGAGTCGCATTTTCTACAAAATATTCAACGACATCCTGTTCGCATAGCCAGTCACCACCACCGACAGTGTCGTTAAAGTGATTGTCTAAGCTATCTTCATCCTTGATAACTGCTGCTGAGCCACCCTCTGCAGCCACGGTGTGGGAACGCATTGGATAAACTTTGGAAATCAGTGCGACTTCTAAGTCAGGGTTTGCTTCAGCTGCTGCAATAGCAGTACGAAGACCAGCGCCGCCTGCGCCGATGACTGCGATATCTGTGATGATAGTTTGCACAGTTATCCTCCAGTGTGAAATTGCGGAGTAACCCGCTTGTTATAGTTAAAGGGCGACCTGCGTTTTGCTTGTTACCAAGTGGGCAGGGCGTTTAAGTCCCCAAAAGTGTTAGGGTTAGTGTAGAAGAGCTGATATGTAGAAAAATTGATGTAATTGGGTTTTTGCATCAGTAATGCATGCAAGGGCATAAAAAATATAGGTTATGTGACTGTAATCACGCAGGAAAATACAATGAACTAAATGATGTTCGGCGCGCTTGTTACTGGCTTGTTACACACTATTTCTCGGGCAGATAGCGCGAGATTGAGATCATGTAAATTTAATTGTAGTACGAAAAAAACTGGCTTCAGATTGGCTCGGTGTTAGCGGCATGATTCCGCTAGGAAAACTGCAGCAAAATTGCTATGTTCGCCGTGTGATTGAATGATGAGATTGAGAGTATGACTACTGATTGGCAACCCACCGCGTCTATTGCGCAGCTTCGTCAGCGTGCAGGGATTATCCGTCAAATTCGTGATTTTTTTAATCAGCGCAATGTACTTGAAGTGGACACGCCGGCCATGAGCCACGCGACTGTGACCGACATTCATCTCCACACGTTTCAGACAGAGTTTGTCGGGCCTGGTTACGCCCAAGGTCGTAAACTCTATTTTATGACCAGCCCTGAGTTCCACATGAAGCGTTTATTGGCCGCAGGGAGTGGCTGTATTTATCAAATCAACAAAGCGTTTCGCAACGAAGAGAGTGGGCGTTATCACAACCCTGAGTTTACTATGCTCGAGTGGTATCGGGTTGGCTTCAACCACCATCAACTGATGGATGAGATGGATGCATTATTGCAACGGGTTCTGCAGTGCGGGTTAGCCCAGCGGATGACGTATCAACAAGCGTTCATTGATGTGTTGGGCGTCTGCCCGCTAGAAGGGTCAATGCTGGCGTTGAAACAAGCAGCGGCAACGCTTGGCTTGAGTGACATTGCCGAGCCTGAGCAAGACCGCGATACCTTGTTGCAACTGCTTTTTAGTGTTGGGGTTGAAGCGAAGATTGGTCAGGATGTGCCCGCATTTGTCTACGACTTTCCTGCTTCACAAGCTGCTTTGGCGAGAATGAATCCTAGCGACTCTAGAGTAGCAGAACGTTTTGAAGTCTATTTCAAAGGTATCGAACTGGCGAACGGCTTTCATGAACTGGATAACTGGCAAGAGCAGTTGGCTCGTTTTGAACAAGACAACGCGAAACGTATCGACATGGGGTTAGAGCCACAGCCGATTGACCATCATCTTATCGCTGCATTGAAAGCGGGATTGCCAGAGTGTTCAGGTGTTGCACTTGGGATCGATCGCTTGGTTATGCTGGCGGTCGGTTGTGATCATATCGATCAAATTACCGCCTTTCCTTTTCCGCGCGCCTAGAGAAATGTGCAACAGATTCTTATTCTGAGTGCTTTTGACTCGCGTAGCCTCTTTATCCTCGTTATACTCCCAATCTGAATTTTAGCCTAGTGCTGCTGATTTCCACACAGTTGGCAAGCAGCGCTATTATCGAGAGCACAGGACATGCAAGAGTATATCGCATTTTTTCAAGAGAACATGATTCTCTCTCTGGTTTGGGTTGGTCTATTGATCGCCCTAATTATGAATATCGTTAAATCAACGACGGCGGCCTACAAAGAGATCACCGCGGCGCAAACCACACAACTGATGAACCGTGAAAATGGTGTGGTTGTCGATATCCGCAGCAAAGATGAGTTCCGTAAAGGTCATATTACCGATGCAGTTCACATTTTGCCGTCTGATATCAAAGCGGGTAATTTTGCCAGCCTTGAAAACCACAAATCCGACCCAATCATTGTGGTATGTAAGTCGGGTCAAACCGCACAAGAGAGTGCTAACTTATTGGCGAAAGCAGGCTTTGAGAACGTCAACTTGCTGAAGAATGGTTTGGTTGCTTGGAGTGAAGCGAACATGCCATTGGTGAAAGGGAAGAAGTAATTCAACCTCACCCGATACTTTAAGCGCTGATTGAAAAGTCAGCGTTTGTTTTAGAGAGATGTGAAGAGTTCCACGAATTTCATTGGAAACCTAGTCATAGTCACCGCTCTCGGTTAGTCTCGATGCAGACTATTTATTGCAGGATTAAAGGATTTTTAAAATGGCTGAAGCAGCACCACAACAAGACGCGCAAAACTTCGCAATTCAACGTATTTTCCTAAAAGACGTCTCTTTCGAAGCGCCAAACTCACCAGATATGTTCCAAAAAGAGTGGAACCCTGACGTGAAGCTAGACCTAGACACGCAAAGCCGTGAGCTGGGCGAAGGTGTTTATGAAGTGGTTCTACGCCTAACGGTGACAGTGAAGAATGCAGAAGACACCGCTTTCCTATGTGAAGTACAACAAGGTGGTATTTTCACCGCAGATAACATGGAAGCGGGCCAGCTAGCTCATTGTCTGGGCGCATTCTGCCCGAACATCCTGTTCCCATACGCACGCGAAACAATTTCAAGCCTAGTTGTGAAAGGAACTTTCCCACAGCTTAACCTAGCGCCAGTCAACTTTGACGCTCTGTTTATGAACTACCTGCAGCAGCAAGCTCAGCAAGAAGATCAAGCAGAAGCGTAATGACTGCATCACTCTCGGCATTGGCTTAGAGAGTTGGTACAAAATGCACAGAGCGTCACACGTATGATGCACTGTGCATTTTTTATTTGTATTTATATCACTGGGCGTTTGTTGCTACTCTTTAGCTCACAGAGCGAGAGACTATCCACAAAATTCTAGTCTTGATCAGAACCAGGCGGAACAATGAAAGATAAGACCAATAATGGCTACAACAAAGAGATTGCCATGACAGTACTGGGAGCGGGCTCGTACGGCACCTCCTTAGCTATCTCTCTGGCACGTAATGGTGCCAACGTAGTAATTTGGGGCCATGAACCAGAACATATGGCTCGGTTAGAAGCTGACCGTGCCAACCATGAATTTTTACCTGGTATCGAATTTCCGGAGTCATTGATTGTCGAATCGGACTTAGAGAAAGCCGTTCAAGCCAGTCGAGATCTGTTGGTCGTGGTGCCAAGCCATGTGTTTGGCATTGTGCTGAATAACGTCAAGCCGTTTTTGAACGATGACTCACGAATTTGCTGGGCGACCAAAGGGTTAGAGCCAGAAACAGGGCGACTGCTCAAAGAGGTCGCACACGATATTCTTGGTGATGGCTACTCTCTGGCGGTGTTATCCGGACCAACGTTTGCGAAAGAGCTTGCGATGGGCATGCCAACCGCCATTTCCGTGGCTTCGCCTGACGCTCAATTTGTGGCGGAGCTGCAAGAAAAAATCCACTGTAGTAAGACCTTCCGTGTTTACGCCAACAGCGATTTTATCGGTATGCAGTTAGGCGGTGCGGTGAAGAACGTTATCGCAATTGGCGCCGGAATGTCTGATGGCATTGGCTTTGGTGCCAATGCACGCACCGCACTGATTACTCGAGGCCTCGCCGAAATGACGCGTTTGGGGGCGGCGCTGGGGGCTCAGCCAGAAACGTTTATGGGCATGGCGGGTCTGGGCGACTTAGTGTTGACTTGTACTGATAACCAGTCACGAAACCGCCGCTTTGGCTTGGCGCTTGGGCAGGGGAAAGATGTCGATACCGCGCAACAAGAAATTGGCCAAGTGGTGGAAGGGTATCGCAATACCAAAGAGGTCTATTTGCTCGCTGAACGCATGGGGGTGGAAATGCCCATTGTTGACCAAATATATCAAGTATTGTATCAAGATAAAGATGCCCATTTGGCCGCGCGAGATCTGTTAGCGCGCGACAAAAGAGCCGAAGCCTAAAGAACGTAGTGACACTGGTCGAGGATTGACCAGTGCTAGGGAATACCATGAAACATTGTGAAAAACAGAAGGTATGGCAAACCATTGTTCGAGAAGCTCGCGAGCTGTCCGAACAGGAGCCAATGTTAGCAAGCTTCTACCACGCGACCATTATTAAGCATGATAGCTTAAGTGCGGCACTGAGTTATATTCTCGCCAATAAACTCAAGACGGCATCCATGCCGGCTATGGCGGTACGCGAGGTAGTAGAAGAAGCGTTAAACGCTGATCCGAGTATTAGCGCCTCGGCGGCTTGCGATATTTGTGCGACGGTTAACCGCGACCCTGCTGTTGCAATGTATTCTATGCCACTTTTGTATCTCAAAGGTTACCATGCCTTACAAGGTTACCGAGTGGCGAACTGGTTGTGGAAACAAGGACGAATCGCCCTTGCCACCTATCTGCAAAACCAAATTTCGGTTGCCTGTCAGGTCGACATTCATCCCGCGGCGCGTATTGGCCGTGGCATCATGCTCGACCATGCGACAGGTATTGTGATTGGTGAGACGGCTGTGGTTGAAGACGATGTTTCCATTCTTCAAGACGTGACTCTGGGCGGTACAGGTAAAGAGTGCGGTGACCGCCACCCGAAAATTCGCGAGGGTGTCATGATTGGCGCTGGGGCTAAAATTCTCGGTAATATTGAAGTCGGTGAAGGGGCTAAAATTGGCTCTTGTTCAGTGGTGCTTCAGCCTGTGCCTCCACACACCACGGTGGCTGGAGTGCCTGCGAAGATTGTGGGCCGGCCGAAAACAGAGAAACCTTCTCTCGATATGGACCAACAGTTTAATGGTCGCTCACAGAGCTTTATTGGCGGTGACGGTATATAGCGTCGACAACGCTTAGCTTCGAGATCGGACTTCGCCCTTTGAGAGCCGGCGGAGCTGTCATTCCATAGAGTGATGAAGGAGCGAGTAGGGAATCTCTAAGGTTGTCTACTTGCTCAAAGAGATCCCTAACTCGGTCTCGCTTTCCTTTCGAGGATGACAGTTATTTGTTGGTAGCAAAAAGGGTTGACGCCATGCGTCAACCCTTTAAAAAATCTCTCGCTGCTCTATTCCGTAAACAAGGTCTCGTATTTAACAAAAGCGGTTTGAGTTTCGCCGTAATAGAGCGTGCCTTCTGACTGGATCGCGACGCGTAACCAACTCTCTTCAGAAGTGGGTTTGGGCAGTGAAATTGTCCAGTGTTTGCCGCTCTCATCCATTGCCTGCATATCCTTAGGCTGAACACTCTTCTCTGGGTTAGCGACGATCGATAACTTGACGCCATCAAGAGGGTACGCCGCTTTCAGTGAAAGCTCGAGTTCTTGGGATGTCAGCTTTTCAGAGCGAAATTGCACTTTGAATTCACCGTTCTCCATATCACACAAGCCGCTGGTATAACGACAGTTCGACTTTGCTGCCAATTTATAAGTGGCGCCTTCTTTTGCTGCATGCGGTTTTTCGCTAAGCGCGAGGTCGGTACCGAAATAGGCAATCAAAGATAAGATAGGGGCGATCAGTAAGGCGATGAGAAAGTGCTTATTTTTGAACATCTTGGCTTCCTTGCTACAACAGACTTCAATAACGTTAACTGAAAATAGAGAATAAAAAAGCCCCGAGTGGGGCTTTTGTGTGTTGAGTATTATTATTAGTGGTCGACTGCTTCGCCAGCACCGACTGGTACACGTACGTGTTCAACCAGATCTTTCACTTCTTGTGGCGTTTCAGCTGTTACTTTCGATACAGCAAAGGCGACGATGAAGTTAAACAGTGCACCAATTGCACCAAATGCGTTTGGCTCGATGCCTAGGAACCAGTTGCTACCCCAGCTTTCTAGGTAAGTCCAGTCCGCGACAAATAGGATGCCTTTGTGCTGGAACACGTAGAATAGAGTGATACTGATACCCGCAATCATACCTGCGATTGCGCCTTCCTTATTGATACCCTTGCTGAAGATACCCATCATCAGTGCAGGGAAGATGGACGATGCGGCGAGACCAAAGGCCAGTGCTACTGTACCTGCGGCAAAGCCTGGTGGGTTGAGGCCAAGATAACCCGCCACTGCAATCGCCACCGCCATCGAGATTCGACTGGCGAGCAGTTCTTTCTTCTCAGATATATTCGGATTGATAACGCCTTTGATTAAGTCGTGTGATATCGCGGACGAAATAGCCAGCAATAGACCTGCCGCCGTTGATAGTGCCGCTGCCAGACCACCTGCTGCCACTAGAGCGATGACCCAGTTTGGTAGCTTCGCAATCTCTGGGTTAGCCAGTACCATGATGTCACGGTCAACTTTTAGCTCATTGGTGGCTGCGCTAGATGTGTATTGGATGTTGCCATCACCGTTTTTATCTTCGAAACCAAGTAGACCTGTTTTCTCCCAGTTCTTGAACCAGTCTGGACGCTCATCATAAGCAAGGTGCTGGCCTGGAGCTGGGTTAACCGTATCCATTAGGTTTAGACGAGCCATTGCCGATACTGCTGGAGCAGTCGTGTATAGGATAGCGATGAAGACTAGAGCCCAACCTGCAGAAGTACGTGCGTCACGAACCTTAGGTACAGTGAAGAAACGGATGATTACGTGTGGCAGACCCGCCGTACCGATCATCAGTGACATAGTGTAAACGAACATGTTGAGTGTATCGCCACGGACTTGGGTGGTGTATTCACTAAAGCCGAGTTCGGTGACCACCTGGTCGAGCCTATCGAGCAGATACACATCGGTGCCTTGGATAGTACTACCTAGGCCTATCTGAGGTAGAGGGTTACCCGTTAGCTGCAGAGAGATAAAGATTGCTGGAATAGTGTAAGCTAAAATGAGTACGCAATATTGAGCAATCTGCGTGTAAGTAATCCCTTTCATGCCGCCCATTACTGCGTACATGAATACGATACACATACCGATCAGAAGACCAGTAGAGTAATCCACTTCTAGGAAACGGCCGAACGCAACACCCACACCTTTCATCTGACCGATAACGTAAGTGACCGACGCGATGATAAGACACACAACCGCCACGATACGCGCTGCGTTTGAGTAGAAACGCTCACCTACGAACTCTGGTACTGTGAACTTGCCGAACTTACGTAGGTAAGGGGCAAGTAGAAGCGCGAGAAGTACGTAACCGCCTGTCCAACCCATTAGGAAGACTGAGCCGCCGTAACCCATAAAGGCGATCAGACCCGCCATAGAGATAAACGATGCGGCTGACATCCAGTCTGCTGCGGTTGCCATGCCGTTAGCGATTGGGTTAACACCACCGCCTGCAACATAGAACTCTTTCGTTGAGCCTGCACGTGCCCAAATCGCAATCCCGATGTAGAGGACAAAAGTCGCACCAACTACGAGGTAAGTGATAGTTTTCAAATCCATCTGAGTTACTCCTTACTCATCTACGCCGAATTCACGGTCGATTTGGCGCATCTTCCACGCGTAGTAGAAAATAATACCTAGGAAGGTATAGATAGAGCCTTGCTGAGCAAACCAGAAGCCTAGCTTGTAACCACCTAGTTGAAATTGATTAAGTACGTCGACAAATAAAATGCCGCAGCCAAATGAAACGACAAACCAAACGACCATCAAAGAGATCATCAGTTTTACGTTTTTATCCCAGTAGGCCTTGGCTCGTTCCTGACTTTCAAACGCCATTGCCGTCTCCTTACGTGTTTGTTGTTAAGAAAATGTTTCAATATCTACATTAGCAAGGGTAGGGCAAGAACTCTTTTCAACTTTAGTCGGGGTGTAAAAAACAAAAAGCGCCGCAAAATAAGGCGCTTAATGGTAGTTGATGAGAAAATGTGATGTTAATGTTGTGTTAAATTAGCCGAAAGTCTAACGTTTGCGGGTCTATTTAGGTGAATTTTAGCCACCGAGATAGAATTCTTTGATCCCCATCAGCAGATTGTTCACCGCCACGGCGGCCAAAATAAGCCCCATTACTCGGCTGATAATGGCGGCGCCAACATTGCCAATCCATTTTTGTATGTGGGTAGCGCCAAGCAGTAAAGCCAAAGTAATCAACAGCACTGAAATCATTACCGCGGCAGTCAAACCTTGGTCTATCCACGAATAGCGATGATTGTCGGTGAGCATCACGATTGCCATCATCGCACCTGGTGAAGCAATTGATGGAATCGCCAGTGGGTATACCGCGAGATCAGCCAGGTCGGAATGGCTTACCTCTTGTGATAGTTTGGCTTCTTGTTCGGGTTTGGATTCGCCAAAGATCATGGTTAGCGCAAATAGCAGCAGTACTAATCCACCAGCAGCTTGGAAGGCGGGTAAGGGGATTTGCATTGCTTCAAGTAAAAGCTGGCCCACCACAAGAAAAAACAGCAGCACACCAGTGGCGATGCCCACCGCTTTTAACGCAACAAGTCTGCGCTGCTTCGCGGTTAAGTGATGAGTTTGTGACAGATAGACGGGAACAGAGCCGACCGGATCAATCACGGCCCATAAAACAACGAATTGAGTGATTAAGACACTTAGCAAGAGATGTACTCCCAGAGTTAGTGAACAGAGGGGTAAATCAGATTGTTGCCTGACTCGGTGAGTTTAGCAAAATGTAGTATTAGAAAGTGTCAGATTGGCGTTAGTTAAGTTTCAGATTCAAGCTGTTGAAGTAAAATAACGGCTTGAGTGCGATTTTTTACCCCTAACTTTCTGAAGATTGCGGTCATATGGGCTTTAATAGTGGCTTCTGAAACATTTAACTCATAAGCAATCTGCTTATTAAGTAAGCCATCAGATAGCATACCGAGAACTTTATATTGTTGAGGCGTTAAAGTGGCAATTTTTTCCGCTAAGTCATTGCATGCCGCATTGTTGGTGATTGAACCTTCTGGGAAAAAGGGTTCGCCATTGAGAACTTGATTCAATGCACTGACCAGCTCTCGCATATCACTCGACTTAGGGATAAAACCAAACGCACCGTGGCTTTTTACTTGGGTAACCACTGCGGACTCTTCGCTGGCAGACACGACGACTATCGGTAGGTCTGGGTACTCCGCGCGTAACTGGATCAAGCCTGACATACCATTAGCGCCTGGCATTTTAAGATCAAGCAGCAGTAAATCGGGCTCTTGCTCTTTGGCTAACAGCGTCAGTAGTGCTTCAAGTGAGTCTGCTTCGAGTAGGTTCGCGCCACTGACCGCCATATGCACCGATTGAAACAGCGCGTTGCGAAATAGCGGGTGATCATCAGCGATGATTATGGTGTAAGTCGAATCCATGACGTTAACTACTTATGAAGGTTTGGTTAATAGAATTATTAACACCTTTGCATTTGTGGACAATATTTATTCGCTAAAAGTCTGAACTGTATCGGGTTTTATTAGCGATATTGCATATTGATATCAGCCAAAGCCAACAAATGCCCATTTCTGCTACGCCGTTTATGGATATTTGCTCACTTTGGCTGGTACTTGGTCGCTAACTGCAAGAGCACCAATTTACTTACTGGCGCTGTTTGAATTGCTTAAAGGTTATGGGTGTCCAAATGCTCGAGGAAGGTATCGGCATCCATAAAACCGGTAATTCGCCCACCGGTGACATTAGCGCCATCCGTTGACCAAAACTCGATCGTAGGCAGGCCTAACACGTTAAGCTTTTTCAGTAGCTCAATGTCTTCGACTTGGTTGCGGGTAACGTCTGCTTGCAGTAACACAAAGTTCTTTAATCTGGCTTCGACTTGTGGCTGGTGGAAGGTGTATTTCTCAAACTCCTTACACGCAACGCACCAGTCTGCGTAAAAGTCGAGCATTACAGGTTTACCCGCTTGCTTGGCTAGCGCGAGTTGCTGCTCTAGTTGGTCGACATTACTAACACGAATAAACTCGATCTGATTTTGTTGCTCGCTAGCTGGGGCCGCGAAATAGTATTGTAAAGCGGGTTGTGCAGACGCAAACAGCCCGAGCACTGCTATGATCCCAATGGTGCTCTGTTTCCAACCGCCGAACTCCAAACTGTTTTTAACATGATAAAGCCAGCCAAAAGCGGCGATACCAAGCACGGACCACAAACCGGTTGCCCACACTGGCGGTAAGATACGTTCGAGTAAGAAAATAGGCGCCGCCAGCAACACGAAACCGAACAGGGTTTTGACTCGGTCCATCCAGTTGCCTGCTTTGGGGAGTAGCTTATTGCCAAATACGGCCACCAACATTAGCGGAATCCCCATGCCGATCGCGAGAGCGTATAGAGCGATGCCGCCAGTCAAAAGATCACCGCTTTGCGCCACATACAGTAGGGCACCGGATAACGGCGCCGTGGTGCAGGGCGAGCAGACCAAACCTGAAATCGCACCCATCGCGAAGACGCCGAGTGTACTGCCACCTTGCTGCTTATTGCTGAGGTTATTGAGCCAAGTTTGCATTCCGCTCGGTAATTGCAGGGTGTAGAGGCCAAACATCGACAGAGCGAGCGCGATGAACAGGACACTTAAGCCGATCAAGACGTAAGGGTGCTGCATGGCGGCCTGAAACTGCAGCCCAGCGGAAGCGACAACGAGCCCTAGTAGGGTATAAGTGAGCGCCATGCCTTGCACATAGATGAACGCGAGGCCCAGCGCGCGACCATGACTCAGCTTGCCACTGCCGAGCACGATACTGGTTAAAATGGGGTACATAGGCAGAACGCAGGGCGTAAACGCGAGACCTATACCGAGCGCCAAAAACAGAACTGGCGTCCACCAGGTGTCACTGAGTTTAGAGGCAAGGCTGGCATCGCTGGATTGAGGTGCGACGTTAGCTGACCCTTGGGTAGAGGCATCGGCCGGTTGTTTTGTCATCACTGTTTCGGCATCAGAAAACTGAAAGCTGGTGATATCGACAATGCGCGTTTCTGGCGGGTAACAGAACCCTGCTTTGGCACAGCCTTGATATTGGACGATCACACGGGCGCCAGATTGATAGTTGAGCAGAGGCACTTCGACAAACAGAGGTGAAGTGTAGATGTTAACGTCACCAAAAAATTCATCTTTATACGGCTCACCGTCGCGCATATTGATTTCACCAAGCTCGACGTTTTCCCCCGCCACAGAGATTCGGTGCTGGTAAAGGTAGTAATCTTCCTTCACTTGCCAATCGAGCATCAGGCGATCGCCTTGCTGGAAGGCATTAAAAGGAAAGGCTTGGTCAACGGGAACGAAGCGATTGTTATTGGTGAAACCAGTGTTGTCGGTAAAGCTAGGCGCAGCGTTTGAGTTACCAAATAATGCCATCGCTGGCGCAGAGATAACGCTGAAACAGAGCAAAAATACAGAAAAGGCGAAGCGCATAAATCGTCACAAGAGTAAAATTTGGTTTATTTTAACTCAATCAGACAGGAGAAAGGGGGAATTAGTTTCACCCTAAGGTCAGAAATGTTTGATAGGCATAAAGTGAGCCGCCACCTCACGGTGAGGTGGCGCGGTAAAACCCTTATGCAACGCCTAAACGCGCGCGCACGACGCGCTCGCACGCATCGATATGATCGATATCTTTCGGGATCACCAATACAGTGTCATTGCCGCCGACGGTCCCTAAAATTTCTGTATGTGGGTCAATATCCACTAGGCGCGCGACCAGTTGCGCGCTGCCTGGGTGGGTTTTTACCACCACCATGGCCTGATTGTGGGTGATAAATTCGATTTGAGACGAGATAGAAGACTCAACTCGAACGGGAGCGGTTTCGACGGTAATGCAATAGACCTTCTTACCGCAGGCATTTTGTACCTTTACCACGCCCAGTTGCGAAAGTAACCGAGAAACGGTCGACTGGCTGATCCCTTCAAAACCGATGTTAATCAGGGCCTCACGGAGCTCGTTTTGAGTGGTAAAGCTTTGTTGTTGCAGTAAGCGCTTACATGCAGCAGTCAGTGTTTTGTCTTCACTGTAATCAATCGTGGTTGGATTTAGAGTTTCACTCATGGGAACTCCTCAAAAAAACATGACGTAGGGTGGTTCGTCCATGCAACAATCAGCGCCCTTCTTTCCTTACGGGGCTGGCGAGTCTTGAGCGTTCACTTCTGCGGTGAATTAGTCATTTACTGGATAATACCACCAAAGTATATGTGGCTTTGTGAATGGGATCGCCAAACAAACAACTAGTTAATTACAAAATAGTTAGAGTTATATTCTAGCGGTACTGGATAATTATTTCACTCAAGGAATAATTATCCAGTGATAAGGGTAGGTATTGAATGGTACGGCTGCAGTGCCGGGTTAACGCGCCTCGGTCATGATTTCACGAGAGAATACTTTTTCACAGTAGTGACATTTAAGTTGGACGCTCTCGTGTTTTTGCTGCACTTTAAAGCGGCTCTCGACTGGCTCGCCGTGCGAAATACAGTTGCTGTTCGGGCACTCGAATACGCTTTCGATGCTATCAGGTAGCACCAAGTTGAGCTTGTTAACGACCTTGTACTCTTCGATTTGATTGACCGTAGCTTTAGGCGCATACAGAGCCAGTTGATTGGCTTGCTCTTTGGTCAGGTAGACGTTTTCAATCTTGATTAAGTCTTTGCCACCGAGCGCCGATGAAGGCAGATTTAAGCCAATAGTGATGCGCTGGTTGGCCTTGTGCATCTTGAACAGTTTGAGCACTTTAATGCCGACGTTTGCAGGGATATGGTCAATGACTGAACCATTACGAATCGCTTCTACTTGTAGTTGAGTTTGTTTCACCATGATAAGTCTCCTGCAGATTAAAGGGTTTCGTTAAGAACAAGGGCAAGCAATGCTTCACGCGCGTAGACGCCGTTTTCTGCTTGCTCAAAGTAGTAAGCGTGTTTGGTTTTATCGACATCAACGGTGATCTCGTCAACGCGTGGGAGTGGGTGTAGCACTTTGAGATTGTCGCGCGCGCCTTCCAAGGTTGCTGCCGTTAGGATAAAGGCTGATTTCATATGCGCGTACTCTGATTCATCAAAACGTTCTTTCTGTACCCGAGTCATATACAGCACATCCAGCTCTGGCACCACTTCTTCAATGTTGTTGTGCATGCTGAACTTGATGCCTGCTTCTTCAAGCTCTTCACAGATGTACTCTGGCATGGCCAGTGCGTCGGGTGCGATAAAGAAGAAACGCACGTTGTTGAACTTGGCTAAGGCTTGAGTCAGCGAGTGAACGGTACGGCCATATTTTAAATCACCGACAAACGCGACATTGAGGTTATCGAGCGTACCTTGGGTTTCATAGATAGAGAACAGATCGAGCAGGGTTTGAGTTGGGTGTTGGTTGGCACCATCACCGCCGTTAACAATCGGTACACCCTTTGAGAACTCAGAAGCCAAACGGGCAGCTCCTTCTTGTGGGTGGCGCATCACAAACGCATCGACATAAGAAGCGATCACTTGAACCGAGTCAGCTAATGTCTCGCCTTTTTTCGCCAGAGAGGTATTGCCGCCGTTATCAAAACCAATCACGCTGCCTCCAAGGCGTTCAACCGCCGTCTCAAACGAGAGGCGAGTACGAGTCGATGGTTCAAAGAAACAGCTCGCCACGACCTTGTTTTTAAGCAGTTCTGGGTTCGGTTCTGCTTTCAATTTAGCCGCCGTGTCGACGATCAACTCCAGTTCTTCACGGCTGAGCTCAGGGATAGAGATAATGTGCTTTTTGAATAACGAATGCGCCATAGCTTACTTCCTCGTCGTAAATGACAGACAAAAAAAAGCCCCCTAAAAATAGGAGGCTGATGGTAGATCGACGGAGACAAAAAATAGAACAGCGAACGTCCCCGATTCAGGGCGCGTTTTATAACAACGTTGGGTTGCATTGAGCTGCTTCACTTATGTTCTCCTAGACAAATTGCGGAGGATTATACGGACAAAAACTAGCAACGCAAGCGTTTGCGTGAACTATCCAGAAAATGGATTTTTATGCGAACTTGGCTGATTTTGAGCCTCTTTTCTCGTCCTTTGTTGCAACTTGGCTTTGGCCGTTTTAGTGGTATTTTGGCTGAACGCGGGATGAAAAAAAATGCGGGCTTTATTCACTGCCTTTTCAAGGCTGAGAACGCCACCCGCATTTCCCTGCAAAATACACTGACTAGGAGAGATTAGTCGCCTAGTGTCGCAACCATCACTGCTTTGATGGTGTGCATACGGTTTTCTGCTTCATCGAAGACGATAGAGTGTTTAGACTCAACCACTTCATCTGTCACTTCTACGCCATCTTTCAGTTGTGGGTATTCTGCCGCTAGTTGCTTACCTACCGTGGTATCTTCACCGTGGAAGGCAGGTAGACAGTGCATGAATTTCACATGTGGGTTGCCTGTTGCTTTTAGCATCTCCATGTTGACTTGGTAAGGCATCATTAGGTTGATACGCTCAGCCCACGCTTCTTTCGCTTCGCCCATCGATACCCATACGTCAGTGTATAGGTAGTCACAGCCTTGAACGCCTTCTTGAACGTCTTCAGTTAGAGTGATTTTCGCACCTGTCTCTTCTGCGATTTCGCGACATGTTGCTACTAGCTCTTCTTCTGGCCAGAACGCTTTTGGTGCGACTAGACGGATGTCCATGCCCATTTTCGCCGCGCCCACCATGAGTGAGTTACCCATGTTGTTGCGCGCATCACCTAGGTAAGCAAACTTCATTTCGTGTAGCTGTTTGCCGCGGCCGTGCTCCATCATAGTGAGGAAGTCAGCTAGGATTTGAGTTGGGTGGAATTCGTCTGTTAGGCCGTTCCATACTGGCACGCCAGCGTAAGCGCCTAGCTCTTCAACGATCTCTTGACCGAAACCACGGTACTCGATGCCGTCATACATGCGGCCAAGAACGCGAGCGGTATCTTTCATTGACTCTTTGTGACCGATTTGAGAACCCGATGGGCCTAAGTAAGAAACTTGAGCGCCTTGGTCAAAAGCGGCAACTTCGAATGCACAACGAGTACGAGTTGAGGTTTTTTCGAAGATCAGCGCAATGTTTTTGCCTTTTAGACGAGGTTGCTCATAGCCGTTGTATTTTGCTTTTTTCAGCTCCGCAGAAAGATCCAAGAAGTGTTGGATTTCACGTGGAGTAAAGTCTAGTAGTTTTAGGAAGTTACGGTTGCGTAGGTTGAAAGCCATGATGTTTTCCTTCTTAGGGTTTAGCGCTCTCTTATTGCAGGGAAAGAGGTAAGAAAACGCAGCAATTAATAATGTTGGTTGCTTTAAGTGTTTGCCACAGTGGGGAGCGAGGCATGAGTGTCTTGATTCAACGAGGGGTGACCTCTCGATGGCTCGCTCCAGCTATAGGTTTTTAGCCTTTAGTGATATTGGTGCCCGCGGTGCCTTGAAGGATGCGTAGGCCATCTTCTAGCGAGCCGATACCGACCACTTTTCCGCCTTGCTTGATGAACTCGCACGAGGCTTCGATTTTTGGTCCCATGGAACCTGCATCAAACTCGTATTTCGCCAGCTCAGTTGGCGTTGTGCCGCGCAGTGCGTGTTGGGTTGGTTTGCCCCAATCGAGATAAACAGCATCGGCGTCAGTGAGGATAAGCAGCGCATCCGCATCAAGCTGTTTCGCGAGGAATGCTGCTGACATGTCTTTGTCGATGACCGCTTCCACACCAACAAGCTTGCCGTTTTCGCGTTTGACTGGGATGCCGCCGCCACCAGTACAAATCACTAAATGACCTTGTTCGATAAGTGCGGTGATCGCTTCGTGCTCGACAATGCCAGTCGGTTGTGGGCTTGGCACCACGCGGCGGAAGTGTTTGCCGTCTGGTTTGATGGTCCAGTGGTATTTCTCTGCCAGCTCACGCGCTTCTGCTTCTTCGTAAATCGGCCCAATTGGCTTGGTTGGGTCCGCAAAGGCTGGGTCGCTAGGGTCAACGGTCATCTGGGTAAGCATGCAAGTCGCGTTAACGTTAGGCATCTGGTTTTTAAACTCTTGCATCAGCATGTAACCGATCATGCCTTGCGTTTCGCTGCCCAATACGTCGAGTGGGTAAGGGGCTACTTTTTTGTATTCCAACCCTTGCAGTGCTAATAAGCCAACTTGTGGGCCGTTACCATGCACTAGCACCACGTTGTACTCTTGTGCGATTTCAGAAATGGTCTTAACCGCGATTTCGATATTGTGGCGTTGTACTTCTGCTTCTAATGGCTCACCGCGACGAAGTAGAGCGTTACCGCCTAGTGCTACAACAACTGTTTGTTTTGTCATGTTGAAAATCTCTCTGCAGTGGCGAGAGCCAAACTCTCGCCTTTTAATCACTTACTTAGATGCCGTCACGCTCGATTGGGCAGCTCATGCAGCGCGCGCCGCCGCGACCACGACCTAGCTCATCACCTGGGATAGGAAGTACAGTGATGCCTGCTTTGTCGTATTTTTCGTTGGTGTAAGTGTTGCCTTCGTAGCCCACCACGACGCCTGGTTTGACGGTGAGAACGTTGTTGGCATCGTTCCACTGTTCACGTTCAGCGTGGAAGTTGTCACCTCCGGTAGTGATGAGGTTGAGCTTGTCGACGCCCAATGCTTTTTCGATGGCCGTAACGAAGTAGCCTTCTTCTTTCACGTTAACAGCGCCAGACTCGTCACCAGTTAGGCTCCAACATTTGACATCTTTGCGTACCACTTCTGGGTAAACCGAGAAGGTGTCTTCGTTCATGTGTGTCATGACGGTGTCTAAGTGCATGCAAGAACGGTGTTTTGGTAGCTCCATTGCAATGATTTGCTTGGCTTGACCGTGCTTGAATAGGCCGGATGCTAAGTGTTCAACACCTTGTGCGGTGGTGCGCTCAGACATGCCGATAAGCACGGTGCCGCGACCGATAACTAAGACGTCGCCGCCTTCGATGGTCGAGTTGTCGTAGTTGATGTTCTCTTCGTCGCCGAAGTACTTGATGAAGTCTTGACCGGCGAAGGTTGGATGCCAGCGATAGATGGCACGTACATGGTTGGTCTCACGTTGACGAGCCGGTTTCGCCATTGGGTTAATCGAAACGCCGCCGTAAACCCAGCAAGAAGTATCGCGAGTGAATAGGTGGTTTGGTAGTGGCTCAATGATGAAGTCTGTTGGCGCATGTAGGCCTTGCATCATTGAAGAAGACTTCATTGGCATCTCTGCGTAAGAAAGGCCACCTGTTAGAATTTTTGCGAGTTCTAGATTTGGAAGATCACCTAGGTAGCAGCGAACGTCGTTAGCGAATGTTTTACCTAAACGGTAGTCAGACACTTGGCGATTGAGCAACCACTCTTTCGCTTCTGGCACCGCTAGCGTGTCTGCGAGTAGGTCAGTTAGAAGAAGCACTTCAACCCCTTGCTCACGTAACGTTTGAGTGAATACATCGTGCTCTTTACCTGCACGTTCAACGGCTAGTACATCATCAAATAGCAGTTCGTGGCAGTTAGATGGAGTTAAGTGAGTCAGAGCTCGTCTAGGACGGTGAACCAGAACGCGACGTAATTGACCGATTTCAGAACCTACGTAAAACTTACTCATGATCGTATCTCTCTTATTTATAATTAGTCTTTATTTAAAAACTAATAATTAATTTGTAGGGAATAGAAGCGTGAATTAATTTATTCACTTATTTTGTTTCTGGAATTCATATTACGCTTGTTGGTCGGGGAATCTTAGAGGTCAGTCACAGTTCGTTTTTTATGCTTCAACCCCTGTTCTATAAGGGTTTTAACAATATCTATGCAGTTGTTATCTTGCTGTAACACCCCTAAATAGCCACTGGATGTGGAAGTTTATGCAGGTCAATATCCAAGATGCTAGATGAGGATTAATTAATAGGAAAAATATGCACTATAAAATTAATGATAGCGCAGTGAATAAAGTGGAAATATGCAATGATTCATTATAGATAATTGCTTTTCGGGTGTTATTTGTTCGGTTTATAACAAAATATTTGCTAATAAATGCTGTGTTGGTCACATATTATTATTTTAATTATGTTGGCTGGAGAGAGAAATTAATAATTAAATTTTATTAATAAGGGTACTTTTTCTAATGAATAAGCTAGCGAGACGGGTAATAGCTTGGCAGCAGGTGAAGCGGAAACCACTCCATGACTTCAACAACAAGAAAAGCCGCACAAGGCGGCTTTGAGAGGGGCTCACGTCCTGTGAGCCAGGGTTAGGAAAAGAAACTTTGTTCGTGTGTGAGGTTAAATCAACGCACCGACGCTCAATACCACAACACAGAATAGGGTTAAGATAGCCAAAAGAGGCGCCACCCATTTAACCCAGCGGACATAAGGCACGCGTGCTATCGCCAAGCCCCCCATTACTACAGCTGAGGTAGGAGTAATTAAGTTGACCAAACCTGAGGCCGATTGGTAAGCCGTAATAACCAGCTCACGACCAACGCCGGCGAAGTCTGCCAGTGGTGCCATGATTGGCATGGTGAGTACCGCTAGACCTGAGGTCGATGGTACGAGGAACGATAGCAGAATCTCTAAGAAGAACATCACGTTGATGAACACCACTGACGATAGGCCTGTCACCATCTGCTCTGCAGAGTAAAGAATGGTGTCTGTTATCATACCGCGGTCCATCACCACGACGATACCGCGTGCGATACCTATAATTAGGGCAACACCGAGTAGGTCGCGAGCGCCGTCAATAAAGCTGTTGGTGAACTCTTCTTCGCTCATACGCGCGAC
This sequence comes from Vibrio sp. JPW-9-11-11, assembly GCF_013369335.1. Taxonomy (GTDB): domain Bacteria; phylum Pseudomonadota; class Gammaproteobacteria; order Enterobacterales; family Vibrionaceae; genus Vibrio. The sequence continues at coordinate 39,436 of NZ_SZQJ01000002.1, forward strand.
AATACCGACGATAATGGTTGCAGCGAGGAACATCGCAGATATCTCTGCCATCCACCAGCCTGCTACTGAGACACCGTAAATCATCACACCGAACGAAGCACCGAAGATGGCAAGAATCGCTTTGCGGGTAGTGGTGAACTCTAAGCCTTCTTCAGATTGGTTGCCGAGGAAGTGCGCTTTATTTTCGTCGTATTTGTCGTAAACGATAGATTTAGATTGGTCTTGACGTACCATGCGTGCATAACGCATCACATAAGCCACACAGATAGCCCAGCCAATCACGAGCATGATCACGCGTAGCATGATGCCGTCGGTAAAAGGGATGCCCGATGCGTTGGCGGCAATAACGGTGGCAAATGGGTTAATGGTGGAACCCAAGCAGCCGATCCCTGCGCCAAGCAGAACGGTCGCCGCGGCAACAACCGGGTCAAAGCGTGCAGCCATCATCACAGGGACGAGTAAGGTGTAGAAAGGTAACGACTCTTCCGCCATACCATAGATGGTCCCGCCGGCGGCAAATAGCGCCATCAGTATCGGTATCATCATCTCTTCGCGACCTTCTAGGCGGTGCGTGACGCGCTCTATACCCGCGTCAATTGCGCCTGTTTTGGTCACTAGGCCAAGGAAACCACCGATCACCAAGATGAATAAGGAAACGTCGATAGCTGCGGCTTCGTAGCTGTTGTGATCGTAGAACCCATCAATAGGAGCAAGGAGCACATCAATCACGCCTTGAGGGTTGCCTTCAACCGCTTGATAGGTGCCAGTGACGGGCACTTCTCGCCCTAAGTCTTCGTTCATTGCGCGGTCGTATTGGCCCGCAGGCACAATCCAAGTCAGCATCGCCACTAGGGCAATAAGAACAAACAGAATCGTGTAGGCGGAAGGGAACTTAAAGTTGGCAAAGAAGCCGCCTTTTTTTTCTTCGGTAGGTACAGTTTGAGTTGTCATAGCGATCTCCTTACTTTTATTTATATACCAATAAATAAAAGTGAATCAGCGACTAATAGTTATTAAATAATTCACCCTTTGCAGAGTAAGTTATTGGTATTAGGGATTAAAATTTGGGTTGGCTCATACCCTATAACGCTATTTTAAAAGCATTAAACGGTGAGTAACTTTGGTGATCTTCACAAAATTATACTGCTGGTTTGGTGGTCTGTTTTTGCTCACATAAATAGCCGATTATTTGGTTGCAATAGGTGGATTAATATTCCTGATCTATTCTTTTTTTGTAGGGTTTTAGCCTTATGTTTATCGGGGCCAAAAATAATGCGGAATTTTATTCAAAGCGGCGGATTTAAATGCAGGGAAAGTTTTTGAATACTTTATTGATTAAAGTCAAAAATACAATGTGAGCTAGGTTTTTTTACACTTTGTAAAATAAAAGGGAGCTAAGCTCCCTTTATTGTTATTGCGGTTTAATTAATCTACTACATGCCTAAATGAGTAGGCCGCCAAAGGTGAAACCAAGGGCAACGGCAGAGGCGATAGTCACCACACCTGGGATGAAAAATGGGTGGTTAAATACATACTTACCAATCCGTGTTGATCCCGTATCGTCCATTTCTACTGCTGCCAATAGAGTTGGGTAGGTTGGTAGAACGAATAGTGCACTCACTGCCGCAAATGAAGCCACGGCTGTGAGTGGCGCGACACCAATCGCAAGTGCTGCTGGCATTAGCGCTACCGTAGTTGCACCTTGTGAGTAAAGCAGCATTGAAGCGAAGAACAACACCATGGCCAGCATCCAAGGGTAGTCTGCTAGCAGCGCGCCCGCGACGTCTTTGATGCCGTCGACGTGCGCGTTGACAAAAGTGGAGCCAAGCCAAGCTACACCGAGTACACACACACAGGCCGTCATGCCCGAGCGGAATGTCGCCGCAGAAGGAATTTTCGCTGCGTCAATTTTGGTGATCAACACTATCGCGGCCGCCGCCGCTAGCATTACGGTCATGATCGCTTCGTTTCGGCCCAGGGCAGGATCCTTGATTAGGCCAACAGAGCCTGATATCGCCGCGGCATAACAGACAACAAAGCCAATCGCGGCCAAGAAGATGTAAGTCGCGGTTTTGGCGGTAGGTAAAATCTCACGTTTTGTTTCACCGCTCAGTTTGATTAAACCTTGCTCGAGACGCTCTTGATAAATGGGATCGTCTTTGAGTTCACCGCCCATAAAGTTCGCGACAAAAGCGCCAATCATACAGGCGACAAACGTGGTTGGAATGCAGACGGCCAGCAGGGTTAAGTAGTCAACCCCCATTGGTGCAAGCATCGCCGCAAACGCGACGACAGCGGCAGAAATGGGCGAAGCGGTAATGGCAATTTGTGAGGCAACCACCGCAATCGACAGTGGACGAGATGGGCGAACACCTTGACCTTTCGCCACTTCAGCAATGACTGGTAGAGTGGAAAACGCGGTGTGACCCGTACCGGCCATCAAGGTCATAAGGAAGGTGACAATCGGCGCGTAGAAGGTGATGCGCTCAGGGTGTTTACGCAAAAAGTTTTCGGCCACTTGTACTAACCAATCCATACCACCGGCGACTTGCATCGCCGCAATCGCGGTAATGACCGACATGATAATAAGAATAACGTCGACAGGGATAAACGCTTGGCTGGTGGGGACGCCCAACACCAGCGACAGAGCGATCACGCCCGCGCCACCCGCTAAACCAATGCCAATTCCGCCAGTTCTTGCTCCTAAATAGATAAAGAGCAGAACGACAATGAGTTCGACTGCTACCATATTGATACCTCTCTAATGTGAATGATGATTCTGATTATCTAACTATTCAGGTTCTAACTAGTTAGATAATGGGAATTAAATCCTTTGCAAAAGTAAGGAAATGGCTAAAAGGCCGAAAAAAGGGCCGCGAGGGCCCTTTATCACGCGACTATTCGTAGCGTTTGGCTTTATAGGTTGGATGCATGAAGTTTTCCACCGAGAGGATATCGTCCAACTCTTCTTCCGTCAGTAGCCCGCGCTCTAGAACCACTTCGCGCACACTCTTGCCAGTTTCTGCACAGATCTTACCGACAATGTCTCCTTCGTGGTGACCAATGTATGGGTTGAGATAAGTAACGATACCGATAGAGTTGTAAACGTATGCTTCACATACTTCTTTATTGACCGTGATGCCGTCGATGCACTTGTCGCGTAGGTTGATACACGCGTTTGATAGGATAGAGATAGATTCAAACATGCTTTGCGCAATCACGGGCTCCATCACGTTGAGCTGGAGCTGACCGCCTTCTGCTGCAAACGAAATGGTGTTGTCGTTCCCCAATACTTTAAAGCACACTTGGTTAACCACTTCAGGCACTACTGGGTTGACTTTCGCTGGCATGATGGATGAGCCCGCTTGCAATTCCGGCAGGTTCAACTCGTTAAGGCCCGCGCGAGGACCCGAAGAGAGCAGGCGCAGATCGTTACAGATTTTAGATAGCTTAACGGCTAGGCGTTTTAGCGCGCCGTGGGTCATCACGTAAGCGCCGCAGTCTGAGGTCGCTTCAATTAAGTCTTCCGCGGGAACCACGTCTAAACCTGTCACTTCAGCGAGATGTTTCACTGCCGCGGCTTGATAGCCTTGTGCAGCGTTAAGCCCAGTACCGATAGCTGTGGCGCCTAGGTTGATCTCCAGCAGTAGTTTGGACGTGTACTCAAGGGCGCGGATTTCTTCATTTAAGGTCACAGCCCAAGCGTGGAACTCTTGACCGACTGTCATTGGCACCGCGTCTTGAAGCTGTGTGCGGCCCATCTTCAACACGTCTTTGAACTCTTGGCTCTTGAGCTCGAACGCGCCTTTTAGGTACTCAATTGCTTCAATGAGTTTGGCCACGCTGTTGTACACCGCGATACGGAATCCGGTTGGGTACGCGCAGTTAGTCGATTGGCTCTTATTCACGTGATCGTTCGGGTTGATGAACTGGTACTGGCCTTTTTCCTTGCCCATCAGTTCTAATGCCAAATTGGCGATCACTTCATTGGTGTTCATATTGACCGAGGTGCCCGCACCACCTTGGAACACGTCTGAAGGGAACTGATCCATGCACTTACCTGTTTCAAGGATCACATCACACGCTTCAATGATATAGTTCGCGACGTCTTTTGGTACTACGCCCAGCTCCTTATTGGCAAGGGTGGCGGCTTTCTTAGTCATGACCATACCACGAACAAACTCAGGGACATCTGAGATGGTCATGTTGGAGATATTGAAGTTTTCAATGGCGCGCAGAGTGTGAATGCCGTAGTAAGCGTCGGCAGGAACATGACGCTGGCCGAGTAAGTCTTCTTCGATGCGGGTTGCTGGAGTTGCCATTTGAGGGGCATCAGTTAGGGTAGCCATACAGGATCCTTAGAGATTTATTCTGATATTAAGGGTAACTTCTAGCCATATCTGTAGTTTAAGAATCCATTCGGCAGAGTTTTTGGCTGTATAATCCGTCCTGACTTATGTGGCACATAATACTGTACCTAGCGCATAAAAATAGTAACTTGATCACCTTTTTTGCTTTTATTTTCTTAAAGTTCTGCAAACTATGAGCAGGGTAGATATCGCCTTTTTTGAAGCGAGGAAAAGCTCGGGTCCGGGCGAGTGATAGACACGAATCGTTACCGCTTTCGTTTGAGCTCTTTCACCTTTGCACGTACACTGATCTCAACAAAGGAGGGCGTGTGTTTCCTATCTTACTTCTACTCTTTATTTTTGTTCCTATCATTGAAATAGGGCTTTTTATTCAAGTCGGTGGTTATTTGGGGCTATGGCCGACCATCGCCTTAGTGCTGGTTACTGCATTTGTTGGTGCGTCTTTGGTGCGTAGTCAAGGATTACAGACTCTGATGTCAGTGCAAGCGCGCTTGCAGCAAGGGGAACTGCCAGCACAACAGATTTTTGAAGGTGTGATGCTCGCGGTGGCTGGCGTGCTGTTATTAACGCCCGGTTTTATGACTGACGCGCTCGGTATGCTGGTCTTGCTACCCGCGCCTCGAGCGGCCATTGCTAAATATTTGATGAGTAAAATGGTGGTTAAGTCTGTGGGAGGAGGATTTCACGGTAGCTTCAATGGCCAACCTTTCGAGCAAGGACCGTTTGATCAAGACCCTTTCAAGCGACATGATTCATCCGGCAATACCTTTGAGGGTGAGTACCAACGCAAAGACGATGACGATGATCGTAATCGGCTCAACTAACCAAACGTGAATCACTTATTAAAGGCGCGTAACAACGCGCCTTTTTTGATCTTGAGTGATAAGCTAACGGTTGAGTACTTACTCTATTTATTAGCAAAAGCTTAATTAATTCAATGCAATAGTCTCATTATTGAAACTTCTGTTATCCTCGAATGTTGAAAGTTTGACCGCGCTTCAATTATTCATCATATCTATGAGATCGAAATCTCACTGTCACTGAATGTAATTTTTAGTTTCATAAAAAACATCAACACTGAGCATGGTTTTAAAATAACTCGTCACACAAAAAGTGATTTGGAACACGCTTTCTCGTTGAGCTTCAACACTGAAAGCGATGCATGGTGGATAACATGAAACAAAAATTAACTCCTACACTCCTTGCCGCAGTGGTTGCCGGCGTTCTTTCTTCTCCAGCGATGGCAGACATCATCATCTCTCAATATGTAGAAGGTGGTAGCTACAACAAAGCGATTGAGATTGCCAATACAGGTGATAGCGCAGTGTCGTTGGATGGCTATGAGCTGGCTAAACAGAGCAATGGCGCAGGCGAATGGGGCAGTAAGCTCTCATTAAATGGACAAATGCTGGCGGCGCAAAGCGTTATGGTGGTGGCACATACGAGTGCCAGTGATGACATTAAAGCCGTTGCCGATGTGTTAAACAGTGCAACGACGAACTTTAATGGCAACGACCCAATGGCATTGCTAAAAGACGGTGCGGTGCATGATGTGATTGGTAATGTGGATGGCGGTAGCGACAACTTTGCTAAAGACGTTACCCTTGTGCGTAATACGGATGCGATGACGCCCTCTTCTACCTATGACGCTTCTCAATGGTCATCGCTGGCGAAAGACAGCATTGAGGGTTTAGGCACCCTTGATGGCGGCACAGCACCGGAACCGTTCACTTGTACCCAAGATGGCCAGACGCCAAGCTTCACTGCAATCCAAGAGATTCAAGGCGAAGGGGATACCTCACCGTTTATCAACGGCTACCCATACATTACAGATGAAGAGTTCTTCGTTAAAGGTGTGGTCAGCGCTGTAACGACAGGGTTAACCAAAGGCTTCTACCTACAAGCGTTAACTGACGACTACAATCCACAAACGTCTGAAGGTTTGTTTGTACACACTAACCAATCAAGCTCTGAGCTAAAAGCGGGGGATGTGGTGTGTGTCAAAGGTAAGGTGCAAGAGTACTACAATCACACCCAACTCAAAGCAGAGAACAACAACTGGGTGAAGCAAGGCGAACAAGCGGCGCCAAGCGCGACAGATATTGAGATCTTAGCCAGTGATGCCAACTTTGACCGTACTCTAGAGCGCTACGAAGGCATGCTAGTGCGCACCACAGAAGCGCTCGATATGCGTGTGACCCGTACCTTTGGTTACGACTACGCAGCGCGTCGTAATAATATGGTCCTCGCTCAAGGCCGCATCAGTATGCAGCCAAACCAAAACTTCGCTGCAGGCTCGGAACTGGCTAAGCAGCAGAGTATCGAAAACGCAGAGCGCCGTCTGTATGTCGAATCCGATCAGAAAGCGGCCAATGGTCAAATTCCTTATTACCCAGAGTTTGGTCGCACAGATGTTGACCAAGATGGCTCAACCGAAGATTACATCCGTGTCGACGACACCATCGTCGGCCTAGAAGGTGTGATCACCTACAACTATGGTGACTACCGCCTGATCCCAACCAATACCTTAACTAGCGAAAGCTTTGTACGCAACGACCCACGCACGCAAGATATTGAAATGAAAGAGGGCGACTTACGTATCGCGACGTTCAACGTGTTGAACTACTTTAACTCGCCATTTGGTGGCGACGCCAACCCACATGGCAACAATCGTGGTGCCAACAACTTTGAAGAGTTCGAAGTACAACAAGCGAAGATCGTTAACGCGATTCTACGCCTCGACGCAGACATCATTGGCCTGATGGAAATTGAGAACAACGGCTTTGGTCAAAGCGGTGCTATTCAACAATTGGTTGAGCAGCTTAACCAGCGCATTGAGCGTAAGAAAGATCGCTACGCCTTTGTTGCTGTCGATAGTAATGGCGACCAAGTCGCGGATGAAAATGACTACATCGGCACCGATGTGATCACTACTGGGGTGATCTATCGTCCTAAAATGGTCAAGCTTAAAGAGTCTCGCGTGATTGCTATGCCAAGCCAGCAAGCGCCAGAGGTGCTAGACGATAAAGGCAAAGTGATTGAAGACGGTAAGAACTACCAACGTGATTCTCTAGCGCCAACCTTTAAAGTGAAAGGCACCAAAGAGACGCTCACCGTTGCAATCAACCACTTTAAATCAAAAGGCTCTAAGTGTTGGGAAGATGCGGCACCTGTTGAGCAAGGTGGTCAAGGCGGCAAAGATCTCGATAAACAAGGTTCGTGTGAAAACTTCCGTGTAGCGGCCGCCGTTGCACTGGGTGATGCACTGAAAGAGATCGATGGTCATAAAGTGATCTTGGGTGACATGAACTCTTACGGCATGGAAGACCCAATGTTAGTACTGACCGATTACAGTCAAGAGAAGTACGGCAAAACCATCAAAGCCGCACGTAACACTTACATTGGTGGCGAAATGCAGTTTGGCGACCAAGGTGCCGTGATCACCGACAGTTACGGCTATATCAATGCAGTAGCGAAAGCGCATCCAAACAGCTGGAGCTACTCGTTCAACGATGAAGTCGGCGCGCTCGACCACTTGTTGATTAGCCCAAGCCTAGAGAAGCACTTTGTGGATGCCACAGACTGGCACATTAACGGTGGCGAATCGACCTTGTTTGACTACAACGACGAGTACAAAGGTGACCTGCCCAAGTACAGCGATCACTTCCGTTCATCAGACCACGATCCTGCGGTACTTGAACTGAAGATGGGCGGCTCTTTTGGCATAGGTGCCATGATGTCGCTATTCGGCCTAGCGCTGTGGCGTCGTCGCCGCTAAGTGATTAGTTGACATGTGAACGCCAGCCAATTAATTGGCTGGCGTTTTGTTATCTCTAACTATTACATCCCATAGGTAAAGTCTTTGCCCAGCGGCAGCATATCGCGGTGTATTGGCGCAAGGGCGCTGGCATAGCTGCTGAGTAGTTTTAATGTGTATTGGGTGCGCGCAACAAAGTGGTGGTCATCGCTATCGGCGTTTTCATCGATCAGTATGTCGCTGTTGCGCACGATCAGGTGATCGGGCAAGAAGCACACATGATTATTTTTACTGCCAGTCATGCGCAGTTCGCTGATCGGATAAACACCGTTGATGCTCACGCTCACACTGACTAATAGCGCAGGTTTATGTGCCAATTCGTTAGCTGTTGTCAGTAAGAGAAAATTTTTCAGCGCTGGCGTGGCCATGCCGTGCCATTCTGGTGTGATAAACACAAACGCGTCGGACTGTTTCAATGATTGCGCGATTGGTGTCCAGACGTCCCACTCTTCACTGCCTTGCCACACCCCCTCATTCCAAAAGGGCAGATTCAATTCATAGAGATCAAGAATCTCCACTTGGTCGAACTCTTGCAAACTATGTTGCTGGAGAAAGCGCGCCACGTTGAGGCTTTGTGAGTGAGCTCTTTGGCTGCCAGAGATAATAGTCAATTTCATCGTTGTTTCCTTTTGGTTCAATCCGTAATGAGTGGGTGTTGTTTTGTTGAGTTTTGTGTAGCGGAGGCGAAAAAGATCGAAATCAGTATCGCTCCCGCGCCTAATAACTGCATAGGTGTGAGCGTTTCATCTAAAAATACGAACCCTAACAGGCTGGCCGAGACGCTGCTGAGAAAGCCGAGAAACGCAACATTAGTGGCAGGAAGGCGCTCGATGCCTCTAAACCACAACGCATAAGCCATCACCGCCCCGACTAGGGTTAAGTAGCTATATCCTGCAATATTTTTCAGTGAAATGGCCTCCGGGATGCCCTCAAGCCATAACGCCGCAGGTAGCAAGAGTACGCCGCCTACCAATAGTTGCCAGCCAGTGAAAGCGAGTATCGACATGTTGTCTGGGCGCCCCCAGTACTTCGTCAATACCACGCCTGTTGCCATGCTTAATGTCCCCAGCACAGCCAGAATGATGCCTTGCACACTGAGCTGCACCGTTTCGTTAATGACGATCAGTGCCACTCCTACTATCCCGAAAATGGCGGCGATACCGTGTCTTAAAGCGATGCGAGTTTTGAGCACTAGCCCGCTAAGGAGCATCACAACGATAGGTTGGCTCGACATGACTAGCGCCGCTGTTCCCCCAGGGAGATAGCTGGCGGCGAAAAATAGGCAGTAAAAGAACAGCCCGATATTGAGTGCCCCTAAACAAGCGAGTTTTCCCCACCAGTGCTGGCTGGGGAGGCGGCGAGTGTATGCAATGAGCAACAATCCTGCGGGCAAAGCGCGGATCGTAGAGGCGAGCAGAGGGCTGTTTGCTGGCAACAGCTCTGTGGTGACGATATAGGTACTGCCCCACACGATAGGGGCAATCGCAGTGAGCAGGATTGCTTGAATCCTTTCAATATGTATCATTTTTCCTTCCTTAAAAGTATCTTTTTTGAAAGATTGTTTTTTAAAAGTAATGGCGTTTTTTCTTTTGGTCAAGTATCTTTTTTAAAAGATTTATTTTTGGTAATGGCTGTGAAAGAGAAATATGGACGGTGTAGATAAAATCCTGCAGCAATGGCAGCAAGCGAGACCTGACTTAGACTGTTCTTCTATGGGCGTGGTAGGGCGGATTCGCCGTGCGGCCATCTTCTGGGAGCGGCTCAATGCACAAGTGTGTTCAGAGGCCGGGATCAGTGCGATCGAGTTCGATATTCTGGCGACGCTAAGGCGGAGCATTGAACCCGTCACCCCCACCACTCTTTATAAAACACTCATGCTCTCGTCTGGTGCGGTCAGTACCCGTTTAGAGGGATTGGTACAAAAAGGCTGGGTACACCGTGTCGCGAGCGAAAGCGACCGCAGAAGTAACCGAGTGACATTAACGCAAGAGGGTATCGTCTTCTTAGATAACGTATTGGAAGCGCACGTGGCCAGTATGGAACGGCATCTAACTTGCTTGGAGCCCGCAGAGCGAGCCGCGTTAGAGAGTTTACTGAGTAAATTCCTACAAGCTGAAGTCGAGTAACGGATCGGACTTGCGTTTAGATAAAAAGGCGGCACAATACTCGCTTTCAGGTTTCTACGATGTACGCCAATGCTGTTAATTATCGATAATTACGACTCGTTCACTTACAACCTCTACCAATATTTTTGCGAGTTAGGGGCTGAAGTGAAAGTGGTGCGTAACGATGAGATTGATATCGCAGGGATTGAGGCGCTGAAGCCGAGCCATTTGGTTATCTCACCTGGGCCGTGTACGCCGAATGAAGCAGGCATTTCGCTGGTGGCGATAGAGCACTTTGCTGGCAAGTTGCCGATTTTAGGGGTGTGCTTAGGGCATCAGGCGATTGCGCAAGTGTTTGGTGGAAAGGTGGTGCGCGCTCGGCAGGTAATGCACGGTAAAACTTCTCCGATCCGCCACAATAACCGCAGTGTGTTTGCTGGCTTGAACAATCCTCTTACCGTGACGCGCTACCATTCTCTGGTGGTCAAAAATGGCACTTTGCCTGACTGCTTTGAACTCACGGCTTGGACGGAGCGAGAGGATGGCTCAATGGACGAGATCATGGGCTACCAACACAAAACTCTGCCGATTGATGCGGTGCAGTTTCATCCCGAGTCGATTAAAACAGAGCAAGGGCACCAGATCCTTGCTAATTTTATCGCGCGCCAACCACTTTAAACATTTTAGTCAGGTTTTTTCGCCATGCTAAAGCCTGACTAAGATCACCTTTCTTAACATTTCTTTCATAATTCCCCACTTGAATAGTCTGTGAAAAACTATGCGAGCAGTTTGTCGCGCCTACGCTCCAGCCCTTATTGAGACTATGATTAACCTAAGCTTATCTTTGCTATAAGAATATATTGCTTCATAAAAGTGATGGCGTGATGCATAAATACTCATAGATGGTGAGTGTTGCCCTCCGAACGGGTAACTAAAAAGAATAAATCACTATTGAAATGGTTAATTAAATGTAAATACAATGCCGTGATTGCTTAATGGCAAAACAATATCTTATTTCATTGAATCGAAGTAAGGACACCATATTCGCTATGCATGCGGTATCGAGAGGGAATGTGCAATGACTGTAGAAAATAAAGTAGAACGCGGTTTGTTTGATGAGGTGATGGTGCCTTGTTATAACCCAATGGAAATGATCCCAGTAAAAGGCGAGGGCTCTCGCGTATGGGACCAGCAAGGCAATGAATATATCGATTTTGCTGGTGGTATCGCCGTGAGCTGTCTAGGTCATTGTCACCCAGCGATGGTCAATGCATTGACTGAACAAGGGCAAAAGCTTTGGCACCTTAGTAACGTCATGACCAACGAGCCCGCTCTTCGCTTGGCGAAAAAACTCACCGAAGTGAGCTTTGCTGAAAAAGTCTTCTTTGCTAACTCAGGTGCAGAAGCGAACGAAGCCGCACTTAAGCTTGCTCGTCGTTACGCGGCCGATAAATTTGGCCCAGAAAAGTCAGAAATCATCGCCTTCACTCAAGGCTTCCACGGCCGTACATTCTTTACCGTCACGGTCGGTGGGCAAGCGGCATATTCAGATGGCTTTGGTCCTAAACCAGGCGATGTCACTCACTTGCCTTACAACGATGTGGATGCGTTGCGAGAGCACATCTCAGACCGTACTTGTGCAATTATGATGGAACCTTTGCAAGGCGAAGGCGGCATCATTTCACCAACCGACGAGTTTGTTCAAACCGTACGCGAGCTGTGTGACAAGCACAATGCACTGCTGATCTTTGATGAAGTTCAAACCGGTAATGGCCGTACAGGTAATTTCTATGCTTACCAAGGTCTCGGTGTCACGCCAGATATCTTAAGTACCGCAAAATCACTCGGTGGTGGTATTCCAATCGGTGCGATGCTAACCACGACTGAGCTCGCGCAGCACATGAAAGTCGGCACTCACGGCTCAACTTATGGCGGTAACCCACTGGCCTGTGCAGTAGCAGAAGCGGTGGTTGATGTCGTGAGCCAACCTGAAACGCTTGCCGGTGTGGCGAAGCGCGAAGCGCTATTCCGTGAGGGGTTAACTAAGCTTAACGACAAATACCACATCTTTGCCGAAATTCGCGGTAAAGGCCTATTGCTTGGTGCCGCAATGAACGAAGCGTGGCAGGGCCGTGCTCGTGACGTACTTGTAGCGGCGGGTAAACAAGGTTTGATGGTGTTGGTGGCAGGGGCAAACGTGGTGCGTTTTACTCCGTCACTGGTTATCACTGAAGAAGAAATTCAACAAGGACTCGATCGCCTAGATAAAGCACTAGCGACATTAGTTAAATAATAATTCAACAAACCGGAGGGCTGTTTTGTCATAGCTCTCCCAATACCAGTGCTACTGGTCCTCTATTCGGGTTATTGCGTAGCAACAACGAATAGAGGACTGGTAGCATTGGTATCCCGCATCAGGAGGGAAGTATCGATGCTGGTTGTTCGCCCTATCGCAATGTCGGATTACGACGCGCTGCATACCTGCGCAGTGGAGTCGGGTCACGGATTCACATCTCTACCGGTTAACGAAGAACTGTTAACCAATCGCATTACCCATTCAGAGTACAGCTTTGCTAAACCCAAAGTGACCGAACCCGGTGACGAAGGTTATTTGATGGTCGGTTTTGACCATGAAACCGGCGAAGTGGCAGGCTGTACGGGTATTGAAGCGTCAATCGGGTGGGATGTGCCTTTTTACTCCTACCATATTAGTACCGTGGTTCATTCATCACGCAAACTGGGCGTTAATAATACGGTTAAACTTCTGACTTTTGGTAACAACTACACCGGTTGTAGTGAGATTTGTACTCTGTTTCTACGTCCGAGTTTCCGTCAAGGATTGAATGGACGCTTGATGTCGAAATGTCGATTTTTGATGATGGCCGAGCACCCGCACCGTTTCTCGAAAACCATTTTTGCTGAAATGCGCGGTGTTTCAGATGACGACGGCAACTCGCCGTTTTGGCAGTGGCTGCAAGAACACTTTTTCTCGATTGACTTCACCATGGCCGATTATCTGACTGGTATTGGGGCTAAAGGCTTTATCGCAGATCTGATGCCAAAACTGCCGATTTATATCAACTTATTGAGCAAAGAAGCACAAGAAGTGATCGGTAAAGTGCACGAAAACACTAAGCCCGCACTGAGACTACTAGAAAAAGAGGGCTTTACTTGCCGCAACTACGTCGACATTTTTGATGCAGGCCCGACGGTTGAATGTGATCTTCGCAATATTGAGTCGGTACGCCACTCAATTCGCGCCAAGGTGACGGTTGCCGAACACTCAAGCTCGCAAGATTTCCTGATTGCGAATACCTCATTTGAACACTTCCGCGCAACCGCAGCGAAAGCGGCGTACGACAAAGAAACGGACTCTGTGATCCTCTCACCAACGGTCGCTGAAGCGCTGCAGGTGAAAGAGGGTGAGTTTGTGCGTATGTTGCCTCAGTAAATAAAGGATATTAGTCATGACACATTGGATTGCAGGAGAGTGGCTCGCAGGAGAAGGCGAGCCGATGGACTCGACGAGCCCATACAACAACGAGGTGATTTGGCAAGGCGTGAGTGCAACGCCAGATCAAGTGGAACAAGCTGTAACGGCGGCACGCCACGCCTTCGTCGGTTGGAAAAAACTCAGCTTTGCCGAACGTGAAGCCGTGGTGCTGGCATTTGCCGAACAGGTCAAACAGCACAGTGAGCAAATAGCTGAAATCATTGCTAAAGAAACCGGTAAGCCGATTTGGGAAACGCGCACTGAGGCCGCGGCGATGGCGGGCAAGATTGCGATTTCTATTCGTGCCTATCATCAACGTACCGGTGAGACACAACGCGAAGCGGCGGGCAATCAGATTGTATTGCGCCATCGACCGCTGGGTGTGATGGCGGTATTTGGCCCGTATAACTTCCCGGGGCACTTGCCAAATGGTCATATCGTGCCTGCGCTGCTCGCCGGTAACACTGTGGTATTCAAACCTTCAGAGCAAACCCCGCTAACGGGTGAGTTTGCGATGAAGTTGTGGGAAAAAGCGGGCTTGCCAAAAGGCGTGATCAACTTGGTGCAAGGCGCTAAAGAAACCGGCATCGCCCTAGCTGAGTCTAAAGGTATTGATGGTGTGCTATTCACGGGCAGCGCCAACACAGGTCATATTCTTCACCGTCAGTTTGCAGGACAACCAGGCAAAATGCTCGCTCTAGAAATGGGCGGCAACAACCCTATGGTGATTTCTGATCACTATGGTGATGTCGATGCGACGGTTTATACCATTATTCAGTCGGCCTTTATCAGTGCGGGGCAACGCTGTACTTGTGCGCGTCGCCTGTATGTGCCTATCGGTGAAAAAGGTGACCTGTTGGTCAACAAATTGGTTGAAGCGACCAATAAGATTCGTGTCGACCAGCCATTTGCCGAGCCAGCTCCGTTTATGGGCCCACAGATCTCGAAAGCCGCCGCCGACTTTATTTTGGCAGCGCAAGCAAACTTGCAACAGCTTGGTGGTAACAGCCTAGTTGAAGCGAAAGCGGGTGAAGCCGCATTCGTCACGCCGGGCATCATTGATGTCACCGCGATTGAAGCGCTACCAGACGAAGAATACTTTGGCCCACTATTGCAAGTGGTTCGCTACCAAGGTTTGGAGCAAGCCGTTGAACTGGCCAACGACACGCGGTTTGGCTTGTCGGCGGGCTTAGTTTCAACCGATGACAGCGAGTGGGAGTACTTTGTCGACCACATTCGCGCAGGCATCGTCAATCGCAACCGCCAGTTAACCGGAGCCAGTGGTGATGCGCCATTTGGTGGGCCTGGGGCGTCGGGCAATTTACGTCCGAGCGCGTTTTACGCCGCCGATTATTGTGCTTACCCAATGGCCTCAATGGAAGGCGAAGCCACTGAGCTACCCGCTAGCTTGAGCCCGGGTGTTGAACTCTAAAAAAATAATAGAATAAGTTCCCTTTTTTGCCCCCGAGCTGGGGGCATAGCAACGTCACAGGCTGAAGGCTATCGGATTGACTTTTCTGGACACGTCGGTCCGGTAGCCTTTTTTATAACTCAAACAACTATATAACGTAAACAACCCCAACAAGGAGGCGGTATGTCGCCAGATGTTTTATTCCAGTCGTTATGGAGTGACTATATTCAACGCTTGTGTCCCTCTGCTGAAAAAGTGCATCAATTGCTGCAAGAGGATGACGCGCTCATTAATGACCACATTGCCCTACGCACATTCAATGTTGCCCCGCTTGGTATCGCAACCTTAGCTCAGCCTTTTCTAGATGCGGGCTACAAGCCATGTGGCGATTATGTTTTTGAAAGTAAAAAATTGGTCGCTAAGCACTACGAGCACCCAGATCCGAAACAGCCAAAAGTCTTCATCAGTGAGCTGAAAGTGGATGAGTGCTCTAGTGATTTACAAGCGATCGTTGCCAAGCTAGTAGAGCAAGTAGACACCGATAAGCTAAAAGGTCATGAGTTCTTATACGGTGGACGTTTGTGGGATCTGAGTTACGCGGATTTTCAAACGCTTGCTAAAGAGAGCGAGTACGCGGCTTGGTTAGCTGCGCATGGCTACGGAGCCAACCACTTTACCGTGAGCGTTAACCAGCTTAATGCGTTTGATGAAGTGAAAGGGGTGAATGACCATCTTCGTGACGCCGGATTTACTATTAACGAGTTTGGTGGTGAAGTAAAAGGCACGCCCGAAGTGTTACTCGAGCAGTCGTCGACTATGGCGGATAAAGTCGCGGTGCAGTTTAGCGAAGGCAGTGAAATGATTCCTGGCGGTTTTTACGAGTTTGCTAAGCGATACCCGATGGAAAACGGCGAGTTGTATCCAGGGTTTGTTGCGGCATCCGCAGACAAGATTTTCGAGAGTACCAACGGCTAACCTGCTTCGGGAATGAAAAGAAAAAGCCACCCATGTTTCCATGGGTGGCTTTCAATATTCATACGTTAAACGAAATTAACGAGTACCGTAGACCACGATGGTTTTACCGTGAGCAGAGATCAGGTTTTGCTCTTCTAGCATCTTCAAGATACGACCCACAGTCTCACGAGAACAGCCAACGATTTGGCCGATTTCTTGACGGGTGATCTTAATTTGCATGCCGTCTGGGTGCGTCATTGCATCGGGTTGCTTCGCTAAGTTAAGTAGCGTTTGTGCGATGCGGCCTGTCACGTCAAGGAAGGCAAGGTCACCCACTTTTTGGCTAGTCACTTGTAGGCGGCTTGCCATTTGCGCGGAAAGGCGCATTAGGATATCTGGGTTCACTTGGATCAGTTGACGGAACTTCTTGAATGAGATTTCCGCTACTTCACAAGGAGATTTTGCACGAACCCAAGCGGTACGTTCTTGATCTTCTTCGAATAAGCCAAGTTCACCGATAAAGTCGCCTTGGTTTAGGTAAGAAAGGATCATCTCCTTACCTTCTTCGTCTTTGATAAGAACCGCTACAGAACCTTTAACGATGTAGTACAAAGTTTCCGCCTTTTCGCCCGCGTGAATTAGCGTGCTTTTTGAAGGGTACTTATGAATATGACAATGTGAAAGGAACCACTCTAATGTAGGGTCGGTTTGAGGTTTACCTAGAACCATAATATCTCACTTCCTCTGCAGGGTACGCTTGCTGCTTTCCATGTTGTAGCAAGCCTTAAATCAAGACTTACTAGGATAAGAGCACTTTATCAATGCTGCAAGCCAACTTGTGTTTCGGTATCAAATAGTATCCTTTTTCGAAAACGATTTCTTGATTTTAATCGGGTCCGAATAGGGTTTTAGTAAGCAAAAATGTGCACATGATCACGGTATGAAAAGTAATCGTGTTTTGGCTGTGAGCCCTAGCCAATTTTTCCAGTTTCAATCAATTGCTGCAGGATTGGCCTGACAATCAATTCCATCGCAAAGCTCATTTTCCCGCCCGGTACCACTAGGGTGTTGTGACGTGACATAAAAGAGCCGTCAATCATGGCGAGTAAATAAGGGAAGTCGACATTCTTTATCCCACGTAGGCGAATGACGACGAAACTTTCGTCTAAACTCGGGATGCCTTTGGCGTTGAGTGGGTTAGAGGTATCGACGGTTGGTACGCGTTGAAAGTTAATATGCGTGCGCGAAAACTGCGGCGTGATGTAGTTGAGGTAGTCATCCATCGAACGAACAATCGAGTCCATTACCGCTTCGCGCGAGTGGCCGCGATCGCGGGTGTCTCGAACGAATTTTTGAATCCACTCTAAGTTAACGATAGGGACCATGCCTATCAGGAAGTCTACGTGCTGTGCGACATTGACATCGCCATCGACCACACCACCGTGCAACCCTTCATAAAACATCACGTCGGAGTTTTCCGGCAGGTCTTGCCACGGCGTAAACGTACCCGGCATTTGGTTGTAAGGCACGGCTTCATCGAAAGTATGTAGATAGCGACGAACTTGGCCGATGCCTTCTTGTCCGTACTTGCGGAAAAACTCAGCCAGTGCACCAAAATCATTGGCTTGAGGACCAAAGTAACTGATATGGCGGCCTTGCTCACGGGCTTTGCGAATTTCGACGTCCATTTCTGGGCGGGTGAAACGGTGGAAGCTGTCGCCTTCAACCCAAGCGGGTTTGATGTTCATCATATTGAACATCTTACGAAACGCTTCTGAAGTCGTTGTCGTCCCGGCGCCAGATGAACCCGTCACCGCGATAATAGGGTGTTTTGCTGACATGACAAACCTTGTCTGTGAATAACTTTCCTGTAAACGCTGACCACTATAACACGCTTTTTCTGCGAGTCACTGTATGACGTGCGTTAAATGCTCAGAACTTGTTTCTCATCTGAATATCAACACTCTCATGCAGTTCAGAGTAGACCACGACGGCCTCGCCTGACTCAAGTTGAGGCTTGATTTGGTCAACCTTTTCTTGCAATGAGATCTCTTTGTCGCCGTAGTCAGTGCCCTCTCGAAGTACAAATTCTCGAATAAGGTTGTCTAAGGTTTCTGGGTCGATTTGTTGCCATGGAACGATCATAAATACCTCGTCATTTTATGCTCGATAGTGCAGTGCGGCTATTATGCCGAAACCGCCAAACTTTCATAGTAGGCAGGGAGACTCTCTTCTAGCCAAAAGCGCGGTTTGAGTGCGCTACCGGTAACAAAGCCCACATGACCACCTTGATCAAAAAGTCGATAATCGATGTTATCGGGCAGGATATATTTAGGGATCACCGCGTCGGTCATAAAGGGATCGTCTTTAGCGTGGATGATCTGAGTCGGCAGTCGAATCTCTTTTAGGCGATGGATCCCCGAGCAGCGCTGATAGTAATCTGCCGCATCTTTAAA
The DNA here is from genome assembly GCF_013369335.1 of Vibrio sp. JPW-9-11-11. GTDB lineage: Bacteria > Pseudomonadota > Gammaproteobacteria > Enterobacterales > Vibrionaceae > Vibrio. The sequence continues at coordinate 58,042 of NZ_SZQJ01000002.1, forward strand.
TCCATGCAGTGGGGCGGTGATGAGGTCATCAAAATCGTACAAGCGAGTGACTCGCTTAATATGTTGATAGCTGACACCCAGTTCGCCTTTGAGTAGATGGTGTTTTTGCAAAGCACTTTTTTTGAGAGAAGAGAGTAAGTAGCTTTTGTATAGCTTGGAAAAGCCTTTCTCGATCCGTTCTGAACAAGCAGAAAGGTCTAGCGGCGCAGAGACAATGGTGGCGGCATCGAGCAAAGGATCGTTGCTGTATTGGGCTAAGTAGTTAGCCAGCATGTTGCCGCCTAGCGAAATGCCAACTGCGACCTTTTTTTGGTTGGGGAAGTGCTGATTGAGGTGTTTGAGAAACAAGCGAGCGTCTTCGATTTCACCTGAGTGGTAAGCGCGCGCCAGCTTGTTGGGTTTACCGCTGCAACCACGAAAGTGCATGATGACAGATAACCAGCCTTGGTTGGCAAAGGCGTGCATCAACCCATTGGCATACGGGCTATAAAAACAGCCTTCGAGGCCATGAAACAGGACAAACAGAGGCTTGTTTTGCGCGCTGGGTTGGTCGTAAGGCTCACTCCAAGCAATATCGAGAAAGTCACCATCTGGGGTATCTAGAGTTTGCCACACGGGCTCAAAGAGCGCTTTTTTACGAATCAAACGCGGGGCTAATGTCTGCAAGTGCGGATTGGCTAAACCGGTTGCCGCGATAAATTGAGTCATGGCTTGTCCCTAATGGTTGGCGATGTTGTCGTACGGCTGGGAGAACACGGAATACAGGGGCTCTCCACCCAGTTGACGGCAGTAGCGCAGGGTGAGTGGTTCGCCATGATTGGGGGCTAACGAAATATTATTGATGCAGTCGACCAAATCCGACTGTTGCTGCTTTTCGAGCTGCAGTTCAAACTGGAGTGATTCACGATAGAGAGTGTCTGGCAGGTGAAATTTTAGTTTGCGCCTCAGTTCGCGATAGTTCAGTAATAGCGCTTCGCTGCGACCTAGGCACTCTTCGACCTGATGCCAATCTTGTTCTGAAAAACAGACCTGCTGCTCATCTAACCATTTGAGCAGCAGCAGCAGATTCACATTGCCTTTGAATTGGTTTTGCAGGGCTAGGCACGCCTCTTTGACCTCCCGAACACTATAATATTGCAAGCTAAATTGCCATAAGTGCTCGAGGGTTAAAGAGAGTTTGGCGTGCTCTGAACTCATTGACTATTGAACTCCAGTTCCATCTGTTCTAGCTGCTCTTGTACAGCCATCCATTCCATCTCTACCTCTTCAAGCGCACTTTTACTGTTGGCTTGAACGGCGAGTACTTCGTTAAGTTTAGCTTTATTTTCGGCTTGATAAAGCGAGTTGTCTGACAGTTGCTGTTCGGCTTGCTCTAGCGCGACGCCTAACTTATCCATTTTCTCTTCGAGTTTTGTCAGGTTTTTGCGAATTGGCGCGGTTTGCTTACGAAACTCTGCTTCACGACGTTTTTGCTCTTTTTTCGCAGCGGCACTATTGAGCGAATTTTTTTCAGGCTGCTGCTCTTGCGCCTCGCGTCTTTCCTGTTTTTGTTGCTCGGTGAGCCACTTATAGTAATCGCTTAGGTCGCCATCGAAAGGCGCGACCTGTCGATCGTGAACCAAGTACAGATCATCAGTGGTCGCGCGCAGTAGGTAGCGGTCGTGCGAGACAATCACCATCGCTCCCTCGAAGGTCTGTAGCGCCAGAGTGAGCGCCTGACGCATATCGAGATCAAGGTGGTTGGTGGGTTCGTCAAGCAACAACAGGTTCGGCTTTTGCCATACCAGCAACGCCAATACAAGACGTGCTTTCTCGCCACCGGAGAAGGGCGCCACTTTTTCCAGCGCTTTCTCACCTTGGAAACCAAAACTACCCAAATAGTTACGCAGTTCGAGTTCGTTTTTGTCCGGTGCGATTTGCATCATGTGTTGCAGTGGCGTCTCTTCTGGATGCAAAGTTTCTAATTGATGCTGGGCAAAGTAGCCAATCTTAACGCCTTGGGAATAAGTGAGGTCGCCACCTTGGGCCTTAAGATCGCGTGAGAGCAACTTGATCAAAGTCGACTTACCCGCACCGTTGCGACCAAGTAAGCCAATACGACTGCCCGGAACTAGGTTGAGACGAATCTTCTCTAAAATTAGGTTGTCGTCGTACCCAGCAGAGACATCATCCATCATGATGATCGGGTTAGGCAGGGCGGCTGGCTGACGAAACTCAAAACTAAATGGGTTGTCGAACTGGGCAGGCAGAACTTTCTCCATTCGTTCCAGTGCTTTAATACGGCTCTGAGCTTGGCGCGCTTTCGAGGCTTTATAGCGAAAACGGTCAATGTAGCTTTGCATATGCGCCATCTGCTTTTGTTGTTTTTGGAACATGGCTTGTTGTAGCAGAAGCTTTTGCGCGCGCTGGTCTTCAAACGACGAGTAGTTACCTGTGTATTCGTTGAGCAATTGGTTTTCGACGTGAATAATTCGTCCGACGATAGGGTCGAGGAAATCTCGGTCGTGAGAGATCAATACCAAGGTCCCCGGGTAATTTTGCAACCAGCGTTCTAGCCACATCACAGCGTCTAAGTCTAAGTGGTTGGTTGGTTCGTCGAGCAGCAGCAAATCAGACCGGCACAACAGCGCTTGTGCCAAATTAAGGCGCATGCGCCAACCACCGGAGAATTGAGTCAGGCTCCAGCTCATTTGTTGTTGGCTAAAACCAAGGCCATCGAGTAACTCTGCTGCGCGAGCGCGAATGCTGTACCCACCGATGGTTTCAATTTTTCCGTGGATCTCTGCCACTAAGGTGCCGTTATCTTGTTGTTCCGCCGTCACCAGTTCCGCTTCTAAGCGGCGGTACTCACGATCGCCATCGATGACATACTCAATAGCGCTGCGTTCGAGCGCGGGCGTTTCTTGCGCAACCCAAGCGAGTTCCCAATGGGCCGGTTTCGCAAAATGTCCTGCGTCGATAGACAGTTCATCTTTAATTAAGGCGAATAGGGTCGATTTTCCGCAGCCGTTTTTTCCCACTAGGCCGACTTTGTCGCCTGGCTGAATGGTTGCCGACGCTTGGTCAAGCAGAGGTTTGCCGCCGCGCAGTAGCTGTATGCCAGAGAAGGTAATCATAATATTTGCTTTATCTTTGCTCGTAATGGGTCGAATAGTAGGGTAGTTGACAGACTATGTCGATTATTGCGTTATTCTAGCGAACAACGTATAACAAACTGATAACGACTGTTCCCCCCTAACTCCCAGATATGTAAGGATTGCAATCGAATTCATGGAGACTACAGCCGCAGACAAACCCAAAGTGTTGGTGCTTTATGCTCACCCAGAGTCACGAGCGTCGGTGGCCAACCAAGTCATGATCAAAAAAATTGAGTCACTTGATCACGTCACCGTACACGACCTTTATGCCCACTATCCTGACTTCTTTATCGACGTGGTTGCCGAGCAAGCGCTGCTCGATGCCCATGACGTGATTGTTTTTCACCACCCGCTCTATATGTATTCTTGCCCGGCGCTGCTCAAAGAGTGGCTGGATCGAGTGTTGGGTAAAGGTTTTGCGTTTGGTAAAGGCGAAGCACTAAAAGGGAAATATTGGCGCAGTGTGATCACGACGGGTGGTAAAGAAGAAGCGTTTGGTAAGTCAGGTTACAACCGCTATCCGTTGGCCGAAATTCTACAACCATTTGAACTGACCGCCGCACTGTGTCAAATGCACTGGATAGAGCCTTTGGTACTCTACTGGGCGCGGAATGTCTCAGAGGCAGATCGTTACCAACACGCCGAGGCTTATCGCCATTGGTTACTTGACCCATTAGCCGTTTTTGAATCTGAGCAAGGAGCCGCCAATGGCATTGGAAAGTGATTTTCTTCAAAGTAGCGTCATTTTTCTTACCGCGGCCGTGGTCGCCGTACCCATAGCTCAGCGCTTAGGGTTGGGTTCGGTACTGGGATACTTGCTGGCTGGGGTGGCCATTGGCCCATGGGGACTGGGGCTTATCAGTGATGTGGAAGCGATTCTCCATTTTGCCGAATTTGGCGTGGTGCTGCTGCTGTTTTTAATCGGGCTAGAGTTGAATCCGAAAAAGCTATTGCAAATGAAAGGCCCTATCTTAGGTCTGGGTGGGGCTCAGGTGGTGATTACGACCTTGATTCTGGCCAGTATCGCCTACTTGGTGGGCACCTCGTGGCAAACCAGCGTGGTGATTGGCATGGGGTTGGCGCTCTCTTCCACTGCGATTGCGCTGCGCGTGATCGATGAGCAAGGATTGGCGGGGAGTGAAACGGGCCAGTCGGGTTTTGCTGTGTTGCTGTTCCAGGACATTGCCGTGATACCTATGCTGGCGGTATTACCGATTCTGGCTGGCAATACGGCAGGCGATTGGCTCGACGCGCTATGGATGTTAGCGGGTGTGGCCGGGTTGTTGGTCGGTGGCCATTTTTTGCTGCGGCCTCTGTTTCGTTATGTGGTACTCAGCGGCGTACGTGAACTCTTTACAGTCGCCGCGCTGCTGTTAGTGATTGGTATCGCTTTAGTGATGAAGCAGATCGGCCTCTCGATGGCGCTGGGTACGTTTCTCGCTGGCGTGATCCTGGCGGAAAGTGAGTATCGCCACGAGTTAGAAATTGCCATCGAGCCGTTTAAAGGGTTGTTGCTTGGGCTATTTTTTATCGCAGTAGGCATGGCGGTTAACTTAGGCTTGCTGGCTCTAAAGCCATTGGCGGTACTGTCTGCTGTGGTTGTCTTAGTGGTGGTGAAAGGCTTTATCCTCTATTTATTGGCACGCTTGGCCGGCAGTCATGCCAAATCGCGCAGTAAGATGGCGGCGATTTTAAGCCAAGGGGGCGAGTTTGCGTTTGTGATCTTTACCGCCGCCAGCAGTGAAGGTTTGCTTAATCAACAACAAACCGCTTTTCTGCTAGTGGTGGTCAGTTTGTCTATGGTGACCACCCCGTTATTGTTGATGGTGCAAAGCAAATGGTACGCAAGGCGTTTGAACAGTGAGACCCAAGAACTACTGAAAAGCGACGTTATCAATAAGCAGCCGCGTGTGATCATCGCGGGTTTCGGTCGTTTCGGCCAAATCATCGGCCGTCTGATGTACGCCAACAAAATCAAAGTGACCGTACTTGAGAGTGACGCCAGCCAAATAAAGTTGCTGCGTAAATATGGCTATAAGGTGTTTTATGGCGACGCCACCCAACTCGACTTGTTGCGCGCTGCGGGCGCGGATAAAGCTGAAGCAATGATCATTTGCACCGACTCGCCGGACGAAATCATGCAAATTGTTGAGCTCTGCCAAACCCACTTCCCAAACCTAAAACTATTGGCGCGTGCGCGCAGTCGTGTTGAGGCCTACCAGCTGTTGAGTCACGGTGTCGACAGCTATTCGCGTGAAACCTTCTTAGGGGCGCTCGATCTGGGTCGTCAGGCATTAGTCAGCTTAGGTATGCACCCTTATCAAGCCAAACGCGCCGAAGCGCATTTTAGAAAACTGGATAATGCGATGCTGAAAGAGTTACTTCCTCAGCATAATGATGATAAACAATTGGCCTTAAGAGCCAAGGAAGCCCGTAAAGAACTGGAAGAGATTTTTGGTCGTGAATTAGAGAGCGATCAACAAGCCAAGAAGTTCTGGGATTAAACCAATAACTGAGAAGTCACATGAAAAAAAGATTTATTGCTGGCGCCGCTTGCCCAAAATGCGGTGTGCAAGATACCTTACGCTGGTGGATTGAGAACAATATCGAACTGGTTGAGTGTGTTGAATGTGGTCATCACGATCAACGTAAACCTCAAACTGTCGAAAAAAGTGAACACAGCAGCCAAGAGATGATTGGGATTTTTAAACCCGATTGATTGTGTTTCTATAAATCATCCCCATAATAGGCGGAGTCGTAAATTTGCAGACCAGAGTGACACTCCGGTCTTTTATCCTCCTTGGAGTTAATATGAAAATCGAAAAGAACGTAGTTGTCAGCCTGGCCTACCAAGTTAAACTCGAAGATGGTGTCGTTGTTGATCAATCTACAGCGGAAGCGCCATTAGATTATCTACATGGCAACAACAACCTCATTACGGGTCTTGAAACGGCACTTGAAGGTAAGGAAGCGGGCGCTAAGTTCTCTGTTACCGTTTCTCCAGAAGAAGCTTACGGTGACCACAACGACGCACTAGTACAACGCGTTCCTGCAGACGTTTTCCAAGGTGTTGACCAAATCGAAGTTGGTATGCGTTTCCTAGCGGATACTGACCAGGGCCCAATCCCTGTTGAAGTCACCGAAGTGGATGGTGACGAAGTAGTGGTTGATGGTAACCACATGCTAGCGGGTCAAACTTTGACGTTTGATGTTGAAGTTGTCGCTCTGCGCGAAGCAACAGCAGAAGAGATCGAACACGGTCATGTACACCAAGCTGGTGGCTGTGGTCACGACCATGACCACGAAGGTGGCTGTTGTGGTGGCGAAGGTCATGATCACGGTGAAGAGAAAAAAGATGGCTGCTGCGGTGGCGGTAGCTGCGGTTCTCACTAATCTTTAGTCTCAAAAACTGATAGTTAAAGGCGCTGCTCGCTATACGAGTCGCGCCTTTTTTGTTATTAGTTGGACCCTTGCCTTAAATCGGAGCGTGCCCCAATGACCCAACCTTTTGCGATTGCTATTCATGGTGGAGCTGGAACTATTTTGCGTCAGCAGATGAGTAAAGAGCTGAAAGCATCCATCTTACATGATCTGGAGCAATCGGTGCGTAGTGGTCATCAGGTTTTGGCGCAAGGTGGCGATGCGTTAGATGCCGTTGTCGCGGCGGTGAAAGTGTTGGAAGATTCACCCAATTTCAATGCCGGAAAAGGCTCTGTTCTCACCAATAAAGAGATGGTTGAAATGGACGCCTCAGTGATGCATGGAAGAGAACTCAATGCGGGAGCCATTGCGGGCGTTCGTCATATTAAAAACCCGATAGAGCTGGCTCGAGATGTGATGAATAACAGTGATCACGTATTGCTGATCGGCGAAGGGGCAGAGGAGTTTGCCTTTGCTAACGGGTACGCCTTTACCGAGCAAGACTACTTCTTCACTGAGCGCCGCTATGAGCAGTTACAATCGATGAAAGAGAAAGGCTTGTTTGCTCTGTCAGAGTCGAAATATCCTGATGATAAAAAATACGGCACGGTCGGCGCGGTTGCACTAGACCAAAATGGAAATTTGGCCGCCGCAACCAGTACCGGAGGAGTGACCAATAAAAAGTATGGTCGTGTAGGCGATTCCTCGATTATTGGCGCGGGAACCTTTGCTGAAAATGGTAATGTGGCGGTCTCGACAACCGGCATGGGGGAGTTCTTCATTCGCAAAACCGTGGCCGGGGATGTGGCCGCACGTATGCGCTATTTAAATCAAGATGTGCATACCGCCAGCGACGCTGTCATCCAAGGTGAGCTTAAGCAGATGGGAGGCGAGGGCGGTTTGATTGCCATCGATGCCCAGGGTGATATTCACTTTGCGATGAACAGCTCCGGCATGTATCGCGCTGCGATCGATATTGATGGTCAACTTAGTGTAAAAATCTACGCAGAAGAATAATTGTAGAAAAAATGAGCGCGTTATTATGCTAGGTCAATGATTTAGCATTGAGTAGTGTGACCGTGCTTAAAAAATGACTGCACTGAGTGTGATTCAGTGCTAGAATCCATTTTTAACTAGCAATCAGAACTGGAAAGATGGGAAATAACGTAGTCGTTCTAGGCACCCAATGGGGTGACGAAGGTAAAGGTAAAATTGTTGACCTTTTAACTGAAGATGCAAAGTACGTGGTTCGCTACCAAGGCGGTCACAACGCTGGTCACACTCTAGTCATTGACGGTGAAAAAACCGTTCTTCATTTAATTCCATCAGGTATCCTGCGCGATAACATCAAATGTATTATCGGCAACGGTGTAGTACTTTCACCTGAAGCTCTAATCAAAGAAATGAAGCCTCTTGAAGAGCGCGGTATCCCAGTACGTGAGCGTCTTTTCATTTCTGAAGCTTGTCCTCTTATTCTTCCTTACCATATCGCAATGGACCAAGCGCGCGAAATCGCTCGTGGCAACAAAGCGATTGGTACTACCGGTCGCGGTATCGGTCCAGCATACGAAGATAAAGTGGCTCGTCGCGGTCTACGCGTCGGTGACTTATTCGATATGGACACGTTCGCTGAGAAGCTTAAAGAAGTCATGGAGTTCCATAACTTCCAATTAGTCAACTTCTACAAAGCAGAACCAGTCAGCTACGATGAAGTACTTGAGCAAGCGAAAGGCTATGCTGAGCTGCTTACCTCTATGGTGATTGACGTTACTGATGAGCTAGACGCTGCTCGTAAACGTGGCGACAAAATCATGTTTGAAGGTGCACAAGGCACACTTCTGGACATCGATCACGGTACCTACCCGTACGTAACTTCTTCTAATACGACCGCTGGTGGTGTTGCTGCAGGCTCTGGTTTCGGCCCTCGTCATATCGGTTACATTCTAGGTATCGCTAAAGCATACTGTACACGTGTTGGTTCGGGTCCTTTCCCAACAGAACTTTATGACGGCCAAGACAAGCAAGATCCAATTGGTAAACACTTAGGTACGGTTGGCCACGAGTTTGGTGCAACAACAGGTCGCCTACGTCGTACAGGTTGGTTTGATGCAGTGGCGATGCGTCGCGCAATTCAAATCAACTCAATCTCTGGCTTCTGTCTGACTAAGTTAGATGTGCTTGATGGCCTCGAAGAGCTAAAAATTTGTACTGGCTACAAAATGAAAGATGGCTCTATTCTTGAAGTGTCGCCAATGGCTGCAGAAGCCTTTGAAGAAGCGACGCCAATCTATGAAACTATGCCGGGCTGGTCTGAAAATACTTTCGGTGCTAAGTCATTAGATGCCCTACCGAAAGCGGCGCTAGACTACATCAAGCGTATTGAAGAGTTGACCGGTGTGCCAGTCGATATTATCTCGACAGGCCCAGACCGTAATGAAACTATCATCAAGGTTCATCCATTTGAGTCTTAATGACTGATAGTTAACCATAATCTGAAAACCAGTGCTTAGGCACTGGTTTTTTTATGGTCATTTTTCTTGAAATCTCATGTTGTTATGGCAACAATTTGCCATGTGGCGGCAATTTTGATTAAAGAGTTAGCAGCGATTGCCGATACTAGTATCAAGCTTGCCGCTTTTGTGGCAAATCAGGATACGACTCACTACTGGTCGAGAGATTGACGTGTCAAACTCATATTACGATAGGTAACGAGCGTTCTTTAGTCGAAGTTAAGAGTGCAGAACATGAAGCTAAGACAATTAGCTGCTTCGATGGTGCTGGCATTGAGTGCCTCAGTGGTGCAGGCAAACACCTTGTCTGAAATTGGTGAGCCTGTACCCATATATACCGAAGCCGAACTAATTAAACTGATAAACAACAATCAACACCTTGAACAAGTAAAAGCCGATAATTGTCAGTTGGTCGAAGATATTGTTGCCCGAGCTACCCGTATTAGCTTGCCCGCTTACGAGTTTTTGTATGGCGATATGCTCGCTTGGGGTGTGTGTGTTGATCAAGATGTAGAGCTGGGTCTCTACTACATGGAAAACGCCGCTCATCAGGGCTTACCTGCTGCGTTGGAGCAAATTGGTCGTTACTATTCACGCGGTACTTTGGTGCAGCAAGATAAAGAACGAGCGATCCCTTACCTGCGTGAGGCGGCCGCGATGGGGAACCTCAACGCTCGTATTCACCTTGCGGAGCTACTGCTGCGCGATTACGGCAGTCCACTCGACTATGAAGATGCCTACCGTTGGTTGTACAACTCTGTCACCGCAGATCAACGAACGCACAAACGTATTAGTGTTTTGCGTCAAGGGCTTGAACGACGTATGCCACAAAACATTATCGCCCGAGCGAAAAAACGCGATACATTCTGGTAAAAAGTAGGCCGACTGCACTCCGGCTACTATGACTGAGACTTCCAATGCCCAGCGATTTGCTGGGCATTAATGTTTCTGCATAGCGAGTGCTAAGTTATGAAAAAGACGGTGAAAATTTACGAATTTGTTTCGACTTACCTGTAGCTTACTCAGTGAGTCAGATATACTAGAATTAAATTCCTTCCTATAGTAGGCGTGCCTATGTCAGACAATACCCATAATGACCCATTTGCAGCTCGTGAATCGGAAAATTATGACAATCCGATCCCTAGCCGTGAGTTTATTTTAGAGTTCCTCAGTCAAGCTGGCGTTCCCATGAACCGAAATGACTTATTTGAGGCACTTAAACTTGAGGGAGAAGATCAGTACGAGGGTTTACGTCGCCGTTTACGCGCTATGGAGCGCGATGGCCAATTGGTGTTTACTCGTCGTCAATGTTACGCCTTGCCTGAAAAACTCGAAATGATTAAAGGGTATGTCATTGGTCATAAAGATGGTCATGGCTGGGTGCGTCCTGAAGGTAGCGTAGGCAAAGATAACGATATTGTGTTGCCACACCACCAGATGAAAAACATCATCCATGGTGATTACGTATTAGTACAACCGACAGACAACTCAAAACGCGGCCGTAAGGAAGGACGATTGGTTCGTGTACTTGAAGAGCGTCAAAGTCAAATTGTTGGTCGTTTCTTTATGGAATATGGCTACTCTTATGTCGTACCTGATGATTCACGTATTCATCAAGATATTTTGATTCCCAATGAGTTACGTGCAGGTGCACGCATGGGCAACGTGGTGGTGATTGAGATCACCGACCGTGGTTCACGCTCCCGTGGCATGATGGGTAAAGTGATTGAAGTACTTGGCGAGAATATGGCGCCGGGTATGGAGACACAAATTGCGATTCGTACTCACCAAATCCCACACGATTGGCCAGTTGAGGTTGAGAAGCAGATTGAAAACCTTGGCGAAGAAGTGCCAGAAGAAGCCAAAGTGGGCCGAGTTGATCTGCGTGAACTGCCATTAGTCACTATTGATGGAGAAGACGCTCGAGACTTCGACGATGCGGTCTATTGTGAAGCGAAAAAAGGCGGCGGCTGGCGCTTATGGGTGGCGATTGCGGACGTGAGCTATTATGTTCGTCCCGATTCCGCTTTAGATAAAGAAGCCATTAATCGCGGTAACTCGGTCTATTTCCCATCACAAGTGGTGCCGATGCTGCCTGAAGTGTTGTCCAATGGCTTGTGCTCGCTCAACCCACAAGTAGACCGTTTATGCATGGTGTGTGAAATGACCATCTCGGAAACGGGTAAGCTTTCGGGTTATAAACATTATGAAGCGGTGATGAACTCGCATGCGCGTCTGACTTACAACAAAGTTCACGACATCCTTGAAGGTGATGAAGAGTTGCGTACTCGCTATGAGCCGCTCGTTCCTCATCTTGAAGAGCTGCACAAAATGTATAAGGTGCTTAAGCATGCACGTGATCAGCGTGGGGCCATTGAATTTGAAACGGTCGAGACTAAGTTCATCTTTAACGCTGAGCGCAAGATTGACAGTATCGAACCTGTTATCCGCAATGACGCACACAAGTTGATTGAAGAGTGTATGATTCTTGCGAATATTGCCTCCGCGTCTTTGGTCGAAAAAGCTAAAGAGCCAGCGCTGTATCGTATCCACGAATCGCCCGGTGAACTTCGCCTACAAGGGTTCCGAGATTTCCTCGGTGAGCTCGGCTTGCACTTAAATGGTGGCCTAGAACCGTCACCTACCGACTACGCTGATCTAGTTAAGCAAATCGGAGAGCGCGCAGATAAAGAGCTGATTCAAACTATGTTACTGCGCTCGATGAAGCAAGCGGTGTACAACGCAGATAATTGTGGACACTTTGGTTTGGCGCTTAAGCGCTACGCCCACTTTACGTCACCGATCCGTCGTTACCCAGACTTGCTATTGCACCGTGCGATCAAATACCTCATCGCAAAAGAGAATGGCACGCTCAAAGATCGCTGGACACCAACCGGTGGCTACCATTACTCATTCGACGATATGGATGTTTACGGTGAGCAGTGTTCGATGACTGAGCGCCGAGCTGATGATGCCACACGAGAGGTGTCTGATTGGCTTAAGTGTGAATATATGCAAGACCACGTTGGCGAAGAGCTCGATGGGGTAATCGCGAATGTCACAGGGTTTGGCTTCTTTGTTCGCTTGAGCGACCTTCATATCGACGGGTTAGTGCATATCTCGGCCCTGGCAAATGACTACTATCAATTTGATCCGATTGGTCAGAGGCTTATTGGTGAAAGCTTTGGCGCAATCTACCGCTTGGGCGACGCGGTTAAAGTCAAAGTGCTCTCGGTGAACTTGGATGATCGCCAAATTGACTTTGAATTAGTCGAAACAAGCCGTAAGCTACGCGGCGAAGGGAAAACGGCTAAGAAGCGAGCTGCGGAAGCTAAGCGAAAAGCCAAAGAGAAAAAACGCGCAGCCACTAAAGGTGGGCGTAAAGCCAGCCCGGAAGTGGAGCCGACTAAGCGACCGGACCGCGATGAAAGCAAAGCAGGCAAGAAGCCAAAAGTCACTAAGGCACGTAAGAAGAAGCCGGGTGCTAAGCCAAAGAAAACCAAACGCGCTAAGAAAGATGCGTAATAAAGAGTTAACCAACAGGTTTGTAAATGAGTAACGAATTTATCTACGGCATTCACGCTGTGAAAGCCGTCCTTGAGCGCGAACCAGAGCGCTTTATCGAAGCGTTTGTCTTGAAGGGGCGTCAAGATGACCGTTTGATGCCGATTCTAAACGAGCTTCAAACGTGCGGCGTCTCGATTCAGCAGATGACGCGAAAAACCTTAGATGACAAAGCACGTGGTGCCAATCACCAAGGGATTATGGCGCGAGTTAAGCCCGCCAAACAGCTGAACGAAAATGATCTTGATGATATTTTAGCGAAGCATGAGTCGCCACTGTTGTTGGTTCTAGATGGCGTAACCGACCCGCATAACTTAGGTGCGTGTCTACGTAACGCCGATGCAGCAGGGGTTGCGGCGGTTATCGTACCGAAAGATAAGTCAGCCAATATTAATGCAACGGTAAGTAAAGTTGCTTGCGGCGCGGCAGAAACCGTGCCATTGGTTCGCGTGACTAATCTTGCGCGTACTATGCGTGCGCTACAAGAACAAGGGGTCTGGTTTGTTGGTACGGCGGGTGAAGCCACTCACGACATTTACCAAGCGAAGTTGACCGGTCCACTGGCTATCGTGATGGGCGCGGAAGGGGATGGGATGCGCCGCCTGACTCGCGAAACTTGCGACGATTTAATCAAGATCCCTATGGCGGGTAGTGTATCGAGTCTCAATGTATCAGTTGCTTCAGGTGTCTGTCTGTTTGAAGCGGTGCGTCAACGTCTCGCATAGTTAACTGACAACCTGATTAATAAGCGCAGACTATCTGTTTAGGCTGCGCTTTTTTGTCTTCGATTCGAGCTTGCAAGTGTTCATACTCTAGCGGTACCGCTAGACTCTCGTCCTCCGCTCCCTCCCATCGCGTTTAATTTTCAAACAGTGCTTGCATGTGAAACTGTGATCTGTATAATGCAGCCCACTGGTTAAGCCAGTTGTGAACCAATGAGCAGCGAGGAGCTGACTTATCTATTTGATTTGTCAGGTAATGTAAACTCAGCTTATGTTCGCAGTTAATACAATTAGCTATCTTTTCTTCGGAAAAACTATCCTCAGAGGTGACTCTGGTATATAGGGGTAGTTAATCGAAAATTAACTGACAATGCGTCCTAATCTTGGATGCTACGGTTTCACATAAATCAATCGGCATTCTCTCGTCTTGACGAGTTTGAGTGGCGATATTGTTTGTGTAATTTTTAATATTGGAGCTCTGTCTCATGCAGAACCAACGTATCCGTATCCGCCTAAAAGCTTTCGATTACAAACTAATCGACGCTTCTACCGCGGAAATCGTTGAAACAGCTAAGCGCACTGGCGCACAGGTTCGTGGTCCAATCCCACTACCTACTCGTAAAGAGCGTTTCACAGTTCTTATCTCTCCACACGTTAACAAGAAAGCACGTGACCAGTACGAAATCCGTACTCACAAGCGTCTAATCGACATCGTTGAGCCAACAGACAAAACTGTTGATGCTCTAATGCGTCTAGACCTTGCTGCGGGCGTTGACGTTCAAATTAGCCTAGGTTAAGGGAGATTAGAAGAATGATTGGTCTAATCGGTCGTAAAGTGGGCATGACCCGCGTATTTACTGAAGAAGGCGTTTCTATCCCAGTAACTGTTGTTGAGGTTGAAGCTAACCGTGTATCTCAAGTGAAAACTCTTGATACAGATGGCTACGCAGCAATCCAGGTTACTACTGGTGCTAAGAAAGCTAACCGCGTAACTAAACCAGAAGCAGGTCACTTTGCGAAAGCAGGTGTTGAAGCTGGTCGTGGTCTTTGGGAATTCCGTTTGGAAAACGGTGAAGAGTTTGAAGTTGGTGCTGAACTAACTGTTGAACTATTCAACGAAACTAAGAAAGTAGACGTTACTGGTACTTCTAAAGGTAAAGGTTTCCAAGGCGCTGTTAAGCGTTGGAACTTCCGCACTCAAGATGCTACTCACGGTAACTCATTGTCTCACCGTGCTCCTGGTTCTATCGGTCAATGTCAGACTCCAGGTCGCGTATTTAAAGGCAAGAAAATGGCAGGTCACATGGGTGCTGAGCGTGTAACGACTCAAAACCTAGAGATCGTACGTGTTGACGCTGAGCGCAACCTGCTTCTTATCAAAGGTGCAGTCCCAGGCGCAACTGGCGGCAACGTGATCGTTAAACCAGCTGTTAAAGCATAACGTCTCAGGAGTAAGTAATGGAACTAATGGTTAAAGGTGCTGATGCACTAACTGTTTCCGAAACTACTTTCGGACGTGAGTTTAACGAAGCTCTTGTACACCAAGTAGTTGTTGCATATGCAGCAGGTGCTCGTCAAGGTACACGTGCTCAGAAAACACGTTCTGAAGTATCTGGCGGTGGCGCGAAGCCATGGCGTCAAAAAGGTACTGGTCGCGCACGCGCTGGTACAATTCGTAGCCCAATCTGGCGTACAGGTGGTGTTACTTTTGCTGCGAAACCACAAGATCACAGCCAAAAAGTAAACAAAAAAATGTACCGTGGTGCTATGAAGAGCATTCTTTCTGAGCTTGTTCGTCAAGAGCGTCTAATCGTTGTTGATAACTTCTCAGTAGAAGCACCAAAAACTAAAGAGCTAGTGGCTAAGCTTAAAGAGCTTGAGCTAACTGACGCTCTGATCGTGACTAGCGAAGTAGATGAGAATCTATTCCTAGCGGCTCGTAACCTATACAAAGTTGACGCACGTGACGTAGCTGGTATCGATCCAGTTTCTCTAATCGCGTTCGACAAAGTTGTAATGACTGCTGACGCAGTTAAACAAGTTGAGGAGATGCTAGCATGATTTCAGAAGAGCGTATCCTAAAAGTTCTACGTGCACCGCACATCTCTGAAAAAGCAACTATGGCAGCTGAGAAAGCGAACACTATCGTTTTCAAAGTAGCGAAAGATGCTACTAAAAAAGAGATCAAAGCAGCTGTAGAAAAGCTATTTGAAGTTGAAGTTAAGTCTGTAAATACTCTTATCAATAAGGGTAAGACCAAACGTCAAGGTCTACGCCAAGGTCGCCGCAGCGACGTTAAGAAAGCGTACGTTACCTTGAAAGAAGGTCAAGATCTTGACTTCGTTGGCGGCGCGGAATAACAGGAGTAGTTGAGAAATGGCTATTGTTAAATGTAAGCCGACTTCCCCTGGTCGTCGTCACGTTGTTAAAGTTGTTAACGCTGACCTACACAAGGGCAAGCCATACGCACCTCTTCTAGAGAAAAACTCTAAGAACGGTGGTCGTAACAACAACGGTCGTATCACAGTACGTCACATCGGCGGTGGTCACAAGCACCACTACCGTGTAATTGACTTCAAACGTACTAAAGACGGTATCCCAGCGAAAGTTGAGCGTCTAGAATACGATCCAAACCGTAGCGCTAACATCGCTCTAGTTCTGTACGCAGACGGTGAGCGTCGTTACATCCTAGCACCTAAAGGTGTTCAAGCTGGTGATGCTATCCAGTCTGGTGTTGATGCACCAATCAAAGCTGGTAACACGCTTCCAATGCGTAACATCCCAGTAGGTTCAACTGTACATAACGTTGAACTTAAACCTGGTAAAGGTGGTCAGCTAGCTCGTTCGGCTGGTGCATATGCTCAAATCGTTGCTCGCGACGGTGCATACGTAACTATCCGTCTACGTTCTGGCGAAATGCGCAAAGTACTTTCTGAAGGCCGTGCAACAATCGGTGAAGTTGGTAACTCTGAGCACATGCTACGTGAACTTGGTAAAGCTGGTGCTAACCGCTGGCGCGGTGTTCGTCCTACCGTTCGCGGTGTGGTAATGAACCCAGTAGACCACCCACACGGTGGTGGTGAAGGTCGTACTTCTGGTGGCCGTCACCCAGTTTCACCATGGGGTCAGCCAACTAAAGGCTTCAAGACTCGTAAGAACAAACGCACTGACAAGTACATCGTACGTCGTCGTAACAAGTAATCTATATAAAGAGGAATCGCCATGCCACGTTCTCTCAAGAAAGGTCCATTTATTGACCTACACTTGCTGAAGAAGGTAGAGAAAGCGGTGGAAAGCGGAGACAAGAAGCCTATTAAGACTTGGTCCCGTCGTTCAATGATCATCCCTACGATGATCGGTTTGACCATCGCTGTCCATAATGGTCGTCAGCACGTACCAGTATTTGTAACCGAAGAAATGATCGGTCACAAACTGGGTGAATTCGCACCAACACGTACTTACCGCGGCCATGTCGTGGATAAGAAAGCTAAGAAGCGTTAAGGAGTAGATGATGGAAGCACTAGCTAAACATAACTTTGCTCGCATTTCGCCTCAGAAAGCTCGCTTAGTTGCGGACCAAATTCGTGGTAAATCTGTAGACCAAGCTCTAGAAATCTTGACGTTCAGCAACAAAAAAGCTGCTGATCTTATCAAGAAAGTTCTTGAGTCAGCTATCGCTAACGCGGAGCACAATGAAGGCGCAGATATTGACGATCTAAATGTCGCAAAAATCTTCGTAGATGAAGGCCCGATCATGAAGCGTATTATGCCTCGTGCTAAAGGTCGTGCGGATCGTATCTTGAAGCGTTCAAGCCACATCACTGTTGTTGTAGCAGATCGCTAAGAGACTAGGAGAGTAAGCAATGGGTCAAAAAGTACATCCTAATGGTATTCGTCTAGGCATCGTTAAGCCTTGGAATGCTACATGGTTTGCTAACACCAAAGATTTCGCTGACAACCTAGACGGCGACTTCAAGGTACGTCAGTTCCTTACAAGTGAACTGAAAAAAGCATCACTTTCACGCATCGTTATCGAGCGTCCTGCTAAGAGCATCCGTGTGACTATCCACACTGCTCGTCCAGGCGTAGTAATCGGTAAGAAAGGTGAAGACGTAGAAAAACTACGCGCAGCTGTAGCTAAAATCGCAGGTGTACCAGCGCAAATTAACATCGCTGAAGTACGTAAGCCTGAGCTAGATGCACAGCTTGTAGGTGATAGCATCGCGTCTCAGCTAGAGCGTCGTGTTATGTTCCGTCGTGCTATGAAGCGCGCGGTACAAAACGCTATGCGTCTAGGCGCTAAAGGTATCAAAGTAGAAGTAAGTGGTCGTCTAGGCGGCGCTGAAATTGCACGTTCAGAGTGGTACCGTGAAGGCCGTGTGCCTCTACACACTCTACGTGCTGACATTGATTACGCAACTTCTTCGGCTCACACTCAATACGGTGTGATCGGCATTAAAGTTTGGATCTTCAAAGGTGAGATTCTAGGCGGTATGCCAGCAGCTAACGCTGTAGAGCCTAAAGGCGACAAGCCTAAGAAGCAGCGTAAAGGCCGTAAGTAAGGAGTCGACAGATGCTACAACCTAAACGTACTAAGTTCCGTAAGGTTCAGACAGGTCGTAACCGTGGTCTAGCTAAAGGTACTGATGTAAGCTTCGGCGAATTCGGTCTTAAAGCTACTGGCCGTGGTCGTCTAACTGCTCGTCAAATCGAAGCGGCACGTCGTGCAATGACACGTCACGTTAAGCGTCAAGGTAAAATCTGGATCCGTGTGTTCCCAGACAAGCCTATCACAGAAAAACCACTTGAAGTTCGTCAGGGTAAGGGTAAAGGTAACGTTGAGTACTGGGTAGCCCAAATCCAACCTGGTAAGGTGATGTACGAAATGGGTGGTGTACCTGAAGAATTGGCTCGTGAAGCGTTCCGCCTAGCGGCTCGCAAACTGCCATTCAAAACTACATTTGTAACTAAGCAGGTGATGTGATGAAAGCACAAGATCTACGCGAGAAAAGCGTTGAAGAGCTTAACGCTGAGCTATTGAATTTGCTACGTGAACAGTTCAACTTGCGCATGCAAGCTGCGACTGGTCAACTACAGCAAACTCATACTCTGAAAGCTGTACGCCGTGATATCGCACGTGTGAAAACTGTTTTGACTGAGAAGGCAGGCGCATAATGAGCGAAGTAAAACGTACTCAACAAGGTCGTGTTGTAAGCGACAAGGCTGATAAGTCTATCACTGTTGCTATCGAACGTTTCGTAAAACACCCAATTTACGGTAAGTTCGTAAAACGCACGACAAAAGTACACGCACATGACGAAAACAACGAGTGTGGCCTAGGCGACACAGTTGAAATCGCAGAGTGTCGTCCACTGTCTAAGACTAAGTCTTGGACTTTGGTAAAAGTTCTAGAAAAAGCGAAAGGCTAATCCCTTAGCTAATTCTATGAAATAAAACGGCTCCAAAATTATTTTGGGGCCGTTTATTTTTTGACTACCCAATCACAAAAAAGGGTGGTACAATTCGCGTCCCTTTTAAAGAGGCAGCCCGACCCGAGAGGGTCTAGTTTTTTTTATATTTAGCGGAGCACTAACAATGATCCAAATGCAAAGTACACTTGACGCAGCTGATAACTCAGGCGCGCGCAAGGTAATGTGTATTAAGGTCCTGGGTGGCTCACACCGCCGTTATGCACATATCGGTGACGTCATCAAAGTTACTGTTAAGGAAGCAATTCCTCGCGGTAAAGTTAAGAAAGGTGACGTTCTGAAGGCGGTTGTTGTGCGCACTCGCAAAGGCGTTCGTCGTCCAGACGGTTCTGTCATTCGCTTCGACCGTAATGCTTGTGTATTGCTTAACGACAATACTGAGCAACCTATCGGTACACGTATCTTTGGCCCTGTGACGCGTGAACTTCGTGGCGATAAGTTCATGAAGATCGTTTCACTGGCTCCAGAAGTTCTGTAAGGAGCACGAAGAAATGGCAGCTAAAATCCGTCGTAATGACGAAGTAATCGTTCTTGCTGGTAAAGACAAAGGCAAGAAAGGTAAAGTAACTAAGGTTCTAGCAACTGGTAAAGTTATCGTTGAAGGTATCAACCTAGTTAAGAAGCATCAGAAACCTGTTCCAGCTATGGGTATCCAAGGCGGTATCGTAGAGCAAGAAGCAGCAATCGACGTTTCTAACGTGGCGATTTTCAACGCAGCTACTGGTAAAGCTGACCGTATCGGTTTCCGTTTCGAAGATGGTAAGAAAGTACGTTTCTTTAAATCTAACAACGAAATCGTTTCTAACTAATAGAAGTAATTTGGAGTTCTACTATGGCGAAACTGCATGATTACTACAAGTCGTCTGTAGTCGCTGAACTGACCAAACAGTTTAGCTACACAAGCGTCATGCAAGTCCCTAGAATCGAGAAAATCACCCTAAACATGGGTGTTGGTGAAGCAATCAACGATAAGAAACTGCTAGAAAACGCAGCAGCTGATATGGCAACGATCTCTGGTCAAAAGCCACTAATCACTAAAGCGCGTAAATCTGTTGCTGGTTTCAAAATCCGCGAAGGCTACCCTATCGGTTGTAAAGTAACCTTGCGTGGCGAACGTATGTGGGATTTTCTTGAGCGTTTAATTAACATCGCTCTTCCACGTGTACGTGACTTCCGTGGCGTTAGCGCTAAGTCTTTTGACGGACGCGGTAACTACAGCATGGGCGTTCGCGAGCAAATCATCTTCCCGGAAATCGACTTTGATAAAGTTGATCGAGTACGCGGTCTAGACATCACTATTACGACGTCTGCTGGTACTGATGAGGAAGGCCGAGCTCTGCTGGCTGCCTTTAACTTCCCATTCCGTAAGTAAGGTGAAGGGTTACTGTTATGGCTAAAAATTCAATGAAAGCACGTGAAGCAAAACGTGCGAAGCTTGTAGCTAAGTTCGCTGAAAAGCGCGCGGCTCTTAAAGCTACTATCAGCGATGTAAACGCATCTGAAGAAGATCGTTGGAATGCAGTGCTTAAACTGCAAACACTTCCACGTGATTCAAGTGCATCACGTCAGCGCAACCGTTGTAACCAAACTGGTCGTCCACACGGTTACCTACGTAAGTTCGGTCTAAGCCGTATTAAAGTTCGCGAAGCTTGCATGAAAGGCGAGATTCCTGGACTTCGTAAGGCTAGCTGGTAATTGCCACTTAATCATTTGGAGTAAATCATATGAGCATGCAAGATCCGATTTCGGATATGCTGACCCGCATTCGTAACGGTCAAGCAGCAGACAAAGTCTCTGTAAAAATGCCTTCTTCAAAGCTTAAAGTTGCAATTGCTGCACTACTAAAAGCTGAAGGTTACATCGTTGACTTCGCTGTAGAAGGCGAAGCAAAACCTGAGCTAGAAGTTACTCTTAAGTACTTCCAAGCTAAACCAGTAATTGAGCAACTAAAACGTGTTTCTCGTCCAGGTCTACGTGTTTACAAGAAGAAAGATCAACTTCCTTCTGTAATGGGTGGTCTTGGTGTTGCTATCGTTTCAACTTCCAAGGGTCTTATGTCAGACCGTGCTGCACGTAAAGCAGGTCTTGGTGGTGAAATCATCTGCTACGTAGCGTAATAGGAGTAGAATATGTCTCGTGTTGCAAAAGCACCTGTCGCTATTCCAGCTGGCGTAGAGGTGAAACTAAACGGCCAAGAAATCACTGTAAAAGGTGCTAAAGGCGAACTATCTCGCGTTCTTAACGACGCAGTAGTTGTAGCTCAGGAAGAAAACAATCTTACTTTCGGTCCACGTGAAGGTGTTGTAAACGCATGGGCACAAGCAGGTACTGCTCGCGCTCTAGTAAACAACATGGTTGTTGGTGTTACTGAAGGCTTTACTAAGAAGCTAACCCTTAAGGGTGTTGGTTACCGTGCTGCTATCAAAGGCAACGCTGTAGGTCTAACTCTAGGCTTCTCTCACCCAGTTGAGCACGAGTTGCCAGCGGGTATTAAAGCTGAATGTCCAAGCCAAACTGAAATCGTGATCACTGGTTGTGACAAGCAACTTGTTGGTCAGGTTGCGGCTGACATTCGTTCTTACCGTGAGCCTGAGCCTTACAAAGGTAAAGGTGTTCGTTACGCAGATGAAAATGTGCGTACTAAAGAAGCTAAGAAGAAGTAAGGTAACACTATGGATAAGAAAGCATCTCGCATCCGTCGTGCTACACGTGCACGTCGTAAGATTGCAGAACTGGGTGCAACTCGCCTAGTAGTACACCGTACTCCTCGTCACGTGTACGCTCAGGTTATTGCAGCTAATGGCTCTGAGGTTATCGCAGCAGCTTCTACTGTAGAAAAAGCGATCCGTGAGCAAGTTAAGAACACTGGTAACGTTGATGCAGCTAAAGCAGTAGGTAAAGCTATTGCAGAGCGCGCGCTTGAAAAAGGCGTTGACGCAGTTGCATTTGATCGTTCTGGTTTCCAATACCACGGTCGAGTGGCGGCGCTAGCAGAATCTGCTCGCGAAGCTGGTCTGAAATTCTAAGGTAGGGTTGGAAGATGGCTAAAGAACAACAAGTTCAAGCGAATGATTTGCAAGAAAAGCTAATCGCCGTTAACCGCGTTTCTAAAACGGTTAAAGGTGGTCGAATCATGAGCTTCACTGCACTAACAGTAGTTGGTGACGGTAACGGTCGTGTAGGTTTCGGTTACGGCAAAGCCCGTGAAGTACCTGCTGCGATCCAGAAAGCAATGGAAAAAGCACGTCGTAACATGACTACGATCGCGCTAAACGAAGGTACTCTTCACCACCCGGTGAAAGGTCGCCATTCGGGCTCTAAAGTTTACATGCAGCCTGCTGCAGAAGGTACTGGTGTTATCGCAGGTGGTGCGATGCGTGCAGTACTAGAAGTTGCTGGTGTACACAACGTACTATCTAAAGCATACGGTTCTACGAACCCTATCAACATCGTTCGTGCAACGATCGATGCACTAGGTAGCATGAAGTCACCAGAAATGGTTGCTGCTAAACGTGGTCTAACTGTTGAATCTATTTCGGAGTAAGAACACCATGGCAACTATTAAAGTAACTCAAACTAAAAGCTCAATTGGTCGCCTGCCTAAGCACAAAGCTACTTTGCGCGGTCTAGGCCTTCGTAAAATCAACCACACAGTAGAACTTGAAGATACTCCGTGCGTTCGCGGTATGATCAACAAGGTTTACTACATGGTTAAAGTTGAGGAGTAATCAGAATGCGTTTGAATACTCTATCACCAGCAGCTGGTGCTAAAACTACCGCTAAGCGTGTAGGTCGTGGTATCGGTTCTGGCCTAGGTAAAACTGGTGGCCGTGGCCACAAAGGTCAAAAGTCACGTTCTGGCGGCAGTGTTCGTCCAGGTTTCGAAGGCGGTCAGATGCCTCTGAAACAACGTCTACCAAAATTCGGCTTCACTTCTCGTAAGAGCCTAGTGTCTGCTGAAGTTCGTCTAGCTGAGCTAGCGAAAGTAACTGGTGACGTAGTAGATCTAAACAGCCTTAAAGCTGCTAACGTTATCACTAAGAACATCGAATTCGTAAAAGTTGTTCTATCTGGTGAAATCAACAAAGCAGTGACTGTAAAAGGTCTACGTGTGACTAAAGGCGCTAAAGCTGCAATCGAAGCTGCAGGCGGTAAAATCGAGGAATAATCTCGAGGAACGAGGTACAGATGGCTAAGAAACCAGGACAAGATTTTCGTAGTGCTCAGAGCGGCTTAAGTGAGCTAAAGTCGCGCTTATTATTCGTAATTGGTGCACTTTTAGTATTCCGAGCAGGCTCTTTCGTGCCGATTCCTGGTATTGACGCTGCTGTACTTGCCGATTTGTTCGAACAGCAAAAAGGTACCATCGTAGAAATGTTTAACATGTTCTCCGGTGGTGCTCTTGAGCGTGCATCTATATTAGCGTTGGGCATCATGCCGTATATTTCGGCATCGATTGTTGTCCAACTGCTAACTGTAGTTCATCCAGCGTTAGCTGAACTCAAAAAAGAGGGTGAAGCAGGCCGTCGTAAGATCAGCCAATATACACGCTACGGCACGCTTGTACTTGCAACATTCCAAGCTATAGGTATTGCAACAGGCCTACCAAGCATGGTCGACAATCTGGTTGTTATCAACCAAACCATGTTTACGCTAATTGCTACCGTAAGTTTAGTAACCGGCACCATGTTCCTAATGTGGTTAGGTGAACAGATTACAGAGCGCGGAATTGGTAACGGTATTTCGATACTGATTTTTGCAGGTATTGTTGCTGGGTTGCCTTCGGCAATCGGTCAAACAATCGAGCAAGCGCGTCAAGGTGAATTGCATGTACTTCTTCTGCTGTTGATTGCTGTACTTGCTTTCGCAGTTATTTATTTCGTTGTTTTCATGGAGCGTGGTCAACGTCGTATCGTTGTCAACTACGCGAAGCGTCAACAAGGTCGTAAAGTTTTTGCTGCACAAAGCACTCACTTGCCACTTAAGATTAATATGGCAGGTGTTATTCCAGCAATCTTCGCATCAAGCATTATCCTGTTCCCTGGAACACTGGCTCAGTGGTTTGGTCAGAATGGTGAGAGCAGCACGTTCGGTTGGTTAACTGACGTGTCTTTGGCTCTTAGCCCTGGTCAACCTTTGTATGTAATGCTTTATGCAGCAGCGATTATTTTCTTCTGTTTCTTTTACACGGCGTTGGTTTTCAACCCGCGTGAAACAGCAGATAACTTGAAGAAGTCCGGTGCATTCGTACCCGGCATCCGCCCAGGTGAGCAGACAGCTAAGTATATTGATAAAGTAATGACGCGTTTAACCCTCGCCGGTGCGCTTTACATTACCTTTATCTGTCTGATTCCAGAGTTCATGATGGTCGCGTGGAACGTACGTTTCTACTTCGGCGGTACGTCACTACTCATCGTAGTGGTCGTTATCATGGACTTTATGGCACAGGTACAGACTCATCTGATGTCTCAACAGTATGATTCTGTGTTGAAGAAGGCAAATCTGAAAGGGTACGGCCGTTAATCCGGCGGTATTCTCAGATTTCATTTACGGAGTTTAGCAATGAAAGTTCGTGCTTCCGTTAAAAAAATCTGCCGTAACTGTAAAGTTATCAAGCGCAACGGTGTTGTTCGCGTGATTTGCAGTGAGCCAAAGCACAAGCAGCGCCAAGGCTAATAAGCAGAAATTTTTACTTGATATATAAGGTAGTGTCGAGTATATTCCTCGGCCTACCTTTTGCGTGCAAAAGAAGTAGTATTCCGCAGCGTATCCGAAACGGGCTTTGCTGCGGCTAATTCTTTTATGAAACACTAGGAGTGAATAATGGCCCGTATTGCAGGCATTAACATTCCTGATCAAAAACATGCTGTAATCGCACTAACTGCGATCTACGGCATCGGTAAGACTCGCTCTCAAGCTATCCTAGCTGAAGTGGGTATTGCTGAAAATGTTAAGATCAGTGAACTAACTGAAGAGCAGATCGATCAACTGCGTGATGGTGTAGCTAAATACACTGTAGAAGGTGATCTACGTCGTGAAGTATCTATGAACATCAAGCGTCTTATGGACCTTGGTTGTTACCGTGGTCTTCGTCATCGTCGCAGTCTACCACTACGTGGACAGCGTACTAAAACCAATGCTCGCACCCGTAAGGGTCCGCGTAAGCCGATCAAGAAATAATCGGGAAGGTAGAGTACAATGGCTAAACAACCAACTCGCGCTCGTAAGCGCGTACGCAAGCAAGTTGCAGATGGCGTAGCGCACATCCATGCATCTTTCAATAACACAATCGTAACCATCACAGACCGTCAAGGCAACGCTCTAGCTTGGGCTACAGCAGGTGGTTCAGGTTTCCGTGGCTCTCGTAAGTCTACTCCGTTCGCTGCACAGGTTGCTGCTGAGCGTTGTGCTGAAATGGCTAAAGAGTACGGTCTAAAGAACTTGGAAGTTATGGTTAAGGGTCCAGGTCCAGGTCGTGAATCTACTGTTCGCGCACTGAACGCTGCTGGTTTCCGTATCACGAACATCGTTGATGCGACTCCAATCCCTCATAACGGTTGTCGTCCACCTAAGAAACGTCGCGTATAACGTTTTTTAGAATACTGGAGAAAGATCATGGCAAGATATTTGGGTCCTAAGCTGAAGCTTAGCCGTCGCGAAGGTACTGACTTATTCCTTAAGTCTGGTGTACGCGCGATCGATACCAAGTGTAAAATTGATAACGCACCAGGTGTACACGGCGCTCGTCGCGGTCGTCTATCTGAGTATGGCGTTCAGCTTCGTGAGAAGCAAAAAGTTCGTCGTATGTACGGCGTTCTAGAAAAACAATTCCGTAACTACTACAAAGAAGCTGCACGTCTTAAAGGCAACACAGGTGAGAACCTACTTCAGCTTCTTGAAGGTCGTCTTGATAACGTAGTTTACCGCATGGGCTTTGGTGCGACTCGCGCAGAAGCACGTCAGCTAGTTAGCCACAAAGCTATCCTAGTTAACGGTAAAGTTGTAAACGTTCCTTCTTTCAAAGTTGCGGCAAATGACGTTGTTTCTATCCGCGAGAAAGCTAAACAGCAATCTCGTATCAAAGCTGCTCTAGAAGTTGCTGAACAACGTGAAAAACCAACTTGGATTGAAGTAGATGGTGGTAAGATGGAAGGTACGTTCAAGCGTTTGCCTGAGCGTTCAGATCTATCTGCTGACATCAACGAACAATTGATCGTCGAGCTTTACTCTAAGTAAGGTTTAAACTAAAGAGAGGACACAATGCAGGGTTCTGTAACAGAATTTCTTAAGCCACGTCTTGTTGACATCGAACAAGTTAGCACGACTCACGCAAAAGTAACTCTTGAGCCATTAGAGCGTGGTTTTGGCCATACTCTTGGTAATGCACTTCGCCGTATTCTTCTATCTTCTATGCCAGGTTGTGCTGTAACAGAAGTAGAAATTGAAGGCGTACTTCATGAGTACAGTACTAAAGAAGGTGTTCAAGAAGACATTCTTGAAATCCTACTTAACCTTAAAGGTTTGGCTGTACGTGTTGCCGAAGGCAAAGATGAAGTGTTCATTACTTTGAACAAATCAGGCTCGGGCCCTGTGGTTGCAGGTGACATCACCCATGATGGTGATGTAGAGATCGCTAACCCTGAACACGTTATTTGTCACCTTACTGATGACAACGCTGAGATCGCAATGCGTATCAAAGTTGAACGTGGTCGTGGTTATGTTCCAGCTTCGGCTCGTATCCATACTGAAGAAGATGAGCGTCCAATTGGTCGCCTACTGGTTGACGCTACGTACAGCCCAGTAGACAAAATTGCTTATTCTGTTGAAGCCGCTCGTGTAGAGCAGCGTACAGATTTAGACAAGCTTGTTATCGACATGGAAACGAACGGTACTCTAGACCCTGAGGAAGCAATCCGTCGCGCAGCTACTATCCTAGCTGAGCAATTGGATGCGTTCGTAGATCTACGTGATGTACGTGTACCTGAGGAGAAGGAAGAGAAGCCAGAATTCGATCCGATCCTACTGCGTCCTGTAGACGATCTTGAACTAACAGTTCGCTCTGCTAACTGTTTGAAAGCAGAAGCGATTCACTACATCGGTGATCTTGTACAGCGTACTGAGGTTGAGCTACTTAAAACGCCTAACCTGGGTAAAAAGTCTCTTACAGAGATCAAAGACGTACTTGCATCACGTGGTCTTTCTCTTGGCATGCGCCTAGAGAACTGGCCACCAGCGTCTATCGCTGAAGATTAATCGATAATAGTTAGAAGGATTAGGTCATGCGCCATCGTAAGAGTGGTCGTCAACTCAACCGCAACAGCTCACATCGTAAAGCGATGTTTAGCAACATGGCTAGCTCTCTAGTACGTCATGAAGTTATCAAGACTACACTGCCAAAAGCAAAAGAGCTACGTCGCGTAGTTGAGCCTTTGATTACACTAGCTAAGACTGACAGCGTTGCTAACCGTCGTCTAGCATTTGCACGTACTCGTGACAACGAAGTAGTTGCAAAACTATTTAACGAACTAGGTCCACGTTTTGCTGCTCGTCAGGGCGGTTACACTCGTATCCTAAAAGCTGGTTTCCGTACTGGTGATAAAGCTCCAATGGCTTACATTGAGCTTGTAGATCGCCCAGCTGCTGAAGAAGCTGCTGAGTAATCAGGTTCGTATGAACGGAAAAGCCGAGCATTAGCTCGGCTTTTTTGTGTCTGGAGCACTGAATATAAAAACGGCGACCCAATGGTCGCCGTTATACATTACTTAGATTTCGCTAGAAATTAAAGAATGTCTAGAAGCTCAACTTCGAACACTAGTGCAGCAAATGGAGGGATAGCCGCGCCAGCGCCACGTTCACCGTATGCGAGATCTTGTGGAATGTAGAGTTTCCATTTAGAACCTACAGGCATTAGTTGAAGTGCTTCAACCCAGCCTTTGATCACGCCAGTTACTGGGAACTCAGCAGGTTGACCGCGAGAAACAGAGCTGTCGAAAACCGTACCGTCAGTTAGTTCACCGTGGTAGTGAACACGAACTTGCTTGTCAGAAGTTGGGATCTCACCTGTACCTTCAGTAATGACTTCGTACTGTAGACCAGATTCAAGAACGGTTACTTCCGAACGTAGAGCGTTATCTTTTAGGAATGCTTCACCGTCCGCAGCGGCAATTTTTGCTGCTTCTTGACGTGCTGATTCCATACGAGTGTGCAGCTCTTGTAGAGCGGTATTGATCTCGTCGATTTCGATAGCTGGTTGCTCACCAACTAACGCGGTTGCAATACCTGCAGCGATAGCGTCAACGTTAAGACCTTCTAGACCTGAACCTGCTAGTTGCTGGCCCATTTGTAGACCGATACCGTAGCTCGCTTTTTGCTCTACAGTGTCAAATTTTACTTCAGACATGGTGTCTCTCTTTTTATGGTGTATAAAGTGCCCAAGGATACCAGTTATGAGTTCATGATGAAATGGCTCGGGTAGATTCCTCTTGTCTTGTCCACGATGAGAGCGGTCTCTCTTTTTGACCAGTTTTAGGCTATTTTTGACTGAGCGATTACCAACATTCGACAAAATTCCTATACTGATAGCCGCTTGGTTTTTATACTTAATAACGTTAGCCATTTGGAGATGAATTGCGATGAATCGCAGAAAGAAAAAGAGACAGCAACAAGTGGACTATGTTGAATTAGTCACAACAAAACTCAGCTCGATAGACTGGTCTAACCCAACGCATAGAGTCAGAGCGCAGTGGCATACATTACCGAAACTCCATCAGCGCGCGTTAATGGTCTTGGCACCACTTCTACTTTTGCTATTGATTCTGCCCGCGCCGAATGCTGAGGTGGTCAAGGAGACTTCTGAGCCGCAAGTCAATGAACGCGTCGCCGTCGACATCAATACTCGAAGTTTGAGCGAGCAGAAAAGTGTCGCGCAGCAAGTCCCGGCTTCAGACATTTGGAAAGAGTATCAAGTTAAGAGTGGTGACACCTTAGCAAAAGTATTTCGTAGTAATGGTTTGGCTATGGCTGATTTGAACGCTTTAGTTAAAGTAGAAGGGGCAGACAAGCCTCTAAGTCAAATTAAACAAGGACAATTGGTTCGCTTCAAACTGGACGAAAATGGTCAGTTAGACATTCTTCAATTGGAAAAAAGTAATCAATCTGTGATGTTCTTTCGGCTTTCTGATGGTGGTTTTGGCCGCAGCAAATAGCGCAGCCGTTGCCACGGTATTAGCGGAATAACTATCATGACAATCCCTAGTGCCGTTATCCAATCTGGTATTTCGTTAAATCCCACCACTCCCAATATGACCACAAAGATTAATCCAGAATTTTCGGCAATGGCAATATTGCCGGCAGGAGCACGTCGATAGGCAATTACGGCTAAGCCATTGTAGAGTAGGATCAAGCTCGCACTGGCTAGAATTAGCAGTAAGTTGGTAAGAGTGATCGGAGCCCAGTAGAGCCAAGCCAGCAGAGCAGATATCGGCATGGATAACAACGATGTCCAAAACAGTGTCGTGATAACATTTTGTTCGCTCGGAAGCTGACGAGCACTGAGATTGAAAAGTGCGAGAGTAAAGGTGGTGCCGAGAGCGAATATAGCCGCCCAGTGAAACTCTGACGGACGTAAAACAACCAGTACACCAGCAAAGCCAAATATCGAAGCGACCCAACGTGAGAGAGACGTTTTCTCATTGAGCAGCAGTACAGCCAAAGGCAGCATCAACAAGGGCGCGGCATAGAATACTGCGTTGGCTGTGGCTAAGGTTAGGTGGGTTATTGCTACCATCATACAACCACTGCCGATAACAATCAGGTGGGCTCGAAAGAGGTTGAGTTTGGGGCTTCTCAAACGTCTTGCATCGGGTGTTTGAGCTAGCCACAGAGGCAAGATCACCAGCGTAGAAATCAATTGACGTAAAAAGACATATTGAAAAGTAGAGACTTGCCCATCTAGCAATTTAACTGCGCCATCGGATAGCGAAGCGGCGAGGTTACCTATAATCAACAGCAAGATAGCGCTGTATGTCGCCGAAATTGACACCTTACTTCTCAAGCTTCATGTCGATATGAGGAATATCGTCTTCAAGATACATCTCTGAAGTTTGAACAAAGCCATGTTGTTGATAAAAGCTTTGTAGGTGTTGCTGAGCGCCTATTTCAATACTGTCGTTTGGCCATAACAACTGACAGCTTTCGAGCGCTTGTTTGAGCAATTGGTGACCCAGTCCATCGCCACGTTCTGTGATTGCTGTTGCGACGCGACCAATACTGACGCATGGATAGCTAACCCCTTTCGGTAGTAGACGTGCACAGGCAACCAGTAGCTCGTGTTTATAGCCAAGGAGATGATAAACCTCCTGTTGGTGATCTTTATCATCCAGTTCGGGGTAGGGGCAGTTCTGTTCGACAACAAAGACATCAACGCGCAATTTGAGCAATTGATACAGCTGAGTGGTGGTAAGTTGGGAAAAAGGAACAAGCTGCCATTCAATCATCGTACTATTGCCTTAGTGCTGAGTTTGACGTGAATGTAGCAACTCTACCTAAGTTCGACATTAACAATTGTTAACTTTGCGCCCGCTTTTTGATACGACTTAAACTAATTGATGTAATGCCTAAGTAAGCGGCAATTTGATAGTCGTTGAGCCTGTCGAGTAAATGAGGAAAATTGCGACAGAATAATTCGTAACGCTGTTCTGGACTATAAAGCAGCATAAAGCGCTCCTTGTTTTCTTTGTGCATCAACTGCGTTTCGAGCAGTTTGAGATAAATGCTGTGTTTCTCAGCTCGCCACGCCCTCAGCGTATCAACCGGTAAGGCGATGAGGGTACAAGGGGTGAGTGATTCTAATAAGTAAGGCGAGGTTTGCTGTTTGATTAAACTTTCAAAGCCGATAATCCAGTCGTTCTCCCAATAAAACTCCTTGCTGAACTCTTTGCCTTTGTCGGTAAGATAGGCTGAGTGACAGATCCCCTCTAATAACAGATAGATTTCTGTCGCGATTTGGCCTTGGTGAAGTAAAATATGGCGTGTTGGTAGCTCAATCCGTTGAGCGGAACGGCATAGTTGCTGCGCTTCGCTAGAGTTAAAACCATAACTGAGAAGTTGTTGCTGAAATCCCTCTAACATCGTGACTTTTCCTATGAGTGACAATGGGCGAATTCTACCCGCTTTAATTGATGCTGAGAATAAAAAAGCCGCGAACAACATCGCGGCTTTGGCTGGAAAAAATTAGCGATTATTTTTGTAAATCAATTTGGTAAATCGCAAAGCCTACGTCATCAGTACCCACACGTTTCATTGGGTATAATCCTTTCTCTTCAATAAATTTCGCTGCCTTATCACTTGGTGATGTTTCAAAGCGAATGTCTAATTGCTTATCGGATTTGATCGGCGCAAATGTCCAGTTGTTGTCAGCACTTGGCGTGAACTCACCTTTTTCTTCACTTACACGAGTGATGTAAGAGGCGATGACTGAGCGGTTTTCATCGGGCGAATCGAAAGCGACAAACTCGGAACCGGTACCTGGGAACTTGTTGCTGTAGGCGCGATAGTTATTTGTCGCGATGATGAAGCCCTGCTTCATATCAATTGGCTTACCTTGATAAGTCAAATTCACGATCCGCTCGGCCTCGCCGTTAACGGGTTTGCAGTTACCGTCGTATTTCGCAGGCTTAGTGACATCGATTTGGTAGTTCAGACCATCAATTACGTCAAAGTTATAAGTACGGAAACCATCCCAGTCGATCAGGCTTTGTGGAGCGGTACTGTTCACGTCGATTTGCTTAAACTGACCAGCAGTACATTCTAACCACTCTTTCACTTCTTTACCTGTGACCTTCATTGCCACAAGCGTGTTCGGATATAGGTACAGGTCGGCAGCGTTACGGAATGTTAGCTGACCAGACTCGACTTCCGTAAAGTTGGCGGGGTCGTTCTTACGGCCACCGGCTTTAAAAGGGGCAGCGGCAGAAAGCACGGGAATATCTGCGAGATCGGGATCGCCTTGGATGAAGCGTTCAACGTAATCTTTTTGAGCAAGGTTAACAATTTGTACCGTAGGATCATCTTGTACTAGCGCTAGGAAGCTGTACATCACATCGCTTGCTTTACCTATGGGTTGGTTGACGAAATCGCGGGTCCCTTTGTGGTCTGCTTCAAGCGCTTTAACCATCTCAGCATCCGCGTCTGCTAGAGAGGTCTTGGTTTTCTTGTCGTAAATAGGACGAGCTTCAGTTTGACCTTTAACGACAACCCATTGGCCATCTTGCTCTTTTAGCTCAAGGTCAATCACGCCAACGTGGCTGCCCCAGCGGCCAGGCATCACAGCTGCGACACCATTGATGGTGCCGTTTGTGTTGTCAACGCCAGGGATGTTGTCGAAACCTTTACCAGGGAATACCGCATGGGAGTGACCAAAGGCAATCGCATCGATACCTTCTACTTGAGACAGGTAGTAAGTGGAGTTTTCTGCGCCGACTTTATGTGGGTCTGAAGAGACGCCAGAGTGTGGAATTGCGACGATGACATCAGCACCTTCTGCTTTCATCTGAGGAACGAGTTTTTCAGCTGTTTCCTTGATGTCTTTGGCAAACACTTTGCCTTCGAGGTTTTTCTTGTCCCACACCATGATTTGAGGTGGTACGAAGCCGATGTAGCCGACTTTAATTTGGTGTTCTACGCCATCCACATCTTTGAATGTGTGTGACTTAATAATGTATGGCTTGAAATAGTGCTCGCCGGTTTTTTTGTCGAACACGTTGGCGCTGATGTATGGAAAGTCAGCATCGTTGATAGTTTCAGCTAAGAACTCAAGGCCGTAGTTAAACTCGTGGTTACCAATGTTTCCGACATCGTAGTTCAATAGATTCATCGCTTTATAGACGGGGTGAACGTCACCTTTCTCGATGCCTTTTGCCGCCATGTAGTCGCCCATCGGGCTACCTTGGATTAGGTCACCGTTATCCACTAAGACACTGTTCTCTACCTCGGCTTGTGCTTGTTTGACTAGAGTAGCGGTGCGGGTAAGACCTATTTTTTGTGAAGGTTTGTCCTTGTAGTAGTCATAATCCATTACGTTGGTGTGAATATCAGTCGTTTCGACAATACGAAGTTTGATCGTATCTGCAATTGCCGGACCTGCCATAGTCAACATACCGCCAAGTACGGCAAGAGACAGAGGTTTCACTGCTACTTTCATTTTTAGCTCCGATAGCGTTTTTATAGACCTGCATAATGTAACAAAATGAAATGAAACAATGATTTCACTCACTAGCAAATTGTGATGTGAGGCGATTGGTATGCTCTATTCTGTCGATAATCTCTCAAAACGATTAAGGCTTGAACAAGCTTATGCCAACTCCTTATCATAAAACGGTATAAAAAATGAAATTTTAGAATTTCAGGTAATATAACTAGAGCGCCATAATGCCTAGACCAACGAAATAGGGCGACATTATGGCGAGCAAGGATACGATTTCTCAATTTCCTCTGAGTAATCAGCGTGCACAGCGTACCAATCAAACAGATTTAAACTCCATCGGCACAAGTGTGCTGTCACAGGGAGAAGTGGCCTTAGTGGGCGCAGGCCCTGGTGATGTGGAGTTGCTAACCATTAAAGCGATGCGTTTTCTGCAACAAGCAGATGTGGTGTTGTACGACTATCTCGTATCGGATGACATTATGGCGCTAGTTCCTAGCGATGCCATCTTAGTTTGTGTGGGTAAGCGCGCTGGTCACCATAGCGTTCCCCAAGAGAAAACTAACCAACTGCTGCTCGACTTTGCCTTGCAAGGATATCGTGTTGTACGGATTAAGGGTGGTGATCCATTTATTTTCGGTCGTGGTGGTGAAGAGCTTGAAGTGTTAGCCGCTGCCGGTGTCGCTTTTCACGTTGTGCCAGGGATTACCGCCGCTGCCGGTGCTACTGCGTACGCTGGTATCCCACTAACCCATCGTGACTATGCCCAATCGGCGATGTTTATTACCGGCCATCTTAAAGCCGAAAGTGACCAAATGGACTGGTCGACGCTAGCGCGAGGTAATCAAACTCTAGTCATCTATATGGGCTTAATGAAATCTGAGCACATTCAAGCTCAACTGATTGAGCACGGACGTCAGTCTGATACCCCAATCGCCATTATTGAGCGCGGCACTCAACGCGAACAAAAAGTATTCAAAGGTCAGTTAGCTCAACTTGCTGACCTTGCAAAAGACGCGCAGGCACCATCATTGATTGTGATTGGTGAGGTTGTGTCTCTGTCAGAGCAGTTGGCTTGGTTTGAGCCACAGCCTGAAGCGGCCAATAACTTACAGCGTCAGACTGCCTAACTCACGCCATTTTTTAGATTAGCCACAGGCTCATTGAGCCGAAAAGGAAGCAACTAACATGGACCAAGAACGTTTAACCCACTTAAAGCAACTCGAAGCGGAGAGTATTCACATTATTCGTGAAGTCGCCGCCGAGTTTGATAATCCAGTGATGATGTATTCGATCGGTAAAGATTCGTCGGTCATGCTTCACTTGGCACGCAAAGCGTTTTATCCGGGTAAGATTCCATTCCCTCTTTTGCATGTCGATACCGACTGGAAGTTCAAAGAGATGATCAAGTTTCGCGATCGTACCGCGGAAAAATATGGATTTGAGCTTTTAGTCCATAAGAACCCAGAAGGTCTGGCGATGGGGTGTAGCCCATTTACGCATGGGTCGTCTAAGCACACCGATATTATGAAAACTCAAGGTTTGAAGCAGGCGCTGAATAAGTATGGCTTCGATGCCGCTTTTGGTGGCGCGCGTCGTGATGAAGAGAAATCACGTGCCAAAGAGCGAGTTTACTCATTCCGCGATAAGCATCATACCTGGGATCCTAAAAATCAGCGTCCAGAGCTATGGCGTACGTATAACGGTCAAATTAACAAAGGGGAAAGCATTCGTGTGTTCCCGTTATCCAACTGGACTGAGCTCGATATCTGGCAATACATCTATCTAGAAAATATCGAGATTGTGCCACTTTATCTCGCGGATACCCGCCCTGTGGTTGAGCGCGACGGCATGTTGATCATGGTAGACGATGATCGTATGGAGCTTGAGCCTGGTGAGAAGGTTGAGCATAAAAGTGTCCGTTTCCGGACTTTGGGCTGTTACCCATTAACAGGTGCGATTGAATCTGAAGCTAATACGCTGACGGGCATTATCGAAGAGATGTTAGTGGCGACATCAAGTGAGCGTCAAGGCCGTGCGATCGACCACGATCAATCTGGATCGATGGAACTGAAAAAACGCCAAGGCTACTTCTAAGGATTGAGGAAAAATAAGATGAATAGCGCAGTTGAAGCTCAACTCGACGAGCTCGGTATCGAAGGGTACCTAAAACAGCACCAATACAAGTCACTGCTTAGATTTCTAACCTGTGGCTCGGTAGACGACGGCAAAAGTACTTTGATTGGCCGCTTGCTCCATGATTCAAAGCAAATTTATGAAGATCAATTGGCCGCTGTACATAACGACAGCCAGCGCGTGGGTACCACGGGCGAACGCCCCGACTTGGCTCTATTGGTGGATGGTCTGCAAGCCGAGCGAGAGCAAGGTATCACCATTGATGTGGCTTACCGATACTTCTCTACTCAGAAGCGTAAATTCATTATTGCAGACACGCCTGGACATGAGCAGTACACGCGTAATATGGCCACAGGAGCCTCGACTTGTGATCTGGCGGTGATCTTGATTGATGCGCGTAAAGGGGTGTTGGATCAAACGCGTCGCCATTCGTTTATCTCGAATCTTCTAGGGATCAAACACTTTGTTGTGGCTGTGAACAAGATGGATCTTGTCGATTACTCGCAGCAACGTTTTGAGCAGATTCGTGATGAGTACATCGAGTTTTCGAAAAACCTCCATGGTGAAATCGATATTCAGATCATTCCTTTATCCGCACTAGAAGGCGATAACGTGGTTGAACCAAGTAGCAATCTGGGTTGGTTCGATGGCGCGCCGTTGCTTGAACTGCTTGAAAACGTTGACGTTGACCACGAGAAGGAGGTCGGTGAATTCCGCTTCCCGGTGCAATACGTGAATCGACCTAACCTCGATTTTCGTGGTTTTGCTGGGACTATCGCCTCGGGGTCAATTAAAGTCGGCGACTCGGTCAAGGCGCTACCATCTGGCAAAACATCGAAAATCGCACGTATTGTTACGTTTGATGGTGATATCGAACAAGCTCAAGCAGGCTTAGCGGTGACGCTAACCTTACAAGATGAAATCGACATTAGCCGTGGTGACTTGATTGTTCTCGACAACGCTCAAGTAGAGTCGACCAATCACCTATTAGCCGATGTGGTTTGGATGACCGAACAAGCTTTGCAACCGGGCCGCGAGTACGACATCAAGATCGCTGGTAAGAAGACGGTAGGTCGAGTGGAAGCGATTCGCCATCAGTACGATATCAATCATCTCTCGACTCACAGCGCGGTTGAACTGCCGCTGAACGGAATAGGCTTGTGTGAATGGACGCTCACCGAGTCGGTGGCGGTCGATGACTATTTATCTTGCCAAGATACAGGCGGTTTTATCATTATTGACCGTTTGACTAATGTCACCGTCGGTGCGGGCTTGGTGCGTGAGAGTTTGTCACAAGTGGAACAAAAAGTGACTGATATCTCTGCATTTGAGCTGGAACTGAATGCACTGGTGCGTAAGCACTTCCCTCATTGGGAAGCCAAAGATATCAGCCGTCTACTCAAATAGTCAGCGAAGGCGATAGGTAAGCTTATGTGGCAACAAGGTTTTGTGTTAGCGATGTTGTTGGCAATCATCACTTGCCTAATCACAACACGAATTAAGCCAAGTTTTATCTTTGCAGGCGCCGCATTTGTCGCGTTTATTGCTGGGATGATTGAGCTTGGCGATGTGGCTACTAATTTTACTAACTCGTCGCTACTAACTCTGGTGTTGCTGATCTTAGCCTCAGCAGCACTGGAGAAAACCCGCTTGATCAGCTGGGTGAGTCGCTCCTTATCGACTGGATGTTTAGCGGTAGTGGTAGCCAAAATGGGGCTTTCCACGGCATTACTTTCGTCGTTTACTAACAACACGGCCGTGGTGGTGTCGCTGATCGGAGCGATCAAACGTAATCAGCAGCATGCCCCATCACGCTTATTGATCCCACTCTCTTACGCGGCGATCTTTGGTGGTACGTTGACTTTGATCGGCACCTCGACCAACTTGATCATCAACAGTTTCGTTGAAGATGCCGGACTGCCGAGTTTGAACTTTTTTGCGCCAACGATGATCGGTATCTCTGTACTTGTCGGCGGATTATTGATCCTTATTCCGATCAGTTATCTACTGCCCAATTACGACGATCATAGTCAGGAAGATTTACCCTATTTTCTAGAGGCGCGTGTCGAGCCGGGTTCCCCTTTAGTCGGGCGCAGTATCAGCGAAAACAACCTGCGAGCTCTGCGTAAGTTGTTTTTGGCTGAAGTGGTGCGTGATGGAGAGTCGGTACCTTCGGTCGATCCTGAGTTTGTACTCCAAGCTCGCGACAGACTACTGTTCTGTGGAGATATTGAGAGTGTCGCCACGCTACAAGAGATCCAAGGCCTCACTCTATTTGGTCAACATCACCTTAATGGTCAAGGCTTTGTTGAAGTTGTCGTTAGCTCCTCCGCGAGTTTTTGCAACAAAACCCTAAAATCGAGTCATTTTCGCGACCGTTTCGATGCGGTTGTGGTGGCGATTCGCCGCGGTCACGAAAGACTCCAAGGCGGGCTTGGAAACATTACCTTGAGTGCAGGAGACACCTTAGTTCTTGTGCCGGGTAAGCGCTTTGAACAAGAGCGTCAAGCGCACCGCAAAGAGTTTGTCTTGGTCAATGATCTTGACTCGAGCGCGCGTCTCGACAGCACTAAGTCGGCCTTAGTTTTGCTCGGTTTTGCCTCTGTCATTGGCTTCGCTTTACTTGGTCTGTTCCCACTGATTAAAGGGTTATCGCTGTTTTTGATTGCGGCGCTGTTTTGCGGCGTGATTCAGTTAGGTGAGTTACGTCGCCGATTTCCAGTCGATATTGTGGTCATTGTGGGGTCGGCGTTATCTATTGCTCAATTGATGTTGTCGTCGGGGCTATCGGCTAGCCTAGGGCAGATGTTTATCGAAGGCTTCAACGGTTGGGGAGCCTTTGGGGCTTTAGTTGCCACCTACTTGTTAACCTTGATCTTAACCGAGCTTGTCACCAACAACGCTGCGGCCGCTTTGGCTTTTCCTATCGGCTACAGCATGGCGCTTGGCTACGGCGTCGATCCTATGCCGTTTATAATGGCGGTACTATTTGGCGCCAGCGCTAGTTTTATTTCTCCCTATGGCTATCAAACTAACTTACTGGTTTATAGCGTAGGCAATTACACAATCACTGATTATGTTCGAGTGGGGGTTCCGATCTCTATCGTATATTCCGCGTTGGTATTAACGCTGATCCCACTCTTCTTTCCGTTTTAAAAGGATTGAGCTATGACTACGGAAACGCCAAATAAAGATGACAATATTGTCTGGCATCAGCACGCAATTGATAAAGCGTTTCGTGCTCGCTTAAAGCAGCAAAAACCGGTTGTACTTTGGTTTACAGGCTTGTCGGGAGCGGGTAAATCGACCATCGCCGGAGCGTTGGAAACGCGCTTGGCGCAGCTAGGTCATCATACCTACTTACTTGATGGCGACAATGTGCGTCATGGTTTGTGCCGTGATTTAGGTTTCTCTGAGCAAGATCGCCGAGAAAACATTCGACGCATTGGCGAGTTGGCTAAGTTAATGGCTGATGCCGGGTTGATTGTACTCTCGGCGTTTATCTCTCCGCATCGCGCCGAACGTCAACTAGTGCGTGAAATGCTACCAGAGGGCGAGTTTCTCGAAGTGTTTGTTAATACGTCGCTTGATGTGTGTGAGCAGCGCGACCCCAAAGGGCTGTATAAGAAAGCCAGAGCAGGAGAGATTACCAATTTCACCGGGATTGATTCGGAATATCAAGCGCCGCTCAATCCCGAAATTGACCTGTTAGCTGGCGAGAAAGCCATCGAGGCATTGGTCGAAGATTGCCTTGAAGTGCTTCGTACGCGAGGTATCATCGCCTAGAATACAAAAACGCTTCCTAAGGGAAGCGTTTTTAGTTCGGATTTAGCATCAAGCAATTCGATTATTCGAAACAAATCTCGATGAAGGCATTACCCCATTGCGACGAGAATGGCATGATAATGATTGAGCCTTCACATTTATGACGAATCGTATGGCCTTTACCAGAGACAACTACAGGCGTTGCCATATCAAAATCAAACCCGCTCTCTGCCAGAATACGCTTGGCACCACCGGTAACCATATTAGTGATTTCACCCACCATGTCGGTCACTTCGTCATTCAAACCATTCGGGCGTTCACCGAGCATATTTTGCATGATTTCGAGAGCCAGACTCTCATCAAACGTAATAGACATAGAGCCACGACTTTTTGGGCCGACCATCCCTATTAAACCTGATACGTCACCACGTGCAATCTCATCCTTCTTGACACGAGGTTTCTGTGGCTTCAACTCCAGTGAGGCCATCGTTTTCAAGACATTCATCAATGAAGCTAAAAACGGGTTTACAAATTCAGCGCGCATAATCTTCTTCTATATCTTTATTTCACATTGTCGGCCAAACAGGACTGACAGATGCCGTGTGATTCAATTACATGATTCGTAATGGTAAAGCCATAAGCTTGAGCATTGTCCTTAAGCAAGGCTACCAAACTATCATCTTGCAGTTCAATAACGTTGCCGCACTTATCACAAATCAGCAAATGAGAGTGGTGCTTATGTGCATTGCACGAACAACATTGGATATAACTATTGGTCGACTCAACTCGATGGATGAAGCCTTGCTCAAGCAAAAAGTCCAAAGCGCGATACACGGTGGGTGGTTTTGCTTGAGGCTCACTCAGTTTGAGCTCTTCTAACAGTTCGTAGGCACTCGAGGCTTTTGGGCTCGCACAGATGAGTTCAAATACTCTTTTACGCTGCGATGTTAGCCGTACTCCTCGTGCTGTGCATATCTCTTCAATTTGTTTTACTAACTGCTGATCCAAACTTGTCACCGTTACCATTGGACATTTTTAATAATATACCATTTCCTGAGGTTTATCGTTGCTCAAGAGGTAAATTCTCACAGTCGTGTCAATGTGTTACTTATTATGCAACTGGTGGACTTGACCTCGATCGAGACGGTATAAGTTACCTTATCTACAATAAAAACGATACTAGCATGCATTGATTCCTCGTTTCTGGTCGCGAAACCTGTGCTTCAGATCGCGACAGTCACTTCGAATAAGAGAATGGCTTTAGTCACTGTTCAACTAAACAACATAGTGATCCTAGCGCTGATGAGCAGATTTGTCCTGATTCTTTGACTATTGCGGTGTATAATCGCGCGATTATTTTACACCGCCTGTTATGTAGAGACGTTCTCAAGCGGCACTAACTGTTTAGAGGTAGCTTTGTGTCTAACCCTGAATCTCAACAAGCTTTTCCGATGCAGCGCTTTTCCATTGCACCCATGCTCGATTGGACCGATCGTCACTGTCGATACTTTCATCGTTTGCTGACTAATCAAACCTTGCTGTATACCGAAATGGTCACCACTGGCGCGATCATTCACGGTAAAGGAGACTTCTTAGCGTATAACGAAGAGGAACACCCGGTCGCGCTCCAGTTGGGGGGCTCCAATCCGCAAGACTTAGCCAAGTGCGCCAAGCTAGCGGCAGAGCGCGGCTATGATGAAATTAATCTTAATGTTGGCTGCCCGTCTGATCGAGTGCAAAACGGTCGTTTTGGTGCCTGCCTCATGGCAGAGCCACAGCTGGTGGCCGACTGTGTGGCGGCGATGCGCGATGTGGTTGATGTGCCCGTCACGGTAAAAACGCGTATTGGAATTGATGATCAAGATTCGTATGAATTTTTAACGGACTTTGTTTCAATCGTGTCTGAAAAAGGCGGTTGTGAGCAGTTTACCATTCATGCACGTAAGGCTTGGCTCTCTGGTCTTAGCCCGAAAGAAAACCGTGAAATTCCGCCACTAGATTACCCGCGTGCGTATCAGTTAAAGAAAGACTTTTCCCATTTAGTCATTGCGGTGAACGGTGGCGTTAAGACTCTAGAAGAAACAAAAGAACATTTACAGCACCTTGATGGTGTGATGGTCGGTCGCGAGGCCTATCAGAATCCTTATATCTTGGCTGAAGTCGATCAACAGATTTTTGGTTTAGATAAGCCCATCAAAAAACGGACTCAGGTTGTTGAAGAGATGTACCCATACATTGAACAGCAGCTATCGAACGGTGCCTATCTCGGCCATATCACGCGTCACATGTTGGGATTATTCCAAAACATGCCTGGGGCCCGTCAATGGCGTCGATATATTAGTGAAAATGCCCATAAACCGGGATCTGGGATTGAAGTGGTGCAGACCGCACTGGCTAAAATTCCGCAAGAATTGGATGTGTGAAAAATACCACCTGATTGAGTGATTTTTACCAACCCTTATCACTTCGTTGAGCACTCTTAACCGAGTGCTTATTTTTTATCTATATATTTTAATTGGTTAGCTATTGGTCCTAAATTGGCACGTATCGTGAAAAGAGAACATCAAACTAAGGAGAATCATATGTTTGAGTTGATCTTTATATTGGTATTTGTCGCAACCTTGTTGGTGACCGGGGTAACTATGGTCACTGTCTTGGCGGGTATCGCTTTTTCGTTGGTCGTGATGGTGCTACTGGGAATGCTAAGTGCGGCGTTGAAGCTTATTCCTTGGCTGATTGTTATTGCCGTTGGAATTTGGTTTTTCAAAAATCATGTCGCTCAGCCACGCTAGGTAGGTAACAGTAAAGCGTGAAGGACTAGGATGATAAAGCCGTTTTCACTAACACACTGGATACTGAGCACGATTTGGTTGTCCAGAGAGTGGTAAGCGCTGTCTATGAAGTTTATTTTTAGAAACGCCGCAGTATATAGCGGCGTTTTTTTATATCTATTGATTATATCACTGTGTTTTCATT
This sequence comes from Vibrio sp. JPW-9-11-11, assembly GCF_013369335.1. Classification (GTDB taxonomy): domain Bacteria; phylum Pseudomonadota; class Gammaproteobacteria; order Enterobacterales; family Vibrionaceae; genus Vibrio. The sequence continues at coordinate 99,961 of NZ_SZQJ01000002.1, forward strand.
TAGCACTTTCCTGTGCTTTGACCATGCTTAGTCAGGGAGCGTCTATCATCCCGAGAAGGAACCTCATGACGATTACTGAACTTAGAAACTTGTACCGAGAGCAACAGTTAGTCGAAGCCATCATAGAGCCTTCAGCGCAGGAAGGGCGTTGGATCGTAGAGTTCCGTCATGCGCGAGGTGGTTTCGTTCTTTTAACCGACTCAAATGGGGAAGAGTGCCACTATATGGATTTAGATCTCGCTTCTAAGTCTGCCATGGCAGTCGGGTTTAAGCAGGTACGTGTCGAAGCCAAATAGCAATCGGTGCTGCTTTTATCCTCATTCTTTAATTCAAAAAGTTATAAAACATTCACTTCTATTCTTTCTTGTTATTAAAGAGAGTGGTTAATCTATCATCACGCAATGAATAGGGATGTCGAGACCATGTCTTTAAACAAGAACGTGTCCTCTCAAGGAAACACGCCACAAGAATTACCGTCTATCGCTGCTCCACTCAACGATCAACAGTTGAGTAACTTACAGCAAACGGTGACCGAACTGTCTCCTCAACAGTTGGCTTGGGTTAGTGGTTACTTTTGGGGATTATCACAAACACAAACCGCTTCAGCCGCAGCACCTATTAGTCAGGCGGTCGCGGCAGTGGCAGCGAAGCCTGCCGGAAAGCTCACCATTATTTACGCTTCACAAACGGGCAATGCTAAAAGTGTTGCTGAGTCTTTAGAGCAAGAAGCTCAGTCTCAAGGTATTAACGTTCAACTGTTTGATGCCAGTGACTATAAAGGTAAAAACCTAGCCAAAGAAACCCATGTAATTATCGTTGCGTCAACCAACGGTGAGGGTGAGGCACCGGATAACGCGATTGAACTGCATGAATACCTTCAGTCTAAGAAGGCTCCCAAGCTACCGAATCTTCAGTACGGAGTGATTGGCCTTGGCGATTCGAGCTATGAGTTTTTCTGCCAAACTGGCAAAGACTTCGATAGCTTCTTGGCAAAATTGGGGGCGACGCCATTTATCGACCGCGTTGACTGTGATGTTGACTACGAACAGCCTGCTACTGAGTGGCGACACAAAGCATTAGAGACCGTCAAGCAAGCCCTCGCCTCGAGTTCAGAAGCTGAAGTTGTGCAGCTTCCAGTCGGCCAAGCCGTGAGTCAATCTACTTTTAACAAACAGAATCCATATACGGCGACACTGCTTACCAGCCAAAAAATTACTGGCCGTGATTCAGGCAAAGATGTCCGCCATATCGAAATTGATTTGGAAGGTTCAGGGTTGAGTTATCAACCAGGTGACGCGCTGGGTGTCTGGTATGAAAACAGCTCAAAACTGGCAAACGCAATCTTAGGTAAAGTGGGACTTTCGGGCGTCGAAAGTGTGGATGTTGATGGCGAGAGCCTCTCTATCCACAGTGCGCTGGTAAGTAAATTTGAAATCACCTCTGCTAACCCGCAGCTTGTGAGCAAATTTGCCGAGCTTTCTGACAGTAAGAAACTACTCAAGCTGGTGGAAGATAAAGATAAGTTGAGAGAGTATGCAAGTAAGACTCAAATTGTTGACGTATTCGCGGAGAAGAAAACTCAGCTAACCGCCGAACAACTGGTTTCTTTATTGCGACGCCTTACTCCTCGCCTCTACTCCATTGCATCGAGCCAAACGGAAGTCGATGAAGAAGTACATCTAACAGTAGGTTTGGTTGAATACGACCACGGTGATGAAAAGCGCTACGGCGGAGCCTCTAGCTTCCTATCACAGCGTTTGGAAGAGGGTGGCGAAGTGAAAGTGTTTGTAGAACACAATAATAACTTCAAGCTGCCTGAGGATGATAATACTCCAGTGATCATGATCGGCCCTGGTACTGGTATTGCTCCATTCCGTAGCTTCGTTCAAGAGCGTGATAATCGAGAGGCTGAAGGTAAAAACTGGTTGTTCTTTGGTGACCGCACCTTTACCCAAGATTTCTTGTATCAGGTTGAATGGCAGAAGTACCTCAAGTCTGGTGTACTTAACCGTTTGGACGTGGCGTTTAGTCGTGACCAAGGTGAAAAAGTCTATGTCCAACACCGGATTTTGGAGAATGCTGAGCAAGTGTGGCAGTGGATCCAAGACGGTGCCTACATCTATGTATGTGGCGATGCGACGCGCATGGCGAAAGATGTTCACGATGCTTTAGTGATTGTGGCTGAACAACAAGGGCAAATGCCGCGTGATGATGCAGAACAGTTTATTAATGATTTACGCAAAGCGAAACGTTATCAAAGGGATGTGTACTAATGACTTTTTCTACTGACAATAATAAGCAGGTTGTATTAGGTGAAGAGCTAGGAAAGTTATCTGATAACGAACGTCTGAAAACACAAAGCAACTTTTTACGCGGCACCATAGAGCAAGACTTGCAAGACAAGATTACTGGTGGCTTTACTGCGGATAACTTCCAGTTAATTCGTTTTCACGGTATGTATCAGCAAGATGACCGTGATATACGCAACGAGCGCGCTAAGCAAAAACTGGAACCACTACATAACGTGATGCTTCGTGCACGTATGCCAGGTGGCATCATTACGCCAAAGCAGTGGCTAGCGATCGATAAGTTTGCAACCGAACATTCGCTTTACGGCAGTATCCGCCTGACGACTCGTCAAACGTTCCAGTTTCACGGTGTGCTTAAGCCAAATATCAAGCTTATGCATCAGACATTAAATAGCATTGGTATTGATTCAATTGCGACAGCCGGTGACGTTAACCGAAACGTACTATGTACCACGAACCCGATCGAGTCAGAACTGCATCAAGAAGCTTATGAATGGGCGAAAAAGATCAGTGAACACCTTCTGCCAAAAACCAAAGCCTATGCTGAAATCTGGTTAGATGGCGAGAAGGTAGAAACAACAGAAGATGACGAGCCAATCCTGGGTAAGACTTATCTTCCTCGTAAGTTCAAAACAACGGTTGTGATCCCGCCACAAAACGATGTTGATGTCCACGCTAATGACCTTAACTTTGTCGCGATTGGCGAGAACGGCAAGCTGGTGGGCTTTAACGTATTAGTCGGTGGTGGTCTGGCAATGACGCACGGTGACACTTCTACTTATGCTCGCCGCGCTGATGACTTTGGTTTTGTTCCTCTAGAAAAGACACTTGATGTTGCGGCTGCGGTCGTAACGACTCAGCGTGACTGGGGTAACCGTTCAAACCGTAAAAATGCAAAAACTAAATACACACTAGACCGTGTTGGTATTGATGTATTTAAAGCAGAAGTAGAAAAGCGAGCTGGTGTGAAGTTTGGCGAGAGTCGTCCATACGAGTTCACTGATCGTGGTGACCGCATCGGTTGGGTTGAAGGTATCGATGGTAAACATCACTTAGCACTGTTTATTGAAAACGGTCGTCTACTGGATTTTCCGGGTAAACCGTTAAAAACAGGTGTTGCTGAAATCGCCAAAATTCATAAAGGCGATTTCCGTATGACGGCAAACCAAAACTTAATTGTTGCGGGTGTGGCGAAGAGTCAGAAAGCTAAGATTGAGAAGATTGCCCGCGAGCACGGTTTAATTGATGACAGCGTGAGTGAACAGCGCAAAAACTCAATGGCGTGTGTGGCATTCCCAACCTGTCCATTAGCGATGGCAGAAGCAGAGCGTTTCTTGCCTCAGTTTGTCACGGATGTAGAAGGCATCCTTGAGAAACACGGTTTACCTGAAGAAGACAACATCATTTTGCGTGTGACTGGTTGTCCAAATGGCTGTGGTCGGGCAATGTTGGCGGAGATTGGCTTGGTTGGAAAAGCGCCTGGCCGTTACAACCTTCACTTAGGTGGTAACCGCGCTGGTACGCGTATTCCGAAGATGTATAAAGAGAACATTACCGATAAGCAGATACTAGAAGAGATTGATCAGCTCGTAGGCCGCTGGGCTAAAGAGCGTGAAGCTGGTGAAGGATTTGGTGATTTTGCTATCCGTGCTGGCATCATCCAAGAAGTCAAAGTATCTAAGAGGGACTTGCATGCTTGATTCTGTCGCTTCCAAACCGAAGTTAGCGCAGTTGCTCTCATTAACTAAGACGGAGCAAATACTCCGTCTTGCAGAAATTAATGCAGAGTTAGAGACGCTAACCGCCCAGCAAAGAGTGGCTTGGGCACTAGAAAATCTCGAAGGTCAGTTTGCGGTGTCTTCAAGTTTTGGGCTTCAAGCTGCGGTGATGCTGCACCTTGTGACTCAACAGGCTCCAGATACTCCGGTTATTCTGACTGATACGGGTTACCTTTTCCCTGAAACGTATCGTTTTATCGATCAGTTGAGTGAACAACTAACCCTGAACCTAAAAGTCTATCGTGCGGCTGAGAGTTCTAACTGGCAAGAAGCTCGCTACGGAAAACTGTGGGAGCAAGGAATAGAGGGAATTGAAAAGTATAATAAGATAAATAAAGTTGAACCGATGCGCAGAGCGCTTAATGAGCTTAAAGTCGGGACTTGGTTCTCAGGTCTACGTCGCGAGCAGTCTAAATCGCGTACCAACTTACCTATCTTGTCGATCCAAAATAGCGTATTCAAGTTCTTGCCGGTGATCGACTGGACGAATAAAGATGTCCACTATTACTTAGAAGAACATGGCTTGCCTTATCATCCACTTCGTGAAGAAGGTTACCTGTCGGTAGGTGATACTCATACGACCAAAAAATGGGAGCCAGGAATGAGTGAAGAAGAAACTCGTTTCTTTGGTTTAAAGCGTGAGTGTGGACTGCACGAAGATAGCAGTGACGAACAAGATGGTTCAGGTATTTAATCTGTTCTTCTATATAAGAGGAAAGGTCGCAATGCGGCCTTTTCTTTTACCTGAAAAACAGCGATTGTGGATAACTCTGTGGGTATAGTGTTCGCTATATTGGGGTAAAATTGGATAAATAAGGCTTTGAGCGAAAAGTCAGCGCTTAAACGTTATTTTTGCAATTTTTTCAAAATAACGCTTGCCAATGTGAGCGCGATCTCTATAATGCCTCCTCGTCGACAGGGCAAGAGCTCACAAGGGTTCAAACGAAGTCGGCACGGTTTACTAGCCAAGTGGCAACGCTTGAAAAAACTTTTTAAAAAAGTGGTTGACACTAAAACTTAAATCGCTAGAATGGCCGCCTCTTCCGAAGTGATATGAATCACAAAGAAGAGAAGCTCTTTAAAAATATAGACCTATCAATCTGTGTGGGCACTCGTTGATGATAATCCAATTAGATACTTCGGTATCAAATTAGGTTTCAATGATACGAAGTGACCATTGAATCGAAAGATTCAGCACAGTCAATTCAAACATTACTTTAGCTATTTATTAGCAAAGGA
>NZ_SZQJ01000003.1 GCF_013369335.1 Vibrio sp. JPW-9-11-11
GTTCGTTTTATAAAGTTTTGAGCGCTTAATTGACTCATTTCATCTGTTTGTCATCTTAGTGTAGAACTTGTTAACCAAATAGCGACCAGGATTCTTTTTATGACACGGATTAAATTTTAGGGTAAAAATAAGTGCTGATTACGCTAACAAATGCATAACATTTAAGTGGTTGAGAGTGGTTTTATTCGCAGAAAGCAGGGAGAAAGAAGGAGCGTCGTAAGGTGTGGATACAAAAAAGCCAAGTCTTGCGACTTGGCTTTTGAAAGTGGCTCCTCCTGCTGGGCTCGAACCAGCGACCTGAGAATGGTGCCGACTACCGGAATCGAACTGGTGACCTACTGAACTATTCTGTCTGTGTCTTGCCATTGAGCAAGCGCACCAAATAATGGTGCCTCGAGGCGGAATCGAACCACCGACACGAGGATTTTCAATCCTCTGCTCTACCGACTGAGCTATCGAGGCAAGAGAATGGTGCCGACTACCGGAATCGAACTGGTGACCTACTGATTACAAGTCAGTTGCTCTACCTACTGAGCTAAGTCGGCCTACTCTATTCTTTGTGCTTTTGTCCGTGAGATAACATTTTGCTAAAACACCAACAAATCAAATTGTGGTGCCCGGAGGCGGAATCGAACCACCGACACGAGGATTTTCAATCCTCTGCTCTACCGACTGAGCTATCCGGGCGACGAGGTGTATTAAAATGCTTTTCGTGCTTTAGGTCAACATCAAAATGCAAAAAAAATATCGTTTGTTGTTTTTCTATACTTAATGGGCTGTTTTTATCCATTTTGGCCAACAAGTGTATAAATGGCAACAACAGTAGCAGACGATATTTTGTTAAATAGTTTGCATTGAAGGGAATAAAAGCACGCGAAGAGGCGTGCTTTTATTGTGTCTAGGCTTGATTAGTGCTTAACCGTAAACTTACTCACCCAGGTTTCCAGTTCATTCGCTAACTGAGCGAGGCTTTGAGTGCTGTTGTGGCTTTCGGTCACCACTCCGCTTAGTTGATTGCCGTTTTCTTCTATGAGATTGATACGCTGCGAAATATCGTCACTGACCTGAGTCTGTTCTGCCGCTGCGGTAGCGATTTGGTGGCTCATTTGAGTAATGGACTCTAGCGCGACAACAATCTGTTGCAATGCCTCTGAAGCGTTTTGAGATTCGTGTACAGTGCTCTCGCTGGTTTCTGCACAAACTTCCATGGTCTGAATCGCATTGCGCGAGCCCTCCTGGAGATTGGTGATCATTTGTTGGATCTCTTTAGTGCTGTCTTGAGTTCTTCCCGCTAAGTTACGAACCTCGTCAGCAACAACCGCAAAGCCACGGCCTTGTTCGCCCGCGCGCGCGGCTTCGATAGCGGCATTGAGAGCGAGAAGGTTAGTTTGTTCGGCAATGTCCCCAATCACATCTAGTACTTTGACAATGCTATTCACGTTGGTATCGAGGTCAGCGACAGCTTTACTGGCCGCATTGAGTTGGTTCGCGAGCCCTTGGATATTGTCGACCGTATTGTGGATTAAGTGTTGGGTATGTTGGCTCTGCTTGTCTGCTTCGTCGGTGTTTTTAGCGGTATCACTAGCGGAATCGGCAACATTGTTCGCTGATGAAGCCATCTCGGTCATTGCCGTCGCAATCATAGCGGTTGATTGTTGTTGCGAGTCGGTTAATTGGGCAATACTCGCCGAGCGTTCTTCTACCTGAGCCAGCTCACTGCGTAGTGCGTGCATTGAACCATCGAGGTTCTCGACCAGTTTGGCTAGCGAAAGGCTCATTTGCTGTACGGCTTCATAAATACTGCCTTGTGCAGCTGGCTCAGCAAACGACGTTTGAATGTTACCATTTGCGACGTCTTGCACCGCATTGCGCACATCTTGTGGTTCTCCTCCCAAGAGCGCAAGCATGCGACGAATCGAAAAAATCAACGTCGCGAGTATTGCCGAAGCGATGATCAAACACAGCATTAACTGCCACTGGGCGGTCGCCCAAAAACGCGCATTCACTTCGTTAAAGCCGATTCCCGTACCGACAACCCAATTCCAGCGAGGCGTTTTCTTGGCGATCGATAGCTTTTCTTCGATACTGCCGTCTGCTTGCTTTTGAGTCCAAGTGTACTCGACCAGTTGACCGGTTTGACGCCCCAATACATCTTGAATTAATTGGCCAACGCTATCGCCATTGCCATCTTTAAAATCGTGAAAGCTGGTTCCATGCAGTTGTGGGTCGAGTGGGGTGGCGATGAAGGTCATCTTCTCATCGGCAACATAAACGTATTCATTGTCTTTGTAGATATTGTTACGTAGTAAGCGGGTGGCCATCGATTTTGCCTGTTGGTCGGAGAGTGTGCCATCCGCCGCCATTTTCTCTACTTCCGTTAAGATGCTGTAGGCACTATTGAAAAGCTCCGTGACACGCGCTTTATTGTCGAGGTTACTTGCAACGCGCAGCGTCCACAATCCTGTCGCCGTCAGTGCAAGCAAAGCGATTAAGATAATTCCTGATAGCAAATAAGCTTGTGTCCTTAATTTCATATGATGCTCGCTTTTTGTTCGTTTTATAAAGTTTTGAGCGCTTAATTGACTCATTTCATCTGTTTGTCATCTTAGTGTAGAACTTGTTAACCAAATAGCGACCAGGATTCTTTTTATGACACGGATTAAATTTTAGGGTAAAAATAAGTGCTGATTACGCTAACAAATGCATAACATTTAAGTGGTTGAGAGTGGTTTTATTCGCAGAAAGCAGGGAGAAAGAAGGAGCGTCGTAAGGTGTGGATACAAAAAAGCCAAGTCTTGCGACTTGGCTTTTGAAAGTGGCTCCTCCTGCTGGGCTCGAACCAGCGACCTGCGGATTAACAGTCCGTCGCTCTACCAACTGAGCTAAGGAGGAACTATTCTGTCTGTGTCTTGCCATTGAGCAAGCGCACCAAATAATGGTGCCTCGAGGCGGAATCGAACCACCGACACGAGGATTTTCAATCCTCTGCTCTACCGACTGAGCTATCGAGGCAAAAGAATGGTGCCGACTACCGGAATCGAACTGGTGACCTACTGATTACAAGTCAGTTGCTCTACCTACTGAGCTAAGTCGGCACACTGTATTCTTTGTGCTTTTGTCCGTGAGATAACATTTTGCTAAAACACCAACAAATCAAATTGTGGTGCCCGGAGGCGGAATCGAACCACCGACACGAGGATTTTCAATCCTCTGCTCTACCGACTGAGCTATCCGGGCAACGGAGCGCTATTAAACGGATTTTCCGCTTTGCCGTCAACTTGTTTTTAGAAAAAACTTCAAAAAAGTGGCCGAGTGCTGATTATTTAGGCGTTTTTACGCTTATGACTTACCAGAATTGAAATCCTTCTTGAATTTAGTCACTTTTTCAAGATAACGACGCGCTTCTGCATTGGGGTGTTTTTTGGTTAATGCCCAATATACTTGATTGGGTTGCAATGAGTTGAGGTCGCGCATCGCGCGTTTTCTGTCGCTTCGGTTAAACGTGTTTAACACGCCCCCCGTTCCCCCGTTGTAAGCAGAGATCATACTGTACTCGAGAGACAGTGGGTGGCTGACATCTTTTAAGTAGCGATTTTTGAGAATGTAAAAGTAGGCAGTACCGGTATCGATATTGTTCTCAGGGTTGAACAAGTATTCGGGGCTGGGTTGGCCTGACTTTTTCTTTACTAGCTTGAACACATCCTTACCAGCGGTTTTGGGCACAACTTGCATTAAGCCATAGGCGTTAGCCCAACTAACTGCATAAGGATTAAAGCTACTTTCGGTTTTGATGATCGCGTAGATCAAGTCTTCAGGGATGTCATACTTGCGCGAAGCGCGTTGGACGATATCGGCGTACTTGTAGCTGCGTATCTCAAACTGCTCGGCAACCATTGGGATTTCGACATAGTACGCTTTTTTAAAATCGACATCTTTAACTTTAAGCTTGTTGGCGATCAGGTATTCAGCAAAGCGGTTTGCGCGCCAACTCCATTGAATCGGTTTATTATCTTGGTCGACGACTTGGCGATAGAGGAAAGGTTGGCCTTCTAGGGTAATCTCTTTGGAGGAGAAAAGATCGACACTTGCCGGATCGTCGGGAGTGAGAAGCGTGGTAATAATGGCATTTTTAAGATGCCCTTTGGGATCAGTAGGTGATACGGTTTCGACCGTAATGAGCCCTTTATCGAAGTTGACTTCTGAGCGGCTGAGGTAGTTATCGATGTACTTAACGTAGTTGCTTTTACCCGCAAATTTGACTTCGCTGCGTCCCCAGCGTTTCTCAATATTACCGGAAAAACTGCTGATTAATGCATCAAGCGCGGCGGTATCTTTTGCAAACTGACCGGGAAGTTCGGCCAAGTTTTTGGCAAAACGATTGGTCGGCTCGTAGTTGATATCATAAATGTCTTCAATGAACTCTCGGCTACAGCCTGATAGAGCCAACATCAGCAGTACGTACGCGAACTTTCTCATAGTATCCCTAAAAAAATGACATCACTGCAGGCAATGATGTCATCTCTTATTCGTCACTCTCTACCCAGCGTTACTCGCTAGGCGGTGTGTACCCTTCGATATGAACTTCTTTGCCCTCGAACAAGAAGTTAACCATTTCAGTTTCGATCAACTTACGGTGTTCAGGATCCATCATATTGAGTTTTTTTTCATTGATCAGCATGGTTTGCTTGTGTTGCCACTGCGCCCACGCCTCTTTAGAAATATTATCAAAAATACGCTTGCCGAGTTCACCCGGATAAAGTTGAAAGTCGAGACCTTCGGCTTCTTTTTGTAGTCGAGCACAAAATACAGTGCGGCTCATAACGACTCCTTAGACTAATTAAATGTGAAGCTCTGACGGTAAGCTTTGCAGCAGTTGTTTGACTGGTGCAGCTAAACCGATCGCTTCCGGTTGGGATAAGTTATACCAAAGACCTTTGTCTGCTTCCATTATCACATCAGGTTGCTTTGATAGGTCTACCAAAATTGGTGTGATATCGAGATGGTAGTGGCTAAACGTGTGACGAAACGCGATCAGCTGACTTTGGCGTTTGATATGTTGGTCGGTGATACCACGCTTAGGCAACAGGTCAGCCCATTGTGCCTCTGAGTCTTCGGGAAAACAGAACAGACCGCCCCAAATCCCGCTTTGTGGACGCTGCTCCAGCCAAACCTCTCCGTCGTGGTGCAACATAACGAACCAAGTTTCTTTGATAGGTTTTTCTTTCTTCGGTTTTTTACCCGGATAATCGAGTGGGTTGCCCTGTTTGTTGGCTTGACATAGAGACGCAACGGGGCACAAGCCGCATTTGGGTTTACTGCGGGTACATACCATGGCCCCCATATCCATCATGGCTTGATTGTACTTGTCGACATCTCGGTTTGGGGTATGTTGCTCTGCGTATTGCCATAGTTGGTTCTCGACTTTTTTTTGCCCAGGCCATCCGGGCACCGCAAAGCAGCGTGCTAATGTGCGTTTGACGTTGCCGTCTAAGATCGCGTGAGGCTGTTTATAGACCGAAGAGAGCACCGCTGCGGCTGTCGAGCGGCCGATACCCGGTAGGGCGTTCAGTTGCTCGATTTCTAGCGGAAATTCACCTTGATACTGCTCTGCGACGATTTGCGCCGCCTTATGTAAGTTGCGCGCGCGCGCGTAATACCCAAGGCCGGTCCACAGATGTAGAACTTCATCTTGGTCGGCCTGGGCGAGATCAATCACCGTGGGAAAGCGCGCGAGAAAACGCTCATAATACGGGATGACGGTAGCCACTTGGGTTTGTTGCAACATAATTTCCGACAGCCACACACTATATGCGGTTTTATTTTGCTGCCAAGGTAGGCTTTTACGCCCATAGTTTTCGTACCACTCTAAGATGGCTTTAGCGAAAGGAGTCACGACATGCTCTATGGTTTAGTTTTAATCAGGCCAAATTAACCACAATTGGGCGTTAAAGTACAACCGACAAACAGTGAGGGTATAGAGAGTGGGCCGCATCCATTCTGTTGCAATGGATCAAATACGCTAAAAAACTTGCACCAATGGCGATTCTTTGGATAATCACAATCCCTTTGAGTCGAGACCAATTTTTAAACAGGCAATATCATGAGTGAAGTGACCACTAACGAATACAACGAAGACGGTAAACTGATACGCAAAGTTCGCAGCTTTGTTCGACGCGAAGGTCGCTTGACCAAAGGTCAAGAAAGCGCGATGAAAGAGTGCTGGCCGACCATGGGGATTGACTACCAAGATAAGCCACTTGATTGGAAACAAGTGTTTGGTAATGACAATCCAGTGGTGTTGGAAATTGGTTTCGGTATGGGCGCGTCATTGGTCGAAATGGCCAAAAATGCCCCAGAGAAAAACTTCATCGGTATTGAAGTACATAGCCCAGGCGTCGGTGCCTGTTTGTCGGATGCGCGTGACGCAGGTGTCACCAACCTACGTGTGATGTGTCACGATGCGGTTGAAGTGTTTGCCAACATGATCCCAGATAGCAGCTTGGCAACCCTGCAGCTGTTCTTCCCTGATCCGTGGCACAAAAAACGTCACCACAAACGTCGTATTGTTCAGTTGGACTTTGCTGAGATGGTTCGCCAGAAATTGATCGTCGGCGAAGGGATCTTCCATATGGCGACCGACTGGGAAAATTACGCTGAGCATATGATTGAAGTTATGAACCAAGCGCCAGGTTTTGAAAACATTGCGACTGACGGTGATTTTGTCCCTCGTCCTGATGATCGCCCGCTCACTAAATTTGAGGCGCGTGGTCATCGTCTTGGTCATGGCGTATGGGACATTAAGTTCAAACGCAGCAAATAATGATTGACTGAGTTATTGTTAACCAGCACACTTTACTAAAGCCAACACCACTGCGGATGTTGGCTTTTTTGACCCTATAAGAAAAATAATAAGCCTTTGAAAAATAGAGGTAACTCATGAAGCCAACCCCTGAGATTCTTGCCGAAATTCTTGATGAAGTTCGCCCTTTAATTGGCCACGGAAAAGTCGCTGATTACATTCCTGCATTGGCGAAAGTTCCTGCCCACAAGCTTGGTATCGCTGTGTTTACTAATCAAGGTGAAGTGATAAAAGCGGGCGATACGGACGAAGCGTTTTCGATTCAGTCTATTTCAAAAGCCCTTAGCCTAACCTTGGCGATGGGGCTGTATAAACCGGAAGAAATATGGTCACGCGTCGGCAAAGAACCGTCAGGACAGGCATTCAACTCTCTGATTCAGCTTGAAATGGAGCAGGGGATCCCACGTAACCCTTTCATTAATGCCGGGGCGATAGTGGTCGCTGATTTGCTCAATAGTCGTTTATCGGCGCCGCGTCAGCGATTGCTGGAGTTTGTGCGTCAGTTATCCGGCGACACCCATATTTGTTATGACAAAGTGGTGGCAGCGTCGGAAATGATGCACAGTGACCGCAATGCTGCCATTGCCTATCTGATGCGCTCATTTGGCAACTTTGAAAACGAAGTGATTCCGGTGCTCAATAACTACTTCCACGCCTGTGCTCTTAAGATGAGCTGTGTCGATTTAGCAAAAACATTTAGCTACTTGGCCAACAAAGGCACCTCAGTGCAAACTGGAAAAGCCGTGATTACGCCCACTCAAACTAAACAACTTAACGCCTTGTTAGCCACTTGTGGTTTATACGATGGTGCGGGCGAGTTTGCTTATCGAGTGGGGATGCCGGGTAAATCTGGTGTCGGAGGCGGCATAATGGCGGTCGTGCCGGGAGAGATGACCATCGCAGTGTGGTCTCCTGAACTGGATCCGTCAGGCAATTCACTGGCCGGGACCAAGGCACTTGAGTTGTTATCAGAGCGGATAGGCCGCTCAATATTCTAGAATAACAATAGAGTGCGCAAGGAGGCGAGATGACACGACAACATTCTGACCATATTCATGCCGACTTATTGGATAAGCTCATCGCCTACCCTGTGGTGCACGCGATGGTGGCCAGTAATGGCCCGCAGCAAGTTGATAAGCAGCCACCAGAGCGGTTTCTGGCCTATTTAAGCCGAGCGGTAGCAGGGCAACAACTGTCGGTGACGGCGGCGAAAACCATTTGGAGCCGAGTGGAAGTTCAAGCAGACTCAAATGGGTTAGAGGCTTTGCTGGTGGAGCAACACTACGACGCGCTCAGGAAGTGCGGACTCTCCAATGCTAAAGTCAAAACCTTGCTAGGCATTAACCAGGCGTTGAGTAATGGCACAATTTGCCCTTCAATATTTCAAAGTGATGACGCCGAGTTTATTACCCAGCAGTTAGTTCAACTGTGGGGTGTCGGGCAGTGGACCGCCGAAATGGCGCTGATGTTTTTCTTTGCTCATCCTGATGTATGGTCTGCAGGGGATGTAGCGCTAACACGCGGGTTAGAAAGCCTCGCTCAACAGCAAGGCGTCAGTGGTGAAGAGATCCTTCAAGCCGTAACGCCTTATCGCACTTACTTTGCGCTCCATGTTTGGGCTGTGCTTGATGCAGAGCTCATGAAAAAAGATTAGTTTTCTTCTGTCATAAAGGCTTCGAGCAAGTCGTTGAGGAACAATTTGCCTTTCTGGGTGACTTGCCAATGAGCGTCACTTTCATCGATATAGCCTCTATCGATAGCCCAATCCATCGTCTGCTTAATCGCCTCCAGCCCGAGCCCTGTGGTATCCAAAAAGTCTTGTTTTGGGCACGCTTCTAGTAAACGGAAGCGGTTCATAAAGAACTCAAAAGGTCGCTCTTGAGCCTCAACATTGATTTCGCTATCCAAGTAAGGTTTGACCATGTTTTGATACGCCGCCAAGTAGCCTTTGGGGTGCTTAACTTTGGTTGTTCGGACAATTCGTCCATCAGAAAAACTGAGCTTACCGTGCGCCCCGCAACCTATTCCCAAGTAGTCACCAAAGCGCCAGTAATTAAGATTATGCTGACATTGGTAGCCCGGCTTACTGTAACCCGAGATCTCGTACTGAACGTAACCAGCGGCGGCGAGTTTCTGATGACCGAGTTCGAAGATGTCCCATAGGGCGTCATCGTCCGGTAACGTTGGTGGTTTGGAGTAAAAGAGGGTGTTGGGCTCAATAGTGAGCTGATACCAAGATAGGTGCGGTGGATCCAGTTCGATCGCTTTTTCAAGATCAGCAAGCGCTTGGTCGACGGATTGATCAGGTAAACCGTGCATCAAGTCGAGGTTGAAGCTGTTGAGGCCGATTTTATGGGCAAGGTGGGCGGCATTGACCGCTTCATCTTGGCCGTGAATTCGCCCCAACCGCTCAAGTTTTGCTTGCTCAAAGCTCTGCACGCCGATGGAGATGCGCGTTACCCCCGCTTTTCGATAGCCACTGAAGCGCTCGGCTTCAATTGTACCTGGGTTCGCCTCCATAGTTATTTCTATGCCTTGCTGAAAAGGGATGCGGTGCTCAATCCCTTGCAGCAGCGTTGCAATACCCTCAGCAGAGATAAGGCTAGGTGTGCCACCACCGATAAAAATCGAGTGTAGCGGACGCGGGTTAGCCGATAATTGATAACGTTCGATGTCACTGTCCAAGTCTTCAAGCAGTGCTGCGATGTACTCTTGCTCTGGAATGTCATTTTTTAGCGCGTGCGAGTTGAAATCACAATACGGGCACTTCTGTACACACCAAGGGATATGGACGTAAAGGCTGAGCGCAGGAGGCGTGAGTTGGTTCATTAATTCTGCTCTGCAAGGGTCGCAAACAGTTGTTTGAGCGCTTTGCCACGGTGAGACAGCTGTTTCTTGCGTGCTGGTTCTAGTTCAGCCGAAGCGCACTTGTCTTCAGGTACGTAAAACACCGGGTCGTAACCAAAACCATTGTCACCGTGTGCCTGGGTTAAGATTCGCCCTTCCCATTTTCCATGACAAACGATAGGGGTAGGATCGTGTTCATGGCGCATCAACACGAGCACGCAATGGAAGCGTGCTGTGCGTTCAGCTTCTGGTACGTCTTGTAGTGCGCTGAGTAGTTTCTCAAGATTTTCTTGGTCGGTTGCGTGTTCACCGGCGTAACGCGCCGAGTAAATACCGGGAGCACCTTGCAGGTAGTCGACTTCTAGGCCTGAGTCATCAGCAATAGCGGGTAAGCCAGTTTCCTTGGCGGCATGACGAGCCTTTATAATGGCATTTTCGATAAAAGTGGTCCCAGTTTCGGCCACTTCAGAGACGTTGAACTCGCTTTGCGCGACCACATCAAAACCGAAATCGGCCAGCAGGTCAGCCATTTCGCGTACTTTACCTTGATTGCCAGTGGCGAGGACAATTTTATTGGTTTTCATCGTATGATCGTTCACTTGTTGGTTACTATTCTTCTACGTAAAATTTCTGGCTGAACTTTAATGTGCCAGCGCCTTTAATGCCAGCATTAACATCAAGATTAAAGGTCAGTTGTTCTTGATCAGAGATAGGGAATTCAGCCAAGTAGTAGATAGCGTCCCCTTCTTTGACTTGTCTAAACTGCAACTCGCGGGTTTGGCCAATCAGATTTCGAGCGCTGCCAGATAGCGTTGCGGTGGTTGCGGGCTTTCCCGCTTGGGAATTATCCAGCACGCTGATATTAATAATCGCTGAGTAGCCATTGCGTTTGAGTTGGTAGCTGCGAGCGACTTTGGCCGTTAAAAACGTTGAGTTGAACGCAGAATAGTGAACTTCAACGTCTTTGATGGTTTTGAACTGCCCAGCCCAAGTTGGCATGGCAAACAGCGCGGTCAGTAATAACGTTGTCCATCGTTTCATCGTGTTTCCTTATGGTTATTATCAAAACAAAAGCCATCATAGGATGGCTTTTATCTCAGTTGGAATCTGTTTGGGAGCGGTGACGCGCACTTGTTTATGACGCCCTAACTCTCCTTTTTCGATACTAATCAGTCCTTTCGCGACCTTAAACTGTTTGGCGAGAAACTTGCTCAAGTGCGCATTGGCTTTACCATCGACGGGGGGAGCGGTAATCGCTACTTTTAGCTCGTCGCCATGCTGGCCGACAATTTTGTCGCGGCTTGCTTTCGGTTGGATGTAGAGGCGAAGCAGTAAGTCTTCGCCTTGATACCAAACAGCTTGAGACATTATAGCTGATACCAGATTGGTCCGATCAAGTCGCCCATTAAGAAGTTGGCGAACTGCAATGCGATAAACAGCACTAATACGCTAAGGTCAAATCCGCCCATTGCTGGAATAATGCGGCGGATAGGCGCAAGCATTGGCTCGGTTAACTGGTGGAACACGTATTCAATTGGGCTGCGACCTTGGCTGACCCAACTTAGGATCGCGCGGATCAATAGCACCCAAAATAGTAGGCCACCTGCCGCTTTAACCAGCGATAGTAGACCTAAGAATAAAAAGTCAGCGCTGAAAGAAACCGAACCATTGGAGGCGAGTAAAATCAGTGCGACGAACTTGAGTACACAAAGTACATAGGCAAACAGCAGTGTTGCCAAATCGATACTGCCGAGCGAAGGAATAACGCGACGCAGAGGTGCGACCACCGGCTGTGTCGCTTTTACAATGAACTGAGAAAACGGGTTGTAGAAGTCAGCCCGTGCAGCTTGCAACCAGATCCGTAAGATCACCACCATGATGTAGAGATCAAACAGGGTGGAAATCAGAAAACTCATTGAATTCATAGGTAACCCTTATTAGCGAGAGCAAGTGCTCTGGTGTTTAAAATTGTTTTTCCATCTCTTCAGCGCGCGCGACTGCCGCTTGCATCGCTTTGGCTACTATATCTGAAAGTTGATGTTGGTTGAACGTTCGCAGCGCTTCTGCGGTAGTACCACCTTTAGAGGTGACGTTTTCACGTAAGGTGGAAAGCTCGCTTTGTGGGTTTTCGACCACCATACTGGCTGCACCTAACGCCGCTTGTTGCACCAAAAGTCGCGCTGTGTGCTTATCGAACCCTTGAGCAATGGCTTCTGCTTGCATCGCTTCCATAAAGAGAAAGAAGTATGCGGGCGCGCTGCCTGCGGCGGCAATCACGTTGTTGATACCTGACTCTTGTTCGACCCAACACACTTTTCCACACGACTCCATCAGCTTAGCCGCAAACGCTTTATCGGCTTGGTTGACTCCATGCGGAGCAAACAAACCGCTCATGCCTAAGCCAAGTTGAGAGGGTGTGTTGGGCATAACGCGAACTAAGTTCACGGTTTGTCCCAGCATCTGCATCAGGCGGTCGCAACTAATGCCCGCAGCAATCGAGATTACCAGCTTGCCCGATAAATCTAAGCCTTTGAACGGTTCACACACTTGTTCCATCATTTGCGGCTTGACTGAAAGCACAACAACCTCTGCCTCTTTGACGGCACAAAGATTATCGCTGGTGGTGCGGATAGCGTATTCTTGCTCAAGGGGTAAACGGCGCGTTTCAGAAGGCGCTGTGGCCGTAATAAGCTCCGCTGGGTATCCGTCAGACACTAATCCCGCGACGATAGCACTGACCATGTTTCCCGCGCCAATAAAGGCAATCTTTTTGTGTTCCATTGAGAATTCTATCCTTATCTATACAAACTGAGTCATCAAGATTAACTCATCGAGTTGCGGCGAGAGTAATCACGCGCACCAAAAATGGCGGTACCAATTCGTACCATGGTGGATCCCGCTGTGATTGCCGCTTCCATATCGCCGCTCATTCCCATCGATAGTGTATCGATGTTCTGCTCTGGCAAGCGTTGCGTGAGTTTTTGTTGCAACTGCGCCAAGTGAGTAAAGGCGGCGAGCTGCGATTGATAGTCAGGCACGTTGGCAGGAATCGACATCAATCCTCTTAACGTGAGGTTGGGTAGGGTAGAAATCAACTCTGCAAGAGCAAACACTTCTTCATCGCTGGTACCTGATTTCGAGGTTTCGCCACTCGTGTTGACTTGAATTAACACTTGCAGCGGCGCCATCCCTTCAGGTCTTTGGTCATTGAGTCGCTGGGCTATCTTGCTACGGTCGATGCTGTGGACCCAAGCAAACTTTTCGGCAACGTGGCGTGATTTATTGGATTGAATCGGGCCGATAAAGTGCCATTCTAGCGGCAAATCAGGGTGGTGTTGGTTAAAGTAGTCGACTTTATCCACCCCTTCTTGGACGTAGTTTTCGCCAAACGCGCGCTGGCCCGCCTCGGCGGCAGCGAGTATCGCTTCTACTGGCTTAGTTTTACTCACCGCGAGAAGTTGCACTGTGTCTCGACCGCGTCCACACTTTTGTTGTGCACTCTCAATCTGTGAGGTGATCTGTTCAATGTTTTGTTGAATACTAGTCATAGCAGATTTTACTTAAGGATTTTAAATGGATATCGCTGAGTTACTGGATTTTAGTGTAAAGCATAATGCGTCAGATCTACATCTTTCTGCTGGAGTATCTCCAATGGTGCGGATCGACGGTGAAGTTCGCAAGCTGGGCGTACCGGCTTTTAATCACGCGGACGTCCATCGCTTGGTATTTGATATTATGAATGACGCGCAGCGCAGTGAGTTTGAAGAAAGACTGGAGGTCGACTTCTCTTTTGAACTGCCGGATGTGGGACGTTTTCGTGTCAACGCCTTCAATCAGTCGCGTGGCTGTGCAGCCGTGTTCCGTACTATTCCGACTGAGATTCCTACTCTCGAACAACTCGACACTCCGGCCATCTTTGAAACCATTGCCAATATGGAAAAAGGGCTAGTGCTAGTGACCGGACCAACAGGCTCGGGTAAGTCGACGACGTTGGCGGCGATGGTGGACCATATCAATCGTCAACACAACAAGCATATTCTCACCATCGAAGACCCAATTGAGTTTGTCCATAGCAATGACAAGTGCTTGATAAACCAGCGCGAAGTCCATCGCGATACCCATAGCTTCAACAATGCTCTGCGCAGTGCTTTGCGTGAAGATCCGGACGTGATCTTAGTCGGTGAGTTACGTGATCAAGAGACGATCAGTTTAGCCTTAACGGCTGCCGAAACTGGCCATTTGGTGTTTGGCACCTTGCATACGAGTTCGGCGGCGAAAACCATCGACCGAATCATTGATGTCTTCCCCGGTAGTGACAAAGAGATGGTGCGCTCAATGCTATCCGAATCACTCAAAGCCGTGATTGCACAAAAACTGTTAAAACGCATCGGTGGTGGGCGCGTGGCTTGCCATGAGATTATGATGGCGACGCCTGCGATTCGAAACTTAATCCGTGAAGATAAAGTCGCGCAAATGATGTCGGTGATTCAAACGGGCGCGGCGCATGGCATGCAAACTATGGAGCAAAATGCCAAACAGTTGCTGGCTCAGGGGTTAGTTGAACAAGCTGAAGTCGCGAAGAAAATCGAACTCGAAACCACCATGTTCTGAGCAGGATAGCCCTATGGATAGTGATCTCTATTTACAAAAAATGATCGAACAGAAGAGTTCAGACCTGTATATCACGGTTGGCGCGCCGATTTTGTATCGTGTCGATGGCGAGCTAAAAGCGGAAGGAGAGAAGCTCTCTCACGCCATGGTCACTTCTCTTATTGAAGGTATGATGGACACTAGCCGCCAACACGATTTTCATTCCAGTAAAGAGGCTAATTTTGCCATCGTACGTCATTTTGGCCGCTTTCGCGTTTCCGCTTTTTATCAGCGAGAGCAGCCTGGCGCGGTGATTCGCCGGATAGAAACTCATATTCCAAGTTTTGATGAATTGAAACTACCTGAGGTCTTAAAGTCGCTATCCATGGCCAAGCGAGGCTTAGTATTAGTGGTTGGGGCGACAGGATCTGGGAAATCAACCACAATGGCGGCGATGACTGGCTATCGTAATCAAAACAGCAGCGGTCATATCCTCACCGTGGAAGACCCGATTGAGTTTGTTCATGAGCACCAAGGTTGTATTGTCACCCAGCGTGAAGTGGGGCTGGATACGCAAAGTTATGAAGTAGCGCTCAAGAATTCTCTCCGTCAAGCCCCAGACATGATTCTGATTGGTGAAATCCGCTCGCGTGAGACCATGGAATACGCGATGACCTTTGCTGAGACAGGGCACCTTTGTATGGCGACGCTGCACGCGAACAACGCCAATCAAGCTCTAGAGCGTATTTTGCATCTAGTACCTAAAGAGCAAAAAGAGCAGTTTCTATTTGATTTATCGATGAACCTGCGCGGTGTAATTGGTCAGCAACTGGTTCGTGATAAAAGTGGCCATGGACGCCATGGGGCATTTGAGGTGCTACTTAACACGCCCCGTATCAGTGATTTGATTCGTCGCGGGGATTTGCACGAGCTGAAATCGGCGATGACAAAATCAACTCAATCCGGGATGCAGACATTTGATCAAGCCCTTTATCAACTGGTAGTGGAAGGTAAAATTGGCGAAGAGGATGCATTGCATAGCGCTGATTCGGCTAACGATTTGCGTATTATGCTTAAGACGCAACGTGGGGAGAGCTTGGCTAGTGGCTCTTTGAGTAATGTAAAGATTGACATGGATTAAACAGTGCCCTGCTTACTGCAGGGCGCTGTTTTCACGCCTAAAGCGTCTTGTCTTGCGCGCTCGGGCACCCGCCACAACCATTGCCGCAACTGGCTTTTCTCTTCACTAACCGGATGTACAGATAGAGGACGGCGACGCTCACTATGGCGATTAACGCAAGCACATCCAAGACGGCATTATGTTGTTCGAACATGCTATTTCTCGACGATTTTAATTGGAATGGGTTGCCCCTGTTTTTTCTGTTGCGCGTTGTCACGCAGACCAACCATCAGTAAAACGGCTAAGGCCGAAAAGTAGGTAAGAGACATCACTTGGATGCCACTTAACGCCAAGCGTGTGCCGATCGTGTAGACAAGTGTGGCAACCGTAAAGCCGAGCATGGTGGGTAACACCATAGATAGGAGCATCCACTTATACTCACCAGTCTGTACTTTTATCATCATTACAGTGGCAAGACAGGGAGGGTACAAGATAAAAAACAGGATCAGCGCAACGGCGGCGACTTCTCCATGAGAGGCCAGCTCATCCGACTCCGCCATACGTTGCTCGAGTTTTTGATTGCTCTCTTCGTCGGCTTGAAACAGCACCCCTAAAGTTGCAACGCTGCTCTCACGAGCGGCGAACGAAGAAAAAAGCGCGACGTTGATCTTCCAATCGAAGCCTGCATATTGTGTCACAGGTTCTAAAGCCCGGCCAAAGCTACCTAACAACGAGGCTTCAAGACGCCTCTCCTTCATTTCTCGCCGAATTCTCTTTCTTTCTGAAGCCAGTTTTCTGAGTGCTTTATTGAGTTTGGCTGCCTCTTTACCCCCTTTTCTTGCCGAAATAGCGTAGTAGAGCGGATGGCGAGATTGAAAGCTATCATTGACAGATTGCGACGCAGCGGCGCCTTTGGCATTGAGTTTTGCTGCGCGGTAGTCTGTGTAAAAGTTGACCAAATCAGTCAGCGACTGCTCGTCAAATACATCGGCGTATTGGGTGGTTTGCGCCGCTTTTTGAAAGCGAGCGACGGCTTGTTCCGCTCTGGCTTGGAACGCTTGTTGTTCTTGCTCAGGAACGCCAGGAAATTGCAGCAGCACGAAAATGACTGTAGAGACGGCCAGGACAATGGTGCCCACTTTGCGTATGTACATCCAAGTTCTTTCCAGTGAACGCGTCACCACACTGCGCGCCGTAGGAAGGTTGTAACGCGGCAACTCCATGACGAATGGCGCTTGCT
Organism: Vibrio sp. JPW-9-11-11; assembly: GCF_013369335.1. Classification (GTDB taxonomy): domain Bacteria; phylum Pseudomonadota; class Gammaproteobacteria; order Enterobacterales; family Vibrionaceae; genus Vibrio. Next base: position 16,657 of record NZ_SZQJ01000003.1, read on the forward strand.
CGGTGCGACGTAGTACGGATTGGGTCAATAGCTTTGCGACCAGTAGGGCTGCGATAATGGAAATTGTCGAAATGTAGAATGTCATCAGAGACTTGTTTTCAACAAAGAAAATACCGAGCAGCAAGGTATATAAAGGCACTTTCGCCAAACAGTTCATGTAAGGCACGGTGAGAATCGTCGCAATACGGGCACGATTATCGGGAATGCCTTTGGTTGCCATGACGCCCGGTACCGCGCATCCGCCAGCAAAGACCCCCGCGAGAATCATCGGCAGGGTGCTTTGGCCATGAAGGCCAAAACGGTTGAGTACCCGATCTGAAATAAACGCAATTCTGGCCATGTAGCCAGAGTCTTCAATGATAGCGATAAGCGCAAACAAGATTAGAAAGATAGGAATATAGTTGAGCAATGTGTTGGCTGAGTCGACAATCCACAGACCGAGCGATCGAAGATAAGGATCGTGGAGAAAACCCGCGTCGGGTAATATCCCCGCAATGAGCTCTCTACACCCTGCCAGATAGGGCCACCAGTAGTTGGTGAGCTCATATCCATACACGATGGAACTTTGATAAATGATGAAAACCGTGGCGATAAGAAACAGTGGCGCACCAAACTTATTGAGAACGATTTTGTCAATTTTATCGCTCACAGACAGTGTTTCGATTGGGTGCTGAGGCAGGCGAGTGCAATCTTCCACGACCTCAGATACATATAGATGTCGCTGAGCAACAATGTAATCACTGACGCTGCCCGTTAATTTCGCGTCAATGCGCTGAAGAGAGCGTTCGACCTTTGCGCTCAACTGCTCAGCTTGCTGCTCAGACAGCTGGTCTTGCAACCACTCATCGATATGACTATCGCGCTCTAGTAGCCGTAGAGCAAGCCAGCGATGCGCATCGCTTTGATTGGGAATAGCCACATCGAGCCAATCTGTGAGTGAAGAAAGCTCGGGCTCTATCTGCGGATAATCGATCGGCTTAGTGCGCTTTTGAGCGTTGAGCACAGCCGCGCTGATCTGCTCTTCTCCTTTTCCTTTCCTACCGATACATTCCGCGACGGGGACGCCAATTTGTTTGCTTAACGCATCAGAATCGATATCAATGCCAGCGGCTTGAGCAACGTCCATCATGTTGAGGGCCACAGCCATCGGCTGTCCCATCTCTATCAGTTGTAAGGTTAAGTGCAAAGAGCGCTTAAGGTTGGCCGCATCGACCACGTTGAGAACTACATCTGGTGATTCTTGTCGCAGGGCATCGCGCGCCACCCTCTCTTCTAGTGAGTAGCAGCTTAAGCTATACGTTCCCGGGAGGTCTACGAGCTGGTATGTGTCGCAGTTTAATGAAAAATAGCCTGTCTTTTTGTCTACAGTGACGCCTGGGTAGTTAGCCACATGTTGCCTCGCCCCCGTCAGCATATTGAAAATCGTCGATTTCCCCGCGTTTTGTTGGCCTGCCAGTAGTACTTTTTTTCGTTGCATTACGATTTCCTTACGACAGCGCGGCCAAGCGTACGATGACGGTGTCGGCTTCTGTTTTTCTGATCACGACGCTAGTCGCGCCCACTCTAAACTCAAAAGGGTCACGCAGTGGCGCTTTACGAATCAACTTGATTTGAGATTGTGGAATCAGCCCTAAATCAAGCAAGCGTTGGCGAATTGAGCCGCTAGATTGATGAGAAACAATCGTCGCGCTTTCTCCAATAGATAGTTGGCTTAAGGTCATTTTCATTTCATAACAGTGAATAATTTTTTGTTATCGAGATTGTAAACAATGTGCAGAAAACTAATTCAACAATATCCGGTGCATAGATGATTTATATCAATGAATATGTTTTTAATAATCATTCTCACTTCCATTTGTTTTTTTCAGTCGTTAATCTCCCGACATAAAATTGAGATGCATTCTCAATATCCTTTTAAAAAGCTCAAAATGGACCAATAAATGAAACCTAAAACTCTACTGCTACTGATGAGCGTGCTACTCCCGAACGCAGCACTGGCTCACACCCCGTTATTTTCATGTTATGACTTCGGCGACAATACCATCTTATGTGAAGGTGGCTTTTCTGATGGATCTTCGGCATCAGGGGTAGAAGTGCTGGTGGTTGATGGCGCGAACCAGGCACTAATTAAAAGTGAGATTAACCAAGAGGGTGAAATTGAATTTGCAAAACCTGCCGGTGATTACAAAGTTCAGTTTAACGCCGGGCCAGGGCATTCGATAGAAGTCGATGGCAAGAATATTGTTGAATAATCAAAGAAACTTAGGATGAAAAAATGAAAAAGTTATCTCTAGCGGTTGGCTTAACAGCGCTCTCTTTGTCGGCGGCTTCTCAGGCGCATTTTCTACTAATGTATACGCCGACTTCTCAAATTGAATCACCGACAACCGTCGATATGAAAGTGGTGTTTGGCCACCCAATGGATAATGGCCATGTAATGGATATAGAAAAGCCCGAAGCGTTAACGGTCACGTTCAAAGGCAAGCAGACGGATTTATTGGATAAGTTGCAACCCATCGAATGGAAAGGGCCTGATAATAAGGCTAAAGCGTTTGAGTTGGAGTACAAAATCCGTCGTAACGGTGATTACATTTTTGCCGCAACCCCCGCCCCTTATTATGAAGGCGGTGAAGATATCTATATCCAACAAATCACCAAGCGTTACATCAACAAGGGTGGTCTGCCGACAGGATGGGAGGAGCCGTTGGGTTTGAAGACGGAGATTGTGCCAAAGAACAAACCTTATCAAATCCTTGCTGGTAGCACGTTTACCGGGCAACTTCTCTCTGAAGGTCAGCCAGCGGCAGGAGTTGAGTGTGAGATTGAGTTTCTAAACACAGATATTGACAGCAAAGCGAATGCATTTGCTCAAGGCACCCATCGTAATACGCCAGCGTCTGCGCTTGTCGCGATCACCGATGACAACGGTATGTTTACTTTTGGTGTGCCAAAAGCAGGCAAGTGGGGATTTGCGTGTTTAGGCTCTGGGCCTGACAAAGAGTTCCAAGGTAAAGAGTTGTCGCAAGACGCGGTACTTTGGATTGAAGCGCAAGATCTATAAACTCAATATAATAACCAAGCTGGCTCTTTCGCCAGCTTGGTTAGGTTGTGACCGCGCTAGAGAGTCTCTTACTCATTCACCCCATTGCGTTTCAAACCAGCTTTCTAAAATGACCACCGCCGACTGGCAGTCTACGTTGCCTTTGCTCAAGGCTTTATAACCGCCCATGGCAAACAAGTCTGCTCTGGCTTCCGTGGTCGAGAGCCTTTCGTCATGCAGCTCAACCGGAAGACCAAAACGACCATGCAAGCGGTTGGCAAATTTTTTTGCGCGCGGTGTAATGGCCTCTAGGTCGCGTCCATGCAAGTCAGTCGGCAGCCCCACCACGAGTAAATTAGGTTGCCACTCTTTTATCTGCTTTTCTATGTCATCCCAGTTAGGAATGCCATCGTTGGCTTTAAACGCTTTCAGTGGTGAAGCTGTACCAGTTACCTCTTGTCCGATGGCACTACCAATACTCTTAGTGCCAAAGTCAAAAGCCATTATCGTTCTAGACATAGTGTTTGTTCTTTTTATTAAGCGTGACCAATATCGCTCGAGAGTTGGGCCACATCGATGCCAAGCATTTTCACTGCTTTTTGCCAGCGTTCGTTGATCGGGGTGTCGAACATCACATCAGGGTCTGCCTCAACAGTGAGCCATGAGTTCTCCGACAGTTCCGTTTCAAGTTGCCCTGGTTCCCAGCCAGCGTAACCCAGTGCAACCAAGTAGTGGTTAGGCTCGGCATCGGTGCCGAGAACGCCAAGAATATCACGCGACGTGGTGACCGAAATTTGGTCGGTCATGCGAATGCTCGACTCGTACTCATCTTTGGGTTGATGCAAGATAAACCCGCGGTCTTCTGATACTGGCCCGCCGTTCAACACTGGTTTGTCTAAGCTTTCAGTTAGGCGTTTAGGATGCGCGGATTGAACATCGACCTTTTCTAGCATCTTACCTATAGTGATGTCGATGGGAGCGTTAATCATCAAACCCATAGCGCCCTCTTCGTTGTGCTCGCACACATAAATGACACTACGTTGAAAGTAGGGATCTTTCATCCCCGGCATAGCCACTAAAAAATGGTTGGTTAAATTCATAGAGACTCCCGCGTAATGAGGGCAACGAAAATGCGTTGCCCAAATCAGTATTAGGCTTTCAAACGACGCTCAATGGCGTCCATCAGTTTGCCAGTAATTGACACATCAAAGGCCGCTTCAATCTCACGAATGCAAGTTGGGCTAGTCACATTGATTTCTGTCAGCTTGTCACCAATAACGTCGAGACCTACAAAAATCAGTCCTTTTTCTTTAAGTGTAGGCGCTACGGCGGCAGCGATCTGTTTATCTGTTTCACTCAGCGGTCGTGCTTCACCGCGACCACCTGCCGCTAAGTTACCGCGAGTCTCGCCTTTGGCTGGAATTCGCGCTAAGCAGTAAGGCATCGGTTCGCCGTCAACAACGAGAATACGTTTGTCGCCATTGCTGATATCGGGCACGAATGTCTGCGCCATCGCGTAGTTTTGACCGTGGTTGGTGAGGGTTTCGATGATCACTGAAACGTTGGGATCGTTGGCTTTAACGCGGAAAATAGAGGCACCGCCCATTCCATCGAGAGGCTTGAGGATCACATCGCCATGCTCTTCACGGAAGGCCTTAATTTTTTCCGCTTTACGCGTCACAATTGTCGTCGGCGTAAGCTCTGGGAACCAAGCGGTAAAGAGCTTCTCATTGCAGTCACGCAGACTTTGCGGTTTGTTGACGATCAGTGTGCCTTGCTCTTCAGCGCGCTCAAGAATGTAGGTAGCGTAGATATATTCAGTATCAAACGGAGGATCTTTACGCATCAACACAGCATCTAGCTCAGAAAGCTCAATGGTTTGTTCAGATTTAAACTCGTACCAACCATTTGGATCTTCTTTGAGCTCAACAACCTTGGTATCTGCAATCGCGACACCTTGGTCAAGATGAAGGTCATTCATCTCCATATAGTGGATTTCATAGCCGCGTCGCTGCGCTTCAAGCATCATGGCAAAGCTAGAGTCTTTCTTGATGTTAATGGACGCAATTGGGTCCATTACAATGCCTAATTTGATCATTCTTTTTCTCCGTTTAACCAAGATCGCCGAAACGAACTTGCAAGGCTGTAATTGCAGTAAGAGCCGCGGTTTCCGTGCGCAGTACGCGTGGGCCGAGCAACGTCTCTTCAAATTTGTAGTTTTCTGTCATGCTGATTTCTTCAGCAGACAAACCACCTTCAGGACCGATTAACAGGCGCACTTTTTCTACTGGCGTGGGTAGGGTGTTAATTGAGTACTGTGCACGTGGATGAAGGTTGAGCTTCAAACCGTCGTATTCTTCACCACACCATTCTTCAAGCTGCATGATTGGGCGAATCTCGGGAACCGTATTACGACCACACTGCTCACAGGCACTGATGGCGATTTTTTGCCATTGGGCGAGTTTCTTTTCAAAGCGTTTCTGATCGAGTTTGACACCGCATCGCTCAGAAATAAGAGGGGTAATGGTGTTGACGCCGAGTTCGACCGATTTTTGAATGGTGAACTCCATTTTGTCACCACGTGAAATGACCTGCCCTAAGTGCAAGTCGAGTGGTGATTCACTGCTGCGCTCAACGCGCTGTTTGAGCTCAACTTCGACGTTTTTTTTCGACACGTGACTGATCTCGGCTGGAAACTCAGCGCCCTGGCCGTCGAACAGTATCACTTGCTGGCCCTGCTTCATTCTCAAAACGCGTCCGATATGGCCCGCGGCGTCTTCGCTAAGGGCGAGAGTGCCTAACTGAGTGATGGTTTGAGGATGATAAATTCGAGGGATGCGCATTGTGTACCGGTTTCCAGCATGAGAGTTAATTACCCATTAACATGGATGCTTTGCGATGAAAAAACAAGGGGATCGCTATTAGGATAATTGGCGGCCAGTAAAACTGAGCGACTGGTGGCACTGCTGACATCGATATACGGCTTGGTTGCGTAGTACTTTATTGTGGCGTCGAATCGAGAGCGGGTAGTGGTCACAGGCACACCGGTACTCGAAAGTTTTGCCTTGTACTGAGGTAACGGCAAAATTGTGGGTTGTCTTCGCGGGGGCTTTAAACAGCGACTCCATTATCCCTTGCCACTCTTTACCGTGGGGTTTAACCCGACCATACACTTGATAGGCGACCAAATGGGCGACTTCATGAGGGATAACTTCGCGTAAAAACGCCGTTTGGTTTTCTCGGTAGAGTACTGGATTAAGACGTACTTCATTGAGCTGCAAATAAGCCTTGCCCGCTGTTTTACCGCGCAGTTTGAAACTGAGTCTAGGGATTGGAAACTGACGCTGAAAGTGCTGTGATGCGGTGCGGATGCAACTCGAAATGGTTTGCATCGCACGGTATTCATTTTCTATGTCCAAGTTAGACTCCAATAAAAACGCCCCTGTTAGCAGAGGCGAATCATATACCGGATTGTGTTAGCTTGCGACTTAAGGGTGATGTTTCTTTTTGATGATCTCGTGATAAGCGTGCCAAGTCGCGTAGCCTAAGATAGGCATAGTAAATAGCATGCCTATTCCATAGGTCGCAAAGCCGACTAAGATACCGCCACAAATGAGTGCGGCCCAAACAATCATGGCTGGAATGTTTGACTTAACCGCGTTGAAGCTTGAAAACACGGCGGTCATCATATCGACGCGGCGTTCCATCATGAGTGGGATAGAGAAGGCGGAAATGCTAAATACCACGCAAGCCAACACCAATCCCACCAAAGATCCAATCACCAAAAATGGCATAAACTCGCTCAGTGGTGCGCCTTGTACCGAGGGGTAGAGCGCATGGAGCAGTGCGGCGATTCGCATCCAAAAAATCATACACACGGCGAGCATCACTGCAAATGCCCACTGCGACGTTGAGTTACGACCTATCGCTTTCATAGAATGGAGTAAACTTGCGCTGTGGCCTTTTTCACGCTCCCAACTGGCATCATAAAGCCCTAGGGCCAAGAAAGGGCCGATTAGCATGTAGACGACCAAACTGGGCATCACGACGAGGTGAGTCCCTTGCCATTGCACGAGTAATACGATTCCTATTGCCGCGGCCATAAAGCACAGGCCGTAAAAAGCACTGATCAGTGGCATACGCACGAAGTCGTGCAGACCGAGCGATAGCCAGTGGAAGGGGGCAGAAATACTCACTTGATTGCACGGTATTGTACGTGCGTATTCTGAATCTTTGACTTCCTTATGTTTTGCATCGAAGCCATCTGGGTTCACCGTACGAGGCATAACTCCTCCTTGATCGATTCTCTACCTACACCCGCTTCAATAAAGTGGATGAATGAAACTCGATGCCCGGCTTGGCGACGTCATAAGCGGCGCATCAGTTATTACCTGTTTACGCAAATCACCGCCGAGGCGATTCTTTTTGTTAACATATTTTTAACTATTGACCGCTTGGCACAAAAATACAAATTTCTCCGCGCTTTTTTCACATACAAAAAGAGCGCCTGATAATTCAGGCGCTCTTTATTTGCATGTAACTGTTGGAGTGATGGTTATTTTAAACCAGCAAATTCTCGCAGTTGTGCGGCTTTATCTGTCGCTTCCCAAGGGAACTCTTCGCGACCGAAGTGGCCGTATGCTGCGGTCTTCTTGTAAATCGGTTGCAGAAGGTTGAGCATCTCTTGTAGGCCGTATGGACGGAGGTCGAAGAACTGACGTACCGCTTCAATGATGATGTCGTGAGACACTTTCTCAGTGCCAAACGTTTCCACCATGATAGAGGTTGGATCAGCAACACCAATCGCGTAAGAAAGCTGGATTTCACAGCGATCTGCTAGGCCTGCGGCAACGATGTTTTTCGCTACGTAACGCGCTGCGTAAGCGGCTGAGCGGTCTACTTTTGATGGATCTTTACCAGAGAATGCACCGCCACCGTGACGCGCTGCGCCGCCGTAGGTATCAACGATGATCTTACGACCTGTCAAACCACAGTCGCCCATAGGACCACCGATTACAAAACGGCCGGTTGGGTTGATGAAGAAATTAGTCTCTTTGTTGATCCACTCTGAAGGCAGCACAGGTTTGATGATCTCTTCCATAACCGCTTCGCGCAGATCTGGCGTAGAGATTGAATCACAATGCTGAGTTGAAAGAACAACCGCATCGATACCCACGATCTTGCCTTGGTCGTACTGGAACGTTACCTGAGACTTAGCGTCTGGACGTAACCAAGGTAGAGTGCCGTTCTTGCGCACTTCTGCCTGTTTTTGGACTAGGCGGTGCGAGTAAGTAATTGGAGCTGGCATAAGAACATCAGTTTCGTTACATGCGTAACCGAACATAATGCCTTGGTCGCCCGCGCCTTGTTCTTTTGGATCCGCTTTGTCAACACCTTGGTTGATGTCAGGCGATTGCTTACCGATCGTGTTTAGCACGGCACAAGAATCGGCATCAAAGCCCATATCTGAGTGAACATAGCCGATTTCACGTACGGTTTGACGTGTTAGCTCTTCGATATCGACCCATGCAGACGTGGTGATTTCACCACCCACCATCACCATGCCGGTTTTTACGTATGTTTCACACGCAACACGCGCTTTAGGATCTTGCTCTAGAATCGCATCAAGAACGGCATCAGAAATCTGGTCTGCAATTTTATCTGGATGACCTTCTGATACAGATTCAGAAGTAAACAGGTGCTTAGCCATGTGAGCTCCACTTTAATCTACATAAGGGCTCTGACGTATTCAGAACCCAAATAAATAATACTTGAGTTTGTAGGTGTATCTACATCTAGACGTCTATTTTAAGTTTGCTGATGACAATTACAAGCTTTTTTCTCGCTCAAGAATGAGTTAATCGTTTGCTTAATTCTGAGCAAGTTGTCGTGCTAATGATAAAAAATAGTGCAAAAAATCCTCGATGTGCAGGCGAATTCAATGGAAATCGTTTGCACAGCTGGTAGGGGTTTGAGAGAATTAGGCCCCATTTTTTTGATTCGCTTAATGCATTCAGGAGCTGCAATGTCTTCTCGTCAACACCTCGCTAATGCTATTCGTGCGCTAAGCATGGACGGTGTACAACAAGCTAACTCAGGTCACCCAGGTGCCCCTATGGGGATGGCTGATATCGCTGAAGTTCTTTGGCGTTCACACCTAAACCACAACCCAGCTAACCCAGAGTGGGCTGACCGCGACCGTTTTGTGCTTTCAAACGGTCACGGCTCTATGCTGATTTACTCTTTGCTGCACCTTTCTGGTTACGAGCTATCGATTGACGATTTGAAAAACTTCCGTCAGCTGCACTCAAAAACGCCAGGCCACCCAGAATATGGTTACGCACCGGGCGTTGAAACCACGACGGGTCCTTTAGGCCAAGGTATCACTAACGCAGTGGGTATGGCGCTGGCTGAGAAAACGTTAGCAGCGCAGTTTAATAAAGAAGGCCACGACATCATTAACCACTTCACTTATGCATTTATGGGTGATGGCTGTCTGATGGAAGGTATCTCTCACGAAGCGTGTTCTCTAGCGGGTACGCTAGGTCTTGGTAAGCTGATCGCGTTCTGGGATGACAACGGCATCTCTATCGATGGTCACGTTGAAGGCTGGTTCTCTGATGACACACCTAAGCGTTTTGAAGCGTACGGTTGGCACGTCATTCCAGCGGTAGACGGCCACGATCCAGAAGCGATCAACGCCGCTATCATTGCCGCGAAAGCTGACCCTCGCCCAACGCTAATTTGTACTAAAACAGTGATTGGTTTTGGTTCGCCTAACAAGTCGGGTTCTCACGACTGTCACGGCGCGCCACTAGGCGCTGAAGAAATTGCCGCGACTCGTAAAGAGCTTGGTTGGGAGCATGGCCCGTTTGACATTCCGGCTGACGTCTATGCCGAGTGGAATGCAAAACAAGCAGGCGCAGAAAAAGAAGCAGCGTGGAATGCCAAATTTGAAGCCTACGCGGCGGCTTACCCAACAGAAGCTGCAGAGCTTAAGCGTCGCCTAAACGGTGAACTACCTGCCGAGTGGGAAGAAAAAGCCAATGCAATCATTAGCGAACTTCAAGCGAACCCAGCCAACATCGCATCACGTAAAGCCTCACAAAACGCGCTAGAAGCGTTCGGCGCTATGCTACCAGAATTCCTAGGCGGCTCGGCTGACCTAGCGCCTTCTAACCTAACCATGTGGTCGGGTTCGAAGTCTGTTTCTGCGGAAGATGCGTCGGGCAACTACATCCACTACGGTGTGCGTGAATTCGGTATGACGGCTATTATGAACGGTATTGCGCTGCACGGTGGTTTCGTACCCTACGGCGCGACGTTCCTAATGTTCATGGAGTACGCACGTAACGCAATGCGCATGGCGGCTCTGATGAAAGTTCAGAACATCCAAGTGTACACGCACGACTCTATCGGCCTTGGCGAAGATGGCCCAACTCACCAACCGGTTGAGCAAATCGCATCGCTACGTCTAACGCCAAACATGAGCACATGGCGCCCATGTGACCAAGTTGAGTCTGCAGTCGCTTGGAAACTGGCAATTGAGCGCAAAGACGGCCCGACGTCGCTAATCTTCTCTCGTCAAAATCTTGCACAGCAAGAGCGTAGCGAAGAGCAAGTAGCAAACATCGCACGCGGTGGTTACATCCTGAAAGATTGCGCAGGCAAGCCTGAGCTTATCCTAATAGCGACAGGTTCAGAAGTTGAACTAGCGGTTGAAGCGGCTGCCCAGCTGACTACTGAAGGCAAACAAGTACGTGTGGTTTCAATGCCATCTACCGATGCATTCGACAAGCAAGACGCTGAATACCGTGAAGCAGTAGTGCCATCAGACGTAACGGCTCGTATCGCTATCGAAGCGGGCATTGCAGACTTCTGGTACAAGTACGTTGGCTTCGGTGGCAAGATCATCGGTATGACAACATTCGGTGAATCTGCACCTGCAGGAGAACTGTTCAAGATGTTCGGCTTCACAACTGAGAACGTTGTTAACACAGCGAAAGAGCTGCTTGGTTAATCGTCTTTTTACCGAGTCAACAAAATAGAAAACCGAGCCATGTGGCTCGGTTTTTTTATTGGTTTCAGTGAGTTTAAGCGTTATTCAAACTCATTGCCCCAATTGTCTTTCTCTTTATGACCACATACTTTACATGTCACGTATCTGTCCATGTTGAAGTAATGTCCACCATTGATAAAGGTGTTCGCCATCAGTTTAATTCTGCCAAGCAATGAAGGATCAGAGTCATAACTGCTGGTTTTTCTCACCAAGACTTCGCTATGAGGCGTTTCTTGTGAGCATTGCTGGCAAAAGTGAGTCGCTGGGAATCCAGTCATGGTAATTTCCTTTGGTTGAAAAACTAGAGGACAAACAGCCAAAGAAGTACACCGACTCCGCTTTAATATCTATACATTCAGCGTATTAATCAAGTTGTATAGTGTGCGAACTTCGACTTACATCACTAACTTAATGCGCTTTAAGCGGCTATCGGTTACTATTTGTGACACGAAAATGATGTAGGGCGAAGGAATCATGCTAAGAGTTGCGATCAATGGATTTGGACGTATCGGTCGTAATGTACTGCGAGCAGTATATGAAAGTGGCAAAAGCCAACAAATTAAAGTAGTCGCAGTCAATGAACTGGCACAGCCTGATGCGATGGCACATCTTCTGCAGTACGACACCAGTCATGGTCGGTTTGGCAAAAAGATTACCAACGACCAAGAACATATCTATATTCATCATGGAGCTTGCGATCAAAGAGCAGGCGAATATGACTCTATTCGCATTCTTCATCTTAGTGATATTGAGCTACTGCCTTGGCGTGATCTAGAAGTGGATATTGTCTTAGATTGTACCGGCGTGTTTGGCTCGCAGGCCGATGGTCAAGAGCATATTAAAGCAGGGGCGAAGAAAGTTCTATTTTCACACCCAGGTGCCAACGATCTCGACAATACCATTATCTATGGCGTAAACCATCACACGCTTAAAGCAGAGCATAAAGTGGTGTCGAACGGATCTTGTACCACTAACTGTATTGTGCCGATCATTAAAGCGCTTGATGATGCGTTTGAAATTGAGTCTGGCACCATCACTACTATCCATTCGTCAATGAACGACCAGCAAGTCATTGATGCTTACCACTCCGATTTGCGTCGAACGCGCGCTGCGAGTCAATCGATCATACCTGTAGACACTAAGTTGCATAAAGGTATTGAAAGAATCTTCCCGAAATTTTCTAACAAGTTTGAAGCAATTTCTGTGCGAGTACCGACGGTAAACGTTACGGCGATGGATTTAAGTGTCACAATTAATACAAATGTGAAAGTTAATGACGTAAATCAAACCATTGTTAACGCATCTCAGTGTACATTACAGGGCATTGTTGACTATACTGAAGCGCCGCTCGTTTCTATCGACTTTAATCACGATCCCCATAGCGCGATTGTCGATGGCAGCCAGACCCGAGTGAGCAACGGACATTTGGTGAAAATGTTGGTTTGGTGTGATAACGAATGGGGCTTTGCAAACCGTATGCTGGATACTGCGGTCGCAATGCAAGCTGCTGAATAAGCCGTAGAGCAGCGTTGGAGAAAGATTTATTTTTAACCTTGAAATAAATTGAATCGTTCTTCATATTAAGACCAGTTTACAGAATTATTGAGCCTGGCAAGGGTTGCTGGGTGACTGAAAAACTTTACTTATTGAATATTTGAGAGGACACATCATGTCTGTAATCAAGATGACTGACCTGGATCTAGCAGGTAAACGTGTATTTATCCGTGCGGACCTTAACGTACCAGTAAAAGAAGGCAAAGTGACTTCTGATGCACGTATCCTAGCTTCTCTACCTACGATTAAGCACTGTCTAGAAGCCGGCGCTAAAGTAATGGTTACTTCTCACCTAGGTCGTCCTACTGAAGGTGAATACGCAGAAGAGTTCTCTCTACAACCTGTTGTTAATTACCTAAACGACGCACTAGATTGCGAAGTGAAACTAGCGAAAGACTACCTAGATGGCCTAGAGCTAAATACGGGTGAACTTGTTGTTCTAGAAAACGTTCGCTTCAACAAAGGCGAGAAGAAAAACGAAGAAGAGCTATCTAAGAAGTACGCGGCACTGTGTGACATCTTCGTCATGGATGCATTCGGTACAGCTCACCGTGCACAAGCATCGACTCACGGTGTGGGCATGAACGCTCCTGTAGCGTGTGCTGGTCCTCTTCTAGCGGCAGAACTTGAAGCACTAGGCAAAGCAATGGACAACCCAGAGCGTCCGCTAGTGGCTATCGTTGGTGGTTCTAAAGTTTCGACGAAACTGACAGTTCTAGAATCTCTATCTAAAGTGGCTGACCAGCTTGTTGTTGGTGGTGGTATCGCAAACACATTCATCGCAGCGGCGGGCAATAACGTAGGTAAGTCTCTATACGAAGCAGACCTAGTTGAAACAGCGCAAAAACTAATGAAAGAGTGTTCTATTCCAGTAGCCACTGACGTTGCATGTGCAAAAGCATTTGATGAAAACGCAGAAGCTGAAATCAAGAACGTTGCTGACGTCGCTGACGACGATATGATCTTCGACCTAGGTCCAGATTCAACTGCAGCTCTAGCTGAAATTATCGCTAACGCGAAAACTATCCTTTGGAACGGCCCAGTAGGTGTATTCGAGTTCAAGAACTTCGAAGCGGGCACTAAAGGTATCTCTGAAGCGATCGCTCAGTCTGCTGGTTTCTCTGTCGCTGGTGGTGGTGACACGCTAGCCGCTATCGATAAGTTCGGTATCAAAGCGGACGTTTCTTACATCTCTACTGGCGGTGGTGCATTCCTTGAATTCGTTGAAGGTAAAGTACTGCCAGCGGTTGCGATGCTTGAAGAGCGCGCTAAGTAATTAAACGAAAGCGGGGGAGTTTCTCTCCCGCTTTCTTGTTTGCTGCACATCACATTTTTTTGCTAGAATAGCGCACGTTGTGAGCAAACGTTTGCAAGAATTTAAACTTAACAAGTTTTATTTTTAAAACGACAGATAAATAGGATCAAATCCATGTCTAAGATCTTCGATTTCGTAAAACCAGGTGTTATCTCTGGCGATGACGTTCAGAAAGTTTTTGAAGTAGCAAAAGAGAACAAATTTGCTCTTCCTGCAGTAAACGTTGTGGGCACTGACTCTGTAAACGCAGTACTAGAAGCAGCAGCTAAAGTGAAAGCGCCAGTTGTTGTTCAGTTCTCTAACGGCGGTGCAGCTTTCTTTGCTGGTAAAGGCGTTAAGCTAGAAGGTCAAGGTGCACAAATCCTTGGCGCTGTAGCGGGTGCTAAATACGTACACGAAGTTGCAGAAGCTTACGGTGTGCCAGTCATTCTACACACTGACCACGCTGCTAAGAAACTACTACCTTGGATCGACGGTCTACTAGACGCGGGTGAGAAATTCTTCGCTGAAACGGGTAAACCACTATTCTCTTCTCACATGCTAGACCTTTCTGAAGAGTCTCTAGAAGAGAACATCGAAACCTGTGCTAAGTACCTAGAGCGCATGGCTAAAATGAACATGACAATCGAGATCGAACTGGGTTGTACTGGTGGTGAAGAAGACGGCGTTGATAACTCTGATATGGACGCATCTGAGCTTTACACTTCTCCTGAAGACGTTGCTTACGCATACGAGAAACTAAGTGCAGTTTCACACCGTTTCACTATCGCAGCTTCTTTCGGTAACGTACACGGTGTTTACAAGCCAGGTAACGTTGTTCTAACTCCAACTATCCTACGTGATTCTCAAGCACATTGTGCAGAGAAGTTCGGTATCGCACCAAACGCGCTAAACTTCGTATTCCACGGTGGCAGCGGTTCTACTGAAGCTGAAATCCAAGAGTCTATCGGTTACGGTGTTATCAAAATGAACATCGATACAGATACCCAGTGGGCAACTTGGGATGGTATCCGTCAGTACGAAGCTGAAAACCACGATTACCTACAAGGTCAAATCGGTAACCCAACTGGCGAAGATGCGCCAAACAAGAAGTACTACGATCCACGCGTATGGCTACGTGCTGGTCAAGCTTCAATGGTTGCACGCCTAGAGAAAGCATTCGCTGACCTTAACGCAGTAGACGTACTATAATTCGTTGATTGCTAAGAGTTTAAAAACCCGCTCAATGAGCGGGTTTTTTTATATCTGATTTGTTGTGCCGCTGGCTTTAAACAAAAGCGGCGAAAGGATTGTTTTGGCGCTATTTGCAAAAAGTTAACTTTGCGATTGGTCGAAAGTGCGCTATCGTGCCAAAAAAATGACATTGTCACGGTCAATGTATCACAAGTACTCTAGTGGCGGTGCCAAGCAATTGGATTCATGCAGTCTTGTTTAATAAGAGGATAAAACTATGTCAGATGAGTCAGTTGGGATTGAAGCCCCTCTCGTTGATGGTTTAAGCCATGCGGAAAAATGGCTAACAAATAATTCAGATCTACTGGTTCAGTACGGTGTGAACATCATATCAGCGGTTCTGATCCTATTTATCGGTAACATTATCGTTAAAGCGGTCGCTAACAGCGTGTCTAAAGTTCTAGACAAGAAAAACATGGACAAAGCCGTTGTCGAATTTGTTCATGGCCTAGTTCGTTATCTGCTCTTTGTTATCGTACTCATTGCGGCACTAGGTCGCGTTGGTGTTCAAACCGCATCGGTTGTTGCCGTTATTGGTGCGGCGGGCTTAGCGATTGGTCTTGCGCTACAAGGGTCACTATCAAACTTTGCTGCGGGTGTGCTCATCGTGGCTTTCCGCCCATTTAAATCGGGAGATTATGTCGAAGTGGGTGGTGTTGCCGGCAGTGTTGAAGCGATTCAAATTTTCCAAACCGTTCTTAAAACACCCGATAACAAAATGGTCGTGGTGCCTAACTCAGGTGTCATCGGTAGCCCTATTACCAACTACTCTCGTCATGAAACTCGCCGTGTCGACCTGATTATCGGTGTCTCATACAAAGCGGATCTTAAACAAACCAAGCAAGTGATCCGTGAAACCCTGGAAAAAGATCCTCGAATTCTCAAAGATCCAGACATGACCATAGGTGTGCTGGCACTTGCCGACTCATCAGTCAACTTTGTGGTTCGTCCTTGGGTTAAAACCGCGGATTATTGGGGTGTATACTTTGATTCCATGCAAGGTATTAAAGAAGCTCTTGATGCAGCAGGCATCGAAATTCCGTTCCCACAAATGGATGTTCATCTCAACAAAGTCGATTAATCACACTCGGTGTTACGATCAAAGCGAGGCTCTGCCTCGCTTTTTTACATTTCTAGTATGGGATTGTCCAACTGGTTCAGGACAGGGATTAGGTCTTGGCCGGCAATCCCTAAAGTTACTTCTGGTTTGCCTGGAGTATAAAGGATCTCTTGTTGTTGATAGAGTCGGGTATCAACAATGATTGCAATCTCACTGGGTAGGCCGAAAGGGCATACCGCTCCGGCTACGCATCCGGTCACTTCAGTCATCTGCTGATCATCGACAATCGAGGGCCGTGTTCCCGTTAAAACTTTAATTGCTTTGCTATCGAGGCGAGAGTCTTTGTCAGTCAACAGCAGCGCATAACCTGCGCCTTTAAGGCGAAGAAAAAGGCTTTTGCTATGCGTGCCTGTCCAACCGAGTCTCTTTGCTACCCGTTCATCTGTGGTGAAGTCTAGGATCGGTTCATGCTGCCATTCGGTAAAGCTGATATTGAGTTGGTTGAGCAAGTCAATGTTAAAACGATATATCCTATCTAGTTGATTCATATCTCTCCCTTATTCGTTGAATAATTGCCTAGCCAACATAAAGGCAATAACAAACATCATAACTGCAACCCCAAAATCAATCCCTTGTTTTACTCTGGGTTTTGACAGTATCGGTGCCAATTTGGCTGCCGCAATGGATAGTGCGAAAAACCAAACAAATGACGCCGTGATGGTCCCAAAAGCGAAGGCAAGACGGTCGATACCGCTAAATTGGCCGCCAATCGAACCCAATATGACCACTGTATCTAAATAGAGGTGGGGGTTCAGAACTGTCACGGCAAGGGCGCCTACGATGACCGCCTTGCGTCCAACCAATGAGGCGGACTGGTCTTGGCTATCCGTTATTGGAGATAACGCATTTTTGAGTGACAAATAACCATAGAAAGTTAAAAAAGCGATACCTCCTAGCGTGACTAGCAGCAGCAAGGTCTCATTTTTTGCCAGTAGCGCGCCGCCGCCAAAGATTCCCAGTGAGATAAATAAGGTATCCAATACGCTGCAAATGCTGGCGGTCGTCAGGTGATGTTGGCGCTTAATGCCTTGATTTAACACATAGGCATTCTGCGCACCGATTGGGATAATCATGCTTGCGCCTAACCCAAATCCTTGTAGCATCAACCAAAAATTCACTTCACTTTCTCCATTTGTTTGTTGATGTAGTGAAGATAAACAAATAGATTTAATAAGTATATTTAATGATTTTTATACTATATTAGTTCTTCTAATTAGATTGAGGTGCAGATGCGAGGGTTAGATTATCGCTGGATTGAAGCATTGGAAGCCGTTGTTAAAGCAGGGAGTTTTGAGCGAGCGGCACAATCACTTTATGTGTCGCAATCCGCGATATCTCAACGGGTAAAGCAGCTGGAAAAATTTCTCGCTCAACCGGTTTTGGTCCGTGAGC
Organism: Vibrio sp. JPW-9-11-11; assembly: GCF_013369335.1. Classification (GTDB taxonomy): domain Bacteria; phylum Pseudomonadota; class Gammaproteobacteria; order Enterobacterales; family Vibrionaceae; genus Vibrio. The sequence goes on from NZ_SZQJ01000003.1 coordinate 34,370, forward strand.
AGCCTCCGAGGCCCACCTTGATTGGGCAAAAGCTGCTAGGTTTTTATCAGCGAGTGCAACTTTTAGAAACTGAACTTATTCCAGAGCTTGGCAGCGACAGCCAAGAAAAAGTGCAGCGCATTTCGATTGCGACCAACGCAGACAGCTTAGCGACTTGGTTGTTGCCAGCTTTGGCACCCATCATGAAATCTCATCGGGTAGAGTTTAATTTTGTTGTGTTTCCAGAAGCGCGCACCCTGAATAAACTCAAAAATGGCGAAGTGGTGGGGGCCCTCAGTATGGAACCTAGAGCGATGGCGGGGTGTGAGGCTCAATACCTAGGTCGGATGGATTACGTGTGTGTGTCCAGCCCAGAGTTTGCTGAGCATTATTTTCCCAATGGTGTCGACCGAGCTGCGCTACAGAGTGCGCCAGCGGTCTCTTTTGATCATTATGATCCTCTCCATCGTGATTTTTTAACCCAGCACTTTCATATTGAACCTGATACGATCGCTCATCATCATGTCGCCAGTTCAGAGGCGTTTGTTAATCTTGCATTAATGGGCTGCGCGTATTGCTTGATCCCAAAGTTGCAGATTGAGCGTGAACTTGCGTCAGGCCAACTAGTCGATTTGATGCCAGGCTTTTTTATGAGTTTTGAAATTTACTGGCACCATTGGCAACTCGAAACCGGTTTACTCAAAACCATCACGCAGTCGATTCTCGCTCATACCGACGATTTATTACCTAAATAGTCGTACTATAAGACGAGTTAACTCTTTGTCAGAACTTCCTTCGCTTACTTGGCCTATTTGTATCCTCTATCTATGATGTATAGGTTTGAAGCGAAAGGGTATTTCAGTATGAAGAGAATTCCACTATGGGTAGCAGCGCTCTCCTTATCCAGTGTGAGTGTCAATGCGCTGGCCAATACGCCAGACTTTCCGCACTTAGTCACCACCGGGTATGGTGAGGTTGTCGCTCAGCCTGATATGGCGCAGTTTTCGGTCAAAGTGGTCGAGACAACCATGACGGCTGAACAAGCTAAGCAGTCGGTCGATCAGGTGGTCATGAGTTTTCTTTCTGCGCTCAATCAGCACGGCGTGGCGAGTAAAGATATCTCTAGTTCCAATCTCTATATCACCCCTCAATACCACTATCCAAAAAAAGGCAAACCTGAACTGGTTGGATATCGTGCGACTCGAAGTATGACGGTCACGGTGCAGCAACTAGAGGATCTCAATCAATATCTTGATTTGGCGTTGGATGCGGGGATCAACCAAGTTGATAACATTGAGTTGAAAGTACGAGAACAAGCCTTGTATCAGCAGCAGGCGCGACAGGCAGCGATTAAAGATGCCAATGATAAGGCCAACTCGTTGGCGGAAGGGTTTGGCAAAGAAATCGAAGATGTGTGGCGGGTTGACTACAATATGTCGAATCATCAACCAGTACTGATGCGTTCTATGGCGATGGATGGAAAAATGGAGTCGAACACGTACCAAGATTCGACCATAGTGATTCGAGACCGTGTTGATGTGATTTATCAGTTAAATTAAACGGGGTCTCTATCAAACAAAAAGAGGGCATAAAGCCCTCTTTATAGTCATCAATACAGGTTCGATTAAAGAACGTGTACAGATGCAGTGTTAGTAGTACCTGAAGCCACTAGAGCACCAGAAACCATAACAACGATGTCGCCTTTGTTACCTAGGCCTGACTCTAGAGCGATTTCTTTACCCGCTACGTAGAATGCGTCAGTGCTTTCGATTGAATCAACAACAACTGGAGTCACACCTTTAGTTAGCACTAGCTGTGCAGCCGTCTTAGTGTTAGTTGTTAGAGCGATGATGTTTGCCGTTGGGAAGTACTTACGTACTGAACGTGCAGATTTACCACCTTCAGTTGCAACAACGATAAGTGGAGCTGCTAGTTTTTCAGCTGTGTCTACTGCGCCTTTACATACTGCTTCAGTGATACGTAGGCGTGGGCTGTCTAGACGAGAACCTAGCTCAGCTTTAAGCGCTGAATCAGTACGGTTCGCGATTTGAGCCATGATAGTGACTGCTTCAACTGGGTACTTACCTTTAGCCGTTTCACCAGAAAGCATGACAGCGTCAGTACCGTCCATTACAGCGTTCGCAACGTCGCCTGCTTCCGCACGAGTAGGGCGTGGGTTGTTGATCATAGAATCAAGCATTTGCGTTGCAGTGATAACCATCTTACGTGCACGGTTACACTTCTCGATCATCATTTTCTGAGCGAAGATAACTTCTTCAGCTGGGATTTCAACACCTAGGTCACCACGAGCAACCATGATACCGTCAGAAAGCTCTAGGATCTCGTCGAAGTTATCAACACCTTCTTGGTTTTCGATCTTAGAGATGATGTGGATGTTCTCGCCGCCGTTTGCAGCAAGTACTTCACGGATTTCTTGAACGTCAGACGCTTTACGGATGAAAGATGCTGCTACGAAGTCAACGCCTTGCTCACAACCGAACTTAAGGTCGTTCTTATCTTTTTCAGATAGAGCTGGTAGGTTTACAGAAACGCCAGGAAGGTTAACACCTTTGTTTTCGCCTAGCGCGCCGTTGTTTAGCACCTTACATTTCACTTCAGTCTCAGAAGTTGCGATAACTTCCATCTCAATAAGACCGTCATCTACTAGGATAGTGTTACCAACGTTTAGGTCAGCAGCAAAGCCAGCGTAAGTTACTGCTACTTTGTCTTTGTTACCCACAACTGAGATGTCAGTAGTGAACGTGAACTCTTGACCAGCAACTAGGTCAACGTCATCGCCGTTTTCTAGTTTGATCGTACGGATTTCAGGACCTTTAGTGTCTAGAAGGATAGCAAGTTGCTTACCAGACTCTTCCATCACTTTGCGGAAGTTCGCGATACGAGTGCCGTGCTCTTCATAGTCACCGTGAGAGAAGTTCAGGCGCATTACGTTCATGCCTGCGTTTACTAGCTCAGTTAGCTTCTCTACAGATTCAGTTTTAGGGCCAATCGTACATACGATTTTGGTCTTTTTCATGGAAGATACTCTCCGGTCAATATAGTTACAATTTGAAAGTCGGTTATTGGTCTGAAACCAAGGCTGTCGCTAAGGCATTTTGTGCCTGCCAACTCGAATGGACAGCGCCGAAATTAGTTGGCTTCAGAACTGAAAGTCTTTCACAAAGTTTAGTCATTTTATGACCAACTTGTTGGGATTTTTGGCGCTATTTTTGTGACCACCCTAGGATAACTCGGGTTCACTGGCAAAAAATAACGGTCAATTCTGTAATTTATTTTCTTTTCGGATGCGAATTCTACCACTGAATCATTTCAATATCACTGGTTAAGAATTGTCTTAGGACAAGGTTTTTGCGCTAAATATTAATTTTTTGGATCGAAATAAATGGACTTAAAAGTTTCGCTTTGACTATAATTAGTTTCAAACCGAAACTTAAATTTAATGATTAAATGTCGAAACGAAACACTCAGTTAAGAAGACACGCTATTTCTAACCTAGTCGATGAGAAAGGGGAAGTCAGCGTTGAGGCACTGTCCGTTCAGTTTGAAACATCAGAAGTCACGATTAGAAAGGATCTCGCTTCTCTAGAAAAAAATGGTCAGCTACTGCGCCGCTATGGTGGTGCCATCGCTTTACCGAAAGAAGTGGTGAGCGATGAACTCGATAAAAATGTTTCGATTCGTAAGAATGAGCTGGCTCAAGCTGCGGCTAAACTGATCCGCGAGCACAATCGTATTGTGATCGATAGTGGTAGCACGACAGCCGCTTTGATCAAACAGTTAGACGGTATGCGCGGTTTGGTGGTGATGACCAATTCACTCAATGTTGCGAATGCACTCAATGAGCTAGAGAGTGAGCCGACACTGCTTATGACCGGAGGCACTTGGGATGCGCATTCTGAGTCATTTCAAGGCCAAGTTGCCGAGTCTGTTCTACGATCTTATGACTTTGATCAGCTGTTTATCGGCGCTGATGGTGTGGATTTGGACCGTGGAACCACCACATTCAACGAGTTGGTTGGTCTGAGCAAAGTGATGGCCGACGTGTCGCGTGAAGTGATCGTGATGGTGGAGTCGGAGAAGATTGGCCGCAAGATCCCCAATCTGGAACTGGCTTGGGACGCCATCGATATTTTGATCACCAATAAAGATTTAGCGCCAGAGGCAAAACAAAAGATTGAATCTCATGGCGTCAAAGTTGTGTGCGCCTAACGCGCAAAACAACCATCAAATACGACTATTTTAAAATCATTAATCCGACATTGGCCTTTGCTTGCTGCCACTCGGAATCAACAAATTGGAGTTACTTATGTGTGGAATCGTCGGTGCAGTTGCACAACGAGACGTCGCTGAAATTTTGGTAGAAGGATTACGCCGCTTAGAGTATCGCGGCTATGACTCGGCGGGCGTTGCTGTGGTAGACAGTCAATCCAATCTCACTCGTGTACGTCGTTTGGGCAAAGTTCAAGAACTGGCTGACGCCGTCGATTCGGCACAAGTGGTGGGCGGTACCGGGATCGCACACACACGTTGGGCGACGCATGGCGAGCCTTCTGAAGCAAATGCACATCCCCATATGTCGGGTGATATCGCAGTGGTACATAACGGCATTATCGAAAACCACGAAGAGTTACGTGAACTGCTTCAATCTCGCGGTTACGTATTTGAATCTCAGACCGATACTGAAGTGATTGCTCACATGGTTGAGTGGGAGCTTCGTACGTCAGAAACTCTGCTTGAATCGGTACAAAAAACCGCCAAACAACTTGAAGGCGCCTACGGCACGGTAGCGCTGGATCGTAACGATCCGTCGCGCATCGTAGTGGCGCGCTCAGGCAGCCCAATCGTGATTGGTTTTGGTGTTGGTGAAAACTTCCTGGCTTCAGATCAGCTTGCCTTGCTTAATGTTACCCGCCGCTTTATGTACTTGGAAGAAGGTGATGTTGCCGAGATCACTCGTCGTGAAGTGACCGTATTTGATGCAACGGGTGAGCGTGTAGAACGTGAAATCACGGAATCAAACGCTGAACACGACGCGGGTGACAAAGGTCAGTACCGTCACTTCATGCAAAAAGAGATTTATGAGCAACCAACGGCGCTGATTAACACGATGGAAGGTCGTCTTACCGCGGATTCTGTTGTTACTGAAGCGATTGGGGTTAACGCGGCAGACATTCTCAGCAAAGTCGAGCACGTTCAGATCGTCGCCTGTGGTACCTCATACAACGCAGGTATGACAGCGCGTTACTGGTTCGAAGACATTGCTGGCGTAAGCTGTGACGTTGAAATCGCCTCTGAATTCCGTTACCGCAAGTTTGTGACGCGCCCAAACAGCCTGCTTATTACTTTGTCCCAGTCTGGTGAAACGGCCGATACACTCGCAGCCCTTCGTCTGGCCAAAGAGAAGGGTTATATGGCGGCGATGACGATCTGTAACGTTGCTGGCTCTTCATTGGTTCGTGAGTCTGATTTCGCCTTTATGACTCGCGCGGGCGTGGAAATCGGGGTAGCGTCAACCAAAGCCTTTACCACTCAGCTTTCAGCGCTATTGATGTTGGTGACGGCACTGGGTAAGCAGCAAAACCGCATCAGCAAAGAGAAAGAAAAAGAAGTCGTGGAAGCGTTACACGCGCTACCTGCGCAGATCAATTCCGCATTAGCATTTGAAAAACAGATCGAGGCTTTAGCCGAAGACTTTGCCGACAAACACCATACTCTGTTCCTAGGGCGCGGCGAGTTTTATCCCATCGCGATGGAAGCGTCGCTGAAGCTGAAAGAGATCTCTTACATCCATGCAGAAGCGTATGCTGCTGGTGAACTGAAACACGGTCCACTTGCCTTGATTGATGCCGATATGCCGGTGGTGGTCGTAGCGCCAAGCAATGATCTTCTGGAGAAGCTCAAATCAAACGTCGAAGAAGTTCGTGCGCGCGGTGGTCTGTTGTATGTCTTTGCGGATGCAGACGCGGGCTTTGAAGGTGATGAGACCATGAAGATCATCACCATGCCTCACGTGAGTGAAATCACAGCGCCAATCTACTATACGATTCCAATGCAGCTATTGTCTTACTATGTTGCGTTGATCAAAGGTACCGACGTTGATCAACCTCGCAACCTAGCCAAAGCGGTCACTGTGGAATAGTTCCCCCGTTACTTAGTCGTTCTACAAAACCACCTATCACACCATGTGTGATAGGTGGTTTTTTGATTTATGCTGACTGCCAACACTAATGCAAACAGACCCACAATGCGGCGAGTGCGACCGCGCAGCTCATCCAAAGGTTGCGAATCAACATTTTACGATGCACCACGTTGGCTTGAGTCGCGATTTCATTTTTACGTTTGACAATCTGATTGAGAAACAACCACAGTACAAGCAACAATAGCAAGTAGTGCAAGATGGAGAGTGAGCCGACCTTGAGCAGCAGCATAGTCCCTGTGGTCATCACCAACGCGCTACGCGTCCACGCCAATTGGGTACGCTCTCGTTGTAGCCCCGGATCGTGCTCAAGCGACGAGGCTTTCATATCGCCAAATAGCCGATCAAAGAAGCAAAACTGACAACGACCAAGGTTATCGCAATCAAGCTCTGGCTGTATTTGAATGGGCCTTCAAGTCGCATTGCCTTCTCATTTTGATACCAACGCAGAAATGCCCACACGGCGGTGACTAGGCTCACACAGGCCAAACCGGGTGTCAGCCATTCGCTGTGATGAAGAATCGGGCTGTCGTGGGTGGCGCTAAGCAAGTCAATGCCTATCGATGTGGCTAAAAATGCCAGTGCGGTGCGTATCCAAGCAAGAAAAGTACGTTCGTTGGCAAGGGAGAATCGATAGTCGGGATCTTTGCCCATTTTCATATCGGGAACCTCGTTAGCGTTGAATGTGACGAAGTGAGTCCAACGCGGTGTTCATGCTGACCTTATCGGTCAGGGTATTGAGTTTGAAAAACAGAATGTCGAAAGCAATCATCTGCAGCAACTGTGGTGTCACCATACCCAATTGGTTGTGCTCTTCGGTGTAACTGTAAGGAATAACGAAATCCGATAGCTGGGCCACTTTGCCTTTGCCGTAACGCGTCAAGGCAATCACTTTGGCACCGTTAGCGCGCGCTTTCTCAATTGCTGTTAATACTTCTTGAGTGTTACCTCGCGCCGATACCACCAGCAACACATCGCCTTTTTTCAGTAGCGAAGCTTGGACGATTTGAATGTGGTAATCGAGATTGAACTGGACGTTAAAACCAGAGCGAATCAACTTGTGATTGATGTCTGCCGCGACCAAGGCTGAAGCGCCGATACCGGAAAGCAGGATCTTATTTGCTTTCAGCAGTAACTCAGCACTGCGTTCAATGGTGTCGGTATCTATCAGGCTTAAGGATTGCTCGATCTTACTGGTAAACAAGTTTTTGGACTTGTCGATAATAGCTTGGGTCGAGTCGCTGCTCTCGATCTCTGCATAGACAGACTGAGTGGAGGGTTTTTGCGCTTGAGGCGCTAGTGCCGCCAGCTTGAGTTTTAAATCGGGAAAACCACTACAGCCGATGCTCTTGGCATAGCGAATCACTGATGAATCGCTAATGCCCAGTTTAGCGCCGACTTTGGTGGCGCTATACTTAGCGAGGTCAAACTGCTGCTCAATAATAAAGTGCGAGATTTTTTGCTCGTTCAGGTTGCTTGAATGAGCGAGCGCTTTGACTTTATTGATGATGCTTTCCATTGATGCCTCTGAAGTGTAATCGTCCCGTCGCCGCGAATTGTACGACGGGATGATATTAGCGACTTTTTGCTGACTTTTCGACTGGATCGGTAAACCCGAGTAGCATCGACGCGATAAAGCCGACAATCCATGCACACACTACCGCAAGTAAGAAGGATGGGATCTGACCTTCACCTACCAGAGGAATCAGTGAAAGCCCAGCAGTACCAAACGGAATGATGATGCCAATCTTGAAGGCCGCCATCATCGCACCACCGGCAAACCCACCGATACAGCCTGCAATAAAGGTCTTACCAAGCGGTAGTGACACTCCAAACAGAAGTGGCTCACCTACACCAAGGATACCGACAGGCAGAGCGCCAGTTATGGTTTTTTTCAAGCGCTCATTCTTTGATTTGAAGTAGACGTACGCAGCTGCGCCGACTTGTCCCATGCCACCCATTGCCAAAATAGGAAATAGGTAGTTGAGACCAAATGTTTCAAGGATTTGAGCGTGAATAGGGATTAAGCCTTGGTGTAGGCCGGTCAATAGCAAGAACAGGAAGCCACCACCGAGGATGCCGCCAACTGCGACCGAACCTGCCGATTCGTTAAGGAGTGCAACCGAGACCAAGTTACCCAGCCACATGTTGACCGCGTGGGCAACGGGTTGCAAGATAACCAAGGCGGCCGCAGACGATACCAAAATGGTGACGGTTGGAGTAAAGATAAGGTCGAGACTCTCTTTACAATGGCTACGGAACCAAAGTTCAAACTTAGAAGAAAACACGCAAACCAGTAGCACCGCAAACATGCCTCCGCCGCCCGGTACTAAAGTGGTGCCAAACAACTCAATATTGGCGAGGCCAGGGGCGGTCAGTACCGCGGCCATCACAGCCCCAATTGCTGGAGACGCTTGAAGTTCTTTGGCGGTGTTCATACCGATCATAACAGAAAGTACCGCAAACACGGCTTTGCCAACTACGGTGAACAGGGTAAAAATATCTGGGTTGGCGGCCACAAAATCGGGCGCGACGAGTTTGAAGATGTTCACCATCCCAAGAACTAAACCACAACCGATCAGAGCTGGAATGGTCGGTACAAAGATCGCGGCTAAGGTGTTGAGTGAGCGACGAACAGAGAAGGGTTGAGCTGCAGGGGGCTGCGTCGACTCTTGTTCAACACCAGCGCCTTTCATGCGTTTGTTGAGCACAGCAGCGACTTTGGCCGCAGTGCCCATGCCGACGATGATTTGATATTGCTCGCCTGCATCAACGACGCCTTTGATATCGTCGACGTCACGCAGTGCGTCCATGTTAAATAGGGAGCGGTCTTTGAGCACGATACGCACGCGCGTCATACAGTTGGTTAGCGTGGTGACGTTATCAAAACCGCCAATATGCTGCTCAATTTGATCGGCAATCAGCTCCAGATGTTCTATCTTATTTGCCATGTTATTTTCCTTGCAGTAACTGCTGTTTCAGAGGTTGGAAGGGTCGCGCTGCAAGTGCAAGCGCTTGAGAAGGGGAAGTCTCCAACGTGTGCAGCAACACCGCTGCACGAACATTGTAATCCACTGCATCCAATAGATTGGCAGCGGTAAGCTCATCCACTTCACAAATTTGCTGCACCATATGTTGGGCACGAATGCGCAGCTTTTGGTTATTCGCTTTGACATCCACCATCAAATTGCCGTGGACCTTGCCTAGTTGGATCATGACCGAAGTACTCAGCATTCCCAGCAACATCTTTTGCGCTGAGCCGCTTTTCATGCGTGTTGAACCAGCGAGCACCTCTGCACCAACATCTGGGGCTATCGACACATCTGCGTGCTGTGAAATGAGGCCTGGCCCTCGGGTACTAAGTGCGACGGTTTTCGCACCGACCTGTCTGGCGTAATCGAGTGCTGAAATAACAAAGGGCGTTCGACCACTAGCGGCAATACCAAGTACTACGTCTTGCGCCGTAAGCTGACGCTGCTGAAGTTCGGCAGGGGCCGACTCGGTGCAATCTTCAATGTCTTCCACCGCAGCAAGCATAGCGTCAACACCACCTGCGATAATCGATTGTACTAAAGCTGGATCGGTACCGAATGTAGGGGGACATTCGGCGGAATCCAACACACCAAGTCGGCCGCTGGTTCCGGCTCCAACATAGAATAAACGGCCGCCTTGTCTGAGCTGTGCGGCGATCAGTTCCACCGCTTTGGCCACCTCTGGCAACACTTTGTTGATCGATAGGGCGACACTCGCGTCGTGGGCATTGAGTAATTCCAGCACCTCGACTAAAGGCAACTCGGACAGCTGTTCTGTCTCGGGATTTTGCTCTTTATTGATGGTGGACGACAACTCACTCATAATTCTCTCCGTTGGTATTCGACATTCGAATAATATACAAATGTCGAATTTCGACAAATAAAAATGTACGGATTCGAGATTTTTGTCACATGGAACGGTGTTTCATTTATGGGTTTGTTATTTAATTGCTTGTAAATCAGTAACTTACAAATTAGTCGTTGATCATGTGAGCCAGTGGTTATGTCGAATGTCGACATTTTAAGAGAAAAATCAGTGAGATAATCTACTGGTTATGCTTATGGTGAGTATCAATTTAGACAACAAGTTTACCCGTCAGCGAGTGATCGTGCAGATCAGTCAGCGTCGGGCACGGATGCTTACGCTATCGTTCAAGCGTCAAAATGGACTTTCTTTATCGAGCTCATTACATATCTCGACAATTGCCAGTGAAAGCCCGGACTTAATGATTTGCTGCTGACGCTGGAGTTGCAACTGATAAAACTCAAGATCGATGTCGTCATCGGGTTCAGAGACTTGAAGTTGTACCATGCCGAGATTTTGGACCAAGTTAAGCTTGGTGATAGGGTCAATAATATTAGGATCAGTGAACTCGTAATCGGACGCGTCGCTGTTCAACGTATTCTTAATTTTGATGATATCTTCGATGTCGTGATAGACATTGTCTGGCAGGACGCCTAAGCCATACAACAACTTTAAACGCACAGACAAATCCCCCAAAGGACCGGAGTCTTGGAGTAAAGGGCCGACGACTGACTGCACGGCAAAGTTATCTTTTCGAAAGATTCTTTGTATCAGCGCATCGATAGAGTCATTAAAAATGTCCACCGCGGCGATAAAGAAACCGCGAACCGACGGGGCATTATTTAATCGCTCTATAATCTCAGTTTCGTTAAGTTTGTCTGCCATATACCAATTAGTCGTTTTCGTTTAAAAGGGGAGACATGGCTCCCCTCAGGTTATTGTTATAGAGACGCAAAGATGGCTTCAATCTTTGCGACTTCTTCACTGTCTATTGCGAGACCTGTGTAGTGAGCAACAGTTTGGCGCACGCCCTGCTCTTGTAGCGATGTTTGCAGTTCTATCGCCTGGGGATCTTCGCTGCTAGTATACTTCAAAGCCGCAGCGATGCCTTTCAAAAGTGTTTGATTTTCAGTGCCATACTCAATTGTACCGAGTAAGGGCTTGACCAATCTATCGTTTGGCCCCAATTTCCTGATCGGTTGACGACCCACGCGGTGCACTTCATCGACGAGAAATGGATTCGCAAAGCGTCCTAGAATTTTCTCGATGTAGGCATTGTGCATGTCGCGGTCGAAACCATAACGCTTGATCAGGACTTCGCCACTCTCGAGCATCGCTTGTTTTACTTCATCGTGAATGCTTGGGTCTTCAATCGCCTCACGGATGGTGCGATGGCCTTTTAAACAACCTAAGTAAGCGGTTATGCAGTGGCCAGTATTGAGGGTAAAAAGCTTACGCTCCACAAACGCCATCAGGTTGTTGGTTTTTTCCATGCCCGCGATGTCAGGGATGTCTCCTTTGAACTGCTGCTCGTCGACAATCCATTCACTGAAACTTTCGACTGTCACTTCGAGTGGATCATCGTTTGCCGCTTCGACTGGTGGCACGATGCGGTCGACGGCAGAATCGACAAAGCCAACCAACTGGTCTGCTTTTGCGTGCAATGATTCTTCCAAGTGTTTGTACACTTCACCTTTTAGGTGGGTGGTGCCGCGAACCATATTCTCACATGCGATGATATTGAGTGGTTTTTCATTGCCTGCTGCCAAGCGTTTTTCAATGCCGGTCGCGATGGTTTTTGCAATGATGTCTAGGACGTTAGGACCGACGGCGGTTGTCACTAAATCGGTGTTCACAATGCGATCGATCACGTCTTCACTGGCCGAGTTTACCGCGGTGACGTGAGTCACGGTATCGATTTGGCACTCACTGCCCACGACTTTTACTTTGTATTCTTGTTTGTGACTCAGTTGATCGATTAGAGGTGCGTCGACGTCGGCAAATGTGACTTTAACCTCTGCGTCTGCCAATAGTTTGCCGATAAAGCCACGACCAATGTTACCTGCGCCAAAATGAACTGCGTTTTTCATAATGCTTACCTACCAATGTCTGAAATGTTGACGAAAATGAGTGTAGAGTGAGGTCAACCGCATAGGGGGTGACAGCTGACCTCGGTTTGCTCAGGAGCAAATGAAAGGAGTGATTAAGCCGCTTGCTGACCACCAAGGATGTTGAGAATCTCTTCCACATCCTTGGTGCTGGTTAGCTTTTCAATTGACTCCGGCTCATCGAGCGCATTGGTAATGGTGGTAATCACCTGGATGTGCTCATCATTCTTAGCGGCAATGCCGATAACCAGTTTTGCTACATCTTCGTCGTCATCCGTAAATTGGATACCCGATGGGTATTGGCAAATTACAATGCCGGTTTTTTTCACTTTGTCTTTCGCTTCTACCGTGCCGTGGGGGACTGCGATAGACTCGCCGAGGTAAGTTGGAACCATGGCTTCACGTTCGAACATCGCGTCTACGTATTCGGGTTCCGCGTAGCCAAGTTCGACCAACTTGTTGCCCGCAAAGCGAATCGCTTCTTCTTTGTTGGCTGCTTTTAAACCTAGATGAATGTTCTCACGCTGGATTTGAAATACTGGCGAAGCTTGAACTTCAAAGTTGTCATCATTTGCAGCGACGATAGACACCTTGACCATGTGGGCTTCGTTTGCTGCGTCTTGCTTTTGTGCGGCAAATAACTGTGTCACTAGGTTTTGGTACGTGTCGCCGTCGAGGAAGTTAGTCAAAGAGATATGATGTGCACTCGGGGCGTATTTACGCGCACGGTCTGTCAGATCTTTGTGGGTGATAACGATATCCACGTCTTCAGGTAGGCTGTTGATGGCTAAGTTAGTCACGCTGATGTTTAAGCCCGCTTGTTGTACTTTCTTACGCAATAAGCTCGCTCCCATTGCGCTCGATCCCATGCCAGCGTCACACGCGACAATAATGGTTTGCACGGTGGCTAGGTTTACGTCACCTTTGGCTTGTGCACTGGTTACAGCGTTTTTCGACGCAGACTTCATATCTTTCATCTGTGAGGTTGCTTTCTCTAGCGCAGCGCCGTCGCCGTCTTCTTCCGTTGACGTTTGAGTTTTAAGTAGCAATGACGCAACGGTGAAAGAAACCGCAGCCGCTGAAGCGATAGACGCCAGCACGCCAACCATCGCGCTCTTAGGTGTCATCAGCAGTACTGCGAAGATAGAGCCTGGTGATGCTGGAGAAACGATACCCGCGTTGAAAACCGTTAGCACAAACACACCTGTCATACCGCCAGCGATGGCCGCCAAAATTAGGCGAGGGTTCATCAGGACGTACGGGAAGTAGATTTCGTGGATACCACCAAAGAAGTGGATGATCGATGCACCACCGGCCGTCTGACGAGCTGTCCCTTTACCAAATACGATGTAAGCAAGCAGGATACCTAGACCAGGACCTGGGTTGGCTTCGATTAGGAAGAAGATCGATTTGCCTGTTTCCGCTGCTTGCTGAATACCCAACGGCGAGAAAATACCGTGGTTAATCGCGTTGTTCAGGAACAGGATTTTTGCTGGTTCAACAAAGATAGAAGTTAAAGGTAAAAGGTGAGCGGCAACCAGGAAGTTTACCCCTGCTGCCAAGCCGCCTGAGAGCACTTTGACAAAGGGACCAATTAAGAAGAAAGCAACGATCGCACACACCATACCTATGATGCCGGCTGAGAAGTTGTTGACCAACATCTCGAAGCCGCTTTTCACTTTGCCGTCGATGTAGTTGTCAAATTTCTTGATTGCCCAGCCACCCATAGGGCCGACCATCATAGCGCCCATAAACATTGGGATGTCGGTACCAACAATCACACCCATAGTGGTAATGGCACCGACCACTGCGCCGCGATCGCCGCCGACTAGCTTACCACCGGTATAACCGATCAGCAGCGGCAACAGGTAGGTAATCATAGGGCCAACCATTGCTGCCAGTGTTTCATTTGGCAACCAACCGGTTGGAATAAATAGAGCAGTGATAAAACCCCAGGCAATGAATGCTCCGATATTAGGCATTACCATGTTTGACAGGAAGCGACCAAAATTTTGTATCTTGATCTTAGCATCTGGTGATATCATAAGAGTTCCCCGTTCGATGTTCTGTTAATATGTTGTAGTACGGTTCGCCAAAACCGTCTGATTGCGTAGTACCCAATCAATTTACCACACATTTTTATGATGGAACTGACAACGGGTTTTTCGTGATCTGTACCTTATAAATATATCCCTCCAAGCACTTTTTGCGTGAACCTCATCAATTAATTGAGATGTAATTTAATGACAATTTATAAATGTCACGAATGTCAATAATTTTTAAAAGATCAAAGTCTCAATTAAAAAAGATTAAAAAATGAACCATGAGTGATCTGTGTCACTTTTTTGTTTTTGTATGGATTCAATGAATCTATAAATGTGACTTTGATCTTGTTGGTTGGTGTGGTGAATAGATGTTGTAAAGTGATGCGTATCACGCTTTGGTTTTTTGTGAAATGAAATGACACACTTTAAACGATATTGAGTAGAGTGACCAAAGGGCAGCAATGCTGCCCTGGTCGGTAGGATTAATTGGCGTCGAGGTAGGCTTTTGAAGAAATGTCCGTCCAAGCGCGAACTTTGGTCAAGTAGCGTTTTTGTGACTCGATGATCTCTTTTGCCAGTGGGTCTTTCGCTGCTTCTTCTTCAAGCAAGCTTGCTGTTGCCGCTTTCATCGCTTGCAATACTTGAGGTGGAAAGTTGCGAACTTTAATGTCTGGGTACTCAGCACTCATTGTTGCCCAGCTATTAGCGTTGGCATCGACTGCTTGGTTGTACATGTCAAAGGCAGCAACGCGGAAGGCGGTTTCCAAAATGGTTTGCAGATCTTTAGGTAGTGAATCCCACTTCTTCTTATTGACGAGGAATTGAGTTTCAGATCCCGGCTCGTGCCATGCGGTATAGTAGTAAGGCGCAATTTTTTGAAAGCCCATTCTCAAGTCAAACGCCGGCCCCACCCATTCTAGCGCGTCTATGGTGCCACGCTCTAGAGAGGTATAGAGCTCTCCAGGGGCGATATTAGTCGGAGCAGCGCCCACTTTGGCCATGACTTCACCGGCAAAACCTGGAATGCGGATTTTCAAGCCTTTTAAGTCTTCGATGGAGTTGATCTCCTTTTTAAACCAACCGCCCATTTGAATATCTGAGTTTCCGCCTGGAAACGATAGTAAATTATGCGGAGCGTAGACTCTCTCCATCAGTTCCATACCGCCACCACGATAGAACCATGCGTATTGTTCGGTAGAGATCATGCCAAATGGCATGGAAGAGAAATAGAGCGTATTAGGCACTTTGCCTTTCCAGTAATAGGAGCTTGAGTGACCAAGGTCATACTGGCCTGATTTGACCATATCAAAAATGCCCAGTGGCGCTTTGTGTTTATTGGCGGAATCGATACGAATTTGTAGGCGTCCGTTGGACATTTCCTCTGCGAGTTGTGCCATGTTCTTGGTGGCATCACCGAGTATCGGGGTATTGGGGCCCCAAGTTTCCGCAAGTTTTAAGCGATACACTTTGTCTTCGGCAAAGCCTGAAAATGATGTTAACGCGAGTGAAAGGGTTAACGTTCCGGTGATGAGTGAGCGTATTTTTTGTTTTGAGGGCAGCATAGAGAGGTGACTTCCTTATTGTTGTCTTGCTAAATCACACCTAGCATTTCTCCTGACTATTTTTTCGTCAATCTAATTTATCGCTAGCAATTGATCCCGATGCAGAGAGTGTTACTAATGACTTTGTATATAGTGGCGGTTTATGCTGCCATCTAGCCTAAGTTGTTAGCGGATTTGACGAGTCGCTACTCGGAATCAAGGACATAATCTTGATATAAAAAGTGCCGACTCGGTCACGTACGCGTCGTCGTTGCATAAGTCATTCAATACGCGAACGATGCTGATCGAGATACTGCGTTGCTTGGCTTGCCCCCATATAACGGGCTAAGGTTTTAAACGGCACCTCTCTTAGATCGACCATGATCAAACCGTCTAGTGCATTATTGAAATCGGGATCAACGTTAAAACACGCGAGTTTACCGTTGAGTGCTAGGTATTGTCTGAGTAAGACAGGGACGCTTTTTCCGTCGTCAATTCTTGCTATCACGCGAGATAACAACTGCAAGTCCGCGAGTGCAGACAACATCGCTTGGTTCCATCTTGTTTCGGTTTCAGGTAAAGGATTGGATGGTGTAACAAACTCTGCTTTGTCGTTATCGTAGTGGTGCAAGGTCATGGTTTGCGCCAAAAGTTGACGAGTTTGCTCGCTGTAGTCGTTACTAATGCTTACTGGACCGAATAGATGGGTATAGTCTGGATTGTTTGCCACGTAAGTCGCGATACCTTTCCATAGTAGCAGTAAGGGAGCCATGGATTTTTGGTACGCGTTGTCGATGACAGAGCGACCCATTTCGATGGATTTCCCCATGCTGTCGATAAATGGTTTTTGGTAGTTGAACAAGGTGCGTGAATAGAGGCCATCTATCCCATGTTTCGCCACAATCTGATCGACGAGCCCTAAGCGGTAGGCGCCGACCAAGCGTTGATTGTCTCGGTCCCAAACAAATAACTGCAGGTAGTATCGGTCAAATCTATCAATATCTAGTGCGTTGCCTGTCCCTTCCCCCACTTGGCGAAAGTTAATTTCTCTCAGACGACCAATTTCGTGCATGATCGATGGAATGTGATCAGCGCTGGTGCAATAAACGTCAAACTCACCACTGGACAAGAGTCGGTGCTGCTTAGGTAATTGACGAAGATCATCGAGATGATCTTGTAAAGGTAGCGATGGATCTACCGCAACCAAGCGGTCGTTTTGGGTAGGCGACTTAGTGTTTCTGTTTTGAGGTGTTTGCAGTAAGTAGGTATTTAGGCGTAAGTAGTGGACGAGTTGTGTGTCGGTCAGCCCGTTGACTTCTTTGTACTTAATCGCTTGGCCAATGGATAACCCTATGGTGTGGTTAGCTTTGTTCAATAGCTCTCTGCCGAGCATCAAGGTGCGAAGTAGAGGATGAACTTTGCCGGCTAAATAGAAATGTTTTGAATTTTGTCCATCAATAAACATCGGCACTGTTGTGGCGCGTGATTTGCGAATTAGATGACTGACGGAACGACTCCACTCTTTGTCTTCAAGCCGAGCTGTACTCCCTTTGACCAGTTGCGATACTTCGCCAGCAGGAAACAGTAACAATAATCCGGCATTCTCTAGATGTTGCTGTGCCTGACGCAGCGCCTTTAAGTTTGCTCGTGGCGCGTCAGTGCCCTCAAATACATCGACACCGATAAATAGTTTGTCGAGTTCTGGCACGGTTTTGAGGTACTGGTTGGCCAGGATTTGGACATCGTTTCTTACATGCAACAGTAGCTCAGCTAAGATGACGCCCTCCACACACCCTAGCGGGTGATTGGCAACGACGATCGTAGCACCTTGCTGTGGAACGGTGTTTACACAACCTTTGACGACTTGATAGTCGATACCAAGTACCTCCAGCGTATAGCGAAGAAAAGAATGGGTATCGCAATTGACGGGGCGTTGCGCATAGAACTTGTCGAGTTGGCTTAGTCCTGTCGCCCATTCGGTAAGGCTTTCGGCCACTCGAAGTGGTGTCTTGGTGGGTAAACGAAAAGGGCTGGATGCTGGCATGTTATCCTCAACAGATAGCGAATCTGTGCTGAGGATAGAAAAATCATATGACAGCGAGGCTGCAGTTCAATGAGGGATTGGTGACGCATCAGTGACACTTCAATGACAGCCATTCGGTCGCCGAGTAAAACGAGCGGAGTGACTGCAATAATGATATTTTTATTAATCTAAAAAATATATTGCTCACAAAACATACTAAATTTACATCTCAATCGAAGTATTACTGGTAATGTCAAAGAGCGGGCAGAGTGTATAGAGTGAGAGCGTCAGACTTAAACCTAAACACGGTCAATTGCCTTCGTTTCGCTGTTCTGGATGGTCTCGTAGAGAGACAAACGGGAACCTTAGGGTTCCCGTTGCTGTATTTGCACTTTGTGTGAGTGTGCGTTCTGACTAGCTGCTGCGATGCACCGACATGTGAGCGAGTGTAACCAGGGCTTGCTTGTAGGGGGATTCCGGCAGCACATGAAGCTCGGCAATCGCTTTATCTGCCTCTTGATACGCTTTTTGGCGGGTATATTCCAAAGACCCCGTTTGTTCCATGGCTGCGAGAATCTCGTTTAAGCGCTCCATGCCATTGGCTTTTTCAATCGCTTCGCGAATCATCTCATTTTGTGCTGCTGTTCCATGACGCATGGCATAGAGTAGAGGTAAGGTTGGTTTTCCTTCTGCGAGGTCGTCACCGACATTTTTCCCCATCTCATCGCCATCAGAGGTGTAGTCCATCACGTCGTCGATCAGTTGGAAGGCGGTGCCTAGATATTTACCATAGTTTTGCAAAGCGACTTCGACTTCATCTGGGGCGTCGTTCAAAATGGCCCCTATTTGTGTCGCGGCTTCAAACAAGCGAGCGGTTTTCGAGTAGATGACCTGCATGTAACTCTCTTCTGTGGTGTTGGGATCGTTGCAGTTCATCAATTGTTGTACTTCACCCTCAGCGATAATGTTGACCGCGTCACTCATCAACTTAAGGATCCTTAATGATCCTAGCTCGGTCATCATCTGGAACGAGCGAGTGTAGATAAAGTCGCCGACTAATACGCTGGCTGCATTGCCAAAGGCGGCGTTGGCTGTTGCTTTACCGCGACGCATGTCTGATTCATCCACGACATCATCGTGCAACAAGGTTGCTGTGTGAATAAATTCAATAAAGGCAGCAGCCGTGGTATGCGCGTCGCCTTGGTAACCCAATGCTCGGGCCGAAAGTACAGCTAGGAGAGGGCGTATACGCTTACCTCCACCACTGACGATATAAAAACCAAGTTGGTTAATTAAAGAGACATCAGAGTTGAGCTGAGCATGAATTGTTTCGTTCACTTTTGCCATGTCATCGGCGGTGAGAGCTTGGATAGCTTTAAAATCCATTGTAAATCCGGCTGAGGTTAGAACTTGTAAGGTATTCTTATCTACTTTAATTGCTGAATAATACACTAAAAAACGTTGATAAATACACGGTTAAAGGGCATCATCTCGGCACTTTTCATTGGCGATTAGCTTTTCGCCAATTTTTTCAAAATATGGCTTGTCATAGGTGCGAGCTTTCTGTAGAATCTGCGCCCTATTGATGATTAGTTTAGCGCACACCCTTAGTGCTCAAAAAGCATACGGCTGTGCGGAAAAAGCGGAGTAAGATATGTACGCTGTTTTCCAATCTGGTGGTAAACAACACCGTGTAAGCGAAGGTCAAACTCTTCGTTTAGAGAAATTAGACGTTGAAACTGGTGCAACTGTTGAATTTGATAAAGTTCTTCTTGTTGCTAACGGTGAAGACATTAAAGTTGGTGCTCCTCTTGTAGAGGGCGGCAAAGTGGTTGCAGAAGTGGTTCAACACGGTCGTGGCGATAAAGTAAAAATCGTTAAGTTCCGTCGTCGTAAGCACTCTCGCAAACAAGCTGGTCACCGTCAGTGGTTCACAGAAGTGAAAATCACTGGTATCAACGCTTAATCGATTAGGAGAGTTTAACAATGGCACACAAAAAAGCTGGTGGTTCTACTCGTAACGGCCGCGATTCAGAAAGCAAACGTCTAGGTGTTAAGCGTTTCGGTGGTGAATCTGTACTTGCAGGTAACATCATTGTTCGTCAACGTGGTACTAAGTTCCACGCTGGTACTAACGTAGGTATTGGTAAAGACCACACTCTATTCGCTCTTACCGAAGGTAAAGTGAAGTTCGAAGTGAAAGGTCCTAAGAACCGTAAATTCGTTAGCATCGAAGCTGAGTAATTTAAGCAACCTTGCTTATTTACTGATTAGCTTTCAAGCTGAATTCAAAAGCCCTGCCGATTCGGCGGGGTTTTTTATTTCTCTTCAGTTTGTCGGCGGCAAGACAGAATAGATACTAAGGCACTTTGTAAAAAGTCCCTCATTATATATTCCTGAGTGGTAGAACGATCTAAGATCAAGGTGATCGATCTGAAAACGGAATCTGCTAGAATTTATATCATTCACTCCGCGACCAGCGGGGCTTGAGATGATATTTGCAACGCAGCTACTTGAGTAGCAATAGGGCGGAGTAAGAGATGAAATTCGTTGATGAAGCGGTAGTTAAAGTTCAAGCCGGTGATGGCGGCAACGGTGTAGTGAGTTTCTGGCGAGAGAAATTCGTGGCGAAAGGTGGCCCTGATGGTGGTGACGGTGGTGACGGTGGCGATGTATACATCCTCGCGGATGAAAACCTCAACACCCTAATCGACTATCGTTTTCAGCGCTTCTATGAAGCGGAACGTGGTGAGAATGGCCGTGGCGGTAACTGTACGGGTAAGCGTGGTAAAGACAAAGTGCTTCGCGTACCTGTTGGTACTCGTGCGGTTGATATTCACACTAATGAAATTGTGGCTGAAGTAGCCGAACACGGTAAAAAAGTCATGGTGGCCAAAGGTGGCTGGCATGGTCTCGGCAATACGCGCTTTAAATCGTCGGTGAACCGCGCACCCCGTCAAAAAACGTTGGGTACTAAAGGTGAAGTGCGTGAAATTCGCCTCGAGCTATTGCTGCTGGCGGATGTTGGTATGCTTGGCTTACCGAATGCAGGCAAGTCGACCTTTATTCGTGCGATTTCTGCAGCAAAACCGAAAGTCGCTGACTATCCGTTTACCACTCTAATCCCGAGTTTGGGTGTGGTGAGTGTGGTTCCAGAGAAGAGCTTTGTCGTCGCCGACATTCCTGGACTGATTGAAGGGGCCGCTGATGGCGCAGGACTGGGTATTCGCTTCTTGAAGCACCTAGAACGTTGCCGTGTGCTACTGCATATGATCGACATTATGCCGATTGATCAATCGGATCCGATTGAAAATGCTTTAACTATCATTGATGAGCTTGAGCAATATAGTGAGAAACTGGCGGATAAACCACGCTGGTTGATCTTCAACAAAGTTGATCTGATGCCTGAAGATGAGGCCGATGAGATCATTCAAGGCATTCTTGACGCCCTAGGCTGGGAAGATGAGTACTTCAAGATCTCTGCGGTGAACAAGCAAGGCACTAAAGAGCTGTGTTACAAGCTGGCTGAGTTTATGGAAAATCTTCCTCGTGAAACTGAAGAGGTGAGTGAAGAAGATAAAGTCGACTTTATGTGGGACGACTACCATAAAGATGCCATCGCAGGTAAAGATGTGATCACTGAAGAAGATGACGACTGGGATGATTGGGACGACGAAGAAGATGACGGCCACGTTATCTATGTGCGCGAATAATCCTGAATAATATCCATAGCCGCAATGTCAATTGCGGCTTTTTTGTGTCTAAATCAAATCATTGACCTACAATTCGCAGCACAATAGTCGAATTCTAAAGGAGTAGGATAGAATTATGGCATCCAAACAACGAGCGGTGTCTCGTTTGATAGCTCAAGCAGGGCAAATGCTTTTGGCGCATGGGGCGGAGAGCACGTTAGTGGGGGACTTGATGCGTCGCTTTGGTATCGCAGCAGGTATGGACGAAGTGGAAGTGTCACTGTCGGCCAGTTCGCTGGTGGTGACCACTGTGTATCAAGAACATTGTATTACGACCGCTCGCCGTTGCCCCGACCGCGGCATTAATATGCGCGCGATTACCCAAGTGCAACGCATCTGTATCATGCTAGAGCGCGGCATTATCGACGCCAGCTTAGCTCAGCACAAACTTAATCAGATCAGCCCCGAACGCTACAACCGTTGGTTAGTGGTTATGATGATCGGTCTCTCTTGTGCTGCCTTTAGTCGCTTGGCTGGCGGTGATTGGACCGTATTTGGTATGACGTTCGTTGCATCGGCAGTGGGTATGGTGGTACGACAAGAGATAGGGCATCGCCACTTCAACCCATTGATGAACTTTGCAGCCACTGCGTTTGTTACCACGTTTATTTCTGCTCAAGCTGTCATTTATCAGCTTGGTAATTCCCCTTCGTTGGTCATGGCGTCATCGGTACTGATGCTGGTGCCAGGTTTTCCCTTGATAAATTCAGTGGCCGATATGCTGAAAGGGTATATCAATATGGGCATCGCTCGTTTTGTAATGGCCAGTTTACTGACCTTAGCCACCAGTTTAGGCATAGTGGCTGCAATGAGCTTAGTCGGTGTTTGGGGGTGGGTCGCATGATAGATGGACAACTGTTACTCGGCCTGCTCAATGACATGCTATTTGCTGCGATTCCAGCTGTTGGGTTTGCTCTGGTGTTTAATGTGCCGCAAAAAGCACTGGTTTATTGCGCACTGGGCGGTGCCATTGGTCATGGTTCACGTTACCTGATGATGCACTTTGGCGTACCGATAGAATGGGCCACCTTCTTCGCGGCAATGATCGTGAGCATGGTCGGTATTCATTGGTCAGCACGCTTTTTGGCTCACCCAAAAGTGTTTACCGTTGCGGCGTTGATCCCTATGGTACCGGGCGTATTTGCGTTTAAAGCGATGATCGCACTGGTTGAGCTCAACCATCGCGGCTACAGCCCTGAGCTTGTGGCGATGTTGATGGAGAACTTTTTAAAAGCAATGTTTATTATTGCAGGACTTGCGGTTGGCTTAGCCATGCCAGGATTGCTATTCTATCGCCGAAAACCGATAGTTTAAGGCGTTAGGAGTAAAGAGATGATCATCAGTATGATCGCTGCGATGGCACAAGATCGTGTGATAGGTAAAGACAATCAGATGCCTTGGCATTTGCCCGCGGATTTTGCATGGTTTAAACGCTGCACACTCGGTAAGCCCGTTGTTATGGGGCGAAAAACCTATCAATCGATCGGTCGCCCATTACCAGGCAGGCACAATATCGTCATTAGTCGAGACCGAGATTTACAGATTGAAGGCGTAACGACGGTCGCTTCGATTGATGAGGCATTGCAAGCGGCTGGTGAAGTCGAAGAAGTCATGGTTATTGGCGGTGGCACGATTTATCAAGCATGCCTTCCCAAAGCTGACAAGCTGTATGTTACCTACATTGACGCTCAAGTGGATGGCGATACTCAGTTCCCCGCTTGGGGAGAGGAGTTTGTTGAACGTTATTCTGAACGTTATCGTGCCGACGATAAGAATGCGTATGACATGCAGTTCATGATTTTAGAAAAGAGTCGCCAGAACTAGTTAACGATACGGAAACTAGAGTTGCTTTCTTAGCATTGCAGCTCTAGTTTCCAAAGTCCTTTACAGGGCTTGTTGCGTGAAAAACACCTTATCTTCCCACCTGAGCATGGTGAGGCTTCCCCCCCAAACACATCCGGTATCAAGACCGATCACTTTCTTGCCTTGATAACCTTCCAGCGCCGCCCAATGACCGAAAATTACCGTCTTTTTTAGTTTTTCTCGCTGTTTGACTTCAAACCAGGGAACCAGCTCATCACTGTTGGTTTGACTAGGAGGAAGTTTACACGCCATATCTAGACGCCCGTCTGGGTAACAAAAACGCATGCGAGTAAAAGCATTGATAATATAACGATATCGCTCAATGCCTTGCAGAGAGTCGCACCAATAGTCGGGTTGATTGGAATACATGTTCTCAATCAGCCAGCGCCACTCTTTACTGTGTAATATCGCTTCGACTTCTCGTGCCGCACAACGTGCTTGTTTTAATGTCCATTGAGGCGAAATACCCGCATGACACATCACAAATTCATCATGCTCGGCAAGGAGAGGTTGCTTTCTAAGCCACTTGAGGAGTGCCTTTTTGTCTTCCGCTTGCAAGATTGGGATAGTTCTGTCTTTATCTTTGGCTTTAAATAGTCCTAGCGAAACGGCTAATAGGTGTAGGTCGTGATTACCGAGAACGACTTGGACATTCTCGCCGAGCGATTTTAGATAGCGCAGGACTTCGAGTGATTTTGGGCCTCTGGCAACCAAATCTCCTGCGACCCATAAAGTGTCGGGTCCTGGTTGGAAGTTAACTTTATCGAGGAGTAACAGCAGTTCATCAAGGCAACCTTGTAGATCACCAACAATATATGTGGCCACAGAGCGTACCTAATTGAGTATATGGGGAATAGCGAGTCTAAATGGGTCAATCTCAGCGACGAACTCTTGGCCTTCGGCATCGTGCATCATGTATTGGCCTTGCATCACACCCACGGGAGTTTCAATCACTGTACCGCTGTTGTACGTGTATTCATCATTCGCTCCAATCACAGGTTGCTCACCAACGACGCCTTCTCCCTCGACGGTCATCTGCTTGCCATTTGCATCGGTAATTAACCAGCGGCGACTGATCAATTGGACAGGTTGCTGGCTGAGGTTTTTTATCGTGATGATGTAAGCGAAAACAAAGCGTTTGGCATCTGGGTGGGACTGGTCGGCGATATATTTACTATGCACTTGGACTTTTATACAAGGGGTAGCTTCCATGTAAACTCCTAAAAAAGTCAAAAAGGTGACAAGCCATAGACTTACCACCTTTTGATTCTAGCTTAACTTACTGGTTGGCATCGAGCCAGTTAGCCATATCGACAAATTGTTGCAGAGTGAGGTTTTCTGGACGCATGCTAGGATTCACTCCCAATTGCTCGAGTACCTCTGCTGACAACAGCGATTTGTAACAATTACGAACCGTTTTGCGACGCTGATTAAAGCCTTCACGACATACTCGATCAAGCCACTTTAAGTTAGTGACTGGGTGAGGGATCTCCTCGTAAGGGACTAAGCGAACCACGGCCGAATCAACTTTTGGCGGCGGAACGAACGCCGTTGGTGGCACTTCTAACACGGGCACTACTTTGCAGAAGTATTGCGCCATCACGGTTAAGCGGCCATATGCTTTGGTTCCAGGTCCTGCTGCAAGGCGATTTACCACCTCTTTTTGCAGCATAAAGTGCATATCCTGAATGTCTTTATGAAATTCAAACAGGTGAAACATCAAAGGCGTTGAAATGTTGTACGGCAAATTACCGAAAATACGCAGTTTATTGTTTGGTTTGACTAACTGAGTGAAGTCGAAGCGCATCGCATCGCCTTCGTGAATGGTTAGTTTATCACCAAGGTCTGGGTGGTTGCGCAAGCGCTCAGCGAGATCTCGGTCAAGCTCAATAACCGTGAACTTGTCCACTTCTTTACCGACAGGCTCGGTGATCGCGCCTAAGCCTGGGCCAATTTCAACTAGGTTTTGCCCCGGTTTCGGGTTAATTGCAGAGACAATTCCATCAATGATATAAGGATCATTTAGGAAGTTTTGACCAAAGCGCTTTCTCGCTTTGTGTCCTAAGTGGACATCGTTTCTCATAATTCTCTCAAGTTAATTGGTTTTCTTATCGACTAGCTCAATGGCATGAGCCAACGCCGTTCTGAAGCTCCCTGTGTCCGCACTGCCAGTCCCTGCAAGGTCGAGTGCGGTTCCGTGATCAACGGAGGTCCGAATAAATGGTAGACCCAAAGTTATGTTCACTGAGCGTCCAAAACCTTTGTACTTTAATACTGGAAGTACCTGATCGTGATACATCCCGAGTACCGCGTCAGCCTGTTGTAGATACTTTTGGTTAAAAATAGTATCGGCAGGTAGCGGTCCGATTAAATTGTAGCCTTTTTGCTGACGAATCTTTTCCAGCGTAGGCGTGATCGTTTGGATCTCTTCTGTGCCCAAACAGCCATCTTCTCCCGCATGAGGGTTGAGACCACAAACATAGATATTCGGCGCGGGGATCGCAAACTTCTCGACCAAATCATGGTGGAGAATATCGAGAATGCTCTCGAGCCTATCTTCAGTCACCGCTTTTGACACATAAGCCAGCGGGATATGGGTGGTAACTAAAGCAACGCGTAGCCCTTCTGTCGCCAGCATCATAACCACAAGTGGTGTGTTAGACTTCTCGGCAAAGAACTCAGTGTGACCACTAAAAGCCACCCCAGCGCGATTGATCACCCCTTTGTGTACAGGGCCGGTGACAATAGCATCAAATTCACCATTCATACAGCCTAATGCGGCTCTTTCTAAAGTATTTAATACGTAGTGGCCATTGCTTTCATCGAGTTGGCCTGCTACCACCGGATTGGCGACAGGAATATGGTCGACCACCAGAGAGCCGGCTTTTTGCGCGATGATGGCATCTTCAGTACGGTAATCAATCAGTTCAACATCAATACCAAGCGCTTGTGCGCGCTCAGCAAGCATGTTTTTGTCGGCACAAACGACGATTTGGTGTGTCCAGCTCTCTTTCGAAAGCGCGAGAACTAAATCTGGGCCAATGCCTGCCGGTTCTCCGGCGGTGACGATAATGCGTTTAACTGTCATCTTGATCATTCACTACTTCAACAAACGCGCTAGCGCGCATTTCTTGCAGCCAAGCACTCGCTTCTTCGTTGAACTTTCGATTGAATAGAATTCGGTAAGCTCGGTTCTTCATCGCAGAGTCAGTACGGTCGACTTCGCGGCGGTCGAGTACTTCGACGATGTGCCAGCCGTGCACGGTTTTGAATGGTTCGCTGATTTTTCCGGTCGGCAGTGTATCAATTTGATGTTTGAACTCAGGAACATATAAGTCTGAGGTTTGATAACCGAGTTCGCCGTCTTGTGCTGCTGAACCAGGATCTTGACTGTACTGTTGTGCCATTTCTGCAAACGTGGCCTCACCCGCCTTGATGCGCGCGATGATTTCATTAAGCTCTTTCTTAACACCTTCATCACTCAAGATAACCGTAGGCTTAATAAGAATGTGACGTGCATTTATCTCGGTGACGGCGACGGTCTCTAGCCCTTTAACATCATCAATTTTCAGGATGTGGAAGCCAACACCACTACGAAAGGGACCAATCACGCTGCCTTTGTTCTGCAATTTGATTTGGTCGGCAAAAATGGTTGGCATTTCCTCTTTACGCATCCAGCCCCAATCGCCACCTTGCAAGGCTTTCGGGCCTTTTGAGTAGGTATAAGCCATGGTGCTAAAGTCGGCGCCTTGGTTCAGTTTTTCAACCAATTGATTGGCTTGTGCTTCGATGGCGGCTTTATCATCACCGTCGCTGACTCGTAGCTGAATATGGCTGATTTTATACTGTACTGTGGCGCTGGTTTCTTGAGCCAGAAGCTCTGCCAAGTTTTCGACTTCAGCTGGTAGGATATTGATTCGTTGACGAACTAGGGCGTTGCGCGCTTCACTTGCCGCGATTTCTTTACGAATTTGCTCACGAAACTCAGCGTAGTCCAAACCTTCTTGCTCCATTGCCGCACTGAGTTGCTCCACCGTTTGTTGGTTGTTGCTGGCGATTTCTGCGATAGCTTGGTTGAGGCGATTGTCATCAATACGTACGCCGATGCGTTCAGCTTCTTGCTGCTGGATGGTATCGACAATTAATTTTTCCACCACTTGCTCACGCAGAATGTCTTCTTCAGGTAAGGCTTGGCCACTTTTTTTTGCGTTTGCTTTTAATGACTTAATCGATGCCTCGATATCACTTTGCAGCACCACGCTGCTGTTTACGATGACGGCAACCTTATCTAATGCCACTGGCTCTGCTTGTGCTGCATTTAACGTGCTGGTCGCACATAGAGCCAAGAGCGCGTGTTTCCAAAATCTCATTCAAGAACCTATAAAATATAATTAGCCTGCAGAGTTAGACAGCAGGCTATTGAATTAGTTGTTTAAGAAGAATGGGCGGCCATAACCTAATGAGTTACCCGCACTGTCTAAGCCTGCTAGCCCTGAACCTGCACCTATCTTGGTACCAAAGCCAATAATACCAAAGTTCAGGCTAAAGTTACTTTCGTACATCGGTGTGGCGGTTGTGGTGTTGATATAGTCACCGTCCCAGCCTTGTAACTGTTTGCTGTAGGTAAAACCAATGTACCAACAATCAGACGTATAGTTCAGTCGCGTCAACCACTCGAGCGCTTCATCGGTGGTAATGTCATAGAAGTATTGTGCACTGGCGTTCCAACGGCGGGATATCTGATAACCTGCCAGTAGTCCGGCCTGAGAAATGCCGTCTGGAGTGATGCTATCGATATTAAAGTCGACTGTATTATCAATATATTCCTTGGTGACGTAGCGATAGTTGCCTTGAAGATAACCCCCACTGAAGCGGTACTCTAGCGTGCTGTTACCTAACTGAACTTCACCGGTATCGATATCATACTGAATCCCTCCATGGTAGAAGAGATAGTCATCGTAGTTGAAGTCCATCTCGACGGCCCAGGCTGAATAGTTCGAAGGCGAGTCGCTCGGTGAATCAATACGTTGATTGGCATCTAAGTAGATAATTTGACCAAACGAAATATTCAATCGTTCCTTAAATCCATCATCAAAGAAGCGAGTCGAGGCACCATAGCTAAACTGGTTGGCGGCGGCGATCTCATCAACACCACTAAATTTACGACTACGGAACAAACCGTAGTAGTCGGTTTGCAGCAAGGTGGTATCGTATTTGGCGATGTCGCTTTGATCTTCTTTCGGTACATAAAGGTACTGAACTTGAGGCTCAAGCGTTTGGGTATAGTTATCAAATATCACCGTATCGCGTTCTAACACAACACCTGCGTGAGAGCGAAACTCCGGGATAACGCGCGAAACGTTTTCTTTTAATCCATAGTATGGATTGCTCGACCCATTAGCCAGAGTTTGAGATGTAGTATCGACCCCCTCTAACTCTTGTTGATAGTATGTGCCGAGTAATCTTGCTTCAGTGGTCCAGCTACCCCAAGTCGTGCCTACAGGTATTGCAAAGCCCGGTTCGATGTGAACGCGAGTTGCAGAGGGTTTACCTTCAGCGTCGGTATCAAAGCGCGAAACATGACTTTTCATATCAAAGTCGAGGTAGCGCATAAGTGCCGGCGCGTAGTAGTTAAACTCTAATTGAGGCAGTAGGCGGTATGGTAAATTGTTAGTGGTCGTGAGTACCTGAAAGTCACGCGCCAATATTGACGCATCCCAACTGTTGGAACGGTATGTCGCTCTCGCTTCTTGAATCAATTGCCCGTCTTCGCGGTTACCAATCCCAGAGTCGATATCAGAGAAGTAACGTATATCGCTGACTTTCGAGTAATCAGCTTCAAACTTCCAGTTCTCTTGGAAAATCCCGGTGTGTTGCCATTGGAAACCCCAACGGTCACCATACTCCGGGTATTTCTTATCGTCATGCAAGTACTCGGACTTCAAAGTGCTGAAACCAAAGTCGGAGAGATAACGGAATTCACTGTTGAGTTGAGTTCCCCGCTTTTGCATATACTTGAGCGTTGTCTCTAGATCGTAGTTAGGTGCCAAGTTCCAGTAGATAGGCACTTCCATTTCAAAGCCGTCACTCGAGCCATACGAGACCGTAGGGTAGAGGAAGCCTGTTTTGCGCGTATCGCCAATAGGCACGGTTAGAAATGGCAGGTAGAACACTGGCACATTAACAATTTCAAAGCGTGGATTATAGAAGGTCGCTTCTTCTTCGTTTTGGTCGATATCGATGCTGGTGGCACGCATGCGCCATGACTTATCGCCTTCCGGGCATGAGGTAATGGTGCCATCTTCAATTTCGTAGACAGCCTTGCCAGTTTTGGCTACGTAGACCGCTTCGCCTCGGCCAGGTTCACACAAGAATTGATATTGGGTATTCTCGAGTGTCACCTCTTCAGTGTTAAGGTTATTGGTGGCTTTGTCTGAAATGGTTTTTATTTCGCCGTCGCTAAAGGTCACATTGCCTTCAGCGACAACAATGTTTTCTTGTTGGTGCATGGTGACGTTGTCCGCCTGCATGCGCTTTTTACCCTGAACCACGACTACATTGCCGTGATAGGTTGCTTTATCACCATTTATCGCTTCTAGGCTGTCTGCTTCGACATTCACCGGAAGTTGATTAGGATTTTCTGGTTCAGGTTCGTTGATCAGACATTGATCTATAGCGGGCAGTTCCTGCACACTATCGTCTAATATAGTTTCTGCTTGAGTCTGAGGCACTAAAAACGCAGCACCGATCGAGGCGGCTAACAAGGTGCGGGGAAAACGTGACATCGAGTTTTACTATCCTGTTGAACTTGATATATCCGGTGAATAGGAGACCGAACAAAAAAATGACGGACCTTATCATAAAGTAATTTAGAGCTTACAGCACTATCAGACCGCGTTACGATGTAAAAATTCATAGATTGAGAGCACATAATGCATATTTTCGGCAAAATCCTTGGTACTTTTTTTGGTTTCCTATTTGGTGGGCCATTCGGTGCGTTGTTGGGCCTGTTCATTGGTCATCAATTCGACAAAGCGCGTCGCCTTCGCCAGGCTGGTTTCAATGGTGGTTTTGGCAGCGGGCCAAGTCAAACGGAACGTCAGGAGGAGTTTTTCAAAGCGGCGTTTGCTGTTATGGGCCATGTCGCCAAAGCCAAGGGGCAAGTTACTCGAGAAGAGATTCAGCTTGCGACCATGATGATGGACAGAATGAGTCTCCACGGTGAACAGCGCCGCGCGGCTCAAAATGCTTTTCGAGAGGGCAAAGAGTCTGATTTCCCTTTAGATACGGTGTTGGAGCGAGTTCGCATTTCCTCTGATGGCCGTTATGACCTAATACAGTTTTTCCTTGAGCTGCAAATTTCCGCCGCTTTTGCTGATGGAGAACTTCATCCAAGCGAGCGCAATGTGCTGCATAAAATTGCGCGTGGTTTAGGTTTTTCGTCAGAGCAACTTGAGCAGCGACTGCGTATGCAAGAGGCCGCGTTTCGTTTTCAACACGGTGGTTTCGGTGGTCAAGGACAATCACAGCAATCGAATGGTGGTTGGCAGCAAGCTCAAGGGGCCCATCAGCTCAGTGATGCGTATAAGCTGCTTGGTATCGATAGCAGCTCAGACGCAAAAACGGTCAAACGTGCTTATCGCAAGTTGATGAACGAGCATCATCCCGACAAGCTTATGGCAAAAGGTCTACCGCCCGAAATGATGAACGTTGCCAAGGAAAAAGCTCAAGAGATTCAAAACGCGTATGACTTAATTAAAAAGAGCAAGGGCTTTTAACGCTATTGATCGATGACAAAGAGAGTTGTCATCGATCAATAAAGCGATTAATTGATAGAATTGTTATTGGCAATAATCGCCCCCCCGTGACTACAATTAGTTCAAGGGAGAGGGGGCTGTGTCAAGTTATGGAAGCAACAATAGACTGCATGGCGTTTCAACCGCCATGCCATCATCAACTGAATCATAAATTTGCCGCTATTCAGCAACGCATGCAGGTTCATCACGCCACAATCGATAGGGTATGCTTTGTTTTGTATGACCCCTGTGACCATCTACTTAAAACCTACGCAGATAGCGCTCAGCAATGCTTGAGTGGTGTCCACATTCAGGCTCCGATTAGCGGCTTACCCGCGTTAAAACCTTGCTTAGAGAGTCGCCGTCATGCCGTTTTTTCGGATTTACGCGAGCTAAGGTCTTGCTCGCTTATCCAGCGCTTTCTTGAACAAGGCTATCATTCTAGTTTGGTGTGGCCGGTATTCTCAGCCAAACAGTTCCTTGGTTTTATCTTTGCCCTCTCATCGCAAGTCGATGCGTTTGAAGAGCGAGATCTAACTCATTTGGCTCCATACTTGAATATGCTGCAGTCAACGGTTTTATCGGAATTTGAGTTGGTCAGTGCACTGCTCACCAAGGCGCATTCGCTCGTGGCACGCTCACCGATTTATCAGCGTGAGTCGAGCGCTCATAAACAGAGAATGGCGGCGTATTGTGAGCTTATGGCTTTAGGTTTAGCTGAGCGTTATGACTTTGATGACGAATGGATTGAGCACTTAAGCTTGTTCGCTCAGTTTCACGATATCGGTAAAGTCATGTTGCCGCCTGAGCTGTTATGCAAGCAAGAACAATTGACTCGCGACGAGGTCGTTCAGTTACAAAGGCATATCGAACACGGTGAACAGTTGCTTGAAGAGTTTGCCCACCAACTGGGGGAATCCGAGCACCCTGCGGTTAAACTTTTTGGCCAAGTGATCGCCCATCATTATGAGTTTCTTGACGGCAGCGGTTACCCTCGTCAACTAAAAGGCGAGCAGATACCGATTAGCAGCCGTATCGTCTGTGTGGCGAATATCTTCGATGCATTGACCAGTCATAAGCCTTACAAACAAGCTTGGTCGATTCCTTACGCGATGATAGAGCTAGGTAAAATGGTGGCAGAAGGCAAACTCGACGGTGAGTGCGTCAACGTATTGCGCGAGAATCAAACGGCACTCAAAGCGATAGTTGAGCGTTATCCAGAGCGAGACCCTAAAGATGGTGGTTATGAAAGGCAAAAGGCGTAGTAGGTATTAACCTGCTACGCCTTCTGGAATATGGTGGCCCCTCGCAGACTTGAACTGCGGACCAATCGATTATGAGTCGACTGCTCTAACCACTGAGCTAAGGGGCCGTGTAGGGCAATGATTATAGGGGATGACGATCTAGCTGTCTAGACGCTATCAGAGCTAAATGCGCTTAGTTTTTATCCACTTAAAACATCCAGAGACAAAAAAGGTGAGCATTTGCTCACCTTTTCATCATTCGCTAGTCTGTAACGATTATTCGTCTAGGAAGCTGCGCAGAGTTTCTGAACGGCTAGGGTGACGCAGTTTACGTAGCGCTTTTGCCTCAATCTGACGAATACGCTCACGGGTCACGTCGAACTGCTTGCCCACCTCTTCTAGCGTGTGGTCCGTGTTCATATCGATACCAAAACGCATACGTAGGACTTTTGCTTCACGAGGGGTTAGACCCGCGAGTACATCCTTGGTTGCGACTTTGAGACTTCCCGCAGTGGCAGAGTCTAGTGGTAGCTCCAGCGTCGTATCTTCAATGAAATCACCTAGATGCGAGTCTTCGTCGTCACCAATTGGTGTTTCCATCGAGATTGGCTCTTTAGCGATCTTGAGTACTTTACGAATCTTATCTTCTGGCATCTGCATGCGTTCTGCCAGCTCTTCCGGTAACGGCTCACGACCCATCTCTTGCAGCATTTGACGAGAGATACGGTTGAGTTTGTTGATCGTTTCGATCATGTGTACCGGAATACGAATCGTACGTGCTTGGTCTGCGATAGAGCGAGTGATCGCTTGGCGAATCCACCAAGTCGCATAAGTCGAGAACTTGTAACCACGGCGGTATTCAAACTTATCGACCGCTTTCATCAGACCGATGTTCCCTTCTTGAATCAGATCCAAGAACTGTAGACCACGGTTGGTGTATTTCTTCGCGATAGAGATAACGAGACGAAGGTTCGCTTCGACCATCTCTTTTTTCGCACGGCGAGCTTTTGCTTCGCCGATCGACATACGACGGCTGATCTCTTTGATGTTCTGTACCGTGAGTGATGTTTCTTCTTCAATCACTTTTAACTTAGAGATTGAACGACGAATGTCATCTTCACTACGGCGAACCTTTTCTGCGTAAGGCTTATCAGAGGCAAGAATCTCATCGAGCCATGCTTCGCTTGATTCGTTACCCGTGAACAGGGTAATAAAAGATTTCTTTGGCATTTTGCCGTATTCAACGGTCGCTCTCATGATGAGGCGCTCTTGAGTACGCACACGCTCCATCGAGGTACGAAGCTCTTCTACTAGGTAGTCAAATTGTTTCGGCGTTAGACGGAACTCTTTGAATACATCGATAACCAGTTCATTCGCGATTTGAGCCTTTGGACTTTCGCGGCCATACTCGTTGCAAGCTAGTTGATAGTTTTGGAACGTGTTGCGCAAAGACGTGAACTTCTCAAGAGCAAGCTCAGGGTCAATGCCTGTATCTTCCTCTTCTGAATCGTCGTCTTCAGACTCCTCATCGTCTTCATCTTCTTCGTCTTCATCTTCTAGATCAGACTCAGCCAGCTCAGAACCAATGTGGGTCGCGGTTGGCGCTGCCGTTTCGTCTGCATCTGGGTCAACGAAGCCAGTGATAAGGTCGGTAAGACGGAGCTCTTCGGCTTGAACTTTATCAAATTGCTCTAAAATGTATGGGATAGTGCCCGGATACTCCGCTACAGCATTTTGAACTTGGTTAATACCATCTTCAATACGCTTCGCGATATCGATCTCGCCTTCACGAGTCAATAGTTCAACTGTCCCCATTTCGCGCATGTACATGCGCACTGGGTCAGTGGTGCGGCCGATTTCGTTTTCTACGCTCGATAGCGCAGCTGCAGCGGCTTCTGCTGCATCCTCATCGGTGATTGTATCATCATCGTTTAGAGCAAGATCATCGGCGTCTGGAGCCGTTTCTACGACTCGGATGCCCATGTCGTTGATCATCTGAATGATGTCTTCGACCTGTTCTGAATCGACAATTTCTGCCGGCAGGTGGTCGTTTACTTCTGCGTAGGTCAGATAGCCTTGTTCTTTGCCTTTAATGACAAGTTGCTTTAGCTGTGACTGCGGATTTTGATCCATAGACGGTATCCAACTTAGTATCTGGTGAAGGAATTAGTATGCGAGTTGCAAACCACACATCTTAACAAATTTATTTATTGCTGACTATTCGAACAGGGTTACGCTTTTAAATCTAGCATTAAGGCTAGCAGCTCCCTTCTTTCTTCGGTTGATAAACCGACACTTCTTTCTTTGGCCTGCAGGTTTTCAATTTGTTTTTCAACGCATTGGGCAATAATTTTGTCCAATGAGTCTAAAAATATATCTTGTTCATTATCGTCGTCGAGGGGGATTTCCCATCCTGCAAGACGCGATAATAGCGCTTCGTGGCGACTATTTCGCCAGTGCTCAAGCAACTGGCCTGTAGTGATATTGGGATGCTGATGGCAATATTCAAGCACTTCCACAAATAAACTTAGTCCCGGTACTGTTAATTCACGCACACTCGAAAGATCCGGTACCATTTCAGCATAGCTCGGATTTTGAATAAGCAAAGCGATGACCTCGCGCATTGGAGTGCGTTTAATCTCTTTATGCGGTTGGGGCCGGGTTTCACTGTTTTTCTTGCGCGGCTGGCGTAAGCGATTGTCAAAACCAGTCCGCTCATCGAGCAGCTTTTCCAATAGTTCTTGAAAGTAAGGATCAGGAATTTTCTCGATCAAAGCGCTGGAATGGGCGCGAAGTGCTGACTTACCTTCATGAGTGCCTAGGTTGAGCTGGTGAATTTCGATCAAGTTATCGAATAAATAGCTCGATAGTGACGTGGCTTGCTCTATTTGCTGCTCTAGTGCTGGCTTACCGTGCTTGCGTACGTAACTATCCGGGTCTTCGCCATCAGGCAAGAACAAAAACTTGAGAGTGTTGCCGGTTTTTAAGTACTGCAATGCATTTTCGAGCGCACGCCAAGCGGCTTCTCGACCTGCGCGGTCGCCGTCATAACAACAGACCACGGTATTGGTTTGGCGAAATAGCAGTTGGATATGATCCCCAGTGGTCGATGTGCCGAGTGAAGCCACAGAATAGTCGACACCATATTGTGCGAGAGCCACCACATCCATATAGCCTTCAACGACGAGGATTTGCTTAGGTTCACGGTGTGCTTGCATTACCTCGTAAAGGCCATACAGCTCTTTACCTTTGTGGAAAATCGGCGTTTCTGGCGAGTTGAGATATTTGGGGGTGCCTTCGCCAATTACTCGTCCACCAAAGCCGATGACACGCCCGCGGCGATCGCGAATTGGGAACATGACTCGACCGCGGAAGCGGTCGTAGCGATTGCCTTTGTCGTTCTCGATCAACATCCCACCAGAAACCAGCATCTCTTGTGTCTGTGGGCTTTGACCAAAGTTTTTGCGAACTAGGTCCCACTCATCAGCGACATAGCCGATACCAAATTTTTGGACGATTTGGCCTGATAATCCGCGTTCTTTCAGGTAATCAATGGCTACTTTGCTGCTGGGATGTTTCAGTTGATCACGATAAAACTGAGCAATGCTGCCCATAATGTCGTAGAGGTTGCGTTTTTGTTCAGAACTGGCCTTTGGCTGATTAGATTGAAAACCACCCCCTTGGCGTTGCTCTCTTGGTACCTCTAAACCGAGAAAAGAAGCGAGCTCTTCAATCGCTTCAACAAAGTCCAGACGCTCGTATTCCATCATAAAGTCGATGGCGTTACCGTGTACGCCACAGCCAAAGCAGTGATAAAACTGCTTTTCCTGGCTAACGCTAAATGAAGGGGTTTTTTCGTTGTGGAATGGGCAACAAGCGCCGTAGTTTTTGCCTTTTTTCTTAAGTTTTACGCGAGCGTCAATAATGTCGACGATATCGAGTCGAGCGAGGAGATCATCAATGAAACTACGAGGGATGTGTCCTGCCATAAAACCTTAGAAAAACGCACTAACTAAAAATAAATCGAGAGAGGAGATACAAACAAGCCGTGCATTCCGAAGGATAGCACGGCTTGTTGCAATTTGATTTGGGTAATTAAGCCAGTTTAGCGCGAACTAAACCGCTCACTTTACCCATGTCTGCACGCCCTTGAATTTTTGGCTTGAGAACGCCCATCACTTTACCCATGTCTTGCATGCCCGCGGCACCGGATTCAGCAATTGCACTTTCAATCAGTGCAGCCACTTCTTCTTCGGTCAGCGGTTGAGGCATAAAGTCCTCAAGTACTGTGATTTCTGCTTTCTCAGCGTCAGCTAAATCTTGACGATTGGCTGATTCATATTGAGCGACAGAGTCGCGACGCTGTTTAACCATTTTAGTCAGCACGGCAAGGATGTCGTCGTCGCCCAGAGTAATCTGTTCGTCCACTTCACGTTGCTTAACGGCTGCGAGAGCTAAACGGATAGTGCCAAGGCGCGTTTTGTCCTTGGCTTTCATCGCTAATTTTTGCTCTTCTTTGAGCTTGTCAATAAGAGCCATAACTAGAATCCTTTTGGACTTAGTTATTAGTACAGGCGAACGCGACGAGCGTTTTCGCGAGCTAGCTTCTTAGCGTGACGCTTTTGAGCTGCTGCTTTAGCGCGTTTGCGAACTGTAGTTGGTTTTTCGTAGTGCTCACGACGACGCACTTCAGAAAGGATACCTGCTTTTTCGCAAGAGCGTTTGAAACGACGTAGAGCAACGTCGAACGGTTCGTTTTCACGTACTTTAACTACTGGCATATGCCTTTCACCTCAGGGGTTATTCGTTAATGCTGACTTCACACGACTTAGTTTACAGACTAGGCCTACAATCAGCTTGATCAAAAATGGTGCGGAATTTTAATCCGATCACACTAGCTTTGTAAAGTATTTTGTTGGGTAGAGTTTGCACAAAATTTGTTTGCAAAGCGAAGGCACGGTAAGATTGCGCCAATTTTGAATCAAACCTCTCAACCAGCAAGGTAAACCATGCGCATTATTGGTATCGAAACCTCTTGTGATGAAACGGGTATCGCCATCTATGACGATGAGAAAGGCCTACTTTCACACAAGCTCTACAGTCAAGTTAAGTTACATGCTGACTACGGTGGTGTAGTGCCTGAACTGGCTTCTCGCGATCACGTTAAAAAGACCATTCCTCTGATTAAAGCGGCAATGGCCGAGGCTGATGTCA
Source organism: Vibrio sp. JPW-9-11-11 (assembly GCF_013369335.1). Taxonomy (GTDB): domain Bacteria; phylum Pseudomonadota; class Gammaproteobacteria; order Enterobacterales; family Vibrionaceae; genus Vibrio. Next base: position 71,989 of record NZ_SZQJ01000003.1, read on the forward strand.
CGCCGGCTGATATTGACGGTGTGGCTTATACCGCGGGTCCAGGTTTGGTTGGGGCGTTGCTAGTCGGCGCGACCATTGGTCGCAGTTTAGCTTACGCTTGGGGGGTACCTGCGGTTCCTGTCCATCATATGGAAGGTCATTTACTTGCGCCAATGTTGGAAGATAACCCACCACCTTTCCCATTTGTTGCGGTACTGGTGTCGGGCGGTCACACCATGATGGTGGAAGTGAAAGGCATTGGTGAATACAAAATTCTTGGCGAGTCGATTGATGACGCCGCAGGTGAGGCGTTTGATAAAACCGCGAAACTGATGGGGTTGGATTACCCCGGCGGGCCGCTTTTATCTAAATTGGCTGAAAAAGGCACTCCTGGCCGGTTTAAGTTTCCGCGCCCGATGACGGACAGACCAGGACTCGATATGAGTTTCTCGGGGCTGAAAACCTTTACTGCCAATACGATTGCCGCCAATGGTGATGATGAGCAAACTCGAGCCGATATTGCTCTTGCGTTTGAAGAAGCGGTGTGCGCGACGCTAACCATTAAGTGTAAGCGTGCGCTAGAGCAGACCGGCTTTAAGCGTATTGTGATTGCAGGTGGTGTGAGTGCCAACCGCCGTTTGCGCGCTGATCTTGAGCAGCTCGCAAAGAAAATCGCTGGCGAAGTCTACTATCCACGCACAGAGTTTTGTACCGACAACGGCGCTATGATTGCCTATGCGGGGATGCAACGTCTGAAAAATGGTGAAGTCGCCGATTTAGCCGTGCAAGCAACACCGCGCTGGCCGATTGATCAGCTGCACCCGATCGATTAACCCGAATCATCGAACATTTTCTAAGTCGCCATAGTGGCGACTTTTTTAATGAAGCTCGGATCTGTTGAGTGTCTGCAAGGTGGTAGGCTGGCGGAATAACAATAATGAGATGGATTAGACAATGAATAAGTTTAGCGTAGATGGTCGCGAGATGGCCTACTTGGATGTGGGCCAAGGCCCGGCGATTGTGTTTGGTCACAGCTATTTGTGGGATAGTGCAATGTGGGCGCCTCAAGTTGAAGTGTTGAGTCAGCACTACCGCTGTATTGTGCCAGAACTTTGGGCGCACGGTCAGTCTGAGTTTGCGCCGGACACAACGCGTTCGTTAGCCGATTATGCTCGGCATATAGTGGCTCTGATGGACCATTTAGATCTCGAACAGTTTTCGATCGTTGGGCTCTCTGTTGGCGGTATGTGGGGAACCGAAGTTGTTAATTTGGTACCACAACGTGTCCATTCGCTGGTGTTAATGGACACCTTTGTTGGCCTTGAACCTGAAGTCACGCATAACAAATACTTTGCGATGCTCGATACTATTTCGCAAGTTGAAGCGGTTCCTGCCCCAATGATTGAAGCGATTACGCCGTTGTTTTTTGCCGCCAATGTAGAGCAAAACAATCCACAGCTCGCCGCGCAATTTAGTCGGTCGTTGAGCCACTTAACAGGTGAGCGAGCGGTTGAAGTCGCCCGGGTAGGTCGAATGGTGTTTGGTCGACGTGATCAAATGGACGATATTGAGAAGTTTACCCTGCCAGTGTTGATCGCGGTGGGGCAAGAAGATAAACCCCGTCCGGTACTCGAGTCTTACTTGATGCACGATACTATTGCTGGCTCCGAGCTGATTCAGATCCCACACGCTGGGCATATATCCAACCTTGAGCAAGCAGAGTTTGTCACGCAAATGCTCAAAAGCTTCCTAGACAGACATCACGCTTAAGGTATGAAGTCTAACTTAAGCCTCGGTTACGAGGCTTTTTTCAATCCGCTTTTCTTATCGCCAACCTTAGGCTCTGTACCGGAAAACAAGCGTTTGATGTTTTGATGATGACGGAAAACAATCAGGCAACACAGCATGGCTACGGGTAAGGTGTATTGGGGTTTGATCATCCAGGTGTAAAACGGGGCGAGCAGTACGGTGACAATCGCCGCCAGTGATGAGTAGCGAAAGAGAAAGGCGACGCTTATCCAGGTAGCGATGATCATGGCGCTAAGATCTAACCCAATCGGTGCGATGGCGCCAAGCGCAGTTGCGACACCTTTTCCCCCTTTAAAATGGAAAAAAAGCGGATACATATGGCCTAAACAAGCGGCAATGGCGACCACACCTAAAATGATAGGGTCGATGTTTAGGAAGTAGCCACCCCAAACAGGAATGGTGCCTTTTAACATGTCACACAAGAGGACCGCGACGGCCGCTTTCTTTCCGCCGATGCGCAGGACATTAGTCGCGCCGGGATTGTTTGAGCCCACGTCACGTGGATCGGGCAAACGGAGTATTCGGCAGATCAACACTGCACTTGAGATCGAGCCCAAGAGGTAGGCGAAAATGATCATTACCAGTGCTAGTGGGGTCATAGTAGAGTAACTCGTCTGAAACAGGTGTTAGCCAAGCAAGTACCTGATATCATATCGCGCCTGACACGCTCAAACTATGGCATAGGCTTGGTTTGAGATGCAAATAGTACGACTTTTTACCCCGTTAGGGTATCCGACCTGTAAAGGAAGTATCACATGGATAAAGTATTTATCGAGCAATTAGAAGTCATTACCACCATTGGGGTTTACGATTGGGAGCAAGAGATTAAGCAGAAGTTGGTGCTTGATATTGAAATGGCTCACGATAATCGTCCTGCTGGGAAAAGTGATGATGTTGTCGATGCGCTCGATTACGCCCAGGTCAGTCAAGCGGTACTGAGTCATATAGAAGGTGGACGCTTTCTCTTGGTTGAACGTGTTGCAGAAGAGGTGGCCGAGTTGATCATGACGCGCTTTAGCGTACCTTGGATCTCAATTCGCTTAACTAAGCCAGGTGCGGTAGCGCAAGCAAAAGGGGTTGGCGTTGTCATTGAACGAGGCCAGTTATGATCACAACCTATATTGGGGTTGGGTCAAACATACAAAGGCGTAAACATATTGCGGCGGCGATTGATGAGTTGGGGGCTTTAGGGCGGCAACTGCGCCTCTCTACCATTTATGAGTGTGAAGCGGTCGGGTTTAATAGCCATGCGTTTTATAATTTAGTGGTTGAGATGAAAACGTCCTTACATCTAACAGAGTTCGCTCAGCAACTGCGTTCGATTGAGCGCAAGTGGGGACGCGCTGAGAATGCCAACAAGTTTGAGCCTCGAACGATTGATCTCGATATTATTCTATTTGGCGATCAAGTCAGCGAGTCGTCTCCGCAACTGCCACGCAGTGATATTTTTCACTATGCGTTCGTACTTGAACCTCTCAACGAACTCTGCCCGAGTTTGATTGTTCCCAACGATGGACGCCGCATTGAGCAAATATGGCAACAAACCCAGTTTGACTGTGTCCTGACTCCAGTTCCTGTTTGGTTTGATTATTAATTAACGAGATTTTAATGAGTTATTTTGAAGCTTTTGTCTTGGCATTGATCCAAGGCTTGACGGAGTTTTTGCCTATTTCGAGCTCCGCGCACCTGATTTTGCCTTCAGCGATTCTTGGGTGGCAAGACCAAGGGTTGGCATTTGATGTGGCGGTGCATGTCGGTACGTTACTGGCGGTGATGATTTACTTCCGTCATGAGGTGGTCAGCCTATTGCGCGCCTTTTTCGGTTCTATTTTTCATGGTGATCGGAGTAAAGAGGCCAAGCTCGCGTGGATGATACTGCTCGCGACGATTCCAGCTTGTGTGTTTGGGTTGTTGATGAAGGACTTTATCGAGATCTACTTGCGCAGTGCTTGGGTCATCGCGACGACAACCATTGTCTTTGGTCTTTTACTTTGGTACGTCGATAAGCACGCGCCACTGACCGACGATGAGTATCAAGCGGATTGGAAAAAAGCGCTGTTTATTGGCGTAAGCCAAGCTTTGGCGATGATCCCTGGCACGTCACGCTCGGGTGCAACGATCACGGCTGCACTCTATTTAGGTTTTACTCGCGAAGCGGCGGCACGTTTTTCCTTCTTGATGTCGATTCCGATTATTCTCCTAGCTGGAGGATATTTAGGGCTTAAGTTGGTGACCAGCGGTGAACCCGTTCACCTGGGCTTTCTGCTGACGGGGATTGTCACCTCGTTTATCAGCGCTTACGTGTGTATTCACTTCTTCCTAAAGCTGATTTCACGTATGGGTATGACGCCATTCGTGGTTTATCGTTTGATATTAGGCGCAGGCTTGTTTGCGTATCTACTACTTAATTAACCGTGTCAGTTTGACTAAGACCACACAGTGCAATCTCGCGCCACCAGTGACATTGTGATATATATGTGGTCTTTGTTACTTTCCCTTCTTTAATTGACGATATGCGTATTTTTGCTTTGATGTTAACCCTTGTTTTAGGCTGGCTGCAGTATGAACTTTGGCTGGGCAAAAATGGTATTGCAGACTTTCAAGCGGTCAATGCAGAAATTCAGGTTCAGCATCAAGTCAACAACAATTTGAAAGAACGCAATGACGAAATGTTTGCTGAGATCGACGATTTACGCCAAGGGCTTGACGCCATTGAGGAGCGAGCAAGGCATGAACTCGGCATGATAAAAGAAGGCGAGACTTTTTATCGAATTATCGGCGAGGATAATTAACATGCCTGATCCTGGCTCATTAGTGGCGATTGTTCCTGCTGCGGGCATCGGCAGCCGAATGAAAGCGGACCGCCCTAAGCAATACCTAGCTATTGAGGGCAAAACGGTACTCGAACACACCCTCGAAAAGCTTCTGTCTCACCCTGACATTACCCAAGTCGTGGTCGCGGTCAGCGATGATGACCCTTACTTTTCATCCCTTTCACTGGCTAATCATAGCAACATCGTCCGAGTATGTGGTGGTAAAGAGCGGGCAGACTCGGTGCTGTCGGCTCTCCAATATGTCACGTCACAACAGCTCTCCTCTTGGGTTTTGGTGCATGATGCCGCGAGGCCTTGTATCACGTTAGAGGATATCGACCGCTTAATTGAACAGGCATACAGTGAGAAGCATGGTGCGATTCTCGCCGCGCCGGTGCGTGATACCATGAAGCGCGCCAATCAACAGCAACATATCGACCATACCGTCGCTAGGGAAGCGCTATGGCATGCCTTGACACCACAAATGTTCCAAACTCAGTTGCTTACAGATGCGCTGTCAGCGGCACTGGAGCAGGGGGGGCACATTACCGATGAAGCGTCCGCAATCGAGTGGTTAGGGTATACGCCAGCATTGGTTCAAGGTCGTTCCGATAATATAAAAATCACTCAACCGGAAGATTTGGCACTTGCCGAGTTTTATCTTAATAGAAGTAAAGGATAACTCATGATTCGTATTGGTCACGGTTTCGACGTTCATAAATTTGGCGGGCAAGGCCCGGTTATTATCGGTGGTGTGTCGGTGCCTTATGAGCAAGGACTGATCGCCCACTCTGATGGCGATGTGGCATTGCATGCATTGTGTGATGCAATGCTAGGAGCGATTGCGGCTGGCGACATTGGTCGTCACTTCCCAGATACAGATGCTCAGTGGAAAGGGGCGGATAGCCGAGACTTATTACGCGATGTTTACCGCCGCGTGCGTGAGCACGGGTACAAGCTGGGTAATGCCGACATTACTATTATGGCTCAAGCTCCGAAAATGGCACCGCACATCGAGGCGATGTGCCAAGTGATCGCACAAGATTTGCAGACAGATGTGTCTAACGTCAACGTCAAAGCGACCACTACAGAAAGGCTCGGTTTTACCGGGCGTAAAGAGGGTATTGCGACCGAAGCGGTTGTTTTACTGATTAAAGAATAACTCAGTTGTCATTGATAGCTGACAACGGATCTCAATTATGTCTGATATTTTATCCTCTCTGGCTTACTTACACTGCAAACCGAGCGCTAAAGGCAAACTCAAAGCCAAGCCTGAACATTTTCAAGTGAACGAGAACTTAGGTTTTGAGTTTTCTGGTCAAGGAGAGCACTTGATGGTGCGTATTCGCAAAACGGGGGAAAACACCAGTTTTGTGGCCAACGAGTTAGCCAAAGCATGCGGTGTGAAGTCGAAAGATGTTAGTTGGGCAGGGCTGAAAGACCGTCATGCCGTGACTGAGCAGTGGTTAAGTGTCCATTTGCCTAAAGGTGATACACCAGATTTAAAGCCGTTTTTGGCTCAATACCCGAGTATTGAAATCATTGCGACTGACCGCCATAACAAAAAATTGCGTCCGGGTGATTTAACCGGAAACCAATTCGTTGTAACTGTGTCTGAAGTGACGGACATTGAAGATGTGGTTAAGCGGCTAGAGGCGATACAGCGCATTGGTGTGCCGAACTATTTTGGTAGTCAACGTTTTGGTAACCAAGGCAATAATTTAACAGAAGCTCGACGCTGGGGCAGAGACAATGTACGCACGCGCAATCAAAATAAACGTAGTCTGTACTTGTCGGCGGCACGCTCGTGGATTTTCAATACCATAGTGTCCGCGCGAATCGAGCAAGATATATTTAATCGAGCCGTGGCGGGAGATATCGTCTATCAGCAAGGCGAGCTGGTGGCGGTAGACGCCAACGCCGTTGATCAGATTAATGATCGAGTTGCCGAGCGTCAGTGTCAATTGACGGCAGCACTGGCGGGGGATAACGCACTGCCAACCACAGAGCAAGCGTTGGCCTTGGAACAGCCACATTTAGAGGCGGAACCTGACTTAATGGCGCTGATCCGCGGGAATCGTATGCGTCATGATCGCCGTGAGATAGCCTTGGTGCCTCAGCAATTGTCTTGGCAAGTCGAGGACAATAGTATCACTTTGCAGTTTGTACTTGATGCGGGCTGTTTTGCGACCGCGATTATTCGTGAACTGATTGAAGAGATCGAAGTGGAGCGTCATTACTGATGAGCGAGAGTAAACTCAACATATTGATCAGCAACGATGATGGTGTCCATGCTGAAGGCATCCATTGCCTCGCGGATTCCCTGCGCGATATGGCAAAAGTGACGATAGTCGCACCGGATAGAAACCGTTCGGGGGCTTCAAATTCGTTGACGTTAGAGCAGCCTTTAAGAGTTAACCAAATTGCTCCACAAGTCTACTCTGTTCAAGGCACCCCTACCGACTGCGTCCATTTTGCTTTAAATGAACTGATGAAAGATAACCTGCCAGATTTGGTGTTAACCGGTGTGAATCACGGTGCCAACTTAGGCGATGACGTACTTTATTCGGGGACTGTAGCAGCGGCAATGGAAGGGCACTTTCTCGGCGTTCAGTCGATAGCCTTTTCGTTAGTGGGCAAGCAGCACTTTGCCACGGCTGCTGCCATTGCTCGCCAATTGGTCGAGCAACATGCCGCAAGTCCGATTCCAACTAATCGGCTCGTGAATGTGAATGTTCCCGACCTGCCATTGGCTGATCTTAAAGGGACGCTTGTTACCCGTTTAGGTGCGCGTCATCACGCTGAGGCGATGATCAAGCAGCAAGACCCTCGAGGTCATGATATTTATTGGTTGGGCCCTCCAGGGAAAGAGCAAGATGCAGGTGAAGGGACTGATTTTTATGCCATTGAGCAAGGTTTCGTCTCGGTCACTCCGCTGCAAGTCGACCTAACGGCACACGAATCGATTTCAAGTATGGATAACTGGTTAAAGGACAAGTAACAATGGCAAATCCACATGCGGACAGATTAATCGACTTTCTCGTCGCGAGTGGCATTCAAGATCAGCAAGTGTTGGACGCTATCTACCGCTTGCCTCGGGAGCAGTTTGTATCCCAAGCCATGATGCATCAGGCGTACGACAACAACGCACTGCCGATTGGCCAAGGACAAACGATTTCCCAGCCTTATATCGTCGCTAAAATGACCGAGATGCTCGGGTTAAGTCGTACCAGCCGAGTACTCGAAGTGGGGACCGGATCAGGGTATCAGACTGCGGTACTGGCTCAGCTGGTGGACCACGTCTATTCCATTGAGCGCATCAAAGCACTGCAGTGGGAGGCCAAACGCCGCCTTAAACAGCTCGATATCTACAATGTGTCCACTAAACATGGTGACGGCTGGCAAGGTTGGTCAGCCAAAGCGCCTTATGATGCCATTATTGTCACAGCTGCGGCGGAGTCGGTGCCTGAAGCCTTGTTGGCACAGTTGGCGCAGGGCGGTGTGATGATGATTCCAGTGGGGACGGAGGAACAAAACCTGTACAAGATTACTCGCTACGGTGAGGAGTATCACTCAGAAATTGTTGAGGTGGTGCGGTTTGTGCCCTTAGTCGCAGGGGATCTCGCTTAGTTCATCATGAAGTCATTTCCTTTTGTACTTATTCTGGTGATGTTAAGCAGTACGCTGATCGGGTGTGCTGCTCATTCTCCTGCGCCAGTTTCAGGACTAAAGAAAGACTACAGTTCGTTGGCACGCGGCAGTTATCGTGGCAGCTATTATCAGGTTGAAAAGGGCGATACGCTGTATTTTATAGCGTATGTCACAGACAAAGATGTAAATGATCTGATTCGTTACAACAGTCTAAAACCGCCTTACACCATTCATCCTGGGCAGAAGCTTAAACTGTGGCGGCCTGCGTATAATGCTCCAGCGTACGGCGGCACAGGCGCGGGCGCGGTTGCAGCCGTCGCAACGGTAGCTCCTACACCTGTTTCAAGTAAAAGCTCTAGTCAAAAGGTTAGCTCTGGCAACACAAAAAACAGCCAGCAATTGGTCAAAAAAGAATCAATAAAGGGTGTTGATCAATCCAAATCAAAGGAGTATGTTGGACCTAGCAGTAAACAAAATGTTAACAAAACCGTCAGTCAGCCGAAAAAAAATAACAATAAAGTTTCCAAATGGTTATGGCCAACAAAAGGGAGAGTTATCAAAAATTTCTCTGCTGGAGATCAAGGGAATAAAGGTATTGATATCGCAGGACAGCGGGGTCAATCCATTGTATCAACAGCAGGCGGCACCGTGGTTTATTCAGGCAATGCACTACGTGGTTACGGTAATCTAGTCATAATTAAACACAACGACAATTACCTGAGTGCATACGCACATAATGATCGGTTGCTTGTACACGAAGGACAAAGTGTAAAAGCCGGCCAAAAAATCGCAACAATGGGCAGCTCAGGAACCTCCAGTGTTCGATTGCACTTTGAAATTCGCTATCAAGGTAAGTCAGTGAACCCAAAACGCTACTTACCGTAGAATTTTACTGTTAGGTAAGATAGCGACATTAGACGTAGTAATGTCTTGCTAGCTCGCCAGGGGGAGGCGCTATGAGTATCAGCAATGCAGCAACGAAAGTCGAAGAATTTGACATCGATAGTGAAGCGACGGAAACGCTTCAATCGGGAAATTCTCTCAAATCATCTACCACAACTGAAGTCAAAGAAGAGTTTGACGCATCCACGAAAAGTCTTGATGCCACACAGCTCTATCTGGGCGAAATTGGTTTTTCTCCACTCCTAACTGCTGAAGAAGAGGTGTTGTACGCACGTCGTGCGCTTCGTGGTGATGAAGCCGCGCGTAAGCGTATGATTGAAAGTAACCTTCGTTTAGTAGTGAAAATATCACGCCGTTATAGTAATCGAGGTTTAGCACTGCTCGATTTGATCGAAGAAGGTAATTTAGGTCTGATTCGAGCGGTAGAGAAGTTCGACCCCGAGCGTGGGTTCCGTTTTTCTACGTACGCCACATGGTGGATTCGTCAAACCATTGAACGTGCTCTTATGAATCAAACACGCACCATTCGTTTGCCTATTCATGTCGTGAAAGAGCTCAACATTTACCTACGCACCGCAAGAGAGTTGTCACAGAAACTCGATCATGAGCCGACTGCTGAAGAGATCGCCACGCAATTAGATAAACCAGTGGATGATGTCAGTAAAATGCTTCGATTGAATGAGCGCATAAGCTCTGTTGACACGCCGATTGGCGGTGACGGTGAAAAAGCGCTGTTAGACATCATTCCTGACATCAACAACTCGGACCCAGAAGTCTCGACTCAGGATGATGATATCCGCAACTCGCTTATTCACTGGTTAGACGAACTTAACCCGAAACAAAAAGAGGTGCTGGCGCGTCGCTTTGGTTTACTGGGTTATGAACCTTCAACCCTAGAAGAGGTTGGGCGTGAAATTAATCTTACCCGCGAGCGCGTTCGTCAGATTCAAGTCGAAGGCCTACGCCGTCTGCGTGAGATTTTGATTAAGCAAGGACTGAATATGGAGAATCTGTTCAGTGTGACTGAAGATTAGTGTCCTAGTGTTAGCAAAAAGCCTTGGCAACTTGCCAAGGCTTTTTTGATCCTAGAAATACTTTGGTGATCGAAGACGATATTGGATATTCGCTCTATGTTAAGCGGATTTGGCCTTCTTCATTAGCGGGAAGACTTTCACCAGTTTGATGCGGTTCTCTTCCAGTTCGACGATCTCCATTGGGTGTCCTGAGACATGAACACTAAGATGACTCTCTGGAATGTCTTCCAAGTGCTCCAAAATCAAACCGTTCAATGTACGAGGACCATCAGTCGGCAGTTTCCACTTCAGACCTTTGTTGATATCTCGAATATTGGCACTGCCTTCAATTAAGAAACTACCGTCACCTTGAGGTGTAATTTCTTCAGCTAGACTCGGTGCAATAGAGGTAGTGAATTCGCCGACAATTTCTTCAAGGATGTCTTCCAAAGTGACTAGGCCGATAATATCACCATATTCATCCACAATTAGTCCGATACGCTGTTTATTGCGTTGGAACTTTAGCAATTGAACATTAAGCGGGGTACTTTCAGGGATAAAGTACACTTCATCAGCGGCGCGCAGTAAAGTCTCTTTGGTAAACTCATTTTTTTCCAGCATGAGTCGATATGACTCGCGCAGGCGCAACATGCCGACGACTTCATCAATTTGGTCCCGATACAGCACCACTCGACCATGAGGGGAGTGGGTGAGCTGACGAACAATCGATTTCCAATCGTCATTGATATCAATCCCAGTGATCTCGTTGCGCGGAACCATAATGTCATTCACGGTTACGTGTTCTAGATCTAGGATCGAAATCAACATGTCTTGGTGGCGACGGGGAATCAAGCTGCCAGCTTCGTTCACAACAGTTCGCAGCTCATCTGAGCTGAGGTGATCATCGCCACCATGGACTGCTTTTATACCGAGTAGACGAATAAACCCATTGGTGATCATGTTGACGAACGCCACTAAAGGTGACAACAGCTTCATCAATATGGTCAATAGGATACTACTGGCGTAAGAGACGCGTTCGGGATAAAGCGCAGCGAGCGTTTTAGGTGTGACCTCGGCAAACACCAGTACCACTAAGGTCAGTGCGCCGGTCGCGATAGCGACTCCGAGATCTCCATAGAGGCGCATACCCAAGATAGTGGCAATCGCCGAGGCGAGAATGTTGACTAGGTTGTTACCAATAAGGATAAGACCAATGAGTCGGTCTGGGCGGTCGAGAAGTTTTTCAACGCGTTTGGCCCCTTTGTGACCGTTGTTGGCGAGGTGCTTGAGACGGTAGCGGTTCAGAGCCATCATACCTGTCTCGGAACCAGAGAAATATCCTGAAATAACGATAAGACACGCGAGTAGCGCAAATAAGATACCCGTTGATATGTCGTCCAAAGCTTATCTTTTCCTTGTTATGTTTGGTTAATTTATGACCTAAAATGTTATTGAAGTCAATTTCAAATAGGGGATTGCGTAGTGTAAAAGAAAGGTGCAATTAATGCACCTTTCAGTTGTGATTGGGTCGTCAGCGCAAAATTATTTCGCGTACAAAGCGACTGCCAAAATAAGCTAAAGTCAGTAGGGTTGCACCAGCAACGGCAAACCACGTGACTTTGCGCCCGCGCCAGCCTTTCTGATAATGCCCCCACAGCAACACAGAGTAGGCGATCCAAGCGACAAAAGAGAGGATGGCTTTATGTGCTTTGCCCTGAGCGAACATATCTTGAACAAAGACAAAACCAGTGAGTAGCGTGCCTGTCAGCAGTAACGTTCCGATGAGTATGATATTGAATAGCTGGCGCTCAACCATCAAAAGAGGTGGCAAGTTAGGGTTGATCGCCATCGCTTTCTTGGCTTTTAATTTGTGGTCTAGCCAAGCGAGTTGCAGTGCGTAGAGCGCACCGATAGTCAGCGTAGAATATGAGAACAAGGCAAATGAAATATGGATTAACAGCTTAGGGTCTTGTTCTAAATGGGTGATAAAGGTGCTCGGTAGTACGACGGCTGCGACTAAGTTGATCGCGGCAAAACTATAGACAACCGGGAGCAGGAACCACAAACGAGTCTTGAGCATCGCGGTGCTCATCACCAATGAGATAATAAAGCTTATCAGCGAGGCAACATTGAGAATACTGAGGTTTTGTCCTGAGCTGCCTAAGATGAGATCGCTGAGCAACCAAGCATGAAAAGCGAGCGCAAGCGCTGCACTTACCAGTACTGTCTTGACCCGAATGCCTGTCTGGTGGACCAGTCCGGGGACTATGGTCGCAATGGCTAATAGATAAAGTATTGCCGCCACAACGGCGATGAGGTTGTCCATTATTCTCTATAAGCTGGTGGATTTTTAACAAATTATACCCTGCATCAACAGCTTGAGCCATGACTTATCACCCTCATTTGCGCGACTTGAGATATCAAAAGTTATCTAGGCGGTGTCATGCGCTGGTTGGCTAAGGTATACTCACAGTAATTTTCGCCGTCATTGACAAGGCGTGTCTCCCTAAACACCGTCTAGGTAAAGAGAGTAAGATGTTTGATAATTTAACGGATCGCTTATCCAAAACGCTGAAGAACATCAGCGGTAAAGGTCGTTTGACCGAAGATAATATTAAAGAGACGTTGCGCGAAGTGCGTATGGCACTACTTGAAGCGGACGTGGCATTACCGGTTGTACGCGATTTTATTAAACGCGTTAAAGAGTCGGCTGTCGGTGTCGAGGTGTCTAAATCGCTGACTCCTGGCCAAGAGTTTATCAAGATCGTTCAAAACGAACTTGAAGGCGTCATGGGTGAGTCTAACGAAGCTCTAAACTTAGCCGCTCAGCCTCCAGCCGTTATCCTAATGGCTGGTCTACAGGGTGCAGGTAAAACTACGTCGGTCGGTAAGCTTTCTAAACTCCTGACTGAGCGTGATAAGAAGAAAGTCTTGGTTGTGTCTGCCGACGTTTACCGTCCTGCGGCGATTAAGCAGTTAGAAACGCTGGCAGCCGATGTAGGCGTTGATTTCTTCCCTTCTTCAGCAGACCAAAAGCCCATTGATATTGCTAACGCTGCCATCGATCACGCGAAGAAGAAGTTCTACGATGTGCTGCTCGTCGATACTGCCGGTCGATTAGCGATCGACGAACAGATGATGGGAGAGATTCAAGAGCTACACACAGCGATCAACCCGGTTGAGACTCTATTTGTTGTCGACGCCATGACAGGTCAAGATGCTGCCAACACGGCTAAAGCATTTGGTGATGCGTTACCTTTAACTGGTGTGGTTCTAACCAAAGTCGATGGTGATGCCCGCGGTGGTGCGGCTTTATCGGTTCGTCATATTACTGGCAAGCCGATTAAATTCTTAGGTGTGGGTGAGAAAACCGACGCACTTGAACCTTTCCACCCGGATCGTGTTGCTTCACGCATATTAGGCATGGGGGACGTACTGTCGCTGATCGAAGATTTGCAGCGCAACGTCGACACTGAAAAAGCAGAAAAACTGGCGAAGAAGTTTAAAGAGAAGAAAGGTTTTGACCTTGAAGACTTCCGTGAGCAGCTCGGTCAGATGCAGAGCATGGGTGGTATGATGGGCATGATGGACAAGCTACCAGGCATGTCTCAACTCCCAGACAACGTCAAAGACAAAGTCGACGACAAGATGTTCAAGCAAATGGAAGCCATCATCAACTCCATGACTATGAAAGAGCGTCAACGCCCTGAATTGATAAAAGGTTCGCGCAAGAAACGTATTGCCGCGGGTTCTGGCACCCAAGTGCAAGATGTGAATCGCCTACTGAAGCAATTTACTCAGATGCAAAAGATGATGAAGAAAATGCAAAAAGGCGGTATGAAAGGCATGATGCGCAACATGCAAGGCATGATGGGTGGCATGGGCGGCGCCGGTGGTGGTTTTAACCCATTTGGCCGTTAAGTTTATTGTGAGATAAAAATTTCAAGGTGTTAGCTGCATCACAAACTTAAATACCGTTTTATGTTGGTGAAAAAATAGCTAAAGACCTTGCATTGCTCCGGAATAAGAGTAAAATTCCGGAGCTTTATTTTGGCACGAGCCCCAAACTGTTTAGCGATAAGTGGTTTCTGGGGTTAATTTTATTTTTGAGAAAGCAAAGAGGACGACATGGTAACCATTCGTTTGGCACGTCACGGCGCTAAAAAGCGTCCATTTTATCAAATCGTAGTAGCGGACAGCCGCAATGCAGCAACTGGCCGTTTCATCGAGAAAGTGGGTTTCTTCAACCCAACTGCTAAAGGTCAAGAAGAAGGTCTACGTCTAGATCTAGACCGCGTTAACCACTGGGTTGGTCAAGGCGCAACTGTATCTGACCGCGTAGCTAAGCTAGTTAAAGACGCTCAAAAAGCGGCTTAATTCTTACATTAAGAAGTAGTAATTAGCTTATGTCGATGAAAGGTAAAGAAACAATGAGCAACGAAAAAATTGTTGTAGGTAAGTTTGGTGCTACTTACGGCATTCGTGGTTGGCTCAAGGTTTTTTCCTACACAGACAATACCGAAAGCATATTTGATTACACCCCTTGGTTTGTAAAACAAGGTGACAAGTGGGTCGAGTACAAAGTCGAAAGTTGGAAGCGCCATAACAAAGGTTTGGTGGTGAAGCTGGAAGGTCTTGATGTGCGCGAAGACGCGCAATTAATGACTAACTTTGAAATCTCAATTGACCCTGCAGTATTGCCAGAATTGCCATCAGATGAATTCTATTGGCGTGATTTGATTGGAATGCAAGTCGTAACTGATAAAGGTTACGATCTAGGTGTCGTTTCCGACATGCTAGAAACGGGTTCCAACGATGTTTTGGTGATTAAAGCAAATCTAAAAGATGCTTTTGGGCAAAAGGAACGACTAATTCCGTTCCTTGAAGAGCAAGTGATCAAACACATTGATCGCGAAGCTCAACGGATCGAAGTTGACTGGGATCCTGGATTCTAACTCCAAGTAACGGAGCCAAAGAACAATGTGGGTTGGCATTATAAGCCTGTTTCCTGAAATGTTCCGCAGCGTTACTGATTACGGAGTAACAGGTCAAGCGGTTAAAAAAGGTCTTTTGTCGATTGAGACTTGGAATCCTCGCGATTTCACTCATGACAAACATCGCACTGTTGATGATAGACCTTACGGTGGTGGTCCTGGCATGTTAATGATGGTGCAGCCTTTGCGCGATGCTATTCATGCCGCTAAACAAGCCTCACCGGGTAAGACGAAAGTCATTTATCTCTCTCCACAAGGTCGTAAGCTCGACCAGAAGGGAGTCGAGGAGCTGGCAACGAATGAGAATTTGCTTCTGATTTGTGGCCGCTACGAAGGGGTAGATGAGCGCATCATTCAATCTGAAGTTGACGAAGAATGGTCAATTGGCGATTTTGTGATGACGGGTGGTGAAATACCAGCCATGACGTTGATCGATTCTGTCTCGCGGTTTGTTCCGGGAGTACTGGGAGATTTCGCGTCAGCAGAAGAAGACTCTTTTGCCAATGGCTTGTTAGATTGCCCTCACTATACACGTCCTGAAGTGTTGGATGACAAACAAGTACCTTCGGTACTGATGTCGGGTAACCATAAGGATATTCGTCGCTGGCGACTGAAACAGTCGTTAGGCCGTACTTGGCTAAGAAGACCAGAGCTCCTGGAAAACCTAGCTCTGACTGACGAACAGGAACAATTACTGGCCGAATTCATTAAACAGAGTCGAGCTAAGTAACCTATTAAATTTAGTATCAGTTTATTCTAGGAATATTGAAAATGAGTAACATCATCAAAGCTCTTGAAGAAGAGCAAATGAAAAAAGACCTACCTAACTTTGCACCTGGTGACACAGTTGTTGTTCAAGTTAAGGTAAAAGAAGGTGACCGTGAGCGTCTACAGGCTTTTGAAGGCGTTGTAATCGGTATTCGTAACCGTGGTCTACACTCTGCATTCACTGTACGTAAGATTTCTAACGGTGAAGGTGTAGAGCGTACGTTCCAAACTCACTCTCCAATGGTTGATAGCATTGAAGTTAAACGCCGCGGTGCAGTACGTCGTGCCAAACTGTACTACCTACGTGAGCGTTCTGGTAAGTCAGCTCGTATCAAAGAGAAACTTGCTAAGAAGTAATGCTATAACTAGCGTTCTCATATTAAGCGGAGACCAATTGGTCTCCGCTTTTTTATTTTAGACGCTATGCTGGTGGTATTTCACGATAGCAGCGGCGTCGGCGCTGATTTACTAGCGTAAACTCCGTTCCCCCTTCTTACTCTTGCAAAAATCGCTCTAACACGTTGCAAGTTAGATATTAAAAAAGCCGATGTTTTCACATCAGCTTTTCTTATTCTCTCCCTTGAAGCGCAGCGTTCTCGTCTCTCTATTCTGTCAGTACTGATCTTCTGACCAGCCATCAGAATCAGACATATCGGGTGCGCCGGGGATGCTGTTTTCTTCGTCGGCCCACTCACCAAAATCGATCATTTGGCAGGCTTTACTACAAAAGGGGCGGTAAGGGCTTTGTTCTCCCCAAATAACCTCTTTGCCGCATTGTGGGCAAGGGACAGTGGTGATTTTTGACATGTTACTCTCTGTTTGGAACACAGTATGGTGTGATTATAGCGACAATTGTAACCGATAGGCTAACAGCAAACCGCCAGATTAAATTCAATATTGGCGACCGATGCTTGGCCTGAGCCAAACTCGATGAACTTAATCGCAAAGCGGTTTTTGTGACCAGAAATCATTGGGTAGACGCCATATTGCATTGGGATTTCTAAGCGTAGAATGTTGGCCTCTTCTGCGTCACTTTGATAAAAGCCGGCTTGCGCTTGGATTGGGCGGAAGTGGCCTGTCTCACGTGTAAGCTTGAGCCACAACTGTAGAGCATTGGCTAACGGTTTGAGTGAGCTTTGCCATTTGTTTGCGTCGCTGCGCTTTTTATCAAGAGGCAGGTGTAGCCAGTGGTGCAGTGCAGGCAAATCGAAACAACAAGAGCCGCCAGGTAAGTTGAAGCGTTGTCGAATAGCACTCAAAAAACGGTCTTCTTTCAGGCTTTGTCCAAATCGTTCAGCTGACATCAAGTCACTATGCACTACATCGACTTCGCTTAAGATGGTTTGTAGCATCTCTTGATCCACGCCATCAACATTTAACCATGAACGATAGGTGAGCCTTTGCTTTTCGATATCTTTGGCGAGCTCACTCTTAAGTTGAATCTGTTCAAAGATCTCGAGTAGGTCGAACAGTGAACGATAAAAGAGCAGATGCTGCATATCATCACTGAACTGAGCTGCAATGCTCAACTGGTTGAGTAGCGCTTCTACTCGCAGGTAAATTCGCGTTTTCTCGTTCAGTGGATGTTCGAAGTAATGCGTGGTCATTAAAATGCAGCTCTGGATAATTCAGTCTTTATTCTCACAGATTTGCCCCACACATTTCTAGAAACTTTTGATGCAATTCTGTGATTTGAGGCAAAAGTTTTTGGTTTTCTGTACTATTTTTAATCACATAGTCAGCAATCGCTAATCTTTGTTCGCGAGTTGCTTGAGAAGCTAAGATCGACTCAGCTTGCTTGGCGTCAACGTTGTCGCGCTGGATAGTGCGTGCAATCTGTATTTCTGGCTCTACGTCAACCACAATGACTTTATTGGCCAGTGATTGGAGGTTGTTTTCTACCATCAGTGGAATGACCAGCAGTGCATAAGGAGATTGAACATCGCGCAACTGTTGCAGCATGCGTTCGCGTATCATCGGATGCAGTAGTGTATTGATCCAGCGCTTTTCATCTGGCTGACTGAAAATGATCTCGCGCAGCTGAGTACGATTCAGTGAGCCCTGCTCGGTTAAGATTTGACCGCCAAAGCGTTCTACAATGGCATTGAGCCCAGCACTGCCGGGTTCGACTACTTCACGGGCCACGACATCAGCGTCGACAATTTCAATACCGAACTGCTGCTGGAAGAGATTCGCCACGGTCGTTTTTCCGCTGGCGATGCCGCCGGTGAGGCCAACTACAAATGTCATATTAGATTCCCAGCCAGTTGTGTAAATACCACGACATAATGGCGTCGCCCCACATCATGCTGATCCAACCTGCGATGGCTAAATATGGCCCGAAAGGGAAGGCTTTGTCTATGCCTTGACGCTTCAAGCGCAACTGGATCAGGCCAAATACCAGTCCGACCAAAGATGAGAGTAAGATGATTAGAGGTAGGTGCTGCCAACCTAGCCACGCTCCTAAAGCCGCAAGTAACTTAAAGTCGCCGTAGCCCATGCCTTCTTTGCCCGTGAGCAACTTAAACAACCAGTAAACACTCCATAAGCATAAGTAACCCGCTATCGCGCCAATCACCGAGTCATGCAGTGATACCGGACTGATATTGAACAGAGCGAGCGCAATGCCTGCCCATGTGAGAGGCAGAGTCAATTGGTCGGGCAGCAGCATGGTGTCTAGGTCGATAAAGGTGGCTGTAATCAGCGTAAAGGTAAACAGTAACAGTGCCAGTGAAAAGTAACTAAAGCCGAGTTGATAAGCTAGGGAAAAGCTGAGGGTCGCGCTCAGCAGTTCAACGAGAGGATAACGGGCACTGATTGATTGAGAGCAGTGACGACACCGGCCTTGGAGACGTAACCAACCCAGCAGTGGAATGTTGTCACGCATCGCCACTGGATGTTGGCAATGAGGGCAGCGAGAGCGCGGAACGCTTAGATTAAACTCTCCTGTAGGCGGTTCAATATGGTATTCAGGAAAGCTCTCTGCGCACTCTTGTCGCCATTCCCTTTCCATCATCAGAGGAAGACGATGAATCACTACATTAAGGAAACTGCCAATAACAAGGCCAAAAATAGTGGCTAAAGTGGGAAACAGCCAGGGGTAGTAGTTAAAAATATCCATTGATTAGTGACGCTGACTCGGAGTTAAGCTGGATATACTATCCTAAGACATTCATTAAGTTAAAGATAGGCAAGTACATAGCGACCACTAAACTTCCTACAATCGTGGCCAAGATTAACACCAATAAGGGTTCTAGGGATTTTTCAAGTTGTTCGACTTGAGTATCGATTTCCGATTGATAGGTGTTTGCGAGTTTGAACAACATATTCTCAAGCTGACCTGACTCTTCTCCGACCATCACCATTTGAATCATCAAGTCTGGAAACTGCTTGCTTTCTCGTAGTGCGATGTACATCGGCATTCCCGCCAAAACGTTTTGATAAACCTCACTCATCAGGCACTGATAATAGGGGTGATGCAGGGTGTTAATGGCAGTAGATAAGCCCTGATGAATGGGGATTCCGGCACTGACATTAATGGCTAATGAGTGGCAGAATCGATGCAGCGCGCCATGCGCCTTTAGCGAGCCGAAAATAGGAATCTTGAGCGAAAGATAGCTGCAATAACGTCGTAAGTTCGGTGACGCATTAATAAACTTAGCGACTACTCCTGCTAGCCCCAGTATTGTGAATACCAGAAAGCCACCATAGGCGCGGATGAGTTCTGACATATCAAGCACTTGTTGAGTAAACCAAGGTAGTTCGGCGCCGAGTCCAACAAACATCGCTTTAAATTGGGGGACAACGAATGTCAGCATTAGGTAGGTGACACCTGCTGCGGTCATTATCACGATCGATGGATAGATCATGGCCGTTTTTAACTTGGTTTGTAATTGTTGGTGGTCTTCTCGATAGCGTGCTAGCCCTGCTACCACTTCACTTAACTGACCACTTTGTTCTGCGACTTTGATCAAGCTGAGATAGAACGCATCGAACAAAGGGTGAGTGTGTTGCATAGCTTGAGATATGGGCGTGCCAGCTTCGACGCTGCGACTGAGATGTGACACGATCCATCGCACTTCTGCCTTCTTTTGACCTTGGCCAATAAGCTTAAGCGACTGTGAGAGCGTGACACCACTGGCGAGTAGAGTCGCCAGTTGACGGGTAATAGCGGTAATGTCGTGCGCATGTGCGCTATGTCGCCAATGAGCAAAAGTGGATAGTGAGTGACGTTTTAACGTCAAGAGCGAGATCTGTTGCGTTTGCAGTTGCTGTTTGAGTTGATGTTCACAGGTCGTGATCTCTTGTCCACACTGACGAGTGCCTGAGTTGTCTATGCCTTGCCAATCAAAGCGATAGAGTTTCTGGGACAGTTTTGAACGGAGCATGGCGGATTAAACAAGCAAGGTGCGCTGCAGCTCAGCGAGGCTGGTGACCCCTGAGCGAAGCTTTTCCACGCCCGACTGCTTTAAACTCTGTAAGCCATGTTCTAGTGCAAGCGCATTGAGTTGCTGGGCCGTGTCACGACGAGAGATCGCCGCGGTTAAAGTTGGGCAGATCGGCAGGACTTCATAGATCGCCGTTCGACCCAAATAACCTAGATTGCACTGGGCGCAGCCCTGCTCACAGGCGGTAAAGATGGCCTCTTGGGCAGCTAAACCGAACTGCTTGGCGGTATGGGGATTGACGCTGTCGCGCTGTTTGCAATGCGGACAGAGCTTTCGTACTAACCGCTGAGCAATCACGAGAGAAAGCGAAGAGGCAAGGTTAAAAGGCGCGATCCCCATGTGGGTCAAACGTTCAATGGATTGGGCGGCAGAATTGGTATGCAAGGTAGCTAATACCAGATGTCCCGTTTGCGCGGCTTTGATTGCCATTTGCGCGGTATCGCTATCACGGATCTCACCAATCATGATGATATCAGGATCTTGGCGTAGAAAGGCGCGCAGTGCTTGGCTAAAGTCTAGCCCGATATCTGGCTGAACTTGGACTTGGTTGACGCCAGGAACCGCGATCTCAATCGGGTCCTCAGCGGCCGCAATATTGATATGTTCGGCGTTGAGGTGATTAAGCGCGGCGTAGAGCGAAACGGTTTTCCCGCTCCCGGTTGGGCCAGTGAGTAAAATCATCCCTTGTGGTTTGTTGAGTGCTGCAAGATAGGTGCGTTTTTGACCGTCATTCAACCCAAGTCCATTGATATCAAGTGCAATTGCACGGTTATCAAGGATGCGTAATACGACTTTTTCTCCGAACAAGGTCGGTAGGGTAGAGACGCGCATATCGACCGAAGTTTGATGATTTAAGCGCAGTTTGAGCCGACCGTCTTGCGGTAGCCGGCGTTCGGCAATATCCAGTTTCGCCAAAATTTTGAGTCGAGCAGCGAGTCGGCGACTCAATTGGTAATCCGGCTGCTCGGCCGCTATTAGCAAACCATCGCATCGCATTCTGACTCGATATGTCTGCTCATAAGGCTCGAAGTGAACATCGGAAGCGCGCCTGGCAACCGCATCGAGTAACACTTGTTGAATGTAGCGACTGACTGGGGCGTTGTCGTGGCTCAGATCGTCGTGATCATCTTGCTCGTCCGCGGAGAGGCTGACCATGTCAGTCAACTGTTTCGCTTCGATAGGGCGACGGGTTAGCGAAGAAGGGGGAGACTCGCCGCGTAATATCTGCAACGCTTGTTTGATTGGTGTCCAATGAGCGATGGTCAACTCGACGCTCATTCCTGTCGCGAAACTAAATGCTTGTTCTAATTCCTGCTGGCAAGGGTCGGCAACGGCGAGTCGCAGAGTCTGCTGTTCATGTGCAATGGGGACGGCATCAAACTTTTGTAACAGCTCGATCAAAGAGGGCTGTTGGCTGATTGTTAAGTAGTCATAGTCTGATAAGGCTATCAAAGGTAATGTGAACTGTTTCGCCAGATGCTCGGCAAGCGTTGATTCGCGGATTCTGGTGTTGTCGAGCAATATATCGAGCAAGGGTTGATGGCGCTGTTGTAACGCCTGCATCAACTCATGTTGTTGGCTAGACGTAATGAGCTGAGAACTGACGAGAGTGAAGAGAAGATCGCTTTGCATTATGAACACCCTGCAATCGCGATGCTGCTTGATGTGGTGCAGCGCCATACGCCGTTGGCATCACGTTTTAAAGTGATACTTTGTCCTGTTGCGGAGCCTTGAGTAATCGCGACCGTGACATCATTGGTTGCCGTTCCGGTTGCCAGTGGCGCTGATTCTGCGCGAATGGTTCCGATAGCAAAGTCGCGCGACACTGCTGGAAAGCGTCCTTCAAAGGCAATGTCGTCTTCGATGAGTACTTTATACGCTGTCGCGGAAGCGAGCGCGGTACTTAACGCCGCCTTTTTTACATAGACTTGGTATTGTGGAATGGCGACGGCAGATAGCAGACTGATGACCGCGACCACTATCATTAGCTCGATCAAAGTAAAACCGCTTGCGCGTCGTCGATACATTGTCTCTCTCATGAACATTATGGCTAGTGGAGAGAGATTAGGTTGAGAGGCGCGTGTGCTACAGGGGCAATTGAGTCACTTATGAGTCACTCGAAGAGCGATCATCATGTTTTTACCGCCGATATGCAGAAAAAGGGGAGCAAAGTCCGGTTTTTGGGTAAGAACCAATACGGAGGCGCATGGCCTCCGTGGGAAATGTTCTAAACAGGGGGTTACTTGAAGCGCATCGAGAGATCCATTGCTTTGAGGTGTTTGGTCAATGCTCCAACAGAGATATAGTCGACACCGGTTTGAGCGTATTCACGAATGGTGTCGAGGGTCACGTTGCCTGAGTTTTCGAGTGCTGCTCGCCCTGCATTGATTTTAACCGCCTCACGCATCATCTCTGTGGTGAAGTTGTCGAGCATAATGATATCGGCACCGGCTTCGATCGCTTCTTTTAGCTCCGCCAAACTCTCGGTTTCAACTTCGACTGGCTTGCCTGGGTTAAGCTGTTTGGCGGTTTGGATCGTCTGTGTGATCCCGCCATTCGCGATAATGTGATTCTCTTTGATCAAATACGCATCGAATACACCAATTCGGTGATTATAACCACCGCCACAAGCGACCGCATATTTGAGTGCGCTGCGTAGGCCAGGAATCGTTTTACGAGTATCGAGCAAGCGACAACCAGTGCCCTCAAGTTGTGCGGCATATTCAGCGGTTACCGTCGCGCAGCCTGATAGAGTTTGGATAAAGTTCATCGCATTGCGTTCACCAGTCAGCAGTGCGCGTGCTGGGCCCGATAGTGTGCACAACACTTGGTTTGGCTCCACTTTGTCCCCGTCTTGGACGTGCCAGTCAATGTTCACTTCACCACCGAGTTGTTTAAAGACTTCATCAGCCCAAGCTCGGCCACAGAAAACCCCATGTTCGCGGGTAATGATGGTTGCTTCATTTTGTGCGTCGGCAGGGATTAGACTTGCAGTGATATCGGCTGCTGGATCCAGAGTGCCGCCTAAATCTTCTTTTAGGGTGTCCGCCACAGCACGAGAGATCTCAAGAGGTAGTTGTTGTTTTAAGTATTCAAGACGTTCTTGGCTATTGTGTGTGTTTTTCATCGCAAATCTAATACGCAGTTAATTGGAGCTGGGCATGATACGCTGACTGCGAGTGAAATTCAGCCATTATTCTCGCATTTCAACGGCAAAAATATAAAATTGCCAAGAACCCACAATGAGTGAATAAGCAAATATGATTGATAACCACGGCTGGTACAAACAAGCGCGTCACGTCCCTTCGCCATTTTTTGACCCAAGAAGCGACGAAACGGATATTTCTCTGTTGGTTATTCACAATATCAGCTTACCGCCGGGAGAGTTTGGTGGCCCTTATATCGAGCAGTTTTTTACTGGGAAACTGAACCCTGAAGAACATCCATTTTTTAACGTCATTCATAAGATGGGGGTTTCTGCTCACTGCTTGATTCGTCGCGATGGAGAAGTGGTACAGTTTGTTTCTTTTGAACAGCGTGCCTGGCACGCAGGCGCGTCGAGCTACGCGGGGAGAAGTAAGTGCAATGACTATTCAATTGGGATTGAGCTCGAGGGAAGCGATTTTGTCGCCTATACCGACGCACAATATCAGGCGTTGATTGAGCTAACGCAACAGATACAGCAGCGTTACCCTCAGATCACGCTGCCGAGAATCACCGGACATCAATATATTGCCCCTTTGCGCAAAACCGACCCCGGACTGGTGTTTGACTGGTGCCGATACAGAGCAGGTCTTGGCGCTGAGCGTTGATAGCGTTCTATACCAACGATTGAAGAATTCAATGCAACGCCTCAAAACACTATGACTAAATGGCGTTTAGAGTGTCGCTTGGTACTCGACAAGTATTTGCTCAACCCAAGTCGCAATGCGCTCATCACTCAGCTCGTACTGTGAGTCTTCGTCGAGTG
Source organism: Vibrio sp. JPW-9-11-11 (assembly GCF_013369335.1). Taxonomy (GTDB): domain Bacteria; phylum Pseudomonadota; class Gammaproteobacteria; order Enterobacterales; family Vibrionaceae; genus Vibrio. The sequence continues at coordinate 96,337 of NZ_SZQJ01000003.1, forward strand.
CTAAGCCGACAAAGTGACGGTTATCCTCAGTCAGTGCTTTTGACGCTTCAAACTCGTAGCTGTCGTCATTGGGCCAGTAGCCAATCACGTTAGCTCCGGTCTTCTTCAGTTGGTCGTGGAGTAGCCCCATCGCATCGAGGTACCATTCGCCATAGCCTTCTTGATCGCCGAGCCCGAACAGCGCGACGGTTTTGCCATTTAGAACGATGCCATCGATGTGATCCCATATCTCATTCCAGTCTTCTTGGATTTCACCAAAGTCCCAAGTCGAGATCCCCAGAATGAGAAGGTCATAATCGCTCATTAACGACAATGGCGACTCTTTAACGTTGTGAATATCGACAAGGTCTTCCCCAATGATAGCGCGGATTTTCTCTGCCGCCATTTCGGTATAGCAAGTGGTTGAGCCGTAAAACAGACCGATTTTCATAGCATTTTTCTAACTTGTGCAAACAGGATGGTGAATTCTAACCACAAAATGGCGAGCTTTGCAGCGAATATCCAACCAGATGATGATTTTTTATAGCATTCTTTCGCAGTGCCCCTTACATTTGAGCGCAGAGCAAACAGAAGAGGTTAGTTGTGTCACAGCAGATGTCACCCGATCAGGGGATTGTAGAGCAGTTTTTAGATGCGATGTGGATGGAGCGCGGTTTGTCTGAGAACACGTTAGCTTCTTACCGCAACGATTTAGTCAAACTTCTGCAATGGATGGACGCCAATCATTATCGCCTCGACTTTATCAGTTTGTCTGGGCTGCAAGAGTATCAAGTTTGGCTGACTGACCAAAATTATAAACAGACGTCTCGAGCGCGGATGCTATCGGCGATTCGTCGCTTGTTTCAATACCTTCACCGGGAAAAAATCCGCGCAGACGACCCAAGTGCTCTGCTCGTTAGCCCTAAGTTACCGAAGCGATTACCGAAAGATTTAAGTGAAGAGCAGGTTGAGTCACTACTGAATGCACCTGATCCCAACGACGCGATGGAGCTGCGCGATAAAGCGATGTTGGAGCTACTGTACGCCACAGGTTTGCGTGTGACGGAGTTGGTTAGCCTGACGATGGAAAACATCAGCTTACGCCAAGGGGTGGTTAGGGTCACAGGTAAAGGCGGTAAAGAGCGTTTGGTGCCGATGGGTGAAAATGCGGTGGATTGGATTGAAACTTTTCTCCAGCACGGCAGGTCTGAGTTGTTGGGGGACAATACCTCTGATGTAGTGTTTCCAAGTAAACGTGCGCGTCAAATGACACGTCAGACCTTTTGGCATCGTATCAAGCATTATGCGGTGCTAGCGGGTATTGATACCGAGTCACTTTCGCCGCATGTGCTTCGGCATGCGTTTGCTACTCATTTGCTCAATTACGGCGCAGACTTACGTGTTGTTCAAATGCTTTTGGGGCATAGTGACTTGTCGACAACACAAATTTATACTCATGTGGCAACGGAACGATTAAAACAGCTACATAGTGAACATCACCCTAGAGCCTAGTACTCAAAGGTGGCTAAGAACATGATTAAGGTGAATTGAATGAGCGTACTACGCCGAATGACTCTACTAACGTTACCTCTGGTTTTCGCTGCGCAGTCTGCGTTGGCCAATGAGGTAAAATTCGACAAAGCGGAGCTTGAAGCGCGCTTTTCTAAGCTGGGTCTAGAAGTGCACAATGTAGTGCCAGCCGATATCGCAGGGCTGGTCGAAGTTCAAACCAGTGGTGGCGTGTTGTTTGCCTCGCCAAACGGTAAGTATTTTCTCGCGGGAACCTTGTACGAGTTAGATGATAACGGCCAGTACCAAGATGTGCTTGCTCAGCGTCAAGCGCCGATCAATGCGCAGAAAATCGAAGCCTTTAAAGATAGCATGATTGAGTTTAAGGCGGCCGAGGAAAAATACGCGGTTACTGTGTTCACGGACATTACCTGTGGCTACTGTGTAAAACTGCACAGCCAAATGCAGGGGTACAATGATTTAGGTATTACCGTGCGTTACATGGCGTTCCCTCGTCAAGGTGGTACTGGTATGGTTGCCGACCAAATGGCGGCAATTTGGGCGGCAGATGATCCTAATAGCGCGATGCACAATGGCAAAGTCAATCGTCAGTTTCCGAAAACGGGTGACAACCTAGCCGAGTTCCAAACCGTCATCAAGCAGCACTATGCGCTCGGGCGTGAACTGGGTATTAGTGGTACGCCTGCGATATTCTTGCCCAATGGCGAAATGGTCGGCGGTTACCTTCCCCCTGCTCAACTCCTTGAGCGTCTCGAGCAAATCTAACTTAGTCAGATAATGAGCCTCACTCGAGGCTCAAAAGCCCTTATATGATAGAAATTCAACGTAGACCCGAAGTCGACTTAAGCCTTCTTCCAGACACCATAGCACCGTTACTCAAGCGCATTTACATCGCACGCGGTATCACGCAGGTCGAACAGCTAGAAACCACCGCTCGAGCGCTGCATTCTTACCAAAAATTGCACGGCATTGATGCGGCCGTTGAACTGCTGTTTACGGCGATTCAAACTCAGCAGCGTATTATTGTCGTCGGTGATTTTGATGCCGATGGTGCGACCAGCTCCGCGTTGTCGGTGCTGGCGCTGCGCATGCTCGGCTCGAACAATGTCGATTATTTAGTCCCTAATCGCTTTGAAGATGGCTATGGGTTAAGCCCAGAAGTGGTGGATCAGGCGATTGAGCTTGGCGCGCAAGTGATCATGACGGTCGACAACGGTGTCTCGTCTATTGAGGGGGTAAGGTACGCTAAACAGCAAGGGTTAACCGTATTGGTGACAGACCATCACTTACCTGGAAATGAGCTGCCTCCTGTTGATGCTATGGTGAACCCCAACCTGCAAGCGTGCGCGTTTCCATCTAAGGCGTTAGCGGGAGTTGGGGTCGCGTTTTATCTGATGATGGCGCTGTGCGTACATATGCGAAAGTCTGGGTGGTTTGCTCAGCAAGGCATGGCTGAACCTAAGTTGATGGAGCTGATTGATTTGGTGGCGCTGGGGACTGTGGCCGATGTGGTGCCTTTGGATGAAAATAACCGAATTTTAGTGCATCAAGGCCTGCAGCGCATTCGGGCTGGTAAAGCTCGGCCGGGTATTCAGGCCTTGATTGAGGTGGCTAAGCGCGATGCGCGGCGCCTGGTTGCCTCGGATTTTGGCTTTGCCCTTGGGCCACGAATTAATGCCGCAGGTCGTTTGGACGATATGTCATTTGGGGTTGAGTTGCTGTTGAGTAATAATATTCATGCCGCTCGTCGGATGGCCAGCGAGTTAGATGGCTTAAACCAGACTCGAAAAGAGATCGAGGAGGGGATGAAACAAGAAGCCATGGCGTTTTGTGAGCGTCTCCAGTTTGGTGAAAAAGATATGCCCCACGGTTTAGTCCTGTTTCAGAGAGACTGGCATCAAGGCGTGATTGGTATTCTTGCGTCAAGAGTCAAAGAGAAGTTTCATCGCCCGGTGATCGCTTTTGCTGATGGTGGCGAAGGCGCGATTAAAGGGTCTTGCCGTTCCATTCCTGGCTTGCATATGCGCGATGTGCTGGATCGTATCGATACGCAAAACCCAGGATTGATCCTCAAGTTTGGCGGCCATGCGATGGCGGCGGGTCTAACGATCATGGAACAAAACTTCGAACGTTTTGCACAGTTGTTCGATCAAGCCGTAAAGCAGGATCTGGACGAGGCTGCGCTAAAAGGGGTGTTGCTGTCTGACGGTGAGCTTAAGCCGGAAGAGTTTTCGATGCACACGGCGGAAATGTTGCGTGCTGGTGGGCCTTGGGGACAAGCCTTTCCTGAACCTCTGTTTGATGGTGAGTTTAAAGTGCTCCACCAAAAGCTGGTGGGAGAAAAGCATCTCAAGCTGATGCTTGAGCCACTGCACAAAGGTCACCCAACCAATATGATGATCGATGGCATTGCCTTTAATGTGGATTTGCGTCGCTGGCCAGATGCGTCGGTTAAAACCGTTCATTTGGCTTACAAGCTTGATATCAATGAATTTCGTGGCAATCAGTCACTGCAATTGATGATTGATCATATTGAGGCTAGCTAATCGATACAAATGCTTCATAGCTAATATCAGTCACTCCAGTATGGCTTGATACATAAGTAGTCATTCCATATAGTGACGAAGGAGCGAGTAGGGAATCTCGAAAGGCTTTCTACTCGCTTTAAGATCTCCCCAACTCGTTCGTACTTCACTCTCGGGGATGACAGTCTAAATTCTCGAAAAGAAAAGATTGAAGGTATGGGGCAGTCCTTAAAAGTTGACTCGCCACTCGCCACTCGCCACTCGCCACTCGCCTCCGTTGTTGTCTTTTATTGACCTATTCCATTCATATTCCTTTAAAACTCACCGATTAAACTGTGATGCCTAGCACGGTTTATTCCCATCTGTTTATATTTTGTAATTGGTCAGACCAATTTGATTGCTGTTTTAATCGACTATTGTTATCAAAGTGTTGGTGTTAGCCTTGTTCTATGATTTGGGTCAATTTTTGACTGGAACTTGCGTTTTAATTATGTTAATTTTCTCGTCAACTTAAAATTGGTATTACCAATTGACTGCATACAGAGTAGAAGAAAAATAACTATGGCTTATCAAAGGATTCGTCAGCCAAAACTTTCTGATGTGATTGAACAAGAGTTAGAAAGGCTGATTGTAGAAGGAACATTGTCTCCAGGGCAGCAACTGCCGCCTGAGAGAGAATTAGCGAAGCAGTTTGATGTCTCGCGCCCTTCAATCCGAGAAGCGATACAACGGTTAGAAGCCAAGCGTCTTCTTACTCGCCGTCAAGGTGGTGGCACCTTTGTCAGTGAGAGCATCTGGACCAGCTTTTCTGATCCTCTGCTAAATTTACTGTCTAGCCACTCCGAAACTCAGCTGGACTTACTGGAAACGCGTCATGCGATGGAAGGTATAGCCGCTTATTTTGCAGCCGTTCGTGGTACCGAGGAAGACTTTGCGCGTATTCAGGCTTGCCTGACTAACATCAGCGAAGAGCAAACTAAGAAGCACGTTGAGGCGGAAGCCGCTGCTGTTATGCAGTTCTTGATCGCTTTAACTGAAGCAGCCCACAACGTGGTGCTGCTGCATATTGTTCGTAGTTTAGCCCCTTTGCTTGAGCAAAATGTCTTGCAGAATTTAAAGCTCTTACATCGCCGCGAAGAAGTGGTAGAGAAAGTAAGTAAACACCGAGCTAACATCGTGGATGCGATTGTTTCTGGCCAGCCAGAAAAGGCGCGTGAAATGTCTCACTCACACTTAGCTTATATCGAAGAAACATTGTTGGATTTGACTCGTGAAGAGTCGCGCAGAGAACGCTCTTTGCGTCGAATTCAGCAAGGTAACGATTCTTAAAATAAGAACGGTTACTTTAAATAACTAGATCCAACCAATAGAAGGATAGATCGCCATGTCTGATTTGAAGCATGACGTAGATGCACTGGAAACTCAAGAATGGCTACAAGCACTTGAGTCAGTTGTACGTGAAGAAGGTGTAGAACGTGCTCAGTACCTATTAGAGCAAGTTCTAGACAAAGCACGTCTAGACGGTGTTGATATGCCAACAGGTATCACAACTAACTACATCAACACGATTCCTGCAGATCAAGAACCAGCTTACCCAGGTGACACAACACTTGAGCGTCGTATTCGTTCTATCATCCGCTGGAACGCAATCATGATCGTTCTACGTGCATCTAAGAAAGACCTAGAACTAGGCGGCCACATGGCGTCTTTCCAGTCTTCTGCTGCATTCTACGAAACATGTTTCAACCATTTCTTCCGTGCGCCAAACGAGAAGGACGGTGGCGATCTGGTTTACTACCAAGGTCATATTTCACCAGGTATCTACTCACGTGCATTTGTTGAAGGTCGTTTAACTGAAGATCAGCTAGACAACTTCCGTCAAGAAGTCGATGGTAAAGGTATCCCATCATACCCGCACCCTAAACTAATGCCTGAATTCTGGCAGTTCCCAACCGTATCTATGGGTCTGGGTCCGATCTCTGCGATCTACCAAGCTCGTTTCCTTAAGTACCTTGAAGGCCGCGGCATGAAAGATACTTCTGAGCAGCGTGTTTACGCGTTCCTAGGTGACGGTGAGATGGATGAGCCAGAATCACGTGGTGCTATCTCTTTTGCTGCACGTGAGAAGCTAGACAACCTATGTTTCCTAATCAACTGTAACCTTCAGCGTCTAGACGGCCCTGTAATGGGTAACGGTAAGATCATTCAAGAGCTTGAAGGTCTATTCAAAGGTGCTGGCTGGAACGTAGTGAAAGTCATCTGGGGTAACAACTGGGATTCTCTACTAGCGAAAGACACCACTGGTAAGCTTCTACAGCTTATGAACGAAACCATCGATGGCGATTACCAAACGTTCAAAGCGAAAGATGGCGCATACGTACGTGAGCACTTCTTCGGTAAGTACCCAGAAACTGCGGCACTCGTTGCTGACATGACTGACGACGAAATCTTCGCACTTAAGCGTGGTGGTCACGAGTCTTCTAAGCTTTACGCGGCATACAAAAACGCGGCAGAAACGAAAGGCCGTCCAACAGTAATCCTAGCTAAGACTGTTAAAGGTTACGGCATGGGTGAAGCGGCTGAAGGTAAGAACATCGCGCACCAAGTTAAGAAGATGGATATGACTCACGTACTACACCTACGTGATCGTCTAGGCCTACAAGACATCCTAACTGACGAAGCGGTTAAAGAACTTCCGTATCTGAAACTTGAAGAAGGTTCAAAAGAGTACGAATACCTACACGCTCGTCGTAAAGCGCTACACGGCTACACGCCTCAGCGTCTACCAAACTTTACTCAAGAACTCATCGTTCCTGAGCTAGAAGAATTCAAGCCACTACTAGAAGAACAGAAGCGTGATATCTCTTCTACTATGGCATTCGTACGTGCACTTAACGTTCTACTTAAGAACAAGAACATTGGTAAGAACATCGTTCCTATCATTGCGGATGAAGCGCGTACATTCGGTATGGAAGGTCTGTTCCGTCAAATCGGTATTTACAACCCGCACGGCCAGAACTACACACCACAAGACCGCGACATCGTTTCTTACTACAAAGAAGCAACGTCAGGTCAGGTTCTACAAGAAGGTATCAACGAGCTAGGTGCTATGTCTTCATGGGTTGCTGCTGCGACTTCATACTCGACAAACGACCTACCAATGATCCCGTTCTACATCTACTACTCAATGTTCGGCTTCCAACGTGTTGGCGACATGGCGTGGATGGCTGGCGACCAACAAGCACGTGGTTTCCTACTAGGCGCAACTGCTGGTCGTACGACGCTGAACGGTGAAGGTCTACAGCACGAAGACGGTCACTCGCACATCATGGCGGGTACGGTTCCTAACTGTATCTCTTACGACCCAACATTCGCGTACGAAGTAGCAGTAATCATGCAAGACGGTATCCGTCGCATGTACGGTCCTGATCAAGAGAACGTGTTCTACTACCTAACGCTAATGAACGAAAACTACGCAATGCCAGCAATGCCAGAAGGCGCTGAAGAAGGCATCCGTAAAGGTATCTACAAGCTAGAAACTTACACGGGCGATAAAGCGAAAGTTCAGTTAATGAGCTCGGGTACTATCATGAATGAAGTACGTAAAGCCGCTCAAATCCTAAGCGAAGAGTACGGTGTTGCTTCTGATGTTTACTCTGTAACGTCATTCAACGAACTGACTCGCGACGGTCAAGATGCAGAGCGTTTCAACATGCTTCACCCAGAAGCGGAAGCGAAAGTACCTTACATCCAAACAGTAATGGGTACTGAGCCAGCTATCGCAGCCACTGACTACATGAAGAACTACGCAGAGCAGGTTCGTGCATTCATTCCTGCTGAGTCTTTCAAAGTTCTTGGTACTGATGGCTTCGGTCGTTCAGACAGCCGTGAAAACCTACGTCGTCACTTCGAAGTGAACGCAGGTTACGTAGTAGTAGCAGCGCTAACTGAACTAGCGAAACGTGGCGAAGTTGAGAAATCTGTAATTGCGGAAGCAATTAAGAAATTCGACATCGACACTGAGAAAACTAACCCGCTATACGCTTAATTAAGAAGGTAGATAAGAAATGGCAATCGAAATTAATGTACCAGACATCGGTGCGGATGAGGTTGAAGTTACTGAGATTCTTGTAAGCGTTGGCGACAAGGTTGAAGAAGAACAGTCTCTGATCACTGTTGAAGGCGATAAAGCTTCTATGGAAGTTCCTGCATCGACAGCGGGTATCGTTAAAGAAATCAAAGTTGCAGAAGGCGACAAGGTTTCTACTGGTTCTCTAATCATGATTTTCGAAGCCGAGGGTGCAGCTGACGCTGCACCTGCTCCTGCGGCAGAAGCGGCTCCAGCAGCGGCTCCAGCTCCAGCAGCAGCGGCAGAACTGAAAGAAGTTCACGTACCAGACATCGGTGGTGACGAAGTTGAAGTTACTGAAATCATGGTAGCAATCGGCGACAGCATCGAAGAAGAGCAATCTCTGATCACTGTAGAAGGCGACAAAGCTTCTATGGAAGTTCCTGCACCATTCGCAGGTACGCTTAAAGAGATCAAAGTAGCAGCAGGCGATAAAGTATCGACTGGCTCTCTAATCATGGTATTCGAAACTGCAGGTTCAGGTGCTCCAGCAACTCCTGCGGCAGTTGAAGCTCCAGCAGCGTCTGCGGCGAAAGAAGTTAACGTTCCAGATATCGGCGGCGATGAAGTAGAAGTAACTGAAATCATGGTTGCTGTTGGCGACACAGTGGAAGAAGAGCAATCTCTGATCACTGTTGAAGGCGACAAAGCTTCTATGGAAGTTCCTGCACCATTCGCTGGTACAGTGAAAGAAATCAAGATTGCAGCTGGCGACAAAGTGTCTACTGGCTCACTAATCATGGTATTCGAAGTCGCAGGGACTCCTGTAGCGGGCGCAGCGCCTGCTCCGGCAGCAGCTCCAGCTCAAGCTGCAGCACCTGCAGCGGCAGCTCCTAAAGCAGAAACTCCAGCGGCAGCAGCTCCAGCAGCGACTGGCGATTTTAAAGAGAACGATGAGTACGCTCACGCGTCTCCAGTTGTGCGTCGTCTAGCTCGTGAGTTTGGCGTTAACCTTTCTAAAGTGAAAGGCAGCGGACGTAAGAACCGTATTCTAAAAGAAGACGTACAGTCTTACGTTAAAGAAGCGCTTAAGCGCCTTGAGTCTGGTGCAGGTGCTGCAGCATCTGGCAAAGGTGATGGCGCTGCACTTGGTCTACTACCATGGCCAAAAGTGGACTTCAGCAAGTTCGGTGAGACTGAAACTCAGCCTCTATCTCGCATCAAGAAGATCTCGGGTGCAAACCTACACCGTAACTGGGTGATGATCCCTCATGTTACTCAGTGGGATAACGCAGATATCACTGAGCTAGAAGCATTCCGTAAAGAGCAGAATGCGATTGAAGCGAAGAAAGACTCAGGCATGAAGATCACGCCACTAGTGTTCATCATGAAAGCGGCGGCGAAAGCCCTTGAAGCGTTCCCAGCGTTCAACTCTTCTCTATCAGAAGATGGTGAGAGCCTAATTCTGAAGAAGTATGTGAACATCGGTATCGCAGTAGATACGCCAAATGGCCTAGTTGTTCCTGTCTTTAAAGACGTAAACAAGAAAGGCATCTACGAACTCTCTGAAGAGCTAATGGCTGTGTCTAAGAAAGCACGTGCTGGTAAGCTGACTGCAGCAGATATGCAGGGTGGCTGTTTCACGATCTCAAGCCTTGGTGGTATCGGTGGTACGGCGTTTACACCAATCGTAAACGCACCAGAAGTTGGTATCCTGGGTGTGTCTAAGTCTGAAATGAAACCAGTATGGAACGGTAAAGAGTTCGAACCGCGTCTACAGCTTCCACTGTCTCTATCATACGACCACCGTGTGATCGATGGTGCTGAAGGTGCGCGCTTTATTACGTTCCTAAACGGTGCACTATCAGATATCCGTCGTCTCGTTCTTTAACTCGAATAGACGATTAAGAGGCGGCAATTGGCCGCCTCTGTTACTAATAACTATCTGACAATTTGATCGTAGACTTTAGATTCAATAAGGTCTTCGCCATCGAATTGTTGTCTAGCTCACAGGCTAAATTGATTTACTTTTCACACCATTAACATCTCTGTAAACTGTTGGCGGTCTGAAATAACTGTTTAAAACGAATAACTCTTAAACATAAAAAATCGATACCCACTCAGCCTGTTAGGGATAATGACTACAAGAGGTCACAATGAGCAAAGAAATTAAAGCCCAAGTTGTTGTACTTGGTTCTGGTCCTGCTGGTTACTCCGCTGCATTCCGTTGTGCAGATTTAGGTCTTGAAACTGTACTTATTGAGCGCTACAGCACCCTAGGTGGTGTATGTCTGAACGTGGGTTGTATCCCATCAAAAGCGCTTCTACACGTTTCAAAAGTAATTGAAGAAGCGAAAGCGATGGCTGAACACGGTGTTGTGTTCGGTGAGCCTCAGACAGATATCAACAAGATTCGTATCTGGAAAGAGAAAGTAGTTAACCAACTGACTGGCGGTCTTGGCGGTATGGCTAAGATGCGTAAAGTGAACGTGGTTAACGGTTACGGTAAATTTACTGGCCCTAACTCTATTCTTGTCGAAGGTGAAGGCGAGTCAACGACGGTTAACTTCGATAACGCTATCATTGCAGCAGGCTCTCGTCCTATTAAACTGCCGTTTATCCCGCATGAAGACCCACGTATTTGGGACTCAACCGATGCGCTTGAGCTAAAAGAAGTACCGGGCAAACTGCTTATCATGGGTGGTGGTATTATCGGTCTAGAAATGGGTACGGTATACCAATCTCTGGGTTCTCAAGTAGACGTGGTTGAGATGTTTGACCAAGTTATCCCAGCAGCCGATAAAGACATCGTTAAAGTTTACACTAAGCGTGTGAAGAACAAGTTCAACCTGATGCTAGAAACGAAAGTGACAGCAGTTGAAGCGAAAGAAGACGGTATCTATGTCTCAATGGAAGGCAAAAAAGCGCCAGCAGAAGCTGAGCGCTACGATGCGGTTCTTGTTGCTATCGGTCGTGTACCAAACGGTTTGCTAATCGACGGCGAGAAAGCGGGTCTAGAAATCGACGAACGTGGCTTTATCAGCGTTGACAAGCAGATGCGTACTAACGTGCCTCATATCTTTGCTATCGGCGATATCGTTGGCCAACCAATGCTGGCTCACAAAGGAGTGCACGAAGGTCACGTAGCAGCAGAAGTGATTGCGGGTAAGAAGCACTACTTCGATCCTAAAGTTATTCCTTCAATTGCTTACACTGAGCCAGAAGTGGCTTGGGTTGGTAAGACTGAGAAAGAAGCGAAAGCGGAAGGCATTAACTACGAAACCGCGACCTTCCCTTGGGCGGCTTCGGGTCGTGCTATCGCATCAGACTGCTCTGACGGTATGACTAAGCTGATCTTCGACAAAGACACTCACCGCGTAATTGGTGGTGCTATTGTTGGTACCAACGGTGGTGAACTGCTCGGTGAAATCGGTCTTGCGATCGAAATGGGTTGTGATGCAGAAGATATCGCACTAACTATCCACGCTCACCCGACTCTGCATGAGTCAGTGGGGCTAGCGGCGGAAGTGTTTGAAGGTACAATCACTGACCTGCCAAACCCTAAAGCGAAAAAGAAGAAGTAATTCTTAACTAGAAATTGTAAAAAGCCGCTGAATGATCAGCGGCTTTTTTTATATCACTCGCCAAACAAAAAAGCCCACTGTCTCCAGAGGGCTCAGATCTTAGCTCAAACTGTTATTGGCTATTATTTGCTGCGTGCTTATAGATGCACAGCATATCAAGATGGTTAGCGGTCAGTCGCTGCATCATCAGCTCATCTTGAGTTCGAGTCGCTTGGATGAACAATGAGTAGAAGATACCGTGGAACAAGGTCGCAAGTTCAGCAGGATCATGTTGATCGCACACTTCACCACGTTCCATTGCCTTGGCGAACATATTTTGCACTAACAACTGATTTGTACGGTTGGTTGAAACAAACAGCGGCCACACTTCGTCACGAGTTGATGCACTCCATTCGAACCACACTTTAAGCCAATGACAGTCGTTGAGAACCAGTTCTACCATCGCTGATGTGAGATTTTTCAGGTTATCTTTCGCGTGAAGGTCGAGGTCGATAGTGTCAGAGAGAAAGTTTGAAAACTGACGTACGACATAGTTAAGTACTTCATCAACCAAATCTTCACGAGTGGGGAAGTAGTTAAACACCGTTGCCACAGAAACTTGTGCAATTTCTGCGATATCAGCGTGTCCACCACGTCCGATGCCACGACGAGCGAACACCTCTAAAGAGATGTCCATCAGCTGTTGCTTACGTTTTTGCGGAGATAGACGCGTGCGCGGTCTTTTCGCTATAGAGTCCATAGTTAATTTCCTTGCCAATTGAGTTGTTTGTATTTATTGGGCTTTGCCCTAATTAGTATTTTATAAATTGCTTGACGCTCTATGAGTGTAATGGTGCATATCAAGAAGGTCAACGCTTTACGGCTATTTTATAATCAGAATTGTTAATATGGTATGAAACTAAGCGATCTTTTGCGCCCTTCAATTCGGATTATTTTTAGGCAAACGTTTTTCTCAACGCTGTGGGATGGTAGACTGTGCGCCTCAAATATCAGACAGGTGTTGAGTAGTTACCTAAAAGCTCAATACGGCCAACGCAGAAAATGAGATCAGTATGAAACATACAGTAGAAGTCATGATTTCTGAGCAAGAAGTTCAGGATCGAGTACGTGAATTAGGCAAACAAATCACTCAACACTATCAAGGCAGTGAAGACCTAGTCTTAGTGGGCTTGTTACGTGGCTCATTCGTTTTTATGGCCGATTTAGCACGTAATATCGAGCTGACTCATCAGGTGGACTTTATGACCGCATCTAGCTACGGCAATACGATGGAAAGTTCGCGTGATGTACGTATCTTGAAAGACTTGGACGATGACATTAAAGGCAAAGACGTTCTGATTGTCGAAGATATTATCGATACAGGTAACACACTCAACAAGATCAAAGAGATCCTCTCATTACGTGAGCCTAAATCGATCGCGATTTGTACCTTGCTGGATAAACCAACCCGTCGCGAAGTCCAGGTACCAGTAGAGTGGATTGGTTTTGAAATTCCAGACGAGTTCGTGGTCGGTGTGGGTATCGACTATGCGCAAAAATATCGTCACTTACCTTTTATCGGTAAAGTCGTCCCGCAAGAGTAATTCGCGCTACAAAGAAGCCACAACGCCCGCAAAAGCGGGCGTTTTTTATATCACGAGTTAGCGACAAAGCAACTTGTGTTGACGATTGAGAATCGTCTCCATTGCTTTATGGTAGGAAGTCTCGACCGAGGCTCTAGAGTTGGATCGCACACCTAAGTACTGTAACTTGCCATCTGCGATTCCATAAACGACGCCGTGGATCTCGACGTCTTGGCCACGCTCCCAAGCGTTTTGCATTATGGTGGAATTACCCAGATTATAAACTTGCTCCGCCACATTGATTTCGCCCAACTTGTCGGCGCGATCTTGGGCCGTCATTTGGTCGAGGTAATCTCTATGCTTGAAGTAAATATCACGAATGTGCAGCAGCCAATTATTGATTAAACCTAGTTGCGGATTATCAATAGCGGCATTCACACCACCACAGCCGTAATGGCCACAGACGATCACATGTTTTACCTTAAGCACATCGACGGCGTATTGAACTACCGATAAGCAGTTCAAATCGGTATGAATCACTTGGTTAGCCACGTTGCGATGTACAAACAGTTCGCCCGAATAGAGTCCAGTCAGTCGCTCAGCGGGAACACGGCTATCTGAACAGCCAATCCATAAAAATTCAGGGCTTTGTCCCTCTTCTAACTTGGTAAAATATTCAGGACGATCCGCAGTAATGGATTGAGACCACTTAGAGTTATTCTCAAACAGCTGTTTTATTTCCGGCATCTTAGTAGTAACCCTTAAAAAATCCTTGCACCACTATACACAATGTTACAATTTCCTTCCTGCTAAAAGTGGTCAAACAGGTACTCATCTGACGTGTTTGAGGATGAAAAATCATAAACTTAGCTGCTATCCTAACTATTGGTTATATCGGGCATAGATGAAATGGGTTTAACCCTTATCGCCAACGAGTAACATTTGATAAGCTAGGTAATTTAGCGATATTTAGCAGCAATTTGATTACATTTTTGTCATTTTGCCTACAAACTTTAGGGTTATTTTCCTCCATCATGGCAGAGAGAACAACCCATAATCCAAGATGTTGGTTTTGTCTCTATGCGTATCGGTGGTGGGTGTACAGTTTTCACTGATGATTACGTGTTGGGACAAAACATGAAATGGAGTACAGTCGTGTTTGCGAGTCGTTTTGCAGATGTCAATCTGAAAGGAGATGCGTTTGGTGGTGTCACCACAGCGATTATTTCGTTACCCCTTGCGTTAGCTTTTGGTGTCGCTTCGGGGGCGGGCGCTGAAGCCGGTCTATGGGGCGCGATTATGGTCGGCTTGTTTGCCGCGCTATTTGGTGGCTCGAATACTTTGATATCAGAGCCCACCGGTCCGATGACGGTGATCATGACCGCAGTGTTGACGGGGATGATGGCTAAGTATCCCGAAACAGGCATGGCCATGACCTTTACCGTGGTGATGATGGCCGGCGCCTTCCAGATTTTACTCGGGACACTCAAGCTGGGTAAGTATGTCACCTTAATGCCGTATAGCGTAGTTTCAGGCTTTATGTCGGGGATTGGTGTTATTCTAATTATCCTTCAGATTTCCCCCTTATTAGGCCAAGCCGCGCCTCCCGGTGGTGTGACCGGAACCTTGTCGGCCATACCTGACATCATCAGTAATATGAAGTTTAGTGAGCTGTTTCTGGGTTTGCTGACTCTGGGAATCCTGTTCTTCTTCCCCAAGACATACCGCAAATATGTTCCTGCCCAATTAGTTGCGTTGGTTACGGTAACGTTATTGTCGATGATGCTGTTCGAGACTGACGCGATTCGTCGAATTGGTGAGATCCCTGCTGGTTTACCTTCATTCGTGATCCCACACTTTGAAAGTGCGGTTTTTACTGAAATGGTAATAGATTCCTTGGTATTGGGCACGTTAGGCTGTATCGATACCTTACTTACCGCTGTGATTGGTGATTCGCTAACGCGTAAAGAGCACGACTCAGATAAAGAACTGCGTGGTCAAGGGTTAGCCAACATGATTTCAGGTCTATTTGGCGCGCTACCCGGAGCCGGGGCAACCATGGGCACTGTGACCAACATTCAAGTCGGTGCACGCTCACCACTCTCCGGCGTCATTCGCGCATTGATGCTTGCTTTGGTGGTATTGGTCGCGGGAGGGCTGACTGAGCCAATTCCGATGGCAGTCTTGGCGGGTATCGCCGTGTATGTCGGCTTTAACATTCTTGACTGGAGCTTTATCCAGCGCGCCCATCGTGTCAGCTTTTCTGGTATGGCAATCATGTACGGCGTAATGTTACTGACCGTGTTTGTTGACTTGATTGCCGCAGTGGGACTTGGGGTGTTCATCTCTAACATCATCATCATTGAGCGCCTGAGCCGCGAGCAAGCCCGCCAAGTTAAGGCGATCAGTGATGCTGATGACAACGATGTCCCCCTGACAGACAGCGAACGTGGTTTGCTCGATAAAGCTAATGGCAAAGTCCTATTTTTCTATCTTTCTGGGCCGATGATCTTCAGTGTATCGAAAGCGATTTCACGCCAACACACCACGATCTCCGACTACGAGGTGATGATCCTTGATCTAACTGATGTACCAATGATCGATGTGACCGTCGGCCTTGCTCTCGAGAACGCGATTAAAGATGCCCTAGACGCCCAGTGTCAGGTTTACCTGTTGTGTCCCAATGAGAAAACGCGTCAGCAATTAGAGAAGTTCCACGTGCTTGACCTTATCGCAGAACACAATTGCTTTAAGTTCCGCTACGAAGCTCTGAATGCGGCAGTCAAACACGTTAATGGTGATGAGCAGTAGACTTATGTGATTTAACCTCAGATAAGGTACAAAAGCGCTTTGGTTGGTCAGATCAAGGCGCTTTTTTTGTTTGCTCAATAACGGCATTTATTATTTCCAAAATATTCGAAAGGTTTAATTGTAATCATCGTTTCTCAACGATAAACTGAACAGCGTTTTAGTGGGATCAATGGCAAGAATCTATGTATGCGTTAGAAATTGAACAGCTGAGAAAAACCTATGCAGGTGGCTTTGAAGCGTTGAAGGGGATCAGCCTCAATGTGGAGAAAGGGGACTTTTATGCTCTACTTGGCCCTAATGGTGCCGGTAAGTCGACCACGATCGGTGTGATTTCATCACTGGTCAACAAGACCTCGGGGAAAGTGAAAGTATTTGGCTATGACATCGATAGCGACCTTGAACTCGCCAAGCAAAATTTAGGGTTGGTCCCGCAAGAGTTTAACTTCAATCAGTTTGAGACTGTGGAGCAAATCGTTTTACAGCAAGCGGGCTATTATGGCGTGCCGAAAGCCGTTGCGAAAGAGCGAGCGAAAAAGTACTTAACTAAGCTCGATCTGTGGCAAAAGCGTGATGAACGTTCGCGCAATCTGTCGGGTGGTATGAAGCGTCGTTTGATGATTGCTCGTGCACTCATGCATGAACCACAATTGCTGATCCTGGATGAGCCGACGGCTGGGGTCGATATCGAGTTGCGCCGCTCAATGTGGGCGTTTCTCAAAGAGATTAACTCTGAGTTAGGCATCACGATTATTCTCACCACCCATTATCTTGAAGAAGCGGAAATGTTGTGTCGCAATATCGGCATTATCAATAAAGGTGAGCTGATCGAAAACACCACGATGAAGAGCCTACTGAGTAAGCTGCAAGTCGAAACCTTTATTCTCGATTTAGAAGAAGGGGCGCCAGAGCCCAAGCTTGATGGTGTAATCAAACAGCAATTGGTTGCGGGATCGCTTGAAATCGAGATTGAGAAAACCCAAGGGCTGAACGATATTTTTGCCCAGTTGTCTGCGCAAGGCATCAAGGTGCTATCGATGCGCAATAAAGCCAACCGCCTTGAAGAGTTGTTTGTCAGTATTGTTCGTGAAGGGGATAAATAATATGTATCGTCTCTATTGGGTTGCGTTTCGCAGCCTGCTAGGTAAAGAGATCAATCGCTTTACCCGAATTTGGGTGCAAACTTTGGTGCCGCCAGCGATCACCATGACGCTTTACTTCATCATCTTTGGCAACCTGATTGGATCGCGCATCGGTCAGATGAACGGTTTTAGCTACATGGAGTATATTGTGCCGGGGTTGATTATGATGTCGGTGATCACCAACTCCTATTCGAATGTCGCGTCCTCGTTTTTCAGTGCCAAGCTACAAAAGAACATTGAAGAGCTACTGGTTGCGCCCGTGCCTAACTACGTGATTATTGCGGGCTATGTGATGGGGGGAGTGACGCGTGGCTTATTGGTCGGCGCGATTGTAACTTGTGTTTCATTGCTGTTTGTCGATCTACAGGTTGAACACTGGGGAATCATTGTCGCCACTGTCTTTATGACGTCGGTTGTCTTTGCCCTAGGCGGTTTGATCAATGCGGTTTACGCCAAAACCTTTGACGATATCTCGATTATTCCGACTTTCGTGTTAACCCCACTGACTTATTTGGGTGGCGTATTCTACTCGATCAGTCTGCTGCCAGAGTTTTGGCAAGGAGTGTCGAAAATCAACCCGATTGTCTATATGGTCAATGCATTCCGCTATGGTTTCTTGGGCGTATCGGATGTGGGGATTGTGACTTCGTTTGGCGTGCTGAGCATATTTGTTATCGCGCTTTATGCCGTTGCCCATTACTTGGTGACGAAAGGGATTGGTCTAAGAAGCTAATCGTTTTACTCTTGCTATCAATAAAAAGGCTTGGTGTATTGCACCAAGCCTTTTTTGTGTGTCGACCTTATTCCGCGCTTTCTGACGGCGTGGAATGAGGTTCGTCATCTTTGTTTTCGACCACTAAATCGACCACCTGGTTGTCAATCAGACGCGCCTTGCCCAAAAACGCAGACATCAAGATGACCGCTTGAGTGGTTTCGGCGGTGATCGCGTGTAGTGTGCGAGCATCGCGGATAAAGATTTCATCAGGATGCAACCCCGCTGCACGCAGTTGGTCGCTGGCATCCTCAATAATCGAAGCATAGTCATCACGACCGCCGCGTATCGTGCTGCTGATCCAGCGCATGGTGCGTGCTAGAACCGGCGCACGTTGGCGTTCGTCGAGTGTCAGCAGACCATTACGTGAGCTCATCGCGAGTCCATCCATTTCACGTACTGTAGCCACTCCTATGATTTCGATGTCCATCGCCAAGTCTTCCACCATCTTGCGAATGACGGCCAATTGTTGGAAGTCCTTTTCTCCAAAACAGGCGATATCAGGCTGCACTATGTTGAACAGTTTTGTCACCACGGTGGCGACACCGCGGAAATGACCAGGCCTTGAAGCGCCTTCCAACATGCTTGATAACCCAGGGACGTCCACCGAGGTTTGGTTTTCCACACCTTGTGGATAAATGATCTCTGGAGTTGGCGTAAAGACTAGCTCTACCGCCTCACTGCTCAGTTTACTGAGGTCGTCTTCAAGCGTGCGAGGGTAGTTGTTGAGATCATCGGTGCGGTCAAACTGCATCGGGTTTACAAAAATGCTCACCACCACGATGTCTGCGTGTTCACGGGCTTTGCGTACTAAGGTGAGGTGACCTTCGTGCAAATTACCCATAGTGGGCACAAAAGCGATACTGCGTCCTTCGCGTTTATACTGTTTGATTTGCTCGCGCAGTGCGGCAATTTCAGCAAAAGTTTGCATGGCAGTGATCCTTAAGCGATGGTATGAGCGTCATCAGGGAATGCACCACTTTCAACGTCTTGCTTGTACTTAGCGACGGCTTGACGCATATCACCCGTTTCGGCCAAGAAGTTTTTCGAAAACCTTGGCATGTAGTTGGCAGCAATGCCAAACATATCGTGCATCACTAAGATTTGTCCGTCAGTGACATTACCCGCGCCGATACCGATAACAGGCACATCACACACCTCAGTAATACGTGCCGCGAGTTCTTTAGGGACACATTCGAGCAAGATGATTTGCGCGCCCGCTTCTTGCAGTGCGAGAGCATCACGTACCATACGATCGGCTTTATCTTGTTCGCGCCCTTGAACTTTAAAGCCGCCAAAGATATTCACTGATTGTGGAGTGAGTCCTAGGTGAGCACAAACAGGAACTGCACGTTCTGTTAACATCTTCACTGTGTCGACTAACCAATCGCCACCTTCAATTTTCACCATGTTCGCCCCTGCGCGCATCAGCGTTGCGGCATTTTCACACGCTTGCTCGGGTGTGGCGTAACTCATGAATGGCATATCGGCCATCAATAAGCAGTTTGGGCTACCCGCGCGAACACAACGGGTGTGATAGGCGATATCGTCAACGGTCACGGGTAGTGTGTCACGAGTACCTTGCAACACCATACCCAGCGAGTCGCCGACAAGCAGAACTGGCATTTCTTGGCTTTCAAATAACTGAGCGAAACTCGCGTCATAAGCGGTTGAAGTCGCAAATTTACGACCTTCTTGCTTCCAAGTCATTAGGTCATTGATGGTAATTTTTTTCATGATTTATCCTTACAGGAGTTGGCTATGATTGCCAAATACGCAGACCGTTTTGTTCGACGACTTTGAGTAAGTCTTCTAGTCTGGTCCCACATGGGAGGGTTAAATTTGGTGCGATCTCAGCAAGCGGGTAGAGCACAAATTCGCGCTCTTTCATTCCATAATGGGGAACGGTCAGTCGCTCGGAATCCATCACCTCATTGCCATAAAGAAGGATATCGAGATCTAGGGTTCTTGGGCCCCAACGCTCTTCCTTACGGACGCGCCCTTGCTCTAGCTCAATGGCTTGAGTGCAATCGAGTAGTTCAAGTGGCGTTAATTCTGTCTCGAGTTCAACCACGGCGTTAATATAATCGGGTTGATCTTGTGGCCCCATCGGTGTGCTGCTGTAGAGCGATGAGGCGCCAACAAACTCGGATTTGGGCAAGGCTTTTAGCGCATCGATAGCCGCGTTTGCTTGTGCGACGGGCGAGCTTAGATTGCTGCCCACAGCAATAAATACACGCATCATGATGAGGCCTTAGGCTTCTTCTTACGGCTGCTTTTGCGGCGGCGCTGCCTAGGTTGACCTTCACTACTTGCGTCGAGATCTGCCACCATCGCTTGGCGCATATTGCGTCCGGCATTTTGGAACGTTTGCCACCATTTCGCCAGCAGTTGGGTGTCGCCCTGCTCAATCTCACCACGCATTTCAAGGAAGTCAAAACCCGCGCGGAACTTGTTCAGCTCCATTAAGCGGAAAGCGCGTTTGCCGCTGCGACGTGGTAGGCGCAACTGCAGTTGCCAAATCTCACGAATGGTTGCGGTATGGCGACGAGGAATCGCTATGGTGCGCACCTGCTCATCCAGTACGTAGTTGCTCGCTTCCATAATCGCATCGTAATAAGAGAGCTTGCGCTTTTCCATCAGTTGTTTTGCGCGCTCTTGCAGCGGGTACCACAACATAGCAGCAAACATGAAGGCAGGATTTATACGCTTGCCTTCTTCGATGCGCTGGTCTGTGGAGTCGAGTACCAAGTCCAGCATCTGCTCAGTGGGTGAAGAGTAGTCTTCAGTAAAGTGTTCCGCGATGGTTGGGAATAACTGCTGGAATAAGTTGTATTCGCGCATTAAATGATAGGTTTCTAAACCATAGCCTGATTGAAGCATCTTCAATGACTCTTCATACAGGCGGGCCGCGGGAATATCTTGCAATAGGGTTGCGAGTTCTTCGATCGGCGCGGCGGTATCTTCTTCAATATCGAAATCAAGTTTCACCGCAAAACGAATCGCCCGTAACATGCGTACAGGATCTTCGCGGTAACGCGTTTCAGGATCGCCGATGAAACGAATCAGCTTATCTTCTAAGTCTTCAATGCCGCGAGCGTAGTCGTGGATGGAGTAGTCGCCGATATTGTAATACATTGCGTTAACGGTGAAGTCACGGCGTTCGGCGTCTTCATCAATAGTGCCATAGACATTATCACGCAGTAGCATGCCTTCTTTCGACTGCTGAGCCACGTTCTTGCTTGGCTCTTGGTGATGGCCTCGGAAGGTGGCCACTTCGATGATATCGCGGCCAAACATAATATGCGCGAGGCGGAAACGGCGACCAATCAGACGACAGTTTTTAAATAACTGACGGATCTGTTCTGGTGTGGCGTTGGTGGCAATATCGAAATCTTTCGGTTGTTGGCCGAGCAGTAGGTCACGCACCCCACCGCCGACAAGATAGGCATCAAAGCCTGCACCATGAAGACGGTATAGCACCTTCAATGCATTATCACTGATCTGTTTGCGCGAGATGTTGTGCTCTTGGCGAGTAATAATATTCAAAGCGAGTTCGGGAAACATTTTTGGCTCGCTTGCTGTATCGTCGATTCTATTCATGTGCATCTGGCAACAGTTGGTTGAGCCAACCTTGCTCTAGTTAAAATGTTTAGGCCCATTCGGGGCGAATTTGCGGCTAATGATAGCTTACGGCGAGCGGTTTGAGAATATTGGTGTGATTTCAGTAGCATCCGGCAACTGAGAAAGGTGCCAATGTTCGACTCCCCATTGAACCAGTTCTGGTACCGATAACTGGCTAATTTCTTTATCAATATCAAACCCTAAGAATTGCATCGCGTCGAGTAGGGCTGGTTTAGGGTTATGATTCTCCACCGCCGGTGCATGATTCTGTTTGGATAACTTTTGACCAGTGCCATCCAGAGCTAATGGTAGATGCAAGTAGCTAACTGGGTTAGATTTCAGCATCTTATACAAACTGATTTGCCTGCCTGTCGGCTCGATTAGGTCTGCGCCGCGCACTACCTCTGTGACGCCTTGGTCGATATCATCCAATACTACCGCGAGATTATAAGCAAACAAGCCGTCACGACGTTTGATAATAAAATCTTCATCCGCTAATCCTTGAGGGATGGTCAGTGTACCATGTCGCTGGTCTTGAAACTGATAGACAGGTTCGGTCATTTTCAGCCTGATTGCACACGGATTGGCATCGGTCAACCCGAGGTCACGGCAGGTGCCGCGGTAAAATCCGCCGAGCGCCTTGATCTGTTTTCGTGTGCATTGGCAGTAGTAGGCTTGCTTTGAACGTAACCAATTATCGATTTGGTCTTGATACAGAGCATGGCGCTGGCTTTGGTATACCACTTCGCCATCCCAAAACAGATGGTACGCTTCTAACGTTTTTAAGATCAAGGTGCTGGCGCCGGCCATTTCTCGTGGCGGATCGAGGTCTTCGATACGTACTAACCATTTGCCCTGATGCGACTTGGCTTGGAAATAGCTGCCGAGTGCGGCAACGAGCGAACCGAAATGCAGCGGACCAGAGGGAGAAGGGGCGAAGCGACCAATATAGCTCATAGTATTTTACGTTGCGTGATAAACCAAAAAGGGAGCCAAAGCTCCCTTCAATCGTTATGGCAAAGGTGTAATTACCCTTGCATCTGCTTTTCTTTGATTTCAGCGAGTGTCTTACAGTCGATACAAAGGTCGGCAGTAGGACGAGCTTCTAGGCGACGAATGCCAATCTCAACACCGCAAGATTCACAGAAACCAAAATCGTCTTCTTCGATTTTATTTAGCGTTTTTTCAATCTTCTTGATTAGACGACGCTCACGATCACGGTTGCGTAGTTCTAAGCTAAATTCTTCCTCTTGAGAAGCACGGTCAACGGGATCGGGAAAGTTTGCTGCTTCGTCCTGCATGTGGTGCACAGTGCGGTCAACTTCTTCCCTGAGCTGGTTGCGCCAAGCCGATAGAATTTTTGTAAAATGAGCCAGTTGCTCAGGTGACATGTACTCTTCACCCGCTTTCTCTTGATATGGCTCAACCCCTGCAATGGCTAGGATGCCTAGCGCTTTTTTCTTTGATTCTGGCATGCAGCATCTCCTACTAACACCTAGTCAACTGCGCTCGCAGTTATTTTAAGGCGGGTATCTATAGCAAAAAGAATCATTGGAGGCAAATACTAGACAGTAAACTTATTGTCAATGTGAAGGTCACATCATTTTTAGTCGCTAATGACTAAATTTGAGTGACTTGACGAGTTTTATCTCATTGCTTGAAAGTTGCGCCTTGTAGCACAGGACTTCCACCCCTTGTTCTTGTGCGTCTTTAAGTAATTGTGAATATTTTGCGTCTATATGGAGTGCCGGAGAGACTTTTTCAATCCCTGAATGTAAAACAGTGAATAAAAGTACCGCTCTGCTTCCAGATTGCGCCATTTCAGTCAACTCCCTTAGATGCTTTTGTCCGCGTGTCGTGACGGCATCAGGGAAGTAGCCTTGTCCTTGTTCACCTAACAGGGTGACGCTCTTTACCTCTATATAACATGTTGGCTTATTTTGTGATTTGAGCAAGATATCAATCCGACTATTTTCACTGCCATATTTTACTTCTGTGAGTCGCTGCTCATAGCCTTGCAACTCGGTAATCACGCCGTTTTCTATCGCTTCCAATGCGACCGTATTGGCGCGCGCGGTGTTGACGCAGATACGATGCCCCTGTTGGGTTTCAGTTAGCTCCCAGCTGTTGGGGTATTTACGTTTTGGGTTATCCGAGGTTGAGAACCAAACGGTATCGTCTGGCGTAGCACATCCGGTCATGGCCCCAGTGTTCGCGCAATGAATGGTACGTTGCTCGCCATCGATTAGGATTATGTCGGCCAAAAATCGTTTATAGCGTTGAATGAGTGTGGCGGACTCTAAAGGCGGTTGGAACTTCATTTGGGACTCATTACTGTTTTTATGTACAATACTTGCCACCATTACACCACAAGGTTTCTCCATTGTCACAACTGCCTATTGAAGGCGTGATGCCAGAGCTCCTCTCCGGCGTTCGCGCGCACTCGCAATTGATCCTCAAAGCCGCCCCCGGCGCGGGTAAATCCACTTATTTCCCCTTGCAATTGCTGCTGCAAAATACAGTGAATGGAAAAATTCTAATGCTGGAACCACGACGACTCGCGGCACGTAATATTGCTCGATATCTTGCTCAGCAGTTAGGCGAGAGTGTCGGCCAGCGAGTGGGGTACCGGGTTCGTGGGGAGAACAAAACCAGTCGTGAGACTCAGTTAGAGGTGGTAACGGAAGGGGTGTTAACTCGCATGATTCAATCGGACCCTGAATTAACGGGTATCGACTTGGTGATATTTGACGAGTTTCATGAGCGTAGCATTCACGCCGATACCGCACTGGCTTTCTGCTTGGAGATTCAGGAAGCGCTGCGAGATGATTTAACGCTGGTGGTGATGTCGGCGACTTTAGACCACCAGGCGCTCAACCAGCTACTCCCCCGGGCAACCTATATTGAATCCCAGGGGCGCAGTCATCCGGTGGAATATCGTTATCTACCCCCAAAACCAAACGAACGTCTTGAAGATCAAATGGCTAAGCAGATCAGCTCCTTGATGGCGAGTGAGTCAGGATCCTTGCTCGCGTTTCTACCCGGCGTCGCCGCGATCAAACGCGTTGAAGAGCGTCTGCAGCATTTACCCGCCGATATTCAGCTTTGTCCTTTGTACGGTCAACTTGATTTCGCTCAACAGCAGGCAGCGATTCAGCCAGCAGAGCAGGGCAGGAGAAAAGTGGTGTTGGCGACCAATATTGCAGAAACCTCACTGACTATTGAAGGGATCAGGTTGGTGGTCGACTCTGGGCTAGAGCGCGTTGCCAAGTTTGATTTGCGCAGTGGCGTGACACGACTTGAGCAGGTGCGCATTGCACAGTCATCTGCCGAGCAGCGTGCAGGTCGAGCAGGGCGGATTGAGCCTGGTCTATGTTTGCGTTTATACAGTGAAGGTCAGCTCATGCAGCAGCCTTATGTTCCCCAAGCTGAAATTCTCCATTCAGACTTATCAAACCTAGTTTTAGAGTTGGCGCATTGGGGAACACAAAACCCAGCCGATCTGAGCTGGTTAGATATCCCACCACCAAGTGCGGTTAGCCAAGCTCAAACCTTGTTAGCACAATTGGATCTGTTGGATGAGAAGGGCTTGCTCACCGAGGCAGGCAAATTGGCTGGAAAACTCGGCCTAGATCCGCGGATGGCCAGCATGCTCGCCAAAGCCGAGTCATCGTATTCCACCGCGATTGCACTCGCGGCACTGCTTGAAGAGGCCGAGCGCAATAGCCTCGACTTCACTCACAGCGTGCACCGTTTTAAGCAGGGTCGTCATCACAAACAAAAACTCGTTTCCCAGCGAGCAAAAGCGCTTGCCGATCGTCTTGGACAGAGCTTTGACATGAATGATCTAGATGAGGCTATTATTGGGCCTTTACTGGCGCTAGCCTTCCCCGATCGAATCGCGCAAGCGCGGGTCAATCAACTTGGGCGCTTTGTGCTCGCCAATGGACATGGCGCGGAAATGCAAGACAGTGAACGACTTGCCGCTTGCGACTATCTAGTGGTGTTGGATCTGATGCGCAGCCAGTCTGACTCTTCGATGATCTTTTCGGCGATTGAACTCGATATCCACTCCTTATCTAGCCATTTCCCTAGCCTGTTTTGTGATCAGGAGGTGGTTGATTGGGATGAAAAAAAAGGGCGTTTAGTCGCAGAACAACAGCGAAAAATCGGTCGTTTGGTGGTGGAGAGAGCGAGCTTGCCAGAGCCGCCTCGAGAAAAAATGACGCAAGCTTTACTTAATTTCATTCGTCGCAAAGGGCTTTCGGTATTAAATTGGACAGCGGCCAGCGTTGAACTGTTGGAGCGTTTGCGTTGTGGCCAAGAGTGGCTGCCAGAGCAAGAGTGGCCAGAGTTGAGTGACAGTGCACTACTCAACAATTTAGAGCAGTGGCTAGAGCCATACCTGAATGGAGTGAGTTCAGTCAAAGCTTTGAGCAAAGTTGAGCTAGAGGACGCGTTGTTAGCCTATTTAGGCTGGCCGCTCAATCAAAACATTGATGAGTGGTTGCCGACCCATTATCGAGTCGCCACCGGTAGCAACAAAAAGATTCGCTACCAACAAGGTCATGACCCGGTGCTATCGGTACGAATGCAAGAAGTGTTCGGTGAGCAGAGTTCGCCAGAAATTGCACAAGGGCGTAAACGCTTGGTTCTGGAGTTACTCTCTCCGGCGCAAAGGCCTTTGCAAGTGACTCGAGACTTAGCCAGCTTCTGGGCAGGTGCTTATCAACAAGTGCAAAAAGAGATGAAAGGGCGTTACCCGAAACATGTGTGGCCAGATGACCCGGCAAATCATATCGCGACAACAAAAACAAAACGACAGTTAAAGTAATGACCAAGAAAAGCAGTAACAAAACGACCAGCAAGAGAACCCCGCGTAAGTCGACGGCTAAGCGTCGAGGCGCTAAAAAGCCAGCGCATCGCGGTTGGGTTAAGAAAATTTGGCACGTGAGCTGGAAATTAGCGTTGGCGGTTTTTGCCGTGCTGGTTGTGGTTGGAATTTACCTCGATAGCGTGGTTAAGCAGCGTTTTGAAGGGCAACTGTTCGATTTGCCTACGGTAGTGTATGCGCGAATTCTGAACTTAGCCCCTGGCGACAATATCACCATTCAAGAAGTTCGCAATGAACTCGATGTGCTCAATTACCGCAAAGTGCGCCAGCCACGTTACCCTGGTGAATATTCGTCATCGTCGAGCAAAATCGAGTTGATTCGTCGTCCGTTTGAGTTTAGCGATGGGCCAGAGCCAGACCGTCATGTGATGTTGCACTTTTCAACGTCGAGTTTAGAGCGTATTCAGTCGTTGGAAAAGTCAGGCGATCTTGGCTATTTGCGTGTTGAACCTAAAATGCTCGGTATGCTGGAGAAAAGCCAAGACGAACAACGTCTGTTTTTACGTCGTGATCAGTTCCCCGAAGTGATGGTCGATGCTTTGCTGGTCACTGAAGATCGTCAGTTCTATCAACATGATGGTGTCTCTCCAATGGCCATTGCCCGCGCCATGGTGGCCAATGTTAAGGCAGGTCGTACGGTGCAAGGGGGCAGTACCTTAACGCAACAACTGGCAAAGAATCTGTTTTTATCGAGTGATCGAACCTTATGGCGTAAAATCCGCGAAGCGTACATTGCCTTGATCTTAGATCACCGTTACAGCAAAGACCGTATTTTAGAAGCTTACCTCAATGAGGTGTATCTCGGTCAGAATCGTGGTCAAGCGATCCACGGTTTTGGTCTGGCGTCGCGTTTTTATTTTGGTCAACCGATTCAAGAGTTGCGCATTGACCAATTGGCATTGCTGGTGGGGATGGTGAAAGGGCCTTCTTATTACAATCCGGTCCGTTTTCCTGAGCGAGCCAAACAGCGCCGTGATCTGGTACTCAGACTGATGATGGAGCAAGATATTTTGACGGCACGTCAGTTTGATATGGCCGCCAGTCGCGAGCTCGATATTCAAGATAGTCCACGTATTGCTAGTCGTCAGCCCGCCTATTTCCAGCAATTAAAAATCGAACTCAAACAGAAGGTGGGGGAAGCCTTTCAGGCTGATACGGGTCTACGTGTCTTTACGTCACTTGACCCTGTTTCTCAGCAACAGCTGGAGCGAGCAATCGCAACAAAAATTCCGCAACTCGCGGCCAAAGCGGGCAAATCACTAGAGGGAGCCGCGGTGGCGGTTGATCGTCACAGTGGCGAAATTCGCGCGATGGTGGGGGGGAAACGTACCGGCTATGACGGTTTTAACCGCGCCTTAAATGCCAGCCGCCAGATAGGGTCGCTCGCCAAACCCGCGGTCTATCTGACCGCATTACAACAGCCTGAAAAATATAACCTTGCCACCACGTTACACGACAAACCGATCAGTCTGAAAGGCAGTAAAGGCAATGTTTGGTCACCTCGCAACTACGACCGACAGTTTCGTGGCGACGTACCGCTTTATATCGCGTTGGCCAAGTCGCTCAATGTGCCAACGGTTGAGCTTGGTATGCAAGTGGGCATTAGTAATGTCGTGAAAACCTTCGAACGACTAGGGGTGGATAAAAATGAGATTCGCCCTGTGCCCTCCATGTTTTTGGGCTCTTTTACCTTAACGCCGTTTCAAGTGGCGCAGATGTACCAAACGTTGACCAATTCAGGCAAACGCGCCGAGCTGTCGGCACTGCGTTCGGTTATCGATTTAGAGGGAAATGTGCTTTATCAATCGTTACCTAAAGTGTCACAAACCATCGAACAGCAGGCGGCGTGGTTAACCACCTATGCGATGAAACGCGGCGTACTGGAAGGGACAGGTCGCTACTTAAATAGCCAATTTGGTTGGGCGGCACTCGCGGGTAAAACCGGGACCAGTAACGATACCAGAGACAGCTGGTTTGTGGGCGTTGATGGGCGTGAAGTCACCACCATTTGGCTGGGCCGGGATGATAACAAACCGACCAAACTGACCGGGTCGAGTGGGGCACTGCGTGTTTACGCGGAATACCTTCAACATCGCATTCCAGAAAAGCTAGTATTGCCCTGGCCGAAAGGAGTGAGGACGATAGGTTTTACCTCAGTCACGCAAGGTGGCTTAGATTTGGACTGTGATAATGATTTTACCTTGCCTGTTTGGGATATCAATCAGACCTTCAAACAGCAGTGTGATAATCAACCCAAGCAGTGGTTGAAAAAGTTATTCACTTGGTAGGGCTATAGCATTGAATATTGGCGCTTTACCGCAGTAGATTCTGACAGTATAAACAGCTAGTCGATTAGCAAAGGAAACTCGTATCGTGAAAAAAATGGCCTCACTGTTGTTAGGTGTGCTCACCAGTAGCGTCCTCCATGCCGCTACATTGAGCGATACGCACGTTGAACCACGGCCTAAAGTGGCCTTGGTTCTAGCGGGCGGTGGGGCAAAAGGCGCCGCGCATATTGGGGTATTAAAAGCGCTGGAAGAGCTGAAAGTGCCGATTGATATCATTACGGGTACCAGTATGGGCGCTTATGTGGGCGGGCTCTACGCGACCGGGATGAGTGCGAGTGAAATTGAGTCGTTTATCGAGACCGTCGATTGGAATAGTGGTTATCGCGATAGAGTCGACCGAAGCCAGCGTAAAGTGCAAGATAAAGAGTACGAGGATAGGTATCAATTGACGACCGACCTCGGATTGGGTTGGGGAGAGATCAAAAGTAAACGTGGGATTGTCCAAGGGCAGGGAATGCTTAAGCTACTGCGGGAAACCACGGGGAACTTACCCCCTCTCGATTCGTTCGATCAGCTAGCGATTCAATACCGTTCGCTAGCAACGGATATTATCGAGCTAGAGCCAGTGGTGCTCGATAAAGGCTACTTAGTGGACGCCATGATGGCGAGTATGTCTGTACCTGGGGCACTACCACCGTATGAACTTGATGGACGGTTGTTGGTGGATGGGGGCGTAACCAATAACATGCCGGTCGACGTCGCTCGCGAGTTGGGCGCCGACATTGTTATTGCGGTTGATATCAGCACCGAGTACAAGCGTGCAGAAGACTTTACCAACGTGCTCACCGTGGCAGACCAGCTGTCCAACTATCTAGTGAGAAACACGACCAATCGCCAAGCCGAATCTCTGACCGACAAAGATCTGTTCTTGCGACCCAAAGTTGGGGACATGGAAACGACTGAGTTTGATAAAATGCCTCAAGCCTTTATCAGTGGTTATCAAACCGCAATGACTCAAAGCGAGCAACTGACGGCGCTCAGCGTGTCTTCAGCCGATTACCAAGACTATATCGACGCGAAAGAAGAGGCGCGTAAAAAGCTCCGTTATGGTGACGAAATTCGCGTAGAGCAGGTCATAATCAACAACCACACGCACTATTCACAAACATTGCTTGAGAATCGCCTCGACCTTGTCGCAGGAGAGACCTACAGCCTTGAACAAGTTGAGCAGAGCGTTCAAGACCTGTACGCATTAGACCGTTTTGAACTGGTTACTTATCGTTACGATGTGGTTGACGGTCAAGACAGTTTGATTGTCAATGTGGACGAAAAATCGTGGGGCCCCAATTATGTCAACTTTCGCTTTTTTCTCGAAGATGATTTCACGACCGATAGCCAATATTCGATCGGTGTGTCGACCAACTTTACCAATCTCAATCAACACGGTGCCGAGCTCAGGGCCAACGTTGAGATGGGTAGCGATAAGTTGATACAAGCGCAGTTCTACTCCCCCTTTTTCTCCAGCCAAAAAACCTTCACCACCCTTGGGCTCACATACAGTGACGAAAAGCGCAATGCGCCGGTTACAGGTTTTGAAGATACCAGCCTTGAAGCGACAAAAAACTATATTCCAGTCACTTACAATGAATGGGTGGCTGAATGGGCCTTAGGCTATCAGGATACCTTGTGGCGCCGATTCAAATTTGGTGCTCGTTACACCGACGGGGAAGGCCAGTTCTCAACCTTACCTAGTTTGGGTGACATTCGCTTTAAGCGGTTAGGAGCTTTTGCCAATTATCGTATTGATACCTTGGATAACTACAGTTTTCCGCGTAAAGGCTTTTACCTCGACCTGGATTACTTGGTGTCTCATGATGAAAGTGTTGATGAGAGCTTCGATGATACCTTACTGACCAATCAAACCGGAGAAGATACTTCTTATGAGTTAGGGGCGAAAATGATCGCGGCGCAGACCTTTTCTCGCCATACTTTGGTCGCAAATATCGATCTGGGGTTTGTTGAGAGTAAAAAGTCCTCATTACCGATCGATCCACAAGAAATTGGTGGTTTTTTAAACCTGTCTGGGATTCCGCGCAATAGCTTAATTGGCCAAAACAAAGTGTTTGGCAGTATGGTCTATCGTTACCGCTGGTTTGATAACGACTTCGGCTTGTTTACTTCGCCTTTCTATGTGGGAGCGTCGCTTGAATATGGCGGGGTGTGGTCTGACCCAGAGTTGAGTATTCGCCAAGCGCCTTTATATGCGGCTGGCACCGTATTTGCGGGGGTGGATTCACCGATAGGCCCCATTATGGTGGGCTATGGTCGAACTGAGCAAAACTTTGACTCGTTCTACGTGATCTTAGGAACGACGTTTAAATAACGAGCTAGTAACAAGTGGCGATAGTTTTTCTCTCATTGGGTAGGAAATCAGAGAATTTCGCAAACAAAATCATAGAACTTTAGTCTTAAGTTGCTATGTTGGTCAAAGTGATGAGATTTTAATTTAAGGTTAAATTTGCTATCCTACCGCCCACAGTTTGGCCTCTCTGGCACTGTTTCTCAGTCAACATTGAATGAAAAATATGGCATGGAGAGCCAAGTTTCCAAGGATGTTCACTCCCTTATTTTCTGAATAACTAAGTAATAAAAGGGAGGAACCGCAATGAGAGGAAAAAGTCGTGCTTGAAGCCTATCGTAAACACGTCGAAGAGCGTGCTGCTGAAGGAGTTGTACCTAAACCACTAGACGCTGAGCAAACTGCTGGCCTAGTCGAACTTCTTAAAAATCCCCCTCAAGGTGAAGAAGCGTTTATTCTTGACCTGTTAGAGAATCGAATCCCGCCAGGTGTTGATGAAGCTGCTTACGTAAAAGCGGGTTTTCTTACTGCGGTCGCCAAAGGCGAAGTAACATCGCCACTCGTAAACCGTGAAAAAGCGGCGCAGTTGCTCGGTACGATGCAAGGCGGTTACAACATTGCGCCATTGGTGGACCTACTCGATGACGCCGACCTCGCCCCTATCTCCGTTAAAGCTCTGTCTCATACCCTGCTGATGTTTGATGCTTTCTACGATGTTGAAGAGAAAGCGAAAGCGGGTAACAACTACGCACAACAAGTCCTACAATCTTGGGCGGATGCCGAGTGGTTTACTTCAAAAGAGAAAGTTGCGGAAAAAATTACCGTTAAAGTGTTCAAAGTCACGGGTGAAACTAACACCGATGACTTATCACCCGCCCCTGATGCTTGGTCTCGTCCTGATATCCCAGTGCATGCGAAAGCGATGCTAAAAATGGAGCGTGACGGCATTAATCCAGATCAGCCAGGCAGCGTTGGTCCAATTAGCCAGCTTGAAGAATTGCAAAAAGACGGCATTCCACTCGCCTACGTTGGTGATGTTGTCGGTACAGGCTCGTCGCGTAAATCGGCGACTAACTCAGTGCTTTGGTTCATGGGCGACGATATCCCTTATGTTCCTAACAAGCGCACTGGCGGCATCTGTCTTGGCGGTAAAATTGCCCCTATCTTCTACAACACAATGGAAGACTCAGGTGCACTGCCTATCGAGCTAGATGTACAAAAAATGAATATGGGTGATGTGATTGATATCTACCCATACGAAGGTGTCGTGCGTAAAGATGGCGAAGTCATCTCTACGTTTGAACTGAGCAAGGTACTGCTGGATGAAGTACGTGCTGGTGGTCGTATCCCACTCATCATCGGTCGTGGTCTAACAAGCCGTGCTCGCACCTCGCTCGGTCTTGAAGAGACGGATCTGTTTGCTAAACCTGTTGATCCTACAGCATCAACAAAAGGTTACACGCTAGCGCAGAAGATGGTAGGTAAAGCGTGTGGCGTGGAAGGTGTACGTGCAGGGCAATACTGCGAACCTAAGATGACCACGGTCGGCTCTCAAGATACTACCGGTCCTATGACGCGTGATGAACTGAAAGACTTGGCGTGTCTTGGCTTCTCAGCCGATCTCGTGATGCAATCTTTCTGTCATACCTCTGCGTATCCAAAACCTGTCGATGTGAATACGCACCATACTCTCCCTGATTTCATTATGAACCGTGGCGGTGTCTCGCTTCGTCCTGGCGATGGTGTTATCCACTCATGGCTAAACCGTATGCTGCTGCCTGATACTGTCGGTACAGGTGGTGACTCGCATACTCGTTTCCCTCTTGGTATTTCATTCCCAGCGGGTTCTGGTCTGGTTGCGTTTGCAGCGGCGACAGGCGTCATGCCCCTTGATATGCCAGAGTCTATCTTGGTTCGTTTCAAAGGCGAAATGCAACCGGGGATCACGCTGCGTGACTTGGTTCATGCGATCCCGCTATACGGTATCAAGCAAGGTCTGTTAACGGTTGAGAAGGCAGGTAAGATCAACGAGTTCTCTGGTCGTGTACTCGAAATTGAAGGCGTTGAACACTTGACGGTTGAGCAAGCGTTTGAGCTTTCAGATGCATCAGCAGAACGCAGTGCCGCTGGTTGTACGGTTAAGCTGTCTCAAGAATCAGTCGAAGAGTACCTAAACTCGAATATCACTATGTTGAAGTGGATGATTTCTGAAGGTTACGGTGACCGCCGAACCATCGAGCGTCGTATTACTGCGATGCAAGAGTGGTTGGCTAATCCTGAGCTGATGGAAGCGGACGCGGATGCAGAATACGCTCACATCATTGAGATTGACCTAGCTGAAATCAATGAACCTATCCTATGTGCGCCAAATGACCCAGATGACGCGCGTTTGCTGTCTGACGTTCAAGGCACACAGATCGACGAAGTGTTTATTGGTTCTTGTATGACCAACATTGGCCACTTCCGCGCGGCAGGTAAGCTGCTCGAGAAATGGGGTGGTTCGCTCGATACCCGTCTATGGGTGGCGCCGCCAACTAAGATGGACCGTGATCAGCTCACCGAAGAAGGTTACTACGGTATTTATGGCCGTGCAGGTGTGCGTATCGAAACACCGGGGTGTTCACTGTGTATGGGTAACCAAGCCCGCGTTGCTGATAAAGCCACGGTAATGTCGACCTCGACTCGTAACTTCCCGAACCGTTTAGGCACAGGAGCTAACGTTTACCTGTCGTCAGCCGAACTTGCGGCGGTGGGGGCGATTTTAGGTAAGATCCCGACCAAGGAAGAGTATCTGGCTTACATGGATCAAATTGATGCGACGGCAGCCGATACCTACCGTTATCTCAACTTCCATCGTATGGACCAGTACACTGAGAAAGCTGACCAAGTCATTTTCCAAGAGCCAGCTTAACGCAGTTGCGAAAACGACTTAGCGAATAAACGCCCACCTATCTTAGGTGGGCGTTCTGTTTTCTAATACGACAAACTGGGCCTACACCCTGTCTGTGACTTCCCGCAGGTCTCAGGTGGCTGTATACTGCGGCCCGATTATGTGAGGTGGATGTAGAAGAGGTGTCCGGTGGAGTTTGAATTTATTCGTAATACCTTAATGGGCGAATACTATGTTAAGTCCAGTATGGGGCATGAAATCGTCGGCCGATGGTTACAAGAAGAAGTAAGTAAAGATTGGCATAAAATTGAACAAGTAGAAGGCTTGATTCAGGCTGCGCGTTCACATCCCCAGCAAGAACATTTGTTAGAAGGCACGGAGATCTCCCTTAATATTCAGGGGGATGAGGTTGTTGTTCAAGAGAATGTACTCGCACACGGCCAACAACTGGAAACAGACAATGAGTTTGATTTCTATGACAGTGAAAGCACGGCTAGCTGCGGTATCGAAGATTTTGAACTGCTTATCGAACAGTGGAAAACCTTCCTGACCACCAAGTAATGCACTTCATTGGTGAGTGATATCAAGCTTGCCTTAAAATTGTGAACAAGGCGCACCGTAATGGTGCGCCTTGTTCGTTGTTAGGCCTGAGAAATAATTGATTATCAATAAAAATCAATAAGTTAAAAACTTGGCACGCCGCTTGGATTACTTATTGTCAAAAAGGATGACAGCTTCAGAGAGGATGCAATGAAACTTATAAATGCGATTATCAAACCGTTCAAACTAGACGACGTACGCGAGGCGCTTGCTGATGTCGGTATCGAAGGCATGACAGTATCAGAGGTTAAAGGGTTTGGCCGTCAGAAAGGCCATACCGAGCTTTATCGAGGTGCAGAATACCAAGTCGACTTTCTGCCGAAAGTAAAATTGGAAATCGCAACTCAAGCCGAGAACGTTGACCGAGTGATCGAAGCAGTATCAAAGGCCGCCCACACAGGAAAAATCGGTGATGGCAAGATCTTCGTTTACGACTTGAGCCAAGCGGTGCGTATCCGTACTGGTGAAATGGACGCTGAAGCGCTTTAAGAATTCAAAGGATTGGAGACAACACAATGGAATTAACGACAACAGTAACTGAGTTACGTTACGCACTAGATACCTTTTTCTTTCTCATTTCAGGTGCGTTAGTTATGTGGATGGCGGCAGGCTTTGCCATGTTAGAAGCCGGTCTAGTTCGCTCAAAGAATACCACGGAAATTCTGACTAAGAACGTCTGCCTATATGCTATCGCTTGTACTATGTATTTGATTGTTGGCTACAACATTATGTATGTCGATAACGGTGAAGGTGGCTGGTTGCCATCATTTGGTGCCTTGATTGGTACTCAAGGTGAAGGCGCAGATCACTCTTTAGAGTCTGACTTCTTCTTCCAAGTGGTATTTGTCGCAACGGCAATGTCGGTAGTATCAGGTGCGGTCGCGGAGCGAATGAAACTTTGGTCGTTCCTTATCTTTTCGGCGGTATTGACGGCGTTTATCTACCCAATGGAAGGGTACTGGACTTGGGGCGGTGGTTTCCTATCTGAAGCGGGCTTTAGTGACTTCGCAGGTTCAGGTATCGTTCACATGGCGGGTGCGGCTGCCGCATTAGCAGGTGTTCTACTCCTTGGTGCTCGCAAAGGCAAATACGGTAAGAATGGTGAAATCTACCCAATTCCAGGTTCGAACATGCCACTTGCAACGCTAGGTACTTTTATCCTTTGGTTTGGTTGGTTCGGCTTCAACGGTGGCTCACAGTTGATGGTGTCTGACTTTGAAAACGCGACAGCGGTTGGTCAAATCTTCCTAAACACTAACGCAGCAGCGGCTGCAGGTGCTATCGCAGCGTTACTCGTCTGTAAGACTACTTGGGGTAAAGCAGACCTAACCATGATTTTGAACGGTGCGCTTGCGGGTCTAGTAGCCATTACGGCTGACCCACTATCACCATCACCGCTGTATGCTGTGGCTATTGGTGCAGTATCTGGTGCCATTGTTGTGTTTAGCATTGTTGGCCTAGATAAGCTTAAGATTGACGATCCAGTAGGTGCGATTTCTGTTCACGGTGTGTGTGGTTTCTTCGGCCTAATGGTCGTGCCGCTAAGCAATGGTGATGCCACTTTTGGTGCTCAGCTACTTGGTGCGGCGGTTATCTTTGGCTGGGTATTTGGTGCAAGTCTAGTCGTTTGGGCAGTACTGAAGGCAACCGTTGGTATCCGCGTCTCTGAAGATGAAGAGATGGAAGGGATGGATATGCACGATTGTGGCGTTGGCGCTTACCCGGAGTTCGTTACTGTTAAGTAATTTACTCTAACTGTGACGTAACAATTAGTTACAAAGAAAACTATCAAAAACCTGCTCATTTGAGCAGGTTTTTTTGTTTCGCATCATTGTTTTCTAAACTATGATGAATATAATAACGCAACTGATAGACATTATCATTTCGATATTAAAGGATTGCACCAATGAAAAAACTGCTAACTCTTTCTGCTCTGGCTTGTGCTTCAATTGCTCCGTCTGCAGCATTCGCAGCGGAAGAGGTCAACGTATACTCTTACCGTCAACCATTTCTAGTTGAGCCAATGTTCAACGAGTTCACCAAAGAGACGGGTATCAAAGTAAACGTGAAGTTTGCTAAGAAAGGTTTAGCAGAGAAATTGGCTCAAGAAGGCGAATACAGCCCTGCTGATGTGATTCTTACTGTTGATATCAGCCGTCTTTCTGAACTGACTGAAAAAGGTCTGGTTCAAGCGGTAGAAAGCGACGTTCTTGAGCAAAACATCCCAGCTCAATATCAAGATACCGACAACGAGTGGTTTGCGCTGACTACACGTACTCGCAGCGTCTACTCATCTCGTGACCGTGTTGGCCGTCTAGGTGAGGATTTTACTTATGCTGATCTTGCTAAGCCTGAGTTCAAAGGCAAAATCTGTACTCGTAGCGGTAAGCACCCTTACAACGTTTCTCTCGTTTCCTCAATGATTGCTCACAAAGGTGAAGCGGAAACAAAAGAGTGGCTAGAAGGCGTGAAAGCGAACTTAGCGCGTAAGCCTCAAGGCAATGACCGTGCACAAGTTAAAGCGATCAAAGAAGGTCTATGTGACGTTTCTCTAGGTAACAGCTACTACCTAGGTAAGATGGTCAACGATGCTGAGCAGAAAGCTTGGGCAGATGCCGTTTACATTAACTTCCCGAACCAGAGCACAACGGGCACTCACGTTAACATCTCTGGGATGGCAATGGCCAAGTACTCGCCAAACAAAGCGAACGCTGTGAAGCTAATGGAGTTCCTATCTAACGATACAGCACAGAGCTTGTATGCAGAAGTGAACTACGAATACCCAGTGAAAGAAGGCGTGAAACGCTCTGAGCTCGTCGCCTCTTGGGGGGATTTCAAAGCAGATACTATTTCACTAGATGAAATTGCAGATCATCACGAGGCCGCGATCAAGCTACTCGACGAAGTGAAATTTGACCTTTAATCTTTAGTGGGTTAATGCTTGAATTGAGATAGCCTCAAGTCGCTCTTTTCTTAGGGTTACTTGAGGTTATTGTTTTATACAGGTATAAATACCCTTAATCTATTAAAGGGATATGAGATTTATTTGCAAACGCATTTATGTTTCATACAGCCTCGTTGTATTTAGGCGATGAAAGAAAAAAATTACCTATGGAAAACCAGTAGTGGAGTACTTGCTTTACTGCTGGTTTTGCCGATCTTAGCGATATTCACTACTGCCGTTGGCGAAACTAATGAGCTTTTTGCGCATTTGATGTCAACGGTCATGCCTACGTATGCCTTTAATACCGTGGTATTAGTCACGGGCACTATGGTGCTGTCAACACTGCTTGGGATCCCTGCCGCTTGGGTGATGGCGATGTGCCGAGTCCCCGGAGAGCGAGTGCTGCAGTGGGCGTTGGTTCTGCCTCTGGCCATGCCGGCTTATATTATTGGTTATATATTCACCGATTGGTTTGATTTTGCGGGCCCGGTACAAATCTTACTACGCGACCTGACAGGCTGGGGCCCCGGTGACTATTGTTTTCCTGATATTCGAACTTTGAGCGGCGCGATCATCGTTCTATCGCTAGTGCTTTATCCTTATGTCTATCTGTTGTGTCGTGCTGCGTTTATGGAGCAGAACGTGTCTCTGCTTCAATCGGCGCGATTGCTGAAGTGTTCACCGTGGGATAGTTTTCGCCGCATTTCTCTGCCACTGGTGCGTCCCTCTATTGCCGTCGGGTTATCGCTGGTTGCGATGGAAACCTTGGGGGATTTTGGCACGGTTAGTTACTTTGCGGTCAATACCTTGACGACCGCGGTGTACGATACTTGGCTCGGTTACTCGAGCTTGACCGCGGCGGCAAAAATATCGGCGATTATGCTGGTGGTGGTGATTTTGCTACTTAGTAGTGAGCGTTATAGCCGCCGTAAACAGAAACTATTCCAAAACCAGTTTAGTAGCCGAGAAGATTTTCGCTATGAGTTGAATGGGTGGAAAAAATGGCTAGCGTTAACCTGGTGCTGGGGGTTGGTATGCGTGGCGTTTTTGTTTCCTCTAGGCCAGTTGTTGATCTACGCCTACAAGTATTTTGCCCAAAGTTGGACCAGTGAGTTTCGTGATTATGCATTAAACAGTTTATATGTCTCGTTGACCGCCGCACTGGTTGGGGTGTTGGTGGCGTTAGTGGTAAATTTCTGTCAACGCCTCAATCCAAGCCGTACTAGTCTTGCGATGATGCGTTTATCATCAATGGGTTATGCTGTCCCTGGCACGGTATTGGCGATTGGCGTGATGGTACCCGTACTGTTTATGGACCATCTGGTTAATGACATTGCTAAAGCGATGGAGTGGAGTCGTCCTGGCTTGATTTTCTCTGGCTCGATGTTTGCTCTTATTTTTGCGATGGTTGTGCGCTTTTCGGCCGTCGCGATCGGCAGTATTGAAAGTAGTTTAAGTAAAGTGTCGCCGTCGTTAGATATGGCGTCGCGTACCATGGGGTGCAATGGCAATAGTATGCTTTGGCGCGTGCATTTGCCTTTGGTCCGCCGCGGGGCGCTAATCGCAGGGTTGTTGGTATTTATCGAGTCGATGAAAGAGCTCAATGCTGCGCTATTGCTGCGTCCGTTCAACTTTGAAACGCTCGCGACTTATGTTTATAACTTCGCTTCCGACGAGCATCTAGAGCTTGCTGCTTTACCCGCGGTGCTATTGGTGTTAGTGGGGTTAGTGCCGTTAGTTATTGTTAACCGTTCACTGGAGCATTCCCACTAATGAGTTGTGCCTTATCCATCAAGAACCTTACCTGTAAGTATGACCAACAGACCACAGTGCTTGAGTCGTTGTCGTTGGAAGTTGAACAGGGCGAGATTGTCTGTTTGCTCGGTGCTAGTGGTTGCGGTAAGACGACGTTGCTCAAGGCGATAGCAGGTTTGTTACCTCTTAGCTCCGGTGAGATGAGTCTCAACTGTATGTTGATTGACGATGGTGATAACTGGTTGCCACCGGAGCAGCGCAATATAGGGATGATTTTCCAAGACTACGCGCTGTTTCCTCACCTTACTGTTGCCGAGAATATCTCGTTTGGCTTACGTGATATCAGCGCCGAACAGCAGCAGGAGAAAGTGGCGGAAATGCTTGAACTGGTTCATCTATCTGGTTTTGAGCAACGTTATCCGCACCAGCTTTCCGGAGGTCAGCAGCAACGCGTCGCGATTGCCCGGTCACTGGCTTACAAGCCCGATCTTTTGCTGCTTGATGAGCCATTTTCCAATATTGATACCCAAGTACGCCACGAGCTAATTGGTGAGATCCGCAAGATCTTTAAAAAGCAGGGGGTGACCGCGATTTTTGTTACCCACAGTCGTGAAGAGGCCTTTGCTTTTGCGGACAAAATGGCGGTGATGAACCATGGTGTGATAGAGCAATATGGCACGGCTGGTGAGCTCTACTACCAGCCTTCAAGTAAGTTTGTCGCCGATTTTCTTGGTGGAGGAAGTTACTTGCTTGCGACCCGACGCTCAGATGATGAGTTTGTCACTGAACTTGGCACGATTGAAGCCAAGGCGCAGGCCACTATCGCAATCGGCGCACAATGCGAGCTGCTACTGCGTCCGCAGCATGTGCAGATTTCAGCGACTGAAGAAAGCAGTGTGACGGTACTTGAGCAACAGTTTATGGGCGATCACTGTCGTTATGTGATTGATGCGGGCGGACAACGTTTGTTGGCGAGCTCTGCTGAGGCACTGAGTATTGGTCAGCAAGTCGCAGTGAAAGTCGAAACCCAGGGTATTTTGGCATTTTAGCCGTCTAGCGTGTTATCAATCGCAGCGTGATTATAAGCACAAAAAAAGCCCGGCAGTGATGCCGGGCAAGTGTTCTTCACCTATAGGGTGAAAGAGCGCTGGCTAGAGTTGCAAGAACTCCTTCATTTGCTGAAGAACACATTCCGCCGTATCTTTGTCCGCCATCTCTGCGAAGATACGTAGCAGTGGTTCGGTACCAGAGAAACGCGCTATCACCCAGCCACCGTTTTTGAAATAGACTTTAGCGCCATCTTCATAGCTGACGTGGTCGATTTCAAAGTCGAATTTAGGCAATTGTTTCTCAACATAAACCTTGTTGTACAACGCCTCTTTTTGCGCAGGTTTAAAGGTGCAATCGCCTTCGGCCGTGTAGGCATAGCCATACTTAGCGTAGATCTCGTCGAGTAGCTCAGAAAGCTTCTTGCCCGTCACTGAGATCATTTCAACCAACAGGCTAGAGGCAAATACGCCATCTTTACCTTTAATATGACCACGAATCGTCAAACCACCGGAACTCTCGCCCCCGATAAGAGAATCATCAGCTTCCATTTGTGAGCTAATGTGTTTAAAGCCCACCGGGACTTCAAAGCATTGTTCGCCGTGGTCGTTGGCGATCTTATCCAGCAGGTGAGTGGTGGCAATATTCCGTACCACCGATCCTGACCAGCCTTTATACTCGAGTAGGTAATAGTAAAGTAAGATTAAAACTTCATTGGGATGAATGAAGTTGCCTTTTTCATCAATGATACCTAGGCGATCGGCGTCTCCATCAGTACCGATACCGATATCATAGCCTTCCGCTGCCACAAGGTGTTTGAGGCGATACAGTGTTGCTGCGCTTGGTGACGGCATCAAGCCGCCAAAGTCTGGGTTTTTACCGTCGTTGATGACATCTACATCACAGCGACCGTTGATCAGCACCGTTTGTAGAGCATTTTTGGCAACACCGAACATTGGGTCGATCAGTACGCGTAAGTTGGCCTTTTTGATCGCCTCGATGTCGATAAAATTAATGATCGAATCGACAAACTCGTTCATCGGGTTGATCACTTCGATCAACTTATCTTCCACTGCTTGCTCAAAATCAACCGACTTAATCTGCTCAACCGAAAGTTGGCTGATTTGAGTCTCGATCTTTTCGGTAATGATTTCGTCAGCGTCACGTCCGCCTTCGATAAACACCTTAATGCCGTTGTAGTCGGCAGGGTTATGTGAGGCGGTGATACAGGCTGAGTAGGCGCAGCCCATCTCTTTTGCTTTGAACATCACAATCGGTGTGGGTACAAACTTGTCGATAAAGCTGACTTTAATGTCATTGGCCGCCAGTACCTCTGCAAACCAGCGTCCTGCTTTGTCTGACAAGAAGCGGCGGTCGTAGCCGACCACAAAACCACGCTCTGCGACCTGTTCATGGTTAATAATATTGGCGACGGATTGCGCGACAAGGCAAACATTGTCTTTGGTGAACTCTTCACCGATAAATGCGCGCCAGCCACCAGTACCAAACTTGATCATAACTCTTATCCTTACTCTTAAGTAAAGAGCCTCAACAAAGAGGCTCTTGCTCGCGTTTAGCCAAGTACAACAACAACGTCGTTGACACTGCCTTCAGCTTGCACCGGAACCGAAGTGCCTAGCAGTTTTTCGCCATTCAGTGTCACTGATTGGACGCCTTTGCTGACAGCGTTCGGGTTCTCTACTTTGATCTGGTAGGTTGCGCCAAGCCACTCGCGAGTTACTTCAAACCCTGGCCAGTTGGTTGGGATACAAGGGTCAATCGTCAAAGCATCGAAACCGGTGCGCACACCGAGAATGAAGTTGGTGACCGCGAAGTAAGCCCAGCCCGACGTTCCTGTCAACCATGGGTGGTTGGCACGGCCGTGGTCTTGATGGTCGCGGCCCATGATGAACTGCACGTATGAGTAAGGTTCGGCAATACGTTTCTCAATGATGTCGTTTTGGTTATACGGGTTGAGTGCATCGTAAAACTTCATCGCACGGTCACCACGGCCAAGCTTAGCTTCAGCGACCCATGCCCATGGGTTTGGGTGCGAGAAGATAGCGCCGTTCTCTTTGACGCCTTGGTAGACGCGAGTGACGAAGCCAATGTCATCGTTTGGCGTTGCGAATGACGGTGAGTTGAGGTGCAGGCCGTACTCAGAGAACAGATTCTCGTCGACAGCGTCCATAGCTTTCTCACCGCGCTCTTGAGAAACCGCACCGGAGAGCACCGCAAGGGTGTTGGATTCCAGGTGCACTCGACCTTCCGCTTGCTGCGCGGTACCAATTTTATCGCCATTCTTGGTTAGGCCACGGATGTACCAGCCGCCTTCGTCATCCCAAAGGTGAGTTTCACACGCTTCACGAACGTTGGCTGCCATTTCGGTGTACTTCTCAACATCGGCTTGTTTGCCTAGGAATTTCGCAAGGTCGATAAACTCTTGCAGCGCCCAGAAGTGTAGGAATGACACCATCGAAGACTCACCACCGCCTAGGTTGAGGCAGTCGTTCCAGTCGGCGCGCAGACCTTTACAGATACCGGTTTGACCCACGTACTCAGCCGAGAAGTCTAGCGCGGCTTTCATGTGGTCATAAACGGTCGCATCGCCGCCATCTGCGTAAGGGATCATTTCGTCGAAGAAGCTGTGCTCGCCTGTTTCCATCACGTACTTACAGATGGTCGGTACTAGCCATAGATGGTCATCCGAACAGGTGTCTTCGATGCCGTGGATTTTGTCTTCATCAGATGGCGTCGGTACAACCGTTGGAGATTTAGACGGTTTCACATCCGCTTTCTCAGGATCGAACCAATCTGGATCGAACAGGTGCAGACCGTAACCCGCTTTCACCTGACCACGCAGAAGATCAACGATGCGTTTACGCGTCATAACTGGGTTAGCATGCGGAACGGAAATAGCGTCTTGCGCGGTATCGCGATAACCAAGACCAGTACGACCTCCCACTTCGATAAATGACGCAAAGCGAGACCAAACCACACAGGTTTCTGCTTGGTAAAGTGTCCAAGCGTTGATCATGGTGTCTAGGCCTTCATTTGGTGATTTCACTTGGAACTTGGCGCAACGCTCATCCCAGTGCGCCTTGATACCTGCAAATGCAGCATCTACATTCGCTAGGTCTTGGTACTTATCACGTAAACGTGCACCATTGCCTTTACCAATACCCAAGATGTAAGCAAAGCGAACCTCTTCCCCTGGCTGGATAGTGAATTGCTTGTGCAGTGAGCCACAGTGGTTGTAACAAGTTTGCGCGGTGTTGAAGCATTTACCTTGCTCGACCGCTAACGGATTGGCTTCATCACGGTATAGGCCAAGGAAGCTGTCACGCTGACCGTCGTATGAATCTGGGTCGAAAGTCGAGGCGAGGTAGTAGAAACCTTCGAAATCGTTAGTGTTGTAATACAGGTCGTATTCAATCACGCCTTGGTTGTATGAAGTGCCGGCAGAGTACAGAGACATCTGATGGTTTTGGTTATCAGATTGAATGTGGCTGAATGAGAACTCAACGAATGAGAATGCGCTGATGGTACGTGGTTTATCCGATGTATTCTTAATCACCACATCCCACACTTCAGCGTCTTCACCTTTGGGAACGAAGAGCGTCTTTTCGGCTTCGATGCCGTTGTAGTCGCACTTGAACTTGGAGTAAGACAAGCCATGACGAACTTCGTAGCTCGCTTCGTCAAGGCTTTTGGCTACTGGTTGCCATGAAATAGACCAGTAATCGCCCGTCTCATCATCACGCAGGTAAACGTAGTGTCCTGGACGGTCAAAGGTTGCGTTGGGACGGAACTTAGTCACACGGTTATATTCAGGAGAGTTGTAGAAAGAGTATCCCCCAGCGTTATGAGAAATGACCGTACAAAACTTCTCAGTGCCAAGGTAGTTTGTCCATGGCGCAGGTACGTCTGGTCGAGTGATGACGTATTCACGATGGTCGTTATCGAAATAGCCGTATTTCATGTTAATTTCCTTTTTACCAAGCTACCACTTTGGTAGCCAAAACTTCTAAAGCTAGTGAAAACTACGAATGAACGTCATTCGTGTCGTTGTTATTTCCAAGGTTGTCGATACTCAATGCCCT
The DNA here is from genome assembly GCF_013369335.1 of Vibrio sp. JPW-9-11-11. GTDB lineage: Bacteria > Pseudomonadota > Gammaproteobacteria > Enterobacterales > Vibrionaceae > Vibrio. Next base: position 140,812 of record NZ_SZQJ01000003.1, read on the forward strand.
GCATATCGAGCAAAGGTAAGTGGCCTTTCAGCCGCGCTAGGTAGTCATGCCAGTTACGATGCGGTTTCTCTGTCCAGCATGCCTCCGCTAGGGCGGTTAACCTTGGGAAAATCATGTAATCCATGCGTGACTGATGAGTGACAATTTCACTCCACAGCGCACATTGGATGCCTAAAATACGCTTGCGAGTTGGGTCGGATGACGGCACTTGAGCTAAAGGCTCATAGCGATAGGCGGTTTCAAGTGGTATCACCGCTGCCCAATCCACCCCGGGTTCTTCAGGGCTAAAATCTTGAGTCATATCTAAGTAGGTCGACTGACCTGGCTGCAAAATCACATCAAAGCCTTGCTTGGCGCAATTGAGCGCCGCCTCTTCACTCAGCCATGAGTAAATAACGGTGTCTTTGCTCACCTTGTTGCCATGTTGTGCCTCTTCCCAGCCGACCATACGTTTACCGAGTGAACGCAGTTTCTTCTCCGCGTAGCGAAGCAAATGCCCTTGCAACTCCTTGGCGCTTTGATAACCATGTTGCTGCATAAGCTCTTGACAGGCTGGGCTATCGAGCCAGACTCCATCAGGGACTTCGTCGGCACCAATATGAACCCATGGCGAGGGAAACAGATCGGCAACCTCTTCCAGTACTCGGTCTAAGAACTGGTAAGTGCCAGGCAGTGCAGGCGATAACACGTTGTCGTTGTAGTGTTGAATGCTGCGATATTGGGACGCATCTTGCTGGTCGCAAAGTAGCGCTGGCAGTGACTTAATCGCCGCTCGGCAGTGACCGGGAATATCGATTTCAGGGATAACGGTAATACCGCGTTGCTCGGCATACTCAATTACCTGCTTGATCTCTTGCTGGGTGTAAAAGCCGCCGTAGCGCTCGGCGAGGTGACTAAACTGTGGTTCAAGAGCTTGGTGTGGACCACGATAGCCTCCCGTTTCTGTCAACTGAGGAAATGCCTTGATCTCGACTCGCCAGCCTTCGTCATCCGTGAGGTGCCAATGGAAAGTATTGAATTTGTAGTGCGCTAATTGGTTGATCAGACGTTTAACCATATCAAGCGAATGAAAATGACGCGCACAGTCGAGCATCATGCCTCGATATTTGAAGCGGGGTTTATCGCAGATTTTGACATGGGGTAACTTGAGCGTGTCGCTCGTGCTATCTGTCTGAATCAGTTGAATCAGGGTCGCCGTCGCATGGACAAACCCACAACGAGAGCCTGCCTCGAGTTTGGCTCCAGAGCCGTTAATCGTGAGTTGATATTGCCCATCATCTAGTGTTGGGTTGTTGCGATAGACTACCGCACTTTGGCCTATGGTTTGAACGCGAAAATCGTACAATCGCTCTAACTCTTGTTGCAGCCAAGTCGCCGCATGTTCGGCTAAAGAGGCTTGCAAAGTGATTTGACTTGATGCCGTAAGGTGCAAAACCCCTTCACTCGTTTCGATGTGGTTGGGTTTTGGGATCACAGCAAAGGTATCGCAGTTCACTGTTGGCACATCGGTACGTTCACGAAACGGTGAGGCAAGTGAGATGGGAGTCAGTGTTACTTGGTGTTGAGTGGCCCCTTGGTCGGCAACAATCACAGCGTCTTTGAGTCCATCGGTATAGAAACGCAGCGGCGCCGTATTGATGCTGAACTCACAATAATAGTGTTGGTTAGCCGGTAAGTTTGGCTGTTTAGGGCGTAAGGTGCAGAAACTACCAATTTGCTCTATCTCACCTTGAGTGAGGCTGTCTGGCAGAATAAATCGGTCGATAATGAACTGTAAATGCCAGTCAGACAGTGCTTGGTCACTGAGGTTATGTACGGTCAGACCAAAACGGCAAAAGTGCTTTTGTTCGGCAAGTACAGCAAGTTCAACGCGATAGCTCATGCTCGTCTCCTTAATACAGGTTGTGCTCAGGCTGACCTGCGAACATTAGTGCTCCTTCAATCGCATCGCACTGAGGTTCAACAATCCAAGCTTGAACAGGAGGAGAAAGCCAAGCCTTGATGCGCTCAGCGATACTACCCATTAAACAGATGCGTTTGGCACCGCGTGCATGCAAAGCGGTCACAAACATTTCGATATCGGCGGCGGTTTGCTTGAGCATCTCTATGGCTAGGGCATCCCCTTGAGAGGCGTACTCAAAGATCGCTGGAGAGAATTGACCATAGTCGCGCGGGAGAGCTTGTTTTGACCAACTGACGACGGTGTCTACATCGTTTCCAAACTCACGCATCACATGCTGGGCCAACGGCGTGTTTTCACCAATTCCATCTTGTGCAAGTAGTACTTTTTGTATCAGTCGCAAGCCCATTACTGCACCGCCACCTTGGTCAGAAATCGGAAATTCGCGTCCACCTACTACATGTTGTTCGCCATGCGCGAGGTAAATGCCACAAGAGCCCGTGCCGGCAATCATGATGGCACCTGGTTCTCCTTTGTGGGCGCCGATACAGGCACCATAAGCATCGGTATTGAGAGTGATGGAAGCAAAAGGGTGCTTGGCCGACATAAACTCAAACCAAGCGGATTTCTGCTCAGCCCCGGCAAGAGCAAGACCTACGTGCATATGGCTAAACGCCGACTCGTTTAAGCCTCCTTGGGCGGCAGCTTGTGCAATCGCATCCAGAATAGAGGCCATCGCGATGTCTACACCGAGTAAGATATTGGCGCTGCCACTTTTCGCTTCACCGATAACGTGACCTTGCTCATCCCGAATGCGAGCACGGCAAGAAGTGCCACCACCATCAATGCCAACATAATACAGCGTCATGTTAGTAATCCTTGTGCTCGTTAAAGTGATGAAATTGCGTGACGATGGCTAACAAATACCAAGCGCCGTGAGGGATCCATTGCTCACCCCAGCGCCAGTTTTGGAGCATGTCGTCTTTTTGTCCGGCAGGATTGAATGCGATGTCTTGTTCGTCCTCAAAGCCTGCGGTAATACCGTTACAAATCCCGCCTTTGGCGTTAAAAAAACCAAGTTGGGGTAGGTAGTCTGGGTTGTTATAACCGTGACCGTCCAACATGCACATGTGGTAGGGGTTTAAGCCTAGTACCCAGTTGAGCGAGTTTTGCGAGTACGACAGTAGTTGCTGTTGTAGCTGCTGATTCTTTATGTATGGAAGGGCGATGAACGCCATCGACGCTAAAGAGCCTAAACGTGCGTTTTCACCTTGCCACCAGTAACCCGTTTCGTTGTCTTGCGCGACAAAAAACGCATCACGTTTGGCGCTGTTGACCCCTTTTACGTATTGACGCGGATAGCCAAACGGATTGTCTACCGCTTGAGTGATCTCGAGTTCGAAACTGACGGCTTGTTCAATCGTGGTTAACGTTCCTGCCGACAATGACACGTCTGTCTCGATATCTAGATATGCACACAGAGCGATCACAGGTAGGCCCGCTTCGGCTGCGTGATAATAAGGTCGCGAGCCGTCAAGATTTGCTGCCCAGAAGTGGTTAAATTGGTTGTCGCTTTGCTGGCGATGTTGAAGCTTATTCGCCCAATAACGGCTCTCGCCGAGGTAATCGGATTTTTGGGTTGTTGTGTAAAGCTCAACACTGGCGAGCAGTGCACAGTATTCGTCGATGATGTTCTCTTCACCGTCATTAAGGTATTGCGAGTTGAACTCGCGTAAATGCCAGTAGCCTTTTTCGGCGGCTTGCAAGTACTGCTCTTGAGTATACTCGCCACATTCATCCTGACGCGCGGCCGCTGCCAACGCTGCAATTGAAGCACCGCCGCCTTGTCTGAAACCTGCTTGGAAATCGTCGGTCTTATGGCCTTCTTGAGTGGCGAACACACAGATTTCGCGTTGTTTGACGTCTTTCGACCATTTATCAAACACAGTGATGAAAAAGAACCCTTGTTCGCTTTGCATGCGCACTAAAAAGTCGGCTCCGTATAGCGCTTCTTCAGCCAAACGAACTTTGGTGTTCAGTGGAACTTGTTCGTTGTTGGCGGTTATTTCTAGGCTACGGAGCATATTCCACACCACCATCGGCGTTTGCTGCGGGTTGAGATAGTTGGCATAAGAGAGGTGGCTGAGGTACTTACTCACATCACCGGAGGCGTCATACCAACCACCGTGGACATCTGCGGTAGTGTCGGTTCCCAGTATAGGGGCGTTGTGGTCTTGCTTGTCGAAACGGCCACCACAACGTTGTGATTTGAAGTAGTGCAAAACGTCGGACAGGGTATGTTTAAGCAACAAACCTTGCTCAATGTTAAACGGCTCTGAACGGAGATTATCGACTTTTAAGTAGTAGTGGCCGATTTGTTCAAAGTGTGAGAAATCAATGCGAAAAAAATTCCCTTGGTGCCAATTGGCAACTTTAGTGCCTTTTTCAATCGAGAAAGTGGCGACTGTCTGATGGCTTTCAGCACAGACTAACAAGGCAGTGGTAGAAGATAGGCGCGCTTTGCGAGTCATCAAAACAGCCTGCTTTGGCCCAAGGGCTTCGTAACCAATATGGTTAGTAAGTAGCAGCATTAAAATCTCCGAAACATTCTATCGTTATTGTTATTGAGCCAAGAGCTAGGCCCTTGGCTCTGTTGGTTAGTTTTCGTATAGGTAACAACGCACAAAGTGGTTGTCAGATAGTTGCGTCACTTCAGGTAGCTTCTCACGGCACTTGTCAGTGGCATGTTGGCAGCGTCCAGCAAATGGACAGCCTAACGAAGCTGGCGTCCAGAGTGGGATCTCACCCTTGTTACCTTTGAGTTTTTCGTGAATTGACTTGCTTGGATCGGGCACCGCAGAAACCAGCAGTTGAGTATATGGGTGCTGAGGATCGTGAATGATCTCTTCAGTATCTCCCCATTCCACCATATGGCCGACATACATGACGGCAAGGTCTTCGGCGATGTAACGAGCGGTTGCGATGTCATGGGTGATGTAAAGTAGCGACATCTGTTTGTCGAACTTCATCTCTTCCATCAGATTGAGTACCCCTGCTCGAATCGACACATCGAGCATTGAAGTTGGCTCATCGGCTAGAACGACTTCAGCACCGACCGCGATATTTCGCGCAAGGTTGACGCGCTGGCGTTGGCCCCCCGATAGCTGGTGAGGGAACTTCTGCGCAGTCTCTTTTGGTGGAATCAGACCTACTTGCTCGAGAAGCTCATAAACGCGTTCTTCCAGTTCCTTCTTGTTGCCCGGTGATACTTTTTTGTGAATCAGTAGCGGACGAGCAATGTGATGAAAAATATTGTGGGTTGGGTTGAGCGACCCAAATGGGTCTTGCCAAACCATTTGTACCCCTTCACGGTAGTGCATCAGGTCACTGCGTGAGTTGATGGTTTGGATGTCGCGACCTTTATATTCGATCACACCATCGGTCGGGGCGTACATTTTTGCGATCATTTTCGCTGTCGTGGATTTACCCGAGCCCGATTCACCAACCACAGACAAGCCGCGGCTTTTGTACATTTTGAATGACACGTCATTGATAGCACGCATCATAGGTTGTTGTAGTGCGTTACTGTTGATTGGAAAATCTTTGACTAGATTTTTGCCTTCAACCAGTAGTTCGCCAAATTGTTTGCTCATAATTATCTCCAGTAATCTTAATGCTTATTTCTCAATCAGTGGCTAGAGCTTGGCTTGAGCAATGGTTTCACCATATAAGTGACAGTTTGAGAAACGATTTGGCTCTATTTCTCTTAACGTTGTTGGGACCTGAGTGCAGGCTTCATGAACGCGGTCACAGCGAGCTTGGAAGCGACAGCCTTGAGGAATTTCCAACAAGTTAAGCGGGTTACCAGGAATACCGGTTAGCTTAGTTTTTGGGCCAATTAATGGAGGGAAAGAACTACCCAACCCTTTGGTGTAAGGGTGGAAAGGGCTTTCGAGAATTTGTTTTGAAGGTGCGACTTCTATCAATTCACCCGAGTACATGATGCCGATGCGGTCTGAGAACTCGACCATCAATGACAAGTCATGGGTGATGAATAAGATTGAGAAGCCGAACTCTTCTTTTAGCGCGTAGATCTTCTGTAAGATTTCGCGTTGTACCACCACGTCCAAAGCGGTCGTCGGCTCATCCATGATGATCATCTTTGGATTGAGCGCTAAAGCGATGGCGATAACCAAGCGTTGACGCATACCACCAGAGAACTGGTGTGGGTAGTCGGTCAAACGGCTAGGGTGAATATCGACGATTTCTAGCAGACCTTCTGCACGCTTACGCGCTTGTTCGCGTGTCATGTTGGTGTGACGCATTAATACATCACAGAACTGGTCTTCCATGGTGAGAACTGGGTTGAGTGCGTTCATCGCACTCTGGAACACCATCGACATTTCACTCCAGCGGAATGACTGCATACGTTCGTCGCTGTATTTAAGGATATCTTCACCGTTGAAGATGACCTCACCTCCTGTGATAAATGCGGGCGGCTTATGGAGACGCATCAGTGAGAAGGCGACGGTCGATTTACCACAACCCGATTCACCGGCAAGGCCAAAGACTTCGCCCGGGGCGATATCAAAGCTGACGTTATTACATGCACGCACATCACCTGCATCAGTAATGTAGTCGACGCATAGATTGCGGATAGAAATAAGTGGATTGGTCATGATTATTTATCTCCGCTCCAAAGTGCATTTTGTGGTGGTAGCTCAGGGGTGCGCTCTTTTTGGTCTTGCTGAGCCAGTTTCTTCCAGCGCTTCATTCCTTTGTGTGAACGTAGCTGTGGGTTAGCGATTTCATCGACGGCAAAGTTAAGCAGTGCCAAGCCCGTAACAAGAACTGTGAGGGCGAAACACGGAGCCAATACTTCCCACCAAGCGCCAATCAACATGGCAGAAGAGGTTTGTACGTTGTACAGCATGATGCCCCAACTGATGGTGCTCGGATCGCCTAGACCTAGGAATGAAATGATTGACTCCATACCGATGGCGTACATGACCGAACCGATAAAGCTCGCCCCTACGATTGGAATTAGGTTTGGTAGAATTTCGACGAAGATGATGCGGAACGATGATTCGCCCAAAACTTCAGCGGCTTTCACGAACTCTTTTTCACGCAGTGCCAAGGTTTGTGAGCGAATCACCCTTGCGCCCCACGCCCAGGAGGTACAGCCGATGATAATGGCAATGGTTAGCGGCCCTGCCTCACCGATGAATGCGGCCAGAACGAATAGCAGTGGATATTGAGGAATCACCAACATGATGTTCATTGCTGCGGTCAGAATGTCATCGACGCGCCCACCAAAGTAACCTGCAGAGATACCAATTACCGTCGCGAGGAAACACACCGTCAAACCAGCACCAAAGCCGACCCCCAAAGAGATGCGCGCACCGTAAACCAGTTGAGACCAAATATCGCGTCCCATACGGCTGGTACCCAGCACATGGTCGGCTTTCTTCGACATCAGCATAGTACGGCGGTCTGTGGCTAAGTTTTCTGCTACCCAGCCATCTGGGGAGGCTTGGGCACTTTTTACGACAAACGCTGGGTATTCATGAGGATTACCGGTGCGTTTATCGGGCGCATGTTTAGTGATCAGTGGCGCTGCCACGGCCATAAAAATAAACAGAGAAACAATGGCTAAGCCGATACGAGCGTAGGCATTACCAAGAATGAGTTTAAATAAAGATTTCATGATTATTTGCCTCCCTTACGCAGGCGAGGGTCAAGGACGACGTAGAGCATGTCGGCAATCAAGTTAAATGACAGCATAAAGAGCGTCATAATGATCAACTGACCTTGCAGCACTTGGTAGTCACGGGCGTGAATCGCATTCAATAGCACGGTGCCAAGACCTGGGTAGTTAAAGATGATCTCGATAATCAGCTGACCACCAATCGCCATACCTAAAGACATGGATAGTGCCGTGACGCTAGGTAGTAAGGCATTTCGTGCTGCGTAGTTGAATACCACGCGGTTTTCACTTAAGCCCTTACCTTTCGCCATGGTGATGTAATCTTCAGCTAAAAGGTTGATCATGTTGTTACGCATGTTGACGAGGAACCCACCGATTTGAATGATGGAAGCACAAAACAGAGGTAATACGGCGTGGTACGCCACGTCTTTATAAAACGCCCAGCTGGTCCAGTCTGGCGTCGTTCCCGCGGTATAGGCGTAGCCAGTAGGGAACCATTTGAGACCGATAGCAAAGATGAACAGCGCAAGCATGGCGATAACCACCTGTGGGACGGCCTGGATAATCAGCATACCCGGGGTCACAAAGGCATCGTACTTACTGCCGCGTTTCCAAGCCGCAAAGATACCCAAGATTGAGCCGAGCGAGAAAGAGAGGATAACCGCGCTGCCCGCTAAAAACAGCGACCACCCAAAAGCGCCACCTAATAGCGTATTGACCGACAGAGGATAGAACTGAATCGAAGTGCCCAGCTCCCAACTGAGGATGTTTTTCATGTAGGCGATGTACTGTACAAACAGACCGCCATCAACAAAGCCAAGCAGTTCTTTCATTGCAGCGATACGCTCAGGCGTTACCTGAACCGAAGCATTGGCGAACATCATGGTGACTGGGTCACCAGGCATTGCACGAGGAATAATAAAGTTTAACGTCGCAGCAACTAGCAGCGCGACCAAATAGAACGACAAACGTCTTAAAAAATAACCCATAACTCACACCTTACTTACCCAGATTTTCCCTGTTTCTGGTTTCAGGTCGCTCCTAGCGAAAACAAAAATTAGAGCGAACAATCCCCTGACGACTGGCGCCATACTTTAAACAAGCTAAAGAGTGGGGGGATTGAGCGGCGCACAGAATATGCGCCGCATAGTTAGAACAACTACTTATTTAACTGGTTTTAGGTCCAGTACGTGTAGTAGACGCTCTGGGATACCAGCCCAAATGTTTGGACGGCCTTTTGGATTTTCTTCGTTCCACCAACCAGTGAAGCGAGTCGTGTTGTACTGGTACATGTAAGCACCAGACATAACAGGAATCGTGACTTGGTCAGCCGCAATGATTTGCTGGATACCGTGAGCGATTTCTAGCTGTTCGTTCTTATCAGCTGTCTTGTAGAAGCTGTTTAGAAGGCCGTCTAGCTTATCGTTCTTGTAGAAGTGCATTGCGAAACGAGGCATACCGTCACCAGACTGTAGCTCTGAGTTGTAAGCACTGTTCCAGTATAGATGTGGATCCGCACCGTGGAAGTAGTTGGTGTAAGCTACATCATAAGTTGCTTCAAGCATCGCTTGGTTGTACACAGAGAAGTCAGGAGTACGAGCTTTCGCTTTGATACCGACTTCTGCTAGTTGCTCAACCGCTAGCTGAACTGTGTTGTTAAAGTCTGTCCAACCATTTGGCGATTGAATAAGCAGTTCAAAAGATTTACCAGATGGTGTGTCAACGAATCCATCGTTGTTGACATCTTTAAAGCCCGCTTTGCTCAGCAGCTCTTTCGCGCCTTCTACGTTGTACGTGTTGTAGCCTTGGAATTTCTTATGAGTTTCCTCATCAGACCAAGTCTTAAACGCATAACCTAGGCCAGAGGCGAAGTCATTGACCGTACCACCGCCGTAGAACGCGATGTCGATGATAGTTTGACGGTCAAGAGCCATTGAGAACGCGCGGCGGAAGTCAACGTTAGTGAGCGCTTCGTTCTTCGCTGGATCTGGGTGTTTAAAGTTAACCACGAACGCTTGAGTACCTGCTGGCGGGTACCAGTATTGGTGGTTAGGGCTTGCAGCCGCGTAAGTACGGTCGATATCTGGAATGAATGATGAAGTCCAGTCCATTTCGCCATTGACAACTTTACCAAGGAACTGGTCGTTGTTCGCGATTTGAGGAACACGTAGACAGTCAACGTCTAGGTTGTCTGCATCCCAGTAGTTAGGGTTAGCACACTGGATGTAAAGCTGTGCGGTAAACGTATCGATCTCAGTGAAAGGACCTGAGCCTACAGGATTTTCGTTGGTGAAGGTTGAAGGATCTTTGATGGTCTTCCAAACGTGCTCAGGTACCACTGGTACTTTCACGATTTCGTAAGGAGCGTTTGAGTTAGCTTCTTTGATGTTGAACTTAACTTGGTAGTCGTTCAATTTCTCAACGCTAGAAACCCAAGAGTTGATACCACTTTGATCGAGTTCTGGCTTCTCTTTCACTAGATTGAAAGAGAAAATTACGTCGTCTGCGTTGAACGTTTCACCGTCAGACCACTTAACACCTTTACGTAGGTCAAACACAACACTCAGTAGATCGTCAGCAATTTCGTAGTTCTCTGCTAGACGGAATACAGGTGTGTTACCTTGCATTTCGTTGAACACAACTAAAGGCTCGTACATGAAGTCAGTCGTAGTGTGCAAGTTGGTTGCACCTAAGAATGGGTTAAAGTTACGAACAAAAGTTGTAAATTCTTTCGGGTGTACAGTCAGTTCACTGCGTTCAGCCGCTGTTGCAACAGAAGCGAAGCCTGTTGTTGCAGTAGCAATAATTGCTGTTGCTAGTACTGTTTTTTTAATGTTGGCAAGCATAGCTGTTCCTTACTATTTGCTTTCATTTCACTAATGGATGGAATGTCATCAATTGATAAACACTCACTAAGGCCTACCTCTAAGGTTGAAATCGAACCGGAGGAGACTCGATATCGAGAGTGGCCTGTAGGCCTTAGGCAAGCTAAGAAAACACCTTAATGTTAAAATACGCAATCGCTATTCCCGTCAAAAACGTAAAAATCACCACTAACGACGTCAATAACGTTAAAAAATCTCAACGAGCTGCTTTTTTGTACGATTTTTTGGGTTTGAACTGTGTCGCATAAAGAGTGTGGTTATAGGCTGTTTGTTAGTGCTTACTATTTATTTGTTTCTTTATTTTTATTGGTTTTGAGACTTGTTTTAGAGGGTGAGATCTTGGTCACTGATGGCGATTTTGATTAATTCTCGTAGTTAATTAAAAACTGCCGTCTTGTTGTGACTAGTATCGCAATCTGGGTTCTTTTTCGTCTATTTGGATTGTTTATCGCGCTCTATAAAGCAACAGAGGCTTAAATTGACGTTTGATTTCGCGCTTGTTTGTGTGTTGTTTTACGTAACGTAATAACCCTTTAGCTGGGCTATTTTCGATATAAAAAAAGCCCGCATCAGCGGGCTTATCAAACAGCGTGGTTTAGAGTTAACTGGTAAGTAAATGCTGAAGCTTATCGCGCATCGCCTCGATGTGCGAACGCTCTGGGCTTTGTTCGTTACAGTGCTCTAAGATGTAGTCCAGTGAACTCAATACCGTGCGCCAGCGCGGTGTTTTAGGCAGAGTTTCCAGACGTAGATACTTATCTAGCGTGCGAGTTTGCAAGGTGCTGCGGTCAAGGTAAACGCGCCACAAACCACTTTGTTCGGCAAACGCAAACTTGGTCTGCCCTGTGACTGACTCCCAGTAAGTCAGAGCGCTGGTCATCGCTTCGACCAGTACCTCACGCATCACATCCTGCTTCGACTTATTGTCCCCGGCTACTTTGTCTGCAAGGCGAGTAAACTCACCACCGAGCTCTTTGAGCTCTTGAAGTTTGGCTCTGTCCCCCTCAAACGCAAAGCTGGAGAGTGCCTCTATCGCGGTTTCAAGGTTATTGATGCGAGTCACATTGACCCCACCACCGACGTTAAAGATATACATAAAACGCAATCCAGATTCAGGCGGGAGCCTTAATATATCGGCCGACAGATGTTGTCTCACATCATCAACATAAATGTCTATCTTGCCGCAATAGTGCTCTTGCTCAACCTTCAAATATTTGGGCGCAATGATTTCGTCGGCACTTGAACGCTTGAGCTGTTCAGCTGAGCGTCTGAATAGTTTCGATGCCGCTTCATTGGCAAAGCGAATCTTATTGTCTTCGCGTACGCAAATAATGGCTTCTGGCGCGGTCTCTAGCTGTTCTAATAATCGCCCTTGAGTTTCAAGTAAACTTGCTTCGACCATCGCTCGTTGCTTGAGTTCTTGTTGCAGTTGTTGGTTTTCAATCCGCCTTAGCTCGGCTTGGCTTGCTGTCAGGTGGGCACGAATACGCGCCGCCAACTCCTGCTTGTTAAATGGCTTCGACAGATAATCGTTGGCGCCCACGTTAAACCCTCGTAACCGATCATCCGTTTGATTAAGAGCGGTCAGCATGATGACAGGGAGCTGGGCGTGGTCGTGTTGTTGGCGGAGCGTTTCACACACTTGATAGCCGCTCATTCCTGGCATCATAATATCGAGCAACACCAGTGCGGGTTTTTCGCTCTTGACGGCTTCCAGTGCTTCGTGGCCGTCTTTGGCTGTGCGCACGCGATAGCCTTCGATGCGTAAGAAACTGTCTAGCACACGTAAGTTAACGGGTTCGTCGTCGACAACCAGCAATAATGGGCCATCACTGTTCTCGGGTAAGTTAGTCGGCTCCTCAAGTTCGAGCTCGTTATTATCGGGCGCTTTAAAGTGTGGAGCATCGTAGTGGTAATGATTGGCTGCTTTTATTTGCTCATCATTCGCCAGTGGTAAAGTAAAGCTAAAGGTTGTGCCCACCATTGGTTGGCTGCTGACGTACAAAGAGCCGTGCATCAGTTCGATAAGTTGGCGGCTGATGGACAAGCCTAAACCGGCACCTTGTCGATATCGACTCGAATCGCTACCTGCTTGGATCAAAGGTTCAAAAATATGTTCGAGTTGATCGGCGGGAATACCTTGACCGGTATCAACGACTTGCACACGAACATTGTCATCGACTACGCCAGCAGAGATAACGATTTTACCCTCACTGGTGTACTTGATCGCATTGCCCACAAGATTATACAGCACCTGTTCAAGTCGCTGCGGATCAGCGCAAACCCAAACTGGATCATTTGGCACTTGGTTGATGATACGAATAGGTTTGTTACCCAGTAGGTGCGACGAAAGCTCGAGGACTAATCGGGTCGAGCCAGCCAGGTCGACGGCGCATGTTTCAATATCTAAGTTGCCATAACGCATTTTATGGTAATCAAGCAGGTCATCGACCAATGTGGCTAGGCGTTGACCGCTGTTGATAATGATATCGAGTTGATATTTTTGTTCGGCGGTAATGGGGCCGTTGGCGCCAGAAACCAACGCCTCGGCGATACCAACCATGCCATGCAGTGGAGTGCGCAGTTCGTGCGAGGTTGTGGCAAGGAATTCATCTTTAAGCTTGTTGGCTAATTGGAGCTCATCGTTTTGCTTTTGGATGAGTTTGATGTTGCTCTCAAGCTCTTCGTTTTGCTGCTTGATCAATAAAATCTTTTCGCGGATCGAGCGTTGCATACGTTCGAAACTGACGGCAAGGCGACCAATCTCATCCTTACGCTGAGTGTTGATCATATCGGCATCGAGATCACCGGCCGAGACTTTCTCTGCTGCCCAAGTGAGTTTCAATAGCGGTGAAGTGATGAAGTTAGACAAGTAGTGTGAAGCCATCACCACCAGCAAGATCGCGGTGAGCATGGCGAAAATAAACAGTGTCTCCAACTGATGAACACGAGCAAACGCGACCTTCTCAGGGACTTCGACCACGATGGCCCAATTAATACTTTTGACCGAAACTGGGCTGTAGGCGGCGATAATAGACTCATTCTCGGCGTTAGAGTATGTGCCGACGTCGGTTAATCCTGATAAGGCTAAATCGATGACGGTTTTACTTTTATCAATATCCGATTGTTGGTAGGCCAGAGAGCGAGATAGATGATCACTACCGACTAAAAGTGTACGTCTTGGGTTGTTGGGATCGTCGGCAATCAGTTTGGTAATGCCATTGTTGGGTAAACGAAACAGCGCGTAACTGTGCAAGTAGCCTTGCTGAATAATGGGCGCGCCAAGCCAAGCGACCGATTTACCGTCTTGGGGGGAGAAATCCGACACCACTACTGGCGTAAAGTCTTCGTTGGTTTTGCGTTTCTCGTTGACAAGATTACGCAGCTTGAGGAAGGTTTGTCCTAGATTGTCGTCTTTGTAACGACCAGATAGTAGGTTAGTGCCGAAGTAATCATGCTTATAAATCGAATAAGTGACGTTGCCTTCTCGGTCGACCAGCAGCACATCATTAAAGTCGGAGCGTTTCAGCAGTTCTAAATAAGCCCAATGGTAGCGTTTGTGCAACAAACGGTAGCGCTCAGTGCCATTGAACACACTCGACTGAGGTAAGATGGAGGTCTTAATTTGGTCACCAGAGCCTTGAATGTAGCGCTGCTGCGCATTTGCTCGAGCTTGCTCTATATCCAACCCTAAGTTTTGGAATGCGTTCACTAAACCGTAAAAGCGACCACCACTGGCGTAGGCAAGTTCAGAGCGTACGAATCCCATCACTTCAGACTCTTTGGCATATAAGTAGTCGATCACTTGTTGCTGCTTACTGTCTCGAACGGAAACAAGGTGCGAAGTACTCTGTTCTTGAAGATCTTTGGTGTGGGACTGTAAGAAAAAGATCGCAATCACGGTCAGTGGCGTGATGCTCAATACCAAAAACGCCAACATTAACGTATTTTGCAGGCGTTTAAATTTCTGCTTTCGATACAACTTAAACATGATTTCTATAGACTTTCCGTGCGAATGCGGCTCACAAGAGCGTTTTCACGCCAGTAAGCAAGACAAAAACGTTATTTTCTAACCTGACAAAATTAACGAGTTTTTTTACTTTGACAAGTAAGTTGCAAGGAAAGCGTGCAGGAAGGCGCAGTTTTGGCGAACTTTGCGGGGTTTGTACTCAAAGCTCGCCAAAGTAACACGCTAAAGCGTTATTTTTTTGCGTGGTAAATGGTGAATTTGTTGGTCTTATTTAGCGTCTCACAATTACTGTAGGCTTGCTCAATAATGGGAGGGTATTTAAGAAAACTGTTGGCAACGATAAAGAGCTCTCCTTGCGCCGATTGATGGCTAGGGCCTTGTGCCAATAGGGTCTCTGTTGCGCTGTAACTGGTGTCTAGGCCAGAGTGAAAAGGTGGATTGCTAATTATGTAGTCGTAGTCTCGGCTGGTATCTGAGTAAATATCAGAAGCAAACACCTGAGCATGTAGACCGTTGGCCGCTAAGGTAGCGCGACTTGATTCGACGGCGAGAGCGCTAATGTCGCACATTTCGAGTTCGATACCGGGGTTAAGTAGAGCAAGCACAGAACCAATCACGCCAGCACCACAGCCAAAGTCGAGCACTTTGCCGGATAGGGACGGTAAGGTATCGAGCAACAACTGACTACCAATATCAAACTCGCCATGACTAAAGACGCCAGGGAGACTTTTAATCGTCAGTGTTGAGCCTCGATAATTCACGATATAGGTTTTAAACCACTCGGTCAGGCTGAAGCGCTCTGGAGCGTGGTGACATACCCCCCAGTAAAAGGAGCAGCGGCGCGCAGAGTCGTATTTGGTGATAGGGCCATAAGGCTTAAACATTTTTTCAATGCTTTTTATCCCGGAGCGATTTTCGCCGACAACGACAATTTCAGTGTTTTCTCCTAGCTTGGCCATTAGCATCGCGAGTAGGTATTCGGCTTCCGCTTTCGCTTTGGGCCAGTACAGCAGCACCATATCGGCTTGAGTCGTTTGATCAAACTCAGCACCGAACACAATGCTGATTTGAGTGTGCGTTTGCAACTGGCGGTGGTACCCATAATTGGTGGTAAACACGGTCACCGACTGACAGTGTTGCGCTAACTCGACAGGAAAGAGATCTTCAACTTCACCTGCAACGAGTACATGCTTGTCGGCAAAATAGTCCAGTTGTCTTTGCGCAATTTGGCTAGGGGCGATATAGGCAGACATAAAAGCCTCAGTGTAAAAATCCGAGTGGGGATTCTCGCACAATCCCCGCTGGTCATAAACAGTTAGTGATTAACTGCGATCTTGTTGGTCTAGAAAGCCTTTAAACTCTTCTTCGTAAATGTTGAATAACACTATGGTGATGGCAAAAATCAATGGACCGTAAATAAGGCCGATAAGGCCAAATAAGTGTAAACCGCCGAGCAAGGAGAAGAAGATCATCAAAGTATTCATCCCCGCACTCCCTTGCATCAATAGAGGACGCAGTAAGTTATCGATTGACCCGACGATCACGATACTCCAAATGGCGAGGAAAATGGCCCAAGTGGTATCGCCAATTAAAAACAGGTAGATGGTCGCGGGGATCCAGATAAGGGCGGTGCCGACCACAGGAATAAACGAGGCAAAGCCCATCATGGTTCCCCAAAATAGCCCAGGGAAACCGGCGATCCACATGCCGATACCGCCAGCAAAACCTTGGGCGATTGCGGTCAAAAACGATCCCATTACCGCGGATTTCGACACTTGTTCGATCTCTTCGAGTAGTTTGTCCTCTTGGCTACGCGATAGTGGCAGAATATGACGCATCGCGCTGATGATCTTGTCGTGATCTCTCAACAAGAAAAACAGTACAAACAGCATCAAGAAGAAGTTGATCAAGAAGTTGGTCGCATCGCCCAGTATTTTGGCGCTAATGCCCACGAGGTTGGTGCCAAATGAGGTGGCAAACTGACCGATTTTTTGTGCGATCTCTTGTGGTTCAATCGTGTCAAACGGTAGATAAGTATTGATCAGTGAGAGTCCTTTGACGACCCAGGGATGCGCGAACAGAGTTTGGATCCCGCCGTGCGTGACCCACTGATAGACGTTCTGTGAGAAGTTGGAACCCTGCTGAACGATGGCGGCAAACACAAACAACAAAGGGACCACAATGATAAACGTCAGCACAATACAGGAAAGCAGTGACGCGATATTGGCGTGTTTGGGTAGCGCTCGTTCAATCCATTGATGGATCGGAAACATCAGCAGCGAAATAATAAACGCCATCACAATGGAGTTAATATAGGGTTCGATCAGTAGAAAGCAGGTAAAAGCCGCTGCGATGAGAGCCACGACGAGTACCCAATGGCTTGAAGTGATTTTAACTTTGTTTGACACAAGCGTTGTCCCAGTGTTTGACCATATTTGCGTATAATGGCGTCAAACCGTCGAGACATCAACGCAAAATCAAAAAGTTAACTTAGGGAGAACACAGAGTGGGCTGTTGCAACAAAGAGAGGCCGTGCCAAGGACAATCTAAGCCAAGGGCGCGTATCCCTTGGTTTGCTATATGTGTCGCGCTGTTAGTCGTAATGGTCGTGTTCAACTGGCGCTAAAAAAAGGCTGCACTGAGCAGCCTTTTAATCTGATGTGGGCTTAGGCTTCGTTAGCGAGGATAGCAAAACAACGTTCTGCCGCTTCCAGTGTTGCGTCAATCTCTTTACTGCCATGGGCAAGTGAGGTGAAGCTGGCTTCGAAAGCCGATGGAGCTAGGTAGACACCGTGCTCAAGCATCAAATGGAAGAAGCGTTTAAAACGTTCGATATCGCATTTCGTGACGTCTTCATAACGAGTAACGGTTTCTTGTTCAGTAAAGAAGAAGCCGAACATGCCACCCACTTGGTTGACAACCAATGGGATACCATGTTGTTCAGCCAGAGATTTGAATCCATCTGCTAACTGTTTGGTTTTAGACGCCAAGCGCTTCTCGTTGCCTTCCTCTTTTAGCAGGTTTAAACACGCGTAGCCTGCGGCCATGGCCACAGGGTTACCAGACAAAGTACCAGCTTGGTAAACTGGGCCTGTTGGCGCGATGTACTGCATGACTTCTTTACAACCACCAAAGGCGCCAACTGGCATACCACCGCCGATCACTTTACCAAGTGTGGTGAGGTCTGGCTTGATGTTGTAGTGACCTTGAGCACCGCCCAAAGCAACGCGGAACCCCGTCATCACCTCGTCAAAAATTAACAGAGCGCCTTCTTCATCACAGAGTTGACGCAGGCCTTCATGGAAACCTTCTATTGGTGGAATACAGTTCATATTGCCAGCCACCGGCTCAACGATGATACAAGCAATGTCCCCTTTGTTGGCGGCAAACAGCTCACGAACCGAATCTAAATCGTTGAAGGTTGCTGTTAGTGTGTACTTGGCAAAATCAGCAGGAACGCCAGGAGAACTTGGCTGGCCGAGCGTGAGTGCGCCTGAGCCTGCTTT
This sequence comes from Vibrio sp. JPW-9-11-11, assembly GCF_013369335.1. Lineage (GTDB taxonomy): Bacteria > Pseudomonadota > Gammaproteobacteria > Enterobacterales > Vibrionaceae > Vibrio. Next base: position 158,780 of record NZ_SZQJ01000003.1, read on the forward strand.
AACCAGCAAGCTATCAGCGTGGCCGTGGTAACAACCTTCGAATTTGATGATTTTGTCGCGGCCAGTGTAACCACGCGCAAGACGAATCGCGCTCATGGTAGCTTCAGTGCCCGAGCTCACCATACGAATTTGCTCCATCGATGGAACCAGTTCTGAGACCAGTTCCGCCATCGCAATTTCCATCTCAGTGGGCGCGCCAAAACTGAGACCACGTTGAGCCGCATCGATAACCGCTTGACGAATGACCGCGTGGTTATGACCAAGAATCATGGGGCCCCATGAGCCGACGTAATCGATATACGCTTTGCCATCAGCATCAAAGATAAGTGGGCCGTCGGCACGTTCGATAAAGATAGGTGCGCCGCCTACGCCGTTAAAAGCACGAACTGGCGAGTTGACACCGCCGGGAATCGTTTGTTGTGCTTTTTCAAATAAGTCTGCTGATTTGGTCATGGGATATCCTCTTTTGATTGCTCGGACCAATTTTGGAAGGCATTGTACCTGCCGAACTCACTCGAATAAAACGCTTTGCGCCACATTCTGGACACTTTGCCCTGAGATATCGCTACATTGATGGAAAAAATCGCCACAATGCTGGCGAATACTTGAACGCTTCACTCAGGTATTAGATAATCCCCCTAATAGACTAATTAGGAAGCTTCAAATTGACGGGTTTGATTTGAAGATTGACGACTGAGAGAGGTCATCGTGAGCGAAGTAAATATTCCTTTAACATTCTCTGATGCCGCGGCCCAACGCGTGGGCGCTTTAATTGCAGAAGAGGAAAATCCCAATTTGAAGTTGCGAGTGTACATCACTGGTGGCGGCTGTAGTGGTTTCCAATACGGTTTCACTTTCGATGAGAACGTTAATGAAGGCGACACCACCATCGTCAATAGTGGTGTCACTTTAGTGGTCGACCCAATGAGTTTGCAGTACCTAGTCGGCGGCCAGGTTGACTATACAGAAGGCCTTGAAGGCTCACGCTTCTTTGTTAATAACCCGAATGCGACCACTACCTGTGGCTGCGGCGCCTCATTCAGCGTTTAATCTGCTTCAACTAGGTTGCGGCCTACGCAGCCTAGCCTCTTTCCCCTCCCAGTTGATAACCCTAGTTTTAATCCCTTCGCTGATTTGAGAAATACGCTAAATAGTTGGTCATATTAGTGTATTTTTAATTGATTAATTTATATCCTAGTTGCTCAAGTTTACTGCAGTGTTCAGTAAGCGCTCTATCTCTCGCCTTTGATTGGTTGGATTGCCAGCAAAAAATCGTTTTGACGCGAGGCAGATACACTAAGGATAGTTATGGCTAGATTCTCCCCACTGCGCTTTATCGCGGTTAGACCTTATATCGTTTCTCTTTTTATTGTCGTTATGCTTACTGTCTGGCTTGGCATAGGAATGCTTAATGCCGATGACACCCCCCCTGAGCATGGCAACGAAACCATTCCATTGGCGAAAGTTGCCTTTCGCACTTTCGTTGCCGAATCGACACATCAAACAATCGAACTCTATGGCCGTAGCGCGCCAAATAAACAAGCGCGGCTGGGGGCTGAAATAGCAGGTACCATAACAGCTCTTAAAGTCCAGAAAGGGGACTCGGTTAAAAAAGGCCAGGTGATCGCCCAGATAGATAAAGGCGATTTAGACATCCAACTGCAACGTGCTGAAGCGATGCTCAAAGTACGTTTACAAGAATATAAAGCGGCTCAGTCGTTGAAAAGTAAAGGGCTCCAAGGAGAAGTGGCGTTTACCAATGCCGAAGCGAGCTTAGTGGAAGCGCGAGCAATGGTTAGTAATGCTAAGCGTGCATTGGCAAATACTCAAGTGTTGGCGCCGTTTCCTGGTGTGGTCGATCATTTGTTTGTCGAAACGGGGGACTTTCTCGGTGTCGGCGATCCGGTCGCGACGCTACTCGACTTAACTTACATTGTTATTGAAGCGGATGTCAGTGAACGCCATATTCAAGACTTACGCCTTAATCAACAAGCGAGCATCCGTTTTATCGATGGTCAGCAAGCTACGGGAACCGTGCGTTATATTTCACGTGTGTCATCGCCAGCGACCAACACCTTCCCGATCGAAATCGAACTGCCGAATCCTGAGCAGCGTGTCCCTGCGGGTATTAGTACCGAGGTGGCGCTGAACCTTAAAGATCGACTCGCGGTAAAAGTCACCCCTGCGATGCTAGCACTGAACGAGGCGGGCGATTTAGGGGTGAAAACACTGGTTGAAAACCGAGTGAAGTTTGTACCAATCAAGTTGGTCAAAGCAGAGCAAGACGGAGTGTGGCTAACCGGCTTGGGCGAGCGGGTCGATATTATCACCACAGGGCAAGGCTTTGTTCGAGATGGCGATCCTGTCATCGCTCAAGCGCAGCAATAGGGGAGCGACGATGTTTACCTTAATTGATGCGGCGATGTCTCGCACCCGAACCATGATGGTGTTGTTGGTGTTTATTCTTATCGCAGGCGTGGGGACATACTTAACCATACCCAAAGAGTCGAGCCCCGATATCACCATACCAATTATTTATGTTTCTGTCGGTCACCAAGGTATCTCGCCCGACGATGCAGAACGTTTGCTAGTACGTCCCATCGAGCAAGAGCTGCGTTCGATTGAAGGGGTCAAAGAGATGACGTCGACCGCAGCAGAAGGGCATGCCTCTGTGATGCTCGAGTTTAGCGTAGGCGTCGATCTTAATAAGGCGATGGCCGATGTTCGTGAGGCGGTTGACTTGGCAAAACCTAAGCTGCCCAGCGACAGTGATGAGCCGACCGTGAACGAAGTGACCATGGCGTCAGAAGAGCCGGCGCTGTCGATAGTGTTATACGGTACCGTACCTGAGCGCACCATAGTACACATTGCTCGGCAGCTTAGCGATAAACTGGAAGGTTTTCGTCAGATCTTGGAAGTCGATATCGCCGGTGATCGAGAAGATATTGTCGAGATCATTGTCGATCCACTCCTGATGGAAAGTTACGGACTTGATCAGGGTGATATCTATAACCTGATTGCACTGAATAACCGGGTCGTGGCCGCAGGGTTTGTTGACACTGGCTACGGGCGTTTTTCAGTGAAAGTCCCATCGGTGTTTGATTCACTCAAAGATGTGCTAGAGCTGCCTGTTAAGGTGGATGGCAAACAAGTGATCACTTTTGGCGATGTTGCGACGGTGAAACGTGCGTTTCGCGATCCAGAAAGTTATGCACGCCTAGATGGCAAGTCGGCTGTTGTTCTTGATGTAAAAAAGCGTGCGGGTGAGAACATTATCGAAACCGTCGCCTTGGTCAAAGAAGTTCTGGCACAAGCTCAGCAACGCGATGATTGGCCGAACAATCTACTGGTCAAATACACTTGGGATCAGTCGAAAGACGTCAAGATGATGCTCAATGATCTGCAGAATAATATCATGTCAGCCATCATCTTAGTGGTGATCGTGATCATCGCTATATTGGGGGTTCGTACTGCGTTTTTGGTTGGTGTTTCGATTCCGGGGTCTTTCTTAACCGGTTTGTTGGTGCTGTCGGTATTTGGCCTAACGGTTAATATCATCGTGTTGTTCTCACTAATTATGGCCGTGGGGATGCTGGTTGACGGGGCCATTGTGGTAACCGAGTTTGCCGACCGACGTCTGCAAGAGGGAACCTCACGACAACAAGCTTATCGAGATGCGGCTAAGCGAATGGCTTGGCCGATTACCGCCTCGACGGCAACCACACTGGCCGCTTTTGCTCCGTTACTGTTTTGGCCTGATGTGACGGGCGAATTCATGAAGTATCTGCCGTTAACCTTAATTGCAACCTTAAGTGCTTCTCTTGCTATGGCGCTGTTGTTTGTTCCTGTGTTGGGCAGTTTAATTGGGCGCCCACAGCATGTGACTCGTCAGCAACGTGAGAAAATGGTCGCCTTGCACGATGGGGACTTTAGTAAAGCAACCGGGATCACTAAGCTCTATTTTCATACCTTAGACATTGCTATTCGCCATCCGTTAAAGATTTTGCTCAGTGCGATTTTGCTCGCGATTGCGGTCGGCTTTACCTATGCCAAGGCAGGGCTTGGCGCCGAGTTTTTCCCTGAAGTTGATCCGCCTTTCTTTACGGTAAAAGTGCGCTCGTACGGAGACTTATCTCTGGATGAGAAAGATTTGATTATGCGCGATATTGAAGCTGTGATGCTTGGCCATGACGAGTTTGAAAGTGTTTATACTCGCACTGGTGGCGATGACGAAATTGGTCAAATTCAGATCACCCCCGTCGATTGGCAGTATCGTCGCCCAGTTAAGGCCATTATTGAAGAGCTTAAGCAGCAAACCGATGATTATGCTGGCGTCGAAATCGAGTATAAGTTTCCAGATGCAGGGCCTCCGGTTTCACATGATTTAGTGATTGAGATGTCTGCGCGAATTCCCGATCAGTTAGATCAGTCTGCCAAACAAGTACGCCAGTGGGCGGATAATTATCCGGCCTTTACCAACCTAAGCGACACCTCGAGTAAAGAGGGGATCGACTGGCAGATAGATATTCGACGTGATGATGCTTCTCGCTTTGCGGCGGACGCCACTTTGGTAGGAAACACGGTTCAATTTGTCACTAATGGTCTCAAAATCGGGGATTATTTGCCGGATGACTCTAATGAAGAGGTCGACATTTTGGTGCGCTACCCTGCCGATAAGCGGGATATTGGCCGTTTTGACCAATTAAGAGTAAAAACTCCGGCGGGCTTGGTGCCGATCACAAACTTTGCCACTATTGTCCCTGAGCATAAACAGGACACAATTCGTCGTATTGATGGTCAACGAGTGATCAATATTATGGCCGACATCAAAGAAGGGTATAACCTCGCTTTAGAGCTGCCAAAAATTGAGCAGGCGATCACTGAGCTAGATTTACCGCCAGGCGTTGAGTTTAAAATCCGTGGTCAGAACGAAGAGCAAGAGAATTCATCGGCGTTTCTAAAAAATGCTTTCCTAGTGGCATTGGTTGTGATGGCGTTGATTCTTATCACTCAATTTAACAGCTTCTATCAAGCATTTTTGATCTTGAGTGCGGTGCTGTTTTCTACCGTTGGTGTGTTCGTCGGACTGTTAATATTCCAAAAACCGTTTGGCATTATTATGTCGGGTATTGGTGTGATCGCTCTTGCTGGGATCGTGGTGAACAACAATATCGTGTTAATCGACACCTATAACCAGCTTTTGCGCCGAGGGTTGGATAAACGTGAGGCTATCTTACGTACTGGTGTTCAACGTTTACGTCCGGTGATGTTAACAACGGTCACTACCATTCTCGGTCTATTGCCAATGGTATTGGAAATGAATATTGATCTTATCAATCAGAAAATTGAGTTTGGAGCACCGAGTACGCAGTGGTGGTCGCAACTCGCGACTGCTGTCGCTGGTGGGTTGGCGTTTGCCACTGTACTGACGTTAGTTCTGACTCCATGCCTGCTGATGCTTGGCCGAGTGCATAAAGTCGAAGAAAAAGCTAACCAGGTTATTGAAGCAGAATAGACAACGCTTGAATGATGGAGTGACAAACGTCATCAAATATAAAGCCCCGCAACTCGTGCTGCGGGGCTTTTATTTATGGCGTGGCGAGCAGTTCGCCATATCGCTCCAGTTTAGACAGTCTCAGCTTGGCGTTGGCGATAAAGGTCGTCTTCGATTTACCCGTTAACGATTTGGACTGCGGTAACTTCACCGTACGCGGGTTTTTATGGACCCCGTTTACTAAGAACTCGTAGTGCAGGTGCGGACCAGTGACTCGACCTGTGCCGCCAAGAGTACCGATAGTCTGACCTTGTTTGACACGCTGACCTGTTTTGACCATGCGCTTGGTAAGGTGTAGATACTTAGTAATGTAGGTATTGCTATGTTTGATGAAAACATAGTGACCATTGAATTGGTTGTAACTTGATTTTTGTACAATACCGTCACCCGCGGCCCAAATGGGGGTGCCGACTGGCGCTGCGTAGTCTGTGCCTCTATGGGCACGGACTTTTCCAGTCACGGGGTGGCGTCGAGTAGGGTTAAAATTGGAGGTTACGCGGCGAAAGTCCAAAGGTGAGCGTAAGAACGCTTTCTTCATTGCACGCCCGGTTTCGTCATAATAATTGCCAGTTTTATCATCCAAAATAGCCTTAAAAGTATCGCCCTGGTTGCTGAACATTGCCGCGATGATCTTACCTCGGTCTACGACTTCACCTTCGACGACTTTTTCTTGGTAAAGAATTTTGAAGTTGTCACCGCTGCGGATGTCGAGAGCAAAGTCGATATCCCAACCAAAAATGCCCGCCAGCTCCATAATTTGGTTGGGGGTAAGCCCTGCTGATACGGCCGCATTCCAGAAGTTAGAGCTAATGGTAGCTTCGGCATAGTTGTATTGATAATTGACTTCTTTCTTATCCACTGAAGAGGTATAACCCTGACTCGATTTAGTGATCAGAAAGGTTTCGTAAGGGCTGATCTGGCGTTTGATTTGTACCAGTTGGTTGTCTTCATCAAAGCCAAGTAAAAAGGTGTCACCGGGCCTGACTCGGGTCAGTTGACGTTCGATGTCTTTACTGGTGGAGGTCAATTGATAGAGAAGACGTGAAGAGAGTCCGGCCCGTTGAAACAATAGAGCCATGCTATCACCGGAGCCAATACTATGTTTCTCCCAGCGCAAGGTGGCGAATGGTGAGGTCGTTTGCTGCGCTATGATCGCATCAAGATCAATCGCGAGAGGGTACGCGGTGCCAACTTGATAAAAGTTTTCGTTCTGACGCAGATCTTGTGGAGCGGGCAGAAACAGCGCCACAACCATGAAGGCACTGAAAAAAGCAATGAGGGCTCGATGAATCCAAGGCAGACGAGCGTAAAGAGACAACATCTTATGTCCGTATTAAAAAATCAGTAAAAAAGCATAGCTGTTTAGTCTAACTGGTTTCAAAAAGCATCGCTATTCAAGTAAGATGGCAAACTAACAAATTTTTGCCAAATCTGTGGGAGTGAACAAGAATGGCGAGCATTGAAGCTGCACTAGCCGAGATTAAGCGCGGTGTTGATGAACTGATTCCAGAAGAAGAACTGATTGCCAAGCTCAAAGAGGGGCGTCCTCTGCGCATTAAATTGGGGGCCGATCCAACGGCGCCAGATATCCATTTAGGTCACACAGTTATTTTTAACAAGTTGCGTGCATTTCAGGAGCTCGGTCATGACGTTACCTTCCTGATCGGCGACTTTACCGCCATGGTCGGTGACCCAACTGGTAAAAACAACACTCGTCCGCCTTTAAGCCGTGAAGATGTGCTGCGTAATGCTGAAACCTATAAAGAGCAAGTGTTTAAGATCTTAGACCCAGCCAAGACTAAAATTCAGTTTAACTCTGAGTGGTTATCAGAGTTAGGTGCTGAGGGTATGATTCGCTTGGCGGCGAACCAAACAGTAGCACGTATGCTAGAGCGTGATGATTTTAAAAAGCGTTATGCAGGCGGCCAACCTATTGCCATCCATGAGTTTATGTATCCACTCCTACAAGGTTATGACTCAGTAGCAATGGAGACGGACGTTGAGCTAGGCGGTACTGACCAGAAGTTCAACTTGCTAATGGGTCGTGAGCTACAAAAAGCCAACGGTCAGAAGCCTCAGGTTGTGCTTATGATGCCACTTCTTGTTGGTCTTGACGGCGAGAAAAAAATGTCGAAGTCAGCCAATAACTACATCGGCATTAGCGAAGCGCCAAGTGAGATGTTCGGTAAGATCATGTCGATCTCAGATGACCTGATGTGGAACTACTACGATCTCTTGTCATTCCGTCCGCTTGATGAAGTGGCGAAGCTAAAAGCTGATGTGGAGGCGGGTCAGAACCCACGTGATGTTAAAGTGGCACTCGCGAAAGAGATCATCGCACGCTTCCATAGCCAAGCAGATGCCGATGCAGCTGAGCAAGAGTTTGTAAACCGTTTTGCTAAGAACCAAATCCCTGACGAAATGCCAGAGTTTGAGTTTGAAGCGGGCCTACCAGTTAGCAACCTGCTCAAAGAATCGGCACTGTGTGCCTCTACTTCAGAAGCGATGCGTATGGTTAAGCAAGGCGCTGCTAAAATTGACGGTGAAAAAGTCGCAGATTCTAAGTTCGCCCCGCAAGCTGGGACTTACGTATTCCAGGTCGGTAAGCGCAAGTTTGCTCGCATCACTATCAAGTAGTGGGTGTGGTTTGTCTGCTCAAAAAGCGCCTCTCGGGCGCTTTTTTTATACCTTTCTCAATCGGTGAGAAAAATTTCCCTTCTTGACACAATAACCACTGTTTTCTCTTATCACATTTGCTATCATCGCCGCGCTGCCAGTTAGGCAGTTTATTCGGAGATTTCTATGAACAATATCGACCATCCTCCTAGTATGAGAGGGGAAAAATAGTCCGCTACGGTATGGTCGTCTTACGTCTCTACCTCAAGTGGTAGAGCATCCTTTCAATTGAACTGCATCCTCACGTTTTTCTCCTTTAAATTCTAGAATCAACACAGCTATATGGCTCTTAACATGGGTGGCATGCGCCTATGTTGTTCGTATGCGACTGTGTTTGATGGTCGTTACCAATTGCCAATCGGGAGATTCGCCATGACGGTAATGAGCAATACATACATCGAAAATAGCCCTAACTTTTCTCAAGAGGAAATTGGCGCCGCTCGCAATGCGTTTTTGCAGTACGATCAGGCTCAGCAAGTGCATTTACTGACGGTGATGCCGGTGGAAGAAGCGGTCGCGATCCTGCATCACTGTTCGGTCGGCTATGTGCAACACCTTATTTCGGCCCTAGAAAATCAGGGGCACGATAAACTGGCGCGTCACTACGCGCATCAACTGGGGTTTATCCTCTCAGAAGTGGAGACGCCCAGTGGCTACTTAGCGACATCGGTCTTTGAGCATGTCAAACAGCGTATTGGTTGGATCATTGCATTGGCGCTGCTTGGTATTGTGTCTGGATTAATCATTGCACAGTACGAAGATACGCTGAGCCAACTCGTGTTGCTGGCGGTGTACATGCCAGTGATTGCAGCGGCTGGAGGGAATACTGGTACTCAAGCGGCCACTTTAGTGATTCGCGCTTTGGCGACGGGTGAGTTACGCAAACGTCAATGGCTTGCGGTACTTTGGAAAGAGAGCCGCGTAGCGATATGTCTTGCGTTGGCGATATCCATGGTGATGATCGGGCGTATTTTGATCTTTAGCGACTCAAGCAGCGCTGGTGGCTTTAATTTAAACACCATTGCACTAGCGATTGCTGTTGCATTGTTTATTCAAGTGACAATGTCGACCACCCTTGGTGGCTTACTGCCCATTTTAGCCAGGGTGTTTAAATTAGATCCGGCCGTGTTAGTGAGCCCTGTATTAGCGTCGATTGTCGATATCAGCGGAATGTGGGTCTACTTTACAGTCGTGAACTATTTTTTGGGCATTGCCTGACTGAACTTAATCACTTCTTGATAGAACAAGGTTTCAAACTGAGTAATGGGTGCGATGCGCTTCGGGGCATCGCTACTGGGTTTAGGGGGGTGATAATCTGCGACAAACTGAACAAACAAAGTGCTAGGTTGGCCTTGTTTATCTAATCCGAATCCCGCCATGTTGTAGGAGCCATAGACAGAGCCGCTTTTAGCGATCAGTTCCCCTTTGATCGGCGCTTTGCGCATGCTGCGGCGATATTTGAGCGTGCCGTTGGTGCCCGATTTTGGCATGAGAGCAATCAGATTAAGTTGATCATCATGCTGCCATATATAGCGCAGGACTTTCGCCATTTCTTCACTGCTAAAACGATTGTTACGTGATAAACCACTGCCGTCGGCAAGGGGGAGTGAGTCAAGGTTGACCCCCGTATGGGCGAAGATAATCTGTTTGAGCGCCTTGATCCCGTTGCCAAAACTGCCTGGTTGAATATAAAAGGCGGCCCCAAGCGCTTTAGTTAAGTTATCAGCAATTAAGTTATCTGACTTTTGCAACATGGTAGCGAGTAACTCGGGTAAAGGCGCAGAGTGATGGGTTGCCAGTACGCGTGCTTTGCTCTGTTTGACGCCCACTTTTATCTCACCCTTGAGAGTGATGCCTAACTGGGAGAGAAAAGAGTGCACCATTCTTTGGGTGTATAGCGCAGGATCTTGGATAGCGAATTTTAGCGGTAACGGTTTACTGCGGCTCTGTAGGCAACCTTGCAACTGGTAATGATTGTCGGGCGAAGAGAGCAACTCCAAATCACATTGGGTACTGTCGCGTTCTATTTTTGAGACTGATTTTGCGATCGTAGTGACGTAAATCGGTTGATGTTCGGGCACATAGACTCGGGTACGCCCGTCTTGCTCCGTGTAAATAGAGGCTTGTACGCAGTTGCCATCAAGCGCAATGGCGGAAGCGGGGGCACTGTAGCAAACCCCAAGAATATCCCAAGGCCAGCCTACAGCACGGTCATAGCCGGTAAAGGCACTGTTTTCTAGCCATAGGTCTCCCTCGATAGCATCGATGCCGTTTTGTTTAAGCTGCCCCAATAGGCCTTTTAAATCACCACTGGTTAAGGTTGGATCGCCGCCAAAACGGATGATGATATCTTTTCCTGACTGTTCGAGTTGAGTATGAAAACGAAATTGGTCACCAAGCTCTAACTTGGCCGCTAGGGCGGTAACGAGTTTTAAGGTGCTAGCGGGGGGGAATAGCTGCTGCTGATTGTCCGTTTGTTGGTAGATGTTCGATTGCTCGAGACTCTCGACACGAGTAGAGACACGGCTGCCTTGTGGCAATACCTGCATCGATGAACTCGCCGAGGCAAAAAAGCTGAACGACGAACAAATAATGGTGGCAATGAGCGTGTAGCAACAACGTAACATGAACAGACAGTCGGTGATGGGGTTTACACTCAGTATAGCGAGTAAAAAAAACGCCTGCTAGAGAGCAGGCGTGTTAGATTCTTGACCTAGAGTCAGGAAATTAGAAGTCGTAACGTAGACCTAGCGCTAGCTCGTCTTCAGCATCTGTTTTAGAGATGTATGACTTGCTATCATCAAGTAGGTTGAAGTTGTACGAGATGTAAGTACGGAAGTTTGGCTTGAAGTAGTACGTCGCGTCGATAGCGATGTTGTCCGCTGCGTCGTACTTAGTACCAGAAACTTTGTCTTCTAGGTAGTTGTACGTGGTCGTGAACGCAACTTTGTCCATTTTGTAAGCCGCTGCGAACTCGTAACCAGTTTTATCGGTTTTGCTTGAACCGTCTTTTTCTTGGCCGTCAACGAACGTACCTGCGAAGTATAGGTCGTTGATCGAGTATGACGCCGCTAGAATGTATTGATCAGCAGAGGCATTAGTATCTGTGTTTTGATCAGCGTAACCCGCACCTAGCTTAACGCCACTGTCGCCAATTGCGTAGATAGCAGATAGTGAGTAACCATCCGTTTCATTGTCAGTGTAGCCGCCGTTAGTCGTATCTTCGATGCGGTCAGCGAAACGGTAGCTTGCTTTCACGCCTAGGTCAGCAAATTGGCCTTTGTAAGACAGCATGTTGTCTGTACGGTCTGCAACAGCAATTTTGTATGCCGCAGTGTTGCCGTGGTAAGACATGATATCGGTAAAGTCAGTGATAACACCCAATGCACCGTCGTTTTTACCGTAAGTCACTTCACCGAAGTTACCGCCGATACCCGCGTAAGTGTAACGATGGTCGATGTCGTCCTTATCACCCGCAGTACCGCTGTCGTTTGCTTGGAATTCACCTTCGTAGAAACCAAGGCCGTATAGGCTGTCTGTGATTTGAGTTTTACCTAGGAAGTTTAGACGTACACGAGTTCTATCTTCAGCTTTGCCATCTTTTAGAGATAGACGAGCTTCAGCACGACCACCGATCTCTAGAGAGTTGCCGTTAGCGCTGTATACAGAAGTACCTTCGATACCGCCTGCTTGAATACCGTCTGCCGCGTTTGCGCCAGTTGCTACTGCTGCAGCTGAAACTGCTAGAGCAATCAGAGTTTTGTTCATCTTATAAGTCCTAATTTACTGTCCATAAATAGTTGTGTTGCGAGTGATGAGCCATTAGATGACCATCCTCTATCGATTGCTCAAGTGATTCAATCTTCATAAGTGAGAATCACGCTGAATAACATCTCGATCAATCGGTGAGCAATGTTGTAACGCTAAAGTTCCAGTAGCAGTTAGTAAAACGATATAAATTGGATTATTGAACAGTGTTTTATTTATCAAAATAAATATCAAGATGATGATATTAAAGGTTTTTATTCGATTGTTGACTGGCTTGTAATTAACGTGTGTTTTAGTTTTTTTTTGTTTGCTGCTGGGTTTTTTATCAATGTGGTGAATGAGTGCATTTAATTTGTGATTGGAAAAATCGAACATGGACGGGCATAAGTTAACGCAAAAACGTCGGGAATGGATTTAGGATGATTTCGGTGCTAAGTTTGTTTACACTAGAGAAAATTGATTAGCTTACACACTACCTAATCCTTGTGGTTGGGTAGTTTTGTTTTGTCCAAAGAAAGCTTTGGAATGAGGTAAATGATGGAAAAAGTCCCTATGACATTGCGTGGCGAACAAAAGCTACGCGCAGAACTCGACCGACTACTCAAGCTTCGCCCGCAAATTTCTGAAGCGATTGCCGAGGCTCGTGAGCTAGGTGATTTAAAAGAGAATGCAGAATACCACGCAGCTCGTGAAGAGCAGGGTATTTGTGAAGCACAAATTCGCGATATCGAATACAAGCTTTCAGTGGCGCAAGTGATTGACGTAACGAAAATGGACAACACGGGCAAGATCATTTTCGGCTCGACTGTTACATTGATCGACTGTGACACGGAAGAAGAGAAAACTTACCAGATTGTCGGCGATGATGAAGCCGACATTAAAGCGGGGTTGATTTCGGTTAGTTCCCCTATTGCTCGTGGTTTGATTGGTAAAATGGAAGGTGACGAGGTAGCTATCTCGACGCCTGGCGGCGAACGTGATTTCGAAATCGACCGCGTTGAGTACATTTAATTATACCTAGATAACAAAAAAGGTCGCTTAGGCGACCTTTTTTATTGCTCATTGCAGTACAATTACTTGCGTGGCAGTTCGATTTTACGCTCGTCTGATTGACGGAACAGAACCAGTGTTTTACCGATAACTTGTACTTTCTCAGCGCGAGTTTCACGCACGATAGCGTCGATAATCAGGTTTTTTGTTTCGCGCTCTTCAGAGGCGACTTTTACTTTGATCAGCTCGTGGTGATCAAGAGCAATTTCGATTTCCGCTAGAACAGCTTCAGTAAGTCCATTTGCGCCCATAAGCACAACAGGTTTTAGACTGTGCGCTAGGCCTTTTAGATGCTGCTTTTGTTTAGTGCTTAGGTTCATTACGCGGCCAATTTTCTTTACTATTAGGGTTGAAAAATACCATTTTAACGCCATCTAACCCTGAAGACTATAATTTATTGGGTTAGTTGCTCCCTCTCTCTGCTAGGAAACGAATGAGTAAACAGAAACATTCAGCCAGCTCAGGCCGTTGGTTGAAAGAACATTTTGACGACAAGTATGCCAATGAAGCCCGTAAAAAAGGCTACCGTTCGCGTGCGTATTTCAAAATCGAAGAGATCCAAACCAAAGATAAACTCCTAAAACCGGGTATGACGGTGGTCGATTTGGGGGCTGCGCCCGGTGGCTGGTCTCAATATGCTGCTAAGATAGTAGGAGAGCAAGGTCAGATTATCGCTTGTGACTTACTGCCGATGGACCCTATCGCAGGTGTGAGTTTCCTTCAGGGAGACTTCCGCGAAGAAGCGGTACTCGAGGCATTGCTCGAGCGCATTCAGCCGTCTATGGTCGATGTTGTCATGTCAGATATGGCGCCCAACATCGCTGGCAACAACTCAGTCGACCAGCCAAGAGCCATGTATTTGGTGGAGTTGGCCTTAGATATGTGTCGACAAGTTCTAGCCCCTAATGGTAGCTTTGTGGTCAAGGTTTTCCAGGGCGAAGGGTTTGATCAGTTCGTCAAAGAAGTCCGAAACGAATTTAAAGTCGTAAAAGTAAGAAAACCTGACTCTTCGCGAGCGCGCTCACGAGAAGTCTTCATCGTAGCCACTGGTTACAAAGGTTAACCATTTTGCGCTTTGATAGGCAAGTTAACACTATAGCTACAGGTTATAAACTGTAGTACCCTACCTTTAATTACAATTAGTTATCGAGAGGCTGACACCTTGAGTGACATGGCAAAAAATTTAATTCTGTGGCTTGTTATCGCCGTCGTGTTGATGTCGGTTTTCCAGAGCTTTGGCCCTGGAGAAAGCAATGGCAGAGCAGTGGATTACACCACGTTTGTACAGGAAGTTGGCCAAGGCCAGATTCAGGAAGCAACTTTTAAAGACGGTGAAATTACTTTCACTCGTCGTGGCGGTGGCGCACGTTATGTTACTTACATGCCTGTCTACGACCAAAAGCTCCTTGATGACCTCATCAACCAAAACGTGAAAGTGCAAGGTACGCCGCCAGAAGAGCAGAGCCTACTAGGTACAATCTTTATCTCTTGGTTCCCAATGATCTTACTGATTGGTGTATGGATTTTCTTCATGCGTCAAATGCAAGGCGGCGGCGGTAAAGGCGCGATGTCGTTTGGTAAGAGCAAAGCTCGAATGATGAGCGAAGAACAAATTAAAACAACTTTTGCTGACGTTGCAGGGTGCGACGAAGCAAAAGAAGATGTGAAAGAACTCGTTGACTACCTTCGCGACCCGAGCCGCTTCCAAAAGCTGGGCGGTAAGATCCCAACGGGTGTGTTGATGGTCGGTCCTCCAGGTACGGGTAAAACGCTACTGGCTAAAGCTATCGCAGGTGAAGCCAAAGTCCCATTCTTTACCATCTCTGGTTCTGACTTCGTAGAAATGTTCGTCGGTGTTGGTGCCTCTCGTGTACGTGACATGTTCGAGCAAGCGAAAAAAGCCGCACCTTGTATCATCTTTATCGATGAGATCGATGCGGTCGGTCGCCAGCGTGGCGCAGGCGTAGGTGGTGGTCACGACGAGCGTGAGCAAACCCTGAACCAAATGCTAGTTGAGATGGATGGTTTTGAGGGTAACGAAGGTATTATCGTTATCGCTGCGACTAACCGCCCAGATGTACTAGACCCAGCCCTTCTTCGTCCTGGTCGTTTCGACCGTCAGGTTGTGGTTGGTCTACCTGATGTCCGTGGTCGCGAACAAATCCTAAAAGTTCATATGCGTAAAGTGCCTCTTGCTGGTGACGTAGAGCCTTCTTTGATTGCTCGTGGTACGCCTGGCTTCTCTGGTGCAGATCTCGCTAACCTAGTTAACGAAGCGGCACTGTTTGCTGCGCGTGGTAACAAGCGCAATGTCTCTATGGTTGAGTTTGAACTAGCGAAAGACAAGATCATGATGGGTGCTGAACGCCGCTCTATGGTGATGTCTGAAGAGACAAAAGAGTCAACGGCATACCACGAAGCGGGTCACGCGATTGTTGGTCGCTTAGTGCCTGAGCACGATCCTGTGTACAAGGTGTCGATCATTCCTCGCGGCCGTGCACTTGGTGTGACCATGTACTTGCCGGAACAAGACCGCGTCAGCATGTCTCGTCAGCACCTTGAATCGATGATCTCAAGTTTATACGGTGGTCGTCTTGCTGAAGAGCTTATCTATGGTGCGGATAAAGTATCCACCGGCGCTTCAAACGATATCGAGCGTGCTACCGATATTGCACGTAAGATGGTGACTCAGTGGGGCTTCTCTGAAAAGCTCGGTCCACTGCTTTACGCTGAAGATGAAGGCGAAGTGTTCCTTGGCCGTAGCGTGACGCAAACTAAGCATATGTCCGATGACACGGCGAAACTCATTGATGATGAAGTTCGTAGCATCATTGACCGCAACTACGAACGTGCGAAGCAAATCCTTGAAGATAACATGGATATTATGCACGCGATGAAAGATGCGTTGATGAAGTATGAAACCATCGATGCTGGTCAGATTGATGACCTGATGGAGCGTAAGGCGGACATTCGTGAGCCTGCGGGCTGGGGGGATAACCCAAGTAATAAGCCAGAGGCGAAAAGCGAAGCCAAGCCGGAAGACGCGACGGATGAGCCGCAAACAGATGCTGTTCAAGAAGACGCCAATGTAGAGCCTACAGAGAAAAAAGACTCTGAGTGATTGCTAGTAATAATTAAACCCCGAGATTCCTCGGGGTTTTTGTGTTTATGATGAAAATTAAAGCCAACAATAAAACCCTCGACCTTTCTCAGCCTCAAGTGATGGGCATCCTGAATGTCACGCCAGACTCCTTTTCTGATGGCGGCAAGTTCAATCGTTTGAATGACGCTTTGCATCAAGCCAAACGCATGATTGATGCAGGTGTGGCGATAATTGATATTGGCGGAGAGTCGACTCGTCCAGGGGCTCCCGATGTGGAACTCGAACAAGAGTTGCAACGTGTACTACCTGTCATTGAAGCGATTCGCCGTGAATCGGATGTGTGGATTTCGGTGGATACCAGTAAAGCCGAGGTCATGCGCCAAGCCGTTGATGCTGGAGCCGATATTATTAACGATGTTCGAGCGCTACAAGAGCCGGGGGCTCTGCAAGTCGCGGCGGATTCTGGGTTGCCGATTTGTTTAATGCATATGCAAGGTCAGCCAAGAACCATGCAAGCCAATCCGCATTATGATGACTTGCTCAAAGACGTAGGTGAGTTTCTCGAGCAGCGCATAGCTGAATGTGAATCTGTCGGAATTAGTCGTGATAAACTGATCCTAGACCCAGGGTTTGGGTTTGGTAAAACCATGGCACATAACTATCATATGCTGGCAAATTTAGAACAGTTTCATCAGTTTGGGCTACCGATTTTGGCGGGGATGTCTCGTAAGTCGATGATTTTCAAATTATTAGAAAAAACGCCAGCGGAGTGTGTCGCGGCCAGTGTGAGCTGTGCGACCATTGCAGCGATGAAAGGCGCGCAAATTATTCGTGTTCACGATTTTGAACAAACGCTAGATGCCATGAAAGTGGTCTCAATGGTACGTAATCACCGTTGAGATAAGAAAAAAGATAAAGGAATCACTATGTCGACGAAAAGACGTTATTTCGGTACAGATGGTGTACGAGGAAAAGTGGGGCAGTACCCAATCACTCCAGATTTCGTGCTAAAACTTGGCTGGGCTGCGGGGCGCGTATTGGCTAAGCAAGGCACAAAGAAAGTCATTATTGGTAAAGATACGCGTATCTCGGGCTATATGTTGGAGTCTGCATTAGAGGCGGGCCTTGCCGCTGCAGGCCTTAAGGCGACGTTTACTGGACCAATGCCAACGCCCGCCGTTGCGTATCTGACGCAAACATTTCGTGCTGAGGCCGGCATTGTTATTTCTGCGTCGCACAACCCGTATTACGATAACGGTATTAAGTTTTTCTCGTCCGAGGGAACCAAACTTCCAGACGATATCGAATTAGCCATTGAAGCTGAGCTTGATAAAGAGATCGAGTGTGTTGAGTCGGCAGAATTGGGTAAGGCGACGCGCCTTAACGATGCAGCAGGTCGCTACATTGAGTTTTGTAAAAGCACTTTCCCCTCTGAACTAAGCTTGGCGGGACAAAAGGTTGTCGTTGATTGCGCGCACGGCGCGACTTACCACATTGCTCCTGCGGTGTTTAGTGAGCTTGGTGCTGAAGTCATTGCGATGGGCGTTGAGCCAAATGGCACCAACATCAATGATCAAGTCGGTGCAACCGATGTTCGCGCATTGCAGCAACGCGTGGTTGAAGAAGGCGCGGCACTCGGCCTGGCGTTTGACGGTGACGGTGACCGAATTATTATGGTCGACCATCTCGGTAATAAGATTGATGGGGACCAAATCGCCTATATCATCGCGCGTGATGCTCTGCGTCGTGGTGAGTTGAAGGGCGGTGTTGTCGGTACGCTTATGACCAACCTAGGTATGGAAAATGGCCTGAAACAGCTAGGCATTCCATTCGTTCGCGCGGCGGTGGGTGACCGTTATGTCATGGAGCAACTGCTAGAAAAAGGTTGGAAGATCGGCGCGGAAAACTCAGGTCACGTCATCTTATTGGATAAAGTCACGACGGGCGATGCGATTGTTGCTGCGCTACAGGTGTTGGCATCTGTGGTAGGAAGTGACATGTCATTGCATGACTTATCACAAGGTATGACGCTATACCCTCAAGTGCTAGAAAATGTGCGTTTTTCCGGTGACTCAAACCCACTTGAAGCCGACGCGGTAAAAGCCGCTGTTGCGACAGTAGAGCGTGAACTGGGTGACAAAGGGCGCGTACTACTGCGTAAGTCAGGAACCGAACCGTTGATCCGAGTGATGGTTGAGGGTGAAGACGCAGAGTTAGTTCAAAACTCAGCGCTGAAAATCGCCCAAGCGGTTAAAGAGAGTTTTTAAGGTCAATACAACTGCCGCCTAATGGTGGCAGTTTGTTTTCTATTCCGGTTGGCTTTTGTGCTAGTATCGGCCCGTTCTCACTAATGGCAAATGGTATGCAATCACAATCATTACAGTTTCTGCATGAAATGGGTGTTGATTACTATCAACTGCATCACCCAGAAAGACTGGCGGGATATCAGGCGCCTTCTTTGTCTCTTGAACCAAACTGCCGTCTGTTACTGGTCGCGCCGCATTGCCCAACCGGGCCTTATGCTGTTCTATTTGAGCGAGTGCTAACCAGCATCAATCTTAGTTTATCCGACGCTCGTCATATCGCACCTTACCAATTATCGATGTTGGGAGACCATCAGCTTGAATGGATATGGTTTGCTGGTTGTGAGGTGGAAGGGGTGTTCAACGCTAACGTATTAACCTCTCCCTCGCTCGATTTGATCGACGGTAATCAGCAACATCGCCGAGCTTTATGGCAGCAGATTTGTTCCTATAAATAATGAAAATTCTTCCTTTAGCCGAGACCCATCTTGACCAAGTATGGGCGATTGAAACTCAGGCTCACAGCCATCCTTGGGCTGAGAGCATGATCCGCGATTTACATTCTCGTGGCGCTTGCCACCACGTACTCGTCGACAATGAAAAGGTGGTCGGTTACTTCTATGCTCAGAATATTGTTGGAGAAATCACCTTACTGAATATCGCCGTTGACCCTAGTCGTCAGGGGCAAGGTTTAGGTAAAAAACTGCTCAACGGTTTTTTAGAGCTATGTGAACAGTGCCAAGCGGAAAGTGCCTGGCTGGAAGTGAGGGAAAGCAATTTCACAGCTTTTCATCTCTACCAAGCGTTGGGGTTTAATGAGGTGGATCGTCGTCGCAATTACTATCCGAGTGCTAACGGTAACCGAGAAGATGCCATCATCATGAGTTATCTGTTTTTCTACTAACTCACTACTTTTGTGCGGCTTTCATGACTGTCGGGGCAGGAACTTCGTAGAAATTGCGCTTAAAACGTTCGACGAGTTCTGACGCCGGTAGAGGCTTATCAAATAAATAACCTTGGAACTGTTCGCATCCTAACTGCTTAAGTGCGTACAACTCATTGGCATCTTCGACCCCTTCGGCGATCACTTCGAGATTTAGGCGTTGCGCAGTCATGATAATGGTATCGACAATCGCTTGGTCACTCTCGTCCATGTGCAACTGGGTGACAAAAGATCGATCAATTTTGAGTACATCGACGGACAAATGTTTCAAATAACGTAACGACGAGTACCCGGTACCAAAGTCATCGATAGACGTTTTTAATTGGTGCTGTTTTAGTTCCGCCATCTTCTCGACTGCGGCATCCACGTTCTCGAGCAATAAGTTCTCGGTGATCTCTAGCTCAATATCATGACCATCAATGCCGGCTTGAGCTAAAGAGTCGACAATGTGTTCAACAAAGGAGCTTTGCGAGAATTGTAACGGGCTGATATTGATGGCGAGGCGGCGAAAACTCTCGGGTAAGATGCCTTCTTTTTGCCAATTTGCGTATTGATAGCAAGCTTGTTCAATAATCCAATTACCTATTTGGAGTATTTGTCCTGTCTCTTCTGCGATAGGCATAAATAACCCTGGTGGTAGCAACCCTTTCGTCGGGTGGTTCCAACGAATTAAGGCTTCGACACCGATGATGCGGTGGTTTGAATCGACCTGTGGTTGATAATAAAGCTCCAATTGGCCTTTATTGAGTGCTTCATGCAGTCCTTTCTCTATCTCCAAGAACGATTCCACTTGCGCCTGCATTTCAGGCTCATAGAACATAAATTTATTACGCCCGGCGACTTTTGCGCGGTAAAGAGCGGTGTCTGCCTGGCGCAGCACATCAATATTGGTGATGCCAGCCGAAGGGAATAGGGCAATCCCGACACTCACGGTGCAGTAGAGCTGATGATCATCGATTGAGTAGGGATTTGAAATTAACGCCAGTAACTGCTTGGCAAGCTCTTGTGCTTTGTCTGAATCGACATTGGGCAATAGCAGAGCGAATTCGTCACCGCCGATACGCGCGGCGGTAAAGTCGGTTTTTAGCCACGCTTCAATCCGCATGGAAATGGCATTTATCAGCTTATCTCCAATCGTATGGCCGAGTGAGTCGTTAATGGTTTTAAATCGGTCTAGGTCAAGGTAGAACAGGGCTCCACTTTGCTGATTGCTGCGAGTGTCGTCGATGGCCTTGCCGAGCAGTTGCAGTAACAAGCTACGGTTGGCGAGCCCTGTCAGTGAGTCGTAGTAGGCTAACTGATTGAGTTTGACCTCGGCGGCCTCGCGCTCCTGCCACAAGGTATGAAAGGTTTTAGCCAGTTGCCCCAGTTCATCGTCTCGATATCGGGTCGGCGGCGGAACATCTTTGCTCGGTCCTTGCAGCGAGCGTACCCAGTCGATCAGGGTAACAAGCGGCTTAGACAGTTTTTGGTAGAAGAACAACAGCAGTATGGTTGTCAAAATAATGTTACGCAGCAGGTCAAACAGCAAAATTCGACTGGTTCGGCTAATAAAGTTTTGTGCGATGTGCTCCCCGTTGACAGAAAAGGTCAGATTGCCAACCACAACGTGAGAATTGGGCTGATGGAGCTCGGTGCTAAAGGTTGGCGTGGTCGGCGTTAAGTAAGACGATAAGGCTTCAATGAAGTTACCTTGGGTCGAGATATCACGCTGCTTCGAGGTGAGCGTATCGCCGAAATCATCAACGATCTCGACGTGATAGACCGCTTTATCCATCATTAACGTAGAGGCGACTTGCTCGGCGAGAAGTTGGTTTAGATGATAGGCGGCTTGGCTAGCATTGGAGTAATTCTGCAATAGCTTAAACTGGTAGTGTTCTTGAATGCGTTTTTGCTCCTGATGGAGATCCACCAAAATATGATACAAGCTAAAACAGAGCCCTAGAATCACCGAGACTAAGAATACCGTTTTCGCCTGGCGAAACGCTAATGAGTTGACTTTTTTGCTTTGATTCATCGTTTCGAATAGCTCCCTCTACTTCTTTAGTTATAGTTCATATTTATTGATAAATTAATCTGTAAATAAAAAACTCGCCTTTTTCAGCCAATCGGGTGGAGGAAGTTGCCCCTAACGCGAATATGAGCGAAAATACCGCGCAAATTTGAATCGAACCGCTAGAGCTAGCGTTAAGCGCTCGTCTTCTCTAGCCTACAGACAGAAGAAGACCCTTTCATGTCAAATACTCCTTTTGTTAGCGAAGTTTCTAAACGTCGAACTTTCGCTATTATCTCGCACCCTGATGCGGGTAAAACTACGATTACTGAAAAAGTACTGTTGTTCGGACGTGCGATACAAACAGCGGGTACAGTCAAAGGTCGTGGTTCAGCGCAACACGCTAAGTCTGACTGGATGGAAATGGAAAAAGAGCGTGGTATCTCGGTGACCACCTCGGTGATGCAGTTTCCGTACAACGAGTGTTTGGTTAACCTTCTGGATACTCCTGGACACGAAGACTTCTCGGAAGATACCTATCGTACCCTGACAGCGGTGGACTCATGTCTGATGGTTATCGACGCGGCAAAAGGTGTTGAGGACCGTACTCGTAAGTTGATGGAAGTTACTCGCCTGCGTGATACGCCTATCGTGACCTTCATGAACAAACTCGACCGTGATATTCGTGATCCAATGGAACTGTTGGATGAGGTGGAAAGCGAGCTAAATATGTCGTGTGCACCTATCTCATGGCCAATTGGTTGTGGTAAAGAGTTTAAAGGCGTGTACCACATTCACCGCGATGAGACGATCCTTTACAACACGGGACAAGGCCACATGATTCAAGACTCTCGCATTATTAAAGGCCTGGATAATCCAGACCTTGATGAAGCGGTGGGGCCAGAGTTGGCAGAGCAGCTTCGAGAAGAGCTCGAGCTGGTGATCGGCGCATGTCCGGAGTTTGATCAGGAACTGTTCTTAGCTGGCGAGTTGACGCCAGTCTACTTTGGTACCGCTCTCGGTAACTTTGGCGTCGACCATATGCTCGATGGCTTGACGGAGTGGGCTCCAGCGCCGATGCCACGTCAAGCGAATGAACGTGAAGTTGAGGCGAGCGAAGAGAACTTCTCTGGTTTCGTGTTTAAGATTCAGGCCAATATGGATCCGAAACACCGCGACCGTATCGCCTTTATGCGTATCGTGTCGGGGACCTATAAGCAAGGCATGAAGATGAATCATGTGCGTTTAGGTAAGCAGGTCAATATTTCAGACGCCGTGACCTTTATGGCAGGCGACCGCTCTCGCGCTGAAAATGCTTACGCCGGTGACATCATTGGTCTGCATAACCACGGCACGATCCAAATTGGTGATACCTTCACTCAAGGCGAATCTCTAAAATTCTCAGGTATTCCTAACTTTGCCCCTGAACTGTTCCGCCGTATTCGTCTGCGTGATCCACTGAAACAGAAACAGCTGCTCAAAGGCTTAGTTCAGCTTTCGGAAGAGGGCGCTGTACAGGTATTTCGTCCATTGCAAAACAATGACCTGATTGTAGGCGCTGTGGGTGTGCTGCAGTTTGACGTTGTCGTCGCTCGTCTGAAGGCGGAATACAACGTAGAAGCCATCTATGAAAGCGTTAACGTAGCAACCGCACGTTGGGTTGAGTGTGAAGATGGTAAGAAATTGGATGAGTTCCAACGTAAGAACCAAACCAACCTAGCGTTGGATGGGGGCGACAACCTAACCTACATCGCACCGACTATGGTCAACTTGAATCTAGCGAAAGAACGTTTTCCTGATGTGGAGTTCCGCGCGACCCGCGAACACTAATCTTCTTCGCCTTTGAGGCGATAACTTCGTTGACGGCGTAAACTCACCTTAGTCACGTAGCTTACTACGCTCCCAAGGTTGAGTTTACTTGTCGCCTTGTTCTAGCCCCAAAGGCTTTGAAGAGGTGATGAATAGCTGGATTCGAATATTGATCGTCTACTACGGATGTAAAAAATGCCGCTTCAATTGAAGCGGCATTTTTATTGTTTTAAAGCGTGGCGGTTACTTTTTCTTCTTCGCGTTTTTCTTCTTACCCTTAGCAGCGTTGGTCTTTTTCTTATCGTCTTTTTTCTTTTTCTTAAACACGGGCTTTTTGTGTTTTGGACGAAGCTCTTTGATAAAGCGCTCTTTGACCTCTTCTTTGGTATAGCGTACGACTCGGTCCATCATAGGTTGATCGTGCGCTTCTACTAGAGAGATAGCGTTGCCTTTTTTACCTGCACGAGCGGTACGCCCAATACGGTGTAAGTAGACGTCGGCGCTGCGTGGCATGTCGTAGTTGATCACATGACTCACATCCGGGAGGTCAATACCGCGCGCTGCCACATCGGTGGCCAGCAGTACGTTGACGGTGCCGTCGCGGAAACGACTGATCGCGTTGTTGCGACGATCTTGAGGCATTTCACCTTGAATCCACGAGCACGGGATTTGTGCTTTCTCTAGTTCAACGCGCAGCTCGGCTAGACGCTCACGGGTTTTGAGAAAGACGATCGATCGCTCAGCTTGCTCTGTGAGGATCTTTTTTAGTAGCGCTAGTTTGTGATTCATATCGTCGGCACGGTGATACCACTGAGCAATCTTTTTGCGTTCACGACGAGAAGGCTCGGCATCGATTTCTGCCGGATCTTTGAGAAGATCGGCGGTAAACCCTTCCACGCCTTTGCCTTCTAACGTTGCTGAAAAGAGTAGTGTCTGTTTACGCCAATGGCATTCTGAAGAGAGACGGTCGACGGTTGGACCAAAACCC
This sequence comes from Vibrio sp. JPW-9-11-11, assembly GCF_013369335.1. Classification (GTDB taxonomy): domain Bacteria; phylum Pseudomonadota; class Gammaproteobacteria; order Enterobacterales; family Vibrionaceae; genus Vibrio. The sequence continues at coordinate 182,967 of NZ_SZQJ01000003.1, forward strand.
ATATCGAGCATGCGGTCGGCTTCATCAAGGATCAGCCATTCAATGGCACGACAGTCAAAACGTTCAGCGTTGATGTATTCCATCAAACGTCCAGGCGTTGCGACTACGATATCCTGAGTTTTACCTAAGATATCAGCGTGCTCTTGGTACTGAACTCCCCCAGTAATCGTGAAGATGTTCAGCTTAGTATGTTCGGCTAGTGCACGAGCTTGGTCTGCCACCTGCATCGCTAACTCACGGGTCGGAGTTAGGATCAAAACACGAGCTGGTCCTGGCTTGCGACGAGGAAAGTCTTGTAAATATTGCAGTGCAGGCAGTACAAATGCTGCGGTTTTGCCCGTACCCGTTGGAGCAGAAGCTAAGATATCTCGACCTTCCAACGCTTGCGGAATTGCCTGAGCCTGAACTTGTGTCGGGCGGCTAAACCCCATTTCTTCTATCGCGAGGAGTAGGTTAGGGTCTAACTCTAGGTCGGCAAAATTTTTGATCACTATGATGTCTCCACAAGCTTGTTGGGGTGAGCAATAAATAAGGGGTCGTATTATAGAGTGTTCGGTGACAAGGATCACACCTTATTTTTCACATCTTAAGATAAAACGCCTTTGTTAGCTGAACAAACTCTGCACTGTAACCTTGAGAGCTTGCGATTTGTAGCGTCTCATTCTGCACCGGAGATGGTTGCTTGGAGAGTTCTATCAATAGTCGATTGACGGGCTTAACCTCACTAGGTTTGACTTGGCAGTAACGGCTCAGATGCCATCCCATCTTTAGCGCCAACTGGATAAACTGCCCTCCTTCAGCCGCAGGCAGAATAAAGTTTGCTTTGCCATCATGATTTAGCAGACGCCAACACGTACTCAGTAGGGCCGGGTGGGTGAGCGTATCTGTGTGTCTAGCCGTTGCTCGAGCTTGGTTTTTCGCTTGTTCACCACTCGTGAAATAGGGAGGGTTGCAGATAATCGCTGAATACGTTTGGTTGAAACAATGGCTGAGCACATCGCCGCTCAGTAGCTTAAGACGCGGTCCCCAAGGTGAGTCTGCAAAGTTCTGTTTGGCCGCGCTGATCGCGTGTTGGTCGATATCAATCGCATCGACTTCGATGGAAGGATAGCGCTGCGCAGCCATTAGGCTAAGTAGGCCAGTGCCGGTGCCAATGTCGAGTAAACATGAACATTGGCTGAGGTTTGCCCAAGCACCAAGTAGGACGCCATCGGTACTCACGGGCATGCCTGAGTAACCGCCCTCTATGTTGAATTGTTTGAACTGAAAGTTTTTGGTCTTTTTCATTTATTACGTTTGTCGGCAATCGTTTAAATATTGAGTTAATTGATCTGTTGTTAACGTCTTGTTTGGTGTTTTGTTCTAACTGTTCGTGGTTTGTAATGAAATATGAATAGCAAATTGGTCTGACTATTTTTATTAATGTAGTTATATATGCTGGATTTTAGCCTTATTTATAAATTTATATGGTGTTTTAATCCTTTGGGTTGCGACTTGATGAGGATTTCGTCATTATGCGCGCCTAATTTTAAGAGTGTGCGCTGTGTCGCAACACTCATGCAACACAACATTAATTAAAGATAAGTAAAGGGTCGACAGTGAATCAGACTTTAAAACTAACAGATATTATTGCGGTAGGCTTTATGCTTTTCGCTTTCTTTTTAGGTGCAGGTAACATCATTTTTCCACCTCTCGCGGGTCAACTGGCGGGTGATAATCTGCTTCCTGCGATGACAGGTTTCTTAATCACTGCGGTAGGTCTCCCTCTTATTACTATCGTTGCTATTGCAGTGGCTGGTGGTTCTTGGGAACACTTGACTAAAGATCTCCCTAAGCGTGCTGCGATGGTGATGGCGGTACTGATTTTTATCATTATCGGTCCTGCGTTTGCAGCGCCTCGTACCGGCCTTGTGGCTTACGAAATGGCGGTGAAACCCTTCTTTATTGATGCCGCGCAGTCGCACCTCACCATCTTCTCAATTCTGTTCTTCGCCGTGGCGATGTTCTTCGCGTGGTCGCAAGGAAAGCTGATTGATGTGATTGGTAAAGTGCTTACGCCAGTGCTATTTATTGGTTTAATCGTGCTTGCGGTGGCTGTGTTTGTCGACCCACAGGGCGATATGATCGCCGCGCAAGGTGAATACCTCACGCACCCGTTGCAAAAAGGTTTCCTTGAAGGTTACAACACCATGGATACATTTGGTTCACTGATGTTTGGTGTGCTGATTGTTGATGCGCTACGCCAAAAAGGCATCACAGAGCAGAAAGCCACCGCCAAATACCTGATTAGCGCTGCGTGTATTGCGGCAGCAGGTTTGGCGTTTGTGTACATCTCACTATTTTATTTAGGTGCAACCAGTGCAGCCGTGGCGGCTGGCGCTGATAACGGTGGTGTGGTGTTGAGCCTTTACGTTCAGTCACTCTTTGGTCCATACGGTCAAGTTGTACTGTCAGTGATTGTGCTTCTGGCGTGTCTAACCACGGCAATTGGTCTAATTTCAGCGTGTTCTGACTACTTTAGTTCTCTGACGCCGATCTCTTATAAAGGTTGGGTTATCATCAATGGTGTGGCGTGTGCGGTTGTCGCAAACGTTGGTCTGTCACAGCTTATCGCTCTATCTGTACCGGTCCTATTTGCGCTCTACCCGGTGGCAATTGCGCTAGTGGCACTGACTTTCCTACGCAATAAAATGCCAAACCCTCAAGCGGCCTATCGCGTGGTGATCTTAGTTTCATTACTCTTTGCACTTATTGATGCGGCAAAAGTGGCGGGCGTGGATGTATCTGCCTTGTCTATGCTGCCTCTGTTTGATATCGGCATGGGGTGGTTGTTGCCTACAGCCGTTGCGATTGTGGCTATGTTCTTTGTTGGTCAAGCTGAGCAACCAGAACTGACGCAAGAAAACGCCTAATCTAGCGATCAATTGAGTGAAAAAATCCCCGGGTACGCAAGGCGTAACCGGGGATTTTTTATTGTTTGAGTTTTTAGTCGTCATTAAAAAATTCCTGTATCTTCGTCACACTTTTCAGTACAATTCTGCGGTTAAATTCTACTCATAAATGTTGAGCAAACATGTTTGAAATCAATCCTATTAAAAACCGCCTAAAGGACGTGTCTGAGCGCACTAATGTCCTGAGGGGGTACCTTTGACTATGACGCCAAACAAGAGCGTCTAGAAGAAGTCAACGCAGAACTGGAACAGCCCGATGTATGGAACGAGCCAGAGCGCGCTCAAGCGCTAGGTAAAGAACGTTCTTCTCTAGAAGCGGTTGTTGAAACCATTGATCAGCTGGAGCAAGGCGTCGAAGACGTTGAAGGTCTACTCGAACTTGCTGTAGAAGAACAAGATCAAGAAACCTTCGATGAAATCGAGCCAGAACTCGCTGAGCTTGAAGCAAAGCTAGAGCAGCTTGAGTTCCGTCGTATGTTTGCCGGTGACCACGACTCGTCAGACTGCTACATCGACCTGCAATCAGGTTCGGGTGGTACCGAAGCGCAAGATTGGACGTCTATGATGCTACGCATGTATTTGCGTTGGGCGGAAGCCAAAGGCTTCAAGACCGAAGTGATCGAAGTGTCTGAAGGTGAAGTGGCAGGTCTAAAAGGGGCTACCGTTAAGATCTCTGGCGAATATGCTTACGGTTGGTTGCGCACGGAAACGGGTGTACACCGCCTGGTACGCAAATCACCGTTTGATTCCAGTGGTCGTCGCCACACCTCATTTGCTTCTGCGTTTATTTATCCAGAGATTGATGACAACATTCAGATCGACATTAACCCGTCTGATTTACGTATTGACGTATACCGCGCGTCAGGCGCTGGTGGTCAGCACGTCAATACCACAGAGTCTGCGGTACGTATTACCCACGTTCCGACCAATACTGTGGTGCAATGTCAGAATGATCGCTCTCAGCATAAAAACAAAGATCAAGCGATGAAGCAACTGCGCGCAAAACTGTTTGAACTTGAGATTCAAAAACAGAATGCGGAAAAGCAGGCCAACGAAGATGCCAAGTCTGACATCGGTTGGGGGAGCCAGATCCGTTCTTACGTGCTGGACGACTCACGAATCAAAGACCTACGTACTGGCGTTGAAAACCGCAATACGCAAGCGGTTCTTGACGGCGACTTAGACAAATTTATCGAAGCTAGCCTGAAATCAGGTCTTTAAGCTTTTCACCGACACTCAAATCGAAACAGGATACATCGAAAATGACTGATGCTGTTCAAAACGACAACGCACAAGAAGGCTTTTCACCTGAAGAAAACAAGTTAATTGCAGAACGCCGCGCGAAACTAGACGAAATTCGTAAGAGCTGTAAAGCAAACGGCCACCCAAACGACTTCCGTCGTGACGCGCTAGCGGGCGATCTGCAAAAAGAGTTCGGTGATAAGACTAAGGAAGAGCTAGAAGCGCTGAACCACGTTGTGGCGATCGCTGGTCGTATCATGGCGAAACGTGGTCCTTTCCTAGTGATCCAAGAGACTTCTGGACGTATTCAAGCGTACGCTGCGAAAGATGTACAGAAAGCACTAAAAGAGAAATACCAAGGTCTCGACATCGGTGACATCATCGGTGTAAAAGGCGCGCTGCATAAGTCGGGTAAAGGCGATCTATACGTCAACATGGAAGAGTACGAGCTGCTAACCAAAGCACTACGTCCTCTACCTGAAAAATTCCACGGCCTGACTGACCAGGAAATGCGTTACCGTCAGCGTTACGTCGACCTGATTGTGAACGAAGATTCACGTCAAGCGTTCATCATTCGCTCTAAATTGGTTTCTTCAATTCGTAACTTTATGAGCTCAAAAGGCTATCTAGAAGTTGAAACGCCAATGATGCACGTGATCCCTGGTGGCGCGACGGCTCGTCCATTCATCACGCACCACAATGCACTAGACATCGACATGTACCTACGTGTTGCTCCCGAGCTATACCTGAAGCGCCTGGTTGTGGGTGGTTTTGACCGTGTGTTCGAGATCAACCGTAACTTCCGTAACGAAGGTTTGTCTCCTCGTCACAACCCAGAATTCACTATGATGGAATTCTACCAAGCTTACGCGGACTACAAAGATCTGATGGATCTGACTGAAGAGATGCTAAGCACAGTGGCGATGGATGTTCTAGGTTCAACCTCTATGCCTTACGGCGAAGAGACGGTTGAGTTTGGCGGTACTTACGCGCGTATGAGCATGTTTGAAGCGATCAAACACTACAACCCTGAACACGCAGAAATCCAAGCGTTGACGGAAGCGGATCTACAAGACCGTGAAAAGATGGTCGCGATTGCGAAATCAGTTCACGTTGAAGTGGAACCATTCTGGACATGTGGTCAGCTATTAGAAGAGATCTTCGGCGAAACGGCTGAACCTCAACTGATTCAACCAACCTTCATCACTGGCTACCCAGCGGACATTTCTCCGCTAGCGCGTCGCAGCGATGACAACCCATTCTTCACCGACCGTTTCGAGTTCTTTATTGGTGGTCGTGAAGTGGCGAATGGTTTCTCTGAGCTTAATGATGCAGAAGACCAAGACGCACGCTTTAAAGCGCAAGTTGACGCGAAAGACGCAGGTGATGACGAAGCGATGTACTACGATGCAGACTACATCGCGGCACTAGAGCACGGCCTTCCGCCGACAGCGGGCCAAGGTATCGGCATCGACCGTCTAGCGATGCTGTTTACTAACACGCACACGATTCGTGACGTTATTCTATTCCCAGCGATGCGTCCGCAAGCTTAAGCGCCAAATTAAACGCGTGTAATACAAAGCCATCTTCGGATGGCTTTTTTGTGTCTGTTATTAAATAAACCTCTTTCTTAGCTTGTTTTGGTGATTTGCGCTGGAAAATGTTTATAGAATTCTGTTTTGTATCGACTATGTAGTGCGATATCTGCCGCAAAAAGTCTTGTCGACTTTGCGCTAACATTTTGAAAAAAGGCCTTTCCGTCACTAGTCTTATTATTGAGACAGACTCTTGGGCCTAGTCTCTATAATGTAACCACATCACGGAGACTAAGCCTTTCTGTGGACAGTATTTGTATTATCAATAATAAGGAACAAGCTTCATGGGTAGTCAATTCCGAATGGATTCCGTTCCGGGTTCTTTGGTTGTCGTGGGCGGAACTTACGAGCCCTGGCTGTCTGTACTTGAGCAGGTTGGTTGGCGATGTACTCAATGTGGCGATTTACGTAAAGCAGATGCGTTATTTACGGAAACCGGACCTTGTATCGGTATTGTCGACCTAAGCCATGATGAGTTCAGTCTCAACGGTATTGCTAACTTGGTGAGTAAGCATAAGCAAGTTCGCTGGCTCGCCTTTATTCGAGAGTCTCAACTAAGCTCGGATACCATTTGCCAGTTCATCGTTAACTTTTGTATCGACTTCTTCACCGCACCAATTCCAGATGCTCAGCTACTCAGCACCATTGGTCATCAGTTGGGGATGCTCAAACTGGAGAAGAAAGTGTGGCCTCATTACGGTAACCAGAGCGATATGGGGTTGATTGGGGATTCTATTCCGCTTAAACGTCTCCGTGATCAAATTAAACGTATTGGTCCAACCGATGTCAGTATTCTTATTTACGGGGAAAGTGGCACGGGCAAAGAGACCGTCGCGCGCGCGGTTCATCGAACCTCTGCTCGGGCCAACAAAGAGTTTATTTCGGTGAACTGTCGCGCCATGTCTGAACGTCGAATTGAAAGCGATCTGTTTGGCATCAATCGTGAAGATCACGGTGAAGCATCGATTCTAGAGAAAGCTGACGGTGGTACCATCTTACTCAACGACATTTTAACGTTACCTAAATCGCAGCAGTACAACTTACTCCGTTTCCTTCAAGAAGGTACGGTGGACACCGCAAGTGGACGCAAAGAGGTAGATGTTAGGGTATTGGCGGCCAACTCAGCCGATATTGAGAAGGCACTGATAGACGGCGATTTCAATGAGGAGTTATACCATTACATCAATGTGTTGCGCATAAGTGTCCCTAGCTTAAAAGAGCGTGCGGGTGATGTCGCGATATTAGCGCGCCACTTTTTACAGGAGTACTCTAAAGAGTACAACGCACAGGCGCGTAGTTTTACTGAAGAAGCCAGCCGGGCGCTGACACGATATCACTGGCCAGGTAATGTTCGTGAACTGATGAATCAGATTAAACGTGTAGTGTTAATGTCGGATACCGTCATGCTCGATGAATGCCATCTCGATCTACCCAAGCGCAGTGACAATCGCCGTAGCCTGAAAAGCATTCGTGAACGCAGTGAGCGAGATGCTCTGTTACTCGTCCTTGAGTCGCATTCTGGCCAAGTATCGATGGCGGCCAAAGAACTCGGTGTATCGCGTGCAACTATGTATCGTTTATTAAACAAACATAACTTGATCTCAGATATCCCAGCCTAATTCATTGTTTTGTCAATTAAAAAAGCCGCAACTCTTGTGTTGTGGCTTTTTTGTTTTTAAAAATTATTCACCAGTAACAACTTATAACCAGGGTGAATATCTTATTTCTTTTGTGCTTAGCGCCATCTTCGCAGAGTATCAGGTTGTTTTGCGCCATTTTGTGACAAAACGGTTGAATTACTCGCTGTCGCGGTTAGAATTTAACCATGAGCTCAGGCTCATACACACTTAACTTTGGATTAATTACATTAGCTAGGAGGCGCACAATGAACCATTTTACTGTTCAAACCACTGTTTGCGCTTCTGATGATCGTTGCATCATGGCTTTGGCTGCCTTTATCGCCACTCCCGCCATCTTTGATCGCAAGCTAAACAAATCAATGTAATTAGTCCGTAATCAATCCTTTATTAATTGGCTGCGGAAAAGCAGCGAATTAACTATGTCTGATTGCCACACTTAGATTCGTTGTCTTTTTCCAGCCTTATACTCAACTGGAGAAAACTCATGAGTCATTCTGTTTACCTAAAACTTGCCACACTACTCGTTAAAGCTGACCTACGTCGAGAGGATCGACAATGGAAACGTAAAGTGCGACGCAGTGGCTATGATATTCCTTGGCACAATACTCATCTTTTGAAAGATATTGGTCTTGAACAAGATGGTCGACCAATTGGAATCTCAGAGCCTGATAGCGTGAAAGCTGAGCGTCGCATACGTCATCTTCGTCGTGTTTTAAGTGCGCGAATACCGACGTAATCAAAAGGGGCAGGTTGCTTCACCTGCCCCGATCTCTTTTATGGACAAGGATTGGAGTAAGTCGTCCCAATCTCTTGAATACCTTGAAGTAACTCATCTGACAACACGACATCTAAACTATCAATATTGGCTTTGAGCTGGTCTAAATTTGTCGCCCCAATGATGTTGGCGGCGACAAACGGACGTTGGTTAACAAAGGCTAAGGCCATTTGAGCAGGATCAAGGCCATGCTCTTGCGCCAGTTGGACATACGCTTTGGTGGCTTGCTCGCCTTGCGGAGTAAAGTAGCGCACAAAGCGTTCAAACAGCGAACACCTAGCGCCTTTAGGTCTTTCTCCATTCAAATATTTACCACTCAAACAGCCAAAGGCTAGCGGCGAGTATGCCAGCAGCTGTACGCCTTCATAATGGCTGATCTCTGACAGTCCCACTTCAAAACTGCGATTGAGTAGGTTGTAGGGGTTTTGAATCGAGACGATGCGTGGAAGGTCGTGTTTTTCCGCTAAGCGCAGTAGCGACATCACTCCCCACGGTGTTTCGTTAGACACACCAATGTAACGTACTTTTCCCGCTTTGATCAGTTCCGATAAGGCTTCAAGCGTTTCAATTAATGTCACCTCTTGCTGTTCATCCGGATAAGGATAATTGAGTTGACCAAAACAGTTGGTTTGACGCTGTGGCCAGTGTAACTGGTAAAGGTCGATGTAATCGGTTTGTAATCGCTGCAAGCTCGCATCAATCGCCACATGAATATTGCGTCGATCTAAGCTCATATTGTCTCGAATATAGGGGACGTTACGCGGGCCGGCGATCTTTGTCGCAAGCACGACCTTTTCTCGCTTCCCCGACTGAGCTAACCAATTACCAATATATTGCTCAGTGAGACCTTGGGTTTGTGCTTTAGGTGGAACTGGGTACATTTCCGCGGTGTCGATGAAATTGACGCCTCGTTCCAGGGCATAATCCAACTGACTGAAAGCTTGTTGCTCCGTGTTTTGTTCACCAAATGTCATGGTGCCAAGACAGATCTTACTCACTTCCAATGTTGAATGAGGTAACTTGTTGTATTGCATCGATCTTCCTTGTCGTAACGATTCAAGTGATCTCACTATAGGGGATTTGAGTAGGATAAGAAAAGAGTGTGATGCGACAAATTCGCAAAATGCGTGTTGTTGTCTAATACTCAGTAGTGGAGGTGAGTTATGCAAAAACGTCAGTTAGACAAATGGATTCATGGCCAACACAAAGAGAGTTACCAGCCACCCAAAGTGTTCGTCATTGGGTGTTCAGACCTTTCGCAATATATGTTAGCCGTGGAGTACAAACATCAACTCGAGCCAATACGCGTTGACGATGAACCTGTGCACTTTGATTCTTTAGACCAAGTCAAAGCGGAGTTACAGCGCTTAGGGGTCGAGCGTGCCTATTTAAGGCTGCACAACGCCTATGATGAATGTGGTGAGACCGAAGGGCCTATGTATCAGGATTTAGAAATACCTGTCACTACCCATTAAATAAAGTTTTGTTCTAATATTTGCGCTGTGAACTGAGTTCTGAGATAGAAACCTCTAGGCAGCGTTTTTATTGGCTTGCCACTGGCCCCGTAAGCTTCTGTGAGCACACGGCCGTTGGCGGCTTTTGGCCTTAATTGTAGTACTTCACCATGTCGCGCGTTGATCTGTTCTACTCGGCCTAACACGATCATTTCCATTAACTCTTCCCAATCGGCTTTGAGTTGCGATTCTTGGGCTTCACTCGGTGACCAGATAAGAGGCGACCCCACACGCCGCTCCGCTAAAGGTATTTCACGTTCTCCTTCTACCGGAACCCATAATACGCGGGATAGCTTGTTGCGCACATGGCTGGTTTGCCACGTTAAGCCGTGGACACCAATTAAAGGGGCGACGCAGACAAACGTCGTTTCCAGTGGTTTGCCAGTGTAATTAATAGGGATCGTTTTCAGTTCAATGCCGAGTTGATCGAAGTCTTGCTGAGGCTTGCTACCCGCCGTTGCACCTAGGTGCCACTCAAGCAATTGTCCAACCCAGCCTTTGTCGCGGCGTAAATCGGCAGGCACCTGAATGCCCGCTTCATCTGCCAACTCTTGGAAACGGATACCAGCAATATCGGTTGCGCGCGCCAGTAGCTCTTGTTCTGATTGAGGTTCGCTTTTCATGCTCTGTGATTCATCTTAGTCCGAGCTCTATTGTAACGGAACTGGGGTAAATATCGACTGGAGGGATTTTGATCATAGTGGAGAAAAGATCATCAACTTTTGACTTATCCACAGATTGATGCGGAGTTAAGACAAATAAATCTCAATATGTATGAATAAACAGGGTTTTTGGGTGAGAAAATGGTTTGATTTTTATGATTTAGGCGTTTTTCTGATAGTGCTGTGTGGATAAATGCTTGCCTGGTGGATCTTTGACCGATCTGTGTTAGTGGTTGGTTTTGATCTTAATTTGATTTCTCTAGAACTAGATTGAAGATTTAAAGTTATGATTTTTATGTAATTAATAAATTTTTTTGTTTCTCGGTACTATTGAGTTAACCAGTGTTGCGGTAAAATTGATCAGTTGCCCGATGATTCTTCACATAGTTATGCACAGAAAAGGTGAATAAATGTGGGCTAGGTCTCATCTATGTGTGAGTAACCTATTGGTTGGCTAAAAGTTATTCAGTCTACCTGTCCAGCATCATATTTTCTGTATCAGTCGCACGAGTTAGTTTGCTCATATTGGGGATATGTGGAAAAATCACTGTAATTAAGAATTTATTAGAGGTTGGCCAGTGATAGATGGCGACGGTTACCGCTTAAATGTGGGTATTGTAATCTGTAATAGCCATGGTCAGGTCTTCTGGGCAAAACGATACGGACAACACTCTTGGCAATTTCCACAAGGTGGTATTGATGACGGTGAAACCCCTGAGCAAGCCATGTATCGCGAGTTGTACGAAGAGGTGGGTCTCACCAAAAAAGACGTGAAAATCGTCGCGACGAGTCGTCATTGGTTAAGGTATAAACTACCAAAACGACTGGTTCGTTGGGATTCAAAACCGGTTTGTATCGGCCAAAAACAGAAATGGTTTCTACTGCGTCTAGATTGCGACGAATCGCGCATCAACATGCAAAGTGGTAGTTCCCCTGAATTTGATGGTTGGCGTTGGGTGAGTTATTGGTATCCAGTCAGACAAGTGGTTTCTTTCAAGCGTGACGTGTATCGACGAGCGATGAAAGAGTTTGCATCAATGGCAATGCCGTTCAAAGAGCGCAGAACAAAAGGCAAACGTAAACACCGAAGAGGATAGACATGCTTTCTCAACTAAGGGAAATAGTTGAACAAGTCTCTAAGGTTGATGAGGTTCATCAGGCTTTGGATATCTTGGTCAAACAGACATGCAGTGCGATGGACACTGAATGTTGTACTGTCTATCTTGCCAATGAAGAGATGCAGCGCCTTGAGTTAATGGCGACCCAAGGGCTGCGTTTTAAAGGCGATAAAATCCATATCCGCTTTAATGAAGGCTTGGTCGGCTTGGTAAAGCGTAGCGCTGAGCCCCTCAACTTAGCCGAAGCCTCAAAACACCCCAATTTTAAGTATTTCTCTGAGCTCGGTGAAGAGGTCTATCAGAGCTTTCTTGGCACGCCAATCATATACCGCAAACAGGTATTAGGGGTATTGGTCGTTCAACAGAAAACACCGCGTCTGTTCGATGAAATGGAAGAGTCATTTCTGGTCACCTTAGCCGCGCAGCTTGCGGTAATTATCGCCCACGCACAAACCCAAGGTCATTGGCGTTTAGAGAAGAAACAACAGGCGATTAAAGGTGTACCTGCCTCTTCTGGGGTCGCTATTGGTGAGTTTTGGTGGGATGATACCCAGCCCGATCTTGCCAACGTCTATCCCGCTTCAACGTTAGATATTGAACTCGAACAAGAATGGTTGTTGCTGGCCATTGAAGAAGCGCTGAGTGACTTTCGCCGTATGCGCAAAAAGCTCGATAGTGAGATAAACAAAGACGCATTGGCGATCTTTGATCTTTTCACCCACTTATTGAATGACCCTATGTTGCGCAAAGATCTCAAGGCGCAAATACAAAAAGGTGACCGCGCGGATTGGGCGCTACGACAAGTCGTCGAGTCATACTCGAATCGATTTGCGCGTATGTCGGATGTCTATCTGCGTGAGCGTGCCCAAGATATTCGCGAGCTAGGTCAACGTTTGTTGTTCTTTTTGCACAACACGGCGCAAGACCGTCAAGTTATCGAGAAACCCGTTATCTTAGTGGTCAGAGAGCTGACGGCTTCTCTGCTTGCCTCTGTGCCTAAAGAGAAATTGCTGGCGGTCATTTCTTTAGAAGGGGCCGCCAACTCGCATGCGGCGATCTTATCCAGAGCTTTGGGCATTCCTGCTGTAATGGGGGTTAGCCTCAATTTAAAAGCGATTAACGGCAAGCAAGGTATTGTTGATGGCTACAGCGGCAAAATTCTCGTCTCGCCCAGTCGTCAACTGCTGCGTGAATATCGCGCCTTAGCCAACGAAGAGCGTGAATTGGCCAATATGGTCAATCAGCGTATTGAAGAACCGGCATTTACCAAAGATGGTCATCGAATTGAGGTGATGCTTAATGCTGGATTGAGTGCCGATGCTAATATTGCCATCAACCAAGGCGTTGACGGAGTAGGGTTGTATCGCACCGAGATTTCATTTTTGCTTCAGCACCGTTTTCCTTCTGAAGAGGAACAGACTCACCAATATCAAGCAGTTCTCAACAGCTACCCAGATAAGCGAGTGGTAATGAGAACTTTGGATGTCGGCGGTGATAAAGCGCTCCCTTATTTGCCTATCGAAGAGGATAACCCCTTCTTGGGTTGGCGTGGCATTCGTTTCACGCTCGATCATCCCGACATTTTTTTAATGCAGATACGGGCTATGATGCGCGCAAGTGCGACTCACCAAAACTTAAGTATTTTACTGCCTATGGTGTCTGGTGCTCAGGAGCTAGATGATGCGATTGATTTGATTGAGCGTGCTTACCAAGAGGTCTCCGAGATCAATGAACGAGTCAAGATGCCGCAAATTGGGGTGATGATCGAAGTGCCCTCTATGATCTACTTGTTGCCTTTGATTGCTGAGAAGGTTGATTTTGTCTCTATCGGGACCAATGACTTAACTCAATATCTGCTGGCGGTGGATCGCAATAACGCGCGAGTCGCTGATGTGTATGAGTCGATGCATCCTTCGGTGATTATGGCCCTTCGCCATATTCATCAAACCTGCCAGCAGCTCGGTCTTCCGGTATGTATTTGTGGTGAGTTAGCTGGTGATCCAATTGGCGCGCTATTGATGGTTGGGCTTGGTTATCGCAGCTTAAGTATGAACACTTCCAACGTTGCTAAAGTGAAATATTTGCTGCGTCATACCGACATCGATGAGTTACAACAGCTTGCTGACAGAGCGTTGATACAACCCTACGGTCATAACATTTATACTATGATGCAAGCGTTTTTCGAACAGAAGGGCTTTGCTGGATTTATTCGCGCGGGTAACAAATAAGGTTTAATGTGTCGTTAGAATTGCTGTTTTCATTTATGTTGCTTGGCGCATTCGTTGGAGTGATGGCGGGATTACTTGGCATTGGTGGTGGTCTCATCGTGGTGCCAGCGTTGCTGTTTTTACTACCGATGGCCAATATCGATGCGGGGATTAGTATGCAGATTGCGCTGGCGACCTCCTTGGCCTCGATTATCGCTACTTCAGGCTCTTCTGCACTGAATCATTTTAAGCTGGGCAATGTCGACATGTTTGTGGTTAAGTGGCTGATGCCGGGAGTGGTTATCGGCGGTTTTCTCGGGGCTAACCTAGCCGAATGGATTCCGTCGCAATACTTACCCAAAGTGTTCGGTATTATTGTTTTGTTGTTAGCGATTCAAATGTTGTTTTCGATTCGAGGAACCAGTTCAAAAGCGATGCCGGGCAGTGGTGTGACCATGGTCTATGGTACGGGGATCGGTGTTGTCTCGAGTTTAGCGGGGATCGGCGGGGGCTCATTGTCGGTGCCATTTTTAAATCGCCATGGTATTGAGATGCGCAAAGCGGTGGGGTCGTCATCGGTATGTGGGTGTATGATTGCCATCTCTGGTATGTTGGGTTTTATCCTGCATGGCTATCAAGTCGAAGATTTACCTGCATACAGCGTTGGCTATGTTTATCTACCCGCGCTAATTGCCATTGCCTCCACCTCAATGTTGACCACACGTATCGGCGCAAGGCTCGCAACGTCACTGCCTACCCCAACCCTAAAAAAAATATTTGCTCTGTTTTTAGTTTTCGTGGCTGGAACTATGTTGTTGTAAGGCACTCTCACCTATACGTTTCATTATTATCAAAATTTCTATAAGAGTAGTCATCCTATGTCTCAAGGGTATTTAACCTTTCCTAATATTGACCCCGTGCTAATTTCACTGGGGCCACTCTCCATTCGCTGGTATGGATTAATGTACTTAGTCGGTTTCGCTTTTGCGTTGTGGCTGGCTAATCGACGCGCAGACCAACCGGGCAGTGGCTGGACTCGAGAACAAGTTTCTGACTTGCTGTTTGCGGGGTTCTTGGGGGTTGTTATTGGCGGCCGAGTGGGCTACGTGTTGTTTTATAACTTTGACTTGTTCTTGCAAGACCCTTTATATCTATTCAAAGTTTGGACTGGAGGTATGTCTTTTCACGGCGGTCTACTGGGCGTCATTAGTGCCATGTTTTGGTACGCAAAAAAGAATGGCAGAACCTTTTTTGGTGTTGCCGATTTTATCGCGCCGTTAGTACCGTTTGGTTTAGGAATGGGCCGCCTGGGTAACTTTATGAACAGTGAACTTTGGGGGCGAGTTACAGACGTGCCATGGGCATTTGTCTTCCCGAACGGAGGGCCTTTGCCACGTCACCCTTCTCAGCTATACGAGATGGCATTAGAAGGTATCGTACTGTTCTTCATCTTGAATTGGTTTATCAAGAAGCCTCGCCCGTTAGGCTCAGTGTCGGGTTTGTTCCTCGCGGGTTACGGAACCTTCCGTTTCCTAGTAGAATACGTGCGCGAACCAGATGCTCATTTAGGTCTATTTGGTGGGTTTATCTCAATGGGGCAAATCCTCTCACTGCCTATGGTGATCGCTGGTATTTTGATGATGGTTTGGGCGTACAAGCGCGGCCATTACAAAGACGAATTACCCCAACAAGCGAAGTAAGGAATTGGTGTGAAACAGTATTTAGATCTCTGTCAGCGTATCGTTGACCAAGGTAAATGGGTTGAAAACGAGCGAACGGGTAAGCGTTGTCTGACGGTCATCAATGCCGATCTCACCTACGATGTAGCAAATAACCAATTTCCACTCGTAACGACGCGTAAAAGCTTTTGGAAAGCGGCGGTCGCTGAGTTGCTTGGTTATATCCGAGGCTACGACAATGCAGACGATTTCCGTAAGCTTGGCACTAAAACATGGGATGCCAATGCAAACCTAAACGATGCTTGGCTTAACAATCCTCACCGTAAGGGTGAAGATGACATGGGACGTGTTTATGGTGTGCAAGGCAGAGCTTGGGCTAAGCCTGACGGCGGTCATATCGACCAGTTACGTAAGATTGTTGATGACCTGACTCGTGGTGTTGATGATCGTGGTGAAATCCTTAACTTCTACAACCCGGGCGAGTTCCATATGGGCTGTTTACGCCCTTGTATGTACAGTCACCACTTCTCACTGTTAGGCGACACCTTATATTTAAATAGCACCCAACGCTCTTGTGATGTACCCCTTGGTCTCAACTTCAACATGGTTCAGGTTTACGTGTTCCTCGCTATTATGGCGCAGATCACGGGCAAGCAACCGGGTCAGGCATACCACAAGATCGTCAATGCGCATATCTATGAAGACCAGCTTGAGTTGATGCGAGATGTGCAACTTAAGCGTGAACCTCTTAAAGCGCCAACGTTCCATATCAATCCAGAGATCAAGTCACTCGAAGATTTAGAGACTTGGGTAACTCTGGATGATTTCTGGGTAGAAGGTTACGAACACCACGAAGCGATCAAGTATCCGTTCTCGGTCTAGCTGGGAATGGATTTCAAAAGCCGCCGTTGATAGGGCGGCTTTTTTGTTACTCAAGCAGGCTTGGCCTGCGCCGGATAGGTCAACGCGGCGATACAAAAAAGCCCACGATCTGAGTCGTGGGCTTTGATATCAGCGATGGTGTTTGTTTAAGCAGTCAGCGCCAAGATAGTACCTGGTAGTAAGACGAATACTGCCAATAGGTAACCGGCAACAACCGCTTTGTTTTTCACTGCCATGTCAGAGATAAGGTCAGCGCCCTTGACTGGAATCTCGCGTAGGAACGGAATGCCATAGATGAATACCGTTGCCATGATGTTAAACACTAAGTGAACAAGTGCAATTTGTAGTGCGAACACTGCGAACTCACCCGATACTGCAGTTGCTGCCAGTAGTGCGGTAATACAAGTACCGATGTTTGCACCTAGCGTGAATGGGTAAACGTCACGAACTTTCAGTACACCAGAGCCTACTAGAGGAACCATCAAACTGGTGGTAGTTGAAGAAGACTGCACCAAAACAGTCACGATAGAGCCAGACATGATGCCGTGAATTGGACCACGACCAATGGCATTCTTGAGAATTTCACGAGCGCGGCCAACCATCAGGCTCTTCATGAGCTTACCCATCACTGTGATCGCGACGAAAATAGTCGCAATACCCAGAACAATAAGCAGTACGCCGCCGACGGTGTCGCCAAATGTGCCCAAAGGCTCTTTCACGGCGTTTACAACAGGCTTAGTGATAGGTTTGATAAAGTTCAAGCCTTTGATGCTCATATCGCCTGTTGCTAAGAATGGGGATACCAACCAATGAGAGATCTTGTCCAAAATACCAAACATCATTTCGAGAGGTAGGAAGATGGCCACCGCGAGTAGGTTGAAAAAGTCGTGGATGGTGGCGCTGGCAAAGGCGCGTTTGAACTCTTCCTTACAGCGGACGTGACCAAGACTGACAAGCGTATTGGTGACCGTCGTACCTATATTGGCACCCATCACCATAGGAATAGCGGTTTCTACCGGGAGGCCACCAGCAACAAGACCCACGATAATTGAAGTGACGGTACTCGATGACTGAATTAAGGCCGTGGCCACTAGACCAATCATCAAACCTGCGACTGGGTGTGAAGCAAACTCAAACAAAACTTTTGCTTGATCGCCTGTTGCCCATTTAAAGCCACTGCCTACCATAGATACTGCAAGAAGCAGTAGATATAACATGAATGCCAAGTTAGCCCAGCGCAACCAACGAGTCGTACTCGAAATCGGCGCCGCTGTTGTAGTAGCTTGGTTCATAATTTTTCTCCGTGGACCTGTATAAGTAAGTAAAGGTCGGTTGTTTAATCTGAGGCTGATGGTAGAGAGGAAATATTTCAGTAATATTACAGTTGTGTTTAAGCTGTCTTTTTTTGTCCCAGGGCGGGAGAAATGAGTGTACTGATAGTTTTACGAATTAACTAAGTTTTTGATTTTTAGTTTATTTTTGTTGATTCCTTCAAGGTGGCGAAGATGTGACAAAAGTCGAAAAAAATGCCTTTTAGTGACCGAGTTTGAGTCATGTTTATGACAATGCAGTGTCATAAATACAAGGTAATATTCGTTAAAACTTACTCTTGCTTGTTGAGTGTAAGGTTTTGACGAAATGTTGTTGTCATTGGAGCCTTCTGCTATAACCTAGACTCTCATAATTTCGAGTTACTACCGACATGTCGCATCTTAACTATAATCACCTTTATTACTTTTGGATGGTGTGTAAGCAAGGTTCAGTCACTAAGGCGGCCGATGCTCTATTTTTAACGCCGCAAACCGTTACCGGTCAAATCAAAGCGCTTGAAGAGCGTATGGATGGCAAGCTGACCAAACGCAATGGACGCAGTGTAGAGCCCACCGAGCTGGGACAGCTGGTGTTCAAGTATGCCGATCGAATGTTTGGTTTAAGCTATGAGATGTTGGATATCGTTAACTATAGTCAGCGCTCGAATATTCTATTTGATGTCGGGGTGGCGGATGCTTTGTCGAAGCGTTTAGTCAGCAAAATCCTTCTGACCACAGTGCCAGATGACGGCAGTCTTCATTTACGCTGTTTTGAGTCTACCCATGAAATGCTACTCGAACAGTTATCACAACATAAATTGGATATGATTTTATCCGATTGTCCGGTGGACTCGAGTCAAAGTCCCGGTTTGTACAGCATCAAGCTGGGCGAATCGAATATGAGTTTTTTCTGCTCCGGTAACGTTACCGATGTCACTTTTCCTGCGATTCTTGAACAACGTAAATTACTGATCCCAGGCAGCCGCACTGCTATGGGGCGTAAAGTTCTGCAATGGTTTGATCGCCAAGGTCTGCAACCCAACATTTTGGGTGAATTTGATGATGTTGCGTTGATGAAGGCGTTTGCGCGCTACCACCATGATGTTATCTTTCTTGCGCCCTCTATTTATGTCTCTGAAGTGGAGAGCGACCTTCCACTGCAATTGATTGGTCATATCGATGAACTAAAAGAAGAGTACTACGTTATTTTTGCTGAACGGATGATCCAGCACCCGGCAGTGAAAAACGTTTGTGATGCAGACTTCACAAGCCTTTTTAATTAGCGGTTATTTTTCAAACGAACAAATAGATTAATTGTTACATTTCGATTAATATTCAAAATAATTCACTGCATAAAAAATTAAAGATCAAGTGGATTGAATAAAGTTTGGTGATCAATACGCATATTGTATGGTCAATTGTTGTAGACGATGTTGTGGTATCAAGGGGTAGTGGCCGATGAACCTACAAGAGATGGAAAAAAACTCTGCTCAGGCGGTAGTGCTACTAAAGGCGATGGCGAATGAGCGTCGCTTACAAATTTTGTGCTTGCTGCACAATCAAGAGCTATCGGTGGGGGAGTTGTGTAATAAGTTGGAGCTGAGCCAATCGGCGTTATCTCAACATTTAGCCTGGTTGAGACGGGATGGATTAGTGAATACACGCAAAGAAGCGCAAACCGTCTTTTATACCTTGAGTAGTCAAGAAGTTAAAGCAATGATCCAATTGTTGCATACCCTATACTGTGCTTAAGGGCTAACTTGTTTTATTTTGAGGTGGGTCGTTCAACCTCAAAATAAAACAGATATAAAAAAACCGGCCTAGGCCGGTTTTTTCTTTCACTGGGAAATCAGAGTTCTATTATAGAGCTTTGATTGCAGCAGCGAAGCGAGACTTATGACGAGCTGCTTTATTCTTGTGAATAAGGCCTTTAGTCGCCATGCGGTCTAGGATTGGTGTAACTGTAGCAAATGCTTCAGTTGCAGCAGCTTTGTCGCCTGCTTCGATAGCAGCAACAGTTTTCTTCATGTAAGTGCGCATCATAGAACGACGGCTAGCGTTGTGCTGGCGACGTTTCTCAGCTTGGATAGCGCGCTTCTTAGCAGATTTACTATTTGCCAAGGGTCTAACTCCCAAAAACTTAGTTCGGTGACAATTTAAGGGCGAGGAATATCCCTCATTTGCGCTTAAATGTCAAATGATTTGTGCAAAAACCCATCGAGCCAAACAAATTTTGGATTGAAAGGTCTTCACGGTTAAGATGGCGGGGATTCTAACAGTATTTTTTTTTCAATGCTAATACTAATCTGCTCTGCTCATGACATTCCTGATGTAAAGTAGAGCGAAATTTTTGATTCCCGAGGTAATTGTGAGTAAACGTCTGCTCAAGTCAGGCATGATCGTCAGTGCCATGACACTGATCTCTCGAGTATTAGGTTTAGTTCGAGATGTGGTTGTTGCTAATTTAATGGGGGCAGGAGCGAGTGCCGATGTGTTCTTTTTTGCCAACAAAATTCCTAACTTTTTGCGTCGCCTGTTTGCTGAAGGTGCCTTCTCACAAGCCTTTGTTCCGGTATTAACCGAGTATCACGCCAGCAAAGACTTAGATAAAACACGTCAACTAATTGCTCGCGCTGCTGGCACTTTGGGCGTGATTGTATCGATTGTGACCTTGCTTGGCATTGTTGGCTCTGGGGTGGTCACTGCCCTGTTTGGTTTTGGCTGGTTTTTGGATTGGCTCAACGGCGGACCATCGGCAGAGAAGTTTGAGCTGGCCAGTTTAATGCTCAAAATTACCTTTCCTTATTTATGGTTTATTACTTTTGTCGCGCTGTCGGGCGCCATTCTTAATACCATGGGTAAGTTTGCGGTTTCCTCGTTCACGCCAGTGTTTCTCAATGTGATGATTATTCTTTCAGCCTGGTTTCTTGCTCCGCAACTGACTCAGCCTGAAATTGGTTTAGCCATTGGTGTTTTCTTAGGAGGATTGGTTCAGTTCCTATTTCAAATTCCGTTTTTGATTAAAGCTGGTGTGATGGTCAAACCTCAATGGGGATGGCGAGACCCGGGGGTAGTCAAAATTAGAACTTTGATGATCCCGGCGCTGTTTGGTGTGTCTGTCAGTCAAATCAATCTTCTATTCGATACCTTTATTGCTAGCTTCTTACAAACGGGGTCCATCAGTTGGCTGTATTACTCCGACAGATTGCTTGAATTCCCGCTCGGTTTGTTTGGCATTGCCATTGCAACCGTCATATTGCCCGCTTTGTCACGAAAGCACGTCGATGCTCATAGTGAAGGCTTTGCCCAAACCATGGATTGGGGGGTGCGAATGGTGACCCTGTTGGGAGTGCCCGCTATGTTGGGGTTGATGGTATTGGCCAAACCTATGCTGATGGTGCTGTTCATGCGTGGAGAGTTTACTGCGCAAGATGTCACCTTTGCCTCAATGTCCTTGATCGCCTACGCCTCAGGGTTACTCAATTTTATGTTGATCAAAGTGCTCGCGCCGGGATATTACTCGCGCCAAGACACCAAAACTCCGGTGCGCTATGGCATTATTGCTATGGTCACCAACATGGTATTCAACGCTATTTTTGCTTGGTTCTATGGTTACGTCGGGCTTGCTATCGCGACAGCGTTATCAGCGTTCGTCAATATGTCGCTTTTATATAGGGGGCTGCACCTAGCAGGGGTTTATCAGCTCACACGACGGACAGGGGTGTTTATCGGTAAGTTAGTTGTGGCGGGTGGTTTGATGGTTATGGCTATCTTATCGCAACTAGAAAGCTTGGATATATGGCTAACATGGAGTTTTGCGGAACGTGTTATGTGGCTCACAGGCTTAATAGGTTTGGGCGCGGGCGTGTATTTGCTGAGCTTACTGTTATTTGGTGTGCGTTTAAACGATCTAAAAGCAGCGACAGAGCAAGGCTGATTAGTATATAATCCGTCGGTTTCACGCAAGGTAAACGCAACCTTTAGCCATTTAACCCATAAAGATAGGTTTTTAGCAGTCTCCAATGGAATTGATTCGAGGGATTCATAACATCAAACCACACCACAAAGGGTGTGTATTGACGATCGGAAATTTCGATGGCGTGCATCTTGGGCATCAAGAAGTTTTACGTCAAGTTTCTGAAAGAGCTAAGGATTTAGGTTTGCCTTCGACGGTGATGACGTTTGATCCTCAACCGTTGGAGTTGTTTGCTAAAGAGAAAGCGCCAGCGCGTTTAACTCGATTGCGTGATAAGTTTGTTCAACTGAGCAAACTGGATATCGAAAGGCTGTTGTGCGTTAACTTTAACCACCAGTTCGCCACTCAGTCACCACAGTCATTTATTCGTGACTTGTTGGTTGAGCGTTTGGGTGTTAAGTTTCTGGTTGTTGGCGATGATTTCTGCTTTGGTAATCAACGCAAAGGTAACTTTGCCATGCTTCAGCAAGCTGGAGAAGAGTTGGGTTTTGACGTGGTCAGTACGCAGAGTTTTCGTCTACAACAGCTGCGTGTAAGCAGCACCGCTATCCGAGAAGCATTGGCGCAAGATAAGCTTGAAGCCGCTGCACAAATGCTGGGGCGTCATTACAGTATCAGCGGGCGGGTCTCCCACGGTAGAAAGTTGGGCAGAACGATAGGTTTTCCTACCGCGAATATCCCACTCAAACGTTGCGTGTCGCCAGTGTCGGGAGTCTACACCGTCGAGGTGCTAGGCCTTGCTGAACATGCGATTGGCGGCGTAGCTAACATTGGTAATAGACCAACGGTTAACGGGGTACGCCAACAGCTAGAAGTACATTTGTTTGACTTTAAAGCCAACTTATATGGCAAACAGTTGGAAATCGTACTTTTAGATAAAATTCGCGACGAACACAAATTTGAGTCGTTTGACGCGCTAAAACAACAAATTGAATTGGATGCTGAGGCAGCAAGGGTGTGGCTGCGTCAGCGTAAAGACCAAGCGGTTTAGTTCGCTGCTTGGCATAATGTCTAACTGTCACCCAAGACAACGGAATTAAGAATCGATGAGTGAGTATAAAGATACCCTGAACCTTCCTGAAACAGGGTTTCCGATGCGCGGCAATCTGGCGAATCGCGAGCCAGAAATGCTTGAGCGTTGGTACAAAGAAGACCTTTACGGTGCAATCCGTGAAGCGAAGAAAGGCAAAAAATCTTTCGTTCTACATGATGGCCCTCCATACGCGAATGGCGACATTCACATTGGTCACGCACTAAATAAGATTCTTAAAGACATTATTATTAAATCCAAAACACTTTCTGGTTTTGATGCACCGTACATTCCAGGTTGGGACTGTCACGGCCTACCAATCGAACTAATGGTAGAAAAGAAAAAAGGCAAACCGGGCCAAAAAATCTCCGCGGCTGAGTTTCGTGAAGAGTGTCGTAAGTACGCGGCAGGTCAGGTAGAAGGTCAAAAAGAGAGCTTCAAACGCCTAGGTATCATGGGTGAGTGGGATAAGCCTTACCGCACGATGGATTTTGCCACTGAAGCCAACATCATCCGTGCTCTTGGTAAGATTGCCGATAACGGTCACCTACTAAAAGGTTTCAAACCTGTACACTGGTGTACAGACTGTGGTTCAGCGCTTGCTGAGGCAGAAGTTGAATACAAAGATAAAGTGTCGCCATCTATCGATGTTCGCTTTAAAGCGGCAGACGCGCAAGCGCTGCTATCTAAGTTTGACCTAAATGAAGGTCACGAAGGTGAAGGCGACATTTCAATCGTTATCTGGACAACGACACCATGGACACTGCCTGCAAACCGCGCTGTGTGTCTACGTGACGATCTAGAATACGTGCTTATCCAAGTCGAAGGTGAAACGAAAGAGCGTATCATCGTTGCCTCTGAACTGGCTAAAGACGTGATGGATCGTGCGGGTATCGAGCACTTCCATAACCTTGGTTTTGCGAAAGGTGCCGACCTTGAGCTTTCTCAGTTCCAACATCCATTCTACGACTTCACTGTACCTGCGATCCTTGGCGACCACGTTACGACTGAATCCGGTACAGGTGTGGTTCATACAGCACCAGGGCACGGTCAAGAAGATTTCGCAGTCGGCAACAAATACAACCTAGAAGTAGCAAACCCTGTAGGTTCAAACGGTGTTTACCTACCGGATACTGAGCTATTTGCCGGTCAGCATGTATTTAAAGCCAATGATGCTGTGGTTGAAACGCTAAAAGAGAAAGGCGCGCTGCTTCATCACCACGCTTACGAGCACAGCTACCCACACTGCTGGAGACACAAAACGCCAATCATTTTCCGTGCAACACCACAATGGTTCGTGTCTATGGACCAAGCTGGCCTACGTGCAAAAGCACTCGAGTCAATCAAAGGTGTTGAGTGGATGCCTGAGTGGGGTCAAAGTCGTATCGAAGGTATGATTGAAGGTCGCCCTGAGTGGTGTATCTCTCGTCAACGTACTTGGGGTGTGCCAATCGCTCTATTTGTTCACAAAGAGACTTCAGAGCTTCATCCAAACACCATTGAGCTAGTAGAGAAAGTTGCTCAACTGGTTGAAGAGAAAGGCATTCAAGCTTGGTGGGATCTGGAAATCTCTGACCTACTCGGTGAAGAAGCAGATAATTACGAAAAAGTGTTAGATACACTCGACGTATGGTTTGATTCTGGTGTGACTCACTATTCCGTGGTTGATGCTCGTGAAGAGTACAACGGCAACAGTGCTGACCTATACCTTGAAGGCTCTGACCAACACCGTGGTTGGTTCCAATCTTCACTTATTTCATCTATCGCGATGAAAGACGAAGCGCCATACAAGCAAGTGCTGACTCACGGTTTTGTGGTTGACGGTCAAGGCCGTAAGATGTCGAAATCTATCGGTAACGTAGTTGCACCAAAAGATGTCACCAACAAGCTAGGTGCTGATATCTTACGTTTATGGGTGGCTTCAACTGACTACACAGGTGAAGTCGCGGTTTCTGATGAAATCCTAAAACGCAGCGCAGATGCGTACCGTCGTATCCGCAACACAGCACGTTTCTTCCTGGCTAACTTAAACGGCTTTAATCCAGCAACCGATCTGGTTCCTGCTGAAGAGATGGTTGCCCTAGACCGTTGGGCGGTCGGCCGCGCATTCGCTGCTCAAGAAGAGATCGTTAAAGCTTACGGTGAGTACAACACCCATGCCGTCACTCAGCGTTTAATGCAGTTCTGTTCTATTGAAATGGGCTCTTTCTACTTAGACGTCATCAAAGACCGTCAGTACACAGCAAAACGTGGCGGCCACGCGCAGCGTAGCTGTCAGACCGCGCTTTACTACATCGTTGAAGCACTCGTTCGTTGGATGGCGCCAATCATGTCGTTCACTGCAGATGAGATCTGGAACGAGATGCCAGCTTCCCTTCCTACAGGTGAAGGCCGTGATAAGTTTGTTTTCACTGGCGAATGGTATGAAGGTCTATTCGGTCTAGCAGAAGGCGAAGAGCTAAACAACGAGTTCTGGACGGACGTTCAATCAGTGCGTGGTAGCGTGAACAAGTTGCTAGAAGACGCGCGTAAAGAGAAAGTTATCGGTGGTTCACTACAAGCAGAAGTGACGCTTTACGCTGATGATGCGTTAGCAGCGAAACTCAGCAAGTTAGAAGATGAGCTACGCTTTGCACTACTGACTTCAGCGGCGGTTGTTAAGCCTCTCAGCGACAAAACAGATGCTGCACAGGCAACAGATGTAGAAGGTCTGTTCGTGGAAGTGAAAGCAACAGAGAACGAGAAGTGTGACCGCTGTTGGCACCACACGCCAGACGTAGGCACGATTGAAGGTCATGAGAAGATCTGTGGCCGTTGTGTATCGAACGTTGATGGCGAAGGCGAAG
The DNA here is from genome assembly GCF_013369335.1 of Vibrio sp. JPW-9-11-11. Classification (GTDB taxonomy): domain Bacteria; phylum Pseudomonadota; class Gammaproteobacteria; order Enterobacterales; family Vibrionaceae; genus Vibrio. The sequence goes on from NZ_SZQJ01000003.1 coordinate 208,394, forward strand.
TACGTAAGTTCGCATAATTAGCGATAGAACGACTGAACTTTTCAATAATTAAACGGCCCCAGTATCTACTGGGGCTGTTTTTAGGTAAAGAAATGAGTGAACAAGCATTAACGCTTAAACAATCTGGCGTCCGCTGGCTATGGCTCGCGGCGGTCATATTTATTGCAGATATCGTGATCAAGTTATTTGTAATGGATAACATGGGATATGGCTGGGCAAACCGAATCGAAGTGTTGCCTTTCTTCAACCTATTGTATGTTCATAACTACGGCGCTGCGTTTAGTTTTTTGAGTGATCAAGCCGGTTGGCAACGCTGGTTATTTACTGGGATAGCTTGTGCGGTGACAGCAATGCTGACCTATTGGATGAGTAAACTGCCTGCTCAAGAAAAGTGGAATAACATCGCGTACGCCATGATTATTGGTGGGGCGATCGGCAATGTATTTGACCGTATTGTGCATGGTTTTGTAGTCGACTATCTCGATTTCTACTGGGGCTCTTACCATTGGCCTGCGTTCAACTTAGCCGATGCGACTATCTGCATTGGCGCGGCAATGATCATCCTCGACGGGTTTCGTAAAAAAGACAGCAGCCGTGCATAAAGCGTGATTAAGCGAATAACCCTAAGCGCTGTCTGTTGATTCAGATGGCGCTTTTCTTTATGTTGAAGCCCAAGTCGACAGTTGTTCCAATAACACCGTATAAAGAGTCGATATAACCACTAAAAAGGAAGCCAAGACGTGACCATCATTGCCCAAGATTCTGCAGTAACGCTGCACTTTACGATTAAAATGCCCGACGGTTCTATTGCTGACAGCACGCATAATATGAGAAAACCGGCCAAGCTCGTGATTGGCGATGGCAGCCTGAGTGAAAACTTCGAACAGTGCTTACTTGGCCTCAGTGTTGGCGACAACAAGGCAATTGAACTTAAGGCGCAAGATGCGTTTGGTATGCCTAATCCCGATAATATTCACTACATGGAGCGGAATAAGTTTGTGGGTGACGCCGAGGTAGAAGTTGGTACCGTGATGGCGTTCTCTGGCCCCGATGGTATGGAAATCCCCGGGATTATTACCGAGATCGCGGGCGACTCAGTGACGGTTGACTTTAACCATCCGCTTGCAGGGCAAGATGTGACTTTTGAAGTTGAAATTTTGTCAGTAGAATAGCGACCAATTAAGATAATGACTCTATGAGCAATGAAATGAAAATCCTGTTAGCCAATCCTCGTGGTTTTTGTGCTGGCGTTGATCGCGCAATTAGTATTGTCGAGCGTGCACTGGAACTCTATCAGCCGCCGATTTATGTCCGCCATGAAGTGGTCCACAACCGCTTTGTGGTCGAAGGGCTCAAACAGCGCGGAGCGGTTTTTGTCGAAGAGTTAGATGAAGTACCTGATGACAATATCGTTATTTTCTCGGCTCATGGTGTATCGCAGGCTGTGCGTAAAGAAGCCAAAGAACGCGCTCTGACCGTGTTTGATGCGACTTGTCCGCTGGTAACCAAAGTTCACATGGAGGTTGCTCGTGCCAGTCGCAAGCATATGGAAGTGGTATTGATTGGCCATGCTGGACATCCAGAAGTTGAAGGAACCATGGGACAATACGCCAGTGAACAAGGCGGCATGTACCTGGTTGAGACTCCTGCAGATGTGATTCAGTTGAAAGAGAAGGTGAAAGATCCCACTCACTTGCATTATGTTAGTCAAACCACCTTGTCGGTGGATGAAACCGCAGACGTTATTGACGAGTTACGTCGCGTATTCCCTGATATTCAGGGGCCGCGTAAAGATGACATCTGTTACGCCACCCAAAACCGCCAAGATGCCGTGCGTGATATGGCCGCTGATGTTGACGTGGTGGTTGTGGTTGGGTCGAAAAACTCATCCAATTCTACTCGACTAAAAGAGTTGGCAGAGAAACTCGGCACCCCAGGCTATCTCACCGATTGCCCTGAGGATATTCAGCCAGAGTGGTTCACTGGTAAAAATAAAGTCGGCGTGACAGCAGGGGCTTCTGCGCCAGAGGAGTTGGTTAATCAAATCCTCGAGCGAGTGAAACAGCTAGTCGGCGCGAAAAGTGTGGAAGAGATTCAAGGCCGTGAAGAGAACATGTTCTTCGAAGTGCCAAAAGAGCTGCAGATCAAGCAAGTCGACTGAGATAGGTAGAACAAAAAAGCCAGCGTTGATCGCTGGCTTTTTTGTTGGTATTCGTCTGATAAGTCAAAGGCTCCCGAAGGAGCCTTTGATAAAGTGCAAGCGAAGTGTAATTGACTTAGGCTGTTTCTGTGACAGCTTGTGGTTTCTCTTCGTCAGCCAAGTCAGTCTCACCTTTGCCTTTTGAGGTTTTGATGACGTAACCGGCAACCGCTAGGGCAAATAGGATGCCAGCAGTCGTCGAAACTTCAATTGGTAGTCCGAAGCCTAAGGTGCTGTTGTTGAGGATGAAAGTGGCACACACAGTGGTCATAAATACCGCTGGTACTGTTGTGATCCAATGTAGCTTATTGTGGCGCAGTAGGTAAGCGGATGCGGTCCATAGCATCATGACAGCGGTAGATTGGTTTGCGAAGCCGAAGTAACGCCAAATAATACCGAAATCAACTTGAGTCAGAACGCCACCAATGATGAATAGAGGCACCGCCATCATTAGGCGATTACGCAGTGCCTTTTGATCAACGTTGAAGTACTCAGCTAAGATCAAACGGCTAGAGCGGAACGCGGTGTCTCCAGACGTGATCGGTAGAATAACCACACCCAAGAATGCCAAGATACCACCGAACACACCTAATAGGCCGAACGATGCGCTGTAGACAACGTTACCAGGGCCACCATTCTTCACCGCTTCCGCAAGTGAGTCTAGAGAGCCGAAGAAAGACAATGCAATCGCACACCAGATTAGCGCGATGACACCTTCGCCGATCATTGCTCCATAGAACACAAAGCGGCCATTCTTTTCATTTTCCATACAACGCGCCATCAGTGGCGACTGGGTCGCGTGGAAGCCAGAAATCGCACCACACGCGATAGTGATGAATAGGGCTGGCCACAGAGGCATATCATTCGGGTTCAAGTTGCTAAACATATCTGCTACTTGGAAATCACCCATCACGGTATGTTCGCTTGAGAAAGCCACCGCGGTCATCAGGCCGACAGACATGAAAATGAGTAGCGCGCCAAATAGTGGGTAGAAGCGGCCGATAATCTTATCGACAGGAACGATGGTCGCAATGATGTAGTAAGCGAAGATAGCGATGACCATGGTGGTCATACTGACGTTTAGGCTGGTTTGATCATTGATAAGGTTTGTGATCATACCTGCTGGCGCTGAGACAAATACCACACCAACAAGAAGCAGTAGAACAATGGCAAAGATATTCATAAAGTGTTTTGCGCCATTGCCCAAGTAGCGGCCAGTGATGGTCGGAACAGAGGCGCCACCGTTGCGTACTGAGAGCATACCGGAGAAGTAATCATGGACTGCCCCCGCAAAAATACACCCGATAACAATCCACAACATGGCTGCAGGACCATAAAGTGCGCCCATGATCGGACCAAAAATCGGGCCGACGCCAGCAATGTTGAGGAGTTGAACTAGGTACACCTTCTTGGTTGACATTGGTACGTAGTCAACGCCGTCAGCTTTGGTGTGAGCCGGAGTTTGACGTTTTTCGTTAATGCCAAAGACTTTTTCAACAAAAGCCCCGTAGATAAAGTAGCCGCCAATCAAGGCCGCAACACAGGTTAGAAACCACAACATAGCACTCGTTCCTTTGTAAAATTTAATAAGCTCACTGTGCATACTATGCTCAATAATGACCATCGGCTTTCGCTTATCCAGTGAGTGGTCGTATAGGGAGACGAGCGGTTGATTGAGAAACTGAGTGGTTTTTCCTCAAGTGCAGTGGTAATTCTGTCCGAATAGTGGTTTGATAACCTCATCGGAAAAAGCAAGGAAAAACAATGAGAAAGTTATTTGTTGCCTTACTGGCATCATTGTTGGCAGCCTGTGCCAGTAGTCCGCAACAGTTGGCGAATGAGGGCGATTGGTATCAAATTGGTTACCAGGATGGCATTGTTGGCCATACTGCGCGAACGTTCAAAGAGCTGGCAAGTTTGGGGAGTGTAAAACAGTCAGACTACGACCAAGGTTACTTTGATGGAGTGGGTGAGTATTGCAATCCAGATTTCGCCTATCAGATGGGATTATCCGGTCAATACTATGAAGGCGTTTGCGAGGGGACGGACGAGGCGCAAAAGTTTCGAATGGAATGGCAACGTGGCTGGAACGAACACCAAAACTGATCGAACAGAGAGAGCAATAATGCTCTCTCCCAAAAAACTGCGTTATTCGCCCTGATGGTGTTGTACCGCCTTACGCAAGAAGCCGTTTTGTACTTCTAACTGATGTCTTGCACTATCGATATCCATACCAGTGAGTAGCATCAGTATTGCTAATTTGACGTCATAACCCGTATGCTCAAGGGTGCGCGTCGCGCTGTGGATATCGCACTCTGTTGCTTGCATCACAATTCGAGCGGCCCTGGCGATGAGTTTTTTGTTGGTGGCTTTCACATCGACCATTAAGTTTTGATAACTTTTACCCAAGCGGATCATACTGGCGGTTGTGAGCATATTCAGCACTAATTTCTGTGCTGTACCTGATTTCAAGCGGGTCGAACCGGTCAGAGCTTCTGGGCCAACCACTGGCGAAATAGCAATGTCGGCAATCTCTGCAATCGGCGAATCAGGGTTGCAAGAGAGTGCGACGCTGGTGGCTCCTATCTGGTTGGCGTACTCCAGCGCGCCGATGACATAAGGCGTTCGCCCGCTGGCGGCAATGCCGACTAGCACATCATTCGATGAAAAATGAATCGCGTTGAGGTCCGTGACACCTTGCTCTCTTGAGTCTTCCGCCCCTTCCTTTGCTTTGAGAATCGCTTCTGGCCCTCCAGCGATAAGGCCAATCACCATTTGGTCAGAGACGCCAAACGTCGGTGGGCACTCCGAAGCATCAAGTACCCCCAAGCGGCCGCTGGTTCCTGCGCCCATATATATCAGCCGTCCACCGACTTTGAATGCGGCGGTAATTTTGTCGACAGCTTTAGCGACGTCAGGTAGAGCTTTCTCAACGGCTAAAGGGACCAGTTGATCTTGTTGGTTGATGCGTTGGACTATCTCCAGCGAAGAGAGGAGATCTATGTCCATAGTTTCTGGGTTTCGACCTTCAGACACTAAATGTGAAAGTGCTGCGATCAGCGCGTCATTAGTCATAGTTGTCCTTATTTATCAGCCAAGTACAGCACACCAAGAGAAGCCAGTTGTGACGCTCCGGTGACTTCAGGCAGGTTGCTTGGCAAATTGTGAATGCGGCGATAGGCGAGCCAAGCAAAGGCCATCGCTTCCATATTATTGCTATCGACCCCTTTGTCATCGGTGGGCATAACCTGCCACTCAGGCAGTAGATCCTTTAAGCGTTGCATAAGTAATGGGTTGTGCGCGCCACCTCCACAAACGAGTAATTCAGGCTCTTGCCCTAGTTTAAATTGGGCCACTTCATTGGCAATGGTTTGCGCCGTGTACTCACATAACGTTCTTTGAACGTCGGCGCTAGAAGCGCTGTAACGCTTTACAATCGCCTCTAACCAAGGGATGTTGAATAACTCACGTCCGGTGCTTTTTGGCGCAGAGAGCGCTAAGTAGGGTTCTTTTAGCAGCTCACAGAGAAGTGGCTGATTAAGGTTTCCTTTGCTGGCAAACTTGGCGTCTTTATCAAAGGCTGCGCCCTCATGACGAAAGCACCAAGCATCCATCAACATATTACCTGGGCCGGTATCGTAGCCGATTACCGCCTGATTTGGACGCAGTACCGATATGTTGGCAATGCCGCCGATATTGAGTACGACTACCGTTGAGCTCTGAGGTTGAAAAATAGACTGGTGAAAGGCAGGGACTAACGGCGCCCCTTGCCCGCCTAAGGCGATGTCTTTGCGTCTAAAGTCGGCGACCGTATCGATTCGCGTCAGTGCGGCAATAATATTGGCGTCACCGAGTTGGAGAGTAAATGGCGTTTGCCCCGTTGGTTGGTGGAATACGGTTTGACCATGATTACCAATGGCAGTGATATCTGACGCTTTATAGCCGCTCTTGTCTAACAGAGCATGAACGGCTTGTGCATAGAGTTTACCGAGTAGGTGATCAATCTGTCCGATTTCAGGCAAGCTGGTTTGTTGGCCGAGTGACACATCTAAGATACGTTGCTTGAGTGAATCTGGAATTGGGTGATCATAGCTATCCAGCAAGCGCACCTGATTATTGTCGATTTCAACTAGTACTGTATCGATCCCATCAAGGCTGGTGCCTGACATGATGCCAATGTATAACGCGTTTGTTGTCATGCTCAAATTTCGCTAACAGTGAGGTTTATCCATTGTAAACCGAGAATAATCCGAATAACCTCGGTAGCATAGCGAATTTCAGCTCGATGTGGAGAAATTATGGGACCGTTATGGGTCGACGTTGCGGGTTGTGAACTCACAGCAGAAGACAAAGAAATCCTCGAACACCCAAGCGTTGGTGGGGTGATTCTATTTTCACGAAACTACCATGATAGTGAGCAGCTAGTGGCGCTGAACCAAGCCATTCGTCACGCTGCCAAACGCCCTTTTCTCATTGGTGTTGACCAAGAAGGCGGGCGCGTACAACGGTTTAGAGAAGGTTTTTCACGCATTCCCGCAGCGCAGCGATACGCCGAGATGCCTGATAGCGAAACCCTCGCTTATCAAGGTGGTTGGCTGATGGCCGCAGAGTTGATCGCCCACGATATCGATCTCAGTTTTGCTCCTGTATTAGACAAAGGCCATGAGTGTCAAGCGATTGGGGATCGTGCATTTGGCGAAGACAAAGAGACGATTTTGCGCCACAGCCTCGCCTATATGAGGGGGATGAAAGCGGTTGGTATGGCGACTACAGGTAAACACTTTCCGGGTCATGGTGGGGTGGTTGCAGACTCACATTTGGAGACCCCGTTTGATCATCGCGACAATATTTTCGACCAAGATATGGCGATCTTTAAAGCGCAAATCGACGCAGGTATCCTCGATGCTATGATGCCTGCTCATGTGGTTTTTCCACATTATGACGATCAACCTGCGAGTGGTTCTGAATACTGGCTGAAACAGATACTTCGTCAGCAACTTGGCTTTAAGGGAATTGTCTTTTCCGATGATTTGAACATGGAAGGCGCAGCGATTATGGGGGGGCCAGCAGAGCGTTCACACCAAGCTTTAGTCGCGGGTTGTGACATGCTGCTACTTTGCAATAACCGCCAAGGGCAAGTTGAAGTATTAGACAACTTACCGATTATGGAAACGCCAGGCGCGGCGAATTTACTCAAGAAGCAGAGCTTTACCTTGTCGGTTCTGCAACGCAGTGAAGCTTGGCGACAAACCACTGAAGCGATGAAACGTATAATGGAAGCCTAATAATAAAGAGCCGCAATCGCGGCTCTTTTGGTACCAGAGGTGCATATTAATGAAACCCTAGCATCTCTTTTAGCGTCTTGAGATAGCGCCGACTGACAGGCAGTGGATGGTTACTGACCGTGATGATTTCCGCTAAACCGTTGTCTAACAGTTTGATTTCTTTGATAGCTTTGATATTGACCAAAAACTGGCGATGACAACGTACTAGTGGGGTTTTCTCTTCGAGCACTTTGAGCGTCAGTTGTGAGGTGGCTTTTTGATCATGAGTTTGGACATGGACACCGCTGATATCGCTGTAAGCAAACTCCACGTCTTGAGTGGCAACAATCACAATACGATTGAGTCCGATACAAGGCACCTGATCTAGACTAGGCGGAGTGATGGCGGCGAGTTGATGCTGGTTTAACTTAGTGGATTTGAGCAGTCGTTGTACCGTCTTTTTCAACCGGCAGGTATCGACAGGCTTGAGCAAATAGTCAAAGGCGTTGTCTTCAAAGGCTTGTACTGCAAACTCGTCGTAGGCAGTGACGAATACCACCTTGGGCATGGTTTCTGGATCAAGCATGGCGAGTAACTCAATGCCGGTGATTTGTGGCATTTGAATATCTAAAAATACCACGTCAGGTTTGAGTTGATTGATTTTCTTCAACCCTTCAATGGCATTGCTGGCTTGATCGATAACTTGGATCTGCCCTGTCTCTTGCAACAGGTCCGTGAGTTCTTCTCGAGCAAAGAGTTCGTCATCAATAACCAACGCACGCAGCATAACGATTCCTTATTAACTGTGCTGACTCGGGATGATAAAGCTCATCCGAGTGTAGTGATTCGGCTTAACGTCAACATGTAAAGTCGCGACCCGACCAAACTTGTTGGTTAAGCGTTTGTCGACGATTTGCATCCCTAAGCCGAGATGATCGCTGGGTGGCGCCTGATAGCTACCGGCGTTGTCTTGTACCACAATTTGGTGCCCTTGAGGCACTTGTTGGCTGAAAATTTGGATTTCTCCGCCTTCCAGCAGGTGAGACACACCGTGTTTAATCGCGTTTTCGACCAAGGGCTGCAAGGTAAAAGTGGGCACTTTACGTTTTAAGAGCAACTCATCAATATCGATCGCGACCTCTAAGCGGTCGGTAAAGCGCGCCTTTTCTATGGTGAGGTAAGCGTTGACGTGTGCGAGCTCCTCTTTGAGCGTGACGACGTCAATATTCTGTTTCAAGTTACTGCGGAAAAAGTGCGACAAGTGTTGTATTAACTCACGTGCTTTCGGAGGATCGCGCCGGATCACTGCACTAATCGTGTTTAGAGCATTAAAAAGAAAGTGGGGGTTAACTTGTGCATGCAGCAGTTTAATTTCCGCTTGTGAGAGCAGGGTCTGTTTTTGCTGGTAGTCACCAAACAAGATTTGGCTGGAGAGCAACTGGGCAATGCCCTCTGCCATCGACATGTTGATGGTGGAGAACAGTTTGCGTTTCGGTTCATACAGCTTGATCGTTCCGATAACTTTATCTCCCGTTCGTAGCGGAATGATCAAGGCGCTACCTAGTTTACAGTCCGACTTCAAAGAGCATTGGTATGGCTTTTCTTTTCCATCGAGATAAATAATGTCATTCTGGCGGATCGCATCGAGTGTGCTTTGTGACGAGATGGGAGTCTCCGGCTTATGGTGATCATCTCCGATACCGACAAAAGCCAATATTTTCTCGTCATCGGTAATCGATACCGCACCGACATTGGTCTCTTCGTACACAATACGCGCAATTTTCTCAGCATTTTTGCTGTTAAATCCTGAGGCTAAAATACCAACGGAGCGCTCGGCGATGTTGAGTGCGCGACGAGAGAAGGTGGCAGAGTACTCTTCAAAAATGGTTTTTCGGTCGTGGAGAATGCTCATAAAGAGCGCAGCGCCGACAGAGTTAGCGATGATCATCGGAGCGGCAATAGCTGAAACCAATGTGTAGGCTTGGTCAAAAGGCTTAGCGACCAGTAAGATAATCGCCATTTGAATGATTTCTGCGACCAAGGTAATCGAAAAAACCACGCTAGGGTTAAATAGCTGTGCTGATTTTCCCTTGCGGACCAAATAAATGTGTAACAAGCCGCCGATCAAGCCTTCCGCTGTGGTCGAGATAGCGCAGGCCACATCGGTAAAGCCCCCTAAGGTGTACCTATGTAGTCCGCCAGTCAGGCCGACAAAGAAACCAACGACGGGACCGCCAAATAGTCCGCCCATAACGGCACCGATAGCGCGCGTATTGGCTATGGCATCATTGATCTGCAGTCCAAAGTAGGTCCCCATAATACAAAACAGTGAAAATAGGATATAGACACTGACTTTATGGCTAACTCGGTTGGAAATATTCAGCAAAGGCAGAAAGAGAGGTGTCTTGCTCAGCATATACGCAAGCACTAGATAGACACACATTTGCTGAAGTAACGATAAAATCAGGTCCATAATGATTTTTGTGGCGAACTTTGGCCTTATTTTAGTGAAGATATTCGCCAGAAAACATGCGTAATTCCGGTTTTTGATAATAAAGCCGACAAAAATCGATAGTGTAAAAAATAATTTACGGAGTGTTTTTTTTGGTTTACATATTGAAATCTTTTTCTGGGCTGTTATTTTATGGTTTATTAGCTGGAGACAAGGTTTTAGTTTCTTGGTGTAAATAATAATGTACAGGATTGGGTTATGCAGAAAAGTGAGTTGAGCAACGTTAATATTAGTGATGAACAGGTACTGATCACGCCTGATGAGTTGAAGGCCAAGTTACCTTTAAGTGATAACGCTCGTCGCTTTATCCAGCACTCTCGCCAAACTATCGCCGATATCATTCATAAAAAAGATCACCGCCTTTTGGTGGTATGTGGTCCTTGTTCAATCCATGATATTGACGCTGCAAAGGAGTATGCAAAACGGCTTAAAGCACTGTCTGAGCAACTGAGCGATCAACTGTACATTGTTATGCGTGTTTACTTTGAGAAACCTCGTACCACTGTGGGCTGGAAGGGGCTAATTAACGATCCTCATTTGGATGGCTCTTTTGATATTGAGCACGGTCTGCACGTTGGCCGAGAGCTGCTGGTTGACCTAGCCGAAATGGAGATTCCCTTAGCCACAGAAGCGCTCGACCCAATTAGCCCGCAGTACTTGGCCGATACGTTCAGTTGGGCGGCGATTGGTGCCCGTACTACCGAGTCACAAACTCACCGCGAAATGGCCAGTGGTCTTTCTATGCCTATTGGCTTTAAGAATGGCACTGATGGCAGTTTGTCGACCGCTGTTAACGCGATGCAAGCCGCCTCTTCGAGTCACCGCTTTATGGGGATTAACCGTGAAGGCCAGGTGGCACTATTGACGACACAGGGCAACCCCAATGGTCACGTTATTTTGCGTGGCGGTAAACAGACCAATTACGACTCGGTTTCGGTGACTGAGTGTGAACAAGACATGGCGCAACACGGGTTAGACGCCTCACTGATGATCGATTGCAGTCATGCGAACTCACGCAAAGATTTTCGTCGTCAGCCTTTGGTGGCCGAAGATGTCATTCATCAAATCCGTGAAGGCAACACATCCATTATCGGCTTGATGATTGAGAGCCATATCAATGAAGGCAATCAATCTTCTGATATCCCTCTCAACGAAATGCAGTACGGGGTTTCTATCACTGATGCGTGTATCAATTGGGACACAACTGAGGCACTATTACGTCATGCACACCAAGAGCTGGTCCCTTTTCTGGAAGACCGTTTAAAGGCTAAGTAACAAGTACAAGGAATTTCAATGGCCGTAGAGTTGAATCACTTGCGTGATCAAATTGACGCAGTAGATAAGCAGATCTTAGATTTGTTAGCGCAAAGACTGGCGCTGGTGGAACAAGTCGGCGAAGTGAAAAGTGAACACGGTTTGCCGATTTATGCGCCAGACCGAGAAGCCGCAATGTTGGCCTCGCGTCGCCAAGAGGCAGAAAAAATTGGTGTTCCGCCACAATTGATTGAAGATATTCTACGTCGCACTATGCGCGAGTCATACGCCAGCGAGAAAGACTCGGGCTTTAAGTGTCTTAATCCACAGCTTCGTTCAGTCGTGATCGTTGGTGGTAACGGGCAACTAGGCGGCTTGTTTGGACGCATGTTCAAACTGTCCGGTTATGATGTCAAAGTTCTCGGCAGTCAAGATTGGCAGCACGCGGATGCATTGCTAGAAGATGCCGGCATGGTCGTGGTCACTGTGCCTATTCATCTTACCGAGGGCGTGATAGAGAAACTGGGTAAGCTACCTGACGATTGTATCTTATGTGATTTAACCTCAATTAAGTCTAAGCCACTTGCCGCGATGCTTAATGTGCATCAAGGGCCCGTTGTTGGCCTGCACCCGATGTTTGGTCCCGATGTCCCAAGCTTAGCTAAGCAAGTGATTGTTTACTGTGATGGTCGCGGAGCCGAAAACTATCAGTGGTTACTGAAGCAGTTTTCTATTTGGGGTGCGAGTCTGTGTCAGATCGAAGCAGAAGAACATGATCATGGCATGACATTAATTCAGGCGCTACGTCACTTTACTTCTTTTGCTTACGGTCTTCATCTCAGTCGTGAAAACCCGAACATTGACAAGTTACTGCAGTTAAGCTCACCGATTTACCGCTTAGAGCTCGCGATGGTGGGGCGTCTGTTCGCTCAAGACCCAAATCTCTATGGGGATATTATTCTCTCGTCACAAGAAAATATTGATATGATTAAGCGGTTCCATCGTTGCTTTGGCGAGGCGTTGGATATCTTAGATAGTCACGACAAACAGGCTTTTGTCACCAGCTTTAATCACGTTAGTCACTGGTTTGGCGACTATTCTCAGCAGTTTCTAGATGAGAGTCAAAAGCTACTTAAACAAGCGAACGATTCTATTCATCGCGGTTGATAATGAGTGATAAGCGTAAAAAAACAGCGACCAGAGGTCGCTGTTTTTTATTGTACTGTGATCGATTCGCTGCGCTGGCTTGACTCGTTTTTCACTGTGTTAACCGAGCTATCCTGATAGGGGTGATTGGTGAGGTTAACTTGCAGTCTCACGGTGTCATCAATCAGCTTCACCAAAGGCGCCCACTTTACTTTTTTCTCTTTTTCAAACAGATAGTTGAAGTTTTCTGGCGTCCAATCCATGGTGTATTGCGGGTTTAAAGCTCGGCCTAAAAATCGCACTTCATAATGGAGGTGTGGTCCGGTCGAGTTACCTGAGTTACCACATGTCGCAATTTGCTCGCCTTTGCTGACAAACTGACCACTGCGTACTTTAAACTTGGCCAAGTGGGCGTAAGAACTCATAAAGCCGAAGGAGTGTCGCACCGTGAGGAAATTACCAAATCCTTTAGAACTGGGACGTACGGTTTCCACTACTCCATCTGCAGGTGCGTAGATAGCTTCACCACGTTTACAAGTGAGGTCTATCCCAGTGTGGGTATGACGTTTGCCTGTTATCGGGTTGGTTCGTCTGCCATAGGACGATGAGATTCGCAGGTAGTTCAGTGGCGCGTCATTCGGAATCATGCGAAACATAGTGGCACGCACCGCAGAGTCAACCGCTGCCGCATCAAGGCGGTTTTCAAGCGAGTAATCCTCGGGCAAACTCTCATCCGCTAAACCAAGCACGGATTCAACATCATAGACGCGTTTTCCGAGCATAGTGATTTGATTTCGTTTGTCTTCGAGTTCTTGCGACAGTGAATGTGCGGTATCTATTTGTTCTGCATATAGCTGTTCGAGTTGCGCTTTTTGCGCTTCGAGGGCGTTAAGCTGCTGATACCAATGGTAGGTTAAGTAACCGAGCCCAGCGGTAATGCCTGTCGTCAGAAGGCTCAGGCTAATGACGAGTGCTTTTCTTGTTACGTGAAAATGTTGTACCCCTGACTCATCAGGGATAGAAATGGTAATTTTGTTCGACATAGACTAATTGGGTTAGGTGTACTCACCGAGATCTGATAAGTGTTCGATATCTCTATGCAGCAGATCATCGTCACCTACGTTTAGTTCAACCAATCGCTTCAGGTGTCCGATACTCTCAATATCAATGTGATCAATACTCAGACGAATCACATTGTTATTCAGGCCAACAATGTTCCCTACCAGTTGGATCGTAACATCACTGTCCGGAAGCGTGAAGGCGACCTCAACTTGTTTATCTTGCGCAAGTAGGTCGGATTGTTCGCTGATTAACAACATACCATGCAGTGATAAGTCCCAAACCAGCCCATCTACAGTGAGTGAATCCTGTGTTAATGCAGCTTTAGCTTGATAAACAATGCGCGAAAAACGACGACGTTCGATCATAATTTTCTCTCTTAAGTTCAACGAGTAAGAGTAACAAAACTCAAGTGGTCACTATGCGCGTTTGTTCGCATTCTTCACGATTATTGCCTATTTCACCAAAGCAGGCGTGAAGAAAGGCCGCTATAGTAGCGGCCTCGGGTCAAAGATCAAGCAGATTTACTTGGCAATACGCTTGTACTTTATACGATGCGGCTCTGCAGCTTCAGGACCTAAGGTCTTCTTCAACCACTCCATGTACTCAGTATAGTTACCTTCGTAGAAGTTGACCTGACCTTCATCTCGATAGTCGATGATGTGCGTCGCGATACGGTCTAGGAACCAACGGTCGTGCGAAATCACCATGGCACAGCCAGGGAACTCAAGCAGCGCTTCTTCTAGTGCTCGTAGTGTTTCTACGTCGAGGTCGTTGGTTGGTTCATCGAGTAGCAGTACGTTGCCGCCCGCTTTAAGCAGTTTGGCTAGGTGGACACGGTTACGCTCACCACCAGACAGCTCACCGATCACTTTCTGTTGATCTGAGCCTTTAAAGTTGAAGCGTGAACAGTATGCGCGAGCCGGGATTTCGAAGTTGTTGATCTTGATGATATCTGCACCTTCAGAAATCTCTTGGTAAACCGTCTTCGAATCATCCATAGAGTCACGGAACTGGTCCACAGACGCCAGTTTTACTGTGTCGCCCATTTCAATGCTGCCTGAATCTGGCTGTTCAGTACCACTTAGCATCTTGAATAGGGTCGATTTACCCGCACCGTTGGCACCGATAATACCGACAATTGCCCCTTTAGGGATGCTAAATGATAGGTCATCAATCAGGACACGACCGTCAAAGGATTTGGTCAGGTTATTGACTTCGATAACCTTATCACCCAGACGCTCACCTGGCGGGATGAACAGTTCGTTGGTTTCGTTACGTTTCTGACGATCGCCGCTTTGCAGTTCTTCGAAGCGAGCCATACGCGCTTTAGACTTAGATTGACGACCTTTCGGATTTTGACGAACCCACTCAAGTTCTTTCTCTATCGTCTTCTGACGAGCTTTTTCTTGAGACGCTTCTTGTTGCAGACGGGCATCTTTCTGTTCTAGCCAAGACGTGTAGTTGCCTTGCCATGGAATACCTTCACCACGGTCAAGTTCAAGAATCCAACCCGCAGCGTTATCTAGGAAGTAACGGTCGTGGGTGATAGCAACAACTGTACCTGTGTAATCGACAAGGAAACGCTCGAGCCAAGCGACAGATTCTGCATCCAAGTGGTTGGTTGGTTCGTCGAGCAATAGCATATCTGGCTTAGAAAGAAGTAGGCGACAGATGGCTACGCGGCGGCGTTCACCACCAGATAGGTGTTCAATTTTCTGATCCCATTCAGGCAGACGCAATGCATCAGCAGCGCGTTCTAGAGCATTTTCTAGATTGTGCCCCTCTTTTGCTTGGATCAGTGCTTCTAGTTCGCCTTGCTCTTTAGCCAGTGCATCGAAGTCAGCATCTGGTTCTGCGTACGCGGCATATACTTCATCAAGACGTTTCATTGCTCCTGCAACGTCAGAGACCGCTTCTTCAACAATTTCACGAACGGTTTTCGATTCATCGAGAACAGGCTCTTGAGGCAGATAGCCGACATTAAGCCCTGGTTGTGGGCGCGCTTCACCGTCGATATCAGTATCGATACCCGCCATGATACGCAGTAGGGTAGATTTACCTGCACCGTTGAGACCCAAAACACCGATTTTGGCGCCAGGGAAGAAACTGAGAGAGATGTCTTTAAGAATTTGTCGCTTTGGTGGCACGATTTTGCTCACGCGCGACATGGTATATACGTATTCAGCCATTGCCGATCGTTCCTAAATAATCAATTTGTGTAGAGGGGCATTTTATACTAACTGAGCATAGTTTGTTACTCCCGAAACGAACTCCTTTGTTTCACGAACGTATTAGTGATGAATAACTAAACAAAAGTTTGCTCAAAGCTAGCCAAATGTCACAGTTATGTGAATTTATTATTAATTACATCTGTGCGCTTTACAGTGCTGTTTACAATGAGCATAAATAACAGAACTTAATCACTAGCTATCTCAGGATGAGACTACTATGACGTCGACTTTTCTTAAGTCGCTGCATCGCCTTCCTTCATCGATTGTCTTTTTGTCAACGATGGTTTGCAGCGCTGGCGTCGCACCCTACAGTGTGGCCGCAGACATTCAACAACAGCGAGAGCTATATGATCAAGCGCAGCAGTTGCTTGATGAAAAACAAGTCGAACAGTATCGCCAGCTACGCCCCCAAATAGCGAACTACCCGCTCACACCGTATGTGGATTATCGTAGTTTCTTGGTCGATATAGGAGAGAGGACGCCACAACAAGTCGAGGCATTTATTACGCAGCATCGTGACTTCCCTTTTTCGGGTCGACTGCGTGCGCCTTATATTGATGCGTTAGCCGGCAAACAGGACTGGCGTCGATTAATTGAGTTCCAAACCCGTGAACCTCGTGGTGAAACTTACCAATGCCACTACTACTACGCACACTCTCAAGTCGGTGATAAAGCGCTCGCTTATCAAGGTGCTGAGCAGTTATGGCTGTCGGGGCATAGTATTGCTGATGAGTGTGATGCATTATTTACTGCATGGGATCAAGCGGGGCTGAAAACCGATCAGCTGGTGCTTGAGCGTATGTTGTTGGCGTTTGAAGCGAGAAATGGCAGTTTGATGCGTTACTTGAGCAAGCAAATTAAATCGGACATCGCCAAACAACAAGCGACGGACATGCGACGTCTGTTTGCCGCCCCCGCTTCGGTACTTAGCTTTGCCAAACAGCACTCGGTGACCCCATTTCACCAAAGACAGGTTGAATTAGCATTAAAGAAGCTCGCGCGCAGTGACGTCGAGCAAGCTCAGGCTCTGTTCGAGCAAGTCACTGAGGCGCAGCAGATCTCAACACCGCGAAGCCAGCTCATTGCCGATTATATTGCGTTTCGTTTGATCAATACTGAGTCTGCGTCGCTCGCGCAATGGCGTGACCGTTATATTGCTACGTCGAGCAGTAAAAACTTATTGGAGCGACGCGTTCGCTTGGCGATTCAAGAAGGAAATTGGCAACACGTTATCGACTGGATTGAGCGGTTGCCAGAAGCGTCTCAACAAACACTGCGCTGGCAGTATTGGTTGGGTCGCAGTGAAGTGGCGCTGGGGGAAAAAGGCGCAGGTCAGCAACGTTTTGAGTCAATCATAGGTCAGCGTAACTTTTACAGCGTCGCCGCCGCAAAAGCACTCAAACGCTCGATTCAATATCCCACGGCAGAAATCAGCTTAGATAAAGCGCGCATCGCGCCTTATAACAAGGCGTTGGTTAGGATCGAAGAGTTAGTCGATCGAGATAAAATTGCGGCCGCTAAAAGTGAATGGCGCTGGCTGTTGGCTCGAGCCGATGATAAGCAGAAAGAGATGCTTGCGGCTTACGCCTCATTTATGGGGTGGCATAACCTAACTGTCACCGCCAGTATTCAAGCGCGCATGTGGGATAACATCGCTATTCGTTTTCCTGTGGCGCACCGCTGGTGGTTTAACTTCTATGCCGATAAGCACAGCATTGATCCTATCACTCTGATGTCTTTGGCTCGCCAAGAAAGCGCGTTGGATATCGAGGCCCGATCTCCGGTTGGTGCGCGTGGGATCATGCAGATCATGCCTTCAACAGCAAAATACACGGCTCGCAAATATAAGCTCAGTTATCAAAGCAGCGAGGATTTGTATCAGGTAGGCAAGAATATTGAAATTGGCAGCCACTACTTCAACGGCTTGTTAGAGCAGTACGATAACAATCGAATTTTTGCGTTAGCCGCGTATAATGCAGGTCCAAACCGAGTGCAAACTTGGCGAGAGAGAACTCAGGGCAAACTGGACGCTTTTGCATTTATCGAGTCGATCCCATTTAGGGAAACGCGTGGCTATGTGCAGAACATTTTGATGTTTGAAACCTACTATCGAGAGGTATTAGGCGTCGATGGAGCGTTTTTGAACCAACATGAGTTGAAGGCCAAATATTAACGAGCAAGGTATCAATGTCTTTACAACCTGCGTATCAAGAGTGGCAGCAGATCTTAGATTTGATCAAACACAGTACCGAGTCTGAGCAGCACGAGATGCTATTGACTATGCTGCTCACCTCAGATGAACGCGACGCTTTGGTCGCGCGAGTCAATATTTTTCGTGAGCTGCTTAAGGGAGACTTATCCCAGCGTCAGATCAGTCAAATGTTAGGAGTTGGTATTGCCACCATTACTCGTGGCTCAAATGAACTCAAATCTAAGCAAGACCAAGAAAAGCAACAGCTTGCGCAATTGTTAGATATAAAATAAGGATGCAGCGCATCCTTATTTTATAAGTTGGCCGGAAAATGCTGCGGGTTGATAAACGGAATTAACGCTAGGATCAGCGCCTGATGGTAGACGCTGCTGCGCGTCAATAAATCGTGAGTGAGTAAGCCAATGGCTCCGCCTTTTTGCTTGATGTTGTCAGTAGCAAACACCTCATCCATCACATCCCCGAGCTCATTGGCTTGCTGTAATTTTTCGATCACGACTGGGGGTAACATTAAGCTTGCAGAGCGAGACTCTCCGCGTTGCGTCGTCGATTCAATCACCATCCAAGCAAAGGTGACACTTCCCTCAATTCCAGCTTCAAGACCTACGTAATAATCTCCATGCGGTTTCAGTGCTTTAGCGTTTTTCACCCGGTTGAGCGCACCGCGATGCGTTTCATCGTTATCCATTGGCTGATCAGAGACTTCACTAGCAACGCTCACCCCAATAAATTCAAACTGTTGATGTTCAAATGCGGCGCAGAATGCGCTTTTAACAGCGTTGATTTTGGCGGGATTAAGCGAAGCGACAATAACCTTCTTCACTGACATTCTGTTGTCCTTTTGTTTGGTGGAGGCCCAATTGTAACTCAGATAGCGTCAAGGGTGGGGAGAGGAAAAAACCTTGCATATAATCGCATTGGTTGCTCGCCAACCAACGGTGCATTTCTTGAGATTCAATCCCTTCAGCCGTTACCTTCATTGACTGCGAGTGACACAGATCGACCAAAGGTTTTACCACTTGGCGATTATCGGTTTTGATCAGAGTTTCAAGGAACTGTCGGTCAAACTTGATCTTTTGCACTGGGTACTCAAACAGTTGGGTAATCGAGGTGTAACCAGAGCCAAAATCATCAATCGTCAGGTTGAAGCCCATGGTGGATAGCTCATACAGCAGTAGGTGGCTTTGAGAGTCTGACGCGAAGGTTTCGGTGATTTCAAAATCGATCTTATCTGGCGCTATGGGGTAGCGGTCCATTAGCTGGTGAATATCCTTTGCAAGTTTGAGGGAGTCGAGCTCTGCGGAAGATAAATTAATCGAGATTTGGATAGGTGAGGTAAAACAGCGTTGAACAGCACTAAAGTCTTGAAACGCTTGTTCGATAACCCAGCGGTCAATCGTGCCAAACAGGCCAATTTGCTCCGAGATAGGAATAAACTCACTAGGATTGACCCGCCCAAGTTCGAGAGAATCCCAGCGCAGCAGGGCTTCAACCCCGACGACCTTTTGTCCGCTGCGGTCGAAGTAAGGTTGGTAAAGAAGCGTAAACTGTTCGGCAAGAGTGTCGCTGCGTAAGGCCCGTTCTATTTGGGTACGACGAATCACGATCTCGTCGAGTTCTCTTGAGTAGTGAGCGATTTGATTTTTGCCTGCGCGTTTGGCCTGATACATAGCGGTATCGGCACGTGACAGCAGCTTGGCTAAATCATCGCCATCAGTGGGGTAGGAAGCAATCCCAATACTCGCCGTGATCGGAAAGTTGCCGATCACTTCTGCGGTATGATTTTGAATCGGAGCCAAGACCAATTCAGCCAAGCTCTCGGCATAGCGATGATTATCGTCAGACGCAATAAAAATGGCGAACTCGTCACCTGACAGCCGTGAGGCCAAACAACGAATACAGTGCTGGTGCTCGATCTGCTGGCTAACGGCTTTGATATGACGGGCAAAATTGACCAGCAGTGAATCACCGATCTGGTGACCATATTTGTCGTTGACGTATTTAAAGTTGTCTAGGTCGATATAGAGTATCCAAGCGTAATGTGTTGTTGCTAATGTCTGCTCGACAAAATTTTGGAATTGATAGCGATTGGCCAGTTGGGTTAGATGATCATTCTCAGCCATCGCTTTGGTTTTTTGATAGCTAGAGTCTAGCTCTTGATACATCTCATAAAACCGGGTGGAAAGCCGGCCAATTTCATTGTCACTCTCTAGTCGTTCTATATTTTTTCGTTTGCGTAACTCCACCTCGCGCAATTGGTTGTCAAGTTGGGTTATGGGGGTGACGACATGGCGGCGCAGCAATAGCAGTAGAATAGATACCGTTAAAACAGAAGAGAGGCCGAAGGAGAGTAGCAGTCGCAGCTCTATCTCGGCGAGTTTTTGTTTGATCAAGTATTGAGCGGGGTCGAGGACCGCATACAGACCGGATTTTAGTTCGACGGTTTGTGCTAGACCTGTAGTGGGCAGTGGCTCATCGACAAAGAAAATACTGCTATCGTTGTCGAACTCGAGAATATGCTTCAGCTGATCAAATTTATCGAGAGACAGAGACACCACAATAAAGAACACTTGTTCGCGGTTGTAACTTAACGGCGAGACCAGTGTGCGGCTGTCTAATACATCGTAGCGAATGAGAATGCTCTGGCCTTGGTCGTTTTTGGCAAAGCCAGTACGACTGGTCTCTCCAGTGGCTTGATAGGTTGTTTGAATATAATTGAGAACGTTAGTGTCTAAGGTCGAAAACGGGTCGTTCTGGTTGTCTGAGTAGAAACGTACTTTCTGCCGGCCATCAACAATGGCGACGCTGATGTCGTCTCTTTGATTCGGCTGTAGGCTCTCTATGGTGGTTTGCAAGCTTTCGAGGAGCTTCATCTCTCGGTATGGGTTGTCTGGCTGGCGAAAATAGTGGCGAATGATGTCGCTTTTGGTCAAAGTAAGTGAATAGCTGTTGATGAGAGCTATTGATTGACGAAAGTGGCCTGCCAACTTTTCCATCGAAAGTTGCAGATAGCTATGTTCACGCTTGATCAGCGCGTCTTTCTGGCTGACATAGATGCTGTAGCTAGACAGAATAGCGCTGAGCAAAACGACGGGCGCGATCAGTAATAGAACCCTAGTGTTTAGCTTCATGACGTTTCAGTAGTTGATTAATTATTTTGGTACGTATACCGATATTATCTGCCGAGAGTTCACTATCTACTCGGGCATTTTTTATGCGCTCAGTGGCAGGGAATAATGATGCATCATTTACATACCCATCGGGGAGTAGTTTCATCGCGCTTACGTTCGGCGTTGCAGCTTTGATATTTATTGCATTGCTTGCAGCTACGTGTGGACGCATCATAAACTCAAGAAAATCTTTGGCTAACCGCTTGTTTTCAGAGTGGCGACTCACCGCCAGGCAGTCCACCCAGACAAACAACTCTCCCTGTGGAACGACAAAGTCCCACCCTTCTTTTTGATAGAAGCGGTTGAGTGAGTATTGGTCACCGCTGTAGGCGAGCGCCATATCAAGCTCAGATGCGTCGCCACTGCGGACATAACTCAAGATATAGTCATAGGTGAGAATGTGATCGCTAAAAGCAAGCAGTTCGGGGTAAGCCCGCTTAAGCTGCTCGATGTCGTCGGTGGTTGGCGACAGTCCTAAACCGTATAGAACGGGTAAAAATGTCTCAGTACTGTCGTTGATCATGCCGATTTTGCCACGCAAAGCTTCAGGAGGTGCGACAAATTCTTGCCAGGTTTTTGGCGGCTTTTCGACCGCGGCTTTTCGATAAGCAATCCCTACAGTACCCCAAAAATAAGGAATCGCGTAATTCCCGCAGGCTTGATTCCATTGGGGAGCGTTATTTTGTCGCCCTTGTAAGTTGGAGATCTCTTCAAATGCTCCCAATCGACCATATATCTTGGCGGATACATTATCTAACACGACGACATCGAACGGGAGTTGTGGGTTCTTCATCATCAGCAAGCTGCGTTCATCATCGTTGTCAAAATGAGATAGGGTGAGATCAACCCCGGTTTCGGTCTGCCACTGCTGTTTTACATCGCTGGCGAGGGTATCTTCCCACATATAAACCTTGAGTGATGTGGGGGTAGCAAGAGCCGCACAAGAGTGGATGAAAAGAAGGAATAGCAACGACGTTCTCATACTGACGAAAAGTACCTTAACGGTTTGAAAGTGAAACGTTTATCAGAGTCAGTATGCTAGAGCTGACATTAGGGTCTGTTAACCTTTCGCGGTTAAATTTTGTTCGGATGGGGACGCCTAGTCAGAATCGTTTTAGGCGCGGAAAGGAGTATGTAGCCTAGTCATTCTAAGTAAATACTGCTTAACAAAGCATAAAACGATTTTAGCGGGGGCGCCCAGCTCGAACCCTTCGGGTAGCTTTTGTGGTTCATTTCTACTGCGTTATCGGCTTATTATGTAAATCAACTACACGTCAAAGCCTCTGTCTAGTATAAATTTCCCACAAAAGGCTGCAAAAATCAGCTCGAAAGGTCAACTGACCCTAAACTAATATGCAACTTATCTTATTGTGATAGTAAGGAAATTAGTCTTTAGTGTCAGCTGCTTAGTCGAAGTTATTTGAGCCAGCTAACTGAATTACTGTAATTTGACTTGGGTGGGTTTGACATTTTCGCTTGGGTAACAACCGAGAACTTTCAGATGTTTCGTTATCTTGGTCAGCTCAATGATCGCTTGCTGCATTTGCTGTGAGTCGAGGTGCGCTTCTAAATCGACATAAAACATCTCTTCCCACGGATTGCCCATAATGGGACGGGATTCTAGCTTGGTCATGTTGATATCGTAACGTTGCAACACGAGCAGAGTTTCAACCAGCGAACCCGCTTGTTGAGATGTTGACATAATCAAAGTGGTTTTTGCTGGGATCTGGGCCGACACTTCAACTGGCTTACGAGCGACAACGATAAAACGGGTGTGGTTTTCTGTTTGATTAGCAATGTTGCTCTGAATAGGCTGAAGGCCATACAGTTTACCACTAGAAGCGTTACCAATGGCCGCCACATCGCTGCGATTCATTTGTTTTACCTTACGCATTGCGTCAGCGGTACTGGCGCAAGACTCTAGTTTGACTCCGTCTAGCTTACTCAAAAATTCACTGCACTGAGCGTGGGGTTGAGGGTGTGAGTAAAGCGTTTTTAGCTCTTCTAAACGAATATCCGACGTCGCTAGCAAGCAATGCTCGATAGGTAGAGTCAGCTCACCAACGATGTACAAAGTGGTATGTTGAAGCAAATCATAGACTTCGTTGATCGAGCCGGAGCTGGTGTTCTCGATTGGCAACACGCCATAGTCAGCGTGACCTGACTCTACAGTGTGTGTGACCTGCTTAAAATGCTCACAGTTGAGCTCGATCAGTTCAGTATTTTTTCGGCTGAAATATTCGCGGCTGGCTAAATGAGAATACGATCCTTTGGCGCCCAAGAAAGCAACTCGAGCCAAAGGTTTTCGACTGAGCTCAGGGTTTGCGAGGTTTTGTAAGTAAGATTGTTGGAGCAGAACGGAATCTTCAATAATCGTATGAAAAAGCTTAGTGATGTATTGGGCGTCTAAATTGTACTTCTGATAACCGTTATTGATCAGTTTGACTAATAGTTGCTGCTCTCGCTCTGCATCGCGCACTGGCTTAGAGGTTTCGACCTTACTTTTCGCGACTTCAATACTCATTTGACGACGTTCCGACAGCAGTTGGAGCAGTTGATCATCAAGCTCGTTGAGTCGAAGTCGAATGTGTTCAAGTGAGTATTTTTGGTCAGTCATCCTAGTATTCCTCATAAAAAAAGCCTCCCGTAGGAGGCTTTCTGTTCGTTTTTGACTTATTTTTCGAAAACGAGATAGCCTCCGGCTTAGTGGAGAAAAAATAAGTCAAAAAAGAACAGTACGTTTATTTGCATAGTTATCTACTGATTTATTAGTCCTCAAACACAATAAGCAACCGTGTATTGAGCGTCAAGCAAAAAAATAGCGCCGTTCGGCGCTATTTTCTGCGGCGGTTAACGTTAACCGTTATTCTACTTCTTCCTCAAACTCAGGTTTGTCACTACGACGAGCTTCTGGTTTGTGGCGGAGTTTGTTTAGCTGACGTTCTAGTTTCTGTTCGACCTCGTTAACGGCAGCATATAAATCTTCGTGGGTGGCAGAAGCAACCAGTTGTCCTTTTGGCACTGTGATAATAGCTTCAAATTTCTTCTGTTTGTTTGGCTCCTCACTGAAACTTGCCTGACAGCCAATAATGTCTACTTGCCACTTTTCTAGTTTTTTAAACTTGCTCTCAATATGAGTGCGAATTGCAGAGGTGATGTCGATATTTTTACCAGTGATATTTACTTTCATAGATGTTTTCCTCTGTTTTCTCCCTCATGGGTTAACTTCAGATTACTTATCCATGCCTAAAATAATGTGACATAGATCTCTTTTTTGTTGGTGGGGTTTAAGCTTGAATTCAAACGTGATCCAACTCAAAGAGTCGTTGTTTACAGTGACGAAAAAGCTTGAAAGCGAATAAAAAGAGACTAGATTGGGAGGGAGTAACACACTAAAATTCAATCGTTTTTTAGAGCCCTTTGACGGCTGAACAAAAACAGTGGTTAGCTTTTAACCATCCTATAAATGTGAATTAAATTCCACTTAGATCTTCTCTCCCCCTCTACCTCGGTTAGTGTTGAACGCTATCTCGTTTTTCGCCCCTTGTTTTGCGCGTGACACTCGTCGCTAACTCTCAGAGAAAAAGCACAGCCAATAAAAAACGCCTCTTTAAAAGAGGCGTCGATAGTCACTTCAACCGTCATTTTATTCGGGATTTAACTCGATCAGTCGCTCAGTTCGAGTTACTGCGTCTTGCAGACCTAATTGTTGATAAGCCTCAAGCTGAATCGCGAGAGATTTGCGAGCTGCCTCAGTATCGGGGTAGGTCTTTTGCAGCTCTTGGGCTCGATTGATTGCCGCAATCCATGCTTCCCGACGTAAATAGAAATCTGCTGTCGCTAAGTCATATTCAGCTAAGCGATTCTTGAGTGCGTACATTCTTTTTTGCGCGTCTTGGGCATATGGACTCGTTGGGTAACGTTCAAGGAGCTTTTTGAAGTCTGCAAACGCTTTTTTGACCGGCTCTGGATCTCGGTCACTGCGGTCGACGTTGAATAAGTCATGCATGAAGTTGCGATCTTGCGCCATGTGAGTTAGGCCGCGCATATACAAAACCCAGTCGAGTTTTTCGTGAGTTGGGTTTAAGCGAGTAAAGCGCTCAATGGTCGCTAAACCAAGGGCGAGATCGTCGTTCTTGTAGTAAGCGTAGATTAAGTCAAGCTGCACTTGCTCAGAGTAAGCGCCAAATGGGTAACGTGAGTCGAGCGCTTCCAGTTTCTCAATGGCTGTTAGCCAATTACCACCTTGAAGCGAAACCTGGGCTTCTGAGTACAGCTCAGATGGTGGCACATCGGGAACAATCTCTTCGCTGCTCGAGCAGCCAACCAATACAGATAATGCCAACAAGCCAGATAGAGTGTGCTTTTTCATGTCAGGATTCGATTCCTTGAGATAAATATTTCTGTTGCTTCCGTTACTTTCGAGTGCGTAACAGATACAATGTCCAAACAGCGTATTTTTCCATAGTAGTGACAATTAGTCTCACAGTTTTTAAAAAAGTTCGATATGGCCCAGCAGATTGAGTTAACAAATACAGTAAAAGATAGCCAACTAGGCCAACGCCTTGACCAAGCGATTGCCGAATTGTTCGGCGATTTCTCCCGTTCACGTCTTAAAGAGTGGTTGCTAGACGGCAAAGTCCAAGTCAACGGTGAAGTGGTCACTAAGCCACGCACGAAAGTAATGGGTGGAGAAGAGATTGTCTTGCAAGCAGAGCTCGAAGATGAAGAGCGCTGGGAAGCACAAGATATCCCGTTAGATATTGTCTACGAAGACGATGATATTATTGTTATCAATAAACCACGCGACTTCGTCGTTCATCCAGGCGCAGGTACACCAGATGGTACTGTGCTGAATGCCCTACTACACCATTTCCCTGCCATTGCTGAAGTTCCACGTGCCGGTATCGTTCACCGTCTTGATAAAGACACTACAGGTTTAATGGTGGTGGCGAAAACCGTTCCAGCGCAAACTCGCTTAGTCCGAGCGCTACAAAAACGGAATATCACTCGAGAGTATGAAGCGATCGCGATTGGTCGAATGACCGCTGGTGGCCGCGTTGAACAGCCTATTGGGCGTCACTCAACCAAGCGCACTTTGATGGCGGTTAGTCCAATGGGCAAGCCTGCCGTGACTCATTACCGAGTAGCAGAGCACTTCCGCGAACACACGCGTATTCGTTTACGACTCGAAACGGGTCGAACGCACCAGATTCGTGTCCATATGGCGTATCTTCAACACCCACTATTAGGAGACACGGCATACGGCGGACGAGCTCGTATTCCAGCCGGCGCGACAGAAGAGCTTGCAGAGATGATCCGCAAATTTGATCGCCAGGCTTTGCATGCAGTGATGCTGAAGTTTGAACATCCAGTGACAGGGGAGGAACTGGAATTTCATGCACCAGTGCCTGATGACATGGTCGAAATGGCTGAAGCATTGCGTCAAGACACGCGTGAACATGGGTTAGAAGACGAATTTTAACTATGGAGCAAATCATCCCCAATTGGCCAGCGCCGAAGCAAGTGAAAGCCTTTGCCTCAACTCGTTGTGATGGTTACTCACTTGGCGTTTACCAAGGACTTAATTTAGGTACACATGTTGGGGATAACCGCGAGCACGTTCTTAAAAATCGTCACTGGCTTACTCAGCAAGCCCAGATGCCGTCGGCGCCCATTTGGCTTAACCAAACCCATTCAACGATTGTGGTGGAACAAGACCAGCCGACCCCGGACGTTATCGACGCCGATGGCGTTTGGACTCAAACTCCAGGGGTTGTCTGCTCGGCAATGACAGCGGATTGTCTGCCAATCTTATTAACCAATCAACAGGGAACCCAAGTCGCCGCCGTGCATGCAGGTTGGCGCGGCCTTGCTGGTGGGATTGTCGAAAACGCTGTTGCGCAATTGAGCGGGCCGCTCATGGCGTGGATTGGGCCGGCTATTGGACCTGATGCGTTTGAAGTCGGTGATGATGTAGTCCAAGCGTTTTCATCTGAGATTCCACAAGCGATTGAAGCTTTCCAAGCTTTACCTAAAAAGGGGAAGTGGCTTGCTGACATGAATCGATTAGTCACCCAAAGACTTAATCGTGTCGGTGTTGAACACATCTACTACAGTGACCTTTGTACCTATCGCGATCCTCATCGTTTTTACTCGTACCGTCGAGACGGCGTCACCGG
Source organism: Vibrio sp. JPW-9-11-11 (assembly GCF_013369335.1). Lineage (GTDB taxonomy): Bacteria > Pseudomonadota > Gammaproteobacteria > Enterobacterales > Vibrionaceae > Vibrio. Next base: position 235,624 of record NZ_SZQJ01000003.1, read on the forward strand.
TCGTCAAGCAAGCTTTATTTGGATTAATCCATAACCTTTCTATTACTGGGCCAAATATCGGACCAGACCTTGAAAATCGAGTCAAGCGTATCCATCTTTCATACAGATTAGTCCATTTTCTCTGTTGAGGTAGGAAGGTAGATATGCGTCTTGATAGATTTACCAGTAAGTTCCAAATTGCGATATCTGACGCTCAGTCGTTAGCATTGGGACGAGATCATCAATATATTGAACCTGTGCATCTGATGGTTGCGTTGATGGACCAAAATGGTAGTCCGATTCGTCCGTTACTGACCATGCTTGATGTCGATGTCACTCATCTGCGCTCGAAACTGAGTGAGATGTTGGACCGTTTACCCAAAGTCAGTGGTATCGGTGGTGACGTACAGCTCTCTAGCTCCATGGGCACGTTGTTTAACGTATGTGACAAGGTGGCACAAAAGCGCCAAGATGCCTATATCTCCTCAGAAGTGTTCTTACTTGCCGCTCTAGAAGACAAAGGACCGCTCGGTTCTCTGCTTAAAGAAATGGGTTTAACCGAAACCAAAGTCAGCGGTGCGATCGATAAGATACGTGGCGGGCAGACAGTCAACGACCCTAATGCAGAGGAACTTCGTCAAGCATTGGAGAAGTTCACTATCGATCTTACCGAGCGCGCTGAGCAAGGCAAATTGGATCCGGTGATAGGTCGTGATGATGAGATTCGCCGTACGATCCAAGTTCTTCAACGTCGAACCAAAAATAACCCGGTGATCATTGGTGAGCCGGGTGTGGGTAAAACGGCAATTGTCGAAGGTCTTGCTCAGCGTATCGTCAACAACGAGGTGCCAGAGGGGCTGCGTGGTCGTCGGGTATTATCACTCGATCTGGGGGCGCTTGTGGCTGGTGCTAAGTATCGCGGAGAATTCGAAGAACGCCTTAAATCCGTATTGAACGAACTCGCTAAAGAAGAGGGCAACGTGATCCTCTTTATCGATGAGATCCATACCATGGTTGGCGCGGGTAAAGGCGAAGGCTCAATGGATGCTGGCAATATGTTAAAACCAGCTCTAGCGCGGGGCGAGTTGCACTGCGTCGGGGCGACCACTTTGGATGAATATCGCCAGTATATAGAAAAAGACCCTGCGCTTGAACGTCGATTCCAAAAAGTGTTGGTTGATGAGCCGACCGTTGAAGACACGGTCGCGATATTGCGAGGGCTCAAAGAGCGCTACGAACTTCATCATCATGTTGAGATTACCGACCCGGCGATTGTTGCGGCGGCGAGTTTATCGCATCGTTACGTTTCTGATCGTCAATTGCCGGACAAAGCGATTGATCTAATCGATGAGGCGGCATCAAGCATTCGTATGCAGATTGACTCTAAACCCGAATCATTAGATAAGCTCGAGCGTAAAATCATCCAACTTAAGATTGAACAGCAGGCATTAAGTAATGAGCACGATGAAGCGAGTGAGAAACGCTTTAACACACTCAATCAAGAGTTGGCAGAAAAGGAGCGAGAATTTGCAGAGCTTGAGGAAGTGTGGAACGCAGAGAAAGCGGCCCTTTCAGGTACCCAGCACATCAAGTCAGAGTTAGAGCAAGCGCGTATGGACATGGAGTTTGCGCGTCGTGCTGGTGATTTAAACCGTATGTCTGAGCTTCAGTATGGTCGGATCCCCGAACTTGAGAAGCAGCTCGATTTGGCGACACAAGCTGAAATGCAAGAGATGACGTTGCTACGTAATAAAGTGACCGACAACGAGATCGCTGAAGTGTTGTCAAAACAGACCGGGATTCCAGTCTCGAAAATGCTCGAAGCAGAAAAAGAAAAACTTCTGAGGATGGAAGAGGTATTGCACAATCGTGTAATTGGTCAGACCGAAGCGGTTGAAGTAGTGTCGAATGCAATTCGCCGTAGCAGGGCAGGGCTTTCAGACCCTAACAGGCCCATTGGTTCATTCTTATTCCTCGGACCTACTGGGGTGGGTAAAACTGAGCTGTGTAAAACGCTGGCCAATTTCATGTTTGACAGTGAAGACGCAATGGTCCGTATCGATATGTCAGAGTTTATGGAGAAGCATTCTGTCGCTCGATTGGTAGGTGCTCCTCCTGGCTATGTTGGTTATGAAGAAGGCGGCTACCTCACTGAAGCTGTACGTCGTAAGCCTTACTCGGTAATTTTGCTTGATGAAGTCGAGAAAGCGCACCCTGATGTGTTCAATATTCTGCTGCAGGTGCTCGATGATGGTCGCTTGACGGATGGACAGGGGCGTACGGTTGATTTTCGCAATACTGTTGTGATTATGACGTCTAACTTAGGTTCAGCGAGTATTCAGGAAAACTTTGGTACGGTTGACTACCAAGGAATGAAAGAGCAAGTGATGGAAGTTGTGCGCAAACATTTCCGACCAGAGTTCCTTAACCGAGTAGATGAGAGTGTGGTGTTCCACCCATTAGGAAAAGATCACATTAAATCTATTGCTTCTATCCAACTGCAACGTTTGTCTTCTCGATTGGAAGAGAAAGGATACGTATTGGAAGTATCGGATAAGGCGCTTGAATTGATTGCTCAAGTCGGTTTCGACCCGGTTTATGGTGCAAGACCGCTCAAGCGTGCGATTCAACATAGCGTTGAAAACCCACTCGCAAAAGAGATTCTGTCAGGCAAAGTCGTACAAGATAAACCAATAAAATTGCTAGTCAGTAACGATCAAATCATTGCTCACCAGCAGTAATGACAAAGTAAGGTGACAATTGAGGCCCCTATTCGGGGCCTTTTTTATCGTTTTTTCATCATTTTGCTGTTTTTGTAGGCAAACAGTTTGTTGCGAGCACTTTTTTCTGGTTTGGCTATTGTGCTTTATTTAGAACTGCCTATAATTCGCCTCCGTTGTCAGCGAATAGCACGACAACTTAAGGCGGAAAAGTTTACCAATAGCTTTTACCGAAATAACAAAAAAAGTGTTTGACACAATAAGTTATATCGCTAAAATGTCCGTCCGTTTTGAGCGTAGTTCAGAACGAAGTTCTTTAAAAATATAGACCTATCAATCTGTGTGGGCACTCGTTGATGATAATCCAATTAGATACTTCGGTATCAAATTAGGTTTCAATGAAACGAAGTGACCATTGAATCGAAAGATTCAGCACAGTCAATTCAAACATTACTTTAGCTATTTATTAGCAAAGGAATGTTCAGTATTCATTGAGCCGACAAAATCTTAAATTGAAGAGTTTGATCATGGCTCAGATTGAACGCTGGCGGCAGGCCTAACACATGCAAGTCGAGCGGAAACGAGTTATCAAAGCCTTCGGGTGGCGATAACGGCGTCGAGCGGCGGACGGGTGAGTAATGCCTGGGAAATTGCCCTGATGTGGGGGATAACCATTGGAAACGATGGCTAATACCGCATAATAGCTTCGGCTCAAAGAGGGGGACCTTC
>NZ_SZQJ01000004.1 GCF_013369335.1 Vibrio sp. JPW-9-11-11
AGACATCTCGTTTCCGCTCGACTTGCATGTGTTAGGCCTGCCGCCAGCGTTCAATCTGAGCCATGATCAAACTCTTCAATTTAAGATTTTGTCGGCTCAATGAATACTGAACATTACATAAAGTAATGTTTGAATTGACTGTGCTGAATCTTTCGATTCAATGGTCACTTCGTTTCATTGAAACCTAATTTGAAGCCTAAGCTTCTAATTGGATTATCATCAACGAGTGCCCACACAGATTGATAGGTTTATATTGTTAAAGAGCTTTCCAGTTGAGCATTGCTCAAGTGGACGGTCATTTTAGCGATATGAAGTTTAGTGTCAACCACTTTTTTCAAACTTTTCCCAAGCGTTTCCACTTGGCTAATTGACCTTGCTAATTGGCTTAACGTTCCTGTTGAAGCGTTGCCGTGTCAGCGAGGGGGCATTATAGAGATCGCAGCTTGCTTGGCAACCTCTTTTTTCATATTTTCCGCAGTTTTTTACTGTTCGATTAAAATTCGTCCTAAAGGACCTATAAAGAGCTTCTTTCTTTATAGATTTTTAAACTTTTCGGTAAATAGAGTGACTTTTTCCCAGTTCGTGTACTCAACTTCTTTCGTGGTATCTGTCTCGCCCCCCGTCATGCTCATTATGAACTTAATCATAGTTTTATCGAACCAATGGTATCGTGGATAATAGAGCGCTCCGGCAAACACACCGATCAGGCCTGGCTGCCAAGGTGACTTTTTAAGAAAAGTTTTAATGTAAGCACTTCCCTCAGGAGTATCTTTCCCTTGCTCTTCTTTTCTAGCCGTCAAATTAACGCAAAAGAAAGCGGCTTTACTGGTTTGTAGCCCAGACAAGTGACGATCAATAAACCGATAGAGCTTTTTGTTAAGATGACCGTAGCGAATGGAAGCGCCAACCAATACTCGGTCATATTGGTTTAAGTCGATGACGTCGACGGTATGTAGATCAACAAACTCGCACTCAAAATCTTGTAACTCTGCTTCTATGTGATGGAAAATTTTCTTTGTTTGCCCTTCGCGTGTTGAATATAGGAATAGCGCTTTAGCCACATCGTCTCCTTAGCTACGCCAAAACGTCGGCGTCAGTAAAATCAGTAGAGTGAAGATTTCTAATCGACCAAAAAGCATGGAAACGATCAGAACCCATTTTGCTTTGTCGTTGATATCACCAAAATGCAGCGCGACTTCACCCAGACCAGGCCCCAAGTTATTTAAAGTGGCCGCAACGGCTGAAAAAGCACTTAACTCATCCATCCCGGTCGCGATTAAACCCAGCATACACACCACAAAGACTAAGGCATACGCCGAGAAGAACCCCCAAACGGCGTCAACCACTCGCTGTGACAGCGCACTGCCTCCGACTTTAATGGTGTAAACCGCACGCGGGTGAACTAGACGCTTCATTTCACGCACGCCTTGTAAGGTGAGTAGTAGGATGCGTATAACCTTCATTCCGCCACCAGTCGAACCCGCGCAACCGCCTATGAAAGAAGAAAACAGCAGCAAAACAGGCAAAAACAACGGCCACTCGGAAAAACCAGTTGTAGTAAATCCTGCGGTAGTAGAGATGGAGACGGTTTGAAACAACGCTTGGTCGAACGCATCATAAACCGACTGATAAGAGTGATGGTTAAGAAGAATAAGAAAACATACGATAAACAGTAGCGCCTGAATAAAGAAGAAAGCACGAAACTCAGGATCTCGCCAATAGTACTTGGGATGTACACCACCGGATGCGAACGCAGCGAAGTGCAACGAGTAGTTACAGGCTGAAATGAGCAAAAAAACCACAGTAATGAGGTTGATGGCGTAACTATCAAAATAGCCCATGCTGGCATCGTGGGTCGAAAATCCCCCAATGGCAATGGTCGAGAAGCTATGACCTATTGCATCAAAAGGCGTCATACCCGCAAGCCAAAATGCAACGGCACAAGCGATGGTTAAACTTAGATAGATATACCACAAGGCTTTCGCCGTTTCAGCGATACGCGGGGTCATCTTTGAATCTTTGACGGGACCTGGGATCTCAGCACGATATAGCTGCATACCACCAATCCCCAATACAGGAAGAATAGCGACTGCGAGTACAATGATCCCCATACCACCAAACCACTGTAAGAACTGGCGATAGAACAGTATCGCTTTAGGCAACTCATCAAGGCCGACAATCACTGTTGCTCCAGTCGTGGTAAGTGCCGAAAATGACTCAAAAAACGCATCGGTTACCGATACATTTGGGTTATCCGCAATCAAAAAAGGCAGAGAGCCAGCACTACCGATAACCGTCCAGAATAGAACAACAATCAGAAAACCATCGCGCGCTTTGAGTTCATGTCGATGGTGGCGATTGGGAAACCAACATACGGCGCCACAAAACAGCAACACGAAAAATGTCGTCACAAAGGGAACACCAGCACCGTCTCGATAGATCAAAGCGACCAACGCAGGGGCTAGCATAGAGACACTAAAAAGGGCGAGTAATAGCCCTACGATACGAATAATTGATCGAAATTGCATGAATAGATTGAATTATGAAGCGTTGCTTCCGACTTCCTGATTATCTTATTGTTTGTCCAATACGGTAACCGCTACCTTAGCACCGCTTTTATTCACTATAGTCTGGGTAAAATCGCTCACATGACGCAATTCAATCTCTACCACTAACTTGACCTGATCACTATAGTCTGCACTAACTTGATCGGCCGAAAACTGCGTTAACAGAGCATGTAAGATTGGCATAAACCCATAGTCTAACTCTAGAAGCAATTGAGTGGTTATTTTTTTCTCAATAGTTTGAAGCGACTTGAGCGCTTGTTGCACTCCACCTCCATACGCTTTAACCAAGCCACCAGTACCAAGTTTGATTCCTCCGGAATATCGGGTCACGACAGCGGTGATCTCCCCAACCCCGCTACCGGAGAGTTGGGCGAGAATCGGCTTCCCCGCGGTCCCAGAAGGCTCACCGTCGTCACTAAATCCCCACTGCATCGAGTCTTGAGGACGACCTGCAACAAACCCCCAGCAATTATGCCGCGCGTCTGCATGGCGTGCTTTTATCTGATCCACAAAAGCTTTTGCCGATTTCACGCCCGGTGTATGAGCAAGATAAGTGATGAAAACACTTTTCTTGATTTCTTCTTCAAATTGAATGGGATGAGCAGGGATAGGATACGGCTGAACGTTCATAATGGGGTGACATTGCGAGTGATGCCGGCAGTGTAACATGAGTACGATTTACTCGTCGCGTAAGATCTGCACAAGCGCACAATGTTAAACACTTGTTTAAAAAATGTATTGAATTTAACCTACAGCAAGTCCAAACTAAAATAACTGGTCTAACCAGAATATAAATATAACCACTTTCCTTTATAACGCAGTGCACTCACTGTTCAGCACTGCGCTATACACACAATCCAAGATTGTATGTCATGGAGATAGACAATGATTTACCAAGCCGAAACCCTACAGGTAAAGGAATTACAAGACGGTATCGCAGAACTTAGCTTTTGTGCTCCGGCTTCTGTGAACAAGCTCGACCTTGCGACGTTAGAGTCTCTCGATAAAGCGCTTGATGCACTCAAAGCACACCGTTCACTGAAAGGACTTCTACTCACTTCCGATAAAGACGCATTTATTGTTGGCGCTGATATTACTGAGTTTCTTGGCCTATTCGCCAAGCCAGAACAAGAGCTCGACCAGTGGTTGCGTTTCGCCAACAGCATCTTTAATAAGCTAGAGGATCTCCCTGTACCCACCGTCTCCGCGCTAAAAGGACATACTCTTGGTGGCGGATGTGAGTGTGTACTTGCTACTGACATACGCGTCGGCGATAAAACCACCAGCATAGGCCTTCCAGAAACCAAGCTGGGCATCATGCCTGGATTTGGTGGTTGTGTTCGCCTACCTCGTGTCCTTGGTGCCGACAGCGCGATGGAAATTATTACTCAAGGCAAAGCCTGCCGCGCTGACGAAGCGTTAAAGATAGGTTTGCTCGACGCCGTAGTAGAAAGCGATACTCTGTACCAGTCTGCATTGACAACACTGCAACAAGCCGTGAATGAACAACTTGATTGGAAAGCACGCCGCCAGCAAAAGACCGCACCGTTATCACTGAGTAAACTCGAGTCGATGATGAGCTTTACCATGGCAAAAGGCCTGGTGGCGCAAAAAGCGGGACCACATTACCCTGCACCGATGACTGCCGTCATCACGATTGAGGAAGGCGCGCGTTTCGCTCGCGATGAAGCGTTAGATATAGAGCGCAAGTACTTTGTAAAGTTAGCCAAATCTGATGAAGCCAAGTCTCTAGTCGGCCTGTTCCTAAATGACCAGTACATTAAAGGCATTGCCAAGAAAGCCGCTAAATCAGCGAATAAAGATACTCAGCGCGCAGCTGTGCTAGGCGCGGGCATCATGGGTGGCGGTATAGCATATCAATCGGCGCTTAAAGGGGTGCCTGTGTTGATGAAAGATATCGCTCAACCATCACTTGATCTTGGTATGACTGAAGCGTCTAAGCTGTTAAACAAACGTCTATCTCGCGGTCGTATCGACGGTTTTAAGATGGCGGGCATTTTGGCGTCCATCACTCCAAGTCTTCATTACGCTGGTATTGAAAACTCTGATGTTATCGTGGAAGCGGTGGTAGAAAACCCGAAAGTTAAAGCTGCGGTTCTGAGCGAGGTAGAGTCACACGTGAGTGAAGAGACAGTGATCACTTCAAACACCTCAACGATTCCAATTAATCTGCTCGCCAAATCACTCAAGCGCCCAGAGAACTTCTGTGGTATGCACTTTTTCAATCCCGTACATCGTATGCCGTTGGTGGAAATCATCCGTGGCGAGCACACCTCTGACGAAACGATCAACCGTGTAGTCGCTTATGCGGCGAAAATGGGTAAATCGCCTATCGTCGTCAATGACTGCCCTGGATTCTTTGTCAACCGAGTACTGTTCCCCTACTTTGGTGGTTTTAGCAAGCTGCTGCGAGATGGTGCAGACTTCACGCACATCGACAAAGTAATGGAACGACAATTTGGCTGGCCAATGGGTCCTGCTTACCTCCTTGACGTGGTAGGAATTGATACTGCTCACCACGCTCAAGATGTGATGGCACAAGGTTTCCCAGAGCGTATGGGTAAACAAGAGCGTGATGCGATTGACGCCCTGTTCGATGCGAATAAATACGGTCAGAAAAACGGTAGCGGCTTCTACAGCTACAGTGTCGACAAGCGCGGTAAGCCAAAGAAAACCTTCTCGGACGACATTATTCCGCTGCTGGCTGAAGTGTGCGCAAACAAACAAGCCTTCGATGACCAAACCATCATTGAACGCATGATGATTCCGATGGTGAACGAAGTGGTACTTTGTCTTGAAGAGAAGATCATTGCAACACCGCAAGAAGCCGATATGGCGCTGGTTTATGGTCTTGGTTTCCCTCCATTCCGTGGTGGCGTATTCCGTTACCTAGACAGTATTGGTATCGCTGAGTTTGTGGCGATGACCAACAAGTACCAGGATCTAGGTGCGATGTATCAAGCTCCACAGTTACTTATTGATATGGCAGCTAAGGGTGACACCTTCTACGGCACTCAACAGCAAGGTTCAATCTAAGGAGAGATTCTAAAATGGCTAATAATAGAAATGTTGTCGTAGTCGATTGTCTACGTACCCCTATGGGTCGCTCTAAAGGTGGGGCTTTTCGTCATACTCGCGCAGAAGACTTATCCGCGCACCTAATGCAGGGCATTTTGGCTCGTAACCCACAAGTGAATCCAAGTGAAATTGAAGACATTTACTGGGGCTGTGTGCAGCAAACGCTAGAGCAAGGCTTTAACGTTGCACGTAATGCCGCGCTACTGGCCGGACTGCCGATAGAAATTGGTGCTGTCACAGTTAACCGTTTGTGTGGCTCATCGATGCAAGCATTACACGACGGTACTCGCGCGATTATGACAGGCGACGCTGAGATCTGTTTAATTGGTGGTGTGGAGCATATGGGCCACGTGCCAATGAATCACGGTGTCGACTTCCACCCTGGTATGTCCAAAAACGTGGCCAAAGCAGCGGGTATGATGGGACTGACTGCAGAAATGCTGGGGAAAATCCACGGCATTAGCCGCGAACAGCAAGATGAGTTCGCCGCACGCTCACACGCTCGCGCACACGCTGCGACCGTAGAAGGGCGCTTTAAAAACGAAATCTTACCGACGGAAGGTCATGCTGCGGACGGGACTCTGTTTACACTCGATCACGACGAAGTGATTCGACCTGAAACAACGGTAGAGGGGTTATCTCAACTTCGTCCAGTGTTTGATCCAGCCAACGGCACCGTTACTGCCGGTACGTCATCAGCACTATCTGATGGTGCATCTGCCATGTTGATCATGAGTGAAAAGAAAGCTAACGAGTTAGGCTTAACGATTCGCGCTCGCATCAAGGGGATGGCTATCGCTGGCTGTGATCCTTCGATTATGGGATACGGTCCGGTTCCAGCGACTCAGAAAGCACTCAAACGAGCAGGGCTTTCGATTGAAGATATGGATGTCGTAGAGCTCAACGAAGCCTTTGCCGCGCAATCCTTACCCTGTGCTAAGGATTTAGGTCTGCTTGAAGTGATGGATGAGAAGGTCAACCTTAACGGTGGCGCCATTGCACTTGGTCACCCACTGGGTTGTTCTGGTTCAAGAATCTCGACCACCTTGATTAACTTAATGGAAGCCAAAGAGGCCAAATACGGACTGGCGACCATGTGTATTGGTCTTGGTCAAGGCATTGCTACTGTGTTTGAGCGTCCGTAGCACAAGCTAAATAGAAGTAAAACGCCAGCCTTGTCGGCTGGCGTTTTTTATCACTTTGTTCGCTTCAATCGATAGAACCAGTTGATTTAAGAGTAAGTAATTACAAACTCTTTAAACCCCATTTTTCTGCAGTCTTTTTAAAGAAACCTTGTGTTTTCTTCAGTTCAACCCAGTGATTAATGTAGTTAATCCAAACTTGGTCATCTTGCGGTAATAGCATAGCGATTGGCGTTGGCTTACGCGGCTCTTTGACAGGCACAATCGCCAGTTGCTTAAATTTTTCCACCAGCGTTGCGGCTTCTACGTTAGAGGTCACGGAGACATCAGCTCGGCGAGCCAACAACTCTTGGAAATCACGAGCCGGTGCTTCAATCACGATATGTTGAGCGGATGGGAAGAATTCTTTGACCATCTTCTCTTGCACGGTACCTAAGGTTGCGGCCACCTTAATATTACTATTATCAAAGTCACTCCAATCGGAGAACTTTGCTAAATCCTTTTTCTGCACCACGGGAACGAAGGCTAAGTAAAAATAGGGCTGACTGTAACCGGCTACTTTAGCGCGAGACATGTTCAATGAAGCGCTGCCAGTGATATCGTACTTATCTGCGGTAACCCCGTTAACGAGCGTTTTCCAATCCGTGGCCACATACTCGACTTCCACCCCAAGGTCTTTCGCCAACTCTTTAGTCACGTCGATATCAAAACCTTTATAACTGTTGCTGGCAGGGTCTTTCATCGTCATCGGGTTCCAATCCCCGGTTGTCCCAACTCGTAATACCCCTTTATCTAAAATCTGATGTAACCGACTGGTTTCTGCCGCCACTTGCCCGACTGACAACAAGCATAATCCAAGCGCTAAGATGAACTTGACCATTTTATCTTCCCTAAAGTTGTTATGTTTATGCCACTTCATTGATAACATAGCAGCAACAGAGGGCGTTTTTTAGTCAATACAAGGATTAATGTGATATTTCGTTACCTATTACTGGTGTCCGTATTATCAATAACCGGGTGCAGTGATTATCAATGGGGCTGGTACGTATTAGACCCAACCACCGAGCAAGGACGGACCAATGTCGAGTTTCTACTCGCTGGTTTTAGTGACACGATTCAAGTGTCCCTGCTTAGCATGTTATTTGCCATGCTGCTGGGATTACTCGTGGCCTTACCTGCCCTATCAACCCATGCTTGGGGACGAATGTTCAACCGAGTCTATGTCGAATCAGTTCGCTCGATTCCAGTGCTGGTATTGTTACTCTGGGTTTACTACGGGATGCCAACCTTATTAGATATCTCGCTGAACCACTTCTGGGCGGGCGTGATCGCGTTAACCTTAGCAGAGAGCGCATTTATGGCAGAGGTGTTCAGAGGGGGAATTCAAGCTATCACACGCGGCCAACACGAAGCTGCCGAATCTCTAGGGTTCAATTATTGGCAGAAGATGCGTTTGGTGATCCTCCCTCAAGCGTTTAGACAAATACTGCCGCCTTTGGGCAATCAATTCGTCTACATCCTCAAGATGAGTTCGCTGGTCAGCGTCATTGGTTTAAGTGACCTGACTCGACGCGCGAATGAGCTTGTTGTGAATGAGTACCTACCGTTAGAAATATATACCTTCCTTGTATTAGAGTACTTAGTGTTGATTCTTGTAGTCTCTCAAGGCGTTCGTTGGCTAGAAAAACGTATCGCGATTCCAAGCCACTAAAAGGAGCTCCTTGTTCTAACATCAGAGACAACAAAGCCGCTGATATTCAGCGGCTTTGTTGTAAAAAGTGATTAGCGCTTACTTCTGTTTTACGGGGCGCTGCCACCCAGAAACTTTCTTCTCTTTCGCGCGAGTAATCACTAACTCACCTTGTGCGACATCTTTGGTCAACGTGGTCCCAGCTCCAATAGTGGCACCATCAGCGATGGTCACAGGTGCAACCAACTGGCTGTCGGACCCAACAAACACATCATCACCAATAATGGTTTTAAACTTATTGGCGCCATCGTAATTACACGTAATGGTTCCCGCACCGATATTGGTACGTTGACCAATCTCAGCATCACCAAGATAGGTTAAATGGTTCGCTTTGGAGCCTTCTCCAATACGGGCATTTTTCACTTCGACGAAGTTACCGACATGTGAATCATTGCGCATCTCAGCCCCAGGACGTAAGCGAGTAAATGGACCTACGGTACACTCTTCACCAACCGTCGCACCTTCAATCACGCTGTAAGGACGAACAATCGTATTGTCGTCGATTTCACAATCTTTCAGTACACAACCTGCGCCAATTACCACGTTATCACCCAAAGTGACATGACCTTCGATAATCACATTGGTATCGATTTCACAATCCATTCCACATTGGAGTTCACCACGTAGATCAAAGCGAGCAGGATCGCGTAGCATCACCCCTTGCTCTAACAGTTTTTGAGCTTGCATTGATTGGAAAGCACGCTCTAAACGTGCGAGTTGAGCACGATCATTCACCCCTTCAACTTCAATAGGATTAACCGGATGAACCGCTTCAACTGCGCGGCCTTCATCGTGAGCGGCGGCAATGACGTCTGTCAGGTAGTATTCTCCCTGAGCGTTATTATTATTTAGCCCAGATAACCAACGCTTAAGATCGCCACCCGTCGCGACCATCACCCCAGTATTGATCTCTTTAATCAACTTCTGTTCATCAGTGGCATCTTTTTGTTCTACGATCGCCACAACCGGACCATTACGACGCACGATACGGCCGTATCCCATTGGGTTATCAAGCACCACAGTCAGCAACGCGATACCACCATTGGGCTGCGCATCAAGCAAGCCTTCGATAGTCTCTTCCGAGATTAACGGTACATCGCCGTAGAGCACTAAAATCTTTTCATCGTCCTCAAACTGAGGCGACGCTTGATCTACCGCGTGGCCAGTACCAAGCTGATCAGCCTGCAGTACCCAGTTGACTGACTCATTACTGAGCTCAGCTTGCATCTGGTCGCCGCCGTGGCCATAGACTAAATGAATGTTTTGCGCGCCCAAACTCTTACAGCTATCAATCACATGCTGAACCATGGGTTTGCCGGCAAGTGTATGCAAAACCTTTGGTTTGTTCGAATACATGCGAGTGCCTTTACCCGCTGCGAGGATCACCGCGCTGAACTTCATAATTAACCTATTGAGATATATTTAAAACTGAGGGGTATTCTAGACACTAATTGGGAATTAGTTAATTGATGGCGGCAAATTTTCGTTAAAAAATAAGCAAAAAGGCGGTCTATCGACCGCCTTTATTACTTGTCACAACGCAGTTATTAACGACGCTGTTTTGTCAGCTCGATAACTCGTAGCTGAGCAATGGCTTTAGCCAGTTCACTAGCCGCTTGAGCGAAGTCCATATCGCCGTGCTGATTTTGAATTGCTTCTTGAGCACGACGTTTCGCTTCTTCTGCCTTAGCTGCGTCCAGTTCATCACCACGAATAGCCGTATCAGCCAGTACAGTCGCTGTACCCGGTTGAACTTCTACCATACCACCAGAAACGTAAATAAATTCCTCGTGGCCGTGTTGCTTCACAAGTCGCACCATACCAGGCGTGATAGCGGTTAGCAGCGGTGTGTGACCATGGAAAATACCAAGTTCACCTTCGCTACCGGTCACCTGAAACGTTTCAACACGACCAGAGAAAATTTTCTTCTCTGCGCTTACTACGTCTAGGTGAAAGGTTATTGCTGCCATATCGCCTCCTAGTTAGCCTTATAGCTTCTTCGCGTTCTCGATTGCATCTTCAATTGCACCACAGTACATGAAGGCTTGCTCTGGAACGTCATCGTAATCACCAGCTAGTAGACCTTTGAAGCCACGTAGAGTCTCTTTTAGAGGTACGTAAACACCAGGGTCGCCAGTAAATACTTCTGCTACGTGGTAAGGCTGAGTTAAGAAACGTTCAATCTTACGTGCACGAGATACGACTTGCTTATCTTCTTCAGATAGCTCGTCCATACCTAGAATCGCGATGATGTCTTTCAGCTCTTTGTAGCGCTGAAGTGTCTGCTGAACGCCACGAGCGATATCGTAGTGCTCCTGACCAACGACTAGAGGATCAAGCATACGAGACGTTGAATCTAGTGGGTCAATCGCTGGGTATAGACCCATAGCAGCGATGTTACGGTTAAGTACAACCGTTGCATCCAAGTGCGCGAACGTGGTTGCTGGAGACGGGTCAGTCAAGTCATCCGCTGGTACGTATACTGCCTGTACAGACGTGATAGAACCTGATTTCGTTGACGTGATACGCTCCTGAAGTACACCCATCTCTTCTGCAAGAGTTGGCTGGTAACCTACCGCTGAAGGCATACGACCTAGCAGTGCTGATACCTCGGTACCTGCAAGTGTGTAACGGTAGATGTTATCAACGAACAGTAGAACGTCACGACCTTCGTCACGGAATTTCTCTGCCATTGTCAGACCAGTCAGTGCAACACGTAGACGGTTGCCTGGTGGCTCGTTCATCTGACCGTAAACCATCGCTACTTTTGATTCTTCAGGCTTCTCAACGTTTACAACGCCCGCTTCCTGCATCTCAAAGTAGAAATCGTTACCTTCACGAGTACGCTCACCTACACCAGCAAACACTGATAGACCAGAGTGCTGAAGTGCGATGTTGTTGATAAGTTCCATCATGTTAACGGTCTTACCTACACCTGCACCACCGAATAGACCGATTTTACCACCCTTAGCGAATGGACAAACTAGGTCGATTACTTTAACGCCAGTCTCTAGTAGAGCGATCTCGTTTGATTGCTCTTCGTAGCTTGGTGCTTCACGGTGGATAGAGTAAGTCTCTTCCGCGCCGATCTCACCACACTCGTCAATTGCGTCACCTAGAACGTTCATGATACGACCTAGGGTCTTAGTACCTACTGGTACTGAAATTGGAGCGCCGGTATTTACAACTTCCACTCCACGACGTAAACCATCAGAGCTACCCATTACGATACAACGAACTACGCCACCGCCTAGCTGTTGTTGAACCTCAAGAACTAGACGCTCTTTTGATTCAGTTACGTTCAAAGCGTCATATACACTTGGTACTTCGCTTTGTGGGAACTCTACGTCGACTACTGCACCGATGATCTGTACGATCTTACCTGTAGCCATCGTTAATCCTCTAAACTATTTCGTTTAACCTAAGCTTAAACCGCTGCCGCACCTGAAACGATTTCAGATAGTTCTTGTGTAATCGCCGCCTGACGGGCTTTGTTGTACACAAGTTCTAAATCGTCAATCAAGTTGCTTGCATTGTCTGTTGCCGCTTTCATAGCAATCATTCGAGCCGCTTGCTCACACGCAAGGTTTTCGACCACACCCTGATAAACCTGAGACTCTATGTAACGCACTAATAGCGTATCCAATAGAGGTTTTGGCTCGGGTTCGTAGATGTAATCCCATGAGTGCTCACGCTGCATCTCTTCACTGTTCGATTTAGGCAAAGGTAGTAATTGATCGATCGTTGGTTCTTGGACCATAGTGTTAACAAACTTGTTAAACACTACATATAAGCGATCCAATTCACCTTCATCGTATTTCTTCAGCATAACGCTGACAGAACCGATCAGGTCTTCAAGACTTGGGTTATCCCCTAAGCCAGATACCTGCGCCGCCACTTTTGCACCGCTGTTGTTAAAGAAAGCCGTTGCTTTTGAACCGATTAATGCCAGTTCAACCTCAGCGCCTTTCTGTTTCCAGCTTTGCATATCAGTGACAGCTTTTTTGAACACGTTAATGTTCAAGCCGCCACATAGGCCACGGTCTGTCGAAACGATGATGTAACCAACACGTTTAGCTTCACGCTCCTCTAGGTATGGATGACGATACTCTAGACTCGCGTTTGCTACGTGACCGATCACTTTACGTATTGTTTCAGCGTATGGACGGGAAGCTTCCATTGCATCTTGAGATCGACGCATTTTTGAAGCTGCTACCATTTCCATCGCTTTCGTAATCTTCTGAGTGCTTTTCACACTACCGATTTTATTACGTATCTCTTTTGCGCCGGCCATCGTTACTCTCCATTAGTTGGTGGCATTACTGCCACCGACCTATTACCAAGTTTGGGTTGCTACGAAGTCGTCAGTCAGCTTCTTAAGCTGTGCTTCAACTTCATCGTTGTATGCACCCGTCTTGTCGATCTCAGCTGCAAATTCAGCGTATTGACCGCGAGCGAACGATAGTAGAGCCGCTTCAAAATCTAGCAGTTTGTTCAGTTCAACATCTGCCAAGTAGCCGCGCTCTGCCGCAAAGATAACTAGCGCTTGGTCAAATACAGACATAGGAGCGTACTGCTTCTGCTTCATCAGTTCTGTTACTTTTTGACCGTGGTCTAGCTGTTTCTTTGTCGCTTCATCAAGGTCAGAAGAGAACTGTGCGAATGCCGCTAGTTCACGGTACTGAGCTAGTGCAGTACGGATACCGCCCGATAGCTTCTTGATGATTTTCGTCTGTGCAGAACCACCAACACGAGATACTGAGATACCAGGGTCAACCGCTGGGCGTACACCCGCGTTGAATAGTTCAGTCTGTAGGAAGATCTGACCGTCGGTAATCGAGATTACGTTTGTCGGTACGAATGCTGAAACGTCACCAGCTTGAGTTTCGATGATAGGTAGTGCAGTTAGAGAACCTGTCTTACCTTTCACTTCACCGTTAGTGAACTTTTCTACGTACTCTTCGCTTACACGAGCTGCACGCTCTAGTAGACGTGAGTGGAGGTAGAAAACGTCACCCGGGAATGCTTCACGACCTGGTGGGCGTTTTAGTAGTAGAGAGATCTGACGGTAAGCGACCGCTTGTTTAGATAGATCATCATAAACAATCAGTGCATCTTCACCGCGATCGCGGAAGTATTCACCCATCGCACAACCTGCATATGGCGCTAGGTATTGTAGCGCAGCAGATTCAGAAGCTGATGCAACAACAACGATAGTGTTTGCTAGCGCGCCGTGCTCTTCTAGTTTGCGAACTACGTTAGCGATAGTCGATGCTTTCTGACCGATAGCTACGTAGATTGAGAAAATACCAGAGTTTTTCTGGTTGATGATTGCATCGATCGCCATCGCTGTTTTACCAGTTTGACGGTCACCGATAACAAGCTCACGTTGACCACGACCGATTGGGATCATTGAGTCAACTGACTTGTAACCAGTTTGTACAGGTTGGTCAACCGATTTACGGTCGATTACACCTGGTGCAATCACTTCAACAGGCGAAGACAGTTTCGCTTCGATTGGACCTTTACCATCGATAGGCTCACCTAGCGTGTTTACTACGCGACCTAGCAATTCTGGACCAACTGGCACTTCAAGAATACGACCAGTACCTGTTACTTTCATGCCTTCCTTAAGGTCAGCATATGGGCCCATTACAACCGCACCAACCGAGTCACGCTCAAGGTTAAGTGCTAGTGCATAACGGCCACCCGGTAATTCAATCATTTCACCTTGCATCACGTCCGCTAGGCCGTGAATGCGAATGATACCATCGCTTACCGATACGATAGTACCTTCATTGCGAGCTTCACTAACAACTTCGAAAGATTCGATACGCTGTTTGATTAGATCGCTAATTTCCGTGGAATTAAGTTGCATGCTCCAATCCCCATTAAGACTGCAATGCATCGCTCAGGCGGCCTAGTTGGCCACGTGCTGAGTTATCGATGACTAAGTCTCCGGCTCTAATAATAACCCCACCAAGTAGGGCCTCATCTACGCTGCAATTCAGCTGGACTTTGCGTTCAAGACGCGTTTCAAGTTTGCTGCTGATGTCTGCTTTTTGCTGGTCAGAAAGCTCTGTCGCTGAAGTCACTTCAACGGTGATTTCTTTCTCGTGCTCTTGCTTAAGTAGCAAGAACTCAGCACATACATCAGGAAGGGCCTGTAGTCGGCCATTCTCAGCCATCACCTTAATCAGGTTTTGACCAAACTCATCAACTTGTTCGCCACATACCGCAACAAATACCTCTGCCAGTTTATCGGCAGATGTTGAGCTTGTTAAAAGCTCATGGATTTGTTCGTTATTGGCAACTTCCGCTGCGAAAGACAACATCAGACCCCATTGGTCGAGTTGGTTTCTTTCAACAGCAAAGTCAAATGCTGCTTTAGCATAGGGGCGTGCGATAGTAGTCATATCAGCCATGTGCGCCCCCAGACTTAAAGTTTTGCAGTAATGTTGTCGAGAAGATCTTTGTGCGCATCTTTATCGATACTACGCTCAAGGATTTTCTCAGCACCAGCTAAAGCCAGAGTTGCAACTTGTTTGCGCAGTTCATCGCGCGCACGGTTGCGTTCAGCTTCTAGTTCCGCTTCAGCTTGAGTAAGGATTTTTTGACGCTCAGATTGCGCTTCCTCACGGGCTTCATCTAGAATTTGAGCTTTACGCTTGTTTGCTTGCTCGATGATCTCAGTTGCTGTGCGCTTTGCTTCTTTCATTTGAGAAGAAGCATTAGCTTGAGCTAGATTCAAGTCTTTCTCAGCTCGTTCCGCCGCTTGAAGGCCGTCAGCGATTTTCTTCTGACGCTCTTCGATTGCGTTCATGATCGGCGGCCATACATACTTCATGCAGAACCACACAAACATTGCGAACGAGATTGCTTGACCTAGCAGAGTTGCGTTCATATTCACAACAGCTACCCCTCTTTATTGGACTTAGTGTTAATCAATGACAAACCGATGTTTGTCTATGAAAAGCAAAGATTAACCAGCTAGTTGACCAACGAATGGGTTTGCGAAAGTAAATAGTAGAGCGATTACGATACCGATCATTGGAACCGCATCCAGTAGACCCGCGATGATGAACATCTTAACTTGTAGCATAGGCGCCATTTCTGGTTGACGTGCAGCACCTTCTAGGAACTTACCACCTAGTACTGCGAAGCCGATTGCAGTACCTACTGCACATAGACCAACGATGATTGCTACTGCGATTGCTGAAAAGCTCAATACAGTTTCCATTACTATCTCCAAATATACTTTTTGACTAATAAGAGTTTAAAAAATTAGTGATCGCTGTCTTCGTGTGCCATTGACATATAAACAATCGTTAGCATCATAAACACGAAGGCCTGAATCGTGATTACCAGAATATGGAAAATCGCCCACGGAAGTGAACCCATCCATTGAAGGAACCATGGTAGCATTGCCGCACAAAGAATGAATACAACCTCACCGGCGAACATGTTACCGAATAGACGCATACCAAGTGACAGAGGTTTCGCCAGTAGCGATACCACTTCAATCAGTAGGTTGAACGGGATCATGGTCCAGTGATTAAATGGATGTAAAGCAAGTTCTTTGGCGAAACCACCTAGACCTTTCACTTTGATGCTGTAGAAAATCATCAGAGCGAATACGCCTATTGCCATTCCCATGGTGATGTTAGCATCAGCAGAAGGTACTATCTTAAGATAAGGAATACCTAGCCAATGCTCTGCTGGGTATGGTAAGAAATCGATAGGCACAAGGTCCATCAAGTTCATTATAAATACCCAACAAAAGATAGTCAGTGCGAGAGGGGCTATCAACGGGTTGCGTCCATGGAACGTATCTTTGACGTTTTCCGCGACAAATTCTACGATCATTTCAACAAAACATTGAAGCTTACCCGGCACACCTACTGTCGATTTCTTAGCTACTTTGTAAAATACTCCTAGGAATATCAAACCAGTGATCCAAGAAAACAACAGGCTATCGATGTGTATGTTCCAGAAACTCGTCTCTTCCGCCACTAACCCCAACTTATAAGTTGAAAGGTGAGTAAGGTGGTGAGTGATGTAACCGGAAGCTGTTAGCGCTTCACCTGGCGCAGCCATAACTCATCCTATTTTTTGTTGTTAATGAATAGCGCTGGCGCAAAGATGTTAATCCCAAGTACCAGCAAATAGGTTAGTTTCAGGGGAACGAGTTCCACCTGCATATACATGTAAGCAACGGAAAAGAGTGCCACTGTGATGAGAATCTTAAGCGCTTCACCCGTGTAGAAGAATGCCGCTACCATTTTGGCAGCTCGAGCTCCTACAAAGAGAAAAGCACACAAGGCAAATACAGCATTAGCGATAACAAAAATGCCACCACCAATTAGCGCTGAAACTCCCCATTCAGTATTTACAGCAATCGCCATTCCTGCTGCCACTAACGTAACCGCGCCGATTTCGATCAACAACAAGCGCTTAGCAAGCTCTCGTCCTGGTCTAGCTAACGCAGCTACCATGTATTCGTACCTCGAGTAAAATCCACAGCTTTACTACCTCTGGGCTGGGAAATTGGCAAAAATTATACGGTCAGAGTGCCTTAATGCAATTAAAAGCCCGCAAAAAGTTACAATTTTGTTTACAAACCGACAACTTTCGCACAAAAATTGTTTTTTTACATAATTGATTGAGATCAATTATCTCATTTAGCTCTCGAGCTTTGCAATTAGTTGCTCTAATTTGTGAGGCTCATCAAGACTAATCGTCACTTTAGACTTTCCGCTAGGGTTACGAACAATAGCAACTTTCCCCCCTAGCATTGCACTCAATTTGTGTGACAATTCTTGTATCTCTGCATCTTGAGGCACATTTTTTTCTTCAACAGCGGGTTGTAAACACTTTTTAACCAACTGTTCCGTCTGACGCACTGTTAAATGCTTCTTAGCGACCTGTCGAGCAACCTCAACTTGCTGCTCACCTTCTAGTGCCAGAAGCGCTCGTGCATGGCCCATATCGAGCTGGCTGGTAGACACCAAACCTTTTACGTCCCCCTCGAGTTGATTGAGACGCAGTAGGTTACTCACTGCGGCGCGCGATTTACCAATCACATCCGCCACCTGTTGATGAGTTAAGCTGAACTCTTCTTGTAAACGATCCAACGCTACCGCTTCTTCGATCACATTCAGATCTTCACGCTGGATATTTTCGATCAACGCCATCGCGATCGCCGCGCGATCTTCAACATTTTTGATCACGCAAGGGACTTGCTTTAAGCCTGCTTTGCGCGCCGCACGCCAACGTCGTTCACCAGCGATAATTTCAAACTTGTCGTGTTCGACCTGGCGAACCACGATCGGCTGAATAATGCCTTGGGATTCAATGGAAGCGGCTAACTCCTCCAAAGCCTCTGGAGACATATCTTTACGTGGTTGATAAACCCCTGACTTAAGGCTATTGATGTTTAGATCAGTCAGCTCACCTTCAGAAGATAGCTGTTGACTCTGGAGCGCAGTATGTTGTTTTTCACGCGCTAACGAACTAGTCGAGAGCAGAGCATCGAGCCCTTTACCTAAACCACGTTTAGACATGAGACGGGATTCCTTTGGTTATCGTTATGCAGGGACTTCTTCGCGGCGAAGCATCTCACCCGCGAGAGCAAGATACGCTTTTGCGCCCGCTGAGTACTTGTCGTAATACATCGCCGGCTTACCGTGACTAGGCGCTTCGGCCAATCGAACATTACGAGGAATAACGGTGCGATACACCTTGTTGCCAAAGTGTTTTTTCAATTGATCAGAAACTTCGTTAGACAGTCTGTTGCGAGGGTCGTACATAGTACGTAACAACCCTTCGATTTTTAGATTTTCGTTAACAACAGCAGCAAGCTTACTGATCGTATCCATCAACGCGGTTAAACCTTCAAGTGCGAAATACTCACACTGCATTGGAACCAACACCGAATCGGCTGCGGCCATAGCGTTGATTGTAAGAAGGTTTAGAGATGGAGGACAATCGATAAAGATGAAATCATAGTTATCACGAACTGAAGCCAACGCGTGTTTGAGGCGCACTTCGCGGGCAAACACTTCCATCAGCTTAATTTCCGCCGCCGTCACATCACCGTTTGCGGCAATCAGGTCATAATTCCCCGATGTGGTACGACAAACGACATCATCAAAAGCCACATCTTCGACTAAAAGTTCGTATGCCGTGGCATCAACTTGATACTTATCGACGCCACTTGCCATAGTGGCATTGCCTTGTGGGTCTAAATCAATCACCAAGACCTTACGCTTGGTCGCAGCCATAGAGGCAGCCAAGTTGATACAAGTTGTTGTCTTACCAACCCCGCCTTTCTGGTTGGCGATCGCTACGATTTTTCCCACAATGAACCTCGCTTTTATTCCTTGCGCGATAAGATTACTAGATGACGCTCACCTTCCAATTGAGGAACATTCAAAGCTTTGATGTCGGTCACACTACACCATTGAGGCAATTGTTCAATCTCACTCTGTGGTAATTGTCCCTTTAGCGCCAAAAAGCGGCCACTAGACGACTTCGGTAAATGGTGACACCACTCGACCATATCGGTCATGGAGGCAAAGGCGCGACTTAGTACACCATCAAACTTGTCTTCAGGTTGATACTCTTCCACTCGGCTTTGGACCGGAGTCACATTTTCAATTTTGAGTTCATGCAGAACCTGTTTAATGAAGCGGATGCGTTTGCCCAAACTATCGAGCAACACAAACTGCTTATTAGGATGCATGATTGACAACGGAATACCTGGCAACCCAGGGCCAGTCCCCACATCAATAAAGCGCTCACCGTCTAAGTGAGCGCTAACAACGATACTGTCCAAAATATGTTTGATCAGCATATCCTGTGGATCGCGAACCGAAGTCAGGTTGTAGGCCTTGTTCCATTTATGCAGCATTTCGACGTAACCCACTAACTGGTCACGTTGCTTCTCAGAAACCGATAAATCAGTTTGAGCGATAAGAGCGTCAAGTTGACTACGTAGCTCAGACATTAAGCTTCCTCACCTTTTTTCAGTAGGCCATGTTTCTTCAAATGCACTAACAAAATCGAAATCGCAGCCGGCGTAATACCCGAAATTCGTGACGCGATACCCAAGCTTTCGGGCTTCGCTTCCGTCAACTTAGCCACGACTTCATTCGATAAACCTTTCACTTGGCTATAGTCGAGATCAGCAGGCAGTTTAGTGTGTTCATGACGTAGAGACTTCTCAATTTCGTCTTGCTGACGCTTAATGTAGCCTTCGTACTTGACTTGGATCTCGACTTGTTCAGCCGCCTGTTGATCTTCTAGCGCAGGGGCAAAGGCGTCGAGTTCCGTCAACTGTGCATAAGTGATCTCAGGGCGACGTAGCAGATCTTCACCGCTGGCTTCGCGTGCCATCGGAGTTTTCAGTAGTTGGTTTAGAGCTTCAATCCCGGCCGATTTAGGATTCATCCAAATCTCTTTTAGGCGCTGACGCTCTTTTTCCATGTTGTCCATTTTTTGGTTAAAGCGCGCCCAACGTTGATCGTCAATCAAACCCAGTTCACGCGCTTGCTCGGTTAAACGCAAATCTGCATTGTCTTCTCGCAGCAGTAAACGGTACTCGGCACGAGATGTGAACATACGGTAGGGTTCTTTGGTCCCCATAGTTGACAAGTCATCGATAAGTACGCCCATGTAAGCTTGGTCACGACGAGGACTCCAGCCTTCTTTGCCTTGGCTGTGCAAACTGGCGTTAAGACCAGCCATCAAACCTTGTGCTGCAGCCTCTTCATATCCCGTCGTACCATTGATCTGTCCGGCAAAGAACAAACCATGAATAAATTTGGTCTCGTAAGTCTGTTTGAGATCACGAGGGTCGAAGAAGTCGTACTCTATCGCATAACCTGGACGGACAATATGCGCGTTCTCGAACCCTTTCATTGAACGAACGATTTGCACTTGAACATCAAATGGTAAGCTAGTGGAAATACCATTCGGGTAAAGTTCGTGTGTATTCAAACCCTCAGGCTCGATAAAGATCTGGTGGCTATTTTTATCCGCAAAGCGCATCACTTTGTCTTCAATTGACGGACAATAGCGCGGACCAATACCTTCAATCACACCGGCATACATTGGGCTACGATCTAGATTATCTCGGATGACATCGTGAGTCTGTTCATTTGTGTGAGTGATATAACACGGGATCTGACGTGGATGTTGCTCTCGTTTGCCCATGAATGAAAATACCGGAGCAGGATCGTCGCCATGCTGGACTTCAAGATGAGTAAAGTCGACGCTGCGAGCATCGATACGTGGCGGTGTTCCCGTTTTTAGACGATCAACTCGAAATGGCAACTCACGTAGACGATCTGCAAGTGCGATCGATGGTGGATCCCCTGCGCGTCCTCCTGAAGAGCTTTCCATCCCAATGTGGATCTTACCACCAAGAAAAGTGCCTACGGTCAGTACCACCGCTTTGGCATGAAAACGCAATCCCATTTGAGTAACGACACCTACAGCACGCTCGTTCTCAACGATCAAATCGTCGACCGATTGTTGGAACAGAGTCAGGTTAGGGGTGTTCTCTAACGCATGTCGGACATAAGCTTTGTACAGTGCACGGTCAGCTTGTGCTCGAGTGGCTCGAACCGCTGGTCCTTTTGATGCGTTTAGGGTACGGAATTGAATACCGGCATGATCGATGGCCTGTGCCATTAACCCACCCATAGCATCCACTTCTTTGACTAAATGTCCCTTACCAATACCGCCAATAGCTGGGTTGCAGGACATTTGACCCAAAGTATCGATGTTGTGAGTCAGTAGAAGTGTTTTTTGCCCTGTACGAGCAGATGCGAGTGCGGCTTCCGTTCCTGCGTGACCGCCACCGACAACGATGACGTCAAAGTTTTCGTGATAAAGCATGAACCGACCTCAGGTATTCAAAACAGAGTTGGATTGAGAAAAAGAGCGTTATTCTACCCTCTTTCCCAGAGAGAGAAAATGCTTTTGACGCTTTTCATTTAAAGAGCTGACTCGCTTATATATATAAGATCTATATATATGATCTTTTATTAGATCTACTATTAGGATCGAGCATTTCTGTGGATAACTAGAAAATGATCAACAAGATCATGGATCTTATTTGGATCATATCATGTGATCTTACCTTGATCATGACGAGGATTAACTGGGATCAAAAACGGTAGTTATTCACAGGGGATCAAAGAGGTCTTAGTTGTTATAGGGATAACTATAGGTTAACCACCGGATAAATGATGCTTTATCCACAGTTCAATTGATTGAAAATTCAGCAAGCGAACAGAAGGGAGAGTTGGAAACTTATTCACATGAGGGGAAAAAGAGGTGATGTGGCCAGTCAACTGACCACATCAGTGGTGCTAAAACTGTTCAATATGTTCAAGTAACCACTCTTGAGCGGCATCTTCGGGTACATCATGAGACAAGACATCAATGGTCAAACAGTCGGTGATTGGGGTGGCACCAATGTCCTCCAGTAGCGCATAAGCGTGCTGGCCTGCTGCGCAAAAAGTGTCGTAGCTCGAATCACCAATCGCAATTACCGCAAAGCGAACGTTGCTCATACGTGGCGGAGTGCTTTGTAGTTGAGTAATAAAAGGTTGAATGTTATCAGGGTACTCGCCAGCACCATGGGTGGAGGTGATGATTAACCAAGTGCCATTGTTGTCGATATCCGCCAAATTGGGCTGGTTATGAATGTGAGTTTCAAAGCCCTTGTCTACCAGAAGATCACTTAAGTGGTCGCCAACGTATTCAGCGCCTCCGAGTGTACTGCCAGTAATAATGTGGATCATAGCGTTTCCTTTTATGATATGAAAAGCGCGACGTAACGCCGCGCTGGTGGATAATTATTTGCCAATACAGAAAGTGAAGTTTCCCATAATAGCTGGCCTCGCGCGACGTCTTGGGGACCGATTGGGGACCAAATTGCAATTTATGGTCAAATTCTTACTTCCCAAGATGACTTCCATCATAGATCAGGATGGGAAAAGTGGGAATGGTGGGAAACAGGATCAGCTTTCACCTTCTTTCTCCTCAGCAACGATAAACAAGAGTGGTTTTCCACTCTCTAGCAGGTAAGGTGCGGTGATCGTCTGTTTACCAAAGTGAATGTTGCCTTTTGCTATATAGATGAAGATCCAATCGGGCAACTTACTACTAATAGCAGCATAAAGTGCATCAGAAGGGATGTCACTATTCTTGCCTGGCGAAACTCTAAACCTCTGGTAGTAGACGTGATGGTTGGATTCAAATGCATAACTTTCCTGTCCATCGTTGACGAAAGACGGTGACATCGTTCTTCTCGGTTCGAAAACTTCAGCGGTGATGTAGCATAGGTTCTGGTTTGTCATACCAGCTTGGTATTTTGGACATTGGTAGTCTGCACTATGGAAGTAGAACTCTATCTTTTGTTCTGAATTGCCATTCGTGCGCTCATAGTGAATAGATTGTTCTTGAAGCACGGTTTCGATGGCTGCGTTGAAGTGGTAGAGCAACTTTTGCTGTGCGTCTCGAGTGGATGTCGCTTCTTGTATAGGCATCCAAGCAATAATGCTGTTTCGCGAAGCGGCATCAGGCTGCTCCAGTAATGACGTTAGCAAACCAAGGCCCAGTCCTTCACTTAACTCAAGTCCCACACCTACTGAAGACGTGAACAACAATGTATTTCCTGCGGCAGCTTTCGCGAGCTTAAATGCTTCAAAGTCTCTCATTGGAATGACTTTGTCTTCTGTTTGGTAGAGCCCACCTGCATGAGCAATGTTATGAGCAGGGCTGTGGCTGTTGTCATATTGGATAGGCGTTGATGTAGAGGCACATCCAGTGAGAAAAATTAGTAACGATAACTGAGTGAACCTAGCCTTCGGTTTCATGAGGAATTTCCTTTTCAAAACAATCTGATTTTGCAGTTATTTATCGGTTGATCACCAAGTTGACTCATTGTGGATAAGCAGGAGATATCTTTTGATCATTAAACTCATCAGTTATTGTTCGGGGGCTTTTGCTATGGATCGTGGATCATTTTGTATTTACGATCCTTTCCTGTAGGGACGAGTGTGATCATCACCTACTCAGATCAATCATTCTTCCAGCCATAAGCATTACCTGCGATATCAAAGTGCCTGTTCTTCATCAACAAACCAGTGCTTGGGTTGATGAGGCGAGGCGTTCGCTTGGAGCAAGACGAGTCATTGAGCGGAATGTTCTGTTGGTGCAAATGCCAGACATGAACAAAGAAATAGGTGAGGGCGGCGGCAGTGGCGAATAGCCAGTTTATATAAAAGAGTACAAACCAAAATAACAACGCGATGTACTTATTTGTGTGGATAACAACCAAAGGCTTATGTAGCCAAATAACGCTTGGGATGGCCATCAACATCACTCCCCAGCTCTGATATACAGTCACTAACGCACCAAGACAAAAAACGCAAAATAGTGCGAACTTTTTTAGTGTTTTCATCTTAGTCTCCATTTTGTGCTTAGTTTTCCTAAGTATACAGGTATAATTAAAACTTAGAAAATCTAAGCATCGTAGGTTGATGATGATTCTCACTTGTCTAAAACAAATCCATTTCCACAGCGCCTTAAACAGGCAAGAAATCGCGTTGGTATCAGCCAGAGGGAGCTTGGTATCCGTTTGGGTATGGACCCAAGTTCAGCGAGTGGCCGTATGAATCATTATGAAAAAGGGCGTCATATGCCCGATATCGGTACGCTACAAAAGCTTGCTCAGGAGCTTGGTGTGCCTGTTGCATTTTTCTTTTCAGATTCCGACAGCTCAGCGGAACTGGCATGTTTGATTGAAAAGCTCAGTGAAACTAAAAAGCAGGCGCTTATTGAGCAGATCAGGCAGGAGCTCGATAAGATCGACCAGTCATAAAGCTATCGCTGTCGTCCTGAATACCAAAATACCCCACCGACTGCGGCGACTGTCAGTAATAAACCTCCCAGCCAAATCCAAAGTTCCATATTCACCTCCTGTAAGTATCTTCTATCTCTATTTAGCTTAGCTTTCCTAAGCATGAATTTCATCGAAAGCATGCGTTACCTGAGAAAAAACCGTCACAACCAATTTGTGCTCCGCTAAGGATGCAATTTGAAAGTAAAGATTGCCTGTAGGGTTGGCCCAAATTTCATGTTGCTCGCTTCCGTAACGGAGTAGCTTTTGGAAACGTGTTCTTGATGACAAAGCCAGTCTTTCTAGATTTGGATGGGAGAGTTGCTTCTGTAAGCTGTGCCACGGATTACGAATATCACCTTGCTTGTGTCTTTGTTGATAGCGTTGCATTGCATGGTTACTGATGGCGATGGTGCCAAGCTTTGCAACCTCAAACGTCGGATAGGGTGAAGCATAAGGTGTAATAATGTCTTTTGTTTCTGAATGAGTGATATCAACAATTTCGTCAGAATAAAGTTTGATACCGGATAGACGGTTGGACAGAAACAGTGCGGCTGCTTTGAGAACTTCATTCTTGGCCGCTAAAATGGTTTCTTTGGTTAGGCTGAGTGCGAGACCTTTACCGCTGTTTGGTACGCGCCCGAATACCTGTTTGTCGAGTAGTAAGAACCTAGCCGCCGTTAACTCTGCTACAGCGCACTGGAACTCACTTTGAGCAATTTGAACCGTAACGATACCGTGATTGTTCAACCCCGTGAACCACGCGACTTCGACGCTTTCAGCATTGATTTTTTCAACCTGAACTTTCAATCTCATCACTGCATTTTCTCCTCACTTTACTACCAGCGTATCATCGATTTTGAAAATGCAAACTGTGGGGAGAAGCTTCATTTCACGGCATGAAGCTTCCTGATTGGATAGAGCTAAATGTGCAGTTTTTTTATCGCTCGCATCGTTTTTCTCACCTGACTAGACAGCTCTCTTATTGGCTTCACACGCTGTTCCAGTTGGTTGATCTGGTCTAGCAAATGAAGATAGAGAAGGATTTCCCAATCCATCGCATGTGAAAAACGACGTAATATCCCATTTGAAACTTCTTGGGTTTCAAGTTCTGGATACCAACCTCCACGAGCGATCACGCGGTGCCACTTGATTTTAGGTAAGCGCTGTTCACTCGTAACAATGAACTCATAGCGAAATGGGTACTCTACGTTGTACTCTTTTGACAAGGCTGTCTTTAGTATATCCATTTGTTTCTTCAGTTCTTTTGCTGCTGCCATCAAGTGCTTTGACTCTGTCGCTACGAAATTAGACAAACCATCGATTCTTTCTGGCAAAGGAACTGGCTCAGGCAGCTTCAACTTGAGATTACTTAACTCAATTTCCTTGTTTAGTTGTGCGATGCCGACGTTGGGCGTGGTTTTCTTAGTCATTATGCTTCTCCATTTTGGGATTTTTGAAAGTGCTCACGAAGCTTGTGAAGTCGTTTTGTACAGATTTGTGCTTTTTGTTTGATGGTGAGGATTTCATGCCGTACTTCGCGGATCAGTGCGAAGGCATCTTCTGTGTACTCAATAAGATCGGATTCCCATTCAGCGTTGGCTTTTGAAAAGCGCCCCGGTGGGTAACGAAAGCCTTTTCCTTTTGATAAATGCTTTGAGCGAACGCGTTGTTCTTTGTTGTTTCGCTGAGACATTTGGTTAGCACTGAGGTACCAGTTGTAGTACCAAGCCGCTTCAAAGCGATGGTTCCGAACCCGAACACGGCAACCGTAGCGGCCAGGTGAGGTTTCCTTATGTGTTCGATGGATTCGCCAAAATTGGTTCGCGTAGCAACTGGCTAAAAACTCAAGCAGATAGGGCTCCTGCATTGCAAAGTTCTCGATATCGGCAATGGCTTTTAGTGATTGGGAAAGCGCGAGTTCAAAGCATTCTGGTTCATTTTCGGGGTGTCGCTGCTGGGCTCGTTGATGCCATTGATAGGCGGCGGAATGTTCATTTAATACAGTCATAGTGGCTCCTTGTTTGTTTTTCTCAAGGTAGCGCAAACGTACGGTTACTTACGCATCTGTAATTGCCCTTTTTGAGCGCATAATTTTCCTCGTGTCCCACCGCTGATTGGGAAGCATGGCAGCGATTCCTCTCCTGGGACCTATCCCTGTGCTCTCCAGATACCTATCTTTGTGGGATGTTGATACGGATTATTTTCGTTGCTTTATTGTTGTGGCGGGGATGTAGGGCGTTGTACTCCAATCATTGTGGGATCTGAGTGTCGATTATTTTTTTGATGGGATTGTGTTGGTAAATTTCTAGATTATTGTGGGATTTGGCCTATTTGTAGTGCATGAGGGCTGATGTACTTTCACATGTGAAAGCCCATGGGGCAGCACGCGGTGGGCTGGAGCAAGAGCGCTTTTGGGTTGTTTTTCGATGTGCTAGTTGTGTGAGATAGCCAGTTGAAATCTCAAAGTGGCTTTTAGGTGGTGTTTTGGCGAGATAAATGACAGACCCGAGAACGATGGTACCGACATTGATATCGGTACCATGGCTGGTTCAACTGAGTTAGTCGCGTTATTTGTCTTTCTTGAGTATTGCCTTGAGAGCTGCAATATTAGCAAGTGCGCCTTCGGCTTCTTTTAAACGGCGGCGTTGCTGGGCAAAGCGGTCAAACTCCAATTTCGCCTTATCATCTGCGTCTTTCTTAGTGATTTTTCCTGCTCCGCTCAACACATCTCTATCATTAAAACTTAAAAACTGATCAAGCTTATCGGCCCAGTCTTGCAAGAACACTTGTTTGCGGCGTAACGCCTGGTCTTCGGCAAAGTCCAACCACATATTGACGATGCGATTGAGCTCTTTGATTTCGTCTTCACGCAGATAGTTTTTGGCGATGGTGACATCGGTCTTACGCACTTCATCGCCTTTATAGCTGGTTAGCCCCATATCTGGCTTATTGGCATCCACACGGCTAGCTATCAGCTCAGCAGCTGTCATGTGCGTACAGGCATAATGCAGCTTGTTCTGAATGGTTTGGAAGAAGAGAGTGGTCTCTTTATTGGAAGGCTCGTAATCGGCTGCCATGGTAAAGATCTCTTTGACTCGCAGATAAACACGACGCTCACTGGCTCGGATATCGCGAATGCGTTCGAGCATTTCATCAAAGTAATCTGGCACAGCAGAGTGACCAACGGGCGGGTTCTTCAAACGCTCGTCATCCATCACGAAGCCTTTGATCAAATACTCTTGTAACAATCGCGTGGCCCATTGGCGAAACTGAGTACCACGCGTCGAACGAACTCGGTACCCTACCGCAAGAATCACCGGGAGACTGTAGTGACGAATGTTGCGTTTTACTTCTCGACCACCCTCTAATTGAACTTGTAAGTAATCCTTACAAGTTGAATTTTGTTCAAGCTCCCCTTCAGAATAGACGGCCTTGATATGCTGAGTGATGGCCTGTGAGCTCACTTGGTAAAGCTCTGCCATTGCAGCTTGAGAAAGCCACAAGGTATCTGACTCAAAGCGGCACTCTACGCGAGTTTTGCCATCTCCACTGGTAAACAGGACAAATTCACCATGCGGAGCTTGGGGGATGTTATCTGTCATTCAATTAACCTTATTGCGTTATTGATGAGTTTTGTCATCTTTAAACCATGATGATTACAGAGCCGATCATGGTGTATTGCTGCTCACTATCTTGTTGGAACGCCGACATCAAACGCTGATTATGGTACCGTCATTAATGTCGGCACCATAACGTAATGCTATGAATTATATCTACTTTTAATTCATGACATGGCTGGACAAATAGCGCTCAATTGTACGTTCACTGATTTCAAACAATTCCATGACTTGTTGCTTAGTGAACACCGCCTCACCATTAAACTGAACACCACCTAATGCGAGGTGTTGCTCTGCTTTTTGCAGAGCTTAACGGTTATTAAGGATGTTTTGTCTGTCATGCAAAGACTCAGTGAGATCTTTAGCCATGCTGAGCCTCCTGTGGTTCAGTGCTTGGTTTTACCGTTACTTGACCGTTCATTAGCATTGGCAGTAGCCAATCACGTAACGAAGCAAGCTCTTTATTCTCTCGCTGTGTTTCTGAGATTTTTTTGAATAATGGATTTAACATACCAACAGCTTTATCTACCGCCCCACCATCTTTCGGCAAAGCAATATCAATGCTCAAAATGTCATCAGGCGAGATTGACGGATAAGAAGACTTGGAAGACTCTGATATTTTTATCAATCTTTGCGTATTAGCCTCATTAGTGAGGTGCAAATAAAACAGTACATTTATTGAGCTGTCTGACTTATGTGAAAGCACTGAGTAACCCGTAGAGGCAACCATGTTTTCAACAGGTTGAGTAATTATCCCGTAATGCAACTGGTTCGGCCTAACAGTCGAATACAGAATATCATTTTTAGAAACAATCATATTTGCTCGGCTGGGTATCTTATCCACCGAAACGACTAAAGGTTGTAGTGTATCTACCACGTTCTTTGTTAGGTTTGCTGTATCTAGGTACTGGATCTCTGAGTACCCATGCTTTTTCCCAAGCTTTTTGGCGTTACACGTTAGGTGTTCGGAAAAAGGACGGACTTCCCACCCCTCAGGAATTTTCCGCTTTAAGGTCTCGCTGTAGACCATCTTGCCACCAGAGGTTTTGTAGGGCTTGCCGTTGGCATCGGGGAAGTCGAACTGCACAAACCAATAGTCGTAGAGTGTCTTCGCCATAGCTTCGAGTTCAGAGTTAATGCGGTTGTTGAGTTCTATTTTTTTATCGATTGCCCTTAACACGCGAGCGATTTCAGCTTGCTCATCACCTGTAACGTCACGAAGATGAATGCCAGTGAGAATGGGCATTGTCAAAAACTTCGTCTGTGACCCCTGCGCTCTTTCACGAAGCCGCTTTAGCTCAAGCTTCAATGCGTAATAGATATAATCTATATTAAAGCCTTCCTTCGCTGTAAGAATATAAGTGCGCTGGTAGGCATTGAATTTTCCTTTGTATCTACTTACATGAAAGTTACCGCGAGCATTATTACCAGCCACAAGAACAACGTCATCATCATAAGCAAAATGATCTATATTGTCTGGGAATTCAGCACATGTAAAAAATGGATATTTCCCACCAGAAACAGCTTGATTGGCATCTAGTTTCCCTGTTGAGATGTTGCAAGCAAGACCTACAGTTTTATCCATGAAACTTTAACCCCGCCAATTGTTTCTTAATCTCAGCTTCCAATTCTAGTGACTGGTTAAATAAGTCATCCAATTTACTATCAAAGCCTTGCATTTTCATGAAAAACTGCTCTGCGGTAATGTCTACATACTCGATCTTGACTTCGAAGTACTGTCCTGCACTGAGGCTGTAATTCTTCGCTGTGATATCGTCGTAGCTGACTGCAACAGAGAAGTCTTCTTCCGTCCACTTGTTGTTGAACACATCGATGATTTGCTGTTCTTCTTCTGGTGTTAGAACCGTCTTCTGATTCTTACCTTCTTTGACCTTTTGCCCCAGATTGGATGCATCAACCAGCACTACTTTGTCTTTGTTACTGTCATCAATAAACAGAATGGAGACGTTGGTACCTGTGGTTGCGAAGATATTGGATGGCATGGATACCACGCCCGCCAGCATCTTGTTATCAACCAAGTACTGTCGGATCTTCTTATCAATGCCAGATTGAGCGGTAATAAACCCTGTTGGCAATACCACCGCTGCTTTTCCACCTGGTTTTAATGAGTAAATAATGTGCTGCAAGAACAATTGGTAGATTTCCATTTTGTCCTTGGCTTTGGCCTTGATTTTTGGAATGCCAGCAAAAAAGCGATCTTTGTTTTCTTTGCTATCCAACTCATCACGAAAATCACTGAAATCCAGCTTAAATGGTGGGTTAGAGACAATGTAATCAAATTTGCGTAAGTCACCATTTTCCTTGTGGTGTGGATGACGAAGAGTGTCACCTTCAATAACGTTAGGGATTGAATGCACTAAGTTGTTCAAAATCAGGTTCAAACGCAGTAGGTTTGATGATTTCTTCGAAATATCCTGGGTGTAGATGCTACAACGCGTTTCACCGATAGCATGAGCGACGTTCATAAGCAGGGTGCCAGAGCCCGCTGATGGGTCATAACAGCTCACATTGCGCACGGTACCTTGTTGGTCTTCAGGCACCAAAATTGCGGCCATAATGCGTGCTACCGCATGAGGGGTGTAGTACTCGGCATATTTACCGCCTGAGTTGCTGTTGTAGTCTTTGATCAGGTATTCAAAGATGGTGGCGTAGAAATCAAACTTCTGGTTAAAGATACGCTCAAAACTAAAATCAACCAGTTTGTTGATGATCGCTTTACAGAAAGCGTCACGCTTGGAAACGGTCACGTTCTCGCTGATGCGGGTAAACAGTTGTACTTTTTCGCCAGTGTCCGTCATTACCGCAAACACATCGTTATTGGTGATGGCGATGTCCATCAAGGTATCATCAAACAGCTGAGCAAAGCCCGGCTTGTCTTGTTGGTTGAACAAGTGACTGATGAAATGATGTGGTTTGAGAAGAGCAGTATCACCGCCCATCTGGACCTGGAGCATTTCGAGATCTTCTTCACTCATTTCAATCAGCGCTTCTTCCCATTTTTCCGCGCTGGCGATTTTTTCGTCTATTTTCTTTGCTTCATAGGCGAACTTATCGTTCAGGAATTTGTACAAAAAGACCTGAGTGATGATCTCAAATTCCCCGGTACTGTTGCCTAATCCATTGGTTGCACAGATGCTTTTCAGGCTATCGATAAGGGCTTTTGTTTTTTCTCTAAATTCGAGTTCGACCATGGTTTGTGTACTGCCTTAGTTGGTGTTCTTACCAGGATTGGCTACCTGTATTAAATTCTTTTAAATATTCTGCTACGACAAGGTGGTTTACATAACGTACTGCTTCCGCATTCAAGGGAATGCTCTGTTGTTTGATAAAGCGGTTATGAACCTTTGGTAGCAGATGCCGCTCAAAATAGCTTTCGTTATCGAGAACGGACGTGTTGTCGAGTACCTGGCTATCGGCGTCTTCTTTGACTCCGAGCAGGGCCTCAAAAATCTTTCTTTCAGAGTCTGTAATGTCACGTCGCTCTTGTTGGCGTTCGTATAAACGCTTGTGTAAACGCGCATATTTAGTGTCACCTAGGTACTTCTGGCGTAATTGGTTATTTTGTCGGTTCAACTCTTTCACTCGTTGGTGAATCTTATTGAGTGCATCGATGTTGGCGATCATTTCATCTTGTGTAACTTCACTGAGATTCTTTTTCTTAAACAATCGCTCTAGTTCATCTTTCAGGTTGATGAATTTCGGGTCTTGTTGGTCAAAGTTACTTGCCAGTGCTTCGCGTGTTTGGCGCAGTGTATTTTTCAGTTTGTCAGCTAGTACAAGTTCTTCTTCGCCAATTTTTGTGAATGTAAAAATCACATCTTCTAAAGCTCTATTGAGCAGATTGCCAATGTCCACGCCATCTTGTATTGAAATCGCAAGATTAAGCATGTCTAGTCTATCGCTGGCAACACGAAACAACACATTGAGCTTGGTGAAATCCAGTTCATCAAGGAAATCGTATTCACCTTGCAGGCGAATAAGGTTATACAGGCTTCGTGCATCAGCTAGGGCATTTTTCAATGCTAAGACAGTTTCTCTGTCTTGTATCTGGCTGATTTGATCACAGAAGGTCTCCATGTTGTCGATATCAAAGCGGAACAACACATCTTTAATGTGTTCTATCTCTTGTTTGATCTCTTCCTGTGATTTGAATAGCTTGGAGTAGCTTTCGATTTCGTCGCCCAGCTCTGACTGTAATTCGTCAAAGTAAGCTTTGTTAGTCGCGTCAAACTCTTTACGTATGTCTGCGAAATCAACCACATAGCCATAACGGAAGTCTTTGTATGTGCGGTTGACGCGTGTCAGTGCTTGTAGCAAGTTATGTTTGCGGATCACGCGGCCAAGGTAGAGTTTCTTCAAGCGTTTAGCATCGAAGCCTGTGAGTAGCATGTTGTAAACAAACAGTAAGTCGATTTTTCCTGCTTTGAAATCTTCAACCCAATCTTTGCGTTCTTGTTTTGTGCCGACATCATGCAAAATCAGCGCAGCATTGCTCACTTTGTGGGCTTGCTTGGCTGGCTCCATGTTCGCTGTTTGAACGTAAGTTGGGTGTGGTTCTGCTACCGATGTTGCTTGTTGAGGTTCCGCACTGTCACAGCTAGTTAGGGGTTTTGAGGCGTACACTGCATTAAACAGCTCAAACATTTTCTTTGCTTGGTCTGAGCTATCGCAAATGATCATACCACCTATGGTTGCGTCATTTAGCATGCCGCGACTCTTTTCGAAGTCGCTGATGATGTAGTCCAGCATTGGCTCAACAAAACTTTGATGTGCGTATATTTCTTTGCGGTCTACATCGCCCATTTTTACTTCAGCTTCTTCCAGCGCTTGCTGAAGCGTCATTTTGTAATTGGTCGCGATCTCTTCACGAATTAAGCGCAGTGTATAGCCGTCGGCAATGGAAGCATTGTAGTAATACTTGTGAATGTAATCGCCAAAAAGAACTCGTGAGTTATAGTCTTCACCCAGTAAGGGCGTACCCGTTAATCCTATCTTGATAGCGTTGGTATCAGACTGAGTCAGGTTGGCTAGAAAGCTACCTTTCGGGTTGTAACTGCGATGAACCTCATCCAGGAAGTAAACGCGTTGGATGGTGACGTTATAGTCTTGCGTTGAAATAACGTCGGGGTCATCTTTAAACTTCTGAATGTTGACGACGGTTATTTCGGCTTTGCCTGAGTGGTTGTGAATCACTTGTGTGGCTTTGATGTCACGTGTGAACGCTTCACGGGAGTTTATGGTATGAACAATCAAGCCGCGTGCAGTGAACTCTCGCTGTGCTTGTTGCAGCAAGTCTAGTCTATCGACGATAAAATAGAACTTTGGAATGATTTCTCGTTTTTGGAAGTAGTCCGTTAAGAACCCAACGTTGTAATAGGTTAACGCAGTTTTACCACTTCCTTGGGTATGCCAAATAATCCCTTTACGAACCCCTTCGCTTAGCTTTCGCTCAATAGCTTTGGTCGCAAACATCTGTGGGTAGCGCATGATGTGTTTTTGCAGGCCATCACTCTCTGATACGTAGACCAATGCATAGCGTAGAACAAAGGACAAACGTTCTTTGCTGAGCAAAGAGGTACAGATTCGGTTGGTTGGGCGGCTGGGTTCTTTGTTGCTCAAAAACTCAGGGTTGCTGCGGATCACTTCTAAGTTGTTGTCTTTGAGTACTGCCAGTTCTTGTTCATCAGTCAGTGGTTTTAAAAGCGCAGTGAGATCTAACACCTCTTCTTCACGAAAGTAGTTAAACACTGGCTTGTCATATGAACTGCTCGCGTAAAACGCACCTTGTACTGGCTCTGGATCACCATCGACGTAGTCCATGTTGTTGGAAAAAATCATGAATTGAGTGATGTTAGCAAAGCGCTTGAATTTCGGGTTTTGAAAACGTTTATTGATGCGTTCTCTTTCCGCGATGATACCGTCTCGGTTGTTAGGCTTTTTCACCTCAATAAACACCAGCGGCATGCCGTTGATTAACAAGATAATGTCAGGACGAAATTCATCGTCTCCGTTCTTGTAGGTTAGCTCAGTAACGACATGGAAGCTGTTGTTGGAAAAGTTCTCGAAATCGATCAGCTTAGTGCCAGATCGAGCCTTCAACTTATTGAAAAAAGCTCGGCCTAAGTCTTCGTTATCCAGAGAGAGTTTCACTTCTTCGAGCAAACGGGCAACGTCATCAGAGGTCATGTCAGGATTTATACGGCTGACCGCTGAGGAGAATAATTCCGGGAAGATATTTGTATCCTTGTCCCAGTGTATTCCTTTCAGGGATAGGTACTCATAACCCAAACGCATGAGATGTAGGATCGTTGGTATTTTTACTCTTGAATCTTCTGTGAAGCTCATATCAGTCCTTCGTTATTGTTTTTATTGATCATTCTCTGGTGACTGTTCTAGGAGCTCACCAACTTGACAATTAAATAGCACGCACAGCCTGTCGATGGCTTCTAAGTCCACTTTTTGTGCTGTTTCTTTGTACAGAAGTGTCACTGTGTTGCGGCTTAAACCCGTTTCACGAATGACATCCGCTATTCTTAATTTGCGCTCTCCCATCAAACGGGCGAGGTGGCATTTGATCATGTGTTCCTATCCATGCAGGCATTCTGAACGTAAGCGCAACTATAACAGAAATGCCAGCCAGCGGTTAAAAATTAGAGTTGAAATGAAATTATTCGAGAGGAGATATAGCTGGTGTTGCTTGTCTACAGGGAGGGATTGCTGAAAACATACTTTCACTTGTGAAAGTGTGGATCTAATCACTATGCGTTAACCATAGTAAACAGCTTGACGTATTAGCGGGTTACTTAACGCATAGCGCTTTGTGGATTGATGAATAACGCTGAAGTAACGCCTAATCACATTACCGCACCATTATCTGCTTCTGTAACCCTAACTAAAGCATTTTACAGGCATATTTTCTGCTCAATCTGCCCATTTTGGGCCTGAGCACCGCGCGCCTTTGCATTGCTCATTCTGCAAACTATTCCTTGATTATCCATTAACTGTCAGGAGTAGTTATGACCGAACAAAAACAATCAAATCAGCTATTAAGCTATCAAGAAGTTTGCAAACTAACGCAACTATCTCAAGCGACGATTCGCCGCTATGTAAAAAACGGTTCCTTTCCTACACCAGTCACACTATCACCTGGCGCTCGAAGTGTGAGATTTCGCCTTGAAGATGTGCAGAAGTGGCTTTTGAGCCTGTGATAGGGAGGTCATATGAAGTTTCGTCATCACCATGATCAACTACAGAATTTCTGCCGTGAGCGAGGTTGGCGTTCGTTGAGCTCTTCGGTCAAGGTTCTTGCTAGAACGCGTTCACCTGATCGGAAGTCAGGGTTCAGTGCTTGTATTGAAATCATCAATATGGACAGACAGACGATCCGAATGATAGTACCTGCCAGAAAGATCATGGGAGGGACCAACTATCAGCTAAGAGATGAATTGTTCGATACC
Organism: Vibrio sp. JPW-9-11-11; assembly: GCF_013369335.1. GTDB lineage: Bacteria > Pseudomonadota > Gammaproteobacteria > Enterobacterales > Vibrionaceae > Vibrio. Next base: position 35,573 of record NZ_SZQJ01000004.1, read on the forward strand.
GGTTTTTGGCTGGAGCCTGAGCAAACTGCATGGAGTATGGTCCAGCGCTATTTGCGGGAAGAGCTCAAAGCGGCACAAACGGCCTTTTGTGTCACAAGAACAGGTTGGCATGACAAGGTGTTCGTTACTCCGGAGAAAAGCTTCGGACGGTCAGATGAGTCCTACTATTTTTCTGGTGGTATGGCTGATTCACTCTGTTTGGCTGAAGGGAACTTAGCTGAATGGCAAAGTGAAGTTGGTTCTTTGTTGGTCGGTAATCCTCTGCTCATATTTTCTGTTGGTGTTGCGTTGGCCGCGCCGCTTCTCAAGCCTGTTGGAATGGAAAGTGCGGCATTCCATATCATGGGGCCGTCTTCGTCGGGGAAATCTGTCACATCGTTTGTTGCGGCGTCTGTTTATGCTGATAAGTCTTATATCAAGTCTTGGAAAACAACCGCTAACGGTATTGAGGCGGTTGCATCAGAACATCACGACATGTTGCTTGTGTTAGATGAGCTAGGGTTGTGCTCGGCGGAAGAAGCCAGTTCAGCGGCTTATCAAATTGTAAACGGATGTGGAAAGTTGCGAGCCACGGAGACAGGCGGCCTGGCGAATATTGCCAATTGGCGGACGTTGACATTGAGTAATGGAGAGATTGGCCTGACAGAGCTGATGGAGTCAGCTGGTTATCAAGTGAAAGCAGGTCAGCTCATTCGAGTTATCGAAATTCCTGCCGAAGAGCGTTTCGGTTGTTTTGCGGATCTACACCGATTTTCCTCACCATCTCAGTTTGCTGAGCACTTGGAAAAGCAGACTCAAAAGTACTTTGGCACTTTGTTCACGGCGTGGATGACGCTTATTTCAGATAAGCCCGATCTGGATGTTGTCTTACAGCGTGAAATCGAAACGCTGAGGCAGCATTGGTCTAAAAGCAATTATTCCGGTCAGGTTCATCGGGTATTGAAGCGCTTTGTCTTGGTTGGTGTTGCGTTGTCTGTTGCGTCACGAAACCAGTTAGTGCCATGGACTGAAGAAGAGTCGCTCTATTCCGTATATAGCGTTTTTAGCCGCTGGTTATCTCACAGAGGGCACCAGCATAATCAAGAAACGTATGAGGTGTTGAGTGCTTTGAAACAAGCGATTAGCCATTGGGAAAATAAGCTTCCTGAATTCTGTACAAGCAGACCGTCAAAGTTTGGTTACTGGCGGCAGGATGGTGATGACGTCCAGTGGCTTATCCACAAACAAGAATTTGTTAAGCAGCTACGACTGCGGCGTCAGTATAAGAGTCAATTGAGCCCTTTGATTCATAAAGGGTGGTTTGAAACCAATGAAGATCGTAGGGGAACACTTCGGGTTATCGAAAAGAATAACGGTACTGAGTTTGATCATCGTTTTTTCGCCTTCTGGCCGGAAAAGATCCTCTCTGAGTTGAAGGAGATGGGTATTGATGAATAGTGAATTTCCCAGTTTTCCCACTCTTCCCAGAGATATTCCAATGGGCGAGGAGGTGATACGATGACAACCAACGAGCAAGTTCTTCTTCAATCCATTCTCGCCAAGATCGATCGTGTCGAGCGCGCTGTTCTGGAGCAGCGTTTGCAGCAACAAAAGGTGGAGTTGCTTGGAAAGGATATTCTAACTGTTGATGAATGTGCTGTCTTACTTGGTTTGTCTACAAACCAGCTGTATAAGCTAACGAGCTCAGCAGAGATCCCTTACTTTAAGCTTGGCAAACACCTCCGATTTGAGCGCCAAGCCATCATGAGTTGGGTTGAGGAGCAGCGTGTTTCATCTCGCCATGAGATAGAAAAAAGGGCAGCAAACTATGTCGCCACCACTTCTCGTAAGTAATACCTTCATAGCAGCGGCCTTAGGCCGCTGAATCCTTTCCAGAAGATGTAAAAATATCGGGGAATGTCAGCATGGCTTCCATCCGGCGCTGTTCTATGATATCAGCATAGATCTCGGTTGTTTTAAGTTCGCTATGACCGAGCAATCGAGACACTGAGTAAATATCTACACCTCTGCTCAATTGGATCACGGCAAAGGTATGACGACCACTATGAAATGTAACGTGTTTACTGATTCCAGCAGCTAGGCTCCATCTAAGCAGTTCTACATTCATATAAGAAGAGTATTTCAATCCCTTGAATACGCGCTCGTGTGCCGCTTTTACTGGACCTAAAAGCGATTCTGCGAACTTTGGTAGGTCAAGGTATTGAAGGCTCTTAGCATCGCCGTGAGAGAGTTTGACCTGGTCGAAGATAATTCGCTTGTGATTATTAAATGTCTCTATTTCTGACCAAGTAAGTCGATGGATATCGCACCAACGCATCCCCGTTGCACATGAAAACAAAAACGCACGTTTAAGGACAGGATAGCGACATTCTGTGTGTGCTAACGCGTTAACTTCATCCAGTGTTAAATAAACCCGTTTAGTCGTTTTCGCTTTGATGCTGGTTACTTGTGACAGTGGATTATCACGAATAATGCCTTCACGATGTGCTTCGTTGATCGCCGCTCGAATTTTATTGAAGTAGGAGCTTTGCGTGTTGCGAGACAAAGGCTCATCACTCTTGGTCTTCGCTTCATTGGTCAGGTAATACTTGAACCCATCTAACCAGTCTTTATCCAGCTCATCAAAGCTAAGATCATGTTTCCCGCAGTAGAACAGCAGGTGTTTACGAGCTGACAGCCAGATCGAGTGGTTGGAGGTTGAGGTGGTTTGTTCTTTGATATCAATTTGCCGTTGAAAGTAATCAATGAAGCTAGCTGAACGCTTGGTTCGATCCTCAAAACCATGCTTTTGGGATTGCCACTCAACCAGTCGTTTACTCTTAATGGTTTCGGCGAGAAGTATATGTTCTTTGTTGTGTTGGCGCTGGGTGGGTGTTTTAGGTTTGTCATAGACAAACAGATCTAGCACTTCGTGTTCACGTTTTCGTTGACGAGATCCGTTTGATTTAGTGGTATAACCGTAGTCATAAATGAGACGCAATGTTCGCGTTCCATCTGCTTTAAGTGCCCGTTTTTCAATGAAAATTTTCATGTTTGTCCCCAATTGGTCCCCAATACGGCATTTATCATGTCATTGGGGACCAACTGGGGACTAGATTTGGCAATTAACGGCAACGGATGGAAACAAACGGCAAATGACGATCTAATAAAATCAGTATGTTATCTACCGTTGCTTGCTGTTGTTTTCCGTTATTTGCCCACTTTACTTCCCTATACAGAATGACGAGAAGATTCGACCGAGCAGATCATCGGAGCTAAACTCACCTGTTATCTCACTTAGGTGCTGCTGGGTGATACGTAGCTCCTCTGCTAAGATTTCTCCAGCCATATAGCCTTCAAGCTGTTGCTGGCCGATATCTAGGTGCTGCGCAGCACGCTCAAGGGCCTCCAAATGTCGACGACGTGCCATAAAGCCCCCTTCATTGCCGCCCGCAAAGCCCATACACTCTTTAAGATGAGATCTTAGCGCTTCAACGCCATCGCCAGTCTTGGCTGACAAACGAATGAGCGTTGGATCGTTGACGTGACATATACCAAGATCTTCACCCGTTTGATCGGCTTTATTGCGAATAACCGTCATACCGATATTGTCAGGCAGGCGATCAACAAAGTCTGGCCAGATTTGTTTTGGATCAGTGGCATCGGTTGTGGTGCCATCGACCATAAATAGTACGCGGTCGGCTTGGGCGATCTCATCCCACGCCCGTTCAATACCGATTTTCTCGACTTCGTCAGACGCATCACGCAGACCTGCGGTATCGATAATATGCAAAGGCATTCCATCAATGTGAATGTGTTCACGCAGTACATCGCGGGTGGTACCAGCAATATCGGTCACAATGGCCGACTCTTTACCTGAGAGGGCATTGAGTAGACTGGACTTGCCAGCATTGGGGCGACCTGCGATCACTACTTTCATCCCTTCTCGCATGATGGCGCCCTGGTTTGCTTCACGGCACACGGCGGTAAGGTTGTCGATGATCGCTTGTAGGTCAGCGGCCACTTTGCCATCGGCGAGAAAGTCGATCTCCTCTTCTGGGAAATCAATCGCCGCCTCCACATAGATGCGTAGATGGATCAGCGACTCAACTAGGGTATGGATACGTGACGAGAAAGCGCCTTGTAGTGACTGTAACGCCGACTTGGCCGCTTCTTCAGAGCTGGCATCAATCAGATCGGCAATCGCTTCTGCTTGAGCTAGGTCGAGCTTATCATTGAGAAACGCGCGTTCTGAGAACTCACCTGGACGTGCGGTGCGAATACCGTCAATGGCGACAATACGCTTGATCAGCATATCCATCACCACCGGACCACCATGACCTTGTAGCTCTAACACATCTTCACCGGTGAAAGAGTGTGGGTTAGGGAAATACAGAGCGATACCTTGGTCTATTTGGCTGCCATCTTGCGCGTTGAATGGCAGATACTCAGCGTAACGTGGGCGAAGTGTTTTGCCGGTCACCTCTAACGCGACTTTGGCAGCAAGCGGCCCGGATACGCGAATAATGCCGACGCCACCACGACCGGGTGCGGTGGCTTGAGCAACGATGGTCTCTGTTGTCATAGTTGTGCCTGTTGAATCTTGATGCCACTGTGTGGCGAATAAGTGATGTGATGAATTGTAATCAGCTCAAATAAAAAAGGCGACCTTTTGGCCGCCTTTCGCTGTTATTTCCACTCAGGAATTACTTGCTGTGCAAGCCTTTCTTTTCCAGCGCTTTGTAAATCAAAGTTTGCTGGATTAGGGTCACGATGTTCGATACCAACCAGTATAGAACCAGACCTGAAGGGAAGAACAGGAAGAAGAAGGTAAACATCACCGGCATAAAGGTCATGATCTTCTGCTGCATTGGGTCAGTGACTGTTGTCGGGCTCATCTTTTGGATCAGGAACATTGATGCACCCATCAACAGCGGCAAGATGTAGTATGGGTCTTGCGCTGATAAGTCATGAATCCAACCAAAGAATGGCGAGTGACGCAGCTCGACTGACTCCATCAGTGCCCAGTACAGCGCGATGAAGATTGGCATCTGTAGAATAAGAGGTAAACAGCCACCGAGTGGGTTGACTTTCTCTTTCTTGTACAGCTCCATCATCTCTTGACTCATACGTTGACGGTCATCGCCAATACGTTCACGCATCGCTTGCAGCTTAGGCTGAAGCATACGCATCTTGGCCATCGAAGTGTATTGTGCTTTGGTTAGTGGGTACATGGCACCGCGAACAATGAAGGTCAGACAGATGATTGCCACACCCCAGTTGCTCACAAAGCTCTGGATGAACGACAGCAGAGTATGAAGAGGTTTTGCGATAAACCATAGCCAGCCGTAATCCACCACTAGGTCTAAGTTTGGTGCTACCGCTTCCATTTGATCTTGCAGCTTAGGGCCAACCCAAAGTGTCGCGTGGAACTGCGCATTGTCGCCGTCAGCAATGGTTTTGTTCGGAATGCGAACACCGATGTCACCCAAATTACCAATCACGCGAGTGTATAGGCTAGTGCCTGGCTCGTTGCGAGGAATCCATGCGGTGGCAAAGTAGTGCTGGATCATCGCTGCCCAACCTTGACCGTTGGTCAGGTTCATAGACAGGTTGCGATCTTGCATATCGTCAAAGCTGTATTTCTTATAGCGAGTTTCTTCTGTGGAATAAGCGCCGCCACGATAAGTTGGCATTGTGATGCTACCACCAGCGTCTAGCAGGCTTTGGCGTAAGTGTGCATACATACCAAACGTTGCGTTGTTGCCTGACTTGTTGACGATATCGTATTGAACATCAACCGCGTAGCTGCCACGTTTTACGATGAAAGTCTTGGTGTACTCTAGCCCGTTCGCCGTATATGTCATTGGAATGCGCAGTTCATCTTGACCTTGGGCCAACACAAAGCTGTCAGCGCTTACAGAGTAAGCTGGGCGGTTAGTGCTGCTCAAATCGATGCCTTGAGGGCCGACTAAGCCACTTTGGGCGATAAACTGGTGACCTGCTTCGTTTTTCAAAAGAACGAATGGGTCTGCCGAATCAAGCTCGTTCGAATATTGATTAAGGTCTGCATTAATGACATCGCCGCCCACCGTATCAATCGACAGAGTCAATACATCAGTGGTCACGGTAATCGTTTTTGCAGAAGCTTGTTGCGTTGGAGCTGGATCTAGCTCGTCTGCAAAAGATGGTGCAGGTAGAGTACTGCTTGATTGAGCCTGCTCAACCGGCTGAGGCGTAGGATTCTTTGCAACTTGCCATTGCTGGAACAATAAGAAAGAAACCAGTGCTAGCGCGATTAACAGGATATTACGTTGAGAATCCATCGTTATTTATCTCTGTCTTGTTTCTGGACTGGTGGAACGGGGTCGTAACCCCCTTCATTCAAAGGGTGGCATTTTAATAGACGTTTGCTTGATAACCAACACCCTTTTACAAAACCGTGAGCTTTCAATGCTTCGATGGCATAAGTAGAGCAAGTTGGAGTAAAACGACAACGAGGTCCGATAAGCGGACTAATAAGGCCTTGATAGAGACGGACGAAGCCGATCGCTAACCACGCGAAGGGCGAGACAGGCGCTGCCATAATTTATCAAACAGTTTGAAAATTTCTTCATTACTCAAATCTTGCGCGCTTTTCTTGGCAATAACAACAAAATCTTTATCAGCAAGTTGATGTTGATTGTTACGAAAACTTTCACGGGCAAGGCGCTTAAAACGGTTTCGACCGACAGCGGTTTTGATTTGTTTCTTGGGAACGGCTAAACCTAGTCGAGGGTGAGATAGGCTATTTTTACGAGCAATGATGGTGAAATGAGGTGAGCCAGCTCGATGAGCTTGCTGAAAAACATTTTGATAATGCTCGGGAGTTAACAAGCGTAACTCCCGATTGAACGCGTACGTTTTCAAAATAATCGAGAGATTACTTAGAAAGACGCTTACGGCCTTTTGCACGACGTGCATTGATAGTAGCACGACCGTTCTTAGTAGCCATACGTGCACGGAAACCGTGAGTACGCTTGCGCTTTAGAACTGTAGGTTGAAAAGTGCGTTTCATGATAATTACCTTTACTGATCAGTAGTTTTAGGTCAATGTTAACCCGGCGTGGGTCATAACGTCTTCTTTATATAAAAGAGGAACAAAACCGACGCCTCTCAACAAAGAGGCGGAATTGTAATCACAGTCACACAAAGTGTCAATCTTTGTGCAAACGCTAAATTCCGGCCGAGCGATTATACGGAGTGTGAGTAAAATCTCAAGGATCGATCGATCTTATCTATTGATCTTTACTCAGCGCCCACTTGTCGAAGGAACTTGCGTAAGCGAGGATCTTGTGGATTACCAAAGATATCCTGTGGAGAACCTTGCTCAACAATGTGCCCTTCCGCCATAAAGATCACCCGATCGGCGACCTCTCTAGCAAACTGCATTTCATGCGTGACCACCAGCATCGTTTGGTGTTTAGTGGCTAAGTCTTTCATTAAATTCAGAACTTCTCCCACCCATTCAGGGTCGAGTGCTGATGTCGGCTCGTCAAAAAGCAGCAGTTCTGGTTGAAGTGCCATCGCGCGACCGATACCCACACGCTGCTGTTGACCACCTGAGAGTGCCGCTGGATAACTGTCGCCTTTATCACCCAAGCCGATATCATCCAATATATGCTGAGCGCGTTGTAGGGCGTCTGATTTCTTCCAGCCACGGACAGTGATAAGCCCTTCTGCAATATTTTGCCTTGCGGTCATATGGGCAAACAGGGCGTAGTTTTGAAATACAAAACCAGTCTTACGACGCAGGGCCAGAACTTCGGCTTTGGTGTGTTGTTCACAGTCGACACTGACATCATCAATGGTAATGGCCCCTTTATCGGCACTTTCGAGGAAGTTGACCGTGCGCAATAGGGTCGATTTTCCGGTACCGCTAGAGCCAATAATGACGATGATCTCACCTTGTTTGATGTCGAGATCAATGCCTTTTAGTACTTCTGTTTCGCCAAAGCGCTTTTGAATATTGCTCAGTTTGATCATCGTACATACGCCTTATTGAGTTTTGCTTCCGCCCAAATTTGTACCCGAGTAAGAATAACCACTACGCCCCAGTAGATCAGCGCTACCGCCAAGAAAGCTTCGAAGAAACGGAAGCTCGACGAGGCTTCCATTTGCGCTTTGGCCATAATTTCTGCCACCCCTAAGGTAAACGCCAAAGAGGTCGATTTGATCATGTCGATAAAGTAGTTCATCAGTGATGGCAGAGCGACACGTGTCGCTTGCGGTAGAATCACGCGGCGCATTGCTTGAGTAGTGGTCATCCCTACCGATAAGCTGGCTTCCATTTGACTGCGATCGATACCAATAATGGCAGCGCGAATGCTTTCCGCCATATAAGCGGCAAAGTGCAGGGTTAAACCGATCACGGCTGCGCTAAACGCATCAAGACCGACAAGCCAAGGGAAGATCTGCGGTAAACCGTAATACAACAAAAACAGTTGGACTAACAGCGGCGTGCCGCGAAAGAAGCTGATATAGAGCTGGCTAAGCTGATCGAGTACCGGAACGCGAAAAACGCGAATATTGGCAAGAATCACCGATAGAATCAGTGAGAAGAATAACCCCCAGGTGGCCATCTCCATGGTGGTGCCGAGATACTTGAGCAGTATCGGCATTAGATCCAGCATGTAGTTAAAGTCGAATCCCATAGTCTGTTCCAATATTGAGTAACGGTATAGAAAAGCAAAAACCCACTGCAAAGCATCACAAGCAGTGGGTTGAAAGGTGTTCTATCTAATCAGTGATAGCAAGTATATCGAGATTACTGAGTGATATCAGCACCAAACCATTTTTGCGAAATTTTTTCGAGCGTACCGTCGGCGCGCATTGCTGCTAGAGCTTGGTTAACCTCGGCTTGTAGTCGTTGACCTTTTTCGTTATCAACGAACGGCCACGCGTTTTGAATGGTTTCAAACGGTTGACCTGCAAGTTGCAATGGCAGTCCGGTCTTTTTAATCAGCTCTAGAGCAGAAAGGCGGTCCATGACAAAGGCATCAGCACGGCCAAGCGCCACATCGTGTTCGATACCTGTATCGTAAGTTTTAATATTGATCTTGCCGTCTTTATCGTAGTCACGCAGTAGCTGTTCGAAGTTTGAACCTAGGTTAACCGCGACTGTTTTACCGGCTAGATCTTTGACACCTTTGATGCTGTCATTGCCTTTACGCACGGTAATCTGCGCGCCATCAACCACGTATGGGTCGGCGAATAGGTACTTAGCTTGACGAGCTTCTGTCATGGTGATTTGGTTAGAGATAGTGTCGATGCGACCAGTCTCAAGTAGGCCAAACAGACCAGAGAAGTTAGCCGTTACGTACTCCACTTGGTAATCATTGCGCTTACCAATCTCATCCCATAGGTCAACTTCAAAGCCTTGCAGTTTATCTTGCTGAACAAAAGTGAATGGGAAGTAACGGCCCGACATGCCGACTTTTACTTCAGTTAGGTCAGCCTCTGCTGCCGCTTGAACAGTAGCAGTCGACAGTGCGATGGCTGCCACAGCAGCTTTAATCCAGTTTTTCATATTACAGCTCCAAATTATCTTGGGGATAAATACTACTGTTACTTTGCTTATTTAGATAAATAACTAAGTGCAATAACCTAGACAGTCGAGTAATAAGCTTGAGTAATAATTCGACACTCAATTCCAGAGGCCGATTTTCAATGCTCGATCTTCTTCGTTGAGTCGTTGTCGCGATCATTCATACACAGACTTATCACCAGAATGACGATCCGGGGAAAATTGCCCTAATGTGGATCAAAGTGTGAGTAAAAATGGGGCAGCATGTGGTGATCTCGCGAATAATCTCGAAAATATTGTGAATAACTTGGATCTTATTCACTGGATCGTCGATCATTTGCTGGCGATCTTGGTTATCAACAGGTAAAATTGCCAATCTTTTCCGATCAATAACTTCGAGTGGGGGCACTGTGTCATCTTCGCTTTGGTTGCAATGTTTGCAACAGCTTCAAGAAGAGCTACCAGCAACTGAATTCAGCATGTGGGTTCGTCCGTTACAAGCGGAGCTCAATGACAATACGCTCACACTTTTTGCCCCTAACCGTTTTGTTCTCGATTGGGTACGCGATAAGTACCTCAATAGTATTAATCGACTGTTGCAAGAGTACTGTGGCCACGATATCCCTAGTTTGCGTTTTGAGGTAGGTAGCCGTCCGGTCGAAGCGCCAAAACCGGCGCCCAAGCGTACACCTGCCGATGTCGCGGCAGAGTCGTCTGCGCCTGCTCAGCTGCAAGCACGTAAGCCAGTACACAAAACCTGGGATGACGACGCTCAAGCGCTCGCCGATATTAATCACCGCTCAAACGTTAACCCTAAACATAAGTTCAACAATTTTGTTGAGGGTAAATCGAACCAGCTCGGCTTAGCGGCCGCGCGTCAGGTATCGGACAACCCTGGCTCGGCATACAACCCACTGTTTCTCTATGGTGGCACCGGTTTAGGTAAGACTCACTTGCTGCACGCAGTCGGCAATGCGATTGTGGATAACAAACCGAACGCCAAAGTGGTGTATATGCACTCTGAACGTTTCGTGCAAGACATGGTAAAAGCACTGCAAAACAACGCGATTGAAGAGTTCAAGCGTTACTATCGGAGTGTCGATGCACTGCTTATCGATGATATCCAGTTTTTTGCGAATAAAGAGCGTTCACAAGAAGAGTTCTTCCATACTTTTAACGCTCTGTTAGAAGGCAACCAACAGATCATCCTGACGTCGGACCGTTACCCAAAAGAGATCAATGGTGTCGAAGATCGCCTCAAATCGCGTTTCGGTTGGGGCCTAACGGTGGCGATCGAGCCACCAGAGCTTGAAACACGCGTCGCGATCTTGATGAAAAAAGCCGAAGATCACCAAATTCATCTTGCCGATGAGGTGGCGTTCTTTATCGCTAAACGTCTACGTTCTAATGTTCGTGAGCTGGAAGGTGCGCTTAACCGTGTTATCGCCAATGCCAACTTTACTGGCCGCCCAATCACGATTGATTTTGTGCGTGAAGCGCTGCGTGACCTGTTGGCACTGCAAGAAAAACTGGTCACCATCGACAATATTCAGAAGACAGTGGCCGAGTACTACAAAATCAAGGTGGCCGATCTGCTATCGAAACGCCGCTCGCGCTCTGTAGCACGTCCTCGTCAGCTAGCCATGGCGCTGGCAAAAGAGCTCACCAACCACAGCTTGCCAGAAATTGGTGATGCGTTTGGTGGCCGTGACCATACCACGGTACTGCATGCATGTCGTAAGATTGAGCAGCTACGTGAAGAGAGCCACGACATCAAAGAAGATTACTCGAACCTGATTCGTACGCTTTCTTCTTAATTCGCACTATTTCTTGATTCACAGTATTCTAAGCCTCGAGCAACAATAACGAATTCGGATAAGAGCATCCTATGAAATTTTCTATTGAGCGTAGCCATTTACTGAAACCTCTCCAGCAAGTCTCAGGCGCGTTAGGTGGTCGTCCAACTTTGCCTATTCTTGGCAACCTGCTACTCAAAGTTGAAGACAATGTACTGTCGATGACCGCGACCGACTTAGAAGTCGAATTGATTAGCCGAGTGACGTTGGAAGGTGAATTTGAAGCGGGCACGATAACCGTCCCTTCACGCAAGTTTTTAGATATCTGTCGTGGTCTTCCGGACGACTCAGTGATCACCTTTGTTCTCGAAGGTGACCGTGTTCAGGTTCGCTCGGGGCGTAGTCGTTTTTCTCTGGCGACCTTACCTGCCAACGACTTTCCGAATATCGAAGATTGGCAGAGTGAAGTTGAAATATCGCTGAGCCAAGGTGAATTGCGTGGCTTGATTGAAAAAACTCAGTTTTCGATGGCCAACCAAGATGTGCGTTACTACCTCAATGGTATGCTGTTTGAAATTGATGCTTCGACTCTGCGCAGCGTAGCTACCGATGGCCACCGGATGGCGGTATCGCAAACCGAACTCGGTGCCGATTTTGCCCAAAAGCAGATCATCGTACCGCGTAAAGGTGTCTTAGAGTTGGTTAAACTGCTCGATGCGCCTGAACAGCCAGTTGTGCTGCAGATCGGTAGTTCAAACGTACGTGCCGAAGTCAATAACTATGTGTTTACTTCTAAGCTGGTGGATGGTCGCTTCCCCGATTATCGTCGCGTGATGCCGCAAACGACAACCAAGACTTTGGAAGCGGGATGTGACGAATTGCGTCAAGCCTTTTCTCGAGCAGCCATCTTGTCCAACGAAAAATTCCGCGGTGTGCGCGTCAACTTGGCGGATACCGAAATGCGCATTACCGCCAACAACCCCGAACAGGAAGAAGCGGAAGAGATGCTCGATGTGACCTTTGAAGGTGACCCTATCGAGATTGGTTTCAATGTCAGCTATGTACTTGATGTTCTCAACACCTTGCGTTGTGACAAAGTCCGTGTTTCGATGTCAGATGCGAATGCCAGTGCTTTGATCGAGAACGCCGAGGATGACAGCGCGATGTATGTGGTGATGCCAATTCGACTCTAGCATGCCGCTCTCTCGTCTCATCATTCAGCAATTTAGAAACATTAAAGCCTGTGATATTGAACTATCAACAGGCTTTAACTTTCTTATTGGTCCTAACGGCAGCGGTAAAACCAGCGTGCTTGAAGCGGTTTATCTACTGGGGCATGGTCGCTCGTTTAAAAGTAGTTTGACGGGCCGGGTGATCCAAAACGAGTGCGATGAGCTGTTTGTTCATGGGCGTTTTTTGACCTCGGATCAATTTGAGCTACCAATTGGCATTAATAAGCAGCGTGATGGCTCAACAGAGGTTAAAATAGGCGGTCAATCTGGACAAAAACTGGCGCAATTAGCTCAGGTGTTGCCCTTGCAATTAATTCACCCTGAAGGGTTTGATTTATTGACCGATGGGCCGAAACATCGCCGGGCATTTATCGATTGGGGTGTGTTTCATACCGAATCAGCCTTTTATGATGCATGGGGCCGCTTTAAGCGCCTTAACAAGCAACGCAATGCGCTGCTCAAAACCGCAACTCGCTATCGCGAGCTGAGTTACTGGGACCAAGAGTTGGCCCGTCTAGCGGAAAGCATAAGCCAATGGCGTGCCAGTTATGTTGAGCAGATGACCATCAAGGCTGAAGAGATTTGTCACGCTTTTCTGCCAGAATTTGATATCCAGTTGAAATACTACCGAGGTTGGGACAAGGAGACGCCATATCAGGCGCTGCTTGAAAAAAATTTCGAGCGTGATCAGGCATTGGGGTACACCTTTAGTGGGCCAAACAAAGCCGATTTGCGCATTAAAGTGAATGGAACACCTGTTGAAGACGTTCTATCACGTGGCCAGTTAAAATTGATGGTCTGTGCATTGCGCGTGGCGCAGGGACAGCACCTGACAGAGATGACTGGCAAGCAATGTATCTACTTAATTGATGACTTTGCATCAGAATTAGATAGCCAACGTCGCAAGCGTCTTGCTGACTGCTTGAAACAGACGGGGGCTCAAGTTTTTGTAAGTTCTATTACTGACAGTCAGATCGCAGATATGCGAGATGAAAATGGCAGGATGTTCCATGTGGAACATGGCACAATAGAACAAAATATATAGCGGAAGATAACTCATGTCTGAAAATTACGATTCATCGAGTATTAAAGTACTAAAGGGTCTGGATGCGGTTCGTAAGCGTCCTGGTATGTACATCGGCGACACGGATGATGGCACCGGTCTGCACCACATGGTTTTTGAGGTGGTGGATAACTCAATTGATGAAGCGTTGGCGGGTCACTGTACAGATATCGTCGTCACTATTCATGAGGATAATTCAGTTTCAGTTCGCGATGATGGTCGTGGTATTCCGACTGAAATCCACTCAGAAGAGAACGTTTCTGCTGCCGAAGTGATCATGACGGTTCTGCACGCCGGTGGTAAGTTCGACGATAACTCATACAAGGTGTCGGGCGGTTTGCACGGAGTGGGGGTTTCGGTGGTCAACGCACTGTCAAAACAGGTTACACTGACCATTCACCGCGGCGGTAAAATCCACACTCAAACCTACCACCATGGTGAGCCGCAAGCGCCACTGACGGTGATTGGCGAAACGGATCAAACGGGTACCGAAATTCGCTTCTGGCCGAGTGAAGAGACCTTCTCTAACACTGAGTTTCATTACGATATTCTCGCCAAGCGCCTACGTGAGCTCTCTTTCCTAAACTCTGGTGTATCAATTAAGCTGCGCGATGAGCGTGAAGAAGATAAGCATGACCACTTCATGTACGAAGGCGGTATTCAAGCTTTTGTTGATCACCTGAACACCAATAAAACGCCGATCATCGAGAAAGTGTTCCACTTCAACTCAGAGCGTGAAGACGGGATTGCAGTTGAAGTTGCCATGCAGTGGAACGATGGTTACCAAGAGAATATCTTCTGTTTCACTAACAACATTCCACAGCGTGATGGTGGTACCCACCTGGCGGGTTTCCGTGCAGCACTGACTCGTACCTTAAACTCGTTCATGGACAAAGAAGGTTTCTCGAAGAAAGCGAAAACTGCCACTTCTGGCGATGATGCGCGTGAAGGCCTGACGGCAGTTATTTCGGTAAAAGTGCCTGATCCTAAATTCTCAAGCCAAACTAAAGACAAACTGGTCTCTTCTGAAGTGAAGTCTGCGGTGGAGTCGGCAATGGGCGAGAAGCTGTCTGAGTTCCTTGTTGAGCACCCAACCGAAGCAAAAATTGTTTGTACTAAGATCATTGATGCAGCCCGTGCTCGTGACGCCGCGCGTAAAGCGCGTGAAATGACACGTCGTAAAGGCGCGTTAGATCTAGCAGGCCTGCCTGGTAAACTGGCAGATTGTCAGGAAAAAGACCCAGCACTGTCTGAACTCTACATAGTGGAGGGTGACTCGGCAGGCGGCTCCGCAAAACAAGGTCGTAACCGTAAGAACCAAGCGATTCTGCCACTGAAAGGTAAAATCCTTAACGTAGAGAAAGCGCGCTTCGATAAGATGCTCTCTTCTCAAGAAGTGGCAACGCTTATCACAGCACTTGGCTGTGGTATCGGTCGTGACGAGTACAACCCAGATAAACTGCGTTACCACAACATCATCATCATGACCGATGCCGATGTCGATGGTTCGCATATTCGTACGCTACTGTTGACCTTCTTCTACCGTCAAATGCCTGAGCTTATCGAGCGTGGCTACGTGTATATTGCTCAGCCACCGCTTTACAAAGTGAAGAAAGGCAAACAAGAGCAGTACATTAAAGACGAAGAGGCGATGAACCAATACCAAGTTTCTCTTGCACTCGATAACGCCGCGTTGCATGTGAACGCTGAAGCGCCAGCACTGGCGGGCGAAGCGCTTGAGAAACTGGTTCAGCAATACAATGCTGGGATTAAGCTGGCGGATCGCATGAGTCGACGTTACCCGAAAGCCATGATGCACGAGCTGATTTACTCGCCGCGTTTGACTGCTGAGCAGTGCAATGATGCGGCAGCGGTTGAAGCTTGGACCAAGCAGCTGGTGGAACAATTGAACGCCAAAGAAGTGGGCGCGAGCCAATACAGTTTTGAGGTGGAGCAGCACGCAGAGCTTGGCCTAAACCTACCTAAGATTATTGTTCGCACCCATGGTGTGACTCACGAGTACGCACTGAGCATCGACTTCATCAACTCAAAAGAGTACGCCAAGCTGGCAGACCTTGCAGAGGCGTTAGATGGGTTACTGGAAGAAGGCGCGTACATCAAGCGTGGTGAGCGTACCCTACCAGTGGCAAGCTTTGCCCAAGCGTTAGAGTGGCTAGTGAAAGAATCGATGCGTGGCCTAAGCCGTCAGCGCTACAAAGGTTTGGGTGAGATGAACCCAGATCAGCTTTGGGAAACCACCATGGACCCAGAAACACGTCGTATGATGCAGGTAACAATCGAAGATGCGGTTGGCGCAGACCAACTGTTCACGACCTTAATGGGTGACCAAGTTGAGCCGCGTCGTAACTTTATCGAAGAGAACGCACTGAAAGTGGCTAACTTGGATGTTTAGATGACTCACTGTTTGTCATCTTTTCCGAAACATGGCCATTAAAGACGCAGATCGTTTGATAAGATTGATAAACGGATAGTGTTTAGATACAACCAGGACCGAGCGTAGAAACGTTCGGTCTTTTTTTGTATGCCGAACGGAGCGAATCATCTAGTAGATGAGAGTCGCCAATGCAGCATAGAGCAGTAAGACGCTGTCAGAAGGTATCTAAAACGGTGTCATCGATGATACAGAGCGGCCTTATAGTCGGGACGCTGATTATTGATTCATCGCTGGTCATCAATGATTAACACGCCTTTGTCGTCTAATGTGTCTCGAATGCCCTTGGGTAAGCGCTGCTCGGCGATCAGAACGTCAATATCACTGATGTTAGCGAACGAAACTAAATGTTTTCGATGTAATTTGTTGCTGTCGATGAGCAGCACCACCTGATCTGCGCTAGCCATTAATCGACGTTTTAATGCGGCGTTGTTTTCATTGGAGTCCCAAATCACACCATTGTCATCTAGGGCGCTACATGAAATAAACGCAATATCCATTTGAATTCTCGCCAGCATCATTTCCGCTATCGAGCCAAAGAAGGTTCGGTATTTATTGCAATAGCTACCACCCGTTGCGATCACCTCAACGAGCTCGTTATTAGCCAGTGTGTCGATGACAGGTAGCGCAGGGGTAACCACAGTACAAGGTGTGTTAGACAGTGTTTTCGCCAACTGTAAAGTCGTTGAACTGGCATCGATTCCTATCACCATATCTTCTTGCAGCAGCTTAAACGCTCTACAGGCAATGTTGCGCTTCTCCTGGACCTGAATCCTCTGACGAACGTTTAACGGTGCACCCACGTCTGACACGGTATTGCGTTTTGCCCCACCATGCACACGGCATAACAAGCCTTGTCGATCGAGGTGTTTGAGATCGCGACGAATGGTTTCTACGGAGCTGTTCAACGCCTTTGCCAACGCCCCGACAGTAACGAATTCATGCTGATTGAGCCACTCAAGAATGGACTGATGACGAGATTTCATCCTCGGTTTCCTAACAAGGTTGATCAGCGCTTAGGTTTGACGAGATAGCGTGACGTGTAAAGCACGGGGACAGTTCAATTGCGATAGATGTGATTTTTATCAATTAATCCCAGTCAAAACAGTGCCCGTTTTGGTCAGAAGTCGGAGTTTTCGGTCAACGGACTTGTTCAAAGCGGCTTACAAAATCACCACTTTTGTCGTTTTTATGCGCTTTAATCGCCGGTTTTGCCCACTTTAGATATCGATCTTGACGCAGATCTATTTCTATATCTGCCGAGCATTAACACTGTGATTAAGCATAAGCGGAGAGAGAAGATGAAAGTGCAATTGCGGCAAGGGCAAATACTGGCACAGTTAAAAAAGTTTGGTCAGGTTAGCGTCATGGATTTAGTTCAAAGCTTAAACGTGAGTCCTGAGACCATACGTCGTGATTTAGCGAGCATGGAAAAACGTGGCGAACTGAGTCGAGTGCATGGTGGCGCTGTGATTCGCGATCTGCGTGATGAAGGACGCTCATTTAATGCTCGAGCCGGAGTAAATAGCACGGAGAAAAAGCAGCTGGTCGAGCAAGTGTTGAGTCATGTTTATCAAGATATGGTCATTGGGTTGGATGCCAGCAGCAGCAGTTGGTGGGTCGCTCAATCCATGCCTGATATTCGCTGTACTGTGATCACCAACTCCCTCAACAACATCACCGCTTTAGCGGCCAAAAAGCACGTGAGTTGTATTATGTTGGGCGGTGTCTACTCCGACAAGTACAAAGCCTTTTACGGCATGCTGACGCGCAATAATTTGCACAATTTATCCCTCGACCTCGCTGTTATTTCTTGTGAGGGCTTTGATATACACAGCGGCCTATGGGATTCCAATGAACAAAATCGCGATATCAAATCGGCGCTCATTCACGCTTCGACCAAAACGATCTTGCTCGCTGATGCCAGCAAGCAAAAAAAGCGCAGTGTGATAAAAATTTGTGATTACGACGATATTGATATTGTGATCAGCCACCAGGGGTTATCTAGCGGCGCTCAGTCATGATGGATAAACGGTCAATATTCTATGAGTTCGTCACCACTTTGACTCAGGTGCCACACAAAATGACCGATTATTTGTGCCCGATTTCACCCTTCATCGAATCGGAGCGCGCCTTATAAGCAAGCATGATTGAGATCACACACAAGCGACAGCCTTTTATTGATAGTGTTCTTAGTTGTTAAGGTTGAAAAGTTCGATCCTCATCAATAGAGAAAGTCGCCCTTTATAACCTGTTTGTCACTGGCATTGTGAATCCTCTTTATTTTATTACGCCATGTTTTAGAGCGGATTCAAATGTTCAGGGACAGTTGCTCAATCATGGTTATTTTAGGTCGTGCCGCTTATGAGGTGGCTGACCAGAACCACTTAGGCCTTGAAGACCACAAGATAGGGCAATCACCCCACAGATTAAGAGAAGTTAACATGAGTCATTTAGTAAAAATTGGTATTCGTCCAACTATCGACGGTCGTCAAATGGGCGTTCGAGAGTCGTTAGAGCAACAAACAATGGACATGGCGAAACGCGCGGCTACGTTTATTGAAGAGAATATTCGTCACACTTGCGGCACTCCTGTGGAGTGTGTGATAGCGGACAGCACCATTGGTGGTGTGTGTGAATCGGCCGCAACGGCTGAAAAGTTTAAGCGCGAGAATGTCGGCCTAGTGTTAACGGTGACGCCATGTTGGTGTTATGGCACCGAAACCATCGATATGGATCCTCATACACCGAAAGCTATTTGGGGTTTTAACGGTACTGAGCGTCCGGGGGCTGTTTATCTTGCGGCGGCGATGGCGGCTCACTCACAGGTCGGATTACCCGCGTTTTCGATTTACGGTCAAGACGTCCAAGATGCGGGTGACGAGAGCATTCCAACAGATGTGCAAGATAAAATCTTGCGTTTTTGTCGTGCGGGTCTCGCGGTTGCTACGATGCGCGGCAAGTCATATCTGTCTATGGGCTCAGTCTCTATGGGGATTGCAGGTTCAGTGGTGAATCCTGAGTTCTTCCAAAAATACCTAGGTATGCGCAATGAATACGTCGACATGATTGAAATCAAGCGTCGTATCGATCGCGAAGTGTACGACAAAGAAGAGTTTCAACTTGCCATGTCGTGGGTGAAGAAGTATTGCCAAGAGGGTAAAGATTACAACAACACCCCATTTAGCGAAGAGCGCAAAGCACAAGATTGGGCAACGGTCGTTAAAATGACGATGATCATGCGTGACCTAATGCAAGGCAACCCCAAGTTGGCGGAGCTAGGCTTTGCTGAAGAAGCCAAGGGACACAATGCGATCTTGGGTGGCTTCCAAGGTCAGCGTCATTGGACCGATCATTTACCCAACGGTGATTTCTCTGAAGCGATTCTCAACTCGTCGTTTGACTGGAATGGCGTTCGTGCACCGATTTGTGTGGCAACCGAGAACGACGCCCTCAACGGTGTAAACATGATGTTTGGTCAACTGTTAACCGCTGAAGCGCAAGTGTTTCACGATGTGCGTACCTACTGGTCGCAAGATGCCGTTGAACGTGTGACGGGCATTCGACCAGAGAGTGGTTTTCTCCATTTAGTGAACTCAGGCTCGGCTGCGTTAGACGGGGCTGGCAAAGCACGCGATGGGCAAGGGCAACCGACAATGAAACCTCATTGGGAACTGACGCAACAAGAAGTGGAAGCCTCCTTGGCGGCGACTAAGTGGTGTCCGGCAATTGAAGAGTACTTCCGCGGGGGTGGTTTCTCTTCTCAGTTCTTAACTGACGGGAATATGAAGTTCACTATGCACCGAATCAACATGATTGCGGGGCTGGGGCCAGTACTGCAAATTGCGGAAGGCCATTCTATTGAACTGCCAGAAGAGGTGCACCACATTCTGAATGAGCGTACTAACGCAACTTGGCCGACGACATGGTTTGTGCCGAGACTGACTGGCGAGGGCGCGTTTAGATCTGTTTACGACGTGATGGCGAATTGGGGCGCGAACCATTGTGTGATCACGTCGGGTCATGTTGGTGCTGACTTAATTTCGCTCGCATCTATGCTGCGTATACCGGTGGCCATGCACAACGTTGCGAGCAAAGACGTGTTCCGACCTCATACTTGGTCAGCCTTTGGCCAAGATATTGAAGGTCAAGATTATAGAGCGTGTCAAAACTTCGGTCCTATCTACAAGTAACTGACGATTCGTCCTAGTTACACACAGTCATAAAATTAATTGCCCGTTTTCAATCGGCGGGCTTTATGAGGAGTATTTCCATGTCTCTTGTCATCATTCTCGATTGTGGTGCAACCAACGTGCGAGCTATCGCCGTGGACCGACAAGGTGCCATTGTTGCGTCGCACTACATCGCGAATGAAACAATACAAAATGGCACGCAACACGTTTGGGACTACCAACAGATTTGGCACAAGCTAGTGGAATGTTGCCACAAGGTGACGGCGCAAATTAATGCCCGAGATATTGTTGCGGTGTCGGTAACCACCTTTGGTGTTGATGGGGCCCCGTTTGATAAAAATGGTCAGCAGATTTATCCCATTATTTCTTGGAAATGTTCAAGAACAGCGGCGGTTATGGAACAAGTTGCTTCTGAGCTGGACCGAAGCGCTCTATACCAGGCCAACGGGGTGGGAGACTACTCATTCAACACCTTGTTTAAGTTGAAATGGTTGAAGGATAACGAGCCCGATATTTACCAACGCATGGATAAATGGGTCTTTATCTCTTCGATGATTACCCATCAATTGACAGGGCGCTGGACGACCGATCGCACCATGGCGGGCACGTCTATGATGACCGACTTAGATACCAAGGATTGGCACCTGCCGACGCTCGATTACCTCGGCTTAAGCCAAGACCATTTTCCACCAATGATTGATGCGGGCGATATTGTCGGGTGGATTGATCAAGAGGCGGCGTCTCTATTGGGCGTTCCTGAGCATACTCCGGTGGTGTCGGCAGGTCACGATACCCAATTTGCCTTGTTTGGCTCAGGGGTACTCGAAAACCAACCCTTCTTAAGTTCGGGGACGTGGGAAATTCTGATGGCTCGCGCACCGCGTCCAACATTAAGAGCCGAATACTTACGCCAAGGATTAACCACAGAGCTTGATGCCAAAAATGGGCTCTACAATCCAGCGATTCAGTGGCTATCCAGTGCCGTGATGGAGTGGGTCTGTAACACGTTGTTTAGCGATATACAGCGAGACGAAAGCAAGTACGAGGTGATGATTGCCGAGGGGAGTGCGGCGCCAGTCGGTTGTAATGGCACCCGCTTTGTCCCTGACTTTTTATTGGATGCTGAAAATCGAGGCAAGGGGCAATTGAGTGGCTTGTCTATCAATACCACGCGCGGTGAGATCTATCGCGCGGCTCTTGAAGGTTTAGCGTTTCAGTTAGCCGACAGCCTATCTACTTTAGCTGACATTAGCCAATTTGAAGCTGACGGCCTCATGGTGGTGGGGGGGGGCTCGAAGAATGTGTTGTGGAATCAAATTCGAGCCGATGTACTGGGCATACCCATGTGTATTGTTGACCAGCCCGAATCGACAGTCATAGGCGCGGCCATGTATGCATTCAAGGGGGCGGGCGTTTATCGTGATGCGGAGCAAGCGCAGCAAGCCATGAAACCATCGTACACGGTTGTGCGCCCAACAGAGCAGCAGGCGCTCTATCAATCGATGCTCCAGGAGCGACATCACACTTAACACTATTACTCAGTAACTCGCCCAGAGCGATTGGTCACATTCGGCCAAGTGACGTGTGGTGAAGAAAGCTAAATTGGCGTGAGTACAGGCGGTGATGTCAGCGCTATCAGCACGTTGAATGTTGCTTTGCCGTGGCACTTACCGGCCAAAGCGCAAAGTATGGAAGCAGTATTTTGAAAAGGCGTTACGCCAGTTTTAGGAAAAAAAGATGTCAGTAGAAAGATCCGAGTTATCTGAAGAAATTATCGAAACCTGTCTTGAAATGAACCGACTGGGTCTGAACCAAGGCACGGCGGGCAATGTGTCAGTCCGTTACCAAAACGGCATGTTGATCACGCCAACAGGGATCGAATACGACAAGTTAACGCCAGAGCAGATTGTATTTGTTAGCGATGATGGCGAATTTGAAGACGGTAAAATTCCCTCGAGTGAATGGGCGTTTCATATGACCTGTTACCAAGCAAGAGAAGATTGTTTTGCCGTGGTTCACAATCATGCGATCAACAGCGCGGCGGTTTCGATTCTTAACCGTTCAATCCCAGCTATTCACTATATGGTTGCCGCATCGGGGACAAACGAAATTCCTTGTGTTCCTTACGCGACGTTTGGCAGCCCTGAGTTGGCGAGGTATGTCGAGCAGGGCATTAAGCAAAGTAAGTCCATCTTACTGCAACATCACGGCATGATTACGGTGGGAGAAAACCTTAAAAAAGCTTTGTGGTTAGCCCATGAAACGGAAGTTCTGGCTGACTTGTACCTCAAGTGCTTGTCGGTACAAGCCGAAGTGCCCGTGTTGCCTAAATCAGAAATGGACCACGTGTTAGAAAAGTTCAAAACCTATGGTTTGCGTGTCGAAAAATAATCTTGTTCAGCCTGCTAAATAGCGGGCTTTTTTAAACTTTGACTTCGAGGTATTTATGTCTACTTTCGCCTTAAATCTTCCCAAGCTGACGCTGTCAGGCGTTGGCTCGGTGGCGGAATCGGTCGCTGTTTTGGAGCAGCAACCGATCAAAAAACCATTAATTGTTACTGATAAAAACCTGATAGACCTTGGCGTGTTGGAGTCGCTATATCAAGCATTAGATGAAAAAGGATTTGAGTACAAAACCTTTGATGCTGTGACGCCAAACCCAACGGCAAGTCTTGTGCGTGCGGGGGTTGAGTTCTTTCAAGAGCATCAGTGTGATGCTTTTATTGCGGTCGGCGGTGGTAGCCCTATCGATTGTGCTAAAGCCATCCGCATTATGACCACCAATAGTGGTGATATTTGTGATTACAATGGGGTGGGCTTGGTGAAAAATCCCGGCCATTTTTTCATCGCCATTAATACCACTGCCGGTACAGCCGCAGAAATGACCTCTAATTCTGTAATTACCGATGAAAAACACCAAGTCAAAATGGTATTAGTCGATGCCAAACAGATACCTGATGTGGCGGTGAATGACCCTTCACTCATGATCGACTTGCCCGCAGCGGTCACCGCCGCAACCGGGATGGATGCGTTGACTCACGCCATTGAATCTATTGTTACTCCGGGTGCACATCGATTAACTCTACCAACGGCCCTAGAGGCGGTCAGGTTAATCACTCAATGGTTGCCTGAGGCCGTAAAGGATGGCAGCAATATTGACGCACGGGCCAGTTTGGCCGACGCACAGTTCTTGGCTGGGATGTCGTTTAACTCAGCCGGTCTCGGTGCGGTGCATGCTTTGGCTCATCAACCGGGCGCGACCCACAACCTAGCGCATGGCGTCTGCAATGCCATTTTGCTGCCGATTGTTTCAGAGTTCAATGCGCAAACCGAACCGAAGGCGTATCGCGCCGTTGCGGAAGCGATGGGGGGTGATACCTCTCGACTGGACGATCAACAAGCGGCAGAGTTGGCGATAACACTCATTCGCAAGTTATCACAGCAAGTGGGGATCCCTTCAGGGTTTGCTGAACTCGGTATTCAGCCGTCAGATATTGATGGATGGGTTCAAAAAGCACTGGATGACGTGTGTATGGGGGGCAACCCGCGTCCATTAAATGCACAGCAGGTGAACGCGCTCTACCTTGCGAGTTTATAGCCTGTCGATAAAGAAGCGAGCCATTTGGCTCGCTGGTTTACTTGACTCTTTCCATGGCCACGGTTTGGCCTAGCAGCGATGTATCACCCGAGGGGTATGCGTGGTACATCGTTGTGTCTTTTTGCTGTGTCACGTGAACCCGTACGGGTTTATTCCCTTCTCCTGGCGTGCTGAACCACATTTGACCATTGGCTTGGTCATACATGATGAAGCCTGCGCCCTCGATATAAATGGATAGTGAGTCGGTGATATCGATCTGCTGCGCCGTGTGGCAAACAAGCAATAAGCGGCGAGTTTGAGTATCCCACACCCATTGGGCGCTCTCAGTATTACTGACGGTAAATCGTCGATTTTCAATCAGCTGGTGCGTGATCTGCGAATCAAAGCTTACCGCGTAGGCGTAACGTGATTGATCCTTTATTACCAGCGTCATCACACGTTGTTCGACCGTTTCTTTGTCATCATTGGCGTTAATGCTGTGCCAGCTACCTGTTTGAGTCTCAATCTTGAGCTCAGCTTGGCTATCGTCGAGTAATAGGTAGTTCACTCCATCGTGTAACAAGTGCTGATGGACGGGGTGCTGGTCAAGGGGGGCGTCGACTTTATGCCCATCCACCAGACAGTGTTCGGTGGCCAAACATTGATTAATCGTGGTGCAAAGGGGCTCTGGGTGAGAAAGATTAACGCCGAGCGCGATCATCACTTCATCGATCACAAACCAGGTTTTTAGCCCCGTAAGTTTGCTTCCGTCGGGCAGCAAAACGTCGAGCTGCATGGTTGAGCCTCCGCCTAATGGCGTCGTCAACCCGCCTACCCAATGACTCTCGGGTTGCTCAATAGTTCCCCATTCGGCGGGTTGCCAGGTTTTGTTGGGGGCGGTGACTCCGGGAATTTTACGCCAATCCCAAGCCGGGAAAATTCCATGGTATTCGTTACCGTGACAGGCAATCTGGGTACTACCAAACCCTAACCAGTAGCCCTTTAGATTTTCTAAGTTACCAGATTCAGTGGGTTTGGTTCGGCTTGAGTTCATTTTAATACCAATAAAGCCGTGTCCGGTTTGCCAACTAGAATAATCGCTTCGCCAGAAGTGCTTAAAGCCTTTCAGTGGCGAGGCTCCCCCCGCTAAATGGTCGAGTTGTTGGTCAAGGTGTAACTGATGCTCTGGCAGCATGGATGCTAAGTATTGGAGGTGTTTTCGCGTGTTGTGATGGGCACGCGCAGGGCGGGCTATTCCGCGACCGAGTACATTAAAGTCAATCGTGTCTCGGTAGTTCATCCAACTAAACCCTTCGGTCATCAATTGGTAAAGCACTCGCACTTTTTGGGCCGAAAACTGCCAAGGGGATTGATGTGCTAGAAATGCGACCAGCAATGTTTTACTTAAAAACGCTTCCGCGTAGCCACCCATATAAAGCTGAGCGCCGTGTTGATGAAAAGAAAAATCGGGTTGTATGCCTTCGTCAACACTGACAAAAATACTGCTTTCAA
Source organism: Vibrio sp. JPW-9-11-11 (assembly GCF_013369335.1). Taxonomy (GTDB): domain Bacteria; phylum Pseudomonadota; class Gammaproteobacteria; order Enterobacterales; family Vibrionaceae; genus Vibrio. The sequence goes on from NZ_SZQJ01000004.1 coordinate 60,942, forward strand.
TCTCTTTGAGCGCGCTTGCGACTATGTCGGTGTTGTTGGTTGCTATGCCAGTGAGCAAAAATGCATAGGCAATATCTACCCGATTCGCTCCAGTTTTGAAGGTTTGGGCCAGTTGTTGGCTCAATGACTGATTTAAGGTTTGTGGATTAATTTGGGGTAAGTAACGAGATAGCAAACATACAATGTGCCCTGCCATTTGTGGTAGCCCGACATCATTCCACCACCAACTTTGAGAGGGCTTGACGATGTGAGCGCAATAGCCAATGGCTCTCTCAATACAGCGCTCGCTTTGCTGAGTGGGTGACAATACGTGATGTTTAAGCAGTTGCAAAAGGCGAGAGTAGTGTGCAAAAGCGGGCCATAATGCGCCACTGACAGGCAAGTACTCGATGTCTCGCCATTTTCCTTGGGTATTTTGCAGAGCGATGCAATCGACTAAGGAAAAGTCCGCTTCAGACTGTGACAGTAATTCGCGACACAATTTGCCATTAAGCTCATCAATCGCACTGTGCATCGCCGCTTTTTGCGTATTGGTGTCAAACGAGCCTTTGGCTGGTAATCGCTCGGAGTGTGGTGTGTTCTTCTCTTGGATAGTCTTCACCATCGGTTTTCCTATTGATAAATCCCCTTACTATCGGGAGGTGCGGGTGTTCATGCCTCTCCACTCCTGCCATTCGCCGCTGGTGGCAATATCGCCTGCGCCTAGGTTAAGACTTCTTATCCTTTGAGTGCGGCGCAGGCATACTTGCACGTTACGGTGGGGTTAGTGGCTGGCGCGTCTTGGTCGGATCAATAGGTAATCTAGATTCACGACTTGGTCACCGTATTTGGCGTAGTGATCAATACCAAGGTTGAAGCCGGATAGGGTTAATTGATACTCACCGGCTTGGGAGAACTCTAGCTCACCCAATTCGCTGACCACGGTTTTCCAAGGGATTTGCGTATCGTTGTGTAAGATGGCATCAGGATTGAGTGAAAAATCCAGCGTTTGATCACCACACGCAATCGACCCCGTTTTTCCGTAGTGCTCCCAACCTGGCGTTTTATGATGTCGAGACTCTAAGCTGGCTAAGTCGACACAGTAACGGCCGGGTTGATTGACGGTGAAGGTCCAGTGGTAGACGGGCGACTCAGAATGGTTTGTCGTGACGTTTAAGGCATCTAAACGTACTTTGTGCAAGCGATCTTGCGCCACTCGATGGTTTAAACTTAACTCCCCCTCGTATTGCAGTTTGAGTACGGTTGGACCTTGGTTGAAATTGCACTCTCGGTGCAATGTAATGGTCGTGGTCATACTGTCGTCATCGTCGTTCCTTTGTAGGACCGCGAGGTGCTGTGAAGCCAGGCTACCCGAGAGTTCGCTGATAGCGATCACCGAGTTATTGAGCTGATGAAGCTGAATCTGGTTGTGTTCTGGCGAGCGCTGTAAAATCAGATACAGAGTACGCTGTGTTGGATCGTGAGTGACGACTCCCCAGTTGAATCCAGTCGAAAATGGTGAGGCTTCTGTATCGATGACCGCGGATTGGTTGATGTCCATCCATTGGCCCATTTCACTTAGTATTTCGGTCATTTCGATTGGAACTTGACCTTCGGGCGTTAAGGTAACATTGAGCAGAAAGTTGCCGCCGCGGCTTACGCTGCAGCACAATTGGTTGATCAACGAGTTTGCTGACTTTGGATTGAGATCAGAGCGGCTGTAGCCCCAATTGTCATTGGTGGTTGAGATACCTTCCCAAAAGTAGGGTTTAACGGGCAGTGGCTCCATGTAGTTGTCGTGACCCGTTTTGATGTCCCAATCTACTTGGTGCTCTAACTTATCACTGGTTACTCGGCTGTTCACAACCGTGTGAGGTTGAATGTCGCGAATGGATTCCATTAGCTGGGTCACTTGCTCGACATGGTGAGCGTCAGGGGCAATGTCAAACCCACCCATGTCAAACCACAATGAGCACAGATCACCGTAGTCGCTTAACAGCTCTTTGACCTGAGGCAGGCATTTGTTTTGCCAATACGCTTGATAGCCGTTTTGCTCCCATTGGTCTTGTTGATGGTCCCAATTGTTCGGCGCCAAGCTGTAGGCGGTAGGGTGGTGCCAATCAATGGCATGAGAGTAATAGAAACCCAAATCTAAGTCTTGCTGACGACAAGCTTGCTCGATTTCTTTGAGTGGGTCACGAGCAAATGGGGTTTGTTGATGGATGTTAAAATCATCGACTTGGCTGTGATACATGGCAAAACCATCGTGGTGCTTGGCGGTGATCACCAAATAGTTCATACCCGCTTGTTTCGCCATCTCCACTAAGGCGTTGGCATTGAACTTGTGTGGATTAAAGGTGCGCGCATAGTCTTGGTAAGTCGCCATCGGGATCTTGGCTGAGTAGGGCAACCACTCACTGATGATGTCGTAATACTTACCTTGATAAAAACCGGCTAAGTTCTGATGACAATACAATCCCCAGTGAACAAACATACCAAAGGTATTGCTTTTCCATCGTGCCAAGCCCTCGGATGAGACACCGGTAAAATTGTCTCTGTCATTGTCGTGTGTATTGCTGCTCTCGCCTGCGAGTTCACCTACTGTCATACCTAACTTCCTTTAAAAATAAAACGATGGTTCATTTTAAAATTTAAGGGAGGATTGAGCCTTTCTCTCTAAGTTGTCTGTGAATTTGTTCACGAAATCCAACCGTCTAAGCAAGGAAGCGCAATACGAGATTGCCCGTTTTGGCGGCAACGAGGAAGAATCGGGCGTGGGCAAAGCGGTAATAAGTGTGATCCAGTTAAAGCTTGGGTGGTTTCTCTGAGAATACAATCACAGTTTCCAGCTAGGAGTCGCATGAGAATAATCTACGCAAATAAAATGAAATCTCTTTTTGAATTAAAAGAAACGAATTTTTACCTATAATATGGACGTGAAACGCCTGGAGAGATTTATGCGTAGTTTAAAAGTTATTGCTCAGCTTTCTGCTGTTGCAATGGGAATCTCATTGTCATTGCCAGCGAATGCTGCTGTTTATAATGAAGCGCCAATGCTGAAAGATTTGGTTTCGAAGGGGCAACTCCCTTCGGTAGAAAAGCGATTGCCTTCTGAACCATTTGTACTTAAACCCATTGAAAGCATTGGTCAATACGGTGGCCAATTAAAATTATTGGGGATGAAAAAAGATAATGGCCATCGCATGCGTCTTTTGAAGTACGACAACCTGTTTAACTTTAACCGCAGCTATACGGGCATTGAACCCAATATTGCCACCGGTTATGAAGTGAACCAAGACTTAACCGAATATACGCTTTCGTTGCGCGAAGGCATGAAGTGGTCTGATGGTCACCCATTTGGTGCCCATGACATTAAATTCTACATAGACCTGATGAATCGTGCCGATTGGTCGGGAAATCGTCCGTTTTTTGCTCGTTCAGTTGGGGATGCGAGCGCTGAAGTGATCAATGATCACACGGTAAAAATTACACTGAGCAAACCCGATGGGATGTTTTTACGCAAACTGGCCAACACAGACGGCTCCAATATTGTTCAGTTCCCTAAACACTATTGTGAACAGTTTATTCCTGAGTTTAACGAGCAAGCAGAAGCAAACGCGAAATCTGCTGGCTTTGACAACTGGCAGCAATACTTCCAAACCAAGTGTCGTGCTATCTACTTTATGGAAAGCCACACTAACCCTGATCGTCCAACCATTAATGCTTGGAAAGTCAAAGTAGTACCAGGGCCAGATACTCAATACGCGACATGGGAACGCAATCCGTATTACTTCATGGTCGATACGGACGGCAATCAACTCCCTTACTTGGATGAAGTGTACTTCTCATACTCTGAGAATAAAGAAGAATTGGTGCTGCGCGCGGCAGCGGGTGAAACTGACTTCCAAACACGTCACATTGGTGTGGCCATGTACCGTCCAATGATGATGGAGAACCAAGAAAAAGGTGGTTATCGCTATGAGTTTCGTCCAACGACTGCCGCTACGGCGATGACACTACCGTTTAACCAAACCTCCAAAGACCCGGTCAAGCGAGAGCTGTTTAGAAACAAAGATTTCCGCGTGGCTTTATCACACGCGATCGATCGTGAAGCGATCTCGGAAACCATGTACGCAGGTGCGGTTGCGCCGCTACAATCGGCACCTTCAGAGAAATCCAATTTCTTTGATAAGGAGTTCATGACGCAGTACACCGAGTACGATGTCGAAAAAGCGAATCAAATGCTTGATCAAATTGGTTTATCTAAGAGAGACAGCGAAGGCTACCGCTTGGATAAAACGGGTAAACGACTCAGAATCGATGCTGCCGTCGCCCAGCGTTATGTCGGTGAGCAGACTGACATTCTAGAAATGGTCAAACGTGACTGGGCTAAAGTGGGCGTGTTCTTTGATATTAAGATTGTCGAAAACTCCTACTTAGGCACCCTGATGCTGTCTAATGGCTACGATATGCTGCCTGGCGCGGGTGGGGCGAGTGTTGGTCTGTTGGATACCTTCCGTGATTACGGCGTGCAAAACCCGTCTTCCACTTGGGGAATTGGTTACTACTACTGGATGACAGACCCAAATCACGTAGATGCAGTCGAGCCACCAGCTCACGTCAAAAAGCAAATCGAACTATACCGAGAAATGGGTAAAACGGCTTCGCAAGAAGAGCACAATAAGTTGATGGGTGAAATACTCAAAATCAGCAAAGAGCACTTTTACCAAATTGGAACCGTGGCCGCGTTGGATGAAGGTGTGATCATCAAAAACAACGTCAGAAATGCCGATACCATGGTACCGAACTCTTACGGTATTGCCTCTCCTGGCCCAATGAGAACGGCTCAGTTGTGGAAAGAACAGCAATAGGCTAAGACCGAGTCATACAAAGAGATATCCAGGATTCTGGGTATCTCTTTTTTTCATATACTTCCCTGAACCACTAAAGGGAAGGTTGTTTTTATTTTCATGTAAGCAAGTTGTATGTTTGAAGGTTTATCTGACGCAGGTTTAAGTAATTGCATTTCCATCCCAGTGTGTCGCTCAGCAAAGAAAGACGAAAACAGTATTATTGAAGCGTTACAAAAAGCGCAGCAGCTTAAAGGTAAAGGCCAACCCGTTGTCATTGACTTAGGCAGTGGTGTTTATGAAATTAACACGCCTATTGTATTAGATGAGAGCTTTTCTGGCTGTGAAGGCTCCCCCATCATTCTTCGTTCTAATGATCCGCAAAATCCCGCTGTCTTATCGGGCTCAGTGAGCTGCGAGTTACACTGGGAACGCTACGATGAAAACATCATTAGAGCTAAGCTCAATGGTGAAAGCTTCGAGCGATTTTTTGTCAATGATGAACCACAGATTCGAGCTAGATATCCGAATTTTGATAACAATGAGTCAATTTATAACGGCTATTCAAAAGATGCTCTTGAGCCGTCGCGCATTTCATCTTGGCGTCACCCCAAAGGCGGCGTTATCCACGCTCAGCATGCAAGTCGCTGGGGAGGTATGCACTATGAGATTATTGGAAAGAATAGTGAAGGAGAACTGATTACTCGTGGTGGCTGGCAAAACAACCGCCCTTCACCAATGCATCGAGAGTTTCTTTTCGTCGAGAATATCTTTGAAGAGCTCGATAGTGAAGGGGAATGGTATTTTGATTCACAAGAGTGTTGGCTATATTTTTATCCCCCACAAAACCTCGATATATCCAAAGCGACGTTTTCTGTCTCTAGAGTGGATCGCCTATTTGAGCTGCGAGGAAAAGAAGCAAGTCCTGTACAAAATCTTGTCATAGAGAACATTCAGTTAAAGAATACTGGCTATTCATTCATGGCGACTGATGAACCGTTATTGCGCGGGGATTGGTGTATTCATCGCGGCGGGGCCATATTGATAGAAAATGCAAAACACTGCCAAATAAACAACTGCGATTTTCACAATATTGGTGGCAATGCGATCACTTTAAGCCGTTATTGTCGTCATATATCCGTTAGAGGCAATCGAATTGAACACATTGGGGCGGGGGGCATCAATGTGATTGGTGACCCTAGAGCGGTGCGCTCGCCCTGTTTTTCATACAGTGATTTTATAGCGTTGGATAAGCTTGATTATACTCCAGGCCCCAAAGCGGACTGTTACCCCAAACACTGCACAGTTGAACAGAACCTTATCCATGATATTGGTTTAGTTGAAAAGCAAGTCGCGGGTGTTCAACTCTCCATGTGTTCCCATATTACGGTTAAAAATAACAGTATCTATCGAGTTCCACGGGCCGGTATTAACGTCAATGACGGTACCTGGGGTGGGCATGTTATCGAGCACAATGACGTCTTTGATACCGTGTTAGAAACACATGACCATGGTGCATTTAACGGCTGGGGAAGAGACAGGTTTTGGCAAGCGGATATCGATGAAACCGGCCAACGGATCAAGGATTGTCCCGATATCTGGCAACTGGATGCGGTCGATACCATTACCATAAGAAATAACCGTTTTCAGTGTGACCACGGTTGGGATATCGACCTGGATGACGGTTGCTCAAACTATGATATTTATAACAATATTACCTTGTCTGGCGGTATTAAGTTAAGAGAAGGTATGCGCAGACGTGTCTATAACAATATATTGTTGAACTCAGGTTTTCACCCTCATGTTTGGTTTGAAAATAGCGAAGATGTATTTGAACGAAATATCGTGGTGGAGCCACATCAAGATATTCGGTTAAAAAGTTGGGGAAGCTGTGTTGACTATAACTTTTTTACCGATGAACAATCGCTGTTAAAAATGAAGGACAAAGGTGTCGACTTAAACTCCATCTCAGGCGATCCACTTTTTTTAACGTTAGATAACCAAACGATAGCGATCTCAGACAGTTCTCCAGTGTATCAACTGGGCTTCAATCGTTTCGATTATAATGATTTTGGGGTGACGTTACCTAGGTTGTCTGGTTTGGCTGAAAAACCAGTATTTGCTGATATTGATTTGAGAAGCAGTGCTGTGGATTTGTCTCAAGGTTATGATTATCTGGATGCCAAGTGTAAGAACGTAGAAACGATGGGCGAACTCTCTTCGCTCGGACTCGAAGACTTATCAGGGGTCATTGTTTTAGACTTTAGTTTGTACAGCAAGTGGAATAAGGTTGGGTTTCGAAAAGGAGATGTGATCCTAAGAGCCAATACGCCTTTTGAAAGTACCAAAATCGGTAATATTCAAGATTTAATTCACTGCTTGGAAAATGAGTCTTGGCAACAGCAAGATGTCACTTTGTCTGTTTTTAGAAATCAAAACGAAATACGCTTGAATTGGTTGGGCTAAATTTCGAGTTATCGGCAAGTCATCATTCACTTGCGTGAGTGTGAAGTCTTTTGACAATAAGATAGACAAGTAAACTATTCTGATAGCGTATGATCATCCCCGCCAATTTTGTTGGTGGGGATTTTTTCGTTGGCGCAAGATCGCTCTGGAGAATGAGATGGTTGAAGGTAGGAGGCGATGATTCTAGCGCGGTGAATCTGTTTAATGCATTGAAAAAATAAAATAAAAAAATTTTAAGCGATTCCCTTGAAAGGTTTTTGCTCAATCCACATATCTATTGGTGAAGGGGAAAGCTGTCTTGCTCACGAGAGAAGAAACAGACCTCTGGAATCGCTGAACAGGCATCGCTCACTAGAGGATGACCTTGCAGGCACACAATTGAACTTGATTCGACACTAGGTCCCAGAGTGAACAGAACCCGAGGAGTAGTGAACGAATCCCTTAGTCGGCAACGGTCTATACCAGATAGATCGGCGCAAACTCACGGCTAAGACTATTGCTTATTAAGAGGATAGCATGATGAGAACTGTAGATTTCACTCCACTTTACCGCAACGCAATTGGCTTCGATCGTCTATTGAACATGATGGAAGCAAACACATCGAAGAACTCTTCTGGCGGTTACCCTCCCTACAATATCGAGCAAAAAGACGAGAACCACTACCGTATTACCATGGCAGTAGCGGGCTTTGCTGAAGAGCAACTCGATCTAACTCAGAAAGAAAACACTCTGATTGTTAAAGGTGAGCGCAAAGCAGAAGAAGAGAAGCAATACGTTTACCAAGGTATTGCCGAGCGTGATTTCGAACGCAAGTTCCAGTTGGCAGACTACGTCAAAGTCGTGGGCGCTAGCATGGAAAATGGTCTGTTACACATAGACCTAGAGCGCGAAATCCCAGAAGCGATGCAGCCACGTAAAATTGCGATTAACGGCAGCAAGCTTATTGAAAGCAAATAAGCGTCTCAATTCGCTAGTGAGATAAAGAGTGAAAGAGCACCCTTACCTTGAAAAAGGCGGTGCTCTTTTTTTGTATCTATCTTTATAGGGTAGGCATGACCTGTGTAGCGATTGTGGCAAGTATGCGCAGACATTGCGCTAGTGCTTATTCCTAGTAGCGAATCTTGTTCAAGCGACTTGGAAAGCAATCGCAGTTCAGGTCATAACTAGGTGTTAACCTTGTTGGTACGCCTTTTCGACTTCTTCCGCAATTATCTTGATGCCTTTTTGCATCATCTCGTCATCTTGAACATAGTTCATACGCAGGCATTGGTGGGCGTGCTCCCAATCGTCCGCTTGACCGATAAAGAAGTACTCGCCAGGTACAATCAACACGCCACGTGCTTTTAAGCGTTGGTAAAGCTCCATCGTGGTGATGGGCAGTTCATCGAACCAAAGCCACAAGAAAATGGCTCCCTCTGGTTTATGAATACGAAAGCGTTTGTCGGTAATCGCTTCTTGCAGTAATTGAACCGCACGTTGAGACTTGTGTTGATAGAACGGCTTGATCACCGTCGAACTAAGTTCTAACAGGTCGCCCTTTTCAATCATACGATTCGCCATCGCAGGGCCTAAACTACCTGGCGCTAAGCTAATAATACCGTTCATGTTGGTCATCGCTTGAGTGATGGCTTCACTGGCAATCACAATACCGCAACGCACACCTGGTAAACCCAGTTTTGACAAGCTCATACACAGGATGGTGTTCTCATTCCAGAAGGGTTCAACGTCTTCAAAGATAATATTGGGAAACGGGAGGCCGTAGGCGTTGTCGATGATCAGTGGAATGTTGTTTTCGCGCGCCAATCTATCAAGCTTGTGGATTTCTTCGTCAGTCAGCACGTTACCCGTTGGGTTGGTTGGACGAGAAGCACAGATCGCCGCGACCGATTCATCCACGGTTAGCTGTTCAAAATCGACATGGTATTTAAACAGGCCGTTTTCGAGCAGTTCTATGTCAGGATGGTAGGAAACAAAAATATTTTCATCGATACCCGCATCGCCATAGCCGATATATTCAGGGGCGAGCGGTAACAAAATTTTCTTATGTGAGCCATCTGGTTGCTGGCCCGCGAGTAAGTTGAACAGGTAGAAAAAGCCACTTTGACTGCCATTGGTCAGGCTGATGTTCTTCTCGCTGATGTTCCAACCGTAGGTCTCTTTGAGCAATTGAGCGAGTGCTTTAACAAATGTATTTTTGCCTTGAGGACCATCGTAATTGGCCATCGCGGCCACGAGTTCGCCACTCGCGAGCATCTCTTCACTGGTTTGGTGGAAGTAGTCGAGCATGGCCGGAATTGCGGCTGGGTTGCCGCCTCCAAGCATGATGGCACCCGGAGTGCGAAGACCATCATTTAAGTCATCCATCAACTGAGTGATACCTGAATACTGATTAAACTTTTCACCAAACTTAGAAAACTGCATTACTTGTTATACCTAATTCATTGTTGTCATTGCTTTAATATAGAGAACGACCAGTGCGTGGCTGATCAATAGAGTAATCCTTGAACATACCTTAATGAGTTGGCGACGAAAAGCACTAAATCTGTGCAACAGATAAAACAAAGCCCAACTCCGAGGAGTTGGGCTTGAACGAGAGTCTTTTTGATTGTGACTGACTGCTCAGGTAGGGCGTTACTTCTGCAGCAGAGAAATATCAGCAATCTGTAAGAACAGGTTACGCAGGTTATTAAGTAGCGTGAGACGGTTGTTCTTCAGAGCTTCGTCATCTGCCATCACCATAACGTTATCGAAGAAGGCATCAACAGGCTCACGTAGACCCGCTAGCTTGCTCAGCGCTTCTTGGTAGTTACCTGTTGCGAACGCTGGCTCTAGCGCTTCTGTCATCACTTCAACGCTTTCAGCGAGTGCTTTTTCTGCGTCTTCTTGAAGAAGGGCAAGGTCGATCTCTGCGGCCAGTTCTCCATCAAATTTCGCTAGAATGTTACCCACACGCTTGTTCGCTGCAGCTAGGGCTTCTGCGGCTTCTAGCTCGCGGAAGTGAGAGACCGCTTTCACGCGCTGATCGAAGTCTGCAGGTTTGGTTGGACGGTTAGCCAGTACTGCTTGGATGATATCCACGCTGAAGCCTTCGTCTTTGTACCATGCGTTGAAACGACCAAGCATAAATTCAATCACGTCGTTCTCTACGTTTTCGTTAGTTAGCTTAGTACCAAACTGAACCTTAGCTTCACGAATTAGGTCAACGAGGTCTAGATTGTAGCCGTTTTCAACGATAATGCGCAGAACACCTAATGACGCACGACGAAGTGCAAACGGGTCAGAGCCCTTAGGTGCTTGGCCGATACCAAAGATACCAACGATCGTATCTAGCTTATCTGCCATAGCGACTGCAGAAGAGATACCTGTGCTTGGTAGCTCATCGCCAGCAAAGCGAGGCATGTACTGTTCGTAAAGTGCGAGTGCAACTTCTTGGTCTTCACCGTCGTGTGTGGCGTAGTGCATACCCATGACACCCTGAGTATCGGTAAACTCGAACACCATAGAGGTCATTAGGTCACATTTAGCCAGTAGGCCCGCGCGAGTTGCTTTCTCGACGTCAGCGTCAATTTGTTTAGCAATGTAGCCAGAGAGTGCCGTAATGCGGTCTGTTTTGTCTTTGATCGTACCAAGCTGCTTCTGGAAGATGGCTTGCTCGAGTTCAGGCAGACGGTCGATAAGCGGACGCTTACGGTCAGTGTTGAAGAAGAACTCTGCATCCGCTAGACGTGGACGAACGACCTTCTCGTTCCCTTCGATAACGTAGCGAGGCTCTTTTGACTCGATGTTAGAAACGAAAATGAAGTTCGGTAGCAACTTGTTGTTTTCGTCATACACTGGGAAGTACTTCTGGTCACCTTTCATGGTGTAAACCAAAGCTTCAGAAGGTACTTTTAGGAACTCTTCTTCAAACTTCGCAGTAAGAACCACTGGCCACTCAACCAGAGAGGTCACTTCTTCCACGAGGTCATCTTCTAGGTCCGCCACACCGCCAACCGCTGCCGCGGCTTTTTGCGAGTCAGCAAGGATGATCGCTTTACGCGCTTCGTAATCGGCCATGACTTTACCGCGCTCTTCTAGGATCGCTGGGTATTGCTCGGCAGAATCGATAGTGAACTCTTGTTCACCCATAAAGCGGTGACCACGGATAGTGCGGCTTGATGCAACGCCTAGGATCTCACCTTCGATAAGGTCAGCGCCCATCAGCATGGTGAGCGTTTTAACCGGGCGAATAAATTGCGTGGTTTTGTTACCCCAACGCATTGGCTTAGCGATAGGTAGGTTGCCTAGTGCTTTCGCTGCAAGATCAACGATGATTTCAGAGGTTGGCTGACCTTTGACTTCCTGTTTGAACAGTAGCCATTCGCCTTTGTCCGTCACTAGACGCTCTGCTTGTTCAACTGTGATGCCGTTACCACGCGCCCAGCCTTGCGCGGCTTTAGTCGCGTTACCGTCAGCATCGAAGGCCACAGAAACCGCAGGACCGCGCTTTTCAACTACTTTGTCCGCTTGACCTTCAGCTAGCGCTGAAACCTTAAGGGCGAGACGACGCGGAGCCGCGTACCATTTCACGCCTTGGTGCGCTAGGTCTGCGCCTTTTAGTTCCGCTTCGAAGTTTGCTGCGAACGCTTCTGCTAGAGTGCGAAGTTGCGTTGGTGGAAGCTCTTCTGTGCCTAGCTCGATTAGAAATTCTTTTGCCATGTTACTCTACCCCTTACGCTTGTTCTTTTTTACACATTGGGAAGCCAAGTGCTTCACGCGATGCGTAGTATGCTTCTGCAACGGCTTTAGTCAGGTTGCGGATGCGCAGGATATAACGTTGGCGCTCTGTTACAGAGATCGCTTTGCGTGCGTCTAGGAGGTTGAATGCGTGACCTGCTTTAAGGATGCGCTCGTAAGCGGGCAGTGGCAGTGGTTTCTCAAGCTCAAGCAACTCTTTACACTCTTTTTCACACTGTTCGAAGAAGCCAAATAGGAAATCAACGTCTGCGTGCTCAAAGTTGTAGGTGGATTGCTCTACTTCATTCTGGTGGAAGATATCACCGTAAGTGACGTTAGAGCCGTCTGGTGCGACGTTCCATACTAGGTCGTAAACCGAGTCGACTTCTTGGATGTACATCGCTAGACGTTCGATACCGTAAGTGATCTCACCGGTAACTGGTTTACACTCAAGGCCGCCCACTTGTTGGAAGTAAGTGAACTGAGTCACTTCCATGCCGTTTAGCCACACTTCCCAACCAAGACCCCATGCGCCTAGTGTTGGGTTTTCCCAGTTGTCTTCTACGAAACGAATATCGTGAACAAGTGGGTCAATACCAAGAACTTCAAGGGAGCCAAGGTACAACTCTTGAATATTGTCTGGAGACGGTTTTAGCGCTACTTGGAACTGATAGTAGTGCTGAAGACGGTTAGGGTTTTCACCATAACGGCCATCGGTCGGGCGACGTGAAGGTTGTACGTAAGCGGTCGACATTGGCTCTGGGCCAAGTGCACGTAGACAGGTCATTGGGTGAGACGTGCCCGCACCTACTTCCATATCTAGCGGTTGAACAATGGTACAACCATTCTGTGCCCAGTAATCCTGCAGCGCGAGGATCATTCCCTGGAAGGTTTTGATATCGTATTTTTGCATAGTAATTCGCGCAATTCTTTAAGTAAAAGTTGTGTCTAAAATAGAGAAAAAATAACAATCAAGTATAACGAGATATTCGCCTTGGGAGTAGGGCTAATCTTGATTAATTGCTAGGCAAAAATCTCCTTTAATAGAAATTTTTTGCCTTATGCCCCTCATTTTTCTTAAAAGAGAGTAAATCTGTACTTTAGCACTTGAGCTATGCGCGCGAGACGGATAAAATCTCGTCGTCTTTGGGGAGTAGCTTACTGAATTATCAACACTGGGATAATCGGTTCGTTCGTCAACATAATTGATGCCAAATCATCATGGCGTTCGAGACAAAGTGCGACACGACACAACAATAATGTCGCTTTGTTTAGCAAGACCTTAGACAAATCATCACGAACCGGGGCGGGGCGTGAGGTTTGTCTTTGGTTAAAATAATAATCCCTGCCTCTCAAGAGCAAGTCGTGAGCGTTTTAGCTATCTCTATCACTACCGTCGCTTTGGCGGAAATTGGTGATAAAACTCAACTGTTGTCACTCTTATTAGCCAGTCGGTACCGCAAACCTATTCCGATCATCGCGGCTATTTTCTTAGCAACCCTTGCCAACCATGCTTTAGCGGCGTGGCTCGGTGTGGTGGTGGCTGACTACTTATCGCCTGAAATTTTACAATGGGTGCTGGTGGTGAGTTTTGTCGCCATGGCGGCTTGGGTTCTGATCCCAGATAAACTGGATGACGATGAACAGATTTCAAATCGAGGTCCGTTTATTGCTAGCTTCATTGCGTTTTTTGTCGCTGAGATTGGCGATAAAACTCAGATTGCGACCTCAATTCTGGGCGCACAATACGCAGACGCCCTGACCATGGTCGTGTTGGGAACAACGATAGGAATGCTGCTAGCGAATGTCCCTGTGGTGGTGATTGGAAAACTGTCTGCAGAAAAACTGCCGCTCGCTTTAATCCGAAAAATCACCGCGCTAGTGTTTGTCGCACTGGCGATTGGCGCTGCACTGTTTTAGTTGCCTTGATAGATAATCGGCGAAAACAGAATAAGTTAGATGCGGTTGCCTAATGAGAGGTTGGCTTAAAGATTCACTCTGAGACGTGATCGCTGACCTATTCGCGTTTTAATCACCGTGCTAACGTAACACTGTGAATGATAGCGAGAGGGCAAGCTTATGCTTACACGTTATATGGGGATGACCCCACGCAGTCAAAGTTACTTGTTCACTTTTGGTTTGGCTCTATGCCTATTGGCGATGGTGCTCACCGATATGTGGTTACCGATTGTCGCTGGGTCATTTATTTTGACAGGATTAACCGTCGAGGCCTGGATCCGCGTTGAGCACATTATTCCTATGCACGACGAAATGCGGGCAATGCAAAAGCAGATCGCGAAGCTGCAATCGGAAATACGAACACTAGAATATGATGAATAAACAAACGGCAGCCTCAAGGCTGCCGTTTTTCTTGCTCAATTAGAATGGCACTAGGCCATCCCTTTCTTAATTAGATATTGGTACGGCAGTTGGTCGGTTTGTGAATCGACCAATTGGTGATCCATAAAGCGACAGAAACTAGGAATGTCGCGAGTAGTCGATGGGTCATCGGCCGTAACCAGCAGTATCTCACCGTCTTGCATATTGCGGATTGTCTTCCTGACCATCATTACTGGCTCTGGGCAGCGAAGTCCTTGCGCCTCGAGCGTTTGATTTGCCTGCTCTGGATTGAATGTCATGGTCGTGTCTTTGGTTACTCAATGAGGCCTAGATAATACCCGCGAAGAAAAAATATTCAATAACCCCTTGGCAAAGTGATCATTTTGTTTTAACTTAGTTAACAAGTTGGTAACATTTGAATCGGGAGGGCGAATATGTTGACGGCTTTAGATCGACTCACTATCTATTCGGTGCTGTGTTTTATCTCATTTTGCGCTCTTGTTTTACGTTCACCAGCAGAATCATCGTCGTTTATGCCATTGCTTGGTATGGGTGCGACGGTGGTAGGGATTTGGCTCGAGATGCATCGCTGGCCGAGCGCATCTGAAGAGCAAGAAAACGGCTAGCAGACCTTCCAACTGTTTCCGTTTTTGACACTACGCTTAACTACATTCCGACACTATCCCCAGTTTTCTTGGGCTTCCCCGCTGAAAAGCGGGATTTTTTTTGCCTGAAAAAGGTACAATCAGTCCATATCTTGGTAAATAACATGGTTAGATGTGGAACTAGAAGATATTTATCGACGCGATCTCAATTTGTTAGTCGCTCTGCGAGTATTGATTGAAGAGTGCAGTGTCAGCAAGGCCGCACTGCGACTCAACTTGAGCCAGTCTGCGATGAGCCGGGTGCTGGGGCGCCTACGTGAGTTACTCCATGACCCGCTATTTACCAGGCAGGGCCAGCATTTGATACCCACCGAGAAAGCGCTCGAGATTGACCAGCACTTAGGCGAGCCGTTGGAGTCGCTGCGACTGCTTCTTTCCCCGGTTGAGTTTGAACCCAGGCTCTGCGATCAAACCTTCACCATCGCGACCACCGATTACGCGATGCAAACCATCTTGCCGTTTGCCCTACCACGGATCTATCAAGAAGCGCCTAACGTTTCGTTTAACTTTTTACCCCTTCAACACGATAGTCTTTCTGATCAATTAACCTATCAGGGCGCTGATTTGGCGATTTGCCGTCCTATTGGTCCGGTTGAACCATTGCGTAGCGAGATTCTCGGTCGGGTGGGTGTGTTATGTTTGCTATCAAAACAGCATCCATTGGCTGATGCGAAGATGAGCCTAGCCGATTACCTCACTTATCCGCATGCCATGATAGCCATCAGTGACGGGGTGAAAGCGCTCATTGAAGGTGCTCTTACTGGCAAGCCCAAGCGAAAAATGGTGCTACGCGCCTACCACTTAGAAGCGGCGCTGGCGATTGTCGATACCATGCCGATTATTATTACCGTACCTGCAGATTTAGCTTACCTGGTCGCTGAGCGTTATGACTTAGTCATAAAGCCGTTGCCGTTCCAGTTTACGCCGTTTGATTATTCAATGATTTGGCACCCTCGTTGTGAGCATTCGCCTGCCCAGGAATGGCTCCGAGGTATTGTGAAAGAAGAGTGTGGCCGCTTGATTGCCAAGCGGATTGAGGATATTGGGTTAGATTGACTTATTAAGCGGCTGCGTTTTATATAACCTGAATTAACATTGCTTGCCAAGTCGCTTGAGAGTCGCGACTCTTGCTGACAAGTGTAGAGCTATTTGTGCGCATACTTGTCCGCAATGTCAACACAGGTTATTTCTGCTGAGGCTAATCTACAGCTTAATCACCACGCGCCCCGTCACTTGGCCATTAGTGATGTCTTCAGCGTATTTTGGTGCTTCGGCTAGTTCTACTTCAGTACAGGCTTGCTCGAAGTAGCGCTCTGGTAGCAGTTCAACCAATTTTTCCCACGCCTCAATACGTTTTTCTGTTGGGCACATCACTGAGTCGACACCTTGCAAACGAACGTTACGCAGAATAAATGGCATTACGGTGGTTGGTAGGTCGAAGCCGCCCGCCAGACCACAAGCAGCGACAACGCTATTGTAATCCATCTGTGCGAGTACTTTCGCCAGTACTTTGCTGCCGACGGTATCCACCGCGCCTGCCCAAACTTGTTTTTCAAGCGGGCGTGCTGGCTCTTCCAACTCCACGCGGTCGATAATGCGGCTTGCACCAAGCTTTTCGAGCAGTGGACCATTTTGTTCAACCCGACCTGTCACTGCTGCCACTTTGTAGCCTAGTACGGATAGCAGCGTTACCGCCACTGAGCCCACACCACCGCTGGCACCCGTGACTAGGATTTCTCCATCTTCTGGTTTTACGCCACCGTCAACAATGGCTTGAACACACAGCATTGCCGTAAAGCCTGCAGTGCCGACCATCATGGCTTTTTTGCTATCTAGCCCTTTTGGTAGTGGGACTAACCAGTCGGCTTTTAGGCGAGCACGCTGCGCCATACCGCCCCAATGATTTTCACCCACGCCCCAACCTGTCAGTACGACTTTATCGCCCGCTTTGTAGCGATCATCTTCAGAGTTGATTACCGTACCCGCCAAATCGATACCCGGTACCATAGGGAAGTGACGGATAATTTTGCCTTTGCCTGTGATGGCTAAACCATCTTTGTAGTTTAGAGATGAGTAATCGACCTCTATCAGGACGTCACCTTCTGGCAGTTGCGCTTCATCGATCTGTTCGATAGTCGCGATAGTACGTTTGTCTTCTTGGTTTAGGATCAGTGCGTTAAACATAGGTGGTCTCCACAGATAGAGCAGCAATTGAAAAACTGGTTATGAGTGTAGACCCAAAAAAGGTATGACAAAAATGAAACTTTAGCATTATATCTATGCGTATCACGCATTTTGGCCAAAGTTTAAAATGCAGCAGCGTGCAATAGGGATTAAGAAAAGAACCAGCCCTTAAACCAATAGGTTAAGGGCTTGATGAATTATGAAAGGAAAAACTGGTACGATGGATTGTCGGTTTCATCTTTACACTGGTAACCCAGCTCACGCAAATGCGCCGAGAAGCGGGATAAATCGGATTCATCCAGCTCAAAGCCACACAGTACGCGACCGTAATCAGCACCATGGTTACGGTAGTTGAACAAACTGATATTCCAGTGAGTGCCAAGTGTACTTAAGAACTTAAGTAGTGCGCCCGGGTACTCGGGGAACTCAAAGCTGTACAAACGCTCTTTGAGTGGCTTGGAAGGTTTACCGCCGATCATGTAGCGCACATGCAGCTTTGCCATTTCATCGTCGGAGAGATCAACCACAGGGTAGCCGCCGTCACGTAAGTCATGAATGATATGGTCAAGTTCGTCCTGACCACCTTGCAGACGTACGCCGACAAAGATGTTTGCTAGAGCGTCATCGTTATAACGGTAGTTGAATTCGGTCACCGCTCGGCCACCTATCAGATTGCAGAACTCAAAGAAAGCGCCTTGGCGCTCAGGGATAGTGACAGCCAGCAAGCCTTCACGTTTTTCACCTAGCTCACAACGCTCTGAAACATAACGCAAACCGTGGAAGTTAGTATTGGCGCCAGAGAGAACCGTACCGAGATTTTTATCCTTCAGCTCATTCTGTTCAGCGTATTTCTTCAAACCCGCCAGGGCGAGGGCGCCGGATGGTTCAGCAATCGCACGGGTATCTTCAAAGATATCTTTCACCGCGGCGCAGATCTCATCGCTCGAAACCGAGATATGACCATCAATGTATTTTTGGCATAAACGGAAGGTCTCTTCACCGATACGCTTAACCGCAACACCATCAGCGAACATGCTGACTTGGTCAAGAACCACAGGTTCGCCAGCATCGAGGGCGGCTTTTAAACAGGCCGAGTCTTCTGGCTCAACCGCGATTACTTTGATTTCTGGCATTAGCTGTTTCACCAGCACTGCAACGCCAGCAGCGAGGCCGCCACCGCCAACCGGGACAAAAATATAGTCGAGGTGACCATTTTGCTGCAACATCTCCATACCGATGGTGCCTTGCCCTGCGATTACCAGTGGATGATCGAATGGTGGTACAAAGGTGTAGCCATATTCGGCAGATAATCGTTCTGCTTCGGCTTTGGCTTCATCAAAGTTGCTACCGTGCAGCACCACGTTGCCGCCAAATCCGCGTACCGCTTCGACTTTAATGTCAGGTGTGGTTTTAGGCATCACAATAGTGGTTTTTATCCCGAGCTTAGTGCCCGATAGTGCCATCCCTTGCGCATGGTTCCCCGCTGAGGCTGCTATCACGCCCGCCGCTTTTTGTTCCTCGGTTAGGCTTGCCACCATGTTATAGGCGCCGCGCAGCTTAAACGAGTGAACCGGCTGGCGGTCTTCACGTTTGATTTGTACGTTGTTGCCAATACGTGCTGCGAGGCGAGGCATCTCTTGAAGTGGCGTAACGGTTGCCACTTCGTAGACTGGGGCTCTTAAGATCTGGCGCAGGTAATCTGCGCCAGTTTGTTTGGTCAGAGTCATCTCTAGCCCTCTAGCTTAGATTTGTCTCGTACTGCGCCTTTGTCTGCACTGGTTGCCATACTTGCGTACGCTTTGAGTGCAAATGAAACTTCACGTTGACGATCAACGGGCTTCCAGCCCATCTCGTCTTGTTTAGCGCGGCGCTCAGCCAGTTCTTGTTCAGACACTTGCAGTGAGATTGAACGGTTTGGAATGTCGATAGCGATCATATCGCCTTGTTTCACCAAACCAATTGCACCGCCATTTGCCGCTTCTGGTGAAGCATGACCAATCGATAAGCCCGAGGTACCACCAGAGAAACGCCCATCAGTCAGCAGTGCACACTCTTTGCCTAGGCCCATAGATTTTAGGTAAGTGGTTGGATAGAGCATTTCTTGCATACCCGGGCCACCTTTTGGCCCTTCGTAGCGGATCACAACCACATCGCCCGCTTTCACTTTGCCGCCTAAAATGCCTTCCACCGCGTCTTCTTGGCTTTCAAATACCACCGCAGGTCCGGTGAATTTGTGGATGCTTTCATCTACCCCTGCGGTCTTAACGATACAGCCATCAAGGGCGATATTGCCTGAAAGTACCGCGAGACCACCCTCTTGCGAGAACGCGTTGTCGATTGAACGGATACATCCTTCAGCGCGGTCATCATCCAGGCGATCCCAACGACAGTCTTGTGAAAACGCTTTGGTGGTTCGAATTCCCGCAGGACCTGCACGGAAGAATTTCAGTACGTCTTCATCTTCAGTTTGGATGATGTCGTACTTGGCTAGCTGCTCTTTCATTGAAAGACCCAATACGGTGCGCGCTTCATTGTGTAGTAGGCCTGCGCGGTCGAGTTCACCTAAGATAGCCATCACACCACCCGCGCGGTGGACGTCTTCCATGTGGTACTTCTGAGTCGAAGGCGCCACTTTACACAGGTGTGGCACTTTGCGAGAGAGGCGATCGATATCTTCCATATCGAAATCGATTTCACCTTCTTGCGCGGCTGCCAGTAGGTGCAAAATGGTGTTGGTTGAGCCGCCCATGGCGATGTCTAGTGCCATGGCATTTTCAAACGCATCGAACGTGGCGATGTTGCGCGGTAGCGCAGATTCGTCCTCTTGCTCGTAGTAACGCTTAGTCAGTTCCACGATGCGTCGACCTGCATTTAGGAACAACTGCTCACGGTCGGCGTGTGTTGCTAGCATGGAGCCGTTGCCTGGCTGAGAAAGGCCGAGCGCTTCAGTGAGACAGTTCATCGAGTTGGCGGTGAACATGCCTGAACACGAGCCACAAGTCGGACAGGCACTACGCTCAATTTGCTCACTCTGTTCGTCTGAGACTTTCGGGTCGGCGCCTTGGATCATGGCATCAACCAAGTCGAGTTTGATGAGTTGGTCAGAAAGCTTGGTTTTCCCCGCCTCCATCGGACCGCCAGAAACAAAGATCACTGGGATGTTGAGGCGCATTGAGGCCATTAACATTCCTGGAGTGATTTTGTCACAGTTGGAGATACACACCATGGCATCGGCGCAGTGGGCATTAACCATGTACTCAACCGAGTCGGCAATAAGCTCTCGTGACGGCAGCGAGTACAACATGCCGCCGTGGCCCATTGCGATACCATCATCAACCGCGATGGTGTTAAATTCTTTGGCGATCCCGCCGGCTTTTTCGATTTCGCTTGCCACCAGTTGCCCCATATCTTTCAAGTGAACATGACCTGGAACAAACTGGGTGAATGAGTTAACGACCGCGATGATGGGTTTACCGAAATCTTCGTCTTTTACGCCCGTGGCGCGCCATAAAGCGCGCGCACCGGCCATATTGCGTCCATGTGTTGTGGTTGCTGATCTGTATTTTGGCATTGTGTGACTTCCTATATTTGCCGGTGCTTTTTTAAGCTTTGTCTGCGTCTTGCGGGTAAACGTAATCGAGCCAACCCCATTTGTCTTCGGTGGTGCCATTGAATAGGCCGAAGTAAGCTTCTTGGAGCTCTTTGGTGATTGGGCCACGCTTACCGCTGCCGACTTCAATTTTATCGATAGTAGCAACAGGAACGACCTCTGCTGCAGTACCTGTCATAAAGACTTCGTCGGCTAGGTAGAGTGCTTCACGGGCAATGTTAGCTTCACGTACTTCGTAGCCGCGGTCACGAGCGATGGTCATGATGGAATCACGAGTGATGCCCGGCAGGATGGCGCTGGTGGCTGGTGGTGTGGTGATGACGCCATCTTTAATCACAAAGATGTTCTCGCCTGCACCTTCAGAGAGGTAACCATCCACACTGAGTGCGATACCTTCATCGTATCCGTGACGACGGGCTTCACCACCAACGAGGAGTGACGATAGGTAGTTACCACCGGCTTTTGCCGCAGTAGGGATAGTGTTTGGCGCCGCGCGATTCCAGCTAGAGATCATCGCATCCACGCCTTGTTCTAGGGCTTCTTCACCTAAGTAAGAGCCCCAAGGGAAAGCCGCAATAATCAGTTCCATCTCTGTATCTGCTGGAGGGCACACCCCTAGACCGACATTACCAACAAAACCCCGCGGACGAATGTAGGCGCTATTGAGTTTGTTTTGACGGATTGTTTCGCGGGTCGCTTCCATGATCTCTTCTACAGTGTATGGGATAGGGAAACGATAAATTTTCGCGGAATCTTTTAGACGCTTTGCGTGCTCTAGATGGCGGAAGACAATTGGCCCTTTTGGTGTGTTGTAGCAACGTACACCTTCAAATACTGACGTCCCGTAGTGCATTGCGTGAGTCAAAACGTGTACGTTTGCCTCTGCCCAAGGAACCATTTCACCATTAAACCAAATGTAGTCTGCTGTTTTTGTAGCCATTTATTGCCTTCCTTATGCACATATTCTTTGTTGTAGATTGTTATTTGGGAGTTCGTCACGAGCGATTTGCGTGACTTCAACAGTGCGCACATCCCATAGCTTCTCAATTTGATTCGTCAGGAATGAGATTGGGCGATCGCTGTCGACAATGATTTCAACGCTGGCAATTTTACTTTCGTGATTCTGAGTGCCAGCTACCTGCTTGACCACAAATCCACGATGACGCACAACGCGAAGAACACGCTCTAACAGTACCGGTTTATCGTCAGCTTTAATGTCGATTAAGTATCTTTCCATGTTAGGTGTTCTCCAGCATGTCATTGTTTGATGCACCTGGTGGTACAAGTGGCCATACGTTTTCTTCTTCATCGATTAAAACATGAAGTAAGTATGACGTGTTACTTTCTAGCATTTCTTTCAGTGCAGGCTCAACTTCTTCTTTCTTGGTGATGGTTTTCCCAGGAATATCAAAAGCTTTTGCTAGCATGACGAAATCAGGGTTGTCATCCAAAATGGTTTCACTGTGGCGTCCATCAAAGAACAGCGATTGCCACTGACGAACCATACCCAAGCGTTGGTTATTGAGCAGAACGATTTTCACTGGGATTTGACGACGCTTGAGTGTCCCCAGTTCTTGCACGTTCATCATAAATGAACCATCGCCGGTAATAAGAATAGATTGGTCATTAGGGCGAGCCACAGCCGCGCCCATGGCGGCTGGTAAACCAAAGCCCATAGTACCGAGGCCTGCCGACGTGATGAAGTTTTGTGGATCGCGAGGCTGAATGTGTTGTGCTGCCCACATCTGGTGCTGGCCAACGTCGGTGGAAACGATCGAGCTATCTGGCATCAAATCAGATAATTGTTTGAGAAGGCCTGGTGCGTAGATTAGATCGCCCGGGTGGTCGTAGCGCCACTTAAATCCGCTACGTAAGCTTTCACTGTGTTTTACCCAAGGGGTAATGTCTTGAGTGAGCTCTAAATGGGGAAGGATCGCCGGAATCTCACCGCGCACTGGTGCATTTGCAGTGCGCAGTTTGTGGATTTCTGCTGCATCGATATCGATATGAATGACTTTGGCGTTGGGCGCAAAGGTATCGAGTTTACCTGTGACTCGGTCATCGAAACGGGCACCCACCGCGATCAATAGGTCACACTCTTGTACCACCAAGTTCGCCGCTTTGGTGCCGTGCATGCCGAGCATGCCTAAATAGTGAGGGTCGTGGCGCTCAATGGTGCCTAAGCCTTTCAGTGTGCTGACGGAAGGCATTGGGTTTAGGCGCAGAAACTCACGCACTGCGTCCGTTGCGTGGCCAAGTTGAACTCCGCCACCGACATAAAGAACCGGGCGAGAGCTTTGTGAGAGGAGCGCCTGAGCGTTGGCGATCGCATCCTGGCTGGCGACAGGCATAGTTGGTGGAGTAAAAGGTGGCAATACATCCACTGGCGCCTGACCAAGCTGAACATCTTTAGCGATATCGACAATCACCGGGCCAGGACGGCCTGTTTTCGCCACTTCGAACGCTTCAGCCAGAGTGGGAGCGAGGTCATTAATGTCAGTGACTAAGTAGCTGTGTTTAGTACAGGAGAGTGACATACCGATCACATCCATTTCTTGGAAAGCGTCGGTACCGATGTGGGAGCTGGCCACCTGACCTGTTATCGCCACAAGGGGGATGGAATCCATAAAGGCATCGGCCAGACCGGTAACTAAGTTGGTGGCTCCAGGGCCTGAGGTCGCCATGCAGACCGCGACATCTTGTGTTGCGCGCGCCATGCCGATAGCGGCCATGGCAGCGCCTTGTTCGTGACGGCAGAGAATGTGCTCAACGCCACCATCATAAAGGGCATCATAGATAGGCATGATCGCCCCGCCAGGGTAACCGAAAACGGTTTTAATTCCTTGTTGGTGAAGTGCCGCTACGACTAATTCGGCTCCAGTCATCGTGCACCTCCTCGGCTTTCCCTAGTTTGATTTTTTGTTGTGTTGCACGTCATGTGCGCTCCCATTCTTCCTGTCTGCTCTTGGTTTTCTTGAGCTTGGTTATCTATGTCAGCCAAATTTTTCAGCGTACTAATTGTAAAAAACCCCCGGACTTTTCAGTGCGGGGGTTTTTTCTATTCTGTGGTTATCTTTCGCCCACTAGACCCCGCGCGGTGTCAATAATGACCACGATAATCAGGGCAATCAGTGCGTTGAAGCGGGCGTTGATATTCATTGTTATTTCTTGTGTTGTTTTTGCCAAATAAGGCATGAAATTGTTTGCGTCTCTAGTGGTAACACACAATTCCGTTAAATGACAAGAAAAAAGTCATTCTTTTTTCACATTCTCTAAGCATCTGAGCAAGCTATATAACAACCTTGATAACAAAATAAATGAACTATCAAGGGGATAAATAATGTTCAACGATAAGATGATTTCACTATGGGGCTAGCGGTGATCCACAGTCGTGCTTGTGTCGGTGTCGAAGCGCCCTCGGTGACGGTGGAAGTGCATATCAGTAATGGTATGCCAGGCTTTACCTTAGTCGGCTTGCCTGAAACCACGGTAAAAGAGTCGCGCGATCGGGTGCGCAGCGCCATCATCAACTCTCGTTTTGAGTTTCCCGCCAAGCGCATAACGGTTAACTTGGCGCCCGCAGACTTACCCAAGGAAGGCGGACGTTTCGATTTGCCGATCGCACTTGGCATTTTAGCCGCGTCCGAACAAGTGCCTTTGAGTGAGTTACAACACCAAGAGTTTATTGGCGAGCTGGCGTTGTCAGGAGAGTTGCGCCGAGTTAAGGGCGTATTGCCTGCAGCGCTCGCGGCCAATGATGCTAAGCGGCAACTGGTGGTTCCGATGGAAAACAGTGGTCAAGCGGCGTTGGTCGGGCGCGATAGACATAAATCAGCACAGAGTTTGTTGGAGGTGTGTGCCGATTTAGCCGGTCAGCAGCGCTTGGGCCTACACGCCAGTAACATGCCCGAGAAGACCTCTCCGGCCTCGCGTGACTTACAAGATATTATCGGTCAACAGCAGGGCAAACGAGCGCTAGAGATCGCGGCGGCGGGCAACCATAACTTGCTATTTTTAGGTCCGCCAGGAACAGGCAAAACTATGCTCGCATCGAGGCTGTGCGACTTACTGCCTGAAATGAGCGATCAAGAAGCGTTGGAAACGGCTTCAGTGGCATCGCTGACGCAGCAAGAGATCAATGAACACAATTGGAAATCGCGCCCGTTTCGCGCGCCACACCATTCCAGTTCGATGGCGGCGTTAGTGGGCGGAGGTTCGATTCCTCGACCGGGGGAAATTTCTCTAGCACATAACGGTTTGCTGTTTCTCGATGAGATGCCGGAGTTTGAACGCAAAGTGCTGGATTCATTACGTGAACCGCTTGAGTCGGGGGAAATTATTATTTCTCGCGCCCAGGGTAAAACCCGCTTTCCCGCTCGATTTCAACTAATCGGCGCGCTTAACCCTAGCCCTACCGGTTATTATGAAGGCAATCAGTCACGGGTTAATCCACAAAATATATTGCGCTATTTAAGTCGTTTGTCGGGGCCATTGTTGGATCGGTTTGATATGTCATTGGAGATCCCCGCGCTTCCTAAAGGGACACTCGCGGAAGGTGGCGATAGAGGCGAGTCGACCCGAGTGGTTCGGCAGCGAGTATTGATTGCGCGAGAAAAGATGCTCTCTCGCGCGAATAAGGTCAATGCCTTACTTGGTAGCCGTGAGATTGAAACCTATTGTCCATTACATAAACAGGATGCAGAGTTTCTGGAGAATGCACTGCACCGCTTAGGCTTGTCGATTCGTGCTTACCATCGCATCATTAAGGTCGCCCGAACCATTGCCGACTTAGAGGACTGCGCCGACATCGAGCGTCATCATTTAGCAGAAGCACTCGGCTATCGCTCGATGGATAGATTGTTGCGTCAACTGACAGCGCAAGCGGTATAACCAAGCCCGCCTTAGCGGGCTAGTGTGATCAGAACTTTAGATTGATACCGCCAGACAGAATAAGCTGGTCGGTGTCATAGAACTGAATATTCGAGTCTGTCTGGCCATAACCTGCGAACGAGATAAACGACAGGTTGCGCCACCCCATCAACTGCTGGTATTCGTAGGCGGCGAACACACTCATGTCGCTGTCATCGCGAGTGAGATTGTACACCGGGTGGGCAGCGTCATAGCTGCGGTCGGTGTAACTAGCGGTGAGCGCTAATTGATGACGTCCGTAGCGCTGAAATAGCGACAGCTCACCACTCACCGAGCGATGGCTATTGGCCTCACCTTTTGCGTCTGATTCGATATAAGTGAGCGATGGAATGAGGAAAGTCGCACGATTAAGGAACAGACGAAAACTGCCTTTGAAATACAGTTTATCCGCGTTGCGATCGAGTAGGGTAGCGTTGTAGCCAGAATCAAGCCCAGAGCGCTCGTCTTCAATCTCTTTTTTGGCAATCGCGGTGTCTAAGGTAAAGCCCGAACCGCCAATATTGGACAGTTTGAGTCGATACGCATTGCCTTGTTCGTCGGTAACGCGGCGTGGTGAACCAACCAAAAAGGGATCTGCCCAAGTCTCACCAGACAGTACAGTGGGGAGGTACGAGACATCGATGACCGTTCCGTTCGCCAACTGCTGCTTAAACCCTAGTTCGAGCGCTAACGTGCCTATTGCGATATCTTCACGCGATGTCCCCGCATAGACCTGTTTATCCAGCCCCTGACCAAAGGTAAAGGCGATACTGCCAAGCGGAAGCGGCAGAAAGTTACTGTCACTTTGTGCTTTTTGGTTATTGTCGCTAATGGTGGCGTTGTTATCGGTATTGAAGTTGGAGCTGGAAGAGATATAGCCCGCACTCAGTGAGAGTTCGCCACTCAAGCCCGAAGAGTCTGATAGCTGGGCGAAAGCGAGTGGGCTAAATAGTATCGCAAGTGCATAAGCGATCGGTTTGGTTGGCATATCAATTCTCCCTGGTGACCTATTTGACTAGGTGCGACAAACTACTCTGACCATCGCGAGACTAGTTTTAAACTTCGCATTGGCTTGTATACTTACACGCTATTTGATTCTTCATGGTGAAGAGTTGGTTAAATTTCTAATAAGTCTCACTTTTAAGCGATATGTTGGCACATTTACTCCTAATTCTGAATGTTTGTTTGGTCCTGATTAACTCGGCAGTGTGCTCGATCGCAATTTGCTTGGTCGCGGTGATCAAGGCGTTGATGCCTGGGAATGGGCTCAAATCTCGCGCTACTCAATTAGCGAACCAGATAATGTGGCTGTGGGCGACCATAAATGCCGCGATTTTACACCTCTCTAATCGGGTCGAATGGGATGTGCAAGGTGGTGATGAGTTGAGAAAGGATGGTTGGTATCTGATGATCAGCAACCATTTAAGTTGGACAGATATTGTGGTGTTGTGTTGCGTGTTTAAAGATCGTATCCCGATGCCGAAATTTTTTCTTAAACAGCAGTTGTTGTATGTTCCCTTTATTGGCATGGCCTGTTGGGCTTTGGATATGCCTTTCATGCGCCGCTATCCGCGTGAGTACTTACTTCGCCACCCTGAAAAGCGTGGTCAAGACTTAGCAACCACACGCCGCTCATGCGCTAAGTTTAAGCATACCCCAACCACAGTCGTGAATTACGTAGAGGGAACGCGTTTTACCGAGGACAAGCAGCGCAAGAGTAACGCGGGTTACCAGCACCTACTACAACCTAAAACCGGCGGGATTGCTTACACCTTGGCGGCGATGGGAGAGCAGTTTGATAACATTATTGATGTGACCTTAGCCTATCCGGAGAACACCAATAAACCGTTTAAAGATATGTTAATGGGGCGCATGACAAGCATTGTGGTGCGCACTCAAGTGTTACCGGTCGATGAGAAAGTTCAGGGCGATTATTTCAATGACAAACCTTACAAAAGGCAGTTTCAACAATGGCTCGGTGGGCTTTGGCAGGAGAAAGACAGGCAGCTTAAAGCGATTTATAAACGCTAGGGGGAGCGTGCGCTCCCCCTATGCTTAAGTGGTTTACTTTTTCAGTAAAAAGTCGACGATTTGATAAAATTCGTCAGCTGAGCGAGCCTGCACTAGGTAACGGTTGTTGACCACGACAGACGGCACG
Source organism: Vibrio sp. JPW-9-11-11 (assembly GCF_013369335.1). GTDB lineage: Bacteria > Pseudomonadota > Gammaproteobacteria > Enterobacterales > Vibrionaceae > Vibrio. The sequence goes on from NZ_SZQJ01000004.1 coordinate 88,818, forward strand.
CCTTGAATGCCTGACTCTTTGAACTTCTTATCAAAGCGGCGAACCATGGAATCAACAGCAAAGCCGTTGAATGCACCGTCAAATTTCTTGGCGTCTACCCCTTCATCAATAAAGATTTGGCGTAGCTCTTCGTCGTTCTTGGGCGCTTTTTTCATGTTGTGGATACGATTGAACATCACCGTTGACATCTTATCTTCCACTTTCAATGACACCATAGTCGCATAAGCTTTACTCATCGATAGACCCATGTTGCCGCCCATAAAAGAGACATGGTTTTTCTGCAGTTTCACTCCGTCAGGTAGTTTGGTTTTCAAGTTTTTGATCAACGGCTCGAAGCTATAGCAATGAGGGCAGTAGAACGAAAAGAACTCGGTGACGGTTGGCTTTTTCGACGGTTCAAGGTCGAGAACTTGATAGTGTTCACCTTCTTTAAACTGCGCTGCGTGAGCAGCGAAGCTCAGCATAAGGGTGATGACAAGTGTAAACAGCTTCTTCATTATATTTTTACTCCATTGATTCGGCTTTGTTACCACTGGGGCATTAAGGACAAATGGGGCTCGCTGAGCGCCGATATCTGCTCTTTGAATCCAAGTACCTGACTCTCCCAATATTTTGGATCATTAAACCAAGGGAAGGCGATAGGAAATGCAGGATCGTGCCACCTTTTTGCTAACCATGCCATATAGTGCACCATTCGTAGACCGCGTAAAGGCTCAATTAGTTTCAATTGTTTAACATCAAACTCACAAAATTCTTGGTAGGCGTCTAAAATCGTATCCAGTTGCGCCAGTTTGTCATGGCGCTCTCCGTTCAATAGCATCCATAAATCTTGGATAGCGGGGCCATTACGCGCATCGTCAAGATCGACAAACATCGGCCCATCTCGCCAAAGAATATTGCCTGGATGACAATCACCGTGTAAACGAATGGTGGCGAAATCGGGTTGCCAATGATGTTCGAGCGATGTGATCAGTAGGTCGAGGTCGTTAAAAAACGCGTTTTCTAGGTGGGTCGGAATGAACGATGACTGTTCGAGCAGCTTACGTGGTTGATACACGTACTCTTCCAGCCCAATAGTGGGACGATGTTGGAAGGTCTGTTTTGCACCGACTTTATGAATTCGGCCCAGAAAGCGGCCCACACCTTCAAGTTGGTTGAAGTTGTCGACTTCAAATTGTCGCCCACCGACACTGGCAAATAGGGCAAAGAGATAACCTTGGTAGTAATGTAAGGTGGCGCCATTGATGCGAACTGGCGGTGCGACCGGGATCTCTGACTCAATCAGCTCTAAGGTAAAGTCATGTTCTTCCTGTATTTGCGCACGACTCCAGCGTTCTGGTCGGTAGAACTTGACCACGTAGCGCTGACGCTCTTCATCACTAAATTGGTAGACTCGGTTTTCATAGCTGTTAAGAGCCAGAAAACCGGATTCGGCCCGAATGCCAATGCTTTCGAGGGCATACCACATGAAGTCTGGGGTTAAAGCATCAAAGTTAAAAGCGTGTTGTGTCATAAAATAAAAGGGGTTCATTGCTGAACCCCTTTCCATACTTGTGAGTAGATTGCGCTTAGAGTTTCTTGATAAAGCGGCTTTCTACTTCAATAGTGAAGTCTTGGCTATCGGAGAGTATAAACTGAATTGTCGAAACCGGAGAGCTAAGATTATCTGGATTCACCCCTAAACTCATCGGTAAGTTGAGCACTTCACCTGGCGCTACTTGGATGGTTTGTTTGCCGTACCATGAAACATCGCTGAGCCCTTCAACACTGAGACGATACTCTTGTGCCTGCTGAGTTTTGTTGATGACTTTGAGCGTGTAGGTATTCTCTATCTCCCCCAGGCCATTGACTCTAAATAGCTGGTTGCGATCGCGCAGGACGCTTAAACCGGCTGGGTCAACACTGGCGACTTGGACAAAGAACAGGCCGATCATAACTAGCAACACGGCGCCATAGCCGAGCAGTTTGGGGCGTGCGACTTTGGTATGTTTGCCAGACAAGCGATGTTCGGTGGTGTAGCTGATCAGCCCCTTTTCGTAGCCCATCCGCTCCATGGTGTTGTCACAGGCATCGATACAGGCACCACAGTTGATGCACTCGTATTGAAGGCCATCGCGAATATCAATCCCGGTAGGGCACACCTGCACACACAAATCACAGTCGATACAATCCCCAAGGCCTAATGCTTTCGGATCGGCTTTGCGCGATCGTGGGCCGCGAGTTTCACCGCGCTTGGTATTGTAACCGACGATGAAGGTGTCTTTATCGAACATCGCGGATTGGAAGCGGGCGTAAGGACACATGTGAACACACATAATTGAGCGCATCCAACCGGCATTGGCATAGGTACAACCGGCAAAAAACAGCACCCAAAATACCGGCCAGAACTCGGCATCTAAGGTAAAGAAGTCGACGACCAGGTCTTTCATTGGCACAAAGTAACCCACGAAAGTAAAACCCGTGGCCAGCGCGATTGCCCACCAAGCGAGGTGTTTGGCGGTTTTGCGCATCGCCAAGTTGGCGGTGAGTTTGCTCGAGTCTTGTTTGCGGCGTTTATTGGCACTGCCTTCTAGCTTTTCTTCAAACCAGATGTACATAAAGGTCCACACAGTTTGCGGGCATAGGTAGCCACACCAGACTCGCCCTAAGAAAGTGGTGAGAAAGAAGAGACCAAAGGCCGCAATCATAAATAGCAGTGCCAGCAAGGTTAAATCTTGTGGGTAGAGTGTGGTACCGAAAAAGTTAAATTGCTGATTGCCGATATCAAGCAAAATCGCTTGGCGTTCGCCATATGGGATCCATGGCACCATACCAAACAGCACCAGTAGAAACCAACCGCCATAACGGCGCAGCGTTTGGAATGTGCCTTTGCTTTCGCGAACGTAGATTCGATTGCTAGGGTTAAACCTATCCCCTTTGTTTTTGTGAGTTTTGGGGTTAAAGGTTTTGGGAGTCACATCTTTGATATCAATTTTATCCCGACTCATTGCGCTTCCTTTTAAGGCTAAGTGGCGAGATTTGTATTGTTCTCGCTCGATATTTTGGTGATTTAATATTTTAGTAACTTCTTATGGACGGCGATTATATACCCGATAACAAATTTATTTCTTTAAGGCTATCAACCTTTAACAACAAAGTGCACAACAGTTCTATAAATAAATCGCCTAACAGTTTTCTGCTGTGATACGCAGTGGGCATAAAAAAAGCGACACATCGGTCGCTCTCGAAACTGGACTGCGCGGCTAGTCAATCAGACCACGGGCGCGCAAAATCGCCGTTTTGAAGTCGTCTTCTTGGTCTTTCTTTAGCCCTGGAATCATCTCATCTTTATCACTATTACGCATTTTAAGGTGATAAATCAGAACATCATCAGTTAAATCCTCCAAGTTTCCTTGGTAGCCCGCCTCCTGGGCCAGTTTGACGATAAACTGAAGCAGATTCATCTGTTGCTCTTTTTGCCACTCTGGTTCAAGTAGCTCGAGCAGTTCTTCAATTCGATGGCATTTCATCGGCTTTCTCCACATTTTTTATAATGATTTGTCGCCAAAGGTATCAAATTGAGTCTTGGAAGGTAAGAAAAAAGCGCAGTGAGTACTGCGCTTTTTAATTATGCTGCTTGAACAACCTTGGTTGTAGCTGTAGCCATGACGGCTGCTTTTTCGACCAAAGTCATTGCCGGAGCAGATTTTTTTGCCGTTGGAGCGGCGACAAAGCCACTGCGACGGCGCATCGCACTGCGGTTAGTGTGCGAAAACCTGACTGCTGTTGGGCGCATTAAGTTACCTAACTGTCAGGCATATCCATTGCCAATGTAATGGCCTAATTAACTATGAGTTGAGCTTCATCGCTGAAGTTTGGCTCTTTCTGGCTTACGCCAATCCAAATAATTAATCAGGGTTATCGATATGCACGCATATCAATAAATAGATTAGCACTAACAGTTTGACTGGTCGATAAATAATCGATTGCAATCCACTACAATTATGTGAACAAGTCACTAGTCGTGTTACCGTGATGCAGATTAGTATGGACATCTCTAGATTGTCTCGTTGATGCCATGGAGGTATGTATGTCGTTATTCAAAAAAACCTTGGCGAGTTTTGGGATAGGTTCTGCAAAAGTTGATTCCGTATTGCAGCAAGAAGTGCTGTATCCGGGGCAAAAGGTCAATATCACTATTCATGTTTATGGCGGTTCGACTGAACAAGAGATCGATAACATCGATCTTAAGCTCTACTGTCGATACATCAAAGAGGTCCCTGCCGACCATGACAAGAACCAACATCACTCAAGCCGAATGCGTCGAGTACCCGAAAACTATGTGCTAGCTAAGTGGTCGCTACCTTATGCATTTACCATCAAGCCTGGCGAGACACGCGATTTCAACGTCGAGCTCGATGTACCGTGGAACACCCCAGTCACCGTGGGTGATTCTAAAGTGTGGCTGGAAACTGGGCTAGATATTGCGATGGCCAAAGATCCAACTGACACGGATATTTTGACCGTGCGACCGGATGCGCTTCTCGATGGGATTTTTGCTGCGCTGGAAGAGCAAGGGTTGCGCATTCGTCAGGTGGAGTGTGAAGAAGTCGACGGGTTTGCCTTACCGTTTGTCCAGGAGTTTGAGTTTGTGCCGACCACCGGGCCTTTTCATGGTCGCTGGCGGGAGTTGGAGGTTGTCGCTTATCGCAGCGATGAAGAATTGCAGATGTGGTTTGAAATAGATCGCCATCGCGAAGGGGCAAAGGGCATGCTCGCAAGCCTGCTTGGCATCGGCCAGCTTAAACGTCAATTGGCGATTCCATTGCATACTTCTGCACAAGAGGCTGGCCAACAAGTCCTCGCATACCTCGACCAGCACTCTTAACCAAAACTTAACTAGTTTCAGCTTACAAGTGTAAGCTTAATGTGCCATACTCTTGAGTCATTATTCTAAATTTGACTCGGAGTATGGTGTTGATGTCTGCTACCCCTTCCCCTCAGTACAGTGCCAAAGAAGAGTTTGCCAATACACTGACCCACGCTATTGGGATGGTAATGAGTATTGTTGGCCTGATTTTGTTATTGATGAAGTCGGCTCAACACGACGCCGATGCGTTGACCATCACCAGTATGGCCATCTACGGGGCGAGCATGATCGTGCTATTTCTGGCCTCCACCTTGTATCACGCGATACCTCATCAGAGAGCCAAACGTGCATTAAAGACGTTTGATCACTGTGCGATCTACTTATTGATAGCGGGCAGTTACACCCCGTTTCTTCTGGTGAGTTTACGTACTCCACTCGCAATGGGGCTAATGGCGGTGATCTGGGGTATCGCGCTGTTTGGCATCATCATGAAGCTGGCGTTTGTCTATCGTTTTAAAAAGCTTTCGCTTGCGACTTACTTGATCATGGGCTGGTTGTCATTGATTGTGGTGTATCAACTGGCGATCACCTTGTCGATTGGGGGGCTAACCTTGTTGGCGCTAGGTGGCGTGGTCTACTCGCTAGGGGTTATCTTTTACGTCGCCAAGCGCATCCCATATAACCATGCGATTTGGCACGGATTTGTTTTGGCTGGGTGCGCTTGCCACTTCTTGGCTATTTATCTGTTTGTCGAGCCCGTTTAACGAGTTTCAACTTTGATGATTTTTGCCTTGATTTGATACTGCTCGGCGCGCGCCACATCCCATGTGATCGTTTTACCTTCGACCGCTTGTTGTGGGCGTAAGTAAGTATCGGCAAGGCGCTTAATGGAAGTCCACACTGAGACAGTCTGCGTTGCTAGAACTTTGCCCGCCATATCCATTAACGCCAACTCAAGGTCGACTAACACGACCGACTGTGTACTTTGATTGGTCAGCGATGTCTCAATCACTAGCTGCCCCGATAGGTACTGGGCTGAGCGTAAAAGCAGATCCACACCAGAGTCAGAAAGTTGCATGACTGGCTTTTGACTACCGAGGGTAACAACGCTATCCACCTGTCGATTGATCACAGGAATGGTGGCCACAGGTTTCACCGGGATAGTTGCCGTGGAGTTTGACTCCTTTTCTTGCGCCTCGATAACGTATTGCCAGGTGAAGTCATCGTGAAGCTGAACTTGGCGTCCATCATCAAGCGTGATTGTTTGTGTCGCACAGGCCATGCCGCTGAGTAGCAGACATGAAAGTCCAAAGGTTATTTTCATATTGATTCCTTAACGTCGCCAGAAGGCCGGGAAGAAGAGCACTAGTAAGGTTAAGATCTCTAGTCGTCCCATTAACATCCCCAAACTGAGTAACCATTTTGCCGCATCGGGCAGTGGCGCAAAGTTACCCGTCGGGCCAATCACACTGCCCATTCCTGGGCCGACATTCGCGACCGCGGTAATGGAGCCGGAAATGCTGGTGATAGGGTCGAGCCCCATCGCACTCAAGCCTCCTGCAATCGCAATAATGGTGATGAAGAAAGTTAAGCCGAAAGCCACCACCGAACGGACAATATCATCGTTGACCGGGCGGTGATTGTAGCGTTGAACAAACACGCCGGAAGGGTGGATCAGCTTCATCATCTGTTTGTTGAGTAGCGTCACCGCGATTTGAAAACGGAAAATCTTAATCCCGCCAGAGGTTGAACCGGAACAAGCGCCAGCCATCATCAAGAAGGCAAACAGCGTGGTCGGCAGCGCGCCCCAAGCGGTGAAGTCTTCGAGGCCAAACCCGGTTGTCGTGACCACCGAAACGATGTTGAACATGGATACTCGCAGTGCATCGAGTAGCGTATAGCCATCACGAATGACTAACCATCCGGCAATAATGATACTTGAAGTGAGGAACAGGTAGCTAAAACCGCGCACCTGAGCATCGTTGACCAGTTCATTGAGTCTGCGTTTGCGAATGGCGGCGACAAACAGTAGAAATGGCAAGCCACCGAGAAACATAAAAAGCGTAGCAACCCAGTGAGCACCGTTGGAAAAATGGTTCATTGAACCATCTGAAGTGGAATAGCCACCCGTGGATAGGGTGGTAAAGGCGTGGTTTATCGCTTCAAACAGGTTCATGCCTGTCAGTATATAGCCACCAATACACAGGCCGGTGAGAGCTAAATAAACCGCGACGATATTTTTGGCAACCGTTTTGGCTCTTGGGCTGCTTTTATCTGACCAATCTGATGATTCAGTGTGGAACAGCTTCATACCACCGACGTTGAGCATTGGAAGTACAGCCACCGCCATGACGATAAAGCCAATGCCGCCAAGCCATTGCAAGATAGAACGCCACAGTAGAATACTCGGGGCCATGTTATCGAGCCCACTGAGCACGGTAGAGCCTGTAGTGGTAATGCCAGACATGGTTTCAAAATAGGCGTCGGTAAAGCTGATGTGGTTGATAAATACAAAGGGCAGCGCGGCGAACGCGCTGGCGATGGTCCATACCAAACTCGTGATCAGGAACATGTCTCTAACACTGAGCTTGAACGCTTTGGTGCGGCCAATGGTCAAGCAGATGAACGCCGCTAAATGGGTGATTAGCACCGCTTGACCAAACTCAAGAAAGCCGGATGTACCTGTGACAAATGCCACTATGGTAGGTACATACATAAACAGTGCCAGCTTAGAGAGCACCAGCCCTATAACAAACAGTACCGGGCGCAAGTTAACCATAGCGTTGCCTTAGAGGAAAAATGGACTCGGCTGGAACAGCGCTTCGACGTCGGGTACGTACTTTTTATCGACCAAGAACATCACTACGTGGTCATCTTGCTCAATGACAGTCCGGTCATGGGCAATCAGCACTTCGTCGCCGCGAACAATCGCCCCTATGGTTGTCCCTGGCGGTAGCTTGATGTCGCCAATCGCGCGGCCAACTACCTTGGATGTGGTCTCATCACCGTGGGCAATCGCCTCGATCGCTTCTGCCGCGCCGCGGCGCAGTGATGACACATTGACGATATCAGCGCGGCGAACGTGCGTCAGCAATGCTGAGATAGTAGCTTGCTGCGGCGAAATGGCCACATCGATCACGCCACCTTGCACGAGATCGACATAAGCGCCGCGTTGGATTAACACCATCACTTTTTTGGCGCCCATACGCTTGGCGAGCATCGCCGACATGATGTTGGTTTCATCTTCGTTGGTTAGGGCGATAAACACATCGACTTGATCGATGTTTTCCTCGGTTAACAGCTCTTGGTCTGCGGCATCTCCACAGAAAACAATGGTGTTTTCTAGCTCTTCGGATAGCTTTTCGGCGCGTTGATAGCTGCGTTCAATCAGTTTGACGCTGTAAGAGTGTTCAAGGCGACGAGCGAGACTGGCACCGATATTTCCCCCGCCGACGATCATAATGCGCCGATAAGGTTTTTCGAGGCGTTGCAGCTCACTCATGACCGAACGAATATGGTTACTGGCGGCAACAAAGAACACTTCATCATCGGCTTCAATGACCGTCGTACCTTGTGGCCGAATTGGTCGGCCTTGACGGAAGATAGCCGCGACGCGAGTATCGATATGCGGCATGTGTTCGCGCAGAGCGGACAGCGCATTGCCGACGAGCGGGCCTCCATAATAGGCTTTCACTGCGACTAAGCTGACTTTTTGCTCGGCAAAGCTGACGACTTGCAGGGCACCTGGGTATTGAATCAAACGCTCGATATAGCTGGTGACTAGCTCTTCAGGTGCGATTAAGTGGTCAACTGGAACTGCGCCAGATTGAAACAGCGCTTCTTTTTCGGCTAGGTATTGTGGTGAGCGAATTCGAGCGATTCGGTTGGGTGTGTTAAACAGAGAGAAGGCGACCTGACACGCGGCCATGTTGGTTTCATCCATGTTGGTCACCGCGACCAGCATATCGGCATCTTGGGCTCCCGCTTCACGAAGCACATCTGGGTGGCTGGCATAGCCGTTGACGACTCGAAGGTCATACTTGTCTTGCAGTTCACGTAAGCGGTCGCTATCACGGTCAACGATAGTGATATCGTTATTTTCACCGACTAGGTTTTCTGCCAATGTGCCGCCAACCTGACCTGCACCAAGAATGATGATTTTCATAGCGTTTTCTCGTTTAACTACTTAAAAAGGCGACAGGAGCACTGCCGCCATATCACTTACGCGTTCTTCGTTAGGATGGCGTAATAGAAACCATCCATATCCTCTTCGCCAGGTAAGATTTGGCGTCCAGGGTTATCGACGTCTGAACCTTGTAATTGAGCGTCTGGGGTGCGGGCAAGGAAAGCTTTTACTTGCTCTTTGTTTTCCTGAGGCGTAATCGAACAGGTCGCATACACTAGAGTGCCCCCTGGCTTCAGTTGCAGCCACATCGCATCCAGAATTTCGCTTTGTAGCTCAGCCAGTGCATTTATGTCATCAGCGCGACGTAACCATTTAATGTCCGGGTGACGACGGATAACCCCGGTCGCTGAACAAGGCGCATCAAGTAGAATGCGATCAAATTGCTCGCCTTGCCACCAATCTTGTGGATTTCGTGCGTCACCGCAAATCACTTTGGCCTTGAGGTTCAAACGCTGCAAGTTCTCGTGAACTCGTTTGAGTCGACTATCGTCGCAATCAATCGCTACCACATCACAGCCCTGAGTGCGCTCTAAAATATGGGCGGTTTTTCCGCCCGGCGCTGCGCAGCAATCCAATATTAGATCGCTATCTTGAGGCGTTAGGTAGTTGATGGATAACTGAGCGGCGGCGTCTTGCACCGATACCCAACCTTTTTCAAAGCCTGGTAATTGAGTCACGTCGCACGGGGCGGCCAATTTTACGGCGTCTTTGGCTTCGCTATGAGTCGTGTTATCAATGTTTTCATTTTTAAGTAATTCTAGGTACTCATCGCGCGAGTGGTGCTGATGGTTTACGCGCAGCCACATTGGTGCTTTGCTGTTATTCGCTTCGACAATGCTTTGCCATTGCTCTGGGTAGCTTTGCTGCAGAAGCTTAAGTAGCCAGCTTGGATGACCGTATTTTCCGGCATTATGGCTCACGGCCAAAGCGTCTAACTCTTCTTGATTACGCTGGTAGTTACGTAGCACGGCGTTGATCAAGCCACGTAGGCGCGGACCTTTCAGGGTTTTAGTGCCCTCAACGGTTTCACCCACGGCAGCGTGCGCCGGAATACGCATAAAACTAAGTTGGTAGATACCCACCAGAATCAGGTGGTGGAAGACACGTTGCTTACCTTTTAGCGGTTTATCCATTAACTCGTTGGCAATTGACTCTAAGCGCGGTAAGTAACGCAGTGCGCCATAGCAAATCTCTTGCAGCAGTGCATGGTCACGAGGTTTGATGGTTTGTTGAGCCGCAGGAAGTGCGTTGGAAAGAGAGTGACCCTTATCGACCACTTGGAATAGGACGTTGGCTGCAGCAGCGCGAACATTCATATTGAGTACCTTAATGGTGCGAGAGCATCTCTGCCCTCGAAAAGTTCGTAAATAGTGAGCCTGCACCAAATGGTCAGGCTCGAACGGGGATTAGCTAAGTACGCTACCCACTTCAAACCAGCTTGCACGAGAGTTGAGAATATCTTGTACAGGCATCGCTTTTTTCCCTGGGATTTGTAGCTGCTCTAAGACCAATACACCATTACCAGTAGCGACATAGATACCAGATTTATCAGCTTGCAAAATGGTGCCAGCAGGCTTAGCTGAAGTTTGCTCTTCAACACGGCTTTGCCAAACTTTGATGCTGTTCTCTGCTGCTTCAAAGTGGCTCATTGGCCATGGGTTGAAAGCGCGAACACAGCGTTCAATGTGGGCTGCGTCGTCACTCCAGTTAATACGTGCTTCTTCTTTGCTTAGTTTCTTCGCGTAGTTGGCGAGTTCGTCATCTTGTTTTTCTGCTACCGCTGTACCATTAGCGATGTCTGTCAGACATTCAACCAAGGCTTGTGGGCCAAGCTCAGCAAGCTTTTCATACATGGATGCGCTCGTGTCCGTCGCGTCAATCGGCAGGGTGGCAATTTTCAGCATATCGCCTGTATCAAGGCCGATATCCATCTGCATGATAGTGACGCCCGTTTCTTGATCACCTGCCCAGATAGAGCGTTGGATCGGTGCCGCGCCGCGCCAGCGTGGAAGGATAGAACCGTGGACATTAATACAACCAAGTCTAGGTGTGTCGAGCACGGCTTGAGGGAGAAGCAGGCCGTAAGCCACCACCACCATCAGATCGGCATTGAGGTCTGCCAACTCTTGTTTCGTATCATCCGATTTGAAGTTTTCTGGTTGGTATACCGGAATGTCATGCTCAACAGCGATATTTTTTACCGGGCTTGCTGTCAGCTTTTTACCTCGACCTGCAGGACGATCTGGTTGGGTATAAACGGCAATAATCTCGTGCTCCGAAGACAACAACGCCGCCAAGTGACGGGCGGCGAAATCCGGAGTACCAGCAAAAACAATTTTCAAAGGTTTGCTCAAGGTACCTTCCTTCTATTGGTTAGCGGTTACGCTTTGGCGTTTTTCTCATTGAAGCGTTTGATCTTAGCCAGCTTGTCTTGGATGCGTTTACGCTTTAGCGGTGAAAGGTAATCGACAAACAATTTGCCTTCTAAGTGGTCGAGCTCGTGCTGAACACAAATCGCGAGCAAATCATCGGCTTCAAATGTGAACGCTTCGCCATCACGATTGAGCGCTTTGACCGTCACTTCTGCAGCACGTGGCACGAGTGCGCGTGCGCCAGGAACAGACAAACAGCCTTCTTCAATGCCATCTTCACCGCGTTTTTCGATGATTTCTGGGTTGATCAGAACCATAGGTTGGTCACGTGTCTCGGAGATATCGATCACCACGATGCGTTGGTGGACATCCACTTGAGTTGCGGCTAGGCCAATACCTTCTTCGTCGTACATGGTTTCAATCATGTCATCGACTAATTTTTGAATCTCAGGAGTCACCTTTTCTACCGGTTTTGCCACCGTGCGTAGGCGATCGTCTGGGAATGTTAATACTTGTAATACAGACATATACACTCGAAATGTTGAACTGTGCTGGATCAGGATAAACCTCGTTGGCTCAATTCTAGACATTTTAGACGCCAAATGACAGCATCAAAACGTTTTTTGAACGGCCTGTGTTTCAGATTCATCCTTCTGTTCGATAGAGTAAATGGCGACCATTGTCAGTAAATGTGGTCCGGTGAAATTTGGCATTGGCTCTCTCCGCTCTAATCACTGGTGTCCAATCGTTTATGTTTGCACAACCTCTTGCCGCCTGGCTTGCGCTTTATTTTACGCCCGGCATCGGCCCCAAAACGTTTCACAAACTGCTTGCTCACGACTCCCCTGTCAATATTGTTACGGCGACATCGACGGCGATGCAAGCGCTGGGTTTGACGATTAAACAGAGAGAATTTTTGCGTCATCGGGCGTTATCAGAGGTGGAACCGTGTTTGGAGTGGCAGCAAGCCGCCTCTGCGCATCGCATTTTACTGCACACCGATAGCGGCTATCCGCAGCAATTGCGTCAAGTGTCGGCCGCACCTGCCGTGTTATTTGTCAAGGGTAAGGTTGAGGCGCTGTCATTGCCTCAATTGGCCATCGTCGGCAGCCGAAATGCGAGCCTTGATGCGCTTAATAGTGCACGCGGTTTTGCAAAGGCGCTGGTGGAGCAACAATTGGCGGTAACCAGTGGATTGGCATTGGGAGTAGATGGTTATGCTCATGATGGCGCTTTGCAAGCCGCAGGATCAACCTTGGCGGTGCTAGGCTGCGGGCTTAACCACCTTTATCCAGCGCGTCATCGTGACCTAGCTGAGCGAATTGTCGCTGGTGGCGGGGCGCTCATTTCCGAGTTTCATCCCAACGCTAAGCCCAAAGCCGATCACTTTCCACGCCGCAACCGGATCATCAGTGGTTTGTCGCTTGGGGTGTTGGTGGTCGAGGCGGCGCAAAAGAGCGGCTCGTTGATCACGGCGCGCTATGCCCTTGAACAAGGCCGAGAGGTATTTGCGTTGCCTGGTTCGATACACAACCCGCAAGCAACGGGTTGTAACCTTTTGATTAAACAGGGTGCCTGCTTAGTGCTTAGCGTCGAAGACATCTTAAATGAACTGCACTCGCTACTCGATTGGTCAAGTCAAACGCAACTGCCGCTTTTTGAACAAGAAATAGCGACCAAACAACAATTGCCATTTGCTTCACTGTTAGCTAACGTAGGAAGTAAGGCTACACCAGTTGATATTCTTGCAAACAGGACCAATATACCTGTGCAGGAAGTCATGATGCAGCTCTTGGAGCTTGAGCTCCTAGGGCATGTTGTTGCAGTTACCGGTGGCTATATTCGTAAGGGGAGGGGCTAGCTATGATGATGGATATCCTAATGTATCTATTCGAGACTTACATCCATAGCGATGCAGAGTTACAGGTCAATCAAGATGAGCTAGAAGAAGAGCTTCTTCGCGCTGGTTTTCATCAAAAAGACATTTATAAAGCCCTTGTCTGGCTAGAAGAGTTAGCGGCACTGCAGCAAAGTGAAACCCACTCTGCGATTTCAGTCTGCAGCGCTTCAAACTCGACACGTATTTACACCGCGAAAGAGTGTGAACGTTTGAGCATTGAATGTCGCGGCTTTTTGACTTTTCTCGAGCAAGTGAACGTGTTAAGCACAGAAACGCGAGAAATGGTCATCGATCGTATTATGGGCTTAGAAACGGACGAATTTGAGCTCGATGACCTCAAGTGGATCGTACTGATGGTGCTGTTTAATGTGCCTGGTAATGAAAATGCTTATACGCTAATGGAAGAGCTGTTGTATACCAAGGAACAAGGTATTCTGCACTAATCCTCAAGAGTCGATATGAGTAACAAAATAGACAGTCAACTGTTCTCGGCCCATGAACATGCTTTGGAACATCAAGCTTGTCCTAAGTGTCAGCAAGAGCAACGCAACGGCGAACTTCACCTTCGTCATGGCAAACATGGCCCTTTCTTAGGCTGTGATCAGTACCCTACGTGTGATTACATTAAGCCTTTGCACCAAAATGATGGCCACATCATCAAGGAGCTTGGTGTTGCCTGTCCAGAATGTGGCAATGAGTTGGTGTTACGTCAGGGACGTTATGGGATGTTTATTGGTTGTAGTCACTATCCCGAGTGTCATCATATCGAATCGCTGGATCAGCCTAAGCAAGAACAGCAGCAACCAGAGCATCATCTTTGCCCAGAGTGCGTTAAAGGTCATTTGGTCGAGCGTAAAACCCGCTTTGGTAAGGTTTTCTATGCCTGCGATAACTACCCTAAATGCAAGTTTGCGGTTAATCAACCGCCAATTGCAGGTCAATGTGAGAAGTGTGGTTTTCCACTGTTAGTTGAGAAGAAGCTAGCCAGTGGCGTCAAAAGGCAGTGCGCTGATCGTAAGTGTCATCACCTTCAACAAGATTAAAAAAACGGCGCATCGAGCGCCGTTTTGCTATTGATATCAATGAACTGAATTATTCGACAAAGTTGGCTGAAAACTCATGAACAGCAGGGAATGCCTCTTTGTCTAACACATCAGCGAGCGCACACAGTTTGCGTTGCAATTCACCGCTGTAATCGCCACACACATTGATATGCCCCATCTTGCGACCAGCACGTTTCTCTTTGCCGTACCAGTGAAGATGAACACCATCCATTGCCAGTATTTCTTCAGGTAAGCTGTCTTCGCCTAGGATGTTGATCATAGAGGTTTCGCGAATCAGTTTGGTGCTGCCCAATGGCAAACCACAAACGGCGCGCAGGTGGTTTTCGAACTGACAAGTTTCCGCGCCTTGCTGAGTCCAGTGACCTGAGTTGTGGACCCGTGGTGCAATCTCATTAACCAGTAAAGTGCCATCGACATCAAAAAACTCCAGCGCTAACACGCCCACATAGTCGAGTCGCTCAGCGACTGCTGCAAACATCGCTTTAGCTTGTGCTTGCAGCTCGGTATCAGAAATCGCTGTTGAAAGCGTCAGCACACCATTGGTATGAATGTTTTCTGCTAGCGGGTAGACAGCGATGTCTCCGTTTTTTGCTCGAGCCCCAACGAGAGACACTTCACGGTTAAAGGGCACAAACTCTTCGGCAACGATGGCCTGCGTGTCGCTAGCAGCAATACAGTCGGCCATTTCAGCCCAGATAGTGTCTGCTTGAGCGGCATCTTTGAGTCGCCATTGCCCTTTGCCATCGTAACCACCCAAGGCACTTTTTAATACCATAGGAATGCCGACATGTTTGATCGCAAGGTCGAAATCTTCTCGGTTTTTAATCACCGCGTATTTAGCGTTGCGAACACCGGCCTGGTCGAGGAGGTATTTCTCGATACGGCGATCGCCCCCGGCTTTGATGGCCTCGCTTGATGGTCGGAACTTACCGCTTTGCTCACATACATCGAGGATGTCATGAGGGATATGCTCAAATTCCGCCGTGATCACATCGGCTTGCTCGATGGCGTTATCCAGACCGTGGCCAATCACGGCTTGTGTGAGTGGATGAACAATCGTTTCGCTGCCGACATCGTAGGCTGAAATCTCAATGTTAAGAGGGGCGCCAGCTAGCGACATCATGCGTGCCAGTTGGCCTGCGCCTAACACTAAAACATGCATCAACTTAGTCCTCTGCTGGATTTGGGTTAGCGAGAACCGTTTCCGTTTGCTCGGCGCGGAACGCTTCAACTTTCGCCATGATAGCTTCATCATGAGTGCCCAGAATTTGCGCCGCCAGAATACCCGCGTTCGCCGCGCCTGCTTCACCGATCGCTAGAGTGCCTACTGCGATACCTTTTGGCATCTGAACAATAGAATAAAGCGAATCCAGACCACTTAGTGCGCGAGATTGAACGGGAACGCCAAGGACAGGTAGCGATGTAAAGGCTGCGGCCATGCCCGGCAAGTGCGCAGCGCCGCCAGCGCCAGCGATAATCACTTTTAGGCCACGTTCTTTGGCGCTGGTCGCGTAGTCGGCAAGCAGTTGAGGGGTACGGTGCGCTGAGACCACTTTGGTTTCGTATTCGACTCCAAATTTATCTAGCATTTCCGCGGCTAGTTTCATGGTTGGCCAATCTGATTTTGAACCCATGATGATCCCGACTTTCATCTCAAACTCCTTCAAAGCTGCTTAAATTGGATGAGCAATTGGTTTGCTGCGCATTATACGGGTAAATTAAGCTTAAGCAAACGTTTGCGCTGGGTTTGTCGTTGAATGATGAGGGCGTAAGCTAGAAGCCTTCGCGATCGATGGAATTTGTTTGTAGACTAGTCAAAACAGGACACGACAGGAAGCTTTGGTTGGACAACTTTAACCAAGCGCTACAGGCGCTACAACAGGGTGAGGTGATCGCCTACCCAACGGAAGGGGTGTTTGGCCTTGGGTGCGATCCAGACAACCCAGATGCCATCAAAAAGTTACTGGAAATCAAACAGCGCTCGGTGGATAAGGGTTTAATCTTAATCGCGGCGAATTATCAGCAATTAAAGCCGTATATCGATGAGCAGTCCTTGAGTGCCGACCAGCTCGATGCGATAAAACGTGATTGGCCTGGCCCGATAACTTGGGTAGTGCCTTGCAGCGACAAGGTATCGATTTGGGTGCGTGGTCAACACGATTCGGTTGCGGTGCGTGTGACGGATCATCCTTTAGTACAAAAGATGTGTAATGCCTTTGCAAAGCCGTTAACCTCTACCAGCGCAAACCTAGCCGGTCTTCCACCTTGCGCGACAGCAGAGCAGGTGCATCAGCAGTTGGGTCCTTACTTGGCTGCTGTGCTAGAAGGGCAAACTGGTGGTCGAATTAAGCCGAGTGAAATTCGTGATGCCAGAACCTCACAAGTATTAAGACAGGGATAACCCTGCGTAGTAAAGGAAATCGTATGTCAGCGATAGATAAGCAAGCGGTCAAGCAGTTCTTGATGACGCTACAAGATTCAATTTGTCATCAACTCGAACAAATAGACGGCCAAGCCCAATTTGTTGAAGATGCATGGCATCGAGAACCTGGCGAAAAATTGGGTGGCGGTGGTCGAACGCGAGTCATGAAAGATGGGGCGGTCTTTGAGCAAGGAGGAGTTAACTTCTCTCATGTGCAAGGTAAAGAGATGCCGGCATCAGCGACGGCACATCGGCCCGAGCTCGCCGGACGTCGTTTCGAAGCGATGGGCGTTTCTTTGGTGATGCACCCTAACAACCCTTATGTGCCAACTTCACACGCCAATGTGCGCTTCTTTATTGCAGAAAAAGAGGGCGAGGAACCCATTTGGTGGTTTGGTGGTGGTTTTGACCTCACCCCTTTTTATCCGTTTGAAGAGGACGCACAGTATTGGCATAACACAGCCAAAGAAGTGTGTGCGCCTTTTGGCTGTGAGGTTTATCCAGAACACAAAGCTTGGTGTGACCGCTACTTCTATCTTCCCCACCGTGATGAGACGCGTGGAGTCGGCGGGTTATTCTTTGATGATCTCAATCAATGGCCATTTGACAAGTGTTTTGACTATATTAAAGCAGTAGGTGAAGGTTACACCCAAGCCTATTTGCCGATAGTGGAGCGTCGCAAAGAGACCGCATACGGTGAACGTGAACGTCAGTTCCAGTTGTATCGCCGAGGTCGTTACGTTGAATTTAACTTAGTCTATGACCGTGGCACCCTATTTGGCCTACAAAGTGGTGGGCGTACTGAGTCGATTCTGATGTCGATGCCACCTCTAGCGCGCTGGGAATACGCATATCACGCTGAGCCGGGCTCACCGGAAGCAGAGCTCTATGATCACTACCTCAAACCAAGAGAGTGGTAAGGCTTTCTTCCTCGTGTAGATAGTGATAGGGTCAACTCAATTGAGTTGGCCTTTTTATTTCTCCAGGTATGGATATGACACAGCAAATAGATCGTTACGCCGTTTTTGGTAATCCCATCGCCCACAGCAAATCGCCTTTCATCCATACCCTATTTGCTCGTCAGACAAACCAGCCTCTCATCTATACCGCGGAACTCGCGCCAATTGGAGAGTTTACCAGCGCAGCCAAAGCGTTTTTTGCCGATGGTGGTAAAGGTTGTAATGTGACAGTACCGTTCAAAGAGGATGCCTACCAATTTGCTACGCGACTCACCGAGCGAGCGCAATTGGCTGGAGCGGTAAACACATTAAAAAAACTCGATGATGGTGAAATTATTGGTGATAACACCGATGGCGAAGGGCTGGTACAGGACTTACTGCAATATCAAGTACCACTTAAAGGTGCGCGCATCCTTGTGATTGGGGCTGGTGGTGCGGCTCGAGGGGGGTTAAAACCTTTGATCGACCAGCAGCCAAGCGAAATCATCATTACCAATCGAACGCTCGCAAAAGCCCATCAATTACAAGAGCTGTTTTCACCATATGGAAAGGTTCGTTCAATTGCGATGTCGGAGGTTCACGATGGCTTTGATGTGGTGATCAATTCCACATCGGCGAGCTTGAGCGGCGAGTTGCCAGCGATTTCAGCCAACATCTTTACTCCACAGACTTATGCCTACGACATGATGTATGGCGCTGGCAAGACAGCCTTTAATCAATGGGCTTTAGATAATAAAGTAGCGGCGGCCTACGATGGTTTAGGCATGTTAGTCGGCCAAGCCGCGGAAAGTTTTCTGTTGTGGCGCGGGTTGAGGCCGGGCACTAAACAGATTTTGCGCGAACTGCGTAAGAATTTAGAAGGGATGTAAACCTTGAATCAATCTATCCTGTTCCCAGATATACAGGCTTGGCAGGCAGAGTCTCAAGTCATAAGCTTTCCAGCCCAGCAAAGTGGCGCACTGATCGAGTGTATCGTCTCTAAACGAGCGTTGGAAAAACTGTCTGGGCAAACCGTTAGCGATGAACAGCAAGCTCTGGCGGTGTTTGCTCAATACCGCTTTGATCTTGAGGAGCTTGCTGAAGGTTTGATAGAGGACGAAGAGTACAATAGCTTAGGCCAAATAGAAGTTATGGCTTGATGTCTTTCACCTGGTGAAGATAGTCCTCTTTATTCTGCACATAGTTATCGGCGGATTTCTGTAAGAATGCGCGCTCTGTATCATTCAAGGGGCGTGCTTGTTTGACTGGGCTGCCCACATAAAGATAGCCACTCTCTAATACTTTGCCTGGTAGGATTAAACTACCAGCACCTACCATGACCTCCTCTTCTATCACAGCGGCGTCGAGGACTATCGCGCCCATCCCAACCAGTACACGATCATGAATAGTGCACCCGTGTAACATGACTTTGTGGCCAATGGTGACATCGTTGCCGATAATAAGCGGGTAGCCTTGGGGATTTTCAGCATTTTTATGGGTAACGTGCAAAACCGAGCCATCTTGAACGTTAGTGCGCTCACCGATATGAATATGGTTCACATCGCCGCGAGCAGCGACCAGGGGCCAAATACTCGAATCGTCGCCAATCTTAATATCTCCAACCAACACCGAACTACTATCTATATAGACGCGTTCACCTAGTTGTGGCTTTATACCTTTGTAACTGCGTAAAGAGGTCATCATTTTTCCTTGTCCTAGAGGAGAATTGCCATAATAAGGCTATAAAAGTGGCAAAAACAGGTGGTTTTGAATAGAAAATACACAAACAATAAAAAAATCAAAAAAAACACCAAAAAGGGCTTGCCAATGTGATGTCGATCTCTATAACCAACCGTCTATAATGCGCTCCCACTGACACGGCAGATGCTACAAGGCTTCAGCAATTGTCAGCGAGGTGAAAAACTACTAAAAAATAAATTTGAAAAAGTGTTTGACTCTTCAAATTAACTCGCTAGAATTCACCTCCGCTTTGAGAGAAAAGCTTCTCGAAAAGCAATGTTCTTTAACAATATAAACCTATCAATCTGTGTGGGCACTCGTTGATGATAATCCAAATAGTTTCTTCG
This sequence comes from Vibrio sp. JPW-9-11-11, assembly GCF_013369335.1. Lineage (GTDB taxonomy): Bacteria > Pseudomonadota > Gammaproteobacteria > Enterobacterales > Vibrionaceae > Vibrio. The sequence goes on from NZ_SZQJ01000004.1 coordinate 108,636, forward strand.
GAAACAATTTAGGTTTCAATGAAACGAAGTGACCATTGAGTCGAAAGATTCAGCACAGTCAATTCAAACATTACTTTATGTAATGTTCAGTATTCATTGAGCCGACAAAATCTTAAATTGAAGAGTTTGATCATGGCTCAGATTGAACGCTGGCGGCAGGCCTAACACATGCAAGTCGAGCGGAAACGAGTTAACTGAACCTTCGGGGAACGTTAACGGCGTCGAGCGGCGGACGGGTGAGTAATGCCTGGGAAATTGCCCTGATGTGGGGGATAACCATTGGAAACGATGGCTAATACCGCATAATAGCTTCGGCTCAAAGAGGGGGACCTTCGGGCCTCTCGCGTCAGGATATGCCCAGGTGGGATTAGCTAGTTGGTGAGGTAAGGGCTCACCAAGGCGACGATCCCTAGCTGGTCTGAGAGGATGATCAGCCACACTGGAACTGAGACACGGTCCAGACTCCTACGGGAGGCAGCAGTGGGGAATATTGCACAATGGGCGCAAGCCTGATGCAGCCATGCCGCGTGTATGAAGAAGGCCTTCGGGTTGTAAAGTACTTTCAGCAGTGAGGAAGGTTCATGCGTTAATAGCGTATGGATTTGACGTTAGCTGCAGAAGAAGCACCGGCTAACTCCGTGCCAGCAGCCGCGGTAATACGGAGGGTGCGAGCGTTAATCGGAATTACTGGGCGTAAAGCGCATGCAGGTGGTTTGTTAAGTCAGATGTGAAAGCCCGGGGCTCAACCTCGGAATTGCATTTGAAACTGGCAGACTAGAGTACTGTAGAGGGGGGTAGAATTTCAGGTGTAGCGGTGAAATGCGTAGAGATCTGAAGGAATACCAGTGGCGAAGGCGGCCCCCTGGACAGATACTGACACTCAGATGCGAAAGCGTGGGGAGCAAACAGGATTAGATACCCTGGTAGTCCACGCCGTAAACGATGTCTACTTGGAGGTTGTGGCCTTGAGCCGTGGCTTTCGGAGCTAACGCGTTAAGTAGACCGCCTGGGGAGTACGGTCGCAAGATTAAAACTCAAATGAATTGACGGGGGCCCGCACAAGCGGTGGAGCATGTGGTTTAATTCGATGCAACGCGAAGAACCTTACCTACTCTTGACATCCAGAGAACTTTCCAGAGATGGATTGGTGCCTTCGGGAACTCTGAGACAGGTGCTGCATGGCTGTCGTCAGCTCGTGTTGTGAAATGTTGGGTTAAGTCCCGCAACGAGCGCAACCCTTATCCTTGTTTGCCAGCACTTCGGGTGGGAACTCCAGGGAGACTGCCGGTGATAAACCGGAGGAAGGTGGGGACGACGTCAAGTCATCATGGCCCTTACGAGTAGGGCTACACACGTGCTACAATGGCGCATACAGAGGGCGGCCAACTTGCGAGAGTGAGCGAATCCCAAAAAGTGCGTCGTAGTCCGGATCGGAGTCTGCAACTCGACTCCGTGAAGTCGGAATCGCTAGTAATCGTGGATCAGAATGCCACGGTGAATACGTTCCCGGGCCTTGTACACACCGCCCGTCACACCATGGGAGTGGGCTGCAAAAGAAGTGGGTAGTTTAACCTTCGGGGGGACGCTCACCACTTTGTGGTTCATGACTGGGGTGAAGTCGTAACAAGGTAGCCCTAGGGGAACCTGGGGCTGGATCACCTCCTTATACGATGATTATTGCGATGAGTGTTCACACAGATTGATGTGTTTATACACGTTAAGAGACGATACTGGGTCTGTAGCTCAGGTTTATTGTCCCGTTCGTCTAGAGGCCTAGGACACCGCCCTTTCACGGCGGTAACAGGGGTTCGACTCCCCTAAGGGGATTGGCACACAGTATCAACACCTGATGGGGCTATAGCTCAGCTGGGAGAGCGCCTGCCTTGCACGCAGGAGGTCAGCAGTTCGATCCTGCTTAGCTCCACCATCTTTAAGTGTTCTTGAAATAGAATCTTTAAAAATGGTTCTTAAATGAATCTAGCTCTTTAACAATTTGGAAAGCTGACGAATAACAACAATCCCCATCTCTTTGAGATGCGTTGTTATTCAATTAAAAGTTCTCAAATCCTAACTCTATGAATTAGGTACCAACACACATTCAAGTGTTCTTGGAAAGCACCACAATTTATTGTGATGTTTATATTTGAGTCCGGCAAAATCGTGTCTGCACATGTATAAAAATGCAGACAACTTTGGTTGTTTGACGTAAAGACCCTTTGGGGTTGTATGGTTAAGTGACTAAGCGTACACGGTGGATGCCTTGGCAGTCAGAGGCGATGAAAGACGTAGTAACTTGCGATAAGCCCAGATTAGGTAGTAACAACCATTTGAGTCTGGGATTTCTGAATGGGGAAACCCACTAGCATAAGCTAGTACTGTTAACTGAATACATAGGTTAACAGGGCGAACCGGGGGAACTGAAACATCTAAGTACCCCGAGGAAAAGAAATCAACCGAGATTCCGAAAGTAGCGGCGAGCGAAATTGGACTAGCCCTTAAGCTTTTAATGAGACAGGTGAAGCCTCTGGAAAGTGGCGCGATACAGGGTGATAGCCCCGTAACCGACATCTCATCATCAGTGAAATCGAGTAGGGCGGGACACGTGATATCCTGTCTGAATATGGGGGGACCATCCTCCAAGGCTAAATACTACTGACTGACCGATAGTGAACCAGTACCGTGAGGGAAAGGCGAAAAGAACCCCTGTGAGGGGAGTGAAATAGAACCTGAAACCGTGTACGTACAAGCAGTAGGAGCAGGCTTGTCCTGTGACTGCGTACCTTTTGTATAATGGGTCAGCGACTTATATTCAGTAGCAAGGTTAACCATCTAGGGGAGCCGTAGAGAAATCGAGTCTTAACTGGGCGTCGAGTTGCTGGATATAGACCCGAAACCAGGTGATCTAGCCATGGGCAGGTTGAAGGTTGAGTAACATCAACTGGAGGACCGAACCGACTAATGTTGAAAAATTAGCGGATGACTTGTGGCTAGGGGTGAAAGGCCAATCAAACCTGGAGATAGCTGGTTCTCCCCGAAATCTATTTAGGTAGAGCCTCGGACGAATACTACTGGGGGTAGAGCACTGTTAAGGCTAGGGGGTCATCCCGACTTACCAACCCTTTGCAAACTCCGAATACCAGTAAGTACTATCCGGGAGACACACGGCGGGTGCTAACGTCCGTCGTGGAGAGGGAAACAACCCAGACCGCCAGCTAAGGTCCCAAATTATAGCTAAGTGGGAAACGATGTGGGAAGGCTTAGACAGCTAGGATGTTGGCTTAGAAGCAGCCATCATTTAAAGAAAGCGTAATAGCTCACTAGTCGAGTCGGCCTGCGCGGAAGATGTAACGGGGCTAAGCTATAAACCGAAGCTGCGGCAATGCGATTTATCGTATTGGGTAGGGGAGCGTTCTGTAAGCCGTTGAAGGTGAGTTGTAAAGCTTGCTGGAGGTATCAGAAGTGCGAATGCTGACATGAGTAACGATAAAGGGGGTGAAAAACCTCCTCGCCGGAAGACCAAGGGTTCCTGTCCAACGTTAATCGGGGCAGGGTAAGTCGACCCCTAAGGCGAGGCCGAAAGGCGTAGTCGATGGGAAACGGGTTAATATTCCCGTACTTCTTACAATTGCGATGGGGGGACGGAGAAGGCTAGGTGGGCCTGGCGACGGTTGTCCAGGTTCAAGTGCGTAGGCTTGAGAGTTAGGTAAATCCGGCTCTCTTTAAGGCTGAGACACGATGTCGAGCAACTACGGATGTGAAGTCATTGATGCCATGCTTCCAGGAAAAGCCTCTAAGCTTCAGATTGTAAGGAATCGTACCCCAAACCGACACAGGTGGTCGGGTAGAGAATACCAAGGCGCTTGAGAGAACTCGGGTGAAGGAACTAGGCAAAATGGTACCGTAACTTCGGGAGAAGGTACGCTTCTGACGGTGAAGTCCCTCGCGGATGGAGCTATCGGAAGTCGCAGATACCAGGTGGCTGCAACTGTTTATTAAAAACACAGCACTGTGCAAAATCGTAAGATGACGTATACGGTGTGACGCCTGCCCGGTGCCGGAAGGTTAATTGATGGGGTTAGACGTAAGTCGAAGCTCTTGATCGAAGCCCCGGTAAACGGCGGCCGTAACTATAACGGTCCTAAGGTAGCGAAATTCCTTGTCGGGTAAGTTCCGACCTGCACGAATGGCGTAATGATGGCCACGCTGTCTCCACCCGAGACTCAGTGAAATTGAAATCGCTGTGAAGATGCAGTGTACCCGCGGCTAGACGGAAAGACCCCGTGAACCTTTACTACAGCTTGGCACTGAACATTGACCCTACATGTGTAGGATAGGTGGGAGGCTTTGAAGACGGTACGCCAGTATCGTTGGAGCCGTCCTTGAAATACCACCCTTGTAGTGTTGATGTTCTAACTTAGACCCGTTATCCGGGTTGAGGACAGTGCCTGGTGGGTAGTTTGACTGGGGCGGTCTCCTCCCAAAGAGTAACGGAGGAGCACGAAGGTGGGCTAATCACGGTTGGACATCGTGAGGTTAGTGCAATGGCATAAGCCCGCTTGACTGCGAGAATGACAATTCGAGCAGGTGCGAAAGCAGGTCATAGTGATCCGGTGGTTCTGTATGGAAGGGCCATCGCTCAACGGATAAAAGGTACTCCGGGGATAACAGGCTGATACCGCCCAAGAGTTCATATCGACGGCGGTGTTTGGCACCTCGATGTCGGCTCATCACATCCTGGGGCTGAAGTCGGTCCCAAGGGTATGGCTGTTCGCCATTTAAAGTGGTACGCGAGCTGGGTTTAGAACGTCGTGAGACAGTTCGGTCCCTATCTGCCGTGGGCGTTGGAAGATTGAAGGGGGCTGCTCCTAGTACGAGAGGACCGGAGTGGACGAACCTCTGGTGTTCGGGTTGTGTCGCCAGACGCATTGCCCGGTAGCTAAGTTCGGAATCGATAAGCGCTGAAAGCATCTAAGCGCGAAGCGAGCCCTGAGATGAGTCTTCCCTGACTCCTTGAGAGTCCTAAAGGGTTGTTCGAGACTAGAACGTTGATAGGCAGGGTGTGTAAGCGTTGTGAGGCGTTGAGCTAACCTGTACTAATTGCCCGTGAGGCTTAACCATACAACACCCAAAGGGTTTTGATGGACTCAAAGCAAGAACAGATTTGAATGTGTAGAGAACACAATAACAGCTTTCCGAATTAAAGAATTTGCTTGGCGACCATAGCGATTTGGACCCACCTGATTCCATGCCGAACTCAGAAGTGAAACGAATTAGCGCCGATGGTAGTGTGGGGCTTCCCCATGTGAGAGTAGGACATCGCCAGGCTTTAATTTTGACTTTGTCTACGATGTAGACAAGTCACCATAAATCTTTAAGTTTTCTTAGAGGTAGATGTTGACTTACTGAGTCAATCGCGTATTATACGCGTCCTGCCTTTCGAGTCCCGTCCACTCCGCCACTTATTCAGACAAAGTTAAGTCTTTAAAACAACTACAGGGGTGTAGCTCCAATTGGCAGAGCAGCGGATTCCAAATCCGCGTGTTGGGAGTTCGAATCTCTCCACCCCTGCCATATTAAAAAGGCTCTAGTCGAAAGACTAGAGCCTTTTGCTTTCTGACTACTCAATATTCTCAAACGGTTATCTGTAAAATATTTGAACTTCGTTGATATTCAAACAAAGCTAATGCTGGCTCTTGGCAACAAGTTTCGTTGAGTCGAGCTACTGTTGCCACAATGAAAAATGTCTGACCCAGAAGGTAGGGTTCTCGAAAAGACGCTCTCAACCCCTCGATACGTATACTCGTCGCATTTCATTACAGCATGATAATTTAGACCAGCAAGCAGTTGGTTTACCACCAAGAGCTGTGTACATACTTTACCAAATTAGTCGTATAAAAAAGCCCACTCTTAGTAGAGTGGGCTTGAATCAGCTGTGACGGAGCTTAGTCTTATTTTAAAATAGCGTCGTTACTATTTTCACGAATGTTTTTTAGAATACCTTTGACACCGCGTGCGCTAGAAGCCACTACATTACCCGACTTCATATATTCAGTACCGCCAGCAAAGTCAGTCACGATAGCGCCAGCTTCACGAGCAATCAGTTCACCAGCAGCGATGTCCCAAGGTTTTAGACCAAGCTCAAAGAAACCATCAACGCGGCCAGCAGCCAGGTAACATAGGTCTAGAGCAGCAGAACCAGTGCGACGGAAGTCTGCACAATCTACAAATAGAGAAGACATAATCTTGAAGTAAGACTCAGAGTGTTGCTTCTGCTTGTATGGGAAACCTGTTGCCAGAACTGTGCCTTGAAGGTCTTTTAGCTGCTTAACGCGGATACGAGCATTGTTTAACTGAGCACCAGCTCCACGCTGCGCAGTGAATAGCTCGTTTAGCATTGGGTCATATACACACGCAACTTCAGTTTTGCCTTTAATGCGAACTGCGATAGATACAGAGAAGTGTGGCAAACCTTTTACAAAGTTTGTTGTGCCATCCAGTGGGTCGATGATCCATTGAACGTCTTGGTCTTTACCTTCGATGACGCCATTTTCTTCAGCAACGATAGAGTGATCAGGGTAAGACGCCTTGATCGTATCGATGATGATAGTTTCCGCTTCTTTGTCTACGTTAGTAACAAAGTCATTCGTGCCTTTCTGAGTAGATTCGATCTTCTCAGCATTTTCTAAAGATTTAGCAATATGGTTGCCAGCTTTTCGTGCAGCACGAATAGCGATATTAAGCATTGGATGCATACTAATTTCCCAACGGATGTTAAAGAACAGAAAAACGGGCGGCAGTATACCAGATTACTAGTTAAATGGAAGTGGTTAATTTTTGTGCTTTCGGTTTTTTAGTCTCGAGGGTCTGACCATTTTACTCAGGTATATGATACTATCTTGCAGCTTCAATTTTAGTGTTAGGATTTTATCATGCTCGACAACGTCAAAGTGGTCCTAGTTGGGACTTCACACTCCGGAAATATTGGCTCTGCAGCGCGTGCCATGAAAGTGATGGGGTTGACGAATATGATATTGGTCGATCCGCAGTGTCACGTTGACGAGCAAACTATCGCTTTAGCCTCCGGGGCTGCGGATATTGCTGAGAACGCCACAATCGTCAATAGCCTGGCAGAAGCTGTCGCTGACTGCTCGCTTGTGGTTGGCTCTAGTGCTCGCTCACGTACTCTAGAATGGCCGATGCTTGAGCCTAGAGCGTGTGGTGTTAAGTTTGTTGAAGAGGGTCAGAGCAGTTCCGTCGCCTTGGTGTTTGGAAGAGAACGTACAGGCCTGACTAACGATGAACTGCAAACATGTCATTATCATGTCTGTATTCCTGCTAATCCAGAATATAGCTCTTTGAATTTAGCAATGGCGGTGCAAACCCTAAGCTATGAAATACGTGTAGCGTATCTCGAGTCTCAACAGAGTCAATACGTGCCATCGGAACCGCTTGAGTACCCACGGCATAAAGAACTCGAATTGTTCTTCCAGCATCTTGAAAATGTGGCTAAGAAGACCCAATTCATTAATGATGAGCAACCCGGAAAAGTGATGAATAAGCTCCGTCGCTTATTCAGTCGTGCTCGCCCAGAAGCACAAGAGTTAAACATCCTGCGTGGTATTTTGACATCGGTAGAGAAGCGCATCGCCGATAAAAAATAACCTTTTTCGTGAAGTGGTTAAATACCTGACTATTTTAGTCAATTAAATACTTGACCATTTTGGTCGGGTATGTAAAAATTCCTACCACATTAACGATGTGGATATGGTGTTATATGAGACTTACATCTAAAGGAAGATATGCAGTGACAGCCATGTTAGATGTGGCTCTACACTCACAACAAAGCCCTGTACCTCTCGCTGACATTTCAGAACGTCAGGGGATTTCACTATCTTACCTAGAACAGCTTTTTTCTAAGTTACGTAAAGCTGGTCTAGTGAGCAGTGTGCGTGGACCAGGCGGTGGTTACCGTCTAGGTGAAGACGCACACTCAATCGCAATTGGTACTGTGATCGCCGCGGTGGATGAGTCTGTTGACGCCACTAAGTGTAACGGTAAAGGAGACTGCCAAGGTGGTTCTCGATGCCTAACACATACACTATGGCGCGATTTAAGTTCACGTATCAGTGACTTCTTGAATAACATTACACTCGGCGAGTTAATGAAAGACAACGAAGTACTAGAGATTTCTGATCGACAAGACCTCGAGCTTGTCGTGAACAATGGGTTCGCTAATAAAAATACTCACACCGCACCCATCGGTGTGAACGTCCGCTCTTAAGCGGTCTGCCTGTTACATTGGAGTAGAGAATGAAACTGCCTATTTATCTAGATTATTCAGCGACCTGTCCAGTTGATCCACGTGTGGCTGAAAAAATGGTTCAGTACATGACTATGGATGGTACGTTTGGTAACCCAGCGTCACGTTCACATCGTTACGGCTGGCAGGCAGAAGAAGCGGTTGATACAGCCCGTGAGCAGATTGCTGACTTGCTCAATGCCGATCCACGCGAGATCGTATTTACGTCTGGAGCCACAGAGTCTGACAACTTAGCGATTAAAGGTGCTGCACACTTTTACTCGAAGAAAGGCAAGCACGTTATCACTTGCAAAACTGAACACAAAGCAGTACTCGACCCTTGTCGTCAGCTTGAACGTGAAGGTTTTGAAGTCACTTACCTTGAGCCAGAATCGAATGGTCTAATTGACCTTAATAAGCTAAAAGAAGCTATGCGTGAAGACACCGTTCTTGTCTCTATTATGCATGTAAACAACGAGATTGGTGTTATCCAAGATATCGCTTCGATTGGTGAACTGTGTCGTGACAATAAGGTCGTGTTCCACGTTGATGCTGCCCAGTCTGCAGGTAAACTTCCTATCGATGTTCAAGAGATGAAAGTTGACTTAATTTCACTTTCTGCGCACAAAGCATACGGTCCTAAAGGCATCGGTGCTCTTTACGTTCGTCGCAAGCCTCGCATTCGTCTAGAAGCACAAATGCACGGTGGTGGTCACGAGCGAGGTTTCCGCTCAGGCACACTAGCGACTCACCAAATTGTAGGTATGGGTGAAGCCTTCCGCATCGCTAAAGAAGATATGCAGAAAGACTTCGACCACGCACTTGCCCTTCGCAACCGTCTATTAGACGGTGTCAAAGACCTAGAAGCGGTCACTGTTAATGGTGACTTAGAGCAGCGTGTGCCGCATAACTTGAACGTGAGCTTTGCTTTTGTTGAAGGTGAGTCACTGCTGATGTCACTTAAAGACCTCGCCGTATCTTCTGGCAGTGCCTGTACTTCAGCAAGCCTTGAGCCTTCATACGTTTTACGAGCTCTTGGTTTAGATGACGAACTAGCGCATAGCTCGGTCCGCTTCTCTTTTGGTCGCTTTACCACTGAAGAAGAGATCGACTACGCAATTGAACAAATTCGTACTGCAGTGATTAAACTGCGAGACATGTCTCCTCTATGGGATATGTACAAAGAGGGAATCGACCTAAGCACTGTTGAGTGGGCTCACCACTAATAGCGCGTCTGGTTCCAAGGATATAAATAGAGGATTCGAGGTAAATATCATGGCATATAGCGAAAAAGTAATTGATCACTACGAGAACCCACGTAACGTTGGTTCATTTGATAAAGAAGATCCAAATGTCGGGAGTGGTATGGTTGGTGCTCCTGCGTGTGGTGATGTGATGAAACTGCAAATCAAGGTAACGCCAGAAGGCATTATTGAAGATGCAAAATTCAAAACCTACGGTTGTGGTAGCGCGATTGCTTCAAGCTCACTGGTTACCGAGTGGGTGAAAGGTAAAAGCATTGACGACGCAGCGGCAATCAAAAATTCAGAAATTGCTGAAGAGCTTGAGCTTCCACCTGTAAAAGTTCACTGTTCAATTCTTGCGGAAGACGCAATAAAAGCAGCCGTTGCTGACTACAAGAAAAAACACCAATAATAAGTAATCTGTATATAATGGGAGCCTTGTTCTCCCATTTCATTCGCAAAAGACAAACTAAGGTGCAGTATGGCCATCACAATGACAGAAGCCGCGGCAAGTCGCGTTAAATCATTCCTAGATAACCGAGGGAAAGGTATCGGTTTACGCTTGGGTGTAAAGACGACGGGCTGTTCTGGTATGGCTTATGTTCTCGAGTTTGTCGATGAGTTAAACGAAGAAGATCAAGTTTTCGAACACGAAGGCGTCAAAGTCATTATCGACCAGAAAAGCTTAGTTTATCTCGATGGTACTGAGCTTGATTACGTGAAAGAAGGCTTGAATGAAGGGTTTGAGTTTAATAACCCAAATGCCAAGAGCGAATGTGGTTGTGGTGAGAGCTTCAACGTTTAATTGATAGCACCAGTGGGCTTCGGCCTGCTGGTAGATTACCAAGGACCGAATTCAGCATGAATTACTTTGAATTATTTGGGCTACCAAGTCAGTTTTCGCTGGATGGTAGCCTTCTTTCTTCTCAGTTCCGTCAATTGCAGATGCAGTTTCATCCGGATAAGTTTGCAAGTGCCTCAGAGCGTGATCGTTTGATGGCGGTGCAGAAAGCGGCACAGATTAACGATGCTTATCAAACACTAAGAAACCCGGTTGCGCGAGCTGAGTATTTGCTGGCTGAACACGGTGTAGACATTCGTGGTGAACAGCAAACCATGCAAGATCCGATGTTTCTGATGCAACAGATGGAGCTGCGTGAAGAGCTAGAAGAGATCACTTCGAGTGCCGAACCAGACACAGCGTTGTTCGATTTTGAAGCCAAAGTATCCAAGATGTATAAACAGCACCTTGTAGATGTTGAAAAAGATTTAGATCGAGCAGATTGGCCGCAAGCGGCAGATCGAGTGCGCAAACTAAAATTTATTGCCAAATTAAAACATGAAATCGAGTTAGCGGAAGAGAAGCTCCTCGGCTAGAGAACAACAAGGGTCACCATGGCATTACTTCAAATTGCAGAACCGGGCCAGAGCTCGGCGCCACATGAGCACAAACTTGCAGTCGGTATCGATTTAGGTACAACCAACTCTTTGGTTGCTTCTGTGCGTAGTGGTGATGCTGCTACTTTAAAAGATCAACAGGGTCAGAGCATACTGCCTTCCGTCGTCCACTATTCAGAGCAACAGCCTATTGTTGGCGAGCGTGCTAAAGCGAAAGCAGAAACAGATCCTGAGAATACGATCATTTCAGTTAAGCGTCTGTTGGGGCGTTCTTTGAATGACATCCAAACCCGTTACCCTAACCTCCCTTACCAGTTCACCACTAGTAAAAGTGGGTTGCCAGTTATCCAAACTGCCGACGGAGCGAAGAACCCAATCGAAGTGTCTGCAGATATTTTACGTGCTTTGGGCCAGCGTGCCGAACAGACTTTAGGGGGAGAACTTGCTGGCGCTGTGATTACGGTTCCCGCCTACTTTGACGACGCCCAGCGTGCAGGAACTAAAGACGCAGCAAAACTCGCGGGTTTGCATGTTCTACGCTTATTGAACGAGCCGACTGCCGCAGCGATTGCCTACGGACTTGATTCTGGTCAAGAGGGCGTGATTGCAGTTTACGACTTGGGCGGCGGGACTTTTGATATCTCGATTTTGCGCTTGTCAAAGGGGGTATTCGAGGTGCTCGCGACGGGCGGTGACTCAGCTTTAGGCGGTGACGACTTTGATCACTTATTGGCAGACTTCTTGATTGAAAAATCGGGAGTAGCAGTCCCGCTCACTGCAGAGCAACACCGTATCGTTGTTAATGTCGCAACCAAAACCAAAATAGCGTTTTCTGAGCAAGATAATGTTGATGTAGACGTATTGGGTTGGTCGGGTAAAGTGTCTCGCCAGGAGTTCGAAGAGCTCATTCGCCCGTTGGTTAAGAAAACACTGTTCTCTTGTCGCCGTGCGTTGAAAGATGCAGATGTCGATGCAGAAGACGTGTTAGAAGTCGTGATGGTTGGTGGTTCCACGCGTACCTTACTGGTACGTGAAATGGTCGGTGATTTCTTTGGCCGCACTCCATTGACGAGCATTAATCCTGACGAAGTAGTCGCTATCGGTGCTGGTATTCAGGCCGATATCTTGGTGGGCAATAAGCCCGACTCGGAGATGTTATTACTCGATGTGATCCCGCTATCTCTTGGCATTGAAACTATGGGGGGGCTGGTCGAAAAAATCGTGCCGCGTAATACCACTATCCCCGTCGCTCGAGCGCAAGAGTTTACCACCTTCAAGGACGGTCAAACAGCGATGAGTGTTCATGTCGTTCAAGGTGAGCGTGAAATGGTTGATGATTGTCGTTCACTCGCGCGCTTTTCACTCAAAGGCATTCCGGCCATGGCGGCGGGAGCTGCGCATATTCGTGTCACTTACCAAGTGGATGCCGATGGGTTGCTTTCTGTCACGGCGATGGAAAAAAGCACGGGTGTTCAGTCTGAGATCCAAGTCAAGCCTTCCTATGGATTGAGCGACGATGAGGTGGCAAACATGCTGCGTGATTCGATGACTCATGCCAAAGAAGATATGCAAGCGAGAGCCCTAGCAGAACAGCGTGTAGAAGCTGATCGTGTAATTGAAGGCTTGATAGCGGCCATGCAAGCTGATGGTGATGATTTGCTGTCAGAGGACGAAAGAGCGAGGCTGCTAAAAGTGATTGAAGCACTGATTGAGCTGCGCAATGGTGATGATGCAGATGCAATCGAACAAGGCATCAAAGACACGGACAAAGCAAGCCAAGACTTTGCATCGCGCCGTATGGATAAATCGATTCGAGCTGCGCTGGCAGGTCAATCAGTCAATGATATTTAAGAGATAAAGTTATGCCAAAGATTATTGTTTTGCCGCACGAAGATCTATGCCCTGAAGGTGCTGTACTAGAGGCACAATCTGGCGAAACTGTGCTTGATGTGGCACTGAAAAACGGTATTGGAATTGAGCACGCTTGTGAGAAGTCATGTGCGTGTACCACTTGTCACGTGGTGATTCGCGAAGGCTTTGATTCTCTTGAGGAGAGCGATGAGCTTGAAGATGACATGCTAGACAAAGCTTGGGGACTAGAACCAGAGTCTCGTTTAGGCTGCCAGGCAAAAGTGACCGATGAAGACCTGGTTGTAGAAATTCCTAAATATACGCTAAACCACGCATCAGAAGATCATTAATTATTGGATAGAAAGGAAGGGAGCAATGAAGTGGACTGATTCACGAGACATCGCAATTGAGTTGTGTGACAAATTCCCAGACGTAGATCCAAAAAACGTGCGTTTTACCGACCTGCACCAGTGGATTACAGAGCTTGAAGAGTTTGACGATGAGCCAAATCGTTCCAATGAAAAAATTCTAGAAGCGGTGATTTTGTGTTGGATGGATGAAATGGACTAATCCTCGCGGGGAAAACCATCTTAGTTAACAAAAATTAGCAAAAAAAGCGGACCTTATGGTCCGTTTTTTTATCAATGTCACTTTAAAGTGTTAACATTCTGCTGTGAATAGAAAAGGCGTAGGCAGCGCCAGCAAAGACAAGGAGTAACCATGTCTACACAGATGTCAGTATTTCTAAGCCAATCCCCAGCAGCACCTCAATGGGGGGAGAAGGCAATTCTCTCTTTTTCAGATAATAGCGCGACTGTTCATTTGGCGGACAGCCATGACTTGGGCGCGATTCAACGTGCTGCTCGAAAGCTTGATACCCAAGGTATTGTGAGGGTTTCTTTGCAAGGCCAGGAGTGGGACCTTGAAACAATTTGGGCTTTTCACCAAGGCTACCGTGGGCCGAAAAAGACCAACACCATGGAGTGGCCATCACTGGCTGAAGCGGAGCAATCAGAATTACACGCACGCATAAAAGCGACTGACTTCACCCGCGATATTATTAACAAACCGGCAGAAGAAGTTGCGCCTCGTCAACTGGCCACGATGGCTGCTGAGTTTATCAAGTCTGTCGCACCAGAAGGGACAGTCACCGCTCGCATCGTTAAAGACAAAGACCTGCTTACAGAAGGGTGGCAAGGCATTTATGCGGTAGGTCGAGGTTCAGAACGCACTTCGGCAATGCTTCAGTTAGATTTCAACCCGACGGGTGATGAAAATGCACCTGTGTTTGCCTGTCTAGTAGGTAAAGGGATCACTTTTGACTCTGGCGGCTACAGCATTAAACCGTCAAACTTCATGACTGCGATGAAAGCGGATATGGGCGGTTCAGGTACGATTACAGGTGGCTTAGGCTTAGCGATTATGCGCGGGCTCAACAAGCGAGTGAAACTGATTTTATGCTGCGCAGAAAACATGATTTCTGGTCGAGCTCTCAAATTGGGCGATATTATCACCTATAAGAATGGTAAAACCGTTGAGATTATGAATACTGATGCCGAAGGGCGTTTGGTTCTGGCTGACGGGCTGCTTTACGCCAGTGAACAGAAACCAGAGCTAATCATCGACTGTGCTACTTTAACTGGTGCAGCGAAGAACGCACTCGGCAACGATTATCACGCCTTGATGAGCTTTGATGATGAGCTGTCTCATCAAGCGCTTACTGCTGCCAACCAGGAAAAAGAAGGGCTGTGGCCCCTTCCGTTGGCGGATTTCCATCGTGGGATGTTACCTTCAAATTTTGCCGACTTGTCTAACATCAGTAGTGGTGATTATTCACCAGGTGCAAGCACTGCTGCCGCCTTCTTATCTTACTTCGTTGAAGACTACAAAAAAGGTTGGTTGCACTTCGATTGCGCTGCGACCTATCGCAAAGGGCCGACTGATAAATGGGCAGCTGGTGCTACAGGCGTCGGCGTACGAACCTTAGCTGGTCTATTACTTCAACAAGCTGAAAAATAAATTTAAGAGGCCATAGAGCCTCTTCCATTAAAACAATAAACGAAAGGATACCCTTATGGCTCTAGAAAGAACGTTTTCTATTGTTAAGCCTGACGCAGTAGAACGTAACCTTATTGGCGAGATCTATCACCGTATTGAAAAGGCTGGATTGCGTATTATCGCCGCTAAAATGGTGCATTTGACTGAAGAGCAAGCCAGTGGTTTTTACGCAGAACATGAAGGGAAAGAGTTTTTCCCTGCATTAAAAGAGTACATGACATCAGGACCTGTGATGGTTCAAGTACTGGAAGGTGAGGATGCAATCGCACGTTACCGCGAACTTATGGGCAAAACCAACCCGGAACAAGCGGCGTGCGGTACGATTCGTGCTGATTATGCGCTCAGTATGCGCCACAACTCAGTTCACGGCTCAGATAGCCCTGAATCTGCAGCTCGAGAAATTGAGTTCTTTTTCCCGAGCTCGGAAATCTGTCCTCGCTAGTCAGCTCTCATACAGCGTTCCATGATATGAAGCCAGTGACTGAGTTGCTGGCTTTATTTATGACAGTTTGATGAGCGACAACTCAAGCTTATCCGGCGAGAGTGTTGGGTGCTGGACAAAAAGTCTGCTATCATCTTCGGTTTATTGGCTGCAAAAAAGATAGTCCAGTATTAGCACTAGATAATATTTGGGTAGTTCGACCTTTCGGAGCAAGTAGCAGCTGTTATTATGCTGAGCTAAAGATTTCCTTGTTACAACGTTCAAAATGAAGGTAATAAGGAACATAAATTAGCCGCGAGCCAAGCAATATCGTCTATTATTTATGCGTAAATTTTAAGCACGACACACGCTTTTGCCTATCCTTAACTAGTGGCAAATCAAAGCGAAAATTTTTTTAACATACGGCGCTTGCAAGGGTATCAGTCTTGACAGATTGTGATATACTCTGCGCGCAATTTATACCTTATAAACAGAGTAAGACAATGGCAGATTTATCAAAGTACAGAAACATTGGTATTTTCGCGCACGTTGATGCGGGTAAAACTACCACCACTGAGCGTATCCTTAAGCTTACTGGTAAAATCCACAAAACTGGTGAAGTACACGACGGTGAGTCTACGACTGACTTCATGGAACAGGAAGCTGAGCGTGGTATTACTATCCAGTCTGCTGCGGTAACTTGTGAGTGGAATGGCCACCGCCTAAACGTTATCGATACTCCGGGACACGTTGACTTTACAGTAGAAGTATACCGTTCACTTAAAGTTCTTGACGGTGGTATCGGTGTATTCTGTGGTTCTGGTGGTGTTGAACCTCAGTCAGAAACAAACTGGCGTTACGCGAACGATTCAGAAGTTGCTCGTCTGATTTTCGTAAACAAACTAGACCGCATGGGTGCTGACTTCTTCAACGTTGTTGACCAAGTGAAGAACGTACTAGGTGCAAACCCACTAGTTATGACTCTGCCAATCGGTCGTGAAGACGATTTCGTTGGTGTTGTAGACGTTCTAAACCGCCAAGCTTACGTTTGGGATGACACAGGTCTTCCAGAGAACTACGAAATCAAAGAAGTTCCAGCTGACATGGTTGATGACCTAGAAGCATACCGTGAAGAGCTTGTTGAGACTGCTGTAGAGCAAGACGACGACCTAATGGAAGCTTACATGGAAGGCGAAGAGCCAACTATCGAGCAGCTAAAAGCTTGTATCCGTAAAGGTACACGTGAGCTAGCGTTCTTCCCAACGTTCTGTGGTTCTGCATTCAAAAACAAAGGTATGCAGCTTATCCTTGACGCTGTTGTAGATTACCTACCAGCGCCAAACGAAGTTGATCCTCAGCCTCTAACAGATCCAGAAACTGGTGAGCCAACTGGCGAAGTTGCAACTGTATCTGCTGATGAGCCACTTAAAGCGCTAGCATTCAAGATCATGGATGACCGTTTTGGCGCACTAACATTCGTACGTATCTACTCTGGCCGTCTGAAGAAAGGTGACACTATCCTTAACTCAGCAACGGGCAAAACAGAGCGTATCGGCCGTATGTGTGAGATGCAAGCGGACGAGCGTAACGAGCTAACTGAAGCTCAAGCGGGCGACATCATCGCTATCGTAGGTATGAAGAACGTTCAAACTGGTCACACTTTATGTGATCCTAAGCATGAATGTACTCTAGAAGCTATGATCTTCCCAGAACCAGTAATCTCTATCGCTGTTTCTCCGAAAGACAAAGGTTCTACAGAGAAAATGGGTATTGCGATCGGTAAGATGGTTGCAGAAGATCCATCATTCCAAGTTGAGACTGACGAAGACTCAGGCGAAACTATCCTGAAAGGTATGGGTGAACTTCACCTAGACATCAAGGTAGACATCCTTAAGCGTACTTATGGCGTTGAGCTTGAAGTAGGTGCTCCACAGGTAGCTTACCGTGAAACTATCACTCAAGCAGTTGAAGATAGCTACACGCACAAGAAGCAGTCTGGTGGTTCTGGTCAGTTCGGTAAGATCGACTACCGTATCAAACCAGGTGAGCCAAACTCTGGCTTCACGTTCAAATCAACGGTTGTTGGTGGTAACGTACCTAAAGAATTCTGGCCTGCAGTAGAGAAAGGCTTCGAATCTATGATGGCTACTGGTGTTCTAGCTGGTTTCCCAACTCTAGACGTAGAAGTTGAGCTATTCGACGGTGGCTTCCACGCAGTTGACTCTTCAGCAATCGCTTACGAAATCGCAGCTAAAGGTGCATTCCGTCAGTCTATGCCTAAAGCGGGTGCACAGCTTCTTGAGCCAATCATGAAAGTTGACGTATTCACTCCAGAAGACAACGTTGGTGACGTAATCGGTGACCTTAACCGTCGTCGTGGTATGATCAAAGACCAACAAGCTGGTACTACAGGTGTTCGTATTAAAGCAGACGTTCCTCTATCAGAAATGTTTGGCTACATCGGTCACCTACGTACTATCACTTCTGGTCGTGGCCAGTTCTCTATGGAGTTCGGTCAATACGCACCTTGTCCAGCAAACGTTGCTGAGCAAGTTATCGCAGAAGTTAAAGAGCGTGAAGCTAAGAAGTAATTCTTGCTTTAGCTAGATAGCTTTAAAAGCCCTAGTCGAAAGACTGGGGCTTTTTTGTTGCGGAGAACGGGAACGGACTTCGTCCTATAGTGCGCTGTGCTACGAGAGTCTCGCCCTTCTGCAATTATTGGTGTCATTCCGTAGAGTGACGAAGGAGCGAGTAGGGAATCTCATTTAGTATCCGGTTTTCTTCGAGAGATCCCCCAGTTCACTCGTTCCTTGCTCTTGGGGATGACAAAACTTCAGCACAGCAAATCATCCCGATTCCTGACTCCCGCTCTGGCTCATCTCGGACTGCGGCTATCAATAATCTCCAAACCTAAATGATCGAGCTTCTGGCACTCCTTGGCTTGGTTAAAAATCCATTCACAGAAGCGTTTGATTTTCTCTCTTTTAAAGTAGGCACGTGGCGCACATAGGAAATAGTTGTAGTCGGTACGCTGCGCTAGATTACCGATTCTAACTAGTTTTCCTTCATCAATGTAACGTTGAGCTAAGGTATGTTTGGCGAGTGCGACGCCTTGAACGGCTAAAGCGCCTTCCAACACAAAGTGGGAGCCGTTGTATTTAAGTGTTGGCTTAGAGGCTTTATGACCCACATTGTTAAGCCAAATTCCCCAGTCAAGATCTCGCCAATAATCTTCAATCAAGTCCGCGCCTGTTAGGTCGCTGAGTTCGTATATACCGTGTTGCTCTTGGTAGATGGGGTGACAAACGGGATAGAGCAACTCTTCAATAAGTAATTCTGAAGTGATGTTTGGATAATCCCCAGGTCCATATCGAATACACAAATCGAGACTAGAGTTTTGAAAATCAGCCAGTTCGCTGGTGGGCTCAATCATCAGTTCAAGATCTGGGTTTTGCTGTCTAAAGTGGCCAATCCTCGGTACTAACCAGTGCTGGGCAAAGGAAGGTAATGTCGAAATGGACAGCTGGTTAGGGTTCGGATCTTGGTTGATTTGTCGAATACCGCGATGAAGATGCTCAAAGCCTCGTTGCGTTTGATCATAGAGTATCTCCCCCTCCATGGTTAGCGTGACTTTACGATGCTGCCTCAAGAACAGCTCCGCACCTAAGAAGTCTTCCAGTTGACGTATCTGTTGGCTAATGGCTGCAGCGGTGACATAGAGCTCTTGGGCTGCCAGTTTGAAGCTGCCCAGCCTCGCTGCGGTATAAAAGTAATAAATGCCCTGCAAAGGTGGTAATCGATCTTTCACTTTAGTTTTCCTTAACTGAAGGTCAATTTGTATCGTTTGAGCAAGATAGGTTCATGGTTAATTATTTAATCATTAAATGCAAGAGAGGAGAGAAACCATGGAAACTTCAGAATATGGCTACAAACAAAAATTATCTGATACTTTAGTTTGGGATAAAAAAATCTTAACTATATTGAAGCGTTGGTGGAGAAATTATCACACTCGTCAGCAGTTGGAAAATTTGCCAGATCATCTTCTTGATGATCTTGGACTAACGAAAGAGCAATCGCATGAAGAAAGCATTCGACGATTTTGGGATGAGTAATCCGCAAAAAGAGTTACTCTGCAATTTCACTATGTAGCCAGTTGGCAAAGGCTGAGATTCTTTGCCTGCGAGGGGACTCGTTGTCATAAAAGAGATTAAATTGAATGCCGGGAATCATGCCAATATCAAAAGGTTTGATCAGCAAACCTCGTTCAACATAATCACTGGCGAGAGAGTCAGAGGCCAAACAAGCGCCATGACCCGCCATTACCGCATTCATGGCGTGATCGAAGGTACTGACATCCATCCATTGAACGGACTCCTTGTTCATTGAAACACCTGCTTGAGCGAACCAAGTTTGCCAAGGATAGCCGCCTGATTCGTAATGAATTAACCAAGTATTGAGTAATTGTTTCGGCTCCGACAGGCCAATACTGTCTGCAAGGCGTGGAGAGCAAAAGGGATAAATGCTCTCTTCAAATAGACACTCCTTGTGAAGCTGTTGTCCGCTTGGTGTATCAAGGGCTTCACCTTGCCATATCGCGACGTCGGCATCGCCCTGTTTTAAGTTCGGAGCATCACAACTGGTAATGATGCGAATTGGGACATTTGGGTGTTGAGTCGAAAATTTCCACAAGCGTGGCAATAACCAGCGGGAGGCGAAGGAGGGCGTAGAGCTAACGCACAGCAGGCCTTCAATCGGTTCATTTTGTATCTGATTGAGACCGCTGACAATCGATTCAAATCCTTGAGACACATGGATAAACAAAGTCTTACCTTGCTCTGTAAGGCGCATTTCTCGTCCGTCACGCATAAACAGCTTGCAGCCCAATCCCTCTTCGAGTTGACGAATTTTTTGGCTCACCGCGGCTTGACTGATACAAAGTTCATCGGCCGCTCGACTGTAGCTATTAAGTCGAGCGGCAACTTCAAAGTAACGTAATCCCGCTAAATGATGCAGCCTTGCATCCATATCCATGTCCCAATGATTTTCAAGGTGAAAGCATCATAATCCCTTTAGAGCAAAAGAAAAAGGAGAGCATGGTTAGGCTCTCCTTTGTCTTGATGAGTGTTCTAGGGCTCTACTCCTCCCAAACGACCAGTTGACCTTTTGGCCAGTTATGGCCTACATCATGATATTTTTGCTCTAAAACATGGCGTTTGATCTTTAATGTCGGAGTAAGAATCCCGTTTTCAATCGTCCACGGGTCTTTGATCATTAGTACCCCTTTGATTTGTTCATGCGACTCAAGCTCGGCATTCATACGCGCGATCACTTTCTTTGTCGTTCTTTCGTAACGAGCTCGATCGAAATGAGGGAAATCATGTGGCACCACTAGTAGGATGGGGGCGGGCAAGCCGAGTCCGATTAAGCACATCATTTCAACGCGGCTATATTCGAACAGTTTTTTCTCAATCGGGACTGGTGCGACGAATTTGCCTTTCGCTGTTTTAAAGGTATCTTTTTTGCGTCCTTGAATGGTTAGATATCCCTCACTGTCGATTGCGCCAATATCCCCCGTGTGTAGCCAGCCTTCGGAGTCAAATGATTCTTGCGTCGCGATATCATTTTTGTAGTAACCCGAAAACATGCCTTTACTGCGTACCATGATCTCGTCATCAGCGGCTATTTTAAGCTCGATACCGGGGCCAGCATTCCCGACGCTGCCGATTTTATCGCCTCTAAAGGGATAGTTTAACGTGCTGTAGGCGAACGACTCTGTCATCCCCCACGCTTCGGTGATGTTTAAACCCACACTGTGATACCACTCAAGTAGCGCTGGTGAAACTGGCGCAGAACCACAGCCTAGTACTCTGGCTTTATCTAACCCTAACCCTTCGGCGAGTTTCTTTTTAATCAGGGAGTTAACCAAAGGAATCTTAAGCAGTAAGTTGAGCTTCTTAGGCGGTAATTTGTCTTGAATTCGTTGTTGGAACAGTGTCCAAAGGCGTGGGACAGAAATAAATAAAGTGGGCCTTTGCATTTTGACATCTTCAATGAAGGTATCGAGTGATTCTGGAAAGGCGGTCTCTACCCCCCCCATGATTGACGAGCCAAAGATATACACTCGCTCGGTGATGTGCGCCAGTGGTAAGTATGAGAATAAGCGGTCTTCTTCTTCAATACCAATATGATTGATGAGCTGTTGTGCCGACCAACAAAATGCCCCATAAGTGAGCATCGCGCCTTTAGGAAGCCCTGAGGTGCCCGAGGTATAAACAATAGACATGAGTTTATCGTCATAGTGTTCAGGCCGAGCTTCACTCGGTTCTGCCGATGCAATCAGATCGGTATATTGATGCTGACAACGCGGCGCAGAATCGTAGGGAAGGGCAATGGTGATCACTTCTGCAATACTGTCGATTACTTGCTGTGTGGCAGTGGCATCATCGAGTTTACCAGCAATCATTGCCTTGCTTTCACTATGAGTTAAACAGTATTCGATAGTGTCGGCTCCCGCGGTAGGGAAAATGGGCACGCTAACAAAATCTCCTAGCATCATAGCGAGATCACAAATAAACCACTCGGCACAGTTTTTTGAGATCAGGGCAACTTTGTCACCGGGCTTAACGCCTAAGTTGTTGAGCGCAGAAACCAACTTCAGTGCCTGGTCCGCGACTTGTGCGTAGGTAAACTCGACGTGTTGACGGTTGATGGTTTGTTTGAGGTAAACCTGGTTTGGGCGTTCCGCTGCCCATTTCAGGATCATCTCGTTAGGTGGGGGGAGAGCACAGGTTGGTTTGCTCAACTCGTTAGGCTGAATCATTCTCTAACTCCGTGTTATTGGCAAATGTTATATTTATTGTTAATAGAATGTTAACTCTAACACGCTCACTAAAAGGGATGAAAGCATTAATCGTCAGTTTGCGCTCATCTTGTGACCATGACATCGTTAGTGTAGTTGACGGTAAGTGGCAGGGCTAATTCCGGTTTTCTTTTTGAAAATACGTGAAAAGTATGAGACATCGTTATACCCACACTGAAAAGCGATAAATGAGATCTTCTCTTTTTTGTCGCTCACCAGTAATTGTTTGGCTAACGCGATGCGCTTTAAGGTTAAATAGTCGCGAAAACGGACGCCAATTGTTTTATGGAAAAACTTGGAAAAATAGGTAACAGAATAATGACAATACTCGGCCACATCTTCTTCGCGTATTGTGCGTGATAGGTTTTTTTCTATGTACCTCAACATCTCGACCAAATCTTTGCTGACGTGTTTATTCGCGTGATTTTGGGTCAGTTTGTGAATGTCTAAGATCTCTTGATGCTGAGTAAACTGATAAATGACTTGCTTATTCAGTTCTTCCACCCAAAGGTGCATATCGTCTGTCTGTACGTTAAAAGTAGCAAACACCACCTCTAGCTCGTCAAATTCGGTGGGAAGTGGAGCGGTATGAAGGACGACTAGGTGTTTATCTAAGTTCTGACACAACTTGATGGCAGTAAGAAATAGCGAGTGGAAGGCTGTTTCGTAGAAAAAAAAACAAAAATGGATGTCAGGCTCACTCAGAACAGAGACATCATAGCCGTAATCGAGCAAATGAAAGTGCTCTTCTAAGTTGCGCACCATATCTTTAGGTACGTAGGTGATAGATTGACCAAGCCAATAGCCTTTATGAAGTACATCCACGCTAGATTCTAAGCCTCGTAAGTTCGAGTTGAGTGATAGGTACAACTTTCAGCTTAGACATAGAAGTCGAAAGGCAGCAAGCTTGCTATTGAGTTTGCTTATAGTTTGGTTGGTTATTATTTGAACTAATGTCTCGTTTTTCTTCTTCTTGGTTTTTGTCAAGTCTTATAAATAAGACATGTAGAAGTTATCTGTTATCGTGCAAAAAGAGTAGCACGTCATTCATTTAGTGCATTGATAAAAAGAAGTTTTTACATCGGCTACCAGTTAGAGTATTTATTTCAAAATAAGATCTTGGTCAATGTTTTTGATTGCTTAGGCCGTAGTTTCACTGTTTATATGCCAAAAAAGTCCTAACAATGGTTAAAAAAGTCCTAACCATTGTCGCTCGATATCTCTAAATTTATCAATAAGCGCACAGCTTAATGAACTTTGGAAGGAGACACATCATGAGCAAGCTAATTAAAAACATCACTACTTTTATGCAAGATGAAGAAGGGTTGACTGTGGTTGAGTACGTAGTTGGCGCCGGCCTGATTGTTATCGCACTTGCTGCTGTATTTGACAACTTAGGTACGCTACTACAAGGCGAGCTAGACACCATCTTTGATGCAGCACCTGCAGCTGACGCTGGATAATAAACTGCCAGATAATAATTGATATTAATGTAAGCATTTTATCAATCCCCCGACTATTATTGAATTAGGCTTGTAAATCTAAACCTTAGTTTTACAAGCCTAACTGCTTTTAGGGGGATATATGAGTGGATTAGTTAGCGTAAAGAATTTTCTCGCCGATGAAAGTGGCTTGACCGTCGTAGAGTATGTGGTCGGGGCTGGTTTGATGGTGATTGTTTTCACGGGAGTATTTGCAGCATTCAGTGATTCATTGACCTCTGAGTTGGGCACTATTTTCTAGTTTGGTGCGAAAGAGGTGAGCTATGATGAACTATCTGATTTGGTTAGGTTTTATAGCCATAGCCATCAATGATGCAAAAGAGCACCGCATTCCTAACTCTTTCCTTCTCGTCGTACTCTCAGTTTGCCTCGTCAATGTGCTTTTCCAGCCTCACCCGCTTGACGGGTTAATCACCGCTTTGTCAGGCGGCTTGGCGTTGTTTTTTTGTGCTCTTTTACTCCACTTTGCGCGGGTTATGGCGCCTGGCGATGTTAAGTTGCTCGGCGTGGTTGGGTTTTGGCTCGGTTGGGGGAGTTTATTGCCTGCATCGGCTTGGATCGGCTTTGCAAGTGTTGTGGTTGGGTTGTTATACGCAGCGCTGAATAGGGTAATTACTGGCGCATCAATCAAAGAATTATTGACTAAATATTCCCTTATGGCTGCTTACGGCAGTCAAACGAACGCTTTGGTGGCAGGTAAAGACGCTTCTGAACACAAGTTGCGTATGCCATTTGCACCGGTGGTGGTGATGGGGCTTGCTCTTTTTCACTACTTCTAAACCAAGAGATGACAAGGAGTCATTATGGTTCAGTCGACCGCTCCAATTAAGCACAGAGTGGAACTAACGCCACAGGCTGATGCCCCCGCTGTGCCAACCTCTTTTGATGCGCTAGGTATTCCAAGAGCCGTGCTTGAGAACCTACTTGTTAAGCAGCTTGCAGCCTACCCTAAGTCAGACATCTTGCAATTGACAAAACTCATGTGCATCAATAGCCATATGATTGAAGAAATGTTGGGAGACTTGAGGTCGAAGTCCTTAGTTGAAGTGTTTCAGGCTCAAAGTGCTGGGTATCAATCTGTCAGTTCAGGGCATGTTCGTTATGGGCTGTCAGAGCAAGGGATGCAAGAGGCCGATGTCGCGTTTGCCAAAGATGCCTATTTAGGGCCAGCGCCAGTGTCATTGACCGATTACGACGCTATGGTCAAAGCTCAGGACGTGCGGGCACAGATGGTAAATCGCCAAGATGTCACCTATGCATTAAATGAGGTTCTGGGCGCCGAACGTATGATTGGTAGTCTGGGGCCTGCGATTAATTCCGGACGCGCACTGCTCCTTTACGGCGATGCGGGTACAGGTAAAACCTTTGTTGCCACGCGTATTCTCAACTCACTCAATACCTCGGTCTATATCCCTTACGCTGTTTATGCCGCGGGGAACATCATCAAGGTGTTCTCCCCCCAGCACCATAAACGTGTAACCAGTGGGGAAATCCAATCTATCACGTTTAAAGAGCAGTTTGACCGCCGTTGGTGCTTATGCGAGCGGCCAAGTATCCAGGTTGGCGGGGAGCTCACCATGGATATGCTGGAGGTGAACCACAGCGAACATAACCGCGTGTGGATGGCGCCGCTGCAAATGATGGCCAACAACGGCATATTCATTATCGATGACTTAGGTCGTCAGACCATGCCAGTTGCGACGTTGCTCAATCGTTGGATAGTGCCAATGGAGTACTTTTACGATTATTTATCGTTACCTAACGGGCAGCAAATCACTATTCCATTTATACTCACATTAGCCTTCTCTACGAACTTGGATCCAGAAAAGATCAGTGACCCCGCGTTTTTACGTCGATTAGGCTACAAAATTCAATTTGGTCCTTTGTTGGAAACGGAGTATCGCCAGCTATGGGACAAGCTCTCTCAAGGGAGAAGTTTGCAACTCGCAGAGGGCTGTTTTTCTACCTTGCTCGCGTTACATCAGCAGCACAGTGTAGGGTTTTATCCTTGTATTCCCAAAGATTTGGTGGGTATTAGCCGCGATATCATCGTTTTCGAGGAAGCAGAGCCAGTCATTACCTCCGAAATCATCAACCGAGCTTGGGAAGTCTACTTTACAGCGGATGGTAAAGGTGGAGGTGCTCGATGAGTCGAAGCCAAATTATCTTATTATTCTTACTCTCTATCGCTTTTGGTCTGGGGGCCGTTTTCTTTGCCAAGCAGTGGATGGATCGGCAAATAACCCCACAAACAGAAGTTGAAGTGGTTGAGCGTGAACCCGTGCTGGTGGCTGCGCAAGAGATCCCCTCTGGAACCATTATCGAACAACAGCATGTCAGCCCTAAACTGCTCGAAGTGGCTTGGCGAGATGAGAGTCAGTTCTCGTCTGAAGAAGCACTGGTTGGGCAAGTCGCGGCTACCACGATTTATCCAGGAGAAATCATTACTCAAAATCGTCTCGCCAACTCCGGCGAGGGCTCAACGTTAGCTGCGCTGATTCCGGAAGATAAACGCGCGGTGACCATTCGAGTCAATGATGTTATTGGCGTGGCGGGCTTTCTTTTGCCCGGGAATCGGGTCGATGTTTTGAACACGATTAGTTATAGCCGTACGTCAGCAAGAACCCTGACCGTTTTGAAAAACATCAAAGTGCTTGCCGTAGACCAAACGGCCAGAACGGCTGAAAACAAACCGATAATTGTTCGAGCGGTGACACTTGAAGTTTCACCTAATGAAGCGGAAAAACTATTGTCGGCGCGCAGTAAAGGGGAAATCCAGCTGACACTACGAAATCCTCATGCGGAAGAAGAAAAAGTCGTCAAAAGATACGTTGCTCCTAGTGTCACCATCTTAAAAGGCACTGAGAAGAGCAGTATTAGAGTCAAGGATTGAGGTGACCTATGCGCAAGATTATTGTTTTTATCATGTTTTTGTTTGTTTTTAGCCTAACATCTCAGGCCGCCACTCAGTCTGGTAAGTTGGTTAAAGTCCCTCATCATAAATCGACTCACGTTACTTTGGCGGGGAAAGCGAAACGCGTTTCTCTCGGCGACCCAGACGTGCTTGATATCGTTATGCTCAAATCTGATGAGGTGTTTTTGATTGGTAAGAAACTGGGCTCGACTAACTTGATGGCTTGGGACAGTCGCGGGCGGCTCATTGAATCGATCAATATTGAAGTCACTCACGATCTCAACAGTTTAAAGGCCAAGCTGTATGAGTTTTTACCGAATGAATCCATTAATGTGCACAGCGCACAAAATCGGTTGATTTTAAGCGGTCAAGTGAGTCATCAGTCGGCGATGAATATCGCACTTCGAGTCGCCGAGACCTATTCGGCTGGTCAAGAAGCGGACAAAGAAAACAAATCGTTAAGTGAGCAAGTGCAGAAAACCGGGGTGATCAACCTAATGACGATTGGCGGTGCTCAGCAGGTGATGCTGGAAGTGACGGTTGCCGAAGTGCAGCGCAGCTTAGTGAGAAAATTTGACGCCAACTTCCACTTCTTTCAACAGAACGGGAACTTTGGTTGGGGTGGCACTTCCGGTGGGGGCGTCATTGATGATCTTGCCAGTGGTGCGATAGGGCCTATTTTCAACGCACCAAGTATTGATAGCACGGGTCTGCTTGGAACCTTTATCGATAGCAATACGTTGTTTACCTTTGCTCTTGATATCGCCAAACAAAATGGTACCGCTAAAGTTCTCGCCGAACCCAATTTAACCTCGCTCAGTGGTTCGAAAGCGGAGTTTTTGGCTGGGGGGGAGTTTCCCATTCCGGTACCTGATGAAAATGGTATCACCATTGAATATAAAGAGTATGGGGTGGGGTTGAAGTTCATTCCCACGGTTCTATCCGATCAGAAAATCAATTTGAACCTTGCCGTGGATGTGAGTGAAATCGCGAATACCTCGTCACTCACCCTTGCGCCCGGAAGTACCAATAGCACCTACGTTATCCCTCCGATTACTCGTCGCAGCGCCTCTTCAACTCTTGAACTCGCCGATGGGCAGACGATTGGGATTGCGGGGTTGATTAGCGAAAATGTACGTGATGTCGTCAATGAAATGCCCGGTTTTAGTGACATTCCAATCCTAGGCCAGTTGTTTAACAGTCAAGAGTATATTTCAGGCGAGACCGAGTTGGTGATTTTAGTTACCCCTCGATTAGCAAGGCCTGTCGATCGCAGAAAAGTGACGCTGCCTACTGATTTCTATGTCGAACCCAATGATTTTGAATACTACTTGCTTGGACGCGGTGCCTATATCGCCTCGCCTAGCGTTACTCAAGCCCCAAGCACCGAAGAGCCGACATATGTCGATCGCAGCAAAGGTGGTACTGAAGGCACATTTGGGCACAGTTTGTAGGGGGAAATATGAAGCACAATTTTATCGTAATCCTAACCGTTGCATCAGCTCTATTGCTGGTGGGCTGTGTCAATAATGCTGAGAGGCTTGGCACTCATGTCGCTCAGTTAAGGGCGGAACAAACATACAATCCGAGCGCAACGCAAGATAACCTTGGCGTGGTGCCATCAGGCAGTGGTGAACGAATGGAAGGCGCCTATCAAATCTATACGGGTAAACAAAACTCAGAGTTGAAAGGCACCGATAGTCAATTCTTAGAGGGGTTCAGTAACTAAACCTCAAGGAGCTACTATGAATCGGATGCAAAGTGGTCGAGTGTTGCGTCGGCAGAAAGGGTTGGTTTTAGTATTGGTAACGGCAGCCATGTTTGCTCTGATAGGGGTCGCGGCGTTATCTATCGACGTCAATCACGCCTTGATGAACAAATCTCGACTGCAAAATAGTGCCGATGCGGCTGCATTGGCCGCTGCTGTTGTGATTGATGGCGATGGCTCGACTGCGGATGCCACCACCGCAGCTAACACTACGGTCACCAATATTGCGAACGCCTCGGGCAATGGTGAACTCTCCTTTCCGGCAGGGGCTATTTTGGTTCAGTTTACCAATGACCCGCAAAGTTTCCCGTCGCCTCCACAAACGCAAAGTGCGGGCTTTAATGCCGACCAAGATACCTTTGTGCGAGTGATCATCAGCAACTACCAGTTAGAGAACTACTTTGCGGATTGGCTTGGCGTCGATAAAGCGTTGAATGTTTCGGCTGCCGCTGGTCCAAGTCCCAGCGCCCCTGCGGTGAACGTTGTTCCCATGGCGGTATGCCAAGATGAAAGCGCCGCGGGGAGTCAAGGCTACGATACCGGTAAATTGTATGCGCTCAAGATTGCCGACCTCAACCAGACCGAAATGGGGGCGGGTAACTATCAGCTACTCGACTTTGGTTCAGGGGCTGATACCGTTCGAACTGCGTTGGCAGGCGGATTTGAAGGTCGCGTTGGCATCGGTGATATCGTAACCACAAAACCAGGCAACACGGTGGGCCCGGTTGGGCAAGGCTTAAACACTCGCTTTGGTAACTACAGTGGTGGGGGGTTATCGGAAACCGATTACCCGACAGATGTCTACGTCAAAGAGCCAGTAAGAAAAGCAACCTTAGATAACGACGGGAATTTGGTTTACGACGACACATCGGGCGCAGGTGGAGAGGCATGGAGCTATGCCGATTATCAAGCCGCGATGCCCTGCACCGGGGATAGTGCCTGCCGCATTAACGACGGCGGACAATATGACCGACGTATTTTGGTCATTCCAATTGTTGACTGTTCTGGTGCATCAGGAGGGACCAGTAGTTTTACCGTAACTGCATTGGGTTGCTTTTTTATGTTGCAACAAGCGCCGACCTCGAACAGCGGCAAAGAAGCGGTATTTGGTGAGTTTCTTCATGATTGCTCTGCCTATGGCGGGACGCCGGGGCAAAACTCTGATTCTGAAGGCCCTTATTTGATCGTGCTTTACGAGGACCCAGACAGGAGGGAGTCGTAATGAGTAAGCCAATCATTAACGGCTCGCGTAGCCGGCAACACGGCTTAGCTGCGGTTGAGATGCTGATTACCGTGCCAATACTGGTCGCAATTTTGCTGGCCATTACCGAGTTCGGCCATGCTTTTATTCAGTACAACACGTTAAATAAAATGGCACAAAATGGCGTTAGGCACGCCACGGCGGATATTTTGGGAACGGGCAGTACCGTGCCTTGTAATAACGCAACAACTGTCTCCGATACCATCAACGTTGTACTTTATGGTCGAACCTCGGCAGTCAATGCCACCCCGATTATGGAGGGCGTGACCGCAGAGGATGTCACCATGAGCTGTGCGGGCAAATACGTGACGATTACCGTTAACCATCAATATATCCCGATTATTGATGCTATCTCTTCGAGTACCTCGTTTGACGTCCCTTTAATCGCCTCGGCAGTAATGAGGACTGAGCCATGAAAAAACAGCAAGGCGTAACCATCATCGAATTTACATTAATCGCGACCGCACTGATGTTAATTATTTTCTCGGTCATTGAAGTGGGGCGTTATGTCTATTCGTTGCAAACCATCAACGACGTTACCCGGGTGGCAGCACGTTTGGCGGCGGTGTGTCGCGTTGAAGATCGCAATGATATCCCTGCGCTCGCGATTCCCGATTATGCGCCAGGAGGGCTGACAGCAAACAACATAGTTGTCGACTATTTAGACGCCGACGGAAATGTTGTGACCGGAACTCTGACAGATGACGATGTCTTTTCTACAATTAGATATGTAAGAGCACGAATCGTTAATTTTAGTTATCAATTCACAGGGTTATTAAGCTTCGTCAACTTGACGGGGGTATTAGCAGTTCCCGACTTTGAAACGATTCGACCACGAGAAAATTTAGGCCACCACCGACGCTCAGATGGAACTGAGAGCAGCTCGGACTGTTAGGAGAACAAAATGGGAGAGGCTGTGCCGATAGCGCCAAGTGGGGATGCCCCGATCAGATTGAAAACCAACCTTACCATTTGGGTATTCTACTCCTCGGATGCGTTTCATCTTCATATTAGCCACGAGTTGTCTAAATGTTTGAGCATTAGCTATGAGATGATCTCTTTTCATGGCTTAGTGGTGGCGAATTTAGCCCATTTTTCTCCCCCTGATCTCATTTTTGTCGAAACTGGGCCCAATTGGGCGCAAAAAATTGTCGAGTTGCAACACTATGAAGCGCCGGACATCCATCAAGACAATCATGAAGCGTCGTTGATTGTTTTTGGCAATGAAAACGACAATGGCGCTTTAAAAATAGCGTTGAGAATTGGCGCAGCCGATTTTGTTTCCAACACGGCGCAAATCGACGATCTCATCCCGCTACTAAAAAATGTGGCAGAAGAGAAAGTGGCGAGCCGAAATTTAGGTGACTTGTTGGTATTTATGAACACGAAGGGAGGCTCCGGAGCCTCGACGATTGCGCTCAATTCTGCGATCAAAATGGCCAGCCAATATCCAGAGCAAGTACTGCTGCTTGATCTCGATCTTCAGTTTGGGGTGGTGAACGATTATCTCAGTATTCAACCGACCTACAGCATGACGGATGCGTTGGCAAACGTGTCTGACCTTGACGAAGTCGCACTCAGTACCTTTGTCACTAAGCATAAATCGGGGCTGCATGTTTTATCCTTTAAGCGCGAAAACAGCCACGAGAACTACGAGAAAGCCAAGCACTTAAACAAGCTGCTTCCTCTGTTAAGGGAGCATTATCCTTATGTGATCGTCGATCTCTCACGGGGACTAGACCGCTTGTTTGCTCCTGTGTTGGCTCCCGCGACTAAGATTTTTTTAATCGCACAGCAAAACCTCGTTGCGATAAAAAATACCACGCAAATGATGAAGTTGTTGTCGTTTGAGTTTGGTCTGAACAAAGAACAGATGGAAGTGGTGATTAACCGCTATGAGAAACGTCAATCGATTCGGCTCAAAGACATTCAAGGGACCTTGGGAGACCTACCAGTTCACACGGTGCCCAATGAGTTTAAGGTAGCCCTAGAGAGCGCCAATTTGGGCAAACCCTTCATTGAGAGTAAGAAAAGCAGTTCCATTGCAAAATCGATTGTCCGGTTTGTTCAGTGTTTAACTCCTGAGCCTGAAACCAAGAAAAGTTGGTTGCAACGACTATTTTCATAATTCTAATAAGAGGTGAAGAGAGCGAGCATGTTTTTCAAACGTAAAAACTTAAATCCTGAACTACAGGAAAAGGTGGCTGCCTCTGAGCGCCAACAGCAAGCCTCTTATGACGAGTCAGAGAGCTCTGAGTCATCAAGTCCATCATCCGAAGTTCAGGCGAGTGCTTTGAAAGAAAGGAAGAAAATTGAGACGGATGCGAAGGACAAAGCGGTCGAAGAGACTCGCAAGCAGTTAACGCATGAGCAAGAAGTCAAACACTATTATCATCAGAGGCTACTTGAAACATTAGACCTTGGACTTTTGGCAAGCCTCGAGCCTGAGCGAGCGAAAGCGGATCTCCATGATGCCATCATCCAATTGATGGCAGATGACCAGACCCATGCGCTCAGCGCTGAAGGTCGTAAGCGTGTTATCCAACAGATCGAAGATGAAGTGTTTGGGTTAGGTCCCCTCGAGCCGTTACTGCATGACGCCACGGTATCCGATATTTTGGTCAATGGACCTAAACACGTATTTGTTGAGCGTCGCGGTAAACTTGAACTAACGCCCTATACGTTTTTAGATGAGCGCCATTTGCGTAATATTATTGACCGCATTGTGAGCCAAGTGGGTCGTCGTATTGATGAAGCGTCGCCGATGGTCGATGCACGTCTTGCTGACGGCTCTCGGGTCAATGCCATTATTCCCCCTCTCGCGCTTGATGGCTCATCGGTGTCCATTCGTCGTTTCGCCGTCGAAAAGCTGAACATGGATAACTTACTTGACTTTAACTCGCTCTCTCCGGAAATGGCAAAGTTTGTCGAAGCGGCGGTGAGGGGCGCGCTGAATGTGTTGATCTCAGGGGGAACCGGCTCGGGTAAAACAACGACTCTGAACATCTTCTCTAACTTTATTCCCTCCGATGACCGTATCGTCACGATAGAAGACTCGGCAGAGCTACAACTCCAACAACCACACGTGGTACGCCTCGAAACAAGGCCTGCCAACTTGGAGGGGAAGGGGGAAATAACCCAGCGAGACTTGGTGAAAAACTCATTACGGATGAGACCAGATCGTATCGTACTTGGTGAGGTGCGCGGCGCAGAAGCGGTCGACATGTTGGCGGCAATGAACACGGGCCACGATGGCTCATTGGCGACGATACATGCCAATACACCGCGTGATGCGTTATCTCGGGTGGAGAACATGTTTGCAATGGCAGGGTGGAACATGTCGGCAAAAAACTTACGTTCCCAGATTGCGTCGGCAATACATCTGGTGGTGCAGATGGAACGCCAAGAAGATGGTAAGCGCAGAATGGTAAGTATTTGTGAAATTAACGGTATGGAAGGTGAAATCATCACCATGTCGGAGTTGTTTCGCTTTCACCGACAAGGGATGGATGAAGAGGGCAATGTGATTGGTTACTACACCGCCACAGGGGTTGTTCCTCAATGTCATGACCAACTGGCCAAAAAAGGCATGCCTCTCCCGTTTGACATTTTTAATGAGACCTACTCATAAGGGGGAGTTATGCAGCAGGATGCGACGTTATTTTTTGTGCTGCTTTTTTTTGCAGTGGTGTTTATTTCCCAGGCGCTGATCCTCCCGGCGGCCGGCAGTAAAGCCAAGCATAAAGAGCTCTCGCAGCGACTCAAAGAATCGCAAACCAACTTAGACGAAGAAGCACGCTCATTGCTTCATGATCACTACATGAAGAGCCTTACTCCCCTCGACCGCCGCTTGGTCAAGTTTGAGCTCTTTTCCTCTCTTAAGAAGCTTATTGAACTATCGGGGTATGATTGGAGCTTAAGTCAAACCTTGACCATCTCTTTTATTTCATCACTGCTGCTGTTTTTTGCTGCCCTTTTGCTTGGCCAGCCGATCTATGTCGGCATTGTGGCAGCGCTAGGGGTGTGGTTTATTCTCTATTTTTGGCTCAATAAAAAGATTTCAGATCGCCTGTCAGCATTTGAGGAGCAACTGCCCGAAGCGCTAGACATTATGCGCCGCATGCTACAAGCAGGTCAGCCTGTTACTCAGGCGTTTAATGAAGTGGGATCCGAGATGCCAGCGCCTATTGGCGTTGAGTTTAAAAACACCTTTAACTTGTTGAACTATGGCTATGATATGCGCCTTGCGATCATGCAGATGGCTGAGCGCACGCCAACGGTGTCGATGTTAGCGTTCTCCAGTGCAGTACTTTTACAGAAAGAGACGGGCGGCAACTTATCAGAAAATTTAGAGAAGGTGTCACGTGTGCTAAGGGCACGTTTTAAGTTGCAGCGCAAAATCAAAACCTTGTCGGCGGAGAGCCGTTTGTCGGCATGGATCTTAGTGTTGTCTCCTTTTATTTTGTTTGTGTTCCTTTCGTTTATCAATCCCGAGTATGTTGAGCCTCTTTACACAGACCCTCGGGGGATGGACTTAGTGAGCGCCGGTATCGTGAGTCTTTTTATTGGCTCGATGTGGATACGCAAAATCATTAATTTTGAGGTGTAATTATGCAAGACCTCATTCAACTTCTTAATGAGTTACAGCTTGACGAACAAACCGCGTTTTTGGGTTTGATCTTAATTGCTTCGGTGTTGATTATCTTTACATCGTTTCTGCTGTTATTGAGCTCCAAGTCGCCGTTGACCCACAAGCTGGAAGAGATTCGCAAAAGCAGTGGGAGTGAAAGGCTGAAGAAGAGTAGCCGCTTAGACCATACGCTAGAGTCACTCGCTCCTGTGATGCAGCCTTCGAACAGCAAAGAGACGGAGTCGATTCGCTCGCAACTGATGCATGCGGGTTATCATGATGCCAATGCAGTGACGATCTTTTATGCGTTTAAAGGGCTCACTGTGTTGATCGGCCTTGCCATCGCCGCGGCTATTTACTTCTTTCTGCCCGATCTATCTCAGCGCAATTTAGTGATGCTGCTGAGTGTGGGGATTGGGCTATTTGTGCCCAATTTTATCTTGAAACTAATGGTTGATAAACGGCAATCCAGAATTCGCGGCGGCGTGCCCGATGCGCTAGATTTGCTGGTGGTGTGTACTGAATCAGGCTTGGGCTTTAGCGCGGCATTGCGACGTGTAGCCGATGAGTTGATGATCTCCCATCCAGACTTTGCTGATGAGCTCGATACTGTATGTGCCAAAATTAAAGCTGGGGTAGAGATGTCGGATGCGTTTAATGATTTGGTGGATAGAACTGGGGTGAAAGAGATTGCGGGGTTGGTCACTATGTTATCCCATGCATCTCGGATCGGCGGTAGCTTGTCGCAAACATTACGTGAGTACACGGAAGATTTTCGTGATAAGCGTAACCAAGAGGTCGAAGAAATCGCGGCAAAAATTCCGACTAAAATGATATTCCCACTGTTGTTATTTATTTGGCCCTGTTTCTTTATCGTAGCGCTCGGCCCATCTATGTTGTCCCTAACTGCGACGTTGGGAAAATAAGGAAAGCTTATGAATGGATTACGTTATTGTCTCTTACTGGTGGTAGTGGTGGCGCTTTCGGCTTGTTCAAGCACTGAGCCAAAACTGGACATCTCACTCTATGATGGAAAGCCCATTGATACGCTCTCATTCGATGAACCACCTAAAACGGAGCAAGAAGCCATTATGCGCGGCGACAGTGCCTTGAGTAGTGGCAATATGGATTTAGCGCTGTATGAGTATATTCGCTCACTCGCTTTTGAAAATGGACAGTTTAGAGATAAAGCCTTGTTCAACATTGGCCGGATTCATCAGTCACGGGATAACTTAGCGTTAGCAGAAAAAGCCTATCTAATCGCTATCGATGAAAACCCTAACAATGTGAGTGTGTTAGAGCAGATGGGGATGTTGTACAGTCGCAATGGCGATCTTGCCCAAGGAAAGAGCTATTTCCTGCGCGCGGTTAATGCCGATCAATTGCGATTGTTGCAATCCACAACGTTAAACAGTGATGATCTTGCGAGCGTTGAGTCGGTCGCTCAGCTCAAGGTCGATCAGTATTCACCACAATATGCCTATATGGGATTAGGCGTAGTCGCCGACCTCGATAAGCAGCATTCGCTGGCACAGGCATTTTATAAACACGCTTTGAGTATTGAACCTAATTCGGTGAAAACCTTAACCAACGTTGGCTACTCATTTTATATGGATGGCGATTACCGTAAGGCACAACGCTTTATCTTACAAGCGTTAGACAAAGATCCTGATAATGAAAAAGCACTGAATAATCTGGCGTTGATCTACTTAGCCAAAGGAGAGGTTAATCGAGCCTTGAGTGTATTTACTCAGCATATGGATAAGCCCGAAGCGTTAAATAACGTGGGCTATTTCCTCACGCTACAAGGCAAACCTGAGCAAGCGATCCCGTATCTTCAGCAGGCGATTAGTGCTAAGCCGACGTATTACAAAGTCGCCAATGAAAATCTCGAAAAAGCGCTTTCTATGGTGAGAGAAGCCGACAATGGGCAATAGTCATGGCTAACAAAAGGAGAGCACAGTGTGCTCTCCTTTTGGTTTGTATGGATTAAAGTAGATAACCACTGATGAGACCGGCAGCCATGAAGAAGGCGACCATAGCAATAATGGGCAGTTTAAGCTGCTTCAACAGATAAAACCCGATAAGTACCAATGCGATATCTAATGGAGCGGTGACGGCGCTAATAAACACGGGTTGGTAAAGTGCCGCCAATAACAAACCGACAACCGCAGCGTTGACACCATTTACCGCCCCAGACACGCGTGGCCTTTGGGCCAATGATTGCCAGTTTTGGAGAACGCCGAGGAGTAGCAAAAAACCGGGAATAAACACCGCTAAGGTGGCCAATAGTGCGCCCCAGATTGGGGTCTTAGGCAACAGTTCGTAGCCAATGTAAGTAGCGAAGGTGAACATTGGGCCAGGAACCGCTTGAGCCGCGGCATAACCGGTTAGGAAGGCATCTTGGCTGAGTTGGTCGCCGACAATATTTTGCAATAGCGGCAGGACCACGTGTCCACCACCAAATACTAAGCTACCCGCTTGATAGAAGTCATTAAACAACTGTAGTTGGGGAGCCAGCTGAGCGGCTACTGGCAGCCCCAATAACAGAGTGACAAACAGCATCAATGGAACCAGCGCGGGCTTAAAAGGTTTAGGACTCTGGTCGTGGGTTTCAGCTAAGCGTTGGCTGCCGATGAGCGCGGCAATCAGCAGTACCGCCATCTGAGTTGCAATCCCCGGGATTAACAGCAGTGCGACTGCAGTTATAAGACACAATGTCACCGATAGCGTCTGCTTACAGAAGTTTTTGTACATGCCCCAAGTTGCGTCTGCGACCACCACGACAGCCAGTAGCTTAAGGCCATGAACAAGATTTTGGAACGCACTGGTTTCGGTCACTTGGCTACTGACGACGGCCAACATCAGCATGATCAACACAGAGGGAAGCGTAAAGCCAAGAAACGCCATGCACGCCCCAACTAATCCCCCTCTTTTGTATCCGAGCGCAAATCCCACTTGGCTCGAGCCCGGCCCTGGTAAAAACTGGCTTAACGCCACTATCTGCGCGTATTCTCTATCGTCGAGCCATTTTAGCTTCTCGACAAACGT
Organism: Vibrio sp. JPW-9-11-11; assembly: GCF_013369335.1. Taxonomy (GTDB): domain Bacteria; phylum Pseudomonadota; class Gammaproteobacteria; order Enterobacterales; family Vibrionaceae; genus Vibrio. The sequence continues at coordinate 145,892 of NZ_SZQJ01000004.1, forward strand.
GTTGCGGAAGTAGCCAATGTGGGCCGCCGGGCCCCCAAAGCTAATCCATCCTAACCAGAAAAAAGTTCTAAAAATCGCAAACATGTCTCGCGCTTAATTGAATAAAATATGCCGATAATTTACGCAATGAGATAGAATGACTCAAATTAATAGTGTTGATATTAACTATGAATGAAATGGGATTTAGGTGAAGGAATTTAACTGGAAAGGGGTGGATCTGAACTTGCTGGTGGCATTCCAAGCATTGTTTCAAACCAACAGTGTCAGTCTTGCCGCGCAGCGCTGCTTTGTTAGCCAGAGCGCGATGAGTCATACTCTGCAGAGAATGCGAGTTCTGTTTGATGATCCGTTGTTTGATCGTGTCGGTACGTCAATGGAGCCGACTCAACGTGCGCAAGATATTGCGCCAGTGATTGATCAACTTTTGGCGAGCATCAAGTATGAGTTGCTGATAAAGAAACACTTTTCGGCCGTTGAGTACGCAGGGGTGTGGAAAATTGGTTTAACCGATTATGCCGAGCAGCTCTTTGCGCCTATGCTGTATGATTCAATTAAACAAGCATCGCCAAACTCACAGGTGAGCTTTTTCAATGTCAATCGCAGCAATTACGTTGAGATAGTCGAGCAAGAAGAACTCGATGTGGTGATCGGCAGTATTGATAATGTGAATCGACGTTTCCTGAGCCAGCACCTCTACACTGAGCAGCATCTATGTTTGTTTGACCCGAACACCATTCATCATGGCGAAGCAATGACACTGGACGAGTTTGTCAGCTATGAGCACGCGTTAGTGAGCCCTGATGGGCGACTGCAAACACAAGTTGATCAGCGTTTGCATAAGCTTGGTTATGAACGTCGGGTTGGGGTGGCCTCACGTAACTTTTTAACCATACGTCGCTTACTGATAGGTCGGCCGCTGTTATGCATTGTACCGAAGCGATTTGCCGAAATGGAACGCGATACTCACGCCTTTATGGCCATATCACCGCCGATAGCGATTCCTGACTTTGATATTAGCTTGCTGTTTCTCAAGGCTCATCAACATGAAGAAAAAAGCCTCTGGATAAGACAGCAAGTGATGGCGGTGGTGAGCTGAAGCGTGGTCCACAAGCGACTGACCGCTGAGGATTGAACCATGGATAACGGTGTCATCACCCATATTGAGTTTACCGAGTGACACTAAGTATCGAATATGTCTCTAATACATTGACAGCAAGGAGGGTTACTTGAGTCGAAAAATTACCGTTCGGTCATACAGCCGCAGTTCGAGCGGACATAGTCATCGCCACCACCAGGTGCTGTTACCGTTGCGAGGCTTTATCGACCTGAGCTTAGATGGTGTCGCTTCCACAGTTTCATATGGCGATTGTGTCGTGATTGTCGCGGGTTGTTACCATGAATTTCGCGCTCGAGAGGATTTTCGTTTCTTGGTCATTGATGTGGAAGAGCTGCCCAACAAGTTGCTGAGTTTGTCTTCCCCAATTTTGGCTCTGGATGCCGCGACACACCAGTATGTCGCCTTTATCGAACAGCAGTTGCAGCAGGCAATTAGCGACGAGTTAGAGAGCCACATGCTGACCCTGTTGTTTCGCTTACTGAGTGACCAATGCACCAGTTGTAAAATGGATGCTAGGATCAAACATGTTGTCCAGTTTCTCAATCAAGATGTTCAGCAGACTCCAAGTATCGCGCAACTTGCTCAGTTGGCTTGTTTGAGTCAATCACAGTTTAAGCTACTGTTTACCAAGCAATTAGGGGTAAGTCCACTTAAGTACCTGGTTGATCTCAAGATGAAAAAAGCACAGGCTTTGTTGATCAACAGCGATATGCCAATCAGTCGTATCGCTGAGGAGGTCGGGTTTAGTAACCCTTCCTCCTTTAGCCGCAGTTTTAATGCTCACCTTGGTCAAGCGCCAAAAGCTTATCGCGCGCGGGAGAAGTCTTAGGTTGGCGTCGATATAACACAATACACATCGCGACAATGAAAGTGCCACACAAGGTTAATGCGCTGATTGATGTGCCAAATATCCAATGATCAAACAGATAGGTAAAAATCGGAATGGCGTAGAACAGTACACTTACTTGATCTGCGCTGTTTCTCTTGATCATGGTCATCAATAAAAGCAGTGCGCCCACAGAAACCACACCACTCATCCATAACAAAGAAAACACCAGTTCTGGTTGCCACATTACCTGCCATCCAGTCGCAAAGCTTAACAGAGTAAATACCAAACAGGACAGCAGGCATTGGTAGAACATGGCGGGCAAAGGAGCAATTTCAACCTTAGCTTGCTTGATGGTGCCAAACGTCAGTGACAGTAAAGCCAGAACTGCCCAAGCAAGCCCTTTCCAGCCGACATTGGTTAAATCTTGTGCACCAAAAATAGCCACCGATAAGCCGACGAAGCCACCGAGAAGTAGCATCAGTTTAGAACGACTGAGTTTGTGTTGAGTACACAGCGGTGTCAGTAACGGTTGCAAGCCAAGGACTAAAGTGACTAACCCTGGCGCTAAGCCCGCGTCAATAGCCAGAATGTAGCTCGCGAGGTAACTCACTTGGAGTAGCAGCCCGACTTGCAATACTAGACGAAGTTGAGTGCGATTGGGTTTCTTCCATACCTGACCCGTTAGCGTTTTGGCTACCAATACAATCAGGGTGATACAGAGCAAGGAGAGGAGTGCTCTTAGAGCCAAAAAGCTCCACTGGGACGAAAACTGCAAACCCAACTTTACGACCACCGCGCCACTACTCCACATCACCAGAAATAGCACTGGTGCAAGGAAATCTAACTTAAACATTTTTATAACCCTTGTTATCTAAAGCGTTAGGAGAGAAGTGGCGGCCGCTCACTAGGGGTAACACTATAGCGTGAGCGCGAGGATAAAAATGATCCCAAAAGACGGTTTTTAATTCATATAGGTCGAAGATGAAATCGAGTTATAGAAAATAACAAGGGGTTAAACGAGCCCTGTAATGCGGAAGGGATGCTCAAACGGAGTCGGGCGTTTGGCGATTGTCGAGTCGTAAAAACCATTGTTGCATGAAGTCGACGAACGCGGTGAGTTTAGTACTGCGGCGTAATTGTGGTGGGTAGATAAGATAGATATGACTTTGAGCCAATTGATAGTCAGCAAGCAGCCTAACCAAACGGCCACTTTGCAGTGAGGGTTCGACTAAATAACAGGGCATTTTGATGATCCCTTGACCGTTTTCGGCTGCCCTGAGTAGTAACAAGTTATCACTAATGTACAAGTTGCTGCTGGTGGGAACGGTTTGCGCTTGAGCCTGTTTTTCAAACTGCCAGTCGCGTAAGTGAGGGTCACATAAACAGTTGTGCTCTATCAGATCTTTGGGATGTTGAGGTACCCCGTATTGGGCCAGATAGTCGGGTGAAGCGCAGCAGATATGCTGATAAGGCATCAGTTTTTTGGCCACCATATTCTCGGGTGGGGTATTGGTGGCCCGAATCGCGAGATCAAAATGGCTCTTGGTGAGATCTTCGCGTTGGTAACCAATATCGAGGTCGAATTCAATCTGTGGGTGCTGGCGTTGAAAGGCAGCACAGATATCGATAAGAAACCGGTGGCTGAAAATGGTCGGAGCGGTAATGCTGAGTACGCCTGTGACATCACTCTTGGTATGTTCGAGCTCTTTTTCTAGCTCAACAATCGAGGCGTTGATGGTGTGCATTTTACTCAGGATCTTCTCACCTGCAGCGGTTAAGCGCACACTGCGAGTGGAACGGATTAACAGGCTGGTTTCCAATTCTTGCTCTAACTGACTAATCTGTGATGAGAGGTAGCTGCGAGAAATCCCTAAGCTTTCTGCCGCTTTTGAGAAGCTTAACTGTTTAGCGACTTCTCCAAACAGGGCGTAGCGCTCGAAGCGCTTGTGTTTTTTCTGCATTGAATCTGCTCTCATACCGACCGATAGTGTGAGTATATCGTTCAATATAGAAAATTAAATGGCGTTTATTGTTCTCTATAACGAATTATCTTTTCGTTTTCGCTGGGTTAATCCCCCTGCTTTGAGTGAGTATACTGAAGTCAGTTTATGGGGTGGCGCATGGCGCTGCACAAACCAAAAAGGTTCATTATGCAAAAATCACATCCGGTATTTTCCCCTCTGATCCAAGGTTATTGGCGTATGGCTGAGTGGGGAATGACCACTCAGCAACAGCACACCTTCCTCAAACAACACCTAGAAATGGGAATCACCACCGTTGATCACGCGCCCGTGTATGGCCCGGACTCTGCGTGTGAGCGTATGTTCGGTGAAGTGCTTGCCTTAGACAGCAGCCTACGTGACCAGATTGAGATCGTTTCAAAATGTGGTATCTACCGAGGTGAACATCCTCAAGTCAACCACTACAACAGCGGTAAAGAGGCGATTGTAAAATCTGTCGATGAGTCATTATCTCGTCTGCAAACCGATCATTTAGATGTGTTGCTTTTGCATCGTCCAGATTTATTGATGGATGCCGATGAAGCGGCCGATGCGTTCACGCAACTGAAAGCTGCGGGCAAGGTGAAGCACTTTGGTGTATCCAACTTTACGCCTAGTCAGTTTGAGTTGCTGCAATCTCGATGGGCCGAGCCACTTGTTACTAACCAAGTTGAGATTAACCCGGTCAACTTGCAAGTCACAGAAGATGGAACACTCGACCAATTACAACGTCTGCGTATCGCGCCAATGGCGTGGTCATGTTTAGCTGGCGGACGTATCTTTAGCGATAACAGCGAACAAATGCTGCGCCTTCGCCAAACGCTTGAGCAGGTGAAGGAAGAGATCGGTGCAAGTTCTATCGATCAAGTTATCTTTGCTTGGGTACTGCGTTTGCCAGCGAAACCCGTGCCTATTGTCGGCAGTGGCAATATTGAGAGAGTTCGAACTGCAGTTGGCGCACTGGAGCTGAGTTTATCGCAAGAGCAGTGGTATCGTATTTGGGTGGCGTCGAAAGGACATGGTGTCGCGTAGAGCGTTAACAAAAAAGGCATGCTGAGCATGCCTTTTTGCTATGAGTGACGGATTACGACCTAGCAACAGAGACCAAGGCATCGATGGCGGCATGGTGCTGGGGTGAAACTCCGGCTAGGTTGCCATATTTGGGCTGGTGACGGTCATTTTCTAACGGGAAATGCCAGCCAACCGTGTGCTCAACAAACTGTTTAGCGAACTGCTCTGAGATCTCCAAACACCCCGCGAGTACAGTGTCGACATAGGTTTGCATGATGGGGCTGAGTGAACAAGGAGGCTCGGGGTTGTCTTTAATATAGACCCATACTGTGTCTTGCCGAGTAAGCGCAAGAGGCGTATCAAGTTGTTGCGCGTTAATGACGACTCGGTGATAACCGCGCTCACGACGATCAAATTCTGCTAGCCCTTGTTCATCGACTTCCAGCACTACTCCATTAACTTGTCCCTGACCTTTATCGACCACCAAAGGGGAAAGGATATAGCTGTCATCCACTTTACCCCAGTAACGCGTAAACCCATGGGCGGTGGAAGGAACGGCGGTAGACGTTTGTCCGGTTAGTTGACGTGATGCCGAGTTCATCAGGCTACCGTAACCAAAAATATACTGAGCCATTCTCTCTCCTTGTTCGCGGTATTAATGGTAACGATAAGCTAACAGTTTTGTGGTGAAATGGAAGGGGTAAAAAGAGCACTAAAATGTCTTTTTGACACGTTTTAATTGAGTCTTTATGACTCGCGTTTGTGTGGTTTTTATTTTTAGTTATTTAAAATCAATCAGTTGGAGGTTGGAATGTTTCTTGCGAAACAGGGAGCGGTAATTTTCTTGTCAAGTATTACACTGTTTAGGAGTTTTTCGTGCTCAATATCACTGACACCCGTATCGAACAAGCGATTCCACCACTGCTGCGTTTGGGATTTCGGCCTTTCTTTTTGCTCGGTGCCTTATATGCCCCGTTAGCGGTCATTGCATGGATATGGATGCTGCAGCACGGTCAACCTAGCGCGCTGCAAGTCCCCGCTTTATGGTGGCATGTTCACGAAATGTTGTTTGGCTTTGCGATGGCGATAGTGGTGGGTTTCGTGTTAACGGCAGTGCAGAACTGGACGGGTATCAATGGGACTAAGCGCTATCGATTGGCCTGTTTGGTTGGGTTATGGCTGGCGCCGCGTCTCCTCCTATGGACGCCAGTTCCTTTATGGATCACCGCATCGTTAGAGGCCTTGTTTATCGCCTTTGCCGCGTTTGAAGTGGCGAGTCGAGTGATTAAAGCGAAAGGCTGGCGTAATCTTTTTTTTGTTCCACTTTTTCTGCTGGCGATGGCGGCGAACTTTGCCAGCTATGCAACGATCAAAGGTCTGCCACCATTCCCATCCTCCGCCGTTTGGCAAGCGATGTTATGGTGGTTTACTTTACTGCTCTCTGTGATGGGCGCGAGAGTGATTCCGTTTTTTACCGCCAGACGGTTTGATTTTGCGAAACCGCAGCCTTTAATTTGGCTCGATTGGTGTGCCAATGTCCCGTTGGTTGGCTTGTTTGTGTTGTGCTTTTTTCCAGTGACTTTTGCTCAAGTTGGCTCTGGATTGATGCTAGTTGCGGGGGCAGCGCAATTGATACGCTTGCTGCGCTGGAAACCGTGGCGCACCTTGAGTGAACCTTTGGTGTGGTCACTGCATCTGACCTATTTATGCATTCCGCTGAGCTTATTGCTGCGAGGGGCGCTTGGTCAAACGTTCGCCAGCCATAACATGTTGCATTTGTTTGCGATTGGCGGGTTGGGAGGAGTGATACTCGCGATGATTGCACGCGTGACCATGGGGCACACCGGACGCGCTATTTATCAAGGGCCAAACATGAGTGCGGCGTTTATCGCTCTCTTTGCTGCTGCCGTGGTGCGCAGTATCGCTGTCGCTTGGCTACCGCAGTACTTTGTCCAGTGGGTAGCGCTCAGCGGGCTACTTTGGGTACTCGCTTTTACTCTCTATTTGTTCCATTTTGCGCCCATGTTACTCAAACCGCGTATTGATGGACACCCGGGATAGCGCGTCGAAAAAAGGCTTGGTGGTCACCAAGCCTTTGCTGACATTCGCTGCTTGGCGATGCGCTAACTCACTTGAGACAGTTTCACCGGGTCATGCTCTTGCTTGCTCGCTAAGTAGTCCGCTAGGGATTGTTGTTCTTCGCTTGAAAGATATAGACCTAGTTTGGTTCGACGCCAAATGAGATCGTCTAGAGTACGTACCATTTCATGCTCAACCAGATAATCGACTTCTCGTTGATAGACGCCGTGTGCTGAGCGTGAGAACTCTTTCCCCATCTCTTGCTGGTTGCTCACGTTGGCGAGTAACTGCCAAGTGTAAGTACCAAATTGGGTGACGTATCTCAGTATTAATGCTTGAGGAAGCCATGGGTAATTTGCGTGGATCATTTCTGCTAGTTGTTCGCGTGTACAACTGAAGTTGCCCCCAGGCAGTGCGTGATCCGCTGTCCACGTATTGCCCATATGAGAAAGATATGGCTTTAGCTTGGCCAGTGCTGCTTCACCAAGCTTACGGTAGGTCGTTAACTTGCCGCCAAAAATGGATAACAATGGCGCTTGGTCGAGTTCTGCTTCCAGTTCAAGCGTGTAGTCGCGTGTGATGGCTTGAGGCGAATCGGACTCATCATCGCACAATGGGCGAACACCACTGTAGCTCCACACCACATCCTCATTGCTGAGTTGTTTAACAAAGTGCTGATTTACGATGTCGAGTAAATAGTCGATTTCGTTTTGATCAATAGCGACTTTACGTGGATCGCCCTGATATTCGACATCGGTGGTCCCTATGATCGAGAAGCGATCCAAGTATGGAATCATAAATACGATGCGATGGTCTTGATTTTGTAGAATGTAGGCTTGTGGCTCATCATGAATGCGCGGCACGACAATATGTGAGCCTTTGATCAAGCGAATATTGCGTGGTGAAGCCTGCTCGAGACCGTCGTCAAAGAACTGTTTCACCCAAGGGCCAGCAGCGTTTACCAGAGCTTTGGCTTTGCGAGTAAATTGCTCGCCTGTAATGGCATCTTTTATCGAAACGTGCCAAATATCGCCGACGCGACGGGCATTCTCTACGCGGCAATAGTTACGAATCTCTGCGCCGTTTTCTTGCGCTGCGAGTACGTTGAGTAACACCAAGCGTGCGTCATCAACCCAGCAATCTGAGTATTCGAATCCTTTTTTCATTTCTGGTTTCAGCAAGCCTGATTGGCTCAGATCAATTCCTTCACTGGCAGGCAGTGTGGTTCGCTTTCCTAAGTGATCGTACAGGAACAAGCCACAGCGAATCATCCATGCTGGGCGCAAGAAAGGTCGGTGTGGCAAGCGAAAACGCATTGGCTGGGCGACGTGAGGTGCTTTCTTTAAAAGCACCTCTCGCTCTGCCAGTGCTTCTGAGACCAAACGAAACTCATAGTGTTCTAGGTAACGTAATCCACCGTGGATCAACTTCGAGCTTGCGGATGACGTTGCAGAAGCAAAGTCTTGCGCTTCAAAGAGTCCGACGGAAAGACCTCTTCCCGCTGCATCCGCTGCGATTCCCGCGCCATTAATACCACCACCAATGATGATCAAATCGAAAGTTTTGTCTGTATTTACTGCGTTTGAACTGATACCCATAAAAATCCATGATCCTATTTTGAGCGAACGAGCATTTTTGAACTGGGTATAATCCTATAATAGCTTTCGTTTTGGATCACTATTTATTTTCGTTTATGAGCGTTTGTGTGGTTTGAGCATAAAAAAACCTCTATATGAACATAGAGGTTGGTTGTTTGTTGTCAGTAAGTAACTATTTAGCGTACTTGAGTCTTGTCGATGACTTGCAGAGGAATAGAGTGTTCACTCAAGATAGACAGAATCTGTTTTGGTGGTTGTTGGTCGGTGAAAAGCATATGCAGTTGGGAGATATTCCCTAATTTCACCATAGCATTGCGGCCAAATTTTGAGTGATCGACGGCAAGAAACACGCGACGACTGTTCTCAATGATCGCCTGTTTTACTCTCACTTCGTGATAATCAAAGTCGAGTAGTGAGCCGTCAAAGTCGATACCACTAATTCCTAAGATACCGAAGTCGAGGCGAAATTGTTTAATAAAGTCGAGCGTGGCTTCACCGACAATACCGCCATCGCGATTGCGTACTTCGCCACCGGCTAAGATCACTTTAAACTCTGGGTTGGCAAGCAAAATAGTCGCAACATTGATGTTGTTCGTGACGACGCGCAGTTGTTTATGGTGCTTACAAAGCGCACGTGCGATCGCTTCTGGTGTTGTGCCAATATCAATGAACAAGGTCGCGCCGTCGGGAATATGCTTGGCCACTTCTTCGGCAATGACATCTTTTTCATTAAAGTTCATGCTTTTACGGGTGCTGTAAGAGGTATTCTCTGAACTCAATGGGATAGTCGCACCGCCATGATAGCGACGAATTTTGTTATCATCTGCTAACTCGTTCAGGTCGCGACGTATGGTTTGCGGGCTAACATTAAACTTCTCTACCAGTTCGTCGGTACTGACATAGCCCTGCTTCTGGACTAACGCGATAATCTGCTGGTGGCGTGGAATCTGTTTCACTAAATACTCCCTAGTTAAGCACGATAAATGCTCATAACACCAAATTCGAAAATAAATATGCTCAGTATTGTGCGCGAATTAGCGCGTTGTGAGAAGCCAGTATCGAGTGGAATCGGTGGCATGACGCAAAAAGAGCGCGATACACGCGCTCTTTTTGCATTGGAATGAGTCTGTGGGCTTGATTACTCGTCGTCTTCGCTGTGCATCTCGGCCCAGACTTGCGCACACTTGACCGCGCGCTTCCAGCCTTTATAGCGACGGTTGCGCTTCTCTTCGTCTTGGTGGGGGTCAAAGGTTCGGTCGAGTTGCGCTTTGTTTTTTAGCTCATCAATACTAGCCCAGTAACCGACAGCGAGGCCGGCGAGGTAGGCGGCGCCAAGCGCGGTGACTTCGGTGACTTGTGGTCGCAGCACTTGTGTATCGAGTACGTCGGATTGAAACTGCATTAAAAAGTTGTTGGCAACCGCGCCGCCGTCGACACGTAAGTTGGCAAGCTTAATTCCGGAGTCTGCTTGCATTGCGTCAAGCACATCACGAGTCTGATAGGCGATGCCCTCTAGTGTAGCACGAATGATGTGATTAGCGCTGACTCCGCGAGTGAGCCCAACAATGGTTCCACGCGCCCAAGCGTCCCAATAAGGGGCACCTAAGCCGGTAAAGGCAGGCACCACATACACACCATTTGACGTGTCGACCTTGGTCGCGAAGTATTCCGAGTCTTTCGCATCGGCCAGCAGTTTCATCTCATCGCGTAACCACTGGATCGCGGCACCGCCCATAAAGACCGCCCCTTCGAGCGCGTAAGAGGGCTCTCCATTTCGGCCACAGGCAAGAGTCGTCAGCAGCCCATGGGTCGAGGTCACTTTCTCTTGCCCGGTGTTCATCAATAGAAAACAACCCGTACCATAGGTGTTTTTGGCTTGACCTGCTTCGACACACATCTGACCATATAACGCGGCTTGTTGGTCTCCGGCAATCCCAGCGATCGGGATGCGAGTGCCGCCTTTACCGCCAATATTGGTTTGACCATACACTTCCGACGATCGTTTGACTTCAGGCATCATCGACGCTGGAATGCCGAGTTCATCGAGCAGTTTTTGATCCCAACATAAATCATTGATATTGAATAACATGGTCCGTGAGGCGTTGGTATAGTCGGTGACATGCACTCGGCCTTGTGTCATCTTCCATACCAACCATGTATCCACGGTTCCAAATAGCAGTTTTCCCGCTTCAGCGTCTTCACGGGCGCCGTCGACATTATCTAAAATCCATTTCACTTTGGTGCCAGAGAAATATGGGTCGAGCAATAAGCCAGTATTTTCGCGCACATACTCCTCTAACCCGCGCGCCTTAAGCTGTTCACACATCTCTGCAGTACGTCGGCACTGCCATACAATGGCGTTGTAAACAGGTTTTCCGGTCTCTTTATTCCAGACTATTGTGGTTTCACGTTGGTTGGTAATGCCGATAGCAGCAAGTTGGTCACTGCTGATCCCCGATTTGGCCAGAGTTTCGATCAGGGTAGAGCTTTGTGTTGCCCAGATTTCTAGGGGATCATGCTCGACCCACCCTGACTGAGGATAGATTTGAGTGAATTCACGTTGCGAGATGCTAACAATGTTTGCATCGTGATCCAGTATCACCGCGCGAGAGCTTGTTGTTCCTTGGTCTAGGGCAACAATGTACTTTTGCTCAGTCATGGTAAGAATCCTTTTGTTTCATTATTACTATTTTAGCTAATCTTGGCTTGCTTATCGTTTGAGCGCGGTTGAGCGAATTCGATGTCTGGTAGCAGCTGATTGGTGTAGTCCCTATTTACACCGTTTAATTTTGCACAAATAGCCACACTCGAAAATAAACGAACATTAAAAATGAGTGTTTGAGCATAAAAATGTCAATGAAATGTTATCCAGAGGCGCGAGGTGAGATGAAACATCGCCAAAATGGAAAAGCGGTGTGTTCGAAAGCCGATTATGGATTGTTAAGACTCGCCCAGTAACACGCGATATTTGTACTCAAGCTCTTCCAGCGCAAGCTGCATATCAGGCACCTCTTTGCTTAAGTGACTGATCAGAGTCATGAAGTAACAATCTAGGATCACTGGCATTTTATTGATCACTGAAGCGGGAAGGATAGTGGTTTCAAACAGAGACTGGTTGAATGATTGGTAGTAATCCATGTCCCAGATTACTTCTTTAAGTAATGCTCGGCTGAGATTGATATTCGCAAAGTAATAGCCGTAGTAAGTTCGCGCTAACTGCATGCCTAGCTCAAGAGCATCCTGAGAAGGTGAGTTTAATGCTTGCTGTGAAAGATCTGCCAGTTGGCTCAACATACCTTCACGCAGAATCGCTAGTTTGGTGTCAAAGTGGCTGAATACTGTGCCGTCAGCAACCCCAGCATGCCGAGCTATCTGACGAGTTGATGTTTCTTGATAACCTTGAGTTTCAAATAGTTGCCATGCAGCGGTGAGAATTTTTTGTCTTGTTTGTTCTCGTTTACTCATCATTGTCTCAGCTTTAAACCTTATCTGAGAATCATACGCTTTGGCAGATAATTTGACAAACTGAGCGCGCTCATTTATAAAACTGAGCGCGCTCATTTATAAAATTGAGCGTGCTCATTTTTAATAAATATTAAGGCTTGCTATGGAAAGTATAATTCGAACTCCCATCATTCAGTTATGTCGTTGGCTGATATTCATCCCTGGGCTTTTTTGTTTCTCTTACCTGCTACGGCCGTTGCTTATGCTGATCTTAATTTCTGGCGCATTGGCGTTTTTAGCCGTTATTGGCGGTAAAGAAGTACGAAGTGCACTAAAACAGATGATCAAGGAGTTGATATGAGTAAGGTGGTTTGTGGAGGAGTGCCTGCCCATAGCCAACTCAGTGGTCGTCAAAGCAAACGAGGCTTTAGCGACAGCCTGAGCTTTTCATTTGACGATCCGAACCTTAGTCCAGCGCAAGTGTATGTGAATATATTTGCTCAGTTGCCAGCTGTTGTTACCGCTATGATGGCTTTGAGAAACCGGCTTGTACGGCCGTTAGGCTTTGCCGTTTCGTCTGAGCCAGAGGTACTGAGCGTAGAGCTGTTGGAGCAAGGGAAATCGGCCGGACTTCATCAGGTCGAGTGGCTATCCGATGAGGAAATAATATGCACTTCACAGGACAGACATATGCAGGTGAGCTTGTCGTTACTCAAAAGTGGTGCAGGTCAGTTTACCTTATCGACTTTGGTGAAGACCTACACTTGGATAGGCTACATTTATCTACTGGTGATTATTCCTTTTCACAAAGTGATTGCATTAGCGAGCGTTCGCAGCGCGCTAAAACGAGCGGAAAGCTAATCAGGTGGAAACAAAAAAGCCGAGCAACAGTGCCCGGCTTAATCCATTTCGGCTGTGGTTAGTTGTTGCTGTGTAGCTCTGAGTTCAGTTCTACCGCAGACTTGTTAGCCAGACATTCGATTTGACCTGTCACTGAGTTGCGACGGAACAGTAGGTCAGATACGCCAGCCAGATCACGTGCTTTAACCACTTCCACTTCTTGGCCTGATGAATCTAGCATGCGCACTTTAGAACCAGCCGTTACATATAGTCCAGATTCAACAGTACAACGATCGCCTAGAGGGAAACCAAGACCTGCGTTGGCACCTAGCAGTGAGTTTTCACCGATAGAGACAACAACGGTACCGCCGCCTGATAGAGTACCCATAATCGATGCGCCGCCGCCGATGTCAGAGCCGTCGCCCACAACAACACCTGCAGAGATACGACCTTCAACCATGCTTACGCCAGTAGTACCTGCGTTGAAGTTGATGAAACCTTCGTGCATAACCGTTGTGCCCTCGCCAACATGTGCGCCAAGACGTACGCGAGAGGTGTCAGCAATACGAATGCCAGCAGGAACCACGTAATCAACCATTTTTGGAAACTTGTCTACACAGTCTACAGAGAGTGAGCGACCAGCAAGACGTGCTTCAATCTGACGCTCAGCTAGTTCTGGCAGATCGATAGGACCTTCGTTAGTCCATGCGATGTTGTGCAGTAGACCGAAGATACCGTCAAGTACAGTGCCGTGCGGTTGAACCAGACGGTTAGAGATAAGTTGTAGCTTAAGGAAACCTTCAGCAACTGAAGCTGGTTTTTCGTCACTAGCCAGAACAACAAGCACTAGAGGCTGAGAAGACTCAGCGGCTTTAGCGGCAAAAGAAGCGTTGGCTACATCACCATTAGCTTCAAATGCACCAGCTAGTTCAGCGCTTTGAGCAGCAGATATTTCGATAGCTTGGTTACCTTGCTCGTAACCAGCAACTTTAGCTACAGCTTCAACCAGTGCGTCTGCTGGGTTAAGAACTGGGTTAGGGAAAAATGCTTCAATGATTTTTCCATCACGGTTTTTGGTCGCCGTACCAAAGGCGAGAGAAAAGTAAGCCATGTTAAATCTCCATGTTGGGATACGTCTCGACAGAGCTTGCTTGCTCGGTCGTAAATTTAGTTGAGTTCATCATAGTGACAGCCAAGGCGAGTTTAAAGAGGCAATGACCAGAACGTCCGGAGGATGATACGCCTTGTCTTTTTATCGACACTTTGTCTTTTCAACTACACCTATGTGCACAAGCGGGAATAAAAAGAGCCCGAAGCATGACTTCGGGCTCTTGATTAGGACTTTACTTAACACTGATTGGCGCTGCGCTTTTCGCGCTTATTACTTTATAGATTTACCAACCATTCATACCCGTTGAGCGTTGGGTATGAGTTAGGCAATTACTTTTTGCCTAGGTCTGATGAGTGCTCAGATAGGAACGCGGCAACACCTTTTGGTGAAGCGTCCATACCTGCTTTACCTTCTTCCCATTGTGCAGGACATACTTCGCCGTGCTTTTGGTGGAAGTTTAGTGCATCAACCATGCGTAGCATTTCGTCGATGTTACGACCTAGAGGTAGATCGTTCACTACTTGGTGACGAACTAGACCGTCTTCGTCGATTAGGAATGAACCACGGAACGCAACGCCAGCTTCTGGGTGCTCAACGTCGTACGCTTTGCAGATTTCGTGTTTAACGTCAGCAACAAGAGGGTACTTAACTTGACCGATACCGCCATCTTCGATAGCTGTGTTACGCCATGCGTTGTGAGAGAATTGAGAATCGATAGATACACCGATAACTTCTACGCCTTTCGCTTTGAAGTCTTCGAAACGGTTGTCGAATGCGATTAGCTCAGAAGGGCAAACGAAAGTGAAATCTAGTGGGTAGAAGAAAACAACCGCTTTCTTACCTTTAGTGAACTCTGCAAAGTTGAAGTTATCAACGATTTCACCATTACCTAGAACAGCTGCAGCAGTAAAATCTGGGGCTTGACGACCTACTAGTACCATTTTTTTGCTCCTAAAATATATAATTAGTTCCAAACCAGCGTATAGGGCGCGGGTTCGGTCCGTGTTTGTACGAGACAAACTATAGTACACATTGTAGTATGTAAAAAAGCGAATTAAATAGATTAAGTTAATCGAAAAAAGCGATAAGTTTGGTTTTATTATCTTGGTCAATATCTAACCACGAGTAATCGATAGTTCTATGAATAAGTGGCCTAGCCTCAAACAGTTACACTACTTGATCACCCTTTATGAAACCCGCCATTTTAGCGATGCCGCCGAAAAATGTTTTGTCAGTCAGTCGACCTTAAGTAAAGGTATCCAGAACCTCGAAGAGTTGATTGGGTGTCCGCTTTACGAGAAAAAAGACAAAAAAAGTCCACTGGTATTTACCCAAGCGGGGGAAATGGTGGTGCAGCATGGGCGCGAATTGTTGGCCAAAGGGCAAGATTTGGTCGAGTTGGGTCGTTTGTGTCAAGGCGACGAGATGGAAGGGCAGTTGCGAGTAGGGTGTATTCCTACTATTGCTCCGTTTTTGTTGTGCGACTTGGTGCAAGAGGTCAATCAACGCTTTCCGCAGTTGAACTTACTATTAAGAGAAGACACGACGACCAACTTATTGGATGCTTTGCGCCATGGCGAGCTCGACGTTTTGATTTTGGCGCTGCCGGTCGATATTGGCTCTATGGACAGCCGAATTGTCGGCAGTGACCCGTTTCGAATGATCATCAGTCAAAATCAAGCGGATGCGATCCGCACACCAATAAGATATGCCGACTTGCCAAATGAGTTTGTGTTTTTGCTTGAGAAGGAGCACTGCTTGACTGAACATGCGGTCTCTGCCTGCCAACTGACCGATAAAGAGAAGATTAATCCATTCTCTGCCACCAGTTTACATACCTTAGTCCAGATGGTCGCCAACGGCATGGGTACCACCTTTATTCCTCAAATGGCGATTGATCACGGCTTGCTCGACAACCAAAACCTGGTCGTCATCGATGCACCTGGTCGCCAAGCGCATCGTCATATCGGCTTGGTTTGGCGACCTAGCTCCTCTCGCGTGAATACTTTTAACCAGCTTGCAGATGTGGTTTCAACCCTACTTTAGCGATAAGTCGTACTTTCCTCACTGCCAAATACCGCTAAAAGCACACTAGTTTTAGTGTGCTTTTTAGCATTTTATGCTGACGGTAAAGTTTAACTTGTAAAATTTCACAACTTATTTTTGATGAAGCTTTCATTAAATTGTGAAATTTCACACTGTGAATTTTACAGTTCTCATTTTTCTCTCTGTTTGATCTCTACTCAACTCATCATCGGCTTGGCAGTAGCCAGCAGGGATCATTTGCGAAAGCATCATATCAAACGCTTGTTTGAAACGGTTTCACAAACCAAATTTCACTGTAATTAAATTACGTAACTAGTTACGTTTTGGTGATCGAAATCAAGGCTTTATCGCTGGCGGAATAAAACTTTGAATTTAACGTTTTGTTTACTTTAGTACTTTTACTCTACTCAATGTTGGTATAGCTTAAATGCATGCCTAGTAAGACTTATGTCTAGATTGTAAAGCTTGCTGAGCTCGGTCAATCTAAAGCTCAAGTCAGTGATGGACCGTATGAAACATCAATCAATGGCAATGTGTGATTGTTGTTTGATAGTTACAAATGTAACTGGTCGTTATCCAAAGTAGCCGATGTCATTAGCATGGATAGTTAAGGAAGAAATTATGCTTACCAACACGCCAGACAGAGAAAATACCAACCAAGCCCAAGAAACCTTCCATACCGAAGGCCAGCTTGATGTCACTGGTTCTCTTTCACCAGAGCATCAAACCATTTTCCCTGTTGAAGCCCAAACCTTTTTGTCTCTGTTGTGTGGCAAGTTTGCCCAGCGTGTTGATGAGCTACTGGCAGTGCGAGAAGAAAAACAGGCGCGCATTGACGCTGGTGCATTGCCAGACTTTCTCGAGGAGACACGAGATATCCGCGAAGGTAGCTGGAAAATTCAAGGTATTCCACAAGATTTGCAAGACCGACGCGTTGAAATTACCGGCCCGACCGACCGAAAAATGGTAATCAATGCACTGAATGCCAATGTGAAAGTGTTCATGGCTGACTTTGAAGATTCGATGTCGCCCGCCTGGGACAAAGTCCTAGATGGACAAATTAACCTGCGCGACGCGGTAAACGGAACCATCAGTTACACCAATCCGGCGAATGGCAAGCATTACCAACTCGAGGATGACCCTGCGGTCTTGATTTGTCGCGTGCGTGGTCTGCATCTTAAAGAGAAACACGTCACTTATAATGGCCAGATCATCCCAGGCGCTCTGTTCGACTTCGCTCTTTATTTCTACAACAACTACGCGAATTTGCTTAAAAAGGGCAGCGGACCGTACTTCTACATTCCCAAACTGCAATCACACCATGAAGCGCAGTGGTGGAGTGAAGTGTTCCACTTCACGGAAGATTACTTTGGCCTTGATACCGGCACGATAAAAGCCACAGTGTTGATTGAAACGCTCCCTGCTGTATTTGAGATGGATGAAATTCTGTTCTCACTCAAAGAACACATCGTCGGGTTAAATTGTGGTCGCTGGGACTATATTTTCAGCTACATCAAAACTTTGAAGAAACACGCTGACCGTGTTCTTCCTGACCGTCAGGTCGTGACAATGGACAAGCCGTTCCTAAACGCTTACTCGCGTTTGCTTGTCCGCACCTGTCACAAGCGAGGCGCTTTCGCGATGGGAGGGATGGCCGCCTTTATCCCCGCGAAAGACCCGCAGACCAACCAGCAAGTGCTCGATAAGGTGAACAAAGATAAAACGCTAGAAGCGAGCAACGGACATGACGGTACTTGGGTTGCGCACCCAGGCTTGGCAGATACTGCGATGGCTGTGTTCGATCAAGCATTAGGTCAGCGTAGTAACCAGCTCAATGTATCGCGAGAGCAAGATGCGCCCGTTACCGCCGCGGATCTGCTTGCCCCTTGTGATGGTGACATTACCGAACAAGGGATGCGCCATAACATTCGCGTGGCGTTGCAATACATCGAAGCATGGATCTCAGGCAATGGCTGTGTGCCCATTTATGGCTTGATGGAAGATGCTGCGACAGCCGAGATCTCTCGCGCTTCTATATGGCAATGGATCCAACACGGCAAAGCGCTCGACAATGGTCAAACCGTGACCAAGGCCCTGTTTGAGCAATACCTTGCACAAGAGATCGAAGTGGTCAAACAAGAGGTGGGTGAAGCCCGCTATCAGGCCGGTCGATTTGAACAAGCGGCCGAACTTATGGCCAAGCTCACCACCAGTGATGAGCTGACCAATTTCTTAACCGTACCCGGTTACGACTACTTGGACTAATAGATATTAACTCCACAACCTAACAATAACGTGAAAGCGAACCGGCAGAGCAGGATGTACTGCCGTTAGCGACAAAAATTCAAAGCGCAGCACAACAAAGCGCTCATCAACAGAGGGATAGACCGATGACTAACTTAACTCGCCGCCAACAAATCGAAGCTCTAGAAAAAGATTGGGCAACCAATCCACGCTGGAAACAAGTAAAACGCCCTTACACTGCAGAAGAAGTGGTAGAGTTGCGTGGCTCTATGGTTCCGGCTAACACCATCGCCCAGCGCGGTGCGGACAAGCTGTGGTCACTGGTCAACGGTAGCGCAAAAAAAGGCTACGTTAACTGTCTAGGTGCACTGACGGGTGGTCAAGCGGTCCAGCAAGCAAAAGCGGGTATCGAAGCGATTTATCTTTCAGGCTGGCAGGTCGCGGCAGATAACAACACTGCGTCAACCATGTACCCAGACCAATCTCTGTACCCAGTGGATTCAGTGCCATCTGTGGTTAAGCGAATCAACAACTCTTTCCGTCGTGCTGACCAAATTCAGTGGTCTTCTGGTAAGTCTCCAGAAGATGAAGGCGGTATCGACTATTTCCTCCCTATCGTGGCAGATGCGGAAGCGGGTTTTGGTGGCGTTCTCAACGCCTACGAGCTGATGAAGTCTATGATCGATGCAGGTGCTGCAGGGGTTCACTTTGAAGACCAGTTAGCGTCAGTGAAAAAATGTGGTCACATGGGCGGTAAAGTACTGGTTCCAACTCAAGAAGCCGTGCAAAAGCTGGTAGCAGCGCGACTTGCAGCCGACGTTGCAGGCACGACTACCTTGGTGATTGCGCGTACTGACGCCAATGCCGCAGACTTGCTTACCTCTGACTGTGACCCATACGATAAAGACTTCATCGTTGGTGAGCGCACGCAAGAAGGTTTCTACCGCGTGCGTGCGGGGATCGACCAAGCGATTTCTCGTGGCCTAGCGTATGCGCCATATGCAGACCTAATTTGGTGTGAAACCGCAACGCCTTGTTTGGAAGAAGCGCGTAAGTTTGCTGAAGCGATTCACGCCGAGTACCCAGATCAGCTATTGGCGTACAACTGTTCACCATCATTTAACTGGGAGAAGAACCTAGACGCGGACACTATTGCTAAGTTCCAGCAAGAGCTTTCTGATATGGGCTATAAATACCAGTTCATCACGTTGGCGGGTATCCATAACATGTGGTTCAACATGTTTGAGCTTGCGCACGACTACGCCCAAGGGGAAGGCATGCGCCACTACGTAGAGAAAGTTCAGCGTCCTGAGTTCCAAGCGGCTGAGAAAGGCTACACCTTCGTTGCGCACCAACAAGAGGTTGGTACTGGTTACTTCGACAAAATGACCAACACTATTCAAGGTGGGAGCTCGTCAGTAACCGCGCTCACCGGCTCAACTGAAGAGGACCAATTTTAATCCCTAGACCCAGTGTGAGTCAGTTAAAATGCAGGCTTTAGCTGACTCACCATTGGGAAGTGGTATTCTGTTTAGGCATAAACTTTGACATGCTTTTGAGCGGCGCAGGCCGCTCTTTTTTTATAGTTTAAAAAAGCTGAGTAGTTCTTTTTGTCTTTCTGCAAGGGAAGAGAGCTCTTCACTGGCCTTTTTACTCTGCTGAATTCCCGCCACATTTTGATGCACCAGGTCGAACGTTTGCGAGACGTTTTGGGAAATGTCTTGCGTTACCCCTGACTGTTCTTCAGACGCGGTCGCGACTTGAGTATTCATATCGGAGATCAACTGAACAGAGTGAGTGATAGAGGAGAAAGCGGCCCGTAATTGCGTGCTGTAATTGCGTGAGTCTTCGGTCAATACGAGGTTGGACTGCATAAAGTCGTTGGCATCTTTGGCCTGTGCTTGCAACTTGGAAATGATGTCTTGAATATCGACCGTTGATTGTTGGGTTTTAGCGGCCAAAGATCGCACCTCGTCGGCGACGACGGCAAAACCGCGTCCTTGTTCACCAGCACGAGCTGCCTCAATCGCTGCGTTAAGAGCAAGCAAGTTGGTTTGTTCTGAAATGGAGTTGATCACCTCCACTACCGTGCCTATTTCGACCGAGTATTCTTGTAGTTGGTGAACAATTTTCGAGGTTTCATCCACCGACTTGATCACTTTCTCTGAAATGTTATCGGAAGAATCAAGCGCGCTGGCACCCTCTGATACTTTCGAAGTGGCGTCACTGGCTGAGCTCTCGGCGTGGGCGGCATTTTGGCTAACTTCACTCGCGGTGCTCGAGAGTTCGTTGATCGCGGTGGCGATTTGTTCGACTTGACTCAGCTCATTTTGTGCATTGGCTTCGGTGTCACTCATCACCGCCGTTAACTCAACAGACGCTGACGAGACATTATCTGAAATCTGATGAAAGCCATCGATGATGCGACGTAGCTCTTGGCGCATTTGCAAGATATTCGCGTAGATACCACTCTCGTTCCCTGTCACGTCAATCTGAGTAGATAGATCTCCCTTCGCCACTTGCTCGACCACGGCCTGAATAACGGTCGGTTCTCCTCCCACGGCTTTCAGCACATTTCGATAAATGAGGTACGCGATGATAAGCCCAGTGATGACGACAAAAATTGCCAACAAAATCATGGTAGTTTGCGCAGAAGAGAAGCGATCGACCATTTGCGGGCCGACTTCATCTTGTTGATTTTTGGTCGCCAATTTGAGTTGCTCGATAGATTGAGCCATCGAGCCACCAAGCACATCCAATGTCCCCTTGATGATCTCATTTCGCTCGGCAATGGTTTGTACCACTTGAGCAAACGTTGCTTGGTAGTCGGAAAACGCTTGGCCAAAGTCCTTAAAATGCCCCAACTGCTGTGTCGACATGAGTTGAGATTCGACCGTTTCAGCGGCCGCTAATACCTCGATGAACTCTTTGTTGGCACGTTCAGCGTCAGATTGCTGATTAGTGGTGAGGTATTGAGACGCGTATAGGCGACCCAGCATTAAGTGCTGTTGCAAGTTGCCTGCGCTGACCGCAACCTCGAGATCATCTTCATTGGCCGCTCCTTGCATAATATCACTCACCTCTTTACGCATGGTAAGACCGAGCGGGGTGAGCGTTTGTTCGACCAATTGATTGCGTTGTTCAACCAAGGCTACCACTTGATTAAAGCCTTGCTCATATTGAACAAGTTGGTCCGCTATTTGTGAGAGCTGTGTGCGCTGTGAAGTGGAAACGCTGCCGTCCATTGCTTGCTGAATAAGTTGTTTTGAGGTGCTGATTCGGCGACTTAGCTCTTGTTTGCTGTTGTTGTCATGGTCACGAATGTATTTCAGCGCGGCCAAGCGAGCTTCAAGAATGTTCGCTTGTACGCGGCCAGTTGCCACACTTGTGATAGCTAACTCCCGATAAGTGTTGAAGCCTTGGCTGGATTGATAAAAGCGCAGTGCCGCAATCGTAGACATGATCAAAATAAGGGCAAGAATAACCCCAAACCCCATGGTGAGTAATTTTCGTAGACTCATAGCGACAGACCTATTTTCAGTGGATATTATCTTTCTGATGTTTTTATCACTAAGTCTAGTTGGGATTTTTACGTGAGTGGCACTTTCTGCCAACTGTATGATGACCGAGCATCAAAAGACCAGGTGACGTGGCACAGAGATGGGCTATCGGGTTGAGTATGTCTGGTAAGCTATGGCGTGGTTGAACAGCGACCACGCCATAGCTCGTCAAAATAGAGAAACGTTACGCCATCTGAAGGCTATTCAATTTCTTCAGGCTCTGATTCTTCTTCGAGTTCAAGTAAGTTAATGGCGATGGCAACAAAGTCACTGTCGGTAATGATGCCGACCAGTTCCCCCTTGTCTACCACAGGTAAACAGCCCACCTTATGCTTTTGCATGTAAATGGCGCTTTCTTTAAGCCCCGCTTGAGGTGCGACGGTCATCACGCCGGTTTTCATCACGTCATAGAGGGGAGTGTTAAGGGTAAAAGTTTGGTTTTCTGGAATGTTTTGTAAGCTAGACTCTTGAGCGGCCAACACATCTCTTTGTGATACCACGCCAAGAAGTTGCTTGTTCGCATCAACGATGGGGACGTGTCGAATATCGAGCGCTTCCATCATGCTTTTGGCATCGGCGAGATTGTGATAGCGAAGAAGCGTATGCGGGGTACGCGTCATCATGTCTTCTACCTTGATCATGGCGGCCTCCTAGTTTTGACGAACATAGCCTCTGGTTCATGTATTGAGCATGATGGTCAACCTTGGGGGACAACCAATAGATTGCAGAGGCTCATTGGTAAATATAGTCATTTTTAACCCTCGATATTGGGAGCAGGTTGGATTTTTATCTCGAATTATCAAAAATCAGTCGTAAAATATGACCGGCTTAACGCCCATGTGCTTTGTTTGGTGTGTCCAAAAGTTGCGCCGAGCAAATTGTATCTGATTATAATAATTCGGATCTCTTTTCTTGCTATTGCCTCGCTGGGGAATATACTAGTCGGCTGCAAAAAACTCGTCGTCTGTTTGTGACAGAATCAGCTCGACTGCCATCACGACTAAGAAACCACGACTTAAGATTAGTAACATGCAAGTATCCGATTTCCACTTTGATTTACCCGACGAGCTGATTGCTCGTTACCCTCAGCCAGAACGCACTGCCAGCCGTTTGCTTCAGATGGATGGTAACAGCGGGGAACTGGTTGATGGCACATTTACCGATGTCCTTGACCAAGTTCAACCTGGCGATTTAGTGGTTTTCAATAATACTCGCGTGATTCCAGCGCGACTGTTTGGCCGCAAAGCGTCGGGGGGCAAGTTAGAAGTGTTGGTTGAGCGAGTGCTAGACGATAAAAGTATTCTGGCTCACGTTCGTTGTTCCAAGTCACCAAAGCCGGGCACTACAATTTTCGTTGGTGAAAACGACGAGTATAGTGCTGAAATGGTGGCACGACATGACGCGTTGTTTGAGTTGAAGTTCAACTCAGAACAAAACGTTCTTTCGGTATTGGAAGAGATTGGCCATATGCCACTTCCACCGTATATCGACCGTCCAGATGAAGATTCCGATAAAGAGCGCTATCAAACGGTTTATAATCAAAAGCCGGGAGCGGTTGCGGCGCCAACAGCAGGTTTGCACTTTGACGAGCAGCTACTGGCAAAAATCCAAGCCAAAGGGGCCGAGTTTGCCTATGTGACTTTGCACGTTGGCGCGGGCACCTTTCAGCCAGTGAAAGTCGATACGATCACCGATCACCACATGCATGCAGAATATGTTGAAGTACCACAAGAAGTGGTCGATGCGATCAAAGCAACTAAGCAGCGAGGTGGTAGAATTATCGCGGTAGGCACGACGTCGGTACGCTCTTTGGAGAGTGCGGCGCAAGACGCGATAAAAAAAGGCACAGAGTTGGTTCCTTTCTTTGGTGATACAGAAATCTTTATTTTTCCAGGTTACGACTATCAGTTAGTCGACTGTTTGATTACCAACTTTCACTTACCAGAATCGACCCTGATTATGTTGGTGAGTGCCTTTGCTGGTTACGAAAATACCATGAATGCGTACAAACATGCTGTCGAGAACAAGTACCGTTTCTTCTCGTATGGCGACGCCATGTTCATCAAAAAGAAAACGGTATAATTGAAAAGTTTACGAGTGCTAGCAGCAAGCTAGGAAGTAGGGTAGAAGGCTATCTTATCTCTCGCACGGAAGGCGACCACTCCCTAATGGGGTATCACCCCGAACATATCGTCAGACTGTTTCTCTGACAACCGGAGGCTTCGTGAAGTTAAAATTCGATCTTAAGAAAAAAGACGGTGTAGCGCGTCGTGGTCAACTGACCTTCGAGCGTGGCACAGTGCAAACGCCAGCATTCATGCCAGTAGGTACTTACGGTACGGTTAAAGGTATGACGCCAGAAGAAGTGAAAGGCACAGGTGCTGAAATTCTGCTCGGTAACACATTCCACCTATGGTTACGTCCTGGCCAGGAAATCATGAAAATGCACGGTGATCTGCACGATTTTATGAACTGGCATGGCCCTATCTTGACCGATTCAGGCGGTTTCCAAGTCTTCAGTTTGGGTAAGATGCGTACCATTACTGAGCAAGGTGTTCACTTCCGTAATCCGGTAAACGGTGACAAGATTTTTATGGACGCCGAAAAGTCGATGGAAATCCAAAAAGACCTTGGTTCTGATATTGTGATGATCTTCGACGAGTGTACGCCATACCCAGCGACCCACGATGAAGCGAAAAAATCGATGGAAATGTCTCTACGTTGGGCACAACGTTCACGTGATCACTTCGATAAACTAGAAAACCCTAACAACCTATTTGGTATCGTTCAGGGCGGGGTTTACGAAGACTTACGTGATGTGTCGGTTAAAGGCCTGACTGAAATCGGATTTGATGGCTACGCGGTTGGCGGCTTAGCGGTCGGTGAACCTAAAGAAGACATGCATCGGATTCTTGAGCACACCTGCCCACAGTTACCGGAAGACAAACCACGTTACCTAATGGGTGTAGGTAAGCCTGAAGACTTAGTCGAAGGTGTTCGCCGTGGTATCGATATGTTTGACTGTGTCATGCCAACGCGCAACGCGCGTAACGGTCACCTATTTGTGACTGGCGGTGTGATCAAGATCCGTAATGCGAAACACAAAACAGACACAACCGCACTGGATCCACACTGTGACTGTTACACTTGCCAAAACTACTCTAAGTCGTACCTTCACCACCTAGAGCGTTGTAACGAAATCCTGGGTGCTCGTCTTAATACGATTCACAACCTCCGTTACTACCAGCGCTTAATGGAAAGCATCCGTAGTGCGATTGATGAAGATCGTTTTGATGAGTTCGTCAAAGAGTTTTATGAACGTCGTGGCCGCGAAGTGCCGCCACTGGCGAAAGAGCAGTAAGACATAGATTTAATGAATTAAAGCCTTTGGCGTTGCGCCAAAGGCTTTTGCTAATAAAGTAGGCAAACGCAAGCTAATTTTGAGAGAGCGATCGCTATTGGTCACACTTAAGCTTGAAACTAAATCGCGAATGCCCAACTTGGATATTAATAAATAATAATAGAGGATATTTTAATGTTTATTTCTCAAGCTCATGCAGCAGCAGAAGGTGCACCAGCTGGCGGCGGTTTTGAAATGCTGATCATGCTAGGTATGTTTGCGGTGATCTTCTACTTCATGATCTACCGTCCACAAGCTAAACGCGTCAAAGAGCACAAGAGCCTAATGGCGTCGATGGGCAAAGGTGATGAAGTGCTTACTAGCGGTGGTCTAGTGGGTAAAATCACTAAGATCTCTGAAGAGAACGACTACATCTCTATCGAGCTAAACACCAATAACGAAGTTGTTATCAAGAAAGACTTTGTTACCGCAGTGCTACCAAAGGGTACGCTGAAATCTTTATAAAACAGCTTAAGGATCCTCGCTGTGCTTAACCGCTATCCGTTGTGGAAGTATTTGATGGTGGTGTTTATCATCGCTATCGCGGCATTGTATGCACTTCCAAATATCTACGGTGAAGATCCGGCCATTCAAGTTACAGGGGCGCGTGGCGCCTCTGTAGATATGTCGACGCTGGATTCTGTCACTCAAGCTCTTGATAAACAGGGCTTATCTCATAAATCCATTGCTTTAGAAAATGGATCCATTCTTGTTCGCTTCAATGACACTGATACTCAAATCAGTGCGCGTGATGTCATTAGTGAAGCGATGGGTAACGATAAAATTGTTGCTCTCAACCTTGCACCGTCAACGCCAGACTGGCTTGAATCTCTTGGTGCGGCGCCTATGAAGCTTGGTCTTGACCTTCGTGGTGGTGTTCACTTCTTAATGGAAGTGGATATGGACGCCGCGATGGAGAAGCTCGTTGGACAGCAAGAAGAAGCCTTCCGCAGTGAATTGCGTGAAGAAAAAATTCGTTATCGTGCGATTCGTCCTTCAGGCAAAGATGCGGTTGAAGTGTTGTTGCGTAATGAAGAGCAACTTGCTGACGCTCAGCGCATTCTAGAGCAAAATCACCCTGATATGATTTTCGTTGATTCGGCTTCAGAGGGGCGTTTTGCGCTTACGGCGACCTTTACTGAGCAGCGCTTAGCTGAAATTCGCAACTACGCGGTCGAACAGAACATTACCATTCTGCGCAATCGTGTGAACGAACTGGGTGTGGCAGAACCTCTGGTTCAACGTCAGGGCGCAAGCCGTATCGTAGTTGAGCTGCCGGGTGTTCAAGACACGGCACGTGCGAAAGAAATTCTCGGTGCAACCGCCACACTAGAGTTCCGCGAAGTCGATTCTAAAGCTGACCTTGCCGCAGCAGCCAGTGGCCGCGCGCCAGCGGGCAGTGAAATCAAGCAAGATCGCGATGGTCGCCCAGTTGTGCTTAAGAAGCGTGTCATTCTAGGCGGTTCAAGCATCACTGATGCCAGCTCCAGTGTCGATGAGTACGGTCGCCCGCAAGTTAACATCTCACTCGATAGTGAAGGTGGTAACAAGATGTCGGCTTTCTCTCGCCAAAACATTGGTAAGCTGATGGCAACGGTGTTTGCCGAGTACAAAGACAGTGGTCGTAAAACACCAGAAGGCCGTGTGATCCTGACTAAGCACGAAGAAGTGATCAACCAGGCAACGATTCAATCGGCGTTGGGGCGTAACTTCCGTATTACCGGGATTGACTCTGCGGCTGAAGCGCATAATTTGGCACTTCTACTTCGTGCGGGTGCCCTAATCGCGCCGATCTCGATTGTAGAAGAACGTACGATTGGTCCTTCAATGGGTCAGCAGAATATCGATATGGGTATTCAAGCGATGATTTGGGGTATGGTAGCCGTAATGCTGTTTACTCTGATGTACTACCGTAAGTTTGGTTTGATCGCTAACGTCGCGCTAATGGCGAACCTAGTGCTCATCATCGGTGTGATGTCGATGATCCCTGGTGCCACCATGACGCTGCCAGGTATTGCCGGTATCGTGCTGACGGTCGGTATGGCGGTCGATGCTAACGTACTGATCTTCGAGCGTATCCGTGAAGAGCTTCGTGATGGTCGCAGCCCTCAGCAAGCGATTCACCAAGGTTACGCTAACGCATTCAGTACTATCGCCGATGCCAACATCACCACGCTTATTACTGCAATTATCCTATTTGCAGTGGGTACGGGGGCGATCAAAGGCTTCGCCGTGACACTGTCTATCGGTATTTTAACCTCTATGTTTACCGCTATTGTCGGAACACGTTGTATCGTGAACTTGGCATACGGTGGTAAGCGCATCAACAAACTGTCGATCTAAGGCTAGGAATTAGTATGTTTCAGATTCTAAAAGCAGAAAAAACGATCGACTTTATGCGTTGGTCGAAGCTGGCATTTGTGTTCTCAATTTTAATGATTGGTGCGTCAATCTTTACTCTATCCACTAAGTGGTTGAACTGGGGTCTAGATTTCACAGGCGGTACCTTGATTGAAGTGGGTTTTGAACAGCCAGCAAACCTTGAAGATATTCGTGGTGCACTTGAAGCCAAAGGCTTTGGCGACGCAACGGTACAGAACTTCGGTAGTGCTCGTGACGTCATGGTTCGCCTGCGTCCTCGTGATGATGTTGCTGGGGAGACCTTGGGCAACCAAATCCTCAATGCCATCAAGGATGGAACGGGTGAGAGCGTAGAGATGCGCCGGATCGAGTTCGTCGGCCCTAACGTAGGTGATGAGCTGACAGAAGCGGGCGGCCTTGCCATCTTAGTCTCGCTCATCTGTATTTTGCTCTACGTGTCAGTGCGCTTTGAGTGGCGCCTTGCTGCGGGTGCCGTATTGGCCTTGACTCACGACGTGATCATCACGCTTGGCGTGTTCTCGATGATGCAGATTGAAGTCGATCTGACTATCGTTGCTGCTTTGCTGACGGTTGTCGGTTACTCGCTCAACGATACCATTGTTGTGTTTGACCGTATCCGTGAAAACTTCCGTAAGATGCGCAAAGGTGAACCGGCTGAGATCATGAACAGCTCAATTACTCAAACATTGAGCCGTACCTTGATTACCTCGGGCACCACCTTGTTCGTTGTGATCGCCTTGTTCACACAGGGCGGCGCCATGATTCACGGTTTTGCTACCGCGCTACTGCTCGGTATTACGGTGGGTACTTACTCGTCAATCTATGTCGCTTCGGCGCTAGCATTGAAACTGGGGATTACCAAAGAGCACCTAATGCCACCTCAAGTAGAAAAAGAAGGTGCAGAGTTCGACGAGATGCCATAAGGCCGTTGAGTGATAGTGAAAGCCGCTGGAAACAGCGGCTTTGTTGTTTGTGTGGGAGGAAATAGGTTGCGCTATCTTTTTGGGCTGCTGATGTTATTCAGTTCATCTCTCTCGGCTCAGAGTGTGTGGTTAGCCACTGAGCCAAGCGCGATGCGCCGCAGTATCGTGTCGAGTTGGTCTGAGTGTCCCGAGCAGCGTTGGTGCCAGGACATGGTGACTTACTATCAAGAACTTCTTTATGCACAAGCGGAACTAACACCACATCGGCTTGAGGTTGTGCTGATTGGTGAGTTTACATCGCATCGATTATCACAGCTTCAACTTAACTTGCGCCGTGATGGCTTCGAACTGGTTAAAGTCGAGTTTGGACAACAAGTGTTTGATGTTGCAGAGGCTTTGCAAACCATGCCAGCTGTCGAAGTGGATAAAGCGCTGATCGTATTTATTAATCAATATCGCCAATCCACGCAGCGCGTTCTTACTTGGCATGCAAGTTTTGGTCGGGCGCTGCTGCATAGTGATGGCGAGCTAATCACACTCCAGTTTGATTATTCACAGTGAGAGCTTTTTCGCTAAATCCTGACTTTCCGGCGAGTCACACGAGACTTTATACGCCAAGTTGTTATCATGACCAAAACACAACAATAGGAAGCCAGTTATGCCTCATTTACGTTTTCGCGCTGTTGAGCCGCAAACCGTACAAACCCTATCCGCTCCTCTGATCGACCAGCTGCAGCCACATATGGATTGCCCGCGTGAAGACTTTACGTTTGAGTATGTCTACACCACTTTTTATCACGAAGGCGAAGTCTGCGCCGCGTATCCCTTTGTTGAGGTGTTGTGGTTTGACCGTGGTCAAGAGACGCAAGATACAGTGGCGCAAATTATCACTCAGCAAGTGCGCGCTGTGATTGGTGAAGATGTCGATGTGGCGGTGATTTTTACGGCTCTGAATGCAAGCAGCTACTATGATAATGGTGAGCACTATTAAGCTTGCCTGCGGATAACGGTTAGAGTCACAAAGGAGTGGATATGGACCTGCGTAATTTTTTGACCTTGTTGGTTTCAGTTGCGCTCTGTTTGGTGACTCTTACTGCCCACGCTACACAGTGGGAACAAGTGACACATCCTTCTCCTCACCTCCCTCAAGCGATCGGCAGCTATGCCAATGGATGTTTAACTGGTGCTGAGGCGTTGCCCCTTGAAGGCGATGGTTATCAAGTTCTGCGCCGAGAGCGCGCGCGTTATTTTGGTCACCCCAATGCGATCAGCTTTGTTCAATCACTCGCTAAGTTGGCCCACTACCAGCTCAATGTTAGTTTGTTAATTGGCGATCTCTCTCTACCGCAAGGAGGGCGTTTTTCATCTGGGCACTCTAGCCATCAGACGGGGCTTGATATTGATATCTGGCTACGCTTGGCTGAACACCCTTTATCAGAGCAACAGTTGGCACGTCCAGAACCATTAAGCGTGGTGGATGTAGAACAATACCGGTTGCTCAACACTCGCTGGCAGTCGAGCCATTTTGAGCTGGTTAAACTGGCCGCAAGCGATGAGCAAGTCGCGCGGATATTTGTTCACCCGGTGATTAAGCAACAGTTGTGCGACAGTGAACTCAGCGGTGACCGCGCGTGGCTACGTAAAATTCGCCCTTGGTGGGGGCACCATTATCATATGCACGTTCGTCTCAAGTGTCCGGCTAATAATTCAGCCTGTCGTCCACAAGCTGAGCCACCCGCGGGCGATGGGTGCGGATCAGAGCTCGCCAGCTGGAAGCCACAGCCTAAGCCTAGCAACCTCAAACCAGCCGCGAATCCTGCTAAAAAGCGAGTTAAAATCATGCCAAAGCAGTGCTTAGAACTGTTGCAACTTACTCAACGCTCGCCAACTCGTTAGCCTGGCAGGTTAAATTGATGTAATTTTATTTCATTTTAAGCGAGTGGAAAGTGAGGATATTTCGAAATGGCCTTTTTTGTCGCTTATTGGCTATATTTACCGCTATTTTCTAACTTTTAGATACACTTATCTCAATATAGATGCCTCTGCTATACGCCTTTTGAGTGTTAAAATTGATGTAAATCAATTTTCTATTTGAGCGCTCAGCGCGATACCTGTGTGAAGTAATCCAAAGTTCGTTGTTTTACGTAATTTAATTACATCATTTACGCGCTCTCTAGAGCCCTAGAGTGTTTGAGGACGTAGCATGCTAGACACCCTTATCCTGTCGCGAATTCAGTTCGCGGCTAATATCAGTTTTCATATCCTTTTTCCCACCATCACCATTGCGCTCGCATGGATGTTGGTGTTTTTCAAATGGCGCTATAACCGTTCGCAAGCTCCCGTTTGGCTAGACGTGTACTACTTTTGGGTCAAGGTGTTTGCCTTGACGTTTGCACTAGGGGTCGTGTCCGGGATCACCATGAGTTTCCAGTTTGGCACCAACTGGCCAGGGTTTATGGAGCGAGTGGGCAACGTGGCCGGGCCGTTACTCGGTTATGAGGTGATGACGGCGTTCTTTATGGAGGCGACGTTTCTTGGCGTGATGTTATTTGGCCGCGGCCGCGTGCCAGACTGGTTTCACACCCTAGCGACGGTATTGGTGGCCGTGGGAACCACTATGTCCGCTTTTTGGATCTTAGTCCTCAATAGTTGGATGCATACCCCGAGTGGGTACGAGGTTATTGACGGTATTGTGCATGTCACCAGTTGGAAAGAGGTGATCTTAAATCCTTCACTGCCGTACCGTTTCGCGCATACTTTATTGGCCTCTGCACTAACCGCGAGTTTCTTAATTGCTGGTGTCAGCGCCTATCAATCGCTCAAACAGCCCGGCCACCGCGCTGCAAAACTTGGCCTTAAGGTCGCGCTATTTGCCGCTGCGGGTTTTATTCCGCTGCAGATTTTAGTCGGTGACTTGCACGGCTTAAATACGCTTGAACACCAACCCGCCAAAATCGCGGCGATGGAGGGGGTTTGGCAGACAGAGCAGGGCGCACCTTTACTACTATTTGCTTGGCCAAACGAAGCAACACGCAGCAACGATTTTGCTCTGGGGATCCCCAAACTGGCAAGCTTGATTTTAACCCATGATCTTGATGGTGAAATCCTCGGCCTCAATCAGTTTGCCCCTGACCATCCACCAGTGAAGCCACTGTTTTTTGGTTTTCGCATCATGGTTGGCGTGGGAGTGTTGATGTTGTTGGTCAGCTGGTTTGGTGCGTGGCGCTTTGTTCGTCGCCAATCTTTGCCTAAGCCTTATCTATACACGGTTGTCGCGATGACCTTCTCCGGTTGGCTAGCGACGCTCGCCGGCTGGTATGTGACTGAAATCGGTCGTCAACCTTGGCTGGTGAGTGGTGTACTACGCACCGTTGATGTAGTGACTCCAGTCGCCCCATCTAATGTGATGATTTCACTGACCATGTATTTGGTTATCTACGCGGTACTGCTGGTGGCTTATATCCACACCTTGTTCTATTTGGCGCGCAAAGACGTTGCAGCTCACCAAGCGCCGGTTCAAACTCAAGAGGCATAACCATGTTTGATTACCTACCAGAAATCTATTTGTTACTCCTAGGCTTTTCTGTATTCATGTATGCGGTACTGGATGGTTACGATCTCGGCGTGGGGATGCTGCTGCCGAGCAACAACGAGCAGCAACGTGACCGTATGATTGCGTCGATAGGCCCATTTTGGGATGCCAACGAAACGTGGTTGGTATTGGCGGTTGGCATCTTACTGATCGCTTTCCCCACCGCCCATAGTTTGATTTTGACTGAGCTCTATCTGCCGACAGCGCTGATGTTGATTGCGTTAATTATGCGTGGTGTGGCGTTCGACTTTCGTGCCAAAGCGGTATCGGATCATAAAGATCGCTGGGATCTCTGTTTCAAAGCCGGGTCGTTTTTGGCGTCGCTCACGCAAGGTTATATGGTTGGGCGCTATATCATGGGCTTTGAACACAGCAGCGAGGCGTATGGCTTTGCCTTGTTAAGTGCTTTATGCGTCGCAGCGGCTTACGTCTATATTGGCGGCGCTTGGCTGGTGCTGAAAACCGAAGGTGAGTTGCAAATCCGCGCTGCGCGCTGGTCACGTCGAGCCGGTTGGCTCGCAGCATTAGGGATTTTGGTTGTGAGTCTTGTCAACCCTTGGGTCAATGAGCAGGTCGCACAGCGCTGGTTTAGTTTCCCAGAAATACTGCTGCTCGCACCTATCCCTCTGATTGTTCTCGCCACCATTTATCTCGTCGATCGTTATTTGCGTCAAGTCCCGATGATCAACGACCTCGGTGTCCGCTGGCCATTCTTTGGCGTTACTGTGATTTTTGCTCTCAGCTTCCTTGGCTTAGCGTACAGTTTTTTCCCAGAGGTGGTACCGGGCATAATGACAGCGAAAGAGGCGGCGTCTTCTTCTGCAACTTTGATGATTGTCGGGTATGGGGTGATGATAGTGATGCCGATGATTTTGCTTTACACCTTCGCGGTGTATCGAATCTTTAAGGGGAAAGCGACGGAGTTGAGCTACAAGTAAACATCAGATACGAAAACGCCGCTCAATGATGAGCGGCGTTTTATCTATTAAGCTAAGCCCTGAATAATAACGAACTTCTCTAGCAATTCTTCTTCAGTCTCAACGTGGTTAGGGTCAGTAATGATACATTTAGTAATCGGACACACTGACTGACACGTTGGCTTCTCGTAGTGACCTTTACACTCAGTGCAGAGATCGGGATCGATCTCGAAGATAGTGTCACCCATAGTAATTGCACCATTTGGGCATTCAGGATCACACATATCACAGTTGATGCACTTGTCAGTGATCAGTAAAGCCATGCTTATTTACCTGTTGGGTTACGGGTATCCTGACCTGAGTTTAGGTTACGCATCAATAGGCCGTATTCTAGGTCCATATCTTGTGGTACAGGAATGAAAACGAAGTGGCCGTTCCCTTTTGCGTCTTCGATAGCTTCTGACTTACGGTTTTCCATCGCTTCTAGCGTGAAGATGACGTTGCCTTTTGGCGTCATCAGCTCAAGGCTGTCGCCGACAACGAACTTGTTCTTGACTTCGACTTCCGCCAGATCGCCACGGCGTTTACCGGTAAACTCACCGACAAATTGTTGAGCGTCAGATATCGAGTAACCGTAGTCGTAGTTTTGGTACGCATCGTGTGTGTGACGACGTAGGAAGCCTTCTGTATAACCGCGGTGCGCTAGGCTTTCTAGCGTCGTCATTAGGCTTTCATCAAAAGGTTTGCCTGCCACGGCATCATCAATCGCTTTACGGTAAACCTGAGCAGTACGCGCGCAGTAGTAGAATGACTTAGTACGGCCTTCGATTTTCAGCGAGTGAACCCCCATCTTAGTCAGACGCTCAACGTGCTGGATAGCGCGTAGGTCTTTCGAGTTCATGATGTAAGTGCCGTGCTCATCTTCGTAAGCCGCCATCTTCTCTTCTGGACGGTGCGCTTCAGAAAGTAGCACCACTTCATCCGTTGGTTTGCCACGACCGATAGTGGTTTCAGGGCGTTCTTCTTGAACCTCTACTGCTTGAGCTTCTGTTGGATCGAATTTCTCTACGATGTCGCCAGTGTCGTTCTCTTTGCCTTGTTCAACTTTGTATTCCCAACGACAAGCGTTGGTGCAGGTACCTTGGTTAGGGTCACGTTTGTTGATGTAGCCAGACAGTAGGCAGCGGCCAGAGTAAGCCATACATAAAGCGCCGTGAACGAAGACTTCAAGTTCAGTCTCAGGGCAGTGCTGACGAATCTCTTCGATCTCTTCTAGAGAAAGCTCACGAGAAACAATCACACGCTCCACGCCATTTGCCGCCCAGAACTTAACCGTTGCCCAGTTGACTGCGTTCGCCTGTACAGACAGGTGAATTGGCATTTCAGGAAACGCTTCGCGAACCATCATGATTAGACCAGGGTCAGACATGATCAGTGCATCAGGGCCCATCTCTACAACCGGTTTAAGGTCACGGATGAAGGTTTTTAGCTTGGAGTTGTGCGGTTGGATGTTACAAACCACGTAAAGCTTTTTGCCTAGGGCATGTGCTTCGTCGATACCGATTTTTAGGTTTTCGTGGTTGAACTCGTTGTTACGTACGCGAAGGCTGTAACGAGGCTGGCCTGCGTATACCGCGTCTGCGCCGTAGGCAAATGCGTAACGCATGTTTTTAAGGCTACCTGCCGGTGACAGTAGCTCAGGGACGAATGCTTTCTCAGTCATGTGTAATTCTCTTAAATCTGATCTCAAGTCAGGCCCATTCCACCTTATGGAATAGGGGGCGCAAATTTTACGTCAAAATGTGACTTGTGACTAGGGAAAAGTCCATGACTAAGATGAGGGAATTCAAAAGCAGGTGCCCGACGGGTCGAGCACCTTAAAAGAGAGGCTACGCGTTTGGGTGAGGTAGGCCGCCTAGGCATTCATATAAGTTTGGTAAGAAGGCACTGAATTCACCGCACATGAGCGAGAAGTCGGCGTCGAAGCGTGCGGCTTGATCTTCGCGAGGAATATCGTCGTTCTGATCTTTCAGTTCATCAGAGAACTTTAGGCGCTTAATACTGCCATCTTCCGCCAAAATAAACTCGATACGCTCTTGCCACCAAATTGCCAGCTTGGTCACCATTTTATCGGCTTCGATATGGCTACGAATTTCGTCGGCTGTCAGCTCTTGCTTCTTACAACGGATCACACCGCCCTCTTCAAGCACGGATTTAAGCTCGGCTTCATCAAGCATCTCGATACCAACAGGCGTTTCACCCGTTTTCACCCATTCGGTCAGTGTGGTTTCAATCGCTTTTTCAGGGATGGCGGGAACAACGGGTAGGCTGCCCATGGTTTTGCGCAGCAGGGCCAATACGTCTTCGGCTTTTTTATAGCTGCTGGCATCGACCAGAATAAAGCCCTCTTTGGGTAGGATGAGCACGTAAGTATGGTTGCTACGGCTAAATGCACGCGGCAGAAGATCCATCACGATATCTTCTTTGAGCGTGTCTTTTTCTTTCTTCTTCAGTGGACGACCTTCTTGAAGTTCCAAGGCGTCCACTTTCGCGTTCAATGACTCTTTGATCACAGACGCAGGCAACATTTTCTCTTCTTTTTTGGCGCAGATCAGAATGCGGTCTTCTGATACATGGGTCATCATATCGCCATGTTTACCCATCGCCGTGACCCAGCCAAATTTCTGCTTATCTTGGCTACCACAAGGGGTAAAACGAAACTCCTGCAGCTGTTTTTCTAATTGGTCTGCATTGAATTCAATATCACGGTTAAATCGATAAACCAGACAGTTTTTAAACCACATACTCTTTCTCTATACCTAAAGTTTGGGGGCTCATGATAAAGACTTTTTGTCGGCTTGTCTTACTGGAAACACGCAATAGTGGGATGAAAGTTATATGAAAATTTGTTTTCAAAGGTCACAAAAGTGTCATAATTGCTAGTGATAATGCTTAGCGTTGCACAAGGGCAGATGGCCCTAAATAACTCAACTCACACAAGGTTATTTGATTATGTCTAGAAGGATTCTAGTGGTTGAAGACGAAGCGCCAATCCGTGAAATGTTGTGCTTTGTTTTGGAACAGAAAGGTTACCAAGCGGTTGAAGCAGAAGACTACGACAGTGCGGTAACAAAACTGGCTGAACCCTTCCCTGATCTAGTGTTGCTAGATTGGATGTTGCCTGGCGGCAGCGGTATTAATTTTATCAAACATATGAAACGTGAAGAGCTGACCCGTAATATTCCGGTGGTGATGCTGACGGCGCGTGGTGAAGAAGAAGATAAAGTCCGTGGCCTGGAAGTCGGTGCGGATGACTACATCACCAAGCCTTTCTCACCGAAAGAGTTAGTGGCGCGCCTTAAAGCGGTGATCCGCCGCGTGACCCCGACAGCGCTTGAAGATGTAATTGATGTGCAAGGGTTGAAGCTTGACCCAGTGTCTCATCGAGTCACGGCGAATAATGAGCCGTTGGACATGGGGCCGACCGAGTTTAAGATGCTGCACTTCTTTATGACCCACCAAGAGCGTGTGTATAGCCGTGAGCAACTCCTAAACAACGTATGGGGCACTAATGTGTATGTCGAGGACCGAACGGTCGATGTGCATATACGTCGTCTACGTAAAGCACTTGAAGCCGCGGGACACGACAAGCTTATTCAAACGGTACGTGGCGCGGGTTACCGTTTCTCAACTAAAGCGTAGTCGGGCGACAACACAAGCGGAGAGGTAAGTGGTAGAACGGTTAACTTGGAAGAAGCTAGCCTGGGAGCTGGCTTTTTTTTACACCCCATGGGTGATTGTCGGTTGGATTTTCGGATATATGCCGTGGCTGCTTTTAGCGGCCACGGTTTTGCAGCTTGTGTGGCATTTGCACAACCAGATGCGTTTGTCTGCTTGGCTGTGGGACGAAAAACGCTTAACTCCGCCATCTGGCAGCGGTAACTGGGAGTCGCTGTTTAACGGTATTTACCGTCTGCAGCAGCGTCAGCGTAAAAAGCGCAAAGAGCTAACCAACTTAATTCGTCGCTTTCGCAACGGTGCCGAATCGCTGCCCGATGCGGTGGTGGTCTTTCGTGGCGAGGGGAATATTGTTTGGTGTAACAAGCTCGCCCAGCACTTACTCGGTTTTAAATGGCCCGATGACTCAGGGCAACCCATCTCGAATTTGATTCGTACGCCAGATTTCATCAAATACCTGAACAAACAAAACTTTTCTGAACCACTTGAAATGCGTTCACCACTCAATGTCGAGCGGATGCTGGAACTGCGGATCGTGCCCTATACCGAAGGTGAACACCTTATGGTGGTGCGCGATGTGAGCCAGCTAAAGCAACTTGAGGGAATGCGTCGTAACTTTTTTGCCAACGTGTCCCACGAGTTACGTACGCCGATGACGGTGCTGCAAGGCTACCTTGAGATGACCGAAGACCCAGATATGGTGGTCGGTCCGATGTGGACAAAAGCGCATGGCGTAATGACCGAACAGCTCAATCGGATGAACAGTTTGGTCAATCAGTTATTGACCCTATCTAAAATTGAAGCAGCGCCGATGCACGAGCTGGACGAGGTGGTGAATGTGCCGGCTATGCTCGAAGTGCTAGAAAAAGAGGCGCTCAGTTTGAGTGGGGATGCCGAGCACAAATTGAGGTTCGATGTCGATACGAAACTGCGTGTGCTAGGCGATGATGATCAGTTGCGCAGTGCGATTTCTAATCTGGTCTATAACGCGGTCAAATATACGCCCGCAGGGGCCGATATTCGCGTGCGCTGGTATCAAAGTGCCCAAGGCGCTCACCTTGAAGTGGAAGATAGTGGTGATGGCATTGAGCCACAACACTTGCACCGCTTAACTGAGCGCTTCTATCGAGTCGACAAAGCGCGTTCACGCGATACTGGCGGCAGTGGTTTGGGGCTTGCTATCGTTAAACATGCTTTGTCTCACCATGACTCCCACCTAGAAATACACAGCGAAGTGGGGGTAGGCAGCAAGTTCTCGTTTGTGCTCCCCTCTCGTTTGGTGGTGAAGTGATGAGAATGATACTCACCCTAGTGGTATGGTTGGCCGCCTGTTCGGCGTATGCACAACAAGCACTTGAGCCTTACCAAAAAGTCCCTGGCATTACCGGCAATATCACCAGTATTGGTTCGGACACTCTGGCAGGCATGACGACCTTGTGGGTCGAAGAGTTCAAACATCTCTACCCAAGCGTTAATGGTCAGGTGCAAGCGTCTGGGTCTTCAACGGCTCCTCCCGCGCTGACGGAGCGTACCGCGCAATTTGGCCCAATGAGCCGACCTATGCGTAATCGTGAAATTGAAGCCTTTGAGCGTGAACACGGTTATAAGCCGACCGCTTTGAGAGTGGCGATCGATGCCATTGGCATTTTTGTTCATAGAGACAATCCAATTCAAGGGCTCAACTTTACTCAGCTTGATAGCATTTTCTCGGCCACATTGCGTTGTGGTTCCACTGAGCCGATAGAAACTTGGTCAGACTTAGGTCTTGACTATCAATGGGCGAGGCGAGGTATTCAGCTTTTTGGTCGCAATTCGGTGTCGGGCACTTATGGCTATTTTAAAAAACACGCTCTATGTGGCGGCGATTTCAAAAATAGTGTGAATGAGCAGCCGGGGTCGGCCTCTGTGGTGCAGTCAGTTGGTTCATCAATTAACACGATTGGCTATTCCGGCGTCGGTTATCAAGTCTCTGATGTGAAGTTGTTGCCCATTGCTAAACAAGGCAATAATTTTATTGAAGCGAGTCAGCGCAATATCTTAACAGGTGAGTACCCACTATCGCGCTATCTCTATGTCTACGTGAACAAGCATCCACTTAAACCGCTGCGCCCCATTGAGCGCGAGTTCATTCGCTTTATTTTTTCTCGCCAAGGCCAAGCGTTAGTCGCCAAAGATGGTTATGTTGCCATCTCGCCACAAATTGCTCAGAGCGAGTTAGCTAAGGTCGGTATTGCCGATTAGGGATGGTTAAAAATCGAGTTGCCAGCCCACGCTTTGCCAATACTCCTGCTCAGTCAGCAGATCCGCATGAAGCAGTTTGTTGTTCTCTAACCATTGGACGTCATCGCAAGTAAGTGCCCACTTATCACCGTCAATGGTTAGGCTCGGTGTGTCGATGGGGGCGTCGTTGCGCTGTCCGTTGAGCACAATGGCGATGCGTAGGATCCGTATCAAATTAATCACGTCATCTTTGTCATACAGGCTAAACGACTCCATTTCATTGAGCTTGAGGGCTTTGCGCTGGAATCGAACCAGCATCGCCAGTACCCGCTGTTGCTCGCGGTTAAAGCCGGGCATATAGGTATGGCGAAGTATGTAGGCCGAGTGGCGATGGAAGGCTTGCAGGCTAATGCTGAGCCCAACCTCGTGCAGTAGGGCGCTCCACTCAAGTAAGTCAACCAGCTGTGAGTTTTTCTTGATCCCAACATCTTTGTGGATTTGTTGGAACAACTCACGCGCATGACCTTTGATTTTAGCCGCGTGGTCTAAATCAACTAAGTGCTTAGTCGCCAGATTCTCTGTTGTGCGCATACGGATATCAGAGCGTTTGAAGCTGTCTTCCATCTCAAACAGTAACCCTTCGCGCAACGCCCCTTCAGAAAAGTGCAAATGGTCAATGTTTAAGCTGGTCATGATCGCATGCAAAATAGCGACACCAGCGGCAAAGACAGGTTTTCGTTCGGCAGTGAGTCCGCTCA
This sequence comes from Vibrio sp. JPW-9-11-11, assembly GCF_013369335.1. GTDB lineage: Bacteria > Pseudomonadota > Gammaproteobacteria > Enterobacterales > Vibrionaceae > Vibrio. The sequence continues at coordinate 185,701 of NZ_SZQJ01000004.1, forward strand.
GTTCAATGTCGTCAATGGTGCTCCACTCGCACAACTTGGTGACCAACTTATCTAACCGCTTTGCCGTGATCAATCCATCGTCATAGCCAAGGCCGATTAACACTTCGCTGATGGCTTTGATCGTGCCAGACGAGCCAAAGGCGATATCCCAGCCCTTTTTTTTGTAGCGATGGGCAATGGACTCCAACCTTTGCTCTGCTGCTAGTGTGGCTTTAGCAAAGTTCTTTTTTGATAGTTTTCCGTTGGCAAAGTGCGCTTGAGTATAGCTGACGCAGCCCATCTGCTTGCTATTGATGAGCTCTGGTTCAAAGCCGCGGCCGATAATCATTTCGGTACTGCCACCGCCGATATCAATCACCAGTTTAGAGTCAGACTCTGGTTGAGTATGGGCAACGCCGAGATAAATGAGGCGCGCCTCTTCAACGCCGGGAATGATCTCAATCGGGAAGGGTAAGACTTCGCGCGCTCGTTGTAAAAAAATATGCGAGTTATTGGCTTGGCGCAAAGTATGGGTGGCAGCAATGCGGACATTTTGTTCGTCAAACCCCTGTAAGCGCTCGGCAAACATGGCTAAGCATTCGAGGCCGCGTTCAATAGACGCATTGTCGAGGTTTTTTTGCCCATCTAAGCCAGAGGCGAGCCGCACGCGTTGTTTGTGGCGACTGATCAATTGTAAATCTTGCTCGACGACGCGAGCGACCACCATATGGAAGCTATTTGACCCTAAGTCGATAGCGGCGACATCACGAATTTCCGCAGTTTGATTCATAGCTCCAACCTAAATTAGTCACTGCTCTTGCTGTTGATTTGATAGCAGCTGTTTGCGCTTTTGATTCTTAGTGTGTTTTTCCACATTTTTAAGATAGTCGTAAATCGCAATTTGTGAGCGAACTTTCTTACGATTACCACGCGGGACATAGCTGTTGCTCATCTCTTTATCGATCCATCTGGCTTTTACTGTATCGGTAAAGTGGATGTTAATGATATCAATAATGCGCTGTTTAAGACGTGGGTCACGAACTGGAGCGGCCACTTCAATGCGGTAATCGAGGTTGCGAGTCATCCAATCCGCCGATGAAATATACACCGCAGGGTCGCCGTCATTATGGGCAATGATCACCCTTGGGTGTTCTAAAAATCGGTCAACAATACTAATGATCTTAATATTGTCACTGACACCTTCGATGCCTGGCACTAACGAGCACATGCCGCGAATGATCATTTTGATTTCAACACCAGAGGCACTTGCCCCGTAAAGCTTATTGACTAACCCTTTGTCTACCAAGTTATTCACTTTTACCGTTAAAGCGGCTTTTTTCCCCAGTTTTGCATTGGCGATTTCGTTGTCGATCAGGCGATAGAGCTGCTTGCGAGAGTTACGTGGTGAAACAATTAAATGGTTAAAGCGCGCCGGGCGATAAGGGTTCTCGATGTAGCCGAATACATTGCGCACTTCGCGAGTAAGGTCAGGGTCGGCAGTGAGTAACGAAAAGTCGGTATAGATGCGTGCCGTTTTCTCATGAAAGTTACCGGTGCCAATATGGGCGTAGTCGACGATATCTTCGCCTTCACGGCGACTGATCAACAGAAGTTTGGAGTGAATCTTCATACCGGGCGCACCAAACACGACTTCAACCCCCGCTTCGGTGAGCACGCGTGACCACTCGATATTGGCTTCTTCATCAAAGCGTGCTTGCAGTTCGACCACTACGGTGACGTTTTTACCATTGTGGACTGCGTCAATAAGTGAGTTCATCAAGCGTGAGTCTTTGGCGACGCGATAAATATTGATTTTGATCCGCAACACTTTGGGGTCAAACGAGGCCTGACGAACCAGTTCGCTGATGTGCTCGAACGTATGGTACGGATAGTAAAGCAGAATATCTTGGGCGCGAATGGCGTCGAACTTGTTGGCAAAACCGTCAAAGTCCGCACATTGCATCGGCGGCAGAGGTTTGTTCTCCAGGTAGTCTCTGCCCATATTAGGGAAAGTGATAAAGTCTTTAAAATTGTGATAGCGCGCGCCTGGGATCAAGCTGTCGTAGTTTGAAATCTGCAGTTTGTCACACAAGAAACTCAACATCTCTTGCGGCATATCTCGTTGATAAACAAAGCGTACGGGCATCGCTGTTAAACGTTGGCTCAAACCTTCAGACATCTGTTCAAGTAAGCTGTGTTCAACCTCGTGGCTCAAGTCATACTCGGCGTCGCGTGTCATTTTCATCGCGTAGCCGTTGAGCTCGTCGTAGTCGAAGAAACCGCGAAACAGCTCGTCTAAACAGTAACGAATGATGTTATCGAGCAGAATGATGGTTTTACGTCGTTTACCTTTCTGTTCGGGTACGGTAACGAATCGTGGTAGGTGGTCGGTTGGGATCTCGATAAGGGCATATTGGTTGTGCTCTTGGTGTTTGAGTTCAACCGCGATATAGGCGTACTCATCTTTTAGGAACTCAAGTACGTCGATATCATCACGCATCAGCAGCGGGGTGATGTGCGGCAGCACTTCGCGGCGAAAATACTTGATCACCCATTTCTGTTGCGGCTCGCTCAACTGGGTTTCATTGACCAAGAAAATGCGTCTGCGTGCCATTTCGCGGATCAGTTCGCTGTACAACTCGTCAAACCGTTCGTTGAGCTTGAGCGCTTTGGTCTGCATTTTGGTTAACAAGTGCTTAGAGTTGTCGTTGCCACCACGCTCTTGGTTGATCAGAATACGTCGTTTGACATCGGCAAATCTTACCTTGTAGAACTCATCTAAATTATTGGAAAATATACCAAGAAATCGAATCCTTTCGATTAACGGAACCTGCTTATCTGCCGCCTCTTGCAACACCCTTTCATTGAAAGACAGCCAACTTAGCTCTTTTTCGATATACAGTTTTTCTGTACTCATCTCATACTCCAATCCTTGGTTTGAAGATATCGAGTTCACCCCGTACCTGTGGGCTAGCAACTTAAGGTCTTTGTATGACACTTTTATTGCATTTTTTTATTGCATTGATTTCAGTTGTTTATTGCGATCTGTAATATAATTGTCACCTAATAGAAATATTATACCCTCGGACGAAAATAGGTAAGCGAAACAGATGACCAAAGCAGAATTCTCATTGCGAGAGCGAGACCGTAAACGACTGATCAAAGATAGATTGGTTCGTCTTGCCGTTTCTGCTGGAGGCGTCGGAGTGCTGGCCGCGCTGGTGCTGATCTTTGTTTACTTGGCCATTATGGTGTTACCACTGTTTAGCGATGCGAAGATTACCCCGAACATTCACACGCAAAAGGTATCGACGTCGCAAGTGATTGCCGCTGGAGTGGATGACTACGGTGAGCATGCCTTTCTTATTTCAAACCAGGGCTATATCGATTTTTGGTCACTGACATCGGGCAGTCCTCAGCCGGTTGTTCGCCATCAAATCGCAACAGAAAATCGCTTGTTCGCGCGCACGGTGGCTGCTGATGGATGGTTTGGCTTTGCAACGCCAAACGGCGAAGTGACCTTGGTTAAGCCTCAACTGACTACAGTCCTGAAAAAGAGTCACCGCCACTTTTCCCCCCAGCTTTCTCAATCCCAAGCCTCATTTGGATTAGAGCGTTCAGATGGTCTGCTTAAGCAGTTTGCTTTTGCGCAGCGCGGTGGTTTGACACTCGCTGGTTGGTATCAAGATGGCCGCGTGATGGTACGTTGGCAGCAGGGAGAGCAGGTTCACAGTTTTACTTTTGCCGAGCCCATTGAACAGCTTGACCAGATGTTATTAACTCCCGACGGCGAGACGCTCTATCTCAGAATAGGCTCTGAGTTGGTGATTGCCAAAAAGCTGGCCCAAAGTTTTACTGTGCGCGAAGTGGTCGACCTCAGTCAAGGTCGCCAGCAACACAGCGTAGAACACCTTGACTTGTTATCGGGCGCCTACTCGCTACTGGTGACGCATCAAGATGGGCTGGTCTCTCAATGGTTCGACGTCCTGAGTCAAAGTGAGCGTTCACTGACTCAAATTCGACAGTTCAAGCTCGCCTCTCAGTTGCGGTTCTTGTTGCCAGATACGTATCGGAAAGGTTTTTACAGTTTCTACGTTAATGGCACGGTACAGAGCCATTACACCACCAGTGAAAAATTGGTCATATTTGAGCGCGCGTATCAACAAGCGCCCTCTATTGCCGCGATGTCGAACAACGAGTCCTTTTTAGTCGCGCTCAACGGCAATCAATTAAGTGTTGCGGCGGTTGACAATCCATTTCCTGAAGTATCGCTTTCATCGCTGTGGCAGAAGGTGTGGTACGAAAGCTACCCAGAGCCACAATATGTTTGGCAAACCACCTCGGCGAGTGATGAATTTGAGGCCAAATTTAGCTTAGTACCCATCGCGTTTGGTACCTTAAAAGCGGCGATGTTTGCCATGTTATTTGCTGTACCTGTGGCGGTGTTAGGGGCGATTTATACCGCCTATTTTATGACGCCGCGTATGCGACGAGTGGTTAAGCCGTCAATCGAGTTAATGGAAGCGTTGCCGACCGTCATCATTGGATTTTTAGCGGGGTTATGGTTTGCGCCGATTGTCGAAAGCCATTTGGCCGCTGTTGCTGCCCTGATGCTGTTTTTACCTCTATCTACCATAGCTATCGGGCTGGTTTGGCACCTATTGCCGAATTATTGGACGGGGCGATTCAACAATGGGTGGCACGCCGCCATCTTGATGCCGGGTATTGTGCTCGTGAGCATGGTGATTCTATCGCAAAGCGCCAATATCGAGGCGTTATTGTTTGCTGGTGATGTCCGAGTCTATTTGGCTGAGTATGGTATCGACTTTGATCAGCGCAATGCGTTAGTGGTGGGCTTTGCGATGGGCTTTGCCGTGATCCCGACCATCTTTACTATCGCAGAGGACGCGATTTTCTCTGTGCCGAAACATCTTTCAGACGGCTCGTTAGCGCTTGGGGCGACTCAGTGGCAGACGCTGATTCATGTGGTGCTATTGACCGCCAGTCCGGGCATTTTCTCTGCGATTATGATGGGGCTTGGGCGTGCGGTGGGAGAGACGATGATCGTTCTCATGGCGACGGGCAATACGCCGATCCTAGACTGGAATATTTTAGAGGGAATGCGCACCTTGTCGGCCACGATTGCCGTTGAAATGCCAGAGTCTGAAGTCGGCAGCTCGCATTACCGGATTCTGTTTTTAGCAGCACTGCTGCTACTGATGTTTACTTTTGCAGTTAACTCGGTCGCTGAATGGGTTCGTCAGCGACTACGCGATAAATATCGTTCACTGTAATAGGGTTATAAGTAGGAATGATTCAACGTGTTTAAGTGGTTAAAATCAGGGTCTCCATGGATATGGCTAACCGGTGGCGCGGTCAGTATCAGCTTACTATCTGTGCTCGGACTTCTGCTGCTTATCGGTTGGAAAGGACTTTCTTACTTTTGGCCTGCGCCGCTGTACCAGTGGCAAACCGATCAAGGTCAAACCTTGGTGGGGCAAATCTACGCCAAAGAGTCTATTCCCATTAGTCATTTTCGCGAAATGGATATGGACTTGCCTGCCGATGTGATCGAACGCGGCTTAGTCGAACGTGTGAGGATCAAGGTCGCGAATCGAGACCTCTACGCAGCGGATTTCATCTCTTTGCTCGAAGTAAATTTATTGCCACCCACACAACCTAAACACTGGGCAGTGATTGAACGCAGTCGTGATGGTGATTTCTTTGGCCAGCCGGTAGGATACCGCCTTGCGAATGGTCAGTTCAGCAAAGACTTCGCCCCTTTACTTGAGCAAGGTCTGGCTTTGACAGAACGAGTCAACCAACAAATTGACGACCTTATCGAAGGTGATATCCGTACGATTACTGCGCAAGCGAGACGTCTCGAACAAGAGAAGCGTAAACGTCAATTAAATGGGCGCTTAGATGACGCCTTTAGCCAACTCTATCTCGAGCAAAGTGAGCAATATCGGCAAGCTTTGATTGAGGCAGAGGCGACGCTTGATGCGCTGCGAGAGCAATTGAGCGAACAAGGTTTGTTGGTCGAAGATATGACGGGCCAACAAGTGACTATTCCACTCAGTCAAATTCTAGATATCTGGTATCCCAACCAGATGAGTGTAGGCGAAAAATTAATGCGCTGGAGCGTGCAGGCGTGGAAGTTTTTGTCTGATGATCCGCGCGAGTCTAACTCTGAAGGGGGCGTCTTTCCAGCCATGTTTGGCACTGTCCTGTTAGTGTTGATCATGTCTGTGGTGGTGATGCCTTTGGGCGTGGTCGCCGCCGTCTACTTGCACGAGTATGCAGGCAACAATGCGTTTACCCGTATGATTCGCGTTGCTGTGATCAACTTAGCGGGTGTACCGTCCATCGTTTATGGCGTGTTTGGTTTAGGCTTTTTTGTTTATACCTTAGGTGGGTCAATCGATGCGCTGTTCTATCAGGATCAGTTGCCCGCACCAACCTTTGGAACCCCAGGTCTACTTTGGTCTGCATTAACTTTAGCGGTATTGACCCTCCCGGTCGTCATCGTTGCCACTGAAGAGGGCTTAACGCGCATCCCTAGCTCGGTTCGCCATGGCTCATTAGCTTTGGGGGCGACTCAGTTTGAAACTATGTGGCGAATTGTATTGCCGATGGCCAGCCCAGCGATGATTACCGGTTTAATTTTGGCGATCGCCCGTGCGGCGGGGGAAGTCGCTCCCTTGATGCTGGTGGGGGCGGTGAAGTTGGCCTCGAGCTTGCCCATTGACAGTCAGTTTCCCTTCTTGCATCTTGAACGTAAGTTTATGCATTTGGGCTTTCATATTTATGATGTTGGTTTTCAAACCACCAATATTGAAGCCGCCAGACCGTTGGTTTATGCGACGTCATTTTTGTTGGTGACTGTCATTGTTGGGCTCAACTTAACCGCGATCAGTATTCGTAACAACTTACGCGAAAAATACCGAACACTAGGACAAGATTAAGCATGTTTTCTGTCAATCAAACACTCGGCTATCAAGCGCCACTCGACGTTAACAATCTTAGCGATGAGCAAACGGCTATTGCGATTGAAGGGCTTAACCTGTTCTATCAAAACAGCCAAGCCCTGAACGACATTTCGATGCGTATTCCCAAAGGGCAAGTAACCGCCTTTATCGGCCCTTCAGGCTGCGGTAAGTCGACGCTACTGCGCTGTATCAATCGCATGAACGATTTGGTGGAAGGGTGTCGTGTTCAAGGCAAGGTCAAGCTGCATGGCAAAAATGTTTATCACCCTAAGGTGGATGTCGCGACGCTGCGTCGCCGAGTGGGCATGGTGTTTCAGCGTCCCAACCCCTTTCCTAAGTCGATTTATGAAAATGTCGTTTATGGCTTGCGTTTGCAAGGGGTCAATAACAGCCGTGCGCTGGATGATGCGGTGGAGCGTTCATTGCGCGCTTCAGCCTTGTGGGATGAAGTGAAAGACCGGTTGCACGAAAACGCCTTTGGCCTGTCTGGTGGTCAGCAGCAGCGCTTGGTGATTGCCCGTGCAATTGCGATTGAACCGGAAGTATTGCTGCTCGATGAGCCTACCTCGGCACTGGACCCAATTTCGACCTTGACGATCGAAGAGCTGATCAACGAGCTGAAAACCAAATATACCGTGGTGATTGTGACGCACAATATGCAACAAGCGGCGCGAGTGAGTGACCATACGGCCTTTATTCACATGGGGAAGTTGATCGAGTACTCAGATACCGATTCTATTTTTACTTCGCCATTGAAAAAGCAGACTGAAGACTATATCACAGGAAGATACGGCTAAGTCTCTTGTCACAGAGCGCCGTTCCATCTGCGTAATGTCTCTCGTTGCGCTAATCTTTTACTATTGTTGATAACAAAGAGAACGCCCTCCCTTATGAATTTTGGACGCCACATTTCAGGTCAGTTTAATGTCGAACTCGAAGCCATTCGTACTCACGTACTGACGATGGGGGGCTTGGTTGAGCAGCAGCTATCCTTTGCCATGCAAGCGCTACACAAAGACGACATCGAATTGGCGAGAAAAGTGGTGCGTGACGACCATAAAGTCAACGCGATGGAAGTCTCGATAGACGAAGCGTGCACGCGAATTATTGCTAAGCGTCAGCCGACGGCAAAAGATTTGCGCCTGATTATGGCAATCATTAAGACCATCACTGATCTTGAGCGTATCGGTGATGTCGCGACCAAAATTGCTTACGTGGCGATTGAAAGCCCGTCATCGAAAGAGCGCCAGTTTCAAGTTTCTCTCGAACCTTTGTGTCGTCAAGCGATCAGCATGCTGCACCAAGTGCTGGATGCGTTTGCGCGCATGGACGTTGACGCCGCCGCTGAAGTGTACAAGCTGGATGATAAAATTGATGCGGAGTACGAGGCCGTCATCCGCCAGTTGATGACCTATATGATGGAAGACCCGAAGAATATTCCCAATATCCTTCAGGTGATGTGGTCAGCGCGCGCTATTGAGCGGGTTGGTGACCGCTGCCAAAACATCTGTGAATACATCATCTACTTTGTCAAAGGCAAAGACGTGCGCCACTTAGGCGAACAGAGTATTGATGATGCCTTGCGCTAGCGACGCAAAGGGTTAGTACTTCTCGGGAACGAAGGTTTGATCATCCATCGGCTTGCGAATATAGCCCTCTTTGTTGATCTCAGGTAGTGCTATATCTGGGTAGCTGATCTCTTGATAGTCAATTTGGCTTAACAGGTGGCTAATACAGTTTAGCCGAGCACGCTTTTTATCATCGGACGGCACCACCCACCACGGGCACTGTTTGGTGTCGGTATAGGCAAACATTTTATCTTTCGCTTCCGAGTATTCCGCCCAGCGGTTGCGCGACTCCAGATCCATAGGGCTAAACTTCCAGCGTTTGATTGGCGTATTAATTCGGCCTAGGAAACGCTTTTCTTGCTCTTCATCAGAGACGGAAAACCAGTACTTAATCAAGGTGATGCCAGAGCGCTGTAACATGCGTTCAAACTCAGGGCATGAATGCAAAAATTCTTCGTATTGCTCGTCGCTACAAAACCCCATCACTTTCTCTACGCCCGCTCGGTTATACCAACTGCGGTCAAACAGCACCATTTCACCCGCGGAGGGTAGGTGTGCCACATAGCGTTGAAAGTACCACTGGGTTTTCTCTTTTTCTGTTGGTGCTGGCAGTGCCGCGACGCGACAGACACGGGGGTTGAGTTTCTCGGTAATGCGTTTTATCACCCCACCTTTACCCGCAGCGTCGCGACCTTCAAAGATCACCACCACCTTAAGACCTTGATGTTTGACCCACTCTTGTAGCTTAACCAGTTCTATTTGCAGGCGCTCGAGCTCTTGCTCATAGAACTGTTTATCTAGTTTGTTCTTAGCCATAACGCACTCCTTTGTTATCAAAAGGTTAGCATTAGACGCGGCGTAAGAGGGGATTAATCCTAAGAACTGAGAGCTTTTACTACCTTTTCAATCGCTTGACTGCTAGTGACCGGGATCAGGTAATCGTCGATATTTTGATTGCCCATTTTGGCCTGATTATTCAGAGTTTTCATCTTGCTGGGGCGAGTGGATTTTCCAGATAGGTGGACTTCTCTGACATGGGTCTGCGTCACAATTGATTGCACGTTGTCGGCTGTGAGTCCGGCACCAGCCATAATGGATACGCGACCATCTGCGAGATCGACCATCTGTTTTAGCACCTCAGCGCCTTGTTCTGCACTTGCCGCTAGCCCTGAAGTAAGAACACGTTCACAACCTAATGAAATAACGTGTTCAATCGCTTCTGACCAGTCGACACACTGGTCGATAGCACGGTGAAAAGTGATGCCTAGATCGTACAATTGCGCTTTGTCGGCCAGTTGCTGAGCGAGTGACATATCGATATGACCTTGCTCGGTCAACACGCCAAACACGACCCCTTGCAGCCCAGCTTCAGCAGCCGCTTCGATATCGAGTAGCATGGCATCAATATCACCTTGATCATAAACAAAATCCCCCTGACGAGGGCGGATCATAGCGTAGACCGGGAGCGGCGAAATCTGGCCTGCTTTTTTCATTAGACCGAAGCTTGGCGTGAGACCGCCTAACGCCAGTGATGAGCAGAGTTCAATTCGGCTTGCGCCCCCTTGGATTGCGAGATGAAGAGACTCGAGGTTATCTACACAGACTTCGATATGATATTTCATGGCAGTGGCTCACTTGGGAATGTGCGCTTATTTTAGCAGCGTCTTAGTAAGATATTAGGGTAAATGTGAGCAATTTCTCTTCCCCAAAAACACGAAACCTCAGCGCTAGGCTGAGGTTTCTCGATCTTAATTAGCAGAGATCACGCTGCGTCGTCTTGGGCTTCTTCGCTCGCTTCAACAGCTTCAACCTTTTTGGGCTTCTTTGGTGCTGGCTTGCGTTTAGCGCCTAAGGCGAAAAGCACTTCATCTTTGTTTTGTGCTAGGAACATCGCTAAGTCTTCTTGCTTGCCTTCATCTTCTAGCAATTCACTTTTACCTAGTAGCTCAAAAAGCTCATCTGCCATATCGAGCATTTTGTCATATGCGTCAGCTTCCGCTTTAGAGGTAAAAGTCATTTTCTCTTCTCCGTTGCGTTCTACCACGTACTTGACGATTACAGCCATGGTTGGTCCTCTAACTCAAATTGTTGAATGTGTTTACTGTCTTTTTATACAGTTTTTGCCCGGTTAAGTCTAGGTGGCGGGTCAATTCTGCGACTTAAGTGGCGAGTCTTTACGCCATTGGTGACAGTATTGGATAAAAGATTTTAGCAGCGGACTCTGATATTTCTCCTTGTGCACCAGCAACCAATAGCGACGTTTCATGTCGAGCGAGAGTTTCAGCTCGACCACTCGGCCATCATTGAGTGCTGGCTGGGCGGCAAGTTTAGACAAGCAAGCGAGTCCCAGTCCTGCGGAAACGCTATTGATTAAGGCCTCGGTGGTATTGAGTTGGAACGCTTCGTGCCAGTGCTCGATTCGTGGTGCGACGACGCGTAAGAAAAACTCCCGTGAGCCAGAGCCTGGTTCGCGTAAGATCCATTCGCTGTGTTCCAAATCTCCCATCGTAAATGGCTTGCTGAGCAGTGAAGAGTCTGGTGAGCAGACCACACACATTTCATCTTGGCTGAAAGGGTGGGAGGTAAGCTGTGGATGGAGGGTCTTTCCCTCAATTAGGGCTAAATCAAGCTCATAATCGACCAGTTTTTGACAGATTAACGCCGAGTTAGAGATAAGCAGGCTCTGTGCATGGTGTTGAGTGTCGCGGCGAAAATCGCTCAGTAAATACGGCGCGACTTGATTGCCAATGGTGTCGCTGGCGCCGATACGCAGCTGACCCGATAGAGCTTGGTCGCTATCGAACAATTGCTCAATAGTGTGTGCTCGTTCGATCAGTTCATCCGCCAAAGGCAGGAGTTTTTGTCCCTCTTGATTGAGGATGAGGCGATTATTTACTCGATCAAACAGCGAGTGACCTATCTGCTTTTCCAGCTCTGAGAGCGCCATACTCACCGCTGCCTTGGAGAGAAATAAAGCCTCAGAGGCCGCAGTCAGGGTGTCGTGCTGGGTGATTGTAATAAACACTTTGAGCTGCTTGAGCGAGATGTTTGATGCCATAACCTTTGTTCAGATTGTCTTAACGAGTGTTCTAAATAATTAGATAGTTACGAACGAATAGCAAGCGTAAACTACCGCTACTGAAATAACGGTGTGAGGCAATGATGATCAAAACAGCAAAAGCAAAAGTGATGGGAGCACCGACGCCAATGGCGGGCTTAGCGCTCGGGATCGCCAGTTTAGGTTGGTGTTGGGAGAACGCTGCGCAGTTTAACGGCTATGCGCAGTGGGCTGGGGCAGTGATTGCGAGCGTATTACTGCTGGTGTTAGCGACTAAGTTTCTATTCCACAGCCACCTACTGCGCGAAGATCTTGCTCACCCCGTTGTGGGCAGTGTGGTCCCCACCTTTGCGATGGCAACCATGATTGTTTCAAACTCGTTAGGTCACTTTATCCCTTTAGCGGGTGATCTGTTATGGCTAGTCGCGGTTGGGTTGCATATTGTGTTCCTAGTTAGCTTTGCTTATCACCGCATGCAGGCGTTTGAGCTGCACCATATGCTGCCGAGTTGGTTTGTCCCTCCAGTAGGCATCATTGTTGCGGACGTCTCTTTCTCGGCAAATCCAGCGTTAACAGGCGTCGCGCAGGGGGCCTTGATATTTGGCATGTTGGCCTATGCCGTGATGCTACCTATGATGATCTACCGTTTATTGTTTGCTCACGAGATCCCTGATGCCGCGAAACCGACCATGGCGATCATGGCGGCGCCAGCCAGTCTGTCACTTGCGGGTTATCTGACCGTGGCTACTGAACCTTCGCCAGTGATCATTGGCCTGCTGTTTGGGATTGCCATCTTAATGACAGCAGTTATCTACCTGGCGTTTATTAAACTACTCAGACTGCCATTTAGCCCAGGTTATGCGGCGTTTACTTTTCCTCTGGTGATTGGTTCAACGGCACTGTTTAAGCTCAGTGCCTGGATGGAGAGCGTCGATGTGGCCAATGAGTACGTCATTCAAATCCATTGGCTTGCTGGTTTTGAGCTTATGGTCGCCACTGTGGTGGTGGGCTATGTCGCGCTGCGCTATGCCACATTTTACAGTGGTGCTGATCGACGAGTCTGTTCGCTAACGTAGTCCTTGCTCTCTGAGTCGCTTATACACGGTATTACGACTGATGTTTAACGCCTTGGCGGTGGCCGAGACATTGCGGCCGTTTTGTTCATACACATCTAGCCACGACAGGTCATCGTTTGGCTCGCGTTTGGCTGTTTTGGCCGGTGCTATTTGGGGCAATCCCTGTGCTTGTTCGGTTGAAGGCGAGATCAACGGTTGGTGCGCCAAGTCCTGCAGAAAGTCATCCGGCAGATGCTCAACTTGAATCGTGTCGTTGCCAGCCATGGCTAACGCGATTTGAATTACACTGACCATTTGACGAATATTGCCAGGCCAAGGATGGGCCTTGAACATCGACAAGACTTCCATGCTGATTCTTGGTTGCTGATCCTGTTGCGCATACTTAGCCAACAGGTAGCTGACTAGCGCATCGATGTCGCTACGCTCTCGTAGCGTTGGGAGCGAAAGATTGAGTCCAGTGACTCGATAATAAAGGTCTTGGCGAAATGTGCCGCGCTCCACGTCTTGCTTTAATTGACGGTTGGTTGCTGATACCAGTTTAAAATCCACCGGATAAGAAGTGGTTGAGCCAAGCGGTGTGACCTGACGTTCTTGTAACACTCTGAGCAGCCGCGCTTGAACGTTCAGCGGCATATCCCCCAATTCATCAAGAAACAAGGTGCCTTTGTCGGCTTTTCGGATAAGGCCGATATAGCCTTTGTTACTGGCTCCGGTAAAGGCGCCTTTTTCGTAGCCAAACAACTCAGACTCCACCAGTTCAGCTGGAATCGCCGCACAGTTGACCGCGATCATCGGCGCATGTTTACGTTCGCTCGACAGATGTAGCGCATTAACAAACACCTCTTTGCCCACGCCAGTTTCACCGTGGATCAAAATTGGGATGTCGGTGTTTAGAATGCGGCTGGCTTGGTTGATGGCTTTGGCCAGTTTGGGGTCGCCCATGTTGAGGCGCTCCAAATCCAGTGGTGCTTGTACCTGTTGATCGGGCTTGTGAATACTCGATTGACGATAATCGAGTTGTCGCCCCTGTGGCCGTTTTGGTGGCGTAATGAGTGAATAGAAGTTAAAGCCCGCATGGCTGGTAATAGCGGCTGGCGTAAATGGAGGATGAGAGAGCAGTTGGTCAAGTTTGAGGTCAAAAATGTGCTCGATACGCTGCAAGGCCAAATCCTGACCTAGCACGATTTCAGCGCGGCGATTGGCCGAGACGATCACGCCTTGCTGATTGAATACCAATAGTGACGACCACTGGCTATCAATATTTTCAGCAGAAGTGTTGAACCATAACAGGTAGTGGTCTGATTGAAACTTAGACGCGATCAACTGGTTTTCAATGGCTTGCGACATCAGTTTTACCATGCCGAGCGTGTGCGCGGTTGGCATGTAAGCATCGCTGGAGATGGAAAGCACGCCCGCCATTTTGCGCTCAGCATCAAACAATGGGGCCGCAGACCCCGTCATAAACCGATTGGAGGTAAGAAAGTGTTCATCGTGAAATACCTGCACAATCGAGCCTGTTTCCAGCGCAGTACCTATCGCATTGGTGCCGATCAATCCCTCTTGCCAATGGACGCCGTTTTGGAACACGTCTGGCTGGCGTTGAGAGAAAAATCGCTGCTCCCCCCAACTGTTCAGCACCTGGCCTTGTGGGTTGGCTAGAGTGATCAGGCAATTACTGTTGGCCAACAAACTGTCGTAAAAAGGCAGCACTTTCTGTTGGGTCGTCGTCAGCAGACCCGAGTGCTCTTCCAGCGTGAGGTCGAACGCGTGGCCGGATTCCATTTCGATGATCGGATGGCTGTGATGAACCAGCCCTGCGTCTCGGCAGCGTTGCCAAGATTGTTTGATGATTGATTGGTGTTTGTTGTCCATAGCGTTGTTCAGTGGCAGCGATAAGTTGTTTTTAAGTAATTATTCTAATTGTTCGTATGTGAACGTTATTGTTCATAAACGCTCAATTAACATATCACCATGCTGAACAGTTTGAACACATTTTGTTAACAAGTGTTAACCCGATCTCATCGGCGAAATCATCAGTAATATCGGTATCTTATTGAGGTTTTAGTCACCCTAACCTTATGTTTAAAGGCTTGGTGAACCATTCTGTAAAATATTTGTTAACAAAATGACATCTTGGCACGACTCTCGCTCTATTGAGCAATATCGAAACAAAATGATTATTCGAATGGTAAGGAGTCATTAGTGTCATTAACACTTGAGCAGGTAAGCAAATACGTTGACGGAGAGATGCATATCTCTGACGTTAACCTCACCTTTGAGCCTGGGTCGTTCAATGTGTTGCTTGGGCGAACATTGGCGGGTAAGACCTCTTTGATGCGGCTCATTGCTGGGTTGGATCGTCCTACTTCAGGAAGAATATGGGTCAACGGTATCGATGTGACTGGCGTATCGGTGCGCGAACGCAACATCTCTATGGTCTACCAGCAATTCATCAACTACCCGAATTTAACGGTATTTGAAAACGTCGCGTCTCCCTTGCGTTTAGCGGGTATGGCGGAAAAAGAGATTCAGGAACGAGTGCATGCCACGGCTGAAATGTTGCGTATTACCGAGCATTTGAAAAAGCATCCATTGGAGCTTTCTGGTGGTCAGCAGCAGCGTACGGCCATGGCGCGCGCCTTGGTCAAAGATGCGGAGATCATCTTGTTTGATGAACCGCTGGTCAACCTCGACTACAAGTTACGCGAAGAGCTGCGCCAAGAGATGCGTGAGCTGTTCCAGACCCGACATACCATTGCTATTTATGCCACTACTGAGCCCAATGAAGCGCTCGCACTCGGCGGGACCACCACCATCTTACACGAGGGCAAGGTGATCCAGTCTGGGCCGACCGCTGCGGTTTATCACCATCCAGATAATGTCGATTCAGCCACGCTGTTTAGTGAGCCGCCGATTAATTTGATCTCAGGTGACATTACCGACAATGAAGTGACCTTTGATCAGAGCGCCCATTTCCCACTCAATCAGTCACTGAGCAAACTAGCCAAAGGCGAGTATCAATTCGGCATCCGCCCTAGCCACCTTAGCTTACTGCCTAAAAATGACGATGACGTCGAGCTGACGGTGCAAGTGGAAGTGGCCGAAATCAGTGGTTCGGAAACGTTTCTCCATGTGCGTAATGCTCATTTGGATATGGTGCTGCATTTACCCGGCGTACACAGCTATGACGTCGATGAGACGATCAAAATCTATATTCCAATCCACAAATTCTATGTCTTCGGTATGGATAGCAACCTTATTCATGCCCCGATTCGTGATGTTAGGGGATAGCGTTCATGGTTCAAATAACACTTAATTCACTGGCTCACACCTATGATAAAAAGCCAACGACGGCCTCCACTTATGCCATCAAAGAGATGAATCACGTGTGGAAGCAAGGCGGCGCTTACGCACTGCTTGGGCCTTCGGGGTGTGGTAAGTCGACCTTGCTTAACATTATTTCTGGACTGATGAGCCCGTCTCAGGGTGATGTGATGTTTGACGATGTTCGCGTTAATGAACTTCGTCCGCAAGATCGCAATATTGCACAGGTTTTCCAGTTTCCTGTTATCTACGACACCATGACGGTGTACGATAATCTGGCGTTTCCACTGCGCAATATGAAAGTACATAAAGCCAAAATCCACTCTAAGGTGACGGAAATCGCCGAGATTTTGGAGCTGACCAATGTGCTATCGAAGAAAGCGCAGCATCTCACGGCTGATGAGAAACAGAAAGTGTCGATGGGACGCGGACTGGTGCGTGACGATGTGTCGGCGATTTTGTTTGATGAGCCACTGACGGTCATCGATCCACAACTGAAATGGAAGCTGCGCCGCAAGCTGAAGCAGATCCACCAGCAGTTCAATATCACTATGGTCTACGTGACTCACGACCAGCTCGAAGCCTCGACCTTCGCCGATGAAATTGCGGTGATGTACAACGGGCAGATCGTGCAGTTTGGTACCCCGCGTGAGCTGTTTGAGCGGCCCAATCACACCTTTGTCGGCTACTTCATCGGCAGCCCGGGCATGAACTTGCTCGAGGTGTCGCCCACAGACAATGGCGTGCAGTTTGATGGTGTTGAAGTGCCATTGTCCGAAGCCTATCGCCATGCCATTGCCAATGCCGCAAGCCAAAACATCAAAATCGGTATCCGCCCAGAGTTTGTCCATGTGTGGGAGAAGGGCCACGACTCGGCGCTGCTGTGTGATGTGTTGCACGTCGAAGACTTGGGCACTTACAAAATCGTTACCTTGAAACTCGGTAATCAAGAGATCAAAGCGCGCCTTCAGGAGGATCAAGTGGTGCCACAACATCAAGCTTACATCAGCTTCCCAGAGCAATGGACCATGCTGTATGTCGATGAATTCCTTGTCAATGTGGGAGAAGAGTGATGGATAAAGTTGCCAATAACCGCGCTTGGTTTTTAGTGCTGCCAGTATTTGCGCTGGTGGCGTTCAGTGCCATCGTGCCGCTGATGACGGTGGTGAACTACTCACTACAAGATATTTTTGATGCCAATACTGCCTATTTTGTCGGTACAGAATGGTATCGCGAAACGCTCAATGATGAACGGCTGCACGGCGCGCTGCTGCGTCAGTTTGGTTTTACCTTCACCATTTTGCTGATTGAAGTGCCGCTGGGGATCATTGTCGCGCTCACCATGCCGACCAAAGGCAAATGGTCTGCCTTCTGCCTGATTGTACTGGCGATTCCTCTGCTGATCCCGCTTAACGTGGTTGGCACCATTTGGCAGATTTTTGGCCGCGCTGACATCGGCTTGTTCGGTTGGGCGCTAAATGGAATGGGGGTTGACTACAACTACGCAGGCAACCCGATTGATGCTTGGTTGACGGTGATTTTGATGGATGTTTGGCACTGGACATCGTTGATTGCGCTGCTGTGCTACTCAGGCTTGCGCGCCATTCCCGATGCCTACTACCAAGCGGCGAATATCGATCGAGCGTCGACTTGGTCAATCATTCGCTATATCCAACTGCCGAAGCTTAAGAGCGTATTGCTGATCGGTATTCTGATCCGCTTTATGGATAGTTTCATGATCTACACCGAACCGTTCGTATTGACCGGTGGCGGACCCGGTAACTCCACCACCTTCCTCAGTCAGACGCTAACTAAGATGGCGATTGGCCAGTTTGATATCGGCCCTGCAGCGGCGTTCTCTATCATCTATTTCTTGATCATCCTCTTGGTGAGCTGGGTGTTCTACACCGCAATGACCCACGGTGAAAATAAGTAAGGAAACAACCATGGCGATGACAAAATCTAAATACACACGCTACACCCAGATTGTTGGTCTGGCTCTGTACATTGTCTGCTTGATGCTGCCGATTTACTGGCTGATCAACATGTCGTTTAAAGAAAACCAAGAGATATTGGGCGGACTGAGCTTTTTCCCAGAAACTTGGACCTTTAAGAACTACGCAACCATTTTCTCCGACTCAAGCTGGTATATGGGCTACGTCAACTCGATCATCTATGTAGTCATGAACATGGTGATCACCTTAACCGTTGCTTTACCTGCCGCTTATGCGTTCTCGCGTTTTAAGTTTGTCGGCGATAAGCATCTGTTTTTCTGGCTGCTGACTAACCGTATGGCGCCGCCCGCGGTGTTCCTGTTGCCATTCTTCCAGCTTTATTCTTCGGTCGGTCTGTTTGATACCCATATTGCGGTCGCACTGGCGCACTGTTTGTTTAACGTGCCACTGGCGGTATGGATTCTGGAAGGGTTCATGTCGAGTGTTCCCCGCGAAATCGATGAAACCGCTTATATCGATGGTTACAGCTTTCCTAAGTTTTTCATCAAAATCTTTTTGCCGATGATCCGTTCGGGGATTGGGGTCTCGGCTTTTTTCTGCTTCATGTTCAGTTGGGTCGAACTACTGCTCGCTCGTACTTTGACCTCGGTTGATGCCAAACCGATTTCAGCGGTGATGACTCGTACCGTCAGTGCGTCAGGTATTGATTGGGGAGTATTGGCGGCAGCAGGTGTGCTGACCATTCTACCGGGCATTTTAGTTATTTGGTTTGTAAGAAACCACGTCGCGAAAGGTTTCGCGTTAGGTCGAGTTTAAGGAGACATCATCATGGCTTGGATGGCATGGACTACCCCTTCAGCGCTGTTTTTTCTCGGGATTGCGCTGATTCTATTGACGATGACGATTCGTGAAATTCGTACGCCGTGTATCGAGCGGAAAGGGTTTCTTCCGATCACCACCACGCGTGGCGATCGGTTATTTATCGGCTTATTGAGCTCGGCTTATATCCATCTTGGATTTGTCGGGTTTTCTGAGCTGACAATTTGGGTGCCATTTACCTTATCGGTCATT
The DNA here is from genome assembly GCF_013369335.1 of Vibrio sp. JPW-9-11-11. GTDB lineage: Bacteria > Pseudomonadota > Gammaproteobacteria > Enterobacterales > Vibrionaceae > Vibrio. Next base: position 204,724 of record NZ_SZQJ01000004.1, read on the forward strand.
TGGCTGGGTACAGTTTTGAAATGGGGATAACAACAACGTAACGACATACCCACCCCTCGATAGCAAGACGTCATCGAAATGGGGTGAGTGATACCAATAACGTATTAGACAGAATACTCACAACTGGAGTTAGACAAGAATGAAAAAGGATATCAAAAAGTCTTACCTTGCTCGTAGCTTAGCCTTGAGCTTTGCTTTAGCTGCCATCTCACCCGCTGCGCTTGCCGATATGGCTGCAGCGAAAAAATGGATGAGTGAAGAGTTCACTCCATCGACGCTTTCTACCGAAGAGCAAGCGCAAGAGATGCAATGGTTTATCGATGCAGCGAAACCCTTCCAAGGTATGGAAATCAATGTGGCTTCGGAGACGATCACCACTCATGAGTACGAGGCCAAAGTCTTGGCTCAAGCGTTTTATGAGATCACCGGCATTAAAGTCAACCATGACTTGATTCAAGAAGGTGATGTGGTTGAGAAACTGCAAACTCAGATGCAGACTGGGCGCAATATTTACGACGGTTACATTAACGATTCTGACTTAATTGGTACCCATGTTCGTTACGGAAAAGTCGTCCCTATCTCAGACTTTATTGAAGGGGAAGGGAAAAGCGTGACTAACCCTTACCTTGATCTGCCTGATTTTATCGGGTTGGACTTTACCACGGGTCCCGATGGCAAAATCTATCAACTGCCGGATCAGCAGTTTGCTAACTTGTACTGGTTCCGTGCCGACTGGTTTGAGCGCGAAGACCTTAAAGCGAAGTTCAAACAAGAGTACGGCTATGAGCTAGGGGTACCACTTAACTGGTCGGCGTATGAAGATATCGCTGAGTTCTTTACCGACAAAGTGAAAACCATTGATGGTGAGCCAGTCTACGGCCATATGGATTACGGTAAGAAAGATCCGTCTCTGGGTTGGCGTTTCACCGATTCTTGGTTCTCGATGGCAGGCGCTGGCGACAAGGGTATCCCTAATGGTCTACCTGTCGACGAGTGGGGCATTCGTATTGAAGGCTGTAAGCCAGTGGGCTCCGATGTTGCTCGTGGCGGCGCGACCAATGGTCCAGCAGCCGTATATGCGACAACCAAGTACGTCGATTGGCTAAAACAGTATGCACCACCAGAAGCTCAAGGTATGACCTTTGGTGAAGCAGGTCCGGTTCCAGCGCAAGGTTCTATCGCTCAGCAAATTTTCTGGTACACCGCCTTTACTGCCGATATGACCAAGCCAGGCCTACCGGTTGTCAACGAAGATGGCACTCCAAAATGGCGTATGGCACCGTCGCCACGTGGCCCATACTGGGAAGATGGCATGAAACTCGGTTATCAAGACGCGGGTTCTTGGACATTCTTAAACAGTACTCCACTTGACCGTCGTCAAGCGGCTTGGCTCTACGCGCAGTTTGTCGTGTCTAAGTCGGTCAGTTTGAAGAAGACGTTGGTTGGCTTAACGCCAATTCGTGAGTCGGATATCAATTCTCAAGCGATGACAGACGTTGCGCCTAAGCTTGGCGGTTTAGTCGAGTTCTACCGCAGTGATGCGCGTAAGCAGTGGACGCCAACGGGCACCAATGTGCCAGATTACCCGAAACTGGCGCAGCTTTGGTGGCAATACGTGTCTGAAGCGGCGAGTGGCGAGAAAACCCCTCAAGAAGCGCTTGATGGTTTGGCGCAGGCACAAGACCGCGTGATGCAGCGTTTGGAACGAAGTGGTGCGCAAGGCGACTGTGGACCACAGCTCAATCCGAAGAAAGATCGTGAATACTGGCTATCACAACCCGGTGCGCCTAAAGCGAAACTGGCCAACGAGAAGCCACAGGGTAAAACGATTGCTTATAAAGATCTGATCGCTCAATAAGGTTTTATTCGCTTATTCGACGATTGATCCCTCTACCCGCTCTTGCCTGTCGAAGGCTTGAGCGGGTATTTTGATTCGAGCCAAATCATGGGCTTATATCACTCTCGAAATTGCTCTGCTTATGCTAATCTCAACCTCAATTACTGCGAGATAAGTGTGAGTGCATTGTGTTTACTGTCTATCATTCCAACCAAGTTGATGTCTTAAAGTCGCTGCTTGTTGAGCTCGTGCGTCTCAATCCGCTAGAAAATCCGTTTGAAAAAGAGCAGATCTTGGTGCAAAGCCCAGGTATGTCTCAGTGGCTGAAAATGGAACTCGCGAAAGAGTTTGGCGTGGCTGCGAACATTGACTTCCCTCTGCCCGCGACCTTTATTTGGAACATGTTCACTGAAGTCTTGCCCGATGTGCCTAAACGCAGTGCATTCAACAAAGAATCAATGAGTTGGAAGTTGATGCACATCTTGCCTGGGCTGTTGAATCAAGCTGAGTTCGAGCCGTTAAAGCGCTACCTAGAGCGAGATGAAGACAACTCCAAGTTGTATCAACTGTCAGAGAAAATTGCCGACATCTTTGATGGCTATTTGGTGTATCGCCCTGAGTGGATCGCGAGTTGGGAAGCGGGGCAACAAGTGGCGGAGTTACAAGACGAACACCCATGGCAGCCGATTCTATGGCAAGCACTTTACGACCATACCGTGGCGCTGGGTCAGTCGCCTTATCATCGTGCCAACCTTTATGAACATTTCATCGATACGTTGGAGAGCTATCAGGGCAATTTTGACCATCTACCGAAGCGTCTGTTTGTGTTCGGCATTACCTCTTTGCCACCACGTTATATGGATGCGCTAAAAGCGATTGGTGAGCACATTGACGTTCACTTGATGTTTACCAACCCTTGTCGTTATTACTGGGGTGAAGTGCGAGACCGAAAATTCCTAGCGCGCTTGGCAGCCAAACATCGTCAGCACAGAGTGTGGCATCAAGACCACTCTGAGGCGCAGGGAGAAAGTCAGCAGTTGAAAGGCAGCGTGGAAGAGAATCTACTTGATGAATTGCATACCGATGCCGTCGGCAATAGCTTACTCGCCTCTATGGGTAAGCTTGGCCGCGATAACATGTACTTGCTGTCCCAGCTTGATAGCCACGAAATAGAAGCCTTTGTTGATATTGAACGTGACTCTCTGCTGCACCAGTTACAAGCCGATATTCTTAACCTTGAAGAGCACCAAGACGACCGCCAACTCGATAGCAGCACTCACAAACAACCTGTCGAGCTGGGAGACCGTTCACTGACGTTGCACGCGTGTCATAGCCCGATGCGCGAAGTGGAGGTGCTCCACGACCAGTTACTCGCCATGTTTGACGCGGATCCGAGTTTGAAACCTCGTGACATCATAGTCATGGTGGCCGACATCAACGCCTACAGTCCCGCTATCCAAGCGGTATTTGGTAATGCACCAGGTGAGCGTTTTATCCCATACTCCATTTCAGACCGCACCGCCGATCAAGAGAGCCCAATCCTCAACGCATTTATGCAGTTGGTCGACTTACCCAATACCCGCTGCTTAGCCTCAGAACTGCTAGAGCTGTTGGAAACACCAGCCATATTGGCCCGGTTCGAGATCAGTGAAGAGGAGTTTGTGCTCGCCAAGCAGTGGGTCGAAGAGTCAGGGATACGTTGGGGGCTAAATAGTGACACTTGCCGTGAGTTCGATCTTCCCGAAAATAACCACAATACCTGGCAGTTTGGCATTGAACGTATGTTACTGGGCTACGCCATGCCAGAGACGGCGGGTTTGTTTGACTCTCCGCATGGGCAACTCGCTCCGTACAATCAGGTTCAAGGGCTTGGGGCCGAGCTTGCGGGGAAACTCGCGCACTTTATTCAGACCATTCGCGACTATCGTCAACGTGTGGCCCAAACGCAGAGCATTGATGTTTGGCGCGAGGTGTTAACTCAATTGTTGGACGATATCTTCGCGGTCGAGTTGGAGGGGGAGGCGGCGCTGAAGTCAATTCGTGACACCTTAGCCAACCTCAAGCAGCAACTGAGCGATGCCGCGTTCGAGCAGCCACTTGCGCCTGCGATTGTGCGTCAATATTTGCAAGATAAACTGTCTGGCACCCGCGTCAGTCAACGTTTTCTTGCTGGGCAAGTCAACTTCTGTACTTTAATGCCGATGCGCTCAATTCCCTTTCGTACCGTGTGTCTGCTCGGGATGAACGATGGGGTCTATCCTCGCTCGATGCCGCCAGAAGGGTTTGATTTGATGAATGGCCGCACACGACCTGGTGACCGTTCGCGTCGAGACGACGACCGTTACCTGTTTCTGGAAGCGTTATTGTCTGCGCAGCAGACGCTCTATATCAGTTATGTGGGCCGCTCGATTCAAGACAATACCGAGCGGGTGCCGTCTGTGTTGGTGTCGGAGTTAGTTGAGTACTGCCAGCAAAACTATTGCTTACTCGGTGAGCAAGATAAACCCGCGGACGAGTCGGGCGATGCGCTGGTCGCCAGTTTAGTGACGCACCATCCGATGGTACCGTTTAGTGAGCAAGCCTTTAGCGGCGATCGCCCGAGTTACGCCAAAGAGTGGCTGCCCGCGGCCAATCGACTGGGTCAGCAAAGTGGCGATTTCAACCGCGAATTAGAAGACTATTTACTTGACGCGACCTTCCCACTCGAGCTCGATTTGGTTGAGTTGCAACGCTTTTGGCGCTTACCGGTGCAGTATTTCTTTAATCGTCGACTTAAAGTGACGTTTGAACCGCCGCTGCCTGTGATGCAGGATGAAGAACCTTTCGTTCTGGGTGGCCTCGAGAGCTACCAAATGCGTGATGCGCTACTCAACGAACTACTTAAACAGCAGCAGTTGGGCCAGCAGCAGATACAAGTGGCGATTGAACGTTTTGTCCAGCAGCAACGCGCGCAGGGTAAGTTGCCCGTCGGTGCATTTGGTGACATCGAGTTTGAGACCAACCGAGTTCAGGCCGAACAGTTGCTGGAGAAAATTGGTTTTGTCTGCCAAGCCAGCCAAGATGATCTCGAAGTTAAACTCAGTTTTGAGCCGTTTGGCGACGGAAAACCAGTGCAGCTCGTTGGTTGGTTAACTCAGTTCTATCAGTCGGGTTTGGTGCGTTTTCGCAGTGGTCAATTGCGCTCACAAGACTATCTTGCCGCTTGGATTGACCATCTCGCTATGGCGGCAATGGGCATCCATCGACCCACGCATATGATAGGCTACGATCGTAAAGAGGGGGCGATACATATGATTTACCCGGCGCTCGACGATGCAGCGCAAGCGCACACTTGGTTGGCGGAGCTAATCAGCTTGTTCTATCAGGGCATGACACAGCCGTTGGCGTATTTCCCCAAAACAGCGTTGGCCAATATTGAAGCGGGGTTTAGCCGTGGACATTGGGCTGACAACGAAGAGAAAGCGTTGAAGAAAATGGCCGACACCTTTAATGATGGCTATCTGTCAATGGGTGAAGGAAACAATGCCTATATCGCACGTATTTGGCCAAGTTGGGATGAGGCGCTGGCAGCAGACGTGCGACGCCTTAGCCAGAAGATCATGGAAACGCCACGGTTGATGATGCAAACCAGCGCAGAGGCGAGTAAGTCGTAATATGGGAAAGTAGGTGGCCGCCAGTAAATCATTATTGTGTAGGGCGTTTGCTGTACGGCCACAGGTCAGAGGGACCATGATTCGGTGGGTTTATTGCAAGATCACTTACTCAACACATGGCGGGCATACTATCGGCTCGCTGTGGCGCGCGCCGTGAGAAAGATCCCATAACCACCTAACGTTTTATCGTTTGATATTAATAACTAACGTTTTAAAGTCTGGATCACATTCAGTATCCAGCTTTTCAGTAAAAAGGCATATTTTTTATGACATCGGCGGCTTCAGTTACCCCTCTCGATACAATGACGTTCCCCCTCCATGGCGCGCGATTAATTGAAGCGTCAGCAGGGACAGGGAAAACATTCACGATTGCCGGGTTATACCTCAGATTGTTATTGGGTCATGGTAGTGAACAGACTCAGCATCACGCCCCCTTGTCCGTCGACCAGATCTTAGTCGTGACCTTTACTGAAGCGGCAACCGCTGAACTGCGAGACCGAATTCGAGCTCGTATTCACGATGCGCGCTTGGCTTTTGCACGTGGTCAAAGTCAAGACCCTGTCATTGTCCCCTTGCTTGAACAGGTCGCCGATCATAAACAAGCGGCCGAGGTATTACTGCAAGCTGAACGTCAGATGGATGAAGCCGCGGTCTACACCATCCACGGTTTTTGTCAGCGGATGCTGACCCAAAATGCGTTTGAATCAGGCAGCCGTTTCAACAATGAATTTGTTACCGATGAGAGTCATTTAAAAGCCCAAGTGGTGGCAGATTATTGGCGACGGAACTTTTATCCGCTGCCGCATCACTTGGCGGGAGAAGTACGCCGGTTATGGAGCTCGCCTGCCGCGCTGCTGGCAGAGATCTCCCGCTATATGACCGGCTCGCCAATTGGTTTATCGGTGGCGCCAATGAGTGGCAGCTTGGCCGACTTGCATCAGCAGAACTTGCAACGGATTGATGCGCTCAAAGCGAGCTGGCGCGCTCAGCAAGACGAGCTTTTAGATTTGATCAGCGACTCGGACATCAATAAGCGCAGCTATAGCAAAAAGTCTTTGCCCACGTGGCTTGAAGCGGTGAATCAGTGGGCGGCATTAGAGAGCGTCAGTTATGAGTATCCAGAGCAGTTGGCCAAGTTTGCTCAGTCTGCGCTTGACGAGAAAACGCCTAAAGGAAATCCACCTCAGTTACCTTTGTTTGAGCAAATTGATGCGTTTGTCGCCCAGCCGATAAGCCTCAAAGCGCCACTGCTCGCACATGCGATTGAACATTGCCGCGCTTTGTTAGCTGAGGCGAAACAGCGTAAGCAATGGTTATCGTTTGATGATTTGCTGACTCAACTGTCGGCGGCGATTGACAGTGACGCTAGTCAACAACTGGCTGAGCGTATTCGCACCCTTTATCCGGTGGCGATGATCGACGAGTTTCAAGACACCGACCCGTTGCAGTACAGTATTTTTAGTCGTATCTACTTAGACCACCCTCAATGTGGTCTATTTATGATTGGTGATCCCAAACAGGCGATCTACGCGTTTCGTGGCGCCGATATATTTACCTATATTAAAGCGCGCAATCAGGTCAGCTCTCATTTCACTCTTGGTACCAACTGGCGATCCAGTGCCGATATGGTCGCGGCGGTGAACCAAGTATTTGCGTCGCCGCAGAGCCCGTTTATTTATGATCAAGATATTCCATTTTTACCGGTAAACCACAGCCCGAAAGCAGAGCAGCGCATTTGGACTATGGCAGGCCAAAAGCAGCCTGCCTTGACCTACTGGTTACAAGCGGCTGACGATAAGCCTTTAGCGAAAGGCGAGTACTTGGCCGCCATGGCTCAAGCGACAGCGGATCAGATCCATACAATTTTGGACGCAGCGCAAAATGAACAGGCGCATTTCAGCAGCGACAAACAGCAGCGTCCGATCCGAGCTGGGGATATCGCCGTGCTAGTGCGCACCGGGAGCGAAGGGCGCTTGGTCAAGCAAGCGCTAGCTGACCAAGGTATCGCCAGCGTTTATCTTTCTAACCGCGATAGTGTGTTCACCTCTGCCATCGCTAATGATCTTCAGCGTTTGCTTCAGGCCGTGCTGACACCAGAAAACGACCGCGCTCTGCGCGCGAGTCTTGCGTCTGAAATCTTTGCCCTCGACGCGGGTCGCTTAGATACTCTCAATAATGATGAGAACGAATGGGAAGCGGCCATCAACGAGTTTAAGGAGTATCGTAAGCTTTGGTCACAGCGCGGCGTTCTGCCGATGCTACGCAGTGTGATGAGTAAGCGTCATATCGCGGAGCGATTACTCGCCGAACCAGGCGGGGAACGTCAATTGACAGACTTGATGCATATTGGTGAGCTGCTGCAGCAAGCCAGCATTGAACTCGATAGCGACCATGGCTTACTGCGCTGGTTAGCGCAAGCCATCAATGATGCTGAAAACGGACTTGGCGGTAACGAAGATCAAATTCAGCGTTTGGAGTCTGAACGTCACTTAGTGCAGATTGTTACTATTCATAAGTCAAAAGGTTTAGAGTATGACTTAGTCTTTCTGCCATTTGTTTTCAGCTACCGAGAGGCCGCTGAGGCCAAATATTACGACGCGGACAAGGATCAAACCATTCTCGATATTACCGCACAAAAAACGGCGTTAGCCGCCGCTGATAAAGAGCGTTTGGCTGAAGACTTGCGCTTAATTTATGTGGCTTTGACCCGTGCGGTGTATGGTTGCTTTGTCGGAGCTGCGCCACTGCGCAATGGCCGTTCAAGTAAAGAGCCAACCGGGGCTCATCTTAGTGCGATGGGGTATCTGCTGCAAAATGGTCAGCAAGGCGGGATAGCAGATTTGACCGCCGCACTTGAAGCGCAAACCCGGCAATTAGACTGCATGACTTTGTGCGACTTACCAGAGGTGCACCAGCAGCCTCTGACGGTCATCGAAAGCACGCAGCAAGCCCTAAGCGCCGCCCAGTTGACACAAACGATCGATCGCAGTTGGCGCATGACCAGTTATTCAGGGCTGATTAAACAAGGCCAGCAGCATACTGATGGGCTAACAGATTTACTCCATCTCGATATCGATTCTTCCGATGAGCAAGATCAGCAAGCCGATAGTGAGCCGCAAGCTTCTATCTTTACTTTTCCGCGCGGCGCACGGCCAGGGACTTTTTTGCATACCCTGTTTGAAGAGGTCGAGTTTACTCAGCCCGCGACGAGTGAAGATAATAGCGCGACCATTCGCAAGTTGATGGAAGATGAACAGCTCGACCCTGACTGGCTGCCAATTTTACAGCAGCTAGTCGACACCGTACTCAACACACCGCTGGATGGTAAACAACTGCGGCTTAAGGACAAAACCCCACAGCAGCGTCTGGTTGAGATGGAGTTTATGCTGCCGATTGAAGTACTGTCGGCGCCTGCACTTAATCGTGTGATTCAGCGACATGACCCGTTATCTGCCAAAGCGGGGGATCTTGGCTTTCATACCGTGCATGGCATGTTGAAAGGGTTTATCGATTTAGTCTTCGAGCATCAGGGTAAGTATTACGTGCTGGATTGGAAATCAAACCACTTGGGCGATGAAGTCAGTTTCTATCATGGAGACGCGCTTAAAGCGTCGATGGCCGATCACCGTTACGATCTTCAATATCAACTCTATGCGTTAGCATTGCACCGTTTTTTACGTAGCCGTCTGGCCAATTACGATTACCAACAACATTTTGGTGGTGTTTACTATCTGTTTTTACGCGGGATGGATGGCGAAAGTGATCATGGTATTTTTACCGCTAAACCGAGTTTAGAGTTGTTAACTGATATGGACAGATTGGTCGACGGTTTACCGATAGAAGAAAAACACAATAGTGCTGGTCAGATGGAGCTGCTTTAGAGATGGATAGACTGATTGCGACCTTGCATCAATTGGCAAGCAAAGGGCAGATTCGCCAACTGGATTGCCAGTTTGCTCGCTTTATTGAAGCACAAACACACGATAGTCAATTGGCGTTTATTGCTGGTGTGGTGAGCAGCGAGCTCGGTAAAGGGCATATCTGTTTGCCGCTGTTCGATGAGCATGGGAACTCGGTCGATTTAGCCGCCAAGCTGGGTTTGTTTTCACAAGCTGCCAGCGAGTTAAACCAACAGTTATTAGGGATCGACTGGCCTGCGCTGCTGAAAAGCAGCGCGATGGTAGGCAGCAATGGCGAGCCTGTACCACTTGTTTTTGATGGCAAGCGGCTCTATTTGCATCGCTACTGGCACTACGAAGTGGTGGTCGCAGAGCGGTTAAATAGCTTTGGGTTACCCATGATCCTTACGCCACCAGAGCTGCACAAGCTGTCGCAGTTACTTGACCACCTGTTTGCTCGTAACTATCGCTATCTATTTGAAGATATTAGTAAATCTATCGAATCTGGTACCAGTTCACCAGGACTAAGACAGCGAATGGTTTGTGACCACCTCGATGTGGTTGCCGAGCAAAGTTTGGAGTGGCCTACCATAGACCAAACGCTTTGCGCGGCGAAAAGTATCGCGGATCTCACCCCATTGGATGAATGGGTACCTAGCGCTGCTTGCATCAATTGGCAAAAAGTGGCGGCGGCCGTGGCGTTAACACGGCGCTTTGCGGTGATCTCGGGGGGGCCGGGTACAGGTAAAACTACCACAGTGACCAAACTGCTCGCCGCTTTGATTGAACAAGCTCAGAGCCACAACACGTTACCGACCATTAAATTGGTGGCCCCGACAGGCAAAGCAGCGGCGCGCTTGACGGAGTCAATTGGTAAAGCGGTTGCTGCCTTGCCGGTGAGCCCTGAGCTTAAACAAGCTATTCCCACTGACGCCAGCACCTTACACCGTTTGCTCGGGGCCATTCCTAACAGCGCAGAGTTTCGTCATCAGCGAGACAACCCCTTACACTTGGATATTTTGGTGGTCGATGAGGCATCTATGATCGATTTACCTATGATGTATAAATTGATCGATGCATTGCCAAAACACGCGCGATTGATCTTGCTCGGAGATAAAGACCAGCTAGCGTCGGTCGAAGCTGGCGCGGTGCTCGGGGATATCTGCTCTTTTAATGCATTCGGCTACAGTCAAACGCATGCCAGTCAGCTTGCGCGATTGACGGGCTTTGACACATTAGCGAACAACCAGCAAGGGCAAGCGAGCATTGCCGACAGCCTATGCATGTTGAAAAAAAGCTATCGCTTTGACGCGCGTTCGGGGATTGGCCAGTTGGCCCAAGCCGTCAACTCGGGCAGTACGCTTAAAGTGGATGCGGTTTGGCAGCGCGACTTTGCTGACATCGCAAAATTTCCCATCGACAGTCAGCACTATAACCAGATGATTCAAACCATGGTGGGTGAATATCGCGGTTATTTACAACGTTTGTCTCAAGCGCCAGATGGAGAATCGGAAACCCTCGCCGAGCGGGCAAAATCGGCTCTCGATCTGTTTGCTCAGTGCCGATTGCTATGTGCCGTTCGCGAAGGGGATTTTGGCGTCAGCGGGCTCAATCAACGAACCGAACGTGGACTGGCGGCACGGAAACTTATCCAAACACAAGATGAGCTTTGGTACCACGGCAGGCCAGTGATGGTCACCAGAAATGACCATGGGCTAGGGCTGTATAACGGTGATATCGGTTTGTGTGTGTATGATGCTTCGCTCGATAAGCTGAAGGTCTTTTTTGAGCTGCCAGATGGCAGTGTGAAAGCGGTCTTACCGAGTCGGGTACCGGAACATGAAACAGCTTACGCCATGACGATTCACAAGTCGCAAGGCAGTGAATTTGACCATACCTTGATGATCTTACCCCCCGATTTTACCCCTCTGCTAACGCGTGAGCTGATCTACACGGGCATAACTCGTGCGAAAAATCGATTAACGCTGTTTGTTGATGAACGAGTATTGAAGCGTGGTATCAAGGTGCGCACTGAGAGAGCAAGCGGATTAATAGAAAGGTTACGAGATAGCAGATGACCTTCCGTGGTCGCCTGTTAGAGTGATTAAAGTGCGGTAGAGAAAGAGATACTGCGGATGCGGTATTTCTCTTGGTAGTTCAATATGAACGCTTTTAAGCCTTCTGTAACTGGGAAAACGCAGTGTACGTCGAGATCTTCTAGTAGTTCGTTGTCTGCCATATCCCAAAAACTCTGCACAGAGTTACAGATAATTTTTTTCATCAATAGTTTGCTCTTAGTAACGTCGTTAGTAACCTCAAGCAATCCTTGCAGCTTAACCGATTGGTTAAGTTGAGAACTCAATCCTAGCTCCTCATAATCAGAGGAGCTCGAATTTTAACCAATTTAAATTATGAAATAAAGCGACTATTTAAGAAAATTAATGCAACAAGATCTCATAAGTGAGATAACTCATTGAGCTATAACTCAAGTGAGAGGATTTTTGACTTACGCTGGTAGTTATAGAGGTTCTGTTTATGCGCTGGGAGGAAATCGACTCCCATCTCATGAAATCCTTGCTCTCTAAACCAGTGCAAACTATGGGTGGTGAGTACGAAAATCTGCTCAATGCCTTGTGCTTTTGACTGCAAACGCATGTGATTAAGCAATAATAGCCCACGGTTACCATCGCGATACTCAGGATGAATAGCCACACAAGCCATCTCGGCCATGCGTTCTTCGGGGTATGGGTAAAGGGCCGCGCAGCCGATGATCAGTCCGTCTTTTTCGATGATCGTAAACTGGTGGATCTCTTGTTCGAGTTGTTCACGAGAGCGTCGCACTAACACGCCATGTTGCTCTAACGGCTGAATTAAGTCGAGTATGCCGCCAATGTCATCGATATCCGCGACACGAACTTGTTCTGAGCTCGCCTTGACCACTTGGGTACCAATACCGTCAAGAGAGAACAGTTCTTGGATCAAGGCTCCATCGACCTTGTAACTAACCAAGTGACTGCGAGGCACACCTGCTCGACAGGCCGCCGTCGCCGCGCGCAGAAAGCGTAGCGTTCCCGATGAGTTCTCACAGCCGTTACTGCTGCTGTTTTCTAGCTCTGCTAAAATCTTTTCCGCTTCTTTAGGAAACAGTTCTGCAAACACTTCCCCATTCTCATCGATAATGCCTTGCTCCGAGCAGAAGCCGATCAGCTTGTCTGCCTTAAGTTTGATCGCGACCTGGGTTGCGACTTCTTCTGATAGCAAATTAAATGACTCACCAGTAACAGAGCTGGCGATAGGCCCGAGTAAAACGATAGAGCCTTGGTCGAGCATGCGATTGATACCTTGGGTATCGATTCGACGAATTTTACCGCTATGACAGTAATCGACACCGTCATCGACCCCAAGTGGTTGAGAAATAATAAAATTACCGCTAACGACATTCAGCTGAGTACCTGCCATTGGGGTGTTACTCAAGCTCATTGACAGTTGGGCTGTAATCGCTAACTGCAACTGTCCCGCGGCTTGCATGACATAGTTGAGGCAGGTTTCATCGGTTACGCGCACCCCTTTATGATACGGACTCGCGTATTGATTCTGCTCTAATAGATGATTGATTTGTGGCCGCGCTCCATGAACGAGCACAATTTTAACCCCCAAGCTATGAAGTAAAGCTAGATCGCTGATAATATTGGAAAAATTTCCGTCCGCGAACGCCTCTCCGCCGAGCATGATGACCATGATTTTATCGCGGTGAGCATTGACGTAAGGTGCCGATTGTCTGAAGCCTTTTACAAGAGCGGTACTTCTTAGTTTCACAGTAACAACCAATGATGAATTTATATGTGGATATACTGCAATTTTATTCCGTTGTGAACAAGTATTTTTTCATTGAAGTATCGTTCGTGGCAGCGCAGATAAACGGCGCTTAGTGAAGATTTAGACAAAACAAACTCGCGCAAATCCCATCGTTAGTTAACAATTACTCAATAAGTAGGTGAAATGACCAGTCGTTTATTGGAAACAAACAGAGTGAATAGCTTGAACCATCGAAATCGGAAAACGGTTGAGCGAGTCATTGTGATTGGTGCACTGTTGGCAGCGATCGCTTCGCTGTTGCTCGTCAGTCAACTGTATGATGTTTACTTAGAAAAAGTCTATCCCAAGTCGAAGATGTACGGGACTTGGGTAGAGCAGGACGTTGCAGCTTATAGCCGTGAGAGTTTTGTGCTCAGTGCTGCTGGTGTCACGGTCAATGGTGGGGTCATTGATACCCATTTTAGCTGGGACGGTTCTTATCTGGAATATCAGGTCGGCGACAATACTCGCCGTTTCAAAGTACTAGATGAACAACTGACCCAGATCCAACTGGTTTCGCAGCCGCATTATCAACCGATTTATCGTTTGTCAGAAAAATAAAAAGATCACATTCGTTAACCACTGATATATTGCGAATTCTAGGTAAGTTTGTCATCCTCATTGCATCGCTCAATAAGGATCTATCTCGTGTTTAAAAAATACCTCCCACTTGTCGCGGCCAGCGTTCTGTTCGGCTGCGCTCAACCGACCGACCGCGCGCAACAATATGGTGATCAAGAGTTCGCATCAATTTTGAATAAATCATCACTTGTTGAGTCGGATAAACCGAGAGATTTTACTGAGTTTCACCGTCAAGCAGAGCAAGTAGTGACGAACTCACCATCGATGGCAAAAATCTACCAACCTTTGTATGAAAAACTCAATGAATGGGTGCTTCAAAGCGGTGAACCGACAGAACTCGCTGCTTACGGTATTCAAGCGGCGCAATTAGGGGGGGGAGACAAACGAGGCAACGTGTTATTTACCGGTTACTTCTCGCCAGTGATGGAACTGCGCCACGAACCGAACGAAAGGTTTAAATACCCTGTGTATGCAAAACCCGATTGTGAGATGGATTGCCCGACTCGAGCCCAGATTTATAATGGTGCACTCGACGGGCTCGGCTTGGAGCTGGGGTACGCGGCGAATCTGATCGATCCGTTTTTGATGGAAGTGCAGGGCAGTGGCTTTGTCCATTTTGAAGATGACGACACACTTGAGTATTTTGCTTATGGTGGTAAGAACAATAAAGCCTATGTCAGTATCGGCCGAGTATTGATCGAACGCGACTTAGTCCCACGAGAGAAAATGTCGATGAAGGCGATCAAAGAGTGGGTGCTAGCCAACGATGAATCGACAGTGAGAGAACTGCTAGAGCAAAACCCATCGTTTGTTTTCTTTGAGCCCCGAGCCGATGCGCCAGTGACCGGGTCTGCCGGCATTCCGCTATTAGCTATGGCTTCTGTCGCTGGTGACCGCTCTATTTTTCCTATGGGCACGCCAATTTTAGCTGAAGTCCCTTTGCTTAATCCCGATGGCACTTGGAGTGGAGCCCATCAACTGCGTTTACTGATCGTATTAGATACAGGTGGGGCGGTAAAACAGAACCACCTCGATCTCTATCACGGGATGGGGCCACGGGCGGGTACCGAGGCGGGCCACTATAAACATTTTGGCCGAGTTTGGAAGTTAGGGCTCGAAGAGAGTCCGACTCAAGCGCCTTGGGCGTTGCCGCCGGAGAAGTTGCAATAGCCTAGACATTTTTCTCAAGAGTGCGTATAAATCGCACTCTTTGTTTTTACACCCTGCGGACAATCGATATGCGCGAATTAGACACTCCTGCTTCTGAACACTACAACCAACGATTTGGTGGTACGCGCCGCCTTTATGGTCACAGTGAAGTTGACATTCTGCGCGCGGCGCACGTGTGCGTGATTGGTATCGGTGGCGTGGGTTCATGGGCGGTTGAAGCTCTGGCGCGCACCGGAGTGGGTGAACTGACCTTGATCGATATGGATGATGTTTGTGTGACCAACATTAACCGCCAAATCCATGCGATGTCTGGAACGGTGGGACAAAGCAAAATTGAGGTGATGGCCGAGCGGGTTAAGTTGATCAACCCGGAGTGCAAAGTGAACCTAATCGACGACTTTATTACTCCAGACAATCAGCATCTGTACCTATCCAAAGAGTATGATTATGTGCTGGATGCGATTGATAGCGTCAAGGCGAAAGCGTCGCTGCTGGCCTATTGTCGGAGTAACAAAATCAAAGTGATCACCACGGGCGGCGCGGGCGGACAAGTTGACCCGACTCAAATCAAGGTCGCGGATCTCACCAAAACCATCCAAGATCCTTTGGCGAAAAAGATTAAAGATACCTTGCGTCGTCATCATAACTTTCCAACTAACCCAGCGCGTAAGTTTGGCATCGACTGTGTATTTTCGACTGAGCAGCTTAAGTATCCGCAACCTGATGGTAGCGTATGTGGGATGAAGTCGAGCGCGGAAGGACCGAAACGCATGGATTGCGCCAGTGGTTTTGGCGCTGCTACCGTAGTCACGGCGACCTTTGGGTTTGTCGCGGTGTCACGCATTGTAGAAAAACTGATTCAAAAGTATCGCAACTAGTTGGAGAGTAATATGTCGCCTTTTCCTCAATCACCGTTTGGTCAAGACATTGATGCAGAGCAGATAGTGCAAACCATGCAAGCACTGCGTGGATGGGAAGACCGCTATCGCCAAGTCATCCAGTGGGGAAAAAAGCTGCCAGTGATGCCTGAGTCGCTAAAATCGGCACAAGTGACAGTGTCAGGTTGTGAGAGCCAGGTATGGTTAGTGAGCCAACGAGTGGGTGAGGTTTGGTACTTTTGCGCTGACTCCGACGCGCGCATTGTGCGGGGTTTGATCGCATTAGTGATGGCGGCGTTTGATGGTAAAACCCGCGAGCAGATCCAAGCGTTTAACGTGGATGATTATTTTGCTCAGCTTGGCCTGATTGAACACTTAAGCCCCTCACGTGGCAATGGGTTAAAAGCCATTGTCGATCAAATCAAACGTACAGCGAGCTAGTTCCCATCAGAGACTAGCTGATCGCCGATTTCTACCGACTGATTCAGCACTTCAAGCGCTTACGCCTCGTCATCCACGGGGTGTATGTTTTCTGTATAAAAAATAACCACTGCGATATTAACGCCTTAACAAATACAGGGCTTTACAACGCTTGTTGTCCCTGCATAAAGGCTGTACAATTCGCGCCCTTAATTAATGTTCCGTCGTTTGAGAGGCCACATGACCACTGAAAAAATCAATCTACTCGACTTTGATCGCCAAGGTATGCGTCAATTTTTTGCTGAGGAGCTCGGCGAAAAGGCATTCCGTGCCGACCAAGTAATGAAGTGGATCTACCATTTCGGTGTCGATAACTTCGATAACATGACCAATATTAATAAAAAGTTACGTGAGAAGCTGCAACACCGTTGTGAGATAAAAGCGCCGACAGTGGCCGAGGCTCAACACTCTTCGGACGGTACCATTAAGTGGGCGATGAAGGTCGGTGACCAAGATGTGGAAACCGTGTATATCCCAGAAGATGACCGCGCGACCTTGTGTGTTTCCTCTCAGGTAGGGTGTGCTCTGGAGTGTAAATTCTGCTCTACGGCGCAGCAGGGTTTCAACCGTAATTTGAAAGTGTCGGAAATCATCGGGCAAGTTTGGCGTGCAGCACGTGAAATCGGTCTCGAGAAAGAGACTGGCCGTCGCCCGATCACTAATGTGGTGATGATGGGCATGGGTGAGCCGCTACTGAACATGAAAAACCTCATTCCTGCACTTGAGATCATGTTGGATGACTTAGGCTTTGGTCTGTCTAAGCGTCGTGTGACGGTGTCGACCTCTGGTGTTGTTTCAGGCTTGGATCAAATGACAGGCAAGATTGATGTCGCGCTGGCGATTTCTTTGCATGCTCCGAACGACAAGCTACGCAGCGAAATTATGCCGATCAACGACCGTTGGGATATCCAAGACTTTTTGGCATCTGTGCGTCGTTATATTGCGTCATCGAACGCAAACCGAGGCAAAGTGACCGTTGAGTACGTATTGCTTGACCATGTCAATGACGATATGCAGCACGCTCGTGAGCTGGCGGAGCTGATGAAAGATACTCCGTGTAAGATTAACTTGATTCCGTTTAACCCTTACCCTGGTTCGCCATACAAGAAGCCAAGTAACTCACGTATTGACCGTTTCCAGAAAACCTTGATGCAATATGAACATACGGTCACTGTACGTAAGACCCGTGGCGATGATATTGATGCGGCCTGTGGACAGTTGGTTGGTGATGTGATTGACCGTACTAAACGTACCGCAACGATCAGAGCCGCCAAAGGTGAGACGATTGAAGTTAAAGCGGTTTCATAAGCTTTATTCGATTTATACCCAAGCCAGAGCCTAGCTCTGGCTTTTTTGTTACATCTTGCCGCGATCTCTCTGTCAAAATAGTGAAAAACCTTGAGCTGACTGTAAATTATCCACTTTCACTATGTTGTTTCATCTATGATATCTATTAGAATGGAAGGTTAGCGCTTTAGAGATATTTCTCTGTATTTGAGTGGAGCGTGTTTTTTTGCATCGTATGAGGAGTTTTCCTCGATTTTATCGACTTTGGTTTTTCGGCATATACCAACAAAGAATAATTAAGCCCAAAATTAACCAAGGCTATTGAACAAGAGATTTATTATAGTCATGACAGCTGAACAACAAGTCCAACCCAGCGAAGACAACGTAGAACAACCACAAGCCGGCACTATTCTCAAGCAACAACGTGAGGCGCTTGGTCTGACACAAAAGCAGATTGCAGACCGTCTTAGATTGCGCCTGTCAATTATTCAAAGCATTGAAAATAACGATTTCGCACTGGATCAGGTGGCGACCTTTACTCGTGGCTATCTTCGCTCGTATGCCAAAGCCGTCAATCTAAATGAAGCTTTGGTTCTTTCAGCGCTAGAAGGCTGTCAAGAAGCCGAACCGAAAGAGCAGCCGATGAAAAGCTTTTCACGCAAAACCAAACGTGAGCAGCATGACAGTCGCATCATGACCTTAACTTGGGGCATTTTTGCCGTCATCTTGGGGATTTCTTCGGTGTGGTGGTGGCAAAACCAAGACGTCGACATGGTGGATCTCACCACGGCTACTGAGCAAGAGCAGCAGTTAGAGCAAGAGGCGCAACCAGAACTCGACTTTACCACTTTAGCGGATAGCGAGTCAGAACTTGTGGCTGAGCAACCAAGCTTGACCGATGAACAAGCGGCTGAAGCCCCGATGGATCAAACCGATGATGAAACGCCAACAGCAGAAACCATTATCATAGAAGAGACCGCGGCCGTACAAACGCTAGACAACATAGAGCCACCAACGGTAGAAGAGGTGGTAGAACCTCAAACTGTGGTTGAACAACCTGCCGTTGCGACTAATCTATTGCAGATGTCATTTACTGACGACTGCTGGATCCAAGTAAAAGACGCGAGCGGTAAAACGTTATCGACGGGCGTTAAGAAGCCTGGCCAAGAACTGAACCTTCAGGGTGAACTGCCTTACAGCGTGATTTTAGGAGCGCCCGAAAACGTTTCAATGACATTAGCGAGTGAACCTGTCGACCTTTCTGGGTATACTTCGGGCAAAGTAGCAAGATTCAACTTACCTTAGACATTACTATGCAACACGAATCTCCGATCAAACGTCGCCCATCGACTCGTATCTACGTGGGCGATGTACCTATTGGTGACGGCGCCCCTATAGCGGTGCAGTCAATGACCAACACACGTACAACAGACGTTGCGGCGACTGTTGCGCAGATCAAATCACTGGAAAATGTGGGTGCAGATATCGTCCGTGTCTCTGTACCGACCATGGACGCTGCTGAAGCGTTCAAACAGATCAAACAGCAAGTCAATATCCCGCTAGTGGCGGATATTCACTTTGACTATCGTATCGCGTTAAAAGTGGCAGAATACGGCGTCGACTGTTTGCGTATTAACCCGGGTAACATCGGTAACGAAGAGCGTATTCGCGCAGTGGTCGATTGTGCTCGCGACAAAAATATTCCGATTCGTATTGGTGTCAACGGTGGCTCGCTGGAGAAAGATATCCAGATGAAATATGGCGAACCGACACCAGAAGCTCTTGTAGAATCAGCGATGCGTCATGTCGATATTTTAGATCGCCTTAACTTCGATCAGTTTAAAGTGAGCGTGAAAGCGTCGGATGTCTTTTTGGCGGTCGACTCGTACCGTCTACTGGCTAAAAAGATCGATCAACCCCTGCACTTAGGCATCACTGAAGCGGGCGGTGCGCGCGCAGGCGCAGTGAAATCATCGGTTGGCCTAGGCATGCTGCTAGCTGAAGGGATTGGCGATACGCTACGTATCTCACTCGCCGCCAACCCGGTGGAAGAGATCAAAGTCGGCTTCGATATTTTGAAGTCTTTGCGCATCCGCTCACGCGGCATCAACTTTATTGCCTGCCCAAGTTGTTCACGCCAAGAATTTGATGTGATCGGCACTGTCAACGCGCTTGAAGAGCGCCTTGAAGACATCATTACTCCGATGGATGTGTCGATTATCGGTTGTGTGGTCAATGGTCCCGGCGAGGCGGAAGTCTCTCATCTAGGTTTAGCGGGCAGTAATAAGAAGAGCGCTTTCTACGAAGACGGTAAGCGTCAAAAAGAGCGTTTCGACAATCAAGACTTGGTCGCTCAGTTAGAGGCTAAGATTCGCGCCAAAGCAGCAGTGATGGATGAGCAGAACCGCATCAACATCAAAGTGCAAGGTTAATCTCAACCAAGATTACGGTAAGTAATTAACATTACGGTAAATATTGTGGCAAAAACAATTCAAGCAATTCGAGGCATGAACGATTGCCTCCCAACTCAATCTCCACTGTGGCAGAAACTCGAAAACACGGTAAAAAACGTGATTAGCGCATACGGTTACAATGAAGTGCGCATGCCGATTGTTGAAGAAACAAATCTGTTCAGTCGTGCTGTTGGTGAAGAGACCGATGTGGTTTCAAAAGAGATGTACACCTTCGATGATCGCAATGGCGACAGTTTAACCTTGCGCCCTGAGGGGACGGCAGGTTGTGTACGTTCATGTATTCAAAATAGCCTTATCAACCGTGACGAACAGCGTCTTTGGTACATGGGGCCGATGTTCCGCCACGAGCGTCCACAAAAAGGTCGATACCGTCAGTTCCACCAGTGTGGGGTAGAGGTGTTTGGTCTCAATGGTCCAGACGTTGACGCAGAGCTTATCATGATGACAGCCCGCCTATGGCGCGAGCTGGGTATCGATCAGCACGTCCGTTTAGAGCTCAATTCAATTGGTTCTGTCGAAGACCGCGCGGATTATCGTACCGCTTTGGTTGCTTTCTTAGAAAAACATGTCGACATTCTCGACGATGACTCAAAGCGTCGTATGCACACTAACCCTCTGCGCGTACTTGATACCAAGAACCCAGAGATCCAAGCCGTTCTTGGTGACGCACCACGTCTGTCTGACTACCTGGGCGAAGAGTCAAAGCAACATTTTGCTGGCTTGTGTGAACTTCTTGATGCGGCAGGTATCGAATACACAGTTAACCAGCGACTGGTGCGTGGTTTAGATTATTACAACCGTACCGTTTTTGAATGGATTACAGAGAGCCTTGGCGCTCAAGGTACCGTTTGTGGTGGTGGGCGTTACGACGGCTTGGTAGAGCAACTCGGCGGAAAAGCAACGCCCGCGGTGGGCTTTGCCATGGGCTTAGAGCGTTTGGTCTTGATGCTCGAAACGTTAGAGCTTACCGAAGTACGTCGCAGCGTCGATGTGTACATGGTCACCGCTGGGGAAGGCACCATGATGGCAGGCATGAAGCTGGCAGAGTCATTACGTGAGCAAGTTCCAGGGCTTCGTGTTATGAACCACTTTGGTGGCGGCAACTTTAAGAAGCAGTTTAAGCGTGCTGACAAAGTCGGGGCCGCAGTGGCACTTGTGCTAGGTGAGAACGAAGTGGCCGATGGTACGGTTGTGCTTAAAGATCTCATTGGTGGTAGCCAAGACACGTTCAGTCAAAACGACGTTATGGCCAAGCTCTCAGAGCTGGTTTAATTATTTATCAAATATCTCAGTGGTGATGACAGTCACCACTTTGGCTTAAGAGGACAGGAAGTGGAACTCTACGATACTGAAGAACAACAAGTAGAAGCGATCAAAGATTGGTGGAAAGAGAACGGCAAAGCGGTGATCTTTGGTGCCGTTGTTGGTCTGGGTGGTCTATTTGGTTGGCGTTACTATCAAGACTCAGTGATTGCCGCTCAAGAAGCCGCCTCTGAAAGTTATACTCAAGCGGTACAGCAACTTGCCGAGCAAGGCGCGAGTGCGGAGTCGGGAGTACAGACTTTTATTGAAGCGAATAAAGAGACTGAATATGCCACACTGGCCGCGCTTCAGTTGGCCAAAGTCCAAGTAGAGGCAGGCAATCTTGACGAAGCCGTGGCTCAGCTTGAGTGGGCAAAAAGTTCGACGCAAGACACTGCACTGGCTGCCGTTATCAATTATCGTCTCGCTCGTGTTAAAGCGGAGCAAGGGGAGTTCGACAGTGCTATCGCACAACTGGCTAACATTGACGATCAAAGTTGGGCCGGTCGAGTGGCTGAGCTCAAAGGTGATATCTTGCTGCGCAAAGGAGATGAGCAGGGCGCGTACGCCGCTTACACCGAATCGCAGCAGTCAGGTGATGCGAGCCAAACGCTGCAGCTTAAATTGGATGATCTAGCCAAGTAAGGGCACTGGATGAAGAATTTGCTTAAAAAAGCCCTTGCAAGCGCAATATGTATCGGTGTGTTGGCCGGGTGTGCCAGCGAAGAAGATACCGTTATCATGGCGCCAGTGCCTCAAGTTAGTAGTGAATTTACCCCCACGAGTCAGTGGAGCAATTCAGTGGGTAATGGCGTCGGTCAGTATTACTCCAAGTTAACGCCTGAGTATGCCTATGATAAGGTCTTTGTTGCCAGCCGAGATGGCATGGTCAAGGCGCTTGACCCTCAAAATGGCACCCTCATTTGGCAAGCAGATGTTGAAGGGGATGTCTCTGCCCGACTATCAGGTGGTATCACGGCAGGCTACGGACAAATCTTTATTGGTAGCGAAAATGGGCACGTGTTCGCTTTCGATCAAGAAACCGGTGAGCTGAACTGGCAAGCAAAAGTGGATGGCGAAGTTCTGGCCGCACCCGCGACCGATAGCAATTTGGTTATCATTCACACCAACAAAGGTATTTTGCTGGCTCTAGACCAAGTGACTGGCGAGTCTAAATGGACGATTAGTACTGAAGTGCCAAACTTAACATTGCGTGGCAACAGCGCTCCCGTTACCGCTTCAGGTGGTGTGTTCTGGGGAACAGCAAATGGACGTTTGGCCGCAGCGATTGTTGAGCGTGGTCAGTTGATCTGGCAGCAACCTATCGGCAAACCGCAGGGCGCGACTGAAATTGACCGTTTGGTTGACGTCGATGCTTCCCCTCTGATTCTTGGAAGTTCGCTGTATATCGTTGGTTACAACGGTCAGTTGACTGCCATTGATTTGCGCTCGGGTAAGCCTGCGTGGAAACGCAATTACTCGTCAGCCTCCGATTTGGCGAGTGATGCCAGTCGTCTTTATGTCGTCACAGAGAACGATCATCTGATCGCTGTTGATGCTCGTAGCGGCACTGAACTGTGGAATAATGATCAATTAGAAAACCGTTTAGTCACATCGCCAGTGATTATCGACTCTTATTTGGTGGTCGGTGATAGTGAAGGCTATTTGTACTGGCTTGAGCGTGATAGCGGTGATTTTGTTTCGATGCAGCAAGTTGACTCAAGTGGTTTTGCTGTCGGGCCGCTACCACTCGAAGACGGTTATGTGCTGATCACTCGCGATGGCGATGTAAAGAAACTAACGATTAACGAGTAATCGTGTGATATAATTCACATTCGGCTCCTAGCTGGCAACAGTTGGGAGCCGTTTGTTCGTTTTAGACCCAAAGTAACATGTGGTTATAGGTAAAGTGCTCAGCAATGACATAGTTTGAGTGGTTACCTATAACTACATAAAGAAAAGAATATTGTAGAGGTTGTTATGGTACCTGTTGTTGCGCTTGTTGGGCGTCCAAATGTTGGTAAGTCGACATTGTTTAACCGACTGACTCGTACTCGCGACGCATTGGTTGCGGATTTCCCAGGCTTAACTCGTGACCGTAAGTACGGCCAAGCCAAGCTTGGTGAACATGAATTTATCGTTATCGATACCGGTGGTATTGATGGCACCGAAGAAGGTGTCGAGACCAAAATGGCAGAGCAGTCACTGGCCGCTATCGACGAGGCAGATGTGGTTCTGTTTATGGTCGATGGGCGCGCTGGCCTGACACCGTCAGATATCGCTATCGCCAGCCACCTGCGTAAAATCGAAAAACCTTCGATGCTGGTGGTGAACAAAGTCGACGGTATTGACGCTGATGCAGCCTCGGCTGATTTTTGGCAACTCGGTGTTGAAAACATGTACCAAATTGCCGCAGCTCATGGCCGAGGCGTTGGCGCATTGATCGACCGCGCACTGAACCCTTTTGCCGAGAAAATGGCGGAGGAAGCCAACGGCGAAATCGAAGACTTAACCGAATTCGAAGATGGCGAAGAAGAGAAGTTAGAATACAGTGAAGAAGAGGCGGAAGCTGAGTTTAAGCGTTTGCAAGATCAACCGATCAAGCTGGCGATTATTGGCCGTCCGAACGTGGGGAAATCGACACTCACAAACCGCATCTTAGGTGAAGAGCGTGTCGTTGTTTATGATATGCCGGGCACCACACGTGATTCTATCTATATACCGATGGAACGCGATGGGCGTGAATATGTACTGATTGATACCGCCGGTGTACGTCGTCGTAAGCGCATTAACGAAACCGTAGAGAAGTTCTCGGTGGTTAAAACGTTAAAAGCGGTAGAGGATGCCAACGTTGTTCTTTTGGTCATTGATGCACGCGAAAATATCTCCGATCAAGATTTGAGCCTACTTGGCTTTGCTCTTAATGCTGGTCGCTCTATCGTTATTGCGGTCAATAAGTGGGATGGCTTGGATATGGACGTCAAAGAGCACGTTAAGAAAGAGCTCGACCGTCGTTTGGGTTTTGTTGATTTCGCCCGTATTCACTTTATTTCTGCTTTACATGGCACGGGTGTGGGTCACCTGTTTGAGTCGGTTCAAGAGGCGTACAAGTCAGCGACGACTCGCGTTGGAACCTCTGTACTCACCCGTATTATGAAGATGGCGACCGAAGATCACCAACCACCTTTGGTTCGTGGTCGCCGTGTGAAACTGAAATATGCGCACGCAGGGGGATACAACCCACCGATCGTGGTTATTCATGGTAACCAAGTGAACGAACTCCCAGATTCGTATAAACGTTATCTGATGAACTACTTCCGTAAGTCATTGGAAATCATGGGAACACCAATCCGAATTCAGTTCCAAAACAGCGATAACCCATTTGAGGGTAAATCGAACAAGATGACATTGTCTCAAGAGCGTAAACGTAAACGCTTGATGGGGATGATGAAAAATCGTAAAAAGTAACGCCTGTTTCAATGCACACTAGAGTTAAAGCGCCGATATCATATCGGCGCTTTTTTTAAGGAACAACATCATGAATCCGACCATCATTCGTTTTTGTCACGCAACATGGCAACTTCAATCACACGTTCAGCGAGTAGAGCTAGGCAGTGATTTTCTTTATGTCGTGACAGAACAAACGCCTTTTCATCCCGTCAGTCACATTTGGCCAGACCATCCGGCGGACCAAGGATATCTCAATGGTCATGCTGTACTTGATTGCCAAGTCGGTGCGGTCGAGTTGGTCAGTGGTGAGCTCTACGTTGGAAAGGCGATTCCGGTAAAACGAGACGAGCCTGGTTGGGTATTTGTTGTGGTGCATTGCCTAGCAAAAGAGGTCGATGGTATTGATGTGCGACAGCACGTTGAGCTGGTGGTGGATAAAGCGCATCAGCAGGCGTTGAGCCGCGGGCATAGTGCAGGGCATTTGGCCTATTTGGCACTCAATAAGGTGCTTGTCGAGCAGCAATACTGGCGTAAAGACGCCGAGCGCAAAGATCCTCACGGCTACTATGATTTTAACAGTTACGCACAGGTCACCAGTTTTGTTACGCCAGAACGATGCACTGACACCTATCGCTTGGGGAAAACACTGCGCAAACGAGGCCTAAACAGCGGTGATATGTTGGCTAATCTGAGCGATATAGAGCACAAGGTGAATGCACAGCTTTGTCAATGGTTAGCCTTGTCGGCCGCGATTGAAATAGAGTGTCATGGTGAAAGCCTCACCGATTCACGTTATTGGCAGTGCGATCTAGGGGAAGGAGCGGTGGCGATCATCCCGTGCGGTGGTACACACGCACAAAGCTTAAGTGAGTTTGCCACAATAGAGGTCACACTCACTCAGCTTGACGAACAACATATCGAGATGCTGACTCTGGTGCGTCCACAATAAAATCAAAGCCCGCCGAAGCGGGCTTTATTGTTACCACATTCCGAGAATTTTCCACCAGGCACCGCCAATGAAGAAAAATACAGGAATGACGATGAGTGAAAAGACAAAACCAATCTTCCACCAGTTTTGTAACGAGAGGAAGCCAGCGCCAAACAGTATTGGAGCCGGGCCGGAAGAGTAGTGGGTTGTTGACATGTACAGGTTGCTAAATATACCTAACACGATAGCAGCTAACATTGGCGGCGCGCCTGCGGCAATCGCTATCGCAAGAAACGCAGAATACATAGCACTGATATGGGCCATTGCGCTCGCCATTAAATAGTGACTGTAGTAGTAGACGAGCAGCAGAATCGCTAAGGTACTCAACCAGCCATAACCTGATAGTGAATTGGCGATCATGTCACCAAACCAAGCGATAAAACCCAACTTGTTAAGTTGTGCGGCCATCATGACCAATACCGCGAACCAAGTGATGGTGTGCCAAGCTTCTTTTTCTTGTAACACGGCATCCCAAGTAATCGTGCGGGTAATCAGCAAAAAGACTAATCCCAGCAAGGCCGTAACGGTTGAGTGAATTCCTAACGTTGGGCCCAGTACCCAGAGACTGACCATCCCAACAAAGGTGATCCCTACCATCCACTCATTGCGAGTCATAGTCCCCATTTCGGCCAGCTTCTGCCTGGCGATAAGTCGCATCTCTGGCGTTTTTTTCAACTCAGGTGGAAAGACTAAATACATCACTAGAGGAATAAGAAATAAGCAGATAATACCTGGAACAATTGCGGCTAACGCCCAAGCGCCCCAAGTGATCTCAACCCCTTGCTCTTTGGCAAAGTTTGCCGCGAGTGGGTTACCGGCCATTGAGGTAAGAAACATGGCACAGGTAATCGCGTTGCACTGGAAGATACATTGAACTAGAAAGGCACCGATTTTGTTCTCGGTCCCTTTTTCAGGGTCGGAGTCATAGGCGTTGGCGACCGAACGAAATAGCGGCGAGATAATCCCCCCACAGCGAGCGGTGGTGCTGGGTGTGGCCGGAGCAAACAGTAAGTCTGTCAGTACGAGGCCATAAGCCAAACCAAGTGAGTTATGGCCGAGCTTGGAGATAAACCAATAACCTACTCGACGGCCAAAACCAGTACTGATAAAGCCACGGGAAATGAAAAACGCCGCTGCGATCATCCAAATTGTCGGATGTGCAAACCCGGTCAGAGCGGTTCTAATCGGCAGCACATCCAATAGAGTGGCGGCGGTGAGTCCGATCAGCGCCATCGCTCCTAAGGGGAGAGGCGCAATGATCAAACTAAGAACCGTGACGACAAAGACAGTCATCATTTGCCAAGCTTGTTCTGTCAGCCCTTGTGGAATGGGGCTAAACCATAGTATGACCCCTATGATTGCCAGCATGAGTAGCCGCATATTACTTGAAGTTAGCATAAAACCCTCCTTAGATTTTTCTCTAACTTAGCGAGCTCTTGCTATCAAAAAACTGTTATAAATCAAAAAGTCATGTCAGAGGACTTGGCGAGTGTTCACTCTTCAAACTAGAGCAAATCTTGACTGAAATAACGTTGAGATTAACGGCATTAAAATAATAAAGCTGATAAACGTCACTAATGAGATCTTGTTCAACTTAGCGGTGATTAGCGCTGAAGTTAGGTGAACAACCACGTATTCTTGCACTGAATTAACCGAAAGAATCACATCATGGCC
This sequence comes from Vibrio sp. JPW-9-11-11, assembly GCF_013369335.1. GTDB lineage: Bacteria > Pseudomonadota > Gammaproteobacteria > Enterobacterales > Vibrionaceae > Vibrio. The sequence continues at coordinate 232,253 of NZ_SZQJ01000004.1, forward strand.
ACGCGAATTTTTCCCCGCTCCTTTACCATGCATCTCACGATACTCCTTTGTGGTGCACTCACGTTAGGTTCCATTGGATGGTGGTTGGTCGCTACTGAGCGGTTAAACCAGGTACTGGATGAACAAGTTGCGTTGAGGGCCCAAGTTCAGACTCAGCAACTCGCTCAGTTGCCTTCTTTGATTGCGGCTGTAAAGCGCGGTGACAAGGACCAAGTGGGAGTGATGATTCGTAGGTTGCAACAAGCAACCGATGCTGACTTTATTACGGTCAGCGATGAGCGAGGCATCCGTCTTGCCCATCCACTGGCCAATCGTGTTGGCTTGCCGGTCGTGGGGGGAGATATCGAGCGTGCATTAACTACGGGGGACTCTTATCTGTCCTACAGTGTCGGATCGTTAGGGCCTTCTGTTCGCTATATATCGCCACTCATTGATGACACTGGCACCATTGTTGGCATGATAAAAGTCGGTTATTTGCTGCAAACCATCGCAATCTTAAACGAACAAACGTTATCGCCGCTTATTCTGTTTACTATCGTCAGTGTTTTGTTATCTGGCTTGGCAGCTTGGCGGTTTTCTGAATATATACGTGACAAGATGCAACATATGGAGCCGTGGCAACTGCAGCAGACTTTGCAAACCAGCGCCGGGGTGTTGCAAGCAGCGCACGAAGGAATATTGGCGCTTAATGCTCAAGGGGAGGTGTATTTGTGTAATGACTCTGCGCAAGAGTTGCTCGGTATCGATAAAGAACTCAACTTGCCACAACCACTCTCAAACCTATTAGCCGATCCTCAACACTTTCGCTTACACGGCAGCGATTTTATTGACCGACTGGTGCGCATTAATGGCCGTAACTTGGTATTGACTCGCGTGACATTGGCGCTTGACCCTGAATCGGAACGAGGGGCTGTATTTAGCCTCCGAGCGCAGAAAGAGCTGCAACTGCTCTCGAACAAAATTAGCCAGGTAAGCAGCTATTTAGAGTCTATCCGTGTGACTCGCCATGAACATCAAAACAAACTCTCGACGGTCACTGGGCTGTTACAACTCGGTCATGTTGACCAAGCGCTCGAAATGCTACTGAGCCAGTCCCAAACGAATCAGGCCAATATGGACAGTGTTGCTCAGTTGCAATCGCTCCCTTTGATTTCTGGGTTGTTATTGTCGCATTTAGGTAAAGCCGCAGAGAAAAACATCCACGTTGATTTAAGTGAGCTGCACGGTTGGCAGGCGCTGCCTAACAAGCTCGACGAACAGGCCTTAAGCTCGCTACTGGCCAACTTAATCAATAATAGTATCGAAGCTTTAGAAGGCAGCGAGCAAGGTCAAATTCGGGTTGTCATGTACCAAACTCCCAGCGAGCGCGTGCTCGCAGTGGCAAACAATGGTCCTATGATCCAGGTCAGTTTGGATAGCTTATGCCAATTGGGCTTCACAACCAAAAGTGACTTCCATGAACACGGAATTGGAATGCACTTAGTCCAATCGGTGGTCGAAGCAGCAGAAGGCTATATCGAACTAGACAGCGATCAAGATGAAACCCAGTTTACTATCTATTTTCCAGAGGTAAGAAATGCATAACGTACTCATTATCGAAGATGATAGTGACATTGCGACTCTCCATCGTCAGTTCATCGCACGCGACAAGCGTTTTCAAAGACTTGATACTTGTGTTTCGCTTGCAGAGGCTAAGCAACATCTGACGGAGTGCGCCTATGACTTGGTGCTCATCGACAATTATTTACCTGACGGGCTTGGTATCGATTTTTTACCGCAATTACACGGTTTGCCACATAGGCCCGAGAGTATCTTAGTGACAGCAGCGAACGATGTTGAAACGGTGCAAAAGGCGCTGCGTCATGGTGTGTTTGACTATCTGGTCAAGCCCGTCGACTATCAACGCTTAGCTAACAGCTTGGATAAGTACTGCATGATGCAGCATACCTTGACTCATGGTCAAAGTTTACAGCAAACAGAGCTTGATAGCTTGTTCCAGCGTGGCGAAGTTCAGCGTAAAAACGGCGCTGCCGATGCTTACACATTACGTCAGATTGTCGACCAGTTTAGTCATGCCAACATTGAGTTGAGTGTCAGTGACATCGCGGAACGTTTTTCTATCAGTAAAAGTACCGCGAGACGCTACCTCGATACAGGCGTCGACCAGGGCGACCTTGAAGCTTTTCTCGCTCATGGGCGTGTGGGCAGGCCTACACGAATTTATCGAAGACCTCAGGTTAACGGCGGTTAAAGCGTATTTACGAAGCTGAGTTGGTTGAAAAACACAGGTGTGTAATTGCGTTAAGTTGAAAAGCGATCTTTTTATTAAAAACTTATAAATGGCAATTTTCATTAGGTAATTAGTGTTTTGTTCTTATATAAATCCAAATGCAGCATATGTAACTTATGCTTTCGGTGTGTGGTTATATAAATGTTCTTTATTCGCCAGATCGCTGATCAAAATGGATTTAGCCGAAGATCAGAGTTTGATCTTAAACATTGATCTTCTCAGGGACCCATCAGGTTAACCCTATCAATAGTGGTCGTTATGAGGTGGCGATCGACGTATGAAACAGGGTTTTATGCTACTTTATCCTGTAAATTAGAAATATAAATTGAGTCAGCCACAATGAGTTACTTTAAACTTCTCACCGCTCACAGAGAAGTAAATACGTTGCTCACTAAACTCGCACTAGGAATGGGCAAAGAAGAGCTTAATCGCCGCGTTGTCGAACTTTCTGAAAGCTGGTTTGGTAAGCGAAGAGCGTCGATCCTGAGGCTCGATAGTCAAACCAATAAACTTCAGCCCCCAGCTTACCCGAGTTTTATAATAGCGCGGTCGAAGGCGTGACGATCGGGCCTCAAGTGGGGTCTTGCGGTGCTGCTGCATACTCAAAACAGAGTGTCGTGGTCGAAAATATCGACCAGCACCCCAATTGGGCTGTATTTAGCGCGCTTACCCGCCAAGCCAATCTGCATGCTTGTTGGTCAGTGCCTATTCTTTCTCGTACCCAAACTGCGATGGGCACCTTTGCAATTTACAGTCATGAGCCGGCAAAGCCCGAGCCTCATGAACTCGAAGTATTGCAAATGCTCGCCTCACTCTATGCGGTCGCATGGGAGAAGTACGATCTTGAACACCAATTGTACTATCACGCTCGCTATGACTCCTTAACAGGGTGTTTGAATCGGCGCGCGCTATTGCAGCAAGCAAGTGATTGTTTAAACACCGAACTTAACTACATCGCGTGTTTTTTTGCCGACATTGATCATTTTAAGCAGATTAATGATATCCATGGTCATGAAGTGGGCGATAGAGTGCTGGCTCGGGTAGGGGAGATCTTCAATCAGGTCTTTAACCGCTGCAGTCTTAATGGCCGCTATGGTGGCGATGAGTTTGTTGCTTTTGCTTTTTCTGATGACAAGCAAGCGTTCAATCAGTTGGAGAAGCAGTTTACCGAACAACTGGCGCATTTGATGGCCGTCGAGGATCTCCAGGTGCGAGTCAGCGTCGGTAAGGCGGTTTGTGAAATACGCCGATTGGTCTCTTTGCAGCAGCTCATTAAACAAGCAGACCAAAAGATGTATCAAGTAAAGCACAATAGCCGACGTGATCAGGATCATGGCAAGGGATCAGTGGTGCGCTAAATTAAGTGTAAACCAAGTGCTAGTTGAGAAGAGTATGAACGAAAATTCTTGTCCCCGTTGCCACCAAGCTCTTGAATGGACGGGGCAATATCACTGTAAGCAGTGTCAGTGTAGTTTTGATAAGGTCGGATATTGTCCGGATTGCGCCGCTCAACTGGAGAAGCTTCAAGCGTGCGGCGCGGCGAACTATTTCTGTAATCAATGCAACGAGTTGAAATCTAAGTCTCGAGTGCTATTTGAGTTCCACGTAAAAGACTAATTGACGGTCGAACGGATTTCGCCATCAGATAAACGGGTGACCAAAGTGTCGCCCGTTTTGACATCAGTCGCTTGGGTAATAACTTTTCCTTGCTCATTCTGAGTTATCGAGTAACCACGTTTTAGCGTCGCGAGCGGGCTTACGGTATCGAGTTTTTCTGCCGCGAGAGAGAGCTGGTGGCGGGTGTTAAGCAGTTTACGATCCATCGTATCGAACAGCTTTTGTTCCAAATACTGTAAAGACGACTTTTGCTGATTGAGTCGTTTTACTGGCGAGTGCAACTGGAGTTTGTATTGATGACGTTCGACTTTTTGTAAATGCGCAGCAATAAAGCGATCCATAGAACGTTGTAAACGCAGTTGTAACTCGTCGAGTTGTTGGCTTTGGCGTTGCAGTTGATAGCTCGGATGCTGCCTTTCCAAACGGTGAGTTAGCGAGGTCGATAGCTTGCTCTGTTGACTGAGGTAATAGCGCATGGCACTCATCAGCTTTTGCTGACGCGCGACAAACGCCTGCTCTTTATGGCTATTATCTCGACTCACCAGCTCAGCTGCGGCTGATGGCGTCGGGGCGCGCATGTCAGCGACAAAGTCGGCAATCGTGACATCCACTTCATGACCGACGGCGCTGATAATCGGGATCTGGCTCGCTGCAATAGTGCGAGCAAGGATTTCGTTGTTAAAGCACCATAGGTCTTCTAGTGAACCACCACCACGGCCGACGATTAACACGTCACATTCGTTGCGGCTATTGGCACGGCCAACCGCTTGAGCGATTTCAATTGCCGCCGCATCCCCTTGAACCATGGTTGGATAGATAACGACAGGCAGTGAAGGATCACGACGTTTAAGTACATCAAGAATATCAAACAGCGCTGCGCCGGTTTTTGAAGTGATGATTCCCACACGTTGCGGGTGCTCAGGGAGCGGCCGTTTGTTGGTTTGAGCAAACAATCCTTCCGCCGCTAGTTTCATCTTAAGTTCTTCGAACTGCTGCTGTAATCGACCATCCCCTTCAGGCTGCATCGATTCGATGATCAATTGGTAATCACCACGTGGTTCATACAAAGACAAGCGTGCTTTAACCAGTACCTGATTTCCGTTTTGAGGCTTGAACGTAACGCGACGATTGTTACCACGGAACATGGCGCATTTTACTTGCGCGCGCGAATCCTTAAGTGTCAGATACCAGTGGCCAGAGACGGGGGCGGAAAAGTTAGAAATTTCACCGACTAACCAAACAATGCCCATTTCATTTTCGAGTAACAAACGGACTTCAGCATTAAGACGAGAAACAGTGAAAATGTTTTGATTGGTCAGAGAAGACACAGCTAATCTCGTAGGCGTGGGTATGGAAATTAGCGGCAATATAATACATATCAAGGGGGTAATTGCAAATAAAAAATAGAAAAATGTGTAGCCAAGCGATTTCCTAGGCCGTATAATCCGTCCGCAATATCTAATCCAAATGCAGTAGATTTTCTTAAACTTGCTGCCCTCATTATGCGAAACGATGAGACTTTGGGTTGTCTTTTTACTCCTCTAATTGTGAGATATTGCAAATGCTAAGAATTGCCAAAGAAGCGCTGACATTCGACGACGTACTCCTTGTGCCAGCACACTCCACCGTTCTCCCAAACACAGCTGATCTTCGCACTCAGCTAACTAAGAACATTAGCTTAAACATCCCTATGATTTCGGCGTCAATGGACACCGTAACGGAAGCTCGCCTAGCGATTGCGCTAGCGCAAGAGGGTGGCATTGGCTTTATCCACAAGAACATGTCTATTGAGCAACAAGCTGGTGAAGTTCGAAAAGTAAAGAGCTTCGAAGCTGGCGTTGTGTCAGACCCTGTGACAGTGAACCCAGACGCAACCATCGCTGACGTAGTCGCTTTGACTGATAAACACGGTTTTGCGGGCTTCCCTGTAGTAACAGAGCACAACGAACTGGTCGGTATCATCACTGGCCGTGACGTACGCTTTGTCACTGACCTATCTAAGAAAGTATCTGCAGTAATGACGCCTAAAGAGCGTCTCGCTTCTGTAAACGAAGGTGCAACTCGCGAAGAAGTTCAAGAGAAAATGCACGAAGCGCGCGTTGAAAAAGTACTGGTAGTGAACGATGAGTTCAAACTAACCGGTATGATCACGGCAAAAGACTTCCATAAAGCAGAACGTAAACCAAACGCATGTAAAGATGAACGTGGTCGTCTACGCGTTGGCGCAGCAGTTGGCGCTGGTGCGGGTAACGAAGAGCGTGTTGCGGCACTGGTTGAAGCAGGCGTCGACGTACTACTTATCGATTCTTCTCACGGTCACTCTGAAGGCGTTCTACAGCGTATTCGTGAAACTCGTGCGGCTCACCCAGATCTAGACATCATCGGCGGTAACGTAGCAACAGGTGCTGGTGCAAGAGCACTTATCGAAGCTGGCGTAAGCGCAGTGAAAGTGGGTATCGGCCCTGGTTCTATCTGTACTACTCGTATCGTAACGGGTGTGGGTGTTCCTCAAATTACAGCCATCGCAGATGCGGCTGAAGTCGCGAACGAATACGGTATTCCAGTCATTGCCGACGGTGGTATCCGTTTCTCTGGTGATATCTGTAAAGCCATCGTAGCGGGTGCATCATGTGTGATGGTTGGTTCTATGTTTGCTGGTACAGAAGAAGCACCGGGCGAAGTGATTCTTTACAACGGCCGTTCTTACAAAGCTTACCGTGGTATGGGCTCTTTAGGCGCGATGTCTCAAGGTTCTTCTGACCGTTACTTCCAGTCTGATAACGCAGCAGACAAGCTTGTTCCTGAAGGCATCGAAGGTCGTATCGCATACAAAGGCCGCCTAAAAGAGATCGTACACCAACAAATGGGTGGTCTACGCTCAAGCATGGGCCTAACAGGCAGCGCAACAATCGAAGACATGCGTACTAAAGCTGAATTTGTACGTATCTCTGGCGCGGGTATGCAAGAATCTCACGTACACGACGTTCAGATCACTAAGGAAGCACCAAACTACCGTTTAGGTAACTAATAGCCTAGCGTAAACGTTTGCTTTTTCCTTGAAGCATTAAGATGAGGCGAGTACACTCGCCTCGGTTTTAATCACTTAGCCTAAAAAGACTGCTCAAAATGACTAAAAATATCCATGACCAACGTATTCTGATCTTGGACTTCGGTTCTCAGTACACCCAACTTGTCGCACGTCGCGTACGTGAAATCGGCGTTTACTGTGAACTATGGAGCTGGGATGTTGAAGAAGCGGATATTCGCGAATTCAACCCAGATGGCATCATCCTATCTGGTGGTCCTGAAAGCGTAACGGAAGAAAACTCTCCTCGCGCACCTCAATATGTATTTGACTCAGGTGTTCCTGTTTTTGGCGTATGTTACGGCATGCAGACCATGGCAGAGCAGCTAGGTGGTAAAGTCGCGGGCTCAAACGAGCGTGAGTTTGGCTACGCACAAGTTAAAATTTCTGGCGAATCTTCTCTGTTTAAAGATCTTGAAGCGATTCAAGATGTATGGATGAGCCACGGTGACAAAGTTGTAGAAATCCCAACAGATTTCGTAAAAGTTGGTGAGACAGACACCTGTCCTTACGCTGCAATGGCGAACGAAGAGAAGAAATACTACGGCGTTCAGTTCCACCCAGAAGTGACGCACACCAAACAAGGCCTACAAATGCTCGAGAACTTTGTTCTTGGCGTGTGTGGTTGTGAGCGTCTATGGACTTCAGAATCTATCATCGAAGATGCCGTTGCTCGCATTAAAGAGCAAGTGGGCGACGATGAAGTGATCCTAGGTCTATCGGGTGGTGTGGATTCATCCGTTGTTGCTATGCTGGTTCACCGCGCGATTGGCGACAAACTCACCTGTGTATTCGTTGATAACGGCCTACTTCGTCTCAACGAAGGTCAGCAAGTGATGGAAATGTTTGGCGACAAGTTCGGCCTAAACATCATCAAAGTTGACGCAGAAGAGCGTTTCCTTGTTGCTCTTGAAGGTAAGTCTGATCCAGAAGAAAAACGTAAGACTATCGGTCACGTATTCGTAGACGTATTCGATGAAGAATCGAAGAAGCTGAAAAACGCGAAATGGCTAGCTCAGGGTACTATCTACCCAGACGTTATCGAGTCTGCCGCATCTAAAACTGGTAAAGCGCACGTGATCAAATCACACCACAACGTGGGCGGCCTGCCAGAAGATATGGAAATGGGTCTAGTTGAGCCACTACGTGAGCTGTTTAAAGATGAAGTTCGTAAGATAGGTCTAGAGCTCGGTCTTCCTTACAACATGCTTTACCGCCACCCATTCCCTGGTCCAGGTCTAGGTGTTCGCGTTCTTGGTGAGATCAAGAAAGAGTACTGTGATTTGCTACGTCGTGCTGACGCTATCTTCATTGAAGAGCTGCACGCAGCAGACCTGTACAACAAAGTCTCTCAAGCGTTCACGGTGTTCCTACCCGTTCGCTCTGTTGGCGTAATGGGCGATGGCCGTAAGTACGATTGGGTGGTATCGCTACGTGCCGTTGAAACTATCGACTTTATGACAGCGCATTGGGCGCACCTACCATATGACTTCTTAGGTAAAGTATCTAACCGTATTATCAACGAAGTTGACGGTATTTCCCGTGTCGTTTACGACATTTCTGGTAAGCCACCAGCGACAATTGAGTGGGAATAATCCGCTTCGAGTGTTTTGACAAAACCAGCCTTCGGGCTGGTTTTTTATTGCGTATTGTTCGCGAGTTGGAAGTTGATTATTGATAATTAACAAAATAATTTTTGAAGCAACCCAACAATTTTTTCTAACACTCAGTAAAGTCATCTGTTGTATTTGAACACTGTCTCGCAACTTAACGTTTGGGCAATACTCTTTACGTGCAGCTCTAGGCGCTTTTTTCTAGTCTTGTGGCAGCAATTGACACAAGGACTAGTTCGATGAACAAAACACGCTACCTTACCGTACTCGCGGTTCTTGCCGCGTCTCCTACCTGGGCGACAATGAATATTCAGCCTGACCCAGAAAATCCAACTGGCTATGTGATTTCACGTGCTGACATTGAAGCGGTGGAACAACAAAAAACCGCCAATCCTATGTACCAAATTTGGTCTCAAGCACTGCGCACGGCACCGAATAGTATTGTTGAAGCGATTGATTCGGGCTTGGCAACAAACCCAGATAACGTTAAGCGAGCAGAGCGCGTTTTCCCACGTCAAGAGTGGGATTTTCTGACTCATATGGCCGCACCAGAGTACACATATACGCGGTTTTTGCGTGCAATTGGTAAGTTCCCCGCCTTTTGTGCTGAATACACGGATGGACGCGATTCTGATGCGATTTGTAAGCGTTCGATTGTGACCGCCTTTGCCCATTTTGCACAAGAAACCGGGGGGCATATTGCGAAAGACAATGTGTCTGATAACCCTCTGGCGCTGGAAGAGTGGCAGCAAGCGCTGGTTCATGTTCGAGAGATGGGTTGGTCGGAAGGGCAAGAAGGCTATACGACAGGTTGTGGTCAGAACGATTGGCAAAACAAGAAATGGCCTTGCGCCGCAGGACAGGGCTATTTTGGACGTGGCGCTAAGCAGCTGTCATACCATTTTAACTATGGCGCTTTCTCTGAGGCGATGTATGACGGTGATGCTTCTGTGTTACTCAATAACCCCGGTTTAGTCGCGGATTCTTGGTTGAATTTAGCCTCGGCGATTTGGTTCTTCCTCACTCCCCAAGCGCCTAAGCCTGCCATGTTGCATGTTATCGATAAAACTTGGACGCCATCACAGCGTGAAATCGATGCTGGGATCGGTTATGGCTTTGGTACCACCATCAATATCATCAATGGCGGTATAGAGTGTGGTGAGCAAAACAAAGACAAAGGTCAGCCTGTCAACCGTATTCGTTACTGGCAAGGCTTATCGGATCACTATCAAATTCCGTTAGAAGCGGACGAAAAAGACACCTGTTGGCAACAAACGCCCTATGGCAGTTTGAATCTCAATGGCGCAACGGATGTGCTTTACACCAACTGGGATGGCAACTGGAAATATTACGCTGATCGCCCCGGTGGTTACTCATTTGAGTGTGAGTTGGTCGGATTTCAAACCGCTTACTCGGCTTTAGTGGCCGGCGATTACGAAAAATGTGTCAGTAACTTCTATGGCTCTCATGCGAGTTGGCCTGAAGTGCGCGTTGTCGATGAACTCGACCCTGTTGACCCTGGTACGGGACCAGGAAATGACACCGATTGGGATGCAAACAAAGTGTACACAGGTGGGGAAGAAGTCACTCATCAAGGGGCAACGTATAAAGCGAAGTGGTGGACACAAGGCGACGATCCTGCTCTTGGTGGGCCGTGGGAATTAGTATCAGGTACGCCGACTGAACCAGCCCCTGAGCCGACTCCTGATCCAACACCGGATCCTGAGCCGACACCAGACCCAACACCGGTTCCAGATACCTTTATTCAATGGCAGCCGGGGCAAAGCCAAGTTGCAGATGGTGACAAAGTGACTTATAACGGTAAGTGCTTTATTGCCAAAAATGGCCCAGGAGTGTGGGAGTCACCCACTCAATCAAATTGGTTCTGGGATGAAATTTCCTGCCAGTAGCTTAGGGCGCATGAATCGTTAAATGGCTCAACGACGAGTCGTTGAGCCATAGTCAGTCGAATGAAAAAAGCAAAGCTCTTTACTCGGGCTTTGCTTTTTATTTTAACCTTTAGTTTGCACTTGAACTCGCAGCGAGAGAGAGCTCGATGGCTTGTTCGAATGGGATTGGACGAGAGAAATAGTATCCTTGCCCTAACTCTACTCCCGATTTGAGACACAACTCATAATCACTGAGATCTTCGATACCTTCAGCCAGCACCCTCAAACCTAAGCTAGAGCATAAATGGCAAAGATGGGTTAACGATTTCTTAGAGTAGGCGTGATGCGTCACAAAACACTTATCGAGCTTTGAAATGTACAAAGGGATACTTTTTAAGCAAGACAAAGAAGAGTAACCGCTACCAAAGTCATCCAAGGCCAAACGAATATCTCTCGCTTTAAACTCGTTGAGGGTGTCGATAAATGTCGACTCTTCGAGGAATTTGTCTTCGGTAATTTCAATGATGAGACGATGAACATCTTGACCACTTGTTCTAAATTGAAGCTCTAGTTCATCCAATACGTCGGTAACCATAAGCTGTGCGTGACTCAGATTGATCGTCAAAAAGGTGTTTGGGTCCGACATCGCAAGGAAACGGCATGCTGCTTTGAACGTTTCAACGGTGAGTGTATGGATGGCACCAGTCAGTTCACATGCTCGCACAACAAGTGGTGGTGGTATGCCTGAGCCATCGTCATAGCGGAGACGGAGTAACATTTCGTACCCCACAATGTGTCGCGTTTTCATCTCAACGATCGGCTGAACGTGGAAATCAAAGTCACGTTGCTCTCGGATAAGCTTTTGTACTTGTGCACTGGCATTGTTGAGTTGCGCAACATCGGAGTCGTACTCTTGGACATAGGGTAAGATCTTGTTTCCGCCTGCGCTTTTAGCCTGATACAGTGCAATATCCGTGTATTTGAGCGAATCGGAGGGATCACTGAGCTGAGCCGTGTGAATCATACCGCCACTAACAGTCACTTTTACGCTCGCTTCATCTTCCACGTAATAGGGTTGATAAAAGCAGTGGATGATCGACGCGGCAACCTCATTCGACTCTTTTCCATCGGCTGAAAATACAAGGCAAAACTCGTCGCCGCCAATCCGATAAACACTTTGGGCTTGGGGGACTTCTTTCTCGAGTCGTTTGGCTACCTGGTTGACGATACTATCGCCTGTTTTATGACCGTAATAATCATTAATGAGCTTGAACTGGTCGATATCAATATAGACGACGATATAGTCACTCGAATCGTATTTAATCGTCTTCAACCAACTTTGGAAGTTAAACCGATTTTTTAACCCGGTGAGCGTGTCAATATTGGCCTCTCTATCCAACAGTAAGTTACTCTCCTCAAGTTGACGCTGAATACTTTCCCTTTTCTTGACGTTCTTAAATAACGCGATATTCGTAATCAGTAGCACCGTTAATAGTAAGCTAGTCACCAATATTTGTAGCCAGTACTCTCTCCATGGGTTAAAAGGTTGGTCAATAATATAAGAAGAAGAGGGCAGTACTGAAGGAGAGATATTGTATTTGACCAGTCGGTCATGGCGAAAAATATAGCTGCCAATATCTTGTTGGATCATGTCGATCTTGGCGGTGGAGGTGCCTTTGAGGATCTGAATGGCTTGGCTTGCCGCTAGCTGCCCCGACTTTTTAGCGTTAATCACTTTGCCTCCCGTCACGCCGTAGTCAATCAGCTGTTCATGCATGGCGTAGACTGGTTGGCTTGATGCGGTGCTGATACGGTTGGCCCCTTCCGCAAGCGAGACATAGCGGTTGGAAGCATCACTGTAGTAAGAGCCGAAAATAATCCCGGTGTCGTCAGACAGTGTGTTGACGTAATTTTCTAATTCACTTAGCGTTTCTTTGCCATAAATACGTTCAAAGGTGACCGCTGGAAACTGAGTAAAGGTTTTGGATACAGTATTCCAACGAGCTTCCCCTGTCGGTGTCTTGTCAAAAATGAGTAATATTTTTTCTACTTTAGGATTGATGTCCAATATCAATTCGACATTTTCTACAAAGGGCTCCACTTCAAAAACGCCGGTAAATAGATGTCGATCTAATACTTCAGCTAATGAGACATTATTTACGCCGACAAAAACAACGGGGCTGTTATTGAAAATTTCATTGTGAAACCGACGGACAAAGTTAAGTGCATTATCATCGGTTGTAATGACTAAACTGAGATCTTTGTCTTTAAACTTATAGAGATAGTCACTTCTTAAGCGCTGAACATACTCTTCGCCAAAGCCGTACTCTTTGGTGTCCATAAACTCGATATCAAGCGAATGGTAACCTGATTTCGCCAGTTCATTTTTAATGGTGTTAACCAGATTATCTGTCCAAGGGAAACTGCTGTGGTAGGAGTTGAGGATTAGCACATTACGCTCATCGGCTTGAGCGAAAGTGGGAGCATAACAAACCAGGCTTACCATCAAGACACATAGCAGCTTGCTTATCGAGTGAACTGGCACACGGTGACGCAAAATGGCCTTGCAGACGTGAATTTTCATTTGTTCAACACTGAATAGTCTCAATCGACGATACCCCACTTTTTCATCGCTATAGATAGTAAAGCATAGCGGTGAGTCAGCCGCTGACTATTTAGTGAACTGCGAGCGAAGTCGTGACGAGCAAAAGCGCAAACTTAGTTTGTGAAAAAACACATTTGTGTTTCGGGGGAGCTTTATTAAACTTCGCGCGTAAATTTTATTAACTTTTTTTAAAGGTGTGCAAAATGTCAACAAAACTGGCAAACCCAGCTCCACTTGGCCTGATGGGTTTCGGTATGACAACCATCCTGCTCAATATCCACAACGCAGGCTTTTTTCCCATTGATTCCATGATTTTGGCAATGGGGATCTTCTACGGTGGTCTTAGCCAAGTACTGGTTGGTATGATGTGCTTTAAGCGTGGCGACACCTTTGGTACTACGGCGTTCACTTCATACGGCCTATTTTGGCTGACCTTAGTCGGCTTGATCGTTATGCCTTACATGGGCCTACCTGCGAGCCCTGCGAGTTTTATGGGCTGGTACCTACTGCTTTGGGGTGTGTTCACTGGCTTTATGTTCATCGGTTCACTTTGCTACCCAGTGGCGAAGCAGGTTGTGTTCGGCTCACTCACGATTTTGTTCTTCCTACTCGCGGCGCGTGATTTCACAGGTAGTGAGTTTATTGGCACGATTGCAGGCTTTGAAGGTATCTTCTGTGGTGCGAGTGCGATCTACTTTGCGATGGCACAAGTGCTTAATAATGAGTATGGCCGCACTATTTTGCCTATCGGTGATAAGAAGGCGGCACAACACGTTGAACTCGAGCAAGTGTCGGCGTAACGAACAGAGTTTAACAGCCTGATACTTGCCTGAAGTACCAGGATGGAACGGGAATAACAAAGGGGTTAGCGTCAAGCTAACCCCTTTTTTTGCCACTGCTTTGTCATTTTTAGCGATTAAGTCGATGGCTGTTCGACAGGTTTTGTCTCAGGCGCTTCGGCTTGTGGCTGTTTTCCGGTTTTACGACGGTACTTATCTTCCCAATAGTCGGCGCCTTTAATGCCAAGTTTCACTGGGTTGAATGTGTACTCAGTAACACCCTGCTTCTGTTGCTCTTCATAGTCTTTTAGCGCTTTCAATGCGGGCTTAGACATAAAGAAGATGATCAGAATACCGACAATGTTTAGCCATGCCATCAGGCCAACACCCACATCACCCAATGCCCAGGCGAGGTTTGCCGTTTTTACGGTGCCGTAGAAAACGACCGCAATGAGTGCAACTTTGAGCAAGAACATCACGCCATTGACTTTAATGGTACGACGAATGTACGCCACATTAGTTTCTGCGATGTAGTAGTAAGCCAAAATGGTTGTAAAGGCAAAGAAGAACAGCGCAATCGCGATGAAAGGTTTACCAATGCCCGGAAGCGCACTTTCAATCGCCATTTGGGTAAACACAGGGCCGTTTGCGGCAATATCTGCACCTAGGTTTTGAACGAGGAAGCCTTCAGCGCCGTGAACGTTGTATGCACCAGTGATGATGATCATAAACGCGGTTGCAGAACAGACCAGTAATGTATCGATGTAGATAGAGAAGGATTGAACCAAACCTTGCTGCGCTGGGTGATCAACACTTGCTGCTGCCGCTGCGTGTGGGCCCGTACCTTGACCAGCCTCGTTAGAGTAAACACCACGTTTTACACCCCAACCGATAGCCGCACCGACCCCTGCCATTGGTGTGAATGCATCGCCGACAATCATTGAGAACACACGCGGCACTTCACCGATGTTGAGCAGGATGATCACAAAGGCGGTGATAATGTAGGCCAATGCCATAAAAGGCACCACAATTTGAGTGAAGTTAGCAATACGTTTCACACCACCAAAGATGATGAAAGCTAAGATCACCGAGATGATGGTACCGGTCAGGATTTTAGCAAAACTGAAGGTACCCATGGCGGTTTCAATCATAGCGCCAGAACCAAACGCCGCTTCGACAGCGTTACCGATACTGTTGGATTGAACGCCAGGGAGTAGGAAACCACAGGCGAATATGGTCGCAATAGCGAAGATCCACGCATACCATTTTTGTCCCATTGCTTTCTCAATATAGTAAGCAGGGCCACCACGGAACTCGCCGTTGTCTTCTTCTTTGTAGATTTGCGCCAAGGTCGATTCGGCGTAGGCTGTGGCAGCACCAAAGAAGGCAACCACCCACATCCAGAAGACCGCCCCTGGGCCACCAAACCCGATTGCCGCTGCCACACCGGCAATGTTACCTGTACCGACACGGCCCGAAAGCGAAACGGCTAACGCTTGGAAGGATGAGATGCCTTTCGACGAACTCTTTCCTGAAAGTAATAGACGCCACATTTCAGTGAAGTGACGAATTTGCACGAAACGAGTCATGATTGAGTAGAACAAACCAGCACCCAAGCACAAATAAATCAGTACCGGACTCCAGATGATTCCATTCAGAAAATCAACAAATGACTGCATAAGTATTTTCCCTGTTCTGTTTTGTAATGGTTGTTTTCTGAACAGGATATTACCCTTTCTGTAACGTAATTGTTAATTTATTTATCTATTAGTGTTGATTAGCGTGACAGCAAACACAAAGTGCTAAAAAAATGTTAATCGTTAGTGATAGGTGGGGCTATTCAACTGATTTGTTTGAGCTATATACGCACAGTGAATAAAAGGCGCGTTAATAATAAACACAAAAATAGGCTACACTGAACGATCAAATATTTGGCTAATTGAGTTCGGTGTAGCGTTTTATATGGTGCGAGATTGTGCTAAGCAGACTTCGCATAACGCGCCACACTAAGCGCCTCAGTGGTGACCTTGCCTGAACGGGTGATGATCTCCGTTAGGATTTCAGCCGAACCACATGCCATGGTCCAGCCCAAGGTTCCGTGGCCGGTGTTGGTATAGAGATTGGTCAGTGGAGTTTGGCCAATAATGGGTGTGCCGTCTGGTGTCATCGGACGAAAGCCTGTCCAATATTCAGCTTGAGAGAAGTCGACGCCTTGGGGAAACAAATTACTCACGACATGGTTGAGTGTCGCCAGGCGCTCATCGGGTAGAGTAGCGTCAAAACCAGCGAGCTCTGCGGTACCAGCAACACGAATTCGCTGGTCAAACCGAGTGAGTGCCACTTTATAGGTTTCATCCATAATAGTGGAGGTGGGGGCCTGTAGTTCATCAATAACAGGTAACGTCAATGAGTAACCTTTAACAGGGTAAATAGGCACATCGATCCCTAGCGGTTGTAGCAACTGTTTCGAATAGCTTCCTAGCGCCACAACAACACGGTCACCTTCGATAGTCCCTTGATCTGTGTTCACCGCCACGACCTGTTTTCCTTCTGTCATTAGCCCTTTGATGTTGGTATCAAACATAAAACGTACCCCAGCTTGCTTGGCCATCTTTTGCAGCTGTTGGCAAAACAGGTAACAGTCGCCTGTTTGGTCATCTGGGAGATAGAGGCCGCCAACCAGTTGCCCTTGCATGTTCGCAAGTCCCGGCTCTTGAGCTAGACACTGAGCGCTATCCAGTAGTTGATAGCGCGTCCCGCTCTCTTCAAGCAATTTCATGTCTTTCTCTACCGCGCTGAGCTGTGCGTGAGTACGAAAGAGCTGCAAGGTACCTTGGCTTCGTCCTTGATAGTCCAGTTGATATTGTTGATTTAGTTTCGCTAAACACGCTCGGCTGCGATTGGCGACAGTGAGCATCCGGGCTTTATTGATGCGGTATTTATCGAGTTGACAGTTGAGCAACATCTTACCCGCCCATTGAATCAGCTCAGGGCTGAGCGAGGGCTTTACTTTAAGCGGCGCGTGCTGCTCAAACAGCCATTTAATCGCTTTGCTCGGAATACCGGGCGCGGCCCAAGGGGACGAGTAACCATATGAAATCTGACCAGCATTGGCAAAGCTGGTTTCTTCTGCGGCTCTTGATTGCCTATCAATAACCGTCACCTCGCAACCTGCTTGCGACAAGTACCATGCGCTCGTCAATCCGACGACGCCACTTCCCAAAACTACGACTTTCACACGTATCTCTCACACTATTAAATTTTGCCAAGCATGCGCAATTTACATTCGATTAACAATCGATAAGAATTGATAGTAGGTTTTAGTAAAACTAAAGGCTTGTATGAAATCAACGATACTTCATGGTGTGCACTTAATCTGCACCGTGGCGAAACATCAAAGCTTAACCAGTGCGGCGAAAGACTTGAGCCTCACGGTGGGGGCGGTAAGTCAGCAGTTACAACAAATTGAACAGCGATTGGGTTTTAGTGTGTTTGAACGCCACGCTCGCGGGGTTCGTTTAACCGAACTGGGAGCAAAGTTGGTCGACGCCACCAATCATCATCTCGCAGCGATTGAGGAAAATGTGTTTCAGTTGACTCAAGTCTCTGAGCGAAAACAGATTAGACTTAAGCTGACACCGTCTTTTGCGTTTAAATGGTTGGTGCCAAGATTAGAAAAATTCCACCGCCAATACCCAGATGTACAAATTCACACTGTCGCTGAAGGTGCCCTGGTTGATAGTGACAAGCGCAACTTTGATATCGCCATCGACTACGGTCCATTGCCCTACAAGAACCCGGATGCGGAGCTTATTCTCGCTGAGTCGCTGCTTCCTGTTATGAGTCGAGAATACTTCAACCGTCATAAAAGTATTACTGAAGACAGTCAGACATGGCATCAGGTGACTTTACTGCACGACATGATGCCTTGGCTTGGGGCGAGTAAAGACCACGAATGGCGCTTTTGGGCGGCAACGCAGCAGCTTGAGTTTCCGACTCATCAAGGCCATTTTTTTAATCGTACCGATATGGCGATGTCGGCAGCTGAAGCGGGCGTTGGGATTGCTTTAGCCCGGGTTGCGCTACTCGGCAATGAAATTGAACAGCAGCGTTTGGTTGCGCCCTTTAAGCCGATCAGTGCCAATGCCGGGTATTTTGTGATTACGCACACCGAAGATCCATATACGCGCCTGTTTAAACAGTGGTTGCGTCAACAGGTAGAGAGCGAACACGGTGAAGCCTAGGCCGCAACGGCGTTGTCGAGCTACATTAGCGTGTTTATTTGATAATGGTGTTATTTTATCTATTTGGAAAATATAAAAAATTCCCTTCTGTGTGACAGGTGAATTGCTAAATGATATGGCGAGAGATCGATCTGCCACTACACTTATTATTAGCTCTGTCGGATGAGGAGGTTTGACAGACAGATAAGAGGCAGCGTACATGAAATCTCAATCTGGCCGATGCAGCTATCAAAATCCTGATGGCTGGTGCTGCGATCAACCGAGTGGGGAGTCCGGTCTCTGTTACTGGCATGATCCTAACGTCGATAAAAGCAATGACAATATTAAAGACGAGGTTGAGCAATGGGTCGCAGCAGGTAAACCTTTAGACGGATTTCAGTTGGCAAGAACCGACCTAGAAGATATCGACTTAGTGAACCGTGGCTGTAAAGACGGTTACCAGTGCAGAGGGGCCGATTTTTATCGGGCCAATCTCACCGATGCGCATTTTTTTGGCTTAGATTTACGCGGTTCATCTTTGATGAAAGCAAAGTTGATCGGCGCTAATCTCCACTGTGCCAAACTCGGTGGGTGTAATTTACTCGGTGCCGATTTAGCGCGCGCGAAACTCGAAAACATTGAGTGGGGCCGCTTTCTTAAGCAAGAGTTAGAAGCCAAGCAAGCGATGCGACAACGACGTTCTCCCCAAGCTGCGCAGCTTTATCAAGAAGCGGAAGAGGTATGTCGCAACATTCGTAAGCAGTGTGAAAAGCAGGGGCTGTTCGAGATGGCGGGCGACTTTTTTAAGCGTGAAATGCGTTTTCGTCGTTACCAAATGTCTCGTTTCAGTACCAAGCGGATTATTTCTAAGTTGGTCGACCTGTTTTGTGGTTACGGAGAAGATCCACTGCGTGTTGTGGGGTTCTCCATTTTCTTGATAATGGTGTGTGCGTTAGCCTACTTTTTTCTCGATACCACAGGAGCGCATCCCATTTACGAAGGGGTCACCGGGTGGCAGTTCTACGTATTGGAGTTTTTTAACTCGCTGTACTTCAGTGTCGTGACGTTCACAACGCTCGGTTATGGGGATATCTCTCCAGTGGGCATTGCTCGCTTTATTGCCGCTTGCGAAGCGTTTTTAGGTAGCTTTACCATGGCGCTATTTGTGGTGGTGTTTGTCAAGAAGATGACCCGTTAACGTGGCCGTCTAGGCCTCAGTTTCAATGCTCGCTAACCAGTCAGTGAGGATGATTTGATCATCTTTGTACTGATTAGCGAAGTGTTCGAGTAACAGCGCTAGATGCTCTCCAGTATCGCACATGGTATTGGCGATAAGCTGCTCTGAAACAAAAATGTCGCCCGCTTTAGGGAGAGCATTGGGGACGATGTGGACCGGAACAATCAACTTAGTCTGGCTGCCGCTATGGTGCTGCTTTAAGTATTGAGCTTGATACAAAAGGCTATCGACAAGCTCGGAGCGATAGACTTGCTGCTTAAAATCCATCGCGATCACGAAGATCAAGCCTCGGTAGAGCACAATGGTATCCAAAGCTTGCTGTTGATGTTGTAGGCCGAGAATGACATCACCTGCCAAGTGTGGCAGTTGCTGGAATTGCTGTTTGAGTAGAGAAATCGTCTGCAGCCAAATTGAACGTTCTCCCGGTAATGAGGAGGCAATGTCTGTGGTATCGGTGTTGACGAAGTCGAGTAGCGAGGCGCTGTAGTTGCTGTGTGTTGTCATAGCCAAGTGCATTGAGGATAGAGTATCGAGAGGCTAGCGAAAATAGCGCGCGCTCGCTAGCGCAATATTACGTTTCTTGACGAACTCTGCACGCTGACACCGACTGGCAATAAAAAAGGCTACCTGAGGTAGCCTTTTCTGTCATTTATGCGGCGCTGGCGAACTCGGACAGGAACAGATCTTTACGAGCGTTAAAGCGTTCAACTAAGTCATCCACCGCGTCTTGGTCATACGGTTTTAAGCCACTGGCCACCATACGCTTAATGCCTTTGCCTACGACCTGGCCATCTTCTTTAAAGGCAAAGTTTAATGTGACCACACCACGTTTACCTTCAACATCAAACGTTGCGCCAGTGAAGTCGACTTCTGGGTGAGTGAGATCAAAGCGGTCAAATTCTACTTCCATACTCTCATAAATCACCAATGGGCGCTGGCAGTTGATCATCATCTGCTGCTGTTCCATTAACGGCACCATAATATGAGGGAAGTTCATGCCAGAAAATTGTACGTAACTGGTCACAACGTGCTGAATAAACTCTGGGTTATGATTCACCGCGCCTTCACGTGACATATGAAGGTACTCTTTACCGTTGGCGTCGACAACCGAACTCTCTTTTTCACACTTGTTCTCAATCGACAGTGCAATACCGTCGTTTACCATGCCTGAAAAATCAAAGCGCATCTTTTGACTGATGCCTTCTTTGCTTAGTAGTACGGCAAACAGCAGGTCACCCGGAACACAGAAGCGCTTATTGTCTTCGTCATGAATAGGGTTAAAGTCGCCTGCAACCTTTTTAGCAAAATGGCTGGCCTGTTGGCGAGTGAACTGAAATTGTTGGTTATCTTGTGAAAAATACGGTGTCAGAAACATACTTTTAATCATCTGGCTATAACTGCGGCGCAGTATACCTCAAGGATGGAGATCAAATGGTCTAATCAGCTAACTTGTTGCACATGTCTTGATTATGAGCAAGTTTACCTTAGGTTATACCTCTATAGTGACTAAACTCGATAGGCCAAATCGGTGTGAATTCATCCACACATTTGTACTTTTTATTAACTAAAAGTGACTAAATACTGATATCACAGTAGCTAACTTTGAACAGTGACTACCCAAGGAAGGACGATGAAAGACGAAACACTATCAATTCATTATGGTTATGAGACCGACCCAACAACTAAGTCGGTGGCGACACCCATCTACCAGACGGTGGCTTATGAATTCGACAACGCGCAGCATGGTGCGGATCTGTTTAACCTTGAGGTGCCGGGTAACATCTATACCCGCATCATGAACCCCACCAATGACGTGCTGGAAAAGCGCATGGCGGCACTAGAAGGAGGTATTGCTGGCTTGGTAGTGAGTGCAGGCAGCGCGGCGATTAACTATGCCATCCTGACGCTAGCTCAGGCGGGCGACAATATTGTCTCTACTCCTCAGCTTTACGGCGGTACTTATACTCTGTTCGCCCATATGTTGCCGAGCCAAGGGATTGAGGTTAAGTTTGCCAAAGACGATAAGCCAGAGAGCTTAGCCGAACTTATCGATGACAACACCAAAGCGGTCTATTGTGAAAGCATAGGCAATCCGGCTGGTAATATTATCGACCTCGAACGTGTCACGCAGTTGGCCCATCAGCAAGGGGTGCCAGTCATTGTTGATAATACGGTGGCCACCCCCGCTCTGTGCAAGCCGATTGAATTTGGCGCAGATATTGTGGTTCACTCGCTAACCAAGTATGTGGGAGGCCATGGCACCACGTTGGGGGGGATAATTATCGACTCGGGCAAGTTCCCTTGGGCGCAGCACAAAGACCGCTTCCCGGTATTTAACCAACCGGAGCCGTCATATCATGGTGTGGTTTACAGTGAAGCGTTTGGTGACGCGGCCTTTATTGGTCGAGCGCGCACTGTGCCTTTGCGTAATACGGGTGCGGCATTGTCGCCAATGAATGCGTTTATGTTGATGCAAGGGTTAGAAACCCTGTCTCTTCGCATGGAGCGCCACACCGAAAACGCGATGAAAGTGGCCGAGTTCCTCGAGCAACACGAGAAAGTGAGCTGGGTCAGTTACGCAGGACTGCCGAGCTCTGAGTTTTACCCGTTGGCAGAGAAGTACATGAAGGGCAAACCTTCTGCGATTTTGTCATTCGGCTTGAAAGACGGATACGAAGCGGGCGTGCGTTTTTACGATGCGCTGCAGATCTTTAAGCGGTTGGTGAACATCGGTGATGCTAAGTCACTGGCGTGCCACCCAGCGTCGACTACTCATCGACAGCTCAGTGAGCAAGAGCAAAAACAAGCGGGCGTTGCACCTGAAATGATCCGTTTGTCGGTCGGTATTGAACATATCGACGATATTATGGCGGATCTCGAACAGGCGCTGAACGCCTAGTCGATAGTGATAAGAGAAACGGCGCGGGGTGACCCGCGCCGTTTGGTTATCAGTCGCTCGGGGTAATAAACGAGCCGTAGATATCGTGACGACGATGTTTTAGGTTAGTCACTGACCCTTCAGTGTTCAGTTGCTTCAACTTGGTAAGGTCAACGTCGGCAAAGATGATCATTTCGGTATTGGCACTGGCCTCGGTTAAAGTGGCATCATGCGGAAAGTAGATATCCGAAGGTGAGAAAACCGCCGACTGCGCGTACTGAATATCAACGTTGTCGACCCTAGGCAGATTACCGACACTACCGCCAATGGCAACATAACATTCGTTCTCAATCGCTCGTGCTTGCGAGCAGATGCGCACTCGCTGGTAACCATTTTTGGTGTCAGTCCAAAATGGCACAAATACAATTTGCACCCCCTGTTCTGCCATCATGCGACCCAATTCAGGAAACTCACTGTCGTAACAGATCAAGATACCAATTCGCCCTGCGTCGGTCTCAAAGACTTTGACATTGTCACCGCCATCAATGACCCAGTCTTTTTCCTCGTGCGGGGTGATATGAATTTTGTATTGCGCATCAATATTGCCATCGCGCTGTAGTAAGTAGGAGACATTATACAGCTTGTCGTCCTCCAACACGGGCACACTCCCGGCGATGATATTGATGTTGTAAGTGACCGCCATTTGCGAAAAGCGGTTTTTGATTTCTTCGCTGAAGCTGGCTAAAAAACGAATCGCTTCGACTGAGTTTTGCCCCTCTTGCAAGCCCATCAAGGGGGCGTTGAAAAACTCCGGAAATAACGCGAAATCAGCTTTGTAGTTGGATAGCGAGCTGACAAAGAACTCCGCCTGATCCATCAAGTCGTCGAGATCACGCATCGCGCGCATTTGCCATTGTACGACGCCAATCCGGACTAACGTTTTTTCGATATCGTGTACCGATTGAATATCTTCTTCATAAAAGAAGTTATCCCATTCGAGCAGTGTCGCGTAACCCTGAGAGGCATCGTCTTCGGGCAGGTAGTTGCGCATCAAGCGTTTAACGTCAAAATCATTGGCTAACTGAAACGATAAAATGGGGTCGTGCAGTTCGCGGCGCTTTATCTTATCGATGTATTCCGTCACCGTCAGATCGTCGGCGTGTTCCTGGTAATTAGGGATACGGCCGCCGGTGAGAATGGCTTTAAAATTTTTGCTTCGACACAGTTCTTTGCGAGCATCATAGAGACGGCGCCCTAGTCTTAATCCTCGATAGTCTGGATGAACAAACACATCCAGTCCATACATGGCATCGCCTTTGGGGTTATTTTGAATCACATCATTTTTGTCGATGATATCGGTATAAACGTGTGGCAGTGAGAAGCGATTGTAATCGACTTTGATGGTCAGCGCTGCGCCAACGATCGTGCCGTTATCTTCGATACAGATCTGGCCGTCGGGAAACTGGCGAATCAGGTCCATAATTGTACTGCGCGGCCATGCGCCGCCCACATCGGGAAAGACCAGATCCATCAATTCGGCAATGGCAGGGTAGTCGGATTTTTCAATCGTTCGCAGCGACAGTCTTGGCGTCGTGTTGTCCATAACAGTGTTCCATTTTTTACAGCATTAACATAAGCCTAACACAATCAAGTTCTGATCTTAATCGTGGTCAAAATATTGTAGTAGAAACTCGATCAGTGCTCTGACTGGGTGCGAGACATGCTTACGTGAAGGGTAAAGCAAGTACATTTTGAGTGTCGTTAATTGCCAGTCAGGCAAGACCCAGCGAAGCTCGCCAGAGGCAATTCTTTCATCGGCGAGATAGTTGGGTTGCATCGAAATCCCTAAACCAGACAGGGAGCCATAGAGTAAAACGGTGGCCTCATTGGCCGTAATATCACAATTGACCTCGACAGTTTGACGCTGATTGCCTTGATTGAGCTGCCAGATATGGCGGCCAAAGTTTTTGTAGCCCAAGCAACGATGGAGAGAGAGGTCTTGCGGCTGGTCGATAGCCGGCGAGTTGGCAAGGTAATCAGGAGAGGCGACCAGCTTGGAATGACAAACCGCAAATTCGCGACCGACAAGGTTCGGAGTAGGGGTATTCGTGGTCCGAATGGCCAAGTCTATGCGTTCGCTGATCATATCAACGGCTCGGTCTTGAGCGTCGATATCTACTTGGATGCCAGGGTAAAGTTCCCGGAACGCTTGCAGAGCAGGCATGAGCATTGAAAAGCCGAACGACATGCTAACGGAAATCCTGACTAACCCTTGCAAGGTCTCTTTCGGCAGTAAGCTTTCCTCTAATAGTTGTGCGTGCTCTACCCAACGCTGCAGCTCTGGCAGCATTTGCTCGCCAACACTGGTGAGCGACACTTTACGCGTCGTTCGCTGTAACAGCCGCGCGCCAAGCCAGTTTTCAACCGCTTCGACGTTGCGTGTCACCATAGGACGTGACATCGCCAGTCGTTCAGCAGTTGAGGTGAAACTTTCGGTCTGGGCGACATCCAGCAGAACTTTGACCGCAGTGAGTCTATCCATAGATATGTTCGAATTATGAAATAATGATGAAAACAATAGGCTCTTTTTCGAAACAAAGCCACCCTCTACTATGCGTTGACACTAAACAACACGATTAGGATTAAACATATGAAAGCGTTAACGACACTGGCTTTATTGATGGCGACCTCTAGCGCGGTAATGGCGAAAACGGACTTGACGTTTGACGTCTATAACGCGGATGAGCACAGCTTTAATGTCACTTCGACGTTAGTGATCGGTGAGACCGAGAGTCTATTGATCGACACCGGTTTTACTCGGGCTGACGCACTGCGTATCGCGGCTAAAGTGCTTGATGCAGGTAAACCTCTCACAACAATTTTTATTAGCCAAGCTGACCCAGATTACTACTTTGGCGCCTCCCAACTGCTGGAGATTTTCCCTGACGCACACCTAGTGACAACGCAAGTGGTGCGTGAAGCGATCGCTAAAAAACTTGAAAAGAAAATCAGCTTTTGGGGGCCGAAAATGGGACTAAACGCCCCGCAGAATCCTAAACTGCCTGAGGTGCTCAAATCAGATAGCTTGATGCTAGATGGGATGAGAGTCGAAGTTCGTGGTACGCAAGGCGTATTGGCCCATAGGCCCTATCTGTGGGTACCGAGCGAAAAAGCAATTTTAGGCAATGTGGGTATTGTTGGAGGAATGCATGTTTGGATGGCAGACACCCAGAGCGATGGCGAAGTTAACGCTTGGCTGGCGCAGTTGGAAGAGATGCAATCGCTAAAACCAAGTTTTGTTGTTCCCGGCCACATGACAGCATCAGGCAAATTAGATGCGAGTAGCATTCGTTACACACACACGTGGATTGAACGTTTTGTCTCGGCCAAGCAGCGTAGCGACAATAGCCAACAAGTTATTGAGGCTATGAGCCAATACTACCCAAACTTGGTTTCCGATTTTAGTTTAGAGCTTGGTGCGAAAGTGCATATGAAAGAAGCCAGCTGGTAGAGCGAGGGAGGAGTCTCGAGTACAGACTCCCTATCTCTTAACAGAGAAAACGGCGAGATGGAGTCGTTTCTGACCGAACGATGAAACGCTCCATCTATCGTTAGAGCGATTGCTGTGGAGAGGAGGGCTTGGTCTGTTTTTGTTGTTCGAGTTCCGCAACTTCAGCGTCGAGCTCGGCAATTTTGGCCTGCATTAGCGCATGGCAGTGGTCAGCCAGCACTCTAGCATCACTGAGTTTATAACCGCTGACCTCTATCGGCTCAAGCATTTCGCTAATCACAATCCCGTTGTTGCTACGGTTGAGATCGAATTTTTTGTGCGTGGTGCTGACCACCATAGGGGTTATTGGTACGCCCGCCTCAATCGCCATTCGAAATGCGCCGGTTTTGAACGGTAACAAACCTCGCCCCTTACTACGAGTGCCCTCTGGGTAGGCCCACACCGATAAGTTGCGTTGATGAATAGCTTCGGCCACTTGTTTAATCGTGTCGCGCGCTTTTGATTTGTCTTGCCGGTCGATAAGAATATTGCCCGTGATCCAGTATAAGAAACCGAAAAAGGGTACCCAAATGAGCTCTTTTTTGCCCAAAGAGACGGTGCGAGGTCTGAGCATGCCCGGCGAGGTGACAAAGTCATACACGCTTTGATGATTGGAAATATAGACACTGTTTCGAGGCACAGGTGCCTTGTCTAGTCCACGTTGAATCAACTCGACACCGAGTAGTTTGTGCAACTGATGAAACCAGCGACAAAAGAAGTACACATGTTTGGGGTTACGCGGGCTAAATAAGCAGTACACAGCGGCAAACAGTGTCATGGTAACAATGTAGATTCCAGCCAATAGTAGACGTAATACAGCTAGCAAAACGGGCTCCTTAGGTTTAACTCTCTTATCACTCAGTTACGATCTAAAGTTAGAGTTTTAATTCTATTAAATTAATTTTATTTAACCAAAATGCAACATTTATTCCTCACCCTTGGTGATGCGTCACTGTTTGCGAATAATAACCTGAAGAATTCGGGGGGATGGGTTGGACTTTTAGATGGTTAATCACTAAATAAGTGATTGCTTTTTAAGGTAAAAGTGCCAGTTCTTATTGACTGTTCACTTTTTTGGTGGAATGGGTGATGCTGAGCATAAAAATAGTGTTTTTACTCTATTAGCCTTTGGTTGTTTTCTGTTCATGCTTTATAGCTAGAGCGCTCATGTTTCGTCATACGAAATGATGAAACTGAGTTTTATTCATACTAAAAATAGCTCAAAAAGGAATAGAGCAGATGCACAACATCATTAATAAAACCAAAGGGTTATTTACCCTATCGGCAGTCGCAGTGGCTATGGCAGGAGTTTCAACGGCGCACGCAGCGCCTGGCTTAGGCTTCAATGAAGCCGACCTTCCAACCAAATATATCGTTAAGTTTAAAGAGAGCGCACCCGCCCCGTTTGCTCGCGCCGGAGAACCAGTGATGGCAGCGAGCGAAGTTCGCCAATCGGTGCTAGAGCAAGTTGAAGCGCGTCAAGTGGAAAAACTCGGTGCAACAAGCATTTATAGCGTTGAGATGGACGAGCAACAGGTATCATCGCTGCGCAATAATGCCCAAGTCGAGTATGTCGAAGTCGACCCTCCTCGTTACTTACTCAGTGAAACGACGCCTTGGGGATTCGAGGCGGTTAACGCTCAATTGCTTGATGATGCCAATGCAGGCAATCGCACCGTTTGTATCATCGACTCAGGCTATGACTTAGCGCACAACGACTTGAGTGGCAACCGAGTCGACGGAACTAACGACAGCGGCACTGGCTCTTGGAGTGCCCCAGGTAACAACAACGCCCACGGTACTCATGTCGCGGGTACGATTGCAGCGATCGCCAATAACGAGGGTGTGAAGGGAGTGATGCCCAACCAGAACGTTAACTTGCATATCGTTAAAGTTTTTAATGAATCTGGTTGGGGATACTCTTCAAGCTTGGTAAAAGCGATTCAAACCTGTGCTGACAATGGCGCTGATGTCGTTAATATGAGCTTAGGTGGTAGTCAGTCAAGCCGCACGGAACAAAATGCGCTGCAATCACTCTATGATCAGGGCGTGTTACTCATTGCTGCAGCAGGTAACTCAGGCAACACTGCGCACAGTTACCCTGCTTCGTATGACGCGGTGATGTCTGTCGCTGCTGTCGATACCAATAGCGATCATGCGGCGTTTTCGCAAGCGACCGACCAAGTTGATATTGCTGCGCCAGGTGTTGCAGTATTGTCTACCGTCACGGTTGGCGAAGGTGTGCTCTCTGATATCACTGTCAACGGTACCAGTTACTTTGACCGAGGTGTCGTGCCTCATAACCGTAAAGTTCTCCAATCAGGTTCTTACACATCAGCGCCAGTGGCGGGCAGCATCAGTGCTCCGCTTGCAGAATGTGACATCTCTTCTGGTAGTTATGACTGTGGTGATATGACGGATAAAGTCTGTTTGACTGAACGCATTGAAAATCAACGCACTGGCGTGCGTCCTGAAATCGACCCAGTCAAAGCGTGTTACAACTCAGGCGCAAAAGCGGCGATTGTCTACAGTAACCAGGACTTACCTGGTCTACAAAACCCATTTGTGCTTGATGATAATAATGCGTATGGCCTTGTCTCCGTTACCGTCGACCGCGCCTTGGGTCAAGAGTTAGCGGCGCTAGCTGGACAAAGCGTGACAGTTTCGACGACAACAGGTGAAGACTACGAGTACTACAATGGTACCTCAATGGCGACACCACATGTGACTGGGGTCGCGGGCTTGGTTTGGAGTTATCATCCAACTTGTAGTGCTCAGCAAATTCGTCGAGCGCTGACGGCAACCGCAACAGATATTGATGTAGCGGGACGTGACAATCGTACCGGATACGGCTTAGTCAATGCAGA
Source organism: Vibrio sp. JPW-9-11-11 (assembly GCF_013369335.1). GTDB lineage: Bacteria > Pseudomonadota > Gammaproteobacteria > Enterobacterales > Vibrionaceae > Vibrio. The sequence continues at coordinate 260,886 of NZ_SZQJ01000004.1, forward strand.
TGCCGCAAAAGCTTACCTTGATAAAGGATGTGATGGCGGTCAAGAGCCAGAAACAGCATTGGAAAACGGTGTCGCCACGGCGCCACTGTCTGGCGACGCTAAGTCGAGCCGTTTATTTACGTTTGATGTCCCTGCTGATGCCACTTCAGCGACGTTTAGCCTCAGCGGCGGTAGCGGTGATGCGGATATGTACGTGAGCTTTAACGGAGAGCCAAGCACTAGCAGCTACGACTGCCGTTCATGGAAAAGTGGTAACCAGGAATCATGTACTTTGGATGTGACTGCTCAGGGCACTTTCCAAGTCTTGATTGACGGCTATAAAGCTTATTCTGGTGCAACGCTGGTTGCGACACATAATGGGTCTGACAACACTTCAACACAGCCAGTGAGTTATAGTAACACTGAATCAGTATCAATCCCTGATAATAGTGTCGTGGGCGCGAGCAGTGCTATTGCAGTGCAGCGCGCGGGAGATGCCGGAGCGGTAACCGTTGAACTTGATATCAGTCATAGTTATGTTGGTGACTTAAAAGTGACCTTGACTTCACCAACGGGTGCTAAAGCAGTGTTGCACGATAACGAAGGGGGCTCTGCGAGCGACATTCGAACCAGTTATCAAGTTGACTTTAGTGGCTTTGAATCACAAGGCGACTGGACACTAAAAGCGGTAGATAGTGCAAGCCAGGATACTGGGCGTATCAATAGTTGGTCACTGACTTTTCAATAAGGAGTGAATATGAACAAGTCGTTTTACTCACGTTGTACTTTGGTGGGGTTACTGCTCGCGGCTGTGGCTAGTTGGAGCTATGCTGACAATCCAGCGTTTCCTCCTGTCGATGAGCGCGCAGCCGAAGCAGAGCAGCAGCCCAGTCGGTTCTTTGTTAAGTACCATCAAGGAACAGAGCAGCAAGTTAAAGCGCTGGTTCATGATTATCAACTCGAATTGGTGGATACCCTGGAAAAACAGCAAGTGCTGGTGGTTTCAGGTGACAAGGCGCAAATCAAACAGCTCAGTCGACATGAGTTGATTGATTATGTTGAGCCTGAACCGGTGCGCAGTTTGTATTCCCAATAACCCGGTCTACCAAAGCTAACGCCCCACATGTTGGGGCGTTTTTTTTACGAGTAAAAACGCTAGACTGTCAAGATGAGTAGCAAATAACAGCGTGATATGAACAAAGCAGTAAATGGTGTTGATGGTTGCAAGGCGGGGTGGGTTGTTTGGCATTTAGCCGATCAACAGCCAGTTTGTCATATCGTTGAAAAGCTTATTGACGCACTCTCGCTGATGCGCTCAGCGCACAGTTTGATTGATATTCCGATTGGTTTTAGCGATGCGAGTACCCCCGATCGATTGTGTGATAAAGCGGCGCGTCAGTTGTTGGGGAGGCGTGCTTCGAGCGTATTTCCAGTGCCTTGCCGTGAGGCGGCCTATGCGTCGAGTTATCTTGACGCTTGTGAGGTGAATCAGGCAGCGCTGGGTAAAAAGCTCTCGAAACAAAGCTGGTACATTCTCCCCAAGGTCATACAGGCCGATGTGCTGCTGACACACTATCCCAATTTAATCCTGCGTGAATCTCATCCTGAAGTGGTGTTTACTGCCCTAAATGGTGCGCCGCTCGAGTACAATAAAAAGAGCCCCGAAGGGGAGCAACAACGTTTAGCGATTATTGAAAAGCGAGCTCCACAATGGATGGCAGTACTGGATCACCAACTAAAAACCATCGCGCGGAAAACCGCTAACCGAGATGACATTATCGATGCATTTGCGCTGATGTTGATCGCACGTGAATGGCCATATCTAAGCACGCTACCTGTCAATCCAGATAAAGACGCCAATGGCAGAGTGAGAGAGATTGTCTACTTCGCAAACGACACGAGAGCCAGCGGGCTCTCGTGATAGTTGGTTCTTTACAGCTTAGATTGAGCGCGATTGAGGCGGTCGTGTACGGCTAACCATTCGTCACTCACTGGTGGACGTTCGACCCAAATTTCGTCGCAGCCCCACTGGTCTACTTCATCGAGGGCACGGTAGAGGTCGTGTGAATATTGGCCTACATCCGCCGGCATCAGCTTGCTCTTAAAGTCCGAGCCTGAACTCAGCGGAGAGATATGCACGCAAGCGATATTGCCAGCAGGCGCGCTTTCAATTTCTTCAAGGCTGACTAAACGCACTTTGGTGTTCGGCTGGTAGTGACTAGTGACATTTCCTGGAACGGCAACTGAATGAGCTTGTGGCGCTTCAACTGGCATCCCCAGAGTTTGCGAAAGCTGGGCGGCACTTACTGGGCCGCTGCGCAAAATGCGAAAAGGTCGCTGGGTTAAGTCAATAATGGTCGATTCTAAACCGTGGGCGCAGTCGCCTCCGTCGAGCACTGCGGCAACCTTACCACCGAGCGATTTCAGCACGTGCTTAGCCGAAGTTGGGCTGAGCTTTTTATACGGATTTGCAGAAGGCGCGGCAACCGCCATGCCTGATGTGAGCAGTTGGCTGAATACATCATGGGCTGGCATGCGAATGCCAATGGTGTTAAGGCCACCAGTGACCACTGGCGTCGCTTGAGGCGCTTTGTTGAGCAGCAGTGTCACCGGACCTGGCCAATAGGCTTGAGCAATCGCATACGCCTCTGCTGGGATATCCATTGCCCAGTCACTTAACTGCGCCACATCTCCTATGTGCACAATCAAAGGGTGATTCGCCGGGCGGCCTTTAGCCGCAAAGATCTTCTTCACCGCTTCAGGATTAGAAGCATCAGCGGCTAAACCGTAAACCGTTTCAGTCGGGATCGCCACCAATTCACCATCGGCTAATATCTGTTTAGCGTGTTCAATATCTTGGCTGTTGTGGGCAAAAAGGTGTTGCGTGTTCAATGTAGGATCCTCGACCGAACCGGTGGGTTTAAAAATCTAGGTCGGCTATTTTAACGATGTTTTTTAAACTTTCGACGATTAATTGCATTTCTGCACCACCAAATGAATAACTTTTTCCCTATCGGTATGACTTTCAATCGCTTATACGCAGGACTATCATAGAGCTTGAAGCAAGGTAGGGGATGAGAGTTGCAATAAGGAGCGCTAAGTTGAGCAAGATCTACGATTATATCGTCGTGGGTGGGGGGATAGTGGGTGTTTCCACCGCATGGCAGCTGAAAGGGCGTCAACCTCAGGCGTCGGTATTAGTGATCGAAAAAGAACCTCACCTGGCAGCCCATCAAACCGGACACAATAGCGGGGTGATTCATGCAGGCGTCTACTACGCCCCTGGTAGCTTAAAAGCCGAATTTTGCCGGCAGGGTGCACAGGCGACAGTGGCGTTCTGTCATCAGCACAACATAGCGGTTGATAACTGTGGCAAGCTTTTGGTCGCTACGACTCGGCTGGAGCTCGAACGTATGGAGGCGCTTTACCAACGCTGCATAGCGAATGGACTAGAGGTTGAGCGTTTAGACCAAAACCAGCTCAAGCAGCGCGAACCCAATGTGGTGGGCCTTGGCGCGTTGTTTGTGTCGACCACCAGTATTGTTGACTATCGCCAAGTCACTCAAACAATGGCGCAAGAGTACCAAAAAGCTGGGGGTGATCTGGCGCTATCTTGTCAAGTGACGGCGCTCACCGAGAGACGTGATTGGGTTGAGGTCACCGTCAATGAGGGGCAGAGCGTTCAACACTATCGGTCGCGATTTTTGATTGTTTGCTCTGGATTGATGGCCGATCGCATGGTTAAGATGATGGGGTTAGAGTGCGATTTTCAAATCATTCCTTACCGTGGCGAATACTACCGTTTACCCAGTCAATACAATCAGATTGTCAATCATCTTATTTATCCGATCCCTGATCCTGATTTGCCCTTTTTGGGTGTGCATTTAACCAAGATGATAGATGGCTCAGTGACCGTTGGTCCGAATGCAGTGCAGGGGTTTAAGCGTGAAGGATATGGGCGGCTAAATTTTAGTTGGCGTGATGTTAGGGAGATGCTCAGCTTTAGCGGATTTTGGAAAGTGACGGCGCAGCACTTTAAAACCGGATTGAGCGAGACCAAAGACTCTTGGTGGAAAGCTGGATATTTAAAGCGGGTCAACAAGTATTGCCCAATGATACAGCTTGAAGACCTACACTCCTATCCTGCCGGGATCCGCGCCCAAGCAGTGTTAAGTGATGGCACCTTAGTCCATGACTTTTTGTTTGCTCAGAGTCGGCGCAGTTTGCATGTGTGTAATGCGCCTTCGCCCGCGGCGACATCCGCTATCCCTATCGGCGGCTATATCTGCGATAAAGTCGCCGATAAGCAGAGCGACTTAACGGAGTCCGTTGATCTGTTCAATTAGGCTAAGAAACAGATCGCGGCCGATCGGAATTAACTCATCAGGAAAGTCATAATCAGGATTATGCAGTTGAGGAGACTCTATACCGGCGCCTAAAGCAAACATCGCCCCTTGCTTGGCCACGGCGGTAAACTGACCAAAATCTTCTGACCAACGCATCGGCTCTTTCATTAAATGGTACGGGGCTGCATTGTTTTCGCATGCCGCCACCACGTGCTGGCAACCCTCGTCACTGTTGACGCTGGCTTGAAACACATCTTGATAGCCAAATTGCACTTCGAGCTGGCCCAATTGGGCGCACTCACGAGCGATTTGCTCTGCTTGCTCAACCAGTTTCGCCATACCTTGGTTACTCTCACTGCGCAGTGTGGCCATTACCACAGCGTCGCAGGGCGAGGTGCCAAAAGCCACTTCACCTAACTTGGCGTGGATAACGGTTATCCAATCTCGGCCCGCTGTATTTTGTCGTTCAAGGATCGCTGGCAATTGATGGAACTGCTCGATAATCTGACACATCGCCAGTGCAGGGCTTATGCCATCTTCGGGATGGGCCGCGTGAGAGGTCTTGCCTTTTAGCCTAATGATCATGCCGCGAGAAGCGCAGTTGAATGTTCCTGAGCGTACGGCGACTTTGCCGAGTTCAAGGCCCGGATAGTTGTGTAAAGCAAAAGCATAGTCAGGCATGAGAGAAGCAAAGCGTGGGTCGCTGACCATGTCTATTGCTCCGGTGCCGGTCTCTTCGGCGGGTTGAAAGCAAAGAATCACTCGTCCGCGCTGTGGCCGGTTGGTTGCCAGCACGGCGCCAAGCGCGGAAACAATCGTCATATGACCATCATGCCCACATTTATGTGATACGCCGCAAATACACGAACGATGGTTGAATGTGTTGATCTCTTCAATAGGCAGCGCGTCTAGCTCGCAGCGTATCAGTGTGCTAGGACCTGCTTCATAGCCATTAAAAACAAACGCGAGTCCCTCTCCCCCTAACTGGGTATGGGTTTCGTCGGGCGCAAACTCGGTAAATACCGATTGAATACGCTGCGCGGTGGTGACTTCTTGGTGAGACAGTTCTGGGTGTTGGTGTAAGGTTTTACGTAGGTCAATCAGTTGAGCTTGAGTGAGCATCATTTTCTCCATCACAGGACTCGATCGCGAGGCAAAACCACTATACGCCGATGATTCAAGTTGTGTAAATGGTTGTAATTACAAACCACTAGCGCTCAAATCTAACATGAGGTTTAAGCTCGACCACGTTGCCTTCGGGATCGTCTAAATAGATAGAGCGGCCAAAGCCTTGTGCGCCATAGCGCTTAGCAAATTCGGAGGTGGTGACATTATGTTGCTTGAGGTAGTCGAGCAGTTCCTGTTCGTCAAAGTCTTCAATTTGCAAGCAAAAGTGGTCGACATTGCGTCCATCTTGCTGGGGCGCTTTTCCGCCGAGTTTTCCTAACTCACTGTCTACTGGAACAATATCAATCAAGGCGCTGCCTGCGCGGCACTGAACCAGACCAATGTCTTCTTTCTCACGCTCTATCGGGCAGCCAAGAATGTCGCGATAGAAATGCAACATGGCGTCGAGTTGAGTGGTGCGAACTACTACATGGTCGAGCGCCACCACTTGAATGGGGTTTTGGTGAGTCATTTTTCCTCCTTAACTCAAACTCTAAACATAGTATACGTATCCGGTTTTGTGAGGATCGTGAGCGAACATGAGCAGACAAAAAAATGAGCGCACAAGGCGCACAAGGCGCTCATTGTCTGAGAAATTGAGGATTAGCGAACGGTTAGCGAGCGGCGACACTGTGGCTGGCGTCGTTTTGATAGGCGGGCAATTCAGAGCGCAGCCCTTTGATCAAACTCACACACATCACCAGCAATACTAAGGTAAACGGTAGGCCTGTGGCCACCACGCCAGATTGCAGCGCTTGTAGGGCTTCTTTGCCGCCTATCCACAACATGACGGCGGCGATAGAGCCTTCGATGCACGCCCAGAAAATACGCTGTGGTACGGGCGCATCAATCTTACCGCCGGCGGTAATGCTATCGATGACCAACGATCCTGAGTCCGACGAGGTGATGAAGAACACCAAAATCAAACCGATAGACAGCACCGAAATAATTGAGCTGTAGGGCAATGCGTCGTAGACATGGAATAGAGTGAGCGAGATGTCGGTCAAGCCATTGGCGCCGAGCTCGCCAACTTTGTTCACTACTTGGTCGAGGGCAATACCACCAAACACCGACATCCAAATCAAGGTCACGACTGTTGGAATGACAATCACGGCAAAAATGAACTCTCGCACTGTACGACCTTTTGAAACCCGTGCGATGAACATGCCGACAAATGGAGACCAAGAGACCCACCAAGCCCAGTAAAATACTGTCCAGCCATGCATCCAAGCACTATCTTCACGGCCATGAGGGTTACTCAAAGGCAAGATGTTTTGCACGTAGGCAAGCGTACTATCCCAGATTGAGGCAAATGCGATGTCGTAACTGATCAGCATCACAAAGGCCAAAAGAGCAAACGCAATGACCATATTGACGTTACTCAGTAGCTTAACGCCACCGTCAATACCACGGATCACCGATAGCACTGCAATAAAGGTAACAAAAGCAATCACCACCATTTGCATGCCGATGCCGCCGTCTAACCCAAAGACATGGTTGATACCGCTGGTGGCTTGTTGAGCCCCTAGGCCAAGTGAGGTTGCTAAACCAAATAAGGTCGATAGAACGGCTAGAATGTCAATCACGTGGCCAAGCCAGCCCCATGCTCGGTCACCAAATAGAGGGTAAAACGCCGAGCGTAATGAAAGCGGTAGGCCTTTGTTAAACGCAAAAAAAGCGAGCGATAGGGCAACAATGGCATAAATCGCCCAGCCGTGGATTCCCCAATGGAACATGGTTGCGCCCATGGCTAAAGATTTCGCCTCCGCACTATAAGGTTCGGCGTTAAGAGGCATGCCCCACCAGTCGGTAAAGTAGGCGGTTGGTTCGGCAACACTCCAAAACAGCAAGCCAATACCCATACCGGCGGCAAACAACATAGACAACCATGAAACGGTGGAGTGCTCCGCTTTGGCTTCTTTACCACCGATACGAATTTTCCCTAGTGGGGAGAGCAATAACCCAATCGCAAAAAGAATGAAAAAGTTAGTCGACCACATAAAGAAGAGGTCAAAGTCAGCGATGATGCTATTTCTGAGCCCGTTTAACGCGTCACGAGCGGTAGCGGGATCGACAATAAGAAGAGAGAGAAGACAAAGAATCACAAGACCAGCACTAATCCCAAACACTGGATTGTGGATATCGAAACCCCACTTTTGCACGTTGTCTTGGCCAACCTGATAATCAGTCGTTTCGATACTATATTTTTTTAATGCATTTTCCATAAATACAAAGTAAACGTTTTTATTCTGTGTCGTTCTCTAACAAGAAAAACACTAAAAGCGCCCTCCAATAATTTGAGTTCAAATGAAATTTTGTGACGGAAGTATAACTATAATGCTATTTTTGTGCAAATATTACTTATTTTGTCAATTTTGATACGAAAAATCACTTCGGCGTCTAAAGGTTTGAGGTGTAATTTATGGGTGGGCGTTATTGGCGTGCAGCTCTGGGATATGAGGCCTAAAAGCCGTTGGCAAATTGGACAGCGAAAAATTCACCGCAACAAAAAAGGCGCTAACTCCGAAGAGTTAGCGCCTTTCCAAACGTTTGGTGGAGCTGGCGGGAGTTGAACCCGCGTCCAAGAACCATTCATCATTGGTACTACATGCTTAGTCGATCTTTAATTTCACCAGTGACCTGCGAATCGACACGCCAGCCAAAGGCTATCCTGAATTAAAATTCGCCGTTCATCTCTCAGGCGGGAGAATCCGGGCTAGCGCGTTTGGGTTTGATCCCTCGTTGGTCCCCGTCTTACGTGCGGAAGCTAGGGCGAGAGAGCTCTGAGCAGGTTATTAAGCTGCTAGTGCGTAGTTTTCGTCGTTTGCGACTATTTTTTTGCGGCTTTTTACGTGGCCAACCGCCCCACGGCATGCACCTCAGACTGCAAAATTCCTGTCGAATCCTAAATCAGCCCCAAAGTGTTCCTCGCATAGTACCAGAAAAGTGTACCCTGTCTAGCCTTGCGCGTTTAAGTGCTCAATATTAACGCAGCGAGCTTTTCATCACGCGCGCTTTCTCTCTAGCCCAATCTTTTTCTTTAAGATCAGTACGTTTGTCGTGAAGCTTTTTACCTTTCGCGACACCGATCTTCATCTTAACCCACGAACGCGACCAGTAGAGAGACAGCGCGGCTAACGTCATACCCTCTCGGTTAATACGTCCGAGTAAGTTGTCGAGTTCTCGACGGCTTAGTAGTAGTTTACGAACACGTGTAGGGTTGGCTACCACGTGCGTCGATGCTTGATTTAATGGAGTAATCGTCATGCCACTGACAAAGGCTTCTCCGTCACGCATAAAGACATAGCTTTCTGCGATATTGGCCTTGCCTTGACGAAGTGACTTAACTTCCCAGCCTTGAAGCTCCATGCCTGCTTCGATTTCATCATCGATGAAATACTCATGGCGAGCTTTCTTATTGACAGCGATGGTATTGCTACCCGCTTTTTGTTTCGATTTTTTCTTTGCCATAATCGCTGCATTATACGGATAGGATGTAAGTTAGGAAATCCCTTTATTTGCGCTGAGTGCAAATAAAAGTAAAATTGCCTCATGCTTGAGGTTCAAGCGGTATCACGAGGAGTTCATATGAAGCAAGTTAGCCGTTCTGCATTGGTGTCATTCAGTGCCGAGCAGATGTTCAATCTAGTGAACGATGTTGCCAGTTACCCGGAGTTTTTACCGGGTTGCTCGGGTTCACGTGTGATTGAATCGAGCTCTAACGCGATGGTGGCTTCTGTAGATGTGGCAAAAGCAGGGATAAGCAAAACGTTCACCACGGCCAACGAGTTAATCAACGGTGAAGCCATTATGATGAACTTGGTCGATGGCCCTTTTAAAACCCTGAAAGGGGGGTGGTTTTTTACTCCGCTGGATGAGCAAGCGTGTAAGGTTGAGCTGAAACTTGAGTTTGAGTTTTCCAGCAAAATGATCGAAATGGCATTTGGCAAGGTGTTTAACGAGCTCACCAATAATATGGTCAATGCGTTTACCAAGAGAGCTAAACAGGTGTATTCAGTTTATGAGTATTGAGTCGGATATGATCCATGTTGAGGTGGTCTATGCTCTGCCTCATGAGCAGCGTGTATTTACCTTGGTCGTGAATAAAGCGATGACGGTTGAGGAGATTATCGCCCAATCTGGCGTACTTGAACTCTATCCAGAGATCGATCTCAGTAAGAACAAGGTAGGGGTATTTAGTCGCAACGTTAAGCTAGATGCAACGATAAACGATAGGGACCGTATTGAAATTTATCGCCCCTTGTTGGCTGACCCGAAAGAGATTCGCCGCAAACGTGCCGAGCAGGCTAAAGCGGCTGGTAACGCAGACCCGGTCACCGGCGGGAAAAAGAACCCGTTAAGGAAAGAAAGTTAGGCCAGCTACGCCTCCCTCAAGCTCACCTTGCGTAACAATCTTAAAGATTACAGAGCTAAAAACGACAAGGGTTGACACTGTGTGCCAACCCTTAAAATCTGACCATTGCTCGCTAGTTAATACTCTCGAAAAAATCACTACTAGGTGGGAAGTCACCAGTGATATTGACCAATTGCCCTTCGTCGTTGAAATCAGCAATTAAGTTTTTTTGCACAGAGTCGTAATGACCTTCTGTTTGGTGATAAATGTAGTACCAAGTGTCAGGATAGCCATTCTCGACCAGCATTGGTGAACCCATTACGTAGCGAACCTGTTCTTTAGTCATACCAAATTTGAGTTTTTCAACGGCACTTTGTTCGACATAGTTGCCTTGGTTTATATCAATGCGATAAACCAGTTTCTCTAGGAGAGAGCAGCCTGTCAGCATTGTCATTGCGAGTGGTACTGCGATAAGCCACTTTTTAAATTGCATACTTAAATTCTTTGTAACGGATAATGATCAAACTCAGCCGATAATAAACAAGCTAGAAGCTAAAGTAAAAAGCTGAGAGCGTTTTGAATTGTTTCAGACCGTGATTTTTGAATTTGGTTGCAAAGTAGAGCCAAAATTCTACCGTAAAGGGAACTTTGGCTCTGTTACATGGTTAAGCTGCGATAAGCAACTCTTTGGCATTAGCTAAGGTTGAGTCGGTAATTTCACTGCCGCCAAGTAAACGGGCTAACTCTGTTACGCGTTGCTCGTCGTCGAGGCGGTGCATTTGAGTTTCTGTTTTTCCTGCTTTGGTTTTCTTGGCGACAAACAGTTGCTGATGGCCACAGCCAGCCACTTGCGGTAAGTGGGTAACACACAATACTTGAGTAGACTCGCCAAGTTTACGTAGCATTTTTCCGACCACGGCAGCGGTTGGCCCACTAATACCCACATCTACTTCATCGAAAATGAGGCTAGGGGTATCGACTTTTTGTGCGGTAATCACTTGGATAGCGAGTGAGATGCGTGAGAGTTCACCGCCAGAGGCCACTTTGGCGATAGGTTGCATAGGTTGACCGGGGTTAGTCGAGACAACAAAGCAGACGTTATCCATACCGAGTGGTGATGGATGCGTACCTTCATTGTTCACTTCAATACTAAACTGAGCCTTTTCCATACTCAGTTCATGCATGCTGGCCGTGATCAGTTTGTTGAGCTCTTTGGCATAGCGCAGGCGAGATTTATGCAGCTTTTCTGCACAAGCTAAAAAGTCTTGATACTTGGCTTCTACTTCTAATTGCAGTTCCTCGATACGTTCATCAGAACAGTCGAGTTTCTCGATTTGTGCTAGCAGGTCTTGATGATGTTGATAGAGTTCATCGGGCAGAGCGTGGTGTTTTCTCGCGATAGACATAACTTTAGAGAAGCGCTCTTCAACATAGGCCATACGCGCAGGGTCAACATCGATATTATCGAGATAATTGCGCAACTCACTGTTGGCTTCTTCGAGCTGAATCATGGCTTCAGCTACCATATTGGGTAAGTCGATGAGCTTCTCATCCAGTTCTGCGAGCTGAATTAAGGAGTGATTGGCCGATTGCAAAATACCAAGCGCATTAACCTCTTCACCCTCGTAGATAAGTTCGATGGCTTGTTGGCAGGTAGCGGCAAGCTCGCCGCTATTGGAGAGGCGCTTGTGTTCTTGTTCGAGCTGCTCATATTCATCCTCGCCAAGAGAGAGCTCATTAAGCTCTTTGATCTGATATTCGAGCAACTGCTTTTGTGCCATGTTTGCTGCACTGTTCTCTTTTAGTTGCTTGAGGTGATTGTCGGCCTGACGCCAGGCTTGGTAAGCTTTACGCGTGTTATTGAGTAAGTTGGCGTGGCCTGCGTATTGATCGAGCATCGCCATTTGATACTCGCTTTTCATCAATTGATGGTGAGCGTGTTGGCCGTGAATATTAATCAATAATTGACCTAACGCTTTTAGTTGTGAAAGAGGCACTGGGCTACCATTAATGAAAGCTCGTGAGCGCCCTTCTTTGCTGATAATACGGCGTAGAATACAGTCACTGCCGTCGAGGAGATCGTTGTCTTCGAGCCAACGTGTGGCGTTAATATTGTTCTCGAGCGAAAAAGCGGCGCTCACTTCGGTTTTTTCTTCGCCTTGCCTTACCATGCCGGCTTCGGCGCGCCCACCCAAACAGAGCCCCAGCGCATCGATAGCGATTGATTTACCAGCACCAGTTTCACCCGTGATCGTGGTCATTCCTTTGGAGAGCTCTAGTTGTAGAGACTTAACAATTGCAAAATTATTAACACTTAGATGAGCCAGCATTTCCTGCACCTGTTTAAATGAACAATACTGTATAAGAAGATAGTATATACTGTTTCTTTATACAGTAAAGTTGCAGGTGAGAAAAAATGTGAGCGAGCGCGGACTTCGTCCTTCGAGATGCTAGAGCGCTTCGCTCCGAGATTGGGCTTTACCTTTCGAGAGGTGCACGATGCTGCTGAGTAGGCATCTGATACTAAGTTTTTTGTTAGGGACTTACATCTTAAATGCAGAAAAAAAGGTTGACGCCTAAACATCAACCTTCCAAGAATTTCTCGCTAAAACAGCTTACTCGACCAACCAAGTTTGTTTCGAAGCACGTGGTAGTAACTGTAATCTTTTGGGTGAATAAGCTTCAGTACGTTCGGGCTCTGGTAAATATGCACTTCATCGCCCGGCGAGACGGGGAGTGATACCTGTCCATCGCAACTCACTTCTTGGGTGCCGCGATTATCCGGCGAAACGATCAGTTTGATGTGACGTTTGCTATCGACGACTAATGGTCGACTTGAGAGAGTGTGTGGGAACATAGGCACCAATGATATGGCATTGAGGCTGGGCGATAAGATAGGACCTCCTCCTGACAAAGAGTAGGCGGTAGACCCTGTCGGTGTGGCAACAATCAGCCCGTCGGCGCGCAGCGAAAAAGCGAAGCTTTCATCAATATAGACTTCAAACTCAATCATATGCGCCACTTGACCTGGGTGCAAAACCGCCTCATTGAGTGCCGCATTGTGGCTTTTTACCTGGCCGTGTCGGTGCACTTCTGCTTCTAAAAGAAACCGTTCTTCTTCTATAAAGTCCCCTGCCAATACGCTCGACAGGGCTTGTTGAAAATCTTCTGGGTTGAGGTCGGTGAGAAAACCCAGGTTGCCACGGTTGACACCGATCACCGAAATATCAAAGCGAGATAACACACGTGCTGCACCGAGCATGTTGCCGTCGCCGCCAACCACGATAGCTAGGTCTGCGATACGTCCAAGTTGAATTAGGCTGGCAAAGTCGTCGCTAGGGATATCGTCTAAAATTTCACACAGACGATCATCGATGTAGACCTTATAGCCTTGATCTTTCAGCCAAGTGTAGAGTTCTTTGTGAGTGGCAATGGCTTGCTGATCTCTAGGCTTTCCAATGATGGCGATCACTTCAAAAGGTTTTTTCATAGGTTTTCCGCACCAAATAGGCTTGAATCGACAATCTTCATCCCCATAATAATGGCAAGTTAGCTATTTATGCGAGTTTTTGTGTATCTCAATACGATAAACGTGACGTATTGGGGACCAATAGATATGAGTTCTGGAGATATCATGAGCAACGAAGAAAACAAAGTGACAGAAGAAGAGCTAGATCAAATCATCGAAGAGGCTGAAAAAGTTGAAGCGGCTGCGCAAGAGGCAGAAGCGGAGCTAGAAGAAGTTGGTGATGAGAAAGACGCTAAGATTGCTCAGTTGGAAGCCGCGCTGCTGACGAGCGAAGCAAAAGTTCAAGAGCAACAAGACAGTGTGCTTCGCGCCAAAGCGGAAGTTGAAAACATGCGTCGTCGTACGGAAACAGAGATTGATAAAGCACGTAAATACGCACTGAACAAGTTTGCTGAAGAGTTGCTACCTGTTATTGATAACTTAGAGCGTGCTATTCAAGCGGCTGACACCGAGAATGAAGTGATTAAACCATTACTCGAAGGGGTTGAGCTGACGCATAAAACCTTTGTTGATGCGGTCTCTAAGTTTGGCCTAAAAGAAATTAATCCTGAGGGTGAAACGTTCAATCCAGAGATGCATCAGGCGATGTCTATTCAAGAAAGCCCAGATCATGAATCGAACACGGTGATGTTTGTGATGCAGAAAGGTTATGAACTCAATGGCCGTGTTATCCGTCCTGCGATGGTTATGGTTGCAAAATAACCCATAGTTCCAATCAAAACGTTTAGAAAAGAGAGGCTTAGCCTCTCTTTTTTTTTGCCTGTCAGACCAGATTGCGTACGGTCCGACAACTTCTTGATTTGGTGAATTATTCTTTAATCTAACGTTATGTGAAAATTAATTTCGGATTTGAAACTTGTAACATTATCGTAAACAAAGTCTTTATTTTGTAACTTTAATGTGTACCATGTGCGAACTCCGTCGGTAAAACTGGCGGAATAAACTATAAAACCATAAATTATAAACACAACATTCTGGAGATGAATGATGGATAAATCGCTTTCAAGCAAGATTTTTGTAGGCTTGTTTGCTGGTCTTCTGATCGGTACAGCTATCCAGTACTTATTTAGCGGCGTTGCCATTTTTGATACCTACCTTTTAGGCGCTGCTGAAGGTGCAGGTGGCATGTTCGTATCGCTGATCAAACTACTAGTTGTCCCGCTGGTGTACGTATCTATTGTATGTGGCATTGTCGATTTAAAAGACATCTCAGCGTTTGGCCGCCTAGGAGGCAAAACGTTCGCGTTGTACATTATCAATACCATTATTGCTATCACCGCAGCACTCACCATCGGTATGATCTTCCAACCTGGTGCCGATGCGAACCTAGCTGGTACCATTTCGGAGAGTGTGAAACTAACGACAACGGAAACACCAGATATCTTCTCTTTGGTGGTCAATATTGTGCCAAGCAACCCTGTGCAGGCGTTTGCCAACGGCGACATGTTACAAATCATCTTTATGGCAATCTTAACCGGCCTTGCGATTCAAGCGCTTGATTCACGTGGTGGTCCGGCAATCCGTACCTTTAAAATGGCCAACGAAATCATGATGAAGCTTGTTGGCTTGGTGATGAGCCTGGCGCCTTACGGTGTCTTCGCACTGATGATTCAGCTCGGCGCCACGCTTGACGCGAACACGCTCATGTCAGTTGCGGGTTACGTCGCGCTGGTTGTGTCTATGCTAGTGTTCTGGATCTTCTTCTTCTACCCAATGGCAGTAGGGATCGCGACAGGTACGTCACCAAAGACTTTCCTGCGTGCCACTCGTGAGCAGATCCTATTCTCGCTATCGACAGCAAGTTCAAACGCGACCATTCCGGTCACGATGCGCACCCTAACAGAAAAACTGAATGTGTCTAAATCTGTGGCAGGTTTCGGTGTGCCGCTTGGTGCGACTATGAACATGTCTGGTGTGTCTATTTACATCGCATTGGCGACTATCTTCGTTGCCAACGCATTTGGTCAGCCAATTAACACCGCTGACGTGTTTACTCTCGGCCTCACTATTTTGCTGCTTTCAATTGGTGCCGGTGGTGTACCAGGCGGCGGTGTGGTGATGGTTGGCGTGTTGCTTCACCAACTCGGTCTTCCACCAGAAGGTCTAGCTATCATCGCGGCCGTTGACCGTATCAATGATATGTTTTGTACTTCTTCTAACGTCGTTGGTGATACTGCAGTTAACACTATCGTTGCCAAAACTGAAGGCGAGATTGGTAAGGAAGAAGCCGTTGACGCGAAACCTGCGCAAGCGAATGCTTAGATTTTGAAATACCTGTAGTCAGAAGCGAACCTTAAGGTTCGCTTTTGTTTTTATGTCAGGAATCTTTTTTTATTTTTTTTTAATCTCTCCCTTGAAAAGCCATTTGCCGCCCTTATCTATTGGGCATAGACAAACAAACATCATATTTTTGTTTGTGAGCAAGGGTTGAAACCCGATTCTCCATCCCCACATAGGGGATATAGCAAAACGAAAATAGAAACTTATTCGGAGATAGCCTGATGGGTAAAATCATTGGTATTGACTTAGGTACTACTAACTCATGTGTTGCGGTACTAGACGGCGATAAGCCACGCGTAATTGAAAACGCAGAGGGTGAGCGTACCACTGCATCGGTAATTGCTTACACAGACGGTGAGACACTAGTAGGTCAGCCAGCAAAACGTCAAGCAGTTACAAACCCTGAAAACACGCTATTTGCAATCAAGCGTTTGATCGGCCGTCGTTTTGAAGACGAAGAGGTGCAGCGCGACATTCAAATCATGCCTTACAAAATCGTTAAGGCCGATAACGGCGATGCTTGGGTAGAAGCAAAAGGCCAAAAAATGGCAGCTCCTCAGGTTTCTGCTGAAGTACTGAAGAAAATGAAGAAAACCGCTGAGGATTTCCTTGGCGAGGAAGTGACTGGCGCAGTTATCACTGTACCTGCTTACTTTAACGATGCTCAGCGTCAAGCAACAAAAGATGCTGGCCGTATCGCGGGTCTAGAAGTTAAGCGTATTATCAACGAGCCGACAGCGGCAGCGCTTGCTTACGGCCTTGATAAGAAAGGCGGCGATCGCACTATCGCGGTATACGACCTAGGTGGTGGTACCTTCGATATCTCAATCATCGAGATCGACGAAGTTGAAGGCGAGAAAACGTTTGAAGTACTTGCAACCAACGGTGACACGCACCTTGGTGGTGAAGACTTCGACAACCGCATGATCAACTACTTGGTTGAAGAATTCAAGAAAGAGCAAGGTATCGATCTTAAGAACGATCCACTAGCGATGCAGCGTGTGAAAGAAGCTGCTGAGAAAGCGAAAATCGAGCTTTCTTCTACTTCTCAAACTGACGTGAACCTACCATACGTGACTGCGGACGCAACGGGTCCTAAGCACATGAACGTTAAAGTAACACGTGCGAAACTAGAGTCTCTAGTCGAAGATCTAGTACAACGCTCTCTAGAGCCGCTAAAAGTTGCTCTAGCTGACGCAGACCTATCGGTTAACGACATCACTGACGTTATCCTAGTAGGTGGTCAGACTCGTATGCCTATGGTTCAAGCGAAAGTCGCAGAGTTCTTCGGTAAAGAAGCACGCCGCGACGTGAACCCAGACGAAGCAGTAGCAATGGGTGCTGCAGT
Source organism: Vibrio sp. JPW-9-11-11 (assembly GCF_013369335.1). Classification (GTDB taxonomy): domain Bacteria; phylum Pseudomonadota; class Gammaproteobacteria; order Enterobacterales; family Vibrionaceae; genus Vibrio. The sequence goes on from NZ_SZQJ01000004.1 coordinate 277,889, forward strand.
CCAAGGTGGTGTACTTGCTGGTGACGTGAAAGACGTTCTACTACTAGACGTTACTCCTCTATCTCTAGGTATCGAGACGATGGGCGGCGTAATGACTAAATTGGTTGAGAAGAACACCACTATCCCAACCAAAGCGAACCAAGTGTTCTCGACAGCAGAAGATAACCAGAGCGCGGTAACTATCCACGTGCTACAAGGTGAGCGTAAGCAGGCGATGTACAACAAGTCTCTAGGTCAATTCAACCTAGAAGGCATTCAACCTGCACCACGTGGTATGCCACAAATTGAAGTGACTTTCGACCTTGATGCGGACGGTATCCTACACGTATCAGCGAAAGACAAGCAGACTGGCAAAGAGCAGAAGATCACTATCCAAGCTTCTGGCGGTCTGAGCGATGACGAAATCGAAAAAATGGTACAAGAAGCAGAAGCGAACAAAGAAGCGGACAAGAAGTTCGAAGAGCTAGCGACTGCACGTAACCAAGCTGACCAAATGATTCACGGTACTCGTAAGCAAGTTGAAGAAGCGGGTGATGCGCTTCCTGCTGATGAGAAAGAGAAGATTGAAGCAGCGATCAGTGAGCTAGAAGAAGCTCGTAAAGGTGAAGACAAAGAAGCGATTGACGCGAAAGTTCAAGCCCTTATGACTGCAGCTCAAAAACTGATGGAAATCGCTCAGCAGCAAGCTCAAGCTCAACAAGGCGCGGAAGCAGGCGAACAGCCTAAGCAAGACGACGATGTTGTTGATGCTGAGTTTGAAGAAGTAAAGGAAGACAAGAAGTAATTCTTGATTCTGACTTAACTTAATTGATGATGCGGGCGTTTGAGGAAACTCACACGCCCGTATGTTTGTAAACCGTTGTTGTATAGATACTAGTTCCTAGTTCTTAGAGTGAAATTTGAAGAGTTGGGAGCGTCTAGGCACTAGGAACTAGCATCTAGTCTCTTAAGTAGTTTTTAATTGGTGACGAAGAACATGTCGAAACGTGATTTTTACGAAGTATTAGGCGTAAGCCGTGATGCGTCAGAACGCGATATTAAAAAAGCGTATAAGCGCTTGGCGATGAAATTCCATCCTGACCGTAACCAGGGTGACGACTCCGCGTCAGATAAGTTTAAAGAAGTAAAAGAAGCGTACGAAGTGCTATTGGATCCGCAGAAGAAAGCGGCTTATGACCAGTATGGTCACGCTGCCTTTGAACAAGGTGGTATGGGCGGTGGCGGCTTCGGTGGCGGCAGTGCAGACTTCGGCGACATCTTTGGCGACGTGTTTGGCGATATCTTTGGTGGCGGTCGTCGTGGTGGCGGTGGTGGTCATCGTGCACAGCGTGGTGCTGATTTACGTTACAACATGGAGCTGACATTAGAAGAGGCGGTCCGTGGTGTTTCTAAAGAGATCGAAGTTCCGACCCTAGTTCACTGTGATAGCTGTGAGGGGAGTGGAGCGAAGAAAGGTACCTCTGCCGAAACTTGTGGTACCTGTCATGGTCACGGCCAGGTTCAGATGCGTCAAGGCTTCTTTGCCGTACAACAAACCTGTCCGACTTGTCACGGTAAAGGTAAAATCATTAAAGACCCATGTAATGTGTGTCATGGGCAAGGTCGCAAACAGCAAACCAAAACCCTTAACGTTAAGATCCCTGCAGGGGTGGATACTGGCGATCGTATTCGCCTCTCTGGCGAAGGTGAAGCCGGAGAAATGGGGGCACCGGCAGGGGATCTTTACGTACAAGTTCACGTCAAAGAGCACCATATCTTTGAACGCGATGGCAACAACCTATACTGCGAAGTGCCAGTGAGCTTTGCGATGGCAGCACTCGGTGGCGAAGTGGAAGTCCCGACTTTAGATGGCCGTGTCAACCTGAAAGTTCCGACAGAAACTCAAACGGGGCGCATGTTCCGTATGCGTGGTAAAGGTGTGAAAGGCGTTCGTGGCGGCGGTGTTGGCGATCTGATCGTTAAACTGGTTGTTGAAACGCCAGTTAATTTAAGCTCACGTCAAAAAGAACTACTCAAAGAGTTTGAAGAGTCTTGTGGCGGTGAAGCGGCAACAAAACATAAGCCAAAATCTGAGGGCTTCTTTAACGGTGTTAAGAAATTCTTTGATGATTTAACCAGCTAAGCTGACATTCTGTGTATTTTTAAGGCCTGCCGATGCAGGCCTTTTTGTTGCTTGCCGTTTAATGCCAGCATTCTTGAGGTGAGGTCTTACCTCGATGATCGACCGATAAGCGAACGTAGCGAGTTTGACCACAGCGATCGTATTGCTGAATTGCCAGGGGAGTTGCAATAATCAGGTAGCTGTTTTCCGTCGTCTCAATATCGAGCCTAAAACGCGTGGTATCGCTTTGGCATCCGTAGCAATAATGCTCAGAGAGAATGCCTTCAGCAGCCTGTTGATAGTCGGTTTGGTAGCGCCGTTCTAATTCGAGCTGCAGGAGTGCCAAGTCGGCCATGGCGGTAATACGCTGCGCGCGCAATAAGTAATTTTGATAATTGGGATAAGCGATGCTCGCCAAAAGTGCAATGATGGCCACTACCACGATCAGTTCGATCAACGTCATTCCGGTTACTCTTTTTTCACTCAGTTTGCAGCCATAAGTATTCATTGCTTCCCAGCCTTAGTTAACCTGTACTCGCTCATTGTTCAGAGCTGTTAGCATTTCAACAAGATGAAACTCACTCTACTTATTGGCTTACATACAAATGTGCGAAATGACTCGCGGCTTCACCCTCTTAGAACTCTTGATAACTCTAGTCATCCTCAGTCTGTTATTGAGTGTCGCTGCGCCGTCGGTCACCGCCGTGAGTAGTCGCAACCAGATGAAAAGTTTTGCCCATGAGATGAGTGGCTTCATGGCTCAGGCGCGTTCAGAAGCAATATGGCGTCATCAAGATTTGTGGGCGCATATCGACCACGAAACCACTGACTCTTGGTGGCTGCGCCTGACTGATTCAAATCAACCTGACGCCGGAGAGGTCGTGCTGCATTTTCCGGCTGAACGTTATCGTCAACTGATCCTAACCTGGACCTACTCGGCAAATAAAATTAAATTCAGTGGCCAACGAGGCCGAATCAAGTCGGGTAGCCTGACGTTTTATAGTGCGATGCAGCCAAACACAAAACTCAAGATTGCGACCTCATTTGGGGGAAATCGGGTGATTGTATGCGGTGTTGATGCGTCTCACTACGGGTTTCCAGCGTGCGAATAGGGCTTAGTCAGCGAGGCGGCAGTTTATTGGAGCTATTGTCGGCTGTGCTTTTGGGCAGCTTAGTGCTGGGGATGGTGGCTAGTGTAGGGTTAAGTGGACAAAAGCTCGTGACCCAACAGGCCAAACAGTTATTGTTGGTGCAAAACTTAGCCAGTACTGGATTGCAGATTAAGCGAGATTTGCTCCAAGCTGGGTATAACGACGACGACGCATCTGCGACTTATTTGAGCGGTGAAACCCGCGTAGTGGCACTAGCACAGAGTCCGAGTCGCTTGGGTTATGTCTACCGTATTGCGCCTTCTGGTAACCGCGCATTTCGCAGTGTTGTGTTTCAGCACCAGTTGGCCTCTGAGCCTGATTTGGGGCATGGCTTGCTGCTGTGTGAAAAGGAGCGTCCTGAACCGCCCACTTTTGCTCAAGCCGCGCAATCTGGTTGGCATGGTAACTGTTTTAATCTCTTCAACCCTAAGCAGATATCGGTGACAGAATTTACTCTTCATCGTCAGTCGAGTTTGGTGGGGGGCGTCGAAAGGCATGTTGTTACAATAACACTCTCCGCTGAGCTAGTCGCTGACCTGAGAGTGATACATCAATTACACCTTACTGTGGCGATGAGGAACGGTTGATGAAAAGAATCTCCTCTTCCCGCGGCGCCATCACGCTATTGATGACCACGGCACTGCTCGCGGTAACCTTAATGCTCAGCTTAGGCATGATGAAAACGGTATTTTATCAGTTAAAACGCGCGCAAAATGAGCTCAAACAGCGCCAGTTACACTGGCGTGCAGAAGGAGGAATAGAGTGCGCAGTAGCGTTGGTCGCTCAGTATGAGGCGGATATTGAAGCTCAGTACGCCGCGACTCACACTCTTGAATTCGAACTCTGTTCCAACGAGCTTCAACTTGAAGAGGTTGGAATAGAGCAAAGCTCCGCAAACACCTATCTTGTTTACGCCGAAGAGAATCACTTCCGCATCAATCGCTTTTTTACCTACCAGGTAGATTTAACCGCACCCGCAAACGATCCTCAGTTCGTTTGGCGTAGAGGGGGATGGGGGAGTGAATAAACACCGAGGTGTGACTTTGATGGAAGTATTGGTGGCGCTTACATTAGTCAGCGTAGCGATACTCGGACTGGCCAAGCTGCAGGTGAGGGTGAAACATGAAGCTGCACACGCGACGTCGAGCATGGCTGCGTTGAATCTCGCCGAGCAGTCCTTAGAGTTACTTCGAGCTCGTAGTGCTAATGGTGCCATTTCGTGGTCTGACTTTGCGGGTTTTGAGTCAGGAAGCGAATCTGTCCGCTATGCCCCCTATTCGCTTGAGTGGCAGGTCATGTCTGTTGCGACACACTCTGAGGTTGAGCTCAAGCGTGTGCTTATTACCGTGAGTTGGGTCAGTCAAAGTGGCCAAGCGCAATCTCTGTCGTTACTGACGATGTTGTCAAACCGCGCAGAGGGCTCGAGTGGTCCATAACCACCAGTGATGATTAGTCTTTATCTGCTTGCGTACGATATGTTTTGCAATTTAGTTTCAAACTTGTTTGATTGTGTTAGGTAGGAGTGTATTGACTTTGTTGCACGTTGATGGCGTTTTTGCAAAATATGTCTCCAAATATGGAAAAACCTTTAGAACCTTGTGCTTTATTGATAGGGATTTAATAGAATGTTCCGCGAAAATAGGCCGCCATAATAATAGCCAAAGGCCTTAGGCAACAACATCACATATGGAGTTACCATGAGTAACCAAGCAATCAATCAGTCACCATCGCCACAGCCGAGTGGAATGGACCGCTTTTTAAACTTTATTGAACGCGCAGGCAACAAAATTCCTGATCCTGCGATCCTGTTCTTTTGGGCCCTCGTCATCACTTGGGCTGCTTCGGCACTGCTATCAAACGTAAGTTTTGATCTTATCAACCCGCGTTCGGGTGAAGCACTTGCAATCAATAACCTTTTAACTGGCGAATCTTTAGCAAGCTTCCTCGCGAACATGGTCAAAACCTTCACTGGTTTTGCTCCTTTGGGTATTGTCCTTGTCGCGATGCTCGGTGTCGGTGTAGCGGACTCTTCTGGCTTTATTACTACGGGCCTTAAGAAGATGCTTAACTTTACACCAGCCAAGCTACTCACGCCGATGCTGATTTTAGTGGCGATTGTGTCACATACAGCTGCGGACGCAGGTTACGTATTGGTTATTCCGTTAGGCGGTATCATTTTCCATGCTGCGGGACGTCACCCTCTGGCAGGTATCGCAGCAGCGTTTGCAGGCGTATCGGGTGGTTTTTCTGCTAACTTCATTCCTTCTGGTATCGATCCTCTGTTAGCTGGCTTTACCCAAACAGCCGCCAATGTTCTTGACCCAGAATATGTGGTGAATCCGCTAGCGAACATCTTCTTTACCGGTATCTCGTCTGTCATTATTGTTGCGATCGGTTGGTATGTCACAGAGAAGATTATTGAACCACGCTTGGCGAACACTCCTATCGACGAAGATGCGGAAACTGCTCCTGATCTGGGTACGTTCACTGAGATTGAATCGAAAGCATTCCGTTATGCTGGTTGGGCGATGCTGGCGGGGATTACGCTGCTGGTCGCAGCTCTGATTCCTGAAAATTCAGCGCTTCGTTCGCCAGACGGTGAAATTACCGCTTTCTCTGCACCGATTATGCAGTCGATTGTCCCGCTGATTTTTATCCTGTTTATCATTCCAGGCTACGTGTACGGTAAAGTCTCAGGTACGTTCAAAACCAGCAACGACATTATTAAAGCCATGTCAGACACTATGTCGACCATGGGTGCCTACATTGTGATGTCGTTCTTTTGTGCTCAGTTCCTATCGGCGTTTGCGCAGTCAAATATCGGTACTATGCTGGCGCTGTATGGTGCAGAAGGGCTAAAAGCGATGAACTTGCCTGGCGAAGCGACCATCATCGGCATGATTTTATTGACGGCGGCGGTTAACTTGTTGATCGGTTCTGCGTCGGCTAAGTGGGCGTTGATCGGCCCAATTCTAGTCCCTATGCTGATGGCGGTGGGGATCTCTCCGGAGCTTTCTCAGGCGGCTTACCGCGTTGGTGATTCGGTATCGAACATCATTTCACCTCTGATGGTCTTCTTCCCACTCGTTGTGGTTTACTGTCAGCGTTACGTGAAGTCGACGGGTATCGGTACGCTCGCTTCTTTGATGATGCCATTCTCGATTGCGATGTTGATTGGTTGGTCAATCTTCTTAGTCGCATACTGGATGCTTGGTATTCCATTAGGTATTCAAGCGCCATACACTTACACCATGTAAGCGGCCCAATAAAAGCAAAGCCCGTCACTTGTGACGGGCTTTGTTGTTTTAGTCGTTCAAGTAAGAGGCATGGAATTTAAGGTGATCGTCGATAAAACTCTGAATGAAGAAGTAACTGTGGTCGTAACCAGGCTGCATGCGAAGTTTTACCGTACTGCCAGACTCTTCTGCCGCAGCAAGCAGGCGCTCAGGGTTGAGTTGTTGTTGCAAAAAGCCGTCCTCTTCACCTTGATCCACCAAAATAGGCACGCTTGCTTGGTGGGCTTTTAACAGCTCGACACTGTCGTACGTTTTCCATGCTTGCGGGTCGTTACCCAAGTAGTGGCTAAAAGCTTTTTGTCCCCAAGGGCAATTGATGGGGGTGGCGATGGGGCTAAAAGCTGAGATGGAGCGATAACGGTCGCTGTTTTTTAAGCCAATCATCAGCGCGCCGTGACCGCCCATACTGTGACCCGCAATCGAGCGTGCTTGAGTGACAGGAAAATACTGCTCAACAAGCTTTGGTAGTTCTTCGACGACATAGCTGTACATTTGGTAATGCGTTTGCCACGGCGATTGAGTCGCGTTGACATAAAATCCAGCGCCTAAACCAAGGTCGTAGGCGCCGTCGGGGGCATCGGCAACCCCTTCACCACGTGGGCTGGTATCGGGAGCAACGATGGCGATACCTAACTTAGCCGCCATACGAAAAGCCCCCGCTTTTTGCATAAAGTTCTCATCGCTGCAAGTGAGCCCCGATAGCCAATAAAGGACCGGAACTGGGTTAGTTTTGCTCGCTTGCGGTGGCAGAAAAATAGCAAACCGCATAGCGCAGTTCAGTACCTGTGAGTGATGCTGGTACTGTTTGTGAAAGCCAGAAAAAACTTTGGCTTGGCTGATATTTTCTATCGTCATAAGTGATCCTAGAAGGGGGTGTAGGCAGCGCTACTGCACTGCCTTTGACGTGAATTAATAATGAATGACGCTGCGAATGCTTTCCCCTTTGTGCATAAGGTCAAAGGCTTGATTTATCTCTTCCAGTGGCATGGTGTGGGTAATAAACTCTTGTAAGCCAAACTCACCAGCCATGTAGCGCTCAACGATCTCTGGTAGTTCGCTGCGACCTTTAACACCGCCAAACGCGCTACCACGCCATACGCGACCAGTGACCAGTTGGAATGGGCGGGTGGCGATCTCTTGACCTGCCCCTGCTACCCCGATGATCACAGACTCGCCCCAGCCTTTATGGCAGCACTCGAGCGCTTGGCGCATAACATTGACGTTACCGATACACTCAAATGAGTAATCAACGCCGCCGTCGGTCATCTCAATAATCACCTCTTGAATCGGTTTGTCGACTTTTTGTGGGTTAATGACGTCTGTTGCCCCAAGTTGTTGTGCGAGCTCGAATTTACTCTCGTTAATGTCGATACCGATAATGCGACTTGCGCCCGCCATACGAGCGCCAATGATCGCGGATAGGCCAATGCCTCCTAGACCGAAGATAGCGACAGTATCACCTTTCTCAACTTTGGCGGTGTTGAGCACCGCACCCATTCCGGTCGTGACACCACAGCCTAGCAGGCACACTTCTTCGAGTGGCGCTTCTTTATTGACTTTGGCGAGTGAAATTTCAGGGAGTACGGTATACTCAGAGAAGGTTGAGCAGCCCATGTAGTGGTAGATGGGTTGGCCATCTTTGTAAAAACGAGTTGTGCCGTCTGGCATTAGGCCCTTACCTTGCGTTTCACGGACCGCTTGGCAAAGGTTGGTTTTACCAGACTTGCAGAATTTACACTCGCCACATTCGGCGGTGTAAAGAGGGATCACGTGGTCACCGACGGCAACACTGGTAACACCTTCGCCAACCATTTCCACAATTCCCCCGCCTTCATGGCCTAGAATGCTGGGGAAAATACCTTCAGGATCTTCACCCGATAGAGTAAAGGCATCGGTGTGACAGACACCCGTTGCGACAATTCGTACCAGTACTTCTCCCGCTTTTGGCAGCATTACGTCCACTTGTTCCATTTTAAGAGGTTGATTAGGGCCCCAAGCCACCGCTGCGCGCGATTTGATAAATTGTTCAGTCATGGTCATTCCTATCTATTAAGGTCAGAGTTTGAGCCAACGGCCAACTCACTAAGACTAGTTCACTTAGAGCCGTTTGCCTTCGATGGTCACAGTATATTTGTTTCTAAATTAATGATAATTACATGTATATGAAATAGACTATTACGATTGTGTAATAAAAGAGGCAGGCATGGCGAGTTGGGAAGGCATTAATGAGTTTGTGGCTGTGGTTGAAACACAGAGTTTTACTCGCGCGGCAATCAAGTTATCGACATCAGTGGCCAACATCAGTCGACGCATTAGCGCACTGGAAGCGAAGCTTGCGGTCAAGTTGTTTGTGCGTACCACACGTAAAGTATCGGTGACGGAAGCGGGGGCGACGTATTATCAGCATTGCAAACCGCTGGTCGATGGATTGATGCTGGCTGAACTGGCGGTCACACAACTGCAAGCCACGCCAACAGGGCGAATTAAAATGACGGCGCCAGTCACGTTTGGTGAGCGGATTCTTGCGCCAATAATGCACGAGTTTTTATTACGTTACCCGCAGATCGAACTCGACTTAGTGTTGTCGAATCAACGGATGGATCTGGTGCAAGAGGGCTACGACTTGGCGATTCGTCTAGGTAAGCTTGAAGACTCGAGTATGATGGCGCGTAAGTTGTTAGACCGACACGTTTTTGTGTGTGCAAGTGGCGAGTATCTTGAACGCCATGGTGAGCCACATACGCTCTCAGAACTCAAGCAACACCAATGTTTGAGAGGTTCAAACCACTACTGGCGCTTCGAGCAAGAGGGGGCGGAACGATTAGTTCATGTTGAAGGACGAGTTCAGTGCAACAGTGGCTATGCGTTAGTCGATGCAGCGTTAAAAGGGTTAGGTATAGTACAACTTCCCGATTATTATGTTCAGCCTTACTTAGAAACTGGTGAACTGGTAGAAGTCTTAACTTCCTATCGTGGCAATCAAGAAGGGATATGGGCATTGTATCCACAAAACCGTATGTTAACTTCAAAAGTTCGCACCTTAATTGACTATTTATCATCAGCGCTAAACCGAGACGAGTTATGAGTGACCCCCAACAAGTAGACCCTTTTAGCCCCGAAGACCATCAGTTTATGCGGCGAGCGATAGAGCTTGCGCAAGTGGCCGAGCAAAATGGCGAAGTGCCAGTAGGCGCGGTATTAGTAAAAGGTGGTGAGATCATTGCTGAAGGGTGGAACCAGTCAATCGGTGAACACGATGCAACGGCTCACGCTGAGATTCAAACTCTGCGTAAAGCCGGGCAGGTTTTGCAAAACTACCGTCTACTCGATACGACGCTTTATGTGACACTCGAGCCTTGTCCCATGTGCGCGGGCGCGCTATTGCATAGTAGGGTGAAGCGTGTTGTATTTGGGGCGCCAGATTTAAAAGCGGGCGCTGCGGGGACGGTACTCAACTTGTTCGAACACCAAGCGGCGTATCACTATGCGGATGTTGAGCAGGGGTTACTAGAAGACGAATGTCGATCGCAACTGCAATCATTCTTTAAGCGTCGACGTAAAGAGCAGAAGAAGCAGCGTAAAGCGACCCGTTTTACACGTTTGCATGAAGCGAAAAAGGGGCAGAGTAAGAAGGATTTGAATAAGTAGCTGCGAAAGGTTTTAAGCAAACATCTTAACTTTAAGATGTTTGCTGTTAGTGGTTATGCCGCACAGATTAGCTGCATGAACGCGCGGTGACGAGCAATCACCTTTTTCTTGTTGTTGCTGATCATACGTTTACGGCGATTCGCAGCAACGGTTTTATTAAGGCGTTTTGACTGCAATTTACGTCTCAGCATAAAACAACCTCCTCTGGTAATGAAAAGAAGATTTGGTGAGCAAGACCCGTTAGGTCATTGATAAACAGGCCGTAAAAACGATCTGTTCTATAAATGACCATATTGGTAAGCTCGGTCACCCCATCTGGAATACGCTATTTTGTATGGTTTTCGAGTAGATAAGTCAAGTACGTCGTGATGGGAAGGCACGACGCTTGTGATCGTTATTACTCTTCGACCATCTCTGGGTCGTTTTCCTGCTCACTTTCTTGAGCTCGTTCCTCGGCAAGCTCGTCGCTGTTGTCCTCATCTTCGGCAAACTCTATGACAACAAGGTCATCCACGTTGACATCTTGGCTCTCTTCCGATTGCTGTTCGACATGACCAATGATGCTCTGATAATAGCGACGGATATTCTCGACGTAATTGCGAGCCTCGTCACCACGGGCAAAGCCATAGCGAGTTTGGCTGTAGTATTTTTTCTGTCTGAGTAACGGTAAGCGGTCTTTAACATCCGACCAGGCGTCAGGGTTGCCCCCTTGTTTTTTGGTTAAGCGACGGGCGTCCATCATATGCCCGTAGCCGACATTGTACGAGGCGAGCGCAAACCAGATCTTTTCGTGCTGCTCAATTGAATCTGGGATACGGCCAACAATGCGTCGCAGATACTCGACCCCACCGCGTACCGACTGTTCTGGATCTAGGCGGTTGGTGACCCCGACACTTTTGGCGGTCGGTAAGGTGAGCATCATCATTCCGCGCACACCGGTTGGGGATTTGGCGCGCGGGTTCCAGTGTGACTCTTGGTAGGCCAGTGCTGCAACTAGGCGCCAGTCAAACTCGTCGGAGTACTTTTTAAATAGCGGCGACCATTTAGGCAGCTTAGAGTCGAGCGCTCGTATAAATGCGCGAGTGTCGACGTAATCAAAGCTACTGATATGACCGATGTATTTTTCTTCCAGTGACGCAAGATGGCCTGACTGTTGAACGCTACCAAAGTACTCGATCAATAAGCCGTACAGGCTTTCGTCTTGTGAACGGCGTAAAAACCAAGAAATCGGCTGGTCTTCCGTCAGCTCAAACGCTAACGCGATATCGGGATAAATACGTTGTGACAGTGAGACTTCGACTGAATCTGCAACGGTAAAACGCAGCTCGCCTTGTGAGACGGCTTTGAGTAGATCGTTGACATCGGCGTTAGGGTCAATATCGTATGAAAAGTCACTGTGTTGAGCCTGAATCTCGGCCAAACTTTGATTGAAATGAGAGTCGCTGACAATGCGCAGTACATTCTCGCCGTCGTTTTCTTCGATTAGTTGAGCTTGTCTGACAAGAAGCTGCTCAATGTTTCGTGGCCGCCAGTTGCCTTTTTTGTACACCAGTTGCTGGCTGACATAATAATAAGCGGGGCCAGGGCGAAAAGCGCGCAACCGCTCGGGCGACTGGGTTAAGCCTGCCGCGATGATATCAATCTCGCCGTGTCTTAATGCCGGATAGAGGCTAGAAATTCGATAAGCCGGTTTCATTTCTAGTTGTACGCCGAGCTCATTGGCAAACTCTCGCGCCAACTCATAGTCGAGCCCCGCCGGACCGTCAGGGCCGATATAGTAGGAGAGCTGGTTGTTGAGAGTGCCCACTCGCAATACGCCACGCTCTTTGATCTGCTCTAGCTCGCTCTTCGGCTCAGACTCGATTTGACAGCCCGACACTAGTAGCACGGTAAATACCAGTGCACTGAATGATTTAAGCTGTTTAAGGTAATGCTTTTTCATTAACGACAATCTCACGCATTCAATAGGGCATTTATATCAAAGTGGTATAACAAGGCAAGCCAAACCATTGCTCTGCGACGTAAGCGATCTCACTTTTGGATTTTGGTTGTATTTCAAAATTGACAAAAAAAATGACGCAAACGGTTGCTTTTGGTGTTACATCACAAAAACATTTGCTTTATAATGCGCTCGCAAACGCAGAGGTGGAATCGGCATAGGTTTGGCAAACCTTCGGGAATAGCTTCGAAGAAAATACAGTAACCCACTGAATTTATTCCAATATCACCTCAGGTCATTAGACCTTAACCAATTGCATAAGAGACCTAAGCACATGAGAATTTTTCGTGGCTCCCCAGCTCTATCTGAATTTCGTGTTAACAAGCTTCTAGAGCTTTGTCGTGAACTAGGCTTGCCAGTGACTGGCATTTACGCAGAGTTCGCTCACTTTGCTGAATTATCCGCTGATCTTGACGCTCAAGAAGTTGAGAAGTTAGAAAAACTACTGACTTACGGTCCTACAATTGAAGAGCATTCGCCAGAAGGCCTACTTCTGCTAGTGACGCCTCGTCCGGGTACTATCTCTCCTTGGTCTTCTAAGTCGACAGACATCGCCAACAACTGTGGTCTCGATAAAGTGGTTCGTCTAGAGCGCGGTACGGCTTACTACGTCGAAACATCGGCTGAGCTCACCGAACTTCAATTGGTTGAACTAAAAGCGATTCTGCATGATCGCATGATGGAAGTGGTATTCGCTGAATTTGAATCAGCTCAAGCGCTGTTCCAAGTGGCTGAACCAGCTCCTGTAGCAGACGTTGACCTATTAAACGGTGGTCGTGCTGCGCTTGAAAAGGCAAACGTTACCCTAGGCTTGGCACTCGCCGATGATGAAATTGAATACCTTTACGATGCGTTCGTAAATAAGCTAGATCGTAACCCAACCGACATCGAGCTAATGATGTTTGCCCAGGCGAACTCAGAGCACTGTCGTCACAAGATCTTCAATGCAGACTGGACTATCGACGGCGTTAAGCAAGAGAAGTCTTTGTTCAAGATGATCAAGAACACTTTCGAAACCACACCAGAAAACGTGCTGTCTGCGTACAAAGATAACGCAGCAGTTATGGTCGGTTCAGATGTAGGTCGTTTCTTCCCCAACCCTGAGACTCGCCAGTACGGTTACAGCCACGAGAAAGCGCACATCCTGATGAAGGTGGAAACGCACAACCACCCAACGGCTATCTCTCCTTGGCCGGGCGCTTCGACAGGCTCTGGTGGTGAAATCCGCGACGAAGGCGCAACAGGTATCGGTGGTAAGCCAAAAGCGGGTCTGGTTGGTTTCACAACGTCTAACCTACGTATTCCTGGTTTCGAACAGCCATGGGAAACAGATTTCGGTAAGCCAGGTCGCATCGTTAACGCTCTAGACATCATGCTAGAAGGCCCACTTGGTGGCGCGGCGTTCAACAACGAATTTGGTCGTCCAAACCTACTGGGTTACTTCCGTACTTACGAAGAAAAAGTGAACTCTCACGCCGGTGTTGAGGTTCGCGGTTACCACAAGCCGATCATGATTGCTGGTGGTATGGGTAACATCCGTGACGAGCACGTGCAGAAGAAAGAGATCCCGGTAGGTGCAAGCCTAATCGTATTGGGTGGTCCTGCGATGAACATCGGCCTTGGTGGTGGTGCGGCATCTTCAATGGCGTCTGGTCAATCAGCGGAAGATCTAGATTTCGCTTCTGTACAGCGTGAAAACCCAGAGATGGAACGCCGCTGTCAGGAAGTGATCGACCGTTGTTGGCAGCTTGGTGAAGAGAACCCAATTGCATTTATCCACGATGTGGGCGCGGGCGGTATCTCTAACGCACTTCCAGAGCTAGTAGATGACGGCGAGCGTGGTGGTATCTTCCAGCTACGTGATGTACCAAACGACGAACCAGGCATGAGCCCACTTGAAATCTGGTGTAATGAATCGCAAGAGCGTTACGTAATGGCGGTTGCGCCAGAGAACATGGCAGTCTTCGATGCGATCTGTAAGCGTGAACGCGCCCCATACGCAGTAGTAGGCATTGCAACTGAAGAACGTGAACTAAAACTTGAAGATTCACACTTCGACAACACGCCAATCGACATGCCAATGGACGTGCTTTTAGGTAAAACACCTAAGATGCACCGCGATGCGAAAACGCTAAAGGCTAACAACCCAGCGGTTAACCGTGATGGCATTGAGCTAAACGAAGCAGCAGATCGTGTTCTACGTCTGCCAACGGTCGCAGAGAAAACATTCCTTATCACTATCGGTGACCGCACAGTGACTGGCCTAGTGGCGCGTGACCAAATGGTTGGCCCATGGCAGGTGCCAGTCGCTAACTGTGCAGTGACTGCAGCAAGCTACGATACTTACCACGGTGAAGCGATGTCTATGGGTGAGCGCACGCCTGTTGCTCTTCTAGACTTTGGCGCATCTGCTCGTCTAGCAGTGGGTGAGGCAATCACTAACATCGCTGCGACAAACATCGGTGATATCAAACACATTAAACTGTCTGCTAACTGGATGTCTCCAGCAGGTCACCCGGGTGAAGATGCAGGTCTTTACGAAGCGGTGAAAGCGGTAGGTGAAGAGTTATGTCCAGCACTTGGACTGACTATCCCTGTGGGTAAAGACTCAATGTCGATGAAGACCAAGTGGGAAGAGAACGGTGAGCAGAAAGAAGTCACGTCTCCGTTATCTCTCATCATCACTGCGTTTGCTCGTGTTGAAGATGTGCGTAAGACAATCACTCCGCAATTACGCACAGACAAAGGCGATACTTCATTAGTACTTATCGACCTAGGTAATGGTCAAAATCGTCTAGGTGCAACAGCTCTAGCACAGGTTTACAAGCAGCTTGGTGATAAGCCAGCAGACGTAGATAACGCAGCGCAGTTAAAAGGTTTCTACCAAGGCGTTCAGACTCTAGTTGCGAACGACCAAGTCGTGGCTTACCACGATAAAGGCGATGGCGGTCTATTCGTTACTCTAGCTGAGATGGCATTTGCGGGTCACTGTGGTGTTAAAGCGAACATTGAAGCATTAGGTGCTGATGCTCTAGCTGCACTATTCAATGAAGAGCTAGGTGCAGTACTTCAGGTTAAGAACGAAGATTTAGACGCTGTACTTTCAACGTTAGCAGCAAATGGCCTTGAGGCATGTTCTCATGTAATTGGCTCTGTCGAAGCATCTGATGAGCTAGTGATCACTTCTGGTGATACTGTCGTTCTTGAACGTAACCGTACTGAACTACGTACTATCTGGGCTGAGACTACGCATAAGATGCAAGCTCTGCGTGATAACCCAGCATGTGCTGACCAAGAGTTTGAGGCGAAGAAAGACAACTCTGACCCAGGTCTAAACGTTGAGCTAAGCTTCGACGTGAACGAAGACATCGCAGCGCCTTACATTGCGAAAGGTGCTAAGCCTAAGATGGCAATCCTACGTGAGCAGGGCGTTAACTCTCATGTAGAGATGGCTGCAGCCTTTGACCGCGCAGGCTTTGAAGCAACGGATATTCACATGAGCGACATTCTAACGGGTCAAGCTGCTCTAGAAGAATATCAAGGCCTAGTAGCTTGTGGTGGCTTCTCTTACGGTGACGTTCTAGGTGCTGGTGAAGGTTGGGCGAAATCTATCCTGTTCAACGAACAAGCGCGTAACCAGTTTGAAGGCTTCTTCCAACGTGAAGATACGTTCTCTCTAGGTGTGTGTAACGGTTGTCAGATGCTATCGAACCTTAAAGAGCTAATCCCAGGTGCAGACCTATGGCCACGTTTTGTTCGCAACGAATCTGAGCGTTTTGAAGCTCGCTTCAGCCTAGTAGAAGTTCAAAAGTCTGACTCTGTATTCTTCGACGGCATGGCTGGTTCTCGTATGCCAATCGCAGTGTCTCACGGTGAAGGTCGCGTAGAAGTACGGGATGCTGACCACCTAGCAGCGATTGAAGCATCAGGTACAGTTGCCGTGCGTTATGTCGACAACCACGGTAACCCAACGCAGCAATACCCGAACAACCCGAACGGCTCGCCAAACGCTATCACGGGTCTAACGACTCAAGATGGCCGCGTGACTATCATGATGCCGCACCCAGAGCGTGTCTTCCGTACGGTAGCTAACTCTTGGTCTCCAGAAGGTTGGGGTGAGAATGGTGCTTGGATGCGTATGTTCCAAAACGCACGTAAGAACATCGGTTAATTGAGAAGACGTTATTTTTTGTCTAGCAGCATAATTAAAGCGCAGATCGATAGGTCTGCGCTTTTTGTTTTCTAGGGACTAATTTCTAGGAACTTTGTACTTTCTATGCTCTAATACCGCCCTTGCCAAGGGATGGCTAAATCCCTCAACAATCCCTTAGGAAATGAATATGTCGAACAACAAAAAATTCGCTATACGCGTGACTGAAAAACGTAACGGTTGGTGCGCCGAGATCACTCGCCAAGTGACTTCACGTAAAACGTCAGTATCTAAGCGTGAAACCGGCTTTGACACGGAAGCCCAAGCTCAAGAGTGGGCTGAAAAAGAGCTCGCAGGTTTCATCAAGAACCAAGCTGAACGTAACGAGCGTAAAGGTGAAGCGCGTAAAGTGCGTATTGAACGCGAAGAGCGTCTAGCGCAAGAAGCAGCGGAAAAGAAAGCACGTTACGAAGAAGCCAAGCGTGAAGCAGCAGCGCAAGCTGAACTGGATGATGAAGACGACTTTTTCGACGAAGACTAATAGCAGCGCAATTACAAATAAAACCGCCAACTAGGCGGTTTTTTGCATCTGAGGCGGTTACGCAGTTAGCGGAATTGACCCGCATCAGGTAAAAAGTCGAATCCAGCTTTAGCGAGTTTGGCTTCTAAAGCGCTTCTCTCAATATCAAAGTAAGCGGTGAGTTTATCTAAGTCACCATCGAAGTCATCGCGAAGCTTCATGTTGACGATACTCATCAACATAATAGAGTCCATGTTTTCAAAGTTCGCCAGATTCATTATTTGTCCTCGAAGTCAGAAATCAGTAAGTTAGCCGCCGCAAACGCGGCTTTTTCTCGTACTTCTTTTGGCAGTGATTCATCAGCTGCGATGTCATTTAAAGCTCTCACAGCGCATGATATCGCTTGTGGTACGTAGGCTTGATCGCCACTTCCTATTTGCGCATACAATTCGCGCACCAAATCACAACAGCCGTAGACTTGCATGGCTTTCACTCCAATAAATGATAACTGCTCTCAAATATACACATACCGTTCAGGAAACTCAAAGCGTTGATTTGTCTTAGCGCAAGGCTAGGTTCGCGCTGCTGGTTTTCTAATCAAACTGGTTGAGTTGTAAGTGAAGTTGTTCAATAACCTCTGGCTGCAATTTGAGCTGCTTTGCCAGTTCATTCAAATAGACTTTTTCCATAGTGTTTTGCTCATCAATCACGATGAGTGAAGCGAGATAGATCTCGGCGGCTTGTTGTGGTGTGGTCGCCAGTTGAGCTATTTCGATAGGATCTAGAGGTTTATTCAATTCTTGGTGGACAAGAGAACGCACTTGTTGATCGGCGCCACTTTGCTCTATTGCGGATTCAATTCGAGCCATTTCAACTTGATCAACGTGTCCATCTGCTTTTGCTGCAGCAATCATGGCTTTTAAAGTGATGTGGTAATGCACTGGGTCATTAGCATTGAACGCCGCATCTGTGTGTTGAGCCGGCTTCTTCTGAGTGTCGTTATAGATCTTGTATGCCAGCGCGCCGAGCGCCGCAACGCCACCAATCTTTAACGCGTTTTTACCCGTTTTTTTAGCGAATTTTTTACTCTTTTTTGACCCCATCAATAAACTGACCAAACCTCCACCCACAGCGCCGGCACCGAGCGATTTAAGGGTGTTTGATTGAGATGATTGCTTGATTTGCTGCTGTCCTTGACGCACAAGGTCAGAATTGAGTGCTTGATTGAGTAAACTTTTAAGATCCATGACTTACCTCCTCGCTTTTCTCAAGCATAGTCAGAGAAACATGAACCAAGGATTAATGAAACAATAAAGGCGAGCTAAGCTCGCCTTTAAGTCAAAGTTTGAATCCACTGGTTACTCTTGCGCATAACCGTGAATGCCGAGGCGCTGACCATCAAGGTAGGCCTCTTTGCCGTCTTTCATCTCCAAGCGGTCTTCCACTAGCCATTTGACGACCATAGGGTAGATACGGTGCTCTTGGTTTTGCACACGCTCAGTCAGCGTTTCCACCGTATCTTCATCAAAAATAGGCACTTTGGCCTGAAGGATCACTGGACCTCCGTCAAGTTGCTCAGTGACGAAGTGCACGCTGGTACCGTGTTCTTCATCACCAGCATGGATCGCACGCTGATAAGTGTTAAGACCAGGGTACTTAGGTAGCAAAGAGGGATGGATATTGATCATGCGGCCCATATAGTGGCGCACAAACTCGCCACTTAGGATACGCATATAACCGGCAAGTACGATGACATCAGGCCGGTATTCATCGATCTGCTTCATTAACTCATGGTCAAAAGCATCACGGGTATCGAAGCTTTTAGGATCAAGGAAGTGCGCCCCAGCTCCAGCTTTTTTAGCGCGCTCTAATGCGTATGCTTCAGCTTTGTTTGAAAAAACGGCTGTCACACGGCCGCCAGTAATGCTGGTCTCACAAGCGTCTATGATTGCCTGCAAGTTAGAGCCATTGCCTGATACTAGAACAACGATACTTTTCATACTTACTTGATCTCTACCTGTTCTTCGTCAGTTTGAGCATCAGCGATTTCACCAATAACCCAAGCGTTTTCGCCTTCTGATTTTAAGAGCTCAACAGCAGCTTCAGCTTGTTCTTTTGGTAGCGCAACAACAAGTCCGACACCACAGTTAAAGGTGCGATACATTTCGTGGGTCGTCACATTACCTTTTTCTTGTAGCCATTTGAAAATGACTGGCCATTCCCAACTATTGCCATCGACAACGGCTTTTGTGCCTTGAGGAAGAACGCGTGGGATGTTTTCCCAGAAACCACCGCCAGTGATGTGAGAAATCGCATGGATATCGTGCTTCTCAATCATTTTTAGCGCTGATTTGATGTAAATCTTGGTCGGCTCTAGAAGGTGCTCACCAATAGTACGGCCTGCTAGCTCTTCGTTTTTGTCTGCACCAGAAACCTCTAAGATCTTACGGATTAGAGAGTAACCGTTTGAGTGTGGACCGCTTGAGCCGACAGCGATAAGTGCGTCACCTGCGGCAACTTTTGTACCGTCAATCACGTCTTCTTTTTCAACTACGCCGACACAGAAACCAGCCACGTCATAATCTTCGCCTTCGTACATGCCCGGCATTTCAGCCGTTTCGCCACCAATCAGGGCACAACCAGCTTGAACACAGCCGTCTGCAATACCAGACACGACATCTGCCGCTGTATCTACATCTAGCTTGCCTGTCGCGTAGTAGTCGAGGAAGAATAGTGGCTCTGCGCCTTGAACGATAAGGTCGTTGACGCACATGGCAACCAGGTCAACACCAATGGTGTCGTGCTTTTTCATATCCAAAGCGAGGCGCAGTTTTGTTCCCACACCGTCGGTGCCTGATACCAAAACGGGTTGCTTATATTTAGTTGGTAGCTCACATAATGCGCCGAAACCACCAATACCACCCATTACTTCTGGGCGACGTGTACGTTTTACAGCACCTTTGATACGGTCAACAAGCGCGTTGCCTGCATCGATATCAACGCCAGCGTCTTTATAGCTAAGAGAAGTGTTATCAGCACTCACAGGGAAGTCCTCTGTTTTGAAGTTGGATATGAAAACGGCGCTATTCTACCAGTGGTTAAAGATAAAGAGCAAACGTTTGCGCAACTTTTTTTGTTGCTGATAGAAGCAGAATTTACCGAAGGAATCGTTTATAATCTGGAAGTTTATTTAAATTTTACCTGATATCCGGAGATGGAAATGAAAGTTGTTGAAGTAAAACATCCTCTTGTTAAACACAAACTGGGTCTAATGAGAGAAGGTGACATCAGCACTAAGCGCTTTCGCGAGCTAGCTACTGAGGTGGGTAGCCTGTTAACTTATGAAGCAACAGCGGACTTTGAAACGGAAAAAGTAACCATTGAAGGTTGGAATGGTCCTGTTGAAGTGGATCAAATCAAAGGTAAGAAGGTCACAGTCGTGCCTATCCTACGTGCGGGTCTGGGTATGATGGATGGCGTGCTTGAGCATATGCCAAGTGCACGTATCAGTGTTGTTGGTATCTATCGTGATGAAGAAACACTAGAACCCGTTCCTTACTTCAACAAACTAGCATCGAACATTGATGAGCGTATCGCGCTTGTGGTCGACCCTATGTTGGCGACAGGTGGCTCAATGATTGCGACGATCGACCTGCTAAAAGAGAAAGGTTGTCAATCAATCAAGGTGCTTGTGCTGGTTTCAGCGCCAGAAGGCATTGAAGCGCTAGAAAAAGCTCACCCAGACGTTGAACTATATACAGCGGCCATCGATGAGAAGCTAAACGACAAGGGGTACATTGTTCCTGGTCTTGGTGATGCGGGCGATAAAATCTTCGGTACGCTATAATTTCAAGCGAAAATACGGAAAAGGGAACCTATGGGTTCCCTTTTTTATTGTTGATAATTCCTACCTGAGGCTTGCCTCTATTTCTTCAAGCTTAGCGTGCCACCAGACTTGGGCTTGCTTGGCTGTACCGCTGCTTTTGATTTAGGCTTAAAGAAGCTTTTTCCTTGGTTAGGTTTGCCGTTTGAGTCCGATGCTTTGCCACTATTGCGAGCTTTTTTTGAATTTGGCGCATGACGAAATTCTTCAGCGTTGCGACCTTTAAAAGTGCGTGTTTTTTGGTTTCGGCGTGCTTTGGACTCTTGGTTTTCTTCGCGACTGTCAAACAATTTAGCGTCGGTCGCTTTGCGAATGCGTTTACCTTTTGCGTCGACTTTTGACGCTTCTTCGGTACTGCTTGAGTCTTCACACATGGCGAGGATCTCGGCCACTTCTGCGTCGGTTAAATAGCGCCACTGGCCATTGGGAATGCCGTCTAGGGATATATTCATGATACGCACGCGACGCAGCTTGAAAACTTCGTAGCCAAGCGCCTCACACATGCGGCGGATCTGACGGTTAAGGCCCTGAGTTAATACGATGCGGAATGAGTACTTGGTCTCTTTCTCTACTTTACAAGGTAGAGTGACGGTATCGAGAATGTTGACGCCTGAAGACATCTTGTTAATGAAGTCGTCGCTGATTGGTTTGTCTACTCGAACCACATACTCTTTCTCGTGATTATTACCGGCGCGAAGAATTTTATTGACGATGTCACCATCGTTAGTCAGGAAGATAAGGCCATCTGAGGGTTTATCTAGACGACCGATAGGGAAAATTCGCTTTTTGTGACCGATGAAGTCAACAATGTTACCTGGGATATCGCGCTCCGTGGTGCAAGTGATGCCTGTCGGTTTGTTTAAGGCGATATAGATGGGCTTGTCGCTCGCGGCTGTAATTGGCTTGCCATCGACACGAACCTCGTCTTTTGGTTGAACTTTGGTGCCCATTTCTGGGATGTTACCATTGATGGTGACTCGGCCTTGTTCGATAAGACGGTCTGCTTCGCGGCGGGAGCAGAAGCCAGTCTCGCTGATGAATTTGTTCAGGCGTTTACCCGTATCTTGTGACATGTTGTTCTCCTAACGTTTCACAACGGCGGTTTATACAATGTGCTGATGAAACAATCAGCAGATGAAGGGAGCGCATTCTAGCATTGTGAGGGTGGTTAACCCAATCGTTTTTGATGCCGTTCGCGTGTTTCGAGTTTTTTCTCCGCGCTTTTACGCAACATCACGTAAACGGCACCAGTACCACCGTGGAAACGCTGAGCACTATGAACACATTGGACATCTCGAATTTGCTGTAACCACTGAGCAAGATAGCTTTTCATCAGTGCGGGTGGATTTGAGCGCTCGCCACGTCCATGAACAATCACCACAGTGCGAATGTCCATTTGGATACACTGCTTGAGAAATTTGACCACTTCATCGCGGGCCTCTTTGAGGGTTTTTCTATGCAGATCTAAACGCGCTTGAATCGGGTATTTGCCAAGACGCAGTTTGCGATAGACTCCTTCTTGGACTCCATCGCGCTTAAACTCAATCATATCATCAGGTTTTAGCATCGGAGCATGGTCAATAGAGAGATACTCAGGGTCATCTTCAGTTAACCAAATTGCGGCTTCACGTTTGGCAAGCTGGGCATCGGTTACTCGATGTTGCTTTTTGTGTTCAGCGGTATCGTGAGACAGGGGTTTTACATCGCCCATCATCTGTTGGAATAGAGCAAAGTCATCGTCGTGAGACATAACGACATCTCAAACTGGGGAAACAATACCGATATTATACCCAATAGGGCTAGAGAGTGATCAAGCGAGCAATAAAAAACCGAAGCAGACAAGGAATCTGCTTCGGTGCATAGCGAATAGGGCTAAGCGATTCTAGTGAGGAGATTTGTCGTTCATCACTTTGTAGACAATGAAACCGCCGTAGAACAGCATAAGACCTAAGGCGCCAAAGATCACAATCATCGAAGACAGACCTACCGCATTACCAAATAGGAGATCAAGCCAAAAGTCCATAGTTCCTCCATCAAGACAAAATGAGATGACAGGGCTTAAGGTAAACTGTGGTTAAATATGCAACACTGATCTGGATCAATTGTTGTGAATAGGTTGCGCACTTGTATCGGTTGGTGTGTTTTTGCTCACACTTTGTCGCCCGTCGATGATGTTTTAGTCAATCAAACCGAAAGTGAGAAAAAGTTGTCTAAATGGCTTGCGTTCACATTCATAATCCGTAATATACCACCTCGTTGACGGGCAGAACGCCCAGAACACAAGTTCTACAGTCGACAGTCTCGGTGAATAGCGCAGCTTGGTAGCGCATCTGGTTTGGGACCAGAGGGTCGGGGGTTCGAATCCCTCTTCACCGACCACTTTTAGAAAGCCAGCTTTAATAGCTGGCTTTCGTCGTTTTTGAGATTGAGTATTTGCTAGCATGGGAGCCGAGCCCGAATGGGGTTCGCCTGATGTTCTAAGTATGTCTCTCCACCGACCACCTTTAGAAAGCCTGCTTTAATCGCGGGATTTCATCTTTTTAGGCGAAGTGAGTTGCTGCATTTAGTACTTAAACTCACAGCCAGTAGGTTTGCTCTGAGACAATTGCTTGACGCTAAATCCTTCGGTTTCAAGCATCTTTAGTAAACTTTGTTCACCGATAAGATGTAAGGTGCCGACCACGACGACATAGGTACCTTGACGATTGGGCAGCCAATCCGGCGTTGATAGTTTTTGCGCCCAATCTAGATTGCGTGACGTCAGGAAAGCGTATTCGAACTCTTCCGACATCGCGGTTAAGTTAGCAAACTCGTCCAACTTTGCCATGTCTCCATTTTTCCAACTGGTAATCAAGCAGCGCAGTGAACCTTCCGAGTGATCAAACTCTTCAATAACACTGACCAACATCTCCTTGCCGTCCATTGGCTGCTTTGTGAGCAGATCAATCTGGAACTGCATCGACTCTAAGCTTAATGTTGGGACGTCCCATAACGCTGCTTTCACCATTAGCCTCGCGTCAACACCATCAGAGGCAGAATAGCCTAAGTACTCGATTTGCTTCATCTGAATCGCTAGAGCGGCCGCCCAAGGAGGAGTATTCAGTAAGTCTTGTGCATTGAGTTCGAGCAAGTTAGCTAGTCCTAATAGTTCTTTCTGCTGTTTTGAAGTGAGCACGTCTCGGCTTGAGAAGCGAGTTTGTGGATACACAACACCACTAGTTTGACGAATGTCTGTTTCGACGATCAGCCCTTGGCTGTTCTGTAACTTGGTAAATAAGCGGCTTGGCAATGGATACATAGACTCATCGCCGACATGAACTGATCCGACAATGATGTATTTCAGATTGCCTTTCTTGACCTGCCAATGAAGCGGTTCTGCAACGGCTTGAGCCGCGATCAGTAGTAATACGCTGAGCAAGAGCTGTCGCATATAGACTCCTCAATGATGCGTAAAAAACGTCGATTTGTTTGAGTTCAACGAGTTTTGACGGAGAAATAGTTGCGGTTTAAATCACGTTTTTACACCGCTTTGATCCTTTGATTTTATGCCAACTCATTAGAGTGTGTGATCTTTAATCGGAATTTTGGTCTTTTAACAATGAAAGGTGTGATGTTGTTCTCAGTAATCTCGTCAAAATAAGTCTGTCGCTTTTAACGTTCACACTAAGTGTCTGTTTTGTTTGATTTAATATCGGCATTAAAATGTGAAATTTGAAGGTGATCACTGTTACTAATTATTAATTTTACGAGAAAAAATAATTCAAGCTATGTTGAAAGCATCTTGATTTTGAGGCCTCACGTTTCAGGCTTCGCTCCACTTTTAAGGGTAAGTAAGATGTTTAAACAAACGCTCATCGCGACTTCAGTATTAGCAACGTTAGCGGGTTGCACATCATTCCAGTCGAGTGAACAAAACCTTGTTAATACCTTGGCTGACAACCTTGATATTCAATATGAAGTACTCACAAATCACGGTGCTAGCCAAGGCATTGCGTGTCAGGAGTTGGGCGCAGAGTGGGCGTCTTGCAACAAAGTTAACATGACGCTGGTTAACCAAGGTGAAGCGGTTGACTCTAAAGGTTGGGCTATTTATTTCCACAGCATTCGTCTGATTCTGGATGTTGAACACGAACAGTTCAAAATCTCTCGCATAACGGGGGACTTACACAAACTAGAGCCAACCGATCAATTTGATGGCTTTGCGGCGGGCGAAGAAGTCGAGATTCCTCTTGTTGCAGAATACTGGCAGCTATTTGAGACGGATTTCATGCCAGGTGCATTTGTTACCGCGCCGAACGCTGAGCCTAAGTTGATTGCGTCGCTTAATACAGAAGAGGTAGCTTCTTTTGTGGTTGGCCTTGAAGGTGACAATCTAAAGCGCACACCGGATGACAATAACGTATTTGCCAATGCAGTGTCTCGTTTTGAGAATAATCAAGACCTAGCAACACAAGACGTATCAACCACGTTACTACCAACGCCACTGTTTGTTGAAGCGGGCCAAGGTACGGTAGATATCGCGGCGGGTATTGCGCTGCCTAAAGACGCATTCGATGCGGCACAATTTACGGCAATTCAAGAACGCAGCGAAGTGGTGGGTGTGGATGCTCAAGGCTCCTTTCCGGTAAGCATCACGGTGGTTCCTGCAGACTTCACCGGTGAATTAGCAAAATCGGGTGCTTACGAAATGAGTATCAAAGGCGACGGGATTACGATTAAAGCATTTGACCAAGCAGGAGCTTTCTACGCAGTTCAATCACTCTTTGGTCTGGTAGATAGCCAACATGCGGATTCTCTACCACAACTGTCTATTAAAGATGCGCCGCGTTTTGATTACCGTGGTGTGATGGTGGATGTGGCGCGCAACTTTCACTCTAAAGATGCCATCCTTGCAACGCTTGACCAAATGGCCGCGTACAAGATGAACAAACTACACCTTCATCTCACCGATGACGAAGGCTGGCGTTTAGAAATTCCGGGTCTGCCTGAGCTGACTGAAGTGGGTGCTAACCGTTGTTTCGATGTTGAAGAGAAAAGCTGTTTATTGCCTCAGCTTGGCTCTGGTCCAACGACAGACAACTTTGGCTCTGGCTACTTTAGCAAAGCAGATTACGTGGGCATCTTGAAATACGCCAAAGCACGTAACATTGAAGTGATTCCTGAAATCGATATGCCAGCGCACGCTCGTGCAGCAGTAGTCTCAATGGAAGCGCGTTACGAGCGCTTAATGGCAGAAGGTAAAGAAGCGCAAGCTAATGAATACCGTTTGATGGACCCACAGGACCAATCGAATGTAACGACGGTTCAGTTCTACAACAAGCAAAGCTTTATTAACCCATGTATGGAGTCGTCGACTCGCTTTGTTGATAAAGTGATTTCAGAAGTCGCAGCAATGCACGCGGAAGCAGGGGCACCGCTAACAACATGGCACTTTGGTGGTGATGAAGCGAAGAACATCAAACTCGGTGCGGGTTTCCAAGATGTGAACGCACAAGACAAAGTCAGCTGGAAAGGGACGATTGACCTGTCTAAACAAGACAAGCCATTCGCACAGTCGCCACAATGTCAGACGTTAATTGCAGATGGTACGGTAAGCGATTTTGCTCATCTCCCGAGCCACTTTGCACAAGAAGTGTCGAAGGTTGTCGCAGAGAAGGGCATTGCCAACTTCCAAGCTTGGCAAGATGGTCTTAAGTACAGTGAAGGTGAGGAAGCGTTCGCAACAGAAAAAACTCGAGTAAACTTCTGGGACGTTCTTTATTGGGGCGGCACATCATCAGTGTACGAGTGGGCAGAGAAGGGGTATGACGTGATTGTTTCAAACCCGGACTACGTCTACATGGACATGCCATACGAAGTTGACCCGAAAGAGCGTGGTTACTACTGGGCAACGCGTGCAACAGACACGCGTAAGATGTTCGGTTTTGCACCACAGAACATGCCTCAGAACGCAGAAACCTCTGTGGATCGCGACGGCAACGGCTTTACTGGTAAAGGTGAAATCGAAGCGAAACCTTTCTACGGTCTATCAGCACAGCTTTGGTCTGAGACAGTACGCAACGATGAGCAATACGAGTACATGGTATTCCCTCGCGTACTAGCAGCCGCTGAGCGTGCATGGCACCGTGCTGATTGGGAAAACGACTACAAAGTGGGGGTTGAATATTCGCAACACTCTAACTTAGTAGACAAAGCGGCGCTAAACCAAGACTACAACCGCTTTGCAAACGTACTGGGTCAACGTGAACTGGCCAAGCTAGAAAGATCGGGTATCGACTACCGCCTGCCTGTACCAGGTGCGAAAGTAGAAGGTGGAACGCTGTCAATGAACGTTCAGTTCCCAGGTGTAACACTTCAATATTCTCTGGATGGTGAGAACTGGCTGACTTACGCAGATAACACGCGTCCAAATGTAGAAGGTGAAGTCTATATTCGTTCGGTATCTGCGACGGGTGAGAGAACGAGTCGCGTGACTAGCGTGAAGTAGTGCCCTCCTTTATCTAAAGGCAGAAAAGAAAACGCCCAGCCAATAACGGCTGGGCGTTTTTTATAACAGAGTAGGGGTTAAGCCACTTGTGCTTGCTGTTGCTCTACTTGTTGTGCGTTAGTGATTGGAGTTTCTGCGCCATGCATCCAACCAACAAGTGTGTTGGAGAACATAAGTAGAATGACTCCAGAAATGGTTGCGGCAATGGCAATACCACCAAAGATAGACATTGCACCTAGCTCACCAACATGTGAACCAATTAAGCCTGCTACGTAGTTAGCAATGGCGTTGAAGCCGAACCAAGCGCCCATCATCAGTGAGGCTAGACGAAGTGGAGCCAGCTTAGTCACCAGCGACAAACCAATAGGTGATAGGTAAAGCTCACCCAATGTGTGGAAAAAGAACGCACCGACAAGCCAAAGCATTGATGTTTTCACTGTCGTATCGCCGCCTTGATCCATCACTGCGCCCACCATACATAGGAAGCCTAGGGCTAAGAAGAATAGGGCAAGCGCAAATTTTACTGGAGAGTTCGGTTCTTTAGGACCAAGCTTTACCCAAAGCGCAGCAAGAACAGGCGCAAGGGTAATAATGAAGAACGGGTTCAGCGATTGGAACCAAGCTGCAGGGACTTCAAAACCACCAATCATGCGGTCAGTGTATTGCTGGGTGTAAATATTCATTAAGCCGCCAGCTTGTTCAAATCCTGCCCAGAAGACGATCACAAACAGGCCCATAACTAAGATCACTTTTAGGCGGTCAACTTCTTGTTTGGTTAACGGCTGTTTTTGTGCCGATTTCTTCTTTTCAAGCTCACGAGCCGCCGCTGGTACAACACCGATGTCGCCAAGCCACGACTTAGCCAGAGTCATCTGCATTACTAGGCTGATCAACATGCCAAGGCCTGCTACTAAGAAGCCTGCTTTCCAGCCGAACTCGTTAGTGACTGAGCCAGATGCAACACCTGCGATCAAGGCACCCAAGTTGATACCCATGTAGAAGATAGTAAATGCGCCATCACGACGGTTGTCACCTTCTTCATAGAGATCACCGACCATTGTTGAGATATTCGGCTTAAAGAGACCGTTACCGACAATCAGTAGTGCAAGACCAAGATAAAAGCTGTGTGTCACGCTAAGGCCAATCATGTCAGCAGGTAAGGCGAGTGTGAACTGGCCGATAGCCATTAAAGCACCACCAATCAAAACTGAGCGGCGCTGTCCTAGGTAGTTGTCTGCGAGGTAACCACCAATCATTGGGGTAATGTAAACAAGTCCTGTATAGATGCCGTAAAGATCAAGTGCATCTTTAGTCGACCATCCCAAGCCGCCGTTGATCGTTGTGTCTGTGAGATAAAGCACCAAGATTGCACGCATTGCGTAGTACGAGAAGCGCTCCCAAAGTTCCGTACCGAAAAGTAGGAACAGACCTCGAGGATGGCCAAAAAATTGTTGATGTTGGTTTGTCATAAGTTTTGATAATTTGAGTTATTACAGTTTTTTATCTTCAACTACATATACTCCTTGGACTTATCGTCTGCAAACGTGTCTAATGCTAACTTATGTGCCTGTATGGATTTAAGCTGTTGATTTTAAAAAGTAAAAGCCAATTACCTTGAGGGAGCGGGTCGTGCTACAAACTTAGTTTGCAAAACTGAAGGGGCTTTTCAAAGTTGTTACAGCCATCACTGACTTGGATACGCTATGGTATGAAATATAAAAAAGGCACCCGAACGGGTGCCTATGTAAATTAAAACGTGGGTTAGTAGGCGTCGTTATGCACACTCTGCACGGCCCGACCTGAAGGGTCTGCCATGTTCTTGAATGACTCATCCCATTCAATTGCTTTCGCTGAAGAACAGGCTACTGACGGGCCACCAGGTACACACTCAGCCGCCGATGGTAGTGGGAACAGCTCTTCAAAGATTTCGCGGTAAACGTAGCCTTCTTTGGTCGTAGGCGTGTTGTATGGGAAGCGATAAGCGGCAGTTTCCATTTGTTGGTCAGTCACCTTCGCTTCTGCCACTTCTTTGAGTGTATCAATCCAGCTGTAGCCGACGCCGTCAGAGAACTGCTCTTTTTGGCGCCATGCAATAGATTCTGGCAGGTAGTGTTCGAAACATTCACGCAGGATGTGTTTTTCCATCTTGCCGTTACCACACATCTTATCTTCAGGGTTGAGACGCATAGCGACATCGATAAACTCTTTGTCTAAGAAAGGTACGCGGCCTTCAACGCCCCAAGCGGCAAGAGATTTGTTGGCACGAGCACAGTCAAACATGTTGAGTGCTAGCAGTTTGCGTACTGTCTCTTCGTGGAACTCTTTCGCGTTTGGCGCTTTGTGGAAGTATAGGTAGCCACCAAAGATCTCATCTGCCCCTTCGCCTGAAAGCACCATCTTGATGCCCATCGCTTTGATTTTACGCCCCATCAGGAACATTGGCGTTGAGGCACGGATAGTCGTGACGTCGTAAGTTTCAATGTGGTAGATAACATCCCGGATGGCATCTAGACCTTCCTGAATGGTGTAAGTCATCTCATGGTGCACAGTACCGATTTGATCGGCGACTTCGCGTGCTGCTTTCAGATCTGGAGCTCCTTCCAGACCAACCGCAAATGAGTGCAGCTGAGGCCACCATGCTGCCGATTTCTCATCATCTTCAATACGCATCGCCGCAAAACGTTTCGCAACCGCTGAAGTGATAGATGAATCCAGGCCACCTGAAAGAAGTACACCGTATGGCACATCGGTCATTAGCTGGCGCTTAACTGCGGCTTCTAGGGCTTCCGTTAGTTCTTCTTTGCTGGTTGAGTTGCCTTGAACCGCTGCGTACTCGTTCCAGTCACGGATGTAGTAACGTTGTGGCTCTGAATCGGTTGAGCTGTAGTAACTGCCTGGTGGAAATTCACTGACGGTTTTACACACCGGAACGAGTGCTTTCATTTCTGAAGCAACGTAATAGTTACCGTGCTCGTCATGGCCTTGGTAAAGTGGAATGATCCCGATGTGGTCACGGCCGATAAGGTACTGGTCCTTCTCTTCATCGTAAAGCACGAAAGCGAAGATACCGTTTAACTCTTCAAGTAGGTCTGCGCCCATGTCTTGGTATAACGCTAAGATCACTTCACAGTCGGAATCGGTTTGGAAGTCGTACTTGCCTTCGTAACGAGCGCGGATCTCTTTGTGGTTGTAGATTTCGCCGTTCACTGCAAGGATGTGTTTTTTATCTGGGCTGTAAAGCGGTTGTGCACCACTGTTTAGACCAACGATCGCCAGACGCTCGTGAGCAAGAATCGCTTTGTCTGATGAATAAATACCAGACCAGTCTGGGCCACGGTGGCGAAGCTTTTTAGACATCTCTAGCGCAACTGGACGTAGCGCATCAGCGTCACTCTTTATGTCTAAAATTCCGAAAATAGAACACATACAACTTCCCTTTAAAATTAATTTAATCTGTTGAGTTCAATTTGCCATCTTGATTAAAAAAATCAACCATCACTGATGATAAAAATGAACAAGCCGTCCTTGCGTTAAAAAATATCCATATAAAATACATATTAAATGAATACTTTTTACCTAAGGTTGTTTTTTATACAGTGAGCGTAAAAAAGGCAGCGTATTCGCTGCCTAATTTTCTAGTTATGGTTTGGTGAAAGTGGGCTGGAGCTGCTCGCATACATGACGGGCGAAACCGCTACCCGCTTCATTGTAGATATTAAATGCTGCATCGACACCGTCCTGAATCAGAGCGTCGAGCTGATCGGGGTACTCAGCGATCGCAGCAATCTGCCCTTGGAAGTTTCTTCGCTGCAACTGCTCAAGCGCGATTTGGTTCCCTTGATGGTGAGGCATAGCCAACAACACCAGTTTTACGTTAGCGGTATCTAAGATTCGTTCCCAAAAATCTGGGTCGGTAGCATCGCCTGCAATCACGTTACGCCCGTGGGCTTTATGCTCATGAGCAGCGTCATCACGAACCTCGATACCTAAACTGATTTTACCGTAGCGTTTGCGTAGTTCATCGTACGCCCCAGTACCGATGCGGCCCATCCCTAGGATCAGCACTTGTGCATGACCCGGATTAATCAATTGGTCGCGAGTGTTGAGGTTTTCAGCGGCGTGCTCTCTCAACCAACGACCTGAGCGCTGGTATAGGGCATGGCCATGGCGGTTGATAGGCGCCGCCAAGACAAAAGAGATCGAAACTGCGATGGCTAGTGCCACCATGACGTCACTACTCATCCAACCCATTTTGAATGCCAGACCGCCCACAATAAGGCCGAACTCACTAAAGTTAAATAGGCTCAATGAAGCGAGTAACGAGGTACGAACACGAAACTTAAAGGTGTTAAGCACCAGAAAGTACAAGATCCCTTTGAGCGGCAACAGTAATAAAAATAACAGCGCTAGGGCTAATCCCGATAAAGTAGGCTCGGCGGATAGACCAATATTGAGGAAGAAACAGACTAGAAAGAGTTCTTTAAGATTGAACAGTGACTTTGATAGCTCTGATGCTTTTTTATGCCCAGCCAATAACATCCCTAAGATCAGAGCGCCAAGATCTGGTTTCATTCCGACAAGTTGGAATAAGCCGGCACCGGCGACAAGGGCGAAAAAAATACCGAGTAGAACGAGCATTTCACCGTGACCAACCCAATCGAGCATTTTATAAAACAGTGGTCTAAGCCACGGTAAGGCAAACAGAGCAACGGCGTACCATTCTGGCAGCTTACCAGTCGATGCGGTGAGGAACACTACCGCAAAGATGTCTTGCATCACCAGAATACCAATGGCGATTGTGCCGTAGGTGGCGTTCATTTCGCCTTTTTCTTGCAATGATTTTACGGCAAAGACAGTACTTGAGAAAGAGAGGGCAAAGCCAAGTAAAAGGATCTGGTCAATCGACATCGCCGCTAATGAGCTCACGCCAAGGAACTTAAAGCAGAATAAAGCAAGGGCAAATAGGGCCGTCGACAGTAGGTTATGAATCGTTGCACCTGCCCAGATCTCTTTCGACAGCAGTGTTTTAATATCGAGTTTTAATCCGATAGTGAACAGCAGCAACGTGACACCTAAGTCCGCTAGTGTGACGATGGTGTCGTTTGACTGGAAGCCAAATGCGTGTAATCCAAATCCGGCAAGCAAGAAGCCGACAAGCGGGGGGAGGTTACATTTGAGTGCGATAAAGCCGGCGAAAAATGCCGCCGAAATTAAGATAAGTTCCATATTGGTGATGTTTCTTCCTAAAAAAACGGGCCACATAATAGTAGCCCGTTATTCTAACTCAATCAGTTACATATTGGCGAAGAAGATTAATCTTCTAACAATTTTTGTAACAAAACCCCATTTAACATGGCGCGTTTGATCATGGCGAAGGCGCCGAGTGTCGGCTGTTTATCAATCTCAGAAGCGACAATCGGCAATCCACTGTGGAAAGTGGTCAACGATTGGTTTTCGACATTGCGCCGAATCGCCGGGAATAGAATCTCTTCACATTGGGTGATATCACCCGCGATGACGATTTTTTGCGGGTTGAACAAGTTAATCGTTATCGCGATGGCTTTGCCCAATTGGTTACCGACACGAACGAGACTCTGCTTGGCTAGTTCATCTCCTAAGTTAGCGTGTTCGCAGACATCGCCAATATTAATGGTTTCCAGTTCGGCTAGGCTTGATGCATAACCTTGCTGAACCAATTTATTTACTCGCTCTACGATAGCGGGATTTGCGGCAACGGTTTCAAGACAACCAAAGTTGCCACATTGACACTGCTCGCCCAGAGGATCAATCTGGATATGACCAATTTCACCGACGTTACGGTTATAACCGAGAAATACCTGGCCATTGACAATAATACCGGCACCTGTACCGCGGTGGACACTCACTAAGATGGAATCCTGGCAATCTTGGCTAGCGCCAAAATAATGCTCAGCCAGAGCCATACCACGAACGTCGTTGCCGACAAAGCATTGCACATGGAAAGTGTTGTGGATTAAGTCCGCTAGTTCGAGGTTATCAATGGATATGTTGGGCATATACTCGACAACCCCAGTTTCTGGGTTGACAAGGCCGGGAAGTGAAATACCAATTGCGATCAATTGATTGATGATCGCTTGATGAGTTTGGATAAAGGCTTTGAGGTTTGATAGCAGGCCATCTGTCAATTCATTTTGAGTGGTGTAAAAAAACTCGGTGTAACTCTCTGCGAGTTCTTTGCCTCCCAGATCATACAGACTGAATTGAATGTAATCGCGACCGATACGGATCGCGACAGAGTGGAAAGGTTCGACCTCTGTTGTCAGAGAAATCGCACGGCGTCCCCCTGTTGAGGCTTGTTGCGCGACCTCTTTGATTAGGCCGCGCTCAAGGAGTTGGCGGGTGATTTTTGTAACACTGGCAGGAGCCAGTTGACTGACATCAGCCACTTGGATCCGAGAAATCGGACCTTGCTGATCAATCAGTCTGTAAACTGCTGCGCTATTTAGTTGTTTTACTAAATCTACGTTACCTATTTGTCCGCCATTCATTCTTAATTTTGCTCGTATTGTCCGTTAACAACTGTCGCTTGGACGTTGAAGTCACGATCAAACACGGTGAGATTTGCAACAAAGCCAGGTTTAATACGGCCTAGTTGTTGGTCGACACCAATTGCTTTCGCAGGGTAGAGTGTAGCCATGCGTAGTGCTTCGTCCAGAGCGATACCGACGTGCTCAACTGTGTTTTGAACAGCCTCAATCATAGTGAGGGCTGAGCCGCCTAGTGTGCCATTTTCATCAACACACTTACCATCTCGGTAATATACTTTCTTACCAACAAAAATAAAGTAATCCATGTCAGCACCTGCAGGAGCTGTGGCATCGGTCACTAATACTAATTTTTCACCCTTAATTTTGTGGGCAATTCGTATGTTTGCGTAATCGACGTGGAACCCGTCGGCAATGATGCCTGCATACACCTCTGGGGTGTCGTAGATGGCGCCGACAACGCCAGGCTCTCGGCCAACCATAGGTGTCATTGCGTTGAAGAGATGCGTGGCGAATGTGATACCGGCTTCAAAGCCCTTACGTGCTTCGTTGTAGGTGGCGTTAGTGTGGCCGATAGAAACGACGATACCTGCCTCCTTCAAACGAGTGATGTGAGCAGGGTCGTTGTGCTCAGGCGCTAGGGTGACTTTAGCAATCACATCTGAGTTGTCACAAATGAAATTGATCATGCTGTCATCTGAAGGACGAATGTAATCGACGCTATGAATGCCTTTTTTCATCACATTAAGATATGGGCCTTCAAGGTGCAGTCCCAGAGATTGGTTTTTGTACTGTGCTTGGTATTCACGTGCCGCAGCCACAGATTGACGCATATCTTCATCTGAAGAAGTGATTAGCGTCGGTAGGAAGCTGGTACAGCCAGACTTTAGATTAGCTTGATGCATGGTCTGCATGGTTTCTGCGCTAATTTCGTCGTTGAGCATCACGCCACCACAACCATTTAACTGCAGATCGATGAAACCGGGGCTCACATTTGCGCCGTTAAGGTCTCGAGTTTCAATCGCCTCTGCGACTTCTTCTGCCGGGCAGATAGAATGGATAAGGCCGTTCTCGATGATAATTGCGTGTTCGGTGAGAACATCGCTACCGGTAAATATCTTACAGTTAGTTAGCGCATACATAGTTAGCTAATCCTTATAGGTCAGATTCTTAATACTTTTTGTCATCAAATTGAAGCGTTTTTAGTCGCAACAATCTACTTTATTTGTGAGCTTCAATTAGATCGTAAAATATCTTTAGCAAACGAAAAAATAAGTCATTATAAATTATCACAAATCTATACTGCTGCTGGTTTGATCAATGGGTTTTTGTTTGCCCAAAACTCTAGGTTATGCCTTGCTACACAACCATAACAGCTATTATATACCAGATAAGAGTACCTCGATTTTGACTGTCGTATTGCTATTTTTTTGTATTGTAAAATAAGTTTTATGATCTCGCTAGCAAAAACCTTGGATATTGACAGTTTCTGGTGATTATGATCACAAATGGTGAGGTTTTAATTTGCGGAGCAAAATTAATGTCATAAACTGAATGTGACTAAATTGAGCGACTTAAAAAAGTAGCTCGGCCAAAATACTAAAATCCTATAGGGGGAACTTAAGGTGAATATTCTTGGATATGCGCAAAAGTTAGGTAAAGCGCTTATGCTTCCTATCGCAACGCTTCCAGTTGCGGCGCTCTTACTACGTTTGGGTCAAGGTGACCTGCTAGATATCCCATTCATGGCGCAAGCTGGTGGTGCTATCTTTGGTCAACTTCCACTACTATTCGGTCTAGGTATCGCGATTGGTCTTTCTAAAGACGGTCAAGGTGCTGCAGGTCTTGCTGGTGCGGTGGCGTACTTCGTGCTAACAGCAACAGCGACAACAATTAACGCTGACATTAATATGTCATTCTTCGGTGGTATCATTGCTGGTATCATTGCAGGCCACTCTTACAACGCTTTCCATGCAACTCGTCTTCCTGAGTGGTTGGCCTTCTTCTCTGGTAAACGTTTAGTCCCTATTATGGCGGGTCTATTTGCCTTAGTTGCAGGTGCGATCGGTGGTGTTGTTTGGCCAAGTATTCAAGGCGGCCTTGACGCTCTTGCGCACGCGGTATCAACTTCAGGTGCTGTTGGCCAGTTTGTTTACGGTACGCTTAACCGTGCTCTTATTCCTGTAGGTCTTCACCACGTTCTTAACTCATACTTCTGGTTCGGTATGGGTACTTGTCAAGAAGTCCTTATCACTGGTGCTCAAGCAGCAGGTAATGCACTTCCTGCACTACAACAGCTTTGTGTAGACCCTGCGCTTGCTAAGACGCTTGTTGCTGGTCAAACTCACACATTCGAATTTGCTAACGCTGTGAACCCAGAAATCACTGCGACAGTGAAAGAAGTGACTGAAACAGTGAAATCTGGTGACCTACACCGTTACTTCGGTGGCGACAAAGGCGCTGGCGTATTCATGAACGGTTTCTTCCCTGTGATGATGTTCGGTCTTCCTGGTGCTGCTCTTGCGATGTACTTCGCTGCTCCAGTTGAAAAACGTCACCAAGTCGGTGGTGCACTATTCTCAGTTGCATTCTGTTCATTCCTAACAGGTATCACAGAGCCTCTAGAGTTCATGTTCGTATTCCTTGCACCAGCATTGTACGCGATGCACGCAGTATTTACTGGTCTAGCGCTTGTGGTTGCAAACATGTTTGGTACGCTACACGGCTTCGGTTTCTCAG
This sequence comes from Vibrio sp. JPW-9-11-11, assembly GCF_013369335.1. GTDB lineage: Bacteria > Pseudomonadota > Gammaproteobacteria > Enterobacterales > Vibrionaceae > Vibrio. The sequence continues at coordinate 314,387 of NZ_SZQJ01000004.1, forward strand.
CAGGTCTTATCGACTTCGTGCTGAACTGGGGTCTAGCAACTAAACCAGTGACTCTACTGCTTATCGGTCTTGGCTTTGGTGCTCTTTACTTCTTCACCTTTACATTCGCTATCCGTGCGTTCAACCTGAAATCACCAGGTCGCGAAGATGACGACGAAGAAACAGGTGCTGCACCTGCAGGTGAAGCGAAAAGCGGTGACCTAGCACGTCAATACCTAAAAGCGCTAGGTGGTCACGATAACCTAACGTCAATTGATGCTTGTATCACCCGCCTACGTCTAACACTGAAAGATCGCTCTGTCGCTGACGAAGCCGTTCTTAAGAAATTAGGTGCGAAAGGTGTGGTTAAGCTGGGTGAGAACAACCTACAAGTTATCTTGGGCCCTCTAGCTGAAATCGTTGCTGGCGAAATGAAAGCTATCGGTGCTAACGAAGACTTATCAGGTGTTAAACTTCCTTAACCTTGACGATTAATCGTTAATTCAAAAAGCCTCCATTTGGAGGCTTTTTTCGTTTCGGTCGCTGCTAATTTGAGCGATGCCAATGGTGTGAAAGAAAACCTAGTTGCCTTTTGCGCTGTATCAAAGGATTTCCCCAATTATTTACCAATTAACGCGCGGTTGTAGTTGTGTATTGGTCAGGAATTGTGGATCATTAGTCGCCATGTGCTCGGAGGTTTGATAATGGCTTCGAGCGAAATTTCTCTGACAATACTAAAATAATTGAGGTGCTATAGATGAGTGAAGCTGAAGCTCGTCCATCGAATTTCATTCGCCAAATCATCGATAAAGATCTAGCGGATGGCAAACACACAAGCGTGCATACTCGTTTCCCGCCAGAACCCAATGGTTATCTGCATATCGGCCACGCTAAGTCAATTTGTTTGAACTTTGGTATTGCTCAGGACTATCAGGGTAAGTGTAACCTTCGTTTTGATGACACCAACCCAGAAAAAGAAGACGTTGAATACGTTGAGTCAATTAAGAATGATGTGAGCTGGCTTGGTTTCGAGTGGGATGGTGAGGTGTGTTACTCGTCAAACTACTTCGATAAGCTGTATGGCTACGCAGTGGAATTAATTAATAAAGGCTTAGCGTACGTTGAAGAGCTAAGTCCAGAGCAGATCCGCGAATACCGTGGCACGCTTACCGAGCCAGGGAAGCCAAGTCCTTACCGTGACCGTACACCGGAAGAAAACTTAGCATTGTTTGAAAAAATGCGTGATGGCGGGTTCGAAGAAGGTAAAGCCTGTTTACGCGCTAAAATCGATCTTTCGTCATCTTTCATTGTGCTGCGTGACCCAGTTCTTTACCGAGTTCGCTTTGCCGATCACCACCAGACAGGTGACAAGTGGTGCATTTACCCAATGTACGACTTTACGCACTGTATTTCTGATGCGCTGGAAGGCATTACGCACTCTCTATGTACCCTAGAGTTCCAAGACAACCGCCGTCTTTACGACTGGGTGCTCGACAATATCACCATCGACTGTCAGCCTCGTCAATATGAGTTTAGCCGCTTAAATCTTGAATATACTGTGATGTCAAAACGTAAGCTTAACCAACTCGTGACCGAGAAGTTGGTGAGTGGTTGGGATGATCCACGTATGCCGACAATTTCAGGTCTACGCCGTCGTGGCTTTACGCCAGCATCGATCCGTGAGTTCTGTAAGCGTATTGGCGTGACGAAGCAAGAAAACATGATTGAGTTTGGTTCACTTGAGTCTTGTATTCGTGATGACCTTAATGAAAATGCGCCGCGTGCTATGGCCGTCCTTGACCCGGTAAAGGTCGTCATTGAAAACTACGACGCAGATAAAGTAGAGACCTTGACGCTAGCAAACCACCCAAATAAACCTGAAATGGGTGAGCGCGAGGTACCGTTTACTCGTGAAGTCTGGATTGAACGTGAAGATTTCCGCGAAGAAGCGAACAAGAAATACAAACGTTTGGTGCTTGGCAAAGAGGTTCGCTTGCGTGGTGCTTATGTCATTAAGGCAGAACGTATCGAGAAAGATGATGCTGGTAATATCACCACGATTTTCTGTAGCTACGATGCAGAAACGCTAGGCAAAAATCCAGCCGATGGTCGTAAAGTCAAGGGTGTGATTCATTGGGTATCGGCTGACAAAGGCTTACCTGCGGAAGTTCGCTTGTATGACCGTTTGTTCACTGTTCCAAACCCGGCAGCAGCCGATAACTTTGCAGAAACGATTAACCCTGAATCACTCGTGACGGTTAAGGGGTATGTGGAACCAAGTTTAGCCGCTGCACCTGTCGAGAAAGGCTATCAGTTCGAGCGTACGGGGTACTTCTGCGCTGATGTTAAAGACTCGAAGCCGGAGGCATTGGTCTTCAACCGCACGGTAGGCTTGCGTGATACTTGGGCTAAGATAGAGTCTAAATAACCTGAACGACAAAATGCCAGCATCAAGCTGGCATTTTTGTTTCGCTAAACAGCATAAAAACAAATTAAAAAAGGCGCTCAGTGAGCGCCTTAAATTATTTCGGTTTGTGTGCGTTGGGATCGTTTTTGCAACTGCCATCGCTGCATTTGCCATACAGATATAAACTGTGGTTTGTCAGTGTTACGTTGTATTTGGCTGCGATCTCTTTTTGACGTTCTTCAATCAAATCATCAGAGAACTCGATCACTTCACCGCAATCTAGGCAGACCAGATGATCGTGGTGATGTTGAGTTGAAAGTTCAAATACTGATTTACCACCTTCGAAGTGATGGCGTGTCACGATACCTGCATCATCAAATTGGTTTAATACGCGGTACACGGTAGCAAGACCGATCTCTTCTCCTAGATCAATCAGCTTCTTATATAAATCTTCAGCGCTAATATGTTGGCATTCTGGCTGCTGTAGTACTTCTAAAATCTTCAGTCTAGGTAGAGTGACCTTAAGACCAGCATCCTTGAGCGCTTGGTTGTTGTCTGACATATACTTTCCTGTTGATGATCTGCAGTAATTAACAGAATTCAATATTCCTATCATTATAGGGTAGTCGCCTCTAACAATAAACCACGAACTTCAAGGGGTTACTACTCTTTTTTTATAAACTAGTGTGGCATCACTGATAATCGATGTCCGACCAGTTACAATTATGCAACATTAACAAAGTATGGTTAGGACAGAAAGATGCATAAGTCATTGGCTAAAATCTATAAACCAGGTGTCGTGAAGTTTGCTCTCAATATATGGCCACCATTTTGGGGGGCGGGAATAAGAATTCTTTCCATCAGTGACGATTTCCGCCAAGTCAAAATGAAGCTGAAACTGAGGTGGTGGAATAAAAACGCCAATCGAACCCAGTATGGTGGCAGCATCTTTTCGCTGACAGATCCTACTTACTCCTTAATGTTAATGGGGATTCTTGGCGAGCGCTATTATGTGTGGGACAAAGAGGCGAGTATTAACTTTATTAAGCCAGGTCAAAGTGATTTGTTCGCTGAGTTTTGCGTCACCGACGATCAACTGCAAAGCATCCTTTCACAAACGGCCGAAGGCGATAAATGTTTCCCAGAGTTCATCATTTATGTTAAAGACAGTCAGGGAAATGTTGTTTCTGAAGTGCAACGTAAGTTGTATGTGCGCAAGAAACCTCAGTTTAGAGAAGAGGGCGAGCAGCAAACGGCATAAAAAAACCTCCCAATTGGGAGGTTTCAGCGTTGAGGAGATGAGATTAACCTTCCAGCTCGGCTAAGCACATTTCATCATAAATCTGTTTACACCAGTTAGTGACTCGCTCTTCAGTCAGCTCTGGTTGGCGGTCTTCGTCGATACATAGCCCAACAAATTGGCTTTCATCACCTTCGACAAGACCTTTTGAAGCTTCGAATTCGTAACCTTCGGTTGACGTGTAACCAAGAATAGTACCGCCTTTCGCTTCAACGATATCGCGTACGGTACCCATCGCGTCACAGAAGTACTCAGCGTAGTCTTCTTGGTCACCACAGCCAAAGATAGCCACAAGCTTGGTCGAGAAATCAATTTGCTCAAGTTCTGGGAAAAAGTCATCCCAGTCACATTGTGCTTCGCCGTAATACCAAGTCGGGATGCCAAGCAGTAAGAGATCAAAGTTGTCGATATCTTCTTTGCTGCTCTTGGCTATATCTTGAACGTGAACCAGTTGTTTACCCAGTTGCTTTTGAATCATCTTTGCTACAGCTTCAGTGTTACCTGTATCGCTACCAAAGAAGATGCCTACACTTGCCATAGATTCGTTACCTTTCTTCAATTATGTTGTGGTTTAACAGCTCAGCCAATACCACCACCTTCCCAGCTCAACTGGATAATGCCTTTGGCAATAAAACCAGCACAGCCAAGGAACAGGACTAACCATACAATGCGGCGACCGAAAGGGGGGACGTTTCCCGCTTTTAATACATCTTTTATCGCCATACCTATTAGAAAAAAGATAGACGCAAAAAGCAGATCGAGGCCAATTGACTCGAGCATATTCATGTAGTCGTAAAGCATGGAATCCCTTTGTGCCAAATTACTTGCGCCGAACTATACCACTGTTGCTTGATAAAGTTAACGGCTTGAGAGCATCAGAGCTCTCATTCTGTTTTACGCAATAAATTTTCGAATTGCGCGTAGAACTTCTGCAGGCTTTTCAGCATGTAACCAGTGCCCAGTATTGGCGATAACGTGGGCTTTGGCACAAAGAAACTGCTTTTGTACCTCTGGCTGATGCTCTGTGGTGAGGTAATCTGAATCCCCGCCTTTAATAAAAAGAGTTTCAACCTTGGAGGGATTGATCGGCTGCCAGCCGAGAATATTCCAGTAGTTATCGGCGAGGCTGGCGACATTGAAGCGCCAGGTTAAATGTTCTTCCACCTTGTACAAGGACTTACTCAGGAACTGGCGTACACCGTCGAGTTCGATGTGTTCTGCTAGTAACGTGAGCGCTTGCTTGCGCGTCGTCGGTTTATGTTCGAGTACTGCTTGTAGGCCTTTAAACACGTTGTCATGTCGGCTTTGGGTGTACTCAACGGGAGCCATGTCGAGCACCAAGAGTTTAACGATTGTGTCACTGGCAATGTCGGCGAGTTTCATCGCCACTTTGCCACCCATAGAGTGGCCGATGACGATGGCATCACTGATCGCCAAGTGCGAAAGTAGCGCTTTAACATCTTGTGCCATGAGTGCGTAATTGTGTTCAGTGCTGTGAAAGGACTCACCGTGGTTGCGTAAATCAACGCTGATCACGCGATGATCTGTTTTCAGGTCTCGAGCCAGCAAACCAAGGTTATCTAAATTTCCAAACAATCCATGAAGCAAAATAACAGAGCGGCCTTGCCCCTCATCTTTGTAGTTGAGCAGTTGTGACATTTTTATTTATTCGTAACAGGTTAACCGTAGAGTCTCTTTAAAGATCTCGCTATAATCCTCCAGAGTTTAAACATAGAGATTGTGAAAAGCGAATGAAAACAATTGAGGTTGATGAGGATCTATACCGTTACATCGCAAGTCAAACCCAGCATATTGGCGAAAGTGCATCAGACATTTTACGTCGATTATTGATGACAGATGCGTCTGCTCCTGTCGCTCAACAGCCGGTGATGACGCAACCTAAAGGTGTGGTGGTGAGTAAAGATGCAATTATGGAAGAGACGGTGGATGGCATTAAGGAAATGCGTTCGCTGTTGATCTCTGACGAGTTTGCAGGGCTGAAGAAAGCAATCGATCGCTTCATGCTCGTGTTATCGACTTTGCATCGAATCGACCCAGCTAGCTTTTCTGAAGCCACTCAAGTGAAAGGACGCAAGCGCGTTTACTTTGCTGATAATGAGCAAACTTTGCTTGCCAGTGGAAATACGACTAAACCAAAAGCAATTCCAGGGTCACCGTTTTGGGTTATTACCAACAATAACACCAGCCGCAAAAGGCAAATGGTTGACCAGTTGATGGCAAGAATGAACTTCCCAGCGGATTTGATTGAGAAAGTAACTAACTCAATTTAAAGAATTCTGATTGAAACCTCATAATGCGTGACTAAGTTAACGTATTATGAGGTTTTTTGTTTTTGTCGTTTTTAGAAAGGATGTCAACATGGCCATGCACCCACGAGCGGGACAAAAAGCTCAGCAGCAAGACCTTCATAATATTCCAGCGCTAGTCTCTAATTATTTTCTTCTTCAACCTGACCCAAGTAACCCCGCACACAAAGTCGAATTTGGTACGTCTGGTCACCGTGGTAGCGCGGACAAATCGACTTTCAATGAAAATCACATCCTAGCGATAGCTCAAGCAGTGGCGGAAGTGCGTGCACAAAAGGGCACAACAGGCCCGCTATTTGTTGGTAAAGATACTCACGCACTATCAGAGCCAGCATTCTCCACTGTGATCGAAGTATTAATCGCTAATGGAGTACATGTTATTGTGCAGCAAGAGAATGGCTATACACCGACGCCAGGGATCTCTCACGCTATTTTGACTTACAATCTTGTTCATCCGGATAAAGCTGACGGTATCGTTATCACGCCATCGCACAATCCACCACAAGATGGCGGAATTAAGTACAATCCAACTCACGGTGGCCCTGCTGAAGGTGAACTTACGCAAGCGATTCAGGACCGTGCCAATGTTTTGATTGCTGAAGGCCTTCAAGGTGTGAAACGCATGTCACTAGCGGATGCGAAAGTATCTGAGTTGTTCAGCGAAAAAGATTTGGTTAAGCCTTATATCGACGACCTAGTCAATGTTATCGATATGGAAGCGATTCAAAAAGCGAACCTGAAAATTGGTGTCGATCCCTTGGGAGGAAGTGGCATTGATTACTGGCGTCAGATTGCGACCGCGTACAACTTAGATCTAACTTTAGTCAGCGAAGCCATCGATCCCTCTTTCCAGTTTATGTCACTCGATAAAGATGGCGTAGTACGGATGGATTGTTCATCACCTTACGCAATGGCCGGTTTACTGGCTCTGAAGGATGAGTATGATCTAGCGTTTGGTAATGACCCAGATTATGACCGTCACGGGATCGTAACGCCAAAAGGTTTGATGAACCCAAACCATTTCTTAGCGGTATGTATTGATTACTTGTACCGTCATCGTGAAGGTTGGGGTAAAGACGTCGCTGTGGGCAAAACACTCGTGTCTAGCGCCCTGATTGACCGTGTTGTTGCAGACCTTGGTCGTGAACTGTGCGAAGTGCCAGTAGGTTTTAAATGGTTTGTTGATGGCCTTTATGACGGTAAGTTTGGTTTTGGCGGTGAAGAGTCTGCGGGTGCTTCCTTCCTGCGCAAAGACGGGACGCCTTGGTCGACGGATAAAGATGGCATCATCTTATGTCTGCTAGCTGCTGAAATTACTGCTGTAACAGGCAAGAACCCACAAGAATACTATGAAGAGCTAGCGGCGAAACACGGTGCGTCTGAGTACAACCGTATTCAAGCTGTGGCAAACGGTCCGCAAAAAGCTGTGCTGTCTAAGCTGTCTGCTGAAATGGTAACGGCAGAGACCCTGGCAGGCGAAGCGATTACTGCTCGTCTTACCCACGCCCCTGGAAATGGCGCGCCAATTGGCGGACTAAAAGTGACTACTGAAAATGGTTGGTTCGCCGCGCGCCCATCAGGCACAGAAGATATCTATAAGATTTATTGTGAAAGCTTTAAAGGCGCACAGCACCTCAAACAAATCGAAGCGGAAGCGCAAGAGATCGTGAACCAAGTATTTGCAAACGCTGGACTATAATTCAGACGTTTACTTGCTGCATCAAGGGCTGACATGGTGTCAGCCCTTTTTGTATCCAAATTGGTACGGATTGCGTGCGATACAGTGCTCTGAACTGGGCATAATGTCGACCTGACGGGAGGGAACTATTGATTCGGCCAGCTATCTGGTACAACAAACCAAAACTGACCCGTTTTAGTTTGAGCATGAACAAACCGCCCATTGGGTTTGTCTATTGGTTTTTTTAACTCCTCCAGTCCCACAGCCCAAAGTGCTTTTTCTAACTCATAAAGTGGTTCGTCGATCTGTTCCCACTGGCTTTGGTAACACCAATATCCATTGATCTGACTTTGATTCAAACGGTAGCCCAGACACTCGCTGGGAACTGGCTCGTCAATAAAAGGGTTGGTATAGAGACGACCTTGTAACAGTAGGTGCTCGGACATGTTGTGATATTGCGGATACTGGTCTTGAAACTCACGCGAAGTACTGATCTTGAGTTGATGGGTGAGCATTCGGTTAAGTTTCATATCGAGCTGGTCGTGTGCATTGGGGCCGTACCACGTGCCTTGATGGAGAAGATAGAACTTAATCGCGACTTCCCAGTGCTCTAATTGATTGCTTAACTGATTACGCAAAATCAGATCGATGGCGCCAAGTGTCTGACCGGACTTACGGTTAATTTGGATTTCGTGCGCTTCCAATTGGTATTGACTCGTGTGGGTCAATAGCTTTGTACACAAGTGTTGATATAGAAACCCGAGCCTAGGATTGCCTTGGTAATGATGCTCCTCAACAGATTGAACATCGAGACGCTCCAAGCTGGTAAAAGGCGCGGTTAATTCAAATAATGATGGTGCGCTTGCTATCCATTGATAAAAACGTTGTAGCGAGTTCATCCTTTTGCCTGTGTGATCGGGTTTGTCACTATTGTAACGGGCGACTGGTAACACTGCTATGGTTGGAATACACTTTGACGTCGCAAGCTATACGCCATCGTCAGAGATCTAGCGCGAATAAAAATGGAAGTGACCATGAACAATCTACAACTTGAAAGTATTCTCAATCAAAAGCTATCACCGCAACTCGTTAAAGATTATGCACCGAACGGTTTGCAGGTCGAAGGATCATCAACGATTAAACATATCGTCACCGGTGTGACTGCTTCACAGGCCTTAATTGATAAAGCCATTGAACTCAACGCCGATGCGCTAGTCGTTCATCATGGTTACTTCTGGAAAGGGGAACCAGAGCCCATTCGTGGTATGAAAGGTAAGCGTATTCGTACTTTGATTAAGAATGACATCAACTTATACGGCTATCACTTACCTCTCGATATACACCCAGAGCTCGGTAATAACGCGCAACTTGCCGGATTACTTGATATAGAGGTGGAAGGCGGAATGGAAGGACACGAACAGTCAGTCGCCATGTTTGGGCGCCTAAAACAGCCTCTGTCAGGTAGTGAGTTGGCTGACAAAATCGATAGGGTACTTAACCGTTCCCCCTTGCATATCGCGCCTGAACAGGCAAACAAGCCCATCGAAACGCTCGGTTGGTGTACGGGTGGTGGGCAAGACTATATAGAGCTGGCGGTAAAATTGGGTTTAGATGCGTTTATTTCGGGTGAGATCTCTGAACGCACGACTTATACGGCGCGAGAAATGGGGGTTCACTATTTCGCGGCAGGTCACCATGCGACCGAACGCTATGGTGTTAAGGCGCTGGGAGAGTGGTTAGCTGAAGAGCATGGCGTGGAAGTCACGTTTATCGATATAGATAATCCGGTTTAAAAGAGAGGACGACAGTCTTTTCTGAACTCGTTCTTATAGTGAAACGTTCAAAACTAAAAAGGGTTGATGCTGTTGCATCAACCCTTTGTTTTTAGTGTTAGGTCACTTGAAACTATTCACGTTCATGCATTGGTGAGAATTCGCGTTGGACTTCACCTGTGTATAGCTGACGAGGACGACCGATACGATTGAGCGGATCGCTGTGCATTTCGTTCCAGTGGGCAATCCAACCAATCGTACGCGATAGGGCAAAGATAACCGTGAACATAGAGACAGGGATACCAATGGCTTTCAAGATAATGCCAGAGTAGAAATCCACGTTAGGGTAGAGTTTCTTCGACACGAAGTATTCATCTGATAGTGCAATACGTTCAAGCTCCATGGCTACATCGAGTAGCGGATCTTGAATGTTGAGCTCTTTCAGTACGTCGTGACAAGTTTCGCGCATCACTGTCGCTCGTGGGTCATAGTTCTTGTAAACGCGGTGACCAAAGCCCATTAAACGGAATGGGTCATCTTTGTCTTTCGCACGCTCAATGTATTCTGGGATGTTTTCTACGCTGCCGATTTCTTCAAGCATCTTCAAGCAGGCTTCGTTAGCACCACCATGCGCAGGTCCCCAAAGCGATGCGATACCCGCGGCAATACATGCAAATGGGTTAGCACCGGATGAGCCTGCTAGACGTACAGTCGAAGTAGATGCGTTTTGTTCATGATCCGCATGAAGTGTGAAGATCTTGTCCATTGCGCGAGCGACAACAGGATTCACCGCATACTCTTCACACGGATTAGCGAACATCATGTGCAGGAAGTTCTCTGCGTAGCTTAGGTCGTTGCGTGGATAAATGAAAGGTTGACCAATCGAGTACTTGTAACACATCGCCGCAAGAGTGGGCATTTTCGACAGTAGGCGGTATGCCGTGATTTCGCGGTGGGTGTCGTTATTAATGTCGAGTGAATCGTGATAGAACGCGGCTAATGCGCCGACCACACCACACATAACGGCCATAGGGTGAGCATCACGACGGAAGCCGTGGAAGAAGCTTGCAATTTGCTCATGGACCATGGTGTGACGAGTAACTGTGGTCTTAAATTTCTCGTATTGTTCACGTGTTGGGGCTTCACCGTAAAGAAGAATGTAACAAACTTCTAAATAATCAGCGTTATTCGCTAGCTGATCAATGGGGTAACCGCGGTGCAAAAGAATACCCTTGCCACCGTCGATATAGGTGATTTGAGATTCACAGGATGCAGTGGCAAGAAAACCTGGGTCAAAAGTGAAATATCCGTTTGCTCCCAGTTTACGAACGTCAATTACAGGGGTACCTAATGCACCGTCCATAATTGGCAGTTCGATAGGCGCTTGACCTTCAACATGAAGGGTCGCTTTCTTATCCGCCATAACAATCTCCTTTGTTTATTATTTAATCCGTCCAGGATGTTTGTGTGACATTTTTGTACGTGTGTTCGTTATCAAAGTCAATTTTTCTCCTCTGATGTGTGCACTTGTTATGGTTTTTTGAACGTATAAGGTTAAAAATCTGGTCTGTGTAGCAAAAATTGTTACACCAATTGTATTAGAATGTTGCCAGCCGTATAGTGGCGCAGTAAATTTTGGTGAAAACCTTATAAATTCAAGGCTTGAAACAAATGTGAGGTGAAGTTTTAATCCTTGTTGTTAACAATTATTTTACAAAATACCTAGCCAATTGTTGCAAGTAATTGTTAAATAAATGTTAACTTTTGTAGGTTTGCAATCAAAATTCGTTCATAACTATAAATGCTCAATGGAGCTGAGTGAGCAAGCCCGTGAAAGAAAGAAAGTCAAGACCTGTTAATTTAGATTTACAGACCATTAGCTTTCCGATCACTGCAATCGCATCAATCTTACACCGAGTGTCAGGTGTAATTACGTTTGTTGCTGTCGGAATTCTGCTTTGGTTACTATCCATTTCGTTATCCTCCCCAGTCGGTTACGCACAAGCGGTCGACATCGTAGGTGGCTTCTTTGTGAAGTTTATTCTTTGGGGCATCTTAACGGCATTGGCCTACCACATTGCTGGTGGTATCCGTCACCTTTTGATGGATATGGGTCATTTTGAAGAGCTGGAATCTGGCGCACTGAGCGCTAAGGTTGCATTCGCAGCGACAGCCGTTCTGTCTTTATTGGCGGGGGTAATGGTATGGTAAAACACATCTCATCTTTTGGTCGTAATGGGGTTCACGATTTCCTACTGATTCGTGCAACAGCCATCATTATGACGCTCTACACTATCTATCTGGTGAGCTTCTGTGCTTTCACCGATATTTCTTACGTATCTTGGACCCAGTTCTTTGGTGGTACCTTCACTAAAGTGTTTACTATGCTGGCGCTTGTTTCCGTGCTTATTCACGCATGGATTGGCCTGTGGCAAGTCCTGACTGACTATATCAAGTGCGCCAAGCTTCGTGGTGGCCTACAACTAGGTGTTGTTGCTGTGCTATTGGGTTACTTCTTCTCTGGTCTATTTATTTTGTGGGGTGCGTAAGTGTCTATTCCAGTTCGTGAATTTGATGCCGTAGTAATCGGCGCTGGTGGTGCAGGCATGCGCGCTGCACTGCAAATCTCTGAGCAAGGCTTAAGCTGTGCGTTGCTTTCAAAAGTATTTCCAACACGTTCACACACTGTTTCTGCACAAGGTGGTATTACGGTTGCGCTAGGTAACGCGCATGAAGACCATTGGGAACAGCACATGTACGATACTGTCAAAGGTTCGGATTATATCGGTGACCAAGACGCTATCGAATATATGTGTAAGAACGGACCTGAATCGGTGATTGAACTTGAAAAAATGGGTCTACCTTTCTCTCGTTTTGACAATGGCCGAATTTATCAGCGCCCGTTTGGTGGCCAGTCTAAGAACTTTGGTGGCGAACAAGCGGCGCGTACAGCTGCGGCAGCCGACCGTACAGGTCATGCTCTGCTTCACACGCTGTATCAACAAAACATCAAACACAAAACAACTATCTTCTCAGAGTGGTACGCGCTCGACTTAGTTAAGAATGAAGATGGTGCTGTCCTTGGTTGTACTGCGCTGTGCATGGAAACAGGCGAAGTGTGCTACTTCAAATCAAAAGCGACTATTTTAGCAACTGGTGGCGCAGGTCGTATCTACGCTTCAACCACTAACGCTCACATCAATACCGGTGACGGTGTTGGTATGGCACTTCGTGCTGGCGTACCAATGCAAGATATGGAAATGTGGCAGTTCCACCCAACGGGTATTGCTGGCGCTGGTGTATTGGTAACAGAAGGGTGTCGTGGTGAGGGTGGTTACCTTCTCAATAAAGACGGTGAACGTTTCATGGAGCGCTATGCGCCAAATGCGAAAGATCTTGCTGGTCGTGACGTCGTTGCACGCTCGATGATGATTGAAATCCGTGAAGGTCGCGGCTGTGATGGTCCGTGGGGCCCACACATCAAGCTGAAATTGGATCACTTAGGTAAAGACACACTAGAATCTCGACTACCAGGAGTATGTGAGCTATCTCGTACCTTTGCTCACGTTGACCCAGTCAAAGAGCCAATCCCAGTTATCCCTACCTGTCACTACATGATGGGGGGGATTCCGACTCAGGTTTCTGGTCAAGCTATCAAGCAAGATGAAACAGGTTCTGATGTTGAAGTTCAAGGTCTATTCGCTTGTGGTGAAATTGCCTCTGTATCGGTACACGGAGCGAACCGATTAGGTGGTAACTCACTGCTTGACTTAGTTGTATTTGGTCGTGCAACTGGCCTACACCTTGGTGAAACTCTTGCTAAGCAAGCTGAAGCCAAGCCTGCGACTGAAGCGGATATTGAACGTTCATTAGAGCGTTATAACCGTTGGGAAAACAGCACTGATGGTGAAGATCCAGCGCAAATCCGCAAAGACTTGCAACAATGTATGCAGAACAACTTCTCGGTATTCCGTGAAGGTGACGCGATGGCAAAAGGTTTAGAAGAGCTGAAGGTTATCCGTGAGCGTCTTAAGAATGCCCATCTGTCTGATAAGTCGACCGAGTTCAACACGCAACGTATTGAGTGTTTGGAACTAGAGAACTTGATGGAAACGGCTTATGCGACGGCAGTTGCGGCTAACTATCGAACGGAGAGTCGTGGTGCACATGCTCGCTTTGATTTCCCTGACCGTGATGATGAGCAGTGGCTATGTCACTCTATCTACAATCCGGAAAAAGAAGCGATGACTAAGCGAGATGTCAACATGGAGCCAATCCATCGTGAAGCATTCCCGCCGAAAGCACGTACGTACTAAGGGAAGGAGGACATTACTATGAAACTGAATTTCTCTTTGTACCGTTACAATCCGGATGTTGACCAAAAGCCATACATGAAAGATTACACGCTGGAAGTTGAAGAAGGGTCAGATATGATGCTTCTAGATGCGTTGATTCTGCTTAAAGAGCAAGATCCAAGCATCTCTTTCCGCCGTTCTTGTCGTGAAGGTGTATGTGGCTCTGACGGCCTAAACATGAACGGTAAAAACGGATTGGCATGTATTACTCCGCTTTCTGCATTAAGCGGCGATAAAATTGTCATCCGCCCACTACCAGGTTTGCCTGTGGTACGTGATCTTATCGTTGACATGACGCAGTTCTACGATAACTATTCGAAAGTTAAGCCATTTTTAATCGACGACGGCGCACTACCGCCATCTCGAGAGAATTTGCAAACTCCGGATGAGCGTGCGCATCTTGATGGTCTGTATGAATGCATCATGTGTGCATGTTGTACAACGTCTTGTCCGTCATTCTGGTGGAACCCTGATAAATTTATCGGTCCTGCAGGCCTACTTGCCGCTTACCGTTGGTTAATCGATAGCCGCGATACTGCGACAGACGAACGCTTGTCAAATCTTGATGACGCATTTAGCGTTTTCCGTTGCCACGGCATCATGAATTGTGTAAGTGTTTGTCCTAAGGGACTAAACCCGACGAAAGCCATTGGTCACATTAAGACCATGTTAGTGAATCGCTCGGTGTAATAGCTCAACCTGATTAAGCAGCGACGGTGAAACAAACTTAGCTCAGCTGCTTATTACAAACAGGTGGAGTTATCGAATATAAAATTGCCGGCCCACTCTGGGTCGGCTCTTAATAGCTCGGCGAAAGACCGCAGCAAACGTGAAAACTACTGGTTAAGGGAAAATATGCACAACGGCGTGATGAAGGCGTGGCTCGAGTCTTCACACTTGGCTGGCGCCAATGCAACGTATGTAGAGGACCTCTACGAACTGTATCTAAGTGACCCCGATCTGGTAAGTGAGGAGTGGAAACGTGTATTTGAGGGCTTGCCTAAGCCATCAGATGAGGTGGTTGAACAACCTCATTCACGTGTCCGTGACTACTTCCGACGACTCGCTCAAGAAACGAAGCATTACAATGTCCAAGTTAGTGATCCTGATGTCGACGCTAAACAGGTAAAAGTACTTCAATTAATCAATGCTTACCGCTTCCGAGGTCATGAAGCGGCTCAGCTTGACCCTCTAGGTCTATGGCAACGTCCAACTGTGGCGGAGCTTGACCCCACATTCCACACTCTCACTCAAGATGACCTTGAAGAAACTTTCAACGTTGGTTCATTTGCGATTGGCAAAGAAACCATGAAATTGAAAGATATTCACTCTTCCCTGCAAAAAATCTACTGTGGCTCTATTGGTGCTGAATATATGCACATGACAGATACTGAACAGAAGCGTTGGATTCAACAACGTCTCGAATCAGTGGTCGGTCAACCATCGTTCAGTCAAGAAGAAAAACGAGAATTCCTAGAAGAGTTAACCGCAGCAGAAGGTCTTGAGCGTTACCTGGGAGCTAAGTTTCCAGGTGCTAAGCGTTTTTCATTGGAAGGTGGCGATGCGCTAATTCCAATGACAAAAGAGCTGATCCGTCACGCAGGTAAAAGTGGTATGCGTGAGGTTGTTATTGGGATGGCACACCGTGGTCGCCTCAATATGCTTGTCAATGTATTGGGCAAAAAGCCTCAAGATTTGTTTGACGAGTTTGCTGGTAAACACGACGAAACATGGGGCACTGGGGATGTTAAATATCACCAAGGCTTCTCTGCTGACTTTGCTACCCCTGGTGGTGATGTTCACCTAGCATTGGCATTTAACCCATCGCACTTAGAAATCGTTAACCCTGTAGTTATTGGCTCGGTACGCGCGCGTCAAGACAGATTAGGCGATAATGAGGGCGCGACGGTTCTTCCGATTACGATTCACGGTGACTCCGCGGTTGCGGGTCAAGGGGTCGTACAAGAGACCTTCAATATGTCGCAAGCTCGTGGTTTCCGCGTCGGAGGTACGGTACGTATCGTCGTCAATAACCAAGTGGGCTTTACCACATCGAACCCTCATGATACGCGTTCTACCATGTACTGTACTGACATCGCGAAAATGGTACAGGCGCCAATATTCCACGTGAATGCTGATGACCCAGAGGCCGTCGCTTTTGTCACTCGAATCGCACTGGATTACCGCAACGAGTTCAAACGCGATGTGGTGATTGATCTGGTTTGTTACCGCCGTCATGGTCACAACGAAGCGGATGAGCCAAACGCAACTCAACCTCTGATGTATCAAAAAATCAAGAAGCACCCGACGCCTCGTAAGCTATATGCAGACGTACTTATGGAACGTGGTGATTTTGGTATTGATACGGCCACACAAATGGTCAACGAATACCGTGATGCGCTGGATCGCGGTGAGGTTGTAGTGAAAGAGTGGCGCCCAATGGCATTGCATTCTGTCGACTGGTCACCTTATTTAGGGCATGACTGGGACGTAGAATGGAAGAGTCAGTTCGATAAAAATCGTTTAATCGAGTTGGGTCATAGAATTTGTCAGTATCCGGAAAGCCATAAACTACAAAGCCGTGTTAACAAGCTATACAACGACCGTATGGCAATGTTAAGCGGTGAGAAAGCGATTGATTGGGGTATGGCCGAGACCTTGGCTTACGCAACCCTAGTCGATGACGGTAAACGTATCCGTATTTCGGGCCAAGATTCAGGCCGTGGTACTTTCTTCCACCGTCACTCAGTACTGCACAACCAAAATGATGCCAGTACCTATGTACCTTTAGCCAATGTTCATGATAAGCAAGGGCCGTTCGAAGTTTTCGATTCAGTTTTGTCCGAAGAGGCGGTGTTAGCGTTTGAATACGGCTACGCTACAGCTGAGCCAAGCGGTTTAACAATTTGGGAAGCGCAGTTTGGTGATTTTGCCAATGGTGCTCAGGTGGTGATTGACCAATTTATCTCATCAGGTGAGCAGAAGTGGGCCCGCTTGTGTGGCCTAACCATGCTGCTGCCTCATGGCTACGAAGGTCAGGGACCAGAGCACTCATCGGCTCGTCTAGAGCGCTATCTTCAGCTTTGTGCTGAACAAAACATGCAGGTTGTTGTGCCATCAACACCCGCTCAGGTTTACCACATGATTCGTCGTCAGGTTGTAAGGCCTATGCGCCGTCCTCTAGTGGTTATGTCTCCGAAATCTCTGCTACGTCATCCGCTATGTACTTCAACCATTGAAGAATTGGCTGAGGGCACGTTCCAAGCAGCGATCGGTGAGATTGATGACCTAGAAGCTGCTAAGGTGAAACGCGTTGTATTCTGTTCAGGTAAAGTGTATTTCGATCTGCTAGAGCAGCGTCGTAACAATGAACAGGACGATGTCGCGATTGTTCGTATTGAACAGCTATACCCGTTCCCAATGGAAGAAGTGAAAGCTGCAATTGAGCAATACACCAATGTTGAAGACTTTGTTTGGTGTCAGGAAGAGCCTCAAAACCAAGGCGCTTGGTACTGTAGCCAGCATAACTTCCGCGCTGCGATTCCAGCAGGTGCTGATCTTAAGTACGCGGGTCGCCCTGCGTCGGCATCCCCTGCCGTTGGTTATATGTCAGTGCACTTGAAACAACAAAAAGCGTTGGTTGAAGACGCTCTTACCCTGAACAAAGAAACTTCGAACTAAGAACTAGAAGTTAAAGGAAGAAACAGATATGACAATTGAAATTCTGGTTCCAGATTTACCTGAATCGGTTGCTGACGCAACAGTGGCAACATGGCATAAACAACCTGGTGACGCAGTAGAGCGTGACGAGGTGCTTGTAGATATCGAAACAGATAAAGTGGTGCTTGAAGTACCCGCGCCTGAAGCCGGTGTTCTAGAAGCGATCATCGAAGAAGAAGGTGCAACCGTACTTTCTAAGCAGCTTATTGCAAAGCTGAAACCAGGTGCCGTTGCGGGAGAGCCAACCGCAGATAAAACTGAAGCGACAGAAGCTTCACCTGATAAGCGTCATAAAGCGGCATTGACTGAAGAGAGCAATGATGCACTAAGCCCAGCAGTTCGTCGCCTACTGGCAGAACACAACCTTGAAGCGAGTCAAGTTAAAGGGTCTGGTGTTGGTGGTCGAATCACCCGTGAAGATATTGAAGCGCATCTAGCGAGTGCGAAAGCAGACGCAAAAGCAGAAGCACCAGCTGCTGTTGAAGCGCCTGCGGCTGCACGTAGTCAGAAACGTGTTCCTATGACTCGCCTGCGCAAGACGGTGGCTAACCGCCTGCTAGAAGCGAAGAACAATACGGCAATGCTGACAACGTTCAACGAAGTCAACATGAAGCCAATCATGGATCTTCGTAAGCAGTATAAAGACCAGTTCGAAGAGCGCCATGGTATCCGTTTAGGCTTCATGTCTTTCTACGTCAAAGCCGTAACAGAAGCGCTAAAACGTTATCCTGAAGTGAACGCATCTATCGATGGTGATGATATCGTTTACCACAACTACTTCGACATTAGCATGGCCGTCTCCACGCCACGTGGTCTAGTCACACCAGTTCTTAAAGACTGTGACACGCTAGGTTTTGCAGACGTAGAAAAAGGCATCAAAGAGCTCGCAATCAAGGGGCGCGATGGCAAGTTAACAGTAGACGAGCTAATGGGTGGTAACTTCACTATCACGAATGGTGGTGTATTTGGCTCTCTAATGTCAACGCCTATCATCAACCCACCACAATCGGCAATTCTTGGTATGCACAAGATCCAAGAGCGTCCGATGGCGGTTGATGGCAAAGTAGAAATTCTACCAATGATGTACCTAGCGCTCTCTTACGACCACCGTCTAATCGATGGCCGTGAGTCAGTAGGTTTCCTAGTGACGATTAAAGAGCTGCTAGAAGATCCAGCGCGTCTGCTATTAGACGTTTAGTATCGCTAAAACGTCTAGTTGGCTCGGCTAGCTAGACGTTCGATAGTTTCAATGGCTAGACTAGCTCAACTGTCTGGCCTTCACATAAATTGTTGTTTTGACGAACATCGATTTATTTGAGAAGACCCTACAGACGTTTTGCACTATGTTGCGACGTTATGGAAATAATAATCCCTTAAGGGAAAATAAACGGAATATCAAAATGAATTTGCATGAATACCAAGCCAAACAGCTGTTTGCAGAATTCGGTTTGCCTGTACCGGAAGGTTACGCGTGTGATACACCACAAGAAGCTTTTGAAGCGGCTGGTCGTATCTCTACGGAGAAGAAAGTCGTTAAATGTCAGGTTCACGCAGGTGGACGTGGTAAAGCAGGTGGTGTTGAACTTCACGATACAAAAGATGGCGTGAAAGAGTTCGCTCAAAAGTGGTTAGGTAAGAACCTAGTCACTTACCAAACAGACGCAAATGGTCAGCCAGTTACTAAAATCCTAGTTGAAGAAGCATCAAACATTGCTAACGAACTGTATCTAGGCGCAGTGGTTGACCGTGCAACTCGTAAAGTTGTATTCATGGCATCGACTGAAGGTGGTGTTGAAATCGAGAAAGTTGCAGAAGAAACGCCAGAGTTGATTCACAAAGCCGCTATCGATCCACTAGTCGGTCCTCAAGCATACCAAGGCCGTGAACTTGCGTTCAAACTGGGTCTTGAAGGCGACCAAATCAAACAATTTGTTAAGATCTTCATGGGTCTTGGCAACATGTTCTCTCAGTACGACCTTGCTCTACTAGAGATCAACCCTCTTGTCATTACTGGCGAGGGCAACCTGCTGTGTCTAGACGGTAAGATCAACATCGACTCTAACGCGATGTACCGTCAGCCTAAACTACGTGAAATGCATGATCCATCACAAGAAGATGAGCGTGAAGCGCACGCAGCTCAGTGGGAACTGAACTACGTAGCACTAGACGGTAACGTTGGCTGTATGGTTAACGGTGCAGGCCTGGCAATGGGTACGATGGATATCGTAAACCTACACGGCGGCAAACCTGCTAACTTCCTCGACGTAGGTGGCGGCGCAACCAAAGAGCGTGTAGCAGAAGCATTCAAGATCATCCTGTCTGATGACAATGTGAAAGCAGTACTAGTAAACATCTTCGGTGGTATCGTACGTTGTGACATGATCGCTGAAGGTATTATCGGTGCGGTTAAAGAGGTAGGTGTAAGCGTACCAGTCGTTGTTCGTCTAGAAGGGACTAACGCAGACCTAGGTCGCGAAGTTCTTGCTAATTCTGATGTTGATATCATTGCAGCTGAGTCGCTAACTGACGCAGCTCAGAAAGTTGTTGCTGCTGCGGAGGGCAAATAATGTCTGTACTAATTAATAAAGACACCAAAGTAATCTGTCAGGGTTTCACTGGTGGTCAGGGTACTTTCCACTCAGAGCAAGCTATTGCATACGGCACACAGATGGTTGGTGGTGTGTCTCCTGGTAAAGGTGGTCAAACTCACCTTGGTCTTCCTGTATTCAACACAGTCCGCGAAGCCGTAGAAGCGACTGGTGCAACAGCAACCGTTATCTACGTTCCAGCACCTTTCTGTAAAGATGCAATTCTAGAAGCGATTGATGCGGGCATCGAACTAATCGTAACCATCACTGAAGGTATCCCTACAACGGATATGATCGACGTAAAAGTGAAGCTAGAAGAAACTGGCGTTCGCATGATCGGTCCTAACTGTCCGGGTCTAATTACGCCAGACGAGTGTAAGATCGGTATCATGCCAGGTCACATCCACAAGAAAGGTAAAGTGGGTATTGTTTCACGTTCAGGTACACTAACCTACGAAGCGGTTAAGCAAACCACAGATGAAGGTTTTGGTCAGTCGACTTGTGTTGGTATCGGTGGTGACCCAATCCCAGGTTCAAACTTCATTGATATCCTAAAACTGTTCCAAGAAGACCCTGAAACAGAAGCGATCGTCATGATTGGTGAAATCGGCGGTACTGCAGAAGAAGAAGCAGCAGCGTTCATCAAAGAGAACGTCACTAAGCCAGTGGTTTCTTACATTGCAGGTGTGACAGCTCCTCCAGGTAAGCGTATGGGCCACGCTGGCGCTATCATCTCTGGTGGTAAAGGTACTGCGGAAGACAAGTTTGCAGCTCTAGAAGCGGCAGGCGTTAAGACAGTTAAGTCTCTTGCAGACATCGGTCAAGGTCTACGCGAAATCACAGGCTGGTAATCTCACCTGCTTGAATGACAAAGGCTTGGCGATGTGCCAAGCCTTTTTATTATCTTGCTCGATAAATATTTGTCATTCCTTAGAACGACAAAGGAGAGAGTAAGAAATCTCTACTTGTTTTGAGGGACTCCCAATTCGTTGCTGTTCCCTTAGGAGAGTGACGGTTGAGATTAAGCTCTAACTCTCAAACTTCTTCTCAATCGCAACCAGTCTTGCGGTGAGATCAGCGACCTGCTTTTCTAAATTTTTAATTCGTTCAGCGTCGGTGACTTCTTTTTTCGCCGCTACTTCAACTTTTGGTACACGATTGGAACTCTTCCAACTTTTCAGCGTTGTTATCAAAGCTGGCATTGGAACGGAAGTACTTAAACGCGCTTTAACCAGTGCAACGGTCGGCTCTTTCCCTTCTGAATGCAATTGTTCAAGGATATCTTTCAACTCTTGGCTAACGTCTTGGGTCAGCATATAAACCTCCTGTGTACTTAATGTCACAATCATACTCAGCTTAGTCTTAATTGACTAATGGAAAATTAAGAAATGGCGTGTGCGAGATTTCTCACATCTGTTGTGAGAAAAAGTGTGTTTGCACCATGGTAATAGTGATGTAATTGTTTCTATATCATTGAAAATATTAAGCATTTATAGTTGTTGCGATTTTGTTTCTAGTTAGGGATGTTGTGGGGCTCATTGTCTAATCGGCTCATTGGAGTAAATTGAAGATGTCGGTAGGATGCTGATACGGAACAGGAAATACCAAGGATTGGGACACTTCAGGATGAAGATTGGTTGACGAGGAATGTCGATCAAGCATGGAGCGAAAGGACATTGTAAGGATACTTTCACTGACAGGATGTGAGTGGCAAGGAAGACAATGGACACCTCTAGGATGAGGTCAGGACAGTATCAGGATGATACCAAGGACACCGCTCAAGGAACAAGTGATGGACGCTGACTAGGACAGTGAGCGATCAGGATGATTAGGACACCGCTAGGAAGGCGACGTAAGGATTTGGACTGAAGGACTCAGTTGCTATTAAGGAAGATGCATGGAGCATTTTTAGTAGCCGGACTGCTGCGAGTAAGACTATAGCCCCGATACGCATGTGTCGGGGCTTTCTTAGATCTCACCTTAACTAAAAATAAGAATAACAATGAACTTAAACAACCCAGATCAATAATGGTTGCCCTCAGTTGGTTTATTTTTCGGCTTTGTTTTCGAGACATTATTTGCTGTTAACAAGGATGTGTCATGACTATTGTGACTCGCCGTTCGTTATTAGTGCCATATAACGAATCACTACAATCAGAATTTCTTTTGTTGAACTGCTGTGCCATTAATCGAGCACAAATGAACGGTGCGCATACTGTTTCTTCAGCAAAACAGTTATTCAATAAGGTACTCAATGACCGTAATATCTATTCTATGGCAGTGTTAGATAGTCATAGTCGTGAATACATGGGACATGTGTTTATCTGCGATTTAGATAGCGAACCCGAGTTAGGATTTATCTTTGATAAAGATTACTGGGGAAGAGGTCTAGCAAGTGAAGTACTACTCGCCTTTTTCCCCAAGGCCTTACGCGATTTGAACTTAACACGCGTAACGGCAACGGCCAATACTGATCATCAGCCATCAATGAGGATTTTAACTAAGCTCGGTTTTCATTGGCGAGCGAGTAAGCAGGATACATTTGGTCCTTATAACCAGTATCTATTTACATCCGATGCGGTGGTAGATCCACTCTCATTAGTTGATAACCTTGCATGATAATGGTGCCTTGATAACAGTCATCTCCGAGCGCAGAAAATTCAAACTGATATACAGAATGCCAACGCCAGATTCCATCTGGCGTTTTGAGTTTATGACCTTTGAGCGCGACACTAATAAGCTGTAGGTCCAACTGATTACATTTTCTAAGCGCGATACTTTTCACGGTTTCAGCTTGGCGGCGTTGCTGCCAAAAAATCATGCAAACAACGCTAAGTGCTAGAATCGCAATCAGGTCATCAATCATAGTTAGGCCTTGGTCGCTTGTTGCAAGCTGACAAGTGCTTGAGCGAGTTCTGGTGATGGACTAGAGTGCAACAGAGGCAACAGGACCATTCTCAGCTCCGGTAGCATAACGAGGTCGGCGAATAGTTGGTTAAAGAGCGCTTGGTTGCCAGTTTGAGCTAAACGAAGTAAAAACTGTTCGGCGGTGCTTGCATCACTTAGCCAATGCCAGCAACGCCCAGCGATCCCAATCAATACTTCTTGATGACTAAGGCGTGGGCTGGCGAGGATACGATCGACAATTGGCTTGGTGATAGCTTCTTCTGCACCAGATAAAGCACGGGTCAACGCTGAGAGTAGAAATAGATCGGGTTGATTGCTTTCGATTTGCTGTAAGGTCAAGTCGGCTAGGTTACCCGCAAGTTTTTCTGGCAAGTTGGTATGCTCTAGTGCGCCAAGTAGGGCATACAGAGGTTCGTTAGGGAGGTGCTTTAGCGCTTTACGCACATTAACCCCATTTTGTTCTTGCCCAAGGCGAGCGCAAATATCAGTGACCCCTTGAAGGCCAACCGTATGCCACTTATCCCATTCAAGGCCGCCTGAAAAGTAATGTTGGGCATGCTCGTAGTACTGACTGCAGGGTAAGTTAAGGCTTGCACGCACTTGGCTATGAAACACCGCCATTTTGTCTTCTGCGGGCTTGAAGGTGTAAGGGTTGTTGGCCAGCTTCTCTTGTTGTTCTTCTGTCATCTCTTGATTGATACGTGTCCCCATCGCTTCAATTACGTACTTAAGAAAATGACCAATACTGGCTTGCTTTAACAGACCTCGTTCGTCGAGATCAAACTTGAGAAACCAAATCCACGGCTGCTGTGCCTGATTCCAATAAGCAATGGCAAGGTGCGCTTTACGTTGCAAAGGGTAGGGATAAGGCAGTAATCCTTGCTCAGCGTCGGCGAAGGTTTTGGCATCTATTGTTTTTATGCGGCGCCCGAGATCATAGACTTGGTACTGGCATTGACTGTCGGTCAGCAACTGGGTGAGAGTATGAATGGTTTCCATCGACGAATTGTCCTAACTTTCTTTCCTCTATAAATGGTACCCTTAGAGCCATTTTCAAGGCCTCAATAAAAGATTAATGACGAATCAGCAACAATTAGTCGAGTTAATCGACGTTTTAGAACAACAGCTGCGTGCGCATGCATGTTGGCAAGTTTCCCCTCCAAGTGAACAAGCGCTCGCTAGCCAGCAGCCTTTTGCTGTCGATACACTCGCCCCACAAGAGTGGCTGCAGTGGATTTTTGTGCCTCGTATGCGTTTATTGCTAGAGCGCCAACAACCGTTACCATCGGGCTTCTCAATGGTTGCCTATTTTGAAGAGAGCTGGAAGCTGCGGCCTGAGCTATCACTAATCGTTGAGACGATTCGTAAAATTGACGAGGTATGTTGCCATGCTTGAGATCATCTACCAAGACGATGCCTTTGTCGCCGTTAATAAGCCGGCAGGCATGTTAGTCCATCGTAGTTGGCTGGATAAACACGAAACTCAGTTCGTGATGCAAACTTTACGTGATCAAATTGGTCAACATGTCTTTCCATTGCACCGTTTGGATAGGCCAACCTCTGGCGTGTTAATTTTTGCCTTGTCGAGTGAGGTTGCTTCGCAGGTGATGCCGATGTTTGCCAATCATGAGATGGAAAAAACTTACCATGCCATCGTGCGAGGTTGGATTGAGCTGCCGGGCACGCTCGACTATCCGCTCAAAGTTGAACTGGATAAATTTGCAGATAAACACGCCAGCCAAGAAAAAGAAGCCCAAGAGGCGGTAACGGACTATGCACCGCTTGCCAAAGTGGAGGTGCCGTATTCTACGGGCAAGTTTGCTACAACTCGCTACTGTTTGATGGAACTCAAACCACTGACTGGACGTAAACATCAATTACGACGTCATATGGCACACTTAAGGCATCCCATCGTCGGCGATACCTCTCATGGTGATGGCAAACACAATAAACTTTACCGAGAAGTGTATGATTCGCATCGATTGTTACTTCACGCCTCTCGCCTTGAATTTGTGCATCCGTTCAGTGGAGAAAAGGTCGTGATTAAAGCTGGAGTGGATCAAACTTGGCGACATTTGTGTAGTGAATTTGGTTGGTCAACACCTGGTTAACTACGTAAAAAGCCCTCATTTGAGGGCTTCCTATTATCGCTCGTGGGTTACTTATCAAGATAACGACGGATTGCGTTTTCAATGCCTTCTGCGTCGAGCTGGAGTTCTTGATGCAACTCCTGTTGAGTCCCTTGATGAATAAACTGGTCAGGTAAGCCCAAGTTTAGCACCGGCTTGAGCAGTTTCTCTTGCATTAAATACTCGGTCACGCCCGTTCCCGCGCCACCAGCAATTGCGTTTTCCTCGATAGTGACCAGCACGTCATGCTGCTCTGCGAGTTGCTGGATTAACGTTTCATCAAGAGGTTTAACAAAACGCATATCAGCTACAGTGGCATCCAGTTGCTCTGCCGCCTCGAGCGCGTTGGCGAGAAAAGTGCCAAAGTTTAGGATCGCGACTGATTGTCCTTGGCGAACTAAACGACCCTTACCGATGTCGAGCGCGGTGAACTCTTTGTTGACTTCAACGCCAGTGCCACTGCCGCGTGGGTAGCGAACCGCACTCGGCCCATTATGTTTGTGGCCTGTGTAAAGCATTTGGCGACATTCATTTTCGTCGCTTGGTGCCATGATTACCATGTTCGGAATACAGCGCATAAAGCTTAGATCGAACGCACCTTGGTGAGTTTGACCATCAGCCCCGACCAAACCAGCGCGGTCAATCGCAACCATAACAGGTAAGTTCATGATAGCCACGTCGTGAATCAGTTGATCGTAGCCGCGCTGCAGGAAGGTCGAGTAAATGGCCACGATTGGGTTGTTACCAGCGATCGCCATTCCGGCTGCTAGAGTAACCGCATGTTGTTCGGCGATTGCAACATCAAAATATTGGTCAGGATACTGTTTGGAAAACCGCACCATACCTGAGCCTTCGCGCATCGCTGGCGTAATTGCCATCAGCTTAGGATCTTGCGCCGCCATGTCACATAAGAAGTCGCCGAAGATATTGGAAAAACTTGGTTTACCGCCACTGCTCTTAGGGAGGGAGTCATGGCTAGGATCAAATTTCGGTACGCCATGATAGCCAATTGGATCTTTCTCGGCTGGTTCGTAGCCTTTGCCCTTCTTGGTCATGATATGTAAAAACTGAGGTCCCTTGAGCTCACGCATATTCTTCAGCGTTTTAACCAGCTCGTTGACATCGTGACCATCAATCGGACCGATGTAGTTAAAGCCGAGTTCTTCAAATAGGGTGCCAGGGACCACCATACCTTTAAGATGTTCTTCCGTGCGACGGACCAACTCTTTTATCGGGGGCACACCTGAGAGAACACGTTTGCCACCTTCGCGAATCGAGGTATAAAAATTACCAGATAACAGTTGGGCCAGATGATTGTTCAGCGCGCCGACGTTCTCAGAAATCGACATTTCATTGTCGTTGAGGATCACCAGCATATCGGGGTGAACATCACCAGCGTGATTCATCGCTTCAAAGGCCATTCCGGCGGTAATCGCACCATCGCCAATCACGCTAACAACTTTGCGGTTGTTGGCTTCTTGAGCCGCGCTGATAGCCATACCTAAAGCGGCACTGATCGACGTTGAAGAATGTCCGACAGAAAGGGTGTCATATTCACTTTCTTCACGCCAAGGGAATGGATGCAGACCATCTTTTTGACGAATGGTCGGCATTTTGTCACGGCGACCCGTCAAAATCTTATGTGGGTAGGCTTGGTGGCCTACATCCCACACCAGTTGGTCAAACGGCGTATTGTAAACATAATGCAGAGCAACGGTGAGCTCAACGGTGCCTAACCCGGATGCTAGATGACCACTAGACTGACTAACAGAGTTGAGCAGGTAGGTGCGTAATTCATCACACAGCTTCGGCAGCACTTCTTTGGGAAGGCTACGTAGCTCTTGCGGAGTATCTGCTAGAGCCAGTGTTGGATACTTTGAAATATCAAGAGTCATAGTTTTGCGCGCTTATAATGTTAGTTCTTGCGCTCGATGACATATCGGGCGAACTCTTCGAGTAACTCTGTATTGTATGGGATTGCTTGCAATGCTTGAAGTGCTTCATTTAACAAAGTGTGAGCTTTGTTAATAGCACCGTCTAGGCCCAATAGGGCAGGATAGGTGCTTTTGTTTAATTCTTGGTCAGAACCTTGCGGCTTACCTAAGGTTTCTGTGTCACCGACGATATCTAAGATGTCGTCCTGGACCTGGAATGCGAGGCCTATGGCATCGGCATATTTGTCCAACTGGGGCAGAACCTCAACGCCTTTCTTTCCAGACGCTAAAGCGCCAAGACGTACGGCGGCTTTTATCAATGCCCCTGTTTTGTTGCGATGAATCTGTTTAAGTTCCTCAAGCGTTACCTGGCGGTTTTCTGCTGCGAGATCTAACGCTTGCCCCATGCACATGCCGTTAGCGCCAGACGCGTCTGCCAGGACCTGGACCATTTTTATACGTTGATTTTCGGCTGAAGGGTTCAAGTGACCTTCTGCCAGTACAGTAAACGCGAGAGTTTGAAGGGCATCACCGGTAAGAATCGCAGTCGCTTCGTCAAACTTGATATGGCAAGTGGGCTGGCCGCGGCGCAGTTCGTCATCGTCCATCGCCGGTAAGTCGTCATGGATCAGGGAATAGGCGTGAATGCATTCGACGGCAGAGGCTGGGGTATCGAGCTCATCGAGCGTGCAACCGAGCATTTGCCCGGTAATGTAGACTAAAAAAGGGCGAGCACGTTTTCCGCCGAGTAATAAGCCATAACGCATGGCATCGACCAGTGGCAGATTTTGATGTGGTAATGATTTTAACCACTGCTCTAATTGAGCGTTGTTTCGTTGTTGAAGAGAGGTCAGCGCCTCATGCATAACAGACATAGGTTTAATCCATTAATCCGTCGTAGTATCAAAGTCGCTGAGAGGGGCGTTATCATCGTTTTGCAACAGAATGCTCACGCGTTGCTCAGCGTCATTTAATTTGGCTTGACCAGCACGTGCGAGTGAAATGCCTCGCTCAAATTTTTTCAGCGCGTCATCCAGCGCTAAATCACCATTTTCGAGGTTTTCGACTATGTGATCGAGTTCTTCAATTGTCGCCTCGAAAGTCATGTTTTCTGGTTTTTTGCTCGCCATAGCTGTTCTACCTAGGTAAAGATGGACGAAAGTTACCTTAGCCGATAATGATGGTCAAATTTAACCGAGTAAATTTGTCAGAAAAATCGAGATAAAGCGGTCTAAACTAGTGCATGACGAGCCAATAACGAGAAAGTCTCGTTATGTGTCTTGTGCCAAACATCTATAGTTATGTGAATGTAGTATCAATAAAATACTAAAGATCTGAAGATGTTGCCGATATAATTTGATAGAAGCTTATAGATAGCATGAGGAGTGCTTTGTGGATTTAGCGACGCTGCTAGGACTGATTGGCGGATTGGCTTTCGTTATCATGGCGATGATACTGGGCGGAAGCATCATGATGTTTGTCGACGTAACGTCGATTCTTATCGTGGTTGGCGGCTCAACCTTCGTGGTGCTGATGAAGTTCACAATTGGGCAGTTTTTTGGCGCCGCCAAGATCGCGGGTAAAGCCTTTATGTTCAAGTCTGATGAGCCTGAGGATCTGATTGCTAAAGTGGTCGAAATGGCCGATGCCGCCCGCAAAGGGGGCTTTCTCGCGCTAGAAGAGATGGAAATTTCTAACAGCTTTATGCAAAAAGGCATCGATTTGCTGGTGGACGGTCATGATGCTGACGTTGTGCGCGCTGCGCTACAAAAAGATATCGCCCTGACCGACGAACGTCACGAGTTTGGTGGCGCGGTTTTTCGCGCCTTTGGTGACGTTGCTCCTGCGATGGGGATGATAGGTACGCTCGTGGGTCTTGTTGCCATGCTGTCAAACATGGATGACCCTAAGGCTATCGGTCCTGCGATGGCGGTAGCGCTTTTGACCACTTTGTATGGCGCCATCTTATCTAACATGGTGTTTTTCCCTATTGCAGACAAACTGTCGCTGCGCCGTGAGCAAGAAAAGCTCAATCGCCGTCTGATTATGGACGGTGTTTTAGCGATTCAAGACGGCCAAAACCCCCGCGTTATAGATAGCTATCTGAAGAACTACCTCAATGAAGGTAAACGCGCACTCGATGTCGACAACGAGTAAGGAAGCGAAATGGAAGAAGAGAACGATTGTAAATGTCCACCACCAGGGTTGCCCTTGTGGATGGGGACGTTTGCTGACTTGATGTCTCTACTGATGTGTTTCTTTGTTCTGCTGCTCTCGTTTTCAGAGATGGATGTGCTTAAATTCAAGCAGATCGCAGGTTCGATGAAGTTCGCCTTTGGTGTGCAAAACCGGCTAGAAGTCAAAGATATCCCCAAAGGGACCAGCATTATCGCTCAGGAGTTTAGGCCAGGACGTCCTGAGCCGACACCTATCGATGTTATCATGCAGCAAACCATTGATATTACTCAGCAAACGCTTGAATTTCATGAGGGTGAATCGGATCGCGCTGGTGGCACACAACGTGACCAAGGTAAGTTGACAGGCGGTCAATCGCCCGAGACCTCAACGCAAAACAACCAAAATTCCGAATCTGACAATCAGCAGCAACAGGCCGCTCAAATGTCGGAAGAGCTTGAAACCGTTATGGAAAGCATTAAGAAAGCTCTGGAGCGAGAGATTGAACAAGGGGCTGTAGAAGTTGAAAACCTCGGTCAACAAATCGATATTCGTATCCGCGAGAAAGGCGCCTTTCCTGAAGGCTCGGCTTTCCTGCAGCCTAAGTTCCGTCCTTTGGTGCGACAAATCGCCGATTTGGTCAAAGACATTCCTGGGATCGTGCGTGTTTCGGGGCACACCGACAACCAAAGGTTAGACTCGCAGCTTTATCGCTCAAACTGGGACTTGTCAGCGCAACGCGCGGTGTCGGTCGCGCAAGAGATGGAAAAGGTGCGTGGCTTTAACCATGAGCGCTTACGCGTGCGTGGCATGGCCGATACAGAACCACTGGGTCCGAATGACACCGAAGCGCAGCGCTCGCGCAATCGACGGGTTGAGATCAGCATTATGCAAGGTGAACCATTGCTGAGCGACGAAGTGCCAGTCTTGCCATCGCCTTAACCTCAGTAACAATAATCCATAAAAAGACGAGCTTAAACGCTCGTCTTTTTTATGGGCATGGCTTCATGTATAATCTTGCGCCCTTAGAGGCAGCTTAACTTCAGCGCAAGCTGCTAAGCTCACTATACCCATCAGAATAAATATCGGATCACCTATTTATCCTGGTTGGTATTAGAGTTGCGACATCTGCCAAACTGTAAACTTGTGAAGTGAATTATGAAATTTATCGTTAAGCCCCATCCAGAAATTTTTGTAAAAAGTGAGTCTGTGCGTAAGCGCTTCACAAAGATTCTTGAATGTAATATCCGCAACATTATCAAGAGTCGCACAGAGTCTGTGGCTGTATTTAACCGTCGCGATCATATCGAAGTGACTTCAGAGTCTGATCACTATCGCCAAGAGGTGCTTGAAGTACTGACCCACACGCCAGGTATTCATCATGTTCTGGAAGTGCAGCAATCTGAGTTCACTGACTTGCACGATATTTTTGAACAAGTGCTGGAGCTTAACCGGGCTCGCCTTGAAGGCAAGACGTTCGTTGTACGTGCTAAGCGTCGCGGAAAACATGATTTTACTTCTATCGAGCTTGAGCGTTACGTTGGGGGGGGCATTAATCAGGCGATTGAGAGTGCCAGTGTAAAACTACGCAAACCCGACGAAACCGTGGCACTTGAAGTTGTGAATGAAAAACTCAATCTTGTGATCGCTCGTCACAAAGGGCTAGGTGGTTTCCCTCTGGGCACCCAAGAAGACGTACTTAGCCTAATTTCTGGTGGTTTTGATTCAGGCGTCTCAAGCTACCTGCATATTAAGCGTGGCTCAAAGGTGCACTACTGTTTCTTTAACCTTGGTGGCCCTGCGCATGAAATTGGTGTTAAACAGGTCTCTTACTATTTGTGGAACAAGTACGGCTCATCGGCGAAAGTTCGCTTTATCTCGGTCGATTTTGAACCTGTGGTGGCCGAGATCTTAGAGAAAGTTGACGATGGCCAGATGGGTGTGATCCTGAAGCGAATGTTTATGCGCGCAGCAGGGATGATTGCCGAAAAGTTCAAGATTGAAGCGCTTGTGACAGGAGAAGCGCTAGGTCAGGTATCAAGCCAGACATTAACTAACCTACGTCATATCGATAACGTGACAGATACCTTGATTCTTCGCCCACTCATCAACTGGGACAAAGAAGATATCATCAACTTAGCCCGTGATATCGGTACCGAAGACTTTGCCAAGACGATGCCGGAGTATTGTGGTGTTATCTCGAAAAAACCAACTGTGAAAGCAGTCAAGGCTAAACTCGAAGCGGAAGAAGAGAAGTTCGACTTCTCTATCCTTGAGCAAGTGGTTTACGATGCCCGCCTGATGGATATTCGTGATATTGCTAAAGAGACCGAACAAGCCGCACCTGAAGTCGAACAGGTTGAAGCGGTTGAAGAGCATGCCGTGGTACTCGATATTCGCAGCGCTGAAGAAGAAGACGAGAACCCGCTTGAGATCGACGGCGTCGAAGTGAAGCATATTCCGTTTTTTAAACTCGGCACCCAATTTGGTGACCTAGATCAGTCTAAAACTTACCTGCTTTACTGTGACCGTGGCGTGATGAGCCGACTTCAGGCCCTCTACCTGCAAGAGCAAGGCTTCAACAACGTGAAAGTCTACCGCCCGTAAGTTTGACTCATTCCGCGAATTTAAAAGCGCAAACCGTTGATTCGGTTTGCGCTTTTTCGTCTTCGTCGGAGCGTAGTCTGGTTGTGATATCAATAGCGAATGATGCTTTTGTCTCAAGGATAACAGTAAAGCTGGAAACATTTCGCGAACATAAAAAAACACCGCCATGTAGGCGGTGCTAAAAAATTTGACAGACAGGTCAAAATAAATACAGGAAGTATATGTTTTGTTTCTGCATGAAACAAAACTGGTAGAAACCTACCGAACTCGAAATACGAGTTTGCAAACACAACATCGCAAAGAGTGGTCAATTGATTCAAAACAAATCAAGCCGTTCTGACTTCTCTTTGCGGGATGAAATATAGAATTTCTCTGGTCGTCAGGCAATGGACATTTTATAATGTTTCAGATAAAAAAAACTAATCCAATATGTAGAGGGCTACTATGTCCAGAAGATTGCCTCCGTTAAACTCTTTAAAAGTGTTTGAAGCCGCGGCGCGTCATTTGAGCTTTACTCGTGCAGCAGAAGAACTGTTTGTTACTCAGGCGGCCGTGAGTCACCAAATCAAAGCCCTAGAAGAGTTTCTTGGTTTGAAGTTGTTCCGTCGGCGCAATCGTTCCTTACTTCTGACCGAAGAGGGACAAAGCTACTTTCTTGATATCAAAGATATCTTCTCTTCCTTAGCAGAGGCGACTGATAAAGTTCTAGAACGTAGTGAAAAAGGTGCGTTAACTATCAGTTTACCACCTAGTTTTGCTATCCAGTGGTTGGTACCCCGTCTGGCAGATTTTAACCTGCAAGAGCCTGACATCGATGTGCGGATTAAAGCGGTCGATATGGATGAAGGCTCGCTGACCGATGATGTTGACGTGGCTATTTATTATGGCCGTGGCAATTGGCCAGGGCTGCGCGCCGACAAACTTTATCAAGAATTTTTAATCCCACTTTGTTCACCTTCATTACTTTTGGGTAACAAACCATTAGAAACTCTAAGTGATCTAAAGCAACACACGCTGCTGCATGATACCTCACGTAAAGACTGGAAGCAGTTTGCTAAGCAAAACGGTATTGAGGGCTTGAACGTGAATCACGGTCCGATTTTTAGCCATTCGACCATGGTGCTGCAAGCCGCTGCGCACGGTCAAGGAGTGGCACTTGGCAATAATGTCTTAGCGCAACCTGAGCTGGAAGCAGGACGTTTGATCGCGCCATTTGATCAAGTTTTGCTGTCGAAAAATGCGTTTTATGTGGTGTGTCATGAGAAGCAAGCGGATATGGGCCGGATTGCGACTTTCCGCGATTGGATGCTAGCCAAGGCGCAGAGTGAACAAGAGGAATTACTGGATGAGTGAGATTCGAATTGATGGTCAGACTCAAGACCCCGTTTTTATCTTCGCTCACGGCGCGGGAGCCGGGATGGAGCATGCGTTTATGCAAGCTGTGGCTGCTGGGCTGGCACAAAAGGGAGTTCAAGTGGTGCGCTTTAACTTTCCGTATATGGTAAAGCGTGCCCAAGACGGTAAGAAGCGACCGCCAGACAGAGCACCGAAATTGCTTGAGGCTTATACCGAGGTGATTGAGCAGTTTGCTCAACAAGGCCCGATTGTGATTGGCGGCAAGTCGATGGGAGGGCGTATGGCCAGTTTGCTCGCTGACCATCCCAATGTAGCGGGTGTGGCCTGTTTGGGTTTTCCATTCCACCCTCCGGGGAAGCCTGAAAACTATAAAGGTGACCATTTAGCTCAACTGTCTAAACCTTGCCTTATTTTGCAGGGAGAACGAGATACATTCGGTAAGCGTGAAGAGTTTGCTGAGTTTACGCTCTCCGAACAGGTGATCACGGCATTTTTGCCCGATGGAGACCATAGTTTTAAACCGCGTAAAGCGTCTGGTCATACGGAAGCAGGAAATATTGATCGAGTGATTGAACAGTTAGCGGCGTTTATTCTTGAGGTCTATCATGGTGCAAAGTAAAACCTTATTCGCCATCGGCGGTGCGTTGAGTGGAACAGGGGTTGCGCTCGGTGCTTTTGCCGCGCACGGTCTCAAACAGACGTTATCGCCTTATTTAATCGATGTGTTCAATACCGGGGTTTTGTATCAGATGCTGCATTCACTGGCGATTGTATTATGTGGCTTGTTAGTGCTAATAAAACTGCCAGCCAAGGCGCAAAAATATTTCGCCCTCGCGGCAATTTGCTTTATCATCGGCATCTTTTGTTTTAGCGGCAGCCTCTACGCCCTTGCATTGACTGGTATCAAATGGTTCGGACCAGTCACCCCACTGGGTGGTGTAACCTTTATGCTAGGTTGGGGGCTGTTTGTCTATGCAGCATTGCAAGTTAAAGAGGTGAAACAGTGAAACAGTTAATGCTCTACTGCCGCAGCGGCTTTGAAAAAGAGTGTGCCGGTGAAATTCAAGATCGTGCGACTCAACTCGAAGTGTTTGGTTTCCCTCGCCTCAAAAAGAACAGTGGCTTTGTGATTTTTGAATGCTATCAGGAGGGAGACGCTCAGAAACTGGTTAAGGATCTAGATTTTAAGTCGTTGATTTTTGCTCGTCAGATGTTTGCTGTCGCGACGGAAATTGACGATCTGCCTCGCGAAGACCGTATCTCGCCTATTCTTGAGCAGTTATCGCAAGTAGAAGCAATGCCACGCTGTGGTGACTTACGTATTGAAACGCCAGACACCAACGAAGCGAAAGAGTTGCTCAAGTTTTGCCGTAAGTTCACCGTACCTATGCGTCCGGCGCTGCGCGGTAAAGGTCTTTTGTTTGCTAAAGATAGCCCTAACAAGCCCGTCCTGCATATCTGTTTTGTCGAGCCTGGCCACTGTTTTATCGGCTACTCGTTGACTAGCAATAACTCACAGTTCTTTATGGGCATTCCTCGCCTTAAGTTCCCTGCAGATGCGCCGAGTCGCTCGACTTTGAAACTGGAAGAAGCGTTTCATGTTTTCATCCCGCGTGAAGAGTGGGATGAGCGATTAGCTGCTGGGATGTGGGGCGTCGATTTGGGGGCGTGTCCAGGTGGTTGGACTTATCAGTTGGTGAAGCGCTCGATGTTTGTCCACTCTGTGGACAATGGCCTAATGGCAGATAGCCTAATGGATACGGGCCAAGTAAAGCACCACCAAGAAGATGGCTTTAAGTTTGAGCCAGCGCGTAAAAACGTCACTTGGTTGGTGTGTGACATGATTGAAAAGCCTTCGCGCGTCGCGCAATTGATGGGAGAGTGGATCATCAGCGGTTGGGCAAAAGAGGCTATCTTCAACCTTAAGCTGCCGATGAAAGGTCGCTATGATGAGGTGTTGGAAGATATCGAGAATTTAAAAATCTTTCTGCGTGAACATGATGTGAAGTTCAAACTGCAAGCCAAACACCTGTACCACGACCGTGAAGAGATCACCGTACACATCCAGTGTCTTTCAAATATCTCGCCTAGATAGCGTCGATAAGTAATCTGTGTGGATAGTAAAAGGGTGACCGATAGCGTCACCCTTTTTTCATTTATTTGGACCAGTAAAACGAATATCTTGCAGGTTAAAGCCGAGTGCGATATCGGTTTTGAGTGCGGCTATCTGTTTGCATCGCCGTGCTGAATCGATATGCTCGTCGAGCTTTTTTCGATACTTTGGTGCCAGTTCGTCACTGGCGAAGGCTTGCTCAATATCTTCAAATTGAGTGAGTATTTCTTTAGCTGCTTTGGGGCCGAT
Organism: Vibrio sp. JPW-9-11-11; assembly: GCF_013369335.1. Lineage (GTDB taxonomy): Bacteria > Pseudomonadota > Gammaproteobacteria > Enterobacterales > Vibrionaceae > Vibrio. The sequence continues at coordinate 349,983 of NZ_SZQJ01000004.1, forward strand.
GCCCGGTACTCCTGGGACTTGACTAGAACTCACACCGGTCAGCCCCCAATAATCCGCCAGTTGGTTCGGTTTAACCCCAAACTCTTTCGCGATAAACGGCTCATCGAGCCAGCGATGCTGAAAGTAGTCGCGGATCTGCAAGGTAGGCGACAAGAGTTGGCAATAGCCTTTGTCGGTTGAAACAATGGTGACTTTTTCATTGTGGTGGGCAACTTTCATCGCCAGTGTCGCCACTAAATCGTCTGCCTCATCTCCATCAGACAGTAGTGAGTCGATACCCATTGCCCACCAGGCATCTTGAATAGCGTCAAGGCCATTCAACAAAGGTTCGGGCATGGGCTTACGATTTTGCTTGTATTCAGGCAGGATCTCGGCTCGCCAGCCTCTTTCCTGTAAATGATGGTCAAACACGGCGATGATATGAGTCGGCTGTGCTTCATCGATAATTCGGTGTAAGGTGCGCGAAGTGGTGGTGATAGTGCGGTCTATCTCTGTTGGGTCGGGTTGCGCAGAGTGAACTCGGCGAATCAGATTTAACGCGTCAATAATGACCAAGTGAATCGACATAACAAGCAAAAAAATAAGGGCATCAAGCCCTTATTGTATCGAATGCACCGTATTTTATCACTAGTTGTCCGTTTTGATTTGGTAGCAAGGTTCGTAAGCGCTACCGCCAGGCAGCTTCATACGGTCTTGGGCCACAAAGTCTTTGAGCAGTTTATCCATTTTGGCCATCAAACTGCGGTCTCCATCAAGTTGGTAAGGGCCATGCTGTTCAATCTCACTAATCCCTTCAGACTTAACATTCCCGGCAACGATACCCGAGAAGGCGCGACGTAGTGCAGCGGCCAGTGCTTCGGGTGGTTGGTCTAAATGTAGATCTAGGCTGGCCATATTGGCATGAGTAGGCTCAAACGGCATTTGGAACTCAGGTTCAATATTGAGTGACCAGCTAAAACTGTATGCATCACCATTGTCTTTGCGGTGCTGACGAACATCAACCATGCCTTGTTTCATGATTTGAGCGACTTTGGCGGGATCGTCGATGACTATCTGGTAATGTTTTTGTGCCTGCTCACCGAGTGTGTCTGCGACAAAGCGATCAATTGAACGGAAGTACGCTTCGCTCTCTTTGGGGCCTGTCAGCACTATCTGCAGCGGCTGATCTTTGTTATCGGGGTGCATCATAATTCCGAGAATATACAGTAATTCTTCGGCAGTCCCCGCCCCGCCTGGGAAAATGACGATGCCATGAGCCATACGCACGAAAGCTTCGAGACGTTTTTCGATGTCTGGCATGATCACCAGTTCGTTGACAATTGGGTTCGGTGGCTCAGCGGCTATGATCGACGGCTCTGTCAGACCGAGGTAGCGTTGCTCATAATAGCGCTGCTTGGCGTGGCCAATGGCAGCGCCTTTCATCGGTCCTTCCATTGCACCAGGCCCACATCCGGTACAGATGTTCATTTCACGCAGGCCAAGCTCGTTACCTACCTCCCTGGTGTATTGGTATTCAGTGGCATTAATTGAGTGACCACCCCAACAAACGACTAAGTTGGGCTCTATGCCAGGGGTGAGAGCGCCAGCATTGCGCAAAATGCCGAATACTAAGTTAGTGATATGCGCAGGATTGGTTAAGTTGAGACGCTGATTGTCAGCGAGGTGCATATTGACGTAAACGATGTCACGTAATACGGAGAACAGATGCTCTTGAATGCCTTTGATGATTTCGCCATCGACAAAGGCGTGGTCTGGCGCATTGATCAGTTCAAGCTTAATTCCACGCTCTCGACGCATCACGTTGACGTCGAAGTCTTGATATTTATCGAGTAATTCTTTGGAGTTGTCGGTATGTGCCCCAGAATTGAGGACGGCGAGGGTACAGTTACGGTAAAGCTGGTACAGGTCGCTGGTTGCGGTTTTCTTAAGACGCTCAACTTCAAGTTGAGAAAGTAAGTCCATACTACCGGCAGGACTGATATGAGTGATCATGAAGACCTCCTAGGCGATGCACCTTAGCGTGATTCATCGCTGTTATTATTATCGTTATACGTCGCTCTAAGCTGTTTGTTTTCGAGTTAACATAACTAAAGTCTAGCAGTTGTTGCTATATAATAAAGTTAACTGATTGATATATATAGATCAATAAGCATTGTCTAACAGTATATAGGAGGAGAGAACAGGGGGTATGCGTTATTAGCGCCAAACCAGTTGACTGTTTCCGAGTGCTTTGGCTTCGTTGAGGCAAAGGTTAAGTCGCTCGAGTATCTCTTCTGGCGTATCGGAGTCTTTGAAGGCGGTACTGGCTGCGGATAAAGTGATGCTCAGGTGGCGGTCTCGGAACTTAAATGGCAATTTAGCAACCTGTTTCTGAATAGTCTGGATCACATTGAACGCGTCGTTGTCACTGATTTCTGGAAGCAAAAGGATAAATTCTTCACCAGAGAAGCGAGCGACAGTATCGGTTTCCTGTAGCTCTTTCTTGATCGTGCGAGCGATGATTTTCAACGCTTTGTCACCTGCGGTATAGCCAAAGCTATCATTGATCGATTTGAATCCATCAATATCCAAAATGACCACTCGAAGCGTGTGTTGGGCACGAATCCAACGGCGGTATTCCAGTTCGAGACGGTCTCCAAATGCCGCGCGGTTGTACACCTTAGTCAATGGATCGAGCAGCATCCGCTGGGCTTGATCTTCCAAACGGCGTCGATAGTCTTGCGTCACTTCATACAGCGCCTCAAGCTGGCTTTTACCATAGCTCATGCGATCGAGCAGCGCTTGCTCACGTTGTTCGGCATGCTTTAAGCGCTCAGACAGCGAACTTATTTGCTCAAGAAGAGGGTTGACCTGAACTTTCAACTCATCCAACGAGCTGGCTGTCGAGACTTTGGTTTGCGTCGTATCAAGGAGTTCGACCAACTCGCCGTTCATCTCTTGGCGATGTTGGAAGTAGTTGTGTGATTGCTGTACGTTCTGTGCTGAGCTCTTTAGAGAAGAGGAAAGGCTTGCATTAACTTGTTCAAGGAACTGCTCTGAGGTTTTTCGTTCGTAGTTAGTGCCATCAATGACCAGTTTCAAGGTTTGTAAGGTCAGTTCGAGTAGAACATGGCTATTCACGCCGATTAACAGCTTAGCGCGAATATCGGCCAATAACTCACCTGACTCGCCTTCGAAGTCGAGTTCAGTAATTAAGTGTTGCAGTTCATCAGACAGTCTAAGCAGCAGCTCTCGATCTGAGCTATTGGCGATTTGATTAATCGTGTGTTCAGGGTTGGAAGTGATAATTTTGACAGAACGTTCATAAAGACTCAGTAAGCGCATTGCCTGTTCGGCTTTCGGATGTTTTAAGCCGTTCGAATAGCTCAGTAAATCTCGTAGATCGCGCTTGATTTTGGCGGGCAACCCCGTCAGTCGTAACAAGGTCTCGCCGCTGTGTTTGATTTGCGAGTCAAGGTGTTCTGTCTGTTTATCCATAGCCAAGCCTTGTTGTTTAAGCAAACGTTCCAATACCGCTAGTTTTGGTATCAGAGTACTGACGTCTTGTTGCTGCTCGATAGCTTGTTTTAGTTCGATTAACCCTGCGTTTAAACGTGGGTTTTCGCTTTTATAGGCGCTACTTAGCGACGCAATAATGCGCTGTAGGACCTTCTGTTCTCTATTAAATTTGAACGAGGTGTCCCGCTGTGTCAATCGAACTTGTTCCAATTGAGATTTCAGCTTGTGAAGCTGTGACTGAAGATCTTGCTCAAGAACGCCCATGAATAAACTTAAGGAGGAATCTACTGCTACTTAGTAATCTGTCGATAATATCAAATAAATCGAGGCCGTCACGAGTTTGTGAGTTCGATTGTCGAGCTTTTACTCATCTTTTAATAGTTTTTTGATGCTGTCCTCATTCTTGAAAGAAGAGTGGACTTTGATCAAGCCCTGATTAATCGAGTGTTTACACGCTTTGCGGATATTTCCCGTTGCTAAACTCGCGGCTGGAGCATTCTCAATCGCGCGTAAATAGACCCATTGGCTCGAATGTTCTTTCATGCTCAATGTGCGCGCGGTGCTGGTTGACATCAGGAGTACATCAATGAGCTCCTTATCATTCACCGCGGTATAGGCGCGTGGTAAAAATGGATAATCCGCCATGCCGATACGAATAATGCGATTGATTCGGCGCTCTGGCTCGAACTCCATAATCCATTGTTGGATCTTTTCGAACAACTGCTCTGGTTGCGTGTTCTGCTCACTATTGGGTTCAATATAGAGTAAGTTGGCATCAGAGAAGTGATAAATACGTGCTGGGTGCTGAACACGTTGTTTGAGAAAATCGCCAAACGCTCGCTCAAGCTTTAGCCCTTCCTGGTAACCGTGTTGAAGATACATGTTGCGTAAGAACGGCACATCGATCATCACGAACCGTAATCGATCGTTGAGTGGCTCGTGAATAAGTTCACCTACATGCCACTTCTCAAATTTATGGTTACTCTCCTCGAGGGAGGCGGGCAAGCGGGCGTTTAACATACGCAAGTTCTTCAATCCCGAACGAGAATGGGTGTAGAGATCTTCATTCAGCGCATCTAACTCTTCGTTTTGTATGCCGATCACATGCCCTCTGCGCAGCAAGAACAGAAAAAGAATCGCACACAGAATAAATAGTGTCAGAGTAATGTTCTGAAATTTTCGGTAGTCGGTTTGGGTCTGCTCGAGCTCTTGCTTCTGGCTGTTTAAGTGCAGTGTCTGCTCGACAAACTCTTTTTGCTGACGGAAGGCATCCTCACTGAGCAGGTCTGTTTCTTGTTGTTCAATGGCCGCCAGTGAGTTGTACTGTTTTAAACTCTCCAAAGCCAGTTGGTATTGGTTGTCCATTTCATAGCCCAAGTAGAGCATCTGATAAGCGTGTTTTTCGACATTCACGTCTTGCTCGGTTTGCGCTATTTTCAATGCTTGTTTGGCGGCTTCAATCGCCTGTTTTGGGTGGCTTTGATAGCGCAATAGCCCCGCTTCAAGTAGCAGAGCGTAGGATTTTAACCGCGGAATATCTACGTATTGGAGCAGTTCTTGCGCGCGTTCTAAGTACTGCTCTGCCAGCGGATAGTTGACCAGTTTAAGGTAGGTGGAGGCTAAGGCGATGTGTAAATCGATCACATTTTCGATGCTGTTGTGCAGCCTATCGTGGTCCATCGCGTTGAAGTAGTGAACCAAAGCTAAGTTGTACTTACCTTGGTGGTAGTAGATGTCTCCCATGCTTTTTAGAATAGGAGGCAGTGCCGGTGAGCCTTGATAATTGTCGTAGTAATCGGCGGCTTGTGAATAGTGGTTGTTGGCTTTATCGAGGACTTTACGTTCAAAAAACAGCTGTCCAAGTAAACGGTTTACCTCGGCAAGTTGATTGGCAGAATCTTTTTCTATCGCTTTCCAATAACTGATCAACAGCTCGGATAGAGCACGATTATACTGTTTATTGGCCAGTAAATGCTGCCCGACCGTGGTGTGATAGTCGATGTATATTGAGGTCGAGTCAGTACTATCGACATACTCTTTAGCTTGCTCATAGAGTTGGTCTGCACTGCTCAGTTTGCCCTCGCGCGAGGCGATCTGCGCTTGAAACATGAGAATGCGATAGTTGAGGCCGCGCGCCAGTTGCTGAGGGTTATCTATGCTCGCAAAGCGCTGTTCCAACTGACTGATCTTGGCTCGGGCTTTGGCATGGTCTTGGTCAATCAACCAAACCAGCTCTGTCTCTTCCAAAGCGACGCTAATCAGCAGGTATGGAAGCCTGTAGCGCTCTGCAATACTGCGTGCTTCACGCAAGTGCATAAGTGCTTGTGGAGAGTTGCCCAAGTTGAATTCGGCTTGAGCAAGTATACGTAGAGCGTCTATGGTGCTGCCGGGAGTGCGAATCCGGCTATCTGCTTCATCTCGAGACATCGCTGACGGGCTTTGCTCGGTGTTGTCAGACAAGGTTCGCTGTTCAAGGTAGTTGTTGATCAACTGTTTGGCTTGATGGGGAACCACATCGACCAAGCTATTTGCTTCACTTAAACTCGCAGAAGCATAAATAGTATTGGCCATTAAGGGCCAAGCGAGCAACAACAGCCAAGCACATGTCCATCGTTTCCAGCATAGATACACCATAAACCGCTTTCCTTATTGTCGTGCCATACGTTGGTTATGGTTTGGCTGGCGTTGGATATTTGAGCGGTATGGGTTGATGTCCAGACCTCCGCGTCGGGTATAACGAGCGTAGACCGTCAGTGATTGAGGCTGACAGAACGCCATCAGATCGGTAAAGATTCGCTCCACGCATTGTTCGTGAAACTCATTGTGCTCACGGAACGAGACCAAATAGCGCAGCAAAGCTTCACGATCGATTTGGTGACCGGTGTAATGAATCTCAACACTACCCCAATCAGGCTGGTTAGTGATTAAGCAGTTTGATTTCAATAGATGGCTATGCAAGCTTTCCGTCACGAGCTTGCCTTTGGCTGCGCCAGACAATAGACGGCGGTCGAAATCGTAATCAGTGATCTCGATATCCTGATGATCGATACACTCACCGTCCATCGTTACGATGACAGTATCAGTGTAATCTTCAACGCTACGTAACGTCACGTTGACGTTTTCGCCTGCACAGGCTGAAAGGTCTTGAATTAATGTTTGTTCAACATGCTCCCAGCTAGCAAAGCGAGTTTGGTTAAAGCTGTTTAAGTAGAGCTTGAACGATTTAGATTCGATAAGATTCGTGCTGGTCGCCGGAATAGAGACTTCGCCGATCGCCACTTGCGGTAGCCCTTTTTCGTTAAGCCAAGAGAGCTCATATAAGGTCCAAATATCACAACCGCTGAAGGGCAACACGTCGCCGAGTTCAAGGTCGTCTCGATTAAGGCTGCGTGGTACCGGTTGTAGCAAGCTCGGATCATATTGGTTGGCGTATTCAGTTTTCTGGCCTAGGGTGAGCCCAGCCAGCTCTTTCGCATCAGAATATTTGCTCATACTTTTATTCATTTTCTATTAGAATGGCGAGAATTTTACGCAATCCTGCGGTCAAAAGCGAATATTCATATTGGAGAATCTAATGACTGATAATGCCTTACAAGCGTTGCGATCATTCAGTGAAAAATACCGTCAAGCACACTTAGATGCTTTAGGACACCTACCCAAAAGCACAGAGCTGGTCGACATGGTCTCTCCATGTGTAGAACGAAAAACCGAGCAACACGTCGAGTGGCAGGCGTGCCCACGTGAAGTGGCCGCAGATTTCACCAATGTAGAAAACGGTATTGAGCTGAGGCTGCATGACGACATCAAAACGTTTTACGGTGTGCAGTACAGCGCGGATATGGAAGCGACATGGCAGGGGAACCCGTTAACTCTGTTGCAAGTATGGAGTGATGAAGATTTCCTGCGCTTGCAAGAAAACATCTTGGGTCATTTGGTGACTCAGCGCCGTTTAAAGCTTAAGCCAACGGTGTTTATCGCCGCTACGGATAGCGAGCTGGATGTCATTTCAATCTGCAACTTAAGTGGCAACGTGATTCTTGAGCGTCTTGGTACCGACAAGCGTGATGTCCTTGCCCAAGACTTGGCCGAGTTTTTAACTCAAATAGACGCAGTGGTTGAGTGATGTACGTTGTTGAGTTGCAGTTTGAGTGTTTTGATAACACGACAGTTTCAGCGGTCGATAAGGCCATTAACGGTTTGATGGATGCTTTGCGTTATAACGGCCAAGTGCTAGGGCGTGAATTTCCTATCGTGATGGGCGAGGGGGAGTTTTTTGTTCGGGTGGTTTGCCCAGAGCAGGACAGTTTGCACCCCAACTATCACTCTGACTTTGTCAACGTGTGCTTGAATCGCCTAGCGAACGCGAGTTTATTGACACCAAAAATGCGCCTGCTCGGTCGTGATCTCAACTCCGAACAAGCCGCGGAAGAGGAGGCGCCGAGTTGGCAGGTGCTTTACACCACCTATGTGCATACCTGTTCCCCCCTGCGTAGCGGCGACACCTTATTACCGATCCCGCTGTATCGTAATCAAGCGACCTTAAATGGTGATCACAAAGCCGTTATTAAATGGCAAACCGAGTGGCAAGCGTGTGATGAGATACAGATGGCGGGAGGGTGCCGGGCCGAGCATGCGGCGCTGCATGAGATTTGTGATACCGACAGTGTGTTATTCAAACGTGGCTGGGACTTGCGAGGCCGGATTGAGTACCTGACTAAGATTCCGACCTATTATTATCAATACCGAGTTGGAGGTCAGAGCCTCGCTGCAGAGAAAGCGCGTAAATGTCCTAAGTGTGGTGGCGAGTGGTTGGTTGAGCAGCCTCTGCATGATATTTTCCATTTTAAGTGCGACGAGTGTCGGCTTGTCTCCAATATTTCTTGGGATCACCTCAAGTAATCAAGTTTGATCCAATGTTAAAGACCCGCTTAGTGCGGGTCTTTATCTTGTTCACTCTCTTCCTCTTTGTCACTTTTAGGCGTGGAGTCTGATTTTTTGTTCATCTGGCCAAATTTCATATTGGCGTTGTACTTGAGCGCCGCGATGTTGCCGATGACAACGCTCAGCACAACGAAGCTAATGACCCATGGGTTTGTCAGCAGTTCCATCACAGTCCTTGTTGAGAGATGTTACTAATAAACTGATTGTAGATCTTTTCCAGTAGGACGAACACTGTTTGCTTAGCCAAAATGGGCGCCGACATCAGTTGTTGCTCCAACATGGCGATGTTTAGCTGCTGTAAACAGTCATAGGCGCTAGCGCTATGGCTGACGTGCCAAGGTTCGACCGCGACGCCGCCCAAATCACGAGCGTAGGGAAAGAAGAATCCATACTCATGCAAATGATCTTTCAACCACAAATAGAAGTTGTGTTGATGACCGGAAAGGTACTCCCATGGCTCGAGTAGAAGCTGCGTGCCTTGCGGTAGGCTAGTGCGGTCAAAGATATCGAAGTCTGTGCCCCAATGATGGCGGCTTGCGCCGGGCAGTGCAGACCAGCGCAGCACGGCCAAAACCAGCTGCTCTTGGCTAAGTGAGTGAATATCGAGAGGCTGGCTATTACTGTCGAGCACGGCACTTCGCCCCGAAAGTTTGTTGTTCCAAATCAGCCGTTGACGTTCAAAGTCACGAAAGCCGCTCGCGATGTGCAAGTCAAACCCCGCGTGCGCTGCCGCCTGCTTGAGCGCCAATAGATCTTGGCTCACTTGAGGGTGAACCAAGAAGCTTTTTTGCCCGACCACTGTCTCGATTAAGTGGTCGGTACTTTGCCCGGTCAGTTGCTCTGGCGTCATGGTTATGCGAGTAAGTTTTCCAATGTTTTTTGATACATCTTGGTGAGCTTCTCTAAATCTGCCACACAGACGCATTCGTTGACTTTATGAATCGTCGCGTTCACCGGTCCCAGTTCGACGACTTGCCCGCCCATTCGAGCAATAAAGCGACCATCTGAGGTGCCGCCAGTGGTGAGCAGTGCAGGCTTGGTTTGGTTCACACTATCAACAGCGTCGACCACGGCGTCTAGCAGCGCTCCGGTATCGGTTAAGAATGGGTCGCCGTTAAATGTCCACTTGAGCTGGTAATCCAAGTCGTGCTTATCCAGTGTTTCGGTCACACGTTGGACAATCGCATCGTTGTTGAGCTCGGTGCTAAAGCGAAGATTGAACTGAACGTTGAACTCCCCCGGGATCACATTCGATGCCCCTGTCCCTGCGTGAACATTTGGGATTTGGAAGCTGGTGGGCGGAAAGTAATCGTTACCTTGGTCCCATTCGGTTGTAGCTAACTCATGGATAGCCAGCAAAGATTGATGCACAGGGTTGCGTGCCAAATGCGGATAAGCCACGTGGCCCTGCACGCCCTTGACCGTTAGGTCGCCGGTAATTGAACCGCGGCGACCGTTTTTCACCACATCGCCGACGATTTCAGTACTGGATGGTTCGCCAACGATGCACATGTCGATGTTTTCACCGCGAGCCATCAATGTTTCCACCACACGCACGGTACCATTGATGAAGGGGCCTTCTTCATCTGAGGTGATCAAGAAACCGATTGAACCTTTGTGGTCGGGGTGCGCTGCGATGAACTGCTCTACCGCTACCACCATACTTGCGAGTGAGCCTTTCATATCGGCTGCGCCGCGGCCATACAGTAAGCCATCTTTAATGGTCGGTTCGAATGGTGCAGTATGCCAATGGTCGAGATTGCCCGCCGGAACCACATCAGTGTGACCAGCAAACGCAAACAGCGGCGATTGTGTACCGCGGCGGGCCCAAAAGTTGGTGGTGTCCTCAAACACCATGATTTCGATGTTGAAACCAAGCGCTTTGAGGCGGTCTATCATCACCTCTTGGCAGCCAGCATCTTCAGGTGTGACCGATTGGCGGCTAATTAAATCTTTTGCGAGAGCCAGAGTAGGGCTGTCTGTCATCCTTGAAATCCTTACAAAATACTATGAAAAAATAGCGGCGTACTGGTCCGCTTTAAAACCAATGTAGTAGTCATTACCGATGACCAAAATCGGGCGCTTGATCATCGCAGGTTGCTCAATCAGCAGTGTAATGGCATTGGCTTCATTGAGCGTCTCTTTTTGCTCTTGAGTCAATTGACGATAAGTGGTGCCACGTTTATTGAGTACGTTCTCCCAACCAAGCTGCTGACAGAAAGTCTCGACCAAGGCGGAGTCGATGCCTTGTTTACGGTAATCGTGAAAGTGGTACTCCACTCCCTCTGCTTCGAGCCACTTTTTGGCTTTTTTAATCGTGTCGCAATTGGGAATGCCGTACAGGGTGATTGTCATAATGAAACCTTTGAAAGTGACTTTTATATCGTTGTTTGTCGCATCCTAGCAGGAAGTGTTCGGCGAGACAAAAGTGTGATAGATATATTTTATTGGCTAAAAAAAATCATTTCCCATGGTGAGCGATCGTAGAGTTTTTGATCGAACGCAACACATGACAGTGCAAAACAGAAATAATGACTCTAGAAATTTATAGGAGGTATCAATGGAATTGAGTCCTGTTTTTGCGAGGCGCTTATATCTTGCCCTGCTGGTAGAAAACTTAGACAGGCCAAATGTGCCTAAACTCATCGAGCAAACAGGTTGGCCACGTCGTACTATTCAAGACGTTATCAAAGCCTTGCCCGGTATTGGCATTGAGTTGATGTTCGTGCAAGACGGACGTCGTCACAATGACGGTTATTATCAGTTGTCGGACTGGGGACCGTTTGACAGCCAATGGGTAATAGAGAGACAGTCCGATATTGCGGCTAGCTTAGGCTTTCAGGCATAAAGGGAATCTAGACAAAAAACCTAGCGAACATTCGCTAGGTTTTTTTGTGTTGTCACTCAGGGGGAGGGCAAGAGTAGGCGCTGCCCATTAGCGTGAATGAGGTGACAAAGTTTTGTGAATGGTTGACCGAAACCGTGTTAGCTCCCAAGTTATGAGCGCGATTCTTGATGTCGTTCAACGCGCCTTGTACCAAAGAGTCATTAGGGAAAAACAGGTAGCTATACCAATGGCCTTCACTCCCCGTCACTTCACCCAGCCATTGACATTGTTCAGGATTAAACTGGCTGTCCATTCTCAAGTGAACCTGATCTGCCGCTGGCTCTAACAGGGTGTCAGGCGTGACACATCCTACGAGTGCGCCGCTGATGGTCAGCACCAGTAGCGATTTAATTTTGACTGACATAGACCAAAAATCCTATCCAACTAACGATGAGCAGTATCCAAGCAAGCCGTCCATCATTCTGCTTTTGTTCCGTCACTGTGCTTGACTGTGTGGGTGACACTTCAGCCGCAGGTGAGGACGCTTGTTTGGCTTTGTGAGCTTTTTTCTTGGCTTTATTGGCTTGCCGTGCGCGCTCTTTTTGTTGCTTTTTATATTGTGCGATGCCTTTTTCAATCCCTTGGGCGATCAAGCGCGTTTGTTCTTTGGTTTGTCCAGGTTTTTGGGTCGCCTTGGCAATTTTAAACGCCTCTTGTTGAGTCTCAACAGAGGGGACGGTTTTGTGCTTCATTGAGATACGCCTTGCTGATTCATTTAAGCCATATCCTAACACGATATCGCGATGAAGCATGAAGATTGATGCTAGTGAACACGGTGTCATGATTGCTGCTTTGACCTAATGTATCTAGCCTTATCCCTTTATTGCTTCTACGCCACAAGACAAAAATTTGATAGAAAATAGCGTTACTTGGGGTAAAGTGGTCATAGAACAACGACAGTGAAAGAAGTCCTAGTGCGCTACGCAATCGAACAATATGATAAACACGGCTACCTCAAAGCGCCCAAGTTACTCTGGTTAGGCTGGTTCTTGTTGGCTAAAGCTTGGGTGGTGTTTGTCGTCGCAGGTGCTAGTCGAGAAAGCGGCAGTAAAATCCTGGCGATTATCTATCCCGATCAGACCATGCTCTATTTAGGTTTAGTTATGGGAATACCGAGCCTTGTTCTGATGTGGCTATTTGGTCTGCGCAACCCTGAGCGACGTATCATAACGCGTCTCGTCGAGTGGGGCCGTTCGATTACCCTACTGACCGCTTGTGCTCAACTTGTGCAAGCGGCTTATCATGTCTATCTGGCGCATGGGGCGTTTAGTTGGGCAAATGGCGTCGTGATGTTACTTTTGCTCTGGTTTATCCTCTACGTGATCAATAGCCGCAGTGTCAGAGACAGCTTTATAGCACCACCTATGATGTGATAAAACCAAGCGATGATCAGCGTCAATATGTTGTGAGTCAAACCGAATACACTGAGCCAAAAACAACAAATGAGGAGTAATCATGTCACAGTTTCAAAGCGCAATTCTCCCTGAAGCAGGCCCTTTTGCGCAATTTACCTTGCTCAAGGTGACACATAATCCACATCAGGTGCTTGAACAATTGCAGGCATTACCCGCTCTGGTTGATGAGTTAAACCGTCAGCAACCCGGAGCGCAGTTAACCGTGTCGATTGCTTTTACCAAAGCGTTTTGGCTCCAATTAAATCAACCTATGCCGAGTGAGTTGATTGATTTTCCTGTATTGGGGCAAGGTGAGGTCGTGGCACCAAGCTCAGATGTCGATGTGTTGATCCATTGTCATTCTCAGCGTCATGATCTGCATTTTTACCTATTGCGTAAGCTGATGGAACAAGTCAGTGATAGCGTTGCGGTTGTGGATGAAACTTACGCCTATCGCTACCTAGACTCACGCGATTTGACCGAGTTTGTCGATGGCACCGAAAATCCTAAAGCAGAGCAACGACAAGAAGTCGCCATCATTCCAAACGGAGAATTTGCCGGGGGCAGCTACGTCATGGTGCAACGCTTTGTGCATAACCTGCCCGCTTGGAATCGCTTAAATGTCTCGGCGCAAGAGAAAGTCATTGGCCGCACTAAGCCAGACTCGATTGAACTCGACGATGTCCCAGCTGCATCTCACGTAGGGCGAGTGGATATTAAAGAAGAAGGCAAAGGGCTTAAGATTGTTCGCCACAGCTTGCCATACGGTAGCGTGTCGGGTGAGCATGGTCTGCTGTTTATCGCTTACTGCCACACCTTACATAACTTTAGCGCCATGCTGGAAAGCATGTACGGTGTGACCGATGGAAAAACCGATCAGTTGTTGCGCTTTACCAGCGCCGTCACGGGGGCGTACTTCTTTGCGCCATCTGTGCCGATGCTGCAGGCATTGAAAGTCAAGTAACCGACTGATTAGTGAATTATTTTGTTAGCCGAGCCATTGCGCTCGGCTTTTTTGTATTTGCCATTAAAGTAATTCGCATTGTGCCGATACAGAGAGTAACCCTTTGGAGGATCGTGTTATCTATGGCTATTACTGTGAATACCAATGTTTCAGCAATGACAGCGCAGCGTCACTTGACGACGGCGACGGATTTGTTGAACCAATCACTGGAGAGGCTCTCTTCAGGGTATCGCATTAACAGCGCCAAAGATGATGCCGCTGGGCTGCAGATTTCTAATCGTCTTGAATCACAAATGAGTGGGCTAGACGTCGCGATGAGAAATGCCAATGATGGGATCTCGATTATGCAGACCGCTGAAGGGGCGATGAACGAGAGTACCAATATACTGCAACGTATGCGCGAGCTCTCGTTGCAATCCGCCAACGGCTCAAACAGCCGTGCAGAGCGTGATGCCTTGCAAGAAGAAATGGCGGCTTTAAACGACGAATTGAATAGAATTGCCGAAACCACCTCTTTTGGTGGTCGAAAATTGCTCAGTGGCTCGTTTGCTTCCTCATCATTCCAGATTGGTGCCAGCTCAGGTGAAGCGGTACAAGTGTCACTGAAAAACATGCGCTCAGACAGTTTGGATATGGGTGGCTTTAGTTACGTTGCCGGAAACGCTGCGGGGAGTGATTGGCAAGTGAGTCAAGGTAATCGCATGCTGATGATGCAGTACACCAATGCTCAAGGTCAGCAAGAGACAATTAAGATAGAAGCCAAAGTCGGTGACGACATCGAAGAATTGGCGACCTACATTAATGGTCAAACAGATAAGCTCTCCGCATCAGTGAACGAAGAAGGCCAACTGCAACTCTTTATGGCGGGTAAGGAAACCGCTGGCACGCTCTCATTTTCGGGGAGTTTAGCCAATGCGCTAAATATCAATCTTAAGGGGTACGAGGCAGTCGACAACCTCGACATTTCAAAGGTGGGTGGCGCACAGCGTGCTGTGTCGGTGATCGATACCGCCCTCAATTATGTCGACAGTCATCGAGCTGAGCTAGGCGCGATGCAAAATCGCTTTAATCACGCGATCAATAATCTATCTAATGTGAATGAGAACCTGTCTGCATCAAACAGTCGTATTAAAGATACCGATTACGCCAAAGAGACCACTCAGCTGGTCAAACAACAAATTCTGCAGCAAGTCAGTACATCGATTTTGGCTCAGGCGAAGCAACAACCGAATCTCGCTTTAACCTTATTAGGCTAATTGTCAAAAAAGAGAAAGGTATCGACAAGCGGACATAAAGCTTTAGTAAAAAAATCGGCTTTTTAACGATTTTTGTTTGTTGGTCACGCTTTCTCTTCCAAACCAATTTTTTTCAGAAAATTCTCAAAAAAAGACTCAAGGTTTCGAAAACCGTGCCGTTAATAAAAGTAACTTTTGAGAGAACTAGCTTGGTTTTCCGAGACGTCGGAAACCGGAAACATCGGAAAATCAAACGGAGAAATCACCATGGCAGTGAATGTAAACACTAACGTAGCAGCAATGACAGCACAGCGTTACCTAAATAGCGCAAACAACGCCCAACAAGGTTCAATGGAGCGTTTGTCATCAGGCTTTAAGATCAACAGTGCAAAAGACGATGCAGCGGGTCTACAAATTTCGAACCGTTTGAATGTTCAAAGCCGCGGTCTTGACGTTGCAGTACGTAACGCGAACGACGGTATCTCTATCGCGCAGACTGCTGAAGGTGCGATGAATGAGACAACTAACATTCTGCAACGTATGCGTGACCTATTGCTACAATCGGCAAACGGCTCAAACTCTAAATCTGAGCGTGTCGCGATTCAAGAAGAAGTCACTGCGCTGAATGACGAACTAAACCGTATCGCAGAAACAACCTCTTTTGGTGGTAACAAACTGCTTAACGGTACCTTCTCAACCAAGTCTTTCCAAATTGGTGCAGACAACGGTGAAGCGGTGATGCTTTCACTTAACGATATGCGCTCTGACAACGTAGGCATGGGTGGTACTAGCTACCAAGCTGCGGAAGGCAAAGACAAAAACTGGACAGTAACAGCAGGTTCTAACGACCTAGCGATCACTTTGACTGATAAAGATGGTCAAGAGCAAACTATCAATATCAACGCTAAAGAAGGCGACGATATTGAAGAGCTAGCGACTTACATCAACGGTCAAACAGATATGGTGAAAGCCTCTGTAAACGAAGATGGTCAGCTACAAGTGTTTGCTGGTGCGAACAAAGTTGATGGCGCAGTGTCATTCGCTGGTGGTCTAGCAGGCGAGCTAAACATGGGCGAAGGCAAAGCAGTCACAGTAGACACCATCGATGTAACGTCTGTGGGTGGGGCTCAAGAGTCTGTGGCTATCGTTGATGCGGCGCTACAATATGTAGACAGCCACCGTGCGGAGCTGGGTGCATTCCAAAACCGCTTCAACCACGCGATCAACAACTTAGATAACATCAATGAGAACGTGAACGCATCGAAGAGCCGTATCAAAGATACCGACTTCGCGAAAGAAACAACGGCATTGACCAAGTCGCAAATTCTTTCTCAAGCTTCAAGCTCTATTCTTGCTCAAGCCAAACAGGCGCCAAACTCGGCACTCAGCCTACTCGGTTAATCAAGACCTTAAGAAAAAAATCCAGCTTCGGCTGGATTTTTTTGTTTCTAGTAACTGTTTGATTTAAATCGCTATATTTTATTTTGAGCAAAAAAGTTGCGAAAAAGTTTAATTTTTCTCTAAAGGTATTTTTTAGTGGGCCGTTAAAGGACTGAGAGAAATGAGATGTGTTGATGCGAGGTGAGAGACGCTGAAACACATCACCCTAATGCCTAAGGAGATCAAATATGGCAATTAACGTAAACACGAACGTGTCTGCGATGACTGCTCAGCGTTACCTTAATGGTGCGACTGATGGCATGCAGAAATCGATGGAGCGTCTATCTTCGGGTTACAAGATCAACAGTGCCCGAGATGATGCTGCTGGCCTCCAAATCTCAAATCGCTTGAACTCGCAAAGTCGTGGTTTAGACATGGCGGTAAAAAATGCCAATGACGGCATTTCTATCGCTCAAACCGCTGAGGGTGCGATGAATGAGACCACCAATATCTTGCAACGTATGCGCGATTTGGCGTTGCAATCTTCCAACGGCTCTAACTCTCGTTCTGAACGTATCGCTATCCAAGAGGAAGTGACGGCGCTGAACGACGAGCTTAACCGTATTGCAGAAACCACGTCGTTTGGTGGTAATAAACTACTCAACGGTACCTTTGGTAGCCAATCTTTCCAAATTGGTGCAAGCTCGGGTGAGGCGGTTCAGCTTTCGATGGGGAATATGCGTTCTGACACCATGAGTATGGGTGGTAAAGCGTACGTTGCTCAAGAAGGTAAATCTCCTGACTGGACGGTCTCTGAAGGTACGACGGACCTGACTCTAAGCTATACTGATGTGCATGGTGAGGCAAAAGAGCTTTCTATCAACGCGAAAGCGGGTGATGATCTCGAACAGCTCGCAACCTACATCAACGGTCAGAGTGAAGATGTCAAAGCTTCTGTCGGTGAAGAGGGTAAATTACAACTGTTTGCTGCTTCGAATAAAGTGGCGACAGAGGTCACTATTGGTGGTGGATTGGGCGGCGAAATTGGTTTCGGCGCAGCGCAAGATAGAACAGTGGCAGATGTTGATGTAACGTCAGTTGCAGGATCGCAGCTCGCGGTGTCTGTGATTGATGGTGCATTAAAAACGGTTGACAGTCAGCGTGCTGAACTGGGTGCATTCCAAAACCGTTTTGGTCATGCAATCAGCAACCTAGATAACATCAACGAGAACGTGAATGCGTCTCGTAGCCGAATCGTGGATACTGACTACGCGAAAGAAACAACGGCGATGACTAAGTCGCAGATTCTTCAGCAGGCCAGTACCTCTGTTCTAGCGCAAGCTAAGCAGTCTCCGTCGGCAGCTCTTAGCTTATTAGGTTAATCGATAGGTTCGATTGGAGCTTATTGGTACAACGTTATGTTGTGACCTGCTAAGGTGGAAGGGAGATCGTTATGGAAATACCATCCTACACATCGAACATCCAGCCTTATGGCTCAGAAAGTGGCACTAAACTTGCTTCAAAGTACGATGGTGTACAGCAAGTTTCCTCACAGAAGGAGCAGGTCTCTACTGCGGAGATAAGTGAACAAGCGGCTCAAACCGTTGAGAAAGCGATAGAAGCCTCGCAAGAGCGTGAAAAGCTGAATCGGGAAGAGCGCGAGAGGATTGTACAGCAGATGAATGATTTCATCTCGTCAATCAATAAAGGCTTATCATTTCGCGTCGACGAAGAGTCGGGCAGAGATGTTGTGACAATATATGAAGCGGATACTGGCGATATTATTCGGCAGATACCCGATGAGGAAATGTTGGAGATCTTACGACGGTTACGTGAGCAAACGGCTCGCTACTCGTCTGGACTGGTCAACCAAATGGTGTAATCGTACTGGAGTGAATGAATGAGTTTTGGGCCAATAGGCATGAATTCTGGCATGGATATCAATTCTATGGTCAGCAAAATTGTTGATGCGGAGCGTGTTCCTAAACAGCAACGCATCGATAATGAGCGGGCCGAAATTGATTCCAGTATCAGTGCCTATGGTCGACTCAGAGAGTCGCTGGATACGATGAAAAACTTGATGGCGAGCTTTCGACAAGAGAAAGCTTTTGCCGCAAGAACCGTGGAGTCAACTGACGAAGCGGTCGTATCGGCGACAGCAACCACTGACGCTATCGCTGGTCGATATGCTATCGATGTGTTGCAGCTTGCCCAAAGTCATAAAATTGCGTCCGATGTACTACCGGAAGACGCGAAATTTGGCCCGGGTAAGCTGCAGATTTCACTCGGAGAAAAAAACTTTTCCATTAATGTTCAGGATAACTCGAAACTGATCGACATTGTTCGAAGTATCAACAACAGCAAGTCTAATCCAGGGGTTCGCGCCGCCGTCATCAACGACGTTGAAGGTCCTCGTTTAATCGTCGCTTCTAATGTGTCAGGAGCAGACAACGATATTTCTTTACGTGTCGAGGCTAAGCCTGGCGACACACTTAAATCTCTAGAATACAAAACCCTTGAGCAGCGAGTGAAAGATCTTGAACGCGCCCGTGCTGCTGCTCAAGAACTGATCGCGCCTTTGAACCCTGCCGAGAAAAAAGTTGCCGATAAAATTGCGCAAAAAATCATCGATGCGGCAAAGGTTGTCGATCAAGAAATTGCGCAAACGTCAAAACAGGCGGCAATGAATGTCGATCCCAATGCGGCCAAAGAGGCCACACCAGGAAACGAACTATCGAATGCCGCAACGGCAGCGGCGGCGAAAGCGGGAATTGAAGCTAACAAGTACCTTAAGCCCTCGGAGAGAATTCCAGGCTGGACGGAGACGGCATCCGGCACCTTGTTAGACTCCTATTGGGAGCCAGAGGCTGAGCTCGATGCGAAAGCGTTGGAAAAGGCTCCGGATGTGCCGGGTTGGAGCAATACGGCGTCTGGCACATTAACCGACTCCTATGTGACACCCAAAGAAGCGCAAGCCAAACTTGAGGCGGCCAAAGCTCGTCTCGAACAGCAAGTTGCGCAAGAGCAAGAGCGACTGGCTAAACGAGTTGAGTCAGGTGAACTTACTCCCGAGCAAGCCAAACAGCTTGAGCGAGCAAAATTACCGCCAGAAGAGCGAGAGTATTTAGAGCGTATAGACCAAGCTCAGCGCGATTTAGATGCAGCGCAACGATCCTTTGATACTTATCAAGGGATGACAGAAGTTCAGTCTGCTCAAGATGCGAAAGTACTACTCGATGGCGTGGCGCAGCTCTCTAGTAGTAATAATATTATTGAAGATGCGATTGACGGTGTTGATTTAACGCTCAAAGGTCGCTCTGGGCCGGGTAAAGCGCCGTCAGAAATTGATATTGAGTACGATCGCCAGGGTGTACGTGACGACATTGAACAGTTTGTTGCCGCTTACAATCAGTTTTATCGAGTCAGTAAGGAGCTGTCAGGCGTCGACCCTAGAACAGGTATGGCTGGGCCTTTGGCAGGAGACAGTATTGTTCGCAGTGCAGATTCGCGGCTCAAAGCGGTGTTTTCACAGCGAGTAGAACCCGCTCCAGAAGAGCTCAAAACGTTGACCGAGTTTGGTATCACCACCACTCGCCAAGGTGACCTAGAAATCAATTACGACATGCTGGACAAACAGCTCAACAATAACTTTAACAAGCTGGCTGATTTTTTTGGTGGCAATCAGGGGTTTGCTAAAAAAGTCGAAGACGCGATACAGGGGCTCACTGGCGTGACCGGGTCGATCCGAAATCGCGAGCGTAGTATGGTAGAGCGCAATTACCGCCTCCAAGATGATCAAGCGGCACTGGATCGCCGTATGGACAACTTAGAGAAGCGCACCCACGCCAAATTTACGGCGATGCAGGATGCGACGAGTAAAATGCAGTCACAGTTGGCGGGGATGATGAATGCCCTTGGATAAGGAAGTGGGAGCTAAGCTAAAGGAATTAAGTGATTTAGATCACGAAATTGAGCTCGCTTTGACCGTCGACGAACTAAGTGTTGAAGATATTGCACGCCTAGTCGATACAAGGGAACAGATATTGCAAAGTTTACTGGAAGCGTTTCAGGCGCATCCAGAGCTTAGTCGCTCACAACAGTGGCAAGATGCGGTCACCCGAACACAGACTGTTGTAGCGATGATGCAGGAAAAGACTGCTGAATTTGGTCAAGCTTTAAAAAAATACCGTCACGGTAAGCGCTCGGTTCAGCAGTATCAGAAGTTTTTATAAATTAAGAGGTTTGTTATGCGTGGTTCACTACAGGCTTACAAGAAGGTATCGGTTGATAGCCAGCTCAGTGCGGCCTCCCCGCATAAAATTGTACAAATGCTAATGGCAGGTGCGATAGAGCGTTTGATTCAAGGCAAGGCGGCGATGCTTGCAGGCAATATTCCTGTTAAAGGTGAACGTCTGGGCAAGGCCCTTGATATTGTCATCAGTCTTCGCAGTTGTCTTTCTATGGATGATGGTGGGGACATCGCACAAAATCTCGATCAACTGTATGAGTTTATGATTACACAGATCACAGAAGCGAATCATCAAAATGACCCACAACCTATCGACGACGTGATTGATATTATCCGTGAAATCAAATCTGCATGGGACCAGATCCCGACGGAATACCACAATCTGACTGCGCAAGACGTGGGGTTGTAAGCGAACGCTAATTAAGTGATGAATAAATATACACTGAGTAAACTCTGGCCCAGTTCGCTTTTGGGCTAACATCACATCAAGTAATTGCTTGGTTGCCATATTTTTTTTATCAAATAGAATAGAAGCCACTAACTAGCCTAGTGGCTTTTTTTGTTGCTGAGTTTTTATCCATTGTCTAGCGAGCTTTCTCAACTATAGTTATTTGTAACGCTAGAAACATAATCCAGCCACAACGTTTCATAATAAAGGCAAACATTCTCACCTATGCAAGGTTTAGCAAAACTACTTGTGATTGATGATGACGCGCAAGCACGGACCAATCTCAGTAATATTTTAGAATTTGTTGGAGAACAGTGTGAGGCGATCTCGTCTCATCAACTTGACGACTTGGATTGGTCACAGGTGTGGGCTGGTTGCATTCTAGGTTCTCTGGACAATCATCAGTTATCTGCCGAGCTAAGCGATAGATTATCTCAAGCGAATCATATTCCATTACTCATTGCTGGTAAGCACTCTTATCCTGTTGATGAGTTGACTAACTATGTTGGTGAACTTGAATATCCTCTCAATTACCCGCAATTAAGTGAAGCGCTGCGCCATTGTAAGGACTTCTTAGGCCGCAAGGGCGTGAACGTGCTTTCATCGTCGCGCAAAAACACCTTATTTCGTAGTTTAGTCGGCCAAAGCTTAGGTATTAAAGATGTCCGTCATTTGATAGAACAGGTTTCTGGTACTGAGGCGAACGTATTGATTTTGGGTGAATCTGGCACGGGTAAAGAAGTCGTCGCGCGCAATATCCATTATCATTCAGCGCGTCGCAATGGTCCTTTTGTTCCGATTAACTGTGGTGCGATCCCAGCAGATCTGCTCGAAAGTGAGCTATTTGGCCATGAGAAAGGCGCGTTTACTGGCGCAATTACCTCGCGTAAAGGTCGTTTTGAGTTGGCCGAAGGTGGTACGCTGTTTTTGGATGAAATCGGTGATATGCCAATGCCGATGCAAGTCAAGTTGCTGCGTGTGTTACAAGAACGCTCATTCGAACGAGTAGGCGGCAATACCACGATTCGCGTTAACGTACGCGTGATCGCGGCAACGCATCGCAATCTTGAGTCGATGATTGACGACGAGTCATTCCGTGAAGATCTTTACTATCGTTTGAATGTGTTCCCGATTGAGATGCCTGCTTTGCGCGATCGTAAAGAAGATATTCCGTTGCTACTTCAAGAGTTGATGACGCGAATGGAATCAGAAGGGGCACAGCCGATCTGTTTTACACCGCGATCGATCAATTCTCTTATGGAGCACGAGTGGCCGGGTAACGTCCGTGAACTCGCGAATTTGGTTGAGCGGATGATCATTCTTTATCCCAACAGTTTAGTCGACGTCAATCACTTACCGACCAAGTATCGTTATAGTGATATTCCTGAATTCCAACCTGAGTATCACAGCCGCGAATCGGTCGAAGAGCAAGAGCGTGATGCGCTGCAGGATATCTTTGCTGAAGACTTTAGCTTCGAGTCGAACGATGTGTTTGAACAACATGATAACGCACCACAAAGCTTACCCCCTGAAGGGGTTAACTTGAAAGAGATGCTAGCTGATTTGGAAGTGAACATGATCAATCAAGCGTTAGATGCTCAAGGTGGTGTGGTCGCGAGGGCGGCTGATATGTTAGGTATGCGCCGTACGACCTTGGTGGAGAAGATGCGCAAGTACAACTTGCAGCGATAAAGTGTTCAAATATTGACTGTCAATTTATCGACTTCTCTATAAGTGACTGAAAATAAAGAATAATAGCCTGGCGTGCTTTTTGCATTACAGGCTATTGTAGTTTTTAAGGCAGAAATACGTCATGCACTCAACAACATCCACTGATAATCCAACACCGCTGGGTACCCTGGAGCAACAAGTCGAACGTTATCAACAGGTTCTTGATGTGATGCCAGCAGGGGTCATTTTGCTTGATACCCAAGGTACAGTGCAGGAAGCAAATCCAGAAGCACAACGCCTGTTGGAGGTGCCGCTTGTGGGAGAAAAGTGGTTCGAAGTGATTCAACAAGCGTTTGCACCGCGTGAAGATGACGGTCACGAGATTTCACTTCGTAACGGGCGAAAAGTGCGTTTGGCGATTTCAGCCTCGACGACCGGACAGTTGATCTTGATTACCGACCTGACAGAAACACGCTTATTGCAATCACGGATTAGTGATTTGCAGCGTTTATCTTCACTTGGCCGTATGGTAGCGTCGCTGGCACATCAGGTTCGAACTCCTTTGTCGAGTGCGATGCTCTACGCCTCCAATCTTGCGGCGCCTAACTTACCCGCCGCAACGAAAGATCGCTTTCAAACCAAACTGATGGACCGATTGCATGACCTAGAAAAGCAGGTCAATGACATGTTGTTGTTCGCTAAAGGTGGGGATAACAAAGTCGTCAAACCGTTCACCGTTGAAGACTTGATGACGGAATTCTTCCCGATGATAGAGACGGCCTTAAAAAACAATCACATTGATTTTCACCTTGAAGTGGAACAGGAGCAGACTCAACTGCTTGGCAACGCTAATGCGGTCGCCTCTGCGCTGAGCAATCTGGCGATGAATGCGATTCAAATCTCAGGAAAAGGATCCCAGTTGGATGTGTTTTGTCGTCCGGTTTCGGGTGAACTTCGGATATCAGTACAAGACAGTGGTCCAGGCGTGCCTGAAGAGCTGAAAAACAAGATTATGGAGCCTTTCTTCACCACCCGTTCGCAAGGTACCGGGCTTGGTTTAGCGGTAGTACAAATGGTGTGCCGCGCACATGACGGAAGGTTAGAACTGATTTCAGAACAGGGAGAGGGGGCGTGCTTTACTATGTGCCTGCCGCTTGAGCGTCACCCTGATGTTGAACAAGAACCAATCACTGGAGAATGACTATGGCTCAAAGTAAGGTCCTGATAGTAGAAGATGATGAAGGTCTACGTGAGGCTCTCGTCGATACGTTGGCGTTGGCTGGCTACGAATGGCTCGAAGCCGATAGTGCCGAAGATGCCTTAGTCAAGCTCAAGTCGAACAGTGTGGACATTGTCGTTTCAGACGTACAGATGGCGGGTATGGGCGGTTTGGCGCTATTGCGCAACATCAAGCAGCATTGGCCTAATTTACCCGTATTGCTGATGACCGCATACGCTAACATCGAAGATGCTGTGTCAGCGATGAAAGATGGCGCGATTGACTACATGGCCAAACCCTTTGCCCCAGAAGTTCTGCTCAACATGGTCAGTCGTTATGCACCAGTTAAGTCGGATGATAATGGCGATGCAGTGGTGGCGGATGAAAAAAGCATTAAGCTTCTCGCACTGGCTGATAAGGTGGCAAAAACCGACGCTAGCGTGATGGTGTTAGGCCCAAGCGGTTCGGGTAAAGAGGTAATGTCTCGCTACATTCATAACGCGTCTAACCGTAAAGACGGCCCATTTGTGGCGATTAACTGTGCCGCGATTCCCGACAACATGCTAGAAGCAACCCTGTTTGGTTACGAAAAAGGCGCATTTACTGGCGCGGTTCAAGCGTGTCCTGGTAAATTTGAACAAGCTCAAGGCGGTACCATTTTGCTCGATGAGATCAGTGAAATGGACCTTAACCTGCAAGCGAAACTGCTGCGTGTGCTACAAGAGCGTGAAGTGGAGCGTTTAGGGAGCCGCAAAAGTATCAAGCTTGATGTACGCGTATTGGCGACCAGTAACCGGGACCTTAAACAGTATGTTCAAGAAGGGAATTTCCGCGAAGATTTATACTATCGGCTCAATGTCTTCCCGATCACTTGGCCAGCACTGAGCGAGCGTCAAGGTGATATCGAACCATTGGCTAATCATTTAGTTGAACGCCATTGCCAAAAACTGGGTCTGCCAGTGCCTACTTTGTCACCTCAAGCGGTGGCTAAACTTATGGCTTACCCTTGGCCAGGTAACGTACGTGAACTCGACAACGTGGTGCAGCGGGCGTTGATCCTGAGTGAAAATGGCCATATTGATGCTAGCCATATCTTGCTTGAAGGACTCGATTGGCAAGATGCATCGAGCCTGCAAGTCGCGGTGGAAAGTCGCGATAACTCAGTGATCCCAGAGATTAAGCCCATCGCAGAAGCGAGCAAGAATATCACTTCAAGCAGTGGTCTTGGAGGTGAGCTCAGAGACCAAGAGTTTGCCATTATCCTCGAAACATTAGAGGAGTGTAATGGTCGCCGCAAAGAGATGGCAGAAAAGCTAGGTATTAGTCCGCGTACTTTACGCTACAAGTTAGCAAAAATGCGTGATGCCGGGATTGATATTCCAAACTAACGTGTTATTTTCCTTTATCAACCGACGTGGCACGAGGATTGCAGCGTCATAAGTCCAGCACATGTTTATGTCAAAGAGTTGACAACCGAGGTTTTGATGAGAGTTGATGGTTTTCAAAGCGAAATGCAAGCAATGATGTTCGAAGCAAGCGGTACTAAACCTGCGGCGACAGGACAAACGGTCGGTGCGGACTTTGGTCAGCTGCTTAATAATGCTATCAATAATGTCAATCATCTTTCGAAAGTCTCCGGCGATCTACAAACCCGTTTTGACCGTGGTGATGCCGATGTCTCTCTCTCTGACGTAATGATCGCCAGAAATAAATCCAGCGTCGCTTTTGAAGCAACAATTCAAGTACGTAATAAGCTAGTAGAAGCGTACAAAGAATTGATGAATATGCCGGTTTAAGTAGTTAGGTAAAGTCTGTGGCAGAGCAAAATCAATCAACGGATCTCACGGTGGCCGACGGCGGTGCAGACAGCGCAATGCTTGCAACCACTGATCTCGATACCAATGTCCAGAACCCTGATCTGGACGAAAAGAGTAGTTCAAAGTTTGATATGGCAGTCGGCGACCTCGACTTGCTGCGTCAAGTCGTATTGGTTCTGTCGATCTCCATCTGTGTTGCTCTGATCGTTATGCTGTTTTTCTGGGTCAAAGAGCCAGAAATGCGCCCACTAGGCGCTTACGAAACAGAAGAATTAATTCCTGTCCTTGATTATCTAGATCAACAAAAATTCGACTACAAACTCGATGGCAATACCATTTTAGTGCCCTCAAGTGACTACAATAGCCTAAAACTCGACATGGTTCGTGCTGGCTTAAATCAAGAGAAACAAGCCGGTGATGAAATTTTATTGCAAGACATGGGGTTTGGTGTTTCTCAACGCTTAGAACAAGAGCGTTTAAAGCTGAGCCGCGAACGTCAATTATCGAAAGCCATCGAAGAGATGAAGCAAGTGCGCAAAGCTCGCGTCCTGCTCGCCTTGCCAAAACAGAGTGTGTTTGTTCGTCACAATCAAGAGGCATCAGCGTCGGTGTTCTTGACACTTAAAACTGGCACCAACTTAAAGCAAGAAGAAGTCGACTCTGTGGTTGATATGGTGGCGAGCGCCGTGCCGGGTATGAAACCTAATCGCATTACGGTCACGGATCAACATGGTCGTTTGCTGAGCTCTGGCTCTCAAGATCCAGCTTCTGCTGCGCGCCGTAAAGAACACGAAATGGAGCGTAAACAAGAGCAAGCGCTACGTGAAAAAATTGACTCTGTGCTGATCCCTATTTTGGGCTTTGGTAATTACACCGCTCAAGTGGATATTGAGCTCGATTTCAGCGCGATTGAACAAACACGTAAAAGCTTTGACCCCAACACCCCCGCCACCCGTAGTGAGTACACGCTTGAAGATTACAACAACGGTAATGTGGTTGCTGGCGTACCTGGTGCGTTAAGTAATCAGCCACCTGCCGATGCCTCTATCCCACAAGATGTCGCGCAAATGAAAGATGGAAGTTTGCTTGGCCAAGGGTCGGTGCACAAAGAGGCGACACGGAACTTTGAGCTCGATACGACCATCAGCCATGAGCGCAGACAAACGGGGATTGTTAATCGCCAAACGGTCGCAGTCGCGGTGAAAAACCGTGCTGTGGTTAACCCAGACACAGGTGAAACGAGTTATGAACCGATTTCTGATGCTGAGCTAAACTCTATTAAGCAGTTGCTGGTTGGAACCGTAGGTTTCAGTGAGGCGCGTGGTGATTTGCTCAATGTGCTTAGCATGCAATTCGCAGAGCCTGAAGTTGAGGTGTTGGCGGATGTGCCAATCTGGGAGCATCCAAACTTCAACGATTGGATACGTTGGTTTGCGAGCGCGTTGGTCATTATCGTTGTAGTTTTGGTACTGGTTCGCCCAGCGATGAAGAAACTACTCAACCCTGCTTCGGATGACGATGAGCAGCTTTACGGCCCTGATGGCCTGCCAATCGGTGCGGATGGCGAAACTAGCCTAATCGGCGGCGATTTAGACGGTGGTGAGTTATTTGAGTTTGGCTCAAGTATCGACTTGCCTAATTTACACAAAGATGAAGATGTGCTGAAAGCGGTGCGTGCCTTGGTTGCCAACGAGCCAGAGCTAGCGGCACAAGTTGTGAAGAATTGGATGCAGGATGCCTAACGAAATAGTTCCACAAAATGAGGGCGGTGAGGTAGTAGAAAACTCCGTCGACATAGAAAGTATACCGGGCGAAGAGCGTGCGGCTATCCTGTTGTTGAGTCTTAATGAAGAAGATGCCGCAGGGATTATTCGCCATTTAGAGCCAAAGCAAGTTCAACGTGTTGGTAGCGCGATGGCGCGCGCCGCAGACTTGAGCCAAGACAAAGTCGGAGCCGTGCATCGTGCCTTTTTGGAAGATATCCAGAAATACACCAATATCGGTATGGGCAGTGAAGACTTTATGCGCAATGCCTTAGTTGCAGCGCTGGGTGAAGACAAAGCGAATAACCTTGTTGACCAAATTCTGTTGGGTACGGGCTCTAAAGGTCTCGATTCGTTGAAATGGATGGATCCACGCCAGGTAGCCAGCATTATCATCAACGAGCACCCTCAGATCCAGACCATCGTCCTGTCATATCTCGATCCCGACCAATCAGCGGAGATCCTATCTCAGTTTGCCGAGCGTGACCGCCTCGACTTGATGATGCGCATTGCTAACCTTGAAGAAGTTCAACCGTCAGCACTGGCTGAGCTGAACGAAATCATGGAGAAACAGTTTGCGGGTCAAGCTGGTGCGCAAGCGGCCAAAATTGGCGGCTTGAAAGCAGCAGCAGAGATCATGAACTACATGGACAACAACGTCGAAGGCATCTTGATGGAGCAGATTCGCGATCAAGACGAAGACATGGCGACGCAAATTCAAGATCTCATGTTTGTGTTCGAAAACCTTATCGAAGTGGACGATCAAGGTATTCAAAAACTGCTGCGTGATGTGCCACAAGACGCCTTGCAGCGTGCATTGAAAGGGGCGGATGACGCACTACGAGATAAGATCTTCAAGAACATGTCGAAACGTGCTGCTGAGATGATGCGTGATGACCTTGAGGCGATGCCTCCAATCAAGGTGTCTGATGTAGAAGCCGCACAGAAAGAAGTATTGGCAGTCGCTCGTCGTATGGCCGACTCTGGTGAGCTCATGCTCGGCGGCGGTGCGGATGAATTCCTCTAAGTTGAATAGCTAAGGTCTGTATGTCTTTGGAAAGAAAGCGCGGTTTTTTACGACTGGATAACGATGATCAGGTAGAGAAACCTGAACGTTGGGGTATGCCTGACTACACTGCGCAAACTCACAACCAAGCCAAAGAAACGGCGATGAACTATGACCCGAGCTGGATGCCGATCGCCGAGCCGGTAAAAGAAGAGGCGCCTAAAGAGCTCACACAAGATGAAATAGAACTGATCAAGCAGCAGGCTTATCAGGAAGGGCTTCATCAGGGCCAAGAGGCGGGCTTTAAGCAGGGTTATGACAAAGGTAAACAGCAAGGTTTTGATGAGGGCAAGCAAGAAGGCTTAGAAGCGGGCAAAATTGAAGGCGTTGCAGCAGGCCAAGAGTTTATTCAGCAGCAGGTGCAAACGTTCGTCAACCTTGCCAATCAGTTTGCCCAGCCACTTGAGCTAATGAACGCTCAAGTAGAAAAACAGTTGGTCGACATGGTGCTGACTTTGGTCAAAGAAGTCGTCCATGTCGAAGTCCAAACTAATCCTCAAGTGGTGCTCGACACCATCAAGCAGTCGGTGGAGTCTCTGCCGATATCGGGCCATGCCATTACGCTCAAACTTCACCCAGATGATGTAGAAATCATCCGCTCTTCTTACGGTGAAGAGCAACTCGAATTTCGCAATTGGACGCTCATGAGCGAACCTGCGCTCAATAGAGGGGATGTGCAAATCGAAGCGGGTGAGTCGAGCGTCAACTATCGCATGGAAGATAGAATTCGTAGTGTCATCCAAAGTTTTTGTGGAGTGAATCGTCACCAAGGTGGTGAGTGATGCTAGCTCTGGCGGAACGTCTATCTCAATACAAAACACAAGGTTTAACCTGTCGCCCAGTGGCGTCGGGTAAGTTGGTGCGTGTGGTCGGTTTGACACTAGAAGCGACAGGGTGCCGCGCCCCCATTGGTAGCCTGTGCAAAGTCGAAACCATGCATGGTGAGACGGAAGCGGAAGTGGTCGGGTTTTCTGGTGACAATCTTTACTTAATGCCAAGTGAACAAATAACGGGTGTGCTCCCAGGCGCTAAAGTGACACCCATGACCAGCGAATCAGGGCTACCTGTCGGGATGGAGCTACTTGGCCGTGTCATTGATGGGGTGGGTAACCCGCTTGATGGACTTGGGCCTATCTATACCGAGCAGCGCGCAGCATTTAACGCTGAGCCTATTAACCCGCTAGCACGTAAACCGATTTCAGAACCATTGGACGTCGGTATTAAAGCCATTAACGGCTTATTGACGGTCGGCAAAGGTCAGCGAATTGGCTTATTTGCTGGATCGGGTGTGGGTAAATCGGTGACATTGGGGATGATGACTCGCGGGACCACTGCGCAAGTAGTCGTGGTAGGCCTAATCGGTGAACGTGGGCGTGAGGTCAAAGAGTTTATCGAAGAGATCCTTGGCGTTGATGGTCGCCAGCGCTCGGTAGTGGTTGCTGCGCCTGCAGACTCCTCACCACTAATGCGTTTAAAAGGCTGTCAAACGGCACTCACTATTGCTGAATATTTCCGTGACCAAGGGCTAGATGTTCTGCTACTTATGGACTCGCTGACACGTTTTGCTCAAGCTCAGCGTGAGATAGCGCTGTCGGTGGGTGAGCCTCCCGCCACGAAAGGGTATCCACCATCGGTATTTGCTAAGTTACCGGCTCTGGTTGAACGTGCCGGTAACGGTAACCCTGACCAAGGCTCGATTACGGCGTTTTTCACCGTACTAACGGAAGGTGACGACTTGCAAGATCCAATTGCCGATGCCTCGCGGGCAATATTAGATGGTCACGTCGTGCTGTCGCGTGAAATGGCGGATGCGGGTCATTACCCAGCCATCGATGTTGAGAAATCGGTCAGCCGTGTGATGCCACAGATCACCTCCGAAGAGCACATCTTGATGTCGAAAGCGGTGAGGCAGGTACTGTCGATATGTCGTAAGAACCAAGATTTAGTCTCGATAGGGGCTTACAAGCCCGGTACAGATCAGGCGATAGATGGGGCGTTTACCCTCAAACCTAAATTGGATGGTTATTTGCAACAAAGCATGAAAGAGACAGTACCATACGATATGTGCGTCAATATGCTACGTAATTTGTTGCAAGGGGAAGGATAATCGATGGACAACGCGCTAGAGTTCTTGCTTGACCAAGCCAAAGAGCATGAAAACCAAGCGGCGTTGGCGCTTAGCCAAGCGCGCAATGAACTTGATGGTTATTATCAACAACTCGAACAGATTGAAAAGTATCGTCTCGACTACTGTCAGCAATTAGTCGATCGCGGCCAGCAAGGGCTCACGGCCAGCCAGTACTCCCACCTTAATCGATTTTTAACCACCTTAGATGAGACCCTTTCTAAGCAGAAACAGGCTGAGACGCATTTCATAGATCAAGTGAACAACTGTGAGCAAAATTGGTTGGAGTGTCGTAAAAAACGTCGTTCATATGAATGGTTAATTGAAAAAAAGCACGACGAAAATCAACGCTTGCAAAATCGACGAGAGCAACAACAAATGGATGAGTTTTCTACCCTTCAGTTTGGTCGTCGGAGCTTGAACTAGCCTCACACCAATGATGTATCTCCCGAGCAGGCTTTGTATCTGGCGTACTTTTTGCAGAGTATCTCTCGTAACACGTCTCTAAGCGTAACCACACAAGCACCGAGCCCTACAGGGGGTCTAGCGTGTCTGTGCCAGATAGCGCTCAATTCGCGCATTAAGTGAGTGAAGCTCGTATGAATATTAACTTGTCATCGGTATCAGAGAGTCCAAAAGTGACTAATGTCGCCCCAGAAGGTGGCGAGGCGACGACTGAAACATCCGAATCAGGCGGTTTTTTTGCCAAACTTGCCGCTTTAATTACAGGCGACAGTAGTAAAGAGGTGAGTGATGCCCCTGCTTCTGATGAAAAAGGTCAAACCGACTTAGAAGTCGCGGCTGGCGGTGAAACAGGCTCAGCCAAGGTCTCTGTCGAGGAAAACCAGTCCACTGAGGCGCTATTGGAGCAAGGTGACGGTGAAGATGCCGAAGATGGGAAGCCAACTCAGGCGGCTAAAGACTCACCACCAGATGAAAGCAGCGCCGCCAAGATAGTGTCAGATAGTGATCAAGTTTTGCAGCGTTTGGATGAGTCGAATAGGGCACTTAAAACCCAGGACGGCAAAGAGTTGCCACCAAAATCAAACCGTGACACGGTGCAAACTGAGGTGGATGGGCCAAATGGCAAGGCAATGAGCTCTACTGGTGATGAAGAAATCAGTTTGGCGTCTCATGAACAAAATGCAAAAACTCCTCTGCATTCGCAATCGACGGTCGATGCAAAATCGGTAGATAGCGAGGAACCTGCGCTTAAAGGCAAACAAGTTGATGCCGAAAACGGCGTGAAGAGCAGCGATGTTGAACAGGAAACCGTGGCTATTCCAGCTTCTGCACAGCGTTTCATCCAGCCTTCGACAGAGGCAAAAGATGGTGAAAAAACAGAAAATGGTGAGGAAAGCCTAGACGCTAAAGCGGCACTGAGCGCAGCATTGGTTGCCAAAGGCCAAGACAATAAGGTTGATGATAAGGTTGTTATTGAGCCCAAACAAGCGTCGCTAAAACCCGTCGCAGAGCAAAGCGATATTGCGAATGAAGAGCCTGTCAAGGTCTCCCAAGTAACAGAGACTGAACTGGGCAACGAACTCGACAGCGACGTGCTTGCTGCCACGCTTGCGCCGAGTGCAGTGGTATCTGCCGGTGTGACGGCCGCGGCTATCAGCGAAGCGCCACAAAAACTCAATCCGCTTGCTCCTGAGTTGGTCACTACCGCCATCGTCGACGACGGCAGTGAAAAAGAGAGCACGTCTGAACTTGCTGCGGCGACAATGGCCTCTGCTATTCCTTGGGCGTCAACTGAGCAAGTGGTAAGCGATGAGATAAAGCTCAAACCGGAGTTACACGCTAAAGCGCAACAGGCGCCCGTGGCTCAGTCGGTACACCAAGCAATAGTCAATCAACAATCTCAAGTAGCGCAGCAGGCGTTACAAGCGAACAGCCATCAAGCGGTGCCTATGCCCAATGACCTTGCAGCCAGCCAGTTGCAGCAGCTTGCCGCCGCCCCTAACGTCGCAGTGAATCAGGATCAAGCGTTGTTGAAAGCGGCGCTAGGTGCTAAGGCCGCAGCCTCGGTGGGTAAACTTGCAACAGGCGGCAAAGGAGGCACACAGTCGAGCGGTGAAAGCGGTAGTGGTTTTGCTCACCAATTGGCGCAAGCTGCTGGGCAACCAGGCAGCTCAGCAATGACACAAGCTAGAGCGGAACAAGTGGCTCAAGCACCTTTGCAGCTTAATCGCGAGTTCGCCGGTGAACAAGTCGCTGAGCGCGTGCAGATGATGATGTCGAAGAATTTGAAAAACATTGATATCCGCCTTGACCCGCCAGAGTTAGGCCGTATGCAAATTCGCATGAATATGAACGGAGACGCCGCGACAGTCCACTTCACCGTGGCAAACCAACAAGCACGCGATGTGATTGAACAGTCCATGCCAAGGTTACGCGAAATGCTCGCTCAGCAAGGGGTCCAACTGGGCGATAGCTCTGTTCAACAACAAGCTTCTGGTCAGCAACAAAGACGTTACGCAGACGGTGGACAGGGTCAATCTGGTCAAGGAGGCAGCGGTCAGAGCTTCCAAGGTGAAGAAAACCTTGAACCAGACATCAATCTTGATTTGAATGTCGCGGCAAAGCGTGATGGAATTAGTTATTACGCTTAAACTATAAAAAATGAACAAATAGAGAACGTTAAGCTATGGCAGTTGAAGAAGTCGAAACAGAAGCGCCCAAAGGGAAAAGTAAGCTCCTGATCATCATTATCGCGGTGGTCGTCTTGCTAGTGGGCGGCGGTGGCGCTGCGTTTTTCTTATTAGGCTCTGACGAGGATAGCCAAGATCAACAAGCGGCAGCCCAGCAGGCCGCAGCCCCTGTTGATCCAGTGGCCTATGTTAATATCCCTCAACCGTTTCTGTTTAATGTGACAGGGGATAAGAAGGATCGCCTTGTGCAGATTAAGGTTCAATTAATGGTTCGAGGCAGCGAGAATGAAAACCTTGCTCGTTACCACTCTCCACTGATTGAGAGTTCGCTGCTTAGTACTTTTGCCTCCGCGACATTAGAGCAACTGCGCACAGCAAATGGTCGTGTTGAACTGCGCGATAAAGCCACCGATGATATCAAAGCGAGTTTGAATCGTGCTGTTGGTCAGCCTGTCATCGAACGTGTTTTGTTTACTGATTTTGTAATGCAATAGGTGACCTGTGACTGATCTACTAAGCCAAGACGAGATCGATGCGCTCCTCCATGGCGTCGACGACGTCGATGAGGT
Source organism: Vibrio sp. JPW-9-11-11 (assembly GCF_013369335.1). Classification (GTDB taxonomy): domain Bacteria; phylum Pseudomonadota; class Gammaproteobacteria; order Enterobacterales; family Vibrionaceae; genus Vibrio. The sequence continues at coordinate 383,863 of NZ_SZQJ01000004.1, forward strand.
AGAAGAGGAAGATGTTGCCACGGACACGAGTGCCGTCGAGTTTGACTTTTCCTCGCAAGACCGGATTGTACGTGGTCGTATGCCCACGCTCGAACTTATCAACGAGCGTTTTGCACGTCATATGCGAATCAGCCTATTTAACATGCTGCGTAAAACGGCCGAAGTGTCGATTAACGGCGTGCAAATGATGAAGTTTGGTGAATACCAAAATACCTTGTACGTTCCCACCAGTTTAAACATGGTGCGCTTTAGACCATTAAAAGGCACGGCGCTTATTACGATGGAAGCGCGGCTGGTGTTTATTTTGGTAGAAAACTTCTTTGGCGGTGATGGTCGTTTTCACGCACGTATCGAGGGGCGTGAGTTTACGCCGACTGAACGACGTATCGTGCAGCTGCTGCTAAAAATTGTTTTTGAAGATTACAAAGAAGCTTGGTCCCCAGTAATGGGGGTTGAGTTTGAATACTTGGATTCAGAGGTGAACCCAAGTATGGCAAATATTGTCAGCCCAACCGAGGTGATTGTCGTCAGTTCTTTCCATATCGAAGTGGATGGCGGTGGTGGCGATTTCCATGTGGTCATGCCGTACTCTATGGTAGAACCCATCCGTGAACTGCTTGATGCGGGTGTTCAATCAGACAAAATGGAAACGGACGTGCGCTGGAGTACAGCGTTACGCGAAGAGATCATGGATGTCCCGGTTAACTTTCGGGTTGATTTGCTCGAACAAGATATTTCCTTACGTGATCTGATGGAACTGCGCCCTGGCGATATTATTCCTATCGACATGCCCGAGCATGCGGTAATGTTTGTTGAAGAGCTGCCGACATTCCGTGTGAAAATGGGGCGTTCGGGGGAGAAGCTCGCTGTGCAAGTATCTGAGAAGATCAAACGTCCAGATGTAGTCAAAACCGATATTGCTTTCCTTGGTAAAGATGTGATTTCTGAGCTAGAAGATGATGAAGGTGATATGGATGAATAAAATAGAGATAGGTAACTGTTATGGAACCAAGTGACGACCAAAAATTGGCGGATGAGTGGGCTGCAGCTCTTGGTGAAGATCCCGCAGCGCCAGAGATTGATGTAGATGAAGTGATGTCAGCTCAGCTTGATGAGCTTGAGGATACCGCGTCACCCATCTCTGAAGATGAACGCCGTAAACTCGACACGATTTTGGATATTCCCGTCACCATCTCGATGGAAGTGGGACGATCGCAAATCAGTATCCGCAACTTGCTGCAACTAAACCAAGGTTCAGTGGTTGAGCTAGAGCGTTTAGCCGGTGAATCCCTGGATGTGCTAGTGAACGGAACCTTGATTGCACACGGTGAAGTGGTCGTGGTCAATGACAAGTTCGGTATTCGTTTAACCGACGTAATTAGCCAGACTGAGCGGATTAAAAAGCTCAGATAGAGTAAGGTTATCTATGAGGTTAGAAGTTAGGAAGTACTTGCCTTTAGCGCTTTTTCTACTTTCACCAACGGCGATGGCTACCACGACGGGTAGCCAACTTGACTGGGCGACCACTTTTGGGTCGCTCTTGTTCGTTATTGCCTTTATTTTGTTGTTAGCTTGGTTACTTAAACGGATGCGTGTACCAGCACTGATCAATCAAAAAGGCCTAAGTGTGGTGCGCCAAATCGCGGTTGGTCACCGAGAAAAAATCATTATTGTTCAGGCCGCGGAAGAGCAATTTTTGGTCGGTGTGACGGCGCAGTCGATTCAACTGATCGCTAAGTTGGATAAGCCACTGTCTCAGGAGGAGTTAGCTGCAAGTCCGTTTTCAAATCAATTGACTCAGCTATTAAAGAAGAATGATCAGAAAGACTAATATAACCACGTTATTGCTGACATGTGTGCTGACTCTGGTGGCTTGGAGTGTGTCTGCTCAGGAAGAGTTACCTACACCTGTCCCCGGTAATGTCGCAGCGACGGACTCGGTGACCGTGTCGGCGATGGAGCGCGAGCAAGGTGCCTCGCGCACAATATCGACGGGCACATTTGCTGGCAGTGGCGCTGGGATCCCGGCGTTCACCATGACCACCAATCCAGATGGAACCGAAGACTATTCCATTAACCTGCAAATCTTAGCTTTAATGACCATGCTCGGGTTTTTACCCGCCATGGTTATTCTAATGACATCTTTTACCCGAATTGTGGTGGTGATGTCGATATTGCGTCAAGCGATGGGTTTGCAACAGACGCCGTCCAACCAAGTTATCATTGGCATCGCTATATTTCTGACTTTTTTCATTATGTCTCCGGTACTCAGTAAGATAAATGACGATGCGATTCAACCTTACATTAACGAGCAGATCAGTGCTCGCCAAGCATTCGATCTTGCTCAAGTGCCGATGAAAGACTTCATGCTCAAACAGACTCGAGTCAAAGATTTGGAGACGTTTGTTAACATCTCGGGTTCGACGGCAACGGCGCCAGAAGAGGTGTCAATGGCGGTGCTGATCCCCGCCTTTATCACCTCAGAACTCAAGACGGCGTTCCAAATTGGCTTTATGCTGTTCTTACCGTTTTTGATTATCGACTTAGTGGTCGCCTCGGTGCTGATGGCGATGGGTATGATGATGCTCTCGCCAATGATTGTTTCGTTGCCGTTTAAATTGATGCTGTTTGTGTTGGTTGATGGGTGGAATCTCATCTTGTCGACCCTCGCTGGCAGCTTCGCCTTGTGACGGGAGGAAATACATGACTCCTGAGATGTTTGTTGAACTATTTCGTGAAGCGCTGTGGATGGTGCTTATCATGGTGTCAGCGATCATTATTCCAAGCCTTTTGATTGGTTTGGTGGTGGCGATTTTCCAAGCGGCCACCTCAATCAACGAACAGACGCTGAGTTTTTTACCGCGTCTTATCGTCACCCTATTAGCACTGATGCTATTTGGTCACTGGATGACACAAATGTTGATGGAGTTCTTTTTTAGTATGGTTGAACGTCTACCGCAGGTCCTCTACTAGGTGTAGCTATGGAGTATCCTGCAAGCGTCGTACTGGACTGGATTGCCAACTATTTTTGGCCCTATACTCGCATTGCGGCGATGCTGATGGTCATGTCCGTGACCGGAGCACGTTTTGTCTCAACTCGGGTACGGCTCTATCTGGGGTTAGCGATTACATTTGCCGTGATGCCTGCCATACCAGCGGTCCCCGACAACATTGAACTGCTCTCTTTCGCAGGCTTCATGACGTTACTCGAGCAGATCATTATTGGTGTCGCGATGGGAACGGTCACCCAATTTATGATCCAAACCTTTGTCATCTTAGGTCAAATCTTAGGTATGCAATCGAGTTTGGGTTTCGCCTCTATGGTCGACCCAGCCAATGGCCAGAACACGCCGCTGCTCGGTCAGCTATTCATGTTCCTCTCGACGATGTTTTTTCTCGCAACAGACGGCCATCTAAAAATGATCATGCTGGTGGTGATGAGCTTTAAGTCGCTGCCGATTGGGTCTGGCTCTTTGACGACCGTTGATTTTCGCGAACTGGCGTTGTGGTTAGGCATTATGTTTAAAGTGGCGCTGAGTATGTCGCTATCGGGCATTATCGCTCTGCTGACCATTAACTTATCATTTGGCGTAATGACACGTGCCGCGCCACAGCTCAATATCTTTTCGCTCGGTTTTGCGTTTGCTCTGATGGTGGGCTTACTGCTTTGTTGGTACATCATTGCCGGCTTGTACAATCATTATGAACTATTCTGGTTACAAGGTGAGCAACAGGTCTGCCGCTTTATTCGGCTTAACTGTTAGGGGGCAAGATGGCAGAATCCGACGGTCAAGAACGCACCGAAGACGCGACGCCCAGGCGCTTGCAACAGGCCCGAGAGAAAGGGCAGGTTGCAAGGTCAAAAGAGTTGGCGTCAGTATCGGTACTTGTCGTAGGTGCCATCGCCCTGATGTGGTTTGGTGAGGGGCTGGCGCGCGCACTCTTCTCTGCAATGGGACGTTTTTTCTCGCTATCGCGTGAAGAGGTATTCGATCAAGTCAAACTCTTCGATATTGCCCTCGGCTCTCTCGGTAGCTTGGTGTTGCCGCTGCTCCTGATATTGATCACTTTATTTATTGCGGCATTGATTGGTGCTGCAGGGGTCGGGGGGGTGAGTTTTTCCGCAGAAGCGGCGATGCCGAAGTGGTCGAAGATGAACCCACTCAGTGGTTTGAAACGTATGGTCGGGCTTCAAAGTTGGGTCGAACTGCTCAAATCCATTTTGAAAGTCGCACTGGTCTCTGGGATGGCGTTTTACCTGATAAATGCGGCTAAAGAAGACTTGTTCCAGCTGAGTATGGACGTGTATCCCCAGAACATTTTTCACGCCCTAGATATCTTGCTCGATTTTATCCTGTTGATTAGCTGTACTTTGCTGATTGTAGCTGCGATTGATATCCCCTTTCAGATTTGGCAACACGCAAACCAGCTCAAGATGACTAAACAAGAGGTCAAAGACGAATACAAAGACACCGAAGGTAAACCGGAAGTAAAAGGCCGTATTCGTATGCTGCAACGTGAGGCAGCGCAGCGGCGAATGATGGCAGAAGTACCACAGGCCGATGTAATCGTCACCAACCCAGAACACTTCTCTGTTGCACTGCGCTATAAACAAGACACAGACCGAGCGCCCATCGTGGTGGCGAAGGGAACTGATCATATGGCGCTTAAAATTCGCGAAATCGCTCGCGAGCATGATATTTATGTAGTTCCAGCGCCACCTTTGGCGCGGGCACTTTACCACTCCACTGAGCTAGAACAGGAAATTCCAGATGGCTTGTTTACTGCGGTTGCACAAATTCTGGCGTATGTGTTCCAGCTTAAGCAATACCGCAAGCGCGGTGGTCAGAGACCAAAACTGAAAACTACCGATTTACCCATCCCACCGGATCTAAGGCAGTAACGCCTGTTATTACTTGTCAGGAATAGACAGCAACACCAATAACGCTCCGTCGCCGCCAAACTCAAGTGGCGCTTGGTGAAAAGCCATCACGTCGGGGTGCTGTGCCAGCCATAGTGGTGCTTTCTGTTTGAGAATGTGTTTACCGATACCGTGTTGAACGCAGGCACAAGAGATTTCGTTCTTGATACAGTACGCGATCATCGCGCCTAGCTCTCGTTTTGCTTCTTGTTGAGTCATGCCATGCATATCAAGAAATACATCTGGCACATATACACCACGGCGCAAGCGCTTGACCTCATAGTGTGAGACGTCATCTCGAGCGTAGCGAGTCGGCCCCTCTTCGTTAAGCAAAGGGACGAACTCATCAGAAAAATAGAACTCAGTATCGCTGGCTTCACGGGCGACGCGACGAATTTCTTTTTGCTTACTGTTTCTTTTTGGTTGGCGGACTATGGTATCCTGTGACAACTTTTTTACGCCTTGTACTGCATCCCTAAAAAGGGCGAAGTCATCATCCATTTCGGTGTCTTTTTTGCTCATGGGATTAATCATTACTATCGAACAATGCAATGTGCAGTATTGTAGCGCTTTTCGGAGGCAATTTTGGATAAGATTTTTGTAGAAGAAGCGGTTTCAGAACTTCATTCGCTTCAAGATATGATTCGTTGGACTGTGAGTCGTTTCAACGCGGCTAACCTATTTTATGGTCATGGCACAGACAACGCGTGGGACGAAGCAGTGCAATTGATCCTACCAACCCTTTATCTACCAATTGATGTGCCTCCTCATGTATTGAACTCTCGCCTAACCACCAGCGAACGTATGCGTATCGTTGAGCGTGTGGTTAAGCGCATTAACGATCGTACACCAGTGGCTTATTTGACCAACCGCGCATGGTTCTGCGGCCTAGAGTTTTTTGTCGATGAGCGTGTTTTGGTACCTCGTTCGCCAATTGGTGAGCTTATTCAAGCAGAATTTCAACCATGGTTAGTTGAGCAACCAACACGCATCATGGACCTGTGTACCGGAAGTGGTTGTATCGCTATTGCTTGCGCACACGCCTTCCCTGAAGCCGAGGTCGATGCGATTGATATCTCGACTGACGCATTGCAAGTGGCAGAGCAAAACGTTCAAGATCATGGAATGGAGCAGCAAGTTTTCCCTATCCGTTCAGACCTATTCCGCGATTTACCAAAAGAAAAGTACAACCTGATTGTGTCTAACCCGCCATATGTCGATGAAGAAGACATGAATAGTCTGCCGGATGAATTTACCCATGAACCAGAGTTGGGTCTGGCTGCTGGCACGGATGGTCTGAAGTTAGTGCGTCGTATTTTAGCCAACGCCCCCGATTACTTAACGGAAAACGGCATTTTGATCTGTGAAGTTGGCAACTCTATGGTGCATATGATGGAACAGTATCCACAAATTCCATTCACGTGGTTGGAGTTTGAAAACGGCGGTCACGGGGTATTTATGTTGACCCGTGAACAATTGGTTGAACATAAAGAAGAGTTCGCACTCTACATCGACTGATTTTTCCTGAGCACCGAGTCTTAAGCGCCAAGCGAGAAAGTTTCTCACTTGGCGTTTTTTATGCGAGCAAAATAGCGTTTGGGGGTTTACATCAAACCGCAATAAGGCGACTATGAATTTACCAACAATTGAAGTGTAAAGCTGTGTATACAACTTAAGTTGGCCACAGCGAAGAAAGTTTTGAGGAAGTAATGGCAGGAAACAGTATCGGACAACATTTCCGAGTGACCACATTCGGGGAGAGTCATGGTATCGCACTAGGATGTATTGTCGACGGATGTCCTCCGGGTCTTGAGATCAGTGAAACCGATATTCAAATCGACCTTGATCGCCGCCGTCCAGGCACTTCTCGTTATACGACTGCTCGCCGTGAGCCAGATGAAGTGAAGATTCTCTCGGGTGTGTTTGAAGGCAAAACGACCGGAACCTCGATTGGTCTTCTAATTGAAAATACCGACCAACGCTCAAAAGACTACTCTGAAATCAAAGACAAATTCCGTCCGGGTCATGCCGATTACACCTATCACCAAAAGTATGGCGTGCGCGACTATCGAGGTGGCGGCCGCTCTTCAGCTCGTGAAACCGCAATGCGTGTCGCGGCGGGCTCTATCGCAAAGAAATACCTCAAGCAGGAGTTTGGGGTTGAGATCAGAGCCTACTTGTCGCAAATGGGTGACGTTGCGATTGATAAAGTCGATTGGGATGAGATTGAAAATAATCCATTTTTCTGCCCAGACGTCGACAAAGTTGACGCATTTGACCAATTGATCCGCGACCTGAAAAAGCAGGGTGACTCCATTGGCGCCAAGTTACAAGTAGTTGCGACCAATGTGCCGGTTGGTTTGGGTGAGCCCGTGTTTGACCGATTAGACGCCGATATCGCTCACGCATTAATGAGCATTAACGCGGTGAAAGGGGTGGAAATTGGCGATGGCTTCGACGTGGTCAGTCAAAAAGGCAGTCAGCATCGTGATGAGTTAACACCAGATGGCTTTGCCAGTAACCACGCGGGCGGCATTTTAGGGGGAATTTCGACGGGCCAAGATATTGTGGCCAACATAGCTCTAAAACCAACATCAAGTATCACGGTCCCTGGTGACACCATCACTAAGCAGGGCGAGCCTACTCAACTTATCACCAAAGGTCGCCACGACCCTTGTGTTGGCATCCGCGCAGTACCGATTGCCGAAGCAATGTTGGCGATTGTAGTGCTAGACCATCTGCTGCGTCATCGTGGGCAAAACCATGGTGTGACCACCGAAACACCGAAAATCTGAGCATAAATAGAACAAAAAAACGGCTTCCTTCGGAAGCCGTTTTTTTATTCAGTGAATAGATCCTTCTGTTTCGAGCTGAAACGAGGGGAGGCGCCATTTAAAGCGCACTGCTGCCATGCGCAGCAGATAACCGACGACCAGTGTGGCGACAGTCGCTGTCACATCATTGACGCCAAATTCGAGCAGACATAAGTACAAACCAGAAGCAATCAAAGCGACGGATGCGTAGAGCTCTTGATGCAGCACCAGTGGAGTTTGACGGCAGATTAAATCTCGTAGCAATCCACCAAAGACACCGGTGACTAGGGCTGAGACCATGCAAATCAGCGCGTGATGGCCCATACCTAATGCTATCTTGGTGCCAATAATACTAAAAACAATTAATCCTAGTGCATCGAGACGAATAAATAGCCCTTTGAGTTTGATGACCCACTTAGCCAGGCCTGTTGTCAAGACACCAGCCAAACAGGTAATCGCCAAAAACTCAGGGTTTTTCACCCAACCGAGCGGATAGTGACCGAGCAAAATATCACGCACCGTACCGCCACCAATCGCTGTGGCGCTAGCAACCAGCATCACCCCGAACCAATCCATCTTACGTCGACCTGCACTAAGTGCCCCTGTCATCGCTTCCGCTGTAATACCAATAACATACAAAACACTGAGCAGCATGATGAACCCTCATACATTATCTTAGTCGACATTGGCTTGCGCCAAAATTAAAGCCGAGAGTGTAGTAGTAAAGCCCGGCGCTGACGAATGAGATTTTGTGAAAACGAAAACGTTTGTTGCATAACTATTTCTAATGCCTACAACAGTCGAGCAGATTTGCAAAATTACTTAAAAATGCGAGAATGCCGAGCGCTATTTACTGACTGTTTTAAGAGCGCCATGAGCCACGACTATCGAGATCTCATTCGAATTTTCAACCACACCTTTTACTCTGAGTACAACACCAAACTAGAACTTGGAGGAGACGAGCCGATTTATCTGCCAGCGGATAACAATATCGGCTATCACCGGATTATTTTTGCGCGTGGTTTTTATGCGTCAGCGATGCACGAAATCGCCCATTGGTGTGTTGCGGGGCCTAAGCGTCGATTATTGGAAGATTTTGGTTACTGGTATGAGCCAGACGGCCGAACTGAAGCCTTGCAAACGAAGTTTGAAAAGGTCGAAATACGCCCACAAGCCTATGAATGGATCTTATCGATGAGCGCTGGTTTTCCGTTTACGGTCAGTTGTGACAATCTCAACGGCGATTTTGAGCCGGATCGCTTGGCATTTATGCATAAAGTCCATGCTGAGGTGGGCAAGATTTTTGAGCAAGGGCTGCCGCTGCGGGTGAAGATGTTATCGGACGCGTTACGAAGTTATTATCAGATTGCCGAACTCGATTACTCAATGTTTGCAGTGAAATAGAAACAAGCCGCCAAGTGCGGCTTGTAAGTACTAGATTACTGGATAAACCATTGGGTTTCGGCCTGATTGTTGTGATCGAGGGTGTACACAATCGGCTGGGTATTAGGTTCCATCACCGACACAACAGCGATCAGTGATTCACAATGGTTAGGCACCTGTAACTGGTAACGACCCGTGCCAGATTGCAGCGCTGCTTTCACCAAGCACTTGTTATAGTCCACTGACTCTAGGTTGCCGCCAGCATTGTCACAAATCGAAATGTAAACCTGCGATGCGGCTAAGTGGGGTAAGCTGACATCCACATCCACTTTATATACAGAAGTCAGGCTATTCGCGGGTTCAATTTGCAATGTGCTGAGCGAGATAGGCGTTTCACTACTCGTAGGCGCAGGCGTTGAAGACCCAGTAGCGCTAGATTCTGATGAACCTGCAGAGCCTCCTTCTCCACCACCGCCACCACCACAACCGGAGAGAGCAAGGATAAATGCGATTCCAAGTTGCTTGGTTGATTGTAAATTCCACATCGTCTTGTCTCCTCTAATCGACATAAATCTTGTTGCTGTTTGGAAGGGTATACCAGGTTGGTTCTGTCAATCCGCTTGCATCTTGAGCAAAGTCAGCAAACCTTGAGTAGGTATTTAAGATATTTTGTTGCTCAAGTGGATGTTGCCATGTGGTCGGAATTTCAATTGCCCAAGGCAAACCGTTAGCATTATGGAAATGAGTGTCGCCAGTCGATGTGTCAACACCGTAGGTTTTGTATCTGGCATCAAATTTACTGGTTGGCGCTTGATTTTTAAGGTGGATCTCAAGGGCACGTCCCGGATAGCCTCCGCTCAGTTGGTTGCCCACGTCGCCGTAATAATGGCCAGGAGAGGCGAAGATGAAGGGATCATAAGGGAAGCTTGGCATAATATTGATATCCATCGCGTTTTCGAGAGCAAAGGTCAAATGCCAGGTCGGACGATAACTGGTACCACAACTCTCTTGTGTTCTAAACATGGTACAGCCCTCCGCTTCGCCTGGTTCGGTGATATCCCAAAGATCCTCATGGATGATAAACACAGCATCTGTTGTATCCGTTTCTAAGCCGTGAGCTTGAAGGGTATTGTTGACATACAGCTGGACAGAATCGGCTTTAATATCTTCACGAGCGATCCCCGGCAGACGAATCGCAAAACCAGAGTGATAGTCACCACCTAATGCTGCCACCTTGCCTTCGATTTTGATGCGTATCACCTGATTGTTGAGTTGGTACTCGGTGAATTTGACGTTCATTAACACGTCATTCATGTCGTAATCACCAACCATTGGGTATTGATCTTCGTAGGCAAAGGTAGTGAAGCCACCTGCACTTGGGTAAACCTCGGTAACCACACCACTTTCAGTGATATCAATAAGGTAGTCTTCCACTTCTCCCTCAGGGACACCGCCACTGGGGCCTATCCCTGATGTGTTGGATACGCGAAAGCGTGCCCAGGTTTCGCCTGTGACGGCCCAGGTTGGGACTGAGAAGAAAATATCGCCAGTATTGCTATCTACCGATTGGTCGCTGATGATGCTTTCACTCACTTCAAACTCACCATCATGATCGAAGTCTATCCAAGCATTGAGTACCGAGCGATTGGTAGCCCCGGAGATGGTTGCGATGATTTTGCTCGTTTGACCAACCTGAATAGGCACGGGGAACTGAATGCCGTCATCGTCGTTGTTGCCATCGGAGGTGTCGTCGCTATAGGGGTATGGGCTAGCATCGGTTTCACCATCAACCAAAGTACCGAGTTTCAGATCTGACATCCCGTGTCGAGCGCCTGATGATGCAAATGTGGTCTTATAAGAATCAGGGGCATCGCCAAAGTCGGTATATTCACTGGGCTCGACAGGCGCTAAAGCACAGCGAGCACCATCGTTCGAGTTGCTTGATGGACCATAAGCAAAGAATTCTGCGGTTGAACGAGTGCCATTGATTGCGATTTTAAACACATAGCCGTTACTGTTGTTACTGGCATACAAGTTACCATCCACGTCAAAGTAAACCGCACCGAAAGTCAGGCGGTAACCGAGTTCATTTTTATTCAACAATTGGTTGAGCCGGGTTGAAGTACCAGCGTTCACATCAATCTGCCATAGATAGCCATTAGCATCGATTGAGTAAGCAAGGCTGTTATCTGGATGGAAAGCGAGATCATAAATGGCAGGGTTACCAAACTGGCTTGGTGGTGAAGAGAGTTCCATGACTAAGCTATCGAGATCGACTCTATACAAGCCGTAACTTGGTCGGTAGCCATACCATGCGTTTTCATCAAGTGACACGTCACCAACATAAATAGAGGTTGGAGCGCCGGCAGGTTTGGTGATGTTCAACAAGGTTTTGCTAAACGCCGCGTCAATGCGAGAGAGAGAACCGCTGCCGTAATCCCATCCATAAATAAAGTCATCGTGTTTGCTGTACCCGACACCGTTAAGCTTATCTAAGCCTAAATCGGAATCTAATGTGATGTAGCTGCCGACATCAATGTTCACACCATAAGCTACAGGTGTTCCGGTTGGATTTTGAATTAAGAAGGCTTGGGTCGGGCACTGAGAAAAAGGCATGTCAGCGACAACCGTTGGCGAGCCAGTTAAAGCGATGGTAACGATAGCGGCTAGATAAGCGGGCGGGATTGTTCTCATTGGTTTTTCCTCGCTAATGTGTGGTTAACAGACGAGAAATTGCACAGGGTGTGCCATAGCTGGAAGCCCCGCTACAGCGGGGGTTTGCGTTGCCATTCTCAATGTGAGAAGCTTGGCGTTCTTTTTTGAGATGCAAACTGACTAGGCGTTAACGCACCATGATTATTGAATTTGAAGAGAAGCTACTTGAGTTAATTGATGCTCGAATTGAGTCGGCGTCGGATGACGAATTATTTGCCGGTGGCTATCTGCGTGGGCATATTTCTCTCTCCGCAGCGGCGTGTGAGGAAGGCGGTATTAACGATGTTGAACAGCTTAAAGTACTCATTCAGCAAAGCTTGGAAGACGCTCGTTCAGAATTAACGCCAGCTGATCGCACCATAGTCAACGACCTGTGGCTTGAGCTGGTCAATCAAGCTTAAGTTAATGATTTAGTTATTAAGGGTTGCATAAGCAACCCTTTTTTCATTGCACTTATCCAGCTATCGCTTTGCCTTTGCGCAGCTTTCTTACCCACATTCTACTTGGGTGCAGTGTTTCTAGCACATCAACGGGCAGAGGAAGTGGATCCGCACAGATTTGCGAGGCTAACACTTCTGCGGCGAGTGGGGCTGAACTTAATCCTCGTGAACCTAAGCCGAGTAAACAGAAAAGGTTGGGGTAGTGGGCAACGGGCTGTGCTTTAGCGGCCGTTTGGCTGGCTAAATCTTGATACTGCTCTGTTATCTTGTTGAGGTCGCCCACATCACCAATGAAGGGCAAGTGGTCGCGACTCACACAGCGTATTCCCTGCCGTGATTGGTCACTAGAGGTGTCTACTTGACGGGGCCAACTCTGGTTCGGCACGCAGCGAGTGAGGCGCTCTCCATTTTGTTGTTGAGCAATGGGGTCAAACTCGGTGTCAATGTGACTTCTATCGTAGCTTGCACCGATACAATGCTGGCCGTTGTTTGGGTTGACTGGCGTCATATAACCATCGTAACAAAGTACGGTGTTGAGCTGGCTGAGCTCACTGGTAGTTGGAACGTGACTGACTTGGCCTTTTACCTGACCGAGAGGAATATCTGCGCACTGAGCGAATTCGGCAAACTGATGGCCACTAGCGACAATCACACTATCGTGGACAAACTGCTGATTGTCGCTACTCAGTGTCCAGCGCTGTTGTGACTCATCCCAAGTTAGCTGGTTGATCTTAAATTGGTAGTGAACGCTAAAGTGCTCGCTTTTGTTTAGGCTGTCGATGATACCCTGAGTCAGTTGTGCCGGACACAACCAGCCACCCAGCGGGTAGTGAACGCTCTCCATATCGATTGGCAATCCGATGGTTGCACTGGTTTGCTGGACATCTAAGTGTTGAAGCAACTGGAGGTCAAAATCGCCCTCAAGCATCTTGGTCAACTTGGTTTGAGACTTGTCATCCCACATGAGCTGAGTCACACCACACCATTGGTGGTCAAATTCACACTCTTGTGCGGCTTGATCAACGAACTGACGCGCAAATAAAAATGCGGGTGCAAACACGCGTGATACACCAGTATGTTCACCATTGAGTAGTGGGTAGACGGCACCTTGTCGGTTGCCTGATGCGCCTTGTGCTGGTTGCGAATCTTGGCAGTAGAGGGTCACATTTTTACCTCGACGTCGCAGTGCTTTAGCCAGAGTGGCACTGGCGATACCACCACCAATAATCGCAATAGAGTGGCTTGACGAGCTGGCGTAGCGATGGAACCAAGGTTTGATATTGGTATAGCTTTGCTTGTTTGCTAAGGCACCCGCGAGCATTTCTCGCTTGGTGCCAAAGCCCTTGACTTTACTCATCTCGAAACCAGCTTCAATCAAGCCGCGACGAACAAAGCCGGCAGCGGTAAAGGTTGCACAGGTACACGCTTGTTTGGCTAATTTTGCCATGCCATCAAACAGAGTTTGACTCCACATATCAGGGTTTTTACTTGGTGCAAAACCATCCAAGAACCAGGCATCGACCAAACCTTGTTCTGGAACAGGGACTTTAGGTAGACATTGTTTAATATCACCAAACCAAAGATCCAGGGTGATGGCCCCTTCATCTAATACCAAGCGGTGGCATTCTGGGACGGCGATGGGATAATATTGTTGAAGTTTCTGCGCAAACTCGGCTAATTCGGGCCAAGCTTGGTGTGCTTTCTCAAGGTCATTTTTATTGAGTGGGTATTTCTCAAAGCTCACGAAATGGAGTTCTTTCAGTGGCGCATCGGGGTGTTGCAACCTAAATTGATTAAACCATTGCCAAACTGCCAGGAAGTTAAGACCAGTACCGAAACCGGTTTCAGCGATGACGAAGCGTCGTTGGTCATATTCTTGCCACCTTTGTGGCAGATGATTTTGTTGAAGAAACACGTAACGGGTCTCTTCGAGGCCATTCACGTTAGAGAAATACACGTCATCGAATTGGTCGGAAACGGGCGTACCAGCGTCATTCCAACCTAACTGGGCATTGGTAATCGAGGTCATAGTGTTTAACTTATGTCAAAAGAATCGATGTTATGGTCGCAATTGTACGGATTTAAAGGAAAGCTGACCACTTTTCCCCATTATCTTCGCTATCATCTAGCGGATTTTAGAATTATAGGAATGTCATAATGAAACGAGTCGTAATCACCGGTATGGGTATTGTTTCAAGTATCGGTAACAACGTCGAAGAAGTTTTAGTGTCTCTAAAAGCAGGTAAATCTGGTATCACTGCCTCTGAGCAGTTTAAAGAACACGGCCTTCGCTCTCAGGTTTGGGGGGATTTAAAGATTAACCCAGCAGAGCATATTGACCGTAAGCAGATGCGCTTTATGGGTGATGCGGCTGCTTATGCATACCTATCAATGCAGCAAGCGATTGAAGATGCAGGCTTGACTGACGAGCAGGTTTCAAATGATCGTACTGGTATCGTTGCGGGTTCTGGTGGTGCTTCTGCGCTAAACCAAACGGTTGCGACGGACACCATGCGTGCCAAAGGCGTGAAACGTGTTGGTCCTTATATGGTGCCACGCACTATGTCATCAACAGTCTCTGCGTGTCTGGCGACTCCGTTTAAGATTCGTGGTGTGAACTACTCAATGAGTTCAGCGTGTGCCACGTCTGCTCACTGTATTGGTCACGCAATGGAGCTTATTCAACTGGGTAAACAAGACATCGTTTTTGCAGGCGGTGGCGAAGAGCTAGACTGGTCTCAAACCATGATGTTTGATGCGATGGGCGCACTGTCGACTAAATACAACGATACGCCAGAAAAAGCATCGCGCACCTACGATGCAGACCGCGATGGTTTCGTTATCTCTGGCGGCGGCGGCATGTTGGTTGTTGAAGAGCTAGAGCACGCCCTCGCACGTGGCGCGAAGATCTATGGTGAAATCGTAGGCTACGGCGCAACATCTGACGGTTACGATATGGTTGCTCCATCAGGTGAAGGTGCGATTCGTTGTATGAAGATGGCAATGCAAGACGTTGACAGCATCGACTATGTCAACACGCACGGCACGTCAACGCCTGTCGGTGACGTGAAAGAGCTAGGCGCTATCCAAGAACTCTTCGGTGATAACAGTCCTGCAATCTCAGCAACGAAAGCGATGACAGGTCACGCACTCGGTGCGGCAGGCGTACATGAAGCAATTTACTCAACGCTGATGCTAGACAACGGTTTTATCGCGCCAAGCATTAACGTTGAAAACCTAGATGAAGCGGCTCAGGGCTTGGATATTGTGACAGAGAAGCGTGATGCTGAGCTTACCACTGTAATGTCAAACAGCTTTGGTTTTGGCGGCACCAATGCCACATTGGTCATCAAGAAATACCAAGCTTAAGGAATGTGCAGGACACTAAGCCCTGTTGCCCGAATTTCCAGAGCCAGGTTCATCGTTAGCGATAACAGTGAACCTAACAGACGCAGACTTTAGCCCATGGAGAGCGGGTTAAGATCCTTTTGTTCTGGACTATTGCCCGACGATACGTCGGGCATTTTTCTTTCTAAACGTCTTGTACAAGATTAAAACTCGACACCTAGTGTGCTTTTCTGCACAATCGAACCCATCTAAATTCTAGCTGACGATAGTAATGAAAATCCTAATAGATGAAAACATGCCTTACGCTGAGCAGCTTTTTAGTCAGCTCGGTGAAGTCATCTTAAAACCGGGCCGGGCCTTGACCGCCGACGATCTGATTGATGTCGATGCCTTAATGATTCGCTCTGTGACCAAAGTTAACGCGCAACTTATTGCGAAAGCCAACAAGTTGAAGTTTGTTGGTACGGCGACCGCAGGAATGGATCATGTTGACCAAGCCCTACTGCGTGAGAGAGGGATTTACTTTACCGCTGCACCAGGTTGCAACAAGGTGGGCGTAGCGGAGTATGCATTTAGCGTCATGATGGTCCTCGCTCAGCAACACGGCTTTTCCGTGTTCGATAAAACTGTGGGTATCATAGGTGCAGGACAAGTTGGCAGTTATTTGCAGCAATGCTTACAAGGTATTGGCGTCAACGTTCTCATCAACGATCCGCCCAAGCAAGCTGCTGGCGATGAACGCCAGTTTACACCGCTTGAAACGTTGCTTTCTCAGTCTGACATTATCACTCTACACACTCCAATCACGCGCGAGGGAGAATATCCAACGCATCATTTGATTGATGAAGCGGTACTAGAAACGTTACGCGGTGACCAAATTTTAATCAATGCAGCGCGTGGTCCTGTGGTAGATAATCAGGCGCTCAAAGCACGCTTACAGAAAAACGATGGTTTTATCGCCGCGTTAGATGTGTTTGAGTTTGAGCCAAAGGTTGATATGGAGCTTCTGCCTCTGCTAGCATTCGCCACCCCCCACGTTGCGGGTTATGGGCTAGAGGGCAAAGCGCGCGGTACGACGATGATTTTCAATAGCTACTGCGAGTTCTTGGGGCGAGACTTGTGCGCACATGCCAGCGGTTTACTCCCCGTTGCCCCAGTTCCTCGTTTAGAGCTGGACAGAGAGTGGGATGAATCGACACTGCATAACATCACGCAACTGGTTTATGATGTACGTAAAGATGACGCTCTGTTTCGTCGTGAAATTGCCAAACCTGGTGCGTTTGACCTGATGAGGAAAAACTACTGGGACCGCCGCGAATACAGTGCTGTCACTATAGTGGGCGATAGAAAATGTCGTCTATCACCACTAGAGAAATTAGGTTTTCAGGTTGAGGTAAGTCAATGAGCCAACAATATAATGTCGCGATTTTGGGTGCCACTGGTGCCGTCGGTGAGACGATTCTAGAAGTGCTGCAAGAGCGCAAGTTCCCAGTCGGTGAGCTCCACTTACTCGCGAGTGAGCGTAGCGAAGGTAAGACTTATCGCTTTAACGGCAAAACGGTCAAGGTACAAAACGTCGAAGATTTTGATTGGTCACAAGTACATATTGCTCTGTTCTCGGCGGGCGGTGAGCTTTCGGCCAAGTGGGCGCCAATCGCAGCAGATGAGGGTGTGATCGTTATTGATAACACCTCACAATTCCGTTATGAGTATGATATTCCGCTGGTAGTGCCAGAAGTGAATCCACAAGCCATTGCAGAGTTTCGCAACCGCAATATCATTGCCAACCCAAACTGTTCGACTATCCAAATGCTGGTGGCGTTGAAGCCGATACACGATGCAGTGGGTATCGAACGAATCAATGTTTCGACCTATCAGTCAGTATCTGGTGCGGGTAAGGCCGGGATTGATGAGTTAGCAGGGCAGACTGCTAAATTACTCAATGGCTTGCCTGCCGAGACCGAGCAATTCTCGCAACAAATAGCCTTTAACTGTATTCCGCAAATCGACCAATTTATGGAAAACGGCTATACCCGTGAAGAGATGAAGATGGTTTGGGAGACGCAAAAGATCTTCAATGACCCGGGTATCACGGTTAACCCAACTTGCGTTCGAGTACCCGTATTTTACGGCCACGCAGAGTCTATTCATCTCGAAACTTGCGCACCAATCGATGCTCAGGAAGTGACGAATCTACTCGAACAGACTGAAGGCATTGAAGTGTTCCAAGGCGAAGATTTCCCAACCCAAGTGCGCGATGCTGGTGGGAAAGACCACGTAATGGTGGGGCGTATTCGTAATGATATTAGTCACCATAGTGGTGTCAATCTTTGGGTCGTTGCTGACAACGTACGTAAAGGCGCAGCCACCAATGCGGTACAAATAGCAGAAGTATTGATTCGCGATTACTACTAATCAGCGTTGAAATCGTCATGAATATGAAGCCTCACCTTAGCGTGGGGCTTTTTTAATCGAATTTAGAAAATTTGTGTGAGATTAATGCGATTATGGCGTCGGACACACATTTTTTACCTCTACACCTATAGTTTTGGTGGGTTTATCCGATATATTTAACAGATCATTGTATTTTTAATTTATTGAGCACATAGCTGAGCCTTATATGCGTCGAATTCTACAGCGTCTACTATTGCCGTTAGCAATGGTTGCCGTGACTCAAACATCAATCGTTAACGCGGAGAGCATTCGCCTTAAAGGCCCTAATGGTGAGATTCAAACCTCTCCCCAATTCTCAGAGCCAGTTTCCCGCAACGCACGTGCCACAGCAGAGCCTTATCGTTTTTATGGGCCAACCACAGAACAAGAGACGCTGTGGTCGATCGCGACCCAGCTCAGACCGGCGACTTCAGTAACGGTGCAGCAAACGCTTTACGCCATTTTTCAACTCAACCCTCAAGCGTTTGACAACCAAAATATTCACGAGCTTATTCCCCAGAGTCGGTTACGTATCCCATCTTTGGATCAAGTCCGCAGTGTGTCGACTCAAGATGCTGTCAACGTGATGCAAGCGCATCAAGCGCGCTTGAATAAACTAGCGCCGCAGACTTCTGGGGTAAGTCCAACTCGCGCACCTGAGACGTCGAGAGCCGAGGCTACGGCGCCTAGCAACCCGCAAGTTGCTGTTCAACCCACACAACCAAACGCAACCACCAATGATGACCTAAAAGCGGTTGTTGAAGGTGAAAAACGCCAGCAAGTTAAAACCTTAGAAAACCAACTGCAGAGCTCGGAAAGCGAGTTGATGGCGCTGGAAGAAAAAAACCACAAACTGCGCTTAATGTTGGCCGAAGTTCAGTCTGAAGTTGATGTATTGAAAGATGAGCTTAGCGATGAAGACAGAATTCGATTAGAAGTAGAAAAGCTTCTTGAAGCGGAGCGACGTCGTCTTGCGGAAGAGCAAAAGATGGCACCGTCATCGTTGGACAAGCTGTTTTCCAATACTTGGCTAGTGGCCGCGCTGGCCATCATTCCAGGATTATTGATCGGCTTATTGGTGATGATGCTGCTTGGCCGTCGTTCGAAAGAGCCGGCACAAGAAGCGCCAGTACAGCAAGCGCCAGTTCAACCTATGGCACCAGCAACCCCTGAGACACTCAACGACGATATCGATGATGACTTACTGTTGGATGATGACTTATTTGGTGAGTCGAGTGACAGTGAAGAGCTATTTGGTGACGACACCGAACTTGAACTCAGCGAATCAGACCAAGATGATGTGTTTGCTGATTTGGATGACAGCGATCTGGACTTCAACCTTGAAGGTGAAGATGGTGACGATCCATTCGCTGGTATTGGTGATGATGGCGACCTCGATGAATCTCTGGCAGATGGGGACCTCAGTGCCAATGGGATTAGTGTCAATAGCGAAGATAAGGCGCTGGGTCTCGAAGAGATGGAGCGTGCGCTTGATGAAGTGGTTATCGACGATAATGACGATAATGAAGGGTTTGACCTCTCTGATGAAGGCGGGTTCTCACAAGATGACTTCGATGCACTGCTGGCGGGTGACGAAGAGAGTGATGATCTAGGCAGCGAAGAGCTGGATCAATCTCTACTCGACGAACTATTCAACGAAGCCCAAGATGAGGAAGATGAGGACTCGTTCGATCTAAGTGATGAATCGAGCGACTCTCTCGCGGAGCCGAGCTTAGCGTCAGACAGTGAAATCGATGATATTTTTGCGCAAATGGAAGCGCAGGCAGACCTCGACAGTTTGGAAGCGAATGCACTTGATGATACAGCTCTTCTTGATGAAATGCTTGAAGAGGACAGCGTTGAACTCAGTACAGACAGTACCGAGTTGCTCGATGACTTGATTGACGATAGCAGCGAACAAGGCCAAACAGAGGCGCTTGAAGCAGACGCGTTTGACGAATTGATCGCTGGTGATCAAGAACTAGAGGAATCCAGTACCGACCTACTCGACGATGTTGTCGAGGGTGACGACGAGTTTGATTTAGACGCTGAACTCGATGAACTCATTAACACTGAACAGCCAAATGACCCTGATGTCTCTCTTGAACAAAGTACAGATTTACTTGAAGACGTCGTTGAAAATGATGATCAAGTCGAACTTGGTGATGATGCGACGGATCTGTTTGAAGAACTGTTAGAAATTGAGAATCAAGACAGTGAAACGGAAGATAAAGATTTCGTCAGCGAAGACTTTATCGATGACATGATTAGTGCCGCTCCTGACGGCGATCCACTACTTGACGAACTTGATTTAGATGCGTTGCAAGACGAAACACCTGAACAACAGCTTGCGTCACTGCCACAAGACTCAGATACTCAGCTTGCAGAGCCAGAGCCAGAGCCAGAGCCAGAGCCAGAGCTCGACGATGAAGAAGAGGATTGGCTAAGCAGCGCAATTGAAGAGGTCGAAAATCCGCAGTTTGATAGTTCTGCTGAGGGTGATGACGTACTTCAAACAGAGCAACAACAATCTCAACCCTATTCAGAAGCAGTAGAATCTCAAGATTCAGCAGATATTGACGAAGATGAAGATGACTGGCTGCAATCAGCGATTGATGAAGTCGAGAGCGAAAACTCACAAGCGACGTCATCAGTGCTTGAGCCCGAACACCTTGAGTCCAACGCTCCTCAAGAGCCGGCGGTTGAGGATCAAACTGAGGTTGTAGAAGAAGATTTGCTTGCTCAGCAGGAGCAACACACACTAACTGAGACTCCTGAGACTCCTGAGACTCCTGAGACTCCTGAGACTCCTGAGACTCCTGAGACTCCTGAGACTCCTGAGACTCCTGAGACTCCTGAGACTCCTAAAGACTCCAAAGATCTACCACCGATGCCAGAGGCGATTCCAAACGAGTTCGGTATGCCTCAGGATGATGATTGGCTAGTCGATGAGCCTCAAGGCGAACAACCTCAGCAAGAAGATACATTGGCATCTCAAGCACTTGCCGAAAGCGAACCACAAGAGACAGGAGGCCAAGGCGATGTTGAGCTTTCTGAATCTGATCAAGACCAAGCGTTGGCTGACGTTGAATCCGTGCCAGAGCCAGAGGTTGCTGCTGAGCCTCAAGACGAGCCAGTCGAGCTTGATGACCTTGATTTACCTGAGTTTGGCGAAGAAGAAGCACTGGCTGACGTTGAATCTGCGCTAGAGCCAGAGGCTGCTGCTGAGCCTCAAGACGAGCCAGCCGCGCTTGACGACCTTGACTTACCTGAGTTTGGCGAAGACGAAGCACTGGCCGAGGTTGAATCTACGCCAGAGCCAGAGGCTTCTGCTGAGCCTCAAGACGAGCCAGTCGAGCTTGACGACCTTGAGCTGCCTGAGTTTGGTGAAGACGAAGCGTTGGCCGAGGTTGAATCTACGCCAGAGTCACAAGCCGCTGAGCCTCAAGACGAGCCAGTCGAGCTTGATGACAAAGACCTTCCTCAATACGATGAGGAAGACGTATTAGCCGACTTAGAACCATCAATGGATGATGATCTATCGGGCGATGAAAACTTTGGCCTTGATGACTTAGAGCTTCCCGAATTGGGCGAGATCCCATCAGAAAATCGTGTTAGTTCTGATGAGATAGAAATGGCCAATCAGCAGTTTGACGAACAAGCGTTTGACGAGTTGCTGGCAGAAGATACTTCAGAGTCGGATCGTTTCTCTTTCGATGGACACATCGATAGTATCACGTCGGATAGTGCGGGAATGGATATCGAGGCGATGCTCGAAATGGGTGAAGACTGGAATGGTTTCAGTTTGTCCCCAGAGCAACAAGCGCAGATTTCAGATGACATCCCAGAAGATGAGCAGGCGATTTGGTCTCAAGAAAATTTGCCCGAGCAAGCTCAAGTACTCGATGAAAATTGGGAAAACCAGCCTGAGTTAGAAGAGTTTGACTCCAAGAAAAGTCAGTACCGAACCATTGACGAGTTAATGGCAGAAGTGGAGTCCGAAGAGCAACAAGAGATCGATGAAGAGCTCAAGCTTGATGTAGGTCTTAACGACTTTCCCGATGTCATAGGAGATATTGGTGATGCTGCGGATATCGATGCCAACTCGGAAGCGGCTGGAAAATTGGACCTAGCGAAAATCTACGTTGAGATGAACGATTCTCAAGGAGCCATTAAGCTGCTTGAAGAGGCGATAGTGGATGGTAGCGATGAGATACGTCGGGAGGCCAAAAATCTCATCGACGCTATTAACCGCAGTTGAACATTTCAACGATGAATCAAGGGGGCAGTTTAGCCCCCTTATGTTTTGGTATATACTTCTCGGCCAATTTTTAGGTCAATCAATCCAGTGGGAACATGTCGATGAGAATAGCTTTAGGTATCGAATACAATGGTACTCAATACTACGGCTGGCAACGCCAAAAAGAAGTCAAGAGCGTTCAAGAAAAGTTAGAACGTGCATTGAGTGTTGTCGCAAACCATCCGATTGAAGTTCAGTGTGCTGGACGTACCGACGCAGGCGTTCATGGTACGGGCCAAGTGGTCCATTTTGATACCAGCGCATCACGTAAAATGGTGGCTTGGACGATGGGCGCAAATGCCAACTTACCGAGTGACATTGCCGTGCGTTGGGCCAAAGAGGTGCCCGAAGCATTTCATGCGCGTTTTTCTGCTACAGCACGACGCTACCGTTACATCATATTCAACAGTGCGCTTCGACCGGGTATTCTCTCCTCAGGCGTCAGTCACTATCATGGTGAACTGGATGAGAGAAAAATGCATCAAGCAGGTCAGTATCTGTTGGGAGAAAACGACTTTACGTCGTTCCGTGCAACGCATTGTCAGTCGCGAAGCCCATGGCGTAATTTGATGCACTTGAACGTCAGTCGTCATGGTCAATACGTTGTCATTGATATCAAGGCCAATGCTTTTGTCCATCACATGGTGCGCAATATCACGGGAAGCCTGATTTGTGTTGGTCGAGGTGAACAGCAACCCGAGTGGATTCAATGGCTACTCGACGCAAAAGATCGCAAACTGGCTGGTGCTACTGCAAAAGCCGAAGGGCTCTATTTGGTTGATGTCGATTACCCTCAAGAATTTGAATTGCCAGTAGTGCCGATTGGACCATTGTTTTTGCCCGACAATTTGAACTAAATCGTGATAAATTGTCGAAACAATCAGAGCTTTAGTGTGTGAGAGGCGCAGTCAGGAAATAGGTACAACCAGTTTTTTGTCTACACTTGGCATTTAATATGCTTTAATCCTCACGCGTAAATTCAGAATTTGTATCCTGTGCATTGAGCGCGGGAGTAGAGAGAAAAGGTCTTCCATGAGTTGGCTTGAAAAGATTTTAGAAAAAAGCAACATTGTTAGTTCTCGTAAAGCGTCTATCCCTGAAGGGGTTTGGACTAAATGTACATCGTGTGAACAGGTGCTTTATCACGCTGAACTAGAGCGTAACCTAGAAGTGTGTCCAAAATGTGACCACCACATGCGTATGAAGGCTCGTCGCCGCTTGGAAACGTTTTTAGACGAAGACAACCGCGTCGAACTTGCTGATGAACTCGAGCCGCAAGACAAACTTAAGTTCCGAGATTCCAAAAAATATAAAGATCGTCTTTCCGCTGCGCAAAAGAGCAGTGGAGAGAAAGATGCATTGATTGTGATGAAGGGTGAACTTCTGAGCCAACCTATCGTTGCGTGTGCATTTGAGTTCTCGTTTATGGGCGGGTCAATGGGTTCCGTCGTTGGTGCTCGATTCGTGCGTGCTGTCGAAGCTGCGATTGAAAATGAGTGTGGCCTGGTCTGTTTCTCTGCCAGTGGCGGTGCACGTATGCAAGAAGCGCTAATGTCACTGATGCAAATGGCAAAAACCAGTGCGGCACTAGAGCGACTATCAGCAAAAGGTCTACCGTTTATTTCAGTGATGACAGATCCAACGATGGGTGGGGTTTCTGCCAGCCTTGCAATGTTGGGTGATATCAATATCGGTGAGCCCAAAGCTTTGATCGGCTTTGCTGGTCGTCGCGTTATCGAGCAAACCGTACGTGAAGATCTTCCAGAAGGTTTCCAACGCAGTGAGTTCCTGCTTGAACATGGCGCGATTGATATGATCGTCGATCGCCGAGAAATGCGTCAGCGAATCGGTAGCTTAATGGCGAAGATGAACAATAAACCATCACCTTTAGTGGTTTCTGTTAACGATTCACCAAATGAAGCCGCTTATTCTGTACCAGAAGCGGACGAAAAAGGGTAAAGTAACTCACTAACAAGCAACCACAATCAATTGGTTAAAGTTAGATGAGTCACAACCCAATTCCACAAGCCACATCTCCTCTTTCGATGTGGCTTGATTATTTAACGAACATCCACACCTCTGCAATTGACCTCGGCCTTGAACGTGTACAAGCCGTTGCTCAAACCGCTAATCTGACCAAACCTGCTCCAACAGTGATCACTGTTGCCGGTACTAATGGTAAAGGCTCGACGTGCGCTTTGATGGAAGCCATTCTGCTTGATGCCGGCTACTCGGTCGGTGTTTACAGTTCTCCTCACCTTACTCGTTACAACGAACGCGTTCGTATTAATGGTCACGATATGAGTGACGAGAAAATTGTTCAATCATTCGATTTCATTGAGCAGCAGCGTGGCGATATTAGCCTGAGCTTCTTTGAGTACGGCACCTTAGCAGCGTTGAAACTATTTCAAACTGAACAAGTTGATGTTGTGTTGCTCGAAGTCGGCTTAGGGGGACGTTTAGACGCAACCAATGTGGTTGATCATGATGTCTCCGTTATTACCAGTCTAGCCGTGGACCACGTCGATTGGTTGGGCGACGATATCAACGTGATTGGCTTTGAAAAAGCAGGGATTTATCGTAGCGGTAAGCCTGCTATTTGTGGCCAACCTAAAGCGCCTTCCACCGTTGCTGCGCACGCTGACGATATCGGCGCTGAGTTTTATCAAGTTGGAATCCAGTACCAGTATCAGCAAACCAGCGAGCAAGAGTGGCAGTGGAGTCATGGTGGGTACACCTTGGAACAACTGCCTGTGCCTGAGCTTCCGCTGCCTAATGCGGCGACGGCATTGATGGCCTTGGCCACCGCTCATTTAGATTTATCCGATGTCAACATAGTCAACGGCCTGAAGCGTGCCACCCTACCGGGACGTATGCAGTGCCTGAGTAGCGAGCCGACCGTTTTGTTAGACGTCGCGCACAATCCGCACTCCGCGCAATACCTAGTAGAGCGCGTTCAGCAACGCTATCCGAACCGTGTAGTTCGCACTGTGGTGGCGATGCTTCATGACAAAGACATTGCAGCGACCTTGTCGGCACTGGCTCCCATTTCACAATATTGGTATCCGGCTTCTCTAACTGGACCACGCGCCGCAAAAGCGAATGAATTGGCAAAGCATATCCAGTTTGATACTGAGGAGTACAGTGACCCGGTTAGCGCATTTGAAGCTGCGATGACACAAGCTGAGCCACAAGACGTCATTCTAGTCGTGGGTTCGTTCCACACTGTGGGTGAAGTGCTCGAATACTGGCAGAGTAAAGGAGAATAAATGGCAAGTAAGTTCCAAAACCGACTGGTGGGAACCATTATTTTGGTTGCAATCGGAGTGATTGTATTACCTGATGTACTGGATGGTAAAAAAAACCACTATCAAGAAGAGATAGCGAGCATTCCGTTGAAGCCTGAGCTCGACAGTGAATTAGAAAGTTTTGAGATTCTTGACCCTGTTGATGACTCTCAAAGCTTGCCTGATACTCCGGTCGATTTGGCAGAGCCGCTCGACGCTAATACCGCAGATGACCAACCTTTAGAGGTGGTGATCAAAGAGGTGCCGGAACGTAACGAGTATCAAGAGAGCGGTTGGATTATCCAACTGATGGCGCTGAAAAATGCGGAGAACGCCAAGAACCTGGTGAAGGATCTACAGAAGCGAGGCTATCAGGCTCATACCAAACCAGAGAATGGCTTCACTCGGGTCATTATTGGTCCGGATGTATCAAAGAGTAAACTTGAGCGTCAAATCATTGAACTTGAAAAAATCACTGGCTCGAAAGGTCAATTGCTCAAATTTAAACCACTAAATCCATAAGAAAACGTTTGCGTCAGCGTTTTTTCTGTTAAAATGCGCGCCAACTTAAGATGTAAGTTCATGATGAATGCATTAGATATTGTCATTTTAGGTGTGATCGGCTTGTCAGCTTTGATCAGTTTAGTTCGTGGCTTCGCCAAAGAAGCATTGTCACTCGTGATTTGGTTTGGGGCGTTTTTTATCGCCAGCCAGTATTACGCAAAACTCGCGGTTTACTTTACGCGTATTGAAGATGACATGTTTCGCAACGGGGCAGCGATTGCAGCTTTGTTTATTGCTACTTTAATTGTTGGAGCGTTGATTAACTACGTTATAGCACAATTAGTACAGAAAACAGGCTTGTCGGGAACAGACAGAGTACTGGGTATCGTGTTTGGCGGACTGCGCGGTGTTTTGATTGTTTCTGCTGCACTTTTTTTTATGGACGCGTTTACAACGTTTCCAGACTCGCAGTGGTGGAAAGGGTCGCAACTGGTGCCGGAGTTTAGCCGGGTGATTGCACCTTTCTTCGAACACTTGCAAGCAACATCAAGTTTCTTATCTGGCGCGATTTAACGCGCCAGCTATTGTCGAAAATCGAGGGTTAAGACATGTGTGGTATTGTTGGAATCGTGGGCACTTCGCCTGTAAACCAGTCTATCTATGATGCATTGACGGTATTGCAGCACCGTGGCCAAGATGCCGCGGGTATTTGTACCATAGAAAGCAATCGTTTTCGTCTGCGTAAGGCGAACGGTTTGGTCAAGGATGTATTTGAAGCGAAACACATGCAGCGTCTGCAGGGAAACGTAGGTATCGGCCATGTTCGCTACCCGACGGCAGGCAGTTCAAGCGCTTCTGAAGCGCAACCTTTCTATGTTAACTCTCCGTTTGGTATTACACTTGCGCATAATGGTAACTTAACCAATGCAGCAGAAGTTCGCGACAAGCTGTTTGAAAAAGATCGTCGCCATATCAACACCACGTCTGACTCTGAAGTGCTGCTTAACGTACTTGCTCATGAAATCGACTCTGTCAAAGGCAACGTTACCACCGATGATGTGTTTCGAGCCGTGACAAACGTTCATCGCGCCATCCGCGGTGCGTACGCCGTAACGGCGATGATTATCGGTCACGGTATGGTGGCTTTCCGCGACCCGAACGGTATTCGTCCGCTGTGTTTAGGTAAGCGAGAAGTTGCGGGGGTCACTGAGTATATGGTGGCGTCTGAATCCGTTGCTCTCGATGCGGTAGGCTTCGACTTTATCCGTGATGTCGCGCCTGGTGAAGCCATTTATGCCACGTTCGACGGGCAACTACATACCAAACAATGTGCCGACAACCCGACTTTGACCCCATGTATTTTTGAGTTTGTTTACTTCTCTCGTCCGGATTCGTTTATCGATAAGATCTCGGTTTACAGTGCGCGTGTTGAGATGGGCAAAAAACTGGGTGAGCGCATTCGCGATGAGTACAGTCATCTCGATATCGATGTGGTCATTCCAATACCTGAAACATCTTGCGACATCGCGCTGCAGATTGCTCAAGCGATTGATAAACCGTATCGTCAAGGCTTTGTGAAAAACCGCTATGTCGGTCGCACCTTCATCATGCCGGGACAACAGCAGCGTAAAAAGTCAGTGCGTCGTAAGCTCAACGCTATTCGCTCAGAGTTTAAAGACAAAAATGTGCTTTTGGTCGATGATTCGATTGTACGTGGCACCACATCTGAACAGATCATCGAAATGGCGCGTGATTCCGGTGCTAAAAAAGTATTTATGGTGTCAGCTGCGCCAGAGATCCGGTTCCCTAATGTTTATGGCATCGATATGCCAACCGCGAGTGAACTGATTGCTCATGGCCGTGACAATGACTCTATCTGTAAACAAATTGGTGCTGATGAACTGATTTTCCAAACGTTAGAAGATCTTGTTGAAGCGGTAGGTTTGGGCAACACCGATATTACTAAGTTTGAAACCTCTGTTTTCAACGGCGAATATGTGACAGGTGATATTGATCAGAATTACCTAGATTTCCTCGAATCACTGCGTAGTGATGATGCGAAGATTCAGCGCGAAATCCAACAAGATTTAGCCAACTTAGAGCTGCACAACGAAGGGGCTTAACCAGCACTGGTTACTCTCGCTAGCTTAAATTAATGAGACTAAATAGAGAAGGGTTGACACGTTATGTCAACCCTTCTTTTTTGCTTGTTTTCGCGTCTCGCTAATTAGGCGTTCGATAGAACTGACTCAAGATAAACATCACAGTCGCACTGATCACTACCGAAGGACCTGCTGGTGTGTCGTAATGCCAGGATAACGCTAGCCCGATTAGTACCGCTATCCCACCCACCAATGACGCGAGCAGAGCCATTTGCTCGGGCGTTGTCGCGAAGCGTCGGGCAGTTGCGGCAGGGATGATCAGTAGCGAGGTCATAATTAAAGCTCCGACAAATTTCATACCGATGGCTATGACTAAACCCACTAACAACATCAAGACTAACCGCATGAGATCGACGTTATAACCTTCGACCGCCGCGAGTTCTTCGTTGACGGTCGTTGAAAGAAGAGGGCGCCAGAATAGCATGAGTACGACACCAACAATTGCAACACCGGAGTAGATA
This sequence comes from Vibrio sp. JPW-9-11-11, assembly GCF_013369335.1. GTDB lineage: Bacteria > Pseudomonadota > Gammaproteobacteria > Enterobacterales > Vibrionaceae > Vibrio. The sequence continues at coordinate 412,630 of NZ_SZQJ01000004.1, forward strand.
TAGATAAGGTCACTTGGCGATACAGCGAGAAGATCGCCAAACAGATAGCTCATTAAGTCGATACGCACATCATCGAGAAAGCTGACTGCCACAAGGCCGAGCGATAGCGCGCTATGGGCAAGGATCCCGAGCAGAGTATCCGTGGCAATCAACTGCTGTTTTTGTAAGGTGACTAGTAGCACCGCTAGCGCTAAACAACAAACCGTGAGCGCTAGGTAGAGATTAATCTCGAGCAAAAAACCTAGCGCAAGCCCCATTAAGGAGGCGTGGGCTAAGGTGTCACCAAAGTAGGCCATTCGACGCCATACGACAAAAGATCCCAGTGGACCGGCGATGGTGGCGATTCCAAGCCCAGCCAAAATGGAAGGAAGTAAAAACTCAATCATGATGGTGTCCGTGTGAGTGATGTGAGCAACTGGCGGCCTCTCCTTTGACCGGTTCTCCGGCCAAGTCATGATGGTGATGCTGATGTTGGTGATGATAAAAAGCCAACGACTGCTGGTGGCTTTGACCAAAAAGCGCAATATAGCTCGGATGTTGGGCAATATCGGCAGGTGCACCTGAACAACAAATATGATGTTGTAAGCAGATAACATTGCTGGTTTTAGCCATGACTAAATGCAGATCGTGTGAGACCATAAATACAGCACAGTTGAACCTGTGACGAATCGTGTCGATCAGGTCGTATAAATCAATCTGGCCTTGCACATCGACACCTTGTGCTGGCTCGTCTAGCACTAACAAGTCGGGACGCTGCAACAGCGCTCGAGCTAACAGCACCCGCTGATTTTCACCCCCTGATAGAGAGTGCATATTGTTCGCGACAAGATGCTCAGCGCCTACCAGCTTCAGAGCATCATTCATTTCTTGCCGACTGTAACGGCCAGCTAAGCGTAAAAAGCGTTCGACGTTGAGTGGTAGTGAGTCGTTGAGTTTGAGCTTCTGTGGTACATAACCGATTTTTAATCCTTTGACCCTACTGATACTGCCGCTGAACTGGCGTTGCAGTCCGAGCAGAACTTTCACCAAGGTTGATTTTCCTGCGCCATTTGGTCCAATGAGAGTGGTTATTTCACCGCGGTTAAGACGTAAACTGACCTTATCGAGCACTTTTCGCTGGTCAAATACGACACTGATATCGGTTAGTTCGACGAGAGTCGACATGAATAGAACTCATTTGCAATTGATTAATGTTATAATGTAACATTTGTTTCCTACTTAAACCAGCCAGATTCACTGATCATGAAACGTTTTATCGCACTTTTGTTTATCGCCTTTGTGTCTACCGGCGCGGCGAACGCGACCAATGTACTCACCAGTATTAAACCTATTCAACTCATTAGCTTGGAAATTACCCAAGGAGTCACCACACCAGATGTCTTGCTCGCGTCAAACGCGTCACCGCATGATTATGCTCTGCGCCCATCCGACGTCAAACGCATCCGTCGCGCCGATTTGGTGATTTGGTATGGGCAAGATTTGGAACCGTTCTTGAGCAAGGTACTGAAAGGGCAGGGCCAGGTCCTAACTTTAAGTGAAGTGCCAAACCTGTCGTTACGTGAGTTCGACCAGAGTCATCACGATCATGATGGCCATGATCATGGTAGTTACGACCCTCACTTTTGGCTGGGTTACCAGCCGACGCTGCAAGTCGCTGAGGCGATTGCCAGTAAGTTGAGTGAAATTGACCCACAACACGCAGCGCAATACCAAGCTAACTATGCATCATTCAAGCAGCGACTCACTGCCCAACAGCAATCGATTAAGCAACAACTTGAGCCTGTGCAACAACGTGGGTACTACGTATTCCACGATGCGTATGGCTATTTCGAACAGGATTTTTCACTAAAACATTTGGGGGCATTCACTATCAGTCCAGACAGAAAACCGGGTGCGAAGACGCTGATTTCTATTCGTCGAGCACTATCAAGCAACGAAGTTTACTGTTTGTTTACTGAGCCCCAGTTTACTCCTGCTGTCGTGAAATCTGTGACACGTGGCAGCAATATACCAATGGGTGTGCTTGACCCTATCGGCAGTGATATTAATGCACAAGCAGGTGGATACTTTGCCTTTAAACAGGTGATGGCTGATAGCTTTGCTCAATGCTTACTGGGTAAATAATGCGCTCTCAATATGCATCTGGTTTTTGTCTTTGTTGGTCTATCTGTGAAGTGACCAAGAAAGTAACTATGAAGTTAGTCACTTGGCTTGTTAATCTACTTATTTCTTAGATAATTATTATCACAAAATAATAATTGGGTCGCGACGCGGCCCGTGTTTGTCGAAATGATAAGCGCTTGCTGCCTCAGGATTGAAATAAGTGAACAAGCTACTACTGACCTTGTGCGTGATGCTTTTTAGCGCCAGTGCTCAGTCTATTAACTCATCACCTAAAGTGTTCTACCCGCTACCTAGTTTGGCTGAGGGAAAAAACATTGCGGCAAAAAACTTGTTTCATGGCGGAGATGGCGGGATTTGGTTGCAAGATGTGCGTAACCAGATACTGTTTTTTGATGGCGAACATATCATGCCAAGTCTTGGCTCGGCGTTAGAGCATGAGGCTGAACAGCTAGCTTTTGTTGACAATGCCTTTTGGACGTTCTTTCGCAACGAACTCTATCGTACGGTTCCCAATCAAGAAAAACAGTTGATGTTAAGTTTGACACCGGGTATCGAAATTCAATCCATCGGTGCCTCGCAACGGTTCATCTGGTTGTCTGACCAAGATTATTTTTATACGTACCATATCGATACAGAACAGCTTGAGCAATATTCATTGGCTGAACTGTATCAATATAATCAGTCTTCCACCATTAGCATTAACGACGCAAAGTTTATTTACTCAAAGTGGGTGCTCGCGACGAGCTCTGGTGTCTTTCTATCCGACCAACAGACGTTTCAACACGTGGCGAGTTCCGGTAAAAACTATGTTGAAACCCTTTATTTCTCATCATCACGTGATGAACTGGTCATTGGTACTCTAAGTGGTGCTTTGGTTTTTGACATCTATCAGCCCAGTCAGCCTGTTAAACAGATTTCAAGCGGTCATGTGCTCAGCATCGCGGAGACCGACCAAGAATATTGGATTGGCACGGAGTTTGGTCTGTTCGTGTATAGCTTCGCAATAGACGAAACCAGTCGATTTGAACAAGGATTTTGGGCGGGTAATGATCTCGGCGGTGAAAAAATTTACGCGCTGCTGAATGATCAGCATGGAGGAATGTGGATAGCGACCGACCGCGGTGTGCGCTACTTCTCGACCTTTTCTCGCCATTTTGTTCGTTATGATAACTGGCGCGCCTCCTATCGACGAAGCAGTGAGGCCGCGATAAAGATCGAACCTAGCTTAGCGCGAGATGGATACTGGATGTTAACCCATCAAGGACTCTATCGCATGAGAGCAAACGCTTTTGAGCGTCGCGAATTGATCTACCGGGGCGAAGTCAACGACTTCGAACAAGGCGATGGTGTGTTGTGGCTTGCGACAAAGCAAGGCATCGTCTGCATTGATGCCCAGACCGGAGAGGTAATTAATGACGATTTACCTAACTCATTGAAGCAAACCGATGTGCGTTTTATTGAACTCGATCCGCAAGGTTTACTTTGGGGGGCGGGGGATAATCAGTTGTGGAGTTACCACCTGAGTAGCCAAAGATACACTTCGTTTGGCTCAGAATGGATGATTGACCAATATCTGCCGGCTAAACTGACCCATTTATCACTTACGAACCAAGGCTATTTGGCGCTTGGGACTGACCACGGTATTTACTTGCTTCAAGAGGGCCAAGTACGTTTTGTTGGTGAGAGTGTCAACTATGGTGAGGTGGTAGATATAGAGCCAGTGTCAGAGCAAGAACTTTGGGTGGCCAGTCGCTATGGCGCTTATCAACTCGATATTGTTCGGCAACAAACTCAGCCGCTGACCATGGTGGATGGGCATGTCACTCCAAAATGCATTCTAAACAATGAGTATGGAGTGTGGCTGACTTCATCCAGTGGTTTGTCTCGATATGCTAATAGTGGGCAGTTGCTGGCTCATTACGGTGAGCCTTTGGGGCTGATAAACAATGAATTTGTTGCTGGGTTATGTGGGTACAGTAGTGATAATCAAACCCAATTAGTACTTGGGGCTCGTGATAGTTTTATCGAAATTGACACCGAGCGATTGAGCAAAGCTCCCCTGCCTAAAGTCGAAGTGATCTTTAGCCAAATTAAGCGTAACCAACGGATGTTTTCGCTAGGTAATACGATATCGCAGGCGTTGAGTGCCAACTATGGTGATTCGCTGTTCTTCCAGTTTGGGACCATTCCTAGCTCTAGCAACCTTAATTTGGAGTTCCGGTTAAGTGATGATAATGAGTGGCACTTACTTGATGGCTCGACGCTATCGATTGAGCACTTGAAAGCTGGCGCGTATACACTTGAGGTGCGCGCAGTGCGCAACGGGATCGAGCGAAGTACCATTAAGCGTTTTGAATTTTTAGTGAAAGAGCCTTGGTATTTAACGCCTTATGCAGTGTTGAGCTATGTTTTACTGTTGGCGCTTATTCTAGGTGCAATCGTCTATTGGCGCTCGAGAATGATGGCAAGCTCAAACCGATCTCTTCGCGCTCAGGTCGCGCTCAAAACCAATCAGCTTAGACATCAAAGCCGGATTTTAGTCAGTAATAATCAGCAGTTGCGCAAACAGCTACAAGTTCGTCGATTGATTTACATGGAGTCTATTGCGGCTCTGGGTAATAAGCTTCGCACGCGAACTGAACCGATCGAACAGGGCGCTGAGGCGATAGATTATGTGATAAAAGAACTAGAGTTGTTGCTCAATACTCGTTCAACCAATGGCAAGGCGAGTCCGGTATACAATTTAAGTTTGATAGTTCAATCGGTGACACGTGGATGGCAAGATGAACTCGACAAAGCGGCGATTCATGTTGTGATTGAAACCGTGAGTGACTTTTATGTGAGCCTAAAACGGTTTAATTTGGACGAAGTGTTTAACTGGGTGTTTGCCGACATCGTGAAGCGTTGCTATCGAAACCAGACCGTGATGATTCAACTGCAAGAGCGCGATGGCTGGGTCATTTTTTCAATGCTTGACCAAGGGAGTCCGGCGGAAAAGGACGAAGCGGACTACACAGAGGCGCTTTCATCCTTAGTCGAACAGAGTGGTGGTAGGCTATATCGCCATGTGTCAAATGAGCGTAATCTTATCGAACTTTCGTGGCCAAACAGTGACGCGTTCGAAGAGCAAACCACTGCAACAGCGTCGAGTAACGTAGGCCAACCTCAGGGTGAAGATCATGACCCCTGGTTAGAAAAGCTCGTAAGGTTAGTTGAGAAACAGTACGGCGACCCGGAGTTCAGCACTTCATCGGCCGCTAAACAGTTATATGTATCTGAGCGAAGCCTTCAGCGCCGAGTTAAGTCTGCTTTCGATAAGACCTTCACAGAGTATTTGACCGATACGCGTCTAGATAACGCCTGTCGCCGCCTACTGGCGGGCGGTAAGGTGTCAGACGTGGCCTTTGAATGTGGTTTTAACGACCCCTCCTACTTTAGCCAGCGTTTCAAACACCGCTTTGGTTTATCACCCACTCAGTTCGTTGAACAGCAAGAGGGCTTTTAGCGGTTTATCGTCTTTAATTGCGATAGTTGTTCGAGTTTTCCCCGTTGTCGTCGAGATAACCTGACTGGTTAATGCTGAGCTCAGATGAGTGCGAGTTGGGTTTGGGGAAAGAAAGAGGCGAGGTAAGAAAAAAATGTCGTGGTATGGCCGGGGGGACCATACCACGGGTGCCAATGACACCTTCGCTTGCTGCCGGAGTGGTGCGCTGGGCACCACCTCTGGAATTCAATGTTGTTGTCTTGAGGGGGTAACCTCTCGACGTGTTTAACTATATCCATAGCTACTTATTTTACTTATAAAATTAACGCCAAAGTGGCATGATAAAAACGACAATAAGTTAAATTATTGATTGATAAGGTTATTAATTGGACTTTTTTGTGGGTAGGGCCTGACTCATAGAGTGGGTACTTAGAGTTTTGACTTTTTTTGACGGATTTGACGTCGACAGTTTTAACGTTTTTGACTTGTTATAGCTGCAAACTTTGATTTCAAACAAGACGACTCACGACTGATATGGCTACTATTGCAATCGTTAATAACAATAGTTCTCATTTTAACCTGAATGTCTTGTCTATGAAACTGTCACAACTCCATCAGGGGCAAAAAGCGATCATTACTGGCTTTGAGCACCTTTCCAACGATGTAAGAAAAAAGCTTATGGTAATGGGGTTATTACCTCAGACGCCAGTGACCTTAATTCGCCGTGCTCCGATGGGAGACCCGATCCAAGTTGAGGTGCGAGGGGTTTCATTGGCGGTACGCAGCAAGATTGCTGAATCGGTCATTGTGGAGATCAACTAATGCAGTACTCTATTCTAACCGTTGGTAATCCAAATAGCGGTAAAACGACTCTTTTTAATGGCCTAACGGGTGCTAAGCAACAAGTGGGTAACTGGGCGGGTGTAACCGTTGAAAAGAAAACGGGTCGATACTCCCACTCGGGCGACGATTTTTTACTGACCGATTTGCCTGGGATCTACGCCTTAGATAGCGGTAATGATGGCAATAGTATTGATGAGTCGATCGCGTCGCGTGCTGTGCTGACGCATCCTGCTGATCTGATCATAAATGTGGTTGATGCGACTTGTCTGGAGCGAAGCCTGTACATGACGCTGCAGTTGCGTGAGCTAGGCCGGCCGATGATCGTTGTGCTCAATAAAATGGACGCACTCAAGCGGGAAAGGCAGAACATTAATATCAAGGCGCTGCAACAAGCCTTGGGTTGCCCTGTGATGGCGATTTCTGCCAATAACAGTGCGCAAGTCAAGTCCTTCAAACAGCGTTTGCACAAGGCTCTGGTCCTTGGCGTGACATTAGACGCGCTGAGCCTCAATTACGGTGAGGTGTTTGAACCTGCGATTGAGAGGGTCGAAAATCTGTTTGAGTCGCAAAGCGAAGTGGCAAAGCGAGCGTTAGCGATTCGTGCCCTAGAGCAAGACTTGTTGGTGTTAAATGCGCTACCTCAGCAGCAGCGTGAGGAGATTAATGCGCTGCACAACCGTATTGAGTTGGATATTGATCTGCTGGTGGCTGATGTCAAATATACGTATTTACACCAGTTATGCCAACGAGTTCGCCGGTCGGAAGGCAAGCTTAATCACAGCTTCACTGCGAAGGTGGATACGGTCATTTTGAACAAATGGATCGGCGTGCCTTTTTTCTTTGTTGTCATGTATATGATGTTTATGTTTTCCATTAACATCGGCAGCGCTTTTATCGACTTGTTTGATATTGGTGTTGGTGCGCTTTTGGTTGATGGAGGGCATTACCTACTCGATGACCACTTGCCGGTTTGGTTAGTGACACTGATTGCTGACGGTGTCGGTGGTGGTATCCAAACAGTCGCGACATTTATCCCAGTGATCGCTTGTCTTTATCTATTTTTGGCGTTGCTTGAAAGCTCAGGCTACATGTCGCGTGCGGCTTTTGTTCTAGACAAAGTGATGCAAAAAATCGGCTTGCCGGGTAAAGCATTTGTACCATTAGTATTGGGTTTTGGCTGTAACGTACCTTCCATCATGGCCACTCGTACCCTTGATCAAGAGCGTGAACGCAAGCTTGCGGCATCGATGGCGCCATTTATGTCATGCGGTGCTCGTTTGCCCGTTTATGCGCTTTTTGCGGCGGCTTTTTTTCCACAAAATGGCCAGAACGTCGTATTTGCTTTGTACTTACTGGGCATAGTGGCCGCCGTTATGACAGGCGTGGTATTGAAGAAAACCTTGTATCCTGGCTCAAGTGATAGCTTTGTGATGGAGATGCCGGACTATGAACTACCGACGATGCGCAACGTGGTGATTAAAACTTGGCAGAAGTTGAAGCGTTTTGTCCTCGGGGCAGGCAAAACTATCGTTGTCGTTGTAACAATTTTGAGTTTCCTAAACTCAGTCGGCACCGATGGTACATTTGGTCACGAAGACAGTGAGAGTTCGGTATTGTCCAAGGCCGCGCAAGTGGTGACCCCTGTGTTTGCTCCTATGGGGATACAAGAGGATAATTGGCCTGCAACCGTGGGCATTATTACCGGAATTTTTGCCAAAGAAGCGGTCGTTGGTACCCTAAATAACCTTTATGCGCCAAGTGACAGCGAGTTAGGAGAGTTTGATCTTAGAGCGAGCCTTAAAGAGGCGCTGATGTCGATACCTGATAATTTCGCTAATCTTAGTTATTCTGATCCGCTTGGCATTGAAGTGGGTGATCTATCAGATAGTCAATGGGTCGCGCAAGAGCAAGAGGTCGATTCGACTATCTTTGGTAATTTGAAGAGCTTCTTTGCATCGAGCAGTGCTGCGATGGCGTACCTGATCTTTATCTTGCTTTATACCCCTTGCGTTGCAGCGATGGGCGCATACGTGCGTGAGTTTGGTACGCATTACGCACGTTTTATTGCCACATGGACCATGGGCCTAGCCTATGCGAGTGCGACGCTCTATTATCAAGTTGCGCATTTTGCCGATCACCCGGGACAAAGTGTCACTTGGATCGCGGTCATAATGCTGGTAAGTGTGCTCACTTATCGAGTGTTGAAGCGGCTTGGTCAAAAGCAGGCACAGCTACAGGAGGTGCCAGTGCTATGATTCTTACTCAAATGAAGCAGCATTTGGAGCAAACAGGGTGTGTGAGCCGCAAAGAGTTGGCCAGACAGTTTCATCTTAGTGAAGATGGTGTGGATGCGATGCTGTCGATTTGGATTAAAAAAGGATTGGTGATGCGCTTGGTCGATACTAACGACAAACAAAGAGTGACGCGAGTGAGGTATCGTCATCTTGCCAATGATCAGTTGCCGCTCACTGTGACTATGTAAAATTACGCCGCTCTATTGAGCGGCTTTTTTAATGGCGTTTAAACAAACTGCTTAGAGAAAGCACGTTTGCGATGCGTGTTTGAAGCTCGGCTTGTTGTTGGTCATTGCGAAATTGACCATCAGTATTACCCCAGATAGGCCCAGGCCAGGCTACATCGTTTTTAAATCGCGCAATATGATGAATGTGCAATTGGGGCACCATGTTTCCGAGAGCTCCGAGATTGAGTTTATCTGGGCGGAAGGTCGCTTCAAGGGCTTGACTCACCGCTTGTGACTCGAGCAGAAACTGCTGTTGCTCTTGCATCGGTAGGTGGTGCAGCTCTTTGAGTTGGCTTCGTTTGGGAACCAGAATGACCCAAGGAACGGCGTCGTCTCTGTGTAGCAGAGCGATACACAGCGGGAAGTGGCCGATCACTGTGGTGTCTTGCGCCAACTGGGGATGAAGTTCAAAGCTCATAAATGTATTCCAATAGAGAGTAATGGGAAAAGTATACGTCAAATAAAACAAAAGGTTGACGCTCTCACGTCAACCTCTTGGTTTATCTTTGATATCGAATCGCTTACATACGCTCTAGTGTTTCGATACCGAGAAGGGCAAGACCTTGTTTGATCGTTTTCGCTGTCAAAGCCGCCATTTTTAAACGGCTCACTTTCACTGACTCATCTTCGTTGCTCAGGATTGGGCAAGCTTCGTAGAAGCTAGAGAACTGGCCTGCTAGCTCAAACAGGTAGCTACACATAATGTGTGGCTGACCTTCACGAGCGACAGACTGTACCGCTTCTTCAAACTGAAGTAACTTGGCGATCAGGGCCTTTTCCTTTTCATCCGTCACTTTGATTTCACCTTGCAGCTCGTCCATTGCGATACCAGCTTTAGCAAAAATCGAAGCAACACGAGTATAAGCGTATTGCATATAAGGCGCGGTATTACCCTCAAATGCCAGCATGTTGTCCCAATCAAACACGTAGTCTGTTGTACGGTGTTTTGATAGGTCAGCGTATTTCACGGCTGCCATCGCAACGGTATTGGCAATATTGGTTTTCTCTTGTGCGTCTAATTGAGGGTTTTTCGACTCGATCAACTTAATAGCACGCTCTTCAGCTTCGTCGAGTAGATCGGCTAGACGGACGGTACCGCCTGCGCGAGTCTTGAATGGACGCCCATCTTTACCTAGCATCATACCAAATGCGTGGTGTTCAAGAGTCACTTCCTCAGGAACGTAACCTGCTTTGCGAACGATAGACCATGCTTGCATTAGGTGCTGGTGCTGACGTGAATCGATAAAGTAGAGAACACGGTCTGCGCCTAAGGTTTCATAGCGGTATTTAGCACACGCAATGTCGGTTGTGGTGTACAAGAACCCGCCGTCGCGTTTTTGGATGATCACACCCATCGCTTCGCCGTCCTTGTTTTTGTATTCGTCTAGGAATACAACCTGTGCACCATCATCTTCTTGGGCAATTCCTTTTTCTTTCAAATCAGCAACGATTGCTGGAAGCATGTCGTTGTACATGCTTTCGCCCATCACATCGTCACGAGTGAGAGAAACATTAAGGCGGTCGTAGTTACGCTGGTTTTGTACCATAGTGACATCAACTAGCTTCTTCCACATTTCAGCACAGTACGTATCGCCACTTTGTAGCTTAACAACGTAGTTGCGTGCTTTAAGTGCAAAGGCTTCGTCTTCATCGTAGAGCTTTTTCGATTCGCGATAAAAAGCTTCAAGATCAGAAAGCTCCATTGAAACTTCACCAGACTCTTGCTGAACACGCTCTAGGTTAGCGATCAACATACCAAACTGAGTTCCCCAGTCACCGATATGGTTAGCTCGAATCACTTTGTGGCCTAGGAACTCCAAAGTACGAACCACGGCATCACCAATGATGGTTGAGCGTAAGTGGCCAACGTGCATCTCTTTCGCAACGTTAGGCGCGGAGTAGTCAGCGACGATGGTTTGTTGCTCTACTGGGCTCACGCCAAGACGCGCGTCTTGCAGCGCGGATTCGGCTTGTTTCGCCAAGAAGGCTTCGCTCAAGAAAATATTGATAAAGCCAGGACCAGCAATTTCGGTTTTACTTGCAATACCTTCTAGGTCAAGAACATCCAGAACTTTTTGGGCAAATTCACGTGGGTTAGTACCTAGTTTTTTTGCAACTCCCATTACACCGTTAGCTTGGTAATCACCAAACTGAGGTTTTGCAGATTGGCGAACAGCAGCAGGACTGCCTGCCGGTGCGCCAGCGGCTTCTAAAGCCTGAGATACTTTGTCGTTAATAAGTGCTTGGATATTCACACGCGCTTCCTTCAATTCTTGGGAATTGGTTAGGTATACATTCTGTTCTCTTCAGTTCTCGTAAGGAAAATGCTGAATAATATCCACCTGGTGGAGTGAATGTATATCTTGATCTGGTTCATAAATTTGGCGCACATAATAGCAACTTTATCGGCGCGCATATAGGGAGTTAACTGGGAAATTTTCCACTTTTACTAACGATGTTGTTAGTATTGAGGAAAAATCAATATTCTGGGTCGATAATAATGTCTGAGCAGCTGATAAATGCAGAGTTAATGCCACAGCAAATGATGGCGAAGCTGGATAACTTTATGCATAAAATTCAAAATTTAAGCGAGGTTTTGCATATTAATCTTGTTGATTTTCAAGCCGATCACATTGCTTTACGTATCAACGATACAGAAACCGCACAACTGGCCCACCAAGAGTGGCAAAAGTACGGCCAAGTGATTTCTCAAGCGCAAATCAATGGTCGTCCGATAATCGTGGTTCTGTTTGACAGCCCAGTGAAGGCGTTGCAGTGGCGTATCGAGTGCTTAGAGCTACCTTATCCGGCGTCTGGTAAACAGTACCCAGAGCAGAGTTGGGAACATGTGGAGTTTGTTATCCCTTCAGCTGCAGCGACTGCGCAAGCGTACTTAGATGATCTAAAAGTCCGCTTCCCGGCATTCGACCAACAATGGCCACATTTAGAAAAATTGGGTGTTAAGGTCAAGCTATCGAGTCCGAAAGGCGAAGGGGAAAGGCTCAATAACCCCACCGTTGCATTTAAGCATCAAGGCGTGTGCATCAAGCTTCACCCTCATTCGTTAAGGCATATCGTGGAATCCGAGCAATTAGCCTAGTTCGATATCTTTTGGCCTCAATTGGAACTCTTCAATTGAGCCAATCTCTTGGCCTAAATCTAGTGGTAGAGACTCATCATGGGCGTTGCCTTGAGCGTGCATAATGAGTCGATTTGCCATACGAGGTTTCAGCTCGTTAACCACGAAGCGAATCATATCAGTGCGAGTCAGTTTTTTGAGTTCGGCAAGCACCACTTCTTTTTGATTGAATTCGATATCCTTATTACCAATTGCGACCCATAGTCGCTGCGCCCGCCCTCTCAATGTGGTGTCAGGGGTGGCAATTTGATTCCAAAGACCGCGTTTACTGCTGTGCCACTGATACTCGTTAAGCTCTAGTAGCACCATGTAGAAAGCGTTGAGGAATTCATCGATTGAGCGAATCAGGTCGACAGGCGCCGCGTTAGGAGATTGAACGTAGAGCACAATACCCGGGTGTCGGTTTAACGGCAAATTGCCAGTGCCGACCATATACCCAAGCTGTTGCTTGGTTCGGATTTCATGGAAAAAGGTCGCCGACATCAGGTGGTTGGCTAGGGAGTAGAGGGCGATACTTCTTGGATCGGTGTCGTTGCATTGATAGTACACTAAGATGGCTGAGTCTTGTTGATCACACGCCACTTCACGTTGGAAGGTGCCGTTCTCACCGAGCATCACTAATGGACGTAGCGCCTCTTCATACTGTTGGTTTTTGACGCGTAGGGCATCTTTCAGTGTGTTACCAAGGGAGAGTGCGTCTGCTTTGGTCCAGTCGCCATAAACAAACATTTCGACATGCAACTCCGCTAAAATGGCATCAACAAAACTGGCGAGCTCGTCAACGTCTATCGACTCGAGTGCTTCGAGCAACACCTGATAAGGAGGGTTGTTGGGCTGTAAAATCCCAGTTAATGCATTAAACAGTTGTGAAATTGGACGGTCTTGCGCTGCATTGCGCCAGTTTCGCATTAGCTGTTGTTTAATGGTGCTAAAGCGCTGGTGGCTAAAATCACGTTTGGCAAAGCGGGTGAGGATCAGTTTCAGCAAATCTGGTTGATGTTGACTAAAACCCGATAGTGTCAACGTCACTCCGCCTTGATGCGCATACATGTTGTAGCCCATTCCGGCGATTTCCGCTTGATATGTATCAGTAGCAAGACTATCGAGAAACATTTCCACGCAAAGGCGGGTTTTCACTATGTTGCGAGGATTCGCCACCGCATGTGGGCTATCAATGGCGACATAAACCACCCCTTTGGGTACGCGGAACTCAGTATCTTGCAGGTGCCAAAGTTTAAATCCAGGCAACTCTTCCAACACTTGGGGTCTATCATGGCTGAGTTCGAGCTCTTTGGGGTCGAGGTCGTAGCAAATAAACGGGTTTTTCTCGGGCAGAGCAAACAACAGCGGACTCGGCTGACGGTAGTGCTCCAATTGCTCAGGAGAAAAAGGCGTCACCGAGTACGGGGTAGAGTACCACTTGGCAACGCGGTCATAAGTATAGCCGTGGGCTATCAGCGTTGTGCGCAAGTTTTCGGCAGTGAAATAATCCAATAACTCCTTGAGCAGCGGTTCGTCATAGTGGCTCATCATAAAGTCGCCGTAGATAACGTCATCTGGATGGTAGTGCTGCATGTTGACCACTAAGTGACTGACCATATCCAGCGGGCGTGTGGGCTCTTGAAAACGAAACGCCGACTCCAGTACCGCTTGCTTCTCTAAATAACGCCATTCATCTAGGCCGTTGTTTTTAATCAACTCAAGGTAACTAAAAACAGACTGGATAATCTCATCGACATGCTCAAGACCGAGCGGAGTTAGAGCGCAACTGACTGTGAACTCCCGATAATTACTGCCGCTGGTACCGCCACCCGCAGACAGTGATGTGATCCAACCCTGCTCTTTGAGCGCGAGCATTAAACTACCACTGCCTTCGTAACCGAGTAAGTGGGCAAAGTAAGACAGAGGTTTGGACTGATAGTGCTCGTCCATGCTAGGCATCGGGAAGGTGAGGATCAGCTTTCTAATCTCTTTTACCGGCTCAATATTGACCAATATTGAGGTTGAATGCTTGTCACAATAGGGGACTAGAACCGATTTACCTGCAAGGTGATGGTTGGGAATCGACGAGAACATCTCGTGACACCAAGCTTCCATTTCATCGAGCGATTGAGGTCCGGCTAAGCTAAGTGTCATTAAATCTGCCGAGTAGGTTTGATAGTGAAACTCAACGATTTCGTCACGAATCGACTGACCATCTCTGTCACTCAATGTTTCGAGGTTACCGACGGAAAATTTGCTAAAGGGGTGGTCAGGGTTAACCAATTCCTTATGAACTTGAAACAGACGTCTTGAGTCATCATTCAGTTTGAGCTTGTACTCGGACTCTACCGCCTGACGCTCTTTATCGAGCGCTTCTGCGTTGAACAAAGGCGCGGTAAAAAATTGGCTAAATCGGTCTAAGCTTTGGCCAAAGACATTGGGTGAAACGTCAAAGAAGAAGCAGGTATGCTCCGTTCCAGTCCAAGCGTTATTCCCTCCGCCATGTTGACTAATATAGCTTTGAAACTCGCCCACTTTGGGATACTTTTCTGTGCCGAGAAACAGCATGTGCTCAAGGTAGTGCGCCATGCCTTGGCGATCAGTTGGGTCGTCAAAGTGACCGACATTGACGGCAAGCGCTGCGGCTGATTTTGGCGCGTCGGGGATGTGGATCAACAGAACTCTGACACCGTTACTAAGGGTGAGATAGCGGTAGTGGTTGGTGTCATTGGGGCTGATGTGCACGATTGACTACTCCAAAAATGAAAAAGACTCACGTCTATAAGCGCATAAATCGTAACGTCCTAATGACGTCGAGAATATTCTTATAGACAATAGAGTAATTATGACTCGGAAAGCGCTGACTGCAAACTATCTGTTTGAGAAATATGAGCAAAACGTTGCAGCATCGATTGTTAGCGGCGCGTCAAAGAGTGTTAAGAAAGTCTGAGTGTTTCACTTGAGAGTTGATATAATTATTGATAATTGAAAGTGAAATGTGACTGCCAATCAAAGTCATTGCTTCGTCGAACGGCCTTTGAGCCCACATAAAAACAAAAAGCCACCTCAAGATTAGGGTGGGGATAGTATCAGGAATACGCCATGAATATTTTTATCATGCGCCATGGGGAAGCGGAACATTTTGCTCACAGCGATGCTGAACGAGCACTAACCGACCATGGCCAGAGTGCATCGATCGCGGTTGCGCGTGCTTGTGCTGAGAAGGGGTTCGCTAAGTTCGACAAAGTGTTAGTGAGCCCTTACGTCCGTGCTCAGCAAACTTGGAA
Organism: Vibrio sp. JPW-9-11-11; assembly: GCF_013369335.1. Taxonomy (GTDB): domain Bacteria; phylum Pseudomonadota; class Gammaproteobacteria; order Enterobacterales; family Vibrionaceae; genus Vibrio. Next base: position 428,010 of record NZ_SZQJ01000004.1, read on the forward strand.
AGCCATTTCTAAATATTTCGCCGCAGAGCAAGTAGAGACCTGTGATGATATTACCCCTTACGGTGACTCTGAGCAGGTGGCAGACTACGTCAACGCGTTAGTCGATGTGCATCACTATCAAAACGTCTTGATTGTATCTCATCTGCCCTTGGTTGGTTATCTGACCGCCGAGTTTGTCACCGATATGGTTCCACCTATGTTTCCTACCTCGGGTTTAGTGTGCATCGACTTCTCACCAGAAAACCGCGCTGGGGAGGTGAAGTTTAATATTCACCCTTAACAGAGCTGCTGATTGGCATACTTATGAGTATGCCATTTTTCCGCCAGCCGCGCTGTAGTCTCAAACTTGTCAAGCCTCGAAACAAAGCCATAAAATTGACAGAGTTGCTGGACTGGATATTGCATGTACTAGCCAAGTCATTCATTTTACCCAATATTGTAGCAGCCCAACGATGAAGTTTTCTCTGCCGTTTGCACATAAATTGCCCCCGATCCCGCAGCGCGCGATGCCTGCGATCGGCGCGCCGATTATGGTACTGGCGACCTTGGCAATGGTCATACTGCCGATTCCGGCGTTTTTGCTCGACCTGTTTTTTACCTTCAACATCGCCCTTGCAATGGTGGTACTACTCGTCACGGTTTACACTCGACGTCCACTTGATTTCGCGGCGTTTCCAACCGTATTGCTGATAGCAACACTGCTGCGTTTGGCGCTAAACGTCGCTTCGACTCGTGTGGTACTACTTTATGGCCATGAAGGTCCGGGAGCGGCAGGTAGCGTCATTGAAGCCTTTGGTAGTGTCGTGATTGGGGGTAACTATGCCGTAGGTTTGGTGGTGTTCCTCATCTTGATGATCATTAACTTTATGGTTGTGACCAAAGGTGCAGGGCGTATCTCAGAAGTCAGTGCTCGTTTTACTCTTGATGCCTTACCCGGTAAGCAGATGGCGATTGATGCGGATTTGAACGCGGGTTTGATCGACCAAGATCAAGCGCGAACGCGTCGCCAAGAAGTCACCAAAGAAGCGGACTTCTATGGTTCGATGGATGGTGCGTCTAAGTTTGTTAAAGGCGATGCCATAGCCGGTATTTTAATCCTATTTATTAACATCATCGGTGGCCTGTCGATCGGTATGGCTCAATACGATTTGGGCTTTGGTGAAGCGATAGAAATCTACACGCTTCTCACCATTGGTGACGGTCTGGTCGCGCAAATTCCATCACTGTTACTCTCAATTGGTGCGGCGATCATGGTGACGCGCCAAAACGCCGATGAAGATATGGGACAGCAGCTCGTCTTTCAGATGTTTGATAATCCGAAAGCCTTGATGATTACTGCTGCGATCTTAGCGGTGATGGGTGTGGTGCCAGGGATGCCACATTTTGCGTTTTTACTGCTGGCGATCATTGCTGCAGGTTCGGCCTATCTAATTCAGCGTAAACAAAAAAAAGCAGCAGAGCAGAGCAACCTTCCAGCGACAACAGAGCAAGATTCTCCGACCCCGAAAGAACTCTCTTGGGATGATGTTCAACCGGTTGATATCGTGGGCTTAGAAGTGGGCTACCGACTGATTCCGCTGGTCGATAAAGACCAAGGTGGGGAGCTGTTGGAGCGAGTTAAAGGGGTTCGTAAGAAGCTGTCTCAAGATTTTGGCTTCCTTATTCCCGCCGTGCATATTCGTGACAACTTAGAGTTAACGCCCAATAGCTACCGAATTACCTTAATGGGGGTGGCGGTAGGCGAAGCAGAAATTCGCCCAGATATGGAACTGGCCATTAACCCAGGGCAGGTCTACGGCATGATTGAAGGTGAACCGACGATTGACCCGGCGTTTGGCTTGGAAGCGGTGTGGATTCGCGAAGAGCAACGCGAGCATGCTCAAGCATTGGGTTATACCGTGGTCGATTCTTCAACTGTGCTGGCGACCCATTTAAGCCAGCTTCTGACCAACAACGCGTCGCAGTTGATTGGACACGAAGAGGTGCAAAACCTACTCGAAATGTTGGGACGCAGTACGCCGAAATTGGTCGAGAACTTTGTTCCTGACCAGTTGCAGTTGGGCGCTGTGGTCAAAGTGCTGCAGAACCTACTTAACGAAGCGGTACCGATTCGTGACATCCGAACCATTGTTCAAACCTTGTCCGAGTACTCGAGTAAGAGTCAAGAACCTGACATTTTGACCGCCGCGGTACGCATCTCACTAAAACGACTAATTGTCCAAGAAATCAATGGCATAGAGCCTGAGTTGCCTGTCATTACCTTGATTCCAGAGCTGGAACAAATATTGCATCAGACCATGCAGGCCTCGGGTGGTGAATCTGCAGGAATCGAACCAGGCTTGGCAGAGCGACTACAATCATCATTGAGCCAAGCGACTCAGGAGCAAGAACTGAAAGGCGAACCTGCAGTCCTTCTGACCTCAGGAGTGCTACGCTCGACGTTAGCTAAATTTGTTAAGAATACGATTCCTTCGCTAAGAGTACTCTCTTACCAAGAAATCCCTGACGAGAAACAAATTCGCATTGTTCAAGCTGTCGGCAACTAGTTCCAATGCGTTGATATACGGTACCCAATTTGAAGATAAAACGATTTTTTGCAAAGGACATGCGCACCGCCTTGTTGCAGGTAAAAGCTGAACTGGGTGACGACGCCGTTATTATGTCCAACAAGAAGGTCGCGGGAGGGGTTGAGATTGTTGCTGCTGTGGATGGCGAGGGCGCAAACCGCACAGCCAACAGTTACAACTCGAACCCACGCCAGAATCCGCCTCGTCAGGCTCAAAGTGCTCAACCAAGTAGTCAAAAACGTACTCTGGATGAGGACCGGGTGAGTCTTCAATCTCAAGCCGACTCTGGTCGCTCGATGACGAAGCGATTTGCCAATATGCTTAAACAATATAGCCACGGTAAAGACGATGCAGAAACCCAGCACCAAGAAGACAACGCTGACTCATTGTCAGCGCTACTAAAACGTCAGTCCTCTTCCCGCTCTAACTCAAACGACAACGTACGAGTTAAAGAGGATTCTCCCCTTGCTCGCCTTATTGCCGAAGACCGCCGCTTTGAAAAGCCGCCTGCGAAACTCGACCCAACTCGCTATGAGCGTGCCCGCCAAAATGAGCCAAGCGTCTCTAACGAAGATCTCGAAGAGATGAAAGAGGAGATGACCTCTATTCGACGTCTGCTAGAGCATCAGGTATCAGGTTTAATGTGGCAAGAGGTAGAGCGACGCGAGCCACTTAGAGCTATGCTTATTAAGCGTCTCGAACGGATGGGGGTGTCATCAGACCTTGCCGATCAATTGGCCTGTTATATCCCAGAAGATACACCACCAACCAAAGCGTGGAAGGCGCTTCTGGGTTTAGTCTCTGACCAAATTCCTATTTCTAAGCAAGATATTTTGAAACGTGGTGGGGTGGTTGCATTGCTCGGGCCTACGGGCGTGGGTAAAACCACCACAGTCGCTAAGCTTGCCGCGCGCGCCGCGATGGAGTTTGGCGCCGATAACGTCGCTCTGGTGTCAACCGACACGTATCGAATCGGGGCACACGAGCAACTTGCGATTTACGGGCGAATTATGGGATGTCCTGTAAAAGTCGCTAAAGATTCCAATGAGTTAGCCGATGTAATATATCAGTTACGCAATCGTCGCCTAATTCTTGTTGATACAGCAGGTATGGGCCAGCGTGATGTAAGGCTCTCTGAACAGTTAGATACGCTTATGCATGAGAGTGGAGAGGTGATACACAGCTACTTGGTGCTGCCTGCCACGGCGCAGCGCAAAGTGCTGCAAGAGACTATCGATCACTTTAAGCGTATTCCACTGTCAGGATGCATTATGACTAAGCTCGATGAATCCCTCAGTTTAGGGGAGTTTGTCAGCGTGGTCGTGCAAAACGCACTCCCAGTGGCCTACATTGCGAATGGACAACGAGTTCCCGAAGACATTGTAATAGCGCAGCCTAAGTACATGGTCGCTAAAGCAAACGAATTACTTGAGAAGTCGACAGATGATGAACCTCACTACTGGAATAGTGAAGCGGAGAGGTTCTAGGCGGCGGACGATTATGACAAAGAATATGATACAAGACCAAGCAAGCGGACTACGCCGCTTAACACAACCGTCTTTAACTAAAGTTATCTCGGTAACTGGGGGCAAAGGTGGTGTTGGTAAATCAAACGTAACCTTGGGCATGGCCATCTCGATGGCGCGTCAGGGCAAAAAAGTGATGGTGTTGGATGCCGACTTAGGCTTGGCGAATGTCGATGTAATGTTGGGAATTCGACCAAAACGTAACCTAGGCCATGTTTTGGCGGGTGAGTGTGAGTTAAAAGATGCGATTGTCGAAGGTCCTCACGGTATTCGCATTATCCCAGCAACGTCAGGTACTCAAGCCATGACGGAACTCTCTCATGCTCAACATATCGGCCTCATCCGAGCGTTTGGCAGTTTAGAAGATGAAATGGACGTATTGCTCATTGATACGGCGGCTGGTATCTCAGATATGGTAGTGAGTTTTTCACGCGCAGCTCAGGATGTAGTTGTCGTTGTGTGTGATGAACCTACATCAATTACGGATGCCTATGCTTTAATTAAGCTGTTGAGCAAAGAGCATCAGGTGCAACGCTTTAAAATCGTTGCAAATATGGTCAGAAGCTATCGTGAAGGCCGAGAATTGTTCGCAAAGTTGACCTTGGTCACAGAGCGATTCTTGAATGTGAGCCTTGAGCTCGTAGCATGTATTCCGTTGGATGATAAAGTTAGACAAGCAGTGAAAAAACAGAAAATTGTTGTCGATGCATTTCCAAGATCTCCTGCGGCATTAGCGATTGGTTCATTGGCAAGTAAAGCGCTTACTTGGCCAATACCGAAAACCCCGAGTGGACATCTTGAGTTTTTTGTTGAACGCTTACTAAATAGACCTGAGATGTTAGAGGAACCATTTGGTGAATAAGGCCTTGACCTATGACCAATACGCAAACCAAAACAGTCAGCGAGCTTTTTTAGAAAAATACTCGGTGCTCGTGAAGCGTATTGCTCACCACTTGCTAGGGCGGTTACCGCCAAGTGTGCAAGTGGAAGATCTTATTCAGGCGGGCATGATCGGTCTACTTGAAGCTCAAAAGAACTACGACGGTAGCAAAGGAGCGAGCTTCGAAACGTACGCAGGCATCCGTATTCGTGGTGCTATGCTAGATGATATTCGCCGTGGTGACTGGGTTCCGCGCTCGGTGCACAAATATAACCGCGAGGTTAGCCAAGCGATATCAGCGCTCGAAGGTGAGTTGAATCGAGACCCAACTGATGCAGAAGTTGCGCAGCACATGGGTATTAGCCTTGAGCAATACCATACGATTTTAACCGATATTAACTGTTCACGTTTGGTGGGAATTGAAGATCTCGGAGTCTCTGAAGATGTGATTTCTCCCGAAGACAGCGAAGAAGAGAATGTACCGTTTCAAGGGGTCGCTGATGAGTATTTTCGTCAAGCTTTAGTCGACTCGATCAAATCTCTTCCAGAACGAGAGTCACTAGTACTTTCGCTTTATTACGATGAAGAGTTAAACTTAAAGGAAATCGGCGAGGTAATTGGTGTTAGCGAGTCACGCGTTAGCCAAATATTAAGCCAATCAATGCAGCGTCTACGCACTAAGTTGAGTGCTTGGACAAAATAATGAGTAAACATCACTGATCTCGAACTCAGTGGAGGCAATTTTGAATAAAAACATGAAGATCCTTATTGTTGATGACTTCTCAACAATGCGCCGTATCGTTAAGAACCTACTTCGTGATTTGGGCTTTAATAATACCCAAGAAGCGGATGATGGCTTAACGGCGTTACCTATGCTTAAGAAAGGTGAGTTCGACTTTGTCGTGACAGACTGGAATATGCCAGGTATGCAAGGTATTGACCTACTCAAGCATATTCGTGCCGACGATGAGTTGAAGCACTTGCCAGTGCTAATGATCACTGCAGAAGCGAAGCGCGAGCAGATCATCGAAGCCGCTCAGGCGGGTGTAAACGGCTATATTGTGAAGCCATTCACTGCGGCAACGCTAAAAGAAAAATTAGATAAAATTTTTGAGCGCTTATAGTCAAGGGTTTGACAGAAAGCGTTAAAAGGCCAATTCAGAATGATTTCATTAGAACAGGCAAAGCAACTCGTAGATTTGTTGGAAAGCGGCCAGCAACAAGAAGCGGATTCTCTTGTTAAGGGCATCTACGAGAATCAAAAAAATCCAATGCTACAAGAGATTGGTGAGTTGACTCGTGATTTACACGAGTCAATCAAGCACTTTAGCGTGGATGAGCGCATGAGTGAGATCGCCAATGACGAAATCCCAGATGCAAGGGATCGCCTCCAATACGTCATTGACAAGACTGAAGTCGCTGCCAACAAAACTATGGATGCCGTCGATCGTTGTATGCCTATTGCAGACAACCTTCACGAAGGACTACTCAAGGTTCGCCCACAGTGGAATGAACTGATGCATGGTCGTATTGAACTCGCAGAGTTCAAAGCCTTATGCCACCACATTGATGATCTTCTCGGCGAAGTGGAAGGCGACAGTTCTGAGCTAAGAGGGCAGCTAACTGAAATACTCATGGCTCAAGATTTCCAAGACTTAACTGGCCAAATCATTCGCAGAGTGATTACTTTGGTTAGCGAAGTCGAGGGTCGGCTAGTCGAAATTCTGACAGCGTTTGGCTCTAGCCAGTTGGAAGAAAGCACTGATAAAAAGAACAAAGCAGCAACGGATCCAGAAGGTCCTATTCTTAACCCTCAAGAAAGGGAAGATGCCGTTTCATCACAAGACGAAGTTGACGACTTACTCTCGAGTCTTGGGTTTTAGAGGTAATATATGAGCTACGATTTAGACGAAGATATTCTTCAGGACTTTTTAGTTGAAGCAGGAGAGATTTTGGAACTTCTCTCTGAGCAGTTGGTAGAGCTAGAAAACAACCCTGACGATAAAGATCTATTAAATGCTATTTTCCGTGGTTTCCACACCGTCAAAGGTGGCGCGGGCTTCCTAGCGTTGAGTGAACTGGTTGATACCTGTCACGGTGCCGAGAACGTTTTCGACATTTTGCGTAATGGCCAGCGCCAAGTTAACGCCGGTTTGATGGATACGATGCTTAAAGCGTTGGATACCGTTAACGAGCAGTTCCAGGCGGTGCAAGACCGAGAGCCTTTACCTAAAGCCGAACAAGACCTGCTTGATGAACTGCATCGATTAAGTAACCCGGAGTCAGCAGACGAGGCGGTCGTAGCTGAAGAGCAACCTTCTGTTGCCGAAGAGGCACCAGTCGAACCACCACAGGTTGAAGAAGCTGCAGAGGAGTCTTCTCAGATCTCTGCTGGTTCGATTGATGAAATAACCCAAGACGAATTCGAAAAATTGTTGGATGAGTTGCATGGCTCTGGAGCTGCACCAGGAGCGTCGAGTTCCGCCTCTGACGCACCAGCATCTCCACCTCCTGCTGCGTCAAGTAACCAAGACAGTGGCGATATTACCGACGATGAGTTTGAAAAGTTGCTTGATGAGCTTCATGGTTCAGGTAAAGCGCCCGGAAAAAGTGAACAAGCCACACCTGCGGAATCAAAACCAGCCGCTCCTTCTGCTCCATCTGAAGCGGCTGGTGATAGCGATTTGATGACCGACGAAGAGTTTGAAAAGCTCCTGGATGAGCTGCACGGCTCTGGTAAAGGGCCATCACCGGAAGAGCTTGAAGCTGCGACTAAGCCTGCAAGTACACCGCCGCCAGCGGCTAAGCCTGCAGAACCCGCTAAGCCGGCAGCTGCGCCTGCACCTTCCGCTCAGGCTGCACCTCAACCACCTGCTAAAAAAGAGGCTGTACCACCTGCGACACAAGCGAAGAAGCCACAAGCTGAAGCCACTGTTCGTGTTGATACCTCAACCCTAGACACCATCATGAATATGGTTGGTGAGCTGGTATTGGTGCGTAACCGTTTGTTAAGTCTTGGTCTTAACAGCAATGATGAAGAAATGTCCAAAGCGGTATCGAATCTTGATGTAGTCACCGCTGATTTGCAGGGCGCAGTGATGAAGACGCGCATGCAACCGATCAAGAAAGTGTTCGGTCGCTTCCCTCGCGTAGTACGAGATCTTGCTCGAAGCCTTAATAAAGACATCACGCTCGAAATGCGTGGTGAAGATACCGATCTAGATAAGAACCTGGTCGAAGCACTGGCCGATCCATTGATCCACTTGGTGCGAAACTCAGTAGACCATGGTATTGAAATGCCTGACGACCGTGTGGCCACAGGTAAGCCGCGTACAGGTAAAGTCATTTTGTCTGCGTCACAAGAGGGTGACCATATTGAACTCGCCATTGTTGATGATGGCGGTGGTATGGATCCGGACAAGCTACGTGCAATTGCTGTGAAGCGGGGCATGATGGATGAAGACGCGGCGTCGCGCTTGACAGATAAAGAGTGTTTTAACCTTATCTTCATGCCAGGTTTCTCTAGTAAAGAGAAGATTTCAGACATATCGGGTCGAGGCGTGGGGATGGATGTGGTGAAAACCGCGATCAACACTCTAAACGGTTCGATTGATATCGACTCTGAATTGGGTAAAGGGACGAAAATTACTATTAAGGTTCCACTGACTTTGGCTATTTTGCCGACGTTAATGGTTGGTGTGGCTGGAAACCCATTTGCATTACCATTGGCGAGTGTCAGTGAGATTTTCCACCTTGATTTGAGTCGCACCAACGTTGTTGACGGTCAATTGACGATTATCGTGCGTGAAAAGTCGATACCACTATTTTACCTACAGAACTGGTTAGCACCGCACATGGGACACGTTGAACGAGGCAAAGGCCACGGTCATGTCGTCATCGTTCAAATTGGTAACCAGCGTGTTGGTTTTGTTGTGGATACTCTTATTGGACAAGAAGAAGTGGTGATTAAACCATTGGACAACTTGCTCCAGGGTACGCCAGGTATGGCAGGTGCAACCATTACAAGTGACGGTCATATAGCACTTATTTTGGATGTGCCTGATTTGCTTAAGCAGTATGCCGCTGCTTCGCGAATCTAAGTCGCGAAATAAAGAAGGACAAATATGGCGATCAAAGTATTAGTTGTTGATGATTCAAGTTTTTTCCGCCGCCGAGTGAGTGAAATTATCAACTCAGACGCCCGTTTAGAAGTCATTGATGTGGCGACTAACGGTAAAGAGGCGGTAGAGAAAGCACTGCGAATCAAGCCTGACGTCATAACAATGGATATTGAAATGCCAGTGATGGATGGCATCACTGCGGTACGTGAAATAATGGCGAAGAGCCCGGTACCCATTTTGATGTTCTCTTCGCTGACCCATGACGGCGCTAAAGCCACTTTAGATGCGCTCGAAGCGGGCGCACTAGACTTTTTGCCTAAAAAGTTTGAAGACATCGCCCGTAATCGTGACGAAGCCGTTACTCTGCTCCAACAACGCGTGATACAGATTGCTTCAAAGCGTGCCTCAATGCGCCGTGCCATCGCTCGCCCCGCGACTCCTGCTCGTCCTGATAGTTCGAGTACCTTGCGCCCGGCGACTAGGCTATCACCTGCCGCTAAACCAGCGGTTGCAACACGCTTTAAATCATCAGGTAAAAAGTATCAGTTGACTGCGATCGGAACCTCTACTGGCGGTCCTGTCGCACTGCAAAAAATTCTAACTAAACTGCCAGCTAACTATCCGCATCCAATTGTGTTAATCCAACATATGCCAGCGACGTTTACGGCAGCATTTGCGAGTCGATTAAATTCGCTATGTAAGATACAGGTCAAAGAAGCGGAAGATGGCGATGTACTAAAACCGGGTGTGGCGTACTTAGCCCCAGGTGGCAAGCAAATGATGATTGATGGTCGGCCCGGCTCTGCCAAGCTGCGTGTGATCGACGGCGGTGAACGCATGAATTACAAACCTTGTGTTGATGTGACTTTTGGAAGTGCAGCCAAGATTTACGCTAATCAAGTTCTATCTATGGTTCTTACTGGTATGGGGGCAGATGGGCGAGAAGGCGCGCGTATGCTAAAAAGTGCGGGGGCTACTATTTGGGCGCAAGATGAAGAGAGTTGCGTTGTTTATGGCATGCCACAAGCTGTCGCGAAAGCTGGGATTTCAAGTGAAGATCTGCCACTTGATAGGATCGCTGAGCGTATGTTAGTCGAAGTAGGCCTAGCATAGAGGGTACGTATGATTGTATGGAGCATAGCAAACCAAAAAGGTGGCGTCGGTAAAACGACGACGACGATTACCTTAGCAGGTTTGTTAAGTAAACAAGGAAAGCGCGTACTACTTGTTGATACCGATCCACATGCATCGCTGACGACCTATCTAGGTTACGATTCTGACAGCGTGCCTTTTAGCCTGTTCGACCTGTTCCAACTCAAAGAGTATACCGCTCAGTCGGTGATGCCACTGGTGATGAAATCAGATATCGAGGGTATAGACATTATTCCCGCACACATGTCGCTAGCGACGCTAGATAGGGTGATGGGTAATCGCAGTGGTATGGGGTTAATTCTTAAACGAGCACTAATGGCAATTCGTGAACGCTACGACTATGTACTTATTGATTGCCCGCCGATCTTGGGCGTCATGATGGTCAATGCATTAGCAGCCAGTGATCGAATTTTAATTCCAGTCCAAACCGAATTTTTGGCAATGAAAGGCTTAGAACGCATGGTTCGAACACTAGCGATCATGCAAAAGTCGCGCAATAAATCTTTCAATGTCACAATTGTGCCTACTATGTACGACAAGCGCACGCGTGCATCCTTACAGACCTTACAGCAGTTGAAGAAAGATTACCCAGATCAGGTCTGGTCATCCGCTATTCCTATTGACACTAAATTTCGCGATGCAAGCTTGAAACACCTGCCTGTTTCACATTTCGCTTCAGGAAGCCGGGGTGTGTTTGCTTATAAGCAATTGTTGATTTTTCTAGAGAGGTTAGCCATCGATGACTAGCCAATCATTGCTATCTAGTGAACAAGCTCTTGATGATTACTTTTCTGCTTTACTAGAAGAGGTAGTGGAGGAATTCGAACCTCACGAGAGCGCACAAGAGCCAGCGCTTGCTGCTGTGGCACAAAATGATTCGCTTGAACTTGCACCTATGATGCAGTCGGTTGAAGAAAAAAGCTATTTTCACTTGCCGACCGAAGAAGTCGAAGTGCCAGATCTCGAAGATGTCGAGCGACTACTCAAACAGCTAGAGACGACCAATCCAGTCGCTGATCTTGAACTTGAGCAAGTGATGGAGCAGAACACGGTTGAAATAGCGCAAGCTCAGCCGGAGATCGCAGTTGACGAGATTCAGGAATGGGATATAGACGAGCCAGCGGTAGATATCGCCGTCGACATTGCAGAGCCTCAGGTCGAAACCATAACTGAGGTCGAACAACAGGTTGAAACTGTCCAACCCCGAGTGGATATCGATGTTGATCCCCAAGTTGATTTGGTCGATGATCAACTGCTCGAAGTAGATCAAGCCATTGAAACGAAAGCTGGGGATAGTGATCTCAATAGTTGGCAGTCGACGCAGCGCGATGTGGAGTTTCAGGTGCTGTATTTTGACGTTAATGATGTCACTTTTGCCGTTCCGTTGGATGAATTGGGTGGAATACATCGCACTGCTGAGATGAATCACTTAATCGGCCGTCCAGATTGGTATCTCGGTCTACAAACCAGCAGAGAATCCCAACTGGATGTTGTCGATACAGCCAAGTGGGTTATGAGCGAGAAGCTTAAAGATGATTCCTATAAAGAGAATTATCAATATATTGTGATGCTTGGCGAAAGCATGTGGGGACTAGCTTCAACTCAGTTGATGGGGACTGAAGCATTAGATCCAGCAATGGTTCGCTGGCGCGAAACGGCGGGGAAGAGACCTTGGCTCGCTGGAATGGTGAAAGAAAAAATGTGTGCTTTGATCCACGTTGAAGCATTGATAGCTATGCTTAATGCAGGACTTGATGTTAAAGCATTAGATAATTAGAACATTTATGCCGATTTAGGCTTAGAGAGGATAAGGTATGTCTCAAACTAATGAAGTAGAAGTAAGAAAAGAGCAGTCTAACGACGAAGTGCTTCAGTGGGTGACGTTCCAGCTTGAAGAAGAAACCTATGGCATCAACGTGATGCAAGTGCGTGAAGTATTGCGTTATACCGAAATTGCTCCAGTTCCAGGTGCACCTGATTATGTCTTAGGTATTATCAACCTTCGTGGTAACGTAGTGACCGTGATCGACACGCGTTCACGCTTTGGTCTAATGGAAGGCGAGATTACCGATAACACCCGTATCATTGTTATCGAATCTGAGCACCAAGTGATTGGCATTTTGGTTGATAGCGTTGCTGAAGTTGTTTACCTACGCTCATCAGAAATCGATACCACGCCAAGTGTTGGCACAGATGAAAGTGCTAAGTTCATTCAAGGCGTCAGCAACCGAGATGGCAAGCTATTAATTCTTGTTGATTTAAACAAACTGCTCACCGATGAAGAGTGGGATGAGATGGCTCACCTATAATGGACATCAGTTGGATGACAAATGCTCCGGTCATCGCCGGGGCGGTTGTTTTAGTCATATTGCTGTTGCTATTTGTGATGTTTCGGCTCAAAAAGAGTCAGACGAGATCCGCCGAGCACTTGCGCCAACAAAACCGTCATCTAGACAAAGAGCTACAAAAAACCAACAAACAGTTGCTAGAAGTGCGTTCTGTTGTGGTTGGATTGGGGCAAAAGGTCAGTGAACAAAACGATTTGATCCAACATCTTGGAGAGCGTATCACTGAATTAGAGCAAGCCGACAGCGATGGTCGACTCTATTCTCGAGCCAGCAAAATGGTTCAACTGGGCGCTGATCTAGATGAATTGATTGAAGAGTGTGAACTGCCAAAAGCAGAAGCTGAGTTAATGCTGTCATTGCAAAATAAGCTGACGGGCAAAGAAAAAATCCCTCCTCTCGAAAGCGGCCTTCAACGTCGCAAACTCGCCAGCCGTAAGACAAGCGGAAAACGTTAATGATAAAAAGTGCCTAACGGCACTTTTTTATATTTGATTGTAACCATTTAGTGGTAGTTACTAAGATTTATGATTAAATATTAACAGATTCTTACTTAGTTTCGTGATTCGTATAGGTCTATTTCTGTTTTGAGTTCAATAGGCTGTGTTAAGATACAGCCTCGAAATTTATCTAGTGATCCCAAATGTTAGAAGTATCTCAGTTGACAGCGATTAGAGATGAAAGAATTTTATTCGAATCTCTGTCTTTTACCATAGATTCCGGCGAGTTAGTTCAGGTCGAAGGAAGAAATGGCACCGGAAAAACCACCTTATTACGTATCATTACTGGCTTGGGTGATCGTGATAGCGGCGAGATACTTTGGAATGGGGAAACGATTGAATCCAATCGTGATGCTTTCCACCAAGAGTTGCTGTTTCTCGGCCATCAAACCGGAGTGAAACGCGAGCTGACTGCCTATGAAAATTTGCGCTTTTATCTTAGTGTCCACGCAAAAAACAAGGTGGATAAGCCAACGATCTATCAAGCCTTGACCAAAGTCGGCTTAGCGGGACGTGAAGATGTCCCTGTGGCGCAACTGTCAGCCGGTCAACAACGACGCGTAGCGTTAGCGCGCTTATGGTTGAGTGACCATAAGCTTTGGATTCTTGACGAGCCATTGACGGCGATTGATAAGCAGGGTGTGAGCGTACTGGAGTCGCTATTTTTGCATCATGCCGAACAAGGTGGGATCGTGATGTTGACTACTCACCAAGACATGTTTGCTGATAATCCAAAACTACGCAAAATTAAACTGGGTGATTGAGATGTTGAGCACGATGCAGAGTATTATTCGACGTGAGCTATTGATCGCCTTCCGTCGTCAGGCCGATATTTTTAACCCGTTGTGGTTTTTTATTATTGTTATCACGCTATTTCCGCTCAGTATTGGTCCAGAGCCGAACTTACTCGCGAGAATTGCCGCAGGTATTGTGTGGGTAGCGGCTTTACTTTCTGCGCTGCTATCGCTTGAACGGCTTTTTCGAGATGATTTCCAGGACGGTGCACTTGAGCAAATGATGTTGATGCCGGTCCCGCTTCCAGTTGTGGTTATCTCTAAGGTGATCGCGCACTGGTTATTAACCGGGCTGCCACTCATTTTGATTAGCCCGTTGCTGTCTATTTTATTGTCACTTGATTTCAATACTTGGTTTGGTGTGGTGTCGACCTTACTCATTGGTACACCGACATTAAGTTTTATTGGTGCTATCGGTGTCGCTTTGACGGTTGGTCTGCAAAAGGGCGGTGTGTTACTCAGTTTGTTGGTTCTGCCGTTGTATATCCCAATTTTGATTTTTGCCACCTCGGCCATTGATGCTGCCTCGTTAGGAATGGCGTATAACGGCCAGCTAGCCATTTTAGGCGCCATGCTAATGGGTGCGATGACGTTAACGCCATTTGCGATCAGCGCCGCATTACGAGTGAGTGTCAATTAATTGCTGGCGGTCAGCAGTTATTTTCCCTTTATGTATATTACAAAAACAATAATTTGTTTAGCCCACGTTAAACGAAACTGAAGTAAGAGTGAGAACGACAATGTGGAAATGGCTCCATCCTTATGCCAAACCGGAATCCGCTTATCAACTGTGTGGAAAGTTACTCCCTTGGTTTTCAATGCTAGCCCTATTGTGTCTCTCCGTAGGCACGGTATGGGGCCTAGCCTTTGCCCCCTCCGATTACCAACAAGGCGATAGTTTCCGAATCATTTATATTCACGTTCCTTCTGCTATTTGGTCTATGGGCGTGTATATGTCGATGGCGATAGCGGCTTTTATTGGCATCGTATGGCAAGTTCGTCTTTCAGATATGGCAGCATCTGCGATGGCGCCAATTGGTGCGGTCTACACTTTTATCGCTTTGCTCACTGGCGCGGTATGGGGTAAGCCTATGTGGGGAGCGTGGTGGGTATGGGATGCACGTCTAACTTCCGAGTTGATTCTGCTGTTTCTCTATTTAGGGGTGATTGCCCTTTACCACGCGTTTGATGATCAGAAAACAGCCTCAAAGGCGGCGGGGATTCTTGCCATTGTGGGTGTCGTCAACCTACCTATCATCCACTTTTCTGTTGAGTGGTGGAACACCCTACACCAAGGGGCGACCATCACTAAGTTTGAGAAACCATCGATTTCGAGTGACATGCTATGGCCACTGTTACTCAATATTTTTGGTTTTGCATTCTTCTTTGGTGCGGTGACTATGATTCGGCTGCGCAACGAGATCATAAATAAAGAGAGTCATCGCCCTTGGGTGTTGAAGCTGGCACAAGCCGCATCTCAGAGAGGTAACTAATTATGCATTTTGAATCTTTGAGTGATTTCTTAGCCATGGGCGGTTATGCCGGCTATGTTTGGAGCGCATTTGGTATTACATTTGGCGCCATGTTGATTTTACTGTGGGTGAGCGTTAGGCGTGGACGCCGCTTACTCAACGAGGTACAAGCCAAAGTCGAACGACAGGCGCGTATTGATGCGGCGAAAAATTTGGAGAACACATTATGAACCCAAGACGTAAAAAGAGGCTCGGCATTGTTCTTGCGATCTTTATTGGTATTAGTGCCACAATAGGCCTAATGCTTTATGCTCTTAACCAAAATATGGACTTGTTCTATACCCCAACGGAGTTGGTTAACGGCAAACCTGATGGAACGAAGCCTGAAGTTGGTCAGCGTCTGCGTATTGGCGGTATGGTCGTGGTTGGTTCAGTCAAGCGTGACCCTGAATCTTTGCGTGTTTCTTTCGATTTGCACGATGTTGGCCCGTCGGTCACTATTGTTTACAACGGTATTCTTCCAGATTTGTTCCGCGAGGGGCAGGGTATTGTCGCTCAGGGTGTTTTAAAAGATGCAACGACCGTTGAAGCGTTCGAAGTACTGGCAAAACACGACGAAGAGTATATGCCACCTGAGATTGCGGAAGCGATGAAGAAAACACATGAACCGCTTCAATATACCGAACAACAAATACAAGGAAGTGGTCAATGATTGCAGAAATCGGTCACTTTGCGCTGATCATCTCTTTAGCGCTAGCGGTATTATTGAGTCTCTTACCGTTAGTCGGAGCATCAAAAAACAACACACTATTAATGAATAGTGCCAGACCTCTTTCTTGGGGAATGTTTTTATTACTCGCGCTGTCATTTGTCATTTTGCTTTGGGCGTTTTATGTCAATGATTTCACACTGAATTACGTTGCTAGCAATTCAAATAGCCAGTTACCTTGGTACTATCGCCTAACGGCGGTTTGGGGAGCGCACGAAGGCTCATTACTACTTTGGGTACTGATCCAGGCTGGCTGGACGGTGGCCGTGGCCTCATTTAGCCGTGGCATGCCACAGGAGTCGGTCGCGCGAGTGTTAGCGGTGATGGGCATGATCACGGTAGGGTTCTTGCTGTTCATCATCCTAACTTCTAACCCGTTCTTGCGTACATTGCCGTTCTTTCCAGTTGATGGCCGCGACTTGAACCCGCTTCTTCAAGATCCTGGTTTAATCATCCATCCACCTATGCTTTACATGGGTTATGTTGGTTTTTCCGTGGCGTTTTCATTTGCGATTGCCTCACTAATGACTGGCCGTTTAGACACCGCTTGGGCGCGCTGGTCTCGTCCTTGGACAACCGCCGCATGGCTGTTCTTAACACTGGGTATCGCGCTTGGTTCATGGTGGGCGTATTATGAGCTCGGCTGGGGAGGCTGGTGGTTCTGGGACCCAGTTGAGAATGCCTCATTTATGCCTTGGCTCGCCGGTACCGCGCTGATGCACTCGTTAGCCGTGACAGAGAAGCGTGGTACGTTTAAAGCTTGGACTGTTCTACTGGCAATCTCTGCATTCTCACTGAGCTTACTGGGGACTTTCTTGGTGCGCTCGGGCATTTTAGTGTCGGTGCACGCATTTGCTTCTGATCCTGCGCGTGGGATGTTTATTCTCGGCTTCCTTGTGTTTGTCATTGGGGGATCGTTGCTGCTGTTCGCAGTTAAAGGGGCGTCGGTACGTGTGCGTGGTAACTTTGACCTTGTATCGCGTGAGAATGCGTTGCTTGGCAACAACGTGCTGCTGATCGCTGCGCTAGTCGTGGTGTTAGTGGGTACCTTACTGCCGCTAGTTCATAAACAGTTAGGTCTAGGCTCAGTGTCTATTGGCGCTCCTTTCTTTGACATGTTGTTCGCCTGGTTAATGATTCCGTTTGCCTTCTTACTCGGCATTGGGCCTCTGGTTCGTTGGAAGCGCGATAACTTGGCGAAACTGGCCAAACCTATGCTGCTATCGGGTGTTGCTTCGCTCTCACTGGCCGCAGTATGTGTGCTGCTGTTCTCTGATCATTTCCTATTTATGGCCTATTTGGGCTGGGTAATGGCATGGTGGATCATATTGTTGCACGGTTATGAATTGCATCAACGAGCGACTCACAGACACACGTTCCTTGAAGGGGTGAAAAAGCTTCAGCGAAGTCACTGGGCAATGATGCTAGGTCATTTGGGATTGGCGGTGAGCATAATCGGTATCGCCATGGTTCAAAACTACAGTATCGAGCGTGATGTTCGTTTAGCACCTGGCGAGAATTTCCAAATTCAAGGTTACGATTTCTACTTCCAAGGCGTGCGCGATAAAGACGGTCCAAACTATGATGGCTATATCGCTGACTTTGAAATTACCTTAGATGGCCGCTATATCAATACGTTGCACGCAGAGAAGCGCTTTTATACCACGGCACGTTCGATGATGACCGAAGCGGCGATAGATCGAGGCGTCACTCGCGATTTGTACATTGCTTTGGGCGAGCGTTTGGATGACAACAAGTCATGGGCTGTACGCATTTATCACAAGCCGTTTGTTCGTTGGATTTGGGCTGGTTCGTTACTTATGGCTCTAGGCGGTGCGATCGCTATTAGTGATAAACGTTACCGTTTCAGAAAAAGTGCCAAGGCTCAGGAGGCGTAATGAATAAGAAATTATTGTTTATTCCACTGGTCGCGTTTCTTGGTTTGGTGGCGGTTTTCGCCACTCAACTTATCAAGAATCAGCACGGTGATGATCCAACTAAACTCGAGTCGGTACTGGTGGGTAAACCAGTACCGAGTTTTCGCCTAGAAGACTTAGCAGAACCTGGGAAGCTTTACGACCAAGCGATTTTTAAAGGAGAGCCTTTGCTGCTCAACGTTTGGGCGACTTGGTGTCCTACCTGTTACGCTGAGCATCAATACCTAAATGAGCTGGCCTCAGATGGGGTGAAGATTATTGGTATGAACTATAAAGACGACCGAGAGAAAGCCGTCGGTTGGCTTAACGATTTAGGCAACCCATATCTGATTAGCCTGTTTGATGGTAACGGCATGCTCGGGTTAGATCTCGGAGTGTACGGTGCGCCAGAGACGTTCCTTATTGATGCCAATGGCATCATTCGGTATCGCCATGTAGGGGATGTCAACCCGCGTAATTGGAATGAAATACTTAAGCCTAAGTATCAAGCAATGCTTGAGGAGGCGAAACAATGAAAAAGTGGTTATTAACGCTGACGATCAGCTTATTGCTGGCGCTTTCTGCTCACGCCGCGATTGAAGTCTACGAGTTTGAGAGTTTAGAGCAAGAACAACAGTTTAAAGAGCTGGGAAACACGCTTCGTTGTCCTAAATGTCAAAACAATACTATCGCAGATTCTAATGCCGAGCTTGCGGTAGACTTACGTCATAAAGTGTACGAGATGACCAAAGAAGGTAAGTCTAAGCAAGAGATTGTAGACTACATGATCGCGCGTTACGGTAACTTTGTAACCTACAATCCTCCTTTTACACTGGCGACTTCGATTCTCTGGCTAGGCCCGCTAGCGGTGGTGTTATTTGGCTTTGGATTTATCGTTGTGCGGAGTCGTCAAACAGGTGCTCAAATGACCAAAAGCCAGCAACAGTGGGACGACGAAAAAGAAGCCCGTCTTAAGGCGTTGCTCGATGAACAGAATGATGGAGATAAGCAGTAATGACGTTATTTTGGATAGCTTCGATCATTCTAGTGGCGATCAGCATACTCTTGATTGCGCTGCCGTTTATCAAACAAAAAGCCAATAATGATGCCGCCTTGCGTGACGAGCTTAATAAAGCTTTTTATAAGGATCGGCTTGAAGAACTAGAAGAAGAGAGCGATGAAGGCTTAGTTGAGGATCAACAAGAACTGATTGAAGACTTAAAGCAATCACTGCTTGATGATATTCCAACTGATCAAAACAAAATCGCAGAGAACTCGTTTTCACCGCTGACGGTGATATTACCGTCTGCTTTGCTCGTCGTTGTGCTCTCTTACGGGCTCTATTTCAAGTTTGGTGCTTCGCAAGATGTCATGGAATGGCAAGAGGTGAGTGCTAACTTACCAGCTTTGTCGAAGAAACTGATGTCGCCTCAAGGCGCTGCTTTGAGTGACGATGAAATGCAAGACCTTACGCTCGCTCTGCGTACTCGGCTTCATTATCAACCCGATGACTCGACCGGTTGGTTACTGTTGGGTCGAATTGCGTTAGCTAACCGTGATGTAGATACCGCGATTGGCTCAATGAAAAAAGCGTATAGATTAGAGCCAGAAGACACCGATGTTATGTTGGGCTATGCGCAAGCGTTGATGCTTTCACAAGATGATGTTGACCAAGATAAGGCCCGCAATATCTTGGGTAAGTTGGTTCAGCAAGATTATGTCGACTTACGGGTTTTCTCGCTACTTGCCTTTGATGCGTTTGAGCGCAAAGATTATGCTGCCGCGGTACGTTACTGGACCATCATGCAACAAATGATTGGCCCAGAGGATAGCCGTTACGAAATGCTTTCACGCAGTATCGAGAATGCACAGAAGCAAATGGGTCAGCAAATCGGAACTGGCGAGTCGGTTTCAGTGACCATTCAACTTGGAAAAGAGGTGACAGCCGACCCGAACGCAGCGCTCATTGTTTCGATTCATTCTGCTGATGGATCGCCAATGCCAGTTGCGGCTGCGAGATATCCGGTTGGAACCTTCCCTCGTACTGTGATACTCGACGATGGCAATAGTATGCTGCAAGAGCGTAAGCTCTCATCCCTTGACTCTTTGCTAGTGCGAGTACGTATAGATAGTGATGGAAACGTCGCAACCAAACAGGGGGACTGGTTTGGTGAGAGCGAAGCCGTTAGAATGGGCGAACCCGTTGAAGTGGTAATTAATAATCAGTACCAGTAGAGACTGATTATCAGGACGACTAAGGCTGGTGGTGACATCAGCCTTTTTTAATGGATATCATAATAATGAAAATTATCAAACCGCAGCACTGGCTTTTGCTGTGTACAATGTTAGTGGTATCAGGGTGTGCATCGTTACCCGTTGAACAAGACGGTGTGTCAAGTGAAGCGCAAGTTTGGGACCCCATTGAAGGATTCAACCGTTCAATGTGGACGATAAACTACGAGTATCTTGATCCCTATTTTGTGCGACCAGTCTCGTTGGCTTATGTCAATTACGTTCCTAGCCCAATTCGTTCGGGCATCAGCAATTTTCTTGGCAATCTAGATGAACCCGCCAGTATGATCAATAACTTACTTATGGGCAATGGCGGAAAAGCGTTAGACCATTTCAATCGATTTTGGATCAATACGACCTTGGGCTTAGGTGGTTTGTTTGATGTTGCTTCAGAAGCTGGGATCACGGATCATAGCGAAAAGGCATTTGGTGATGCTGTTGGTCACTATGGGGTAGGCCATGGGCCTTATGTGATGGTGCCAGGCTATGGTCCTTGGACAGTGCGAGAAAGCGCGGATCTCGTCGATAGCACGTATATACCGCTCTCCTTTCTCAACATCTGGGCAGGTCTAGGTAAGTGGGCCCTTGAAGGGATGGAAAGTCGTGCTGCGTTGGTCAGTCAAGAGGCGATGTTAGATAACTCTCCAGACCCCTATGCTCTGACGCGAGACGTCTATATTCAGCATCAAGACTTCAAAGCTGAAGTCGAAACCGATGACTATGATGCTGAAGAAGAAGCCTATCTCGATGATTATCTTGATGACTTCTAAACAAAAAAAGGCTTGGTGAACCCAAGCCTTTTTTGTTTCAAGTGAGTTTAGAAGGTGTAGTTGGCTTGAATACCGATAAGCCAGATGCTTCCGCTGACTTCGCCGACAAACTCACCAGCTACAATCTGTGCTGCGTCATCAGAAGTGTAGCCACGCGATTCTTTAATAGGAGCGTCTTTGGCAAGGATATAAGTGATACCGCCATCAAGAGTGAACTGTTTACTCACTTCATAGCTAGCACCCAAGCTTAACCAAGTACGGTCGGTTTCGGGAATGGTAATGGTGCGGTTCTTATCGCTAACCGCTGAAGTGTCGTAAGCAATACCGGTACGAAGAGCAAGCTTAGAGTCTAATTGGTAGGTTGCACCGAGTGCAAAGCGGTAATTATCTTCCCAGTTTTCTTCTTTAACCATTTTGGTGCCGTAGGTGTTCAGTTCGGCCTCCAGTTTTTCGAAGCTGCTCCAATCTGTCCAGTTTACACTGGCATGGATAGCCAACTTATCATTTAGTTGGTGGAAACTGGCTATCTCTGCCGTTGCGGGAAGCTCCAGCCTCATTGAACCATTGTCACGCGCATTGGCAAGGGCAATGTTAAAGCCCAATCCTGTGGCGTAACCTTTAAGGTTGAGCTTTACGGCGGACTTATAGGCGAAGCCGACTCGGTGGTCTTCGTTGATTTGCCAGGCGGTACCTACTTGCCAACCAAATGCGGTATCGTCTCCCTCCATATATTTAAGGGTTGTTCCTTTGGCTGCCGACAACACGTTGTATTGAGGTGTTTTAGCTCCAAAACTACCTTCACCCATAACATACCTGACACCGCCGCCGATACTGAACTGCTCGTTGAGTTGGTAAGCGAGGTTTAGGTTGGCTTCCATCGTCATCACGCTTGCTTCGTTGCCAAAATGTGAGGCAGCAAAATCATTGCCTAAGTCCGTTTCCATGCCATAGTTAGTACCAAGCGCAAAGCCGACGGCCACTTTATCATTGTAGCGATGTGAGATGTAAAGATTAGGAATGATAGCATCGTGTGCAAAATCAGATGAAGAAGCATTTGACGTTGGCAATAAAGGACTAGCTGACTTAGAACCGTCAACAGTGCCGTTCACATCAATATTCGGATCAACATAAATAGCCCCAACAGAGATTTGTGTGCCTTCTAAATGAGTCAGCATCGCTGGGTTGCGCCACTGCGCACTCGCATTGTCGGCTATCGCAGCTTCACCAGCGTAAGCGCGGCCAAGGCCGGTGGCGGAGTATTCCGCTAACTGGAAACCAGCAGCATGAATGGACGTTGACGTTGTCACTAGACCGCACGCTACTGCGAGAGATAGAAGAGTCTTATTGGTTTTCATTGTAATGTTCGCTGAATTGATTCTATATCGGTGGCATGATGATAAAGTTAGAGCTATTACTTTAAAAATTAAAAACACCGTATTGGATGTTTTTGGAGTTTTATATTGCAATTGTTAATTTGGTAGTGAAAGGTGCTGCTTGTTAAAGAAGTGTTTCAATACTTCAGCGTACACATGTGTTGAATAAAAACCTTTGCGAGTACACTTGTACGCTAGAATTAAGCGTTTGGCCGCAAGATACTGAGTAGTGGCATAGGGTTAGCCAATAAAAAGGCCAGCGTATGCTGGCCTTAGGATTATATGAGTGTTAGCTGAGTTTAGAATTTATGCGTGTATTGTGCACCAAACAACATCGCTGTCGCTTTGGTTGTTGTATTAAGTACTAAGATGCCATCATTGATAGTGTCGTTAACTTTCTTTTCTTTACCTACCAAGTACGTAAAGCCAAAGTCAAAAGCTTGATCTTTATTAATATGATAAGTAGCTCCAGCTGAGAACCATTGACGGTCCGAATCGGGTACCGATACTGATGTCAGCTTATCCTGTACCCCTTCATCAAACATATAACCTACGCGCGCTTCCCAATCCTGGTTGATGTAGTAGGTACCACCAATTGAGTAGTGGAAAGTATCTTGCCATTGGTATTCTTTAATTTCTGTACCGTTTGTTGTAACCAAACGGTCGAAGTCACTCCAACCAATCCATTGGACACTGTAGTGGACAGCAAACTTAGTGTCTTCGATACGGTGGTAACCCGAGAACTCAAACATATCAGGCAATGGGATCTTAAGATCACCAATATTTGAGTCGCCATTGTAAGAAACTGTACCGCCGACCTCTTTCTCCGGACTATAGTGGTAGCTCAGGCCAAAACGATTGTTCTCGTCTAACTCATAGACTGTGCCAATATTAAACCCAAGCGTCCATGTATCTGCTTCGACGTTAACTAAGTCATCTGTCAAAGGGATGTTAGAAACTTGAGATTGGGTACCCGGAGATTGTCTTTTTAGCTCGCCTTCACCATAGATAATATCTAGACCACCACCGATGCTCCATTGTTGGTTGATCCGATATGATGCAGCCAACAAAATATTCATAGTAGTAACATTGGTTACACCGCCGAAAGCATCAGCGCCAGGTGTTGTAACTAGTGGACCACCACCAAGGTCTAAATGGTCAACATTTGAACCAGCTCCCCAATTACTATCGAACTCGTTAGTTGTCCCAAAATTTGAGTAAGCACCGAAGCCAACTGCAAACTTATCATTAACTGGATGCACTAAATAAAAGTTTGGTATAACAGACGTTGCATTGTTAGTGGTGTCTGGAATCGTTTGAGTTGAGTCAGTAGCAAGTGCGTTCAGTTCTGTACCATTTGTAGTAAATTCCGAACCCGTAACTTTTACTTTCGAATCAATAATATTGAAACCTAGAGAGACTTCAGTACGGTCAAATAGCGACATCGCAGCTGCGTTACGAGACATCACTGATGCGTTATCGGCGATAACCGCGTCACCAGCGAAAGCACGACCAAGGCCTGTAGCTGACTGTGAATTTAGTTGGAAGCCAGCAGCGAGAGCTTGCTGCGAGGCGAGAGTGGCGGTTGTAATGGTCACTGCTAATAGTGATTTTTTAAACAGACGCGTCTTGTTCATTTTGCTTTTTCCTTTTCTCTTCGCCTCTGCTGGGCGATATTATTTGAGCAAAAGCTCAGTGGTGGCTGATACTAAGCTCAAGTATAAGATATAGAAATCCGACCATTGCCAACTTGGGCGATAAAATTATGGAAATGATGTATATCTGGCAGGAAAGTGTTGCAAAAATGGTCTTTTTAGAGTCTGTGCTCTAATTTTGTGCTAAAAAATTGGCTTGGACGAAATATCCAAGCCATGATGGCGATCACAAAATGTTGCTATTTTGTTAAATTGACGGTTTGATGATTGATGACAGCTTTTGGACGATGATCGCCACATTTTCACCTTGCTCACCGACCAAGATTAAGCTGTTATTGCCCATTGGTTCAATAACCCCTGACATACCCTCTTGATTAAAGTCGACAGCTTGCTCGGCGGAGATCCCAGTTAAAAATAGGGTCACTTTGCCTTTTTGCCCTTGAAATACCATGTGTAGCGCGTTGGATTGACCAAAACCGCAATGGTTGAGGTAGTACACATGATATGGAAAGTTGGCCGCTAACTGGTGGTCAAAGGGAGCCATCTTGGCGTTGATCTGCGAAGAGGGCACTTGTTCATCTAAATGTTCAACAAACGGTTTCTCATCCACGACATGTTTGATCGCTGTAGAGGCTAGGCTCGCTTCGGCAGGAGTGACAACAATGTTGCCCCAGTTGACCTGACCAACTAGTAATCCCGCGACAAACGCAATTGATGCTGCCATGGCCATCGCTTTGCGCGCAAACGTTGGACGAATGACGGTCTGCTCTTCAAGTGACGAAGTCTGGTTGAACAGAATTCGATCGGCCAGATCATCGGGCACATCCACGAGCATCGCTTTGGCTATTTTTTTGTCTAGCTCGCCAATTTCGTCGGCGAACTGGTTGTGTTTGTCACTCGTTTGTATCGCCGCAACGATGTCTTTGTCGCGACATTTGGGGTCGGACATGATGCGTCGACGGAATTCTAACTCATCCATTTTGCTGCCCTCTCTGCTTGGTATCTGTATCCAACATTTCTTTGAGTTGGTTCCGGGCTCGAAATAGGCGAGTCATCACCGTATTTTTGTTCAGATCCAAAATCTCACCAATCTCTTCACCACTAAATCCGCCCACAACTTGAAGAAAAAGTGGTTCACGATACTCTTGTTCCAGTTTCATGATTTGCGCTTGAATCCATTCTGTTTGATGGTGTGGGTCGTCACTGACCTTGGCATCATTACCATGGTCATCGATATCTACCAGATCAAACTGTTTGCGTTCGAAACGGCGCGCATTTTCTCGGCGTAATATGGTGATCAACCATGACTTCGCTGCTTTTTCATCTTGAAGGCTGTCGAGTGATTTCCAAGCTCTTAAACAGGTTTCTTGAACCAAGTCTTCCGCAATGCTTTGATCTTTGCATAACCAATAAGCATATCGAAACAGGTCCCTGTGGTAAGCTCTGACTAGCGCTTCGTATTTTCTTTGTCTGTCCATATCCGAGTTGACCGGAGTAGTAGACTTTTTCTTTCCAAAAAAGTGGGTAATAGACACTCAGTCCTCCTTGCAAACCCGCCAGGTCACTCGTGGTAATATCTCATCATTGTTTTTATTGAATGCTTAATTTTAGTTAAATAGGTGTTTAAGCTCGATTTGGTCGCTTCACTAGTAAGATAAAGCATAGGCTTTGATGATTTGAGACGCTCAAACATAGGCTAAATTTCGATTGTCGTAGACAAATCCACTTAAAATTGATCTATTTCAAAATCTAGCCAACTCTAACGGTTATAGTAACACCTGTCATCTAGTCGGTGTTTACACTGACAAGTTGAGCAAGATGACACTTCCTTTTGAAGGCTGACTTTACTTTCTCCTAATCAGGAAACTGATTATTTCAATTGGCGTAAGTTAATTGCTTTATACATTCCAACCACACAGTTCTGTGTGGTTTTTTTTTGCCTGCTTTTCCTGTTTAGACATAAATTATCTGACATGCCTGCTGACCTTGCTACTTGATAGTGGTAAGGGGAATCTGGCGTAAGTCACGTTTATTCAAACGAGCGTTTGATTGCATTAACATTCTCGTTACAATGAGCCTGGTCAGACCTCTAATAAATTAAGGAGCAACAATGGGCAAGCAGGAAGTGAAAACTCGCTCAGGAGAACGTGTCGCGATTGTCGCTGGTTTGCGAACGCCGTTTGCACGTCAAAGTACAGAATTTAGCCAAGTTCCAGCAGTTGATCTCGGCAAAATGGTCGTGAGCGATATGCTTGCTCGCACAGAGATCGATCCTAAGTTGATAGAGCAAGTGGTGTTTGGCCAAGTGGTTCAAATGCCTGAGGCGCCAAATATTGCACGCGAAATTGTGTTGGGTACAGGCATGCACATTCATACCGATGCCTACAGTGTGACACGAGCCTGTGCCACCAGTTTTCAGTCGGCGGTGAATGTCGCTGAGAGCATCATGGCGGGAACGATTGATATTGGGATCGCAGGTGGTGCGGATTCTTCTTCTGTGTTACCGATTGGGGTATCAAAAAAGTTGGCGGCGAATCTGCTGGCACTCAGTAAAACCAAAACAGTCGGACAAAAACTAAAAATACTCAAAACCCTGTCCCTCAAAGATTTGATGCCTGTTCCGCCGGCAGTTGCTGAGTACTCGACTGGGCTATCAATGGGTCAAACTGCAGAGCAGATGGCTAAGTCTCATGGGATTACACGTCAAGCGCAAGATGAACTGGCGCATCGCTCGCACACTCTGGCGGCTCAAGCTTGGCGAGAGGGGAAAATTGAAGGAGAGGTCATGACGGCGTTTCCTGAACCCTACAAAAAATGGATTAGTAAAGACAACAATGTTCGCGAAGACTCAACCATCGAGGGATACGCGAAACTGCGACCAGCCTTTGACCGGCAATACGGCAGCGTAACCGCTGCAAACAGTACCCCGCTGACCGACGGTGCGGCAGCGATAATGTTGATGCGTGAAGGTAAGGCGAAAGAGTTAGGCTTAGACATCATGGGCTATATTCGCTCTTACGCGTTCTCTGCGATTGGCGTTGAGAGCGATATGCTGATGGGCCCATCGTACGCGACACCAATTGCGCTCGACAGAGCTGGCATCGCGCTTGCCGATTTAACTTTGATCGATATGCATGAAGCGTTTGCAGCGCAAACACTCTCCAATGTCAAAATGTTCGCTAGCGATAAGTTTGCGCAAGAGAAACTGGGGCGTTCGAAAGGCATCGGTGAGATTGATATGGATAAGTTCAATGTATTAGGGGGCTCGATTGCTTATGGACACCCATTTGCCGCGACTGGGGCTCGGATGATCACTCAAACGTTGAGAGAACTTAAACGTAGAGGCGGTGGTTTGGCATTGAATACCGCTTGTGCAGCAGGTGGTTTGGGCGCAGCAATGGTATTGGAGGTTGAATAATGAGCGAGCAAACAGCATTTAAACTATCAATTGACGAACAGAATATCGCTTGGCTATCCATTGACGTGCCTGGGGAAAAAATGAACACACTCCAAGCGGCGTTTGCTGAGGAGATGGAGGCCATTTTTACTCAATTAGCCGAGCATAAATCGAGCCTTAAGGGGCTAATTTTACACTCTCTTAAGCCAGATAACTTTGTTGCAGGTGCAGACGTGCGTATGCTGGATGCCTGCACCAGCGCGAAAGAAGCGCAAGCACTGGCAGAGAAAGGCCAGCAGATGTTCCAACAGTTAGCAGATCTTCCTTACCCAGT
The DNA here is from genome assembly GCF_013369335.1 of Vibrio sp. JPW-9-11-11. GTDB lineage: Bacteria > Pseudomonadota > Gammaproteobacteria > Enterobacterales > Vibrionaceae > Vibrio. The sequence goes on from NZ_SZQJ01000004.1 coordinate 455,873, forward strand.
GGTTGCTGCGATTCATGGGCCGTGTTTAGGCGGTGGGTTGGAGCTTGCGCTGGCATGTGATTATCGTGTGTGTACTGATTCAGACAAAACGCGCTTGGGCCTACCCGAAGTGCAATTGGGTTTATTACCCGGCTCTGGTGGCACGCAGCGCTTACCTCGTTTGATTGGTCTGCTCCCGTCGTTGGATATGATCTTAACTGGTAAACAGCTACGAGCTAAAAAGGCCAAAAAGTTGGGTGTGGTCGATCAAGTGGTCCCACATACTATTTTACTCGATGTTGCGAAAAATCTGGTAGAGAAGCAGAGCGGCAGTAAGAAAGCTAAGCGAAAAGTGTCGACCAAGGAAAAACTGATCGCCAACACTGGCTTGGGGCGTAAAGTCATTTTTGAACAGGCGACGAAGAAAACTCGCGAGAAAACACGTGGTAACTATCCGGCCGCTGATGCGATTCTTGACGTGATACGCTTTGGTCTTGAGAAAGGGTTTGAAAAGGGCCAACAAAAAGAGGCTGAGCGTTTTGGTGAACTGGTGATGACACCAGAATCGAAAGCGCTGCGTTCGATTTTCTTCGCGACCACCGAGATGAAGAAAGAACACGGTAGCGATGCTGAGCCCAAAACGGTTTCTCGTACCGCTGTACTAGGTGGAGGATTAATGGGCGCAGGCATCAGTCACGTGAGTGTTGCCAAAGCGAAAGTCCCTGTTCGCATTAAAGATGTCAGTAATGACGGTGTACTGAATGCGCTCAAGTACAATTACAAGCTGTTCGACAAACAGAGAAAGCGCCGCATCCTTTCTAAGGCTCAACTGCAAAATAAAATGTTGCAACTGTCGGGCGGAACCGATTTTACCAGCTTTAATCATACCGACATGGTGATTGAAGCCGTGTTTGAAGATCTTACTCTAAAACAGCAGATGGTGGCCGATGTTGAAAAACATGCTAAGCCAAGCACGATATTCGCGACCAATACTTCGTCGCTGCCTATTCATCAGATAGCAGAAAAGGCGCAGCGTCCGGAGAACGTTGTGGGCTTGCACTATTTTAGTCCGGTCGAGAAAATGCCTTTAGTTGAAGTGATCCCGCACCAAGGCACGTCGGATGAAACCATTTCAACCGCGGTCGAGTTTGCGCGTAAGCAAGGCAAAACGCCAATCGTAGTAAAAGATTGTGCCGGCTTTTACGTGAACCGTATCTTGGCGCCTTACATGAACGAGGCGGCACAAGTGTTGATGTCCGGTGAACCTATCGAGCAGCTTGATACCGCACTGCTCAACTTCGGTTTTCCAGTAGGCCCTATAACTTTGCTTGATGAAGTCGGCGTGGATATTGGCGCTAAGATTATGCCTATTCTAGTGGCGGAACTGGGCGAGCGGTTCCAAGGGCCGGATGTGTTCGATAAGTTGCTCAATGACAACCGCAAAGGTCGTAAGAGCGGCAAAGGCTTTTACACCTATAAAGGCAAAAAGAAACAAGTCGATAAGTCGGTGTACAAGTTATTAGGTTTATCGCCTGAGTCGAAAATGGCCGAAAAAGAGGTAGCGATGCGTTGTGTGTTACCTATGTTAAACGAAGCGGTACGTTGTCTCGATGAAGGCATCATTCGCAGTCCACGTGATGGCGACATTGGCGCTATCTTTGGTATTGGCTTCCCGCCATTCCTCGGTGGGCCGTTCCGTTACATGGATCAGATTGGCACTAAACAGCTCGTCGAAATCATGAACGAGCATGCGCAGAAATATGGCGATCGCTTTGCACCCTGTGATGGTCTATTGACCCGTGCTGGCATGGATGCGCGTTTCTATTCTTGAGCGTAGCTTAGCAACTGGCGAACCGAATGGTTCGCCTTTTTTGTTGATGAGAGTTATTATCAATAACAAACAACTCTAATTTGCTCAAAAGGACAATAAATGGACGCTTTAGATCTATTGCTCAATCGCCGCTCAATCGCGAAACTCTCCGAGCCAGCGCCAGAAGGTAAGGCGCTAGAAAACATCATTCGTGCAGGTTTGCGCGCTCCGGATCATGCGGGGTTGACGCCATGGCGGTTTGTTATTTCTCAAGGAGAAGGCTTAAACAAGCTTTCTAACATTCTCGTTCAAGCTGCAAAAGCTGACGATAGCGAAGAGAGTGTGATTGAGAAACTAAAGAACGCCCCGTTTCGTGCCCCTATGGTGATTACGGTAATTGCGAAAGTGACGCCTCACGATAAAGTGCCGGCTTTTGAGCAACACCTTTCTGCTGGCTGTGCCGTACAAGCGATGCAGATGGCCGCTGTGGCTCAAGGCTTTCAAGCGTTTTGGCGCTCGGGTAAATGGATGTTCCACCCCCATGTTCACCAGGCATTTAATCTTACAGGCGAAGATCAAATAGTGGGCTTTCTCTACCTAGGTACACCAGGCTGCACGCCGATGAAAGTACCGGAGCGCGATCTGAGTCAGTTTGTCGAATACTTATAAAACGAAAGAGCTTGGTATGACACCAAGCTCTTTTTGCTAATGAATGTTGTAGGCAATCACAAAGTCAATAAACAACCGCACCTTCTCTGGCAGGTGATCTTTGTGGTTATAGAGCATATAAATATCTCTAGGGTTAGCGCTCCAGTCCTCCAATACCCTAACTAGGCTGCCATCGTCAATGTACTCTTTAATCATCACATCGGGCATGAGGGTTATCCCAAGTCCGTCAGAACAAGCGCTACGTACAACATTGAGCGTATTGGCTTGAAAGCGCCCTTTATCATTGTTGATCACCGTTTCACCACTATTGTTTGAGAGCTGCCACTTCAACAGCGGTGCGCCTTTGACAAGTGAATGCTGATGGAGCTGCTCGGCGTGCTTTGGAGCAGGATGATTCTTAAGATATTCAGGGCTCGCAACGAGTATATCGGCAACAGAGCTGATCTTACGCGCGATAAGGCTTGAGTCACGTTGTGGGCCGACACGGAAAATAACGTCCCACTCGGTAGGGTCGAGCTGGTCCGCGTGGTTGCTGGTGGTCAGTTCGATATTAATGTCTGGATACTGTTTCATAAACGCATTGAACATCGGCATCATCATACGCTTGGTTAAGTTTGATGGTGAGTTGATGCGAATTTTACCAGCCGCCCCACGACACTCGTCGCTGATTTCTTCTGCGGCGCTAGTTAAACGGTTGAGTAGTGGCGAGCACTCATTATAAAAACGTTCCCCAGCTTCAGTAAGGGATAGCTTACGCGCATGGCGGTTAAGCAGTCGCAGGTTAAGAGACTCCTCCAAAGCTTGAATTCGTCGCGTGATAGTGGCGACTGGTATCATGGTTTTACGGGAAGTTGCGGTATAACTCCCATTTTCTACCACTAATCTAAACAGGTTGAGATCATCTAATTTCATTGCGCTAGACACATACTTTTACGATTTTGATTAATTTATCGTTATATCACACGTCAAAGCTTGAGTGACATCAACAACTTTGGCGAAAATTGATATTCCATACATATAGTATGCAACCTAGATCAAAAGTGGAAGATTTGTATAAATCGCCTTTCGAGGCTACTTTTAAAGAGCGTTTTAACTACAAATAACAATAATAATACGAGCAGTCGTTGTTTTTAGGTGTGAGGCGAAGATGTATGCATAAAACAATTGAAGTTGGGACTAGCCAGACGCCCTCGGTTTCCGCTGGTCAAAAAATGATTATGCTGGTAGATGACGACCCAATCTTTCGTCGTATCACCTCAGGCTTTCTCTCTGCACAAGGCTACCAAGTGGTAGAAGCTCAAGATGGGCTCGACGGCTTAAAAAAGCTCCGCTGTAATGCCCCTGACCTTATTTTGTGTGATCTCTCAATGCCCATTCTTGATGGCATAGAGTTTGTCGAAGAGGTGAGCTTAGAGTATCCGTCATTACCCATGATTGTCGTGTCGGCGACAGATGAAATCTCGGACGTGGCAAAAGCACTCAGGTATGGCATTAAAGATTTTCTGGCCAAACCGATCAGCAACCATCAACACCTAGCGTGTGCGATAGAAAATACGCTCGATGATTCAGACAATCATCTAAGTGATCAAAGAGATTTCTCTAGCCAATGGTTTCGTATCGACAGTGGTGATGTGCCAGAAGAGCAGGAACTGCATTGGCACTTGGAGTATCTCGAAGATAACCCTAGTGCGGCCAAAGATCTGCTACATGCCTTATTACCCGACAAGGATACGGCGCAAGGAGATTGGAAGTGTAGTTATCGCCTATTGCAATCCACCGATGTGATGCCGTTAGTGTTCGATTACGCTTGGCTGATGAACGGGCAGTTTGCTTTTTACTTGGTCGACTCGGCCAGTGAGGGTGCACATGGCGCGGCAACGACGCTACTGGTACGTGCCTTATTCCATGACTACTTGCGCAATCTCAAATCGTTTAACGCTGATCTAAAAGACCTAGCGGCTCTGCTGGAGAAAGGAATCAAATGCTCCGATTGCAGTACACCAGTCAGAGCCCTGTTTGGGGTCGCCGACCTCTCTGAAGGGACGTTGGATTTGCTACCTGCTGGGCTGGATGCGCAATGGGCCAATGGCTATTTTTCCCAGCACATTTCTGCTGGTCTGTTATTGGGTGAGAACTGCATGAAGAATTTCATGACGACCGATTTGTCCATCCAGTCTGCCTGTCAGCTTACACTGAGCTGTTTGGGATCCAGTAGCTTTAGCCTAGATATTTATCGCGGCAATAAAGCGTAATTGCACTTCTATTAACATTTCTATAAAGACCCTAATTTTACTCGGTGTTTGTCGCCGAGTGATTAGGGTATAGTCCGCCACAAACAAAAATAGCCCATTTCGTTAACATCTAGATAATGATGCGGGCGACCGTTTCGTCACCTTTATATTTAGAGAAGCAAGCTCATGGCAGACAAAGATTTTAAAGAACCTTATAATATCTTCTACTTTCTTGGATTCATCGCAGTATTGTTAATCCCGACGTTACCTGCGACGCTCACTTGGATTCGTGTATTCAACGGTTATACGGGTTTCTAAACACGTCATCGATAGGAGCATACCATCATCATTCGGCGAGTTTTTCTCAATATGGTTGGTGTGCTCAGTCTAGCTTTAGGCATTCTGGGCATTTTTCTGCCTCTTCTCCCCACCACTCCTTTTGTCATTTTAGCCAGTGCATGCTTCATGCGCAGCAGTCCGACATTTCATTTCTGGCTTCATCAACATCGGGTCTTTGGGCCAATGCTTGATAATTGGCACCAACACCGCGCCGTGACACGCAAAGTGAAAACCCGTGGCGCACTCTGTATGTTATTCAGTTTTGCCTTTTCTATTTGGGTGGTGCCTCATGACTGGTTAAAGATTATGCTAGCTGTAATGTTAGTGATCATGCTGATCTGGTTTATTCGTTTACCTGTGATTGAGTACCTTGCCGATAGCGAAGAAAATCACTAAGATTGCTGGGAAGTGTGCCCGCTTTTATAGTGGGCGTTTGTTTTTTAGGCACAGCAAACCTGGGTATCCGTAGCGATTGACTGCCGCAGGTAAGGTTGTGCTGGTACTATGCTAACCCTCTCTTGTGTTGAGTTGGCTTATTGAAGTAAAGAATTATGACCACTGAAACTATTGCACAGATCAAATCTAGCATCAAAAGCATTCCAGACTACCCAAAACCAGGCATTCTATTTCGTGATGTCACCAGTTTGATGGAAGATGCTCAAGCTTACCAAGCGACTATCCAACTTTTGGTAGACCGATACAAAGCGATGGGCTTTACCAAAATTGTCGGTACTGAAGCGCGAGGTTTCCTATTTGGTGCGCCTTTAGCATTAGAGCTTGGAGTTGGATTTGTTCCAGTACGCAAACCTGGTAAGTTGCCGCGCCAGACCGTCGCTCAGTCGTACGAGCTTGAGTATGGTACTGATACGTTGGAGATCCATGTCGATGCAATCAGCGAAGGCGATAAAGTGTTGGTTGTGGATGATTTGCTCGCGACAGGTGGCACGATTGAAGCGACCACTAAGCTGATTCGTCAACTAGGCGGTGTCGTCGAGCACGCAGCATTTGTGATTAACCTTCCTGAAATCGGTGGTGACAAGCGTCTTGAGGGCTTGGGGCTCAACGTTTACAGCATTTGTGAGTTTGAAGGTCACTAATCGGCTAGGTTATTTATGGGTACAGTTTCATGAGTTATCTTGCTTTAGCACGTAAATGGCGACCAACCAAATTTGATGAAGTGGTGGGTCAATCACATGTATTGACCGCGCTTGAAAATGCGCTCGCACAAAATCGCCTTCACCATGCTTACTTGTTTAGCGGAACCCGAGGGGTAGGGAAAACAACCATAGGGCGACTATTCGCCAAGGGGCTAAACTGTGAAACGGGCATTACTGCGACCCCTTGTGGTGTATGCGATACCTGTCAAGAAATCGATCAAGGACGCTTTGTTGATCTGCTTGAAATCGATGCCGCATCGCGGACTAAGGTCGAAGATACCCGTGAGTTACTTGATAACGTTCAATACAAACCAGCGCGTGGACGCTTTAAGGTTTACTTGATCGACGAAGTACACATGCTCTCGCGTCATAGCTTCAACGCGTTATTGAAAACGCTCGAAGAGCCGCCTGAGTATGTGAAGTTTTTGCTCGCAACCACCGATCCCCAGAAACTACCTGTGACGATTTTGTCTCGTTGTTTGCAGTTTCACCTCAAACCCATCAGTGTCGATACGATTCACGAACAACTGGATCATATCCTCGCAAAAGAGCAGGTTGACTCAGAGACGCGCGCACTTGGGATGATTGCCCATGCGGCCGATGGTAGTATGCGCGACGCGCTTAGTTTGACCGATCAAGCCATTGCGCTCGGGAATGGACACGTATTGGCTGACAGTGTGACCCATATGTTAGGCACATTGGATACCGACCAAGCGCTACATTTGTTGGAGTCAATCAGTTCTAAACAGCCTCAAACGGCGATGGCTAGCATCGCTGCGTTAGCGAACAATGGCGTCGAGTGGGATGGGTTACTGCAGCAGCTTGCTAGCCAGTTACATCGTATCGCGATGTATCAAGCGTTGCCTGCCACGCTCGACACCGCGCAGCCCGACGCAGAAAAAATAGAGCTGTTAAGCCGCGCTCTATCGCCACAAGATGTCCAGCTTTATTACCAAATTGCACTCAAAGGTCGTCAAGATTTGCCTTTGGCGCCTTCAGAGCGAGTCGGACTAGAGATGGTCGTATTGCGAATGTTGGCGTTTCGCCCTGAGCAACCGCAAGCTAACCTGATTTCGACTCATCCAAAGGCACAGCCGACTTCTGCGCCTGCTGCTGAGAATGCGGTGCAAAAAACGCCTCAACCCGAGTCCACAGAGATGCCGCAGCAGCCTAGCTATAATAGGCCTGATGACATGCCTGAGCCTCCGCCCTACGAAGGGCCAGAGTATCAGTCGGCGCCTCCGAGCGAGTCGTACCCGTCGTCACCGATGGCCCAACCAGAACCAACACCTCAGGCCAGCGATGTTCGTGTGAGCTCCTCCCTAGGTGGTTTGCGCCATCAACTACGTTCTCAGCGTAAAGGCTTAAACCCGACTCAGGGCAACTCGCCAAAAAAGGCTAGTGCGGCACCTGCAAAAAATGAATCTGTTCTTGAGCGTGTGGCGCAAAAACACCCAGGATCGGCGCAGGTGTCGTCTCTATCTCCAGTTTCACAAACGGCTGCGGCCCCAGAGAAAGATGAACCGTATCAGTGGAAGCCGACTCAACCCGTCGTCGAAAAGCCGATATCGCAACTCACGCCTTCGATATTAAAAAAGGCGCTAGAGCATGAGAAAACGCCAGAAATGGCGCAAAAACTGATTGATGAGAGTTTAAAGCTCGATGAGTGGGCGCAACTGATTAGCCAACTTAATACCGCCAAGCTCACGGAGCAATTGGCACTCAACTCTAGCTTTCAACGCAATGGCAATACCATCGCGCTGACACTGCGACCATCACAAGCGCACTTAAATACAGATAAAGCGCAGAGCGAGCTTTTGCAGGAGCTGAACAGAGTATTAGAGGATGAGTGTTATCTGAGTGTGGAAGTGGGTGAAGCGGGAGAGACGCCACTCGAGCTAAGAGACAGACTATACCAAGGGCGATTAGAGCAGGCGTTTACCAGCTTGGAATCTGACCCTCATGTGCAGTTTATTGAGCGACGCTTTGCCGCGCAGCTCGATAAAGAGAGCATTCGACCGATTTAACCTTATTGGGGTTGAACTTAACGGGTTTGACCCCATCTAAATAACGAAACAAGCGAAATAACCAGAGAGATAAACATGTTTGGTAAAGGCGGTATGGGCAACTTAATGAAGCAAGCCCAGCAGATGCAAGATCGTATGCAAAAGCTTCAAGAAGAAATCGCAAATATGGAAGTCACCGGCGAGTCTGGTGCAGGCCTTGTGAAAGTGACGATCACAGGTAGTCATAGTGTGCGCCGCGTTGAAATCGACGAGAGCTTGATGGAAGACGACAAAGAGATGCTAGAAGACTTGATCGCAGCCGCGTTTAATGATGCTGCGCGTCGTGTCGAGGAAACTCAAAAAGAGAAAATGGCGGGCGTAACCGGTGGCATGCAACTACCGCCAGGCATGAAGATGCCGTTTTAATTGAGTAATCATTAATGCGCACCAGTCACATGCTGGAGCAATTGATGGAGGCCTTACGTTGTCTACCTGGGGTGGGTCCTAAGTCGGCACAACGTATGGCCTTTCATTTGTTACAGCGAGATAGAAAAGGCGGTCTTCAGTTAGCTGACGCTCTTAGTCAAGCGATGACAGAAATTGGTCATTGTAATGAGTGTCGTACCTTTACTGAAGAAGAGACATGCCACATTTGTACCAATCCAAAGCGGCAAGAAAATGGTCAAATATGCGTGGTAGAAAGCCCTGCGGATATCGCGGCTGTCGAAGCGACGGGGCAATACTCTGGTCGCTATTTTGTGTTGATGGGGCACTTGTCGCCCCTCGATGGCATAGGACCAAGTGATATTGGTTTGGACGTGTTAGATTATCGCTTACGTCATGGTGATATTAGTGAAGTGATCTTGGCAACGAACCCGACCGTTGAGGGCGAAGCTACGGCCCATTATATTGCCGAGCTTTGCCGAGAGCATCAGGTTCAAGCCAGTCGTATTGCTCATGGTGTACCGGTCGGAGGGGAGTTGGAGTTGGTCGATGGCACAACGCTATCTCATTCGCTGTTAGGTCGACAAAAACTTTAGCAATAAAGCAACAGTATAGTTAAAGGCGATGCCACTCGGCATCGCCTTTTTTATTAGCGCAAAACTAAACCGGATACTAGAGGTAAACTCGGTACAAATTCAAACGTATCGCCACCTAAATTAATTGTTTCAATGAACTGGGCGAATTGCCGTGAGGACTGGCTATGTTCGGCTCCTATGACCTTAAACTGAACATCACTTAGCGCGTTGTTTTCTGCTACTAGTACACAATCAGATTCTAAGGCAGAGCCGGCAAGACAAAGGCGGATGCGGCGCGGGGTCAGCTTGGTCAATAAGGAGAGAAACGCTTGGTCGTCAAAGGCACCGCTTTGACTAAAATCCAGTTGGATCTCTTGACTCGATGACAGATGCTTTAGCGCTGTGGCAAGCTTTAATGACAGTTCCTGACTGGTTAAGGTATTGAGCCTGTTGAAGTGAATCGTACCGATACCGTTGCTTTGGGACCATACGACTGAATCCGAGTTTGACTCTGTATTCGCCACATCGATGGATAAGCTGTCTAGCTCAAGTTGATCATTATTCAGTTCGCTTAGCATGCTTAAAACGAGATCTTGCCACTGTTCATCTGATGTTATTTGATCGGCCTTTAGTAAATATGGTTGATATAGGGCTTGCCACTCGTCCTCTATCAAAGGGTACCGGGCTGGGTCATTTGCTACGGTGTTCCACATCAAGTTGTAGTCATCATTGTACGATAAACTGCTACGGGCAACCGCCACTTCTGCGCTTTGTGTCAACACAATATTGACGCTATCGGTATTGGTTCTCCCTCCACTGTCTTTAACATACAGTTTAAACACGTAACTGCCGGTAGACGTTGGGTTGAGTATCGTTGCGGTAAGTGTGTCAGCGTTAAGAATGGTAAGCGCTGTTGGACCCGCTGTCTGCGTCCACTTGGTTTCTTTAATTGAGTAGACATTCTTAGGGTATGTTTTTGCCGAGCCCGTTAAGGTGATTTTATTTTGAGGTAAGGTATAGACTTTGTCGCTACCTGCATTCACGGTTGGCTTGGTGTACTTTTCAGCATCGCCGATATCATCATCGCATCCAGAAATAGCGATGACCGCGACCAGTATCAGAGTTTGAATAAACGTCGACATACAGATTCCTCGCTTAGATTAGAAGTGGTAGCTCATGCCAGTGGAGAGAAATAAGTTCTCGCTGCTATAGAAGTTGATATCCGAGTCTTTGGTTTGATACCCCGCCATAACATTCAGGTCGGTGTTGGGCAGATTCAATGGGCTGTGGTAGCTGTAAACAGAAAAGAGCCCCACGCTTCGATAGTCTTGTTTTCGGTCAAATTGAGGGTTCTCGCGATCAAACTCTGCTCGACTGCCCCGCAACGTGGTAGTGAAAGAGTGTCGAGTGAGATGAATAACAACGGCAATTTGGCCACTGATTTCAGCAAAAGAGTGAGCATCACCTGTGGCGTTTCTTTGCGTGTAATACATACCTGGTGAAAAAGTTACTGTTTGGCCAAAGGGAAGCGCGAGATCGGCGCCAAAGCGGTGATAGTCGCTATCACGCAAAAGCTGCGAACGTTGAGGCTGCGACAGGGGCTGCGATAAGCCAATGTCGTCTTTATCCACTTCGCTTTTCGCATAGGCGTACTTTAATGAAACAGATAAAGGGCCAAACAGATCCCAAGCGAATCGGACACCGGATACGCTTTGATCGCTAGCGCTTCTCGACACCCCCGTTAAGTAGGGATCGCGCCAAACTTCATCTTGGCCGGGTACACTGCCAAACAGAGCGCCGGTAATCGCACTGTTTCGGCCGAGCTTTTGACTCATGCCAAGTTCTGCTTGAAAGTTGGCTTCAGTGACTTGGTCTTCACTGTTACCCAAAAAGATCACGGTGTCACCAAAGCTGTACTGAAGTCTTCCAAGTAGCATCGGGGAGGCTTGATTAATCGTTTTTCCTTTATTGTTTAAGTTTGCTGTGATGGCATTGTCATCGTGGGTATTGTGTTGAGATTGGCTTTGGCTGTAGGCGCCATTCAAACTGAGCACACCACTGAATCCAGGCGTGAACGGGTCAGTTTGGGCGTGCACGTTGAGGGAAAGCAGCGTAGTGACGGACGCACCGAGCAGTGCGACGAAAGATAAACAGTTGTGCATGTGAATTCCTTTTTAGAGTGACGAGCTTGACTCACTCCAAACATACATTCACGCGAACCATTATTCGTTGGCAATATATGGACGAATTGTGTCCGATTTGGTCACAATGGCCGATGGGGTCTCCGGTGTGCCTCTCGCAGGCCAAGTCAGCGTAAACTGTGCGCCGCCCAATGTAGAGCAAGAGACTATCGCACTGCCTTGATGCCACTGCATGACTTGGCGAACGATTGCCAAGCCTAGGCCATGACCTTTGTCGCTGCTCCGCTCTTGGTTGTCGAGCTGAGTAAAGGGCTCGAAGACTTTGTCATGTTCATGTACGGGAATTCCAGGTCCATCGTCTTCAATGAGGATTCGGTAAAAGTGCGACTCTTTAGCAAAAGAAATCATAATCTTGTGATTGGCGAAGCGACTTGCATTGGTCAATAGGTTCTTCACCGCGCGCATCAAGCCTGCTTTATCAATAAACAGCTTATGATTGCGTAGGTCGGGTGAACAATAGAACCTGACTTCGAGCTCTGAATGTTCAAGGCAGAAATAGTCGACTTCTTTCGCCAAATCATCAGCAAGGCAACATGATGAAAATTGAGTGATGTCCGCAATTCGGCTGTAGCGAGACAGTAAAAGATTTTGGTTTATCAAGTGGTCTAAGTCGTCGATGCTGGATTGAATCGTATTGTGGTACTTGTTTTTTTGCACCTCTGATAGAGATTCATCTTCAAGCATTTCCAAGGCAAACCTCAGTCGATATAGCGGTGTACGCAAGTCATGGGCAACAGCGTTGGTCAGCTCTCGTTGGCCAGCAATCAATCTCTCGATATTGTCTGCCATGGTGTTGAATGACGTGCTTAGTTGAGACACGACAGATAAACGCGATGCTTTAGCTCGTTTAGAAAGCACCCCTTTACCAAATTCGTTGGCAGTTTGCACCAATCGTTTGAGGTCACGCCACAAGGGAAATACCCATAGCACTAAGGCGAGAGAAATGATCAAAAAGAACAGCCCGCCAATGGCGGAAGTCAGTTTCATTTGGGTTCGCTGCGACATGTCGTCTTGAATGTGCAGCCAGATATTCTTTTCAACAGGGGCGAGAAGTTCGACCTGTCCATGTGAATTAAGGTAACTGACGATATCATCGGAAGCACCTTCTACGGCCTTAAGGCCACTGGGAGAAAGGTCACTGAGCGTTTTTAAGCTGATTTGAAACGGTATGCGGTTATTTTTTTCTGCTAAATCCTGTTGCCACTGTGCTTTGGGCAGAGCGCGCAGTTGTTCTGAAGCCAGATAGAGGGTGCCTCTGGCCTGATTTAGAACGGCGAGTTCGGTAGACTCGTTGAGGGCGAAATATATCAGATAGTCACTTGAGCCGACACGCTTGAGAAGGGCCATAGGGTCGCCAAACAAAAAAGCAGTGTCATCACGCTCGATGGCCTCCATTATCTCGATATTGTCTTGATAGGTGTCTATCAGCTCTAACCTAAGCGGATAAGCAAAGTGTGCGGAATACGAACGGATAATGTCTTGCCATTGATTTTGTGGGGCCACGAGCAACTTGTCGGTCAGGATGTCGAAACTAACGGTGTAGATTTGCTTGTAAAACTGCTCAGAGATAGATTCATTTAAGCGCTGGATCGGGTTAAATGATGTGGGGAGAATCAATAGGATAATTGGGGCGAAGACCGCTAACCAAAGAATAAAGAACGCCCGGATCATCTCAATGTCTCCAGATCAGAAACACATAACTGATAGCCGATTCCTCGCACGGTTTTAATTAAGGTGGGCTCTTGAGGATCATCGCTAAGCGTCCGTCGTAAGCGAGAGATGCGCCTATCAATCGACCTGTCCAATCCATCATATTCAAACCCTCGGATTGATTGAGCAATCTCATCACGAGAAACCACTTGGCCAGCCCTCGTCGCCAGTAAGTGAAGGAGATCAAACTCGGAAGTGGTGAGTTTGATCGCCTGATGGTTGACCATAACTGCGCGATGTTGGAGGTTTATAGTGAGACGACCGAGCTTCATTTCATGGTCGTTAGGCTCGCTCGATTGACGCTCTTGGCGACGGAGCAGCGCGCGAAGACGTGATAAAAGTAGCCGCGGTTTAATTTGTTTGACCACATAGTCATCCGCCCCAAGTTCAAGCCCCATCACTTGGTCAATGTCGTCATCGAGCGCGGTTTGCATCAAGATCATACCGCGATACTTTGATCGTATGGCGCGGCAAACGTCCATACCATTTTGGCCAGGTAACATGACGTCGAGAATAACCAAATCAGGTTGAGTAGAGAGAATGGTCTCAACGGCTGTGATGCCATCTGAGATAACGTCCACGCGAAACTCGTGGTTGTGCAGAAAGTCTCTAATTAAGTCAGCGAGCTCGAGGTCGTCTTCAACGAGTGTGATCGAATAAATGGTATCTGTAGCCATCACTCAATAAACCGGAAATGAATAATAGCAAACTATAACTCACTCCTATCGATTGCAATGTGACGATTTGTGACGTGAACAAAAAGTTGTGACGCATTCACGAAAAACAGCCAGGTGGTGTGTTGTTAAGCGGCTTCTAAAGAGTGTACTTACGTTGAGCGCTCTAGAACGGCAATATTAATCAGTGCCTGCTGGTTAGATGAACCACATACGACCGGACAAGGCTTAAATTCATGGCACACCTTCGGCCGATCTGGCTTGCCAAACAATTGGCATAAATTGTCATCGTTAAGTTGTATGCACCTCTCCCCAGCAGGTTTACCGTTGGGCATACCAGGAATAGCAGAAGAGATACTCGGTGCGATACAGCAAGCGCCGCAGCCTAATCGACAGTCCATCTACATACACCTCTAATAGAAACTCGTGGTATTGTAACAAAATGTGAGCTTTGTATCATTACGATTATAACGTTGCGAATACTTTCTATGGCTTAAATACAGTATGTCTGAGAGCTTGAACAAGTTCATTACGCTCGAGTTGAGCGTTAATCAATTTTTTAGGGTCACTAATCGAGTTAGAAGTTAAACTGGTATAGTGCTCAAAGTCGACATGCCTTCCGTTAAGTACAAGTTCAATATGTAAGTGGGGACCCGTTGTCCTTCCGCTATTTCCAGAACGCCCTATTTGTTGTCCTTGTAATACCTGGTCTCCGGTTGCTACCTCTCGTTGAGATAGATGAAGGTATCTGGATATCGCGCCATCTGCGTGCTGAATATTTATATAATGACCTGCGAAACGATTATAGCGAGATCTAACGACTCGCCCATCAGCAACGCTATAAATGGGGGTACCAATAGGAACGGCGTAATCTGTTCCCAGATGAGGTGTAATTCGTTTAGTTATTGGATGTTTACGCTTAAGATTAAACTCGGAGCTTACTTTGTGGAAGGTATTTAGAGGGTGCCTATAGAGAAGAGGATCATTAACTTTAGCACCAAATTCATTCAGCGCACCGTTATCACTATCTGCTCGTATAAAAAAGTCATTTCCACTGCCGGAGTAGTAAAAAGAACGGATATTTCTTTCATTATATCTATTGTTTTCAAGTTTAATTGAAAATCGATCCCCTTTTCTAACAGCGCCTACAATATCAAAATTGTTCCCTATTAACTTCAATAGTGAATTTATCTCTCTTTTAGATAGTCCTACATTAATCATTGAAGTGATAAATGAGTAGTCAATAGAGCCTGTTACGATAACATTTTTTTTAGCGATCTTATGAGGTGCTGTTTCTGCTTCTTGGGGGACGTCTATTTCATTGCTAGCGGCCGGGAACTGATTCTCCGGAGTAAGAATAATGTGGGTAATGGACACTCCGAACACCATCGCTACAGCTATGATAAAGAGTGCTAGAGATAAATTATTAGCGCCATTTCTAAATATGAGACTAGTCATTGACTTGGAGAAGATTCGTAGAGGTCAAGTTGATGGGAAGTATAATATTTTGAAAAAAAACATACACTCTGTTAGACCTAATTAATGTGTTTTGACTAATTAAATAATTATAGATACTGAATTAAGGTCATTTTGCATGTGAGATTTAACTATTGAACTAGTTTTTACGTCTGTTTTTATGGTTATTATGCCACGTTGAGATATTTTTTGACGATAATATAATCGCGGGAAAATATACTCTGCCTAAAATCTATGTTCACTAATAATATGCCTAAACTGTCATTTGGTCTCATAATTGTTTCACTTTTACTCACTGCATGTGGCGGTGGTGGTGAAGAGGGGGATAGTACTCCTCAAGCACGTAAAACAGGAACCATATCTGGAAACGTTTTTGATGCACCTGTTTATGGTGCGACAGTCAATGTATGGGAATACGATGACGGCAAACTTGGAAGAAAGTTAGCCAGCACAACAACAGACTCTATAGGAAACTACAAGTTAGAGTTTGAAGCGGCATCTCGACCGTTATTGATACGTGCTGAAGGCGGTGGGTACACAGATCCACTAACCAAAGAAACGGTTTCAGTTAGTAATGGCAACATGCTCAAACTGGATAGTGTGATCAATTACAGCGAAGGCGCTACTCATAGCTTAATGATAACGCCATTAACGAACATAGCAGCTGGATTGACAAAGTATCAAATCTCCCAAGGTGTAGCAGGTTCTACTGCGATTTCTTCGTCTCTAGAAAGTGTCAACTCTATGTACGGTTTCAATGTTAACGAAACTTTACCTATTGATATCACAAAAGGCGGCCAGAGTGGGTACGCGACTCCTGGGCACCAGTACGGAGCTTTACTGACTGCCTACTCGTCATTGTCTTACGACATGATCAAAATGCATGGTAACTCAGACAATATTTATACCTCGATGCATCTTGCCGACATTCAATATCGAGATGTGGCCGCAGATGGCTTACTCAATGGTGAAGAGATAAGTTCGGTAACTGGTGGTCTTAGCAAATCAACGTTCGGTCAAAAAAAGATCACCAGTGATGTATATACCAACGAGCTTTCTCAGCATGTTCTGATTGTTGTAAATGATCCTGATCTTAATGTATCTGGTACATCTGGTGATGATTATGTTGAATTCAGTCAACAGCTAAATGGTCAGGGAGCGAACGGAAACAGTGGGGGGCTTGTTCCTCCTAGAGATGAAACTCAAATCGATACCACTGCGCCAAATGTCACCCGAGTTGGAAGTGAGATGCTTGCGGGTGAAGATAAAGTCGATATTACCTTAACCGATGAAGTCGGCGTCAAGGATGTGTCCGTCTATTTTCAGTATCAACTGTATGATTCATGGTCGAATGAATATCAGTGTGATGATTTACAGTCATCAGGAAGCCAATTTTGTTCCATTGAATTTGATGACTTCAAGGCGGGCTCACGTGAAACCAAGATCAAAGTAAGTATTGATACCGAAACCATTGATGCTATTGATGTTAACCATGATACAGAACTATCAAATGTTACAGCGGCTCGTTTGGTGGTGTATACCACTGACGTATTGGGTAACGCGCTTGTAGTAGGAACTGGTTCAGGGCATTTAGTGCCGTTCGAATGGGACAATAATGCCCCTGTTATTGAAATTACCTCAAGTGATACCATCAAGAAGCAGGATCAAGGTGCAAACTATATACTTAAAGGTATTGTGAAAGAGCCGCCGGAAGAGCTAGCGTCAGTAACAGTATCGTTTAAAGGAGGTTTACCTACTGAGTTGGAATGTGTTTCAGCTAATTCAGGTAAAGCCTGTGAATTTACTAGTCAACCCTATTCTATTGAAGATTTTCTCTCATCTACCTCGTTTGAGGTGCGCGCGACAGACAAAAGAGGCAATGTAGGCATTAAGCCTTTTGAAGTACGTCAGGATGACCAAGAGCCTACTCAAGATCTTTCTTTCCCTGAGGGTGCACCCATGAACTTTGTTCAGGTTGATATAACAGGAGAAAGAAACACCATAGAAGGTCCCTATAATCAAGATACTTATACAAAAGATACTGTTCAGACTAGCCAAGACTATTTGAAGATCGACTATATCTATGCAAGTGAGGGCATACAAAAAGCAATACCAAATATTGACTTTAAGAACTTTACCCCAAGCGTGCTGAAAGAAAATAGAATCCCTTATCTACGTGTCAGAGTGTTCGACATTAATAGCAGTACAGTATTGGGTTCGAGTGCGGATGACCTAACACTAGAGGTTAAATACTATGTAAGCTCTAAAAACGATGGCAACTATACGTATAAAGAGCAAATCAAGAATAAAGCATCGGACGGTACGGCCAACATTCCACATGAGACGATTGTAAAAGAGAATGATCGTGTAGAAGAAATGGTCTATTACGTGCCATTAGTGAGAGAAATACTTGGCTCTGGTTTTAAGAGTACGTCAGAAAATAGCAGCCATATGCTTACCATCCAAACGATAGATGGTGCAGGCAATAAGAGCCAACTTCAAAGTATTTACTTCCGAAGTAGTTTTGACCTGCCAACAATGAAGGTGGTGACGCCATTCATTGGAGCTCGGGTACAGTTGGAGGGCTTGACACCATCTGGAGAGTTTACATCATTGGCAAGTTGTACAACTCAAACCAGCCAATCGAAAACAGAACTTGATGTTGCCTCTTGTGAAGTAACAACTGACCTTGTCAATTACGACTTTATGCGGTTAAGACTAATTGGCGTTCAGGGATCTTCTCCACATTACTACCAGTGGACAAACGATCCAAGTGCAAAGCAGGAAGTCAAACTAAATAACGCCAATATTGGGGCCTATTTTAAACTTAACGGTTCGCAGACATTTTATTTGACGGAACTGTCAACCTATCAAACGGGTCTGTTTGACTACCAGTGGAATAAGCTTACTGCAGGTGAAAAAAACTCAGCGCGTGCTATTGAAATTTTAGATGATGTAAAAGAGGCATTGGCCGGACGTTATAACAACTCGTTTTTCGGCTTTGATCCGACTGTTACACCTTATGCAACTAATGAGATGTTAGCCTATGGTATTCCCAAGAACCCTTCTAATGATTATTTACATCGTTTCCTAGTTGAAGGGTTTGAAAAGCTGGCGCAACAGACGCCTTTATACAATTCGGTAGATTTCTCATCAGCAGTTTACGATGACTTTAGCTTTGACGGGAAAGCCAATGGCTTGGGGAGCGGTAGTCGTCAGATTGTTCTTGATCTCTATGAGTTCGGTCCTAATACATACCGAAAGCATTTGGCTCAATATTACTACGATATCATGACGAGCAATGGAATAGAGTCTAATGTAGCGCAAGCGTATGCTGATGTCATTTCTAAAGCTAACCCAAATTTAGATGGCAGCCCTATTTTTGATAGAGAAGGAGAAAGTATTGATAAGCTTCCTCCTCAGCCGACTATCGTGATCGAAAATGGCAGAGAAACAACTGTTGGAAATAAGAGGTACGTTGCGGGTCAATTGGAATCAAAAATTATATTGGAGGACCCTTCTGGCATCGATACAAAAGATGGCAGTCAACCAAAGTTTGTCACTAGCTGGTACAAACAAAGTGACCCAAATACCCCGATTAATTTAGATCTTGCCATTACAGAAGGCGGAGCGAGTTCGAGCTATCGTAAAGAGTATGGGTTCACTCTAAATACTCAGTCTACCAATTTACCGGGTATTGTTGAGTTTGCGTTGGAAACCAGTGCAAAAGACTTACAAGGTAATGCCTATGGTTATGATGGCAAATTCCCTCACTTACAGTCACTCTACATTGATAATGACTATCCTAAAGCGAGTTATGTATTACCGAATGGCATTGAGTCCGACGAAGTTTATCTAAATGCAAGCTACGTACAGGAGTTGACGTTCAAGATCGAAGATACGGTCGGCGATAAGTTGGATCAAAGAGGGGTAACTTTTTCAAAGTTAAGTGGGGAGAAACTTTCATTTACACATGATCTGTTTTCGAGCAATACGAATGAGTTCTTTAAAGTCAAACTTTGTGATGGTACTCGCTGTGCAGAGCAAGGAAAAGTCATCTATCCAGGTGAAGGTGAATGGATAGTATCCGTATCGGCTGAAGACCAACTTGGTAATAAAGTCACTGACGGGACGTCTTCGGCACCGAAATTTAAGGTTTTAATTGACTCGAAGGCACCGGTCGTCAATGGAAAAGTGATTGCTAATCGTCTAGGTGGAAATGCAGTTTGGACGCCTGATATTGGCTGGGGGTTAAGCCCGGGTAAGCAAGTTGACGTTTTACTCAAAACGGGAGCAGGTAAGCTGGTGAACCTGAAGCACTATGAGGTTGAACCGCCAACCAGTGATGAACCTTATTTGTTCGGAACACAGCCTGACGTTAAAGTTCGGTTGATTCCCTCAGCTTTTGATTATAAGGAGAAAAACACGTTTAAGGTGGTTGCCACAAACAGTGCTTTCCCTGCGAGTTCAAGTGAAGGAGAGTTTGAGTTTCAAGTCGACAATAAAGGTCCAGACATTGTTTTAGATAGCCCATGGATTGCCGACACAGTCTCAAAAGAAAGCTATGTAATGGGTCGTAAATTTAATATTAGATTCAGTTCTGTGACCGATGATTCAGAAGTGAAAACGGTTTCGCTATGGCAGGATGGAAAAGATACGGCCTTATATACCCTTGAGCCCAAGAACCCTAGTCAGCCGTTTGAAATGTTTATTGGCACTGAACAGAGTGATCTGATTCAATTAGACCCAGACGATAAATCAGTCAAACTCATTGTAAAAGCGACAGATGAATATGGTTTTGTTTCTGAGTCTCAGCCAAGCAAAATATTGCTCGATAGAGAAGGACCTACGTTATCGTTACATGGTTATAAGCCAGAACGTGAGGATATTTACTACCTTGGTAAATATGTATTTGACGTGGTTGCTCAAGACCTTGATAAAGAAGGTGTACCTTCGTTGACCGGTGTGAACAAAGAGAGCTTGGAATACTGGACGTATACAGATATCCCTCCTCAGACCGAAACAGGAACAAAAGTCGGTGAGACTCTGAAGTTACCTTTGGGTGACTTGAAAGATGGTGATAACTGGGTACGTCTTAAAGGCAACGATGTTCGAGGAAATACTTCTGTGTCTGACTTTAAAATTAAAGTTAATAATCGTATGCCTAGTGTTAAGTCTTATACTTTAGCGTATAAAGATGATCAGACTATTATTGACGGAGCGATTACTCGCGATGCTCCAGTCGTCGTGACGATGGAAGTAGAGGACGTAAGTGGTATTGATAAAATTGAGGCGACTTATAAACACTCCGCTCAACCGCAGTCTTCTGATCTCGCATTCATAGAGATTTCGAAAGGTAAGTACCAGGCTGAACTGTCGCCTGCAGATTTGCCAGAAGATGGAAGGTACGACCTTAGAATTAAGGTTTTCAACAACGTGAAATATAACGCTGAGTCTGATCGTAAAGTTAATGACTTTACAAAAACGATGAGCGTGCAAAGACAAGGTGTCGCGCTTGCGGTAGCAACGCCAAATCCGTTCCAAAGTCACATCTCAGGTCCCGAATTATCGGTAACGTTTAATCCTGTTGGAGAAGTGAAAGCTAAGACTTTAGAGTGTTGGGTGAGAGAAAACTATACTTCTGATACCGCACCATCTGATAGCTACGCGTACTCTGGTATTATAGATAACCCTCAAGAACCTTACTCTTGTACTGTTAGAAGCGACCGCGATATGTCAGATATTCCTGTAGTTCTGATAACAAGAACTATTGGAACAAATGACAAATCAACAGTATCTAAGTTCCGCTTTGAGATGGTAGATATTAAGCCGCCGGTGGTGAAACACGGTGACACATACCAGTTTGTTGGCAATGAAGTGTCTGTTGACTCTGAGGATGGTGCAACCAAAACACTCGAGTTCTCGTTAGACTTTGAAGATGAGTTATCTGGAATAAACATCTCAGACCAGAGTGCTTACCCTAAACTAGTCAGAAACCGCGGCAATATGGCTTTTATTCCTCAAACCTGTACTGCGCAAACAGAAGGTAAGACGTCATGTACTTACAAGGAAAAATACGATGACATTATTGATGGTTTGAGTTCTAGTCACGATTACAAAGTTAAAAACTTAAGTGACATCGCAGGGAATGTAGCTGCTGATCATAGCTTGTCGTTGTTACTTCCGTCCGGTAAGCCTACAGTTGAAATTCTGAGCCCTCAGGCCGATTCAGTGATTGATGGTCAAAAACTTAGTGTGTCATTTAAAATTAAACGAAACGACAATTCTAAGTTAGACAACTTAATCGCTGCTGTAGGTAGTGCGTCTTATAGCTTTAAAGATAACCGCTCTATGTTTACCCCAATTGAGGTGTGTGGCCCAGGGGATCTGGCTGGTTATGATTGTTCGACGTTCTCTACCCAGTTGTCTAAAGATACTGACGGTAAAACTTTGAATGTTAGTATTTCGGCAATCGACGTTTGGTCAAATACAAGTAGTGATAGCATCAATGTTAAAGTTGATAATTCACCACCTACTATTGGTGATGAGGTATTTATTACTCAGTCAGGAGCCGACAAAATTCGTTTCAGATTTAACATCAAAGATGAGGTAAGTGGTTTAGCTAAGGTTAAATACAAAGTTCTCAATCCATCATTTGAAGAAGAAAAACTTACGGATATGGATTACTTTGAGATAGACAACTCGATGCTAGAAGGTCTTGACAGTATAAAGGTTGACATAACAGCGACCGATAAAGTGAACTTGACCACTACAGCGTCTAAAACTATCGATATTAAAACATCGGAAGTTACGGTTAGTTTTGAAGGCATTACCTCATTAGAAGGTGGCAAGCTGTTACTTAAAAATAACAACCAACCTTATACAATTACAACGGTAGATAAGGAAGGCGTAAGTGCTTCCCAGTATAGCTTAGAGCTAATCCCAAGCGCCGGAGATAGCTTGAAATATACAGGCAACATTAACTCATCAAGTGCTAATGGCACGATGAACTTCACGGTTAATGAGCAAGCTGCTTACACCTTGAAGGTCACCGTAACCGATTCTATCGGTAGGCAAGTGAAGAGTTTCAAACTTTTCAATGGTAATTACGATGATACAGGCATTCCCGCCATTGTTGACCATGAGCTACCAACGGTTTCGATAGCAAGCGCGACTCAGCTATCTCAGGTTCCTGAGAACGATAGGTACCAGCTTGATGTCACAGCACACGTCACTGACAAGAATTTGAATGTGGTAAGCTCATTTGCGGATAACGGTAGCGGACGTTTTAACCCTCAATCCGTCACTAAGCCTACTAACGATTCGGAGCCTTATGTATTCCACTATCTTCTTGCTCCGGGGAGCTATACGTTCAATGTGAGCGCCAATGATCTAGCAAATCAGAGCGCTGAACGTACGATTGCCGCGAAAGTTGAGGCCGCGACAACTCCGACACTTGCAATCTCGACGACAGCTACTCCCCCTCTGGCAGGGGGAGAAGAGGCGACTCTATCGTTTACCTTTTCTGAAGAAGTCAAAGGTTTTGACTTCTCAGATGTGAAGCTTACTGCGAGTGATAGTGGGGGTATTGGTCAGCTGAAACAAGAAACTTGGGCGACTGTTGACAATATTACCTGGACGGTTAAGTACTTAAGTCCAGTCGGCGAAAACAAAGATATAACGATACGGGTTGATGATAATAGTTACCAGAGCTTAAACACTATCCCCGGAAAAGGGGATAGTTTGCTTCTGGGGGTTGAGGGCGCGTTACCAATCCTTACCAATGCGACGTTTACTCCGGGTTACCAAGCCATTGGTGAAAGTGTGGGCGTGAGACTGGAGTTTGATAAAGAGCTGCAATCTGCGACCGCGACCTTAGGCGGCACGACCATCAGTTCACTGGCGGCGACGGCGGACAAAAAAGTATGGACAGGTAACGTGACGGTGCCGAGCAGCAGCGACCGCAGTGTAGGATTAGTGGTGAGCAACTACACCGACACACTGGGTAATGTAGGCGATGACAACACCACATACGCGTTACCGATTACCCCGACCATTGCGATTGGCAGCATTAATGGTGGTAATACCGTAAACGCTTCGGATGCAGCGGCGGTGGCTATCACAGGTAGCAGCACGCGTTTTGAGTCGGGTGAATCGTTAACGGTTCAAGCGAGTGACACGAACGGTGGCAAAACCCCAGAAACGAGCGTCAATGTGTCAGGTGACGGTAGCTGGAGTGTGAACCTAGACATGAGTGCGCTACAAGACGGACAAATTACCGTGACGGTGAAAGGGGAAAACAACCTAGGTGCAATAGCTGAACAAGCAGAAGGTACTACGACCTTAGATAAGACACTTTCGGCATTTATTAGATACGTGGAGCCACATGAATCTTATGTCGAATTTTTTAACTATTTGCCTATGGCAGCGTAAATGAAGCGAGCGTTTAGCTCGCTTTTTTGTGATCTATATCTAGTGAAAGAAGTTATTCTATAAATCTCTTTTGCACCTAATAGCTTATATATAAGGCAAAATTTGTAGAACAACTGTCACTAATGTTGTTTTGGTAGGGGATAAAGTCATTGTGAGGGTTAAAGGTTGCTCGGTGTGGTAAATGTGTCGCGTTGAAAAAATGTTTAACTATTATATAGTTATGCTCGTTTCTATACATAGGTATAGAGTTCTGCTTTAGGTGGTTATTCCCACCTTATATGTTGTAACCGAAAATAAAGCATATAAACCTAGCTTGCTTCTGGAAGGTTACTTTTGTGAGTATTTTACGCACTCACCTTTTTATTTTGCCTCTGTAGCAGCCGTTGAGTGATTCACGTGGCCTGCTGTGGAGGCCATAACAGCTGCCTCGCTTTTCCATCATGAACGACAACTGTTACCTTCTGCTCATAATTAATGAATTGTCACCAAAACGATTTAGATGAAAAAGGTGTTGAGTTGAAGGTAGAAAGTGAGGCATTCCTGGTTGTTAGGTCGGGTTTTATAGTTATTTTAACTTTTTTCTAGTTATTTAGTCAGCAATTCGTAGTGATGTATCTAATTGAATTTAATCAGATAACTTAGTATTATTTTTTCCACCAAATCGTACCTATAAGCCTTATCAGCTTAAATGTCACCGCAACCCTATTAATGATGTCGGTTGTGGAGAATTTACATGCAATTAGTTTGCAAATTTATACCAAGCTCGAAGCTATCGTCCAACGAGCTATCTTATGTTCTTACACCGGATGAGTGTGTAGGGCAGCTTTCGCGTGTGCGAAATTCAGAAGACATTATAAGAAACCTCCCTAAAGAGCTTGCTCAGAAGATCTCAATCTCTACTAAGAAGTCTAGCGCTGGGTTGCTCGCGACTATTCGAACCGAGCTAGCAAAAGGGCACTGGGTTACGTTGTCTTCCTTTGCTCGTAGGTCGCCATTAACAGACTCTCAGCTGCAAAGTTTCCCAAGGCTTAAAGCAGTGATTGACTCTGTAGCAGCTTCGAGGGAAAGCAAAGTTTTTAAAGCGGGTTACAAGCAGGTAACGGACGACGTCGCGCTAGTTCGCAATTACACACACGTACCTTCTGAGCCAAGCCCAGACCACAAAATCGTAGTAGAGTTTGCGGGGCAGTGGTCTAGCAATGCTGCCTGCTTGATGTTGGGTAAGACAGAAGCACAAAAAGAAAAAGTCACGGTAGGAAAAGCGGATACTGAAAACAAACACCGTAGCCTTGCAACCTTTAAAGATCTAGAAACAGAAGGCAAAACACTTTACATCAAAATCCCTTGTTCCGACCAACCTCAGCCGATCTTGCTTAAACTCGCCGAAGACCTGCAACCCGTTGATAAAGAGACGCAGATGGATGAGTGGGATAACGTGCTCGTGCCTGTGGTTCCTTTGTATAAATCGGGTTCTTCGTGGGATGGTTACACGTCAGGGCGTGTTTACATTATTTGGAATGGGGAAGTTTGGCGAGAGCTGCAGGTAACAAATGATGGATATTTTGCTGATGTAGATATGAGCCATAGCCGAAAAAAAACAACGGAGACAAGACACGTCAATATTGATGGCTCTTCGTTGTTCCCCGGGGAGAATGTTGCTTTTGAACGGTTCACCATTTTGCAAGATGGGGTAGAAGTGTTTAGCGGCGAACTAGACATCAATGAGCAGGCAAGAGTGTTTAGTTTGGTCGCAGAGGAGGTCGAGATCAAGTTCGTTGATTTTGAACACAAGCAATTGATGGTTCCGACCCATCCTAGCCCTATGAAAGCCTCTGCCACACCGAGTGATGAGGTTCTAGGCTATCCGTTACCTCATATCTGGATACCATACAAAATCAAAGGTGAATGCCAAGACGTTTACCTGTATTACGCATCTCAAACATTAAGTGATGATGCTATTTCTGAATTAGAAAGCAATTATGAATCGATGGCTGTTTCACTAGCTGAAGCGTCAGACTACAGCAGTAATCAAGAATTTACTCAACAAACCGTTTTTGCTTTGCCTGAACTCTCTGAAAGTCAAAAAGTGAAGGCGGTTGTCAATGAACAGAACGATTGCAATGTCGCTGCAGTCAATATACCGCCTCCTGGAAGCGAGATCATATTACGCTATCGTGTTCTGGGCTCCACCGATCAGCCCGATGACTATTTTATGTTACAAAACGAAGAGCATAGTTGGTCGCAAAAAGCATATTTTCGTTGTGCCAAGGTCGATGAAGATGGCTATCTCAATTTACGATTTAGTGGCTGGCCAGAAAAGGTTAAAGAAGTCGATATTTTAAGGGGAGCTCATGCATCACGAGGGAATGAAACTCCCGAAACGTTTAAGTTGCGCGAAAAAGTAAAAGTTACGGATTTATTAGGCTAGAAAATGAAAAAAACACTACTAATCACGTTATTAGGCTTAGCAATCATTGGTTGTAATGACCAATCTCAACAGAGTGCTTCCCCTGTTTCGAGTTCTGCGCAAACAGAGCAAGAAAAATACCCAGATCGCGTTTATGTCGGCGAACATAACTACTACGTAATGGAATCGGCAGTGACCAATGAGAATTGGGTAGCCGATGACAAAATAAAACCTATGCCGGGCAAGTTTCCTAAATACTATGTCTTTAATTCAGATGAATGGCCGAAGGAAGACATTAACGATGCTAGCTCTTATGACCTGCCGCGTTTTCAGTTTGCATGGGCGAATGATGGTGATCGTTACAACTTACGAATCTGGAGCATGAAAACGGATGGCACAGATTTACGCTTAGTGGTGCCAGATATCAAGGTTGATGGCATTGTGCTTATTCGACGTTCTCCTAACTTGCGCTATGTTGCCTGGATAGATAAAGGCACAGGCAAGTATGTTTATGACCTAAAAACGGGTGTAAAAACGCGAGTGATGGGATTAGGCTATCCTGGCATGGCTTGGTCAGAGGATAGCCGTTATTTGTATTTTCATACCATGGGCGATTTTGATAACGCTCGTTGGGATTCTGAAACAGGAGAAATTGAAGCGGTTGATTTTGGGGTTGGAAACGCGACTATCCTGAGAAACAATATGTCAATTAACCTAAGTTATTCAGGGGTATTTAAGAAGCAATTTAATAGCGATAGTTTCAAGCATATAAGTATTAAGCCAACAGGAAAAGTTAATCAGAGCGAGTGGTTGACGTTTCGTAGTATTAGCCCAACAGGTCGATATGCTTGGGGACAAAATAATCGGAATAGATTCTTTTTTGACATAGAGAATGAAACGGTCAAAAAGTACGATAAAACTGAATATGTAGGTTCGGGCATATTAGGAAAAGACGCTCGATTCAGTGCACATGACCGAGTGTCACGCATGACAGTCGTCGATCGCGAAACACAGAGAGGGTGGCAATGGTATGCGTTGGGTACTGGCGAAATAGGCGTTGACTCCAATATGAGCTTATACAATGGCTTAGCAAATGATGGTCTTTGGTTTAAGGGGGGTGAGTGATGGTCGACGTATGTACTTACGATAAACCAATGTATTTGCTTGGGGCGTATTTTCAAGGTGAAGATACAGGTTTGGGACGAGAGTTCAGTAATTGGAATACGGTGTCAGACTTAACCAGCGTAGATGAAGTAAAGAATGTTCGACCTCTCCCATTTACGCCAATACTAATAGATGCTCTCGCCCAAGACTCTGTAACTTTGCCTAGGTTCTGGGGAAGTGACCAATATGGTAGGCTATGTAACTTATCGTACTTAAGTGAAGCCATAGAGGGTGAATCACAAGTGCTACTTCGCCACAATAGCCCCATCACAACGATTGATATTAATCAAAGCTATGAGATGTTGTTTCCACCCACCAATTTGATTGGCCAATTAGCGCAAAATTCATCATCTATTACTGAAATTAAGGAAAGCGTAAAGTCTCTCTATACGAAAATGAATCCTGCGTTAAATAAGCCGAGGCTTTTTAAACCGTCAAAAATTTCCGTAAAACAACTTGCGAAGCCTTACACCCATGAGCATGGGCAGTCACTTACGCAAGAGGAGGAAAACTATAACCAATGGTATGCAGCTATTCTCTCATCTGACGTTGAGTTTATTGAAGGGTTTGTCGTACCCAGTGTAAATACCATTAGCATAGTGTTTAGCAGTGATATTTACATAGGCGCGGAAGTGTCATTAGTAAAATATCGCAGTACCCTTGGTAGTCAACAAGAAACGTCAGAGATCGTATTGGAAAGAGGTATCGTGAGACAGCCTACTTTTGACGATGAAAATCGAGGGTCACAAGCTTATAAAAACACTTTGCCATCTGTAACAATCAATTTACCATCGGTCATAAAGCCTGCGAAGTCTGTGTCAAGCACAGAAGATAATCACATAGTACTGGCTGATGGATTCTACGGGCTTAGAGTCCAATTCTTTGTTAAAGATTATTTAAAAGCGAATGAACGTCTTCAAAATGAAGTTCCTGAAGTTATCAAGTCTGGGCGACTCCAATTTGAACGGAATAAATCGTCAGCAGTCACGGGCGTAGCAGATCAGGATTGTTATACCTACGAACTGAACGAAAAGGTAACGTTTAAATCAATCAGTGGTTACGGAAAACTCGCCATTGTGTGCGGTGACATGATCTCTCTTGAAGAGTGTTTGTTTTATCAGTACCCCCAAGCATTACCCTCTAATTACAGCGAGTTGATGACAAAAACTGGTAAATCGGTTCCTCTCTCGGGAACAGGTGTCAATACACTCGGTTTAGCGTCAGCAATCAAAAAGAACGCGGAAAGTTTAGGCGAAGGTTTCCTAATGGGAGGGAATCCATTCTCAGAAAATCTGAAAGCGACAATGTTCAGTGTAGCTAAAGGCATCTGGTCGGACATTGAGCAACAAAAATTGCCTGATTTAATGACTAGCAGTGTTGCATTTGCTTTTGGCTTTTCAGCATTTAAAGAAAGCCGTAAAGAATTGACTAAAGCGATAAGGTTTGCCAATAAGGGGCTCGACTTTAATCAGGCGGCAGCCTTGGCGTTTCGTAAGAGTGGTATGAACATCTCTTTTATTAAGCGCGAACTCGATGTGATAAAAGCTAGTTTGATCACGGGTACATTCAGTGAGAACTCAACACGACTTGCGAGGTCATGGTTTAATGGCTCCGTTATGGAGAAGATGAACCGAGCATTTCCAATTCTTGAATCTGGCTCAAGCTTAGTGGACTTGTACGATTTGGTGCAAAAAGAAAACGAGCTTGAGAAGAAATCTCTCGAAGCCAAAGAAGATTTCGATGCGATATCTCATACCTACCTTCAATCTATTTCAGTTATTAAAGCGTATCAAGAATGGGCACAAGCGTTAGACGACGCTAAAAACGTGATCAATGGTAGCGATGGTGAGGAGATAGCTCACATAGTTGAGGACAGCCAAGGGTTAGCGATTCATATCAACTTTAAGTTCAACGAATGGCAACATGGCAATGAGCACGGCAAGCTCAGAACAGACATTAAACAAGTGTGTAAGAATTTGTCGCAATTGATGCTAGATAACCCAAGCTACAAGGTATCTATAGAAGGGCATGCTGGTAGGATTGGTTCTTCTGATGCGAACGATCTTGTTGCTGCTAATCGCGCAAAGACGGTTACCAATGCAATAACCTCCATTGACTCTAGCTTGGAAGAAAGGGTTTACACGGCGTCTTATG
Source organism: Vibrio sp. JPW-9-11-11 (assembly GCF_013369335.1). Classification (GTDB taxonomy): domain Bacteria; phylum Pseudomonadota; class Gammaproteobacteria; order Enterobacterales; family Vibrionaceae; genus Vibrio. Next base: position 485,302 of record NZ_SZQJ01000004.1, read on the forward strand.
GAAATACTCAACCGCTTACGGCTGATAGTACCAAGAGCGATATGTCGCAGACCGGAGACAGTGCCCCTGCCGCCTTAGATCGACGAGTTGAAGTTCGATTGATTATTCCTAACTATCAAGTTGTTTTACCACCGAGCCGCAGCGGAATGGTGGAATTAGAGAAAGCACGCCAGTTGAAGCAAGCATTGGATGTTGGCTTAGATGATACGCAGAAGGCGCAAGTCGCGGCGGTGTTAACTACTCTTAGCGGGTTTGCGATGTTTACTCCACTAGCTCCGCTTGCTGCGGGTATTTTGTATCTAAAGTCCGGAGCAGAGCTAGCAGACTGTGCGTTATCTGTGTTGGACGAGCTCATTACTGAAAAAGCCTATTCTGACTTTAAAGGTCGTTATCAGAATATCGACCAACTAAACCAGTTAGGTAAAATCCATATCCGAGTTCTTCAACAGTACAGAGATTTAAAAGTAACGATTGAGCGCAGTGAGATAAAGACACGTGATGAAGTTGAATCTCACCTGAAGAATAAAGAAACAGTGCAAGAGCTGCAGAAACGATTTTTACTCCGAGCTCTTGCGCTTAATGGACTAGTGGAACTGCTTGCTCGAATTTCTCTTTGGAACCCGAATGTTTCTAAGTTGCAAGGGTTGCTTGAGGAATATCGCGTTAAGGACTACATCGATGTTTACGTTATCAATGATAACTGGGAGGCTCCGTTAAGTAGCTACAACACCATGGCTCAGAATTGGATACAACGAGTTAGGGATGATAAGTCAGGTGCAAGTGCTGCCCGCGCTTTTGCACAATCTTGGAAAAACGAACATTCGCCACAATTGTCACCTTTGTTGAAGAGAGCTCGTATCCAAGGGGAATTCAATAAAGGCTTCCCAGTTCAAGCTCGTTTATATCAGGGTGATGTAGACAATGGCTTTTCCGATTTCGCAAAAATGTTCGATAACAATGTGGAGTCGGTTAAATCGGACGATATCGGCTTCAGCCGTTTATTAGTTGACAGTAGAGGAGATGGGGTTTCTTGGAAGCCATTTGACGAGTGGCTTTCCCTAAACAAAACCAATCGAATTACGCCTTTTACACGTGTTAAGGTTCAGATTGTATTATCAAGTAATGCCTCTAAATCTAAGAAAAAGATATTTAAGACAACGCTGCAATACTGTTGTGAACGGTCGCTTTGGGACTTTAAAGGACCAAGCTTTGAAGTTCTGATGGCGCCGAGAAAAGCGGATGACTTAACCTTGTGCGGAAGCAACGATAAGCTAAAAAGTTATTTTGACCAACACGCAATTGAAGAACATCTAACATGTGTTGAGTTTGAGCCAACATATTGGTTCGGCGAGTATGAAATCCCTGGCCTTAAACCGTTGTACTCAAATTACGAGCTGCAAGACTTTGATAAGTGGAAACAAAGTGGAGAAGCTCGTTCAATGCAATACTATTTCACTGCTGATGGGAGTACGCTATCGCTAGCAGGAACTGACGAGCGGTTAACCATGTTTAACTATGGTGTCGATGATAATAATACCTATGGTAAGCAATGCCACCTGAATAGTGACGGTGAAGTTGAGGTCGATGGTCTACCTCTCGTTTTATACGATGGTTTGGCGAATAGGCAAGTAGTGATTAACGAATATGATTTACTCATCGAAGAGTTTGTTAAAAGTGCTTCTGCTAAAAAATCTGAAGGTATTGTACCGTATCTAAAAGGTGATGTTTCGAGCTTTAGTGCGGTTTCGAAAGGGAGTGGTTTTGAGTGGTTCGATGATAAAGCACCAAAATCCTCTGTACTTGATTGGTCTAATGATAAACCAGTTACTATTTATGTCGCTTTACTTTCCGAAGGCGGCGAAAAAGAGACATATAGGCGTATGATGGGAGAGAGCTATCAGGTACCAATGCGTTTATCTTTGTCGATTGAAGAACAAGAGTCGATGTTTTCAAAAGACACGACTGAAGGGCCGAGTTTCTTCGGTACACTGCTAGAAGTTGGTGAATATACTTATAAAAAAGAAGTCCCATCTCCTTATGCAAAAGTAGAAATCAAAGAGGTCAATTTCACTGATACTAACACCGAACTTGCATCTGGGTTGGGATCTTTTGTGAAAGAGTTTCAGGCGAAAGTTAATGCAGAACCCAATAGATACCTAGATCCATTTAGTGACCGTAGGACTCTGCATATCGTTAAGTTTGAGCTCAGATATACCTCTCCAACAGGACGAAGAGTTCCGACATTGAGACCGTTTGGTCCAATTTTGGACAAGAAAAAAGCCGTGTTTTTACCAGTGCATATTGCTGTCTCATCGTTATCACAAATGGGGCTTGCGCCGGATGTAGGTATCTATCCACTTAAACAGGCCCAAAAGCTGTCTGTTCAGGGTGGACAAGAATATAGTACAAAAGGTATGCCTTGGATGGAGATTGAGCGCGATGTTTCTCGAATGAATGATTCTGCGTTTCTCTATTGGCAGAAAGAGTTAGCGAATAACTCAACGAAAAGAAAAGAGTGGATAGAGGACTGGATCACCAAAGAGCCGATGAATGTATCTGCTCCCCTGCCGAAAACAGTATAAAAGAAAACCGCCTCCGGGCGGTTTTTCTTTTTTATCACTTAAAACAGAAGTTAAAATCTTCCCGTTTCCCCATCAACCCGCAGCAGAAATATCGTATTTCTTCATCTTGTGGTTGAGTGTACTTAAAGGTAAAGAGAGTTGCTCAGCGGCGCGTTTAGTGTGCCAGTTACAAGCATTTAAGCAGTCTAAAATGACCGTGCGCTCATATTGGCTGACCACTTCCTTAAGGCCCTTTGCCCCATCTTCTGAGTCATCGTGTACGGGTTCGTAAGAAGATTGCACTAAAGGTGGTGCTTCAACTTCAGCAGCTACGCTTACCTGTTCTTCTGGGAGCTGCTCACCAAACTCAATATGAGTAATGGTTTCGAAATCAGACAGCAGAACTGAACGCTCGATAATGTTCTTAAGCTCACGCACGTTCCCTGGGTATTGGTAGGCAAGGAGCTGTTTACGTACGTTGGCACTTAACCCTGGCGCTTGCGGCAAACCTAGCGTGTTGGTTGTGTGTTGCACGAAATGTTCGGCAAGGGGAATAATGTCCGACTTACGGGCTCTCAGGGGCGGCAATGTAATCGGGAATACATTCAAGCGATAGAACAAGTCGGCACGGAATCCGCCATCTTTAATTTGCTGCATAAGGTTACAGTGTGTTGCAGCGATTACGCGAACGTCGACTTCAATCTCTTTGCTGGTACCGATAGGGCGAACTTTGCGTTCTTGCAGTACACGCAGTAACTTCGCTTGTAATAGCATTGGCATATCGCCAATTTCATCTAGGAAAAGCGTGCCGCCGTTGGCTGCTTCAAACAAACCGACTTTGTCTTTGTCCGCGCCAGTGAATGAGCCTTTCTTATGGCCAAAGAGTTCTGACTCTAATAACTGCTCTGGGATTGCGGCACAGTTCTGTACGATCAAAGGCTGCTCTGAACGGTTAGAGTTTTCGTGAATGTATTTCGCGATCACCTCTTTACCGGCACCGGTCTCACCACGTAACAGAACGTCGACAGGAAGAGATAACACCTTATCAAGTCGAGCCAGTACGTTAAGCATTTCATCGCTCTCAGCAATAGGGCCTTGGTAGGTTTTCTGGGTGCGCTTTTTCAGTTGAGTGTTCTCACGTACAAGGGCTTGATTGTCTGCATTGAGATTTTTAATCACTTGCCCGTACTGCTCTAACCAAACTGCTTGGCGAATGTTACTTGCTGCCATTCGACAAAATTCAGTTAATGCGGCTTCGTTATCGATAACGCTTAAGTCCATTAGTACCAACAGACCAATGGTTTTCGTCTCGCTATCAATTAGAGGCCAAGCTAAAAGGTTTTCGCTTTTTAGCCCGAGTGTCTGCTCAGTTTGATAAATGCTTTCGCAGTCATAGCCGTTGTACTTATACAACTCGTTAATCAACACCACTTCACCATTACGAATAGCAAAGTTAAATGGGTCGTTCTCACTGGCTGAGTCTAACTGTAATGCTTCCCAAGGGTGGGAAACAATCGTTTTATCGTTATGGTGAGCGGTACTTGGAATCAACGCCTGGCCAGTCTGGTCCAAAACATAAATGATGCCATGTTTTGCGAGGGTCATTTGTCTCGCAGCGGTCAACACAGCATCCAATGTTTGGGTAAGCTGGCTGCGATCAGCCAAAGACTGACTGATCGCAAGTAGGGCGTTACTAAGTTCGCTATGGTTAGCTGAACGCATAGGTGAGAGTTCCTTGCTCATCGACAGAGACTGCGATTTGCGTGTGTGAATCATCCTTGTCGTGCACCAATAGCTGAGTCGATAGCTGAGGTAGCAATTGACGGTTGATCACTGCATCAATGTTGCGCGCCCCTGTTTCTGCAAGACGGCAGTTACCCAATACAAACTCAACTAAGCTCTCTTCGTAGCTCAAAGACAACTTATGGTGGCTTTGTAAACGCTGAGAAACTTTGTTCAGCTTGTGGTGAATAATTTCTGTCATTGCTTCATCAGACAGCGGAACAAACGGAAGCACAGACATACGTGCCAACAGCGCCGGTTTGAAGTGTTGGTTCAAAGTAGGGCGGATAGCTTCTGCGATGATGTTTGCATCGATGTCTTTTGATTGATGAACCAAAGATTCAATCTCATGCGTTGCAAGGTTACTGGTCATGATGATCAGCGTGTTCTTGAAGTCGATGGTTCGGCCTTCGCCGTCGTTCAGCGTACCCTTATCGAACACTTGGTAGAACAGGTTCAACACTTCAGGGTCGGCTTTTTCCACTTCATCAAGAAGTACAACAGAATATGGACGTTGACGAACCGCTTCTGTCAGCATGCCGCCTTCTCCGTAACCTACGTAACCTGGAGGTGAACCGATTAGGCGAGATACGGTGTGCTTCTCTTGGAACTCAGACATGTTGATGGTCGTCATAAAGCGCTCGCCACCAAACATTTGATCAGCAATCGCACGAGCTGTCTCGGTTTTACCCACACCACTTGGGCCAACCAGAAGGAATACGCCTGTCGGTGCGTCTGGGTTACCTAGGCCGGCTTTTGCGGTTTGAATGCCTTCAGACAGTGCATCGATAGCGTATTCTTGGCCTTTGATGCACTGTGTTAGGCTTCCTTTCAGTTTTAGCGTGGTTTCTGCTTCGTCTTGAAGCATCTTACCCATTGGAATACCAGTCCAATCCGAGATCACGTGGCTGACTTCATCTGGGCCCACTTCAAAGTGAACCAATGGATTGTCATTGCGGATCGCGTCTAACTGTTCTTGGCAGGCTGAAATCGCAATGCGAACCGCTTCTTCATTCATTTCTGCATATGGAGAAACGTCTTGATCTTGTTCTGAATCTTCGTCTGCAGCAAGCTCTTCTTCATTTGTTTCGCCAAAGACCAGTTCATGCAAGCGAGAGCGTAGCGCAATCATCTCTTGGATCTGCTCTTTTTCTTTGCGCCATTGCGCTTCTTGTTCTGCTAGCTCTTCTTTCGTTGTTTCCATTGCCAGTTTTAGGTCTGGAATATTAGCAAGGCTGTGCTTATCGCCAGTTTGCTGCAGAGCATCACGCTCAAGTGCTTCAAGCTCGCGCTGTTGAGCTGCAAGTTCTTGTTGCAGTGTCTCTACAGAAGCAGGAATGGCATTAAGGCTGATGTTCACTCGTGCACAGGCCGTATCTAGTACATCGATCGCTTTATCTGGCAGTTGACGACCAGATATGTAACGAGCAGAAAGTGCTGCCGCAGCAGTGATAGCATCGTCACGCACGTAAACGTTATGTGATTTTTCATAAGCAGGGCGCAGACCACGAATGATTAGTGCAGCTTGTTCTGGTGATGGTTCGTCAAGTTTGACTAACTGGAAACGACGTGCCAAAGCTGGATCTTTTTCGAAGTACTTTTTGTACTCAGACCAAGTAGTTGCTGCAATCGTTTTTACTTCGCCACGTGCTAGTGCCGGTTTTAGCAAGTTAGCTGCATCGCTTCCACCAGCTTGGTTACCACCACCAACAAGAGTGTGTGCTTCATCGATGAAGAGAATGATTGGTGTCGGGGAATTTTTTACCTCATCCAAAACGGCATTCAGACGTTTTTCGAACTCACCTTTTACGCTAGCGCCTGCTTGCAGAAGGCCCATATCAAGGCCATAAAGCTCAACGCCCTTCAAATTATCTGGCACATCGCCTTGTACGATTTTTAGTGCTAACCCCTCAACTACGGCAGTTTTACCAACACCAGGTTCGCCTACCGCGATTGGGTTGTTTTTACGGCGACGAGCAAGAATGTCCACGATTTGGCGGATTTCTTGGTCGCGGCAGAAAACAGGGTCGATTTCGCCTTTGCGTGCTTTACCAGTGAAGTCGGTTGTGAATTTGCTCAATGCAGATCCATCTTCACGTGCTTGCGTTGTTTCTGAAGTGGCCACTTGGGCTTCAATTGAATGGCTGGTGAGCTCTGCAAAGTTACGCTTTAGGCTGTCTGGGTTGACGGCTTCGAGGATCGACGCATAGCCGTGTTGTCCGTAGCGTAGTGGGTTACTGACTAAAGTAAGAAGTAGAGCACCGGATCGGATTTGTGTTTCGGAAAGATCTAAAGAAGAAACTAACCAGCTTTCTTGTAACCATTCGATCAGTAGAGCAGAAAAAACGGGTTTACTGCCATTGCCATTGGAATTGCTGTCGAGAGATGAACGAACTGATTGTCTCAATAAATTCTCAGAACAATCAAAATGACTTAATAAGACGTCAAAATCACTATTTGGCCTTTCTAATAGACTCAGTAGGTAATGCTCAATTTGAACTTCGTTTGCTTTTTCAGAGACCGCTAGCGCAGCAGCATCTTCTAATGCGACTTTAGCTATTGGGTGTAGACGTTGAATTAATGAAGAAAGATTTATATTAATCATGGTCATATTGTTAGTTAGAGAAAAGATATAGCCTACATTATACAAAAGTTAATATTTGTCTTTCTTTATTGTGATATTTTGCCTAGCGTTTTTTGGTGATTTTTATATGTTTAACAGGGTTTTTGATTGAAATAATAATCCCTTGTTTGTTTTTTAGAATGTAATTGCTGACATTTTTACTAAATGGGTAGTCTAATTGACTTATTTTTAAATAAAATTAGTGGTTATTTTCACTTTCTAGGTAAAATCAATTTATTATCATACTTGCTCAACTTTTTGTTTTTTTATCCAATAAGTTGTAATTAACAAACTAGATATTAATTGCGATTTTAATATAAGTGATTGTATTTTAAGTGTTTTAATAGTTGGCATGGAGTTTGAATAGTACTAACCAGTCGCGGTGATAAGCGATTTGGTGATTTAACAAATTTAGATTTTAAAAAAGGAAATAGCGATGCCAACTCCAGCATATATGTCTATCAACGGTGAAACTCAAGGTCACATTACTAAAGATACTTACTCTGCAGATTCTGTAGGTAACACTTGGCAAGAAGCTCACGTTGACGAGTTCCTAGTGCAAGAGCTTGACCACGTGCTAACTGTTCCACGTGACCCACAAAGTGGCCAGCCTACAGGTCAGCGTGTACACCGCCCAGTAGTTGTAACTAAAGTTCAAGACCGTTCTTCTCCGCTTCTGTTCAACGCACTTGTATCTGGCGAGAAACTACCTGAGTGTGTAATTCGTTTTTACCGCACGTCAGTGCAAGGTAAGCAAGAGCACTACTACTCAATCAAATTGATTGATGCTCTACTAGTTGATATTCAAACTCGTATGAACCACTGCCAAGATGCAGCAACGGCTGACCGCGTGACAGAAGAAGTACTTAAGTTCACTTACCGCGCAATTGAAGTGACTCACGAAAACTGTGGTACAGCGGGTAACGACGACTGGCGTGCTCCACGCGAAGCATAATCGCTTTTCGTGCAAAGATTCAGGGCCAACATTTGTTGGCCCTAATTCCATTATTTGTATCAGGTAAAAGATATGGTGAATGACGTAGAATTTAAATTTGAAGTGCCTGGATGTGGGCATGAATTTCGGGTCGAAAGTTTTCAGGTAACCGAAGAACTATCCAAACCTTTTCACATCAGTCTGTCATTACTTTCACTTGATCCAGATATTTCGTTCGATACTCTTATTCGCAAAGCAGGTTCGTTAACCCTTTATGGTCAAGGGGTTGGGGCTGCTCGTGTTTTTAATGGTGTCGTCAATGAAGTGCGTTACCTTGGATCTGGTCGTCGATTCTCTCGCTATCAGTTGGTGTTAGTGCCACAAGCTTGGTTCTTATCACAGCGCCAAGATTGTCGTATTTTTCAACAAAAATCAGCGTCAGATATTATTACCGAAGTTCTCGATGATGGCTCCGTTACAGATTACCGCCTTGAACTATCGGGTATGTATCCTGCCAAAGAATACGTCTTGCAGTATCGTGAGTCTGACCTTCATTTCGTACAACGAATAATGGCAGAACACGGTATGTGGTACTATTTTGAGCATACCGATACTAACCATACTATGGTAATTGTCGATAGCAACGATGCTATCCCTCCGCTTTTAAGTACTCCGTTGAACTCATCTTATCTAGGGCCAGTTGTTTATCACTCCGATGGTGGCGGTGTCGCAGATAGGGAACATATTACCGATCTCGAACTAGTGAATAGAGTGCGTACGGGTCAGGTAACCTATACCGATTACAACTACGAACACCCTAAAATTCCTCAGGAAATGACCAGTGCCGGTGATTTGGACCAGGACCTTAAGCAATTTGACTATCCTGGACGCTATTTTGACCCAGCCATGGGGCAGGTGAGAACGACAGAATGGATGTCTGAACAGATTGTAGATAACCAACAGGTAGAAGCAAGTAGTGATGTGATGCGCTTCGTGTCAGGTTATAGCTTTAACATTGATGAGCACCCTCGTGCTGAACTAAACCGTGATTACATCATGTTATCTGTTGTTCATACAGGGCAAGATCCACAAGTACATGAAGATGAGACAAGTGGTATGCCTACAACATACTACAACCATTTTTCATGTATTCCACGTGACGTGGTGTTCAAAGCACCGAAACTCTCGGCCCCGATAGTCGATGGCCCACAAACGGCAGTAGTTGTAGGCCCAGCTGGCGAAGAGATCTACACGGATAAGCTTGGTCGAATAAAAGTCCAGTTTCACTGGGATCGATATGGTGAGAATGATGAGAACTCAAGTTGCTGGATCCGTGTTAGTCAGTCGATGGCTGCACCAACCTGGGGTGCAGTATACCTGCCGCGTATCGGACACGAAGTTGTCGTCACCTTCTTAGAAGGCGATCCAGATCGACCACTAGTAACGGGTGCGGTATACAATGGCCTTCATTTTCCTCCGTACTCTTTGCCAGAGAACAAAACACGTACCACATTCCGCACTCAGACACATAAAGGGAGTGGGTACAACGAGCTAAGTTTTGAAGATGAAGCGAATCAAGAAGAAGTATATATCCATGCTCAAAAGGATATGTCGACAAAGGTACTTAACAATCGTTATCGAGATATAGGGCAAGATGAGTTCCTAAAAGTTGGTCGGCACCAAACAAATGATGTCCACGGTGATCATAAAGAAACCATTGATGGTCACAAAACGACTCAGGTTAATAGCACTTTCACTGAGACTGTTGAGCAGGATGTCAAGGTGACATACAACGCCAACGAAACTCAATATGTGAAGAATAACTCTGACTTAGAAATCGGAGACAACCGCACTACCAAGATTGGCAAAAATGACGATCTTGATGTAGGTGAGAACAGCAATTTAAATGTTGGTGCTTCGAAAAACTCTGATGTTGGTGCGGATGACAATCAAACGGTTGGTGGTAACTTAACGGTTTCTGTGAAAGGTAATACTTCGTACAAAGCTGATGGGGCAACGCAAATAATCAGTGGCGAAAAAATCGTATTGAAAACAGGAGGCTCCTCTTTGGTCATGAATAGTGATGGTTCAATTAAATTGACAGGCTCTGCAATCACCATTGAAGGCAGCGATAAAGTTGTAGTGAAAGGTGGCAACGTAGCGATAAATTAATGATGGAAAAACAACGTACTCATGTAGAAACCATCACCGAGCAGCAAGCCAAATCAACGGCTTGCTTTTCGCGTTTTGGAACCATAGTCGCGATTAATAAATCGACGAATAGTGTCCGAGTTGAATTTGAAGGTAACCCATTTAATCAGCCACTGACCGCACGATTGGGCCGGGCTTTTCGTAGCAGTGAGCTGCAAATGGCGATCGACAACCAACTGAGCTGTCGCATCGAATTTTTGAATGATGATTTGGGCTTACCTTTAGTGACGGACATTTTTTTCTCGATCCTTGAAGAATCAGAAGAGTTTATCTTGCGGGCTAAGAAAATGGTGATAGAGACAGAACAGGAGTTAATTGTCAAAAGTGGTGAAACGCAAACACGCTACAGCGGGCGTGATGGGCGGATTACAACCAAGGCCAAGTATGTCACTTCTCAAGCAGAAAAAGCCCAGAAAATTCAAGGTGGAACGATAGCTATTAACTGATAGCCATCGCATTGTTATGTGTCAAATACGGAAAAGTAGATGCGAGAAAGAATCGGTGCTGAGCAGCTAAATACTCCTATTACGAACCAAGAAATTGATATAGCGCTAGAAAATTCAGAGCGAACAATCGAAGAGCTTTCTGCCCTGCCTGAGGCATGGGTTTGCTTTTGTAATGAAAAGCTGTTGCTGGCTTCAGAGAGTCTAGGGTTTCTTCTTAGGCAACGAGTACAAATATATAAACAGGGATATCCAAGCCGAAACAATACTTATTTGAATCTAATTGAGCGACAAATTGAAGAGCTCAAGCAAGTTTACATATCTTTCTATCGATTGGCCCCTGGCTTAATACATCAACAAAAGGATGTTGAGCCTAACATCTATACATGGCTGATGTTTCAAAATGAGTTTTGTGATGACCTAGATAATCTGCTCAGTGGCGTGCGCTATCTTGATGAGCTTGATACAACCACCGCGACGCTTATTGTTGCTCACTCGTCATTTTCTTCATTAGATAACGTATTAGCAGACCTTATAGAAGGAAATTCAAAGTCGGCCCCCCTCTATTTTGAATGCTTGCGCTTACGTCAGACTTTGAGTGTTGGGTTGATTAAGCATTGGTACAAAACGGGGCGCATCAATGCTGAGCAGGCTTTTCCTACTCTTGCATTACAAGATGTGGAAGAAGGGATTAGCTGGCTCAACGAAAATGCGCAAGGTGACGATTATCTATTTGAGCGGTTAATTACTAAAGGTGATAGAAGTACCTGGTTTCGAAGGTACTTTGGTACTGAAGTTCAGCATATTTCCTCATCAAAAACCAAAACGTTCGCGAAACTTCTCGAGATCAAAGAGTTAATGGAGTTTGATGTTGAGTCCCCACTGGCACATATCGACTTTGTTTTAAGTGGAGACTGTAGACTGGTATTAACAGTGATTGAGAACTTAGAACACCTTGACGACCATCAATATGAACTTTGGCTGGAGGCTCTATATGTCGTTTATGGTGCTCTACTCCCGATTAGGCCAAGAGACTTAGGCATTGAGTATGATCGGCATCAGGCACTCGATTTGTTGAATGAATGGGTTACGAAAGGTAAGCACATGCAAAACTCACCGAGTAGGCTCGGTTACGCATTAAATTTCGATACGACACTTACAGCACTGCAAGACTCTAACATTAGCTTTGTATTCCGTGAGTGGCTATGGCAACAGCTGTGCATTCAGTCAAGAGCTTACGTTCCTTGGAATATGGTGATGCCTGTCCATCAGCAAGATTGGAATTTTCGTAACTTTAAAGCAACGCCTTCGGTGAGTGAGCGCTTCAACTTAAGGAGTAGCAATGCAGTTGTGGGATATTGAACCGAATTCCGAAGTCACTGTGAAAGGGCGATTTCAACGTGATGAACAAGGGAATGAAGTTTGGGTCGTGGTAGGAAAAAGAACCTGGCAATGGGATGGAAGTCGTTGGTGCGAACTGGAACAAAGCGAGATCTTTGATGACCCACAGTATATAGGTGAGCCTGGGTTTTCCGCCATGAAGGTTGACCATGAGTTTGCGTACACCAAAAAGAATACCGATGTACTGGTTTTTGGCAAGGCGAGAAGTTACGCAAAAAAGCCGGTGACTTACCATGAGTGTCGAGTGCTCGTTGACGGTCACGTCGACAAAACTTTAGCTGTTCATGGAGATCGTATATGGGTTGAACATGGTGGTGGTATAACCTTAAGCAACCCCGTCCCTTTTGTTGAAAAAGACATTGATTATTCTTGTGCAATTGGGGGAGATATTCGTAATCGATTAGGTGGTGGTATCGCAGGTTCAAAGGAAGAACTACTTAAACAGAAAGTGCCCTCAGTGTTCTACCCAAAGGACGAATGGAGTGCGACTGGTTCGAAGGCTCGTGTCGCGGGTTTCGGCCCGTTACCACCTTTTTTTGAAACTCGCCAAAAGCTTGCAGGCACATTTGATGAGAACTGGGTCGAAAATCGTAAGCCGCTATTACCCCTAGATTTCAACCCACAGTTTTATCAGAGTGCTCCACAAGATCAACAGTGCAAAGGTCACCTTATTGGGGGCGAACGTGTGATGATGAGTGGATTTTGTCATGATGACACGATCTCATTTCGTACTCCCAAAGACAGGTACATTGCAATCGCAAAATTTAAAGATGAGACATATCAAGTGCCAATGTCAATTTATAGCCTATTTATAGATACGGAAAATAAAACAATATCAATGAGTTATAACGCTTCATTTTTATGTCAAGACAAAGAACACTTATTGATTTCCACCTCGATAGTTAAACAACAAAAAGGTTAGGGATATGAATAGGTCCGCTGATCGCTATGTGCTTGGGATGGAACTGATTACCCCGACAGGTATGAATCTGGAAATCGCTCAAACTGTTGCAAAGGCCGATCTTGGTAGGTTTGAGCAACTGGAGGGAGACGATGGCATTGAACGCTTTACGTATGCAAAAATTGATTACACCAAAGCAAAGACAGTCCTCGAAAAAACTTGTGAACTGTCTGGCTACATCCTTAGATCCTTGCTAGAGCAATTACCACAATCGTTAAAACCTATACCGTTAATTATCGCAGTTTCTCGTGAGGCTTCTCTAGTAAAGGTGCAGGAATGGATAGAAGAAAGTAGTTATTCTGGTTTCATTTCAAAAATCGATGTTGTTCATTCAGATGGAGCAAGTTTTGTCCTTAAAGCGATCAAATCTCTAGATGAAAATGATGCAATAATGTGCATTCATCTTGATTCTTTAGTAGAGGTACTGGGTGATTTAGTTAAAGAAGGTAAAGTGATGAGCACTAATAACCCTTGGGGAATTATCCCCAGTGAAGGTGGTGCTGGTTTGATTCTTTGTCGGAGAAATATCGTTGAAACGCTCAAGCTAAAACCTAAAGCAACGCTAGGTTATCTAGACGTTGAACTAGGTGCTACGGATCGTCGAGGTATGTACCGTCTTGTCCAGCGCGCGAGCCAGCACATTGAATCATTTGGTGAGGTGTATTCTGATATGTCTAACCTACGAGCGCATACTGAAGACTATGGGTTCGCTTTGGGTGCAAAAGCAGAGCGTTTTGTTCAACCGCAGAAACCTCATTTGATCAATGAATTATGGGGAACGATGGGAGGTAGCTCCTCGTTAGCATTAATTGCTTACGCAGTAAAAAACCACCATTTTAATCAACCTACCACAGTAATGATGTTTGGCCCTGAAGGTGACAAAGCAATACTTCAATTGTTAGCCTGATGAATAAATTTTCGCCTAATATAGGGTCGTACTAATTCTAATTTATCTCGGGAGTGTTATTGGCATCAAAACTACTTAATCTACATAGTCAAAGCGTAAGTTAAAAAAGCAGATTGGCTAGTAATAATAACTAAAATAATAGGTGTACTGTTCGTTTTTAATACCAGCCTTGAAACTGAGATGTGTCACCAAATATTATCTGCGCTCAATAATGTTTATCGATTAAAGAGTGCAGAGTGTCTGACAAGCAGGGAGCAGCCAAAGGATATATTGATCAGTTGGTTGTAAAAGCCATTGAGAGAAAAAAACAGAACGAACAGCGACTGGCGAATAAGAATAAGCCCAAGCTTGAATACGTTCTTTTTTCACAATTTGATGTGCTAGACACACTGCCATCAAAGAATGGTAGGACGACGGTCTACCATCTTGCCAAAAAAGGTCAGCCTGAGAAACAACTCTGTTGCAAGGTCGTCAATGAAGATGCTTCAGACTTGGCAATCAAGATGCTGATTAACGAAGCGAGTCGGTTAGAGATTTCGCAGCATCCGAGTGTCGCTGAGTTTATCAAAGTAGGAAAAGAGTTTGATAGACCCTATTTGATGTATGAGTGGATTCAAGGTGAATCCTTAGCTGAAAAGATGGAACGCTATTCAACTAAAGGTTTCCGTCACGATCACATTGCTTGGTTGGTTTATCAATTAGCAGGTGCATTAGAGTTCATGCATACGCGCGGAATCTGTCATCTCGATATTAAACCTTCGAATGTTCTGGTAAGCGAAGGCGACTATGTAAAGCTGATTGATTTTGGTGCTGCGCGCTATATTGGTGAGTCAGAACCTTATTCTGAGGCAAGCTTAAGCTATGCGTCTCCGCTTTACCTAGAATCCGGAACAACCGAACCACAAGATGATGTTTACTCATTAGCTCTGCTTACAGGCCATCTATTTCTAGGTGCAATCTTTGGTGATGCTTGGCATCAGCAACTAAACGAGCGTAAACGCGTTCCACTGATCCCAAATCACATTTGGAAGCTACTCAAAGAAGTCATTAACAATCCGAGAGGACATGGCTATACGGCTATTTCTTTTGCACAGCAAGTTGCAAGGCTCGACGCTCAAGAGATTGACTCCAAGTCGAGCGCACCGATTTTTAGCAGCCTGCGAAATGCAGACTTGTTGCTGACTCATCGCAAACCCTATGAAGGTTCTGGGTACGGGCGTTTCAAAATATTGGAAGCGAGTTTGGTGCTGAGTGTTGCAACGATTACTGGCAGTTACCTGTACGACCAGAGTCAGCCTGAGTGGAAATCAATAATTAATCCTGCCCAGTCTACCAATGAAGTCGTTAGTGTCATAAAACCGGCTCAAACGGCTTCGTTTTTGGCTCAATCACCTTGGGATATCGAGTTTTCTCTCAATGATATGGAGAAGAATGTTGTTAAGACAGCTCCTTATCGAGAAGCGTATCAAGTGCAACAGATGAAACTCTCCAAGTTATATAAAAACAACCAATCTGAATTGCAGTCTTACCAACTCCTTGCCGATGATTTGCCTAAAGAACTGGTAGATTTACGCAAAGAGATAGTCAATCTCAGGCAGAAACTGGTTGATGATGGAGCTTTGTTCCCTTATGCCGACAAAACGCTAACTTCAGTCATGGCCGGGCTCAATACTGCTTCAATTAATGCGTTGAAATTATCTGCTTTGTCGGGGAGTAAAGAGCAGCAACTGACCAAGTTGATTCTAACTGGACAAGCAAAGCTTGCAGATAAAGAGCTTAAAGCAGCTTGGTTGCTCAACCAATCAGAAGCGTATTTCTATAGTCAGGTTTTGCCTGCAAATGTGCTGTCGAAGCTCCACAGCTCAATTGACCAATATGCTAAAGAGCATTACTACACGAAAGCTATCACAGTGGCTGAAGCGGCGATTGAGTTTTTTGGTCGAACCCCCGAGTTAAACCAAAAAGTTAAAGATCTGATTGTGGCTAGAAGTGAATTTATTTTGTTTAGCACGGTTACTGAACAATCTATTTTTGACAAACAACGACTGCATGACTCGCTGGTGGACTTAGAAACGAACGCACCAAAGAACTTCAATGAAATCATTGAAGTTTTGAACAACATGGCGAAGGAATCAATTGATAAAGGGCATCAGATCTCCCAACCTTCCAGAGGTGCGATAGCTGTCGATAACGCTTTGAAAGACTACTTCTCCGAGGGCAGGAGTTAATAATGACTACGATTAATTCAGAAAAGTTGCTCGCCCCAATATCAGACTCTTCTCCAGCAGGCGAAGATGCCCGTTACGAGTTCTGCTATGAAATGATGGAAGCTGAGGTCAAAAAGTTTGGCTCTCTATTTGGCGAAACAGTTGACTGGAAGGTAGTCAAAACTCATGCGACTGAAGTACTTGAAAGGCATAGCAAAGACCTGAAGGCTTTATGTTATCTAATTCGGTCCCTGAGTGAAGAGAGCGGATTGCAAGGACTCAAACAAGGCTTAGTGCTGCTTAATGACTCGTTGAATAGATTTGGTTCAGATCTTTACCCGAATAGAAAACGAGGAAGAGATGGCGCGGTCGAATGGCTGAATCATCAGTTTAAATTGCAAAGCAGCAAATTAGCTGATGAGCCTCAATCGTGGGAGCTAGTTTCGGCTTGTATTACGGCAGTTGAAGAAGTGCAAAGGCAGTTTGATGACGTGTTTCATGATTCAGAAGCGGATTTTTTCGAAATCCGTACTCAGCTGAATGTGTTATCTCAGCAAGCCGTAGATGACTATCAAGGTTCATCCGATCAGATTGAACAAGCTCCACAGGCGATGCCGCTCAATCCCACGGCGCATGAATCTGTACCCTCGGTAGAAAATGCGACATCGGCACCCGCGCCAACAAGTACGCAGTCAGACTCGGCTACAGTCGCCACAAACAAACCTGTGACTAAGCAAGTCGACGTTGATACCGATTTTACATCGCCATCGGCTTCTAAGCGTACTCTGAAAAAAGTGGCGGAAGTAATGATTGGCGCAGATGCCAGTGATCCACTTGCATATCGTATTTACCGTCATCTGACTTGGGATGATATTGATGCCCTGCCGGAACATCAAAATTTTGAAACTCCGTTAAGTCTTGCCGTCTCAACAGACCAACAAGCAGAATACCGCGACAAAGCTCTTCAGGAAAGCGATGTTGATACGATCAAGCGCCTTGAGAGAACTCTCACAGATGCACCATTCTGGTTGACTGGCCATTACATGGTCTACTCGATGTTGACTAACCTTGGTTTCGAACAGGCTGCTACTGCAGTAAAGCAAGAGGTTAAGCGTTTCGTTGGGGCGCTCGAGGGCATCGAACATCTAAAGTTCAAAAATTCTATACCATTTGCAGATGAAGCGACAATAAGTTGGTTGTCTACTCAAGTTGCTGATTCATCGTGCTCTCAACCGATAGTTCAGACGGTTGTTGTCACGGAAGAAGACTCATCGCTAATGGAGGATATCACCCTAGCAAATTTAGGGGAACGTGCTGCAGTACTGGCCCGAAAGCTAGAGTTAGATAGCTCAGGAAGAGGGCAGTTCATGCTGTACTTACAACTGATAGCTGCTTACCAGTCAGTGGGATTATACGCCTTGTGCTTACCATACCTCGATAAAGGGTGGGAGGTACAAAAGGAGTTTGATCTTGCAAGCTGGGAACCCCACTTATCGTCGCAATTGGAAGACCTATTTCGCAAAACACTTAAACAGTTATATCGAACCAAAGACCTTCTGCCTGCGAAATACGAAGAGTGGCAAGCAATTTATGACTAATTACAAAGTTAGATAAGGAACTAAATATGTCACGTGATGGCTCGGTGGCTCCTAAAGAGCGAATTAATATCCGTTATGTTCCAGCGACAGGTGATGCGCAAGAAGACGTAGAACTGCCGCTGAGCATGATGGTTGTAGGGGATTTTACTGCCCGTGCAGATGAAACACCTATCGAAGAGCGTACTCCAATCAATATCGACAAGGACAACTTTAACGAAGTGCTTGAAGGATATGCTCCGAATGTTAAAGCGAACGTTCCAAACCAACTTTCAGATGAAGAAGGTGCCCAGCTTGGCGTAGATTTAACATTTACCAACATGAAAGATTTCTCGCCAGAAGCAATCGCTAAAAGCGTACCTGAACTTAACAGCTTGCTCGAATTGCGTGAAGCCTTGGTCGCACTAAAAGGCCCTCTTGGCAATGTTCCAGCGTTTCGTAAGAAAATTGCTGCTGTGCTTCAAGACGAAGAAGCGAGAAAGAAACTATTGGATGAATTGAGCATTGGTGAAGACCAAAGCGCGAAAGAAGAATAAGGGATACCATGTCTGCAGAAGCACAAGCTCCAGAACAAGAAGCTACCTTAGCGGCTTCAGATTCACTTCTGGATAGCATTCTTAATGAAACACGTTTGAAGCCAAGTGATGAAGGATTTGACGTTGCAAAACGAGGCGTTGAAGCATTTATCGGTGAGCTGCTAAGTAGTTCTAACACTGAAAAAGTAGATCAATCTCTGGTTGATCTTATGATCTCAGAAATCGACCAGAAATTGTCAAAGCAAGTGGATGCGATTCTTCACAATGAAGAGGTACAAGCAGTAGAGTCTACTTGGCGTGGTCTGAAGTACCTAGTTGATCACACAGACTTTAGAGAGAACATCCAAATTGAGTTGATTTCTGCGAAGAAGGACGAAGTACTGGATGACTTTGAAGATGCACCAGAGGTTGTTAAGTCTGGCCTTTACAAGCAAATCTATACTCGTGAATATGGCCAGTTTGGTGGTAAGCCTGTAGGTGCAGTAATCTGTGATTACCAACTTTCAGCTTCATCTCCTGATATCAAGCTAATGGAGTACATGGCTAATGTAGGCGCAATGTCTCATGCACCATTTATTACTTCGGCATCTTCTAAGTTCTTTGGCTTAGATAGCTACGAAGAATTACCTAACTTGAAAGATCTAAAATCTGTATTTGAAGGCCCTCAATACACTAAATGGCGCGGATTCCGTGAGCACGAAGATGCTCGCTATGTTGGTCTATGTACATCTCGCTTTATGTTACGTACGCCATACTCCGTTCAAGACAACCCAATTAAAGCATTCGATTACGATGAACAAGTAACAGATAGTCACCATAACTACTTGTGGGGCAACTCGGCTTATGCGATGGCCTCAAAAATTAGTGAGTCGTTTGCTAAGTATCGTTGGTGTCCAAACATTATCGGCCCACAAAGTGGTGGTGCAGTATTTGACTTGCCGGTATATAACTTTGAGTCAATGGGTCAAATTGAAACTAAGATCCCGACAGAGATTCTCGTTTCTGACCGTCGCGAGTACGAGCTAGCGGAAGAGGGCTTTATTGCACTTACCATGCGCAAAGGTTCTGACAATGCAGCGTTCTTCTCTGCAAACTCAGTTCAAAAACCGAAAGTATTTGCTAATACTCCAGAAGGTAAACAAGCTGAAATGAACTATAAACTTGGTACACAGCTACCGTATATGTTCATTATAAATCGCCTAGCTCACTATATTAAAGTTCTTCAGCGTGAGCAGATCGGTTCATGGAAAGAGCGTTCTGACTTGGAAATCGAACTGAACAAATGGATTCGTCAGTATGTTTCAGACCAAGAAAACCCACCAGCAGAAGTACGTGGTCGTCGACCTCTACGCGCAGCAAAAGTTGAAGTGTCTGACGTAGAGGGTGACCCAGGCTGGTACAAGGTATCAATGTCTGTACGTCCTCACTTTAAGTACATGGGCGCAAGCTTTGATTTGTCATTGGTTGGCAAGTTAGACCAATAAGCTTTGATGGAAATAATCAAGCAGCCAGTGAATACTGGCTGCTTTTTTCGTAGGACTAAGAATGGAAAAAGGTTATCGACTTTTAGAACGTATTGAACTAGGCGAACCAAAAAACTGCTATGAAAAAGTTGTGTCGCATAAGCACTTGATCGAGTCGATACATTTACATTTGGCAGACTTGCTGAACACACATTCGGGGAATGCGATGATCGATGACGAGTACGGTCTGCCAGATTTTAATGATGTACTTTCCAATAACACCAACCTAGTTCGTCATATTCAAAAGAATATCACATCAACAATAGAGCGTTTCGAACCAAGGTTGCGTAGCGTCGAAGTTCATTATCGCGAGGATCACCATAACCCATTACAACTGGGCTTTGGCATTCGCGGTGAAGTCTCTCACAACGGCGGTAGAGTTCCGATGTCGATTGATGTCTACATGGGTACTGACGGCCAATTCAACGTTTAGTAGGTATCATTTGAGCAACAGTAAGTACTTTCAAGATGAGCTGACGTATCTTCGTGAAGCCGGAAGCGAGTTTGCGAAATATCACCCGAAGTTAACGCATTTTCTTGCAGAGGGGACCTTTGATCCTGATGTAGAGCGACTACTAGAAGGTTTTGCATTTCTTACAGGTAGAATTCGCGAAAAAATTGATGATGAATTGCCAGAGCTTACTCAATCATTAATGACTTTGTTGTGGCCTCACTACATGCGTTCAGTGCCGTCTATGTGTATCAGTGAGCTAAAACCTCATACTGGTAGTGTGACAGAAAAAACAGTTGTTAAAAGAGGGGCCGAAATGGCAAGCGAGCAAGTAGAAGGAACACAATGCTTGTTCCGTACTTGCTACGATGTTGAGTTATATCCCATCGCAATCACAGGTATAGAACAAACCAATAGTCGTACAAGCTCAACGATTGAAATTACGCTTTCAACTGAGCATGGTCTTGAACTGTCTCGTATTGGGTTAGATACGCTTAGGTTACATCTTCATGGTGAAATTCACATATCGCGCACCGTATTCTTATGGTTGTTCCGGTACCTAGATTACGTAGAGCTAGACGTGGGCGGTGGATATAAACATAAACTTGGTCCAGAGTTTGTAAAACCTGTCGGGTTCCAAGAACAAGAAGCGTTGCTTCCATACAGTAAAAACTCTTTTTCTGGCTACCGATTATTGCAAGAGCTGTTCTCATTACCTGACAAGTTTATGTTCTTTGATATTTATGGCTTAGAGTGGTTAAAAGGCATTCCCCAGCGTAGCAACGTAAATATCAAGTTTCATTTTAAGCGTTCCCTACCGTCAGAAGTAATTTTAAAGGACAAGCACCTACGCTTACACTGCACACCGGCGGTCAATCTGTTTGATCAAGACGGTGATCCGATAAGGTTAGATCATCGACGTAATGAATATAAAGTACGTCCTCAAAGCACCAATCAAGACCATTATGAAGTTTATTCTATTGAGCATGTTGAAAGTTGGAGCAAAGATGAGCGTCGCCGCAAACCACTGATTGAGTTTGAAACTTTTGAACATCAAATCAATCAAAGAGACAAACGTGAGTTTTATAAATCGAAAGTGGGTGAACGTGTTAGTGGTCGAGGATTAGAGCGATATATTTCCTTCCACACCCATAACGGTGATATTGCAGATCTAGGCTCTGAAACGGTACTGATGAAATTGCAATGTAGCAATGCAGATTTAGCCGAGCGATTATCTGTCGGAGACATTACTTACGCTACTCACAAATCACCGACATTTGCGACGTTTGAAAATATTACTAAGCCAACGCAATCTGTCAGCCCTCAAGTTAATGGTGAGCTACAGTGGCAACTTATCGCAAACATGTCGTTAAACTATTTGTCTTTAGCAAATATCGATGTTCTTAAGGTCTTGTTATCGACATATGATTTTCACTCTCGTGTTGATAGGCAGGCACATCGAGCTTCAATACATCGCCTAGATGGCATTATTTCTTCTGAAATGAAGCCGATCGATCGCGTGTTTAGAGGTGTCTCAGTGCGTGGTAACCAGTTCAAACTAGTCACCAACTCAAAATATTTTGTTAATGAAGGTGATATGTTTTTGATGGTGAATGTATTGAACGAATTCATCAGACTTTATTCAAGTGTTAACTCATTTACAGAGCTTGAGGTCTTTGATGAAGCGAGTGGTGAAGTGTACAGATGGGCCAGCTTAATCGGACAGCAGACAATACTATGATAAATGTACTATCTGAAGATTCGCACGAGTTTAGCTTCTACCAAGCAGTTTTACTGCTCGAAAAGCACTATCAGCGCCTACCAGATTCCAATTTTTCTGCGGTGGGAGAGAACAAATACTTTCATCAAGAGCGCATAGAGTTCAGTGTTTCTCCGAAGTTAAGTTTTCCTAAGAGTGATATGGACTTTATTGTCCATATGGAGCGTAATGGTCAGCAATACTCTCGAATTGAAACCAATTTTTTAGGCTTACATGGGGCCAGCTCACCGCTACCTGCATCATATACAGAAAAGCTGGCCGGAAGAGACCCAGACGATAATCCGGTCAAGGGATTTTTTGATTTCTTCCACAATCGCTATACGAGTTTACTCTATCGTGTGTGGAAGAAATATCGCTATCACGTTCAGTATCAAAGCGGTGCTAGTGATACATTCTCTGGCCGAATACTGCACTTAGCGGGTCTGTCTGGTGTGATGCAAGACTGTGAAGTCGCTGAACTAGACAGGGCAAAAATACTTTCTTACGTCAATCAATTATCCACACGTACGCGTTCTCCCAAGTTGATTGCGGGAATCGTTTCTCACTATTTCTCTCTGCCTAGTGTGAGAATTGAAGAGTGGGTTTATCGAAGAGTTAACATCGCCGAGTGCCAGAGAAACAAGCTAAACCGAGCTAACTGTGTTTTAGGCCAGACTCTACACTTAGGTCAAAGTATTGCGGATTTGAACGGTAAGTTTAACTTATGCATCGATGAGATTGACTTTGCCACTTTTAGGCGCTTTTCATATGGTGGCGAATTGCACAATACATTGGTTGGTTTAATGCGATTTATATTGCGAGACCCAATGTCTTGGGATCTGAAACTAACGGTGAACCTCGATACGGTACCTGCGAACAAATTGGGGCATGGGGAAGGAAACCACTTAGGGCAGACCGCATGGTTGGGCAACCCCAGCGAGAAAGACGTAGCGATTAAAGTTATTGGAAGTATTTAAAAAGCCGCTCTAAAGAGCGGCTTTTTCACAGATATATCTCGCCTACTAGCGACTAATAGGCTGGTGGAGCACTACAGTCGTATCAAGTTTTTGGATTCCACTGAAAGACTCAATTTCATTGGATAGATGGTGAATAGACTGTAGATCTGGAGCTTCGATCAAGGCAATAATATCAAAGTTACCGCCAACGACACTCGTTAAGCGTACTTCCGGGATCTCTTTAAGCGCATTTGTGACATCATTTTTCTTGCCTTTCTCACAAGAAATAAGCAAGTAGCTTGCTGCCGTACGCCCTTCGTTCTCGACACGTATTTGAGCCGTATATCCTTTGATAATACCAGTCTGCTCTAGTCGGTTGATTCGCTCGGCCACTGCTGTACGAGACAAACCGATGTTACGAGATAGGTTTGCGATTGACTGACGTCCGTTTGATAACAGGCTCGAAAGTATTTTTCGATCCAACTTATCTAAGCCTTGTAAAGTCATGTTAGAAATCATGTGTTCTGCCTAATTTATTTTTATATATTTATTAAATTGACTCTGGAAGTGTAAAGCTATACAGCTCCGCTAGAGTAAACGGGTTTTTCTGTGTCAGTGGGGTGATACGAAGGCTCAAATCCCGTCCTGACACTTTTATGTTACTGACGAAGCTACCGTTATGAGTGTTTGTCAGGGACGAATCACCTAGCAATCTATATATCGCCCATTGACCACTCTTATTTAAAACGTGCTGTTTACCTTCGTCGGTTACATCTTGGATCGTGATACTGATGTTGAAGTCACCATTTTGAGGTGGCCACTCCATCTCACGAATTCTGCTCGGACCGTGATAGTAGCTAATATCAGTGTCAGCAATTTTAATACTTGCTCTGATCGCACTTGAATCAAGGTCTAGTACTTTAGTGCTAAAAGGTATATTAACGCGGTTGGTACGTTTATTAATTAGCGTATCTCTTATGACGTTGTAGTTACGTAGCTGTACCAGCATCGCAGGCGAGAGAGGCATAGTCTCGCCATCAACCTGTTTTGGTGTCCATAAGTTGGTGTCATAAAACGGTGCAAAGTTCTTTTGTATAAAGGTGTCTAGCAAGCCACCCGATGCGAAGAGAAGCTCAAAGTCTTCAATAGAAATTTCTTCAGTTGCCGATAGATCAAAAGGATACTTGCCGAGGCCGAGTTCTTTAAACTTGGTATAGACTTCGCTATACCATTGAGTTTGGATACCTTTTGACGATTCGGTAATCATTACTGACCAACTTTGTTTAACGACTTCAAGCAGCCAACTTCTGACTGGTTCAGGTGATTTTTGCGCAATTTGCTTGAGCTTAATTAACGGATCTGCATCAGTACTGTTCATTCTATGCTGAGCTGCGGCCAAAGCCGCCATTTGTGGATCTGGGGCATCAGCAATGTCTTTCATGTAGGTACGAACACGGCTCAGTGCTGCAATTGTTTCGTCCCACGGTGTAGGAGAGTTTGGAGTTTCACTGACTTGCAGTTGGTTTAGTAAATGGAAAGCCTGCTCGACACGTTTCATTAGTAGGTAATCAGGTTTGATCACTTCTTCAGCTGCTTCCGAAGCAGAATTGGCGACATCTAGTAGCTTCGGGTTTACCTTTGAAACGAGAGCATTTTGTTCTCCTATGGGAGAGAACTGTGTATTGGCATAGACTTGCTTTAAAACAGTTGTCAGAGGAGATGAAGGCCCCGAAATTAAGTCTATTGCATTGGTTAGATCGCCGACATTTTCATAGTGTTGTACTTTGAGTTCACTTAGTGCGTTACGCCAATAGCTAATGTAGTCATCAGTATATTTCTTGCGGACCTGGTCTTTAAAGGCCTCTTGTTCTTGCGGTGTGGGGATAACATGATTTGACAAGCCAAGTACCCAATTATCACTGATGACTTGTTGAGACAATAGATCTACACGAGGACGATAAAAAGTACTAAATCCTGTGGAAGTATAGGCTTTGTCAATCGCCAATCGTTCTGCATCAGTTGGAGTTGAGAAGACGTTACTAAACTCAAACCCGACAGCACGTTGAAGATCTAAAGAACCTAAACCAGTCGCTTTTGCTTGGCTTAATATACCCGCGTACACAAGGTCAACATTGGAGTTCGATAGCAACGAACGTCTAGTGGCACGAACAAGGTCCATACTAATGTTTACTGGGGCAAATTCGGTACGGAAATAAGCGTCTAGATAGCCCATAGTCTGCTGCACTAGCTCAGGCTCACTTAATTCGCTAAGCACTTCTAAAGTTTGGTTGCGAAGAAAGGTGATATCTCGTTTAGAAGGGTCATGGAGCATTAAGTACCCTTTAAGCAATGGCATCGAACGATTGACGTCATGAAGGTCTTGCGTCAGTTGGACACGATAACCACGTTCTAAAATGGGCATTATTTGCTGAGATACCTGTTGGATGAGTGCCCCATATGCAATTTTAGTACTTTCGTCTAAACGGCTTATATTGAGTGGTAATAGTTGGTCTTCTAGAGCTTTTGAACCACTTAACCATGCATTGTACGAGGGTTGAACCGTTTTGTTCGCGTCAGCGAGCAAAGTGTTAAAGTCTGAGTTTTGATCGCTTTGACTTTTATCATTAATTCCAAGTAGCTGGTGAATGACACGTAAATTACTGTCAAGCGTAGTAGCTAAGAAGTAGCCGCCGCCTACGAGTAAAATAATGGACGCGAGCATTGCTAGGCGACTTTGCCTTTGGATTATCCGAAGGTAAGCTTTGTTCTCTCCGGCAAAGTCACTTTCTGGCAACACTTGAGAGTCCATTAAAAATCTTGAAAAATAAGGGGTTTCTGTTAGGTGGGTATGCTCAGAGGCTATGATCGGTAAATTAAAATAGTTGCTGCAACTTTTCGCGAGTAAGTTGTACTTTCGACCACCTTGCAAACTAGAACAAAAGAAAATTTCACGGATGTCTAAAGCGTACAATCCGTTATTGGCTTCGCAAAGGCGATCAAGAATGTAGCCGATCTCCGATTGGCAGAGTTCAAACTGCTTTGGAAATGAAAGAATAGCTTGTTTCTCTGCAATATCGTTCGATGATGATGAAGAATCTAGGGCATTTGTCTCAAGTACTTTTACCAGGTTCTGATAGCTGTCACGGTAGTACTCAGTCATGACACCTTTTGCTTCTTTTAGTGGAATAGAAAGAAACTCCACGCGAGATTTGAGCGAGCTGAAACCCACATACTCTTTGAAACCGTCAAGCTTATCCAATTTGGACATCATTAAATATACAGGTAGAGCAGAAGAGGTTTTTTCGTTGATAGACGTCATGCGTTCTAGCAGCGCAGTCATGGTGTAATCTTTTTGCTCTGGTTCTGAAATGATGAGGAACTCGAAGTCAACAAACAGTAGGCATCCTGAGAAAGGTTTGCGTGGTCGATATCGGATCACTTCGTCTACAAACGTAGTCCAAAGAGAAGCATCACTGCTTGAGACTTCTTGGAATACGAGTCTCTGATCTGGCTTTACATATACCGCGCTGTCAGATTCGAACCATTGGAAAAAATCGTTTTTCGCGGTACGAGTCTTGTCCATGGGCTTAATGGCGCTAGAGTTAAACAAAAACTGACACCGGCCAGACGCCTTATTACCAATCATCAAGTAAATTGGTTTATTACCTGCGTTGGCAAGCAGTGGTCGTATGACCATTGATAGTGCTTCTTCTTCCGTCTCTAGGCGTTGCGCTTTTAGATTATTTTTCTTCTTATACCAGAGAGTTACCTGAAAAATCAGATAGAAAGTGACTATAGAAGCCAGCCCTACCCAAAGATACAGTTCTTGGTCTTCTTCTAACCAGAACAAAGATGCGGCGATCAGTATTGCTGCGAGCAGCAAAGCAATGATGGTGGAAACCACTATTGGGTTCCTAGTTATTTTTTGTTTAAACATAAGCCTTTGGTTTTTTGACGTAGTTATTTGTTGTTAGTTTTGTCTGTTTTTATTTGTTGTAACTTGTATAGATAGGTGTTGAGCAACAGCAATGAGCGCTCAATTTCTGATTGCTCCTGTTGTTTTTCTGCGTATTCGATTCTACCTAGTAAAGGAAACAGTGAGTTACTGTACTTGTATGCCGCTTCTGCATCTTTGTTTGAGTTCTGATTCGCGATATTGGCGAAAACAGTTCTAGCATGTGAAAATCGCTTGTGAATAGTTGTGAACTCCTGCTCGAAATTCTTTCGTTGTGCCTCGAAGTTCTCACGCAGCTGTGAAATAGAAGATGAGTCAGGATACAGCCTTGTCAGTTTCAAAGTCAGGTCATCGATGACTTCGATATTGCTGACTTTGACGGGGTCAAAATACCAATTAGTCATAAGAGAACTAAGGCGATCTACAGTAGATTCTCTTAGCGCCGCGGTGTGAGTCTTGTTTTCATGACTAAGAGAGTCAACGATTGAAGACAGCTCCGTTAAAGACGCATGGCTAATCTGCTGTGTCAGGGAAGAATACTCATATTGTTTGTGGATGAAATGTGCAAAAAATGCAAAAAGAATCAACCCAATAAGCGCATAGGTGGCGACATTGCTTTTTGGCTCTGGTGCTTTTTCTTTTTCCACAGGCTTAACTGGAGGAGCGATCTCTACTTTAATTCCGGGTACGGACTGTTCAGTGTTTGTTGGCTTTGGCTTGTGAGTTGCTTCTAGCGCTTTGCGTGTTTCTTTGAACTCTTCAATCCACTGGCTCAATATGCGACGTATACGACCAAATGAAGGTGCTTTGATGCCATAGTGCAGGCGTAATTCCTCTTCAATACGTAGGCATAATTGGTGCGCTGCTTCTATAAGTGGTAGTTCCTCAGGGCGAGGAGTGTACTTTTTGATACGTTTTTCAACATATTCGACCATCCACTCAACAGCACTCATTCGCGCATTTGGCTTAGAGTGCTCTGGATAAGCAGAGTACCAGTAGACGATACACAGGTCGAGAAGTGAATTAAGGCCTTCGACGAGCCCTTTTAACCCTTCATTGTGAGTCGATGCGACAGTGTAGTAGCAACTGCAGCGAAAGTCCTTGCTGTGGGTTGTGAGAATTTTTTTTGATAACGTCTGAACACTTTTCCATGACACTCGACCTGTCACTTTATTCAAGTTATTTACTTGACGTTTGATCTCATCAAAATCATCCAAGCCGTTGGGATTTAAGCCGCTCGGATTATTTTCATCGATCGGCCTTCTGGCGAACTCGCTGAAAAACATATTTTTAGTACCAACTGTTCAATAACCGTTCACACTGTGCTGTGTGATACATAATATTATTATTAAGACTGATTAATCTTTTTTTGGGGATTTTATAGTCAAAAGAAAGAAATTGAACAATAACTAGTAACAAAAAACGCATAAATTAACTTAATGAGACATTGCTTCCAAGTTTTGTTGTATTGTTGAGTTTTTTGACAGTAATCAAAGCGTCACTGGTCGCATATTTTGATGATTTTTTATACGTATAATAGCGTTTAAATCATTACTTTATTTTATGGTATGGTGTATTTTTGGAACCAAAGTAACGGCTTTTATATTTATGTGTTGCTAAATTAGAAACTCTTTAAATTATCATTCTATTTTCAGAATTTTATTCATATTATGACATAACCTCCCTCTCTGATTTCATGATGGTGTGATTAATAATTAGCCTGTTTAGGCTATTTAACGTTCTTTGACTCAATCCGACTATATGCCACTTATAATAGTTAAATTGCTTTTATTTATAGTCGAAATGCCTTATTTGATGGGGGTAATTTTTACCTTATTGAAAAAGAGAAGATTATTGATATCTTTCGCCTCAACTTTTAATCGTCGGTTTTTTCCTAGAGGGACGAAATGCTAAAACCAAGTCAATTCGGGCTAATTTCAGCTTTATGCCTATTCTCAACCTTTGCCTTGGCAAAAGGTGAACGATACGGTGCATCGGTAAACATGCTAACCATCGATAGCGTCAAATATGATCAAGGTTCGAGTGGAGAGCAAGATACGCTACGCTATGGCATAGTGCATACACGTCCAATTGATTTGAATAACAATCGCTGGCGATGGTGGCTTGGCCTAAACTATTTGACTGAAGATGTTATAGCTCCAGCAAATGGCGTTTATCAAGAAGCAACCAACTTCGAGTTACGCGTTGTGCCTCAATACGCACTCGACTCATGGTCTGTCTTTACTCCATATCTTGGTGCTGGTCTGTCGCTTGGCTACTCACAGTACTCAAACCGTTGGAAAGTAGATGACGAGGGCTTCAGATATGGTTCGCAACTAGAAGATATCGAACAGTTTGAGGTGGGAGCAGTTGCGACAATTGGAACGGTAATCAAGCTAGGTAGTAACCCTGACGCACATATTCAAATCATTCCCCAAGCTTCCTATATCATTCCTGTAGTTAACGAAGGAATCGGCGGCATTGAACTTTCTGTCTCACTGCTATTTTAAAGGTTAGCAATGCGCTTAAATCAGCTTGTTCTATTCATTTCTAAATGCCCAGAAGAGTACACTGGCGCCAAGCACATTGAAATGCCTGAAAGTGGCGGTTCGATAGGTAGGGCTGCGGGTTGTACTGTATCTCTTGCAGACCATAACCGATTCATATCCAGTACTCACTGCCTGGTGAGTATTTATGGTGATACTCACTACATTAGTGATGTAAGTACTAATGGGACTATGATCAATGGCCATAAAATACTTAAAAATCAGCCAGTGTCTATATGTGATGGCGACGTTATTTCACTCGGACAATATGAGATCGGCGTTTCACTCGAACTTGTAACCACTAGTCAAGATATAGCGGCTGACATTGCGCCTGAAAGGGTGTCGAATGATCCACTTATCAACTTAGGCGAAGCAATGGTCGAGGAAGTAGACCAGAGCGGTGTGCTAGAAGATCTGTTTATGGAAACAAAACAGCAAGAAGTTGACAGCCACGATCCAGTCGCACACCTTAATTTTTCTATGCAGAAAGATGACGATTATCTGATCAAGGACGTGGATGGGCCAGAACAAGCTAAGTCTTTTTCAATTGAAAGCACACGTCAGATGACAGATGACAGCTTTAGTATTCACTCGGAATTTGATTTGCCAAGTTTAATACCTGAGGACTGGTTTGGCGGTGATAGTACGAGTCAATCGAGTGCTAGTGAATCAGAGAGTACGGTTAATCTTTCTACTGGAAAATCACAAAGTCCCAAAAGCGTACCGAAAAGTGCTTATACTATGCAGCCTGAAACGGTTGCACAGCCGAAAGTTAAACAAACGCTCACCTCCACTCAGGCTCCTGAAGCAGTTGGGCAAAAGTGGGAAGAGGTTACACAGCCATTTACACCTTCATCTCATCAAGCTGACCAACCAGAACAGTCGCAAAGTGATCCTAAAGTGGGGTTATTCACTAGTGAACCTGCAGAAAGTAAGAGCCTCGCTCAATTTGACGATATCAGCCAAGCATTTTTCGAAGGTCTTGGTATTAATAATTCAGAATTAATCAGAAACGATACATCGCTTTTCAGGCAGATGGGAACGTGTCTGCGTTTATGTATGGATAACTTACAGAAAGACTTACGTGAAGTTGAAGCTTTAAAAGATGAACCGAGCGCAAATGAGCCTGCTGCTAACTTAGCAGAACTGATGCTCACCTTGGACAGTCAGAACTTGCTTTCACCTAATGAGCTGATTGAGCAAATGCTTGATGAGCTAAACGATCATCAAGTTATGTTTAACCGCGCCTTAAATGGCCTACTGGTAGAGCAATCAAGAACAAACGATCCTGAAGCTTTTGCGAATGAGCGTACCAAAGGATCTTTGTTTAAAACTAAATCTAGGCTTTGGACAGAGTATCTGGATTTTTACGCCAGCAATCGTCGTCAGTTCAACGAAGGTTCATTGAACGGGCTGATTAAGAAAAACTACAACAAAGCTTTAAAGGGAAACCATGCGTAGAATTATCGTATTATTTGGTTTTGCTCTACTACTGTCAGGGTGTGCAATGTGGGACCAGTTTAAAGAGTCTTCCGGTATTACTCCCGAAACATCATCCATTGAACTAGTTATCGAGGCTTCATCTATATTGAATGTTCGCAAAGGCGGGCAGTCATCCCCCGTTATTCTACGCATTCATGAACTCACATCCCCGGTACTTTTCCGCAGCCTAGACTTCTTTGCTCTGTTTGAAAATGATAAAGCGTCGTTAGGTGATGAATACATCAAACGTTACGAATATCAAATTCAGCCGGGGGATAAGATTCACGAGCTGCTAATCTTAGCACCAGAAACAAGAGCAGTCGGTTTTTCGGTGGCGTTCCGCGATATCGACGGATCTTCATGGCGGCAGGTAGAAATCATTGAAGAGAAGAGCGAATACTTTTTGAACCTCAACATCGAAGGCAGTGAGTTAACATCAAACAATACTCGCGGCATTGAACAAGTTTACTTTTAAGGGATAGAACCATGTCTTTATACAATCCAGTTGTTTGGCAAGATGGAATGTTCATGAAGCCGCAGCATTTTCAGCAGCTTGACCGTTCGCAAAGTAAACTGTCTAGTATGCTAAGCTCCGTTTCATCGCCACTTCACTGGGGGATTAAACGACTAGAAATCAATACACAACTATTAGCGCTGGGTAAAATTGGAATAACGTGTGCAGAGGGTATTCTGCAAGATCGTACTCCTTTTGATCTGCCCTTGCTTGCTGAGCTACCTGAAGTAAAAGAAGTAGATCCATCCATAGCAGATAAAGTTGTTTATTTGTGTTGTCCACTGCCCTCGGAGAGAGCTGAGCTTTTTGGTAAACAAAAGGATGATGCTCGTTACACTATTGAGTCTCAGGAAGCAGTTGACTCTTGTTATGACTCTGACGACATCTCAAGTATTGCAATAGGAAAACTTAATTTTTGTTTGATGTACGACCATGAAGATAAAAGTGCCTATACCTCTATCCCTATTTTAAAAATTTCGGAAGTTAAGCCAGATGGAAGCGTGATTTTAGATGATAGCTTTATTCCAACCTGCATCGACATACATGCCTCTACGGTATTAAGTAAGTTTTCGACTGAGTTTGCTTCTATGCTGAAACACAGAGCTGAGTCGATAGTAGAAAGGCTTGGGGTGGTCGATCAACAAGGCGTTTCATCCGTGTCAGATTTTATGCTCTTGCAGGCACTTAATCGGTATGAACCGCTTTTTTGGCATTTTGAAAGTAGTGAGGGAATTCACCCGGAATCTCTGTATCGTACATTGCTTCAAGCAGAAGGTGAGCTTTCTACGTTGTGTTCCGCGTCACGCAGGCCGATAGAATTTACCAAATACAATCATGGTGACTTGACTAGTTGTCTTTCGCGCACATTAGAAAGCGCAAAAACAACCTTAAGTGTCATGTCAGAACAGCGTGCTATTCCACTTACGCTCAAAGATCAAAACTATGGTATTAGGACGGCGGCTCTCCCAGATAGCAAGATTATTGAAACGACAACATTCATTCTTGCGGTGAAAGCGGATGTCACGCTAGATGTGTTGCATACCCAGTTCGTTAGCCAGACCAAGATTGGCTCAATCGATAACATCCGAGATCTCATAAATCTTCAGCTACCAGGCATTCGAATTAAACCTATGCCTGTAGTGCCAAGGTCTCTGCCTTACCACGCAGGTTACACCTATTTTGAACTTGATAAGAGTGGAGAGGAGTGGGCTGCATTGAAAAACACCGCAGCAATTGCAGTTCATGTCGCTGGTGATTTTGCTAACTTATCGTTGCAACTATGGGCCGTTCGTCTATGAGTTATGCTGAAACCGATGTAACGGTAGTTCTGTTCCAGCCAGAGCCCGGTAAGCCGTTGGAGGTGATGCCACCTCCAGATTTATCGCGCAATATAGCTGTGCAAAACTTAACGATTGAGACGATGGGAATCAACCCCCTAGTCGATCAGTTCTCTTGGCTAATTGCTACCTTGTCTTGTATGTCATCTATCCCATGGTTAGATGATCCTATGCCTTTTCGCGAAGAAGTCGCGCGTGAGATCCGCAAGGGTGAGCGTAAACTCAACGAGATGGAGCTTGACCGAGCTTCAGTATTGGTTATTCGCTACTGTTTATGCGCGGCTATTGATGAGTCGGTATGTCGACAGGAATGGGGGGCGAATAGCCATTGGAGTCAGAATAGTCTTTTGTCTGAGTTTCACAATGAGACATCAGGAGGCGACAAGTTCTTCGTCATTCTTGAAAGATTGAAAGCAGACCCGCGGAAGTATCGCCATGTCATAGAGTTCCTTTACCTTCTACTGCAACTTGGCTTCCAAGGCAAATATGGCCGAGAAGAGCGCGGAAATGAGAAACTGACAGAGATAGGCAATACTATCTATCGCCTCGTGCGTGATGACCGCTTAGCGGAACAGGAAAAAGTCACACTGGTTAACCTAAAAGCCAAGTATTTGAAAAAACCGCTTAAGAAGGTGATTTCTCCTAAGCTAATTTTGGGTTTTAGTGCGTTTACCTTCGCCGTTATGTACGCAGCAACCTACATTGTTATCGACATGAAATTCCAGAAATTATTAGAAGTGTATCAGCAGAGTATGTAACTCAAAGTGAGATCTTCTGTCAGATTTTTAAGTTAGCGTGATTTTTTAGGTAAGTTCCGTGGAAATCACTAAGTATTTAGAGAGATTGCAATATGCGATCTCTTTTATTATTCACTCATTACATATTCATATGGATTGGTTATGGGCGTAACAGTTTGTGCAAATGGACTCAGTGTGGTTCATAAAGGATCAGGTGGTGAAGCGAATGCCACGCTTCCCGATGTATGTCTAACAACAGTCGGTAACTCGGTAGTGCCTATACCGTATGGTAATAATGCTAAGTCTGCCGATTTAGCCGATGGCACTACAACAGTATCGATGGATGGCGGCAACAGCATAGCAATCAAAGGTAGTAAGTTCAGTGCCAGTACGGGTGATGCTGGCGGCGATAAAAAAGGCGTATCTTCAGGAACAATAGAAGCAGAAGCCGAATTTATCTCCGCTTCGCCGACCGTAAAGTTTGAAGGTAAGGGCGTGTGTCGTCTTTCCGATCAAATGACTATGAACAAAGCCAACACCATGTGTTTAGGTGGCGCCCAGAACCCATCAGTGACTGTGACGGAAGAAGCGGAAGGGACTTATACGGTTGATATTGAATGTCGTTATCCAGATGGTGTGCTTCTTAAGAACGCAGACTTTGACATTACCGACGTCTCCGGCGGTGTGCTTTCTTCCGGTCATATTGATGATTCTGGTAAAAGTATTGCGTCAGGCTTAAAACCTGGTCAAATCAAAATTCTTGCCAAAGAAAGTACGGATGATTTTATCACGACACCTGTTCGCATCACTAACCCTCACTATCTGCCAGATTACAATGACTATGACTTTTTTGATAGGTCTGCTCAGGGGCAGCAAACTTTCTGGCACCCAAACCGCATCGCCCCTCCAGTAGAAGGTTGGGGGACCATGGGCTCCAGTCTCACTGCTGACCGATATTTCGCTGATATTGTGAAAGAGGAAACGAAAGCTCATTTTGAATTTAGGCACCCTGAGTTTCAGTTCAGCGTATTGGCAGAGTCTCTAATCGCGGGGATTGATAGCCTCTCTGATGCCAGCTTTGACAGTGTACTGGTGAATGGCTTACCAATAGTGATGGAAGAAGGGGAAATACTGTCCGTCTTATTTCGTTTACCCAAGCATGAAACAGCAGACCGTATGCTGGCTTACATGCGCGCTCGAGGTAAAGGTAATCCTCAGACTTTCATCAATAATTATCCTTGGGACAAAGCTAAGAAAAGCCTCAATTCAGAGATTGAAGGGTTGTTAAGCAAGATAAAAGGGCGTATTGAGTCTCTAAGATCTGAAGCTAGTCGGTTGAATTACGTTTACTTGTCTTCTGACATCTATAAAAAGCATGTAAGTACCATTGATACTTATGCTAAAAAACTGCCCGATAATCTCAGTCAAGCTTTCAAGCGTATGGAGAAGAAAGCGAACCAACTCATGAGTGATGTATCGGGTGTCTCGGTCATTCAAGCGCCTAATCATGTTTACTCTGCGGAAGCAGGGACTATTGAAGTTGTGGTTAATGCGATACAGAAAATAGATTTAGAGGAGCAGAAATGGGTCAAAGTCCGTGCAATATACTCCGATCGTTGGCAGACACCTATATATGCTCAAAACCTCAAAATAACTGCTAACTCAGTGGTGCATGAAGAGAACGCATCACTCAATGCTCTACCCTTGAATAGCACAGAATCTGAAACCATAGACTTGGCTGTCGAAACAAATCAAGTTGAGGGTGGTGTAGCGGTATTTGACACATTAAAACCTAACA
Source organism: Vibrio sp. JPW-9-11-11 (assembly GCF_013369335.1). GTDB lineage: Bacteria > Pseudomonadota > Gammaproteobacteria > Enterobacterales > Vibrionaceae > Vibrio. The sequence continues at coordinate 520,521 of NZ_SZQJ01000004.1, forward strand.
CAGATATGGTAACCGTAGAGTTCGTTGGCGAACCAGGTATTGAGGAGCAAATCGTCAATATCCAAGACAGCGTTGAGGCCACACTTGATGGTACATACAACGCACTTATTGAGGACATGAAAGGGTTCCAACAACAATGGGATGAAGAGGGTTACTGGACTTTAGGCGATGGTGTGATTGACGGTGCTCAAGCTTGGGGTGCTGGTATTGTTGATATGTTGTCTCCTAGTTTTTGGGGAGACGCTGCGGACACTATCTCAGATTTATCTTCTTCTGCTGTAGATAAATTGGCGATTTATTCAGTCGATAAGTTCAACTCGATCACCAAGGCAATGCTTAACGAGAAGGGGCAACTGAAAAATCCAACTTGGGTATTGGAAACATTAGGAAGAGAGTTTGATTCATTCCAAGACAGTGTTTTTGAATCTGTCGATGAAGCAATTGAAGATGTAAGTAAGCTGTACGTGGAAAGTCAAGATGTTGTGCGAAAGCTAGAGTGTATTGCTAAGCATCGGCAGACGATTCTAGAATTGCCACAGAAAATCTCTAATGGTGATATCGATGCGGTTGAAACCTTTGTTGACACAGTGTTGATGGAGCTTGACCCTGATTGGGCACAGGAAATAAAGGGCCACGAACAGTTCCCTAACGCAATGGCAATCATAGAAGACCACGATACGATTCTGACTTATGTGACTTATCTGTCTTTAATGCTTGAGGCTATTCCACCTAACTTCTATTTCTACTACGGCGGTAAAGCGGGTACATATTTGATCCTTGAACTGATTCTCACCGTTGTGCTGGCTATTTGTACGTTAGGCACAGGAGCAGCGGCTCGTATTGCGACGCTAGTAGCACGTTTTGCGGGAGGTGCTAAGAAGGTCAAGGGAATAAGAAATGCGGCTAAAGCTTTGGATTCATTTATTAAGGCAGTGGAAAGCTTGATTGATGTTCTGTCTGATTATCAGGAGCTAGCGGAAAAACTAGTCAAACGCCCACTTGGGAAATTTAAAGGCAAGGCTGTTACAACCATGACTGCGAAAAAGAAAGCGGTCAAACGAGACGCAAGCTGTAGGCTCTGTCATTCCAACCAACATAAAACGCCTCGTTATAAACGCGGTGAGTTAGATTATATTTAGGGTTTTAAAGATGGGATATAGAAAAAATATTCTGAATCGCATAAAAAATGATTTGTCGCATCCAATAAATCACGGGTTTAAGATGCAAGTTCACCACCTAGTCTCAAAAAATGGTGTGACTAAATCTGGAAAGAAAAGCATTCTAGAAGCATATGGTTATGATATAAATTTAGCGGGTAATTTGGTTGCATTGCCATCAACATTAGATGGTGCATGCCATTTGAAAGTGCAGCTTCACAGAGGTAATCATACTACTCCTATAGAGGATAACGACAGTGATAAGGTGCACCCAATGTCTTATCACACTTATGTGAAAAAAATGCTAAAGCCAGCTGTCAGAGAAATAAAAACAAAATGTAAAACTAATGATATACAAAAAGTACAAGCGTATTTAAATCTGCATAGTCAAGTTATATTAGATGATATATCTGACTTTAGATTACCATTGACGAGGGTTTTTAAAGCTTTTAAATCAGGTGCGGTTGGGTGTTTGGATGAAAAAGAAGTTGGTAGTTTAGCGAAGAAAATCAAACTGAATATCCCGTGTACTTGCGATCGCGTTCATTCAGAGTACAATTCATTTCCGTCAACAGGCTATACACTTAAGAGAGGTAGGTAATGAAAAATTATAATGATGAATACTATATTATTGAACAGGACTACTCCTTCGAAGATAATGCAGCATATCCATCCGAGTCTTCATCAAACTTTGACTACGATTATGATGAGTTAGTACTAGGAACTAAGCCTTTAAAGTTTCACGCAGAAATCAGTGATGTAGGAGATTTTAAATCTTCTTATATTTTTCTTTACGATGGTCCTTCATTTCTTGTGAATACAGAGCTTAAAGAAAAAATAGACTTTGGCCTATATGGATCTCAATTCTTTCCTGCAATTATTGTCGGAGAAGACCAAGGAGTAAGAGATGATTTTTGGGTTCTTAATACCTATGACATGCTTGATGCTTTAGATGAAAATAAATCTGATGTTAAAACTATTCCCGAGAGTGTTGATGGTCTATCAATGAGTGGTTCGGTATTAAAGTATTCACTTGATTTTGAATTGCTTTCATCAATTCCAGAAGAAGAAAGACTAATATTTAAAATGTCGAATACAAGCACTGAACCTGTTTTTGTTCATGAGAAAATTGTAAGCATATTTAGGAAGCTATCAGTTCAAGGTGTGAAGTTTTATAAAGTCAGTGAATATGAATTCGGTGATGAGTTTCAATAAACTAATTTGTTTTTTCCATAAAGAAATCGGTTGATGAATCCAAGTTTATTAAATTAAACCGCAAGCTGTTTGCTATTTGTACAATGTTTTACTACCGTAAAATTAAGTACCCTGAGCATGCTTTAGGTACTTATTAAATCTATGTTCTATACGTAGTGTAGAAACTCTCATCGAATTAATAGTGAGTATATCTATGTTGAATTTAATGGATAATTTCATTGAACTTGATATGAGATATTTTAACATCTGAATATGTGTCTCGCATAATGAAATACGATCTTTTCAAAGTGTCTGATTGGGAAAAGGATCCCAGTCTGTAGATTCTTAATCTATATCGTGATAGTAGAGGAAGAAATCTTATCATTTTACTCGAACGAGTTTTGATGAAAACTCGTTCACTTTGAGAATCGGGGTTTTATTGGTACAATGATAGTAGTTTGAAAAACGATTTCCGATGTATGCAGTAATCGGTATTGTACAGTCGTTGCTCCAGCAAGGTTTGAAATGGTTAGGTGTTCGTGTTGATTTCTCTAAGCAAGAGCATGTGCATCTTGAAGAGCGTTTAATATTTAAACTAGAAGAAGACTATGGCTTGGTGTTTATACACGAAAGCGTAATTGAACTGCTCAAAAAATCCGTCAAGGATGTATGGGTAAGAGATGTATAAAAGGCGCCGAAAGGCGCTTTTTCTTTATCAGATTTAATAGTTTTAGAAGACAAAAAGCGTATCTTCAGGAACGATAGAAGCAGAAGCCGAATTTATCTCCGCTTCACCGACCGTTAAATTTGAAGGTAAGGGCGTGTGTCGCCTTTCCGAACAAATGACTATGAACAAAGTCAACACCATGTGTTTAGGTGGCGCCCTGTAGTGGCATAGTGAATTTGGCCACTACACTGAATTAGGCAACAAAGCCGGATAGATTTATCTAAGTTAGAAGATGTGCATATAACAAGAGCACTTGATATTACTCCCCCCCAACAGAATCACTTGCACTTTGGTGTCAGGATCGATATAAATTCGCCTTTGCTTTTTCCATCGTAAGTTCGAGTAGTTGGGGTTAACGTACATGACACACTTTTGGCAACAAAAATCACTAGAAGAGATGACTGAACAAGAGTGGGAGTCTCTGTGTGACGGCTGCGGTAAGTGTTGCCTGCACAAATTGATGGATGAGGATACCGATGAGGTTTACTACACCAACGTTGCGTGTAGTTGGCTAAACAGCAAAACATGCGCGTGTAAAGACTACCCAAACCGTTTCACTTCTGGTGAAGAGTGCACCAAGTTAACCCGTGAAGACATCGACGATTTTACTTGGCTTCCGCATACGTGCGCATACCGCCTGCTGGCTGAAAAGCAACCTCTACCAGAATGGCACCCGTTGATTACGGGCTCAAAGTCCGCCATGCATGCCGCCGGTGAGAGTGTTCGCAACAAGGTGGTGTACGAAATCGATGTGGTGGATTGGGAGGACCACATTTTGAATCACCCTCACCGTGCGTAATCTCGACTGCAGCCGCTTTTTGCGGCTGTTTTTCTATTTACCTTGAGTTAACAATCAAACTGCAAACTTGCCTGAGTTGTGGTGTACACTAAAGGGCAATAACTTTTGAAACAAAGACTTGCTGGAGTCTTAAGAGGTAAATATGAATCAGCTCAGCCGCTTTACCTTCTCATCTTTTTACGTTGTTGCTTTATTCTTTGTCGCGTTGCTCATGAGTGTGACGACGCACGCCAACGAGGAGCTTAGTCCACCTTCTCCTTCTAAAGATGCGTTGGCTCTGCAGACACTCAATAGTGAGTTGAAAGATCTCACTGATTCGCTAAATAGTGCCAGCGGGGATGAAAAAGACGCATTGCAGCTTAAGCTATTTCAAAAGAATGAAGAGTTACGCGCGCAGCTCAACAATGCGATTCGTAATCAAAGCATGGATAAAGCGACGCTGATTGCTCATGTCGAAATGCAACAGACATACACCAGTAACGCCACTGTTTACCTAGAAAGTAAGATCAAAGCGCTCAACCTCAAAATTGATGAAGCGAAGAATGAAGACCGTTTGTCGCTGCTTACGGACTACCAAGAACTGCAGCACTACTTTGATGAAGTGATCACCTCGAGATGGCAAAATATTCAATGGCTACAGCAGCTTGGCTTAGATGAAACCATTGCGGAGCAACAACTGCGCGATGTCGTGGAAAAACGCCTCAGAGTTATTTCGGCGTCTGTCGAGTATTTTAGTCAACAAATAAACTCCGTCGGCAAGCAGTTATCGGTCAGCCCTGAGTCAGAGAAAGCATCTCTGCAGCTTAACCAATTGGTCATTAAACAGCGTATGGGCATTGCGGTAGAGAGCTTGTCAACGCTGATCAATCTTGCCGATAATCTCAATATCGACAGCGCAGAATACAAACGTCTCCAGTTCGAAGTGACAGGGAGTATCACCCAAGATTTACTTAATGGGCAGGTGATATTGTCTATCCTCACCACATGGTCAGACGGATTGTGGGATTGGATTGCCAACAACGCCCCGCAGCATTTATTTCAGTTGTTCGTCTTTGCTTTGATTCTGTTGGCAACCAGTTTGGTCGCCAAACTGGTGCGCAAAATTATCTCTAGAGCGGTAGTGACAAAGAACCTCAATTTGTCCCAACTGATGCAAGATTTCTTTATCGGCATGTCAGGCAGGTTTGTGTGGGTGCTCGGAATTTTGGTTGCGCTGTCGCAAATTGGGCTAAATCTCGCGCCTGTATTGACCGGTTTCGGTATTGCGGGTGTGATCATCGGTTTTGCTTTGCAAGATACCCTATCTAACTTTGCGGCAGGGATGATGCTGCTGATTTACCGGCCATTTGATGTCGGTGACTTTGTGTTTGCGGGCGGTGTTGATGGCAAAGTGAGTCATATGAGCTTGGTGAACACCACGATCAAAACGTTTGACAATCAAATTATCATTATCCCCAACAGCAAAATTTGGGGCGACGTGATAAAAAATGTGACTCATGAACGTGTTAGACGCGTCGATATGGTGTTTGGCATTGGCTATTCCGATGATGTGCTTAAAGCCGAGCAAGTCCTAACCGATATTGTTGTCTCGCACCCGAGTGTCCTTCGTACTCCCGAGCCGATGATCAAAGTTCACACTCTCAATACGTCTTCTGTCGACTTTATTGTTCGTCCTTGGGTCAAAACGGACGACTATTGGGATGTATATTGGGATGTGACTAAAGAAGTGAAATTGCGCTTTGACCAAGAAGGAATTTCCATTCCGTTCCCACAGCAAGATGTGCATTTACATATGGTGAAAGAGCAATAAACAAAAAGAGCGCCACTTAGGCGCTCTTTGTCATCCAATTTCTTCGAAGAAAGCAATGACGGGTTCATCTTTCAAGATGCGATCAAGCTGACCTAGTAAGTTTTGCAAATAGGGTTGCTGACTATGAAAGTCGAAAGCTTCTTGGTTGGCAAATTGCTCTTGAAAAACAAAACGGCCCGCTACGTTTGCATCTTTAAACAGGCGGTAAGACACACAGCCTGGCTCATTGCGAGTGGGTTCGATTAACGCTGTTAATAGCGTCTGTAGCTCTTGTTCGGCGCCATCTTTGGCGTCAAAAGTCGCGGTTAAATGGATCATAGTCATACGCTTTAAAGATAACGTCCTTGGCGCTGCAAAAACTCGATTTTGTAGCCGTCTGGGTCGGTGATGAAAAAGAAGGTCGCAAGGTGCGCACCATTGTGATCGAGTACTTTGACATCCGATGCATCAATTTCTAGATCTTTAATGCGTTTGTGTGCTTGCTCAATGTCTTCGACACTTACCGCCAAATGCCCATATCCAGAGCCATGACTGTAAGGATCTTCTTGGCTGTGGTTGTGTGTCAGTTCCAGCTCAAAGCCGGTTTCCGCATTTGCCAAGTAGGTTAAGCTAAAGCCATCAAACATAAACTGGTCTTTGACTTCAAGCTCTAAGGCTTGGCGATAAAAAGCGATTGAGCGGGCAAGGTCACTGACCCTGACCATGGAGTGAATGAGTTTTGTCATAACTGCCTCTTACTTCTGATTTGGGTAGGATACGGGCATCGAAAACAGATTAGGTAGTACTAGAGTACGACACGGCCATTTTTACGCGAACTCATGCAGTTTTTGTTTTACTTCTTCCATCACATTGTTTGGTTGACGCAGGTAAATGAGGCACGCGCAGCGAAGCAGCGAAGTGAAGTTGCTAATCTCACCATTGTGCTGCAAGGCTTCGTTGTGAATAGAGCTAATGAAACGAGGGAGTGACATGCCTTGTTTTGCAGCGATCTCTTCGAGAATTTGCCAAAAGCTGGCCTCGAGTTTGATGCTGGTGGCGTGGCCATCGATACGAATAGAGCGAGCGACCGTTTGGTAGTTTTCTTGAGGTTGTTGGGAGAATATTTCACACATGTTCGAAGGCCTTAACTATTGCTCGGTCTATTCTTATCTCTCCCTCGCTGAGAGTCAATCACTGGCGCCGCAAACAAAAAAACGCCCCTTGTGGGGCGTTGGATTAAGCCAAGTGAAATCTATTCAGGCTATTTCACTTGAGATTTAATAAACTCACCAAGTTCTGAGTGGTGCATGATTTTTGAAACTGGCACCACTTTCTCAGCAGGTCCCCAAGCAAATACATTGACCGGAGTATGAGTATGAGTCCCGGTTCCCCAGACGATGTTTTGCCCAGTGGCTTGTTCGCGCGCCAACAAGTTACCGCGGTCGTTGTATGGAAAGAAAGCGTCAAAATCATTGATCGCTGGGACTTCTTCCACTGACAAGTAGCTATGCCCGGCTAGGCGGTATGGGTTCGGTTTGCTTTTCAGAACATTCGCCGCCTGTTCCGCAGTGATAGGGAAAGCACTGTTTTGGTTAACAATCTCAGCAAGCTTTTCAGGGGTCTGTTGTGACTTGTCGAGCTTTTCAAACTGGCTAATCATCGAGTAGTAGCTGAGTTTTTGATTGTATAACCCATCGAGGATATCGAATGCACCGAAATTAAAGTTTGGTGCGTAGTCACGTTTCTCGAAGGCCTGACCAGAACGCTTTTGTGCTTTAGGCAGATCTTTTGACGAGTAGCTGAAACCAAAAGAGCCGGTTTCGTGGTCAGCGGTGACAATGACAATGGTATCGTCTCGGTCTTTGGCCCAGTCATACACCGATTGGACCGCTTCATCAAACTTGATCATCTCATGCAGCATGGTACCCGCATCATTGCTGTGACCAGCCCAGTCGATTTGACCGCCCTCAACCATCAAGAAAAAGCCATCGTTGTCCTTAGAAAGCACTTGTAGTGCTTTGTCGGTCATCTCTTTCAAGCTTGGCTGGGTGCGTTTCGGACTATTTTTCTCGTTCCTGTATGCGATGCCGTCATTCATGCCAGAGTAAGCAAAAAGACCAAGCAGTTTATCGCCTTGGGCTTGGCTAAGCATGTCGCGGTTAAAGGCCAAGTTATAGCCTTTTTGCTCAGCTTCGTTGAGTAAGTTTCGCTCATCCTTACGCTTTGACTTAAGGTACACATCACCTTGCGTCAGAGTTTCAAGTTGCTTATAGGTCTCGCCTTTGTCATTGGTAGATTTTGGAATCCAGTGACGCAAACCGCCAGATAGCATCACGTCTACACCGGTTGCGAGCATATCTGAGGCAATATCGTTCTCTAGCGATCGGTGAGGTTGGTGAGCCGCAAAAGCGGCCGGAGTCGCGTGAGTCAGTCGGGTGTCTGAAACCAGACCTGTCGCTTTTCCTGCGCGTTTCGCCTTCTCTAACACGGTTTCAACGTGATTGCCTTGGGAATCAATGCCAATCACTTCCGAGCCTGTGTAGATACCGGTGGCGAGCATGGTGGCAGAACAGGCGGAATCGACCACAATGGCATCTTCTGGGTGGGTCAGAGATGAACCGATTACCCCTTGCTCTGCAAGTTGGTAAAGCGCGGTTTGCTTACCTTGATAGATTGAGTTTGGCGCTTGATTGGCGTAGGTTTCGAGTAGGCCAACTTGCTGTGGTCCCATACCATCACCAATCATCAAAATAACATTTTTGATTTCTGCTGACACAGCGCTAAGAGAGAGCGTAGAAGTTGCCACGGCGGCAATAATGGGTTTTATGTAGTGCTTCATTAAATTATCCTTGTTTACAAAAGCAACGCGATTAAAACATTGATTTATTTCAACAATGTTTCTGTTAGGTTGCAAAAATATAACAAAGATCTGCCGCCCACTTTTTTAGTCGCTAATAAAGAAAAAGCTCACCTATCAAGGTGAGCTTTGGATTGGGCATGGAAGCGCAGAGTCTAGGTCAGGAAACGGAAGTCGCCAATACCGTTTGATTGAACTCCCCCCGCGCTTGCTGTGCTTGCTCAGATGCTTCCTGCTTAAGTTGCTGCGCTTGTGCCACTTTTTCTAAGGCGTGTTGCAATGCCTGCTGCAGTTCATCTGGAATATGATGGTCGCCACTAGCGTGTTCCAAAGCAAAAGCGCGCATACGTTTTTTCACCTCATGCACTTTGGCCAGCGCTGCACGCTCTTCTTCGGCCGCGGCTTGGGCGGCATCACGGCTTCGTTCAAATCGCGCCAACGCCATACCTTCCGTCGACCAAGGATCGATATCAGGCAACGCCTCGATATTGATGGTCGGCTCAACATAGGTGTGCTGATGACGAAGGTCGAGAGTCGTGGCCCGTACCGCTGAGATCATGAGCATGATGGAAATCACTAGCAGTGGCAATCCCCCAACGATCGCTGCGGTTTGCAAGGTGCTCAAACCGCCCAAAAACATCAGTACCGTCGGCATAAATGAGAGCGTAAACGCCCAAAACATTCGGTTCCAACGCATCGGCTCTTCGGAGACATTGTTCTGGACAACGGAAGCAAGAATGTAAGAGATAGAGTCAAAGGTTGTCGCGGTGAATATCACGCATAGTACGGTAAATACGGCGATGACTAGCGTTCCCATCGGCAGAGCATTGAGCATCGAGAAAATCGCTTTGGTCGCTCCCTCAGCGTTGAGAATGGCGACCACATCCAACTCTCCTGATAGTTGTAGAGATAGCCCATAGTTACCCAAAATCATAAAAAATAACAAGCAGCCCAAAGAGCCAAAAAAAATTGACCCGGACACCATTTGTTTTATTGTTCGGCCACGTGAAATCCGAGCGACAAATAGTCCCATACTCGGCGCGAACACGAGCCACCAAGCCCAGTAGAAAATGGTCCAATCTTGTGGGAAATGGGTGTTTTCAAATGTGCCATAGCCACCAAACGGCTCGGCCCAAGTTGCCATAACAAAAAAGTTCGACAGCATTCGGCCAATTGAGTCGAGGCCCGTTTCGAGCATAAAGATAGTAGGACCGGCAATCAGCACGAAGGCGAGTAGTCCCATTGCGCCCCAAAAATTGATGTTGCTCAGTACCTTGATGCCTTTTTCCATCCCTGCATAGGAGGAATAAGCAAAAATGGCGGTACAAACCAGTAGGACACCAATTTGGCTTAACGTCGTTTGTGGGATACCAAATAGGAAGTGGAGTCCTTCCCCAATCAATGGCGCTGCAAGACCAAGCGTGGTAGCCGCCCCGCCCAACAAGCCGAAAATAAATAGTACATCAACCAATTTTCCTACCGGACCCTTAGTGCGAGCCTCGCCAAGTACTGGCATTAGCGCACTGGACACCTTAAGTACAGGTTGCTTACGAACATAGAAAAAATAGGCAATAGGAAGAGCAGGGATGAGATAAATAGCCCAAGCGATTGGTCCCCAATGGAAAATCCCGTAGGTGGCCGCCCAGCGTACGGCTTCCTCACTACCGGGTTCTAGTTGGAAAGGGGGCGCTTGGTAGTAGTAGGCCCACTCTATACAGCCCCAATAAAGAATACTGGCACCAATACCACCACAAAACAGCATCGCCGCCCAAGATGCGGTGGCAAACTCTGGCTCCTCGTCCGCCTCACCAAGCTTGATTTGCCCCATGTCACTAAAGACAACATAAATCATAAAAAAGAAAGCGCCTAAGCCCAAAGCAAGGTATAGGAAACCAAGCTTATCCGTCATGAACGTTTTGGCGACAGCAATCCAATCAGCGCCTTGTTGTGGAAAGGCGATGAGTGGAATCACTATGGAAAACAGCAGCGCTAAAGCGCCAAAGAAAGTGGGTTTGTCGATAAGAGAAAATGAGTTGCGCACAACATCCGATCCATAATTATGTAGAGTGCTGATTATGGATTGGAGTGTTTGCTCACGACAAATAGGGTAATTTGTCGTGAGGGAAAAAGAAGTCAATCACACCCAGATTAGATTAAGGCCAGCAAGATACCGCCAACCGTTGCCGCAGCGGAAAGATATTGCCCCGCAGAATAGGAACCGTCTTCCTCTTCTTTAATTTTATCTGGATGGTCCATTCCGAGGGCACCATGGGCAAACGATTCAACTTTATCGCCAACGGATTTCTCGGGGAGTTTACTCTCTTTATCAATCTCTTGCAGTGCGGCCAAAAGCGCTTTTCCCTCATCTGAGAGGGTCACTTTGTTTTGCTCCACTTTTAGCGGGGCCGGATTGGAGACGGCATCTGCTGCCGCTGCTTGAGGCTTTACCTGCTGGGTAGGGGACAGCTTAGCTGGCTCCATTCCTACTGGTGTCATAATGATCTCCTTACATCATCCTCAGACAATATATCGACTGCTTGACGAGAAACTTGTGCAAAATATGCAAAATTTGTATAAAAACTCAGCAAGCATAAATCGTGCCTGTTTATGGTTCCTCACCGATATTCCCGTTGGTGAAGCCAGAGGTGCTGCCCACAGCACCTCATCAAAGATACCTCAGCAAGAATAGTGCCTATTGGCAAGTAAGCGAATCGTTGCGTTTGCCCAAGTGTTGATAGGCGGCTAAACGGTTTTCTGCTTGCACATAACGGACTGGCGGTGCTAACACTTTAAGCCAATAGTCGTCTCCTTGAGGGGGAAGGTTGCTGTCCATCGCGATAGGGGTAACGACGATAACCTTGAGATTAGGATTACGCTTGGCTATCGATGATTTGATCCCAAGCCCTTGCTCTGTGTGAAATTTGCCCGCTATGTGGACAACTTGCGCTGCAGGGTGTTGTTGTAGATAGCGTACGATACTGTCGGCCATCGTTTCATCCCATGAAACTTGCGCGGCGAACTGTCTCTCGGTTTGCTCGGGTTTACCGTGGTGCATGGAAGCCATAAATTTTTCTTTGTACGGGGAGTCTGAAATATCGATATCGCTAGCTAACAATGAACGCTCTTCGTCACTCAATGAGTTGAGATAACCCACACCCTGGCGACCAATACAGCGTACTATCGCTTTAGGCGCGTTGGACGCGATGATCTCTAGGCCTTGAGCCTTGGCGAACTCGACCAGTGGGCGGTAATCGCTTTCATAGTTAGGCCACGCGTTGCCCTCCTTTATCAATACTTGTTCACCGATGCTGCCTGCAAGGTAATCATCCACTACGGTTTGCTTGTCACGAGAAAACTGCTCCATAGAGAGGGCGACGGTTTTATTGTTCCGTGTAAGCTCTCTCAACAGGTCAGTTTGAAAACGATGGATACCTGTGTGGGTATGCCACTCTCCGATTAAAATGACATCGGCATTGGCTAGGTTTGCCGGAAGTTGGTTGACTTGTATCTGCTCAGAATTAGGCGTAAGCAATGTGTAGTCATAATAGGTGGGGGGAAGCGGGTCTTGAGTGGTTGAGCAGGCGCTGAGGAATAGGGTAATCAGTGATGTTGAGATTAGAGTACGCATAAAAAGCCTCCAGAAGATAGTGGGTGCATACTACTGGAGGCTTAGTGATGTTTCAATAATAATGAGAATTGTTATTATTGAGTTTGCTTGCGATAGATACGTAGCATAAAGTCGGCCTCACACTCGTACAGTGTAGCGGACTGCAACTCATCTCTTAGTCCATCGGATGCTTTCCAAGCAAATGGTGTCATCTGAAGAAGGTCGTAGCCGTCCCCTTGTGCAAGAGGCATCACGTAGTTCAGCTTTAGCTCTTTTTCTAACGTGAACCTCGACATGGCTTCGGCGGCCTCACTGTGTAGCCTCACGTCCGAATATATCGCTTCACGCAATTGGTATAGGTGGCGTGCCCCTGGCGTCACGGTAATCACGACGCCCTGTGGTTTGACCACTCGAGCCAGTTCTTCGGCTTTGCACGGTGCATAAATTCGTACCACCGAATCTAGGCTGTGATCGGCAAAAGGCAGGCGATGGCTAGAAGCGACACTGAACGCACAGTTGTTGTAGCGCTTGGCTGCATAGCGAATGGCGACTTTTGAAATATCAAGCCCGTAAACTTGGGCACTGGGCGAAATAGCCTGTAACTGTTTGGCGATTTCTGTTGTGTAGTACCCTTCACCACAGCCAATATCTAACAATTGGGGGCTATCGCCTTGCGTGTATTCGGCGCTAAGCTTCGCCACTTCGTGTTTCATTGGTTGATAATAGGCTTTTTCCAAAAAACGTCGGCGTGCCTGCATCATCTCTTTGTTATCACCAGGATCTTTTGACCGTTTATGTTGCACGGGCATGAGGTTGACATACCCTTCTTTAGCGAGGTCAAAACTGTGATTGTTTTCGCAGCGAAAGTTTGACTGTGAAAATGAAAGCGGTTGATGGCAAAGAGGGCATTGATAGTTCATGACGTTCTCAATACAGAAAAGAGGAGCGATTTTAGCAAAAACACCGGTATCAAGCGAAGTAAAAAGAGCCGAATTTCTCCGGCTCTGTAACCTGATTTAGTGGAAGAAAGCCACTTGCTGTTTTAAGTGTTGAGCTTGTTGTTGTAACTCTGTAGCGCTTAGCGATGTTTGCTCGCTTGTGTCACGGCTCTTTTGATTCAACTCATTGATTGAGTTCGCGTTGGCGGCAATTTCTTGTGAAACGTGAGCCTGCTCTTCTGATGTGGCTGCAATGGCGTCCGATTGAGAGGCAATCGACTGAACTTGGCTTGCGATAGACTCTAGCGCATTGCCTGCTTCTTGCGCTTTATCGAGTACTGCGTTGGCGTTGGTTTGACTGTCGTTCATCATTTGTACGGCATTGCCCGTCGAGGCTTTGAGTTTTTCGATAATACTCACCACATCTTGGACGGATGTTTGTGTTCTATGCGCGAGAGTTCTGACTTCATCGGCGACAACGGCGAAACCTCGACCTTGTTCACCAGCTCGTGCGGCTTCAATCGCGGCATTTAATGCCAATAAGTTTGTTTGTTCAGCGATTTCATCAATCATCTTGGTGACCGCTTGAATGGTTTCACTGTCCGCACTGACTTGTTCTATAGCAGCGGCAGATTGGTCCAATTGGTCATTCAGCTGCGCTACATCAATACATACCCCTTCGACAACTTCTAGCCCTGATTGACAATCGTGGTTCGCTGAACGCACGTTTTCAGCAATCGCTTCGACCTGTTGAGCGACCGACTGTGCGGAAGAGGCCATTTCTTCAATGGCTGTCACGACTTGCTCAACTTGCTCTTGTTGGGTATCGGATTGTATTAAGTTGCGCTTAGCATCATCAACTACGCTGGCTGAGTTGCGTTCTACTTGGTCGCTCGTGTTGCGAATTTGACCAACAAGCCCATTCAACTGGTCTGCCATATTGGCGACACCATTCGTTAAATTGTTAATCTCATTCTTTGTTGATTGGTGTGACGCGGGAATCGCTATGCTCACTTCTCCTTTAGCAAGACGAGACATATAACCATTGAGTACGGTCAGAGGCATGATCATTCGGTTTAACATGACAGTCAGAACAGTAAAGGTACCCAGCGCAATGACCACTGAGATGATAGCAATCAATTTAAGCAATGCGTGGCTACCTTTGGTGACCTCTTCAATAAAGGTGCCGCCCAACAGCTTCCAGTTCCAGCCGGGAACTTCGGTAAAGACGAGGTACTTTTCACCAACTTCCCCCTGATATTCATAGGGATAGCGAATCAACCCACTACTTTGCTGAAAAATCTGTTGGAAAGGTTTGTTGCCCTCGTAATCGAGCGTTTCTTGAATCGGCGCGTCTCGTTCAGAGTGTTTCGGATGGAGTAGGTAGTGGCCTTGATTATCTTGAGTGTTATCGACAATGACGGTGTAGCCTGAATCGCCCCATTTTACCGTTTGCAATGAATCAAACAGTGCTTGCGTTGCTTGCTCTACAGGTAGGCCGATAAAGGTAATGCCTGAAGTCTTGCCTGATGGGTCTTTCAAAGGGGCGTAGTAGGTAATGTAGCGCTGGTCATAGAGTTTGATTTGTGCGTAATAAGGCAACCCACTCATCAATTGTTGATAGCCAGGATGATCGACACCTAAGGTTGTGCCGATCACACGATTGCCTTGCGGATCTTTAAGAGACGTTGCCACGCGAATAAAGTCGTTATCTAAAGGAGCAAAAATGGTCGCAACCGCGCCAGTGTCTCTAGTAAAGGTATCGACCAGTTTAGTATCACCAATCAAGCTTTCACTGTATTGAGTGATGTTTGGGATTTGATGATCTTTGAAGTCTACGGTGTAGTTTTCGACATAAACTCCAGCCAGATAGCCGTTTCTAAATGTCGATTCTAGTACTTCTGCTGTATGAAGGTAGGCGTTGAACTGTCCAGCGATCGTTTTAGCCATCGATTCGACTTTCGATTGATGCTCACGCAAAGTGTTTTCGAGTAACACGCTGGAGGCATTTCGATAGACAAGAACCGCAATGCTCGAAAAGGCGATAAACAGACATAGTGTGATGACCAATTTTAACTGGACGCCGACACTTTGGTTTCTGTACTTTTGCAACATGTAATGTTTTTCCTACTATTGTTCGGTCGGATAGGTTTCGATGAAACTGATGCTATCGATTTATATCAATCGCTGAATTGATATCTATTAAGTAATGTATCAAAAAGTGCAGTTATTGCAGGGGATATCTACGAGACCGGATAACAGTGGAGTTGGTTGCAAAAAGGCCGGCAAGCCGGCCCAATTTAGTCATTACATTGATTTAACGGTCGTGATCAATTGGTGGCGTTCACCAGGCTGTAAGGCTTTACCCTGTTCAATCGTGGCAGCGTGTAGAGTCGACTCCACACATAAGAAGGTTCTATAACCATCGTCTTGCATGTCCGCCATACTTTCTGCGCCTGCGGCCCATGGGTTCCAAATGACTGCTGAATTGTGCCCTTGGTTTTCGACGCACAGAGAACGGTTCAATACTGGGTCTTGCAGCGTGATTTGTGCTTGTGGCTGAGTGTAAACACGGTCAATGGCGTCAGTCAGTTGGAGGGTATCGCCGCCCTGGCAGATTTTTCCATCTTGTAGGCTGTCAATATATTCAGGGCCCATTCCACTGGTTTGGGTTTGTTCGATGTCGCCTACATTGAGATAGGTGTGCAGCGCGCCGGAGAATGTCCAAGGTTGATCGTCAGTGTTAATGACATCGAGAATTACTTTCAGCTCATCACTGATTTCAACTAATAAGTGAGCTTGGAATTGGTGCGGCCAAACCGAGAGTGTTGACTCCGATGCCATTAGCCCAAGTTCGATAATCACACCATTTTCATTTTCGCGGTGTTCGAGCAATGTCCATTCACTGTTACGGGCAAAACCGTGGGCGGGGGCCGCAATACGTCCAAACCAGGGCCAACAGACGGGAATGCCACCGCGAAGGGCCGCTTTTCCATCGAAGACGGCTTGCTCGCTCATCCAAATCAGTTCGTCGTGGCCTTGAGGTTTAAATGAAATGACATGCCCACCGTGCAAGGCGATACCCGCTGTGGCTTTTTCATGGATGACGCGAACTACTTTAATTTGGTCAACTTCAACGATTGTCACCTTGTCAGAAAGAACGGTAAGGGCGGGGAGAGTGTTTAAATCCATGTCTGTTTCCTATCGCAGGGAGAGCATTGCTTGGTATCGCATGCTCTCAAGTTCCAGATACAAAAAAGGCGACTCGAGAGCCGCCTTTTCAAAATTCATACGCTAATTGCGCATCCTAAGATATTACTTAGAGATGTGAGCGATTAGGTCTAGAACTTTGTTTGAGTAACCGATTTCGTTGTCGTACCAAGATACAACTTTAACGAAGTTATCAGTTAGAGCGATACCAGCTTTAGCATCGAATACTGAAGTTTGTACTTCACCGATGAAGTCTTGAGAAACCACTTGGTCTTCAGTGTAGCCTAGAACGCCTTTTAGTTCGCCTTCAGAAGCTTCTTTCATTGCTGCACAGATAGCTTCGTAAGATGCGCCTTTCTCTAGGTTAACTGTTAGGTCAACTACAGAAACGTTAGCTGTTGGTACGCGGAAAGCCATACCAGTTAGTTTGCCGTTAAGTTCTGGAAGAACAACGCCTACTGCTTTAGCAGCACCAGTTGAAGATGGGATGATGTTTTGAGAAGCACCACGGCCACCGCGCCAGTCTTTAGCAGAAGGACCGTCTACAGTTTTTTGAGTTGCTGTAGTCGCGTGAACTGTCGTCATAAGACCAGACACGATACCGAACTTGTCGTTAAGAACTTTAGCGATAGGTGCTAGACAGTTAGTAGTACAAGAAGCGTTAGAAACGATGTCTTGACCAGCGTAAGTTGAATCGTTTACGCCCATAACGAACATTGGAGTTGCGTCTTTAGAAGGACCTGTTAGAACAACTTTTTTCGCGCCAGCAGTGATGTGCTTACGTGCAGTTTCGTCAGTTAGGAAAAGACCTGTTGCTTCAGCAACAACGTCAACACCGATTTCGTCCCACTTAAGATCTTCTGGGTTACGCTCAGCTGTAACACGTACAGTTTTGCCGTTAACGATTAGGTTACCGCCTTCAACTTCAACAGTACCGTTGAAACGGCCGTGAGTTGAGTCGTACTTAAGCATGTATGCCATGTAATCTACATCGATAAGATCGTTAATACCTACTACTTCGATGTCTGCGCGCTCTTGCGCTGCACGGAATACGAAACGACCGATACGGCCAAAACCGTTAATACCTACTTTGATAGTCATTATAGTTGCTCCACAACTTAATTTCTGATTAAAGATAACTGGTAGTAAAATTACAGAATCCAGTCAAAATCTGCAACAGATAATCGGACTTAACTTGTTTAAAGTCAAAAAAAAGCGTCGCTTTTTTTCACAATTAGTCGCAAATGGTTAACTTTTGAACGGATTGCTGGTTCCTTCCTAAACCAGTTGACGTAAAATAGTTTAGATGTCGACAATGCTGATGAAAGTTTGAACATCCTTTTATGGTTTCAAAGTATGTGCTACAAAGTTCGATATCCGCAAGTTTTTCGCAAAAAAAGTCATAACTAAAAATGAGAATAAGGAGAGATAAAGCAGTGAAACATAAGGTAGAAAAAATCACGAAACCTGATGAATACTGGCGTGAGAAGCTATCTGACGAAGCGTATCGAGTGTGTCGAGAACAAGGGACTGAAGCGCCGTTTTCGGGAAAGCTACTGCATAACAAAGAGACGGGCGTGTATGCTTGTACCTGCTGTGAAGCGCCACTTTTTACCTCTGAGAATAAGTACGATTCGGGCTGTGGTTGGCCGAGTTTCGATGCCCCGATCAACAGTGAGGCTATTCGCTATTTAGAAGATCTGAGTCACGGAATGGTGAGAACAGAGATACGTTGCGCCGCTTGTGATAGCCATCTAGGTCACGTTTTTCCTGATGGCCCACAAACAACAGGTGAAAGGTTTTGTGTTAATTCAGTGTCGTTAATTTTCAACAATTGATAAAAAAGCGACGATTTATCCAGCTTGGATTGTTTTATCCTTTCACTTCACTATTTGGAAGTTTCAAACCTAGGGATTTGCTCTGAGCTAAAAGTGCCACCCCGAATCGACTCTTCTATCTGTTCGGCAATATCATCAAGCTGATCATAGATACTGTTTTCAAACCCATATAAGAGTTGTAGCTCGTTTTGTGACGCGATAGGGACGTTGAACGATTCTGCGACTCGGGTCCAGATATAGGCTTCCTCTTTGAGGTTAATCCGGTATGTGGTGCTCGCTAATGATTTAAAGATTTCAGTGTTGATGTTTTTCCCTTTACTTAGCTCTAAAGCGCGCAGCAGTAAGTAACGGGTTTTACCATGGTCTCGACTGGTATAGAAAGTTGCCAATGCGTACTGCATTTCGGCGGTCTCGAGCTCTGGAGAACCTTCTAATTGTAAAAAACGTCGTCGGGCCTGATCGTTACCGACTTGGCTCCACAAAAAATACAGCGCTTCTGGCGAGGTCGATTTTTCCAGTGCGGTGACAATGGTCTCTAAGTCGTCGCCAGCGTTGACCAGTGCGCTAAAGCGTCGCTGTTTGAGGTCGGTTTGATCCAATGGCTGTATTTGCGCGGCGAGCTCTAAACATTTTTTGTATTCTGCGACCAGTTGATACTCTTTAATTTTGTTTTGGTCGGTGGGATTTTTTAGAACTTCAAATCGGTGCCAAATGAGGTCAGTACGCGGTACGCGACATTGACCATCGTTAATGTTTAAGCGTTCACATTTGAGGCTGGGATTGTCATTACAAAGTTGCTCGGTGTTTTTGTTGCCCTCTAAGCAACCGCTCAGCAATAGGCTAGAAGATAGAAGGGCAAGAGTGCTAATTGTTTTCATACTGTCGTTGCTTGTGATCCGTTACACTTATTCATATCAGGTGTCTTGACTCACTCGGTTGGCTCGGTACTGTTTGCTTACTTTGTTAGACTTATAGGACATAACATGGACGCAGAGCAGTTAGTTAATGCCATTACACCTGAGGCTTATGAGCGTCTACTATTCGCAGTAGAAACTGGTAAGTGGCCTGAGGGTACTCCACTTTCAAAGCAGCAGCGAGATTCTTGTATGCAAGCTGTGATGTTGTATCAATCTAAGCATAATGCACAAGCTCAACATATGACAGTTGCTAAGGGTGGGGAAATCAGTTTTAAGTCAAAAGCTGAGTTAAAAAAGCAATTTCAGCGCGACCAAGAGGATATCGTCCGAATCAACCCGAATCACGACGACTAGACCAGAGTATTTAAATGCAAAAGGCAGGGAGATCCCTGCCTTTTCATGTTTAACGGCTTACCAATGAATTAACCGCAGCACTTTTTGAATTTTTTGCCACTGCCGCAAAGACACGGGTCGTTTCGGCCAATCTTAAGGTTTGAAACCGTTTGCGCGAGTCGAGTATCAACCTGCGTCTCTTGTGGGGAGAAAGTGCCGTCAATGTAATACCAAAGCCCATCCTGCTTGATAAAACGCGAGCGCTCTTCTAGGCAATACTCCTGACCTTCTTGGCTAAAGTAGGCTCTAAATGTCACAAAGCCTTCATCGGCATGGCTTCCATCTTCGCATTTGAGTACCTCTAACCCTATCCAATCGCTGTTTATCGACTCGGCAATTTCAGAGCGCTGCTTTTCTGCTTCGCAGCTTGGGTGATAGGTCGCGACAACAAAATCAACCAAACCTTTAACATGGGCACTGTAGCGCGAGCGCATCAATTGTTCCGGTGTTGTTGCTTGATTGTGATTCTGGTGCACTAAAGCACAACACTCTTGATATGGGCTTGGGTTGCCACAAGGGCACGAACTCATAGCGTCTCCGTTTAACTGGTTTTGACTGAAAGTAGGTCCGCTGTCCATTTGACTGAAGCGTCGTAGCACTCGCTCAAGGTTTCTTGGTCGACACCAACTTGTTGACATAAGTCATTGACGTCCTCCCACTGTGCTTGCTCGTATGCTTTGGCTAGCGTAAGAATGCTGCCCAGTATGCCTTGGTTGTCTATAATTGCGAGTTTTATTGACTTATCGACCGAGATTTCGTCGATGATTTGTTCAATCGGACGATCAAGCAAGCTATCAAGCAGTGAAAACATACCGGTCAGAAAGGCCTGGCCCGACTCGAGTTTTGTCTTGAGGCGCGAAGCAAGCAACTCGCAATAACGAGCGCGTTGGATAGAGAGGCCGTAGAGGTAATCAGGTTTGCTGTCTTGGGTTGAAGCCAGTGCGACTAACGAGATAAATTTGCGGAGCTTGTCTTCACCCAAGTAAACCAGCGCCTGCTTAAAAGATTGAATCTGAGTGCGGACTATCGAAGAGGCGTTGACGAAAGTGAGCAGTTTGTAAGAGAGCGTTAAGTCTTTGCTGATAAGAGACTCGATTGCAGCAAAGTCCATATCTTCCTTTGCGATTTCAGTCAGCAACTGAACAACCGTCATAAAAGAAGGCTCGAGTGATTTACGAGAAATCATTTCGGGCTTGCTGAAAAAATAGCCTTGAAAATAATCAAACCCCGCTTGTTTAGCCTGTTCAAATTCTTGATAAGTTTCGACTTTTTCCGCCAAAAATTCGATGTCAGAACCACTGAGCCGCAGAATAAACATCCGTGCCTTTTCAATCGATACTTGGCGAATATCAAACTTAATCAAAGAAACATAGGGCAGAAACGCTTTCCACTCTTTGCTTGGTACGAAGTCGTCGAGTGCGATCTTGTACCCTTGGCTAGCCATCTCTTTTACCGCTTGCAATAGTTCGTCGGTGGGGGCGCAGGTTTCGAGAATTTCCACCACGAGATTTTCGGCAGGAAATAGGGTAGGTACGCGATTAATCAGGCTTTGATATGGAAAGTTAACAAAACCGAGCTTGTCGCCTAACGTTTCGTAGTGGGTTGAGAGGAAATGGTCAGAGAGCAAACGGCTGGTGGCTTGCTCAGGGTCAATTTCTGGGAAAGTGTTGTTGGGCCCGTCCCTAAAAAGAAGCTCATAGCCAACCGTTTGCTTGCTTGTGTCGAGTATGGGTTGTCTAGCTATATATGAGTATTTCAAGGTAGTCACCTGCTCCGTGTAAAAAATCATGCTCATCCATTACCGACGAGACGGTACTATTGTGCATGAGTGAAAGCGCTTAACCAGAAAAAGGTCTTTGTTGTAACTCGAAATGATTTTTATCGAACACCAACACTGAGCCCTGAGTGTACCAATCTCCCAATACAATTCTAGTGTAGGCCTTCTGGTTTCGTTCAAATGTGTGAACATTAGGTCGGTGCGTGTGGCCGTGGATCATGAGATCTACCTGGTGAGATTGCATCACTAGCTCGACTTCACTCTGAGTCACATCCATGATGTCGAGGGACTTAGTCTGTTTCTCGGTATTGATGCCGGATTGAACTTTACTGACGATCTTTTTCTTGATTGACATAGGAATACGGTTAAACACCCACTGCAGCCAAGGTTGATGTACTTTTTTACGATATTCGAGGTATTTCACATCCTGTGTGCACAAGGTATCTCCGTGGAGCACCAAAGCTTTGCGGCCATACAGGTCGATGACTGTTTCATCGCCGAGCAGTTTTACGCCAGTTTGGCGACTGAAGCGTTGACCTATTAGGAAGTCTCGGTTGCCTTGAGTAAAGTAGCAAGGTACGCCACTATCGGTGAGGTTTTTAAACTCCGCACGGATCTGATTGGCAAACTGAGAACGGTCGTCATCGCCAATCCAAAATTCAAATAGGTCGCCTAATACATAAAGTGCGTCGGCTTTTACCGCTTCTTGGCGCATAAAACGAACAAAACACTCAGTGGTCGCCGGTGTGGAAGGAGACAGGTGAAGATCAGAGATAAATAGTGTGGTCATAGTGTGATAAAAAGAGAGCGCATGCAGCGCTCTCAATACGTCATATTATTCTTCGATAGTCGTGCCAGTGATCATCACCTCTTCAAGAGGCACGTCTTGGTGCATACCCATAGAACCCGTGCTCACACCTTTGATCTTGTTAACAACGTCCATACCTTCAACCACTTCGCCGAATACGCAGTAGCCCCAGCCGTCAAGGCTTTCACTGCGGAAATCTAGGAAAGTGTTGTTGTTTACGTTGATAAAGAACTGTGAGCTTGCTGAATGCGGTTCCATGGTGCGTGCCATGGCCAATGTGCCCACTTTATTGCTTAGACCATTGTTTGCTTCGTTTTTGATTGGCTCACGAGTGGATTTTTCTCTTAAACCAGACTCCATACCGCCACCTTGAATCATGAAACCGTCGATAACACGGTGAAACAGTGTGTTGTCGTAGAAACCATCACGGCAGTACTGTAGGAAGTTTGCGCTTGTCTTTGGTGCTTTTTCTTCGTTGAGCTGAATTTTGATGTCACCAAAATTAGTGTGAAGGGTGATCATGATTATGTCCTTTACAGATGTTTTTGACTTGAATGGCAGATTCTAGCTCAACTTTAGCGACATTAATACGTGAAAAGTTATCATTGAGAGCCCGGTATCAGTGTCAATGGTGGCTTTTTAGTCGTTTGAGGGATTACCTATTAGTGCGTGACTTGATATACTGGACGACCCTTTATTTCACCCAACGATTAGAAAGAGATCATGTTAAAGATTTATAACACACTCACAAGACAGAAAGAGGAATTCAAGCCAATCAATGCCGGCAAAGTAGGCATGTATGTCTGTGGGGTAACCATCTATGATCTCTGTCATATTGGCCATGGTCGCACCTTTGTGTCGTTTGACGTAGTTTCTCGTTATCTACGTTACTTAGGCTATGAGTTAACCTTTGTACGCAATATTACTGATATCGATGACAAAATCATCAAACGCGCCAACGAAAATGGCGAAAGCTGCGACTCACTAACAGAACGTCTGATTGGTGAAATGCACGCCGACTTTGACGCATTGAACATGAAGCGCCCTGACGTAGAGCCGCGTGCGACAGAATTTATTACAGAAATCATCGAGCTAGTTGAAAAGCTTATAGAACGTGGATTTGCTTATGTTGCGAGCAACGGCGATGTGATGTTTGAAGTCGGCAAGTTCGATGAGTACGGCAAACTGTCAAAGCAAGACCTAGATCAGTTGCAAGCGGGTGCGCGTGTGGATGTTGAAAGTGCGAAACGTAGCCCGTTAGATTTTGTTTTATGGAAAATGTCCAAGCCAGGTGAGCCAACATGGGAATCCCCTTGGGGACCAGGTCGCCCTGGTTGGCATATCGAATGTTCAGCGATGAACTCGTCTATTTTGGGTAATCACTTTGACATTCATGGTGGTGGTTCAGATTTGCAGTTCCCTCACCATGAGAACGAAATCGCCCAGTCATGCTGCGCCCATGATACTCAGTACGTCAATACTTGGATGCACAGTGGTATGGTGATGGTCGACAAAGAGAAGATGTCGAAGTCACTGGGTAACTTTTTTACCATTCGAGATGTACTTGGCCACTATGACCCAGAAACGGTTCGTTACTTCTTGATGTCAGGTCATTATCGTAGTCAGCTGAATTACAGTGAAGAGAACTTAAATCAGGCACGTGCGTCTCTGGAGCGTCTGTACACGTCATTGCGCGGTCTTGATCTTGCGGTACCAGCGGCGGGTGGCGAAGAATACGTTAAACGCTTCACACAAGCGATGAACGATGACTTTAATACCCCAGAAGCTTACTCAGTGCTTTTTGATATGGCGCGTGAGATTAACCGTTTGAAAGGTGAAAGCTTAGAGCAAGCCAGTGCCTTAGGCTCATTGATGCGTGAGTTGGCCGATGTGATTGGTATCTTGTACCAAGAGCCTGAGGCTTTCCTCAAAGGTGATGCTGGCAGCGATGATGAGGTCGCTGAAATCGAAGCGCTCATAAAACTGCGTAACGATAGCCGCGCGGCTAAAGATTGGGCCAATGCCGATCTGGCCCGCGATAAGCTCACTGAGCTGGGTATTGTGTTAGAAGACGGGCCGGAAGGCACGACTTGGCGCCGTAAATAATTGTAAGGGCTGTCATTGCAGCCCTTTTTTCTACGCTTTTATTATTTCTATAGGAATCAATCTGTGGCACAGATGTACTTCTATTACTCAGCAATGAATGCGGGTAAATCAACCACTCTTCTTCAATCTTCTTTTAACTATCAAGAACGTGGCATGACGCCAGTGATATTTACCGCAGCGCTCGATGACCGCTTCGGGGTAGGTAAAGTGAGCTCACGTATTGGTTTACAATCTGATGCACATTTGTTTAGTGCAGACACCGATCTTTACCAAGAGATCGCGGCGCTCAACGAAGTGGAAAAACGTCACTGTATCTTGGTTGACGAGTGCCAGTTTCTTACCAAAGATCAGGTTTATCAGCTTACAGAAGTGGTCGATAAACTGCATATCCCAGTTTTGTGCTACGGCTTGAGAACCGACTTTTTGGGTGAATTGTTTGAAGGAAGTAAGTACCTGCTCTCATGGGCAGACAAGCTAGTCGAACTCAAAACGATTTGCCATTGTGGTCGTAAAGCCAATATGGTGATCCGAACCGATGAGAATGGCGTGGCGATCAAAGAGGGTGATCAGGTGGCGATTGGCGGCAACGACAAATATGTGTCAGTTTGTCGAGAGCACTACAAACACGCGCTTGGTAAATAAAGGTCAGGTGAGTGGAACACAAAAAAGCGAAGCATCATGCTTCGCTTTTTTGTTGGTATTCGATTAATTCGATTGCCGACAGCAGTTCGAGATTAACGAGCACGGAAGACGATGCGACCTTTTGATAGATCGTATGGTGTCATCTCAACAGTTACTTTGTCACCAGTAAGAATACGGATGTAGTTCTTACGCATTTTACCAGAGATGTGAGCAGTAACTACGTGGCCGTTTTCTAGCTCAACACGGAACATTGTGTTTGGAAGAGTATCAAGGACAGTGCCTTGCATCTCAATTACGTCTTCTTTAGCCATTTAATCCTCTTTTAAAAAATGGGCAATTTTCAGCGGCTTATCATGCCGACAAAAATGAAATAAGTAAAGTTGGGGCGTATTCTACCCTTGCCAACGCTGATTTACTAGCCTTTGATGACGCTGAAATCGGACTTTGTAATTCATTGCCGGACATTCATCGATTTGATACCCCAGGTAAAGCCATTGTTTTCCTTGTTGACGACAATATTCGGCTTGATACAAGACCGCTAGCGTACCTAGTGAAATTGAATGGTTGGGGTCGTAAAAGGTATAAAAAGCGCTAGCACTATTGGACAAAATATCGGTGACGGCAATCGCGATCAGTTTGCCCTCGTGGTAGAGGTGTAAAAATTGGGTATTAAGCCAGTTACACTGTGAAAACTGCGCGAACTCATTACGCTTCGGTGGGTACATAGACCCATTGCGGTGTCGAGCCTCGATGTAGCGCGCGTACAGTTCAAACCAATCATAATCCATGCTCTCTTTCAATTGCCACTCTATCGCGTGCGCCTTGTTCAACAAGCGCTTTTGATTGCGTGTTGGGATAAAGTCAGGAATAGAAACACGAATGGCTTGGCACGCCTGACAACGATCACAATGAGGCTTGTATATGGTGTCTCCACTACGACGAAAACCGTTGGCCAGCAATACTTCGTAGCTCGACCCGCAATGCATGGCAGGATCCAAAGCGACCGCAACCCGTTCTTGGCGCTCACTCAAATAGCTGCACGGATGATTATCAGTTAAACCGATTCGGATTTGCTGAAGGTCTGAACTCATCAAGGTTTAGGTCTCGCTCTTTAAGTACTGTTTTGTAAAACAGTTTTCTTGTACGGGCTGATTTCTAAAGGATAGCAGTGTTTGAAGAAAATCGGCTCGTTCCAATGCATAGGCACCTAATGAGGCAAGATGGGGGGTCATCACTTGGCAGTCGATAAGCTGACCACCGTGGGATTGAAAATGCTGACAGAAAAACCAAAGTGCGATTTTTGAGGCGTTGGTTTTTAAGCTAAACATGGACTCACCACAGAAAACTTGCCCTACCTCGATGCCGTACAAGCCACCGATGAGTTGGTCTTGATCCCACACTTCGACCGAGTGACAAATGCCTTGTTTCGTGAGCTGTTTATAGGCCAGACGCATCTCCTCGGTTAACCAAGTCTCCTCGGCAGGGCGTGTTAAAGCGCAACGGTCGATAACCGTTTCTGTTGCGTGATTAATGCTCACCCGATAGTGATGTTTGCGTTGAAACTTTTTGAGACTTTTTGCCGCTTTGAATGTCTTAGGATCAAAGACGGCGCGAGGTGACGGACTCCACCATAAAATAGGCTCTCCGGGGCTATACCATGGGAAGATGCCATTTTGGTAAGCCAACACTAAGCGTCTCGGTGTTAGATCTCCCCCGAGAGCGAGTAACCCGTTCGGATCGGATAGGGCGTCATCGGGAGAAGGAAACCAAAGCTCGTCAGGGTCAAGCTCAGTGAGATAAAGCGCCATGATAAATAGAGGTCAAGTGAATGAGAAAGTGGATGTGGATCATATTGGTTTTTCCTTTGATTGCCAATGCTGGCTATGAAAGAAACCGCGCAAGGCCCGTCAATCAAGTCATCTATGGCGAGATAGACAGCGTTAGATATATTAGCCAACAACAACTGATACAGTCGCAAGCGAATGGATGGAAGACATTACTTGGAGCAGTGGTAGGAGGGGTGATCGGTCACCAATTTGGAGATGGGAGAGGTAGAGAGGTCGCGACGGCTGTGGGTGCGATTACTGGCGCTGGGGTAGTAAACCAGCAGGCACAGCAAGAATACCGAATAGAGTATCAGTGGGTTGAGTTACTGGTGAAAACCGAACAAGGTCAGCTCATCGACATCATTCAAGATGTTGATACCGACATGCTTTTTAGCCGCGGTGACTCAGTACGTATCCTTTATTTCGATGAGGGAGTCCGGGTGGATAAAGCCTATTAATGGATTTCTATTGAAGCGAATCTGCGCGACATAATTATTCAGTCTTATCGCGGTTTGGCTCTGGTTTTACACGGGGTTTTTAGATAGTCTGCAAGTACGAAGAATTTTTCATCATCCCATTTAGGAAGGTGGGATGAGCAAGGATTAACAATTTTAATGGAAAGCCTTACGTTACAACCTATCAATAAAGTCAATGGTGAGGTCAACTTACCTGGTTCTAAAAGTGTCTCAAACCGCGCGTTGCTGCTTGCTGCCTTAGCAAAAGGAACAACACGCCTCACTAATCTACTCGATAGTGATGATATTCGTCACATGCTTAACGCCCTGACTCAATTGGGGGTTCAGTATACCTTGTCGGCAGATAAAACCGTGTGTGAAGTCGAAGGACTTGGTCATGCTTTTCGATCGCAGCAAGGACTTGAACTCTTTTTGGGCAATGCGGGTACCGCTATGCGTCCACTGGCTGCAGCGCTTTGCCTGGGGCAGGGAGAATATGTGCTCACGGGTGAACCACGGATGAAAGAGCGCCCGATTGGTCACTTGGTTGACGCACTGCGACAAGCGGGGGCGAAGATTGAGTATCTTGAAAACGAACATTATCCACCACTGAAAATCTTTGGTACGGGTTTGAAAGGCGGAACAGTCGAAATTGACGGGTCTATTTCGAGTCAATTTCTCACCGCATTTTTAATGTCCGCTCCGCTTGCGCAAGGCGATGTGACGATAAAAATTGTGGGTGAACTGGTTTCTAAACCATACATCGATATTACTTTGCACATCATGCAGCAGTTTGGGGTTGAGGTGGACAACCGCGATTACCAAGAGTTTGTCATTCGTCAAGGTCAGTCCTATGTTGCTCCCGGAGATTTTTTGGTCGAGGGTGATGCGTCTTCCGCTTCTTACTTTTTAGCCGCAGGGGCGATTAAAGGCGGCGAAATCAAAGTAACGGGAATTGGTAGAAACAGCATTCAAGGTGATATTCAATTTGCTGATGCGCTTGAAAAAATGGGCGCGCAGATAGAGTGGGGGGATGACTACGTGATCTCTCGTGCTGGTGAACTCAAAGCCGTGGATATGGATTTTAACCACATTCCTGATGCCGCGATGACAATTGCGACGACTGCACTATTTGCCGAGGGGACAACTGCTATCCGCAATGTCTACAACTGGCGAGTCAAAGAGACAGATCGACTCGCTGCAATGGCAGCAGAGTTGCGTAAAGTAGGCGCCGGTGTAGAAGAAGGTGATGATTACATCATTATCACACCACCAGAGCAGCTGCTTCACGCGGCGATAGATACCTATGACGATCACCGTATGGCGATGTGCTTCTCGTTAGTCGCCTTGAGTGATACCCCCGTGACAATCAACGATCCCAAGTGCACCTCTAAAACGTTCCCCGATTATTTCGACAAGTTAGAAGGCTTGAGCTCTTAAGGGAAGCGTTGCAAATCAACAAGGGTTGGCGTAACTGCCAACCCTTTTTACTTTTCTCGTTCTCTTTTTTAGCCGTTACTTTTTAAGCGTAAACTCTTTCGATAAATGGTGAGCTAAATACTTGAACATATTGAATACTGAGGTTGTTTGCGCGGTCGGCATGCCTTTGTCGTCGAGGAAGTAGTTTCCTTTAAAGACCAGCACCTCATCTTTTTCTTCGACGCTGTCAGCGCGCATGCCTTCAATATAATCGTCGTGTGATTGAATGATGTGGTTGGCGATCATCAATAGTTCATTTTCAGAGATGATTTTTTTTTCGCTCATGGGTTATACCTTAGTCAATACGGCTTCAATATAGAATCAATGGCTTGATTGTAGGGGGGGGACAGTAAAAAACCAATGCGTCAGATCAACTCTGCTTTTGCCTAAGTCGCGGGGTTTTGTGACTAATGGCTAAAATTCTTGCGATAAGTTGGCAACATTTTGCCCTTGACGTTTAGTATGTCCCACTTTCTACTCCGTTGTGTATCCATTTGGGCCTTTACACCATTATCGTCTCAACAATCATGGGTACATCGCCGATTTGTCGAGCAATCAAGGTCGAATTTTAAAAAAGATATTGATCTTCTAGCAATCTCGCTCAATAGTAAAAAAAGAAGCAAAATATTAAGTATGTCGTGCGATATGTTCGCACTCGATAAAGGACACTTGAGTCAATTATGGGTAAGTCACTGGTTATTGTGGAGTCGCCAGCCAAAGCGAAGACCATCAATAAGTATTTAGGTAAGGACTTTATTGTAAAGTCGAGTGTAGGTCACGTCCGTGATCTGCCTACTGCTGGCCAAAGTACTGGCCAGAAAGCAGCCGCGGTATCCACTAAAGGCTTAAGCGCTGAAGAAAAAGCACGCATTAAGAAAGAGAAAGATCGTAAAGCTCTGATCAAGAAAATGGGTATTGACCCTTATCATGGTTGGGAAGCGAACTATCAAATACTGCCTGGTAAAGAGAAAGTGGTTGCGGAGCTACAAAAGCTCGCTAAAGACGCGGACCGCGTCTATCTCGCAACCGATTTAGACCGCGAGGGAGAGGCTATCGCTTGGCACCTTCGTGAGATCATCGGCGGCGGTGAAGAGCGATACAAACGAGTAGTATTCAACGAAATTACCAAAAATGCCATTCAGCAAGCGTTCGAAAAACCGGGCGAGTTGAGCATGGATGGGGTTAACGCCCAGCAGGCACGACGCTTTCTCGATCGAGTCGTCGGCTTTATGGTGTCGCCACTGCTATGGAAAAAGGTAGCGCGTGGCCTATCGGCTGGCCGTGTTCAGTCGGTAGCGGTAAAACTGCTGGTTGAGCGCGAACGCGAAATCAAGGCGTTTGTGCCAGAAGAGTTTTGGGATATCCACGCCGACACCCACACGCAAGATAAGACAAACTTCCGTTTGCAAGTTGCCCAGAAAGACGGTTCTGCATTTAAACCCGTCAACGAAGCAGAAACCAAAGCGGCGATGGCGGTGCTTGAAAAAGCGCGCTATGAAGTGTGCAAACGTGAAGACCGCCCAACATCGAGTAAACCGTCTGCGCCATTTATTACTTCAACGCTGCAGCAAGCCGCCAGTACTCGTCTCGGCTACGGCGTTAAAAAGACTATGATGCTCGCTCAGCGCCTCTATGAAGCGGGTTATATTACTTATATGCGTACCGATTCAACCAACTTGAGTGCGGAAGCCGTTGAAACGGTTCGTGGCTTTATTGGTGATGAGTATGGCGACGCTTACCTACCTGAAAAACCTAACGTTTATGGTAGTAAAGAGGGGGCTCAAGAAGCGCACGAAGCAATTCGTCCCTCGGATGTGGCAGTCAAAGCAGACGACCTCAACGGTATGGAAGCTGATGCGCATAAGCTATATGCATTAATCTGGAATCAGTTTGTCGCCTGTCAGATGACCCCTGCCAAATATGATTCGACGACAGTCAGCGTTAAGGCTGCTGAGTACACTTTGAAGGCAAAAGGCCGCATCTTGAAGTTCGACGGTTGGACACGTGTTCAACGACCTTTAGGTAAGAGTGAAGATCAAATTCTACCAGCGGTACAAGTTGGTGACAGTGTTGAGCTCGTCAAACTCGATCCGAAACAGCACTTTACTAAGCCGCCAGCGCGCTTTACCGAAGCTGCGTTGGTTAAAGAGCTTGAAAAGCGCGGTATTGGTCGCCCATCTACTTACGCCTCGATTATCTCAACCATTCAAGACCGTGGTTATGTGAAAGTAGAACAGCGCCGTTTCTACGCGGAAAAAATGGGTGAAATTGTTACCGATCGCTTAGACGGCAGTTTTGACGACTTGATGAATTACGAGTTCACTTCACGCATGGAAGAGAAGCTTGACCAAATCGCAGAAGGTGAAGCGAACTGGAAAGCCGTGCTGGATGACTTCTTCAATGATTTTACTGGCGACCTGGCAAAAGCTGAGCTTGATGAAGATGAAGGAGGCATGAAGCCTAACCACATCGTCTACACAGATATCGAGTGTCCGACATGTTCTCGACCAATGGGGATTCGTACCGCATCTACTGGTGTCTTCCTGGGTTGTTCTGGTTATGCACTTCCGCCAAAAGAGCGTTGTAAAACGACGATAAACTTGGGTGATGAAGAGGGAATCATTAACGTTCTCGAGGAAGACGTGGAAACCGCTGCGTTGCGCGCCAAAAAACGTTGTCCGATTTGTGAGACCGCAATGGATGCGTATCTAATCGATGACAAGCGCAAAATGCACGTTTGTGGTAACAACCCTAACTGTGAAGGCTACGTCGTCGAGTACGGTGAGTTTAAAGTCAAAGGTTATGATGGCCCGGTTGTTGAGTGTGATAAATGTGGTAGCGATATGGTGCTCAAGAATGGCCGTTTCGGTAAGTACATGGATTGTACCAACGACGACTGTAAGAACACCCGTAAGATCCTGAAAAACGGTGAAGTTGCGCCACCGAA
The DNA here is from genome assembly GCF_013369335.1 of Vibrio sp. JPW-9-11-11. GTDB lineage: Bacteria > Pseudomonadota > Gammaproteobacteria > Enterobacterales > Vibrionaceae > Vibrio. The sequence goes on from NZ_SZQJ01000004.1 coordinate 551,987, forward strand.
AGAAGACCCCGTTCATCTTCCGGAGCTACCATGTGAAAATTCTGATGCGTATTTCGTACTGCGTGATGGTGCATCTGGGCTATTTTTGGCTGCGAGCACATTCCCGAAATCACGAGAGACACGTGCACCTTTGGTTGAAGAGTTGGTTCGTTTTAAAGACCGAATTTCGCCAAAGTTCCATTATCTGACTGAAGCGCCACAGCAGGATCCAGATGGTCGTCCAATGGTCGTTCGTTTTAGCCGTAAAACGAAAGAAAACTATGTGCGCTCAGAGGTAGACGGTAAACCATCGGGCTACACAGGACTTTATGTTGACGGTAAGTGGGAAATTACCGACAAGCGCAAAAAGTCGGCGAAGTAAACGCCATCAACATTAAAAAAGCAGCCATTGGCTGCTTTTTTTGTACCGACTGACATCGCCTACTTCGATGTGAGTATGTGAACGCATGTTCAATCTTTGGCTGGTCGAAGAAAGGTGTTAGAAAATAGCGTGAATAGGTATGGTGAGTTATGAGCAGCCTATTAGGCTTGATAAATTTGTTACCAAGTCGCGCCAATGTAGAGTGAATGTTATTAACTTGTATCTTGTTGCGGCTAGAGTGTGAGCTAACGCAGGAGGCGAAAAAGTAATTAATGTGAGGTCGATAGTACAGCATATTTTAAATTGTAATCTTCACTGAATAGGATAACGTATATCTAACCCCTTGCACACATCGTTGCGGGAGCGTCATCTCCTCGAAAAACAGATGTGATACGGCTTATGCCGGAGATTGCCCTAACTCATTGGAGCAACAACTGGAATTATCAGGATGAATCCCCCCAACCCATACGATTCATCCAAGTACAAATAATAAAATGGAGAACAATACATGGCTGGAGTTTTGGGAATGATCCTTGCCGGAGGTGAAGGATCACGCCTTCGCCCTCTGACGGAATCTCGCAGTAAACCCTCGGTACCTTTTGGTGGTAGTTATCGTCTTATTGACTTCGCTTTAAACAATTTTGTTAACGCTGACTTGATGCGCATTTATGTGCTCACTCAGTTTAAATCCCAGTCTTTGTTCCATCACATGAAGAAGGGCTGGAACATCAATGGTATTACCGACCGGTTTATCGACCCTATTCCAGCGCAAATGCGTACGGGCAAACGCTGGTATGAAGGTACCGCAGACGCTATCTATCAAAACTTACGCTTTATGGAACTCGCGGAGCCTGAGCAGGTGTGCATTTTTGGCTCAGACCATATTTACAAAATGGATATTAAGCAGATGCTCGACTTCCATAAGGAGAAACAAGCGTCATTGACGGTGTCAGCACTGCGCATGCCTCTTTCGGAAGCCTCTCAGTTTGGTGTTATCGAAGTCGACAAAGAAGGGCGTATGGTTGGCTTCGAAGAAAAGCCATCTTCACCTAAATCGATTCCCGGAGACCCTAACTTTGCATTGGTTTCTATGGGTAACTATGTATTTGAAGCTGAAAAACTGTTCTCTGAGCTGATTGAAGATGCCGATAATCCAAACTCATCACACGACTTTGGCAAAGATATCATTCCGAAAATGTTCCCGCATGGTGATGTTTACGTTTATGACTTTAGTACCAATCGTATCACTGGCGAAAGAGAAGAAGTGTACTGGCGTGACGTGGGTACGATAGATGCTTATTGGGAAGCGCACATGGACTTGCTTGAAAAAGACGCACCGTTTTCGCTCTACAACCGCAAATGGCCACTGCATACCTACTATCCTCCGCTACCGCCGGCGACATTCACAGACTCTGACAACGGGCGTGTGCAAATCATCGATAGTCTGGTGTGCAACGGTAGTTATGTACGAGGCTCTCGTATCGAAAAATCAGTACTCGGTTTTCGCAGTAATATCGCTTCTGCATGTGATATCAGTGAGTGTATCCTTCTTGGGGATGTGAAAGTGGGTGAGGGGTGTGTGTTGCGTCGCGTGATTGTGGACAAGGATGCGGACATAGCGCCAGGAACGCAGATTGGCGTCAACTTATCGGAAGATAAAAAACACTTCCACGTATCAGAAGACGGCATTGTCGTGATTGCGAAAGGAGCACGAGTTGGCTACTAAGAATTTATCTATTCTATTCGTAGCATCAGAAGTTGAAGGGTTAATCAAAAGTGGTGGCTTGGCAGATGTTGCCAAGGCACTCCCTCAATCGCTGCGCGCGCTGCAACAAGATGTACGTTTAACGCTACCAGCTTACCGAAATGTTGCCAATATCTCAGACGCCGAAGTGCTGTTGACTACCCGGCTTGATCACTGGCCGCACACTGAGTATCAAGTCAAACGCTTAGAGGTCGCCGGTGTGCCGGTCTACGCTATCGACTGTGGCAAGTATTTTGATCGTCCAGAGATGTACGCAGAGAACAATCAGGCCTATGTTGACAATGGCGAGCGCTTTGCGTTTTTCAGTGCGGCGAGCCTAGATATGTTGCCTAAATTGGGTTTTCAGCCGGACGTGGTGCACGCTAACGATTGGCATACAGGGTTCGTCCCTTATTTACTCAAACATCGTTATGCGTCGAATCCTTTTTTTTCCGGAATCAAAAGTGTACTTTCGGTGCACAATGCGGTGTTCAAAGGGGTGTTCAGCTACGATGAAATGCAGTTCCTCCCAGAAATGCATACTCGCTTTGCTCCTGATGCTGCGATCAGTAGTAGTCACATCACTATGCTAAAAGCGGGCGTGATGAATGCTGATAAGATTAATGCTGTAAGTCCTACTTACGCTCAAGAGCTTACCACAGAGCTTGGCAGCCATGGAATGGCGGTAGAATTTCAAAGTCGAGCATTGGATCTTGTGGGCATCCTTAATGGGTGTGATTACTCGGCGTGGAACCCGCAAACCGACTCTTTGTTGCCTGCCAACTACCAAGCGACAGCTCAGAGTCTGGCGAGTGGTAAACAAGCATGTAAGCGTGAGCTACAGCAACGCGTTGGCTTAGAGCAACAGGATGTGGCGATGTATGGCATGGTCTGTCGTTTGACCCATCAGAAAGGTGTGCACTATCTACTGCCAATCTTAGAAGACTTTTTGCAAAATCAATTGCAGGTTGTGATCGTGGGTACCGGGGATCCTAAGCTTGCGATGGATTTACGTCGAGTGGCTGAGCGTTACCCAACCAAGTTAGCGTTTATCGAAGCTTACGATAACGAAATGGCACACTTGGTCGAAGCAGGTAGTGACTTTTTTGTTATGCCGTCAGAGTTTGAACCTTGTGGCCTTAATCAGATCTACAGTATGGCTTATGGAACGCTGCCGATAGTGCGTGGTGTTGGTGGCTTACGCGACAGTGTTCACGATTATGATGCCGACCCTTTAATCGCGACGGGGTTTGTGTTTGAAGAGCCTGAGCCGTTAGCGCTATTGGCGAAGCTACAACGTACCCTGCTACTCTATCTTCAGCAGCCGGACGAGCTTAAACGGGTACAACTGCATGCGATGAAGCAAGATTTCTGTTGGAACAAAGCCGCTGAAGAGTATATAGCCCTTTATCGCAGTGCACTTGGTGTATAATTAAACCAACTTTAGGCGTCGTAACGACGCCTTTTTTGACGACTACTTACAATTTTATCGCTACAATTACCAACAATTGACTTTTGTTGGCGTATATTCCGCTATGTTTATGGTAACCTCCTACACCGTCTCGTAACCCAGATGATTTGCTTTGACTATGAGTGATACTTTGCTTTTCCACAAAACCTTTGCCCACCCAACCAGTGATGAATGGGTTGTGTTTGTGCATGGTGCAGGAGGCAGTTCGTCAATATGGTTTAAGCAGATCAAGGCCTACAAACAGCACTTTAACTTATTGCTTATTGATCTACGTGGTCATGGGAAGTCGAATCAATTGTTGAAGGAGCTGATGTCCAATCGCTACACCTTCAAAACGGTCACGCTTGATATTCTTAAAGTATTAGACCACCTGAAAATTCATTCTGCCCATTTTGTCGGTATGTCGCTAGGGACTATCATCGTGCGGAATTTGGCAGAGTTAGCCACAGGAAGGGTTAAGTCGATGGTGCTTGGTGGAGCGGTCACTCGTCTTAATACGCGTTCTCAAGTGTTGGTTAAGCTGGGAAATCTGTGTAAGCATATCGTGCCTTACATGTGGCTCTATAGCTTATTTGCTTATATTGTGATGCCACAAAAAACGCAAAAAGAGTCTCGTCACTTGTTTATCCGTGAAGCTAAGAAGTTGTGTCAGAAAGAGTTTAAGCGCTGGTTTATTCTGACCGCTGAAGTCAATCCACTGATGCGCTATTTTAAAGACCGAGAACTTCCCATCCCCACCTTGTATTTAATGGGTGAGCGCGATTATATGTTTATTCAACCGGTTAAGGAGATGGTCGCTGCACATCGAAAAAGTCAGCTGCTAGAAATTGCCGACTGTGGCCATGTGTGTAACGTAGAGCGCCCGGAAGAGTTTAACCATCACTCTATTGCTTTTATCAAACAACAAATCACTACTGCCTGCTAGGGCGCAGTGTCACCACATTGCCAGCATACACCGAACTGGGCCTCGTTGATTTCCCCGCATTGGGTGCAGCGCCAAGGTTCACCCAAATGAGCGCTGCGATACTCTTCAATAAGCTGCTTGGCGAAGCTAAGCGACGTTTTATCGAGAAGCCATATATAAGGCGCACTGCTTTCGCCCAACGGAACTTCACCTTGTAGGCCAAAAATACCTTCTCCTCGTACCTCACATTGAACGTGTTTCGATTTGAGTAACTCACACACAATATGTGCTTCAGTCGGTGTTTCGGCACTGTAAATCTTCACGAGACGTTTCCATTCGAGGTGGAAGGGAAAACTTTCAATTTACCCATTACCCATTTGGCGACCACAGGGAAAAGCCCTAACAGAACGAACGAGAACAGAACGCTTGGAGAAACGATCCCAGCCAGACTGTCTATTTGAGCTAGCTGCGTACCGGCATTTAAATATACCGCGGTGCCAGGTAGCATGCCCATCTGACTGACCAAGTAGAATCTGAGCGTTGAGATTGGCGATAACCCCATTAATAGGTTGATGAGGAAGAATGGAAATACTGGTATTAAGCGCAATGAGAACAAATAGAAGGCACCGTCTCGCTCAACACCACGGTTGATGGCGTTGAGTCTGTCACCAAACTTTGATTGCACCCAGTCGCGAAGCAGATAGCGACTGCTTAGAAATGCCAAAGTGGCGCCAATGGTACTGGCAAAAGAAACCAACAATAAACTGGTCCAAAATCCAAACAGTGCAGCGCCCAATAAGGTCACCACGACAGCTCCTGGAATGGAAAACGCCGTTACTAAAACGTAGGTAATAAAGTAAATCGAGGCGGCGAGCACAAAGTTATCAGTTATAAAGCTAGTGAGGCTCGCTTGTTGCTCTTTGGCGTTGTCTAACGTGAGGTATTGACCAAAGTTCATCCCAAGAACAACGATAAGGGTAACCAGTACAACCCCAAAAATAATTTTTCTATTCATTGCTTAGCTCCATGGCTTAAAACAGCAAGTGCGACTCAAGTGTTATTAGACCAGACAGAGAAAGCAAGGTTTAAATTTCATTGAAGAGAAAAAAGTCAGCGCAAAGGCTGACTTTTCATAACGTGTTTAGTGGCTGAGTTGATTGAGCAGCTCTTGACGCCGGTTGTGTGGGATCACCGACCAATGAGTCCCTTTGATTGCGCCTTCTAAAGCCCATAACAGTTCAATATTGACATCTGCCGAGTGGCTTGATTGGATCGCTTGGAAGGCTTTGACCGCGCCCGTTTTTTCAAGGCTTTCAACAGTATCAATCCCGGCCTTTTTTAACATACGCTCGGTTGCTAAGCGCAAATTAGGTAGGTCTTTGAGACGGTTAGGCTTGGCTTGAGATTGCGTTTGCTTCTCTTTGTTCGCTGCACTCAGTGCATGATTGGCGATTTTCAGTGTTTTCTCAGTATTCGCAAACAAACTGTCATCTAGAGCGAAGTACTTGGTGACCACAGGGAAACCACGCTTTTTATAAACGTAAGGTTCTAGGCCTTGAGATTTGAATTGTTTTGCAAGCGCCGCATCGGCACGAACATGAAGTTTGTTGTTAACCACAAGTGCGAACATGGTGTCATCGGCGAAAATACCAAAACCACCAAACATCGAGCGAGACTTGATGCTTCCAAGCTGCTCAAAAAGTCGCATTGAGTCTTTTAAAATAGGTTTATCCATGCTGTCTTTTCTCGGTGTATAAATATACGCCACCAATTCAGGTCCGAGAGTGTAGCAAAATAATGCAGGTACTGTGTCAGTACGATGTCATGCCGCTGTGGGCGTGACGTACGGTTCTATGCATATTTGCCATCGGCAACCCCGCTACCTGACATAAAATGTTTAAGGCCGGAGGCTTTGCGTCCCATCCTTTCGGAATGGTTTGCCCTGTTCGTGGCTGTTTCGAACATCAAAAGCATAAATAAAATATGCGCAGAGCATCACATAAAGATGAAATATATGTGATTCATCTCACAAAAAATATAGATATTGATTCACTGGGCCGATGAATTTTATCCTCGGCCCAGTGCGTGTGAGAGGTTACTTGTTGAGATGGCGAACGGTATTGCGCTCAACAATTTCAGGATGCATTTCAAAAATACGTTTATCGTGCTCTTTGTCTTTAATACGCTCGAGTAAAATCTCAAAGGCATTTTTTCCCACTCGTCGTTTCGGCTGGTGGACCGTGGTCAAGGGGGGCGAGAAGTATTCTGCGAGCTCGATGTTATCGTATCCGATGACCGACATATCTTCAGGAATACGAATGCCTTTCTGTTGTAGGCGACTCATCAAGCCGAGTGCCATGGTGTCATTGAAGCAGAAAATAGCGGTGGGCTTCTTGTCCATCGCGACGATCTTATCCGCAGCGAGCACCGCAGTATCACATTCGAAGTTACCTTCTAAAATCCAATTTTCATTGACGCTCAGGTTGGCCTCCTCCATGGCACGCTTAAAGCCTCGAATGCGCTCCTGACAGGCGGCTTTTTCAAAGTGACCACTTAAACAGGCGATCTCTTTGTGGCCATGTTCAATTAGGTATTTTGTCGCAAGATAGCCGCCTTCTTCGGAATTATCGATGATCTTGTCGGCTTGAGAACTCTCCGGACCCCAGTCCATCACCACTTTTGGGATGTCCTTATGGCGGTCAAGCATTTCACTTAACTCTTCCGTTAAGTCAGAACACATCACCAATATACCGTCGACGCGTTTTTCAGCCAGCATGCGAATGTAGTCGCGCTGCTTTTCGTAGATACCACCAGTGTTACACAAAATCAAAGTGTAGCCTTGACGATAGCAGTAGCTCTCAACACCATCGATGACTTCTGAGAAAAATAGGTTGGTAGATTGAGTCACGAGCATGCCTATCGTACGTGTCGTGTTGCACTTCAAGCTGCGCGCAACGGCACTAGGCGCATAGTTCAGCTCCGCAACGGCTTCCATTACTTTTTCTTGAGTAGCTTCGGCAACAAATCGCGTTTTGTTGATAACATGAGACACAGTGGTAGTTGAAACGCCGGCTAAGCGTGCAACGTCTTTAATAGTGGCCATAGGTTTTGTCCTGTCGATGACTGCCACAGAGATATATTCACAGTTTAGAATATTTGGGCAGAAGTATCAGAAACACAAAAACCGCTCTTAACTAGCGGTTTGTATTTAAGTCGTTAATTTTTATCGTTTGCGGTCACGATTTTAGACCGCAATTGATATTAGGGCAATCAAAAAACACCCTCATGGTATGCCCAAGTTCACATCGTGCTCTATTCATCACCGTTCAAGTAGTGGCAATCTAGCGTCAAAAAGGCTTCGGTTAAGCTTGTTACAGCGGCGTAAAAACCAAATTGGTCAAGGGCTTGGCATTTGGCACTAAATTGGGGAACCCAACTAAGTAAGTGCGTTTGTATAAAGATCTCTTGATCTTTAAGCGCTTTTTCTAGGTGTCGTTGTTGCTCAAGTTCGTTCGAGCGAATGATTAAGTTACCCAAGAAATCAAGTACGATCGCGAGGTGATCCGCAGGCTCATTGAGGCCTTTCTCGACGCTAACACCGTGTTGCGCCATCAAAGCTTCAAGCTCTTTGGCGGGCGTATCGTTCAGCAAGCCTGTTTTACCGATATACATCGACGCATATGGGAGCGCGGAGTCTCTGTCCGATTTCAGGAACAGATCGCAAAAGTCTGCCGCTAACTCAAGCTGAGCATCGTCGCGATCGAGTAAGCGGTTGAGTGCGTCAACTAAACGTTCAATTGCAGGCTTAAGTTCAGCGTTTTCACCTAAACCGCTCAGAAAAGAGCGAATTTCAGCGGAGTGGTATTGCTGCAAGTTCTCTTCGGTGAGTTCAGTGGCGAACAGGCTTGATAGCCACCAATAAATTTCGGCGCGTTTTTCATTAAATGCTTTAATTTCTTGCATTACGGCTACTCCTAAAATAACTATTTAATAGTGTAACCAATAAAAATGAATAGCGGTAATGGCTTACATGACAGTTTACGTTGGAATGTGAAAGAGTATGAATAGCGTGGCGGTTTTGTCTTGAATCAAGAAAAAATCACCTTTCTCATCTTTCGTCCTATATTTACTAGAAATGTTACTGTTTATGAATAGAATGTGGTGTAGAAACCAGTTCCAATGCAAATAAAGTGGTGTAGATGAGCTATCACGTACTCGTTGTAGAAGATGACCTAGTGACGCGCAGTAAGTTGGTTGGTTACTTTCAAAATGAAGGTTACCAAGTCAGTGAAGCTGACAGTGGTCAGGAAATGCGAGAAATACTGAGCAATAACGCGATCGATTTAGTGATGTTAGACATCAACCTTCCGGGTGAAGATGGGTTAATGCTAACACGCGAACTTCGTAGCCAATCCGATATTGGTATCATTTTAGTGACCGGACGCACAGACAGTATCGATAAGATCGTTGGCTTAGAGATGGGCGCCGATGACTACGTGACTAAGCCATTTGAGTTGCGTGAACTACTTGTGCGAGTAAAAAACCTGCTATGGCGCATCGCCTCGGCACGCGAGGGAAGCGCAAAGAGTAAGTCGGCAGCAAGTAACGACAATGTGGTTTATTTCGGAGACTGGACGTTCGATGTTCAACGCCGCGCGTTGAGCCGCAGCGGGGAGCCCGTTAAGCTAACCAAGGCGGAATATGAGTTGCTGGTTGCTCTATCGAGTTACCCCAATCAAGTTTTAAGTCGCGAGCGTATCCTAAATATGATCAGTCATCGTGTTGATGCACCTAATGATAGGACCATTGATGTCCTCATTCGTCGTATGCGAGCGAAAATGGAGTTTGACCCTAAGAACCCACAAATCTTTGTTACCGTGCATGGTGAGGGGTATATGTTCGCGGGGGATTGAGCCCAATAAACTGTGAGAAAAGACCGAGGCATGCCTCGGTCTTTTACGTAGTGGGAAGGGGAAACTTAAACTTGGCTTTCAGAGGCTTTGAGCGCACGTTCTTCGTAGTCTGAAGCCCAATTACGCAACGATTGCCATAGGCGCCCCAAGGTCTCGTGCCAGTAACGTTCGGTTTGTTCTAAGTAAACCGCTTTTGGGGTGTATTTGGCCCAAGCTTGGGTAACTTTATCGTGCGCAAGATAGTTAGTCGGTGCCGGGTAGGGTTTTAACCCAGCAGAATGAAATTCATTTAGAGCTCGTGTCATATGACTCGCTGAAGTCACCACAACCAACTTCTTGGTGGAAACAAAAGCCGCCGCTTGGCGAGCCTCTTCCCAGGTGTCTTTGGCAGTTTCAAGTAAAATGATGTCAGATTTAGACACGCCGAGCGACAACGCCACTTTCGCCATCATACGTGCGTTACTCACCTCTGAGCCGCCTGAGTAACCAGATAAAATCAACTTAGATCCAGGGTAGATACGCATAATCCGAATGCCTTCAGCCAAGCGCATTAAACCTGTGCGACTTAGCTCTGAGGTAGGAGGGATCTTATCGTCAACGACATGGCCACTGCCGAGCACCATAATATAGTCGATCGACTCATCGACGGGGAAAAATGCCGAGTATTGACGCTCTAATGGCATTAACAAACGTGAGGAAACCGGTTGGAAGGCGATGAGGAAAATGCCGATAAAGGAGAATAGAACAACAAAGCAGCCACTCTTTTGTTTGCGAGTAAACATGATCAGCATCAAGCCAAACAACCCGATGATCAGCATGGCGGGAAGCGGCATGAGTAAAGAAGACACTACTTTTTTCAGCTCAAACATACTAAATAGTCCGAAAAAACATCAATTGATAATAATTTAAGAGAAAGCCTCTTTATTCCTGCTTTTCTTGTGACAGAATAGCAGCACGATTAGACATGATAACTCAAGCTGCTGTGACTGAAGACCGCAATTTCGACGATATTGCCCACAAATTTGCAAAAAATATTTACGGCTCTGACAAAGGCGAGATTCGTCAAGTCATTGTTTGGGAAGATCTTCAACAAATACTGGACGCTTTGGCAGGCGGTGAAAATAGGTTGGATATCTTAGATGCGGGCGGAGGTTTGGCGCAAATGTCGCAAAAGCTTGCCGAACTCGGACATCAGATTGCGTTATGTGATCTATCTTCTGAAATGCTGCAATTAGCGCAGCGGGATATTGCAAAAAATGGCTTGCTTGAGCAGTATCGCTTCATCCATTCGCCAGTTCAATCTATTGAGCAACACCTCACTAAAAAAGTGGATGTTGTACTGTTTCATGCGGTCATGGAATGGCTTGCTGACCCAAGACCCGCACTAGAAACCGTTCTCAACCAGGTCAAACCTGGCGGGATGGCCTCGGTGATGTTCTATAACCATCATGGGTTGGTCTACAAAAATGTTGTTTGTGGCAATATCCCTCATGTTTTGGATGGGATGCCACACAGAAAAAGATTTAAATTACAGCCACAAAAAGGCTTAAAACCCGAACAGGTTTATCAATGGATAGAGCAAGCCGGGTTCACAATTTGTGGCAAATCTGGGATCCGCTGTTTTAGCGATTACATCGGTGATCGCCAATATATGGGGGATTATCAGCCAGAAGATGTGTTGGCACTAGAAAGACAATTGTGCAGACAAGAGCCGTACCTCTCGTTAGGCCGATACATACATGTATGGGCACAGAAGAAAAATAAGCAGGACTAACAATGAGTGAGATGACTCTAAACGCTGCAGAGCAGCCGATCGATGAACTGGTCGGCTGGGTCAAACAGCACGATTTCTCATTGAACCTATCCAACGAACGCCTAGCATTTCTGATTGCGATTGCGGTCTTGAGTAATGAAAGGTTTGATGAAGAATTAGGTGAAGGTGAATTGCACGATGCATTCACTATCGTCACCCGCCTATTTGCCGATACCGGAGAGGCGTCGGCGTTTCGCGCGAACAATGCGATTAATGAAATGGTTAAGCAGCGTTTGATCAGTCGCTTTACCAGTGAGATCAATGATGGTGCAAGTATTTATCGTTTATCACCATTAGCGATTGGTATCACGGATTACTACGTACGCCATCGAGAGTTTTCAAAGCTTAAGCTCTCTATTCAGTTGTCGATGGTCGCAGACGAGATGGCCAAAGCGATTGAGTCGGCTCGACAAGGTGGTACGCCCGGCCATTGGCGCAAAAACGTTTATGGCGTTCTCAAGTATTCCGTCGGTGAGATTTTCGATCAAATTGACCTCAACCAACGCGTGATGGATGAGCAGCAGCAGTCGGTAAAAATGCAAATTGCTGAACTGCTTAATAAAGATTGGCGCGATGCGATCAATAACTGTGAAACATTGCTGTCAGCCACATCCAATACCTTGAGAGAGCTGCAAGATACCCTCCAAGCTGCAGGCGATGAACTGCAAACGCAAATTCTCGATATTCAAGAGCTGGTTTACGGAGATGACGAACTCGAGTTCATCGCCGAGACACTATTTGGTTTACAGATGAAGCTCGATCGAATTACCAGCTGGGGACAACAAGCGATTGACCTTTGGATAGGCTACGATCGCCATGTGCACAAGTTTATTCGTACCGCTATCGACATGGACAAAAACCGAGCCTTCAGTTCTCGTCTGCGTCAGTCGGTCAAAGACTACTTTGAGATGCCATGGTATCTGACTTACGCTGATGCCGAGCGTCTTACCGATCTGCGTGATGAGGCCTTAGTGCTCAGGGACGATGAAGTCACCGGTCAAGTGCCACTGGAAGTTGAATACGAAGAGTTTCAACAGGTAAACGATGAGTTGTCAGAGCGGATTGGCCATATGCTGAGCGCACATAAACAGCAGGGTACGCCGATTGATTTAGGTTTGGTGCTTCGCGACTACCTATCCCAACATCCACACACTCATCATTTCGATTTAGCCCGAATTGTTATCGATCAAGCCGTGCGTCTAGGTTATTCCGAATCCGATTACCAAGCGATTCAACCAGACTGGCAAGCGATCAACGATTATGGTGCAAAGGTACAAGCAAATGTCATCGACCGATATTAATGAATACATGTCAGATAATCTGGCCAAAGCAATTTCGAACCCATTGTTTCCAGCGCTAGATAGCATGCTGCGAGCGGGTCGTCATATTTCTAGCGAAGATCTCGATAATCATGCCTTGCTGTCTGATTTCGAGGTCGAGCTCTGTTCTTTTTATCAGCGCTACAATACGGAACTGGTCAAAGCGCCTGAGGGCTTTTTCTATTTACGTCCGCGCTCAACTTCCCTGATTGGCCGCAGTGTTCTGTCTGAGCTCGATATGCTGGTTGGCAAAGTGTTGTGTTTCCTCTATCTGAGCCCAGAGCGTTTAGCTCATGAAGGTATTTTCACCAATCAAGAGCTGTACGAAGAGTTGCTCGCGTTAGCCGATGAAACCAAGTTGATGAAGCTAGTCACCCATCGCGCAACAGGTTCTGACCTTGATAAAGAGAAGCTGTTTGAAAAAGTGCGCACATCACTGCGTCGCTTGCGTCGCTTGGGCATGATTATCAACATTGGAGAGACCGGGAAGTTCAGTATTAGCGAATCGGTGTTTCGCTTTGGTGCCGATGTTCGTATTGGTGATGATATGCGTGACGCTCAGCTCCGTCTGATTCGTGATGGCGAAGCGGTTGTTCACACGAAAGAGCCGAGTCAGGGCAGTTTATTAGAGCAGGCAGACGAAGAGTCGGTCGAACAAGAAACGATGAAAGAGGGTGACGCATGATTGAACGTGGTAAATATCAATCGCTGACCATGATCAACTGGAACGGCTTCTTTGCACGTACCTTCGATATTGATGGCTTAGTCACTACGCTCTCGGGAGGGAACGGTGCGGGTAAATCGACCACTATGGCGGCGTTTATTACGGCTTTGATCCCTGACCAAACGCTGCTTCATTTTCGTAACACGACAGAAGCGGGCAGTAACCAATCTTCTCGTGATAAAGGATTGTACGGCAAGCTGCAGGCTGGAGCCTGTTATGCGGCGTTAGACGTGGTGAACTCGCGTCATCAGCGACTGTTGTTTGGGGTTAAGTTACAACAGGTGGCCGGTCGCGACAAGAAAGTGGATATCAAGCCGTTTGTGATTCAAGGTTTACCGAGTGATGTAAAACCAACGGACATCTTGATTGAAAGCGTCTCGGATACTCAAGCGAGAGTGCGCCAAATCAACGAAGTGAAAGAGTCACTAGCGCAGTGGGAAGGGGTTCAGTTTAAAGCCTTTTCTTCGATTGTTGACTACCATGCACAGATGTTTGAATTTGGTGTCATTCCAAAGAAATTGCGTAATTCAAGTGACCGTTCTAAGTTCTACCGCTTGATCGAAGCTTCTCTCTATGGCGGGATCTCAAGCGCGATCACTCGTTCGTTGCGTGATTATCTTCTACCACAAAATGGTGGGGTTAAAAAAGCCTTCCAAGATATGGAATCGGCGCTGCGCGAAAACCGCATGACGCTCGAAGCAATCAAAACGACCCAAGCCGATCGCGATCTGTTCAAACATTTAATCACTGAATCGACGAACTACGTCGCGGCGGATTATATGCGTCATGCTAACGATCGTCGCAATAAACTCGAGCAAACTTTGTCGCTTCGCTCTGAGCTATTTAGCTCACGTGAGATCCTGCATGAGCAAAATGGCTTGCTTAATCGAGTGCAAGAAGAGCTGGAGCTATTGATTGAGTCAGAGTCATCGCTTGAGCAAGATTATCAAGCCGCTTCTGATCACCTTCAGTTAGTGCAGAATGCATTGCGCCAGCAAGAGAAGATTGAACGTTATCAAGAAGATCTTGAAGAGCTCAGTGAGCGTCTTGAAGAGCAGATGATGGTTGTCGAAGAGGCGCAAGAGCGAGTGATGATGGCAGAGGAGCAAGCTACTCTCGCCGAAGATGAAGTAGATAGCCTCAAAACTCAACTCGCTGACTACCAACAAGCGCTTGATGTTCAACAAACACGGGCATTGCAATATCAGCAAGCGGTCGAGGCTCTTGATAAGGCAAAGCAATTATTGGGGGATGAGAGCCTCTCTGCTGAGTCTGCACAGGCCTTGATTTCTGAACTAAAAAGCACCGAAGCCGAAAAGACTAACCGATTGTTATCGCTTAAGCACAAATTGGATATGTCTTCAGCAGCGGCACAGCAATTTGAGACGGCTTTGCAGTTAGTCCAGGCCATTGCAGGGCCAGTGGAACGCCAAGACGCCCCACAGCAAGCCAAAAAGCTATTGATCAAAGCGCGCGACGCTCATCAAATCACGCAAAACGAATCGCAATGGCGAGAGCAGCATCGAGACCTTGAGCGCCGTCTTAACCAGCAACGTCAAGCCCGTGAATGGGTGAGTGAATATCAAAAACAGTGTCAGGTCGAGCTGACCAGCGAAGCGGTCTTTGAGCAAGAGCGCGAACGTCACACTGTGCAGATTGAAGCGCTACAAATGGCCCAGGAAGAGCTTCGAGAGCAGCGCAGCGAACAGCGTCGCCTTGAACAAGATGCCGCCGCCGATATCAGCAAGCTCGAAGCACTGGCACCTACTTGGATTGCCGCGAATGACACATTGCAAGCCTTGCGTGAGCAAAGTGGCGCTGAGCTTGAGAGTAATTCGGCGGTTATGAGCCAAATGCAGATTGTGCTTGAGAAAGAGAAACAGCTTTCAGTTAGCAAGGACAAACTGGCACAGCGTCGTCAACAACTTGAAGGTGAAATAGAACGCCTTGCTTCACCAGGCGGTTCAAACGATCCTCGCTTAAAAGGCCTAGCGGATACTTTAGGTGGTGTGCTGTTATCAGAAATTTATGATGATATAACCATTGATGATGCACCGTATTTTAGTGCCATGTACGGTCCAGCGCGTCATGCGATTGTGGTGTCAGACTTGACTGATATCGAGCAGAAACTGGTGGAGCTGGACGACTGCCCGGAAGATCTCTACATCATCGAGGGTGATATTGATGCCTTTGATGACAGTTCGTTTGATGCGGAAGAGCTCGAAGGTGCGGTGTGCGTACGAATGAATCAGCGTCAAATGCGTTACTCGCGTTTGCCTGAGATCCCTTTATTTGGACGAGCGGCGCGTGAACAACGTTTAGAGCTACTGCGTAACGAACGTGAAGAAGTGGTAGAAGAGCATGCTAAGGCGGCATTTGACGCACAGAAGATGCAGCGCCTTTACCAAGCGTTTAATCAGTTTATTGCTCAGCATATTCATGTGGCGTTTGACGCAGATCCAGAACAAGCACTCGTCTCCCGGCGTGATAAGCGCAACCAGATTGCGCGCATGCTGGCCGAGCTTGAGAATAAAGAGCAACAGCAGCGTTCTCAACTGCAAGTGAGTAAACAAGCGTTGGCACTGCTCGATAAGTTAGCGTCCACCATGTCGCTGATTGAAGATGAGACTTTACGTGGCCGTTTTGACGAATTGGAAGAAAAAATTGCTCAGCTCGTCGATGCTAAAGCGTTTTTAAATCAACACGCCAAATCGGTGGCTGAGCTAGAACAAGTGGTGACAGCGCTAGACGCCGACCCTGAACAGTTTGACGCGCTGGAAGCTGAATACCAAGCGGCAGATCAGCAATTGCAAGCGCTTAAAAAGCAAATTTTCGCGTTGGCCGATCTTGTGGAGCGTCGCCACTATTTTGCCTACTCGGACTCGGTTGACCTTCTCAATCAGAGCAGCGAACTGAGCGAGCAGTTAAAAGCGAAGCTCGTGCAGGCGGAGCAAATTCGCACTCGCTCTCGCGAAGAGCTCAAACAAGCTCAAAGTCAGATCAACCAATACAACCAAGTACTGGCTTCTTTGAAAAGCTCTCATCAAGCCAAACAAGAAACGGTTCAAGAGTTTAAACAAGAGCTGCAAGAGTTTGGCGTGACTGCGGATGAAGGTGCGGCCGAGCGTGCAATGCGCCGTCGTGATGAGCTGCAAGAGCGCTTACATACCTCCCGTAGTCGTAAGAGTGAGTATGAGCGTACCATCACCTCAACCGAACTAGAGATGAAAGCGCTGGCAAAACGCTTGAAGAAAGTTCAGAAAGAGTATGTCGAACTGCGCAGTTTTGTTGTGGCGGCGAAAGCAGGCTGGTGCTCTGTATTGCGACTCGCGCGTGAGAACGATGTTGAACGTCGATTGCACAAACGTGAACTGGCTTACCTGTCGGATAACGAGTTGCGCTCGATGTCGGATAAGTCACTTGGCGCTCTTCGCTTGGCGGTCGCCGACAACGACGATTTGCGCGATGCGCTACGCCTCTCTGAAGATAACGCTCATCCAGAGCGCAAGGTTCTGTTCTATATTGCGGTTTATCAACACCTTCGAGAGCGTATTCGTCAAGACATCATCCGTACCGATGATCCTGTCGAAGCGATCGAAGAGATGGAAGTAGAGCTGGCGCGTTTAACCGAAGAACTGACTCAGCGTGAAAATCGTTTGGCGATCAGCTCTGATTCGGTAGCAAGTATCATCAAGAAGACGATTCAGCGTGAACAAAATCGTATTCGTATGCTTAACCAAGGCTTGTCGAATATTTCGTTTGGTCAGGTTAAAGGCGTGCGCTTGAATGTGAAGATTCGTGAAAGCCATGAAGTGCTACTCAATGGCTTATCTACGCAGCAAGAGCAACATAAAGACCTGTTTGAATCACCTCGCTATACCTTCTCTGAAGCGATGGCGAAGCTATTCCAACGCGTCAATCCGCATATCGACATGGGTCAACGTTCTCCACAAGTACTGGGTGAAGAACTACTGGACTACCGTAACTACCTCGAGCTAAGTGTTGAGGTTAACCGTGGTTCAGATGGTTGGCTGCAGGCAGAGTCAGGCGCACTTTCTACCGGTGAAGCGATCGGTACTGGTCAGTCAATTCTGCTTATGGTGGTACAAAGCTGGGAAGAGGAGTCGCGTCGACTGCGTAGCAAAGACATCGTTCCTTGTCGCCTGTTGTTCTTGGATGAGGCGGCACGTCTGGATGCGAAGTCTATCTCGACCTTGTTTGAATTGTGTGACCGTTTGGACATGCAGCTCCTTATTGCTGCCCCAGAGAATATCAGCCCTGAGAAAGGAACCACCTATAAGCTGGTGCGTAAAGTCTTTAAAGATCATGAGCATGTGCATGTGGTTGGTTTGAGAGGCTTTGGGCAAGAGCAAAAGCCAAAGAGTGAAATCCAACAGCTGGTGGAAGAACTCTAATAGTACAGACAGAAAAAAGCCCGCAATTGCGGGCTTTCTTTTGATGAGTCTTTGTTGCTAAGAAGTGACTTCTTTAGCAAAAATGCCAAACTGCCTGGCGGCATAAGCCACTCGCTCGGCGGGTTTCGGATATTCGGCAGGCGACCCTAAGTTTTCGATATGATGCAGGCGAGGCAATAATCCGGCTCCATTGGCAATCTGAATCGCCAATCCAGGACGAGCGTTTAGCTCTAGCACCATCGGGCCTTCTTCTTTGTCGAGCACCATATCGGTACCCATGTAGCCAAGCCCGGTCATTTCCCACGCACTCGATGCTAGGGTTAGAAGCCTTTCCCAATGTGGCACCTTAAGCGTCGACAGCTCTTTTCCTGTGTCAGGATGATGGGTGATCGGCTGGTCAAACTGGACCGCGCGTACCGCACGCCCGGTCGCGATATCGATACCCACGCCTACCGCACCTTGGTGTAGGTTGGCTTTTCCGTCTGAAGCCGAAGTGGAGCAGCGCATCATCGCCATAACTGGATAGCCTTTGAAAACGATAATACGCACATCAGGTACGCCTTCGTAACTAAAACCATCAAAACAGTCGTCAAACTTAATCAGGTTCTCAACGACCGCCACGTCGTTTTTTCCTCCAAGAGAAAACAGGCCAGCAAGTGCATTACTAATGTGGCGCTCTACATCTTCTTGGTTAATGGTGGCGCCAGAAGGCTTGGTGTACACGCCATCCTTATGTGAAACGATCACTAAGATGCCCTTGCCGCCGCTGCCCTGTGCTGGCTTTATCACAAAGCCAGGCCAGTTTTTGACCATATTGTGAATGGTTTTTACTTCGGCCTGATTGCTGATCACGCCAATCAATTCTGGAGTGGTCGCACCGTGCTGCTGAGCGATGATTTTGGTTTTCAGTTTGTCATCGACCAAAGGGTATTTCGAGCGATCATTATAGCGACCAATGTAGCTATGATTTCGCTTGTTCATTCCCATAATGCCTTTATGATGCAGCTTACCCGGTGAGGTAAACTGAGCAGCAAAACGTGAAAGCATACTTAATCCTCCGCCAACGGCTTAAAGCGACGCAGCTCAGTGAGGCGGTAACCTGTATAGGTACCGAGAAGCAAAATACCCGCTAAGACGATCAATTGCAGTCCGATAAAGTTGAAGGTTAAGTGCTGAATGAACGCGTTCGTCATCGCCAAGTAGACTAAGACAGCGGTCAGCAATGAGCCTCCCCCCTGTAGTACCACTTCCTTCGCACCTTCTTCCTCCCAAAGAATTGACATGCGTTCAATGGTCCATGACAGGATGATCATCGGGAAGAAGGTGATCGACAGCCCTTCGGTAAGGCCGATCTTGAAGGCCACCACGGTAAACACAGAAATAATCATGATGACAGTAATGATCACTGCAGATATACGGGCTACCAAGAGTAAGTTGAGTTTCGACAGATAACTTCGAATTACTAGGCCAGTTCCCACAATCAGCAAGAATCCAACGATACCTGTGACTAATTGGGTTTGAACGAAGGCCACCGCTATCAATACAGGCATAAAGGTGCCTGATGTTTTCAGCCCAATGATTACTCTTAGGAACACCACGATAAGCGCGCCGATTGGGATTAGCATGATGGTCTTAAACATCGCTTGCTCTTCGAGTGGCAAGCTGTGAATTGAGAAGTTAAGTAACCCATCGGCTTCAACTTTGTTGGCCGTCGCTTGGGTTGGCGTCACTTCAAGCGCAATCATCGAAAAATGCACTTGGCTGTTTTGTCCACCGACTAGGTCCAGCAGCGACACGTTCGACTCATCCCACACCAACAGGTTGTCGGCAATGATTTGATTGATTTTGTTCGGGTTAAACAGCACCCAATCCGCCCCATCCCAGACTTGGTTCATATGTTGGATGGTTTGGCGGCGTCTACCGTCTTCTAACTCTATTACGCCTACCACTTTATTCGGGATGTTGGCGTACGACAGAATCGAGTTGACCGCCTCTACCTTAGACATGGTGTTGAGCACCAATGATGCGTTTTGGCTATCGGAGTCGTTGAGAGACTTAATCAGTTCACGCGTAAAGGTGACATCATCCGCAGAGCGTTGATTTGCGCGTTCAATCAATGCGATAGCCGCGGCTTCAACTGGGCCTTCAAACGTCGGTGATGAGATCTCTTCGCCCGGAGGCGTGGGATCGACTTTAGCGTGAGGGTCGACTAAAAACTGAGTTTTGTAATAAATGGTTTGTGGGCCGTTTGCGTGACGAATTGACCACTCTGCGCGTCGACCTGTATCGGTTTCTAAGTAAGAGACTCCGTAACCAGGTGAAGAGGATGACTCGCTGATTAGGGTGAAGCCTGTTTGAGTATGAGGAGCCGCCAATGAAGCTTTGACTGGCTTATCTTGACCATTGAATTCGATGCGCGCTTCAATATCCCACACTTGGCGAGTTTCGCCTGGTGTCCAAGGCACACCATAAGTTTGATGGCGGAACATGCTTAACGCGATGCCCGCTAAAATCAGTAGCACTACTGAAAGATAAAAAGGAACTTTAGACGTCATAAACTCACGCTACCTTTATTGTTTTTGAGGGGAGTTCGCATGGATGTACTGTTGGCTAACATCAACAATTGCGATGTCACGAATAAACTCACGACCTAGTAGTACAGGATGACTCATTTGAGAGCGATCTGCCAAGGTAAATTGCGCTTTTTCATGGATTTTTCCGAGCCTTACCCATAACTCGACTACCGCACGTCGTTCAACTTCATCATTGCTTGATTGGCGAATTTTAACAAAACGTACAATCGGCGCTTCTATCCAGTTTGAATCGTCAAGAGGCGTCTCCCCGTCAGAGAGATGAAAGCGAACCCAATTGTTGCCATTGCGCTCAAATTGTTGGATATCAACCGCATTTAATGACGAGGTGGCGGCTCCGGTATCAATGCGTGCATCAAACACTTGCTTGATTGAATCTATAGTGACTTTCTCAACTTCGCCGAGCAGCAGTTCATCTCTTGGCACTGGTGTATAAATCGGCGCAGGTTGCGCTTGAGCTTTTTTCTCCGCTTCACAGCGCTGCGCAAGTGACTCGTATTTGAAGTCTTTGAGTTCTTTTTCCAGGTCACTTAGGCGAGTTTCTAGGTTTTCAATGTAATCGTTTTGATTACTGATATGTGTATTGAGGCTTTGAAACTGCTCTGTCAGATTGGTCTCGGACGACTTAATCGCTGCGACAGTTTGCTGATGGTACTTTTCACTATTGGTTAAGGTGCAGCCAGAGAGAAGAATAACAGTTACGAGGGGAAGAGTTCTTGTAAACATTGATTAGCCTAAGTTAGGTTGAGATTGTGTGCTTAAGAGGTCCACTCAATCCCTATGTCTACTTATCGAAGAATAGGCAGTTACTATCGCTAATAATATGATTCTTAAATGATAAGTACAAAAAAGGATGCGATTTCAGCATCCTTTATATTGTAAAATGGAAACGAACAGAGAGGAATCCATTTCACGGCGACTTGAGTAAACTCTCTGTCAATTTGTCGCAATTATGGTTTCTTTGCGACTAACACGGCTCGTCTTGGCGCAGGGTGACCTTCTACGGTTTTACTTGGATCATTTGGATCGAGGTAATCGGGCAGTGAGTTGTGCGTCATCCAGTCTGTGGTACGTTGTTCGCCAGTGGTGGTGACGTTTTCATCCACAATACGCACATCAACAAATCCGACTTGTTCAAGCCAAACCTTAAGTGCAAGCGCAGATGGGAAAAAGTACACGTTGCGCATTTGTGCATAGCGATCAATCGGAACCAATACCGAGGTTTCATCCCCTTCGATAACCAGTGTTTCTAAGACGAGTTCGCCACCTGCCACTAATTGGTCTTTCAACTGGATAAGATGATCGAGCGGTGAACGGCGATGGTAAAGCACACCCATGCTGAAGACAGTATCAAAGGCTTCTAGCTTAGGTAGCTGCTCAATGCCAAGTGGCAACAGGTGCGCACGCTGGTCATCGCCCATCAGCTTACGAATGGCTTCAAACTGAATAAGGAATAGATGAGAAGGATCGATGCCAACCGTGAGTCGAGCGCCTTCGCCGAGCATCCGCCACATATGGTAACCATTACCACAACCTACATCGAGCACACTGCGATTGTTTAATGGGGAAATATGGGGCAATACACGGTCCCATTTCCAGTCGCTGCGCCATTCTGTGTCAATGTGAATACCATGCACAGTATAAGGGCCTTTGCGCCAAGGGTGGAAAGTGCGCAGCAGGCTCTCTAGCTTTTTAAGTTCACCTTCATGAAAAGGCGTGTCGTTGCTAATAGTAACTGAGTGTTTGATATCCACTTGGTTCGGCGCACCTTGCGGAATTTTGTTCAGTGCTTTCACCCAGCGACTAAAGTCACCGTGCTCAGCATTTTGCCAATCTGTTAACTGTTGAGGCAACACGTTTAGCCATGGTTGAAGACGGGTATCTTGGGCAATTAACTGATAAAAATTAGCAAAGTTGAACATAGTTTTTCACTGATTTGGTGGTGTAAAAATTAAGTGTGTCATCCCTTACAGTGAGGGACGAACATGATAGGGAATCTCAACTTTTCGTTGTTGACAAGAGATCCCCAACTCGCTCGTTCCTCGTTCTTGACGATGACGTTTTAATAAGAGCGAGCGGTATGGCTAATCTTATTTTATCGCGAACATCGAGCCAAAGTTAAAGCACTGGAACCATATATCAAAACTGCTAAAGCCGATTTTAGCGAAACGCTCTTTGTGTTCTTGCTTCGAATCTGGACGCATGACGTTCTCAATTGCACTGCGTTTTTGACTGATTTCCAACTCGCTGTAGCCATTGGCACGTTTAAAGTCGTGATGGAGGTCGATCAGAAGCTGGTTGGCTGCCGAATCCTCGAAGACAAATTTTTCTGAAACAATCAGAATACCGCCAGGACGTAAACCCGCGTAGATCTTCTCTAACAGGGTGTAACGATCATCTGGAGAGAGAAACTGCAGAGTGAAGTTAAGCACCACGACAGAAGCGTTTTTAATTTCGATATTGCGAATGTCTGCTTCAACAACATCAACCGGAGTGTCGCTGCGGTATGCGTTTACGTGCAACTTGCAACGCTCGACCATGGCAGAGGAATTATCGACAGCGATGATCTTACACCCTTCTTGTTGAATGTGGCGTCGCATCGACAGAGTGGCGGCGCCAAGAGAGCATCCTAGGTCGTAGATGTGAGTGTGTGGTTTAACAAATCGCTCTGCCAGCATGCCAATGGCAGAAATAATATTGCTGTAGCCGGGTACAGAGCGTTGAATCATATCCGGAAAAACTTCAGCAACACGCTCATCAAAGGTGAAATCACCAATTTTATCGATCGGCGCTGAAAAAATGGTATCTGGATTGCTGTTAGGGTTCATAACCAAATCTCTGCATACATGCTGACGGGATTCTTAGTCTTCAAAAACGTCAGGCATCAAAAAAGGCGCGTATTTTATGAAAAATTCGCGCCTCTGTCATGCGTTGAGCAAATTATTGTTAGAACAACTGTAATCGCGAGTTGCCATCGGTGACCAGAAAAGCAGGTAACTCGATTAATGGAACCTTTAGCTATAGCTGTTTATACAGCTGCAGCTGAAACTTGGGGGCAAGCATATTATCTGGTGCCGTGATCCTCAAGCAAGACTGAGTGCCTTGTCCAATCCAAACGGGTAGCTTGTTAAACAAAGGTTCGAAACAATGAAAGCTGTCACTCAGCTCCGGATGGTCGACGAAGTGAGGCTAGGAATGGATAGCAGTCGCAATTACATGTACACAAGGTTATCCGGCTCACTCTTCGCTTTAAGAGGTTGTTATTTATCTAAAACTCACCAATTAGCGAATAATTTTCCATAGATATCAAATTCTATATGCTTAAAACTTATACACATTGTTTTAGTAATAATAGATTTATATACTCTGTGCTCATTTACACATCAATAGGTATGTCGTTCTGTTTGGTGTGTAAAATATCCCATTTAGCAGCTAAAAATAACAAACAGGAATAATGATGTTCAGTAGTAAAACGTCAGTACTAGGCTTACTTTCCCTCTCTATTTTACTCGGTGGTTGTGCTTCAAAAAATAACGAGCAAACTAGTGTAGAACAACAATCAGATGCAAAGGTTGAAGTGGGTGCGACCGCCACAGTCAAAGAGTCTGGTCTCGCTACACCTGCGTTTAAGAATAAACAGCTTGTTGGTTACAACTTCCAGAAAGGCTTCGCTGTTCCAGCAAAAATTGGGAACTTTTTTGGCTTGAGCTACACCGCAACTCAATCGCTTAAAATGACGTCAGATGCAACTGACGCAAAAGTATACAAGAGCTTACCTGTTGTTATAGAAGTCACTCACCCAGAGATCAACGGCTCAACCAATAGTAGATGGAACGACACGCTATATTTTGGCCGCGACAACTTTGCAATGTGGCAGTTTGAATCAGACGCAGAGCTTGTAAGCGGTAAATGGACAGTAGCTGTTAAACTCAATGATCAAGTCATTGCAGAGCAAAACTTCTTTGTTCAAGTTCCACCCAAAATGCCGGCTAAAGTGGCACAAGTTTGTAAGGCACAAGTAGAACTGTTCCCTCAACCACTTCAAGAAGCTCATACAGCATGTTGTGAGAGTAATGATGCACAAGCCTGCTACAACTTCGCCTGGCGTGGTTTGGAGCGTGTTCGTGACAAAGAAGGCGCATTGCTATACTACGCAAAAAGCTGCGATTTAGGTGATGTTTCGGGCTGTCGAACGGCAGCAAAGTTCGCTAAGACCGAAGACCAAAAGTTGGAGTTCTTTAACAAAGGCTGTGATTTGAAAGACTTTGAAAGCTGTATTGATGCAGATCGTCAGTTCTAGCCTTCACGACGCTTTAAACTAAAAAGAGCCGCACTTAAAGGGTGCGGCTCTTTTATTTTGAGGATAAATCGGTGGACATTGTGCAGCTTTCGTCGATTTATATCCCCGAGTTGTGCAACATGCAACTCACAGATTCTCGGGATATTGACCAGCCTGTTTCGTTCGAACAATCAGATCGGCCGTTTGCATTCAACCGATTGGTATGATCAGCAAAGGTCATCTGATTGTCGTTTCCCGGCGCAAGAATGCTTTGCTCTGACTATGCTGAATCAGCTTGCCCGATATTCTTTTAATCATAGTCTGTGTCGCCTGTGTGCATTTTACGAGAGTTTTGCTGAGTTAGGTAATTTCACGCTATAATCCCGAGCAATTTATTCGTTTTGGCGTGCTTTTGAGCATTTGTTGTACTAAAAAGCACCAGTGAACGATAAAACACAATTAATCGTATGTTGAGTAGTCGATTTTCATAGGCTTTCAGCGTATAAATGGAACTTTGCTCTATGGGTAAACTTAACACCGATAGAGAGTAATCAACAAATTTTAAGAGATTGGGAAATTCATTATGCGTACCCATTACTGTGGTCACCTGAACAAGTCCCTTGCAGGACAAACTGTAGAACTGTGCGGCTGGGTTAACCGTCGCCGTGATTTAGGCGGTCTTATATTTATCGATATGCGAGATCGTGAAGGCGTTGTTCAGGTAGTTGTCGATCCAGATATGGCAGATGCGTACGCAGTGGCTAACACGCTACGTAATGAATTCTGTATCAAGCTAACGGGTGAAGTTCGTGTTCGTCCAGACAGCCAAGTAAACAAAGATATGGCGACGGGTGAAGTAGAGATCATCGCGAAAGGTCTTGAGATCATCAACCGTGCAGACGTGCTACCTCTTGACTTCAACCAGAAGAACTCAGAAGAGCAGCGTCTTAAGTACCGTTACCTGGATCTACGTCGTCCTGAGATGAGCGATCGCATCAAGCTACGTGCAAAAGCTTCAAGCTTTGTTCGTCGTTTCCTAGATGATAACGGCTTCTTAGACATCGAAACACCAGTACTAACGAAAGCGACACCAGAAGGTGCGCGTGACTACCTAGTACCGAGCCGTGTTCACAAAGGAAGCTTCTACGCGCTTCCGCAGTCTCCACAGCTATTCAAACAGCTATTGATGATGTCTGGTTTTGACCGTTACTACCAAATCGTTAAGTGTTTCCGTGATGAAGACTTGCGTGCAGACCGTCAGCCAGAGTTCACTCAAATCGATATCGAAACGTCATTCATGACGGCTGACGAAGTTCGTGCCACCACTGAGAAGATGGTTCGCGACATGTGGCAAGAGCTACTAAACGTTGATCTTGGCGATTTCCCAGTGATGCCATTTAGCGAAGCGATTCGTCGTTTCGGTTCTGATAAGCCAGATCTACGTAACCCACTAGAGCTAGTGGACGTGGCTGACCTAGTGAAAGACGTTGAATTCAAAGTCTTCTCTGGCCCTGCAAATGATGAGAAAGGTCGCGTTGCAGTCATCCGCGTTCCTGGTGGTGCGTCACTGACTCGTAAACAAATCGACGGTTACGGTGAGTTTGTTGGCATCTATGGCGCGAAAGGCCTAGCGTGGATGAAGGTTAACGACCGCGCGGCAGGCTTGGAAGGCATTCAATCTCCAGTGGCTAAGTTCCTTAGCGAAGATGTGATCAACGGCATTCTTGATCGCACTCAAGCAGAATCTGGAGACATCATCCTATTTGGTGCAGACAAAGCAAGCGTCGTTGCAGAAGCAATGGGCGCGCTACGTTTGAAACTAGGTACAGATCTTGAGCTAACAGATACTTCAGCGTGGACTCCATTATGGGTTGTTGACTTCCCAATGTTTGAAGAAGACGACGAAGGAAACCTACACGCGATGCATCACCCATTCACATCGCCTCTAGGTGTGACTGCAGAAGAGCTAAAAGCGAACCCAGCGGCAGCGAATTCAAACGCATACGACATGGTAATCAACGGCTACGAAGTGGGTGGTGGTTCGGTACGTATCCACAACGCTGAAATGCAATCAGCAGTATTCGATATCCTTGGTATCGAAGCTGACGAGCAACAAGCGAAGTTTGGCTTCCTACTCGACGCACTTAAGTTCGGTACACCTCCACACGCAGGTTTAGCATTCGGTCTTGACCGTCTAGTAATGCTGCTATGTGGCACAGAGAACATCCGTGATGTTATTGCCTTCCCGAAAACAACGGCAGCGTCATGTTTATTAACAGACGCTCCAAGCCTTGCAAACCCAGCAGCGCTTGAAGAACTTGCCATTGCGGTTAAAGCTGCCGAGAAGAAAGACGAAGAGTAACTTCAGTTATCTCAAAATCGAAAGCCGCTTGGATACAAGCGGCTTTTTTGTATTCAAAGCATGAATAATAGCGTTCGCTGTGTTAAAAGTACGCATCATTGAGTACCTATAGATAATAAGATGAACAATCAGCTAATTTCTTGTGATGCAACCCATCGCTTAAGAGCCAAAGTGTTGGTCGGTATGTGTGCGATCTTAGGTAGTACGGCCTTGCTGTTTGGGTTAATCAACCTCTTTTACTATGGCGAGCGCGCAACGCTACTTGGAATTATAGAGCTCGGGTATTTTGTCATTTGTTTCACCATGTTGCAGCATGTCAAAAAGCAGGTTCAGCCCAACTGGTTTCTCGCTTTTCATTGCTTTGTTCTGACTCTTTTGATCTGTTTTGGAACTTATATTAGTCGAATTGAGAGCTCAGTTTATTTATGGGCGGTGGTCTTGCCAACGGTCTTCTATCTTGGCTTAGGTCTAAAAATTGGGTTTATTTGGAGTTTCATCTGTTTGTGCTTGCAACTGATGGTGTTGCACTTTGCATTCGATGGATTTGATAGTAGTAACGCTGCGCTATTGTTGAATTTGTCAATGGCCTATATTTTCGTTTGGACTATCTCGCATGTTTACGAAGACAGTCGGGCAAAGGGGGTGGATAGGCTAAACAATTTGGCTCATCGAGACGCGTTGACAGGGGCACAAAACCGCCTTTCGCTGATCACCGTGTTTAAACAGAGCCCCAATAAATTACAGGGCTGCATTGTCTATATTTTGGATCTCGATGATTTTAAAGAAATCAATGATAGATATGGCCACGCCGCGGGTGATGAGGTGCTCAAACAGGTCGTAATTCGCTTAAGCCAAGTAGTCAACGAGCAACAGATTTACCGGATGGGAGGAGAGGAGTTTGTTGTCGTTCTGACCCCTCATCAGGTTCAGCAGACTGGCCTTTTTGCACTGGTAAAGCAGCTACAAACCTGTGTCATGACAGAACCTGTTATTTTCCAAGGTGAGTCAATTGCGATTTCTTTCAGTGCTGGTTTGGAGCATTTTAACCGCCATGTTGGGCTAGACCAAACCTTGTCTAAAGCGGATAAAGAGCTGTACTTAGCGAAAAACTCCGGCAAAGGCCGTTGTTTCTATCAAGGTCAGGCCGTCCAATAGCGGCTCTGCATGTTTAACGCGATATCAAAGCGCGATCTCTTTCCATTGTCCCGGCTGCAAGTTATCTAAGGTGAGCTCGCCCATCGAGTATCGAATCAAACGAAGAGTGGGATAGCCAATATGGGCGGTCATACGACGAACTTGTCGGTTGCGCCCCTCGATGATCGTGATCGCTAACCACGTAGTGGGGATGTTGGCTCTGAAACGAACAGGTGGGGTACGCTCCCAAACTTCAGGCGCGTCTATTACCTCGACTTGAGCAGGTAGCGTCATACCATCTTTAAGCTCGACCCCTTTGCGCAGTTTATCTAAATCGGATTCAGAAGGCGCACCATCGACTTGCACCCAGTAGGTTTTTGGAGACTTAGATTTAGGTTGAGTAAGCTTGGCTTGCAACACGCCGTCATTGGTCAGCACCATCAAGCCTTCACTGTCTCTGTCTAAGCGACCCGCGGCGTATACGTCTTTCACCGGGATAAAGTCAGCGAGGGTTTTTCTGCCATCGCCATCGGTAAACTGACTCAACGTATCATATGGTTTGTTGAATATAATCACTCGGCGCTCATTTGGAGAAATTCTCGGCTTTGCTTTGTTAGGTTTATAACGGTTTTTAGCGCTGCTTGTACGATGAGAGGCGTTCGATTTATTGCGTTTAAAACCTGATGCTGGCTTGGTTTTGGTACCAGGCGCAGAGCCTCGGTTGGAGCGTGGTGGCATGTTAACTACCTTGCAAAAATGTAAATAAAGTGTGTTTGAAAGTTTCTTAAATATCCAATTTAAGCTATCATTTGCGCGCCAAAAAACAGGATTGTCGAGGATGATAGACTATTCTCTTGTTTTTGTTTAATTATAATTAATCGCTCTCATGGATGTCACTGGTCAGTGACGAAAACAACAAAGAGACGGACAAATCGCAACAAGTGAGGGGATGAAGTATTCAACTTGTTTGCGGCCATTCACACAAGGCTACTCATCCGATGGCTTTGTTAGAACAATAGGGAAATTTCATGCCTACAGAAAAACCTACAATCATTTACACCATTACTGATGAAGCACCTGCATTAGCGACGTATTCACTACTTCCGATTATTCAATCGTTTACCGCTTCTTCTGGTATTGATGTTGACACTCGCGATATCTCTCTGGCCGGGCGTATTATTGCTAACTTCCCAGAACATTTGACTGAAGAGCAACGCATCGGAGATGCGCTAACTGAACTTGGCGAATTGGCAAAAACGCCGCAAGCGAACATCATCAAACTGCCTAATATCTCTGCATCGATCCCTCAATTGCGAGCGGCAATTAAAGAGCTGCAAGAAAAAGGTTATAACCTGCCAAATTACCCAGATGAGCCGAGTACGTACGAAGAAGAAGCGATCAAGGCCACCTACGATAAAATTAAGGGTAGTGCGGTAAACCCGGTACTGCGTGAAGGTAACTCAGACCGTCGCGCGCCACTTTCGGTTAAGAACTACGCCAAGAAAAACCCTCATTCAATGGGCGCGTGGTCTGCGGACTCTAAATCTCACGTGTCGAGCATGACGGACAAAGATTTCTTCGGCAGCGAACAGTCAGTGACTGTGCAGGGTGCGACTGAGGTGAAGATTGAGTTTGTTGCAGCAGATGGTGCTGTGAAACAACTTAAAGCACCTTTCCCGATTCAAGATCAAGAAATCATCGATAGCGCGGTACTAAATAAAAACGCACTGGTGGCGTTCTTTGAACAGCAGATCGAAGAAGCCAAACAACAAGATGTGCTGTTATCGCTGCACATGAAAGCGACCATGATGAAAGTCTCTGACCCAGTGATCTTCGGTCACGCGGTTAAGGTGTACTATAAAGATGTGTTTGCGAAGTACGGCGAACTCTTTGATCAATTGGGCGTGGATGTTAATAACGGTATCGGCGACGTTTACGCGAAGATTCAATCACTTCCAACTGCTCAGAAACAAGAAATCGAAGCAGCATTAGAGGCGGTGTACGAAACTCAACCGCCACTCGCGATGGTTGATTCGGATCGTGGTATTACTAACCTACACGTACCAAGTGACATCATTGTTGATGCCTCTATGCCTGCGATGCTTCGTTCTTCTGGCCAAATGTGGGGACCAGACGGTAAACAAAAAGATACTAAAGCCATGATCCCAGATCGCAGCTACGCAGGTATCTACCAAGCCGTTATCGACTTCTGCAAAGAGAACGGTGCCTTTGATCCTACCACCATGGGCAGCGTGCCAAATGTGGGCCTAATGGCGCAAAAAGCCGAAGAGTATGGTTCACATGATAAGACCTTTATCATGGACGCAGCGGGTAGCGTACGTGTCGTGGATGCTTCTGGTGCAGTGTTGCTTGAGCAAGCGGTTGAGGAAGGCGATATCTTCCGTATGTGCCAAGTGAAAGACGCGCCAATCCAAGATTGGGTTAAGCTTGCCGTAAGCCGCGCGCGCGCGACAGGTGCACCTGCGGTATTTTGGCTGGACGAAAACCGTGCCCATGATGCTGAGCTAATTAAGAAAGTTAATGCTTACTTACCACAGCACGATACCGAGGGTTTGGAAATCAAGATTCTTGCACCTCTAGAAGCTTGTCAGTACTCGCTGGTTCGCATTAAAGAAGGTCTAGATACGATTTCAGTAACGGGTAACGTACTGCGTGACTACCTCACCGACTTGTTCCCAATCCTTGAACTGGGTACCTCTGCCAAGATGCTTTCTATCGTTCCACTAATGAATGGCGGCGGTCTATTTGAAACTGGCGCAGGCGGTAGTGCACCTAAGCATGTTCAGCAAGTTGAGAAAGAGAACCACCTACGTTGGGACTCGCTCGGTGAATTCTTGGCTTTAGCAGCCTCTCTTGAACATCTGAGCACAGTAGCAGGTAACGCTAAAGCGCAAGTATTGGCTGAAGCACTCGATAAAGCGACCGGTGAGTTCCTTGACAACAACAAGTCGCCATCGCGTCGTGTCGGTGAACTCGACAACCGTGGTAGCCACTATTACCTAGCGACATACTGGGCCAAAGCATTGGCAGAACAAACGCAAGACGCTGATCTAGCGGCTGAGTTTGCTCCGATTGCTCAAGCTCTCGCAGAGAACGAAACGACAATCGTCGCTGAGCTCAATCAAGCGCAAGGTGTTCCTGGCGATCTAGGCGGTTACTACGCACCGGTGACAGAAAAAGCTGCCAGCTTGATGCGCCCAAGTGCGACATTGAATACGATTATCGATAAATAATCCTTCTACAATAATGTAAAAAACCCGCTGATAAAGCGGGTTTTTTATTTAACTAAACCATTTAAGTTGGCAGCGGTCATTTGGCTGGCTGACTCTCAACCGGAACCACAGAGCTAGCGTGGTAGCCTTTTGGTCCTTCTTCCACTTCAAAACTCACTTGTTGGCCTGCTTTCAGAGTACGATAACCGTCCATTTGAATTGTGGAATAGTGTGCAAACACATCTCCGTCTTCTCCCTCTGGACAGATAAAACCAAATCCTTTGGCGTTGTTAAACCATTTTACTGTACCTGTAGCCATGCTTTACATCCCTCATGCATTGTGTGTCTGATGTTGTTTAAGTGTTTACATATCATCCTTGTAAACAGAAAGTGAATATCCATTCAGCCGCTGCCAAATTTTCAGTCACTATTTGACCAATGTAGCCAATGATGTAGCGCAGTCAATAGGAAAAAGGTCTTACAGTCTACATATTTGCAAACAAATCACTTTTGAGATTTACATTTGTGCAACTTGTGAGGCGGCGTTACGTATCAAGTTGATAGAGCTTTATTGGGTTTTTGGTCTCTTTTTAATCAATTAGATACAACACTTCTGTAGATTAATATCTTTTATTTGCAGCGACCCAATTGCTGGATTAGGCTCTAAGTAAGGTCAAAACATTTTTACATCGGTTTGACCTTGGATTAAGAGAACTAAATTCAAAACTTCTGCTCGTCGAAGTGGTAAAATTAATAGAGTCAAACATCAACGTCGTATAGTCATGAGCAAACATTTTGAATGGGTTACTCCAGATTCAGACTTACTGGAGCGAGAAAAAACAAAAGTTAAACCACCATCTATGTATAACGTTGTGCTGAACAACGATGATTACACCCCGATGGACTTTGTGATTGAAGTTTTAGAGCGATTTTTCTCAATGGATATCGATAAAGCAACACAGGTCATGCTTCAGGTGCATTATGAGGGGAAAGCAATTTGTGGCACGTTTACTGCAGAAGTCGCAGAGACCAAAGTAGCGCAAGTTACTATGTATTCGAAAGAGAACGAGCACCCTTTGCTTTGCACAATGGAACAAGCTTAACGCTTGTTCGAGCAACCTAAGTTGTTCTTAAAGGAGGTACTTATGCTGAATAAAGAATTAGAGTCGAGTCTCAACGGTGCGTTTGCCCGTGCTCGAGACAAAAGACATGAGTTTATGACTGTCGAGCACCTCCTGTTAGCATTGTTAGAGAACGATGCAGCGCGAGAGGCTCTGCAAGCCTGCCAGGCGGATATTGACGCGCTTCGTAGCGAACTTGATATCTTTATCGATCAGACAACACCACTCATCCCTGACAATGATGAAACTCGCGAAACGCAACCCACTTTGAGTTTTCAACGCGTTTTGCAACGCGCCGTGTTCCATGTGCAGTCTTCCGGTCGTAGCGAAGTGACGGGGGCGAATGTTCTCGTCGCCATTTTCAGTGAACAAGAGTCACACGCGGCTTATTTACTCAAGAAAAATGATATTAGTCGCCTAGATATCGTCAATTTTATTTCGCACGGCATTACTAAAGCGTCAAGTTCCGGTGACGAACCTTCGTCTCCCGACTCATTTAGCAGCGACAATGTCGACGAGGGAAGTAGCGAAGATCGCTTGGAGAGCTTTGCAACTAATCTCAATCAAGTGGCCAAACAAGGGCAAATTGATCCATTGATCGGACGCGAGAAAGAGCTTGAGCGTACGATTCAAGTTCTTTGTCGCCGCCGTAAAAACAACCCGCTACTGGTTGGTGAGGCAGGTGTCGGTAAAACCGCAATTGCTGAAGGGCTCGCTTGGCGGATTGTTGAAGGCCAGGTACCAGAGATTATCGCCGACAGCGTGATCTATTCGCTAGATATCGGTTCTTTGTTGGCAGGGACTAAATACCGCGGTGACTTTGAGAAGCGTTTTAAAGCGATTCTCAAACAGCTTGAAAAAGAACAAGACGCGATTCTATTTATCGATGAAATCCATACCATCATCGGGGCGGGCGCGGCTTCGGGCGGGCAAGTGGACGCCGCCAACTTAATCAAACCACTATTGAGTAGCGGTAAGCTGCGTTGTATCGGCTCTACCACTTATCAAGAATACAGCAATATTTTCGAAAAAGAGCGCGCGCTCTCGCGTCGTTTCCAAAAGATCGACATTGTTGAGCCGTCGCTTGACGACACAACCAAGATTTTAATGGGTCTTAAGCCCAAATATGAAGCACACCATGAGGTGCGTTACACCAACAAAGCGCTGCGCGCTGCGGTTGAGTTGTCGGCTAAGTACATTAATGAACGCCATTTACCAGATAAAGCGATTGATGTTATCGACGAAGCGGGTGCTCGCAGCCGCTTAGCACCGGCAAGCCGTCGCAAGAAGACCGTCGGCGTCGCTGACATTGAAGCCATGGTGGCGAAAATGGCGCGCATTCCAGAGAAATCAGTGTCGTCCTCAGATAAGGAAATTTTGCAGAAGCTTGATGAGAAGATGAAGATGCTGGTCTTTGGTCAAGACGATGCGATTGATGTATTAAGTGAAGCTATTAAGCTCACCCGTGCCGGTTTAGGCGCAGATCACAAACCTGTTGGCTCGTTCTTGTTTGCAGGGCCAACCGGGGTGGGTAAAACAGAAGTAACGGTTCAGATGTCGAAGCTGCTTGGTATCGAGTTACTTCGCTTTGATATGTCTGAGTACGGTGAACGCCATTCAGTGAGTCGCTTGATTGGTGCTCCTCCCGGTTATGTGGGCTACGACCAAGGTGGTTTGCTAACCGATGCGGTGATCAAACATCCCCATTCGGTTGTGCTACTGGATGAGATTGAAAAAGCGCATCCAGATATCTTTAACTTGCTTCTTCAGGTGATGGATAACGGCACGCTGACGGACAATAATGGCCGAAAAGCAGACTTCCGTAACGTAATTTTGGTGATGACGACCAATGCGGGCGTGCAAATGACGGAGAAAAAATCGATTGGTTTGATCCAGCAAGACCATAGCCATGATGCGATGGCGGAAATTAAGAAGGTGTTCACACCTGAATTCCGTAACCGTCTCGACAATATCATCTGGTTCAATAGCCTAGATGAACATGTTATCCATCAAGTGGTTGATAAGTTTATTGTCGAGCTACAAGCACAACTGGATGTTCGCGGTGTGTCACTGGAAGTATCTGACGACGCTCGTCATTGGTTGGCGGTCAAAGGCTATGACAAAGCAATGGGCGCTCGCCCGATGGGACGGGTGATTCAAGATCAATTGAAGAAACCACTGGCAAATGAGCTGCTGTTTGGTTCCTTGGTTGATGGCGGGACAGTCAAAGTCGACTTGAAAGATGATGAGTTAAAGTTCACCTACTTGAATGAAAAGGAAGCCGCGGTTCATTGATGTTAGGTCGTTGATATAGTCGGTAAAAGCCAGAGTATACAGTACTCTGGCTTTTTTATTTTCAGATTAGAGTGAACTCAGTACGCTTTTGATCATTTGGTAAGAGTGCTGCACTTCTGCTGGGATTGGTTGTTCAATCTGATAACCCAGCGCAGGATAGTCGCGTATACGCTCGAAATCCCCCAACACGGCTGTCAGCGTGGTATAGAGATCTATCTCTTCATTGAAGTAGTCACAGAACGCTTGTTTGGTTGAGCTAACGCAAACGTGATCGACGTCATCTGGCCATTGCTTGACAAACGTGGCGAGGGATCGTCGTTCCATATAAGGCTTTTGCACTAGGATAAATGAGCGGATATTAAGCGCTTGCTGTTGGATAAGCTGGTGGGTAAAAACGACATTTTCGCCAGTATTTGTTGCTTGGTTTTCAATCAATATGGCTTGGCTGGATATGCCGGAATCTCGCGCAACTTGAGCAAAGGTGTCGGCTTCACTCTGTTCAAACACCCCTTGTGTTAAACGCCCGACACCGCCAGAGAAAATTAGATAGTCAGCCCACCCTTCAAGATAGAGCTGAGATGCGTACTCGGCAACGCGGACATCATTACTACCAAGGACAAAGATACAGTCGGATTTGACCAACCTATCTGAGCATTGCATAAACCGCCATAGGCGTTCGATATGTTGATATAGCTTCATAAGCCTCTTACTCGTTGCTCAAACCAATTCTAAGGTGTGGTCATAATGAAATCGGTAACCCAGTGAAACAATCTTATCTGCTAGGATGCGCTTGTCGGCTTGATGTACGACCGGGGGAAGGGGATCGTTGGCGCCAACGCTATCCAAAGCGGCTTGATAAAATTCTGCTTTACTTACAGTATTTGGGGTTGTGGCATTAACCACGCAGTTCTCTTTATACAATGCCATGTAGCTGACGGTGCCGATCGCATCTTTGAGTTCAATCATGTTGGCTGAGGCTTGATCGCTTACTTGCTTGAGGCGAGCCGCAAAACGAGAAGGATGTCTATCCGGGCCGACTAATCCGCTACAGCGAACCACCGCATACTCTAGGCCAGAATCAATTAGGCACTGCTCCGCAGTCAGCATAGTGACGGCATTGTCGCTAAATTGTGCGTTGCTTTGGGCCAAACTGAGACTGGCATCTTCTTCGCGCATCTCTTTGGCAAGTGTAGGGTAAACGGTGGTCGAACTGACCATCACCACGCGTTTAACATCTTTTTTCTGGGCCGCTTCAACCAAGGATCGCCAATACTTTACGTAGTTTTGTCCCCCCCCGCGACGAAATCCTGGTGGAAAACAACCAATGATAATGTCACTTGGATGGTGCGTTAAGTGCTCTAAGAGTGGCTGTGAGCCCTGATTTAGATCGCAAACAAAGCCGTGTAAACCTTGCTGGTTTAACTCGTCAGCACCTTGATGGGTCGTTTTACTAGTGAAGACTTGATAGCCAATTGATAGCAAATATTGACTTAGTGGTTTCCCCAACCATCCACCGCCAATAACCGTAATCGTTTTCACATTTCACTCCTTGTTATTCAATCTCTTATATCAGAATGTCATCTTTTACAGATAGGCAAAAAGCGGCTACTTGGATGTTACATACCACCCATATTTTTTGCCAACCGAGCTCGCGACGAGGCAACCGATAAAGATGTAGCCGTTGTCAGCATAACAAACATTTGCCCCGTAAGCTGTTTGAAAACTGTTCGTCCCAGTGGTCTCAAGCGTATAACTCTTCGATGACTAAAAAGTGGGCTTTTGGGAGCTGTATATTTGGATTAAGCAAACGAGTGTTGGCGCTAGATTATTAGCACCCTGATCCTATGCTTAATGGTAACGAGGGTCGTTGTAGGAGGAG
This sequence comes from Vibrio sp. JPW-9-11-11, assembly GCF_013369335.1. Lineage (GTDB taxonomy): Bacteria > Pseudomonadota > Gammaproteobacteria > Enterobacterales > Vibrionaceae > Vibrio. The sequence continues at coordinate 588,545 of NZ_SZQJ01000004.1, forward strand.
AAAATGAAGTGGTGGCTGATTCTGCTCTTGGTTTGGAACAATGCCGAAGCTCAGCGAGTCTATATGACGTCTTTAGATTGGCCTCCTTATTCAGGAGAGGCACTACCTGAGAATGGTTTATCTGTCGCTATTGCTCGTGAAGCTTTTGCTGCGATGGGCTACGAGTTGGTGGTTGAGTTTAAACCTTGGGTGAGAACCGTAACGACCGCATCAAAGCGTGAAAAGTACATAGGTTATTTCCCCGAATACGCGTTCGATACTGAAAAATACATTTTCTCAGACTCGATTGGAACTGGGCCTTTGGGGTTTGTACAAAATCGCAATAAAGCAATTTCATGGTCAACGCTTGCTGATCTGTCTAGTTATCGAATCGGTGTGGTTCAAGGTTATGTAAATACGCGTGCATTTGATCAATGGGTCGAGCAAGGAAAACTCGACGTCGAAGCATCGGAGAACGATGTCATTAATATCCATAAAGTGGCCAAAGGAAGGCTAGATTTGGCGGTTATCGATGCCAATGTGCTGAAATACCTCGTCGATACAGACAGGCGTAAAAGCGTGTTAGAAACTAGGGTCGAGATGAATGATCGATTGTTAGAAGTGAAACAGCTTTACCTTGCGTTTAAAAATAGTCCAGAGGGAAACAACTGGCGACGCATCTTCAACCAGGGCTTGAGCCAAGTTGATGTTAATCGCGTCGCCGGTCGGCTTTATCCGACCGACAACACTAAACACAAACCACAAAGAGGTAATTAGCTGCTGAGGACACGCAATATTTTGTCTGCATGTTCAGCGACTTCGATGCCTTCATCGGTCAGATAACCTCCGTCAGGAAGCGTACATAGACCTTTTGAGTAAAGACGTTGGACTGCCGCCTGCATCTCTTCAGACGCTTCATGATGAACTTTGATACCGGTTGCTGCGCTACTGATATCAAATTGAAGGAGCAAGTTGAGTTCAGATATGTATTCAGGCGTAAATTTCATGCTCAATTCCTTATAGAAAGTACTGAATCAACTTAATCATGAAGTGGGATAACAGCAACGTAATCAATAGAGAAGTGTTACCTAAGCCAGAGTTTGGCGAACGAAGTCGATAAATTTGGTTAGTCGTTAGGCAACTGCACTTGGATTAGAGCGAGATCAAAGAGACTCAAGAAGCAATCATCCTGTTCACCTTGGTCGTCTTGCTAAATGAGAAAATAGTATAAAAAACGATTTATTATGCGTAATTTTGCTAAAGCATAGTCAGGGAGCGAGGCTTTAGATTGGTTTTAATATAATGCTTTGAAATATAAAACTAATTTATCTTTTCGTTCGGAAGGTTTTACGTTGTTTTTTGTTTGTTATTACCCGCGTTGTTAAAGATGAAACAGGTATAAACGCCGCTTTGATAACAACCCCACAATTTGTACTTGAATTTAATCACATTTCAAGTGATTATCCGCGCCCACTGACTTCAATGTTGCAAAATGTTTCTAAATGATGAACTTCAATCAATTTGACTCTCTGTTACCGCCGCAAATGGCCGAACGTGCCGCTGAAATAGGCGTAGGTAAAGCGACCAAGGATCCGCTTAAATCCTTTCTTCTCGCTATTTCGGCTGGTATCCATATCGGCATCGCATTTGTCTTTTACACCGTTGTAACAACGGGAGCGGGTGAGCTGCCTTGGGGATTTACTCGTCTCATAGGCGGGTTAGCATTTAGCCTAGGTTTGATTCTCGTGGTTGTGACTGGTGGCGAGCTATTTACCAGCTCGGTGTTAACACTGGTTGCTCGGGCGAGCGGTAAAATAACCTCTCAGACGTTGTTTAAACATTGGCTGGTGGTTTACTGCGGCAACTTAGTTGGTGCGCTGCTGTTAGTCGCTTGTATGCTGATGACTAAACAATATATGTTCGATCATGGCCAAGTTGGGCTTAATGCGATGGCGATTTCACAGCATAAGCTGCATCACAGTTTCTTGTCGGCCGTTGCGCTGGGTGTGATGTGTAATGTCTTGGTATGTATTGCAGTGTGGATGACGTTCAGTGGCCGAACCTTAACCGATAAAATAGCCGTCATGATCTTGCCCGTAGCGATGTTTGTTTCCGCTGGATTTGAGCACTGTATTGCCAATATGTTTCAGGTACCGATGGCAATCGGTATTAAAAATTTCGCCCCTGCCGAGTTTTGGCAAATGACAGGGGCGACTCTGGCCGATTACACCGATCTCAACATGATCGATTTTATTACCCATAATCTGATCCCAGTGACTTTGGGTAACATCATTGGCGGTGGGGTGTTTGTGGGTATGTGGTACTGGTTGATTTATTTACGAGACTAGTCATCAAAGTCATTGCGATTATCTTGAAAAGCTCACTTCGGTGAGCTTTTTGCTTTGGATCAAAGCGAGAATAGTGAATAAGCGCGTTTATTTATTATGTGAGTAGAATTAAATGCTAGGCATATGAATGTAAAGTAAATTCTGCGAAGGGGGCTGAATAAAACTTGGTTTGACCAGTTGACTTCGAGGTATCACCACGGTTATCCACAGAATCTGTGGATAAGATCCTTGGGCATTTGGCTTACCTTGGCTGGTTAGAGTCTACTTTGACTAACACTCGCCCATAGCGATTAATACAACGTTTGACGACCAGCTTGAGAGTGATAGCGATTGAGAATGACATGGTGACGAAAATAGCAATCATGATCATGATTTGATACTTGATGGCCACCATTGGGCTGGCACCACCGAGAATTTGACCTGTCATCATGCCGGGTAACGTGACGAGCCCCGTGGTCGTCATCGTTGCTAAAGAAGGGGCCAGCGACAGCGCGATGGCATCTCGAACGAAGGGTAGGGTCGCATAACTCGGAGAGGCGCCCAATGAAATCGCCGCTTCATACTCCGATTTTCTCTCTTCAAATGCATTAAAAAAATTCTGCAGTGCGACAATATTGCCGCTCATCGAGTTCCCCAACAACATGCCCGCCAGTGGGATTAAATATTGGGCGTTGTACAAAGGGGTAGGCTTAACGACCGCGAGCACGATAATCGCCAGCATTGGCACTAATGCTATTATCAATCCACTGCACACTGGCAGCATCAAGTGTGTACGTGGCAGTTTGGCTTTGCTGGTAATAGCGCTTGCCCCGATCAGTGTCATGACCAATACCCAGAGTATGTTTATCGCTAGGCTATTGAGCTTAAACAAATACTCCAAGTAGACACCGACCAACATCAGTTGCACTGTCATGCGCCCAACACTGACGAGTATCTCTTTGCTCAACGCGAGGTGATAGTAGCGGCTGATTGAAAACGGAATGACCAGTAAGGTAAAAAATAACGCCAAGGTTAGCCAAGAAATATCTATCACACTGTCCATATCATCCCCTTAAGTTGCTACCACATTGTACGCAAAAACTGCCATGCGTCACCTTGTCTCTTACTTGACACTGCTGCGGTTAAAATCTCTCTTTTATTAACAATTGCATCACAATTGAACTAGATTTAGCACATGTAATGCGTGTTTCTTGCGGGTTAAATGTTGTAATTCGGTAACGAGATGTTGTTTTTTTTGGGGTGTTTTTACCTCTCGGTTTCGTTCATATTTTTTCATATTAGGTGGCATATCTTCACATCAAAACATGATTAAACACATCTCTGGATGAGCTCAAAAAAGTATGGAATAACAGGGCTTACAGGCGATGAATTGATTGAACCCTACTAAGAGTATGGTCTAACATTTTTCAGTAGAGATGGTAAAAAATTCAGCTCACCCGACTGAGCTAACCAATAACACTAAATACAAAATAGGCAAATGTATGAGTGATGTTAATAAAATTGAGAGTGGTGAGAAGCGCTCTCTGGAGTGGAAGTCATTCCTCTTCATCGCGGTTGTTCTTTTCCCAGTTCTAAGTGTGGCGTTCGTAGGTGGTTACGGCTTCTTGGTGTGGATGCTCCAAGTGTTTGTCATGGGACCACCTGGTGCACACGGCATGTAAGCCTGTGAGTTCAACTCCACATTTTTGAAAAGATTCTAAGAGAGCAAAGCATGAAATCATTGATTGTAAAACTGTGGCGCACAATGATGCGACCAGCTGTCCACATCAGCCTTGGCGTGCTGACGATGGGCGGATTCATCGCTGGTGTTATTTTCTGGGGCGGCTTCAATACGGCACTTGAAGCGACCAACACTGAAGAGTTTTGTATCAGTTGTCACACGATGCGTGACAATGTTTACGTAGAGCTGCAAGAAACGGTTCACTGGAAAAACCATTCAGGGGTGCGAGCGACCTGTCCTGACTGTCATGTTCCGCACAATTGGACCGACAAGATCGCTCGCAAGATGCAAGCGTCTAAAGAGGTTTTTGCCCAAGTATTTGGTAATTACGACGAACCTGGTGTGTTTGAAGAGCGCCGTATCGAATTGGCCAAACATGAGTGGGATCGTTTCTCTGCAAATAAATCACTAGAGTGCAAAAACTGTCATAATTACGCATCGATGGATTTCGAGTTAATGTCTCCGACTGCTCGCATTCAAATGAAGCAAGCCGCCGAAAAAGATCAAAGCTGCGTAGACTGTCATAAAGGGATCGCCCATAAGCTTCCAGCGGGAATGGATAGCATCGGCGGTATTGTCGGCGATCTAGAAGGCTTGGCTTCGAACACCAACTATGGTGTCGGTGAAACGCTCGTGAGCGTGCGTCACTTGCCGATTTACTTTGATGCCGAAGGCCAAACCGAGGCGGGTCTGCTTAACCCTGCATCGTCAGTAAAAGTGATTGATGAGAAAGGTGAGTACGCCGAAATCGAAATTGACGGCTGGCGCAAGGCGAAAGGCTTTGGTCGTGTTATCCAAGAAGACTTTGGTAAGAACATTGCCGTTGCTTCACTGTTAAAAGAAGCCTCAACCGATAGCAGCGTAGTGACCACAGGTGAGAAAAAAGTGGATGAGCTAACCGGTCTGCCATGGGAAAAAGTCGCGGCGAAAGTGTGGATCAAAAAAGAGTCGATGCTCAACGATATTACGCCTGTTTGGGAAAAATCTGCGGAAGCATACAAAACCAACTGTTCTGTTTGTCACACCCAGCCAGACGAAGCGCACTTCGATGCCAACACTTGGCCAGGCATGTTCGACGGTATGCTTGCTTTCGTTAACCTTGATACAGATAGCGAAGCGTTGATCTTGAAATACCTACAAAAACACTCTTCAGATTACGCTGAAGGTCACCACTAATAAGCGCCCAATGGAGTAAATGAAATGGCTATTACACGAAGAAGTTTTCTGAAAGGCGTAGCAACAACCAGTGCGGCGTCGGTCATTGGTCCTAGCTTATTAGCGTCGACATCTGCTCAAGCTGCCGAGTCGACAGGGACTTGGAAGGTATCGGGGTCTCACTGGGGGGCGTTTCGCGCCCATATCTATGCAGGTAAAGTGCAAGAGATTAAACCGCTTGAGCTAGATAAAAACCCAACCGAGATGCTCAATGGTATCAAAGGGATTATCTATAGCCCATCACGTGTTCGTTACCCTATGGTACGACTCGATTGGCTGAAAAAGCACAAATACAGTGCAGATACCCGTGGCAACAATCGTTTTATTCGCGTTACGTGGGACGAAGCGTTAGATCTGTTCTACCGCGAGTTAGAGCGAGTGCAAAAAGAGTACGGCCCGTGGGCTCTGCACGCGGGTCAAACCGGGTGGAACCAAACCGGGGCGTTCAACAACTGTACCGCACACATGCAGCGAGCAGTTGGAATGCACGGTAACTTCATCACCAAAGTGGGTGACTACTCGACTGGTGCGGGGCAAACCATCCTACCTTACGTGTTAGGTTCTACGGAGGTGTACGCGCAAGGCACCTCTTGGTCTGAAATCTTAAACAATTCTGACAACATCGTATTGTGGGCAAACGATCCGGTGAAAAACCTACAAGTGGGTTGGAACTGTGAAACGCACGAGTCGTTTGATTATCTCGCACAACTGAAAGAGAAAGTCGCCAAAGGGGAGATCAACGTTCTTTCCGTCGACCCTGTCAAAAACAAGACTCAGCGTTACCTAGAGAACGACCATCTGTATATCAACCCACAGACTGACGTCGCATTCATGCTGGCCGTCGCACATGTACTGTACAGCGAAGATTTATACGATAAGGCGTTTATTGACACCTACTGTCTTGGTTTTAAAGAATTCATTCAGTATGTGATGGGTGAAACCAAAGACAAAGTGGTGAAAACGCCAGAGTGGGCAGCGGAAATTTGTGGGGTCAAAGCTGACAAGATCCGCGACTTTGCTCGCATGCTTGTGAATGGCCGTACACAGATTTTGATGGGATGGTGTATCCAGCGTCAAGAACACGGTGAGCAGCCCTACTGGGCAGCGGCCGTGATTGCCGCCATGGTTGGCCAAATCGGTTTGCCGGGTGGCGGTATTTCTTACGGTCACCACTACTCAAGCATCGGTGTGCCTTCAACAGGGTTTGCTGGCCCTGGCGGCTTTCCGCGTAACCTTGACCCAGGTATGAAACCAAAATGGGACAACAACGATTTTAACGGTTACAGCCGCACCATCCCTGTTGCGCGTTGGATAGACTGCCTACTGGAGCCTGGTAAAGAGATTCGTTACAACGGCGGTAAAGTGAAATTGCCTGACTTCAAGATGATGGTGATTTCGGGTAACAACCCTTGGCACCATCATCAAGACCGTAACCGCATGAAGCAAGCATTCAAGAAACTTCAAACTGTGGTAACGATAGAGTTTGCTTGGACGGCAACATGTCGTTTCTCTGACATCGTGCTGCCAGCGTGTACCCAGTGGGAGCGCAACGATATCGATGTGTACGGTTCATACTCAAGTAAAGGCTTGATTGCGATGCATCGTTTGGTTGATCCGCTGTTCCAGTCTAAACCAGACTTCCAGATCATGAGTGAACTGACTGAGCGCTTTGGCCGTCGTGATGAGTACACACGCGGTATGAGCGAAATGGAGTGGATTGAAAGTTTATATAATGACTGTCGCGACGCCAATAAAGGTAAGTTCGAGATGCCAGACTTTAATCAGTTCTGGGAGCAGAGCGTACTAGATTTCGGTCAAGGCAAACCTTGGGTTCGCCATGCAGATTTTCGCCAAGATCCCGAAATCAATGCGCTGGGTACACCGTCGGGCTTTATCGAGATTACTTCTCGTAAAATTGGCCGCTATGGGTACGAGCACTGTCAAGAGCACCCAATGTGGTTTGAGAAAACTGAACGCTCTCACGGTGGCCCTGGTTCTGATAAACACCCATATTGGCTACAATCGTGTCACCCAGACAAACGTCTTCACTCGCAAATGTGTGAGTCAGAAGAGTTCCGTGCAACATACGCAGTTCAAGGCCGTGAGCCGGTGTATATCAACCCAATGGACGCCAAAGAGAAAGGCATTAAAGATGGTGATTTGGTGCGAGTCTACAACGAACGCGGCCAGTTGTTGGCGGGGGCTGTACTGACAGACAGTTACCCTCGTGGTGTTGTTCGTATTGAAGAAGGGGCGTGGTACGGACCGCTGAATGAGAAAGAGGGCGCTATTTGTACCTACGGAGATCCGAACACTTTAACCATGGATATCGGCTCTTCGGAATTGGCGCAAGCCACTTCTGCCAATACCTGCATTGTGAACTTTGAGAAGTTCACGGGTAAGGTGCCGCCTGTCACCTCTTTTGGTGGCCCGATCGAAGTCGCATAACGACCCGAGTCAAGAAACCAGCCGCTTGGCTGGTTTTTTGTTCGTGTGCACCTTACTTTGAGACACCATATTTCTCTTTCAGTTGCTCTAGTTTCTCCGCGCCTTGAGTGAGGAAGTATTGATTGAGCATATTGACAATGGCTTGCGCTTGGGGGTGATCGTGTCGTACGCCCGCATAAAGTGGGGTAGAGTCTAAATAGGTTGGACTAAATTTGAGCTGGTTGATATCGATATTCATCTGCTTAATCGTCCAACGAGCAACAATTTCATCCGAAACCAGTACATCAGCGCGTTCGGTGAGAACCAAACGCAAACTGTTGGGTAAGTCTATCGAGTTGACCGGAATCATGTCTGGGTACTCGAGCAGCTTCGGCGTATACGCATAGCGATGAATCAACGCCACTTCTTTCCCTTTTAAGCTCTCGATTTGCGTGTAGTTAAAATCACTATCATTACGTGATACCACTGCCATTTGGTTGTTCATATAAGCGTCGGTAAACAGAAAGTGCTGCTCGCGCTCCTCGGTTTTCCACATGGCAACAATCACATCATTCTTGCCATGAATGGTCTCTTTAAGGATTCGGCTCCACGGCTTTTGATCAAACTGTACTTGATACCCCGCTTCAACCAGCGCGTCGACGATAAAATCATGGGCGACGCCTCCGCCAAGTGGCGACTCCATAATAAAAGGGGGCCATTCTGTTTGCGCGACGCGCAGTGTTTCTGCGTAAACAGTTGCGCTGAAGCTTAAACTAGACGCAAGCACTAAAGAGGGCAGTATCCGCAATGTGGAGAGTATGAGTTTCATTGTATCTTTCAGTGTAGTCTTTCTCATAGTGTAGTTGAGGAACTAAGCAATCGAGTAGTCAACGTCGGCTCAAAACATGGTTTAATAAACGTGAACTAGATGCTCATGATGGCTGATGAGCAAATAGACAATAGCAAAACATAGTGCTCTAATTGAGAAAAACTAAATAAAAATGAGCAAGATATGTCGCAGTCTTTTCAACTCTCCAGTGAACGAATTATCCAAGTCGCGAACTCAGATCTCGCAGTAGAACGGATGGGGAATCAGGTGAGTTTCTTTTATCGTGGTCTCTCTAACGATCCGGTTGGCGACCAATACTCACTATTTCGCACTGATTTTGATTTTGAAAAGCAGGCCACGTTGCTAGGGGATGGTTTCCAAATGCTGGCGCAGACCACCGGAAGCTGGAACAACCCGAGCGATATTGGTCGTTGTCCAGATAACAGCCCGAGTTATCGTATTTATCCGTCCAACTCGCCCAAACGGTATTACAATTATCTAGTGGTCGAAGATTCGCTCGGTTACGCGCTGTTTGGATTTACTTCTTGCTACCGTTTTGCTGGCTATTTCACCGTGGAAGAAGAGCAAGGTCGGCTACAGGTGTGCGCGTACATTGATGGAGAAAACACCTGTCCGGCAGATTGGAGTACTCATCGACTTGAATCAGTTGTGGTCTTGCGCGGGAAATCCTTATCTGAGTTATATCAAGAGTTTAGTCATTACATAGCGCAGCATCACCCGATTCGACCTGGAGTTACTCAACCCTCTCCACTTGGCTGGTGCTCTTGGTATGCATATTATGCCGAAGTGACCGAGCAACACATCGAAAACAATGTTCAGGAAATGCGTAATCACTTAAAGCAGTTGGATTACGTGTTACTCGACGATGGTTATCAGGCTTTTATGGGCGATTGGCTGACTCCGTCTGATAAGTTTGCCTCGGGGATCAAACCGGTACTTGGCGAAATTCGAGCGCATGGTAAAAAACCGGCCATCTGGCTTGCTCCGTTTATTGCTCAACCAGAGTCGCAGATATTTCAGCAACATCCGGATTGGTTCTTACGCCATAGCGACGGCAGTTTACTCAAAGCTGAGGATGTCACCTATGCTGGGTGGCGGTGTACACCTTGGTATATTCTCGATACTACTAACACGCAAGTTCAAGAGCACTTAACTCAGGTGGTGCGCACCATGCGAGAAGAGTGGGGAGTAGAGCTGTTTAAGCTGGATGCCAATTATTGGGGGACGCTAAAAGGTGTACGCAGTCAAACTGGTGTGACAGGCGTTGAGGCGTATCGTCTTGGCATGCAGGCGATCATCGAAGGCGCAGGCGACGCATTGATTTTGGGTTGCAATGCGCCGATGTGGCCTTCGCTTGGGTTAGTGGATGCAATGCGGGTGTCAGACGACGTTGAGCGTAGTGGCAGCCGTTTTGAACAGATAGCGAAAGAAACCTTCTACCGCAGTTGGCAGCATCGCAAGTTGTGGCAAATTGATCCCGATTGTGCCACCTTTGTCTCGCTGCCTAATCAAACCACAGAACGACGCAATTATCAGTTTCACCGCGATGTGCTGCTTGCTTGTGGCGGGTTGTTATTGTCAGGCGATCCGCTCGATGAGTTAACGCCTTTCGCCAAGCGAAGCCTGGCCAAGTTAGTCGTTCGTCACCGTCATAGCCAAGAGTCGGCTCGGTTTACCGCGCTGAATCTGCATCATGCCTATTTACCGCTTACCGATCGCAATGATTTGCACTGTTTGTTTAATTATCGAGGACGCGCGCGGGATGTGACGCTAACCGCCAACTACCCGGTCTATTGGTACGATTATTGGTCTGGAGAGAAACTGGTAGCAGAGCCAACTCAGGTATTGGAAGTGGGCTTAGAAGCAGGATTGTCCAGTCGAGCGATAATTACCTCGCTATAGCGGCGCGGCTAGATTAAGATCAACGGCTAACTTTTGCGAAAATTAACCAAATCATGTCTATCATTCTAGGTATCGACCCAGGCTCACGCATCACAGGTTATGGTGTGATCAGACAAACGGGTCGTCATCTACATTATCTTGGCAGTGGCTGTATTCGAACCTCGGAGAAAGAGCTTCCCGGGCGACTCAAGCAGATCTATGCAGGCGTCTCTGAGATCATTACCCAGTTTCAACCCGATGTCTTTGCTATTGAGCAAGTCTTTATGGCGCGCAATGCCGATTCTGCACTTAAACTTGGTCAAGCTCGTGGCAGCGCGATCGTTGCAGCAGTCAACGCAGAGTTGCCTGTGTATGAGTACGCCGCTCGCTTAATTAAACAAGCGGTGGTGGGGACCGGAGGCGCCGATAAAGAGCAAGTTCAGCATATGGTGCAAAACATGCTCAAGCTTCCGGCTAAACCGCAAGCCGACGCCGCTGATGCGCTGGGCGTTGCCATTTGTCATGCCAATACCAACAAAACGCTAGTCGCGTTAGCGGGCAAAGCCACTAGCGCCCGTCGTGGCCGCTATCGCTAACTGATCTTAAGCTATGGTTTGAATCGATATACAGCATCGTTTTTTCCTCTCAAAAATCCGCGGCAATAAGATAAAGAACTGGATGTCTATCCAGTTCTTTATTATCCTGTCGCAAATTCATTTCCAAAGAGAACTCACCGTGATCGGACGTCTACGCGGCATTCTAATTGAAAAACAACCTCCAGAACTGCTTATTGAAGTCAATGGTATCGGCTATGAAGTACAGATGCCGATGAGCTGCTTCTATGAGCTGCCCAATATTGGTGAAGAAGCTATCATCTATACTCACTTTGTGGTGCGCGAGGATGCTCAATTGTTGTATGGATTTAATACGGTCAAAGAACGCGCGTTGTTTCGTGAGGTGATTAAGGCCAATGGGGTCGGACCTAAGTTGGGGCTAGGTATTTTATCGGGCATGACGGCCAGTCAATTTGTTGCCAGTGTTGAGCGTGAAGACGTCTCTACTTTGGTTAAGTTACCGGGCGTGGGTAAGAAAACCGCAGAGCGTTTGGTGGTGGAGATGAAAGACCGCCTCAAAGGGTGGGGCGCAGGAGACCTGTTCACACCCTTTACCGATGCTGCGCCAACCGATTCCGCGCCTCAGTCAGCTCAGTCGAGTGCTGAAGAGGAGGCGGTCAGTGCCTTGTTAGCGCTCGGATACAAACCGACTCAAGCATCAAAAGTGGTTTCTCAAGTAATGACCGAAGAGATGAGCAGCGAGCATCTGATCCGCGAAGCACTCAAATCTATGGTGTAGAAGGGTTAAACTATGATTGAAGCGGATCGATTGATTGCGCCGGATAACGCGGTGTACAGAGATGAAGACGTTATTGACCGAGCAATACGCCCGAAAAAATTGGAAGACTACCAAGGTCAGGACCACGTTCGTGATCAGATGGAAATCTTTATCAAAGCGGCTCAGTTGCGAAAAGAAGCGCTCGACCACTTGTTGATTTTTGGCCCTCCAGGGCTGGGTAAAACCACCTTAGCGAACATTGTCGCGAATGAGATGGAAGTCAATATTCGCACCACTTCAGGTCCGGTACTCGAGAAAGCAGGGGATTTAGCTGCCTTGTTGACCAATCTAGAAGAGAACGATGTACTGTTTATAGATGAGATCCACCGCCTCAGTCCTATGGTTGAAGAAGTGCTGTACCCAGCGATGGAAGATTACCAACTGGATATCATGATTGGTGAAGGCCCAGCCGCACGCTCGATCAAAATCGATTTGCCCCCGTTTACTTTAATCGGTGCCACCACCCGAGCGGGATCGTTAACGTCGCCATTGCGCGACCGTTTTGGGATTACCCAGCGGCTTGAGTACTACAAAATTCCCGATTTACAACATATTGTTCAGCGCAGTGCCGACTGTCTGGGGTTGTCTATGGAAGCGGAAGGTGCGCTAGAAGTTGCCCGCCGTGCTCGTGGAACACCGCGTATTGCCAATAGGTTGCTGCGTCGCGTAAGAGACTATGCCGAAGTGAAAGGCAATGGTCATATTTGTGCAGAGGTAGCAGACAAAGCGCTCAACATGTTGGATGTCGATGCTCAAGGTTTTGACTACATGGACCGTAAATTGCTCCTTGCGATTATGGAAAAGTTTGGTGGTGGTCCGGTTGGCCTCGATAATATGGCTGCAGCGATTGGTGAAGAGAAAGACACGATTGAAGACGTTCTCGAGCCTTACTTGATTCAGCAGGGTTATTTACAAAGAACGCCACGAGGTCGAATTGCAACTGACCGGGCCTATCTTCATTTCGGAATTGAAAAATAAGTTTGCACAAGCCAGCGCTGATACGCTGGCTTTTTATTTTGTGATTTACATCACATTGGATCAAATATTTTCTCTCCATGTTACGTAGCGTGATTGAGTGACTTGTTAACTGCTTGTTTTGCATAAATAGTAACTGCAGACCTGGCGTAACCAGGCATTAACAAGCTACCCTTTTTGCATTTGATGTAGATCAATGTGATGCTTTTATGACCAAGAATGCCGCACAAAACTTGATGTAAATCAAAGCGGACTCTGGCTATAAACCTTTTGAAACATTCACATTTTAGCAGTAATATTAGTTGCAGCTATATTAGCTCTTGCTTAACAATTAACTAACCGTTACGGTACATTTTTGCAACAATAGGCCTAATGATGGCAACAGTGATTGGTTTTGTTTAACACTGACTAACAATGCATTAATGTCGAAAGTGTCTTCAGCCGACACATAGGAGTAAACATGATTGACGTAGTTGATCTGTCGCGGTTGCAATTTGCACTGACAGCGATGTATCACTTCCTCTTCGTACCTTTGACTCTAGGTATGGCATTCCTGCTTGCCATCATGGAATCTCTGTACGTAATGACGGACAAGCAAATCTATAAGGACATGACCAAGTTCTGGGGTAAGTTGTTCGGGATTAACTTTGCGCTTGGTGTGGCAACAGGCCTTACCATGGAATTCCAGTTCGGAACTAACTGGTCATATTACTCGCATTATGTTGGTGACATTTTTGGTGCGCCGCTCGCGATTGAAGCTCTGGTCGCTTTCTTTTTGGAATCCACTTTTGTCGGGCTATTCTTCTTTGGCTGGGATCGCTTAACAAAACGCCAACACCTTGCGGTCACTTGGTTGGTTGCTTTAGGGTCAAACTTTTCTGCGCTATGGATCTTAGTCGCAAATGGTTGGATGCAAAACCCAGTTGGCGCTGAGTTTAACTTCGAAACCATGCGAATGGAGATGGTCAGTTTTGCGGAAGTGGTGCTCAACCCAGTGGCTCAGGTGAAGTTTGTTCATACTGTAGCGTCTGGTTACACCACAGGTGCAATGTTTATTCTAGGCATCAGTTCTTACTACCTACTTAAAGGTCGTGACATCGCCTTTGCGCGCCGCTCTTTCGCCATCGCTGCCTCTTTCGGTATGGCTTCGATCCTGTCGGTTATTGTCCTAGGTGACGAGTCGGGTTACGAGCTTGGTGAAGTACAGAAAGTCAAGTTGGCGGCGGTTGAAGCTGAGTGGCACACAGAGCCAGCGCCTGCCGCTTTCACAGTTTTTGGTTTACCAAACCAAGACACCATGCACACTGACTATGCAATCAAGATCCCTTATGTCATGGGCATCATTGCAACTCGTTCATTTGACGAGCAAGTGACCGGTCTTCGTGATCTACGTGATCAGCATGTCGATCGTATCCGCACCGGTATGTACGCTTACGAACTGCTGGAGAAACTGCGAGCAGGTGATAAGTCTGAAGCCAATATGGCTGAGTTTGAAGAGGTTAAAGGCGATTTAGGTTACGGTTTGTTGCTTAAGCGCTATACCGAAAACGTTGTCGATGCGACGGAAGAACAAATTCAAGCGGCGGCGGATGATTCGATCCCGACCGTTTGGCCGCTGTTCTGGTCATTTAGAATCATGGTAGCGTGTGGCTTCATTATGTTATTCGTATTTGGTGCAGCGTTCGTTCAAACGTGCCGACAGAAGATCGAGCAAAAACGTTGGATTCTACGTGCAGCTCTACTGAGCATTCCACTGCCTTGGATCGCGGTAGAAGCGGGTTGGTTTGTCGCAGAGTTTGGGCGTCAGCCATGGGCTGTTGGTGAAATTCTTCCGGTTCATGTAGCGGCATCAGCCCTAACAGCTGCTGAAATATGGACTTCATTATTCGCCATTCTTGCTCTTTACACTGTGTTCTTGATTGCTGAAGTTTACTTGATGGTGAAGTTCGCCCGCAAAGGACCGAGCAGTCTGAAAACCGGCCGTTACCACTTTGAGCAAAATCCACAAACAGTGGAAGACAAAGTCAGTCGCCAAGTAGAAGCTTAAGGCAAGGAGAGACAAATGTTTGATTACGAAATCTTGCGACTTATCTGGTGGGTGCTGATTGGTGTCCTGCTCGTGGGCTTCGCGATTACCGATGGTTTTGATATGGGTGTTGGCGCGCTTGTGCCTGTTATCGGCAAAAACGATAACGAACGTCGTGTCATGATTAACTCGATTGCGCCGCACTGGGATGGTAACCAAGTATGGCTTATCACCGCGGGTGGAGCTTTATTTGCGGCTTGGCCTTTGGTCTACGCCACATCGTTTTCTGGCTTTTATCTGGCGATGATCGTGACGCTTGCGGCGTTATGGCTACGTCCTATTGGCTTGGACTACCGCTCCAAAATCGAAGATCCAAAATGGCGTCAAACTTGGGATATTTGTATATCCATCAGTGGTTTTGTTCCGCCGATCATTTTTGGTGTTGCCTTTGGTAACTTACTGCAAGGGGTGCCATTCCAGTTAAGCGAGTTCTTAATGCCAACGTATCACGGTTCGTTCTTTGGTCTGCTCAACCCATTTGCACTACTGTGTGGTTTAGTGAGCTTGTTTATGATCCTGATGCAAGGGGCAACATGGCTACAGATGAAAACCACAGCAGATGTGCATAATCGAGCACGCAATGTGGCGCAGCTTACAGGCCTTCTGACCGTCGCCGCATTCGTTGCAGCGGGTTTTTGGGTGCAAGGTATGGAAGGTTACGTCATCACGTCGGTAATGGATGGCAACGCGGCTTCGAATCCTCTAAATAAAGAGGTGGTTCGAGAAGTCGGCGCGTGGATGAACAACTTCGAAACCTACCCATTAATGTGGACTGCCCCTGTACTGGGCGTTGTGATGCCGCTGCTCGCTGTATTAGCGTCGCGTTTAGAGAAAGGCGGTATTGCGTTTCTGGCGTCGAGTTTGGGTAACGCTGGGGTGATCTTTACTGCAGGTTTAGCCATGTTCCCGTTCATCATGCCTTCGGATTTGATGCCTAACCATAGCTTGACCATGTGGGATGCCACTTCGTCTGAGTTGACGCTGAACCTGATGACGGCGGTGGCATTTGTGATGGTTCCGGTGATTCTTGGCTACACAACGTGGACCTACTACAAAATGTTTGGTCGTTTGGACGAGAAGTTCATCGAAGATAACAAAAACTCACTTTACTAAGGAGCTATTAGTATGTGGTATTTCGCTTGGATTCTAGGTGTACTACTTGCCTGTGCATTCGGCATCATTAACGCTCTTTGGTTAGAGCATTCAGAAATGATGGATAAAGACAGTGAGTAATCTTGCTCACCAGGTGGCGAGATTACACGCCCCTGTCGATAGAGCTCTTTGGCGGGCTCTATCGTTACTACTGGGTTTTTACCATGTCGCGATGGTGATGTGGGATCCTGAGCTTTACTCAGCATCTATCGGCGGCTTTAATGCGCTGGTGGCACCGTTACTAATCTGGGCCATTTGCTCAAGTATGGTGTTTGGGGTTGGTTTTAAGCCTCGTCATTGGGTGTGGCAAGTTTGGTATAGTCCTTACTGTAGTTTGAGTATTCTTGGCTATCTTACGGTGCTGCGTTTGTTCTAAATTTGAGCACCATGGTAAACCAGTTGTATAAAAAAAGCGCATCACTCTAGCGAGTGGGCGCTTTTTTTTGTTTCAAGCTTTGAATTCACCGATTTACCCTTGCATTGGGGGTGACGACTTGCGTTATAGTATCCAATCAAATAGTTAGAGGTGGGTAACAAGGTGGAGCAAGATAAGCCGATATTTGAGTGGCCGGTAACCGTTTATTATGAAGATACCGATGCGGGTGGAGTTGTCTATCACTCAAATTATCTCAAGTTCTTTGAAAGAGCGAGAACCGAGCTGCTTCGCACAATTGGTGTGTCCCAGCAAACCTTGCTGGAACAAAACCTAGGTTTTGTAGTCCGACACATGGATATTGATTTTCTACAAGGTGCGCGTCTTGATGACCATCTGACTGTCACCACTCAAATCGCTGACCTTAAAAAAGCCTCGCTGGTGTTCTGTCAGGAGATCGTTAATCCTGACGGTAGGACATTGTGTAAAGCAATGGTTAAGGTAGCATGTATCGATAATAAGAAAATGAGGCCAAAGCCAATGCCTCAATCAATCGTAATGGAGTTAACTCAAAGTGACCGCTGATATTTCGATGCTCGATCTGTTTTTACAAGCTAGTTTGCTGGTAAAAATGGTGATGTTGATCCTGTTGGGCATGTCGATCGTTTCTTGGGCAATGATCATCAAACGCAGTAAAGTACTGTCGCAAGCGGGTAAAGAGGCGGAAAGCTTCGAAGATAAGTTCTGGTCAGGAACCGATTTATCGGTACTCTACCAAAGTGCCAAAAAGCGTAAAGATGAGTTAGCAGGCACTGAAGAGATCTTTTATTCAGGTTTTACAGAGTTTGCTCGTTTACGTAAATCTAATGCAGGCTCGCCAGATTTTATTATGGAAGGAACGGGACGTGCGATGCGCGTCGCGGTTGCTCGTGAAGTCGACGAACTTGAAACCAACCTGCCATTCCTAGCCACCGTTGGTTCTATTAGTCCTTACATTGGCCTTTTTGGTACGGTGTGGGGCATCATGCATGCCTTTATTGCGCTTGGTGAAGTGAAACAAGCGACCCTTGCAATGGTTGCTCCGGGTATCGCCGAAGCCTTGGTGGCGACGGCTATGGGCTTGTTCGCGGCGATCCCAGCGGTGATGGCCTACAACCGATTAAGCAACAAAGTGGGCAAGCTAGAACACAACTACGCGACATTTTCAGAAGAGTTCCACAGCATTTTGCACCGCCAAGCAATGGCTGGGCGTGATACCGTGCATAAGGATTAGTCGCAATGGCTGGCTACCAACCGAAAAAACGCAAAATGACCGCAGAAATCAACGTTGTGCCATACATAGACGTTATGTTGGTGCTGCTGATCATTTTTATGGTGACGTCACCTTTTGTTACTCAAGGAGTGGATGTCGAATTGCCTAAAACCGCAACGGCTAAGCCCGCTTCTGAGCTGGCCGGTGATAGTGATGCGAGCTTTATCATCGTGGAAATTGATAGAGAGGGCAACTTAGGCTTAAGCGTCAATGATGAAGAGGTGACACGCGGTATTTCACTACAAGACGTGATTGTGCGCGTTAAAGCAGAGCTGTCATTAAAGCCCAACTCTCCAGTGGCGGTAGGCGGCGATGCGGCAACGCCGTATGCAGATGTGGTGTTAGTTTTGGATGAACTGAGTCGTGCTGGCATACCCAAAGTGGGTTTGTTGACGGACATTAAGGAATAACGTTCGCTATTCATGAAAGAGAAAAAGATCAGAAAAGGTAGCGACTACAAGAAGCCGATATTTATCTCGGCGAGTTTGCACGCGTTATTGATCGTGACCCTGATATGGGGCGCAGATTTTACGATGTCGAAACCAGAGCCGAGTGGGCGAATGGTGCAGGCCGTCGTGATCGATCCTGCCTTAGTCAAACAGCAAGCGCAGCAGATACGCAGTCAACGCGAAGCCGCGGCAAAAAAAGAACAGGAGCGTCTCGACAAGCTTCGCCGTGAAAGCGAGCAGCTTGAGAAAAATCGCAAAGCGGAAGAAGAGCGTATTCGCAAGTTAAAAGAGCAGCAAGCGAAAGAAGCGAAAGCAGCTCGCGAAGCTGAGAAACGTCGCATTGCTAAAGAGAAAGAACGCAAAGCAGAAGAGCAGCGTGCCAAGAAAGAGAAAGAGCGCGTCGCCAAGCTAGAACAAGAGCGTAAAGCGAAAGAGCAGGCGATCAAGAAAGCTGAGCAAGAACGTTTAGCGAAAGAAGCGGCGATTGCCAAAGCAGAGCAGGAACGTATCGAGCGAGAGAAAGCAGCCAAAGCGGCTGAAGAGAAAGCTCGACGCGAGCGCGAAGCAGCAGAAAAAGCTGAGCAAGAGCGCATAGCGAAAGAGAAGGCAGCAAAAGAAGCGGCGGAGAAAGCGCGTAAAGAGAAAGAGCGCTTAGAGCGACTGGAACGAGAACGTAAAGAGCAAGAAGCAGCACTGAACGATATCTTTGCGGGCCTTGAGTCTGAAGCGGAAGCGAATACTTCAGCGCGTTCAAGTCATGTTGCCAGCGAAGCGGATCGGTACGGTGCTATCTACACGCAACTGATTCAGCAAAATTTGTTGTTGGAGGACGCGTTTAGGGGAAAGTCTTGTCGAGTTAACCTGCGTCTGATCCCGACAGGAGCGGACGCAATTTTAGGTAACCTGTCGGTTCTTGGTGGAGACAGCCGTCTATGTGCTGCAACCAAACGAGCCGTGGCACAGGTAAACAGTTTTCCATTGCCTAAAGACCCTGCTGTTGTCGATAAAGTAAAGAATATCAATTTAACCGTAGTACCTGAGTAATAAGGAAAAGCTTGTGTTAAAGCGAATAGTAATAGGATGTATGCTCACCGTGATGAGCGCGTTTCAAGTAGCCAACGCGGCACTGGAACTTGTCATTACTGATGGTATCGATTCGGCTCGTCCAATCGCTATTGTGCCATTTAAATGGGAAGGGCCAGGGAAGCTACCGCAAGATGTGTCTGCCGTTATTGCATCAGATCTGCAACGTAGTGGTAAGTTTAGTCCGGTTGCGACCAGCAAGATGCCGCAAACCCCTTACAGTGAGACCGAAGTCGATTTTAACGCATGGACAGGGCTAGGGGTCGACGCACTCGTAACGGGCTCTATTTCACAAAACGCAGAGGGTAACTACGTCATCAACTATCAGTTGGTTGATGTTGTGCGCGGCCAGTTGACTCAAGGTCAAAGCAAGGCACTGAGTGACGATGGGCAACTGGTGCTATCGAAAGACCATGTTCTGTTTAATAAACGAGCGACTGTCCCTGGTAAACGAATGCGTGAGTACGCGCACCGTATTTCAGATTTGGTATATGAAGCTTTAACCGGTGAGAAGGGTGCATTTTTGACGCGCATTGCTTATGTAGTGGTCAATGATAAAGACACGTTCCCATACCAATTACGCGTTGCTGACTATGACGGTTATAACGAACGTTTGGTTTTGCGTTCTAAGCAGCCGCTAATGTCTCCTGCTTGGTCACCAGATGGCCAACAACTTGCCTATGTGAGCTTCCAAAACGGTCAAGCCGAAATCTTCTTGATGAATATCTATACGGGCGAACGCGAGAAGGTGACGTCATACCCACGTCATAATGGCGCGCCAAGATTCTCTCCCGATGGCAGCAAGCTGGCCTTGGTGCTATCGAAAACCGGTAGCCTGCAGGTTTATACGCTGGATTTAACCAGTAGAAAACTGACCCAAATAACCCGTGGTAGATCGAATAATACTGAACCGTTTTGGCATCCAGATGGTAAATCTCTAATTTTTACCTCCGATCGGGGTGGAAAACCTCAGATTTATCAAGTAGATTTGGCAAGCGGTTCGACAAATCGCCTAACATGGCAGGGTAGCCAAAACTTAGGTGGTCAGATTACGCCCGATGGCCGTTTTCTCGTCATGGTTAATCGTAGCAACTCAGGTTTCAATCTCGCTAAGTTAGATCTTGAAACCGGGGCGATGCAGACATTGACCAAAACATTGTTAGACGAGTCGCCGAGTATTGCACCGAATGGTGGTATGGTCATCTACAGTTCGATCTACAACAAAACGAATGTCTTATCGATGGTGTCTATCGATGGGCGCTTTAAAGCAAGATTACCGGCAACAAATGGTCGAGTTCGTGCTCCTGCATGGTCACCGTTTTTGTAGCAAGTAAGTATCAATAACAAAGGAAACGATAACAATGCAACTTAACAAAGTTCTTAAAGGGCTTCTAATTGCGCTACCAGTACTAGCCGTTACCGCATGTAGCTCAAGCGACGACGCAGCGAATACTTCTGGTTCTACTGAAACTAACCAGACTCAAACTGTTGATAACACAGTTGTGTCACCAATGGACCAAAACGGTCAACTATCAGAGCAAGAGCTGAAAGAGCAAGCGCTACGCGAAACTCAAACTATCTACTTTGCTTTTGACAACGCGACAATCGCTGGTGATTATGAAGAGATGCTTGCGGCACACGCAGCATACCTAAGCAAGAACCCGGCGCTAAACGTAACTATTGAAGGTCATGCCGATGAGCGTGGTACGCCTGAGTACAACATCGCTCTGGGCGAACGTCGTGCAAGCGCAGTATCTAAATACCTACAAGCGCTAGGCGTTCAAGCGGACCAAATCTCTATCGTTAGCTACGGTGAAGAGAAACCACTTCTTCTTGGTCAATCAGAAGATGTATACGCTAAGAACCGCCGCGCCGTTCTAGTGTACTAATAGAGGAAATGCCTCATGTTCAGTAACCTTAAGCGCGTTGTTACGCTTACGTTACTGGCAAGTGCAGCGAGCCAAGTGCTCGCTGCACCAGCTCCAGTATCCGATCTAAGCGGTAGCAATACTGCCCAATCAACCTCTTCTGTTTCGGGTAACGAAACTGATGTCCAGCGCTTAGAGCGCCTATTGGAAAACCGCAATCGAGTTCAGTTGCAAATGCAGCAACAGCTTGATGACATGTCTCTCGAAATCAGCAACTTGCGTGGTCAGTTGGAAAAAAGTACCTACGATATGGAGCAGATGCTACAGCGCCAGCGTGAACTTTTTATCGAACTGGATAAGTTACGTGAGCAGGTGGCCAAGCCCGTCGTTCAAGCTGAGAAGAACGATGATAGCCAACCTGAGGCTGCAGGCACCTTTAGTGCTAATGTCGATGAGCAAACCGCCTATCAAAATGCGGTCGACCTGATTTTGAAAAAGCGCGATTACACCGGCGCCATCGCGGCATTCCAACAGTTCCAAAAGGACTATCCGGATTCAAGCTTTACCCCGAATTCTCACTATTGGTTAGGCCAGCTTTATTTCGCTAAAAAACAAGATAAAGAAGCCGTTAAGAGTTTTGCGGCGGTCGTAACATACCAAGACTCGAACAAGCGTGCCGACGCGCTGGTGAAGCTGGGCGATATTGCCAAGCGTAACAATAACGAGTCACAAGCGATTAAATACTATCAACAAGTCGTCTCAGAATACCCAAATAGCGCCTCAGCTAAATTAGCCCAAGAGCGGCTTTAACTGAGCTTTGGGCAATGGCAAAAAGGAGCGGACACCGCTCCTTTTTTTGTTGCCGCAGAGAAACTGGAATCTTCGTCTGAGTTGAGGTTACAATAGCCGGATTATCGGAAGTTGCGTAGAGCAAGAGCAATGAGCCACATATTAGACAAAATAGATACCGTTTACCCTTTTCCACCTAAGCCTGTCCCTTTAACAGAAGAGCAGCAGCAAGCGCATATTGCCAACATCAAACAGTTGCTAAAAGAAAAAGACGCAGTACTGATCGCTCACTACTACACCGACCCTGAGATTCAAGCTCTGGCCGAAGAGACAGGAGGGTTTGTCGGCGACTCACTCGAAATGGCTAAGTTCGGTAACCGTCATCCCGCCAGCACTCTCATCATTGCTGGCGTGCGCTTTATGGGCGAGTCAGCCAAGATACTGACCCCAGAAAAACGCATTCTTATGCCGACGTTAGACGCGGAATGCTCATTGGATCTTGGCTGCCCTGCCGACAAGTTTACGGAGTTCTGTGATGCGCACCCAGAGCACACGGTTGTGGTTTACGCCAACACATCGGCGGCCGTAAAAGCACGAGCTGATTGGGTGGTGACATCAAGCATCGCTTTAGAGATTGTCGAGCATCTTGATGCGGAAGATAAACCCATTATCTGGGGACCAGACCGTCATCTCGGCTCTTACATTGCCAACAAAACTGGCGCTGATATGCTCCTTTGGCAAGGCGAGTGTGTGGTGCACGACGAATTTTCCGCTGACGCGCTGCGTAAAATGAAAGGCCTGTACCCAGAAGCTGCAATCTTAGTTCACCCAGAGTCACCCGCCAGTGTTGTCGAACTGGCCGATGCGGTAGGGTCAACCAGCCAGTTGATAAAGGCTGCCAAGGAACTGCCGCATCAGAAGATGATTGTTGCAACAGACAAAGGCATCTTCTTCAAAATGCAGCAATTAGTGCCAGAGAAAGAGTTAATTGAAGCACCGACTGCGGGTGCAGGCGCGACGTGTCGTAGCTGCGCTCACTGTCCTTGGATGGCGATGAACGGTCTTAAGGCGATTGAGTCAGCGCTACGTGATGGTGGTGACGAGCACGAAATCTTCGTTGATGAGGACGTACGTGTTAAGTCGCTGATCCCGCTTAACCGCATGTTAGATTTTGCTGAGCAGCTAAACCTGCAAGTGAAAGGCAACGCTTAGATAGAGCATGTTCACAGATTTTGAAACCAGCCCATGTGGCTGGTTTTTTTCTCCGAGTCGATACGATTAAATATCGTTTGCATATTCGACGCTATAGTAAGGGGCGCTATGTCGATTTGGATAACGTTTAGAAAGTGGCTTCATTCAAACCTGTTTAGCCTTAGCAACAGAAACTTAGCCATCTTGTTGATGCTTTACATCGGTCTGTCTTGGCTGCTGTTAACCGCCAGTGGTGAGCATGACCTAACCCAAGATCTCTCGACGTTTGCCTACTTTCTGATGGTAACGGCGTCGACAGTCGGGTATGGGGACTTATCGCCGACGACGCCATTGGGTAAGTGGGTGGTGGTGCTATTTGTCATTCCGGGAGGTTTATCCTTATTTGCGGCTCTCATTGGTCGTTTGGCTTCAGGAGCGGTGGAGTATTGGCGAGCAGGTGTATTAGGAAAACGGAGAGTGGGTGTGGACAATCATATTTTATTATTGGGTTGGAATGGGCAGCGCACGATCCATTTGATTCGGATGCTTCAACACGAAGAAGAGGGTAAACGGCCGATCGTATTATGCAGCCGCTCTGATATCGAAAACCCAATGCCGGGCGAGATAGGCTTTGTCAAAGTGAACAGTTATACCGACGGCCAAGAAATGGCGAAGGCGGCAATCGAGAGCGCCAGTTGTATCGTGGTTGATAACTTAGAAGATGATATCACGCTTTCAGCGGCCCTATACTGTGCCAACGTTAATCCTACCGCTCATTTATTGGCTTATTTTAAAGACGAAGCATTAAGCCACCTGCTTAGTCAACATTGCCCAAACGCCGAATGTATTCCTGCTGTTGGTGCAGAGATGCTGGCAAAGTCGGCGGTAGACCCAGGGTCGAGCGCGCTCCATCAGGAGCTGTTGGCGTCAACTCGAGGGATGACTCAGTACTCAACGATTTATCCAACGGAGCTTGAACCCATTTCTGTCGATACCGCTTTTGACTTTATCAAGCGGCACTATCAAGCCACACTCATTGCGGTCGATATTGGACAAGGTATTGAGCTCAATCCTGAGTTAGATCGCATTATTGCTCCGGGTGGCAAGGTTTTCTACATAGCCGATGAACGTATTGAGCAGATAGATTGGCGCGCCGCACTGTGACAATAGTTGAGTGAAATAAAAAACGCAGCGTTAAGCTGCGTTTTTGTCGGATTTTATCGCAGGGCTAGGCCTGCTCTGCCAACATACTGCCACGCATGGTTAACCCACATAACATCGTTGGCATGGCGTTAAAGATCTCTTCGAACTGCTCAAGGCCTTCAACTCCCTGTTCCGCCAGTGTTGCGATGGACGTTTCTGGGTCGTAAAGCATGCTTAAAGAGAGCAATACACCGCCAAGTAGCGCGTTGTCTTCGCTATCTTCGGGCATGATCGTTTCCCAATCGTCGCGCGCTAGCTGCCAACCTTGTAAGACACCCTCGCAGAAGTCACGAGTTTCCTGTGTCACAATCTCTTCTTCGTCGAGTCGACAATTTTCAGGCCATTGCCAGCGGTTCTCTAGCAATGCAGGGCGGTAGTCGTTCCACAATGCTACGATGTGCTCAATATAAGTTTCGAGTTGCTCGCCATCGCTAAATGGTGCGACTTCCTCTCCGCCCCACAGAAATGGTAGCCATTCGTGAGGGGGCAATACGTTCGGAGCCGCAGCCATGGCGGTGACAAACCCCTGCGTTTTTGCCTCATTGATCAGTTTCTGTTCCAACTCAGGCAGAGCAAGTAATTGTTGTAGTGTCAAAATAGGCATCCTATATCGAGCTAAAGTTGTGATGGCGGCATAGTAACACACCCAAACAGTGAGATAAAAAGGTTGCTGTGGGCAGTTATTCACTATAATTTTTTATAAAAGGACAAAATTCAAAGATTTATGGATATACGCTCATCACTTAAAAGGAAAAGCATCCTTGCGCTGGCCATCTATTTGGCGTTAGTGGTCGCGCTGATCGGAACGATCAGCTACCTAGTGGTGGAGCCCCCAACTCGTGATCAGCTAAAACAGAACCTCGATCTAAGAACAGAAATAATCTCCGAACAGATCCTGCATCCTGTCAATGTATCACTCGGTATTTTAAAGGCGATTGTCAGTATAGGCGGTTATGGTGATGAACAAATCCATCAGCAAGAACAGCTACATCAACTGTTTTCGTTGATAGACGGGGTGACCGTTAGTGGTGGGATCTGGCCAACGCCATACTCGGTCGATCCTAACCTTGCGTATACGAGCCTGTTTTTTACCCGTGCCAGTGATGGGCGTATTGATCAGCTTCAATCATGGAACAATCCTGCTCTAGGAGGATATGAGAACGAGTCCTGGTATTTATCGGTGGTCGGCAAACCGAGCGGTACCGTGGCATGGTCACCGGTCTATATTGACTCTTTCACCCATATTCAGATGATTACTGCCTCGTCACCCTATTATGTCGAAGGGGAGTTTGCTGGTGTTGCTACGGTTGATATCTCGCTTGAAAGTTTAGTCATGTTTGTTCGACAGCAAGCGGAAGAGTATGGACTAGGCGTGATCTTGCGTGATGGTTATGGCGAAATAGTCACCGAATACAATTTTCAGTTAGCTGAGGATGTTTATATTAGCCGTCATCAGTTTGGTGGTTTTGATTGGAGCGTTGAGGTGGTCAATGCCAATCAACGTGTGTCAGACCAAGTGTATGATGTGGTGTCGAAAGTTGAAGCGGTCATTGTTCCCATCATGTTGATTTGTGTCATGTTGGGTTACGTGCTTATCGATAGATTCTTGATCTCACCCATCATCACAATTGCACGTAGTGTCGATAATTCAAAACAGGGCGGCATTATAGCAACCGACTATCAAAGCCAAGACGAAATCAAGTACCTGATCGACTCATTCAACCACAAAACCATTTATCTCGAACGTGAAAAAGTGAAAGCCCAAGCTTCGACCAAAGCCAAGAGTGCTTTTTTAGCCACCTTGTCCCATGAAATACGGACACCGATGAATGGCGTGCTTGGAACTGCACAAATTCTACTCAAAACTGATTTAAACGACGAGCAGCGTAAACACCTCAAAACCTTGTACGAATCCGGTGAGCACATGATGACGTTGCTCAATGAGATCCTCGATTTTTCAAAGGTCGAGCAAGGCCATTTGGAGCTAGAAAGCTCGCCATTTCCGCTCGAATCCATTATTGGCAGTATCAATAGCGTCTATTACACCTTGTGTGCCGAAAAAGGCTTGCAGTTTAAGGTGTACTCAGAAGTGCCCAACGAGCGATGGTATCTGTGTGATAAGGCGCGACTACGCCAGATACTGTTTAACTTACTCAACAATGCCGTTAAGTTTACCTCGCGTGGTTATGTCGAGGTTTACTTTAAAGAAGAACAGCGCGATGACCAAGTGTATCTGTTGATCAGGGTGAGAGATACCGGCATCGGCATCGCTAAAGAGGCCCAGCAGAAAATCTTTAAACCGTTTGAACAAGCTGAGTCTTCAACAACTCGGCGTTTTGGTGGAACAGGGCTTGGGCTCGCTATCGTGCAGCAACTTTGTGATTTGATGCAGGGAGAGATTCACCTGACGAGTGAGTTAGGGATTGGCTCGAGTTTCGAGGTAAGACTGAGAGTGGAGCACTGTGAGCCTACCTATACAGAGTTTAATGAGCATCAAAAGCTCGATTACCACGGACTAAGAGCTCTAATTGTTGAAGATAATCGAACCAATGCAATCATTTTAACCACGTTCATGACCAATAAAGGCTTTGCCTGTGACACGGTTGAAAACGGTGAATTGGCCGTGCACGCGGTGGTCAATGATAACTACGATTTGGTGCTCATGGACAACCATATGCCTGTGATGGATGGCGTCGACTCGACAGCGGCTATTAGAAACTTAAATAGCGCAAAAGCCGATGTGCTTATCTTCGGTTGTACGGCGGATGTGTTCAAGGATACACGAGAACGCATGTTAGGGGCGGGAGTGGATTACATTATCTCTAAACCCATTGATGAAATTGAGCTCGACGATGCCCTAATGAGTTATTCAGATAAGCTTTATCAGTATCGTGCTGCGGTTCAAATCACCAACCTAGAAGAACCGTTAGCGCTGTTCTATATGGCAATAGAGAACAAAGATTTACCTTATACCATGATCTGCTTTGAGCGTATCTGCCATGAGCTTGAAGCGATCGAGACCCCGAAATTAAAGCAAACGATCGCGACCATTGAACATAGCTTAAAGCAAGGCGTGTTCCCTCCACAGCAAGAACTCGATGTACTGACTCTTCTGGTAAAAGATTACTGTAATTAACTTTCATATTGTTTACTCTGCAGTGACTGTTACGGCTTTTAGTGCATTAATCTAGTTTATTTACAAGATCTGGTGCTTTATTCACTACTTGATTAAAACTTTGAAATCTAAAACTGATATATGTGTGGTTTAATAGCCTCATTAACTGGTTATTTGTTTATTATCTAGTTTTTGGTTCTTTTATATTCTGTCATTTTAGGTTTTTGTTTGGTCTTGTTATGAAGTCGCGTGGTCCTTTTTGCATCCGTCATGCTGCCGCAGATACATTTGCGATGGTGGTATTTTGTTTTATTTCGGGAATGGTCATCGAAATATTGGTTTCGGGAATGACATTCGAACAATCGTTGGCATCGCGCACATTGTCGATTCCAGTTAATATCGCGATCGCATGGCCGTATGGGGTTTTTCGTGATTTCGTACTCAAGCAAGGTTTCCGTTTATCCTCGTCAAATATGATGAAAAATCTTTCTGATTTGACGGCGTATGTGCTATTTCAATCGCCGGTTTATGCGGCGATCTTGTTTACGGTCGGCGCTCAGCCTGAACAGATTGTGACGGCCGTCACATCCAACGCGATTGTGTCGTGCGCAATGGGTGTGCTTTACGGTTATTTTCTCGATATGTGCCGTAAGTGGTTTAGAGTGCCGGGTTACTATCAGCAAGCTTGATTTGGTGTTTTGCTGATCAAATTAGCCAGTTAGTGACCAATCGCAACGCTGGCGCGGTTTTTTTTGGCCATTTGGCTTGACCTAAACCAATAGAATCATTAAATTAGCGCCTCGTTAGCCGATTACGCTAACTAAAATTTGATTCGGTGAGTTGTCCGAGTGGCTGAAGGAGCACGCCTGGAAAGTGTGTATACGGCAACGTATCGAGAGTTCGAATCTCTCACTCACCGCCACATTCAAAAAAAAGACGTCCTAGGACGTCTTTTTTTATACCTGTAAATCAGTGTTGGTTACACCTTAAAGTACTTAAGTTGATCGGTAAGATGCTCTGCGGTGTTGGCCATTAACTGGCTATCTTCGGCGAGTGACTGTGACGCTTGGAGTACTTCGTTGGCGGCGAGATGTATGCCTGTGACGTTTTGGTTCATCTCACTGGCGACGGTGCTCTGCTGCTCAGAGGCAGCGGCAATCTGCGCGATCATATCGTTGGCGTTTTGCATTTCGTCGACGATGACATCCAACTGTTTACGTGTCTCATTAGAGGCCACAACGCTCTGCTCAACTCGGTCATTACTGGTTTGCATTGCAGTAAACGTTTTGTTGGCTTGTTCGGTGAGCTTTTCAATCGTCTGCTGTACTTCTGTGGTGGAGCTTTGGGTTCGGCTGGCTAAGTTTCGCACTTCGTCGGCAACCACTGCGAAACCGCGGCCTTGTTCACCAGCACGTGCGGCTTCGATCGCGGCGTTGAGCGCGAGTAAATTGGTTTGTTCAGACACCTCGCGAATAACGCCGACAACATTACTGATTTCGTTTACGCCAGCTTGTAGATCTCGTACGAGCTCATTGGCAACGGAAATGTTGTCAGACACATGGGCGATAGACTGAGAGGTGGTGCGCATGGTTTCATCGTTTCGATGGGCATGATCGACTACTTTATTGGTGCTGGTTGCCGTGTTTTCGGCGTTTGTTGCTACGTCAGATATGGTGGCACTCATTTCTGTCATGGCTGTCGACAGGAGTTCGAGTTGCGCGTGTTGAGAATTGACACTGGTGGCGGCTTCTTCACTGGCTTGGGCAATTTGGCTCGCCATTGTACTCGATTGTGTCGCTGACTCATTGGCAGTGCGGAGTGTCGATTGCAACTTATCCAACATCTTGTCGATTTGCTGGCTCATATCACCCAGTTCGTCTTTGCGAGTCATGTTCATACGAACTCGCAAATCACCATCTGCGATTCTGTGTGTGTTCTCGATTAACTTGCGTAGCGGGATCAAAATATTGTTCGAGATCGCGTAACCCATGGCAAATAAGAGGGCAGATAGCAGGATTGCCACGATCGCCTCTTTGATGGCGAGAGCGTAAAATGTTTCTTGGATATCGGCCACCAAAATGCCAGTACCTATGATCCAGTTCCATTCAGGGAACAGTTCAACATAGGATATCTTGTCTTTAAGTTGCCCTTCTGGGCTTTTCCATTGATAGTTGAGCGAGCCTTTGTGCGCGGTCGTGTTGGAAATGGCTACCATCTCACGCCAATGGTATTTCCCCGCACCATCTTGAAAATCTTTGGCATTTTGACCGTTGAGATTCGGTTTAAGCGGATGTAGGACGACGTTCATTTGCTGGTCGAGTACCCAGAAATAGTTGGTCTCATCATAGCGGAGTGATTGAATAGCGTTGAGGGCTTGCTGCTGAGCTTCAAGGTCGCCGAGTGTTTGGCGCTGGTCATAGTAGTGGTGAACCAAGCTGATCACTGCGTCGACCTGGGCGCTGAGTTTGTTTTCTCGTTCTTGAAGCGAAGAATTGCGTTGTTGGATTAGATTATAAGCACAGGCCATAACGATAAGAATCGCAGACAATGCCACAATGGAAGCCAACTTAGATTTAATCGTGAGGTTACTTAGTTTCATTTTTGACTCATTCTTATTTGGTACATTTCTATCTTGAAGGCGAACAAACTGTATCAATATTGTTAAATCACAGAAGCGCTGACGTCATAAATTAAGCGTATACATTTCGTTGCAGAGCAATAAAGTGCTTTAGCTCAACACAATCTCAATTTTGACGCAAAGGGTGCGGTGGTTGGAGCCCGTAGAAGGGAGAGAGGTGGGCGCGCTTTGATTAAACTAGGTTCACTTTAGCCACATTAACCTTTACAATCTTTCGTCGTATTGCCGGAATGCAGTACTGTTTCTTGGTCACTTGTAAGGATGTAAAGTGTTATGGCTAATTTGTCATTCAAAAACAAGATTATCGGCCTTATTGTCGCGATAATCACGCTCACCATTGCCACTTCGTATTTCAGCGTCAACCACTTTATCAGCCAATATATCCAAAATGCTGATAGTCAGAACATCACTCATAATGTTGATTTAATTCAAAAAAAGATAGAGAACGAGTTAAATAACAAACTCGGCCTAGCTTCAAGCCTCAACTTCAGCATGATGGATATCGCTGAAGCAAAGCAAAACAGTGGTTTCGCGCAAGTGATCAAAGTGGTGAATGGCTATGCTTTTGACGATAGTGGCAATATGAGCGATGAAGACGCACAAGTGTTTATCGATTTGGCTGAGTCGCACGGCGATGAAATGATTGTGAGCCCGGTGACACCAATGGGCGAGGGCTATGCGATGATTTTCTCGGTCAAGCGCGCCGATGAGTCGGTCGATTTCTTCACCCTTACGCTTGAACAGTTTGGCCCTATGATCGCCGAGTACTCAGCGCAAGGCAGTTTCGTTGAGCTTATCGCCGATAACATCACCATATACAGTAACAAGCAGGGACAAAATTTAACGCCGATTGAGCGTTCTGTCGAATTTGCTAATCATTCTTGGAAACTGGTTGGGTACATCGACTTAGATAGCATCCAGAGTAACACCAATAAACTCAATGGCCTGATCACGTTAGCCCTGCTGGTTTGTGCGGTGATAATTATCGTGGTCAGTGTGGTGTTGATCAATTACTCGTTTAAACCATTGTTACGTTTGCAGACGGTGGTCGCGGATTTGTCACAAGGGAGTGGCGATTTAACCCAGAGATTGGTGGTTGAAAGACAAGATGAGATCGGTGTGATATCGCAGTCGATCAATCAGTTTATTGAAAAGTTGCAACACATGTTTGTTGATGTTTCTCACTCGGCTCAAGAAATTGACAGTGCGGTTCATGATATCACGCAGCAATCTGCTTCAAATGTGTCGACGCTTGATCAACATACTCGTGAAACCGAGCAGGCGATCACCGCTATCGAGGAGATGAGCGCTACGGCAGGCTCAATCTCTGACAGCGCGGACAACGCGGCTAAGTTGACCGAACAAACCAACCAATTTGCTGAGCAGTCGAAACAAACGGTGATGACGGCGGTGGATAATGTCAATGCATTAGTCGAGCAAGTCTCTGCGATGTCGAGTGCGATTGGCACTATGAGTGCCGATACGCATCAAATTAGCAGCGTGCTTCAAGTGATCGGTGAGATTGCAGAGCAGACTAACTTGCTGGCGCTCAATGCAGCGATAGAAGCGGCTCGTGCTGGGGATCAAGGTCGAGGCTTTGCGGTGGTCGCCGACGAAGTGCGCGCATTGGCCGCTCGCACCCAAGACAGCACATCTCAAATTAACGAAATGTTGGCGAAGCTTCGTTCGACAACTGACAGTGTCGTTAACGAGATGGAGACCACTCGCTCTAGCTGTGAGCAGACCGCATCGAGTACAATTCAAGTGATGGATTCACTGAACCACGTGACAGAGTCGGTGGTGGAGATTAACGATCTCAACACGCTTATTGCGACTTCAGCCATGCAGCAAAGTCAAGTGACCGGAGAGGTGAGCACCAATATGTCAACGATTCAAGAAATGGTGCGTTTGCTCAATGATAATGCGAGTCACACCCATACGACCTGTGAATCGCTGCGCGAAACCTCGGTTGATTTATCGCAACTGGTAGGAAAGTTTAAAGTCGTCTAACAAACCACTGATAGAGCCATCGCACGATGGCTCTTGTTTTTTGGGCCATTTGTCGGTTATTCGGGCGCCATGCCATTCAATAAATTATTGATGACCGACATGTTAAAGTGCCTTTTCGTTGTGATGGCGTAAAAGCATTCGCTGACCGACTCTAAACTCAAGTAGTTTTTGAGCAAACCTGACTCTATCTCGTCTTGAACCACGACTTCGGGCACCACCGCCAAGCCTTCTACATCTCGCGCCAGAAGACGCAACATCGCCATATCATCGACCTCGGCATACGGGGTGAGTGTGATGCCATGCTGTTCACAAAATAGGTCGAACTGCAAACGGATATCGCTGCTTGGTCCTGGCACTAGCAGGTTGACTTGATCTAACTGTTGCGGCAAAGACAGCGCTTGCAAGGTAGGATTATTCGGCCCCACCAAACACACCTGCTGTTGGGCAATTAAGCGACATCGCCACGGTTTGGCGGAGTCACTTGCCACAGGCTGATTTGAAAGAACGAGATCCAATTTGTGCATTTGTAGCTGCTCAAGCAGATCCTCTTGGCTAGAGGAGTGCAGGATAAGACGAATGTTATCTTGACCAAGTACCGGACGGAGGAAATTTTCTTGGAAGTTACGCGATAAGGTCGCGACCGCGCCGATACGAAGTTGCTGCACTCGTGCCATTTCACCACTCTCCAGGATCGACAGCAGTTCACCACTGAGGTTAAAGATGCTATCGGCGTACTCCAACACCAAATACCCGGTCTCAGTCAGTTGTAAACTGCGTCCCTGCCTGATAAACAAGGCATGACCAAGTTGCTCTTCCAGTTGGCGTATCTGCGCTGACAGCGCAGATTGAGACACGTTGAGCCGCTGTGCTGAACGGGTTAAATGCCCCTCTTTGGCAACAGTCCAAAAGTAACGTAAATGGTGAAAGTTGAGTGAGCGTATTTTCATTGTTCTGTTTTATAGAACGGTTTGTGAATAATTATCTATTTTACATTATGTATCACTCGCCAGCAAAATGCTCTTCATAATAATCACATCCTTGTGAGGAGGAAGGTAAGGTGTCAGACCTGTTTACTTTTGGGTTTTTACCCGCCATTTTTTCAGTGGCAGCGGCCCTTTCTTGGTTACCAAGAATCGATACATGGCGTATCGCAAAGTGGTCTACCATATTGGCATTGCTGGTTTCTAGCGTGAATATTTTGAACGAGTTGTACCGTTACTTAGTCAATGAACGCAGTGGCGATTCACTTGGTTTAATTATGGCGTTGCTGGTTTCGCTGCTTAGCTGGGTCGTTGTGCGCTTTTCTGCCAATTACCTAGAAGGGGAGCCAGGGCAACGGCGTTTTGTGAGAGCGACGTTGTTTACCCTAGCGTGTGTGGCGACGTTAGTGACCAGCCAAAACCTTCTGCTTATCGCCGTCGCTTGGTCAGCGACCAGTATCGGCATGCATACCTTACTGACCTTTTATCCTCAGCGTACATCCGCTCAGTTAGTCGCACATAAAAAATTTATTGTGAGCCGTTTGGCTGACTTGTGCCTGATTGTCGCCATGGTGCTGGTTTACCAAATCGTGGGCAGTTGGCAGTTGGATGTGATTCATCAGCATCTCGCGAATCAAGGTGCCACAATACCGCTTAACTTGGCCACTGTGCTGCTGGCGATTGCTGCCGTTTTAAAAACCGCGCAGCTACCACTACACGGTTGGTTAATCCAAGTGATGGAAGCGCCGACGCCGGTCTCTGCACTGTTGCACGCAGGCGTGGTGAACATGGGTGGCTTTGTCCTGATTCGCGTCGCTGACTTGGTGGGCGCTGCGAGTTTGGCTCAGTGGCTATTGATTATCGTCGGGAGCTTAACCGCTTTTCTGGCGGGGTTAGTGATGATGACGCGCATCAGTATCAAAGTACGTTTGGCTTGGTCGACCTGCGCCCAAATGGGGTTCATGTTGATGGAGATTGGACTAGGCCTTTATGAACTCGCTCTGCTTCATTTAGTGGCGCACTCACTCTACAAAGCGCACGCGTTTTTGAGCTCGGGGCACGCGGTACGGCACAACTATCATGAGCAGCTTCAAGGTCGCTTTCGCATCGCTTCCACGCGAGTGTTATTGCTCGCGCCGATTGTCTCAGCAGCCATCATTCTGACCTGTTTGGCGGGCTGGCAATGGGCGGCTGCGGGGGTTGAACTCCCTTTAGTGGTCATCGTGATTTTGACGTTTGGTTTCGCACCCTTATTGTGGTCGGTGTCCAGTTGGCAGGTGGCGCTGGTGTCTAGCGTGCGAGTGACACTATTGACTCAAGCGTATTTACTCTTTCATTTGCTTTTTGCACAAGTGGTGAGCGCGCAACCCGTCGAGAGCTCTGTGGCAACAGGCTGGGTTATAAGCGTGTTTTTGACGCTTTACCTTATCCAAGGTGTCGTCTGTTTGTTTGGGCATCACTCTCTGATTGCGAGGTTGTATAACTGGGCTTATCACGGCTTTTTCCTCGATGAAACCTTTACTCGTTTAACCTTTAAATATTGGCCGGCCCGTTTTAGCCTCAGCGAGGGCCAAACTCGGGTAGTAAACCAAAGTCGTCAGTGGGAGATCTAATATGAATGTTGAAACCTCAACCACCATCGACTTGAGCGGTGTGGTCAAGCAAGTCTGCCAGCGCATCACCCCTAACTGGCCACTCGATCAAATGATCGCGGTGAGCCCTTATTGGCACCGAATCAATCAACCGTTTGCACAAGTCGCGGCTGCGTTAGAGAAGCAAGCGGGCTCGCCAATGAGTATGAACGGGGAGTTCTATTTAGCGCGTTGGCAGCGCGGTGAGATCACTGAGCAGGACTTGCAACAAGCGAATCAAGAGTACGGCGCTTATTTCAGCCAGAAAGAGTTGGTAGACTGCCTATCAGCCACTGAGACCGCGTTGACGTCTGCACCACTCCATTGTGATGCCTTGGATAGCCAGCGGGATTTGTCTCACCAGCCAGCGTGGTGCGACACGATTACCACGCAAATCTCCCAGTTTTGTGCCGCTTATTTCGATCAAGGGTTATCCGATTGGAATGCCGACAACCGCCAAGGCCTTTACGCGAGTTGGCGCTCGGCGATGGAGCGTGATTACAGCGTTGCACTGCTAATGAAATCTAAACATATCAACCGCCGAGCCAAGCTACTACCGGACGAGAGTTTTGCGGCGATAGAGTGGGCGCTTGGCAAGCTATCTCTAAGCGAGCGCGATTATGAGCGCTATTTAGAGGCTTGCTTACTGAGAATGAATGGCTGGGCGTCTTGGTGCGCGTATCTTAACTGGCAGGCTAATTTTGATAAGCAATCAACGGGTTACTTACAAGATTTGTTGGCGATTAGACTTTGCTGGGAGTGGTTGATTCTTGATCCCAAGTGTCCCTTAAATGTCATTTGGCAACGTCAATGGCAACATCACTATGCAAGGGGAAATCGAACGCAGAAGTTGCAGGTCTGGCAGCGCGCTGATGAAATTGGCTATCAAACGCAATTGTTTGATGCTCTGCAGCAGCGCCAAACCACTCAAGCGGGTCAACCGCAGGTAGAGGCGCAGGTTGCGTTTTGTATTGATGTGCGTTCAGAAGTCATTCGTCGCCACCTAGAGGCGAGCTCGGATCACATTGCAACGCTTGGGTTCGCTGGCTTTTTTGGCATGCCAGTCAGTTATAATCCAACGGGAACTGATGTTCATCGGCCTCAATTACCAGGATTGCTTGCGCCACAATTTAGCGTCTCTGAGTGTTGCGATACTAAAGAGCAGCAAACGGAGTTGGTCAAACGCCGCCGTGCACAGTTAAGAAAACAGCAAGCTTGGCAACCGTTTCATCGTCAGCCGAGTGCGGCGTTTACTTTGGTGGAGTCAACTGGGCTTGGTTATTTATCTCAACTGGTGAAGCGGGCGCTGCCGTTACGCTTTGAACCGAGCGGCCCAAAGAGTGAAGTCTCACGCGCAACGTCTTGTTCTACTCCCAAATTGTCAGCAGAGGTAACGCTTGAACAGCGTACACAACTGGCCAAAGACATTCTTACCGGAATGGGTATGGCTCAGCAACAGTCGCGCTTGGTTGCCTTGATTGGCCACGGCGCGCAAACCGAGAACAACCCACAACGAGCAGGTCTGGATTGCGGAGCGTGTTGTGGTCAAAGTGGTGAAGTGAACGCGAGAGCCGCCGCGGCGCTGTTGAATGATCCTCAAGTCAGGCAGCAGCTTACCAAGATAGGCGTTGAAGTATCGAGTGAAACATGGTTTGTCGCCGGGTTACACAATACCACGACTGAGAATGTCGAACTGCTTGATGTAGC
Organism: Vibrio sp. JPW-9-11-11; assembly: GCF_013369335.1. Classification (GTDB taxonomy): domain Bacteria; phylum Pseudomonadota; class Gammaproteobacteria; order Enterobacterales; family Vibrionaceae; genus Vibrio. The sequence continues at coordinate 624,919 of NZ_SZQJ01000004.1, forward strand.
AGCGGTGCCTGCTTCTCATCAATCGGATATCAAGAATCTGCGTAACAAGCTAAATCAGGCTAGTGTCGGCGCCCGTCGCGAACGAGCCACTGGGATGGGTATCCAGGTTAACTATTCAACTGATAATCAGTTGGCACAAGCATTTGCCAAACGAGCTCAAGATTGGTCACAAACTCGTCCTGAATGGGGGCTCGCCAACAATGCAGCGTTTATTATTGCTCCGCGCTGGCGTAGTCGAGGCGTTAATTTACAAGGCAGAGTATTTATGCACGAATACTCCCCAAGCCAAGACGTAACAGGCGAGGTGCTGGAAAAGATCATGACCGCACCGATGTTGGTAACGCATTGGATTAACATGCAATATTTCGCGTCAACGGTGGATAACTATAGATATGGCAGTGGCAATAAAACCTTGCACAACGTCGTGGGGGGAGGCATTGGCCTATTTGAAGGTAACGGTGGTGACTTGCGCAGTGGCTTAGCGATTCAATCGGTGCATGACGGTCAGAAGTGGCGTCATCAGCCTTTGAGGTTGACGGTGGTTATTGATGCGCCGAGAGCGTCTATTCAAGCTGTGATTGACGCGCATCCAGTGGTGAAGAACTTAGTCGATAACCGATGGCTCTATCTAAGCCGCTTTGGTCACGATGGTATCGAACAATACCAAAACGGGGAGTGGGTGAGCTGAGCGTGAAGCGGTGCTCCCCATTTGGCCAACGTATCACTACTGTGATTAAGTCACCCCCTGGCCGAGCGGTCTATCTGGTTTGATTGGGCTGGGTCAATGACCAATTCAGTAAACCCAGTACTGATATCGTGTTGACGGGAAAAAACCAGGTTTGAATAAGCATGAAGAATCAGTTCGGCGGTGGTATCAATCAGGCACCCTTCCATCAGGTGTCCGCCAATTACAGAACCGTCGGCACGTGAGACAGAGAGATGTACGTGCTGGTGGTCTGGTGTTAGAGTGCCCATCACCGAAACAATCTCTAGCGGCTCATTGAGCTGCAGTGTTTCACGTGCACCTGCTAATCTGAGTTTGAGTTGACTAAAACAGCCAACACAGGAAGCGATGCTTCCGGCATTAATCTGGTGCTGGGAGACCAGTTGATGTAGGGCGAGCTTTAAATCGTCGCCTTTGGTCAGGCGAACGGCAATGGGTGAAATCAAGAGAAGTCCTTTGAATACACTTAGTTGGTTGAGTAGCGTTTTACTGCTTTGGTCTCGGTTTTATCTTCAGCCTCGCGAGTGGTTTGCTCGTCTAGCGGGTTCCACTTCAGCGCACCATGGGTCTCAAAACGGTTGGCTGCGGAGCAGATCATGTAGTGCTTCCCAACCTGAATAATTGCGCCATCGGAATAGGCTTGATCTTGGTAGTAACAAACCCGTTTTGTGGCCTGATTGGCGTTAATCCCGATGACTGCTTTAGGCGCGGCCGTCAGGGTGTTGGCCAGTGCTGGACACAGCATAAAACTCAGTAACCCGATATACCATGGTCTCACTTTTTCTCTCCAAACCTTGGTCCATATTTTCGCTCATAGCGGGGGAGCATACTTTCGTTTCCAAGTATGCCGCCTTGATGGACGTAGATGATCGTTTTATCTTGGTTTTCTCTATACCATGATTGTAGACATTGCCACATCATTGGGTCGTAGAGTAGATCAAATTCTACATGCGTCTCTGCCAGTAGCTGTTGCCAAATACGGTAGTCTTGGTGATACAACTTGCCAAAATGGTGTTTGTAATCAAGCTCGAGAATCTCGGGAAAATCGTCTTCACCAAGTTGTTGGAACTGTTTGATCAAATACTCTTTTCCGCCAACGCATGGGCAAGTGATAACTCGAATGGAATGCGGCTTGAGGTATTTGTGTAGATAGAGTGAGGTTGTCCCTGTGCCAGCAGGCAGTGCAACAACAAACTCTTTGTGAGGCTCAAAGCGGGTCCAGGAGAGAATTTCTCTGGCCAGTTGCTCGATTCCGACACGAGCCATACTCGAGCGTCCTCCTTCTGGCACTACTAAACAGCGACTGTCTGGTTGGCGTACGTGTTTAATGTAATCACTTGGGTGAATTTGATGATCGGATGTCGATATGACCTTGGCTCCCAATTCAAGTGCGCCGCGGTAGTTGCCAATCGGCTTGTCGATTAACCATTGAGGGAGATGATCGACATAAAACTCAAACTGCCAACCTTTAATTGACGCCAAAGAGGCGAGCGAAAAGAGCGAGTTGGCCTGCGCACTACCATAGCCAATCAAGGTGCGGATATCCGGAAATTCCTGCTCCAATAGCGCCATAAACTTACGCGCCTTATTGCCACTAAAATGGCAGTGGATTTGGTCATCACGTTTGAGATAGAACGGGATGTCGGCAAACTGGTGTTGGGTGATAGGAGTATTGGCGAGCTTCATTGATTGCGCTAGTTAATCACACGGCCGCCTATCTTAACGGATCGCGATGGGGGTGTATCAATTTAGATCAAAATTTTATCGAGGCGACACAACCGCGAGTTGGGTGGTTGCTGAGTTCAAATTGCCACTGATAGCGGCGACACAAATCCCTGACAATCAGTAGTCCCAGTCCGTGTCCGTCGCTATCGGGAGTCTCTGATAATCCGACACCGTCATCAATCACTTCAATTTTTGTTGCACTAACCTTTATCGTTAATACTCCTTGCTCGCATGCGGCAATTGCGTTGCGGATAAGATTACCCAATACCATGTTGAGTACGGCTGGAGTCGCCCTAAGCTGCGGGCAATCCTTGATATCGATGTCGATCTGAAGTGATTTGTCATTGGCATAAGCGCTATTGGCGGCGACTATCGACTCAAACTCGTTGGGATCAACGGTGCGCAGTGGTGCGTCGGACACGTTCCGTTCATATCGGACGATGGAGAGCAGGGCATCGATCATGGTTGCCATGTCTGTCGTGGCATCTTCTATACGCCTGATTTGTCGGTGCTGGAACGATGAGTGTTCTTTGCGGCTCAGCAGTTTATTGGCACCTTTGACAACGGTCAGTGGTGTTCTTAGCTCATGACTGGCATAGCGAGCAAACGCTTGTTCTCGCTTGATCGCAAGTTGGAGCTCTTCGCGGTATTGATTGAGGTGCCGAGTGAGTAACTGAAACTCATCGGCTGCTTGATGATCCATAGTGAAGGTGGTGAAGGTATCACCGCTTAGGTGCTCATTCAGTTGTCTGGTAATGTCGTTGACGGGTTCGATCAAACGTTTTGAAAGGCGAAAGAGTAGGGTGCCAAAGGTAAACATCAGCAGTGAAACAAACACTATTACGATCAGGCCCGAGTAAAGAGTCTCTTCGTTGCCAAACTCGACTTGGTCAACAAGAGACAACAGGACGATGGTTTTTCGCGTTCCATTGTCCACGTAGTGACCTTTGTACAACATATGTCCACCCGGTGATAAAGCGGTGGCGACTTCGCCGAGATAAGTCGGGTAGTCTTGGATATAGTGGCGGAACTGAGACGGAACGAGTTGCAGATCGTTGTAGGCCACGGTTAATGAATCTAAACGTATTTGCCCCTGCTCACCCGATAGGAATCGTTCTACTGCGCTATCACGATCGATCAATATTCGTCTTTCACCGACCCGGTCTTCTGACCATTGTAAAGCGAAATAGAAAATACCAAACATCACGATGCCGATCACGCAGGACATGGCAGTAAAAAAGATGGCCAGCCGCCCAGTAAGCGTTCGGGTCGTCGAAAGGGAATCGTTGATCATTCAACATCCTCTAAGCGAAAACCAATTTTAGGAATGGTGGTTAGCATTGGCGTCGCAAACGGTTTGTCGAGTTGGTTTCTTAGTTGATAAATATGGCTTCTCAATACGTCGTTATTGGGCTCGCTCTCTTGCCAGAGCATTTCTGAAATATCGCGTCGGGTCACCACTTCTGGGGCGCGTTTACAAAGCAATTCTAATATGGTGTAGGTAGTGGGGTTGAGGGCCAGTCGCCGATTCTGGCGATAAGCTTGGCGAGTTTTTTGATCAATGCTAAGGCTACCGAAGCTAAGAGTGGAGCTAGCGACCTGGCCGCGATAGCGTTTGATCAGTGCCATAATGCGCGCTTCTAAAATCTCTAGGTCGAACGGCTTGGTTAAGTAATCATCGGCCCCATGTTCGAATCCGCGCAGCATGTCTTCGCGATTGTCCAAGGCGGTGAGCATCAAAATAGGCGTGCTGTTACCCGCTTCTCGTAGCTTATTGCACACCGTTAGCCCATCCATACGGGGTAGCATTAAGTCGAGCAGGATGAGGTCGAAGTTACCGGCCAGCGCCAGTTGCAGTCCGAGTTCGCCGTTGTCGGCATAATCCAGCTCCATTCCTTCAGACTCGAAGTAATCAAACAGTATTCCCGCGACTTCGCGATTGTCTTCAACCAGTAAAACTCTGTTCATAACACTCTCTCTTGTCCCGGGTGCTTATGATCTCAAGCGACGTGTGAAAAAAGCGTGAATAACAAGCTTTTCACATCCTCACTGTTAGATTGACCTCTCAAGGCGCAGCTGTCAAAAGCTGAGCAATAAGGACTGTTAATTCTATAGGGGGCAATATGGGTATTGTAACTTCAGTGCGAAACCATACTAAACCACCAGTCACACTTAGCGTAGTCGTTCCTTACTTTAACGAGCAGGACGTCCTTGCTGAGCTTCATTCAAGACTCACCGCTGTGCTTGAACAATTACCGGACAGCAGTGAAATCATCTATGTTGACGATGGCAGTAGTGACCACAGTCTCGCTTTGGTCGAGTCATTTACGAGTCATTCTTCAGCGATCATAAGCATCGCATTGAGTCGTAATTTCGGCAAAGAGGCGGCGATGAGTGCAGGGCTAGAGCATAGTAGCGGCTTAGCCGTGATCGTGATTGATGCTGACCTACAAGATCCGCCCGAACTCATTCCTCAAATGCTCGCCAAATGGCGTGAGGGTTTCGATGTGGTTAACATGCAGCGTTCTGAGCGACTAGGCGAAACTTGGTTTAAGCGCAAATCCGCTGCGGCCTTTTATCGGTTACTCAATGTAATGGTGAAGTCACCGATTCCAGAGAATGTTGGTGATTTTCGCCTGTTGTCTCGAGAGGTCGTCGACCATATCAACCGCCTTCCTGAGCGCAATCGTTATATGAAAGGTATCTTCGCTTGGCCAGGGTTCAAGCAAGTCACGGTACAGTTTCAACGTGATGCTCGATTCTGTGGGGAAACGAAGTGGAATTACTTCAAGCTGATGGGGTTAGCGATTGATGGCATTACGTCGTTCTCTATTCGCCCTTTACGACTGGCGACGGTACTTGGCTGTTTGATTGCGACTGGCGCATTTCTCTACGGCATGATGATCGTGGTGAAAACGCTGATATTTGGTGATCCTGTCACCGGTTACCCGTCAATGATGGTGGCGCAACTCGCACTCGGTGGTGTTCAGCTACTCAGTATCGGAATTCTTGGCGAATATATTGGCCGCATCTTTATTGAAACCAAGCAGAGACCGCTCTATTTGGTTCAGTCGGTGACAGAGAAGCAAAGCCTGCCGTTACACCAGACAGTGGAGAGACGAGTGTGAGAGTTAACCGAGTGCATTTATGGGCAATTTTAGGTGCCGCCCTGTTTATTCGATTAGTAACCTTAGGCGCCTACCCACTCATGGACACGACTGAAGCCAGGTATGGAGAGATGGCTCGTCTTATGACCGAGACGGGTAACTGGATAACCCCACAGTTTGATTACGGTGTGCCATTTTGGGGCAAGCCGCCGCTGTTTACTTGGATGAGCGCAGTCGGTATCGAGAGCTTTGGAGTGAGTGAGTTTGCGGTTCGTTTTCCTCATTGGATGGCGGCGTTAGTTGTGATTGTGATGATGGCGATGTTTGCTAAACGCCTAGGTTACAGTGGCTTAGTCACTGCTGTGGTGTTGGCGACCTGTGGCATTTTCTCAATAGCGGCGGGCGCCGTAATGACAGATATGGCGCTCACTCTGGGTCTTACGCTGGCAATGTTGGGTTTTTATCTACATTGGTTGAGCCATCAACAAGCTCGTTCGACTCGGCACTGGGGCTATGCGGGCTTTGTTGGTCTAGCCATTGGTCTGCTTGCCAAAGGGCCTTTAGTTCTCGTTTTGATGGGGCTGGCGGTTGTACCGTGGGTAATTCTGCAGCATGGGTTAGTTAATGGGTTTAAGGTATTGTGGCAGCGCTTCCCGTTAGTGAAAGGCAGCGTGTTAATGCTGACGATTGCGCTGCCTTGGTATGTGTTAGCTGAACGAGCAACCCCAGGCTTTCTTGATTACTTTATTATCGGCGAACACGTTAAGCGCTTTCTGGTCAGTGGCTGGCAAGGGGACTTGTATGGCAGCGCTCACCATGAGGTGAGAGGCACTATCTGGCTGTTCTGGATTTACTCCGCAGCTCCTTGGTCGTTGGTATTGCCGATATTGATGTGGAAAAAAAGAAAGGCGCTTAGCCGTGGGGGGCAGCATCCATTAGGCTTGGTGAGCTTTCTTCTACTCTGGCTTTTGTCACCGCTTATCTTGTTTACTTTTTCAGGCAATATCTTACCGGCCTATGTTCTGCCGGGAGTGCCCGCAATTGGCCTTTTAATCACCCTATTGATATCCGATGTAAAAGAGGAGAAAAGCTGGTTTAAACTGACAGCATGTGTAGTACCGACGTTACTGATTGTCGCCGTGGGCGTTGTCCATTTCGATATTGGTGATAAACGCAGTGACAAGGTTATCTTGTCACTGGCCGACCCCAGCATCGCGACCTATTACGTCGGTGCGCGTCCTTTCTCTGGTCAGTTTTACAGCGCGGGAAAGGCCAAATTGCTTGAAAATGAGTCGTTACTCGATAGTTTGCAGCAGGTTCAACTCATCGGTGAGCAAGCCGCAGTCGATAAGCTGGTTCGAGAGAAACAACTGAACTGTATCATAGAGTTTACTGCGAAGAGTCGTCGTTCTCTCTATCGCTGTGGTGAGCAAACATGAATCACGCCATAGTCCGGTTTGCTTGTGTTGGGAGCGTTGGCTTTGTTGTTGATGCCGCAGTTTTCTCTCTTTGCTTCTATCTGGTTGGGATTGATCCATTTGCGGCTCGCGTTGTGGCTTTCTTTTGTGCAGCGACCGTCACTTGGTATGGCAATCGGCGCTTTACGTTTGCCAATAGTCAGCGACAGTATCTAACGCAATGGCTTAAGTTCCTATCTGGCGCGACGGTATCTGCATTGCCTAACTTGGCCGTGTTTAAAGCGCTATGGTTACTCCTGGGCGGGGCGGGTTTAGCGCCAATCATCGCTTTGGCCGCTGGAGTATTGGCTGGGATGGTGAGTAACTATCTGATAAGTCGGCGATGGGTGTTTAAACCAGCTGAATAAAAAAAGCCCAGGGCAAAGGTGCTCTGGGCGGATACAAATGAACATAGGAGTTAATAAGAAAAAGCAGCGTAAATTAGTAGCTTCAGTAAGAAAACAAGTTTGACGGCCTGTAAACTTTAATGGGATGTCCAATCCCTCGAATGCTCTGCTAACTACACTTATTCAGACCGAGCATCCTGCAAACAGTTCAAAAAAAATTTAAATTTTTTATTCGAGACGCTTCAGAGGCTTATCACAAAGCCTCAACCTTCTGGTCGGACCAATGCCTAAAAGTGTGATGTTAATAACTTGTTGTCTTTGTGTTTCGAATGTATATTTTCAAACAGTTGTTTAATACGAGTGATTGAAATGTCCGCTAGAAATTCAACCAAAGAGAAAATCCTTGATGTTGCAGAAGCCTTATTTGCAGAGCATGGCTTTAAGGATACCTCTTTGCGCACAATTACCAGCAAAGCCGGCGTTAACCTCGCTTCCGTCAATTATCACTTTGGCGACAAAAAAACGTTAGTTCGCGCGGTTTTGAACCGTTATCTAGAGGCTTTTATGCCAGCGGTGCAGGATGCGCTGATTACGCTCAACCTTAACCACGAATATCAGATGGCAGACGTTTTTGAGTCGTTGCGTGGTCCACTGCGTAATCTAAGTGATGTGAGACCGAATGGGACCAGCCGTTTTATGCTGCTCATTGGCCGAGGTTATACCGATGTTCAGGGGCACCTACGTTGGTTTATTACCACTCGTTATTCAGACACATTAGCGTTATTTACTCAATCTGTGTTGAAGGCGAATCCGAAACTGACTCAAGAAGAGCTATTTTGGCGGCTGCATTTTACCTTAGGAACCTGTGTGTTCACTATGGCATCCAGCCAGGCCTTGCTAGAGATTGCAGAGAATGATTATGGGAAAGCGATGGACGCCAAGTCTGTGGTCGACCAACTGATACCGTTTTTAGCAGCAGGCGTTGCTGCAGAATAACACCTCAACCTACAACAAAAATAATATTGGACCACCAAAGAACAAAAGGATCTGATTATGGGCTCTCTAAGAAGAAAATGGGTCAGTGACCCAGCTTTCAAACTGTTTAAAAAAGTACTCCCGCCACTTTCAAGCACAGAGAAAGAGGCGATGGAAGCGGGTAGTGTTTGGTGGGATGGGGAACTGTTCTCTGGTAAGCCTGATTTCACTAAATTACACCAATACCCTACGCCGTCACTAAGTGCAGAAGAGCAATCTTTTATCGATAACGAGTTGAACACTCTGCTCGATATGCTCGACGATCATAAGATTGTTAAACAAGATCGCGACTTGCCAAAAGAAGTGTGGGATTTTCTGCGTAAGGAGCGTTTCTTCTCTCTGATCATTTCTAAAGCATATGGTGGCCGCGAGTTCTCAGCGTTAGCTAACTCCACGATTGTCACTAAGATTGCTACTCGCAGTATCAGTACCGCAGTTTCTGTGATGGTGCCTAACTCACTTGGTCCGGGTGAACTCTTGTCTCACTATGGTACGCAAGAGCAGAAAGATTACTGGTTGCCGCGTTTGGCCAATGGTACCGATATTCCGTGTTTTGCGCTCACAGGCCCAGAGGCGGGTTCTGATGCTGGCGGGATCCCTGATGAAGGTATCGTCTGTTATGGCGAACACGAAGGCAAGGAAGTCTTGGGGGTGCGCCTCAACTGGAACAAGCGCTACATCACGCTTGCCCCGGTTGCCACGGTCTTGGGTTTGGCATTCAAGATGTATGACCCTGAGGGTCTGATGGGCGATAAAAAAGACATTGGTATCACTTGTGCGCTTATTCCTGCTGATCATAAAGGCGTTGAGATTGGCGAACGCCACGATCCGCTTGGCTTGGCGTTTATGAATGGCCCAACCCGCGGGCAAGATGTGTTCATTCCTATGGAATGGTTGATTGGTGGTCAAGACTACGCGGGTAAAGGTTGGCGCATGCTGGTGGAATGTTTATCGGCGGGGCGCGGTATTTCACTGCCTGCGCTGGGTACAGCCATGGGTCACCTAACGGCTCGTACGACTGGGGCATACGCTTATGTACGTAAGCAGTTTGGCATGTCGATCGGTAAGTTCGAAGGTGTTGCGGAAGCGTTGGGCCGGATAGGCGGTATGACGTACTTGCTTGAGGCAACGCGCACACTAACGACGACGTCGTTGGATTTAAAAGAGAAACCGGGCATCGTCACCGCTATTGCGAAATACCACATGACAGAAATCGCTCGATCTATTCTCAATGACTCAATGGATATCCATTCTGGTCGCGCCATTCAAGACGGTCCGATGAACTACTTAGCGGCGCCTTATCTGGGGATTCCAGTGGCGATCACCGTAGAAGGGGCCAACATCCTGACACGTAATCTAATGATCTTCGGCCAAGGTGCGACGCGTTGTCACCCTTACGTACTCAAAGAGATGGAAGCAGCGGCGAATCCAGATGACAAGCAAGGTGCAAAAGATTTCGACGATTTGCTGTTTAAACACATTAAACACGCGATGGGCAACACCTTTGGTGCGTTTGGTGCGGCGCTGACTGGCTCGCGCTTTATCAAAGCGGATATGAGTGGCCCCACGCAACACTACTATAAAGAGATGACTCGTTTGAGCCGAGCACTCGCGGTAAGTGCGGATATTGCGATGGCGACTCTGGGGGGGGACCTCAAACGCAAAGAGATGATTTCGGCACGTTTGGGAGATGTGTTGGCTTATCTTTACATGAGCTCTGCCGCACTGAAAAAATACGAAGATGAGGGTCGCCAACAGCAAGATCTTGACTATGTACACTATGCTGTCCAGCACTGCTTGTACCATGCGGCACAATCGCTTGAACAAGCCTTTAGCAACTATCCGCAAAAAGCCGTGGGTCGTTTGTTGAAAGTGATTATCTTCCCGTTGGGTAACCATTACGCGAAACCAAGTGATGATCTGACGGTTAAGTTGGCCGACAGCTTAATGACGCCAGGAGCACACCGTGATCGCCTGACCAACTTATGCTTTATTGGTAAAGGGGAAGACGACAGCGTTGGCTTAATGGAGAACGCGTTCCTAGCTATGTACGATATCAAGAGTCTAGAGCGTAAACTGATGCGCGCAGCTAAAGAGGGTAAGGTCGCCCGTAAGGGGCTGTTAGCTGACCGCTTGGCACAGGCGTTAGAGGCCGATGTGTTAACTCAGGAGGAAGTCGATAAAATCTTGGCAGCAGACAAATTGCGTTACAAAGCGATTCAGGTCGACCACTTTAGTCATGACTTTAGCGAAGTACGCACCCATGGTGATAAAAAAAAGCGCAAGGCGAAGCTCAATAGCGCCGCGTAACTCATCGCTGTTTCCATTCTAAGGCACCTAATCGGGTGCCTTTATTTTTGCCTTAGCTCTAGCTATTGGCTGAAAGTGCTCCAACCACTTACATTTTAGAGTCATTTTGACAGAAATTAGATGCGAACTGAGGGCGAACCTTTTATCCTAGCGGGGTTTTTTAAAGGAAGTTGAATATGATCATCAAACCTAGAATTCGTGGATTTATCTGTACCACAACGCACCCAGTGGGTTGTGAAGCTAACGTAAAAGAACAAATCGCATACACAAAAGCGCAAGGTCCAATCAAAAACGCACCTAAGCGCGTGTTGGTGGTTGGCGCATCCAGTGGCTACGGTCTATCTTCTCGTATCGCGGCAGCATTTGGTGGCGGCGCTTCAACTATCGGCGTGTTTTTTGAAAAAGAAGGCACGGAGAAAAAGCCAGGCACGGCAGGCTTTTATAACTCAGTCGCGTTCGAAAAGCTGGCACGAGAAGAGGGGCTGTACGCGAAAAGCCTAAACGGTGACGCCTTCTCGAACGAAGCGAAACAAAAAACCATCGACCTGATTAAGCAAGACTTAGGTCAGATTGATATGGTGGTTTACTCGCTCGCCTCTCCAGTACGTAAAATGCCAGAAACGGGCGAGCTAGTGCGCTCTGCTCTGAAACCGATTGGTGAAACTTACACATCAACAGCCGTTGATACCAACAAAGATGTGATCATCGAAGCGAGCGTTGAGCCAGCTACAGATGAAGAGATCAAAGACACTGTGACCGTAATGGGCGGTGAAGATTGGGAACTTTGGATCAAGGCGCTATCTGAAGCGGGCGTTCTGGCTGACGGTTGTAAGACAGTCGCCTACAGCTACATTGGTACTGAGTTGACTTGGCCAATCTACTGGGATGGTGCACTAGGTAAAGCAAAAATGGATCTAGACCGCGCCGCGAGCGCTCTTAACGAGCAATTATCGGCAACTGGCGGCAGTGCAAATGTTGCGGTTCTTAAGTCGGTTGTGACTCAAGCTAGCTCTGCGATTCCAGTTATGCCACTGTACATCGCCATGGTGTTTAAGAAGATGCGTGAAGAAGGTGTCCACGAAGGTTGTATGGAGCAAATCTTCCGCATGTTCAGCCAACGTCTATATAAAGAAGATGGTAGCGAACCTGAAGTAGACGAGAAAAACCGCCTACGCCTAGATGACTGGGAATTGCGTGACGACATTCAGCAGCATTGTCGTGAACTATGGCCACAAATTACTACCGACAACCTAAAAGAGCTCACCGATTATGTTGAGTACAAAGAAGAGTTCTTGAAACTGTTTGGTTTCGGTGTTGAAGGGGTCGACTACGACGCTGACGTTAATCCAGACTACAAAGCCGATTTCATCGCGATCTAATTAATCGTCGGAACGGTTATTTGTACGAAAAAGGCCAGCAATTATGCTGGCCTTTTTGCACTTGGCTTAATCTATCACTTAAAGGTTGACCAAATCGGTGCGTGGTCAGATGGCTTTTCAATACCGCGCAGTTCGTAATCGACATCGGACTCAACACACTTCTCAGCCAGCTTTGGCGTTGCTAAAACCACATCGATACGCAGGCCACGATTGTCATCGAACCCTCTTGAGCGGTAATCGAACCATGAAAAACGATCGTTAACGTCGGGATGGATCTGGCGGAATGTATCAACAAATCCCCAGTCTAATAATGTCTTCAACCATTCACGTTCTTCTGGTTGAAATGAACATTTGCCTGTTTTCAACCAGCGCTTACGGTTGGGTTCTCCAATGCCAATATCACTATCGAGTGGACTGATATTGATGTCTCCCATGACGATCAGTTGTTCTTCATTGGTATGATGTTGATTAAGATAAGTCATTAAGTCTTTGTAAAACTGACGTTTGTAAGGGTATTTAGTTTCGTGAGCGATGTTATCACCCTGTGGGAAGTAACCATTCAATACAGTGACTTTCTCTCCGTTGTCATCCTCAAGCGTCACCATAATCATGCGTTTCTGATGCTCTTCGCTATCAGTGGGAAAACCCTTTTGTACTGACAGAGGCGTTTTCTTACACAGCATAGCCACTCCATAGTGCGCTTTTTGACCGTGAAAATAGACTTTGTAGCCCATCGCTTCGACGGACTCTGTAGGAAAAGCCTCATCGTGAACCTTGATTTCTTGAAGGCCAATCACATCCGGTTGGTGCTTATCGATAACCGCTTGTAGTTGATGAAGGCGAGCACGCAGACCATTGATATTGAAAGAGATGACTTTCATCTGGATTCCTTTTTACTGACAGTTCGTTTTTTTGTTGTCGTCATACTAACATCAAATAAACGCTGACGTGAAACCTAGTCACCCTGTCAGTGAGTGTTAACATAATTGAAACTTTCGATTGATAAATCGGCGAATTATGATGTAATTCACTGTGTTATTAAGGTTTATACCAAACAGCAAGAATGACCAGACATTTATGCTGTTTGGTATTAGCCTAACAGTCAAAATCGAGTTTGCTAAAAGGATGTAGTATGCGAACCTTATCAGTGCAATGGAAAATCACCTTGCTAGCCGGATTCTGCCTGCTAGTTACGTCTCTCTCTTTGATCGGTTTTTCAGTCTTTAATGCGGTCACCAATCAGCAACAAATTAAAGCCCAGAGTGCTCAGTCTGTCAGTGATAAGTCTGAACAGATTGTTGAAACCAGAGCACTGTTAAATGCGACGGAAGTCTCTGAATACTTGAGTGAAGCTCTATACCGAGCAGAAATGTTGGCATCGAGCGCGATGTTCCAAAAGACGCTGAGTGAAGAAAATTTCGGCGACAGTGAAACCTTGCGTACTGGCCTTGATGAGATGGTGCGACGTGCGGTGCTCGATTTTGATACGATTCAGGGCGCCTACTTGGTGTTCAAACCTGATTTACTCGACGCGGAAGACAGCAACTATATCGATGCTGAGTATGTGGGCTCCAACGATATCGGTCGTTTTGCACCTTATTGGACGGTAGCTGAAAACGGTGAAAACGTCGTGGCGAATGTGCTGTCCGAAGCGGCTTTAACAAATGATGCAAACAGCGAACGTTTCTTCTGCCCTTTGTCCTCTGGCGGAACTTGTATTACTACACCTCGATTAGTCAGCCATGACAATGGTCAGTTCCTTACCGCCTCTATTTCTGTTCCGTTATTAGTTGATGAAGTCGCAATAGGCTTTTTTGGTATTGATCTGCGTCTTGATGGGTTATCTGGAGTGGTTTCTCAGTCTGACAAGGAGCTGTTCTCTGGCAGTGGTAACGTCAACCTAGTGAGTTTGGATGGCACCTTGATTGCGACAGATAACAGTGAACAACGGATTGGACAACCTTATGTCAGTGATACTCTGACCAATGCTCAGTTGACGGATCTGCTGTTTGGCCAGCAAGTCGATACCCGATGGAGCGAGGATGGCGAGTGGCTGCGGGTGTTTGCTCCCATCATGATTGCCAACCAAACCTGGGGTGTGCTGTTTGATATGCCGCGCGAAAGTGTGTTGGCAGATGCTGTGGCCTTAGACGAGACGATTAGCCAGCAGGTGGAGTCAAGTATCAGTAAAGAACTCGTTGCCGGAATGGTTTTGGTTATTCTCGGTTTGGCTACCATTGCGATAACGGCAGCGCGTCTTGTGAAACCAATTCGTGCGGTTGTGGCTCGGCTTGAAGATATTGCCTCGGGAGAGGGGGATTTGACTCAGCGCTTAGAGGTCGCATCACAAGACGAAATCGGTCAACTTGCGCGTGGCTTTAATCAATTCTTAGATAAGTTGCAGTCGATTATTAGTGATGTGGTCGACACCACGTTGCAAATTGGCACTACCTCACAGCAGTCAAGTGTTGCCGCGCAGCAAACGCGTGCGAGTAGCGATTCCCAGTTTAAAGAGGTCGACTTAGTTGCTACCGCGGCAGAAGAGATGACGCAAACGGCAAGCTTAGTGGTGCAAAATGCAGAAACGGCGGTCAATGCAGCCGAACAAGCAAATGAAGCCGCAGGAAGCGGGCAGAAGGTGATTGAGCAATCACAAGCGGAAATGGCTCGCTTGGTCGAAAGGATGACGGCTGCGGTCCCTGTCGTTGAGGAACTGGCGAGCAATAATGCCAATATTACTGAGATCTTAACCGTCATTGAGGGGATCTCTGAGCAGACGAATCTACTCGCTCTCAATGCTGCCATTGAAGCGGCTCGCGCAGGAGATCAAGGGCGTGGGTTCGCAGTCGTCGCAGATGAGGTGCGAAACCTTGCCAGTCGAACCCAAGATTCAGTCGGCGAAATACGCCAAGTTATTGAAAGTGTCCAAACGGGTACGCGCGATGTCGTGCAAGCGATTCAAGATGGCAACGATTTGGCCAATGATTCCGCGGACCATGTGCAAAATGCGGCAGCTGAACTGACGCATATTTTTGAAGCCATCGCATCCATCAATGATATGAACTCGCAGATTGTTCGCGCGGCCGAAGAGCAGCAATCGGTATCGGCAGAGGTCAACCAGAGTGTCAGCAATATCCGCGATCTGAGTGCTCAGATCTTGTCACAGGCTGAAGAATCAGAAAGTGTCAGCACGCAAATTGGTGGCTTGTCACAACGGCAGCAGCAGCTAGTGAATCAGTTTAAGGTGTAAAGCTTTAGCGGTGAAAGTGATGTTCAGAAAGGCTTCGCGCTGTCGAAGCCTTTGCTTTATTCATGATTATTGTCGAGCTTATTAATTAAATCCGCTTTGACGATTTCAAGCGCTGCCAAAGCAGTCTTTGGGTCGACGTGGTTGCTTTCAAGCAAGTAGATCAGGTCAACGGCGAGCTTAATTTCATCGGGCGCAGTTTCAAGTCCATGGGTTGGCGCAGTCATGACTGATGTCTCTCTCTATATGTGATCTGCTTTTCTATTTTCAGTTTTGCCTCTTGGCAACGTTTTAGGCGTTGCTCGGTTGCTAACAACGCTTGCTGAGCGGCCTGTTGTTGAAAAGGGGGGGCGTATTGCAATGCGAGCTCTTTATCTCTGACCATCTCCATTAATCTTCTCTCCCACTCCTGATGCTGAGATAAGTGTTGATAGAGCTCATTGATTGGCTTTTGAAAATAGCTTTTGTGTTTCGGCTCGTGCTTACGAATATTAGTGGTCGCGAGTTCACGTTGGATAGCGGAAACTTGCGCCAATAACCGTTCTGTCAAGTACTCCGCTCGCATAGGGGTCAGCTTGCTCGCTTCTTCCTCCCGAACTAAGGTCTTTAACGTCGCTTGAGTTTCTTTAACACACGGAACAAGGAGTTTAGACTTCGAGTGAAACAGACGTTCGTCAAATAGCGGTAGGTGATGTTCACCCCGTTGTCGATCAATGGCGGCGGCTTGCACTGCAAGCTGCTCTAATGTGGCTTGTAATTGACGAATCTTACTCATTGCAGCTACTCAATCAAAGTGGAACAAACCAAGCATCATAAGCGAGTTTTATCGCTAAAACGCTCACTACGGTAACAAAAACCGGACGGATAAACTTGGCGCCAAACCGAATGGCCGAATGGGCACCGACAAAGGCACCAGCCATTAGGCAAACGCCCATTGTTAAACCTAACACCCAATCAATATGTCCTAGCACGGCAAACGTGATCAAAGAGGTAAAGTTGCTGGTAAAGTTCATCGCCTTGGCTAGGCCTGAAGCCAACAAAATATTGAGTCGATACAGCGCCATCGAGCTGACCGTCCAAAATGCGCCAGTTCCCGGTCCTGCAACACCATCATAAAACCCAAGAGAAAGGCCTTGTAAGTATTGTTTCTTGTTTAAGGTAGGACAAGGTTCGGGGATCGCGCTGTCTGATGTTGCTGGTGTTTTATGCCATATGGTGTAGATGGCTGCGGCCAGAATAATCAGCGGCAAGATCTTCTCCAACCACTCTGTGCTGATCCAGTCGACGACCAAAGTGCCCAGAATCGCCCCCACCAAGGTCGCAAAAAAGGTTCTTCCCCAGCATTCTGGTTTGAACAACCGCTTGCGATAGTAAGTGAAAGCTGCGGTCGATGAGGCGAATGTGGCGGCGAGTTTATTAGTGCCAAGCGCGATGTGCGGAGGCAACCCCAAGGACAGTAGAGCCGGGACTGTTAACATTCCGCCACCGCCTGCAACAGCATCGATAAAACCCGCAGCAAAAGCGACTAATGCCAACACAATCAACACGGTTGGCTCGAGTAATTCCATAGATAATTCTTCTTGTTGTTCGGAGTATTATTCAATCACGCGTTTAAAAGGCGGGAGTGAGTCGAGTAATGCACTGCCATAGCGTTTAGTGACTAAACGGCGATCGAGAATAATGACTGTACCAGAATCCCGCTCTTTTCGCAGCAAACGACCGACAGACTGAATTAACTTTTTACTCGCCTCTGGGACACTGATTTGCATAAAGGGATTGCCACCACGGCGTTCGATGTACTCTGCATGAGCTTGTTCTACCGGAGAGGTAGGGACGGCGAAAGGTATCTTAGTAATAATCAAGTTTTCCAGTAACTCGCCGGGTAAGTCTAATCCTTCAGAAAAGCTACCCGTACCAAACAGTACACTGGTTTTTTGACATTGTACTAACGCTTTATGTTTTTTTAGTATTTCTGAGCGAGATTCTTGCCCTTGAACTTGTAGCGCCCAACCTTTTTTTACAAACTGAGTCGATAACGCATCGGCGACTTGATTCATCTGCCAATAAGAAGAGAACAGCACCAGGTTCGCTTTTTGTTTCTCTATGAGCTCTGGCAGTGCCTCTATTAAGTAGTCGGTAAACTGTGGTGCTTGTGGTTCACACGGCGTGTGTGGAATGCGCAGTTCTGCCTGATTTGTATAATCAAAAGGTGAGGCAAGGGCCAAAAACCGCACGCCATCCTGCGCTTTTTCGCTGATCCCCGCCTGACGACAGAAAAAACTGAATGAGTTGAGCGCTCGAAGCGTCGCGGAGGTAAGCACCGCGCCAACGCAACGACTCCAAACTTGTTGGTCAAGCTGCCAGCCCACTTCTAAGGGAGAGACGTTAACAATGAAATCACCTTCTCGCTCAGGGCTGACTTCCAGCCAGCGGGCTAACGGGGCGCCTTTTTCGCGCGTTGGCTCAGCCATTAACCGCCAAACTTGAGCAAGATTATCCATCCTCTGAATATAGAACCCGAGTTCAGCTAGGGCGGGTTCAGCAAGTTTGTTAGATAACTCACCCTCTTTGACTCTTTCAGCGATTAGGTCGGTGATTTTCGTCACGGCTTGTGCGCCTTTTTGTGACAACTTTTTGAGGTCTTTCGCTTCTTCTTCCAACCACGTGGGCAGTTCACCATTTTCAAATCGGTAAATATTGTCGACAAAGTGAGCAGGATCAAACCGATTGGCAAGCTGAGCTAAAGAGGGAAGTAATTGTTGAACGGAGTCTTGTAACTCATTGCGAAATTGGGCTACGCGCTTTTCGTCGGCTAGATTAGCGAACTTGCTCACTGACTGGTTGAGTCGTTCAAGCCATGATGCTGCCCCTTTAAGGCTCGCGGCCGCTGAAGAGTGATCACGAGCTACGTGTGGAAGATGATGGGCTTCGTCGAAGATATAGAGAGTGTTTTCTGGTTCTGGCAAAATCACACCACCGCCTAGATCGGCATCAGCCATCACTAAGCTATGATTGGCGATAATCACATCTACTTTGTCGAGCTCTGCACGGGCTTTCTGAAAAGGACAGTCTCTGTGAACAGGCATACTGTTGTTACAGCTATGCTTATCGCTCACGATCATCTGCCATAGTTCGTCTTTAATCGGTTTTGGCCACGCATCGCGATCACCATCCCATTTTCCTTGTGCCAGTGCGCGGTACATAGTTTCGAGTTGCTCGACTTCTTTGCGTTTGGGCTTGTTCTCAAACATTGCCAATTGGCCGCCATCAACACCACTGGCCGACGCGAGTTTTTCGGCGCAGCAATATCTCTGTCTTCCTTTTGCCAGCAAAAACGAAAATTCAAAGTCAGTCAGGCGTCGATAAAGCGGGAGATCTTTATTAATTAACTGCTCTTGTAGAGCGACGGTAGCGGTTGAAATAACCACTTTGCGGCGATTGAAAACAGCCACAGGAATCGTCGCCATCAGATAGGAGAGCGATTTACCAATGCCCGTGCCCGCCTCCGCCACAATCATACGTGTAGTTTTATGGTATTCACCACAGAGTGTTTTTGCTATTTCAGCAACGAGATAGTTTTGTGCTCTACGTGGGACAAAGTGGTCAAGTTGAAACTGAAGATTTTTATAGCTAGTGCGAATAGCTTGTTGGGCTTTACTGGTAATCATATCGTGACCTAACTGATGGGGGCGGCATCATAGCACAGTTTGATAAACACTACTTAGTTCACGAATTAGAATCCTTAATTCCAAAATGTGGATCTTGTTCACAAAAAAAAACTGAACCTTCAGAGACTTACAATTAATTCTAAATATAAAAAATATATCACGCCACATACGCTTAACATCCAGTTGTTTGTTCTGTGTTGATTTATTTTAGATTAGAATTTTAGGTTATTATTCTAGATCTGAACTCAAGCGCATTTGGTTGAATAAGACTGAAAAACTTATGAACCTGGTCGTATTTTGCGCATGTAAATGTGTAACTCTTTGTTTTTGTTGGTTTTTATGTTTTTTTAGTCTGGTTTTTTATAAGATTTGACACGCAGGATAATCTTTTGCAATCTAGACCCCGAATTTAGTGGCGATGCCATCTTACTCACAAGAAGTAAGAGTCATCATCAAAAAACAAGGGAACCGGATAAGGATTTCCCAATCTATAGAAAAGGCAGTGGATTATTATGAAAAAGACTCTAGTAGCTCTTTTAGTAGCTTCAGCAGCAACAGCAGCACCTTTTGCTAACGCAGCTATCGAACTTTACAACGAAGAAGGCGTAACAGTTAACCTTAAAGGTGATATCGAAGTTGTATACCGCAACGACGTTGATGGCAGCAGCCAAATGCAACAGCGCATCGAAGATGCTGACTTCGGCTTTGACATCCGTTACATGGTAAATACAGATTGGACTGTAGGCGCTTACTGGGAATTCAATGGTTCTGAGAGCACTAACTCAGAAATCACTCGTAACGGCGATACTTACGTTGCAGCTTACCACAATACTGCGGGTTCTATTAAGTTCGGCCGTCTATGTACTGCTGCTGATGACCTAGGTATCGGTTCAGATGAAGCATTCGGTATTTCTACTCTTCTAGACGCTGCGACTGATGAGTGTTCTGACGAGGCAGTTCGTTACGACTACGACAACGGTACGTTCTACGCAACTGTAGGTTACGTTCAAAACAAACTTACTCAAGGTCTAGTTCTTGACGGAACTGATCTAAAAGTAGAATCTAAGCAGCGTGATACGCAAGATACTTACCTAGACGCACGTGCTGGTTACCGTTTTGCTGACTTTGACGTGTCTGCTTTTGTTGCTCAGTACAACGCAGAAGACGAAACAGCTAAGAAAGACGACACTGCATACGCTCTAGAAGTTGTATACGGCGGTATCGAGAATGTTGGTCTATCTGTTGCTTACTACGCAGTAGACGCTGATGCTGATAACTCAGACAACAACATCTTTGCTTTTGCTGCTGATTACACAATGGGCAAAGTAGGTTTTGCGGCAGGTTACTCTAAAGGCGACCACGACCAAAAAGCTAAAGAAGCTGACCGTTGGTTCGTTAACACTACTTACGCTGTAGCGCCTAACACTAAGCTATACGCTGAAGTTGGTGGTCTTGACCAAGAAGGTGTTGAAGATAACACTGGTCTAGCAATTGGTGTTGAAGCTTCATTCTAATTTTTTGTTAGAACAAGCTTAAATTTTAAAAAGCCACCCAAGGGTGGCTTTTGTCTTTTTTAGTGTTTAAATTACAGTCTTTTGGTTAATTGGGAAGTGAAAATGAAGTATTGCCTTATCATTACTATGTTAAGTAGCCTAGTCATTGGCTCTGTTAGTGCGGCCACTTTAACGCCAAAGCGCGGGGTGGATATTCTGTACATCAACGGGCAGGCATCTCAGAGTAAAATTGGAGAAAACCAAATAGAGCAAGGTTTTAACCAAGTGGTTCTGCGAATGAACAAAGATATGTCTAAAGGTTCGAGCAGTGACGTGTTTACCTCAAAGCCCTTTGCAATTTCATTTGATGTTAGAGGTGATGAAGTAGTGATCGATCACCCGATTGCTAGAAGTATGAATGAAGCAAAAAAAGCATTTAAAAACAATACCCCTGAGTGGTTTGTTGAAGTTGATGGAAATCTTGTTGACTATCAACAGTCTCACATCAAAGGAAAGTCAGGATTTTTGCCTTTTTCTGGGCTTCAAAAGCGTGTTGCGGAGCATAATGCAAAGCAAGGAATTTATTTTAGTAATGGCAAGTTAGTTGATAAACCCGCGGATCCACTAACAGTGCAACAAGCGGTTTCTGTAGCTTCGGTCACCTCTGCTGCCTCAAGTCCTTCAAAAGTATTGGAAACGAACACGAAGAAAGTAAGTACTCGAGTGGAAGAGCAAGCGCCTCAAAACCTAGATCAACTCAAAGCTTGGTACTTAAAGTCTTCTAAAGAAGAACGCAAAGCGTTCCGCCGTTGGATGATTGACCAAGAATAATCACCCGCTCAAACTGAGTTTCTAGTTCCTAGACTTATCTGGGAACTAGAAATATACGCTATTCTCTAGCCAAAAAGCATTCTTCACTTTCCAACGCAGACTTAATTGCGGTAATTAGCGTTTCAATATGTTCCGGCTGGCTTATAAACGGCGGCATCATATAAATTAGCTTACCAAAAGGTCGAATCCATACTCCCTGCTCAACAAAGTGAGCTTGAATCGTTTCCATATTGACTGGTCGCTTAGTCTCGACGACGCCAATGGCGCCGAGCCAGCGTACGTCGGCAACTAACTCGTGCTGCTTTAGTTCAGGGAGCCGCTCTGAGAAGAGTTGCTCAATTTGTTTTGTCTGTTGCTGCCATTCATTACGTTCTAACAGTTCCATACTTGCGTTTGCCACGGCGCAAGCCAGCGGGTTACCCATAAAGGTCGGGCCGTGCATAAAACAGCCAGCTTCGCCTCCGCAAACGGTATCGGCGACATTTGATGAGGCGAGCGTAGCAGAGAGAGTCATGTAACCACCGGTTAATGCTTTGCCCACACATAGGATGTCGGGCTCTATACCCGCATGCTCACAAGCAAACATTTTACCTGTGCGGCCGAAGCCGGTCGCGATTTCATCTAAGATCAACAACACGCCAAACTCGTCACACAGCGTTCTGACTCCGGCTAAAAACTGAGGATGGTAGATACGCATACCGCCCGCGCCTTGAACGATCGGTTCGAGGATCACTGCTGCTATCTCAGTATGGTGCTTGGTCAGCTTGGCCCTAAAATCATCGAGGTCTGATTGATTCCACTGTTGCCAGAAACCCGTTTTCGGTGAGGTGGCAAAGATGTGCTCAGGAAGAAAGCCTTTGTACAGAGAGTGCATCGAGTTGTCGGGGTCTGTGACTGACATAGCCGCAAAAGTGTCACCATGGTAGCCATCCCTCAGGGTAAGAAACTTAGAGCGAGATTCACCTTTCGCATGCCAATATTGCAGGGCCATCTTTAAACTTACTTCTACCGCGACCGAGCCGGAGTCTGCCAGAAAGACATGTTGCAGATTATCTGGTGCCAGAGAGAGTAACTTTTTACTTAGATTGATCGCAGGTTCATGAGTGATTCCGCCAAACATCACGTGGGACATTTTATCGATTTGTTGGTGCGCTGCGGCATTTAGATGAGGATGGTTATAGCCGTGAATGGCTGACCACCAAGAAGACATACCATCAACAAGCTCTTTGCCGTTTTCCAACTGAAGGTAAACCCCGTTTGCTGAAGAGATTGGGTAGCAGGTCAGAGGTGTGAGTGTCGATGTATAAGGATGCCAGATATGACGGCGATCAAAGACGAGATCCATAAATAAATCCTAAAAATTACTGTCCAATAAGCAATCAAATGTAAACCTTGGTCTTTTTGGGTTGTTGACAGTCTATCGTGTGTCGGTAGACTAGCCAAGCAAACTAACAATAATTAAAGGAAAGCAGGTGGAAGTTCGTCATAACTGGACCGTCGAGCAAGTTCGATCGCTAATGGAAAAGCCGTTTATGGATTTGTTGTTTGAAGCTCAACAGATTCATCGACAGTATCAACAACCCAACCACGTCCAAGTCAGTACTTTGCTGTCAATAAAAACCGGCGCTTGTCCCGAAGACTGTAAGTACTGTCCGCAGAGTGCTCGCTACACGACAGATATCGAAAAAGAACGTTTGATGGAAGTAGAGCGAGTGTTAGACGCTGCGCAGAAAGCCAAGAGCGCGGGCTCGACGCGTTTTTGTATGGGGGCTGCTTGGAAAAATCCGAAAGCCCGTGATATGCCGCACCTTACCCAGATGATTAAAGGCGTGAAGGGAATGGGACTCGAAACCTGTATGACCTTGGGTATGCTAACGCCTGATCAAGCGCAGCAATTATCAGATGCCGGGCTGGATTACTACAATCACAATTTGGATACGTCGCCAGAGTTTTACGGCAATATTATTACCACTCGCACCTACCAAGATCGATTGGATACGCTATCCCATGTTCGTGATGCTGGAATGAAAATTTGTTCGGGCGGCATTATTGGCATGGGCGAAAGTGCCAACGACAGAGCGGGATTATTGGTCGAACTTGCTAATCTTCCTACCCATCCGGAAAGCGTGCCAATTAACATGTTGGTAAAAGTAAAGGGCACCCCACTAGAGCAAGTAGACGACGTTGAGCCGTTTGATTTTATTCGCTTAATTGCGATAGCGCGGATCATGATGCCACAATCGGCGGTGCGTTTGTCTGCTGGCCGCGAAAACATGAATGAGCAAATGCAGGCGCTATGCTTTATGGCTGGCGCTAACTCTGTGTTTTACGGTTGCAAATTACTCACCACACCTAACCCGTCAGAAGATAAAGATCTTCAACTGTTTAATAAGCTTGGCATTAATCGTGACGAAGTCTCGCAAAAACCGGATCAGATAGAAGAAAACGAATTACTAGATCGAGTGGTGGAACGCGTTGCGTCGAGACCGAGCAAGGATGACCTGTTCTACGATGCCAGCGTTTAGTCATCGAATCGAGCGAGCTCTCTCCACAAGAAAACAGCAAGGTTTGCAACGTACGTTACAGGTTGTCGAAGGTGGTAATGCTCGTCTGTTGCGCTGCGCAAACCGTCAATATCTCAATTTTTCGAGTAATGACTACCTTGGTTTAGCAACGGACAAGCAACTCACTAAAGCTTGGCAGCAAGGGCTGGATAAGTATGGGAATGGCAGTGGTGCGTCACCACTAGTCACTGGTTTTAGCTCAGCACATTACGGGTTAGAACACACCTTGTGTGAGTGGCTTGGCTTTGATCGCGCGATCTTGTTTGGCTCAGGTTTCTCTGCCAATCAAGCTTTATTATTTACTCTGCTTGAGCAAGAGGATCTTCTGCTCCAAGATAAACTGAACCATGCCTCTTTAATGGAGGCGGGGTTGCTGTCCTCTGCAACCATGAAGCGCTTTCATCATAACGATGTTAGGCATCTTGCGAAGCTGCTCAAACCACGCAGTATGGTAGTGACTGAGGGTGTGTTTAGCATGGATGGGGATGTTTCTCCTTTGGCTGATATCGCATCCTTGGTTCAGCCAGATTCTTGCTTGGTTGTCGATGACGCGCACGGTATCGGTGTTTTAGGCGCAAACGGCTCAGGTAGCTGTACACACGCGGGCATTCTGCCCGACATACTGATTGTAACGTTTGGCAAAGGCTTTGGTTTGTCGGGTGCCGCTATTATGTGCAGCCAACAGATGGGGGATTATCTCACTCAGTTTGCCCGCCATCATGTTTATTCAACTGCACTGCCTCCGGCGCAAGCTTTTGCCTTGCAAACAGCAGCTGAAATGATTCAGCAGCAAGATTGGCGTCGTGAAAAGCTCGCTGAACTGTCTAATTACTATGACCACCTTTTACGTGATTGTATGGGATATCGTCATACCAGTACTGCTATCAAGCCTTTTGTGCTTGGAGAAAGCCGTGTGGCTGACAGATACTCGCATCAATTAAAGCAGCAAGGTATCTGGGCTAGTGCGATTAGACCACCGACTGTGGCACCGGGAAGTGCTCGCCTTAGACTAACCTTGACGGCGTCGCATACTAAGCAAGATATCGAATTGTTAGCAAGTCAGCTTAAACGTTTGAGTCAGGAGTTCCAGTGATGCAAGATGCGTTAACACTGCCTACACCTAACAGTGACAAACAACCTATTGCTGACGCGTTTGGACGCGCCGCGCGAACTTATGACAATCATGCGGCGTTTCAGCGTGAAGTTGGCGAGCGTCTTTTGAGCAAAATGCCACAAGACCTAAGCGGGAAAGTGGTTCTCGACTTAGGTTGTGGTACCGGTTACTTCTCCGAAGCTCTATTGCTTAGAGGGGCCGAGGTCATCAGCTTCGACTTGTCATCCGAGATGTTGTCGGTGGCTAAAGAGCGCTGCGGTGACAACGCTGTGTGTTATGTTCAGGGCGATGCCGAGGCATTGCCTTTGCGTAATGACAGCGTCGATTATGTGTTCTCGAGTCTCGCTTTGCAGTGGTGTGCGGATTTTTCCAACCCGCTCAAAGAAGTTCGAAGAGTTGTCAAAGAGGGCGGAGAAGCCTATGTGTCTACGCTATTAGATGGGTCGCTATATGAGCTCAAACAGGCATGGAGAAAAATTGATGCATATCAACACGTCAACCAGTTTACTTCACTCAATCAGATAAAAATTGCGTTAGCGCAATCTGAGTGTGATACCCATCAACTAGACTTACCGGCTATTACGGTTTGGTATGCGTCAGCATTTGCTCTGATGCGTGACTTAAAAGGTATTGGTGCCACCCATGTCAATGGGCGCTCGCAAGGCCTAACCAGTCGTCGTGTTTTGCTTGGTGTTGAACGAGAATATCAGACCTATCGTAACCATCAAGGTCTTCTACCTGCAACATATCAGGTTTGTTTAGGGGTTATTCATCTATGATTGATGCATTTTTTATTGCGGGTACGGATACCGATGTTGGAAAAACAGTTGCGTCGAAAGCGATTCTCAATGCGCTCGCACAACAAGGCTTGCGCACCATTGGTTATAAGCCGGTGGCCGCAGGTAGTGATAAAACGGAGTTAGGCTTTCGCAACTCGGATGCGCTTTATTTGCAAAAAGCGGCGACGGTTGACGTTGACTACGACAGCGTTAATCCTTACGCGTTAGAGTTGCCCGCCTCACCTCACATTGCCGCTAAACATGAAAGCGTAACTATTGATTACGCTTTGCTAAGCGACAAACTCGACCAGCACAAACGAAGCTCGGATATCGTTTTGGTTGAAGGGGCTGGGGGGTGGCGAGTCCCTGTGTCAGATACAGACTGCCTATCAAGCTGGGTGCAGCAAGAAAAGTTGCCCGTAGTACTGGTGGTCGGTATTAAATTGGGCTGCTTGAGTCATGCGCTCCTGACCTTGGACGCTATTAAAGCGGATGGTCTGGAAGTGATAGGTTGGGTTGCTAATCGAATCAACCCAGGAACCGAGCATTATGCGGACATCATTGCCATGTTAGAGCAAAAGATTGATGCGCCAAAAATTGGCGAAATTCCTTATGTACCGAGCGTGAAGCGAAAAGATTTGGCCAAGTACATTAATGTCGAACCGCTTCTTAGCGAGTAAAGTTAAAAACAGACAAGAAGGGCTGCCGTATGGCAGCCCTTCTTTATACATTTGTTGTTATCTGTCTTGATTTAGCCCCATCAGCGCGTGCTGGGTTTCAAGTATACGTTGTTGAGTTTTATCTTCGGCAGAAATACCAAGCTGCTGCTTCGCTTCGTCCTCAGAAATACCTAGATGACAACACAACAGATCAATAGCCATTTGATAGTCGTTAGTTTCAACCATGATTTTGTTCCTTATTCCTTGGAATTTTCAATCTAAGCTAAATTTAGCAGCTTTGACTCGACCCACAATACGACCAAAGTCTAACCCGCCTCGATATCGTGTCCACTTTGAGCACAAACTATCGAAAACCAGTGGACGCAAGAGTTTGCATGTTATTGAACAAACTGGAAAACAAATGTTTCAATTTACTTCTTAACCTTGTAAATAAACAGAATAGACTATATCTATACACTAACAAAAAAATCTAGGCGCTTTTGCCTAGAGAGTAAGATGCTTGCGTATCTGGAGAAAAGTAAATGAAGCGAGTCATGTTATTTTTGGCAACTAACCTTGCGGTTGTGCTGGTGCTTAGCGTTGTCCTAAATATTGTTTATTCTGTAACTGGGATGCAGCCTGGGAGTTTGTCTGGGCTACTTGTAATGGCTGCTTTATTTGGTTTTGGCGGCTCTTTTATCTCTTTGATGATGTCAAAGGGCATGGCACTACGTTCCGTCGGGGGCATGGTGATTGAAACACCACGCAACGAAACGGAACATTGGTTGCTTGAAACGGTGCGTCGTCAATCTGAACAAGTCGGTATTGGTATGCCAACAGTGGCCATTTATGACTCGGCAGATATCAACGCGTTTGCCACAGGGGCCAAGCGTGATGATTCATTGGTGGCAGTTTCGACTGGGTTGCTGCATAACATGACTCGTGACGAAGCAGAGGCGGTTCTTGCCCATGAGGTAAGTCACATTGCCAATGGTGACATGGTCACTATGACCTTGATGCAAGGTGTGGTGAACACTTTTGTTATCTTCTTATCACGCTTTATCGCCAACATTGTGGCATCAAATGATAATGAAGAGGAAGGTGGCAGCAGCATGATGGTTTACTTCGGTGTCAGCATGGTACTGGAGTTAGTGTTTGGGTTTTTAGCCAGCTTTATTACGATGTGGTACAGCCGTCATCGCGAGTTTCATGCCGATGCCGGTGCGGCACATTTAGTGGGCAAACATAAAATGATCGCGGCGTTAGAGCGCTTGAAAATGAGCCATGAATCGCAGCTTGAAGGTTCGATGATGGCGTTTGGTATTAACGGCAAGCGTTCGATGACCGAACTATTAATGAGTCACCCGCCACTCGATAAACGCATTAGTGCACTGCGCAACTCTTAATGTTGTCATCTAATATATTGAAAAGGCTTGGTTTATAACCAAGCCTTTTTTGATCTGTTTGTGAACCACCGACGTACAAGAGACAACAAAAAGTTATACAAATTATTTTTTGTACAACTTTTCAAAATCATCTATGGTTTAATAGTTGTACAAAAATAAACGTTGTACATGATTTTAGGAGGGTGTAAATGGATGTTCAGTCAGTGAGTCAAGTCTATCAACAGCTTAACAAATCCAATCTACATCTGTTGTCAGACGTCTATCATCAGCAAGTCGTGTTTGAGGATGCAGCACATCGCCTTGAGGGCTGGCAACAGCTTGAGCGCTATTTTGAGACTCTGTACGCTAACGTTAAGCGTTGTGACTTCAATATTATCGAACATCAACAGGCGGGGGATAGTGGTTTTATCACTTGGCAGATGGCACTCGAACATCCCAAGCTTTCCAAAGGGGCTGTCGTTCAGGTGAATGGGGTTAGCCATATCAAGTTTCATGAGGGCAAAGTGATTTACCATCGTGACTATTTCGATCTCGGTGAGATGCTTTACGAAAATTTGCCGGTGTTAGGATCCATCATCAAAACCATTAAACAGAGGTTGGGGCAATGAAGCGTGTTCTGATCACTGGAGCGACATCGGGCATTGGCAAGCAGTTGGCTGTTGATTACGCCAAACAAGGAGTAGAGGTGTTCGCTTGTGGGCGTAACCAACAGGTGTTGGACGAAATGAGTGACGCTTTTCCAGCCATAACTGGTCTCGCCTTTGATTTAACTGATTTGGAGCAAACCAAGCAAGCTTTAGCCTCTCTAAAACAGGTACCGCACCTTTGGGTGTTTAACGCTGGGGACTGTGAGTACATAAATGACGGTGTGATTGACGCCGGGCTTTTTCGTCGCGTTTTTGAGGTCAACGTACTGGGTTTGACCAATGCACTGGAAGCTTGTCAGGGCTATTTCCAGGTCGGGCATCGAGTGGCTATCGTAGGCTCGATTGCCAGTGAAGTCGCGCTTCCAAGAGCCGAAGCATATGGCGCTTCTAAAGCGGCCGTGAGCTATTTAGCGCGCACCTTACAGCTCGACCTTAAACCGAAAGGGGTAGATGTATCGATTATCTATCCTGGTTTCGTCAAAACGCCTCTAACTGACAAAAATACCTTTGAAATGCCGATGCTGATCTCGACTGAACGTGCTTCTGATGAGATTCGACAAGGACTGGATAAAGGGCAAGCCCATATTTATTTTCCGAAACGCTTTACCTCGATTTTACGCTTGATTGGCGCGTTGCCTTATCGTTGGCAAAACGCATTGACGGCGAAATTACTCGCTCAAGGACAGGACTGATATTCATGAAAATTGCAATCATAGGAACCGGCATATCAGGTTTGACATGTGGGTATTACCTCCATACGCGACACGATGTGACATTGTTCGAAGCAAACGACTACATTGGTGGACACACCGCAACTGTCGACGTTGAACTGGATGGAAAAACTTACGCCGTGGATACGGGCTTTATTGTTTACAACGACAGAACTTACCCTAATTTTATTGCGCTGATGAACGACATTGGCGTCAAAGGTAAACCCAGTCAGATGAGCTTTAGTGTGCGCAATGACGATAACGGACTGGAGTATAACGGCCATACTATCAGTACGTTATTTGCTCAAAAGCGAAATTGGTTAAACCCGAAGTTTTACTCTTTCATCTTCGAGATTTTGCGCTTCAACCGCATGGTAAAAGAGGTGGCTAACAATGTTGAGTCAAGCGAGCAGACGTTGGGGGAGTTTCTTACCCAGCATGCCTTTAGTGACTTCTTCAGCGACAATTATATTCTGCCGATGGGGGCCGCGATCTGGTCCTCGACCTTAGCCGACATGCGCGCGTTTCCTTTGTCTTTCTTTGCTCGATTTTTCTTAAATCATGGGTTGCTTGACGTCACTAACCGACCGCAGTGGTACGTCATTCAAGGCGGTTCGCGTGAGTACATCAAACCACTGATCAAAGGCTTTGCGGAGCGAGTTCGTCTTAATAGCCCTGTCGAGAGTGTAGTGCGTGACCAAGCTGGTGTGACCTTGCAGGTCAATGGTCAAACAGAACGTTTTGATCAGGTTATATTTGCTTGTCATAGTGACCAAGCGAGAACGCTGCTCACTGATGCGGGGCAAAGTGAGCAGCAGATTTTGGGTGATTTGACCTACCAAGCCAACGACGTGATTTTACATACTGATGAAAGCTTGCTGCCAAAACGTAAAGCGGCTTGGGCTTCTTGGAACTATTGGATTGAAGGAAGTGAGGATCAGCAACTTCGCGCACCAACCTTGACCTACAACATGAACATCTTGCAGCACATCGATGCGCCACAAACGTTCTGCGTCTCCCTTAATAGCCATCAACATATTGATGCAGACAAAATATTGCGTCGTTTCGTTTATCACCACCCAGTATTCAACCAACAATCCATTGCAGCCCAACAGCGACGAAGCGAAATCAACGGAATGTCTCGAACCTGGTTCTGTGGTGCCTATTGGTACAACGGGTTTCACGAAGATGGCGTACGTAGCGCACTGGATGTGGTGCGAGGTATCGAGAAGCTAGAAAATGAATTGACGACACGAGGAGCGGCCTAATGGTGGAAGCTAGGCGTAGTCGTTTGTTGGTAGGGAGTGTCCGACATCGACGTTTCACTCCAGTCGTCCATGCGTTGGACTACGGCCTATTTATGCCCATGATCGATCTCGATGAGCTGGAATCTCTTCAGCAACAAGTGTGGGGATTTGGTCATCGGTGGTGGCACTGGGCGCGCTTTAAGCGAGAAGACTATCTTGGTCAAGGTAATTTAAAGAGCGCAATATTGAATAAAGCCCATGAGCTGGGTGCAGAGCGGCTAGAGGGCCGCGTCGAAGCCGTACTTCATTTACGTTACTTTGGTCTCTATTTCAGTCCGGTCAACTTTTACTATCTTTATGACCAGCACGATGAGTGGCGTTATTTACTGGCAGAGGTGAGCAACACACCTTGGAATGAGCGTCATTACTATCTACTTGATGCACACGATGAAACAACTTGGCGTCATCAAAAAGCCTTCCATGTTTCGCCTTTTAATCCGATTGAGCAAGAGTATGTTTGGAAGTTAAAGCCACTGAAAGACAAGCTATCTATCCATCTCGAATGCCACCGTGAGAAAAAAGAGTTTGATGCTACGCTTAAAATGACCAAACAACCGTTTAACTCTAAAGTATTACTCAAGCATTTGATCGCAACCCCCATCATGGCAGTAAAAGTAGTCACGGGTATTTACTGGCATGCATTGAAGCTTTGGCTCAAGAAAGCACCTTTTTACTCTCATCCAAAATATCAACAAGGTGCAGGTAAAGGCAAAACCAAGCACGAAGCAGAACAATAACAAGGAGCTTAGGAGATGATTAATTCGCAAACCCTACCATTTCCCACCCAACTGACTTCATTGCAAAAGTCGGCAAGAAATATTGCATTTACATGCCTTTACAAGCTACAAATCGGCTCGTTGACCGTGATTGAAAACTTTTCACAAGATGCGGGCAGGCAAGAACATTTCGGTAAGCCGCAAGAAGGTCAGCCCCATGCCATCATTGAGGTCAACAATCCTGCTTTCTATGCTCGCCTATTAAAAGGGGGAAGTATTGCTGCTGGTGAGGCTTATATGGATGGCTGGTGGGACAGCCCAGACTTGACCAAGGTGATGGAGCTGATGGCGCTCAACCTGAACGCGCTTGACTCTATCGAGAGCCGCTCAACTTTTTTGTCCAAGCTAACCTATCAAATATCGCATTGGCTTAACCGAAATACACTTAGCAACTCAGCAAAAAATATTGAAGCGCATTACGACTTAAGTAATGATCTTTACCAGACCTTCCTCGATAAGAAGATGCTCTATTCATCGGCACTGTTTTCGTCAGAGCAAGACACATTAGAGCAGGCGCAAGTAAATAAGATGGAGCGTCTTTGCCAGCAGCTTAAGCTCACTGAGCAAGACCACGTGATTGAGATCGGGACTGGATGGGGGGCAATGGCGATATACATGGCAGAGCAGTACGGATGCCGAGTGACCACCACGACAATCTCAGAGCAGCAGTATCAATATGCTAAGGCAGAAATTGAGCGAAAGGGGTTGGAGCAGAAAATTACTCTGCTCAAGCAAGACTATCGCCTGTTAGAAGGGCAGTTTGATAAGTTGGTATCGATAGAGATGATTGAGGCGGTCGGAAAACAATACCTCACGTCTTACATCCAAAAGTGCCAGTCTCTGTTAAAGCGTGGTGGACTGATGGCCATTCAGGCGATCACCATTGCTGATCAGCGTTACGACTATTACAGTAACAATGTCGATTTCATCCAGAAGTACATTTTCCCAGGCGGCTTTTTACCGTCCATCACTGCGCTGACCCAAGCGACGACCAAACACAGCGATTTGGTATTGCGAGACCTGTTCGATATTGGCCAAGACTATGCGCGAACGCTCAGAGAGTGGTATCTACGCTTTAATCAGCAGCATCAGCGAGTTGAGCAACTGGGCTTCGACCAGCGCTTCGTTAGAATGTGGAACTACTATTTCTGTTATTGTGAGGGTGGCTTTAAAGCGCGCTCGATCAGTACCGTTCATATGACATTTGAAAGACCGTAGGGCCGATTCCGTGTCAGTTAAGCAGCTCATTTTTGTTTCGACCTGGTTTCAGATCTTGTGGTTTGTTGCCGTTCTTGGGCGCGAAAGCTGGCAGTGGTTGGCACTGCTTTTAGTCACAACGACATGGGTAGCGAGTTATGTGGCTGCGCGCTTTAACCTTTATCGTAGCGGCCTAATATTGGTTATTGGCGTAGTGGTTGATTATCTCAATATGTCGCTCGGTCTGTTCAGCTTTTCAAGTTCATTTATACCTTTGTGGCTAATCGCGCTGTGGGGGATTTTTGCCTGGTATGCGTTTTATTTATACCCCATAGTGAGCCGATTTCCATTGTGGAGCGTATCAATGGTTGGCGGTGTAGCAGGCGCATTGAGCTATCTAGCCGGAGCTAAGTTGGGCGCGGTTTCATTTGGGCTTTCAACACTGCCTATGCTGGCGACTCTATTTGTACAGTGGGTTGCTGTGATTTATTTGATAGTCAAGGTGTTGGGTTATGAAAGTCGTTTTCGTGATGGCGGTGTTTCTGGCATCAATTAATAGTGCACTAGCGGCAAACGTTGATGACAACCGAGCTGATTGGCGGCAGTGGCCCCAAGTTGGTGAGGCGCAGCTTTCGATGTTGTTTTTTGATATTTACTACTCACAACTACTGACACCGACTGGACAATACCAGCAATTGGACGACGTGACGCCACATCCACTCGCACTGTCGATCACCTATCAGAGAGACATAAGTCAACAGCAACTGCTTGATGCAACCGTCGAACAATGGCAGAAACTGGGCTATGACCCACAGCAAATTGTTCCCTGGGTTAATCAGCTTGCGTCTGTTTTTCCCGACATCGAGCAAGGCACCAATCTGACTTATGTCACCGATGGAAAAACCGGGCGATTTTACTACGCTAAAGCACTCGGAGATGCTCAATCTGGTTCTCGTCCTCAAGTGATTGGGCAGATTGACGATGAGTTGTTTAACGATGCGTTCGTATCGATTTGGCTTGCGCCAAATACCGA
Source organism: Vibrio sp. JPW-9-11-11 (assembly GCF_013369335.1). Lineage (GTDB taxonomy): Bacteria > Pseudomonadota > Gammaproteobacteria > Enterobacterales > Vibrionaceae > Vibrio. Next base: position 658,434 of record NZ_SZQJ01000004.1, read on the forward strand.
GTACCCGAAATTGCGCGCTCAATTAATAGGAAGTCGTTAATGAACCGTTGGATCACAAAATGCTTTGTTTTCATAAGTTTGCTATTTGGCTTGTCTGCCTGCTCAAGTGATATCGATGATTATCAAGCTGCTGAGCCTCGCTTTAACCTGTTCGAATATTTCCAAGGCGAGTCGACAGCATGGGGGATGGTGCAAGATTATACCGACCTACAGACCCGCCGTTTCGAGGTCAAAATCGTGGGGAGTGTGGAAGGGAACACCTTAACCCTGGTCGAAGACTTTGTGTTTGACGACGGTGAGCAAACTCGACGCATATGGACGATAGAACGTTTAGGCGCAGGAGAGTACCTAGGCAAAGCTGACGATATCATTGGTGTTGCGACAGGACGCGAGGTTGGAAATGCACTGCAATGGCAATACGATTTTGAGCTACAAATGGAAGACTCATCTATTGTGGTTTCATTTGATGATTGGCTCTATCGTCAAGACGATAGGCACGTCTTCAACCTGACCAAGATTAAGAAATTTGGAATAGAAGTTGGGCAGATCACCCTGTTTTTCCAAAAGCAGTAAACCAACTAGCAGGGCTAGAGCGAATGTTTTGCCACAATAAAAAAGAGAGGGTTAACTCACGTTAACCCTCTCTTTCTCTATCAATGACAACTATAGCTTATCTGTCAGCTCGATTGCTTGACCAATGTAGTTAGCTGGCGTCATCTCTTTCAGGCGTGCTTTCTCGTGCTCAGGAAGCTCAAGACCGTCGATGAAGTTACGCATGGCTTCGCCGTCTACACGTTTACCACGAGTTAGCTCTTTTAATTTCTCGTATGGCTTTTCGATGCCGTAACGACGCATTACCGTTTGTACTGGCTCTGCGAGAACTTCCCAATTCTTATCTAGTTCAGCAAGAAGCGCTTCACGGTTAACTTCTAGCTTGCTGATGCCTTTAAGCGTAGAAGTGTAGGCGATAATCGCGTAGCCAACACCAACACCAAGGTTACGTAGAACGGTTGAGTCAGTTAGGTCACGCTGCCAACGAGAGATCGGCAGTTTCTGTGCGAGGTGACCGAATACCGCGTTCGCAAGACCTAGGTTACCTTCTGAGTTTTCAAAGTCGATTGGGTTAACTTTGTGAGGCATGGTTGAAGAACCGATCTCACCAGCAATGGTTTTTTGCTTGAAGTGGCCTAGTGCAATGTAACCCCAAACGTCACGGTCGAAGTCAATCAGGATAGTGTTGAAACGAGCGATAGCATCGAACAGTTCAGCAATGTAATCGTGTGGTTCGATTTGCGTTGTGTAAGGGTTCCAAGTTACGCCTAGAGACTGCGTAATGAACTCTTCAGAGAACTTGTGCCAATCTAGCTCTGGATAAGCAGAAAGGTGTGCGTTGTAGTTGCCTACTGCACCGTTGATTTTCGCTAGGATTTCAACATTTTCGATTTGCTTGAACTGACGCTCCATACGGTACGCGACGTTTGCCATTTCTTTACCCATGGTCGATGGAGAAGCTGGCTGACCGTGTGTACGAGAAAGCAAAGGAATGTCGCGGTATTCCACGGCTAGCGCTTTAATCGCGTCAATGAGGTTACGGATTTCTGGTAAAATCACGTTGTCACGTGCGTCTTTCAGCATTAACGCGTGAGACGTATTGTTGATGTCTTCAGAAGTACATGCAAAATGGAAGAACTCGTTAACAGCATGCAACTCAGGAACGTCTGCTACTTTTTCCTTTAGGAAGTACTCAACCGCTTTAACATCGTGATTGGTTGTGCGCTCGATCTCTTTAATACGTTGCGCATCTTCCTCAGAGAAGCTTGCAGCAAGGTCGTCTAGGAATTGGTTTGCTTCAGTGCTGAATGCTGGCACTTCTGCAATTTCAGCAGTAGCAGCAAGCTTTTGAAGCCAGCGGATTTCCACGATAGTACGGTACTTAAGTAGACCGTACTCACTGAAAATTTCGCGTAACGCAATCGTCTTGCTTCCGTAACGGCCGTCTACTGGTGAAACAGCAGTCAATGCTGACAGTTCCATGGTGTTCTCCTGAATTGGGTTTCTAAATTTCGAGAGCTTTATACCAATAACCGTCGCAATTGTCACGAATAATGCGCAAACGTTTGCGCTGGTTTGGTATTGAGCAAAAAAATCAGCTCGCAAAGAGAGCGAGCTGATACTTGGATAGGTTACATACGTGCAAGCAGGATCTGTGCTTGCTCAACCATCTTCTTACGGCCAAATATAAGATGACGACGCTTGCCGCCGACTTGACGCCAAAGCACCGCGCTTCGGATACCAGATAATAACAATGCGCGAACTTTGTGTTGGTTAGAAGTCTGTTGTAAGACAGATGGCGTGCCAGTGACTTGAATTCTCGGTCCAACTGGGCTGATAACATCCAGATAGACACTGGCTAAATTACTGATCATCTGGTCGTCCAGTAGGTCAAAATGGTCTAACTGACGTTCGAGCATTTGAATTCGGTCACCTAATTGTGACATAGCATCGTTTCTACTTTGGAGTTTACGTTCGAGAGCCATCAGACTAATGATATAGCGAGTAATCTCACTTCCGTTAGGCGTGCTATCGATGCCTTTCACTAAACATTCTAAGCCAAGCTTTAAATCCGACTCTCGGCCGTAAACACCTACCGTATTGGTCGGGCTCGTGTTCAAGATAGCTTTTAATGAAGTTTCAAATGCGTCCGAATCACAGTGACCGTTTTTTGCCACTTGTTGAACCAAAGCAACAGCTTGGCAGATTCCAGCAAAAGCGATTGTACGGTCATAAAGAGTGTTAGCCACCTAGTTTTACTCCTGATAGTTACTGATACCAACTAGGAAATTATCCCAATTGGTATTAAATGCGCTCTTCGATGATGCCACCGCCAAGACAAACTTCGCCTTGATAGAAAACGGCCGATTGGCCCGGTGTGACCGCAACTTGCGGCTCGTCAAAGATAACTTTAATGCTTTCATCATCAATTGGGATGATAGTACATGGGATATCTGTTTGACGGTAGCGAGTTTTTACACTGCATTGTAACGGTTGTTTAATCGCTTGACGATCAACCCAGTGCAGTTGTGACGCGATCAGACCTTGAGATTTAAGCAGAGGATGGTCCGCACCTTGAACAGCGATGAGTACGTTTCGCTTCAGGTCTTTGTCTGCAACATACCATGGCTCTTCGTTGCCACCGCCTCCTTTTTGACCACCGATATGAAGGCCTTTACGTTGACCTAATGTATGGTACATCAAACCTTGGTGTTCGCCGATTACCTTGCCTTCCGGCGTTTCAATCTTACCTGGCTGAGCGGGAAGGTAGCGTGATAAGAAATCGGTGAATTTACGCTCGCCAATGAAGCAGATACCGGTTGAATCTTTCTTTTTCGCGGTAATGAGTCCTTGTTCTTCGGCAATACGACGAACTTCAGGCTTTTCGAGTTCACCAACAGGGAACAGGCTGCGCGCAATCTGCTCGCTACTTAATGTATACAGGAAGTAGCTCTGGTCTTTGTTGCCGTCGATACCGCGTAACATTTGTGGTTTTTCACCCTCTTGCGGGAAAGAGCGACGAACATAGTGACCCATCGCGATGTAATCGGCATCGAGAACATCGTCTGCGAAATCAAGGAAAGCTTTAAACTTGATCTCCTTGTTACATAGGATGTCAGGGTTAGGTGTCCGGCCTGCTTTGTACTCGGCAAGGAAGTATTCGAATACATTATCCCAGTACTCAGCGGCAAAATTAATGGTGTGCAGATGAATGCCTAACTTGTCACATACTGCCTGCGCGTCGGCGAGATCCTCTGCGGCAGTACAATATTCCTCATTGTCATCTTCTTCCCAGTTTTTCATGAACAAACCTTCGACTTGATAGCCTTGCTGCTTGAGCAAATAAGCCGAAACGGATGAATCCACACCACCGGACATGCCTACGATGACTTTCTTTTGACTGTTGTCAGACATTACTAAACACCACTTAAATTAACTGGACGCAAATTCTATCAGAAAGCACAGCGAGGGGACAGATCCGAGAGCAGTCTCACACTTTCCCAATTGGTGCGTTCTTGACCAATTACGCTGAGAAATTCACGCTTTCTAGAGTATAGAGAGGGTATATGTGGCATAGTGAGTCAAATTCAAGTTAGGCAGTGAAATAATTATGAGCGAAGAGAATCAGGTTTTTGAAGAAGCGCACTTAATTGAAGTGATTGAGAACCAGTTGGCCGACAGTAACCCGGTTAAGGTAAAAGAGACATTAATGCGCTTAATGATGACAGGTACGGCGCGAGATGAAGCGGTGGCAATGATGGCGTGCGCAGTCTCGATCGAGATCTTTGATGTGATGAAGAACGAAGGTGAGTTTGACCTAAAACGTTACAGTGAAAACTTAGATAGACTGCCTGATCTCAGCTTTATGGAAGGAGAATAAACTGAGTTAACTTTTGCCCCGTCATTGCGCGTCAATATAAATGTACTGAGGGTGAACAATTAAATAGCACGGCAAACGTTTGCTATAATTCCTGATATTGCCGCATTTTATGTAGCGATGTAGAATCCGGCATCCTTTCATCCCTTATTCAGAATCAGCAATATGAAATTTCCTGGTCAACGTAAATCCAAGCACTATTTTCCCGTTCATGCTCGTGACCCACTTGTTACTCAATCACAAGAGAGCAAGAAAATGTCACGAACCCATATTATTGGTATTGACCAAACATTGGTGGATATTGAAGCAAAGGTCAGTAGTGAGCTGATTGAGAAATACAAGCTGAGCAAGGGACACTCGCTGGTTATTGATGATGAAACGGCTGAAACCTTGTACAACGAGCTTAAAGACTATGAGTTGATCACCAACGAGTATGCGGGTGGCACGATTGGGAATACCCTACACAACTACTCGGTATTGGCGGACGACCGCTCAACCTTGTTAGGCGTGATGAGTCAAGACATTAAAATTGGCAGCTATGGTTACCGATACCTGTGCAACACTTCAAGTCGAATGGATCTTAACTATTTACAAGGTGTGGAAGGGGCAATTGGCCGCTGTTTTGCTCTGATTACAGAAGAGGGTGAGCGTACCTTTGCGATCAGTGAAGGGCAGATGAATCAACTGCATCCAAACAGCATTCCAGAAAAGATTTTCAATAATGCGTCTGCGCTTGTCCTTACGGCTTATCTAGTTCGTTGCAAAGAGGGCGATCCTATGCCTGAGGCCACGATGAAAGCGATTGAGTACGCGAAGAAAAACGATGTGCCAGTGGTCCTGACCTTAGGGACTAAGTTCGTTATCCAAGAGGATCCGCTGTTTTGGCAAGAGTTCTTGCGTGATCACGTTAGCGTGGTTGCGATGAATGAAGATGAAGCCGAAGCGTTGACGGGAGAGAGTGACCCGTTGGTTGCTTCAGACAAAGCGCTTGAATGGGTGGATTTGGTTCTGTGTACGGCAGGCCCACTCGGTTTGTTTATGGCGGGTTATACGGAAGATGCAGCGAAACGTGAAACGTCACTACCGCTGTTACCAGGCAGTATTGCTGAGTTTAACCGTTACGAATTTAGTCGTCCAGCATCGAAAGCGCTATGTGAAAACCCGATCAAAGTGTATTCACATATTTCACCTTATATGGGTGGGCCAGAAAAAATTAAAAATACCAATGGTGCAGGCGACGCTGCTTTATCGGCACTCTTACACGACATGGCCGCGAATAAGTACCATAAAGAAAATGTGCCTAATTCAAGTAAGCATACCTACTCTTATCTTACTTACTCTTCTTTCTCACAAGTGTGTAAGTACTCAAACCGTGCTAGTTATGAAGTGTTGGTTCAACACTCGCCACGATTATCCAAAGGTTTACCAGAGCGTGAAGACAGTTTAGAAGAGGCATACTGGGAACGTTAATTGACACTGTCGTTAAATACCAAATTTCATCCTAATCAGTATTTATACTTAGTGCCACAAAAAATGCCTGCTAATGTCAGGCATTTTATTTGTAACAAAATAAAAAGCGCCGAATGGCGCTTTTTTAATAATGCTTGAATCAATAACTAGATTAGGAAATCATCAAGAGATTTGCCCGCATCCAACTGCTCTTGAATTGCTGAAGGCGTGCGGCCTTGACCTGTCCAAGTCTTCTCTTTACCTGAACCATCTACATACTTGTATTTCGGTGGGCGAGGAGCACGTTTTGTCTTGGTCTTGCTTTTAGTTTTCGATTCGCCAGCAAGCGCAGAAATAAGCGCATTGACATCGATGCCGTCTTTAGAAATCTGTTCTGCAATAGCGGCTAATTTCGCTTCTTGCTCGGCTGCTGCTGCTCGTTCAGCCTCTTCTGCTTCTTTACGCTCTGCGACTACCGTGGTTAATTTATCGAGAGCTTCTTCGAGTTGCTCTACTGTCAGTTCACGAGCGAACGCACGTAGACTGCGAATATTTAATAGTGTTTTTGTTAATTCCGACATTTCTTCATCTCTTCAATTTAAGTTGCCGATAGAAGAATCATAAACTGCTAATTTAAATAATACAATCGAATAGATAAATTTTTATATAAAATATATTTTTCTATTCAGAAAATATAAATAGTATACAAAATAGAATTGTTAATCAGGAAGTAATCACTCTAAAAATTTGGAATCTAGTGCATTCGTTTCATATATCTGTGAGCAATCTATTATAACGCGACGGCTATGAGCAAATTGGCATATATTGATGGTTATCTTTTGTGAAAAATTTAGCACATAAAAAGTATGGAAATGAACGCCCCTATCGTTTACGCCGAAGTCTATCCAGATTATTGAACTGGATGAATATTCAGTTAGTGTTCATATTCACCTATCTTACTGATGTTATCCTTTTGCCAAGAAAATTTAGAATAATCTGTTGAATCACATGTTGAGTTAAGTACAATGACGGCAACCTAATGCGTTGTGCTGGTTAAATTATTGTTAAATTGATTTTTCATTAGTTTAAAATTCCATCACTCGCGGTAGAGGCGCGGAATAAATAAGTAATGCTTGTTGGGGTGATGCCAATGAACAAGCAGGAAAGGTTATTTCGCCGAAGTGAGTTTTCATATCAAAGGAGCTTGCTGGGGTTACACTCGAAAGGGGTAACACTGCCATAGTCTATAATTTGTAAAACTATGGAGCGCTACTGTAGGGCTGGGTAAAGCAATCGCTTGTCCATCGCTTATTCTAACTACATTGTCGGAAATGAGTTCCTTCAACTAGTCTGCAGTAGATCTCTAACCATTTATTACTGGTTTTTGAAGATCATGAATTTAATTGATTTTGCATCATCTCCACTTTCTCTTTTGCCACCGTTGGTGGCGTTGAGTTTAGCTATTATTACTCGCCGCGTACTCGTTTCTTTAGGCGTCGGTGTTGTCCTTGGCGCTATCCTTTTAAACGATTACTCGCTGGCGAACGCCGCGGGCTACATCGGTTCTACCGTCTCGAGCGTCTTCATTGAGGATGGAGGCTTGAATACTTGGAACATGAGTATCGTTGGCTTCTTACTCCTGCTCGGTATGATGACAGCGCTGTTGACCTTGTCTGGGGGAACGCGTGCATTCGCAGAATGGGCACAAACACGCGTAAAGAGTAAACGTGGTTCTAAATTGCTGGCGGCTTTTCTTGGCGTCTTTATTTTTGTCGACGATTACTTTAACAGTTTGGCTGTGGGTGCGATTTCTCGCCCTGTGACTGACCGTTTTTACGTCTCACGCGCGAAACTTGCTTATATTCTCGACTCTACCGCAGCGCCTATGTGTGTCATCATGCCAGCGTCCAGTTGGGGTGCTTACATTATGACCATTATTGGCGGTATTTTGGTTTCCCATGGTATCACTGAGTACTCAGCGCTTGGTGCTTATGTACGTCTGATCCCTATGAACTTCTATGCCATCTTCGCACTGCTAATGGTGTTTGCTGTTGCTTGGTTCGGTCTGGATATTGGCAAGATGCGAGATCACGAAATCGCGGCTTCACGTGGTCAAGGATTTGCGAAAGAGCAAGCCGATGACTCGCAAGAAGCACATGAGCTAAACGAAGAGCTAGATATTGTTGAGAGTGAAGGCGGTAAGGTATCGGATCTTGTCCTTCCGATTGTGTTGCTGATTGTTGCAACCGTTGCGTCTATGCTCTACACCGGTGGCCAAGCACTCGCCGCAGACGGTATCGCGTTTAACTTACTCGGCGCTTTTGAAAATACTGATGTTGGAATGTCACTAATATACGGTGGTTTAGTGGGCTTAGCCGTTGCGCTATTTACTGTGTTCAAGCAAGGGCTTGCGTTTAGTCAAATCTCACGTACGTTATGGATTGGCGCCAAGTCGATGTTTGGCGCAATTCTGATCCTGGTTTTCGCTTGGACGATTGGCTCAGTGATTGGCGACATGAACACTGGTAAATTCCTCTCAACGCTGGCTCAAGGCAATATTAACCCACACTGGCTTCCAGTTATTCTGTTCTTACTTGCCGGTCTTATGGCCTTCTCTACGGGAACGTCGTGGGGGACATTCGGTATCATGTTACCTATCGCGGGTGATATGGCGGGTGCAACTGACCTTGCATTGATGCTTCCTATGCTGAGTGCTGTTCTAGCGGGTTCTGTGTTTGGTGACCACTGCTCACCGATTTCAGATACGACGATCTTGTCATCGACAGGGGCACGTTGTAACCATATCGATCACGTTGCTACTCAGCTGCCTTACGCGTTATCTGTCGCCGCAGTGTCGTGCATCGGTTTCGTTACATTAGGTATGACGGCATCAGTGGCGATTGCTTTTGCTGCTGCAAGCGTGAGCTTTATCCTAGTATGTGTTTTGTTATCTGTGCTGTCTAAGTCGAAGATGGCAGCTTGCCAAGATGCGTAACTGATTGATATTAAATCATCTTATAAGGGAGCCTCGGCTCCCTTTTTATTTGTTATATACAAAAGCAAAAAAGTTGAAATTAATAGTTGAAAAAAGCGTTCGCCTTAGTTAGTGTGGATATCAATCAAGCGAAACAAAAGAGCTTATCGAGTATGCGTTTATCAGTTATGAACATTCATCACCATCATCACCCAGTCTAGTCTTTCGGGAGATGTACGCATACCCGGGAGATAGGAAACTCCCGGAGGCCAAATCGCAAACTACAAGATTTAGAACCCTCGGGAGATACACTCTTCCGAGGGTTTTTTAGTTTTATAGTTTCACAATTTCGAATTATTACTATTTTGCACAGGGATAAAGCAATGCAAACACAACGCCTAAGAATCGCAATCCAAAAGAAAGGTCGCCTAAGTAAAGAGAGCCAAGCATTATTGAAGAAATGTGGCGTGAAGTTCAACGTGATGGGTGAGAGACTGGTTGTTCACTCTGAAAACATGCCGATTGACCTGCTGCTGGTTCGTGATGATGATATTCCTGGTTTAATCATGGATGGTGTGGTTGATCTAGGTTTCATTGGTGAAAATGAATTAGAAGAAGTTCGTCTCGATCGCAAAGCTCTGGGTGAACCATGTGAGTTTGTTCAACTTCGCCGACTTGATTTTGGTGGCTGCCGTTTGTCTATTGCCATCGATAAAGACGAAGAGTACAAGGGGCCTCAAGACCTTGCTGGTAAACGTATCGCAACGACGTACCCACAGCTGCTGAAAGCTTACATGGATGACGCGGGCGTTCCTTTTTCAACTTGTATGCTCACTGGCTCGGTAGAAGTCGCTCCTCGCGCAGGGCTTGCTGATGCCATCGCTGACTTGGTCTCTACTGGTGCAACTCTGGAGGCAAACGGCTTAAAAGAAGCAGAAATTATCTTCAAATCTAAAGCGACTCTTATTCAACGTACTGGTGAGTTTGACGCTGACAAAGTGGCACTTATCGAAAAGCTCCTAACTCGTATGCAAGGCGTACAGCAAGCGAAAGAGTCTAAGTACATCATGTTGCACGCGCCAGCTGAAAAGCTTGACCAAATTAAAGCACTGCTTCCTGGCGCTGAGGACCCAACGGTATTACCGCTGTCTGCTGACAAACAAAAAGTGGCAGTTCATTTAGTCAGTACTGAAAACCTGTTCTGGGAAACCATGGAACAGTTAAAAGAGTTAGGTGCGAGTTCAATTCTCGTCTTACCAATCGACAAAATGATGGAGTAATGCCATGAGAACCGTTGTTTGGCAGTCATTGAGTGAATCACAGCAAGATTCAATTTTGGAGCGTCCTGCAATCAGTGAAGGCGCCAATATTACCGCCGCCGTTTCTGAGGTCATCGCCAAGGTACGTCAAGATGGTGATGCGGCGTTGGTCGAGCTGACCGAAAGGTTTGATGGCGTGAAACCAAAGTCGATTCGAGTCTCAGAAAGCGACATTGAGCAAGCTTGTTTGAGACTCTCTGATGAGATGAAACAGGCTCTAGAACAAGCCTACCAAAATATTTCTAAGTTCCACAAAGCGCAAAAACCTCAACCCATTAAGGTAGAAACCCAGCCAGGTGTTGTATGTGAACAGGTGACACGTGCGATACAAAAGGTTGGCTTGTATATCCCTGGGGGCAGTGCACCGTTACCCTCAACAGTATTGATGCTAGGCGTACCTGCAAAAATTGCTGGCTGTCGCAAAGTGGTTCTTTGTTCACCTCCACCGATTGCTGATGAAATTCTATATGTCGCTAAGCTGTGTGGCATTGATGAAGTGTACAATGTTGGTGGTGGTCAGGCCGTGGCTGCAATGGCATATGGCACTGAAACGGTATCGAAAGTCGATAAGATTTTTGGCCCGGGCAATGCTTATGTGACAGAAGCGAAACGTCAGGTTAGCAACGATTTTCGCGGCGCAGCAATTGATATGCCTGCTGGTCCTTCAGAAGTCTTGGTCCTGGCAGACGAAACGGCCGATGCGGATTTTATTGCAGCCGATTTATTGAGCCAAGCCGAGCACGGCCCAGACTCTCAAGTGGTATTAGTGACACCTTCGCCCATTATTGCGGATCAAGTGACGGACGCCGTTCAGCGACAACTCAAACAGCTTTCACGTGCTGAGATTGCTCAGCAAGCGCTGGCGTCGAGTTTGATTATTATCGCAGAGTCGATCACCCAATCCATCGCAATCTCGAATTACTACGGCCCTGAGCACTTGATTGTTCAAACTAAAAATCCTCGCGAGCTTTTGCCTCTACTAGATAACGCAGGCTCGATTTTCTTGGGTGATTGGTCGCCTGAATCCGCTGGTGATTACGCATCTGGCACTAATCACGTTCTGCCAACATACGGCTACACACGTACGTATTCAAGTTTAGGTTTGGCCGACTTTTCTAAACGTATGACGGTTCAAGAATTGTCTGCTGATGGGCTAAAGAATCTAGCGCCAACGGTGGTCACTATGGCTGAAGCGGAAGGCTTGGACGCACACAAACGCGCCGTGACAATCCGTGTCGAAAAACTGGCTGCGAAGTAAGAGGATATTGAGATGGAAAAGCTAGCGCGTAAACAAGTCCAACAACTTACCCCTTATTTGTCGGCGCGCCGAATTGGTGGCACGGGCGACGTATGGCTTAATGCCAACGAATCGCCATTTAATAATGAATACAAAACCGACTTTGCTCGTCTAAATCGTTACAGCGAATGTCAGCCTAAAGAACTGATTGCTGCATACGCAGCGTATGCGGGTGTGAAACCAGAACAAACGCTGACTTCTCGAGGGGCAGATGAGGGCATCGAATTACTCATTCGCGCCTTCTGCGAACCGGGTGAAGATGAGATTCTATATTGTCCTCCGACTTACGGTATGTACGCCATCAGTGCTGAAACCATTGGTGTTGAGCGCAAAACCGTGCCGTTAACGCCTGATTGGCAACTAGACCTTGCAGGCATCGAAGCCAATCTGGATAACGTGAAACTGGTTTTCGTCTGTTCGCCAAACAACCCAACCGGTAACTTGGTTAAGCGTGAAGACATTGTGTCTTTGCTTGAGATGACAAAGGACCGAGCAATCGTTGTAATGGACGAAGCGTATATTGATTTTTGCCCAGAAGCATCAACGGTAGATTTACTGGCGCAATACTCGAATCTCGCGATTCTGCGCACTCTGTCGAAAGCTTTTGCGCTTGCTGGCCTTCGTTGTGGATTTACACTTGCCAACGAAGAGCTGATTAATGTACTTCTTAAAGTGATCGCACCTTATCCAGTTCCAGTTCCAGTGGCAGAAATTGCCACTCAGGCGCTTTCTGAAGCAGGCCTAGCGCGAGCCAGGTTCCAAGTTCTCGACTTGAACGCAAACCGTGCTTATTTACAGGTGGGTTTGTCGATGATTCCGGGATTGGAAGTCTTTGAAGGGTGGGGGAACTATCTATTAGTGAAATTCCCAGATGGCGATGATTTTTTCAAAGCCGCTTGGGATACGGGTATTATTTTACGTAACTCACCAATTGAAAACTGCGTACGTATTAGCGTCGGTAACCGCGACGAGTGCGAAAAAACGCTCGGATTTATCAGAAACTACTACTCATAAGTAGAGACAGAATTTATCGCTCTCGCATATAGCGGGGACGTCAAAAAAAATAGCAATAAGGAAGTTCGTGTGAGCAAGCAACAAAAAATCCTATTTATCGACCGTGATGGCACCTTAATTGTTGAGCCGCCAGTTGATTTTCAAGTCGACCGTTTAGACAAGTTAAAACTAGAGCCGTTGGTGATTCCAAGCTTGCTAGCTTTGCAGGATGCAGGCTACCGCCTAGTGATGGTAACGAATCAAGACGGTTTAGGGACAGATAGCTACCCTCAAGCAGACTTTGATGCACCACACAACATGATGATGGAGATTTTTGAATCTCAAGGCGTGAAATTCGATGATGTGTTGATTTGTCCTCACTTCGATGAAGATAACTGCTCTTGTCGTAAACCTAAGTTGGGGATGGTGAAAGAGTACCTTCAAGGTGGCAAAGTGGATTTCCAAAACTCAGCTGTCATTGGTGATCGTCAAACTGATATTCAACTTGCTGAAAACATGGCTATTCGCGGCATTCAATACAACCCAGAGACCATGGGTTGGAAGCAAATTGTTAAAGATTTGACCGTCAAGGCGCGCGTGGCTGAAGTGATTCGTACTACCAAGGAAACGGATATCAAGGTAGCCGTCAATCTCGATGAGCAAGGTGGCAACGACATCACTACGGGTCTTGGCTTTTTCGACCACATGCTGGACCAAATCGCGACACACGGCGGTTTCCAAATGGTGTGTAAGGTAGAAGGTGATTTGCACATTGATGACCACCACACCGTTGAAGATACCGCTCTAGCGTTGGGTCAAGCTCTTAAAGAGGCGCTAGGTGATAAGCGCGGTATCGGCCGTTTTGGTTTTAGCCTACCAATGGATGAGTGCTTAGCACAGTGCGCACTGGATCTTTCCGGTCGTCCTTACCTTAAGTTCGACGCTGAGTTCGGTCGTGAGAAAGTGGGTGATCTTTCAACGGAGATGGTGGTGCACTTCTTCCGTTCTCTGACTGACACTCTAGCCTGTACGCTTCACCTTTCATCTGCGGGCAACAATGATCACCATATCATTGAAAGTTTGTTTAAAGCGTTTGGCCGTACTCTGCGCCAAGCAATCAAAGTAGAAGGCACTGAGCTACCAAGCAGTAAAGGCGTTCTTTAAGGGAGAGTAACCAATGACAGAACAGAGAGTCGTCATTATTGATACCGGCTGTGCCAACGTTTCTTCGGTAAAATTTGCCATTGAGCGCTTAGGCTATGAGGTAACGATTTCTAAAGATCCACAAGTTGTTTTGGCTGCCGATAAGCTATTTCTTCCGGGCGTAGGAACCGCCAGCGAAGCGATGAAAAACCTTGCAGAGCGTGATCTAATTAACTTAGTAAAACAAGTAGAAAAGCCGTTGCTTGGTATCTGTTTGGGTATGCAATTGCTCGGTAAAGTTTCTCAGGAGAAAGGCCAAAAAGCCGATGAGTTAGTTGAGTGCCTTGGACTGTGTGATGGTGAAGTAAAACTGCTACAAACGGGTGATTTGCCACTGCCGCATATGGGGTGGAACACGGTGTCTGCAAAAACAGGTAACCCACTGTTCAAGGGTATTGAAGAGGGTGAGTACTTCTACTTCGTACACAGCTTTGCTATGCCAGTGGGAGAGTACACCATCGCTGAGTGTGATTACGGAAACCCTTTCACTGCAGCAGTGCAGAGTGGCAACTACTATGGTGTGCAGTTCCACCCTGAGCGTTCTTCAAAAGCGGGCGCGAAGCTTATTCAAAACTTCTTAGAATTATAAAAGGGATTTAGTGTGATTATTCCAGCTCTTGATTTAATTGAAGGACAGGTGGTTCGCCTTTATCAAGGTGATTACGGCCAAGTCACTGAATATAAAGTTGACCCAGCCGAGCAGTTCAACTTGTACCATCAAGCGGGTGCAAATTGGCTGCACTTAGTGGACTTAACTGGCGCGAAAGATACAGCAGCGCGTCAGCTTGACCTTATTGCCAAGCTTCTTGCTAGCACGCCAGCAAACATCCAAATTGGTGGTGGCGTGCGTTCTGAACAAGATGTGGTTGATTTGTTAGAAGCAGGGGCGCAACGTGTTGTTGTTGGATCGACTGCGGTAAAACAACCAGAGCTTGTGAAAGCTTGGATGGAAAAATACGGTGCAGAGAAAATCGTCCTCGCGCTAGATATCAACATCGACCAAGACGGCACGCGTAAAGTGGCGATCTCCGGTTGGCAAGAAGACTCAGGCGTGACGATTGAAGCTCTGGTCAACGATTACCTAACGGTGGGTCTACAGCACGTGCTTTGTACGGACATTTCTCGTGACGGTACGTTAGAAGGCTCAAACGTTGAGCTGTACGTCGACCTATGCAAACAGTATCCACAAGTGCAGTTCCAATCCTCAGGCGGCATCGGCTCATTAGCGGATATAGAAGCGTTAAAAGGCAGCGGTGTAGCAGGCGTGATAGTCGGTCGTGCTCTGTTGGATGGCAAGTTCACTGCAGAGGAGGCATTTACATGCTGGCAAAGCGAATAATTCCGTGTCTTGATGTTCGTGACGGGCAAGTGGTAAAGGGCGTGCAATTCCGTAACCACGAAATCATTGGCGACATCGTTCCTCTGGCGCAGCGCTATGCACAAGAGGGCGCTGACGAGTTGGTGTTCTACGATATTACCGCTTCAAGTGATGGTCGAGTCGTCGATAAAAGTTGGGTCGCTCGCGTTGCAGAAGTGATTGATATTCCTTTCTGTGTCGCTGGTGGTATTAAATCAGCGGAAGATGCAGCACGCATTCTTGAATTTGGCGCAGATAAGGTATCGATTAACTCACCTGCCTTGGCGAATCCTCAGTTGATTACTGATCTTGCTGACAAGTTTGGTGTGCAATGTATCGTGGTAGGTATCGATTCATACTACGACAAAGAGACAGGCAAATATCAGGTTTACCAGTTTACTGGCGATGAACAGAGAACCAAAGCGACTCAATGGGAAACACGTGATTGGGCACAAGAAGTACAAAAATGTGGCGCTGGTGAAATCGTACTGAATATGATGAACCAAGACGGCGTGCGCAACGGCTACGATATCGATCAGCTAAACATGGTGCGTGAAGTGTGTAATGTACCGCTGATTGCATCAGGTGGCGCGGGTGCTATGGAGCACTTTGCGGAGGCATACCAAAAAGCTAATGTGGATGGTGCGCTTGCCGCATCGGTGTTCCACAAACAAGTCATCAATATTGGTGAACTAAAGCAGTATTTGAAACAACAAGGCATTGAGGTACGACTATGAGTTTTAACACCGCCGAAGTAAGTTCGCTTTCTGAGCGCATCAACTGGGAAAAGGTGGATGGTTTGGTACCTGCCATCGTACAAGATTTCCAATCGAGCCAAGTGTTGATGATGGGTTACATGAACCAAGATGCGTTGGCAAAAACGGGCGAGACGGGTCAAGTGACGTTTTTTTCTCGTACTAAACAGCGTTTATGGACCAAAGGGGAAACCTCTGGCAATGTGTTGCAGTTAGTAAATCTTTCATTGGATTGCGACAATGACACGTTGTTAGTTAAGGTCAATCCGATTGGCCCCACTTGCCATACAGGAACCACGACTTGTTGGGATGGCGATTCGCAAGAAGAGAGCCAAATGGTGTGGCTTCATCAACTTGAGCAATTATTGGCTGCCCGCAAGAGTGCCGATCCAGACTCTTCGTATACCGCCAGTCTTTATGCCCGTGGTACCAAGCGTATTTCGCAGAAAGTGGGCGAAGAAGGTGTTGAAGTCGCGCTTGCGGCGACGTCGGGCGATAAGGCGGAGTTAGTGTGTGAATCTGCTGATTTGATTTACCACTTAATGGTATTGCTTCAAGATCAAGGGTTATCAATCAATGACGTCGTTAATAAGCTCAAAGAGCGTCACAAGTAAACTCTGAGTAAACAAAAAAACCGCCGTTAAGGCGGTTTTTTTACGTGGTTTTATTCGCTTTGAGTTGGAATCAAGGCATCAAACCTTGGGTTACCGTGCAACCCCTCCAAATCTGGTTCTGTATCGATCAAGTCTGAAATGGATGGACTTGCTTCGATGGCCTTTTCTAGATCTTCGATCGCTTGCTCTTCAACCCCCAGACGTGAATAGGCACAGGCTCTTTGATATAAAGCGGGTCCATTGGTGTTGTCTAACTCAAGAACTCGATTACATAGGCTGAGTGCCCAATGGTATTCTTTGATTTCCATCGCCGCATCGGCTTTGTAGGTCAATGCTTCTAGATCACCAGGCCTGATAGTAAGAATCTCATCGAAAACGTCGATACGCTGTTCTGCGGTCGGCATACTTTGCGCCCTCAACCATAGGTTGTGGATCTCGTTAATCTTTTCAATTTCTTTATTGTTCTCACTAATAATGCGGGTTTTGCGTTTTAGGTCGCGCTCCAGCACGCTGAATTTTTTCTCATACTCTTTGGCGATAGCATCAAGACGTTTGTCTGCCATTTCTTTCGTGTTGTGTTTAAACTCACGTAGAGACTGCCATCCCACAAAGGCAATCAGTGAGGCGACACCCGCGATAATGTAGAAAAAGTAGGTGACAGTAACGTTGGCATAGTTGAGTGACTTATCCGCCACACTAAGTTCTCGATCAGTAATTTGCACGATCACTCGTCGTTCAAGATCCTGCTGATCTTGGCGAAGAGCCTTGAGCTCATCGAGTATGTATCGCTCCATTAATGGGCGGTCGAGTAGTTCAGAATCCGAATAGGCAGTCGATTCAGTGAAACCGGGCATACTGGTTAGAGTGCAAAGCATGCCAAATAACGTTATCCACAATCGCATATTAGCGTCCATCTATCTATTTGTTTCTAGTGCATAAACTTTAACAAATTTGTTCATGACTTTATACGTTAGCTTGGTAATTTCACGCCCCCTCCCAACGCGCGGGCGCTACTCTATCACGATCTTGCCTAGCTCAAACTATTAATTAGACTACTAATGAATATTAACCTAATTTATGTGATTTATATCACATTTATTGGGTGTTTAACCGAATTGAATTTGATTTCTTAATCGATTCTAGCCGATATTAATGGCGGAAATTGTTTAGAGTTCAAAGGAAATGTTTTTATATATGATTTCTTCAGCACCTTGGGTTATGTATCCTGAAATACAGGACGGCCAACAGTCAGAATTGAGCCTTACTCAGCCTTGTGCTGAAGACGGCGATGGTATTGCCCAGCTTATTGCGGACTGCCCGCCACTCGACATTAATTCTTCGTACTGTAATTTTTTGCAGTCTACTCATTTTCGCAAAACTTGCGTAATCGCTAAGCAAGGTGGACGAGTTGCGGGGTTTATCTCTGCTTACTTAAAACCTGAGCAGCCGAACACTTTGTTCGTTTGGCAGGTCGCGATTGGTACAGATTTTCGTGGACAGGGATTGGCCTTCACTATGCTTTCCTCGTTGCTTAACCGTGAAAACTTGAGCCACATCGATGCGGTTGAGACGACGATAACCAAAGACAACCAAGCTTCTTGGGCGCTGTTTAACAAGCTCGACCAAAATCACGGTATGCAAGGGAAAGTGAGTAAGTTCCTCGATGAGCATGAACATTTCAAAGGGAAACATGATAGCGAATACTTGTATCGTATCCCATTAAACCATAACCAATAATCAGGAGTTAGAAACGGTATCATCATGGATATTTTTAAAAAGCAGGAATCAAAAGTCCGCTCTTATTCGAACAGCTTTCCAGTAGTTTTTACTAAAGCAAAAGGATGCTGGCTTGAGACAGAACAAGGCGAACGGTACTTAGATTTCCTAGCTGGGGCTGGTTCACTGAACTATGGCCACAATAACCCTGTATTAAAACTGGCTTTACTTGAGTACATCGAGATGGATGGTATAACCCATGGCCTAGATATGCACTCTCAAGCAAAAGCAGACTTCTTAACCGCGCTACAAAATTACATCTTGGCGCCGCGCGATCTTAACTACAAAGTTCAGTTTACTGGCCCGACCGGTACCAATGCGGTGGAAGCGGCACTCAAGCTGGCACGCAAGGTCAAAGGACGCGACTCAATTGTCGCCTTCACTAACGGCTTTCATGGTTGTACCACAGGAGCACTCTCTGCAACCGGTAACCAACACCATCGCCAAGGCGCAGGTACCAGCCTGACCAATGTGACACGCATTCCGTTTGAAGGATACGCTGATATCGATGGGCTTAAGCTGTTTGAAACCATGCTCAATGACAACTCTGCCGGTATGGACAAACCAGCAGCAGTATTGCTAGAGACGGTACAAGGTGAGGGTGGTTTAAACGTCGCTTCAGAACAGTGGCTTCAGCGCTTACGTAAGATTTGTGACCAGAATGACATCTTGATGATCGTAGATGACATTCAAGCTGGCTGTGGCCGTACTGGTACTTTCTTCAGTTTTGAGCCGTCGGGTATCGTGCCTGACATCGTGACGCTATCGAAATCTATCGGCGGATATGGTCTCCCAATGGCAGTCGTGTTGCTTAAACCCGAGCTCGATCAGTGGAAACCAGGTGAGCACAACGGAACCTTCCGCGGCAACAATCATGCGTTCGTGACCGCTGCTAAGGCATTAGAGATCTACTGGGCTGATGGACAGTTCGAAGAACACATTGCCCTTTGCTCTGAAAAAGTGAGCGAAGTGATTCAACGCAATATCAAACGTTACCCTGAACTGTTCTCAAAGCAAAAGGGGCGAGGCATGATGACGGGGGTTGAGTGTCATGATGGCGACATCTCCGATGAAATAACAAGCGCGTGTTTTGCTAATGGAATGGTGATTGAAACCGCGGGTCCAAATGATGAAGTGGTGAAATTCTTCTGCCCGCTAACTATTACCGAAGCAGAACTAGAAGAAGGTCTTGCGATCTTTGAGAAGTCCGTGAGCCAAGTGGCCGCAAAACACATTAAGAAAGCATCTTAGAACGAGAGATTAGTCATGATAGTTAGAACGCTAGAAGAGTGTCGTGATAGTGAACGTCGAGTAGTCGCCGAAACGTGGGAAAGTGTACGTATGTTGTTGAAAGATGACAACATGGGATTTTCTTTCCACATTACGACCATATACGAAGACACTGAAACGCACATTCATTACAAGAACCATCTCGAGTCTGTCTATTGCGTCAGTGGTGAAGGAGAGATTGAAGTGGTCGGTGGAGAAACGTATCCAATTCGTCCAGGTACGCTTTACATCTTAGATAAGCATGATGAGCACTACCTCCGTGCGTATAAAGGTACGCCGATGGTCATGGCTTGTGTGTTTAATCCGCCAATCACAGGCCGAGAAGTTCACGACGAAAACGGTGTCTACCCGCTGGTTGACTAACCGCTTGTCTTTGAGGGGCGAAAGCCCCTTTTATTTACCTATTCAACTCACATTTTAGAAACCCAAAAGGTTCTTATATGACTTATACCGTAGAGAAAATCGGCGGTACTTCAATGACAGCATTTGATGCTGTTCTCGACAATATTATTTTACGTCCCGCTGAAAATGACCGTTATAACCGAGTGTTTGTTGTATCGGCCTATGGCGGCATGACGGATTCACTACTCGAGTGTAAAAAAACCAGTAAGCCTGGCGTCTATCAACTGATTGCCAAGCGTGATGATGGTTGGCAAGAAGCACTTTCCTATTTGGAACAGCGTATGTTGTTGACTAATGAACATATGTTTGCCGATCCAATGAGTCGCCACCGTGCCGATAAGTTTATCCGTTCACGTATCGCTGAGGCGAAGAATTGCATCTCCAATATTCTTGAAACCTGTGAGTATGGCCAGTTTTCGCTGCGTCACTACTTGCCGCAGATCCGCGAGTTTTTGGCTTCAATCGGTGAAGCACACAGTGCGTTTAACACAGTACTGAAACTGAAAAACATCGGTTTAAATGCGCGTTTTGTCGACCTCTCGGGTTGGACGACAAACACACCGAAAAGCCTAGATGAGAGTATTCGAGATGCATTTGCTGACATTGACGTCACCAAAGAGCTGCCGATAGTGACGGGTTATGCTTCTTGTTCTGAGGGGCTGATGTCCACCTATGACCGTGGTTACAGTGAGATTACCTTTAGCCGAATTGCCGCGCTCACCGGCGCTGATTTGGCGATTATTCACAAAGAATACCACCTTAGCTCGGCTGACCCTCGCGTTGTCGGTCCAGAGAAAGTACTGCCGATCGGTAAAACGAACTATGATGTGGCGGATCAGCTCGCAAACTTAGGTATGGAAGCCATTCACCCTAACGCTGCCGCTGGCCTGCGTGACAAAAGTATTGAGTTACAAATTAAAAATACCTTTGAGCCAGAGCACCCAGGTACACTGATTTCTAACGATTATCAGTCGAGCAAAGATAAGATCGAGATTATCGCAGGTAAAGAGAAGGTGTTTGCTCTTCACTTGTTTGACCAAGGAATGGTCGGAAACGTCGATAATGTTAGTTACGATTTGATGGAAATTATTTCTGACGCCCATGTCAGCTTAATAGGCAAAGAGATGAACGCCAACTCAATCACTTATTACTTGGGTGGTAGCAGCGAGAATCTCAACAAAGTACTGTACAAAGCAGAAAAGAAATATCCGCAAGCCGAAATAAAGGGCCGTATGGTAGCGCTGATTTCTGCGATCGGCGCGCAAATTGATACCAATAAAGCGTTAGCCCAAGGTGTATTCGCGCTCTTGAATCAAGGGATTACTCCGGTCGCGCTACACTCATCCATGCGCAATGTGAATGTGCAGTTTGTGGTCAGTGATAAAGAGTATCAGCAAGCGATTTTCTCTTTGCATCAAGAGTTTTTTGCAGACAGACAAGCGCAAAGCACCAAACCAAAGCCACAGAAAGTGGCATAGCGGCAGAAAATCGTCTCCTCCTTAGTTGCGCCCCACGATTGGGGCGCTTTTTTGTTTTAACAACGCGTTACCTTGTATTATTCAAACAACCAGTAATAGCCATACCCGACAACAAGTGCTGGTATTGCCGAGTAGACACTGGCAACCAAAGCGGCTCTCGGGGCCAAGGCAATGGCTGGAAAAAGCGCATCGCCGTCATTGGAGATGGCATTCGATAGCTGCGCTGATAACGGCGCGACACCAGAAAGATAAAGGCTGGTGACAAGAATTTGCGGGCCACATCCGGGTAATAAACCGATGATGATTCCCGCGAGTGGCATCCAAGCTCCCCATTGACTTAGTGTTGTTGACAACTGTATATCGGCACTGGAACGAATTAATTCAAAGACAATAAACGCAACGATCACCCAAGCGGTCACAAAGTTGGTATCTTGAGCGGCCTTTTGCATGGGGTGCGAGGAGAGTGACTTGCAGTCTTCCGCAACGGTCGATTGATAATCGTTGATCTCTTTAGTTAACGACCAAAGCAGCATGCTGACCACAATTAACACCGCGCCGACCCATTCCAAGGTATGCGTGGGCAGCGACATCATTTGGTTGAGGTCTACTTGGAAAGAGTTCAGACCAGCAATAATGGCCGACGGCACCAGCATCCATTGCCAGAACAACCCTTGCAAGTTAATGGCGGTTTGCTCGATTGGTCGCTTAGTATTATCGCACCAAACGGGGAGAGGAGCGGACTGCTCTCGGGTGGGGCGCAAAAAGTCATCGCGGTGAATGGCATTGACGCCCCATCCAGTGGCACATCCAGCAACCAATCCCACCATGATGACCATCAATCCTGTTTCAGGCTGGCTGGCTAGCAGTAGAAACGCGGCATCACCCATGGTTGATGTCAGTACGGCAACCATGGCGCCAAAGCCAACTCGACCGCTGACAAACTGAGTGGTGACTATGATCGCACCCCCACAACCGGGTAGCGCTCCTAAAAATGAAGCGAAAACGACTTGGTAGTAACGTGAATCGTGATAAAGATTCACCACTCGATTAGATTGACTAAATAAGCGCGATAAATAATGGTAGAGCGCCAGCGTCAGCGCGACATAGCTCGCCACTGCCCAATAAGCATCGGCCAGCGACAGTAGAACGGTTTCTCTTGCCGCTGGCGCCGACAGCAAAATGATCAAGCTAATGGGCAGCAGTAGGCGTTTATAGGCAGGGCGGAATTGGGTTAGATTGAGGTCTATACTCCGCAGCATGTTCAGTTTGATGTTATCCATACTAACCCTTGATGCAAATGATAATAATTATCATTATATATTGGTGTGGTTTTTATTCAATAGTTTTCTGTGGGGAGGACTCATGATGCTATGCCTTATGCCGAAATAATCTTTTCCAATCGATGACAAACCGACAAAATAGGGTAAAATGTTGGGTTTGTGAGTAATTGCCCAAGTCGGGAATAAATTAAGTCAGATAGGAAAAAAGATGATTCTAGTTGTAGGTCACAAGAACCCTGATAGCGATAGTATCTGTAGTGCACTAGTCGCAACCGAACTGCTAACAGCACGTGGTGTTGAGGCAAAGCCGATTCGCCAAGGTGAGATCAACCGTGAGACTCAACACATTCTTGAAGTCGCTGGCGCAGAAGTACCAGAGTTACGCACTTCAGTGGCGGGCGAAAAAATCTGGCTGGTAGACTACTCAGATCTAGCACAAGCTCCAGATGACGTGGCAGACGCTGAGATCCTTGGCATTGTTGACCACCACCGTCTCGGTGATGTGATGACAGTCAACCCAATGGAAGCTTGGATTTGGCCTGTGGGCTGTACGAATACCGTGCTGTTCAACATGTTCAAAATCGAGGGACATGAAATTAAGCCGCAAATTGCTAAGCTTATGATGTCTGCAATTCTATCTGACACTGTGGGTTTTGCCTCTCCTACTTGTACGCAAAAAGACAAAGACGCAGTGGCCGAGCTAGCGGAAATCGCTGGTGTGACGGATGTTGATACGTTTATCAAAGATCTGTTGATTGCCAAAACCAACATAGAAGGCCTATCTGCGGCTGAACTTGTTGAGAAAGACTTGAAAGGTTACCCTTTCAACGGTCGTGATGTGGTGGTTGGTCAGGTTGAACTGGCGACACTTGAGCAAGTTGACGGCATGATCGAGGCGCTAGAAGCCGACCTAGAACGCCGTTGCAATGAAGAAGGCTTGGCGTTTGCTGCAGTCATGCTGACCGATATCACAACTGCACAAACTCGTCTACTCTACAAAGGTGAGTGGGCAGAGAAGCTGGTTAAACACGAACAAGATGGCGTGTTAATGATGGAAAACACGTTAAGCCGTAAGAAACAAGGCTGGCCTTGGTTGCAAACAGAGCTAGTGTAATCGGTCAATTCGGTATTGATTAACGCCCACGGTTTAGCCGTGGGCGTTTTATTTTAAGGGGCGGGTATGTCACAACCATTATCACCACAACAAATTGAATCGGTTAATAAAATGCGTCCAGATGAGCGTTTTAACTACTGCATTAAGGAAATAGCTCAGCAGCGCAAAGTCTGGATTCTAACCGATGAGCATGGCTGCGTAATGCTCAATAGCGAAGATGAAGACTGTGTGCCAGTATGGCCTCATCAGGAATTTGCTCAGCAATGGGCCACAGGAGAGTGGGCGCATTGCCAAGCTGAAGCCATCTCTACCGCTAAGTGGTTTAGTCGCTGGACCCATGGGCTTGAAGATGACGAGTTAGCGGTCGTCGTATTTCCAGACACTAACCAAGAAGGTGTAGTCTTGTTCCCTGATGAGTTGGAATTTGAGCTGAAAAAGCGTGGCGCTTAGCTTAATAACCGACTAATTGAAACAGCTCTCCACCGGTAGAGATAGAGACGGCGCTTTCTAGAGTGCCGTCTTTTTTATACCGCTGCAGAATAGGCCGAATGATCTCGCGTACCTGCTGTTCATTCATTCCGGCTGTGAGTTGTGGTTCGTAAAGAAGCTTGAGTAGTATAACGTCGAGCGGAGAGAGTAAATCTTCAGGTGTTTCGTCGTTAAAAATAGAGGGGTAGGCGCGTTCTGAGTCGTTCGGCAACCCTAACACTTGGGTAATTTCCTCCACAATACAGGCCAGTAGCTTACCGTGCTCTCTGGCTTGATCAACGGGAATGATCACCGCGGCTCTGGAGATAGCGCCGTCGCTGGCCACTTGATAGCCCGCCTTGCATATCGCACCGTACACGTGCTTGAGCGCCTCAACACCAAAGTGAGTTTCTATGTCTTCTCGCCATTTTGACTCACGGGTATAAATCCAGGTGACATTAGCTTGGTCGGCAGAATTGACTCGTCGTATCAGGTGTCCGGTGACGTGTTCGAGGTGGCGGATATGAGCATTGGTCAACTCATCATGCAAGTCGCGATCGCCGACTTTATGTTCAACCCAAATTTTGACAGGCTCTTGCCATTTCACCAGCGGCTTGCTGCCCGCTGAGTATTCATTGCGCAGTGCGACGTTAATAAAGGCCGTTTCGACAAACTTAGGATCGTGCCAAGTCTGTGGAATTTGGGAGGCAAATAGCTGAGAACTGGCCAATAGAGAGACGAGGATTAGGGTGGCAGTTCTTAGCATATCGGTTTACCTAAAACAGGTGGCTTTATTAAAGTGGCTTTCAACTAAGCGCTGCGTGATCGGGTGTTCAGGGCAAGAGAGTACTTGGTGCGTTTCCCCACTTTCGACAACTTTGCCTTCATGCATCACCATCACTTTGTCAGTAATGTGCTTAATGACCCCGATATGTTGCGACACATAGATAAACGATACTCCCATCTCCTCTTGAAGCTCGAGGAATAGGTTAATAATTTGTGAACGCATTGCCATGTCTAAGCCGTTAAGTGCTTCATCGGCAACAATTATCGAAGGTTGCAAGATCAAAGCACGAGCCAAACAAACACGCTGTTTCTGGCCTGTCGCTAGCATCTGTGGATAGAAGTAGGCGTGCTCTGGTAAAAGGCCAACTCGCAGCAATGTTTCTTTGACGCGTTTGGTTCGCGCTTCCGGTGGCATACTGGTATTTCTTTTTAATGGGCCTTCAAGGATGCGACCAATTTGAATGCGCGGATTCAATGACGTATTGGGATCTTGGAAAATCATCCGAATCAGTTTACAGCGCGTCGCATAGTCACGATGTTCAAGGGGCTCACCATTGACGCGAATTTCGCCTGACGTTGGTTCAACGACGCCAGCCAGCATGCGCGCTAACGTGGATTTCCCCGAGCCATTTTGACCGATAAAACCGATCGTTTGACCCGCTTCAAGGCTAAAGCTGACGGGCTTCACTGCCTGGTGAATTTTTTTTCGCAGTAGCCCAGAGCGTGTCACAAAGGACTTAGATAAATCCTGAACTTCTAACAATGCACTCATGCTTTTTTCTTCTCTGTGTTGAGCGGGAAATGACAGGCGAACTTATGATTCTTAATTCTTCGAGTCATGGGAATTTCGACACATTGGCGCTGGGCGTATGGGCAACGTGGTCCAAGTCGACAGCCAATGGGCAAGTGTTGTAGCGGTGGAATGGAGCCAGGTAACGACTGCAGTTTCTCTTTGTGAGGAATCCAGTCATTGAAATCGGGCATCGCTTTCAATAGCGCAAATGTATAGGGATGCTTTGGCTTGGTTAAAATCTTCTTTGTGTCCGCAGATTCGACCGACTGACCACAATACATCACAGTGATGCGGGTCGCCCATTGGGTAATGGTGGTCAAGTCGTGGCCAATCAATAAGATCGAAGTATTGTTTAGCTGATTCATCCGGCTTAGTAAGCGCAGTATTTGCGACTGAGTAATCGGGTCGAGGTCGTTAGTCGGCTCGTCAGCAATTAGAAGCTTAGGTTTGGTGGCGATTGCCATGGCGATCATGATTTTTTGACACTCACCATCAGTGAGTTCATAAGGGTAACTGCTCATGATTTGTTGGTGGTCTTTAATACCTACCTTGTGCAATAGGGCTACGGCTTGCTTTCTGCGCCACTTGAAACGCTGCCACCACTTACCATGAAATGAGTGAGCGGGGATCGACTCGATCAACTGTTTTCCGACCTCTTCAGATGGGTCTAAACACGTTGAAGGCTCTTGAAAAATCATCGCGATATCCCGAGCAATGACACGTCGACGTTCTTTAGGCGTCAGTTGCAATAAGTCAATATTGCCCAGACGCATTCGGTCAGCGGTGACTTTCCAATTGTCTTTACAGACCCCAACGATCGCTTTCGCAACTAAGCTCTTCCCAGAGCCTGACTCACCCACTAAGCCGCGGATCTCGCCTTCGTTCAAGGTCAAACTCATGCGATCTACCGCCTTCATCATTCCTTGAGGCGTTTCAATCTCGATTGTTAAATGGCGAATATCAAGTAATGGCATTATTCGATCCCTGCGTTAAGAGCTTGACGAACGCCTTCGCCAACGAGGTTGATGACGATCACGGTAAACATGATGGCCAAGCCGGGAAGCGTCACGGTCCATGGCGCAAGATAAATCAGTTCGACGGAGTCGCCGAGGATTGCGCCCCACTCGGTGCTGGGAGCTTGGGCTCCCAAACCAAGGAATCCTAACGCTGTGATATCAAGAATGGCGATAGAAAGCGCGAGCGTCACTTCGGAGGCAATAACGACCAAAATGTTGGGAATGATAGAGTTCCATAGTAAGTAAAAATCATTCGCCCCGTCTAGGCGCGCGGCTATGATGTAGTCCTTTTCCACCTCATTGTGTACAGCGATATAGACCGAACGGACGAAACGCGGGATGAGCGCTAAACAGATCGCGAGTAATATATTGAACTCTCCGAAGCCCAAAAAAGCGACGAAGATAATCGCGAGCAGCAATGATGGGATAGACATCACAGTGTCGAGCAGGTGGTTGAGAGTACTGGAGAGCAGGCCTTTGGTCATCCCTGCGAGTACGCCGATGACACAGCCTACTGTGGTGGCCACTAAGGTAATAACAACTGCGGCACCAAAAGTAAGGCGTGAGCCATCGATTAGGCGCGACAAAATGTCACGGCCTAAGTCGTCGGTGCCGAGAAAATATTCTACGGTCCCTTGAGGGTTCCAAGAAGGTGGGAGCAATAACTCGCCCGATTGCGCTTGTGGGTCATGGGGCATTAACCAAGGAGAGACCAACGTTAAAGCGACAATTAATACCAAACACCACAAACCGAACATGGCGAGGTTGTTGGCGCGATAGCTACGCCAGAAGCGTTCAATCTGAGTTGGGATGCGATCTTCTTGATAGACGTTATCGGTTAGCATACCACTCTTTCCTTACCAATGGGTTGACCATAGCGCCTATCAAGTCCGACAGAATATTCGCCGTGAGCACTAAAGACGCGACCACTATCACCCCTGCTTGGATGGCGACATAGTCTTGATTTGATAACGCATCGAGTAACCAACGGCCAATACCGGGCCAGTTGAAAATGGATTCAGTAATGATGGCAAGCGTGAGCATACTCGAAAGCTGGACCCCTATTTTAGGGATGATAGGGGGAATCGCGTTACGCAGAACGTGCTGGGTCACAATCTCATGCGTGGATAAACCTTTGATACGTGCGGCACGAATATAGTTTTGTCCCATAACTTCTGACACCGACGCGCGCATCAAGCCGATGACTTGAGTCGTGGGTGCTAGCGCAAGCACCATGCAGGGGAGGATGAGGTGCTCAATTACGCTTTGTAGTGCGTGTGCGCGGTACTCACCACTAGCAAAAAAGGCGTCGATCAGTGCGAAGCCAGTCACGTGATCAATCTGGTACAACAGATCGTAGCGGCCCGCAACCGGAAAGACCTCCAAATGAAGTGAAAACACCATGATCATTAAGAGCGCAATCCAAAACAACGGCGCAGAATAACCTGACATTGAGGTAAATGAAATCGCGGTATCAATCCATTTTCCTTGTTTCATTCCGGCGAGCGTACCGATGGGGATACCTATCAGCAGCGAGATAATAAAAGCCAGCAGGCACAGTTCTAGCGTGGCTGGAAATACCACTTTCAACTCATCAACAATCGCCACTCCTGTTTTACTGACGCCAAAATTGAGTTGCATTAGCTCACCCAAGTAGGTTAGCCAGCCACTCCAAAAGTCATGTAAGGCCCAAGGTGAGTTGGGCTCAAGGCGTAAGATGCTAAAGCCGACCATGGTCAAGATAAGCAAGGTAATAATAAATAAGTTGAGTCGACGTACGCTATATAACAGCACTATTTTACCCTCTCGACATTATCAAATGGCTGGGCATTAAACGGGCTTACTTTAAAACCGGTTAAAGACCGGTGTTGCGCCTGAAGTTGCATGCCGTGATTCAGTGGGATGACAGGAAACTCCTCATTGAGGATATTCTGGGCTTGTTTATAGAGATTGAGACGATAGCGCGGCTTATCAACTTCGAGCGCAAGGTCGAGTAAAAAGTCGAAATCAGGATTACACCAGCTCGATACATTGAGGCCCACACGGTTGGAATCGCACGACAACAAGGGACGAAGGAAATTATCAGGATCGCCGGTACTCGCTATCCAACCAGTCAGGTAGAGGTCGACATTGCTGTCGATGTTACTGCGATCAAAACGGTCCTCGGTCAGCAGATTCAACGTGATGCCGACGTCAGCAAAATTGGCTTGGATCAGCTCTGCGGTTTTACGCGGGCTCGGGTTATACGCACGAGGCTCTAAAGGTACCAACATGCTGAGCTCTAAACCTTGACTAAAGCCCGCATCGCGCAGCAAAGCCAGCGCGTAGTTTCTATCGTAGCGTAATTGCACCACATCTTTCTGATAGGCCCATGACGATGGAGGTAATACCGAATACGCCTGACTGCCTGTGCCGTAATAGACTGAATCAAGGATATTTTGTCGATTGATGGCGTAGTTGAGCGCTTTTCTGACTCGTGCATCGTTCAAAGCTGGGTGTGATGTGTTCACCGCCACAAAGGAGATGTTCATCGCAGGCTTTGCCAGGAGTTCGATATCACGATTTTGAGTGATCACTGGCAGTTGACTAGAGAGTGGAGAGTTCAACACGTCGCACTCTTTACGCAGTAACTTAGCCAGCGTACCGGTACCACGTTGAGAGATATCGAATACTACTTGATTCATTTTAGGTCGACTCTTCCAGTAACCATTGTGGCGCTTTAGCCGAATCAAATCGTTGAACTGATACTCGGCTAGATAAAACGGCCCTGTTCCTACAGGGTGACTATCGAGCATGCCTTTATCATCGCGAAGCTCTAACTGACTGGCGTATTCTTTGGAATGAATCACGGCGTGACTGGTAGCGATATTGGACAAAAATGTGTTATCGGGACGACTGAGAATAAAGGTCACTTGATGCTGGTTGCGAGCGACAACATCGACGACTAAGTTTTGAAAATCTATACCACTAAACCAAGGATAAAGGCCGTTGCCGACATAATGAAAGGGGTGGGTGGTATCTAAGACTCGGCGAAAGCTAAACACCACATCAGACGCATTCATGGCTCGTGATGGTGTAAACCAAGCCGTGGTTTGGAACTGAACGTTTTTTCGTAAAGTAAAAGTATACTCAGTTCCTGCTGGGTTAACGCTCCATTCAGACGCGAGATTCGGCACAGGACGATAGCTGTCTGAGTCGAGAGTCAGCAGAGTATCAAAAATTTGGGGGCTAAGACTCTCGGTCGTGATACCGCTGTCGACCAACTGTGGGTTAAACGTCGTTGGCCCTCCTTGACCGCAGTAGACAAATCCTTTTTGACGAATTTTGTCGTGGTCAAGTTCTTCACCACATCCGGCCAGCAAGGCCATACCGACCAAGCTTAATGTAAACTGTATCAATGCTTTCATAGAAAGAACAAGTGTCTGAGACAAAGCGGAAATGAACTTGTCATTATGCCTTAAGATGCGAATAATTTACCACTAAATCACTGTGGTCACCAAAGCAAAACCATAGATTTTATAGGTTAAGGAAACATATCGAGTGTCAACTTAAGTTGTTGAGATCGTATTTTCTCACCATTCCTCTAAATTGATGGTAGCTCAGGTTGAGCAGCTCTGCGGCCTTGCGTTGATTATATTGACTCTGTTTTAACGCTTGTTTAAGTATTCTTTGGTCTTGTTGCTCTTGCCATTGTTTATAATCTATTGGCAGCTCAACGTCGCATGGTTCTGTTGCTGTATTGCTTGAGCGAGTGCCGATTTCGTGACTCCAACTCGAGGCAAAAGGATCAAAGACCAAGTGTTCAATTGGGCTCGGTTGTGCACCGTGTTGGTAAACAGCACGTTCGACAAGATTCTTTAACTCGCGAACGTTTCCTGGCCACTGGTACTCCAATAGCTGCTGTTCGGCTTGCTGGCTAAAGCCAGCGAAGTAGTCAAACCCCAGTTCGCGGCACATCTTTATTGCGTAATGCTCTGCCAGTAGGCGGATATCTTCAAGTCGCTCTCTCAAAGGGGGAAGATGGACGACATCAAACGCGAGTCGGTCAAGTAAATCCGCTCTAAATTGCCCTTCCTGTGCCATTGTCGGAAGGTCGGCATTGGTGGCGCATACCAGTCGAACATTGGCACTGAGCTGTTGATGTCCGCCAACGCGTTCATATTGGCCATACTCGATGACGCGCAGCAGCTTTTCTTGCACCAGTAGTGGGGCCGTAGCGAGTTCATCAAGAAACAGAGTCCCATTCTCTGCCCGCTCAAAACGGCCCTTATGACGCCCTTTGGAGCCGGTAAAAGAGCCCTGTTCATGGCCAAACAGTTCAGAATCGATCAGCCCTTCGCTAAGGCTTGAGCAGTTAAGTGAAATCAGCGGCTGGTCCCAACGTTTGGATAAATAGTGTAAGCGCTGAGCAATGAGTTCCTTGCCAGTACCGCGTTCGCCAATAATTAATACCGGGCGGTCTATGGCTGCGAGCTTGGAGACTTTATCCAGCACCGAAAGAAACGCTGGTGACTCACCAATTAGGTTTTGTTGCATGTGACACTCCGTGGTGAAATTTACCAAACCTTGGTTAAATTCATCATACCTTAATCATAAATACAATGCTTGTTTATTTAATTTATTGATTTTTAAGGGATAAAAACTTGGCATGCTAATTGGTATATCGGTAGGGTAATGTAAATGATCAGAGTGACCTTAGTTCACTCTCTATTAGATGATAAAGGAGCTCGTTATGGGTATTTTCTCTCGATTTGCAGACATCGTTAATTCAAACATTAGTGCCTTATTAGATAAAGCGGAAGACCCTGAAAAAATGATCCGCCTAATTATCCAAGAGATGGAAGATACCTTGGTTGAGGTTCGCACCAATTCAGCCAAAGCTATCGCAGATAAAAAAGAGCTTTCTCGCAAAGTTGAATCTATTGAACAGGCTATCGATGAGTGGCAACAAAAGGCGACGTTAGCATTAACTAAACAGCGTGAAGATCTGGCTCGTTCTGCATTAATTGAGAAGCAAAAGCTGCAAGACGTGTTGAAAGGGTTGCACACCGAACAGACGCTGGTCAACGAGACCATTGATAAGCTCACCGGAGAAATCAGTAAACTCGAAACTAAGATCACCGAAACACGTGCTAAGCAGCAGGCGTTGGCTATTCGCAGCCAAAGCGCGTCAAACCGCCGTGATGTGCAAAAGCACCTGCATACTTCACGTACTCATGAGGCGATGGCAAAATTTGAGCAGTACTCGCGCAAGATTGATGAAATGGAAGCAGAGGCGGATATCTACGCTCAAAGCGGTCAAGCAAAATCGCTAGAGCAAGAGTTTGTTGAGCTGCAAGCGGAAGATGAAATAGAAAAAGAGCTGGCCAAACTGAAGCAGCAGATGGAAGATAAAAAATAATCATCCTCATTTTTTCGCTATTTATTGTTCAGTTGGACAGTGAGAGGCTTGCTGTGCCCTCACTGTCTAGTTAAGGAGTCATCTATGTCATCATTCTTGATCGCCGGCCCGCTGATGGTCTTTCTGATTTTCGTCGCGCCATTGTGGGTGTTTTTGCATTATCGTAGTAAGAAGCACACCAGTAGTGGCTTATCTCAAGACGATCTTCAACGCTTACAAGCATTATCACAAAAGGCCGAGCAAATGCAGCAGCGTGTCGATACCTTAGAACGTATTCTTGACGCAGAAACACCGAGTTGGAGGCGCCGCTATGAATAAATCAGAGCTGTATCGCGACACGGTAAACGGTAAAATTACCGGTGTCTGTGCTGGCCTGGCTAACTATTTTGCGTTAGAGGTTTGGCTAGTTCGAATCTTGTTTATTTCCGCGGCGTTGCTCGGGGGGAGCTTTTTGGTTTTGCTGGCCTATATCGCTATGACTTTGATGATAGAAAAGCAGCCAGATAATTATGTTGAGGCGATGCGATCACAACAAGAGCATAAGCTAAAGAACAAACCTTGGCAGCAAGGCCAAACACCGGACTCTTTACTCAACACTATAGAGAAAGACTTTGACCAACTTGAAGACAAAATCCGTCACCTTGAAGCTTATGTGACGTCGGACAGGTTTAAAGTGGATCGCGAGTTTAAGTCGTTATAGTGGGCTTGCTCAAAAATGCGACTTTTCACTCATAAATTGGGCAAATGATTAATTTGCATAGTAATTTAACTTAATGCTGGTGGAAGTGCTTCGGCCATTCATCTATCTTGTATCTAGTCAATGCAATTGGATGAACCACTATGTACAAGCCTGCCTTGTTACTTGCCATAGGCGCAGCTCTTAGCGGTTGTGGCAAGGAGCTCCCCCCTGTTCCAGAGCCGGACTCACGGCCTGCTAAATTGTTTACCGTTTCTCTTGGCAACTCACAGTTTGAGCGTAGTTTTCCCGCAACAACCGAAGCGGGGGACAAAGTGATTTTGACCTTTCGTGTGCCTGGCCAACTGCAATCTATTGATGTCGTAGCTGGACAACCGGTAGAAAAAGGTCAAGTGTTAGCAAAGCTCAACCCTGATGAGTATTCTCTACTCGAAAAACAAGCCCAAGCTCAGTTTCGCTTAGCCGATGTTCAATACCAGCGCTACAAAAAGTTACGGGCAGACAAAGTGGTATCAGAGCAAGACTTTGACCAAGCCAAAGCAAATCATAACTCTGCCAAAGCGACGCTAGAGCAAGCGCAAGCCAATTTAAGATACACCCAGCTTGTCGCCCCTTATGATGGCACTATCTCCTTGGTGCCTGCTGAAAATCATGAGTACATTGCGGCCAAACAAGGCGTGATGAATATTCAAACCAATCAATTGCTCAAAGTCATGTTCCTGTTGCCAGATCACTTACTAAACCGCTTTTCGCGTGGGTTAAATGTGAGTGCCAAAATGGTTTTCGATGCTTTTCCTAACAACCAATATGATCTGACATTTCAAGAAGTGGATACTGAAGCCGATCCCAAAACTGGTTCCTACAAAGTGACCATGGTGATGGAGCGCCCTACAGACGTGGGTATTTTACCCGGCATGGCAGGAACGGTGAATGCACAGGTCGAGTCAACCGGGGCCACTAAGATCCCACCGTCAGCCTTAATGGAGCAAGATGGCCAGCATTACGTCTGGCATGTTGATGAACAAGGCGTGGTCAGCAAAGCTGAAATTGTACTCAATGAAAAAGGTCAGGTGACCAGTGGCTTAAATGACGGCGACCAGATCATTATCTCTGGGGTTAACGGCATAACTCCGGGTATCAAAGTACGAGAATGGGTCAAGGAGCGAGGACTTTAAAATGAAGCAATGGTTTAAATTGTGCGCCCTTTCGACCAGTGCAATGTTGCTCGGTTGTAGCGGTGAAGCAGACTATGTTGACTTTGGTTTACCTAAAGTCAAAGTGGTTGAGGTGTCGACCAAAGATGAAACCGTAGACAAGCTCTATTTCCCAGCCGTAGCGAATGCGGCGGAGCGCTCACACTTAAGTTTCCGTGTACCTGGAGAGGTAAGCAAAATCTATGTAAAGGAAGGGGAGCACCTCAAAAAAGGTGACATGATCGCAGAGCTTGATGCCAACGATTATCAGCTCGAGGTGGATAATGCACAGGCTCGATTCAGTGTCGTAGACAGTCAGTTTAAACGCTCTCAACCTTTGGTCGAAAAAGGCTTATTGGCTAAGTCTCAATTTGATGAAATTGCGGCCAACCGCCAAATCGCGCTCGCAGAGCTAGAGCTTGCCAAGTTACGCCTTTCCTTTACCAAATTATATGCGCCTGTGGATGGCATCATCTCTCGAGTGAGTGTTGATCAATTTGAGAACATTCAAGTTGGTCAGCAAGTCGTCAATATTCACAGTGTAGAAAGTGTGGAAGTTCTGATTCAGCTTCCAGACAGGCTTTACACTAGCCAGCCGAGTCAGCAAGATTTGGCTAACATCGATGCAGTGGTTAAGGTTCCGAGTGGCAACGAGTACTCGGCCAAAATCAAGGAATACACTACTGAGCCAGACCCTGCGACGGGCACCTTCACTGTGACGCTCTCAATGCCTATGCCTGAGGATGAGTTCGTTCTCGATGGTATGGCGGTTGAGGTGACAGCGAATACTGGTGACAAAGGTGGGTTCAAGTTCAGTCAGGGTGTTCTTGTGCCGATTCGCGCCGTGTTTAATGATGATGGGTCGCCTATCGCACGCGAACACAAATACGTTTGGTTGGTTAACGCTGATGAAACGGTGACGAAACAGCAAGTGGTGACAGGAAATGTCAGTCGTGAACGCGTGCAAATACTTGATGGGTTGTCTGGAGATAATCAAGTCGTAATAGCGGGTATTTCCGCTTTGAGGGAAGGAATGAAAGTACAAGTGGTTGAACAGGAGGCGCACAATGAGTGAACAATCCATCAATTCGCCTCACGACGACGATAGCGTAACCGGCATTGCCGCGTACTTTATTCGCAATCGAGTTATCAGCTGGATGATCTCTCTAATCTTTTTGATTGGCGGGGCCGCGGCATTTTTTGGCTTGGGCCGCTTAGAAGACCCTGCGTTTACCATCAAGGATGCCATGGTGGTGACCTCTTATCCTGGTGCCACGCCGCAGCAAGTCGAAGAAGAGGTGA
The DNA here is from genome assembly GCF_013369335.1 of Vibrio sp. JPW-9-11-11. GTDB lineage: Bacteria > Pseudomonadota > Gammaproteobacteria > Enterobacterales > Vibrionaceae > Vibrio. The sequence goes on from NZ_SZQJ01000004.1 coordinate 693,820, forward strand.
CGTACCCGCTCGAAAAGGCGATTCAACAGCTCACTTATGTCGACGAGGTTAATTCGATTTCGAGTCGAGGTTTGTCGCAAATCTCAGTGACCATGAAAAACAACTATGGTCCTGATGATTTACCACAAATTTGGGACGAGTTGCGTCGCAAAGTCAATGACCTCAAAGGGCAATTACCTCCGGGGGTGAATGACCCGCAAGTGATCGATGACTTTGGCGACGTTTACGGAATCTTGTTGGCGGTGACTGGCGACGGTTATAGCTACAAAGAGTTGCTGGATTATGTCGACTACTTGCGCCGAGAACTCGAGCTGATCGATGGTGTCAGTAAGGTATCGGTGTCAGGGCAGCAGCAAGAGCAAGTGTTTATCGAGATTTCGATGAAACGCTTAAGCAGTTTGGGGCTGGCGCCGCAAACCGTGTTTAACTTGCTTTCGACACAAAACGTTGTCTCTAGCGCCGGTGCAATTCGGATTGGCGACGAGTACATTCGTATCCACCCAACCGGTGAGTTTCAAAGCGTCGATAAACTGGGGGATTTAATTATCACCGAAGCGGGCGCCCAAGGACTGATCTACTTAAAAGACGTGGCGGAGATCAAGCGTGGTTACGTGGAAGTGCCGAGCAACATCATCACTTTCAATCGTGATTTGGCGTTGAACATCGGTGTCTCCTTCGCTCAAGGTGTCAACGTAGTTGAAGTCGGTGAGCGTTTTGACCGGCGTCTCGCTGAGCTCAAATATCAACAACCCGTGGGTGTGGAAATAGCAGAAATATACAGCCAGCCCAAAGAGGTCGACAAGTCAGTAAGCGGATTCGTGGTCAGCCTTGGTCAGGCGGTCGCGATTGTTATTATTGTCCTGCTGTTTTTTATGGGGTTGCGCTCGGGACTGCTGATTGGATTGATTTTACTGCTAACCGTGCTGGGTACTTTTATTTTTATGAAGTACTTTGCCATCGATTTACAGCGTATTTCTCTGGGGGCGTTGGTTATTGCACTTGGGATGCTGGTCGATAACGCGATAGTAGTGGTCGAAGGGATATTGATCGGGACTCAAAAAGGACGAACCCGATTGCAAGCGGCTACCGATATCGTCACCCAAACCAAATGGCCACTGCTTGGGGCGACCGTGATTGCGGTAACCGCCTTTGCTCCGATTGGTCTTTCTGAAGATGCGACAGGCGAATACTGTGGCACTTTATTTACCGTGCTGCTCATCTCGTTGATGCTAAGTTGGTTCACTGCAATATCTTTGACGCCATTTTTTGCCGACATCTTCTTTAAAGGCCAGAAAATGAAACAAGAGGGTGCAGAGAGTGATCCATACAATGGGATGATTTTTGTTGTATACAAAAACTTCCTCGAGTTTTGTATGAAGCGCGCATGGATAACCGTGATCGTGTTGGTATTAGGTTTGGCGGCGAGTATCGCTGGTTTTACTCAGGTTAAGCAGTCATTCTTTCCTTCATCGACAACGCCAATTTTCCAAACCGATATCTGGCTACCGGAAGGCACAGATATTCGAGCGACCAATACCAAACTGAAAGCCTTGGCTTCTTGGCTGTCGGAGCAAGAGGGTGTAGAACACATTACCACCACGGCGGGTAAAGGTTTGCAGCGCTTTATGCTGACCTATGCGCCGGAGAAAAGTTACGCCGCGTACGGTGAAATCACTACTCGAGTTTCTAGCTACGAGCAACTGCATAAGCTGATGAGCGATTTCAGATCTCATCTCGAACAAGGCTTCCCGGAGCTGAACTATAAACTCAAGCAGATAGAACTTGGACCAGGCGGAGGTGCGAAAATAGAAGCACGAGTGATAGGTTCAGATCCGACGGTACTGCGTAGCATCGCTCGTCAAGTTGAAGATATTATGCGTGCCGACCCTGCCTCGACCAACATCCGTCATGACTGGCGCGAACGTACTAAAGTGTTAGAGCCGCAGTTTAATGAAAGCCAAGCACGTCGTTACGGTATTACTAAAGCGGATGTCGACGAGTTTTTAGCGATGTCTTTCTCAGGCACAACGGTGGGTGTCTACCGTGACGGTACCACTTTAATGCCGATCGTTGCGCGGCTGCCCGAAAGTGAACGGGTAGATATTCGTAACATCGAGGGCATGAAGATTTGGAGCCCTGCGCTGAGTGAGTATATTCCTTTACAACAAGTGACACTGGGCTACGAGCTACGTTGGGAAGACCCCATCATAGTGCGTAAAAACCGCAAGCGGATGCTTACCGTTATGGCCGACCCGGATATCTTGGGAGAAGAAACGGCCGCCACGTTGCAAAAACGTCTGATGCCGCTGGTCGAAGCCATCGAATTACCACCGGGCTATTCTCTAGAGTGGGGCGGGGAATATGAATCATCGGGTGACGCCCAAGCGTCGCTGTTTACGACCATGCCAATGGGCTATTTGTTTATGTTCTTGGTAACGGTATTTTTGTTCAACTCGGTCAAAGAGCCGTTGATTGTTTGGTTGACTGTACCGCTTGCGATCATTGGCGTAACCACAGGACTGCTGGTTCTTGATACTCCGTTTGGGTTTATGGCGCTACTGGGCTTCTTGAGCTTATCAGGGATGCTGCTGAAAAACGGGATCGTACTGCTGGATCAGATCGAAATCGAAATGCAGTCGGGTAAAGACCCTTATGTGGCGGTTGTTGACGCAGCACTCAGTCGGGTAAGGCCTGTGTGTATGGCAGCGATCACCACGATATTGGGCATGCTCCCGCTACTGCCAGACATTTTTTTCAAACCAATGGCGGTAACCATTATGTTTGGTCTCGGCTTTGCCACGATACTAACACTGATTGTCGTACCTGTGCTGTATCGTCTGTTTCACAAAGTTGAGCTACCGAGTTAGAGCACAATGTTAATTTGACGCCCTCACATGGTGAGGGCGTTTGTTTTAGGGGAACACTATGAACCAAGATGCGACCTGTGCCTGGGCGATGAATCATCCTCTCGAACGCGTATATCACGATACAGAATGGGGCATTCCTGTTTATGATGATACTACTTTGTTTGAGTTTATTACTTTAGAGGGGGCGCAAGCTGGATTGAGTTGGATTACCATCTTGAAAAAGCGTGAGGCGTATCGAGCGGCTTTTGAAAACTACGATTTGGAGCGTTTGGCTCAATACGATGAGAGCCGAGTAGCGCAAATTATCACCAATTTTGACGTCGTTAAGCATAAAGGCAAGATTGCTTCGGTCTACGGTAATGCGCGAGCTGCTCTGACATTGATTGAAGAGTATGGCAGCTTGTCTAACGCTTTATGGCAATTTGTAGATGGAGAACCAATGGTGAACCATTGGTCAGAGATGGGCCAAGTACCCACCTCAACACCAGAGTCCAAGGCGATGAGCCAGTTTCTTAAAAAACGTGGCTTTAAGTTTGTTGGTGAAACCATTTGCTACGCCTTTATGCAAGCCGTAGGAATGGTCGATGATCATTTGCTTACTTGCCCGAAAAAGCGCGCTTAGCCTTGTGTATTAACGCTAACGCCTTGATCATGTAGCCTTTCTAGGGCTTCCACTCGCCTTAGCTGCTTGGCTTCAAAATATTGGCTTCTAAGCTCAGAGAGCGGTTGTTCAATGTTTTGGTTCAACGCTTGGTTGAGCAGTTGGTCGCGCTTGGCTAAATAGTCGGTCAGCTTTTGTTGGAAGGTTGCGCGCTGCTGGTCGAGTTCTGCCAAGCGCAGTGCACCTTGCTCTCCAACCAGTTCCACTCGAGTGGTGTAACGCTGTGGTGGGTCGAGTGAGTCTACTTGGTTTAAATCACTGACGAGTATAGCGTTTTTTTCTGCCTGCTTAATATACTCTGGCATTTGTGCGAGTTTGTCTGCGACTATGTACCGCTGCTGCTCTGAGTCCAATCGACTTTGCGCCGCCCAGGCTTTTTCTATCGCAAGTTCACGCAATAGGTTTTCGTCATTAAATAACAAGGTGATTTGCTGCGTAGTAAAAAACTGCTGTTGCAACTGGCGAATACTAAGATGCATCTGCTCTAGATCGAGCGCATGAATCTGCCCTGTTGGCAGAGGGGGAAGTTCAGCCAGAGCTGCTTTGTATTGGAGGTAGAGGTCAAATAGCTCCGCAGAGAGACTCAGCTCGGTATGACGTTGCGCTTGCTGGTTAACTTGGTGCTGAACTTGCTCTATGTTGATTTCGCCAAGGCCAGACAGTGCGAAATCATAGTAACCTTTAGTGGAGCTGAGGTCGGGCTCGATGTCTTGTTGAGACATCGAGGAGGCGATTGGAGGTGACGTTGGCTGCAAGTGCAACCAGAACGCACCAATAAGGGCTAGCAATAGGGAGACGCTTACTAGTGCGATTCTGTAGGACATAGCCATTACAATCCTTGCTGCTTCAAGCGATTGGCGTGTTGACGATAGAGGGTAACGGGGTCGGTCTCAAAGAGATGATGAATACCGAGTAATCCATTGATCTCATCTAAATGGTTCATTTTGTAGTCATCACGGATGACTTTACCAAGGTGAGTGCTGCACGTTCCTACCAACCCATCATTAGGTTCATCGAACGCGAGACCCAACACCATCATAGCGCCGTCGGTAGGGTCAAGTGCGTTACTAAAGTTCGATGAGCCTGTCCAAGAGTAATAGTACACGTCATTACCAGCGAGCAACTCTCCATCTCCGCACGCGCCAGTGGGGACGCCTTCAGGGTAATATTGGTTGAACGCCAAAGATCCTTCTGTGGTAAGTGCATCCAGTGAGGCGAGGGCATCTTGGTCAAGATCGCTGCCGCCCGATAAAAGGCCAATTAATGAAGTGAGCCCGTTGGCTAGCTTAACGGCGAGACTTTCCAGCCCCGATCCTTGGTCAACACTGCCACGTACAAGATCCGCGACTTTAGAGCCCTTATGTACACCACCTACACTGGTCACTGACGCGACCAAGTCAGGCCTAACGGATGCGACATAGCGAGCGGTAGGACCGCCATGACTATGACCGATCAGGTTAACTTTATCTGCACCTGTTGCCGCAACGAGGGTTTCGACTTGGGCGAGTAGTTGCTCTCCACGCGCCTCAGTGCTATGGGTTGCCGATACTTGTGCCACGTATACCTTGGCCCCATCTATTGTTAGGGCATGAGGAATACCATAGAAGTAGTCGATCCCCGCGAGCTTATCAAAACCAAACAAACCGTGGACCAATACAATCGGATAACGAGTTTGAGTGTAGTTTGCAGCATGAGCTGTAACGGCAAATAGAGGCTGGACGATGAGCAGTGCGCAGCAGAGTAAAAATGAATGGGTGAGTTTCAAGGTAAGCTCCTTCTGGTTGGACCTCTTTTAGTCACTTAACCCTAGAAGAAAATAGTTGGATGGAACAATAGAGAATGGGAATGAAGTGTTAAACAATGATTTGATGCCTAAATTAAACAAAAATCATAAACATAGCATGGATGTAGAGAACCAAGCCTCGCAAAGCGAGGCTTGGTTTCGGTTAAGCTGTGGTGTTTTTTTCGTTCACCAACGCGTTGTAGCGATCGAGGCCTGCGGTCAGATCCGCAATCAGGTCATCGACGTTTTCTAACCCGATGTGAAGGCGAATAAGCGTACCGTCAAAGTTAGGGTTTGCAACACTGCGTAGACTGTTAAAACTCTTCGGCTCATTGGCTAATATCAGGCTCTCAAATCCGCCCCAAGAGTACCCCATACTAAAATGTTTCATACCATCGAGTAGGGCGGTGGTGGCTCTTGGATAACTGGTTTTGAGTACGAAAGAAAACAGGCCATTGCCGCCAGTGAAGTCACGCTCAAAGAACTCATGTCCAGGACAGGTTTCAAGTGCGGGGTGACGAACATGATCCACTTCAGGTCGAGTTTGCAACCATTGCGCGACTTTCAAACTGTTCTCGGCATGCTGGCGCAGACGTACATCTAAAGTACGAATGCCGCGTAAGCCCAAGTAAGCATCATCTGGCGAGACACATTGACCCATAAGGTAACTATGCTCACGCAATTGCTCCCAGTGTGCATCATTTGCTACCGCTGTCCCCAACATGACATCTGAATGACCAACGATGTATTTGGTTGCTGCTTGAATAGAGATATCAACGCCGTGGTCAAATGGTGAGAAATTAACACCAGCAGCCCAAGTATTGTCGAGCATGACGATGATATCGTGCTCGTGAGCCACCGCGGCCATGGCCGGAACATCTTGCACTTCCATGGTAATAGACCCCGGCGACTCTAAGAACAAGACTTTAGTGTTTTCCTGAATGAGATTGCGAATATCTGCGCCAATAGTCGGATCGTAGTAGGTGGTTTCAACCCCCATTTTTTTTAGAATTTTCTCGCAAAAGTCGCGCGTGGGTTCATAACAGGTATCGACCATTAAAATATGGTCACCTGATGCAACGAAAGCTAAGATGGCATTGGATATCGCGGCAGTACCACAAGGGTACAATGCACAGCCTGCGCCGCCTTCAACTTCTGTCATCGCGTCCTGAAAGGCAAAATGAGTATGGGTGCCGCGTCGGCCGTAAAACAAGGTTTTATTTGCTCGGTTCACCGTTGCGTGATGTTTTTCTGCGACCGTATCGAATACCACAGTCGACGCTCTTTGCACCGGTGGATTGACGACCCCATTGGTCCATTTTTTATCACGACCTGCGGTCACATACTTAGTTTGCTTACTGTCTGACATTGGAAGTCCTTATCTATTTCCTTCCCTTATTTAAAACATGGCAAGGTTTGAATAGCAAGGGGATCAGAGTAGTGGGTTAAACAGATAGAACACACGCTCTAAAAAGCGTGAAAATATTGACCGCTGTCTCCACGCGTCCAGCTTCACGGAGTGAGCTTGCTCGATATAGCTCTGTTGCAGCCAGTACATCTCTCTGGTGAAGGCTTGATCATCGATGGCTAACGTCAGTTCGAAGTTAAGCCATAAACTTCTCATATCCATGTTTACCGTGCCAACCAAGCAAAACTCCTTATCAATGACGACTGATTTGGTGTGCAGTAGCCCGCCATAAAACTCATAGATTTTCACGCCTGCAGTCAGCAGCTCACTGTAGAAGGCGCGCGATGCCCATTGCACCATCATAGAGTCATTCTTATGTGGGATAATCAGTTCGACATCAATGCCGCGTTGCGCGGTCATCTTGAGGGTCTCTAATAGGTCGGCGCTTGGGACGAAGTACGGTGTAGTGATTCGTACAGAGTGGTTGGCCTGATTGATCGCCAAGGTCAGCACTTGCGAGATTAAGTGTTCGGGCATACCTGGGCCAGAGGGCACGACTTGCACTGGGTGCTGAGGCTGATCTGGCTCGATACGACACTCAGGTAGCTTAGGGAAAGTACGTGCGCCGGTTTCAACTTCCCAATCCCAACAGTGAATTGCTGACAACACATTGACCGTGGGACCCGTAATTCTGACCATTATGTCTATCCACTGCCCGACGCCAGAGTCTTGCTTAAAATAGGCGGGATCAACGAGGTTCATAGAACCTGTGTAGGCAATGGTTTCATCAATCACGATGATTTTTCGATGTTGGCGTAGATCAAGACGACGTAAAAAAATCCGCCACGGGCTGACCTCCAACGCCTGAACCACTTCGATTCCGGCATTGCGCATCATTATATACCATTCGCTATTGAAAAATCGTGGGCTGCCGGCCGAATCGAGCAGTAGCTTAACACTGACCCCCCGCTTGGACGCCTGAATCAGCGCTGAAGCGACGGAGTCAGCCAAACCGCCAGGATGCCAAATATAGAAAACCATACGAATACTCGACTGAGCGCTTTCGATGTCTTCAATAATCGAGTGGAGAATTTGCTCTGGTGCACTTTGAAGTGACAAAGAGTTTCCAGAGAGCGCGGGTAGACCAAGTCGATTGTTGCACAGTTCATCAATGCGATAGATGTGGCGACCAAAACTCTCGGGTGAGTGTGCATGACAATCATTGAGGTTAGAAAACCACTCGGCGAACGGTGCGAGCATTTCTTTTGCTCGCTCTGCGCGAGTCCGTCCTAGGTTGAGTTCACCAAACAGGAAGTAACAGGCCACACCGACGATTGGAATGATGTAGATGATCATTAGCCAAGCTAAAGAGACGCTCACTGCGCGGCGTTTAAGTACCACACGTATCGTCACGCCCGCGACTAAAATCCAGTATAAGCCGATCCCTGCCAGTGTAAGAAAGTGATAAAACTTTTCCATTCAGTAACCTAGGTAAAAATATGCTCTTCAATCTTAGAACTGACAGACAACAAGAACAAGCACGATTTATTTGGGCACAAGGTAAAGGTCAGGTTGTCTAGAAAAAGAATAATTATGTTATGTGAATGTAAAACGTGGTGTATAGTGGATGTTAAAGGCTAAAAAAGCAGCATTTAAACATAATAATTACAATTGTGATGGGAAAATACACTAAATGGGCTTCCAATTTTAATCTCAAACTGCTTTACTTGCTACAACGTTAGCGTCACTGATAATTTTATTAAGTGTAAAAATAACTATACACCCACTTTTAACGACGCCTAACAGAAGCAAACACAACTTAAAAACGATTTAATGGAGTAACCGTGGCTACAAGTACAAGTGCACAGCCCCGTGATACATGGGGGTCTAAACTAGGCTTCGTCATGGCCGCAGCAGGTTCTGCTGTTGGTTTAGGCAACATATGGAAATTTCCTTACACAGCAGGTGAGAGTGGCGGCGGTGCGTTCGTTGCAATCTACCTAATTTTTGTCATTTTTATCGGCTTTAGCGTCATGCTCACAGAGTTTGCTATTGGTCGTAAGACAGGTCTATCTGCCGTAGGTGCGTTCAAATCAACTGACCGTCGTTGGACGTTTACTGGCGTACTCGGGGTTCTCAGTGGCCTGCTTATCATGGGTTTCTACCCTGTAGTAGGTGGTTGGGCTCTGGCATACATCTTCAAGGTGGGCGGTGGTCTACTAAGCACACCTGAAGCTATCGGTGATAGCTTTGGTGGTTTTATCTCAGACCCAGTTCAACCTCTAATGTGGATGGGTGTTTACCTAGCGTTTAACGTCATTATCGTTATGAAAGGTATTTCAGGCGGTATCGAGAAAGCAGGTAAGATTCTGATGCCACTTCTGTTCCTTATCCTGATCGTGGTATCGGTGAAAGGCCTTATGTTACCAGGCGCGATGGCAGGTCTAGAGTTTCTGTTCATGCCAGATTTCTCTAAAGTAGACAGTAATGTCGTTCTCGCGGCGCTAGGTCAGGCATTCTTCTCACTCAGCTTAGGTATGGGTTGTATGATGACTTACGGCTCTTACCTGAAGAAGAAAGAAAACCTGGTTCAGACTACCGGTATGGTCACTGCAATGGACACGGGTGTCGCCATCCTTGCAGGTGTCGCTATGTTCCCAGCCATGTTCGCATTCGGTATGGAACCTGCGGCGGGTCCTGGTCTGGTCTTCGTCGTTGTGCCTCAGCTCTTCGCTGAAATGGGCGGTGTTATTGGACTTCTATTTGCTCTTATGTTCTTCATCGGTCTGACGGTAGCAGCACTGACATCTTCTGTATCTCTACTAGAAGTTGTCGTGTCTTACCTAATTGATGAGAAAGGCATGAAGCGTCCAACAGCCGTTATTAGCGCGAGCTCAGTGATGGCAGCACTATGTGTGTTTGCATCACTATCGCTAGGTGGCGTTGGTCCAACCCTGTTCGGGACAGGTGTATTCGATATCTTCGACCTACTGACGGATAAAATCTTCCTAGCAGTTGGCGGTATGTTGGTGTGTATCTTTGCGGGCTGGCGTCTATCTCGCGCTGATCTTGAAAAAGAAATCACTAACGACGGCGAAGTATCATTCCCACTATTTGGTCTATGGTACAACCTGGTTAAATATGTCATCCCAGTTGCAATTGCTATTGTTGCCTTCATGGGTATCAAGTCTGGCTTTGATAGCGGTAAAGGTGAAATCATGCTACTAGGTATTGGTATCATCGCGTTGACCGGTATCTTCTCTAAGAAACTGTAAGCTAACAGCTTATGAGATAAGAGCCTTCCTTCGGGAAGGCTTTTTTGTGCCTATGGGTTGATAAAAACCAAACTGGTTTTCAGCGCGAGACAGGGTATACTCTGGCCTCCGAAATGGAGCAAAGTAAATGTTTGATATTTTATACACTCACAGCGACTTTCTCGTGGTGAATAAACACCCCAACGTGTCCGTGCACAAAGACGATGGGGACACCATGTTGTTGCAGGAGGTGGCGAAAGAGAGCGGCGACAAACAGCTCTACTTGATTCATCGCCTAGATAAAATGACTTCGGGACTATTGCTATTGGGCCGAAGTGCACAAGCGGCTCGGGAGTTGAGTGAGCAGTTTGCCGAGCGTAAAGTCGCGAAATTCTATTTGGCAATCGGTGGTAAGAAGCCTAAAAAAAAGCAAGGCTTGATCTGTGGAGATATGGAGCGCTCGCGCCGCTCAAGTTGGAAATTACTCAACCGCAGTCAAAATCCGGCTATGACTCAGTTTTTCTCTTCGGCCTCAGCGCCGGGCGAGCGACTATTTTTATGCAAACCTTTGACGGGTAAAACGCATCAAATTCGCGTAGCGCTTAAATCCGTGGGCTCCGCGATAGTGGGCGACCCCATTTACAACCCCTCTAGTCAGGCCGATCGAGGTTACTTGCACGCATTTGCATTGTGTATTGAATACCAATCTCACACCTATCGCTTTGTCTGCGACCCTCGCAAATCCCCGTCATTTGGTGATAAATGGCATCACGACACCACCAGCCAAGCGATGGATTCTTGGCTTAAACCATGGGAGTTATCATGGCCGACAATATCCAATTAAACTCAGAATATATGATGCAAGCCTCTCAGCTGCCGGTGTTTTTTGAACAGCTAAATCAGCAACTCGCTTTAGCACCGAATGAAGTCCGCCGCTTGTTCCACGGTCGCGGACGCCGTTTTACTGGCCTTGAACAACTGACTTGTGATTGGATTCAAGGCCAGCTGATTGTCAGCGTGTTTAAAGGCGTTGATGACGCATTCATCGCCACTCTGAAGCATGGACTGGCTCAACTCGCCCATTCGACTCTTTGGCAACAGAAACAGGGGCGCTCGATCGTTTTGCAACATCGCTATGCGCAAGGTGCCCCGTCAGAGCTCATTTTTGGTGAGTTGGATAATCGTCCCGTGGTGGAAGAGTCAGGCTTGAAGTATCAGCTCGATATTGGGCGCAACCAAAATTTCGGTCTGTTTCTCGATATGCGTTATGGGCGAGACTGGGTTAAGGCTAACGCCCGCAACAAAAACGTGTTGAATTTATTTGCCTATACATGTGGATTTTCAGTGGCGGCGATTGACGGTGGGGCAGACCAAGTGGTGAACGTCGACATGGCCCGTTCGTCGTTAAACAAAGGGCGTGATAATCACAAGCTTAATCAACATAATCTTAACCAAGTTAAATTTTTGGCTTACGATATTTTTCGTTCGTGGGGCAAAATCAAACGTCTAGGTCAGTACGACTTAGTGATCATCGATCCTCCTTCGTTTCAAAAAGGCAGCTTCGCTTTAACCAAAGACTACAAGCGCATTCTACGTAAACTCCCTGAGCTACTTGCAGAGGGAGGCGAAGTGATCGCTTGTGTCAACTCTCCACAAGTTACCTGCGAGTTCCTTATCGATGGTATGAAAGAAGAAGCACCGACATTGAGCTTTGTCGAGCGCCTCGATAATCCGCCGGAGTTTGCCGATGTCGATAGTGAAGCGGCACTTAAGGTATTGCGATTCAAATAATCAACGCCCAACCGGGCGTTTTTTTGTTATCGGTCTTGACCTGAAGTTAACTTGAGCTTTTATCCTAACTATTAAGTTGAAGGTCAGGAGGACTAGCTATGTATCACACTTATATCAAAACACTGAGCGTAAAAAGCTATCAGCAGTCCGCGCTCAAAACACCAATACATCACACACGTAAACGCTGGGATTTGACGAGTTTCTCTATGGGAATCCTCAGTGCCTTCGCGCTGATTATTCTGTTTTAGAGTTGCCCTGCTTTAGGGTGTGAAAGCCCGAATAGATGCGAGTGAAGGTGGTAAACCAGCAGGCGGCGCCAAAGATAAAAGCGATAGTGGCAAAGTAGTCAGGCAGGAAGCACAACAGCACGAAACAGGCAATAGTCTCGGTTCCCTCCGTTAAACCACTCATGTAGTAGAGCGATTTATGCTGATAGACAGGATTCTCGATCCCTCTCTTACCGGCCATGACGGCGAAGGCCAGAAAGCTACTTCCTGTGCCAATAAAAGAGAAAATTAGAAAGGCTCCGGCAACCGCATTCTGTTCAGGGTTGGCTAAAACAAAACCAAAAGGGACCAGTGAATAGAACAGAAAGTCGAGGCTGATATCGAGAAAGCCGCCCGCATCGGAAATGCCTTGAATTCGGGCCAGCGCACCGTCTAAGCCATCACAGATACGGTTGGCGATAACAAAGCCAAGTGCGAGATTGTACAGCTCAAAGATGAGTGCAGGAAAGGCAAAGCAACCGAGCGCAAAACCAAACAGGGTTGTCTGATTAGCCGTAACACCGCATTTGTCTAACACTTTCGCGGTTTGCGCCAGTGGCCAGCGAATCACTTTAATACTTAGGCTATCGAGCATGGGCAGCCTCCCATGGCCAAGTTAAGCAGCGACTATGCTCAGGAATATCCGTTTCGTCGTGAGTTACCATTAGCGCGGGTATGTTGGCTTGCTTAAGCTGCTCAACCACCCATTGGCGAAATTGAACTCTTAACGCTTTATCAAGCTTACTGAATGGCTCATCCAACAGCGCTAAGTTAGGTTTGGCGAGCAGCATGCGAGTCAAGCTAATACGTGCGCGTTGGCCCCCAGAGATTTGATCAGGGAAGGAGTCTGCGAGCTTAGTCAGCGAGATATTTTTTAGTGCTTGCATAGCTTGTTGTTTACGCTCGGGACCTTTGATGTCGTTAGGTAGAGCAAAAGCGAGGTTTTCCCATACTGTCAGGTGAGGGAACAGCAAGTCGTCTTGAAACAGGATACCGACTTGGCGCTGATGCGAAGGGAGTGAGTCAATCGACTGCTGGTTGAGCGATACAGAGCCGCTGTAGGTAAACTCACTGCTGAGATGCCCCGCGATGGCATCCAGCAAGGTCGATTTACCGCAACCGCTCGGGCCCATCAGAGTGACAATTTCACCTTGCTCAATACTGAGGCTAAGCGCATCAAACAAGGCGTCGCCATTGCTTTTATAGATGGCGAGGTTTTCGAGACAAAGGCTCATTAGGCAGCAATCCTTTAATAGACAACCTACGATACTTAACCTGCATGCGGCTAAGCACAATAGCAATTGAGAAGAATACGAGTGGCAGCAATGCTTGCCACAACGCGTATATAGCCGTTACACGACGGTCGAAGCCACTCGAAAGCGCGACCGCTTCGGTGGTGATGGTACTGATTCGGCCTGCGCCCAATACCAAGGTCGGTAGGTACTGCGCCAAACTGACACTGATACCAATCGCCCAAGCAAACATCACCGCTGGCAGTAAGATCGGAAGCTTTACTTGCCGCCATACCTGAAATGGACTTTTGCCTAGACTAAGACCAACCCGGGTTAAACCATTATCGAAACTACGCCAAGGTCCATCAAGTGACAGATAAACGTAGGGAAATGCAAAGAAAACGTGCGCCCAGCAGACCCAAAAAAGGTAAGCACCACTGTTGATATAGAGGGTCGTCACCTGAATGCCAAACAGTACCGACAACTGTGGGATGAGCATAGGAATAGCAATGATGTAACCAGGGATTGACCAGCGATGGCGCAGACGGTACTCATGGGCGGCTAAAGCGAGTAACAGGGCGATGGTTGCGCTGATCACAGCGATGAGTAAGCTTTGATTTAGAGTACTGAGTATGCCGTCCCATTCATAGTGCCAGAAACGTACGCTGTATTGACTAGGTAACAGGTCGGGAAACCGCCAGCGCTGGGCGAAGCTCCAAACAATCAAAAGTGGAACCGTGAGTAAGCTCAGCAGCAACACTAGGTTGAAGATGGATTGACCCGGTAGAGCAAAACCAGAGCGTCCGGAGTATTGCCAGTATCGAACGACTTTGGTGACAAGCCATTCAACCAGACGGGCAAACGCTATAACAAGGCTGGCTAATAGAAACAGTACTGTTGCAGCGGCAGCAGCACGAGGTAGCATGGCCAAATCCGGCTCATTGAACCACTGCCAGATCAGCACTGCAAAAGTGGGTGGGTTGGTTGGCCCAATAATGAGTGCGACGTCTACCACGGACAGGCTGTATGCGATAACCGCCAACATCGGGAAGCGCAATTTTGCGAACCATTGGGGAAAAATACACTTCCACCATGTTTGCACTCGGCTATAGCCAAGTGATGCTGTCACTTTTTCTGTTTGTGTTACCTTAAGTTGCTGCAAAATTGGAATGCTCATTAGCAGCAAAAACGGCACCTCCTTGATGGCTAGCATCACGACTAGGCCTAATGCATACGGGTCCTTGACCACAAGCGCTAAATCAGCGACGGATTGTGCATTGGCATCGTAGCCAAACAGGTGATAGAGCGAACGGGCAACGAGCCCTGTTGGTGAAAACAGAAAGGCAAAGCCAATAGCAAAGGCCACATGCGGCATGGCGAGTAGCGGCGAAAGTGTCAACTCGACTCTGCGCCAAAATGGGTGATGCCAAGTCGCGAGTAATATTGCAAAGGTAGCAAAACAAGCTAAGTAGCTACTTAATAGAGCGGAAAACAGCGTCAAACCAACAGAGTGCCATACTCCCTGCCAAGCAAAGAGTGACTCAAAACCGGCAAGAGAAAAGCTCTCTAGCCCAATGGGAGGAATATAACCAAACGCTGCGACTACCACTCCGGCCAGTCCCGGAATGGTAGGTAGGATACAGATCACAATGATCAGGACATAGATCGCGTATAACATCTAATCGCTTCTAGTTTCCGTAGCGCTTTAGCCACTCTTGCTCAAGGGCGTTCTGCCAGCTTGGATGTGGCTCAGCGATAGATTTAAACTGCTGAGTATTCTTAGCGCTTCCTGTCAGATATTTGCTACTTAATACTGATGGGTCACCCCAAACGCTGGTATCCCCTTTGCGAGATTGCGCTTCTGGGCTGAGTAAGAAGTTGATCGCGACTTGTGCACCAGAACTGGCGTTGGCATTCCAAGGGATGGCTAAGAAGTGGATATTAGACAGTGCGCCGTTATCCATAGCATACACCTGAGTCGAGTTGGCCAGATTGCCATTGGCTTGCGCTGAATACACGGCGTTTGGGTTGAAGGTGATCGCGAGATCTAGCTGTCCATCATCGAGCAATTGGATCGACTCAGCGGTGCCTGATGGAAACTGCTGACCGCCGCGCCAAGCCACTTTGTGGAACTCGTCGAGATATTGCCAGAGAGGTTGGGTGATGATCGCAAAGCTATTGTCATCCACAGGTTGCATCAGCGACGCATCGTTGTCGGTCAGTTCTATCAACAGGGCTTTAAGAAAGCTAGTGCCATGGAATTCAGGTGGGCGCGGGTAGCTAAGACGGTTTGGGAACGCTTTAGCGTAGCTGAGCATTTCACTAAAAGAGTTTGGTGGGTTGTTGAGCTTTAGCTTGTCGTGAATGAATACGAGTTGTCCCACTCCCCAAGGCGCTTCTAATCCTTCGGTTGGTTCAGAGAAATCAACGTCAATAGGTAAGGTTTTATCGACGTATTGCCAGTTAGGCAGGCGCGTAGTGAAGGGGCCAAACAACAACTGATTGTCTTTCATGGACTTAAAGTTTTCGCCGTTGATCCAAACCATGTCAACGCTACCACCACTGTTTTTACCCGCTGCTTTTTCTGCGATAAGGCGAGTGGTGGTCTCAGCGATGTCGGTCACCTTGACGTGTTGTAGAGTCACACCATATCGGCTCTGAAGTTGCCCATTTGCCCACTGAAGATAGCGGTTGATCTCTTGGCTGCCTCCCCACGCATGGAAGTAAACCGTTTGTCCTTTTGCCTGCTCGAGCGTTTGTTGCCAAGTGTCGGCAGCGAATGACGAGATGGAAATGAGTATTGATGAAAATAAAGTGATCAGCCTTGTCATAATGGTCCCTGTTCGTTGAATAGTAATATCGGCCAGATACTCAGACCGGAACAAATCAAGTATTCATTCATTATGACTGAAAAAAGAGAGGTTTATTATATATTTGAAGTATTTGTCGTTGGACCGTGTAAAAAGTGGCTAACAGAAAGTAAACAGCAGCCGAGAAGGCTGCTGTTTAGATTTAATGACTAAGTATCTGGTTAGTTTTTCCAGTCATTAAGCTTGAACGTCAGAGTATGAACATCGCTCTTAAGGGTCAACGTATCTTTGGTTAGCGTCATATCGCTCCAGTCTGATAGTGTTTGAGAGAAGGCTTGTTCAACGTCCATTACATCACCAATACACATCTTCATCGTCATGCCCATTTTTTCGATACGGAACTGATTGTCTTTAAGCTCTGCCTGACCGAAGAAGTTGTTACATCCAGCACTACCGTTAGCGGTCATTTTCTCACCCACTTCAAGACGTGGGGCCTTTCGCTTTGCAGACAACTCAAGCGGTGTGCCATCGATGCTTACTAACTCCCAGTTGTGATGCTGGAGGTCTTGCGCTGTGATTTGAGGTGCTCCGTCACCATTAGATGTACAGGCTGTCACAACCCAAGGAAGAGTCATTGCTGCAAGTAAAGTTTTTGGGCTAAGCTTCATAGAGTTTACTCCACACTATTATTAAGTGAGCCATTTCAGATGGCATTGATGACAGCAGTATAGTGAAGAATAGGTGGTTTTTGTCAGCACTGAGTCATAGTTTGGCGTGTATCACACATTAAAACTTATTGATAAACAAAATGTTATATAGTTTTGACCCGGCGATTTGTTTTATGTAGCGAGGAGAAACGTGGAGCAATTAGAGTTTTTTACCGTCCCCAGCCCCTGTGTTGGCGTTTGTACAGTGGATGACAAAGGCTACTGCAGAGGGTGTATGCGCAAGCGAGAAGAGCGCTTCAATTGGCTTAACATGACACCAGCACAGCAGTTGCATGTGATTAAACTGTGTCGCCAGCGCTACTTGCGTAAAATGAGAAAAGCGCAAACCCCAGACCATGACTCAAGGCCAATCAACGACCCTCAGCAAGAGCTTTTTTGAACTCATCTTTTCCAACTTGGCTTTGGAACGCTAGCGACCAAATAAAAGGCAAGCTACTTCATTCCCCAACGGTCGCTCACCCAACCGCCTGCACTTTCATCAAAATGCGCGCCAGAGAAACGGTGATTGACTTCGTTACTACGTTCATTCTTCGGCTTATTGTCGAGTAAATTCTGGATATAGTTGGCCATCGGATCACCGCTGTGCAGTCGTTGCTGTCGAGTCGCCACCTCTTTAATCAGTTGCAGACGGTATGAGTTGCTTGCGCGTTTCATTCGGTGATCCTCTTTGTTATGACACTAATATGAAAAGTTAGAAGTTGAACCGGAAAGCGTCAATTCAAAGTTGGTTAAAAAATGCACTATTCTGATTGTTAAGACGGGCGCAATGTGTCAAGCATGGTACTGAGTAAATCGTATCCTTCTGATTTTATGTTGGTCGAACTAGGAGCAGATGTAATCGCGGTGACACAAAAAATTCATAGAAGAGTAAAGAACCGACACGCCTGACTTGAAGTGTCGTTACACACTGAAGTGAACAATAGGCAAGTAGGTTGGGGAATAGAGCGAGAGAGACGGAAAGGTTAAAAAACAAAAAACCTTGCGTTAGCAAGGTTTTGAATTGGGTAGACTCGACTAGTTAAGTTGGGTACAGCGTGTTTTGGTGATCAACTCATCAGCCATAAGCTGTCCTCGGCTATTTCGCATTTTCACTCGATAGCTCAAACCAACGTCGAGGTTTCTTTGGGTTTCTGGACTAGTGCAATAACTGCGAATGCTGCGATTCAGCACTTGCTTAATCGGCTTGGCCCCTTTTGCGTCTTGGTTGTAGACCATCATAATCTCAATGGTGGTTTGATTGGCGTTGGCACGCAAAATGGATAATGGCCCAGCTTCGATGGGCAGTTCAGCCGCGAGAAGTTTGGCCCGGCTTTCTGCTAACATAGATAAGTGGCGCTGCCTCTCAGCATCAGCAGAAGAACATCCAGCCAACACCACGCTCGCTAAACATACGCTGACAAGAGCCTTAATGGGTAAATTCATGGTTAGAACACTTTCTTGAACGGCTTAACGATGACGTTGTGGTACACACCTGCGGCGACATACGGGTCGGCATCGGCCCAATCTTGTGCTTGTTGCAGTGAGTCAAACTCGGCAATCACGGTTGAGCCTGTAAAGCCAGCAGTACCTGGATCGCTTGAATCGATAGCCGGCATTGGCCCCGCGGTGAGCAAACGCCCTTCATCTTGGAGTTGTTGTAAACGTTCAAGGTGCGCTGGACGTACGCTAAGGCGTTTCTCCAGAGAGTTTTCTACGTCTTGAGAGAAAATGACATACCACATGATCTGCTGTCCTTTTTGCAATGGTGTTGATAGTGACTACACTCTACCCGAATCCCGACGATTTTAAAGTACTGAAGCGCCTATAATTTGATGTACTTCATTGAGTCACTTTATTGGGCGTGGCTTGCCTTCACCATCGATGGCCACGTAATTGAACGTGGCGTCGCACACCATGTATCTATCCTCTAAACCGTGTTCTTTGACGGGTTTGACCCACACTTCCAGATCAATACTCATCGATGTACGTCCGATCTTAGTGCAATCACCGTAACAGCAGACCACATCACCCACTCTCACGGGTTTTTTAAATGTAATACCAGAGACGGACACAGTGACGATGCGCCCTGAAGAGATCTCTTTTGCCAAAATGCCGCCAGCAAGATCCAGTTGGGACATGATCCAGCCGCCAAAAATATCACCATTGGCATTGGTATCGGCTGGCATTGCAAGGGTTCTTAGTAGGAGTTGTCCCTTAGGGGTATGGTTCTCTTGACTCATATTGACATCCACAACAAACAAAACAGCGACCAAAAGGGTCGCTGAAAAAAGGGATTGTAGCAAAATTTTTGTCCCAATCGCTAGAGTGAAGCTTAGCGTCTACAGTTGCATAATACGTTTGTAGTCTTCTAAGTAACCTTCATCGCGAAGACTGTCCACCGCGAACTGAAGCTCTTCATCGCTCATTGAGAAGCAACTCGACTTGCCCGTCATGCCGTTGAGATATTGATGATATTCGAGTTCGGTGAAGTGGCCAATACGATCAACCAGTAGGCTTTTGATGCCTGCGTGAATCAGTCTATAGTAGGTGTGACGTTGAACTTCCATAACGTACCTCTCTGGATGCGGCAAATGACTGATGCCGCTTATGTTCCGTGGCTAAAGAATAAGCATATTTGATGCCACTCTGATTGCGAACATTTGACAGTTACGATTTTATTTTAATGACAATAGGTTACAAGCAGAAAGGACGCGATATGCGTCCTTTTGGTTTTGCTGAGCTGCAATATGAGTGGCAGAATCGGAATCAACCTGCCACCTTTTTGACTCTACTGAGGCTGCGCAGCAAAAATAGAGTCAAGCATAGCGCTAAGTGCATCTTTGGTGGTGGGTTTGGTTAAGCGACCGTCCATCAGTTCACTCATTCTCTGAATGTCTTTAATGCCCGACTCACCAGAGAGAGCAACGATAGGAATGGTCGGATAGTGCTGTTTAATGATACTTGCCGCTTCGAACCCATCCATCACCGGCATTTGAATGTCCATAAAGACCAAGTCAATCGGGTTGTTTTGGATGATTTCAATGGCCACTTTGCCATTATTTGCCAACACAACGCCATAGCCCAACTGCTCTAGGTAGAGCTTGACCAAGGCGCGTTGAATTTCTTTATCATCGACAACGAGAATCATAGGTACCGAAGCGCGATTTGGGTTTGGCTCTGGTGCTGATGCCTTGGTTGGTACCTCGGTAGTCTGCAGCTTAGTGCCGACATCTGTAGTCGGGTTAATGGTGACTACTTGCTCTAAGGTCATGTTCGTGGCAGGGAAGGAGAGCGTAAACTCAGTGTAGCAGTTCGGCTCGGACTCACAGCTAATGGTGCCACCAAAGGCGTTCATCACGCGTTGACAATACCCTAAGCCAAGTCCGCTCCCCCCACTCTTGTTATGGCTGAAAAAGTCATCAAATACACGGTTAATCAGGTTGGGCGGAATACCCGGACCGCTGTCTCGAACAATCAGGTAGTTTTCATAACGCCCTTTTTGAGTGCGAATTTCGATGCGGCTATTTGGGTATGAATCAAAATAATAGATGGCGTTGCGCAGCAAATTAAACAGCACAAAGCTGAAGAGTGTGTCGTTGATCGCGACGACAAAATCCTCGTCGAGTTGTAGAGAGACTCTCTGACGGTGGTTGGCTTGTTCAAACCCATATTGCTCGACAGTCGCTCGAATCACAGGTGTGATGGCTGTAGGTTCTGCCGGCTCGAGTGCGAGTGAGGCGTCGTTAACTTCGCGGAGAATGATGTCAATCAGCTGTTTGCCACGCTCGACGGCTTGTTTCCCTTTTTCTACATGGTCGGCCAATGCTGCATGGCGTCCTTGAGGTTCGATCAACTGGTTAATGTACTCAAATTCAAGTTGCGCTTGTGCCAAAGGGTTGCGCATTTCATGAGCGATAGAGTTGGCTAACGCTTGAGATTGTTTGATCTTCAAACCCGCATTGATATATCCCTGAGCTTTTTTTACAACGAGCTGTAAGGCTTTGATTTCTTCACCAAAAAATAGGCGTCCGTTATGCTTTCGATGGGCGATCAACAGGTGAGAGACATTATTGGAGCGGTCAAAAATAGGCAGCACCATGGCGACATTATCGTTGTCCATTTTTTGGTAGAGTTTGCGCAGCGAGAGAATTTCTTTGCGATTTTGAATTTGCGGCAGGCTTTCCTCAATTTCTTCGAGCACTAACACGCTGGTACGGTTTTTCAGGTGTTTAGTGTACAAAGGCTCGTCTTGCACATTGGAAATCAGCTGAATCGCATCTTGGTCAACATTTAATATATTGGCGACCTTGCGGAGTGGTTCGTCAATCGAGCTTTGAAAGTCTTCAGCAAGTCGATAGATTTTTTGCTGTGGAGGCAAGCTTTCGCCGAATACCAGCCGACTCGCCACTTGCTCGCTGTAGCGGTTCAATCCACGCCAAAACAGACCTGTACATATGGTGGTGACCAGGGTGGTAAACAGCAGTTGTTCGGTCTCTGTTACCGTCAATACGACAAAGATTGGTAGAGCAATCACAAGCACCGACAGTGTCGTGCTCAACAGACGGAACACGATGTGGCGATTACTGTAAAAGCGTGAGGTCACCAAGGCGTACCCCATTAGCATCATTTCCGAGATTGAGAGTGCGGGGGGCAGCCAAGCGAGAGAGAAGTCGTCGTAAATCATAGGAATAACGACATGGATCAACAATGTTGACACCATAAATATGCTCATCCCAAACAACATATAGAGTGACTTAATATGCTGAAGAGGTTTTGCGCTGCGCGAGTATTGGGCGACACACTCGAATGAGAGCAAAATTAGGCACAGGACAATGGCGAAGAAGTAGGTTGTTGAACCGCCAAACTGAAGCGCGAACACGCCAGCCTTTTCAATATTGATGCTGTTGATCATCTCGTAATTGAAAAGATTCGCCAAAACTACGGCTAGTGAAACGAGCGCGAGTACGCCAAGTTTCAACTTGGTAGAACGTCGTTTCCCTTTGGCGAGCATCAAGCAAACAATATAGGCATTGGCGAACGCGGAGTAGGAGAACAGGTTGGCAACGATGGCGGCGAAGATCGCGGCATCATTTCCCCAAGTGACTAGCAAAGGAGAAAAGAAGTAGGCGTTGCTCAACACCCAGCCGAGTATCGACATACAGTAGAGTAAGTAGGGCGCTTTAATATGCTTAAGGCGCGATCTCGGGCTGCGCTTTATCGACTTAATGAAGTAGAGGTTCCATTGCAAGACGACAAATGAAACCAGCATTAAGAGGACAAAGACGGGGTGCAGATCAACGCTCGTCAGTGAATCAAGCATCGTTTACCTCTAGGCTGCGTTGTGTTGTTCTAACCATCTTCTGATATTGCTTAAAATCGATAGAGGCATACTGCTGGTGAAAGGACTCGACCAACCAAATACCTCGATAAGTCGGGTAGCCTAAATGGTCGATGCAGTATCGTCCAGTGTTGATGTATGCGCTATCGCTTAGTTGAGCATAAAAATTGAGCAGCCATGGGTTCTCAATAATGGTATAAGCGCACTGATATCCCGCTCGATGAAGCGCCTGAGCCATCTCTTTTTGCGCAAGATACAGTAAATAAAGACGTTGTCGCGCGCTTCCAGCGGTTGTTAAGCGAAGTATTTCACAAAGTTTTGCGTTTGAATCTACTTTTTCACGACATTGATGGTCGAAGTTGGCCAAACAACCATTATTTGGGACTAAGTTAACAAAAGCGCCCGTTTGATTGAGCAAGTGTAGGCTTCGGTCGTTGAGCAAAGGCTGCCATTGCTTGTGCTGGAAAAAAGGGCTGAAGCTTAACCAACGTTGGCGCTGCGTCCAGTCGGTAATCATTGCACTCGATGCTAAGCTGGGCGGGGTGTCTGGATGAGGTTGATGGAGTAATACAAAATGGCAGCCTTGAGATGAATGGTGCAGTAGCGGCAACAGTTCATACCATGACTGCTCGATCACAAATAGTTTGAGGTTCGCAAGACATATCGCATCAGACATCGAGTAGAGGCCTTCGCTATGGGGAGAGGTGACCAATAGATCACTGTGGGCGACATCCTCAATTAATGCCCCTCGGTAGTGACTGTCGATATAGCTTAGGCCGGGGGCGAGTTGAGTGGTGTAAGTTTTATGGCGCTGGATCTGGGTGACCTCGACCCAAGCCCACATTTTACCCAAAGACTGAAAATGCTTGAGCGCCACTTTTTCTAGCGCCAAATTGAGCTCACGTGTGGCAGCAGTCGTTGCGGTTGCGCCGTCACCCACCATTTGTAAATACTCTGGTGAGTGTAGGATCGTACTCAGACTGGAGTGGGTAAATTGAGGGTATCGGTCAAGCATCATTTGCTTGCGCTTGTTAATTAAACTCGTGAACCTATTTTGATAAGAGACAAAGCAAGAAGAGTGGGTGAGTTGCTCATAAAGCTCTGCCTGAGCGGTATCGTCGAGCACCTCGAGTTGCAAACAAGTCGAGAGTGTGGTGAGTAAAGTCATAGAATTAGCCAACATATTGTTATTAAGTTTTCAGCGTATTGTTAACGCCAAATTATTGTTTTTTATACATTGCCGATTATTGATAGATGCATGTTGATATGCAACATTAGAGGTAAGAATGTTCTGGTCAGATCTCAGTATCGGTCGCGAGTGGAGAGCGGTTGTTTCCGACAGCTGGCGGTGATCGCCGTGGGAACCGAGAAATAATAGTCGAATGGTTTAATATCAAAGGTTTGTTTGGTTTTACAGTCCCAATTCAGATACTTTATCTGACTATATTGTTAGTAGTGAGCTAAAATGCTGATGTTTAACAGTATTTTCTATCCCGGCAGGGCGAAAATGCTGTGGTTGAAATAGTCTATGTTGTTGTATTTACAGATTAAAACGTTTCAAGCAATAAAAAAGTTGGCGAAAATCATAAGCTTGTCATACACTTTCTAGGGTAAAGCCGATATGTTGTTGATTGGCTTAGCGAAAGTTAGGGTGCTGCCTAGTGGTGGCAATGTTTAACACAGCTTTGAGGAAAGTTTTATGGCGCTCACAAAGGCCGATTTGGCTGAGAACCTGTTTGAAAAGCTTGGATACAGTAAACGGGATGCCAAGGAAACGGTTGAGGCGTTTTTCGAAGAGATTCGTAAGGCACTTGAAAGTGGCGAACAGGTAAAACTGTCTGGGTTCGGTAATTTTGATCTTCGCGATAAAAATGAACGTCCAGGCCGAAACCCGAAGACCGGTGAAGACATTCCAATCAGTGCTCGCCGCGTTGTGACCTTTCGCCCAGGTCAAAAACTGAAAGCTCGCGTAGAGAACATTAAGATTGATGATTAACGCGTAGCGTTTAAGTACACCAAACGCGACAGGTTTATTCGTTCAACTATCGGCTGTAAACCTGCCAGATATATAAACGCCCCAGCGAATGCTGGGGCGTTTTAGTTTGTGAGTCTGGCTTTGCTGGTTAGTCGCGCTTCCACAAGGCGTGACAGAACTTATGCTCAGGATCTCGGCTAATTAACAGGCGAGCAAAGACATCATCGAGTACATCGTCTTGCTCATTGACCAAACCGACTCGTACTTCCGCGTATGTCTCTTTGTCGACGTCAAACCCAACATGAGCCGCCCAGTCATCACCTGTTTCAACCAATTCGGCTGCACCACGTTCATCAAACTGAGCGGTAAATAGGATGACATCTGCTGGCTCTAGGTTGTCTGGAGCCATCTCAAGAAAAATATCATAGGCCGTATCGATTGCTTCGTCGTAAGAGATCAGTTCGGCCATAATTACGCTCGACTCATGTATTTGCGCTCAGTGGTGTTGATGACAACACGGTCGCCTGTGGCAATGTATTCTGGCACTTGGATTGTTAACCCGGTTGCAAAGCGAGCTGGCTTGGTGCGAGCAGAAGCGGAGGCCCCTTTAATCGAAGGGTCAGTCTCTTCGATAACAAGCTCAACAGATGCAGGCAGTTCAAGAGCGACAGCGTTACCATTCACTAAGATAACGTGTAGACCTTGGATCTCTTCATTGATGAACATCAGTTCATCTTGGATTTCATCTTGTTTGAAGGTGTATTGAGTAAAGTCTTCATTATCCATAAAGATGTATTCATCACCGTCAACGTATGAAAAAGAAGAAGCGCGCTTGAACATATCTACAGTTTCTAGCACATCGTCGGACTTAAAGCGCTCATCAACACGTGCGCCCGTGGTTAGGTCACTGCAGCGAAGTTTGTAAATCTTAGCGCCACCACGGCCACCAGGAGTTGTCACTTCGATATCTTTGATCAGTAGCGTTTTGCCGTTCGATTCAATCGCAAAACCTTTTTTCAGTTCACTCGCCTTTGGCATGAACAATTTCCTTCGTATGTGAGTTAGTCGCCATAGTATATATCGAGACAATAGCGGAAGGAATATCTTGATTGATCAATCACGCTGAGCGAACATAAGCCTATTCAGACCTGATTAATTTGTTAACAATCAAATGCATCTATCCACAATCGACCCCAATGAAGCGTTTCAGCCTCAGTACCAGCCAGCGATCGATGCTCTGGTGAGTTT
Source organism: Vibrio sp. JPW-9-11-11 (assembly GCF_013369335.1). Taxonomy (GTDB): domain Bacteria; phylum Pseudomonadota; class Gammaproteobacteria; order Enterobacterales; family Vibrionaceae; genus Vibrio. Next base: position 719,160 of record NZ_SZQJ01000004.1, read on the forward strand.
TGTAAAAACCGGGCTGGGGGAGAACCTGCATAGTGTCTATTTATATGGCAGTGTTGCGCGTAAAACCGCTAAGCCGAATCACTCTAATCTTGATGTTATCGTGGTAACGCAACACCCTTTTGGCGACATCAAAACCACCCTGTTTAACTCTATTCGTTGGCGTTTTCAAAAAGCTTACCCCTTTATTACAGAAATCAATTTTAAAACCGCATTGGTGAGTGAAGTCGCCAGCCTCGATAGCATTTTTTCATGGGGATTTCAGTTACGCCATTGCTCGGTATGCATTTATGGTGATGATTTGTCGGAGTGCTTTGGCGACTACGAACCCAGCTGGGAAATTGCAAAGTATTGGAACATGGATGTGGAAGACTGGGTAGCGGTCTATCGCAACCGCATCGCACGTGCCGATAAAGAACCGGATCAAATCCGAGCTCAGAAAATTATCGCAAAAAAATTGCTAAGAGCGAGTTACTCACTGGTGATGCACAAAGATAAGCGTTGGTATGATGATCCGATAGAGTGTGGCCGGGCATTTTTGCGCTACCATCCAGAAAAGCAAGTTGAGATTGAACGTTTGGGTATACTGCTCAGCGGGCGACTTATTGCCAAGCGGTCGGTGATCGGTATTTTGGATGGGTTTGGCGAATGGTTGGTAAAACAATACAAGAAGACCGAGTTCAAGATAGGCTAACAGATTACCCAACGCTTTATTTTTTGTTATTTAATTATAGAAAACTCACCTATCTGCTAACTTTAAAGAAGGTCCCAAGGAGTTAGCCGTTCAATGGAAACGTCGAGCCGACAACGCGCCTCAACGGTGCTATCAACATGGTTTGTAAAGTTTGTTTTTCCCTCTTTTCAAGCGATTAGAGAAGGGATGGTTTGGTTGATCCCGTGTCTGATGATTTCATCGTTTTGCCTGTTGTTAGCTTGTTTGGGCGAGTTCTTCGTTGGTTATCGCACGGGGTGGGTGAACGCGCTCTATGAATTGCATCAGGGGATAGCGTTATTTTTTCCGTACCTGATGACCGCCACCATTTCTTATGTGTTAGCGATGCAATGGCGACTGCCGCGACCACCGATCGCTTTGCTCTCTATTTTGTATTTAATCCTCGTGGCGAGGTTAATGCCGGAGGAGCAAACGGTACTCACTTTTCAAATTATTATGGCGATTTTGACGCCACTCTATGCCATTCCAGTGCTGGCGCACCTGCTGCGCTACTCGACACTGCAGTTAACGAAAATTGATAGTGCAGGGCACATCGTCAAAGAGTCGCTGAACTTGGTGATGCCTGCTGTGATCACCAGTGCCTTGGTCGTTACGATTAACCTACTGCTGTTTAGTGGAATAAGTGACTTATCATTGTTGTCATTAATGCATGTCGATTACGCGAACAGCCCAACGTTATTCGGCATGACGTTTAGTGTGTTGAACTCACTGTTTTGGTTTATCGGGGTTCATGGTTACTATGCGTTGTTACCTTTGGTCGATTTGCTGCAAGAAGCGAGCAACCTAAACTACTCCACTGTTTTGGCCGGCGGCGAAGGGGTGTATCCGATGAACCTCTCGTTTATGGGCGCGTTCGTATTTATTGGCGGGAGTGGGGCTACGCTGTCTTTAGTTGTGGCGCTTCTGCTGTTTACTAAGCAAAAAAGCTTAAAGCTAATCGCACTGGCGAGTATCCCGATTGGGCTGCTTAACATTAACGAAATATTGCTGTTTGGCCTGCCAATTATTTTGAATCCGCGCTTATTTGTGCCTTTTTTGTTGGCACCAATGGCCAATGTTATCATCAGTATGATGGCGGTCTCTCAGGGCTGGGTGGTGTCGCCAAGTGTATCGGTTCCTTTCAATAGTCCGATCTTCTTCAACGCCCTCGTTGCGACCGATGGAGACATTGCGGCGGTGTTGCTACAGGCGTTTAATGTCTTGGTTGGTGTAGTGATTTATTATCCAGCGGTGAAAGCCATTGGTCATTCTCACGACAAGCAAGCCATCCATATTACTGCACTGGATACCAGTTTTTCGCGCCTTCAAGAAGAAGCGCAGACCTTGAGTGACGACCCAGTTGTTGAACTGGCGAGAAAAACGCGCGAAAACCGCGCCATCGAACGTGAGATGGAGCTGCTTAGTCGACGGGATTTCTGCTTAGAGTACCAGCCTCAGGTTTCGCCTTCTAATCAACAAGTGGTAGGGTGTGAAGCGCTGATTCGTGCCATCAACGACAAGGGTGATAAGCTACAGCCATATCAATTTTTACCTTGGCTGGAAAAAGCCGGTTTGATGAAAGAGCTAGACTTATGGGTGGTAAAACAGGCGGTCAGTGATGTTGAAAAGATGCAAACACAAGGAGTCTTTATCAATGTCAGTGTTAATATTACCCCTGATACTCTGCTTGATGAAGAGAGTCTCACTAAGCTAGAAGCGATGATAGAACCTTATGCACACTATGTCGATATTGAGATAACCGAAGAAACCTTGCTTGCAGACACTCAACGTTTGACGCTGGCGCTCAATCGGTTACATCAGTTGGGGGTTAAGTTTCATATCGATGACTTCGGTACGGGCTACTCCTCGTTGAGCTACCTCAACCAGTTCGATATCGACTGCATCAAAATTGACCGCTCATTTGTCTTAGCGCTTGATTCCGAGAAGGGCCGCCGTGTCTTTAAAACTTTATTGGCTATCGCCGATCAACTCGCGATGGAGGTCATCGTTGAAGGTGTAGAAACCGAACAACAGCTAGCTCATATTCCACGCTCGAGCTCGGTGACAGTTCAAGGCTGGTATTACGCTAAAGCAATGCCCATCGAAGCGTTGATCAACTATTGTAACCGCTCAGCGAGCTAAAATAGCCCCAATTGCGGTTCGCTTAAAGTCGCAAAATCTAATCCGATAAATGGCAAGATTGCTTCGGCAACGGGTTTCAACTGTTTATCAATGTAGTGCTGATAATCAATTGCACTTTTATGGTATTCACGTGGCTCAGGGCCAGACACGGTGATCACATATTCAATACGTCCGCGGTTTTGGTATTGTAGTGGGCGTCCCAATTGAGCGTTGATCTCATCGGCCATACGTGCTGCGCGCACTTGAGGTGGAATGTTCTTCTGATAGTCGTGGAGCTTGCGGCGAAGACGCTTTTGATAAATGAGTTTTTCATCAAACTCACCAGTCTTGGTACGCTCGACAAAATCGCGAATATAGTTACTTGGATCTTTATCGGCGAACACTTTCGCGTATAAAACCTGTTGAAACTCTTGTGCCAGCGGAGTCCAGTCTGTACGGGCACTCTCTAACCCTTTAAATACGATGCGTTCTTGCTCACCTTCGCCAATTAAGCCCGCGTAGCGCTTTTTAGAACCCGTTTCTTGCCCGCGAATGGTTGGCATTAAGAATTTGCGATAATGCGTTTCGTATTCCAGCTCAAGGATGGACGTTAAGTTGTATTCTTGTTTAAGGTGCTGCGTCCACCATTGGTTAATATGTTCGACCAATTGATTGCCGACTTTGTCAGCCTCTTGTTGACTAAACTGGCCATTTAAAGAGACAAAAGTAGAGTCGGTATCACCGTAGATTACTTGATAGCCTTTGTCTTCTATCAAGCGTTTGGTTTGTTTCATGATTTCGTGGCCGCGCATGGTGATACTGGAAGCTAAACGCGTATCAAAGAAACGACAACCAGAAGAGCCCAAAACACCATAAAACGAGTTCATGATAATTTTGATCGCTTGCGAGAAAGCTGTCTCATTGTTCTTTTTCGCTACATCTCTCGCCGCCCAGAGGGTCTCGATCATTTGCGGTAAAAAGTGTTTTGTGCGATGAAACTGACCACCACGAAACCCCGCGACAGCTTGGTCGTCACGTTTACCGATTTCCAACGTTAACCCTTCGATAAGACCCATAGGATCGATAAGGAAGCTACGAATTATCGAAGGGTACAGGCTCTTAAAATCGAGCACCAACACAGAGTCGTAAAGATTCGGGATGGAATCCATCACATACCCACCAGGACTTGCGAGCCAGTTCTCTGGTTGCAAGTTTGGTGCAACGTAACCCGCCCGATGAAGCTGCGGTAGGTAAAGGTTGGTAAATGCGGCGACCGATCCTCCGACACGATCCAGTTCAACGCCGGTTAACCTTGAGCGTTCAATGGAAAACTGGAGTAGGTGTGTGTGGGCGAAGATCTTGTTCACCAGCACACAATCTTGCAGATTGTATTTCGCTAAAGACGGTTTGTCTTTTTTGAACATCTGGTTAATTTCGTCCATGCGGTCATGTACGTTGTGGATTTGCTTACCTTCGCCCAGTAACTCTTGGGAAACGGATTCGAGTGACCAGCTACGGAAGTGATAAGTCGCGGTTTTGAGCGTATCGATACCATCCATCACGACCCGTCCGGGAATAGAGATAAAACTTTGTTGCGTTGTATTGGAAGTGCGGAAGTAGCTGGTTTGATTCCCGCGGCCGAGATATAGTTTTAGTTTGTTCCACTCTGCTCGTTTGTGCAGCAACCTGAAGTCGAAATCAATCACGTTCCAGCCGATGATCACGTCAGGGTCAAACTGCTTAAACCAGCGGACCATCGCGAGTAACAGTTCGCGCTCGTCTTTTACCCACTCGATGGGCGTTTCTGCGGGCTGAGATTCGCCAATCATAATGACGCGGCTATCCATCGGGCTGTCGAGACCAATCGAATAGAGAATGCCTTTTTCTGAACATTCAATATCAACAGACACCACTTTAAGCTGCGGCGTGTAATCTCCCTGGCGACACTTTACGTTTGTGATACGCTGATAACCGTGTCCAGATTGGCGGGTGCCAGTAAACTCGACGCTGCCTTTGATAAATCGCTCCATCAAATATCGGTCGGCCAAGCGAATGTCGTCTTCAAGTATCAGCAGTTCATGAAGTTTGAGTGCCCGGCTTAGCGCTTGTGCGTCTTTAACCGTTGTACAGTAACACGCGGCCAGCGGTTCGGAATCAAAGCTATGTAGCGGCAACGGCTTTAGTTCGGCAGGTATCGCCATGTTGGCAATCTGTTCTTCGATGACGGCGATGTCTTGCTGTAAAACAAAGAATACAGGCTTTTCGCCCTCGATGATGAGCTGCGCAGGACCTTGCTCGGTCGCGAGCCATAAGTCGATTTGGGTGTTGCCTGACACGTCTCGCGCTTGGCGAGTCAGGAGAAAGCCTTGGTTAATGGTCATCAAAGTACTACTAAATAAAAAGCGAAACATCAACGTGATGTTCCGCTTCAGTAGCTTAGCACAATGTGAGTTAGTAGTAGATATAAGCGGTAATTTTTGCGCTGACGTCTTCTTCTTGCCAGTGTTGGTAGGTTACTTGACTACGCACGGCTAAGTTGCGGTTAAATGACCACTGCCAGCTTGCCGTGGCACTGGCGTTTTGGTCGGCTTCGGTACTGAATAAAGAGAGGTATTGTCCTTGAATACCGATGCGGTGTCGGTCACCCAATTGGTAGAGTATACCTGCTTCAACCCCTGCCCCTGGTACTGCATCGTAGCCGGTGAGTTGACCACCGCTGAGCTCTGCAGAGAACAAACCGTACAAATGCAGCCCGTCCGAATTGCCCCACGCTTTACCGAACCCACCTTGTGCAAAGGTACGTCCGGCAAGTTTGTCTTCGTCTGGCCGGCGGTCAAAACCGAGACGCACATTCCACGCCGAGCTGTCAAAGATACGGTTTGAAGGGGCCAGGGCCATAGAGTCAACCAAGTAGAAGCGATCGACGCGACTGCTGCCATTGTCATCAAAACTGAATTGGGTATCCAAAAAGCTGATTTTAGCGCCCGGAATAAATCCAGCTTGAGAATCGAGCAAATCGTGGTACGCCGGGCGCCATTCGAAGGTCGCTTTGTTGGTGTAATGATCGCTGTACTGGTAACTCAGGCCAATTCTTGCTGACGCGTGCCCTTGCTCAGGAGAAATGCTGGGCTTAGGGACTTGCGAAAACGGTGACTCCACCTTGATACGACTACGCTGATACAGCAGCTCGGTTAAACGCTTCGCCGTTGGAGCTCGTTCTAGGCCAGCATCATACAGTTCGAAGTTTAGCCATTCGTAAGCAAATTCCAAAATGGCTGCGCGTTCAGTGTCAGTGTATTCGTCAGCCGAAGGAAATTGACCTTGCTTCGCCTGCTTGGCGGCTTCGAATAGGCGCGGGTCGATCTCTTGGCTTTGATGAAGTAGGCGAGTACCGAATGCTTCACGATACTTGGGCTCTTCGAGTAAACCGTTCTTCGCCAGCGTTTCAACTGTGTCTGATGGAATCGCTTGTAACGGGAAATCGGCAATCAGCGACAAATCATCGCGTGCCAATTCAAGCAGCGCGAGCAACTGATATGAGCAGTTTTCGTCAAGGAAGTAGTAATCAAACTCAGCGCGTTGCATTTCCCACAGATGAAGCAACACACGATTCACTTCTTGTTCGTTGAGCTTGAGTTTGTACTCCCAAATGTCTCGTGATTCGATGTCGTTGTACTCGCGTACTTTGCGGTAATACGGCATCACGGTGAAACGCCCCGGATAGCTCCCGACCAAACCTTTGAAAGCGTAGAGCGCGGCGTTGTCTTGTGTCTCTGGCTCTGCGGCGAAGTTAATCGCAAATGCGACCAGCTCTTTGTGTCTGGTTTGATCTTTTGCATCTACTCGTAACAGGGTATGGCCAAACATCGAAGACGGGTTATTCATAAACGCGGTTGGAAATACCAGCGTCATGCCGCTAGGGTCAATCACCTCTCGCCACGTTTGCATCTCTTCACACTCTAACTTCGCTTCTCGGCCAGCTTTGGACTCCAACCAGGTAAAACGTGCAGGGTATTGGCAACGAGCTTCGTTAGCGGCTAAAGCGTCACTGCTGTAGAGCGCGGCGACAGTCGCATTGAGTTCGGCAAGTGGTGAGGTCTTACCTTGCGGTGAGAAGAAAAACGCCTCTTTGTCGACACTGCTCTCATAGCCAGAAAAGGTATTTGGTAAGTAGTGGCCTAACTTGAGCCAATAAGGGTCACTGGCGAGTTGTTCGGTATCGAAATTTGATTGTGCAACCGTTGGAGCACTAAAAAGTCCGCCAAGGCTGGCGAGAAGAGGAATACAAAGGGAAGATAGCTTCATGTAATACTGCTGTTCAATCCGTGAGAATAGCTAAGTACTTTATAGGTAATTATTTGAATATTAAAGGACTTAGCTATTCAAGACGTGGTAGAGATATAAAAAAGGTGCTCAAAGAGCACCTTACGTAGCATTATACCTATTTACTTAGATCGCGTAAGTCGCAAGAGCGTTGTCGCCAGCAACTAACGTATTCAAGTTAGTAAATACTTCTTGAGAAGTGACGTTTTCAGATTTGAAAACTTCTGCAAAGTTTTGTTGAGCAAGCTCGTTGAATGCAGACTTATCTGCTTCGTTGATGCCCCAAACTTCAGATAGAGTTGCCAGAGTCTCACCTTCGCCTTTCGCGATATCGCGAGCTAGGTTATCCATGTTGCCATCGATGAATAGAGCCAGTTTCTGAGATGAGTCGATAGTGCCTGTTCCATCACAACCTAGTGTACCGAATGTGATACCGAATGTTTGGTTACCAGAAGTACCGTTAGTAGTAGCACCTAGCACTTTAGATACTTTGCCAGACTGACCGTCAAATACCATAGTACCTAGACCACAACCGATGTCTGAGTCAGCCATTGCAACGTTTGAAAGTGGGAGAGTTGAAGCCAGAGCTGCCACTGCTAGTAGCTTTTTCATAACAATTCCTTATTAAATTTAGTTCTTTGCGAACAGAGAGTTAGCGCACGGTGGAATGTAATATTATTCACACCTTTTTACAATTAAATGAAAACGCTCCGGATTTCAATCAATATTTGATTGGTTGCACATTAGTGTGCCATTTTTGAGACTGTTCAGTCTTCATTTTTCTATGATATTGATTGAAATGTAATTAAGTAACGTAGGCGCAGAACTTCAAATAAGTACTTGCTAAAGTTTGCGTTTCAGCACATATTCAGAGGAAGCAATTTTTTCATTTTCAGATAAACTAGGCAGCTATAGCTGTTATCCACATCGAGTGGGTGCAGAGCCAAAGACAAAGTGTGGAGATACAAGTTTGATAAATGTTTTCCTTGTAGATGATCACGAGCTGGTTCGCACAGGGATACGACGTATTATTGAAGACGTCCGTGGAATGAACGTAGCAGGGGAAGCTGAAAGCGGTGAAGAAGCAGTAAAATGGTGTCGTAATAATCATGCTGACGTCATTTTGATGGATATGAACATGCCAGGTATTGGGGGATTAGAGGCCACCAAAAAGGTATTGCGTTTTAATCCAGATGTGAAAATTATCGTTTTGACGGTTCATACGGAAAATCCGTTTCCAACTAAAGTGATGCAGGCCGGCGCAGCAGGGTATTTAACCAAAGGCGCAGGCCCAGATGAGATGGTCAATGCGATTCGCATGGTCAACAGCGGACAACGCTACATTTCACCGGAAATTGCTCAACAGATGGCGTTAAGTCAGTTTTCTCCGGCTTCGGAAAATCCATTTGCTGATCTGTCTGAGCGTGAATTACAAATCATGATGATGATAACCAAAGGTCAAAAAGTAACCGACATCTCCGAGCAGTTGAATTTGAGTCCTAAAACCGTCAACAGTTATCGGTACCGTTTGTTCAGTAAGCTGGATATTAGCGGTGATGTTGAGTTAACGCACTTGGCCATTCGTCATGGCATGATTGATACCGAGACTCTGTAGGACATTGATACCTTAATGACGTTGTCTACTCGTTAAAGGGATATCTATGCCCCTGTTTGACTCTGAATCTTTTCTAAAAACCGTCACCAATCAGCCCGGCGTTTATCGTATGTATAACGCTGAGGCTGTGGTGATCTATGTCGGTAAAGCAAAAGACCTCAAAAAGCGTCTTGCTAGCTACTTTCGCGCCAAAGTAGATAGCGAAAAGACGCGCGCTTTAGTTAGTAATATCGCTAAGATTGATGTTACCGTGACTCACACCGAGACAGAAGCGCTGATCCTCGAGCACAACTACATTAAGCAGTATTTACCCAAATACAATGTATTGCTGCGCGATGACAAGTCCTACCCATATATTTTCGTCAGCGGTCATAAGCATCCGCGGCTCTCTATGCATCGCGGCGCGAAAAAGCGCAAAGGGGAGTATTTTGGCCCCTATCCAGATTCAGGCGCGGTACGCGAAACGCTCCATCTTATCCAAAAAATTTTTCCAGTTCGTCAGTGTGAAGATACGGTTTACAGTAACCGGACTCGCCCCTGTTTGATGTACCAAATCGGTCGGTGTGCAGCGCCTTGTGTCAGCAGCATTATTTCAGACAGTGAGTACGATGAGTTGGTGGGATATGTGCGGCTTTTCTTGCAAGGGAAAGACAAGCAAGTGTTAGCTTCATTGGTCGAAAAAATGGAACAAGCCAGTCAAGCGTTACAGTTTGAGCAGGCGGCTAAGTTTCGCGATCAGATACAGGCCATTCGCCGCGTCCAAGAGCAACAGTTTGTTTCTGAAGACTCGATGGAAGATATGGATGTGCTCGGTTTTGCTCAAGAGAGTGGCATCGCGTGTATTCATATTTTGATGATTCGTCAGGGTAAGGTATTGGGTAGCCGTAGTCATTTTCCTAAGATACCAAACAACACCAATGCTCAAGAGGTGTTTTACAGTTTCCTGAGTCAATATTACCTGAGCCACAACGAAGCGCGCACCATCCCGAGTCGTATTATACTAAATCAGCCTTTGAGCGAAGAAGCGCAACCGATCGCGTTAGCACTCAGTGAGATAGCAGGTCGCAAGGTGACATTTCATGTCAACCCGACAGGGACCCGTGGTCGTTACCTCAAGTTGGCCAATACCAATGCGCTCACGGCCATTACCACTAAGATCAACCATAAGATGACGATTTCGCAGCGCTTTAAAGAGCTGAGAGCGTTACTGGGCCTAGACACTATCCAGCGCATGGAATGTTTTGATATTTCTCACACCATGGGGGAGAGCACGATTGCGTCTTGTGTGGTGTTTAATCAAGAAGGACCGGTTAAACAAGAGTATCGCCGTTACAATATTAGCGGGATCACTGGCGGGGACGACTACGCAGCGATGGGACAGGCCCTCGAACGTCGTTATTCCAAGCAGCTCGATGTCGAGAAAATCCCAGACATAGTGTTTATCGACGGGGGAAAAGGTCAACTGAATCGTGCCCACGAAATCATTTGTCGCTATTGGAGTGATTGGCCTAAACGCCCACTTTTACTCGGTATTGCCAAAGGCGTCACGCGCAAGCCAGGGTTAGAAACTTTGGTAACGGTAGAGGGGGATGAGTTCAACCTACCGAGTGATGCACCAGCACTCCACCTGATGCAGCATATCCGCGATGAAAGTCATAATCATGCGATTGCAGGGCATAGAGCTAAGCGTGGCAAAACACGCCGCACCAGTGCGTTAGAAGGTATCGAAGGGGTTGGACCTAAACGCCGTCAAGCGTTACTTAAGTACTTGGGCGGCCTACAAGAATTGAAACGAGCCAGTGTCGAAGAAATCGCCAAAGTGCCTGGGATCAGTGCTTCTTTAGCAGAAAACATCTATCAAGCATTGAAACAATAGCAAAAATCCCGCACCATAAGGCGCTGCTTGGAAGCAGTCAACCGAGCCATACGCAAACAAAAAGAGCCCTAAAAAATATGCGTTTAAACATTCCCAACATCCTGTCTTTGTTGCGACTATTCTTGATACCAGTTTTTGTCGTTGTGTTTTATCTTCCTTACAGCTGGTCTCCTTTCGCAGCAGCGATGGTGTTTTGGGTGGCGGGGTTTACCGATTGGCTTGATGGCATGCTGGCACGAAAATTGGGTCAAACGTCTCGTTTTGGAGCCTTTATTGATCCGGTGGCAGACAAAGTACTGGTCGCGACCGCTCTTATCTTGATTACCGAGCACTACCATTCAATCTGGGTGACAATTCCCGCGGTGACTATGATTGCTCGAGAGATCATTATCTCTGCATTACGTGAATGGATGGCCGAAATCGGCAAACGCGCTAGTGTGGCGGTTTCATGGGTAGGTAAGGTGAAAACGGTCAGCCAAATGTTTGCCTTATGGGTGTTGATTTGGCGTTATGACGATTGGATGATTTGGCTGGGGTATGCGGCTCTCTATGCGGCAACCGTGTTGACTTACTGGTCAATGGCGCAGTATTTACTGGCCGCCAAGGATGATTTGCTCGACAAACAACATCATTAACAGAAAGCCCACATTGATGGGCTTTTTTTGTGCTTAAACTCGGTGTGATTAGTTGCAAATAGTATAAGAAATAATAGTTAGTGCAGATATAAGAGCTGTCATTGTGATAACTGAAGTTTGTGGGGCGCTACTTTTGCCGCACAGCTTCTATTTGTCAGCAAACTTTATTTTCAATAACTTGGTGGTAAAGTCGCCAAACCTCAATGAGAAATAACGATTTTTGTTCGTTTTGGCGGGAATTTAGACAAACGATTTAAAAAATTAAAAATAGTGTTGACGAACAAGTTCGAATCCGTAGAATGCATCCCGTACCCAAGACGAGTTGAGAATAACTCGATGCGGTTTTGGGGCGCGTTGGCAGAGTGGCTATGCAGCGGATTGCAAATCCGTGGACCTCGGTTCGACTCCGGGACGCGCCTCCATTTGCGACACTAGCTCAGTTGGTAGAGCGCAACCTTGCCAAGGTTGAGGTCACGAGTTCGAACCTCGTGTGTCGCTCCAAATTTTTCGATAGTGATTTCATAATCGTTATCCAGATGGTGTCTCCATCACAAATTTAGATTTGTGTGCCCTGGTGGTGGAATTGGTAGACACAAGGGATTTAAAATCCCTCGGCGTTCGCGCTGTGCCGGTTCAAGTCCGGCCCGGGGCACCATCTAATCACGCTCTTGCGACACTAGCTCAGTTGGTAGAGCGCAACCTTGCCAAGGTTGAGGTCACGAGTTCGAACCTCGTGTGTCGCTCCAAATTGTAAAGCCCTAGCAGAAATGCTAGGGCTTTTTGGTTTCTGGTGGTGG
>NZ_SZQJ01000005.1 GCF_013369335.1 Vibrio sp. JPW-9-11-11
TGCGACACTAGCTCAGTTGGTAGAGCGCAACCTTGCCAAGGTTGAGGTCACGAGTTCGAACCTCGTGTGTCGCTCCAAATTGTAAAGCCCTAGCAGAAATGCTAGGGCTTTTTGGTTTCTGGTGGTGGCTATGGCAGCGGCTCGCGGCATCAGTTGGTAGAGCGCAATCTTGCCAAGGTTGAGGTCACACTGATGTTCAAAAGAAAGCGAACCTCGTGTGTCGCTCCAAATTGTAAAGCCCTAGCAGAAATGCTAGGGCTTTTTGGTTTCTGGTGGTGGTTATGTCAGCGACTCGTGGTATCAGTTGGTAGAGCGCAATCTTGCCAAGGTTGAGGTCACACTGATGTTCAAAAGAAAGCGAACCTCGTGTGTCGCTCCAAATTGTAAAGCCCTAGCAGAAATGCTAGGGCTTTTCGGCTTGATGCAAGGTGAATGTTCAGTCTGTTTGAAATCAGTTGGTAGAGCGCAATCTTGCCAAGGTTGAGGTCACACTGATGTTCAAAAGAAAGCGAACCTCGTGTGTCGCTCCAAATTGTAAAGCCCTAGCAGAAATGCTAGGGCTTTTCGGCTTGATGCAAGGTGAATGTTCAGTCTGTTTGAACTAAGCGGAAAATTCGTCCGCTGTCACTACTGAAAATAATCTCGCCATTGGGTAGGACTTCAATATCTCGCACTCTCTCCCCAAGATCTTGCAATATTCTTTGCTCATCAATCGCGACACCTCGCGCTAAACTAATGATGTTGATGTGGGTCAGCTTCAATGCGCCTGCTAGGAGTTTTCCATCAAGCTCTGGAAAGCGCTCACCTCGATACATCACTAGGGAACCGGGGGCAATTGAAGGCACGTAGACCTTAATGGGGCTCTCAATGCCAGGTTTTTCTTCGGCCTCTCCAACATCGAGTGGGCCCCAATACTCTTTGCCATGCGAGGTGATGGGCCAACCGTAGTTCTTGCCTTTGGCAATTAAGTTAATTTCGTCTCCGCCGCGGGGACCGTGTTCAATTGACCAGAGTTGTTTGGACTGGCTGTCAAAGAATAGCCCCTGCGGATTACGATGGCCGTAACTCCAAATCTCGCTGAGCACCTTATCATCATCAATATACGGATTATCGTTTGGTACTTGACCATCGGGCGTTAAGCGTAAAATGGAGCCAGCATGAGTTTGTCTATCTTGCCCGTTGTCGCGCTCTCCTCGATCGCCGACAGAGAAGTAGACAGACTCATTGTCAAAGGTGATACGACTGCCAAAATGCCGTCCGCCATCGGAACCGGATTTCGTCACTAATAGCTCACGCCAGCCACCAATCACCTTGCCATCCAGTTCGGCCCTTGCCAGCGTTGTCTCAATCTCTTGTCCAACTTTCTTGGTGTAGGTGACGTAGATATGGTTTGGATTGAAAGGAGAAATGGCAATATCGAGTAGCCCGCCTTGACCATATTCTAGGGCATTTGGCACAGTCGTTATCGTTTGATATGTGTTGGTCGCGAGGTCCAAAAGCCCGATAGTACCGTTTTTCTCACTCACCAACACACGGTTGGAGTCAATCGCGCTCAATCCCCATGGAATTGTTAGCCCGGAGACAATAGGTTCAGCTCGCCATTGAGTGGATGCGACGCTCGGATAGGCTAGGCATAACAATAGTCCGAATAACAGTTTGTTCATAGCGATGTCCTTGTGGATCTGGGGGTTCCGGGGCCAAATAAACCGGCCAAGTATTTCTGTCATCATTATTTTATGCAAAAAAAGCTTGAGATGATCAATAAATGGTCTATTATGACGATGTGTCAAAAATGACGAAGCGTCATAAATGGGTGTTTATCACCGAGTTGTGAATCGTGATACAATCGTGAGCTATAGGGGTATAGAGCAAAGATGGATTAAGTGATCATGTTTGGTTTTGGTGATAGCAAAAATGACAAAAAAGAGCGCTCTCAGTGTTCGCTTGGGCTGACGAAGAAGCAACAAGCGATCGCCGATAGAGAAGTGGAACTGACTCTACTAGCGAAGTCGCTTGTGCAGGAGCAGGGATGGAGTAACTTGACCATGGATAAGTTAACGGCCTCCAGCGCTTACTCTAAGGGTACGATTTATAATCATTTTTGTAGCAAAGAAGATGTGATCATTGCGTTGTGTATCCATTCTCTTAAGAGCGAAGCCGTGTTATTTGCCCGCTCGGCAGAGTTTGAAGGCAGCTCACGAGAGAAAATGATTGCTCTGCATGTTGGCTACCGTATTTATGCTCGCATGGAGCCCATTCTTTCGACGTGTGCGATTATGGCTAAAACACCTTGGGTACTTGAGAAAGCTTCTGCTGAACGTGTTAAAGCGCTCAATTTATTGGAAGAACAGGTGATCGACGAAGCGGACCTGCTGATCCAAAGCGGCATTGAGCAAGGGGACGTGAAGTTCTCACCAGGTATTGGCTCTGACGCGATAGTGTTTGCCAACTGGTCAATCGCTTTTGGCTCCAATGCACTGACGCAAAATGCGTCAAACAGCAATTGTATCCAACGCTTGCAGGACCCATACTCGGTGCTCAATAACGCCAACATGCTACTAGATGGTTTAGGTTGGCGCCCGTTGTCAACAGAGTGGGATTACCGTAAAACGTGGCGGCGGGTTGAGCAGGAGATTTTTGCTCAAGAAGTCGAGTATTTAGCTTCTGTTGGCCGCTAGCGATCTTATTAAAGCCCTTTCTGGGCTTTTTAAATCGCACTTTGTGACGAATCGTCAAATTGACACTGACACCAACTTTTGCAGACCAGCGCAGAAGTGACACCGCAGTCAACCAGCGTGTGCTGGTTTTTTAATGACATTACTTGACGAAACGTCACAAACGGAGAGTGTGATGAAGGCTAATCAATCTAACCCTGTGCAAATCGCGCCATGGCTGACACTGGCTACACGCTACAGCTGGTGGGTAGTATTAATATCAGTCACCTTATTGGTGCTCGCGACCTTAGGGGGTAAGAACCTCTATTTTCGTGGTGACTACAACATATTTTTTGATGGCGAAAACCCTCAGCTACGCGCCTATGACGAAATTCAAACTACGTTCGCCAAATCGGACAATCTCGCTATCGTGATTGCCCCGAATAGCGGCAATGTATTTGAACGAGACACCTTAACCCTAATCCAGAAATTGACTCAAGATGCGTGGCAAGTTCCGTATTCGAGCCGAGTCGATTCATTGGCCAACTATCAGCATACTCAAGCCGATCAAGATGATTTATTGGTTGAGGATTTACTACTAGACGAATACCCGTTGACCGAGCAACGTATTCAACAGGTACGAGAAATAGCGCTATCTGAACCTGTGGTTCGAGATGCCTTAGTGTCGGCTCGCGGAGATGTGGCTGTGGTCAATATCACCGTTCAGCCCCCCCAAATCGATGAAACGGCCGAGGCTCTGGAAATTGTCGCGTATGCAGACCAACTGCTTAGCCAATATCAACGACAGTATCCCGAGGTCACTTTTCATAAGGCGGGAATCATCGCTATGAATCACGCGTTCATGGCGTCTGCTCAACAAGACAGTGAAACACTCGTTCCCACTATGTTACTGGTTATTCTGGTTTTTCTGACAGTGATGTTACGTTCTTTGCTCAGTGTGCTCGCTACTCTTTTTATCATTATCGCATCGGTTGCCGCGACGATGGGGCTATCCGGCTGGGCGGGGATGTTTTTGAGCACTGCAACGGTCAACATTCCCACTTTAGTAATGACGCTGGCTGTTGCGGATTGTGTCCATATCATCGCGACTATGCGGCAAAACTTGCGTAAAGGGTACAACAAGGTCTATGCGATTGATCAGAGTATCGCTATCAATGTGCTGCCGATAGTCATTACCTCAGTGACGACAGCGATTGGTTTCTTAATGATGAACATGTCGGATTCACCAGTGTTGAGAGACTTTGGCAACTTAGCGGCGCTGGGGGTGTTGGTCGCCTGTTTACTCTCCGTCACCTTGTTGCCCGCTTTGCTTAAACTGCTACCCATCAAGGTGAAAGTGGCTCCCGCCCAACAAGATCGTGTGGATGTCATGGACAAGTTGGGGGATTGGGTGGTGCGTCATCGCAACGCATTGCTGCCAGTGTCTGCAGTCGCCATCATAGTGTCAGCGAGTTTAATTCCACTCAATCAAGTCAATGATGAATCGGTCAAGTACTTTGACTCAAGTAATGAGTTTCGCCAAGCGGCAGACTTCATGGAACAGAACATCAGTGGCATGACAACGATCAGTATCGCGATTAAAACTGGCCAGTCACAAGGGATCGCAGACCCCACCTACATGCAAACTATCGGTGATTTTTCGACATGGTTGCGAGCACAACCAGAAACCGACCATGTGGCTACGATCGCCGACGTGTACAAGCGCCTTAATATGAATATGCATGGTGACGATCCTGGCTACTATTCACTGCCATTGGAGAGAGAGCTCGCGGCGCAATATTTGCTGCTGTATGAAATGTCATTGCCATATGGTCTTGACCTCAATAATCAAATCAATGTCGATAAGTCATCGGTCAAAATGGTCGTAACGCTTGCAAACTTGGGCAGCGTAGAGTTGGTTGAAATTGAAAACCGCATCTACCGTTGGTTCGAGCAGCACGCGCCGCAATATCAAGTTATTGCTTCCAGTCCATCTTTGATGTTTGCCCATATCGGTGAAACCAATATGGCGAGTATGTTATCAACCTTGCCGATAACACTAGTGCTTATCTCTGCGCTGATGGTATTCGCACTGCGCTCGTTGCGTTTAGGCATGATTAGTGTTGTGCCGAATATTGCCCCAGCGATTATCGGCTTTGGCTTATGGGCGCTGTTTTCAGGGGAAATCAACCTTGGTTTGTCTGTGGTTGTCACTTTGACTCTAGGCATTGTCGTTGATGACTCCGTCCATTTTTTATCGAAATACCAACGCGCGCGCCAGCAAGGTCAGTCTGCTGAAGAGGCGGTGCGTTATGCATTCCACACCGTGGGCCGAGCATTATGGATCACCACCGTTGTGCTAGTGGCGGGCTTTGGCGTCCTTGCTATGTCGAGTTTTAGACTTAACTCTGATTTAGGACAACTGAGTGCGTTGGTGATTTTTATCGCCTTGGTGGTGGATTTTATCTTCCTGCCCGCACTGTTGATGCGCTTCGACACCGCAAGCTATACCGCCCCAGAGCCCTCGAAAACGCCGTCTTCAGCGGTCAATGTTCAAACTCAAAATTAAAAGGATCTCAGCATGAAATTTAACCTTAAGACGTACCGCATAGCGACGACTTTGGTCAGCTTACTCCTCATTTCAACCGCGGCCTTAGCTGACCCTCAACGAGGGTTGGAGATAGCCAAAGAGCGAAAAGCACGCGATATGGGGTGGGGAGATTCAGTCGCGACGATGCAAATGCTACTGAGTAACGCACAAGGTGAAAGTAGCAGTCGCAAGATGAGATTAAAGTCGCTCGAGGTGGCCGGTGATGGCGACAAAGGTTTAACGATTTTTGACCAACCGCGTGATGTGAAAGGAACGGCATTTCTAAATCATTCTCACAGTACTGAACCGGACGACCAGTGGCTGTATTTGCCGGCACTCAAACGCGTCAAACGCATTTCATCGCGTAATAAATCGGGCCCTTTTATGGGCAGTGAGTTTGCTTACGAAGATTTGAGTTCATTTGAGTTAGAAAAGTACCGCTTTAACTACCTTGGCAACGAAACGCTCGAGGGCCTCGAGACTTTTATCGTCGAACAAACGCCGACGGATAAAAACTCAGGTTATACCAAGCTGTTGGTTTGGCTTGATCAGCAGTTTTATCGACCAGCCAAAATTGAATTCTATGATCGCAAAGGGGCGCTATTGAAAACCCTACAATTTAAGGACTATAAGCAATACCTCGACAAGTACTGGCGCTCGCACAGCATGGAAATGGTCAACCACCAAACAGGGAAGAGTACGCTTTTGACCACCAGTGACCTGACTTTCCAAACGGGTTTAGACGCGCAGGATTTTGAGAAAAATGTCTTAAAGCGAGTGAAGTAGGGAGCGTTATGTCAAAACTATTTAGTTTGTTGGGCCAAGTGATGGCCAGCGGTGTGTTAGCGAGCTTTGCGTTACCAAGCTATGCTGTCGAGATAAGCGGTCAAGGTGTGTTGGAACATCGACAGTTCTTTTCTCAAGGTTTGCAAGGACAAGAGAAAGGTCAAACGTCTGTCGTCATTGAGCCCGAACTCTATTGGTCTTTGACTGACAGTTCCGATTTCACCTTGGTCCCTTTCTATCGACTCGACAGTATGGATGAGCAAAGAACACACTTTGACCTGCGTGAAGCGCTCTATCTTAAGTACTGGGATCAGGTAGAGCTCAGGGCAGGGGTTGGCAAAGTATTTTGGGGGGTGACGGAATCTCAGCACCTAGTGGATGTGGTCAATCAAACCGATGCGATTGAATCTGTCGATGGGGAAGATAAGTTAGGTCAACCTATGCTTCACCTAACTTCGCTGACGGATTATGGCACGTTAGACACATTGCTATTACCCATATTTCGCGAGCGAACATTCGCCGGTGTTGATGGCCGAATACGGCCGACACTGCCGGTGTCTGACTCAGCAGAGTATGAGTCATCTCGGCAAGACCGACACTTAGACTTTGCGCTGCGTTATTCAATCATGCTTGATGATTGGGATCTTGGGTTGAGTTATTTTCAAGGGACGAATCGCGATCCTTATTATCGTGTCGTCGGCTCAGAGCTTCGGCCATATTATGCTCAAGCTAAACAGCTCGGGTTGGACGTGCAAGGCATTGTCGGCGATTGGCTTTGGAAATTCGAAAGTATCTATCGCGATAGTCAGGACCACCATACAGGCCTGGTATCCGGTTTCGAGTATACCCAAGTTGGTTTTTGGGGAACCGTATACGATGTCGGCTGGATAGGGGAATACTTGTATGACAGCCGTGGCAATAACGCTCAAACCCTTGGCCAGAATGATCTTTTCCTGGGTTTGAGAGTAGCGATGAATGATGCCGACAGCAGTGAACTTTTGTTCGGTATCACTCAAGATTTGGATAATCACGATGTATATAATGCAAAGCTTGAAGCGTCGAGTCGTTTGACCAACAGACTGTCTTGGAATCTAAATGCTTGGCTGTTTGAAAACGATTCTCCGAGTGACTTGCTCTATTTTGCTCGCAAGGATGACTTTGTTGAACTATCGCTGGAGTATTATTTTTAAGCGTTAGCCAGATCACGCTTATTGAATGTGATATTGATTCCAAACCTATGGGAGCTGATCTAGCTCCCCTTTTCTGTGTTTCATCACTTAGCATTAGCTAATAAAGCATGTAAAATCCTTATCAATAGAATGGTGATTATAAACCGCTGCTATTTGAACAAGACGGGCAGCGAACAAGGGCTAGGATAGATGAAGTCATTTGAATGGGATAGCTGTTACGAGACAGGCTTGGAAGAGGTCGATGAGCAGCACCAATATCTAGTGGAAGTCATAAACCGTTATGGCGCTTTGATCGCGCAGAACAATATCTCGCTACAAGATATACGCATGGCTCTATTTGAACTCTCTCGCTACGCAGAGTTCCACTTCAAAGAAGAAGAAAACTTAATGCGTCAGGCGGGTGTCTATCAGCTTCATATTGACGAGCATATCAAAGTACACCGCGCTTTTATGGCCGATATTGTCAGTATGCAAGCCTTTATCAGCGAGGAGAATAAGAAGTCATCCGAGCACTTGCTCAACTTTCTTATTCACTGGCTGGCCTACCATATTTTGGGTATTGATCAGAACATGTCACGTCAGGTCAAGCAGATAGAGCAGGGGGTGGACCCAAAATTGGCGTGGGAAAACGAACAAACCAAGCAAGACAAATCAACAGAACCATTGCTTAAAGCCTTGAATGGCCTGTTCGAACAAGTCTCTGAACGCAATAAAGCGTTACTTGAGCTCAACCAGTGTTTAGAAGACAAAGTGCTTGAACGGACCAAACAGTTATCGCGTGTTAACAAGCAGCTAGAAGAACTCTCTTTGACCGATTCGTTGACCAAGCTGCCCAATCGTCGCTGCGCGATTCGTAAACTCAAAGCGTATTGGCAGGAGTCAGTGCAAAATGATGAGCCGTTGGTTTGCATTATGATTGATGCTGACTACTTTAAGCAGGTCAATGATACGGCTGGTCATGATGCGGGGGATAGGCTGCTGGTTGAACTCTCTCAAGCTTTAGGAGACTCGTTCCGCAGCGATGACCTGGTCTGTCGTTTGGGCGGCGACGAGTTTTTTGTTATTTGCCCTAATACCGATCTCGAAGGCGGCGCCCACATCGCCGAAGTGACACGCCACAAAGTGAATCAGATGTTGGTTCCGGTGGGTGACAGTGTGTGGCGCGGCAGCATTAGTGTTGGGGTTGCGGAGCGCAGTCGCGAGATGGTGGACTACAACGATTTGATCAAAGCGGCAGACAACGCGGTCTATAAAGCGAAATCACTCGGCCGTAATCAGGTTGCAGTCACTCAACAGCACCTAACATCAGAGAGTCTTTAACATCCATACGTCGCAACGGCTGTGTTCGGTTCCTTCTAGCGGTTGCTCTAGGTGCGTAAATCCGAGTTTTTGATACAACTGGATCGCTGATGTCATCGACGTCAGTGTATCCAAGTAGCACTGTTGATACCCTTGCTGCCGCGCAAAAGTGAGGCATTGTTGCGTCAACTGTTGCCCTACGCCTAAGCCGCGACTCTCGGGCAATAAGAAGAGCTTTTTCAGCTCACACGTTTGCTGAGATTGTGCAAATGGCGCGATACCACACCCGCCAACAATTTTCCCATCGAGTAATGCCACAAGATACAGACTCTTGTCTTCAGGACGATAGTGTTGACTCATGGCCAAGACCTCAGGGTCAGAAGGGCCGAAACCATCCCCAACTGCGCCAAATTCAGCGCCAACGGCTTTTATAATGGCGCATATCGCCGGGTCTTGTTGTGGCTGAATCGGTTCGATGCTGAGCGTCATTTCTATTCCTTATTTGACCTAGTGACTATGGAACATTTGGGTATAAAAAATCGATTTATCAAGTGTTGAGGCGAAATTTTATCCAAAGGCGGTAAATATGGTGATTTCAGTTTGGATTTGACCTTGTCATTCGTTACTATGTAGGGCTATCTATAGACCAAAAATCCCCGTCGGGTACGAGTCGATAAACGCTCTACCTATAATGGACACTACCACTTATGCCTATGACTTTCATCTAGGTGTAGGTAGATGAGGAAACGATGCAACATCTAGAAGAGATCATTGCTAACGCGAATGCAGCAATTGAAGCTGCAGATTCGTTAGTCGCACTTGATGAAGTGCGTGTTCAGTATCTAGGCAAAAAAGGTGAGCTAACGGCTCAACTTCAAAGCCTAGGTAAACTACCACCAGAAGAGCGCCGTGAAGCTGGTCAAGAGATCAATAAAGCGAAAGGCGCTGTTCAACAAGCGATCGCAGCTCGTAAAGATGCACTACAACGTGCAGAGCTAGAAGCGAAGCTTGCAGCAGAAACAATCGACGTGACTCTACCGGGTCGTCGTATCGAGAACGGTGGTCTACACCCTGTAACTCGCACTGTTGAGCGTATTGAACAGTTCTTTGGTGAGCTAGGCTTTAACACTGAGTCTGGTCCTGAGATTGAAGATGCATTTCACAACTTTGATGCACTAAATATCGCAGAAGATCACCCAGCGCGTACTGACCACGACACGTTCTTCTTTAACCCAGATCTAATGCTACGTACTCACACGTCTGGCGTTCAGATCCGTACGATGGAAAATGGTAAACCACCATTCCGCTTTATCGCACCGGGCCGTGTTTACCGTAACGACTACGACCAAACGCACACGCCAATGTTCCACCAAGTGGAAGGCATGCTAGTAGACGAGAACGTAAACTTCGCACAGCTTAAAGGCATCCTGCACGACTTCCTATGTAACTTCTTTGAAGAAGAAGTTGAAGTTCGTTTCCGTCCTTCTTACTTCCCGTTCACAGAGCCTTCAGCTGAAGTAGACGTGAAAGGTAAGAACGGCAAATGGCTTGAAGTTCTAGGTTGTGGCATGGTTCACCCTAACGTACTTCGCAGCGTTGGCATCGACCCTGAGAAATACTCTGGCTTCGCATTTGGTATGGGCGTTGAGCGTCTGACTATGCTTCGTTACGGCGTAAACGATCTTCGTGCGTTCTTCGAGAACGACCTTCGTTTCCTAAAACAGTTCAAGTAATCCAGGGGATACATCACTATGAAATTTAGCGAATCTTGGCTTCGTGAGTGGGTAAACCCTGCGGTATCGACTGACGAACTTACACACCAAATCACAATGGCGGGTCTAGAAGTAGACGACGTACTACCTGTTGCGGGTTCTTTCACGGGCGTTAAAGTAGGTAAAGTGGTTGAGTGTGGTCAACACCCAGACGCTGACAAACTACGTGTAACTAAAGTAGATGTTGGCGCTGAAGAACTTCTAGACATCGTTTGTGGCGCATCTAACTGCCGTCTAGGTATCAAAGTTGCTGTCGCGACTGTTGGTGCTGTTCTACCAGGCGATTTCAAAATCAAAAAAGCAAAACTACGTGGTCAACCATCACACGGCATGCTGTGTTCATTCTCTGAACTAGGTATCGACGTTGAATCTGATGGCATCATGGAACTAGCAGAAGACGCAGCAATCGGTACTGATTTCCGCGAATTCCTAGGTCTTGACGACGTAACAGTAGACGTAGACCTAACGGCTAACCGCGCTGACTGTTTCAGTATCCGTGGTATGGCGCGTGAAGTTGGCGTTCTAAACCGTGCTGACGTAACTGAGCCTGCGGTAAATGCAGTAGCTCCAGCGATCGACGATCAAGTATCAATCGAAGTGAAAGCACCTGCAGCATGTCCACGTTACCTAGGTCGTGTGGTTAAGAACGTAAACGTTCAAGCTGAAACACCACTTTGGATGCAAGAAAAACTGCGCCGTTGCGGTATTCGCTCTATCGACCCAGTTGTAGACATCACTAACTTTGTTCTTCTAGAGCAAGGCCAGCCAATGCACGCATTTGATCTAGCTAAGATTGAAGGCGGCATCGTCGTTCGTATGGCAGAGCAGGGCGAGAAGCTAACTCTTCTAGACGGTAACGAAGCTGAGCTAAACGCTGATACTCTAGTAGTAGCAGACCACAACAAAGCACTTGCTATCGCAGGTATCTTTGGTGGTGAAGAGTCTGGTGTAACCACTGAAACTAAAGACGTGCTACTTGAGTGTGCGTTCTTCGCACCAGACCACATCCGTGGTCGCGCGCGTAGCTACGGCCTACACACGGATTCTTCAATGCGTTTTGAGCGTGGTGTCGATTTCGCATTACAAACAAGCGCAATGGAGCGTGCAACAGAACTTCTTGTTGAGATCTGTGGTGGTGAAGTAGCACCTGTTGTTGCTGTAGAGTCAGAAGCTGACTTACCAAAAGCGAACACAGTATCACTACGCCGTACTAAGCTAGACAGCCTACTAGGTCACCACATTGCAGACAGCGATGTTGTTGAAATCCTAGAGCGTCTTGGCCTAACAGTGGAAACAACTGACTCAGGTTGGACAGCGACAGCACCAACATGGCGTTTTGATATCGCAATCGAGCAAGACCTAATTGAAGAAGTAGGTCGTATCTACGGTTACGATAACATCCCTAACCAAAACCCAGCGGCAGCACTTAAGATGCACGACCACGTTGAAGCGAACATTCCGCTAAAACGCGTTCGTAACCTACTTGTTGACCGTGGTTACCAAGAAGCAATCACTTACAGCTTCGTTGAGCCAGAGCAGCAAAAGCTTGTTGTTCCAGGTGTTGAGCCGCTAATCCTGCCATTCCCAATCTCTGCGGATATGTCAGCAATGCGTCTAGGCCTTATCCAAGGTCTACTAAACACTGTGGTTCACAACCAGAAGCGTCAACAGCCACGTGTTCGCCTATTTGAATACGGCCTACGTTTCATCCCATGTGAGTCTGCTGAAAACGGTATGCGCCAAGAGCCTATGCTTGCAGGTGTTATCGCAGGTACTCGCAGTGAAGAGCACTGGGACATCGAAACCAACACAGTTGATTTCTTTGATCTGAAAGGCGACCTAGAAGCGGTTCTTGAGCTTACAGCAAACGAAGCGGCTTACTCTTTCGCAGCACTTTCTGCTGAAGACAAAGCAGCGAACCCAGCGCTTCACCCAGGTCAATCTGCAGCTATCATCGTTGATGGCAAGCAAGTTGGTGTGATTGGTACTGTGCACCCTGAGCTTGAGCGTAAGTTTGGTCTAAACGGCCGTACTATCGTATTCGAAGTGGAATGGTCTGCAATCAACACTAAAGTGATTCCTGAAGCAGTACAGCTTTCTAAGTTCCCATCAAACCGTCGTGACATCGCGGTCGTTGTTGACGAAGCAGTCGCTTCTGGCGACATCGTTGCAGCGTGTCTAGAGCAAGGTGGTGAGTTCCTGAAAGACGCGAAACTGTTCGACGTTTATGTTGGTAAAGGCGTTGAAGAAGGTAAGAAGAGCCTAGCAATCGCGCTGACACTACAATCTGTAGAGCGTACGCTTGAAGATGCAGACATCGCTGGCGCGGTTGACGCAATCGTTGCTCACGTATCTGACAAGTTTGGCGCTGTACTACGCGATTAAGTCGTCGCTAACCGATATAAAAAACCTGCTCATTGTTAGCAGGTTTTTTTTCGTCTAAATACTGGGCAGAGCGCTTTGCTTATCGTTTGATATGCATCACCACTTGGTTTAGCTCATTCACGTTGTTTTGCAAATCAATCACGATCGGCTCCACTTGGTTGATGGCTCTACTCATGTCAGACGACAAATTCTTAATGTTGGCCAAATTACCCGATATCTCATCACTCACGGTGAGCTGCTGCTCAGTTGCAGCAGCAATCGATGTATTGAGATTATGAATCTCTGATGCTGAATTCTTGATCGTCGTCAGGGCATCATTGGCCGTGGCCATATTACTTCTCGTCAACTGCATTTGTTCAGCGCTGGTGTGAATCGTCTGGGTCGATTGCTTGGCCTTTTCTTGCAACGACAAAATAATAGACTCAATTTCCCCCGTTGAATCCTGAGTTCTTTGGGCGAGTGAACGCACTTCATCGGCAACGACCGCAAAGCCGCGGCCTTGTTCACCCGCTCGGGCGGCTTCTATTGCGGCATTGAGGGCAAGCAAGTTGGTTTGTTCTGCAATACCTTTAATCACATCCAGCACGTTACCGACGTTATTGGACTCTTCCGCCAAGTGCTCGATGATCTCTGAGGTGTTGGTAAACTCAGATTCTAGGCGACCAAAATCAGACGTTGTCGTCTCAAACACCTCTTTGCTGGTCGTCGCCTCTTTTTCGGCACTTCCCGCATACTCTTCGGCAAGATTGGTATTTTCTGAAACGTTAGAAAGGGCAGCGGTCATTTCCTCCATCGCAGTGGCGGCCAGTTCCATTTCTTGGCTCTGTTGACCTGCTAGGTCGATATTCTGTCGCGTTATGTCTTGCATGGATTCTGAAATATGCGAAATCGTTCGGTTCACTTGGTCAATTTTGTTCACCGTCGTGGCGTAACTGGCTAGTACTTTATTGATGGTGGTGGCAATGATGCCCAGCTCGTCTTTGCGAGTGTCATCGGTTCTTAGCGTGAGGTCAGAATCATCATCGACTTTTTGCAGCATCTTGGCCATGGTATCGACGGGTTTTACTACTTTTCGGTTGACCATGACATAGCCAAAAATCGCAATGACGAACACAGCAATAAGTGAGGCGTTAC
The DNA here is from genome assembly GCF_013369335.1 of Vibrio sp. JPW-9-11-11. Classification (GTDB taxonomy): domain Bacteria; phylum Pseudomonadota; class Gammaproteobacteria; order Enterobacterales; family Vibrionaceae; genus Vibrio. The sequence continues at coordinate 13,811 of NZ_SZQJ01000005.1, forward strand.
CAATCAGTACTACGGTTTTCACTCGTTGCGTTTGGGCGTCAAACTGAGCGGAGGTTCGTGTTTCAAGGGCTGTGAAAAACTCGTCAATCGGCGCCATGATTTTGGCTTTTTCTTGGTGATACTGTTTGGAGTGAAGTAACTCGACAGCCATCTGGTTGTCTGGAGTGCCACGTACCGTATAGTTGCCACTGGCGTCGGGGAAGCGACCTTTTACCGCATTCATTGCGCGCACTTCCATATTGACGAGTGCGTCGGAGTTATTTTGTGCTTCTTCGAGCAGTTTAAATTCTTTATCGGTAAACCCTAAGTTCTTCATCATGGTATTGAGAGAGATACGCTGACCATCGGGTTTGGGTTTTTGACCGTAGTTGAGCACTAAGTCCCAGTAGATAGTGTGGTAGTTTTCTGGACGGGGAATATCGCCGTTACGAATCGCCAAAATGTCCATGTACATCTTTTCGTAGTCATCGTTGCCGGTGACTACGTATGTTCTTCCCAAACGAGTTAAATCATCAGAGCTTTGGCGTAACTCGTCTGCAGCTTGATAGGACTGATAGCGAACGTTTGCCAACTCATCCAGTTGTTGCAAAAGGCTACTGAGCTGAAAGATGGTGACGACACTAATAATAATCCCTAAACCAATTACACCAAACACTGCTTTCATCGTGTTGTTAATTGTCATAGCACTCATTCCTAGTAAGTGCTGGGTCAAACTAGGTGAAACCTTTGATAAAGGTGTTTCCCTTAAGCCGATAGTTCTCCAGCAAGTATGTCTAAATGACTGCATTTGTAATTTTGTATTAACAGTCCTATCAGTAATGCTAGTCAAAACTGCGTGCTCTTGCGGGAAATTTTATAGGAAAATGGACTGGCCGCGTGTTGCGAACGAAAAAAAAGCGCCCTTAACGGGCGCTTGAACTGCAAACAATATCTTAATTAATCAGCTATATCCTAGTTACTTCAAACAACTACAAAAGTAGGGCCAATGTTTTCAGTAACCAAGCGGAGTTAACGCAGATCTTGCATAGCAATGTGGTCCATGTCAGTGAACTCTTGGTTTTCACCCACCATACCCCAGATAAAGGTGTACGCTTGAGTGCCAACGCCAGAGTGAATTGACCAACTTGGAGAGATAACCGCTTGTTCGTTACGAACCACTAGATGACGAGTCTGTTGTGGCTCACCCATAAAGTGGAACACTGCGCTGTCTTCTTGCATACCAAAGTAGAAGTACACTTCCATACGACGATCATGGGTGTGACAAGGCATGGTGTTCCAAAGCGAGCCTTGCTCAAGCTTGGTGAGTCCCATTAGTAGCTGACACGTTGGTAGTACGTCAGGAACGATGTACTTGTAAATCGTACGCTTGTTGCTTGTTTCACTGTCGCCGAGCGTGACCGGTGATGCTTCTGCAAGCGTAATGCGCTTATTTGGGTACTTCGTGTGTGCTGGTGCACAGTTGTAGTAGAACTTAGCAGGTGCATCCGCATCGTTACTGCTGAAAGAAACCTCGCGTGCACCCATACCGATGTACAGTGCTTCTTGAGCATTTACCGTGTATGTTTCGCCATCAACGGTGATCACACCATCACCACCTACGTTAATTACACCAAGCTCACGACGCTGCAGAAAGTACTCTACGCCGATTTTCTTGCCCAAATCTGCATCGAGTTCAACTTGAGTATTCACTGGCTTAACGCCACCAAATACGATTCGATCGATATGGCTGTAAGTCATAGTGAGTTGGTCAGCAACAAAAATATCTTCAACAAGAAACTCGTTACGAAGTTCTTCTGTGTCTAATTGTTTTGCATGCTCGCTGTGAATAGCTTGACGAATTTGCATTCTACTTCTCTCTTAACATTTGGCCTGTATTTCAGGCATCACAAACTGGATGAAACAAATCCTAGCACCTTGTTTGTTTAACTTTCCAATTTGAAATGTCGTTTTACTATTTACGTCACACTATTGCAAATTTGTGTAATTAAAAATGAAATGCTGTTTCAAAATGATTGAGTAGGCAATTTTCATCGAGTATAGTGAGCAACAATTGATAGAGATTTGGTGTGGAGTCATGCACGACAAGAAAGTGGCCATCATTGGCGAATGTATGGTGGAACTACGTAAAACAGAAGACGGCATTGAGCAAGCATTTGGCGGTGATACGTTAAACACTGCGCTGTATCTATCACGTTTATCAGCGCAATATAAACAGCCTTTGATGGTCAGTTACTTTACGGCTTTAGGTAAAGACAAACTCAGCGATGCAATGGTGTCTGCATGGCAAAGCGAAGGTATCGACGTGAGTCAGGTAAGCCGTTATAGCGACAAGTTGCCCGGGCTTTATATGATTGAAAACCGTCCGTGCGGTGAGCGAGATTTCTTCTACTGGCGCAACGATGCTGCTGTTAGGCAATGGTTAAACCGAGAAGAGCCAGAGCAGCTTTATCAACAGTTAAAGCAATACGATGTGATTTATCTCAGCGGTATCACGTTAGCAATTCTTACTGCCAGCCAAAGCAACTTGCTTATCGATCTTCTTAAGCGACTAAAAGAGCATGGCTGTTTGATCGCTTTTGACACCAACTACCGACCAAACTTGTGGCTAACCAAAGCCCAAGCTCAGCAACGATTTATTCAGCTTTATCAGTTGAGTGACATCGCATTGCTGACTTTTGATGATGAACAATTGCTGTTTGGTGATCAATCGCCCCAAGCCACGCTTGAGCGTTTGCGTGAATTTGCTATCTCGCAACTGGTTATTAAATCGGGCGCTGATGGATGCTTGGTCCTTACTGAGGATGATGAGCAGTGGGTGACAACGAGCCAAGTTGCGCAAGTCGTCGATACAACCGCGGCCGGCGATTCGTTCAATGCGGGCTACCTCTACCAATGGTTAGTGACACAAGATTGCGTCAAAGCAGCGCGTGCCGGCCATACCCTAGCAGGCACCGTGATACAGCACAAAGGGGCAGTGATTGATGTACAGCACATGCCGCAAATTTCTGATTAATACTGGGAGAGAAAAATGAGTAACTTGTCGCTAGAACAGCAGCTGGCCAATGTCAAAGTTGTGCCTGTGATTGCAATCAAAGATGCAGCGTTGGCCGTGCCACTTGCACAAACCTTAGTGGACAACGGGCTACCGTGCGCTGAAGTGACGTTCCGTACAGAAGCGGGCCATGAAGCAATTCGCTTAATGCGTGAAGCTTATCCAGAGATGCTGATCGGTGCGGGTACCGTTGTCACGACCCAACAAGTGGACCAAGCAATTGAAGCGGGTGTCGATTTTATTGTGAGCCCGGGTTTCAACCCGACGGTTGTCAAGTACGCGCAGCAACGCGGTGTGGTCATTGTGCCGGGTGTTAACAACCCGAGTTTGGTTGAGCAAGCGATGGAAATGGGGCTTAAAACGCTTAAATTCTTCCCAGCAAGTGCATCGGGTGGTACTGCGATGCTCAAGGCTTTGAGCGCGGTATACCCGGTACAATTTATGCCAACGGGTGGTGTCTCGGCGAGCAATATCGAGTCGTACCTAGAGATCCCAAGCGTGTTGGCTTGTGGCGGGACTTGGATGGTGCCAGGAGACCTGATTGACGCGCAAGATTGGGCAGCAATTGGCAAACTAGTGCAGCAAGTGGTTTGCGCGCTTTCTGAGCAATAAAATCAAGGGGTAACCTGAATGATGGCCAAAAGCAGCCGTAAGCTTGCCTTGTATTTTCCGTTCTTAAACTGGTTACCCCAAGTAACCTCACAGACAGTCAAAGCGGACTTTTGGGCGGGACTTACCGGCGCAATTATCGTTCTACCGCAAGGTGTAGCGTATGCAATGATCGCTGGGTTACCGCCGGAGTACGGCTTGTACACCGCGATCATACCGGCGATTCTAGCCGCCTTGTTTGGCTCATCACACCATTTGATTTCGGGGCCAACCGCCGCGCTTTCGGTCATTGTGTTTACGACGGTCAGTCAGTTTGCTGATCCGGGAACACCTCTCTATATTCAGCTTTGCTTTACTTTGACGCTGTGCGCCGGATTAGTACAACTGCTGTTTGGTCTACTGCGATTTGGTGCGGTGGTCAATTTTGTCTCCCACTCGGTTGTGTTGGGCTTTACCGCGGGCGCGGCGCTCATCATTGCGATCAGCCAGCTTAAACATGTGCTGGGTTTACACTACGCGTCGGGCGAAACCGCGATTGAGAACGTTAATCTACTCTTTTCTCACTTGGGTCAACTCGACATCAAAGAGATGGTCATCGGTGTGATCACGATTGCGACTTGTATATTGGTCAAGCAAGCGGCCCCCAAAGCGCCCCATATGCTGTTAGCCACGTTAGTGGCAATGGGCGCGGCGTATGGCATGAATTTATTTGGCAATGATGTCGCATTGGTGGGTGAAGTGAGCAGCGCTTACTTGAGTTTGTCGTCACCGTTTATCGGTCTTGCGCATTTAGAATCCATGTTGGGCGGCGTTATCGCTGTGGCGATGCTGGGTTTGGTGGAAGCCATTTCGATTGGTCGATCCGTTGCGATTAAATCTCGACAGCAACTCGACAGTAACCAAGAGTTTATTGGTCAGGGGTTATCGAATGTTGTGGGCTCTTTCTTCTCTTGTTATGTCTCTTCTGGTTCGTTTACCCGTAGTGGAGTCAATTACACCAGCGGGGCAAAAACGCCGTTAGCTGCCGTATTTGCTGGCTTGATTCTATTGGTCATCATGGCGCTGTTTGTTCAATACGCGGCGTATATTCCAATTGCAGGTATGGGCGGTTTGTTGCTGGTGGTGGCTTGGAACTTGGTGGACTTTCACCATATTAAAACGCTGTTTGAGCAAGATATTAAAGAGACGGTGGTATTGGTCGCGACCTTTGTCGCCGCACTCGTACTGCATTTGGAATGGGCAATCTACGTGGGTGTCGTTGCATCGCTGTTTTTCTATTTGCGCCGCACGTCGCAACCTGTGATTGAGTCGTTGACATCAGAGCTTGTCCACCTTGAAGACAAAGATGTTGAAGTGATTCGTATCAATGGTTCAATTTTCTTTGGCTGTATTCAATACCTCAACCAAGAGCTACAAAACATCACCGCACAGCGTGTGATCATTCTAGGTCGCGGCATTAACTTCATCGATCACCTTGGTGTACAAATGCTCGATGACTATATCGCCAGTAGCGGTCGACAGGTCTACTTCTGCCGATTTAAAGCGAAGGCAAAAGAGTCGTTACTTAACGGTTCTAAGCACGTTCAAGAAGAGAACTTCTCCGAACGTTTAACCCCTTTATTAACTTTGACTTCTAGGAAGTAACACTATGAACGTACTTGTTACGGGTGGATGCGGTTACATCGGTAGCCACGCGTGTGTCGCGTTACATCACGCTGGGCATACGCCAATCGTCTTGGATAACTACTCGAACAGTCACCCGAGCGTGATTGGTCGAATCGAAGAACTGACCGGGTCACCGCTAAGGGTTTATCAAGGTGATATTCGAGACAGCAAGGTACTGGCGAGTATTTTTGCCGACCACAATATCTCTGCTGTGATGCACTTTGCGGGCTTGAAAGCGGTGGGGGAGTCTGTCGCTCAGCCACTAGCCTACTACGACAACAATGTATCAGGCACCTTGAACTTGTTAGCTGCCATGCGTGATGCGCAAGTCAACAAACTGATCTTCAGTTCTTCAGCAACGGTATACGGCGACCCTGCCGTGGTGCCGATTGATGAGCAAAGCCCAACGGGTGGGACCACCAACCCTTATGGTACCAGCAAATATATGGTCGAGCGTTGTCTTGCAGATTTAGCCAATGCCAACTCAGGCTGGAGCATCACCTTGCTGCGTTACTTCAACCCGATTGGCGCGCATCCGAGCGGCCGTATCGGCGAAGACCCAAGTGGCATCCCAAACAACCTGATGCCATTTATCACGCAAGTCGCGATTGGTCGCCGTGACGCGTTATCTATATTTGGTAGCGATTACCCAACCGAAGACGGAACCGGAGTACGCGATTACATCCACGTCGAAGACCTAGTGGACGGCCATGTGGCGGCACTGGAAAAACGCGGCGAAGTTGCTGGTCTGCATGTCTACAACCTTGGGACCGGCAATGGCGTCAGTGTATTGCAGATGGTGAACGCAATGAATGGCGTCTTGGGACGAGATCTTCCGGTTCGAATGGAGGCGCGACGCCCGGGCGATATTGCTGAGTGTTTCGCTAACCCAGCGAAAGCCGAACAAGAGTTGGGATGGAAAGCGAAGTACCGCTTAACCGACATGGTCGAACATAGCTGGAACTGGCAACAATCGAACCCGAACGGATACCAATCTTAATTTAAGGAACCACAATGTTGGAAACATTTGATGTCTCTGAGCACCCACATCGTCGTTACAATCCGCTAAGCGGAGAGTGGGTACTTGTTTCTCCTCATCGTGCCAAGCGTCCTTGGCACGGACAGCAAGAAACACCAAGCATCGAGCAGCTGGCCACGTATGAGCCGGAATGCTTTTTGTGTCCAAGTAACACGCGCGTGAGCGGTGATGTTAACCCGGACTACCAAGGCACGTTTGTGTTCAAAAACGATTTTGCGGCGCTGACGACCGAGACGCCTGAATCCCCTTCAAGCGACGATCCCTTGTTCCAGATGCACAGTGCAACTGGGGAGAGCCGTGTGATTTGTTTCTCTCCTGACCATAGTCGTACCTTACCAGAGCTAGAGCTGGATGAGTTAGATCAAGTGGTGGCGACCTGGATTCAGCAGACCGAAGAGCTAAGCCAGTCGTACCCTTGGGTTCAAGTATTTGAAAACAAGGGCGAGACAATGGGGTGCTCTCAGCCTCATCCACATGGCCAGATTTGGGCCAACAGTTTTGTTCCGACTCTGGTGGAAAGAAAAGAACAAAACCAACAGCGTTACTACGCCCAGCACGGAGCGCCAATGTTATTGGACTATGTACAACGTGAGTTGGCATCGGGTGAACGCGTTGTCGTTGAAACAGAACATTGGGTTGCTTTAGTGCCTTATTGGGCGGCATGGCCATTTGAAACACTGCTGCTACCTAAAGCAAAAGCAGGACGTTTGACGGAACTGTCGCTGGCACAACAGCAAGACTTGTCACTTGCTCTCAAGCAACTGACCACGCGTTACGATAATTTGTTTCAGTGCTCATTCCCTTACTCAATGGGGTGGCATGGCGCGCCATTTGTTGAAGGCAACCCAAGTGAGTATTGGCAAGTGCATGCTTGTTTTTATCCGCCATTACTGCGCAGTGCGTCTGTGCGTAAGTTCATGGTGGGATATGAGATGTTGGCCGAAAGCCAGCGAGACCTTACGCCGGAGCAAGCAGCAGAACGTTTACGTAACGTGAGTAGCGTGCACTTTAAATCTGCAACAAGTAAATAAGAAGCAAGTCACATATTGATAGGTCAAAAAATTTTTGCCTTTATTAATTAGTGAAATGATGTTTCAATAAAATATATATCGCATTTCTTTTTAGGTGTGCGCAAAATTACAAGGTAAATAAAATGGTATTAGATACGTTTAATCTAGTCGGGAAGGTAGCTTTAGTTACTGGATGTAATACTGGATTAGGACAAGCAATGGCGGTTGCGCTCGCACAAGCGGGTTGTGACATCGTGGGTGTCAATTACGCAGATGCGGAAGACACGCCAAGCTTAGTGGAAGCGGCAGGGAGAAAATTCTACCCGATTACTGCCGATCTGAGTGACCATTCGGTGATCACTTCAGTGGTCGACCAGGCCGTCAGTGCCGCGGGTCGAATTGATGTTCTAGTGAACAACGCAGGGATCATCCGTCGTGCCGATGCTATCGAGTTCAGTGAGAAAGACTGGGACGATGTGATGGACGTCAATATCAAGAGTGTGTTCTTTTTAAGTCAAGCGGTGGCTAAGCAATTCAAGTCGCAACAGGGTGGCGGTAAGATCATTAATATCGCCTCTATGTTGTCGTTCCAAGGTGGTATTCGCGTGCCGTCGTACACGGCGTCTAAGAGTGCAGTGATGGGGGTAACCCGCTTGTTGGCAAACGAATGGGCGGCGCAAGGCATCAATGTTAACGCGATTGCTCCGGGCTATATGGCTACCAATAATACCGCCGCGTTACGTGCCGACGAAGAGCGAAATGCAGCCATTCTCGACCGCATCCCAGCGCAGCGCTGGGGCGTACCAAGTGACTTAGCTGGTCCGGTGGTCTTTTTGGCATCGCCTGCCTCCGATTATGTCAACGGTTACACCGTGGCGGTCGATGGCGGTTGGCTGGCACGATAAAAATTGAGGCTGCGATGCAGCCTTTTTTTGAACTTGAATTTAAAAGTGAAAAGGTGTTTTAAAAAATGTGAGCAATGGTTGTGTTTGACTATTGATAAGTCGATACACTAGCGCCATCACATTCATTAACCCTTTTCTTTGCGTTGCAAAGGTGTTGAGAGATTTTTATGACCGAAGCGATTACTTTACGTCCGTTGCCAAAAGCACTGGATGAGCAGAGAGTGATTAACCACCTACCGACGGTAGTGGAATCCATTAAGCGAAACATTCCTAAGATTGGTGAGCGTAACCCTAAGATTGGTACTGATGATAATCAGTGGGACTACTGCGGCCAGTTCGACTGGGTATCGTCATTCTGGACAGGCGAGCTATGGCTTTGCTACCAGATGACCGCAGACCAGCAGTTTAAAAACAGCGCAAAGCTACGTAAGCGCTACTTTGCCGATATGTTGTTGGATCCGTTTTGGTTAGATCACGATCTTGGTTTTCAATACAGCTTGAGCTGTGTAGCAGACTACAACCTAACGGGCGATGAAGAGTCAAAAATGATGGCGATTCGCGCGGCTGACCACCTTATTCATCGTTTCCGTAAAATTGGTGGCTATATTGTCGCGTGGAACGATACGCATCCACTCGGCCCTGAGATTACACAGGGTAAGTCGATCATTGATTCTTTGCAGAACACGGCTTTACTGTTCTGGGCTGGCAAAGTGACGGGTTCTCCAGTGTACGCTCAAGCAGCGAAAACGCACAGTGAGACACTGGCAAAACACATTGTCCGTGATGATTTCTCAACCTACCACTCGTTCAATTTTGATCCTGTCACTCAACAGCCGATCAAAGGCGAAACGTTCCAAGGTTACGCTGACGACTCTTGCTGGGCGCGCGGTCAATCGTGGGCGGTGCATGGTTTTGCGCAAACTTACCTATACACAGGTGAAGAGAAGTTCCTAACACTGGCGAAAAAGCTGGCTCGTTATGCGGTGGAACAGATCACTGATGATGGTGTGCCCGTTTGGGACTACTCATTGCCAGCGGATGAAATTCAATACAAAGACAGTTCAGCGGGTGCGATTACCGCGGCAGGTCTACTGCTGATTGCACAGTGCATTGAAGATGCAGAAGAAGCAAAACAGTACCGTGATTGGGGTTTATACCTGCTGCAAGGTCTGATAGATACGTGTGACCTGACGGGTGATGAGAATGCTCTTGGGCTATTGGCTCACGGTGCATCGTTCGTCAAAGTTGGCCTGTGCGACAACATGTTGCCATACGGTGATTACTACTACTTAGAAGCGCTGATGCGCGCCAATGGCTACCAGAACTTCTTCTGGTAATTATTCGATTTCTTACGGGGGAGTCACCCCCGTTTTACCCACATTTTTGGAGCATATCATGACCAAGATTGCCTCTCGTAAAGGTCATATGACCCTGCCTGTAGAAGTCGGTCAGGAAGACGTTGTACTGGATCTTTATCAGCGTTGGCAAGCGGACGCGTTGCGTGACAGTGACGGTACCAGCATGCCTGATTCATTGGCAGAGCAAGACAGCGACATCTATTCAGTCATGTGCCTGGTGCGCGCAGACCAAGATTACGCCAATCAACACCCTGAATACCTTCACCGCAAATATCTGATGTCTTTCCCTGTGACAGCAATGAGTGACAGCGTGACTATTCAACCCTTGGATGGCTACAGTAAAGACAAGTATGAACTTGACGACGACAGCGAGCCTAAACAGTGGTGGGAAGTCCGTAACCGCACCACGGGTGAAGTGATCTCGGTTGATAACTGGTCGTTTGACGCGCAGACGCAGAGCGTTGAAGTCACCAATGTTAACCGCTACCACGAGTACACAGTAACCTTTATGGCTCGCCAAGTTTGGGATAGTGTGTCGATGTACAACGCGCTTACCAATGATTGGGATGGCCCGCGCATCAAGAGTCTCGATCCATACCACCCTGAGTGCCGCGCGCATTTGCTTAAGCACTTCCAACACTGGTTAGAGACGCATCCAAACACCACAGTCGTTCGCTTTACCACGTTCGCGTTCCTGTTTGTGATCGATACCGGTGAGCAGAACCAAGACATCTACCGTGACTGGACGGGTTACGGTGAAACCGTCAGCCCACGTGCACTGCAGGATTTTGAAAAGCGCTTTGGCTACAAGTTATCGCCAGAAGACTTTGTGGACGCCGGTTACTACAACGGCACCTACAAAGTGCCATCACAGCAATACCGCGACTGGATGACATTTGTGCAAGAGTTCGTGGTCGAGTTTGCTGCGGAATTGGTGAAAATGGCGCACGATGCAGGTAAGCGCACAGCGATGTTCCAGGGCGACCACTGGATCGGAACTGAACCATTCTTAGCCAGCTACCAGCAAATCGGTATCGACATTAACGTTGGTGCGGTGGAAGACGGTGTGGCACTGCGTCGTTTGACCGACTCGGGCGGTGACCAAATCCGCGAAGCACGTTTTTACCCGTACTTCTTCCCTGATGTGTTCAGTGAAGGGAACGACCCGGTGGTAGAGTCGATGTCGAACTGGACTAAGATTCGCCGTGCGATGCTGCAAAAACCGCTCGATCGTATCGGGTATGGTGGTTATTTGTCATTAGCGAACAAGTTCCCGCATTTTATCGATCATGTTACTGATATTTCTCAGCAGTTTGGTGAGTATCTCGACAATACCCAACGTACAGAATCGCAAAAACTGCCGGGTAAAGTGGCGGTACTCAGTGCTTGGGGTGAAGCGCGTAGCTGGCTACAAAACCAAGCGCGTGATCAGCGTTTTTACGTACCGCCTCGTCCGGATGTGATGGAACTAGTGGGTAACAACCTGCTTGAGTGTCTCTCTGGCCTACCGTTTGATGTGGAATTCATCAGCTTTGATGACATCAAACAAAACGGCATCGACCCTGAAATCAAAGTCATCATCAATACGGGTGACGCAAACTCGGCATGGAGTGGCGGCGAGTGTTGGGATGACGCAGACATCATCGTTAAGTTGCGCGAGTTCGTGGCGCTTGGTGGCGGCCTACTTGGGGTCTCTGACCCTTCTGCGTTCCAGAAAAACGGCCGTTACTTCCAACTGGGGGATGTGTTTGGCTTAGAGAAAGAGACGTCTCTGACAATGGGCCGAGTGGCGATGCCGCTTGAAATTGCTCAAGATCACTACTTAAGCCAGTTTATTACCGGCAACGAAGACTTTGGCAACGCAAGCTATGTGTACCCGCAAGCGCAGGATCTAACCGTGATTGCGGCTCAAGGCCAGCACTTGGCGTTTACGGCGCGTGACTATGGTCAGGGCCGTGCGGTGTATTTGGGTAACTTACCGTTCACCATGGACAACGCACGTTTGCTGCAATACGTATTGATCTGGTTGGCGCAGCAAGAAAGTACCTCCTTTAGCTGGTTGTCGGCGAACCCGAATGTCGATGTTGCGTTTTATCCGCACACCAACAAAGCGGCGGCAGTGAACTTTAGTGATCAAGTGCAAACCACCACGGTAACGAACACCCAAGGTCAGTCAATTGACCTGCGCTTAGATCCGTATCAATGGATTTGGCTAGATAATTAACCCCTACCAACGAAGGCGCGCAAGCGCCTTCTTTTTTATACAAGGAATTTTAATGTCATGATCTCTCAGCATTTGATCAATATTCAAGCTGTGGTGACCGACGAAATCATCCGTCAACAGTCAGAGACCCATTCGCGAACTCGCAGTGACGAGGGGTTGGCGAATTGGCAGCAGAGCTTTTGTCGTGACGGCGGTTGGTACGATATTGATTTGCCGGGTGCAGAGCAAGATGGCGAAATCATCCGGGTTTACTTACAGCGAGTATTGCTGCTGGCGTGTGAGCATTACCGCAGTCAAAGCAAAGTCGCCGCGGAGCTTGCGCTAGAGGCGTTGCAGCATTGGTATCGCGTTAATCCTCAGAACTGGAATTGGTGGTGGAATCAAATCGGTAAGCAGCGCCTGTTAGGCCCGATAGCTTTGCTGTTGTCAGCGCAATTACCTAGTGGATTAAAAGCGCAATTAATTGCTGATTTTCCAACCTGCGCGACCATGACCGGGGCAAATAAAGCAGACCTTGCCCACGCGATGGCGTTTGGCGCGCTACTGAGTCACAACGAAAATCGTTTTCACGCTGCGATGGTGGCGATTTGCGACACCATTTGCGTGACAGAAGACGAAGGGATCCAGGCTGATTACTCTTATCAACAGCACGGTCCGCAACTGCAAAACGGAGGTTACGGAGAGTCATTTTATAACGTCGCCCTGCCTTGGTGTTATGCTACACATCATACCCCGTTTGCGTTTCCCGTGCCTGTTCAGTCGATACTCAGGGACTACTTTCTACTTGGTAGTGTGTGGATGACCAGAAATGGTCAGTGGGATTACAACGTTTGCGGCAGAGCGGTAGCCAAACCGAATTTGGAAAAGCCGTTTAGTCGCGAAGTGCTTGGCACTCAAGCGCGGATGCTTAAAGCCATCTTTCCTCAAGATGCCTGCTTATTTGACAGCTACCTCGCCCACTTAAATGGGGAGCCTTACCCCTTCACGGGATACAAGCATTTTTGGCGCTCTGATTATGCCGTCTCGGTTTCTGACCGTTATGCCGTCACCGTGAAAGCCAATTCTGAACGAACCAACCCAATCGAAACGGGTAACCAAGAAAACTTGTTTGGTTATTGGTTGGGCTTTGGCAGCATGAATATCGGGGTGAATGGCGACGAGTACCGCAACCTCTTTCCGATGTGGGATTGGCGCCGCGTTCCTGGTGTGACGAATCCGCAAGTGGCAATGCCTGCGCACGAGTGGGGCAGGGTGGAGCAGCAAACCCATTGGACAGGCGGCGTGTCGAATAGCCGCTGGGGGATCTTTACCTTTGAGCTGAACGCACAGCAAACCCAAGCGCTAAAATCTTGGTTTTTCTTTGGTGACATGGTCGTCGCCTTGGGAGCGGGCATCAGTTCCACCCATTCGCAGCCAGTTGTGACCACTCTCAACCAGTGTCGTTACCAGAAGCCGTTGTTTCGAGATAACATCGCGGAGTCGGGCGCATTGGATACACACGCCCAGCGCTGGTTGCACCATGGTGATATCGGCTATGTTCTGCACGATCAAAGCGCCGTTCTGAAGTGTGAAACGCGCTTTTCTTCGTGGCGGTGGATTAACCAACATTTAACTGACAAGCCGCTCGACGCAGAAGTATTTGAGCTGACGATCCACCATGGTGTTCATCCAAGCGATGCGAGTTATCAATATACACTGTTGCCGGACGCGACCGTTGAGCAAACACGCCAATACGCAGACGCACCTAAAGCGTTAGTGGTGTCGAATAGCAAACAAACGCAAGCGGTCGTTGCCGATAAGCGTATTGGCTGTGTGTTTTATGCGCCAGCAACCTTGAGTCTCGAAGGTGGATTGTCGATCCAAGTCGATCAACCGTGCGTGTTGGCCTGTGAGAACGAAGCGCATTGCTTTAGCCTCTCCGTCGCCACCCCAGGGCGCAGTGCGATGATCAACATTGTGATTGTCGAACATGGTTGCGAGTACCAAATGCAAGTGAGCACCGCATCAGACCGGGCGAAGTTAGGTGAGAGTGTTCATCGCTGTATTGAAAAATGTGCCAAGCAGAACTTTGATGGGCTGAACGCCAGTCCAGGTTTGATTAATGCTAAGCCTAAAAGAACTTGCAACCTTGTTTAGTGTAAAAGACTGATAAGCTCCCACCTAAATTCAGAGAGTGTCATTAGAATCTCTTCATTTGTCACTCTCTGTTAAGAACTCCTCACTGAATGTGTATTTGAGTTCGCTAGGATCTATTTATGTCATATTGCCCAATTCGCACGCCTAAACCGAGCAAAGCCCCCCGTATCAATGGTGCTAAAACCGTTGGCTATTATCCCAATCATCCGTTCCAGCACAAAGTTGCCGCTAGCGGCGCAAAACCTATTGTCTATTTTGCTGACGATTTACCCGCAGGATTAACGCTTAATTCGAATACCGGCGTCCTATCAGGAACGGTTCAAACGCCAGGCAAATACGAGATTCAATTGACTGTGCGCAATACTTTCGGTCAAGACACTAAAACGCTTCGCTTATGTATTGGTGATCAAATTTGCTTAACTCCCCCGATGGGGTGGAACAGCTGGTATTGTCATAGTGAACTGATCAGCGAAGACGCTATAAAACAAACGGCCATCGCCTTTATTGAAAAAGGATTAATTGATTACGGTTGGAGCTACATCAATATCGACGATTGTTGGCAAGGCGAACGTTGCCCTAGTACCTTAGCCCTGCAAGCGAATGAACGCTTCAATGATATGCGCGGCATGTGTCAGTTTGTAAAGTCTCTGGGGTTGAAACCCGGTATTTATACCACGCCATGGCAGGCGACTTATGCTGGTTTTATTGGCAGCAGCGCACCCAATGTGCAAGGTCGTTACCAAGATTACTATCTCGTCGAACAAGACCGTGAACAATATCATCAGTTTTTCGGTCGCTATCCAAGCATCAATACCAATGGACTCAATCAGGTAGGAGAGTGGTTTTTTGATAGGGATGTCCAACAGTTTGCAGATTGGGGGTTCGAGTTTATTAAACTGGACTGGAAACCGAATGATGTCCCCACTGCGATGCGGATGTGGCGAGACACACAGAGCACTCGCGCCAATATCGTGGTTAGCTTGTCAAATGATGCGCCTTTTGCACATGCCGCTGAGTTAGCGAAGTGGTGCCACTGCTGGCGGACAACCGGGGACATCCATGACTGTTGGGAAATTGTCTCGAAAATTGGTTTTTCTCAAGCTCCTTGGCAAGCTTTGTCAGCTCCCGGCCGATACCCAGACCCCGACATGCTCCAAATCGGGCGTATAGGCGTACCTAATCGGAAAAATACCCAATTTAATCCCACTCGACTCTCCTACGAAGAACAGTATGCGCAAGTCTCCTTGTGGGTACTCTTATCGGCGCCACTGATGTTAAGTTGCGATATTGAGCAACTGGATGAGTTTACATTAAATCTGATCACCAACTCTGAGGTGATTGATATTAACCAAGATCCTCTAGTGTCGCCGGCACGACGTTTTTGTCTGGAAAACGACGTTGAGCTTTGGATAAAAGACCTAGAAAACGGCGATATAGCAATAGGTATATTTAACCGTTCGGATATCGATCGAACGTTGAATTTCGACTTAAGTCGCTATATCGACTTTGCCAACGTCCAGCTTCGGGATGTGTGGCGACACCAATATGTCGATATAAATGAAACAAAAGTGTTGATTCATTTACATCCGCACAGCGCAGAGTTGTTACGTGCTGAATCGTCAATTAATAAGCATAGTTAGAAAGTTGAATTTAGGTCTAAAAACTGACTAAATTTTGTTTAATTAAAATCAAAGACATCAAAAAAGAAATAACAGTAACAGTCTGACAGTATGTTATTGCCATGGAGGACATGGCAATAACAAATACAACTCTACGAGAAATAAATGATGTTTAATATCCACAAGAAAAAACTGGCCATGGTAGTTGGCCTAGTTATGAGCGGTCAGGTTTTTGCAGCATATGATGAAGCCCCTATGTTGCAACAACAAGTTAAAACAGGCGTATTGCCAGAGGTACAGAGTCGCCTTCCTAAAGAGCCTTTAGTCATTGAGCCAATAGATTCAATCGGCGAGTACGGCGGACAATTAAACCTTTTATCACTTAAGCGTAATATTGGTTTAGATATGCGCTTGATGAAATACGATAATCTTTTTAACTTCAATCGTTCTTACACTGGTATAGAGCCCAATATTGCTACCTCATTTGAAGTTAACCCTGAACTTACTGAATATACTCTTAAACTTAGAGAGGGAATAAAATGGTCTGATGGGGTTGAATTTACGTCAGAAGATATAAAGTTTTATATTGATCTTGTTTCAAGGGAAGATTGGTCAGGGAATAAACCTGTGTATATTCCCGCAACGGCTGAAGTCTTAGATAAATATACGGTTAAATTCAAACTCGAAAAACCAGATGGTATGTTTATTCGTAAGCTAGCAAATACCGATGGTTCTAATATTGTGCAGTTCCCTAAGCACTACTGTGAACAATACCTCCCAGAAGTGAATCCTCAAGTGCGCGCTGAAGCTAAGAAAACTGGATTTGAAAGCTGGCAGCAATACTTTCAAACGAAATGCCGCGCCCATTACTTCCCTGAGCATTATTCAAATCCGGAGAGACCGACCGTCAATGCTTGGAAGATCAAAGTCCCCGCATCACCTGAAACGCAATACGCCATTTGGGAGCGAAATCCTTATTACTGGGTTGTTGACAGTGAAGGCAACCAGCTTCCTTACCTTGATAAGGTCTATGTCTCCTATTCTGAAAACAAAGAAGAGCTGGTATTGAGAGCGGCTGCCGGTGAAACTGATTTTCAAACTCGTTTTGTTGGTGAACCGAAATATCGCTCTATGTTTATCGAAAATGAAAACAAAGGGAATTACCAATACAAACTACGCCCAACAACCAGTTCGAATGCTCTGATTTTAGGGTTGAACCAAACGATTAAAGATCCAATTAAACGTGAACTTTATCAGCAAAAAGCGTTTCGTATTGCCTTGTCTCACGCTATCGATCGTGAAGGGATAAGTGAGGCGGTTTATTCGGGAGCGGTGGAGCCTTGGCAGGTGGCCCCTATTCCAGGAAGCGAATTTTATAACGCAGAGTTTGCAACCCAATATCTTGAGTACAACCCAGAGAAAGCGAATAAGTTGTTAGATGAGTTGGGGTTAAACAAACGAGATAGTGATGGTTTCCGGTTGGACAAAACCGGTAAGCGATTGCGCATCGATACTCTAATCGACCAGCGTTTAGCGGGCGAACGTACCGATATCCTTGAACTGATAAAGAATGACTGGGCCAAAGTCGGTGTCTTTATGGACATGAAAATTTCAGACGGCTCCTATGTGCTAACTCAGCGTTTGGCGAATGAGCATGATTTGATTCCCAACACGGGGGATGGCGGTATTGGGGTATTGGATACTTACCGAAATTATGCACCACAAAACCCTGAATCCACATGGGCTACCGCGCACTATTATTGGTCTACCGATCACTCCCATAACCTTGCTGAGAAACCCGAAGGCGCAATCGCAAAACAGTTCCAGTTGCTCGACGCGATGGCCAATACCGCCTCTCAAACTGAGCAAAACAAGCTTATGCACCAAGTAATTGAAATCGCGAAAGAGGAGTTTTATCTTATCGGCACGGTTCGCGCGTTAGACGAAGGCGTGATTATTAAAAATGACGTACGCAACTCAGACACCAGCGTACCTCATTCTTATGGTATCGCGTCGCCGGGACCGATGCGCCCAGCGCAGCTTTGGAAGCAAAAATAACGCTCACCGCAGCGCCTAGAACACTCTGCCAGAGGTTCTGGGTGCTACCCATGAGTTTTCACGCTCCGGTTAGTTGGGCAAATGGCATACTGACCAAACCCAATGTTTTAAAATCCTTGTCACTTGCTCGCGTGTCAAAATGTCAGTAAAGAAAAAGGCGCCTCTATTATAGTGGCGCCTTTGAGTTGACTAACATTCATTCGATGAGAGTGCGAGGTTTTCGCTTAATCCAGCTTAAGTGTCGTTAACATAGACGCTTTCAAGCAACAGAAATTACCGAGTTTGCTCGCTGCTGATCACATTTTGCAGCTTCTCGTCTAGCTCAGCCACTTTCTCTGGCATCTGTTCGGCTAAGTTCACTACCTGGCCCACATCGTCATTGAGGTCGAACAGTTGCGGCTTAGACAGGTTGCCTTTCTCATTACCTGTGTATTGGCAGATAAAATCATCATCGTGTGGTGGAATGTAAGCGTAGCGCTGGTCGCGGAAGACCTTTTTGTACTGCATCCCCTCGAGCACCATTGATTCTCTACCAACCTGATCTTGGCCGATTAGCGTTTCAAGTAGTGCTTGGCTGTCTGGCGCTTCTGCTGACTCTAGCGGCTGATTCACCATTTGTGCAAATGAATGATACAAGTCTACTTGGTTGAACAGAGCGTTGGTTTCACCCGGTTGAATTTGCGCTGGCCAGCGAACAATAAATGGCACTCGGGTGCCACCTTCAAATAGGCTGTACTTACCGCCGCGCAGAGGGCCAGCCATGCGGTGCTCGCCGTTGAACTCAACCGCGTGATCTTTATAACCGTCGTTCAAAACCGGACCGTTGTCACTGGAGAAGATCACTAAGGTGTTGTCTTTCAGGCCCAAGGATTCCAGCTTGTCTAGCACCTTACCTATGCACCAGTCCATTTCGACGATCACATCGCCGCGCACACCATGAGGTGTGATACCTCTGAAACGTGGGTTCGGGATACGCGGTACATGTGGCTGGTGCATTGCGTAGTAAAGGAAAAACGGCTCGTCTTGATTTTGCTCGATAAACTCAATTGCTTTATCTGCAAACACTTCGCCCATGGTCTCATCGTCCCAAATAGCCGATTGACCGCCGCGCATATGGCCGATGCGGCTCACGCCGTTAATGATGGTGCCGTCGTGACCGTGATCGTACATCACATCCAATAGCTCTGGGTTGTGGCGACCATTTGGTACGTCAACAAACGCTTCGTCCGAGTCGTAGGTCACTTGAATGGGATCTGATGGGTCAAGGTTGTCGACGTGGCGATTGTCGATGTAAACACACGGTACGCGGTCATTGGTTGCGGCCATGATATAAGACTCGTCGAAACCAACATCGTTGGGAGTGCCGTTGATCTCTCGGTTAAAGTCTAGCTCGCCATCACCTAGGCCAAGGTGCCACTTGCCCACAATACCGGTTCGGTAGCCCACTTTTTGCAGCATCTGCGGCATAGTGCTGTCGTGAATACCGATGATCTGAGGGGCGTCGCCCGGCAGTACCGCCGCGTCTGGGTTACGCCAAGGGTAAGACCCGGTTAACAAACTGTAGCGCGAGGGCGTACAGGTGGCAGCCGTGGCATAACCTTGGTGAAATTTAAGGCCCTCTTCAGCCAACTTGTCTAGATTTGGCGTGGGAATGTCGTTGGCACCATAACAGCTAACATCACCAAAGCCTAAGTCGTCGGCGTAGATAATAATAATGTTAGGACGGTGGTTACTACTCATGGTTGTTCCTTGAAAACAGGTGATAAGGTAAAAGTTCGGTTAACCAGCGTTGGGCGACCCAAGGGTCGTCTGTGCGCACTAATTCTTCGGCGAGCGCCCTTAGTAGGCAGCGCTCGATAGGCGCATCAGGGTTAAAAGACAAGTTGTGCAACTGGTATGGGTCGAGTGCGTTGTCGAAAAATAGGGTGTGCTCGAGTTTACCCTGCGTGTCGACTTCGAGCGCTAAGGTGTAACGCTGTGTTTTGAGCCCTCGACTGACGGGGAAGTAATCGACCACTTTATTGTTGTGGTCACGATACCCATCGATATTGCGAATATAAAGCGCACAGCTTGGTAATGAAGCACTCGTATTGGCAAACACTGCATTGCTTAAGTTACGTCCATGAATGTCGTTTGGACACTGCTGCTCTAGGCCCATGACACCGAGCACCGTCGGCATAATGTCAGCGCTACTTAGAAACACAGAATGCTGCTTTACTTGTTTCGACTGGGCACCTTTGATGACAAATGGCACAGAGAACGCTTCATTGTAAATGCAGTTTTTGGCGTCGTTGATCCCTTGACTACATAAGGTTTCGCCATGGTCGCTAGTAAACACAACCACAGTGTTCTCCCATTCGCCGAGCGCTTTAAGCTCGTTGACCAGGCGACCAAACTCACTGTCTGTGCCTGTCACGTTGGCAAAATAGTATGCGGCGCTGTGTGCCTTCTCGATGTGGGTATCGGCATTATTGCGCAACAACAACTCCTCGACTGGCGTATCTTTATAACGCAGCCAATCCTCTAAGCGACAATCATCAAGGCTATCGTAAGGGCTGTGCGGTGGGTTCATCGACATAAACAACGCGAACGGTTTGTCTGGATCGCGTTCGCCATGCTCGTTCTTAAGGTACTCAATGGCCTTGTCGGTTTCGTGCTCAGCCGACCACACTTTGGGTTCGTGACGAACGCCATGAGTGTCGTAGTAGTGTGGATTGTTGTGTTCATCAAACGTGCCGTACCCATACCAATAATCGATGCCATGACGACGCTGTGGCTCAGTGTAAGAGTCCCAAGCAGGCACATTGGGATCGACGTAGTGACCAGGGTTAACTGGATCGTTTGGCGTCGGGACGTCTAAATGCCATTTACCGATGTAACCGACATGATAGCCAGCCATTGACAGGGCATTGGTAAAGCAAAAGGCAGTTTCGGGTAACTCGGAGTGAATGCGGTCGGAGTTGCAATTCAACGGGACGCCACTGCGAGAAGGAAATTGTCCGGTCATCAAGCTGCCTCGGTGAGGGCTGCACACCGGACAGTTGCTTACCGCATTACTGAGTAATGTCGACTGCCTAATGAATGCGTCTAAATGTGGGGTACTGACAGGGTCTCCAACCCCAGGTAAATACGCTTGGTACTGAGCATCTTGCCAGATGCTTAATGACATTAAACGGAACTGGTCGGGAAAAACGTATAGCAGATTGGGCTTTTTCATACTCAAATTATCTAGAAAGTTTACATTATTATATTGAAATGGTGTTTTAAAATTGAGTTGTCGATCACGATTTGGTGATTATTTGAAATGCTGTTTTAAAAATAAAATAGAATGGAGATTCATAAATGAGAAGACTAGGGTGAGTTAGATGCCACTGCAGATACCGACTGGAAAAGTGAAAGCCAAACGACCATTTCATATTCTGTCTAAGCCGATAGGTCCGTTGTGTAACCTCGCTTGTGAGTATTGCTTCTATTTGGATAAGAGCGAGTACTACCCGCAATCTAAGCAGTTTACGATGACGGAAAACACACTTGAGGCGCACGTCAAAAATTACATCGAGAGTCAACCGGCAGGGTGTCGTGAAGTCACGTTTGGCTGGCAAGGCGGAGAGCCCACACTCAGAGGCTTGGACTTTTTCCGCCAAGCGGTGGCGCTGCAAAAAAAGCACGCGCGTCCGGGAATGAAGATCATCAACACACTGCAAACCAATGGTGTACTGATCAACGACACTTGGGCTGCTTTTCTAAAGCAGCACGATTTTTTGGTCGGCATCAGTATCGATGGTGACGAAGCACTGCATGATCACTACCGCAAAACCCGCAGCGGCGCTGGCTCTTATCGTCAGGTGATAGCCGGTTTACAGATGCTACAAAAGCATCAGGTCGAGACCAACGTGCTGACCGTTATTCAGAATCACAATGGCGACCATGGCCAACGGGTCTATCAGCATCTAAAGCAACTCGGGGTGACGTTTATTCAGTTTATCCCGATTGTTGAGCCAGAAAAGGGCAGAGGTGTCTCCCAGCGCAGCGTATCTCCGGCGCAGTTTGGCCAGTTTATGATCGATGTGTTTGAGCAGTGGCGCAAAGAGGACATCGGCAAGGTGTTCGTCAGCCATTTTGATAATGCGCTTGGTATGCACTTGGGATTGCCGTCGTCTATCTGTGTGCATGCGCCTCAGTGCGGTGAAAACCTTGTGGTTGAACATAATGGTGATGTTTATAGCTGCGATCATTTTGTCTACCCAGAGTTCAAAGTGGGCAACATCAATCAACGCGATTATCCAGACTTAATTGAAACGCCGATTCAACAGCAGTTCTCTACGCGAAAGCCGATGGGTAGCCAAACCCACTGCCAGCAATGCGACCAACGCTCGCTTTGTCATGGCGCTTGTCCCGCGCAGCGTATTGATGAAAGCGGCGAGCTCTCGATCTCAGCCAAGCACTACCTGTGTGAAGGGTATTATCAACTTTTTTCACATTTACGCCCTTATCTTGATGCCATGGGACGTTGCCTGCAGCGTGGACTACCGCCTGTTTATTACGCCAGATTTATGCGCCAGAGCTAAGCTGGCGCAATCTTTACTTAGATGACCGATATGCCATTTACCGATATAGATATGTTGGTGTTTTGGTAGCTGAGAAATCAGATTGGCATCGTCTAACGGCACATCTCGTTTCTCGGTGGCGTACAAACAGAAGAGGCACAATAGGCGTTGTCAAAACGCATATCGTCTGCGGCAAGTCTATCCATATTTGGTGTACGGACAACGTCATGGCCGTAACCCCCCAAACATGTCTGCGCGCGTCTGTTACATCAGTAACAGAGCAAGATTCACATACCTTCCAAATCCATAAATTGAAACGGCGTTTTAATTATATTTGTGTTTCGAGTGCAAAATTGTGAGCTGAGTAGCTGTTGGTCTAAAAAAATGAAACGTAGTTTTGATCTTCATATCATAAATATAAAAAAGCGTTTCAATAATTAAATTCAATAGGTTTTAATTCACCTCATTGATGATTTTGTTGTTAGGCGAGTAACCCGTGGCAATAAGTTTGAATTGTTTGGCTGATACGGCGCAGGGATGCATAGGCCGTTCTGAAACGATGAATATGCTAAAAGTAATTGTGGAACGTCAGGTGGCCGTTGTTCGTGGAACGGCGCAAGACCTGCCCAATTTCAATAGTGCGGCGCACTATACTGCTGAGGTTGCGGGTATTGAGCATGTTTGTCGATTGATGTGGGGCGCAGTACCTGCAGGCGATGAACTGAGTACAGTGCATGTCGAACTGCGTCGATTGATCGCCAACGGCACCAACCCATCTCACCCAGACTTTTGGCAGTTTCCAGGGCATTACGACCAACGTGTGGTAGAGATGTCTTCGATTGCTGTTGCGCTTATTGATGCCAACGAACTTTACTGGCAGCCACTGGATAACGAGCAGCGTGCCCATCTTTCCGCTTGGTTAAACTCGGTGGCTGATTTAGAGCTTCCGCCAAACAACTGGCGTTGGTTTCGAGTTCTTATCTTAAAAGCTCTGTCGCTATTGGGTGTCGAGATTGAGCAGTCAGTGCTTGAGCAAGATCTCGCGTTTCTTAATGACATGTATTTAGCAAACGGCTGGTACCAAGATGGTCTTACAGGTGTAGTCGACTACTACAACCCGTTTGCTTTTCAGCTTTATGCGCTGGTTTACGCGCGATGGGACAATTCAAACAGCGAACTGAGTCAGGTTCTGGTGCGTCGCGCGATTGAGTTTTCTGACAGTTACCAATATTGGTTTAGCCAAGATGGTCAACCGCTCTGTTACGGGCGCTCATTGAACTACCGTTTTGCCGGTGCTGCGTTTTGGGTTGAACTGGCACGCTGTGGCCATCCTGATGTCGATATCTCACTGGCAAGAACGTGCTGGCAGCAGACCATGGGCTGGTGGAGTGAGCAGCCTATCTGGGACAATAACGCCCAGTTGCTACCAGGTTTTGCGTATCCCAATCTATTGAGCAGCGAGTTCTATACCTCGTATGCGTCACCAATGCTAGCACTCAAAGCTTTTAATGCGCTGGCATTACCTGAGCAACACCCCTTCTGGCAGGCGTCGTTAACGCCGCTTGTGGATACCGAACACCCGGTCAAAGTTGCCAATCATTTGCTCATGAGACGGGGTGGGGTGTACATGCTGACTAACAGTGCTGGCTCTGCCGAATTGCGCCATTGTGATGATAAATACGCCAAGTTTGCCTACAGCTCTGATCATGGTTTATGTGTCGAAAGTAGCCGTTGGATTGAACAAGGCTGGGCAGGTGACAACATTCTCGCGTTTCGTCACCCCGACACCAAACAGTGGATTGGCCGTTCGCGTCATCTAGAAACCTACGCACTCGATGACTCCATCGTATCTATTTGGCAACCCTTTCCGGGCTGTAAAGTGGAAACCACGCAGATGTTCTCCAACGGTAAAGAGGTGCGACTCAATCAGGTGACCTGCGACCAAGCGTTGGATTTTGTGATGACAGGGCACGCAGTTGATACATGGAGTCAATGGTTTAGTCACGATGAGCCTCGTGCAGCCAAAGTGGAGTCCGACAGTCTATACAGCCAACTGGTTTTGGTCAGTGGTCCTGGCGAAACGCGTGTTTATCCGTGTGCGCCCAACACCAATTTACTTTTTCCCCACGCCAGCGTTCCAGTGATAACTGGGCAGTTCCCGCAAGGAACGTCGCGTCTGCTAGTTGAAGTGTACGCCGGCAAAAAAGAATCCCCTCAAGAAAAATCACATCAGGGAGTGACTGATGAAATATACAAATAATATACCTCTACTCGGTAAAGTTGCCGTTGCTATTGCGGCTTCGGTTTCTGTCTCTGCTTTTGCAGAAACGTACAATGAAGCGCCTCAGCTTAAAGAGATGGTTAACAAAGGCCAGCTACCACCAGTGGTAGAGCGTCTGCCAGAGAATCCATTGGTGGTTGAGCCTATTGACTCTATTGGTCAATACGGCGGTGAACTGCGTCTACTTGGCTTAAAAGCAGACCGCGGACACCGTATGCGTATGTTGAAATACGATAACTTGTTCAACTTTAACCGTCACTATACGGGTATCGAGCCTAACCTTGCGACCAGCTATACCGTCAATGATGATCTGACTGAGTACACGATCAGCTTACGTAAAGGTGTGAAATGGTCAGACGGCGCTGAATTTACCGCCGACGACATTGCTTTCTATTTGGAACTGATCAATCGTGAAGATTGGTCTGGCAACCGACCTCTATATGCAAGCGCACCAGGAGACGCGGTCGGTGAAGTGGTCGATAAACACACCATCAAGATTTCGCTGAAAAAAGCAGATGGTATGTTTATCCGCAAGCTGGCGAACACCGACGGCTCAAACATCGTTCAATTCCCAAAACACTACTGTGAGCAGTACCTGCCAGAAGTTAACCCTAAAGTGAATGCCGAAGCTGAAGCGGCAGGCTTTGACAGTTGGCAACAGTACTTCCAGACTAAGTGTCGAGCGATTTACTTCCAAGAAAGCTACCAAAACCCAGACCGTCCAACAGTTAACGCGTGGCAGGTGAAAGTGGTTCCAGGCCCACAAACTCAATACGCAGTTTGGGA
The DNA here is from genome assembly GCF_013369335.1 of Vibrio sp. JPW-9-11-11. Classification (GTDB taxonomy): domain Bacteria; phylum Pseudomonadota; class Gammaproteobacteria; order Enterobacterales; family Vibrionaceae; genus Vibrio. Next base: position 39,100 of record NZ_SZQJ01000005.1, read on the forward strand.
ACGTAACCCATACTACTGGCAAGTGGATACGGAAGGTAACCAACTCCCTTATCTAGACAGTGTGTATTTCTCTTACTCAGAGAATAAAGAAGAGATGGTTCTTCGCGCTGCAGCGGGTGAGACTGATTTTCAAACTCGCCACATTGGTGTCGCCAAATACCGTCCAATGCTGATCGAAAACGAGAAAAAAGGTCAATTTACCTACGCGACTCGCCCAAGTACCAGCATGAACGCGGCAATTCTGGGCTTCAACCAAACGCACAAAGATCCCGTTAAACGTGAACTATTCGCGAACAAAGATTTCCGTGTTGCTTTGTCTCACGCGATTGACCGTGACGGCATTAGTGAAACGATCTTCTCGGGCGTTGTCGATGGATATCAAGCAGCACCTTCTGAAGGTAGTGCTTTCTACGATGAAGAGTTTGCAACCCAGTTTACTGAGTTCAACCCAGAATTGGCCAACCAATTGCTCGATAAAGTCGGTCTTGCGGATAAAGATGAACAAGGTTACCGCTTAGACAAAAATGGTAACCGTCTGCGTATCGAAGCGTTAGTTAACCAACAGCATGTTGGCGAAATGACCGACATTCTTGAGCTGGTTAAGAAAGACTGGCAAGCGGTGGGTATTTTCCTAGACATTCGCATTGTTGAAGGCTCTTTCCTACAGACGCAACGTTTAGCGAACGAATATGACCTAGTGCCTGCTAAAGGTGATGGCGGCATCGGTGTGCTTGATACTTTCCGTAGCTACGCGCCACAGAATCCAGAATCAACCTGGGGCCTTGGCTACTACTACTGGATGACAGACACCACCCACGCTAACGCTGTAGAGCCACCGGCGCACGTTAAAAAGCAAATTGAGCTTTACCGCGCAATGGGCAAAACCGCATCGCATAAAGAACAGTCTGAATTGATGAAGCAAATCATTGATATCGCGAAAGAGAACTTCTACGTGATTGGTACTGTTCAACCTTTGGATGAAGGTGTGGTTATCCGTGAAGGCGTGCGTAACGCCGATACAGAAGTACCCAACTCATACGGTATCGCCTCACCAGGCCCGATGCGTACCTCTCAGCTTTGGAAGGAGTCAAAATAACTCTAGCCGCTAGCGATAAGGTGTGGTGATTACCAGACCTGTTAGCCACAGCCTTATGCAGTTGTGGCTAACAAACTTCTTGTTAAAACAGTTTGCGATTTCGCAAATGTAGGAATTATTATGAGCAGTTTTTTTCTGTATATTGGACATAGATTAGCCGCGGTATTTACCACTTTGCTAGTCGTTTCAATTTTAGTTTTTGTCGTTATTGATTTACCGCCAGGTGATTTTGCGTCTGCAAAAATCGCCGAAATGGCCGCTATGGGCCAAGACGTCGATCCAGAGCAAATCCTTGTTTTGCGTGAAATGTTTGGCTTAGATAAACCGTTGTATGAGCGCTATCTGAGCTGGGCTGGCGGGCTATTAACCGGTGACTTAGGGCTTTCTTTGGTCAACAACAAACCGGTTTGGGATAATATTCAGCCCACTCTGTTACCGACTATTCTCCTTGCTAGTGCGGTACTGGTATTCAAATTTCTTTTAGCGATTCCTATTGGTGTGTATTCAGCACTGCGTCAATACTCGATTGGAGATTACATTGCGACGATCTTCGGCTTCATCGGTATGGCGACACCAAACTTTGTTATCGCCATTGTCGCCCTGTTGATTGGTTACCACTCCTTTGACGTCATGCTGTCTGGTTTGTACTCGCCCGAGTACATTAGTGAACCTATGAGTTTTGATAAGTTTATGGACGGGGTCAGTCGCAGTTGGCTCTACATCGTTGTAGCAGGTACCGCGGGTATGGCAGGGATTATCCGTATCATGCGCGCTAACTTACTCGACGAGTTAACCAAACCTTATGTAAAAACGGCACGTGCTAAAGGACAGAAAGAACTAACACTGTTGGTGAAATATCCTATTCGCGTTGCATGTTTGCCATTGGCTGCGACCATTGGTTGGCAGTTGCCTTTGCTTATCAGTGCGGACGTCATTGTGAGCCAAGTACTGAACATCCCAACCATGGGCCCAACCATGCTTAGCGCGTTACGTAACCAAGATATGTATCTCGCAGGCGACATTCTTCTGCTGATGTCTAGTTTGACGATTATCGGCACCATTATTTCTGACCTCATCATGTATTGGGTAGACCCTCGCGTGCGCGCTGGTCTTTAACCGAGGAATTACCATAATGACAGTGAATATTGAAACTGCGCCTTCCAATAGCATGTTTGCTCGAGTTTGGAAGCGAAAGAAAAAACAAATTGATCTCACCGAAGCGACAGCTTGGCAACTGATAGGCATTAAGTTACGCCGTCACAAACTGGCTTGGTATAGCATGTGGTTCCTAGCGCTGATTTATTTCGTCGCCGCATTTGCCGAATTCTTTGCGCCGTTTGAGCCAAGTGAGAACTGGCGTCGATACACTTACGCGCCACCACAAGAAGTCAACTTATTTGAAAAAACCGATGACGGTTGGGGCTGGGCCCCGCATTTGATTGGCTATGAAGTGACCACAGACATGCGTTCATTGAAACGTCACTTCAAAGAAGATCCCGCGAAAAAAATCTACTTCGAATTTTTTGGTGAGGTAGAACCCTACACCTTGGCGGGTTTCATTCCAATGAAGTACAAACTGTTGGTACCACATAACAAACGTGATCCTTTCTTTATCCTCGGTTCTGACCGAATGGGCCGTGATATGTTATCGCGCTTAGTTCACGGTGCGCGTATCTCATTATCGGTCGGTCTGATTGGTGTGTTCTTTACGTTCTTCATCGGCATTCTCATCGGTGGTATCTCCGGTTACTTTGGCGGAAAAGTGGATAACTTCATTCAGCGTGCTATGGAGATCGTCAAATCGATTCCGACACTGCCGCTTTGGATGGCGCTGGGTGCATCACTGCCTAGTGATTGGAGCTCGCTACAGCGTTATTTCTTGATCACTATCATTCTCGGTTTGGTTGCGTGGCCGGATATGGCTCGTGTTGTCCGTAGTCGTTTCATGTCATTGAAGAGTGAAGAGTACGTCGCAGCCGCATGGCTAGATGGCAACACGCCATTTGAAATTATCCGTCGCTACATGGTGCCAAACTTCTTAAGCCATATCATCGCGGTGGTTACGTTGGCTATTCCGGGCATGATTTTGGGTGAAACCGCACTCAGCTTCTTAGGTCTCGGTCTTCAACCACCTATGGTGAGTTGGGGGGTATTGTTACAAGAAGCGCAAAACATTCGTGCTCTTGCGGATGCAATCTGGCTGTTAATTCCAGCGGCAAGTGTGGTTATTGCCATTCTAGCGATGAACTTTGTAGGTGACGGTTTACGAGACGCCTGCGACCCTTACCACGAACAAGGTGCAAAATAGGTATTTAAAATGGCGGAAAAAATTCTTGAAGTTAAAGAGCTTAACGTCAGCTTCCCAACAACGATGGAAACATTCCACGCTGTTAAAAACGTATCGTTTGATTTGAATCGTGGGGAAACCTTGTCGGTTATCGGTGAGTCAGGCTCTGGTAAATCGGTGACAACTAGCGCGATCCTTCAACTTCTCGACAAACCGGGCAGAATCGACTCAGGGGAAATTCTTTACCACACAGATGGATCGATTGTTGATATCACCACCTTGCATCCACGTAGTGAAGAAATGCGCAACCTGCGCCGCTTCAATTTCTCGTTAGTCTCGCAAGAGCCAATGGCGGCACTTAGTCCGGTACATACCGTTGGCGATCAGATTAAAGAAGTGTTGTGTCTTGTTGACCCGAGTATTACAAAACAGAAAGCACATGAACGGGCACTCGAGCTGTTAAATCAGGTGCAAATGCCTGAGCCAGAGAGCTTGATCAACAAGTATTCGTTCCAGCTTTCTGGCGGTCAGCGTCAGCGTGTGGTGATTGCTATGGCCATCGCAAGCCGTCCAGATGTGCTCATCGCGGATGAACCCACCACCGCGCTAGATGTGACAACTCAGGCTGAAATCTTGGAGCTGTTTGCCAAACTTCAACAAGAGATTGGCATGGCTATCTTGTTTATTACCCACGATTTGGGCGTAGTCGCACAGATTTCAGACCGCGTCGTTGTAATGGAAAAAGGCGTTGTTGTTGAGCAGGGCGAGGTTCGCCAAATCTTTGAAGAGCCGGAGCATCCTTATACGATTAAGCTTATGAATGCGACGCGTGCGCTTGAGTTACCGTCCAAAGTTAAAAGACCGTTTGTCTATCAAGGCCAAACACCACTATTAGATGTCAATAGTGTCACGAAAGTATTTGAAAAACCGAGCAAAATGTTTGAGAAAACACAGTTTATGACTGCGGTAAACAATGCGACCTTGACGTTACATCCCGGTGAGTCTTTGGGGATTGTTGGCGAATCTGGTTCAGGGAAAAGCACCTTGGGTCGCGCCATTTTAGGTATGCAACCTGCGACTTCAGGTGACATTCGTTACGTCGATGAGAAGAATGGCATCGATCTTGAGCTGGCAGATTACAAGCGTATCAAGCGCGATCCTTTGTTCGCTGACCTTCGTTTGATTTTCCAAGACCCTTGGTCATCGTTAAATCCTCGTATGACGGTCGCGGAAATTATCGAAGAGCCATTAAAATTACTTCGCACGGAAATGAGTGCTCAAGAACGCAAAGAACGTGTGCGTAACATGATGAGCCGCGTCGGCCTGCCTGCTGAGTTCTCTAGTCGCTATCCTCATGCGTTCTCGGGGGGGCAACGCCAGCGTATCGTTATCGCTCGCGCTTTGGTGACGATACCTAAGCTGATTATTGCCGATGAAGCGACGGCGGCATTGGACGTATCACTCCGTGCTCAGGTACTGGATCTCTTGATTGAATTCCAAAACGAGTTTGGTACTTCATTCATTTTGATTACTCACGACATCGCAACCGTGAAGTACTTCTGTGACCGAGTGATCGTTTTGCAACACGGCACCATTATGGAGCAAGGGACAATCAACGAGGTCATTCACAACCCTCAAGACCCTTACACACAAAGGTTGATTGCTGCAGTCCCTGTGGCTGAGCTTCCTAAAGACGTGGCGTAAAGTTCGATAGCGACTGTCGTCGTGACTTTAAATTGTGTGAACAAAGGCCGCTTTTTGCGGCCTTTTTACCCTGAATACTCTAGTTATATGAATACGAATTAAAATTTGAGGTTGTCTATGAAGTATTGGCAGAATCTGTCTATTGTTAGGCGTATCTATGTCAGCTTTAGTCTGTTGCTTTTGGCGATGATATCGATTACTGGTGTCAGCTTGCTGCAAGGTAATTTGCAATCAGAGCGCACGCATGTGGTCACTCAGGTGATCTCCCCATACCTGGTTGAGCTTAATCGCATTACGGTTCACTTGCTAACGACTCAGGCTCTGGTTAACTCTTATTTCACCGCTCATGATGTTGATGTACACAACGAAATCAAAACGCAATTTTTGGCGAGTGACGAGTTATATCAGCAAAAACTAATCGAGTTAGACGCTATGCATGTCGAACTCGATAAGTATCACATCGAGTTAAATAAGATTCCCCACGATATTGCGCTGTTTTCAAACACGTTAGATTTATTTGACCAGTACCAGAAAACGATGGACATCGAACATTGGGTCGAGCGTCAGTCGGCGCAGTTTGCTTTAGAAAGCGCCAAGATGAAGCGGGTCGCGTATGGCTTATCTGGCTCGGTAGATGATATGAACGCCAGCTTTATGGCCAACAGTTTGGTGACGACGATTGACTCGCTGATTTTTAACACCGAAAAAGGGTTAAAATCGAGATCAGCCGCCGCGATTGGCGAGCTGATTAAAAAGAATCGAGCCATTGCCGAACGGATCATTAAAACAAGCCAATCATTAGCTAAAACCTCAAGAAGCTATACCAAACGTGACCAAACACTTTTAACGGCGGTTATCGCTCATGCAACGGATGAGCAAGGCGCGTTAGCCAAGCATTACCATGCCATGTTAGCCCAACAGCGGATAGCCACACTGGTCAATACCGTTCAAACCGAAACCGCAGATTTGATCGATCAACTTGTTCAACAATCTGAGCAGTTAAGACAGTTGTCAGTCGTACAGATGGCTGAAGCAAACCAAATGCAAGCGCACGGTGAAAATTTGGTAATGTTGGTGACTCTGGCCTCAGTGATTGCTGTCACGATTGTGGCTCTCTCTCTGAGTCGTGATATTCGTCAGGCGCTATGCAAACTAAAAGCGTCGCTGAGCCGGGTAGAAAACGGAGACTTAACTGAAACGACCGGCATCCACAGCCGTGATGAGTTTGGTGAGTTGTCTGACTCGGTTGACCATATGATCAATACGTTGCAGCGTTTGGTCGCGTCCGTTCAATCGGTTTCTCACCAACAACATCAACTTGCCAGCCAAAACCAAATGACCGCCAGTGAAAGTCAATCATCATTGGAATCTCAGCGCGTCGAAACCGAAAGTGTCGCGGCAGCAATGAACGAAATGGAAGCGTCGGTGACGGAAGTCTCGACCGCGACGCGCTCGAGTCAAAGTCAGCTGACTGAAATTGAACAATCGGTCGTCAATGGACAAAGGCAAACTGAGGCGAATCTAAACACTCAAGACCAACTGTCACAAGCATTGCAGTCTTCAACGGATGCCATTACTCGTGTGAATGAGGTGAGTGGCGATATTGGCCGCGTGCTGGAAGTGATCCAAACGATTGCCGATCAAACCAACTTGCTGGCGTTGAATGCAGCGATAGAGGCCGCTCGCGCAGGTAGTATGGGGCGTGGTTTTGCTGTTGTTGCCGATGAAGTGAGGGAGTTAGCGAGTCGCACCGGGCGTTCAACGCAAGAAATCCATACCATGATTAAACAGTTGCATGACTCCGTAGCACAAGCGGTGGCGCAGGTGGGGCAATGCCACCTTTATATGCAAAATTCACGCGAGTCGTCGAATCAAACCAGTCGTGTCATGCAAGGCATTCAAGCCTCAATCTCTGAGTTGACGCAGCTTGGTGCGCATATTGCGACGGCCACCGAACAGCAACAAAACACAGCGATAGATATCGCTAAAAACATCAGTCGAATTTCTGACATCGCACTGGCTAATTCAAAAGGAGCGGTTCAGGTCACCGACAATGGACAGATGCTGCAGGAGCTCTCCGTCAAGCAACTTGAACTGATTGAGCACTATAAGCTGGGGTGAGCTATGTGGTTACGACAAGGAGTAGGGCTCGCTAACAGTGCGATTCGAGTTCATAACAAGCGCGCCATTTTAACCCATTTAGCGAAAAGTGGCCCGTTGAGCAAATCAGAGCTGGCGTTACGGACTCAGCTTTCTATTCCCGCAGTGAGCAAAATACTCTCAGATTTAGATGCGGAGTCCAAAATCATGCTTCACTCCGAGAACGTTCATGGCCGAGGCAACAGTGCGGGTATGTACGCGCTGAGCAATAAACATGACCCAATTCTGTGTTTAAATGTCTCGCCTAAAAAAATCGTCGCGTTAATTGTGGCGGCTGATTTTCAGCTGTTGGTCCCGCTTTCAGAGTATGAGATTGACGCTGAAACGCCGAAAGAGCTGATTGACGCCATCTGCGATGTTTACGCAAGTGGGTTGAAAGCGAGTAAGCAGCGTTCGCTAAGAATAGCGATAGGGTTACACGGAAAAGTCGACAAACAAAGCGGCGCATCATTGCACATGCCACTCGCTAACTGGCAAGGTGGGTTTGAATGCCGATATTTGTTGGCGCAGCGCTTAGGCACCGAAGTTATGGTGGAAAACGACTGCGTAGGGTTAGCTTTGGCAGAAAAATGGCAAAGTCAACGTTCTGAACATTTCTGCGTGGTGAATTTAGATTTCGGGATCGGCTCGGCGTTTATTGTCGATGAGCAGGTATCCCGTGGGCGTTCTCACTCGAATGGTGAAATTGGACACACCTTGGTGGATATCGAAGGTCAGCGGTGTGGCTGCGGTCAGACAGGTTGCTTGGAAACGGTTGCTTCGCTGTCTGCACTGCAAAAAGCATGGAATGACGTTTTACAACAAGGGGGTAAGGGAAACAAAAGCTTTATCGACGCGGTCGTAGCAAATCATCCTCAGGCGATGCTTTTAAGTGAAAACGCAGTGAACGCCATTGGTCGAACACTGAGTAACTGCTTAAACTTGGTCGAGGTAGAGCAGATAGTATTGTACGGAAGGTTATGTGCACTGGGTGACGCTTGGCTCACTCGCATTCGAGACACTGTCTGTTCACATCCTTTCTATAACCATGACAATTTGCTTAAGCATCAAACTCAAGTGATGTTTGGCGAGTTGTCACTTGCCCAGCAAACCAGAGGGTTGGCTTATCTCTATATCGAACAGAGTATGAACCAGGACGGCGTGTATCGCTCGCTCACTTGAGCGGTATTGGCGATGGCCTGTTTATCTAGGACAAAGCCAAAACCGCGCGGCGGATGGGTTTAATAAAAACGCCAACTGGGTAAGTTGGCGTAATAGGCTAGAAATGAAACTCTCCGCAGTCAGATTGTTGTAGCTCCACACCTCGTAGCTTGGCTCTTATATAGGTGTTGCGAGCGATACGTGTTTCAACCTCTTCAGCGAAAGAGCGTTTGATGTTGGTTAGCTGCTCAGCGCTGTGTAATGACTGAGTGGGTGATACACACTGTAATGTGGCATATGGGTTAGGCCTAGTCTCCAGTTCTAGGAGAGCAGGTACCAGCGTATTTATCCCTTCGTTGACAGGACGCGCTACAACCAGCACTTTACCGGCAATTTGAGTGGTACGAATCAAAGCGGGTGCGCTGCCCCACTCAGTGGCTCTTGGATTGGCGAAAATATTGTCTGCGTCTATTAAGCTCGCTTCTCCGTAAACCTCGAACTTGATTTGGTGGCGAGCCAATCGCTTCACGTTCCCGTCTTCGTCGGTGACTTCAGCAATAATGGTGGCAATATCTGAACCGTTGGCGACGAGTGAGGCATTGAAACTCCTCAGGCGCAAACGGGTTGGACGTTTTGCTGGATACTTAACTTCAGAGATGACGCACTCTTCGCCCACATAGCCGTGAGCAATGATACAGGCCTGTGCGAACTTTTCTTCGCGGTGCAGACGTTTGAAGTCCATAAAGTCAAAAGCATCTTTAAAAATAGCGGGTAAAAATGGGATGCCGACTTGAGGGTTTTTGACCACTTGTGTACCCACAACCTGACCTGCGACACTAAGTTCGATTCTATCAACATTGGCCACCACGACGATATCGGAACCCGAGATAGGCGTCGCTTCGTGCAAAATTTTTAGATGGTAGCCTGATTGGCAAATTGGGTGTGTTTTGTTTGGATTACGCTGTGCCATAAACACGTGATAACTATATTTATCTTGGCGAAACGCATCCATAATGCCTCCCCAAAACTGCTCTGGATGATAACCTCGCTGGTGGTCAAAACCGTGCCACATAGTGCCACCAATGTGTTGTCGTGGCGATTGGTGCAGCACGTTGAGATTAGTGGCATATTCATGACCTGAGTTATCTGAACCGATGGCGTAGTGCAGGGCTTGAACTATTTGTGCTTGCTCCCCCCAACTGCGGTGTACTCGGCTATTTGAGTTATGAGAATTCCAGTCGTCAACGTTGTCGCCCCATTCTCTTGTGAATACAGGAACATGGAGCTCCGCAGGGTAGTGGAACTGCCCGTTGTCAGTTTGACCATCTTGGATTTGGTTGGGGTGCGCATACATCACCTCTCTGGCTTGAGGGCAATCGATATAGCTATCGAGTGGAACCCAAGTACTATCGTCCATTTCTTGGTGAACGATTTGGTGTAGCTCGTTTAAAAACCAGTCAGGTTGATGGGTTTCGTTCAGAGCCGGTTCAAACATCCACAGGCATGCGCGGTTGCGGTCTCGGCGTATTTTTTCTCGAACGTTTTGTTTTGCTTGAGCAACAAATCTAGGGTCGTCGTTCCAGAACTGCCAGCCAATGGAGGGCTGAATGACTAGAACCCCCAGTTGATCTGCGGCATCAAGAAACGCTGGATCTTGCGGGTAATGGGCGGTTCGAATAACCGAGAGGCCGGCATCTTTAAGTTTTTTTACATCACTCCAATGCTGACTATTGCTAAGTGCCGTCCCAATGTGAGCGTAGTATTGATGGCGATTCACGCCGATCAGTTTTTCTTGGTACGCTTCGCCGTTAATATAAAGGCCCTCTTTGCCTCTGAGTTCGAGAGAGCGAATGCCAATTCTTAATCGAGTACTATCGAGCTGTTGCCCAGAAATATCAAAGATGCGGCAGTCTAGCCAGTACAGGTTGGGAGTATCTGGGTGCCAAAGTTCGGGCTGATCAAGGTGCAAGTGATAGGTAACGGTTTGATCATGAGTTTCAAGCAAAGCCTCGGCGGAATGTATCACAGCCGTGTCCCCGGTTTGGCACGAGGTCAACGCGCATTCCAGCGTGATAGGGTGCGCAGTATTCGTTTGGTTGACCACCTGCATATCCAGGGTGATTGCGGCGCTCTGTTTGGTGATATCGTGATAACGCACTCTCAGTCCGGCGTTTTTGCTATTGAATTCCGCTGAAGTCGCTAACCCTTCATGTCCAAAATGAATCTGATTTGTGGAATAAAGCCAAACATCACGATAGATCCCCCCAAGGTAAGTAAAATCTAACTCATATTGATTTTTCCCCGCTGGGTAATTGGGGTCGTCACTGTTGTCGGCCTTTACCGCGATGACGTTGTTGGAAGTAAAGTCTAGGAACGACGTCACATCTATCACTAGGGGCAAGAAACCTTCTTGACGCGATGCAACAAGCTTTCCGTTAATCCACACTTCTGATTTACCTTGAATCGCTTCAAAATCAATCACGACTCTTTGACTTTGCAACTCCTCCGGAAGAGCAAAGTGCTTTCGATACCACACGATGCCTTGGTAGTTTATGGTGCCACTTGCATCCTCAGGGAGTAGATCAACACAGTGTGGCAAGGTAACCAATGACCAGTTCTTGTCATCACAAGCCCGTTGATTCGCGTTGGACTGATCGCCCTTATAGAACAGCCAGCCGCCGTTAAAGTCGAAAACACGACGCGAAGCATCTGGCATAGAGAAAAAACCAGAATGAGAAAACTCACGTTGGCAATCGAGCGATAAAGTCGGTGTGTGGCGGATGAGTTGTGATCGACAACTCGTCTGTTCTATCTGTGTCGTCATGTGATGCTCCTACTGCTTGTATCAAGACATCACCATTATATCGACACCACTCACCTTAATGCGTTTGAAAATTAAATCTGATATCACACGCCGAAATTAACTTGGTTAACTAAAGATTTGATTTGTAAACCTGAGTTAGTAAAAACTCTGAGATGTGAGTCAGTTTCATGTTGGGCCGCTCGCTATAGTGCCGTGAGTTTGATTAAGTGTCTCCCCCCATTACATGACGCCCTAATCAGTCGGCCAACTTTCTTTTTTTGAAGGGTGGCTAGGGCTAGCCAGTCTATGCGCAGTGGCGATTGAGGGGGGCAGACGTTTCTACCTTAAGGTGAGTAAATATGAAGCGTGAACTAACGACGAAAGTAAAATCTGAGTTTTTATCCTTATATGGCGACGCTGCAACAGTGATTGCCAGTGCCCCGGGGCGTGTAAACCTGATTGGTGAACATACAGACTATAATCAAGGCTTTGTTTTACCTTGTGCCATTGACTATCAAACCGTTGTTGCGATCGGAAAAAATGATAGCCAAATCGTTCGCGCATGCGCACTTGATCTAGCAAGCGCATGCGACCAATTTTCAATTGAGCCCGTTATTGAACAAGGTGAACAACTTTGGAGCCAGTACATTCGTGGTGTCGTTGCTGGAATCCAGAAAATCACACAACTCCCGTCTGGTTTCGACATCGTAATTAGTGGCAATGTGCCTCAAGGCGCTGGCTTAAGCTCTTCTGCGTCCCTTGAGCTCGCGATCGTTATTGCTATTTCTCACCTATTTGATTTGAACCTGACACGTACTCAAATGGCCGAGATCGGACAAAGCGCCGAGCATCATTACGCAGGTTGTCAATGCGGCATTATGGATCAAATGGTTATCGCCTGCGCACAACAGGGTAAGGCACTGCTTTTGGATTGCGTCAACTATGCGACGGAACAGGTCACTTTACCAGACAGTCATCAATTGCTGATTGTTAACTCCAATGTCCAACGTGGTCTTGTCGACAGCGAATACAATACACGCAGAGAACAGTGTTTTAGTGCGGCGAAGACCATGTCGGTGCGGACACTAAGAGAAGCCAGTATTGAAAAACTGCAGCAGTTCGCTCAACAGATGACTGAGCTTGAATATCGTCGTGCCAAACATGTCATTACTGAAAACGCGAGAGTGTTGAATTTCTGTCGGGCATTGAAAAATGGTGAACTTAAAACGGCATTTGCACTCATGCGTGAATCGCATACTTCTATGCAGCAAGATTTCGACATAACCACGGCTGAAATTGACTGGTTAGTCGCGTCTATCAATCACGAGTTGGGTGATGAAGGGGCAGCGCGAATGACCGGTGGCGGTTTTGGTGGTTGTGTCGTGGCGTTAGTTGAAAAAACTAAAGTGACGGGCTTGATCAACACCATCCAAGCTAAGTACAGCGCTCAGTTTGGTTTGAACGCGGACTGTTTTGTCGTCAGCGCGCAGCAGGGAGCCGATGCTGATTATTTATGAACAGCGTTAAAATTAGCAATGCCAAGGGCAGCGTTGCGACGCTGCTTGACTATGGCGCCACATTAACCAGTCTCAAAATAGCCTTCGACGCAAGTAAACGACACCAGGTTGTGCTTGGGTATCCAAGCGCCAGGGACTATTTGTACAACCCAGTGTATATGGGCTCAACGGTAGGCCCATTCGCGGGTCGGATTCCGTTTGGAACAATTCGCAGTGGTAGTCTGTGTATTAATGCCCCGTGCAATGAGCAGTATTCAATGTTACATGGTGGACAATGGCGCTTGAGCCATCGCTATTGGAAGCTATCCGAACTGCTGACCAATAGTGCAACCTTCTTGTGGCATGGAGAGGCATATCAAAAAGAGTTACGCTGTCACCTTGAGGCCAGAGTGCATTATTTGTTGACTGATGATAATGCATTGAATGTTGAGATTTCAGCGTTACCCAGTCAACCGGCGCCGCTGAGTTTCACTCATCACAGTTACTTCAACTTAGATCCAGTGCAACACAGTGTCACAAAGCACAAACTTAGGATAAATAGCCACGAGTTTTGGCCAGTGAACGATAAAGGGTGGGCGCAGCAGCAGCAGCGGGTTGTCAATTCAGGCCTAAATTTTATTCGTAGCAGAGAGCTGAATCTCGATACGTGGGGTTGTCGACATCTGAAATCGGCCTCTGGCTTAGATCACTCATTTTTGCTCGACAGCGAAAAAACAACCACTCAAGCAGAGTTGGTCAGCTCCGATGGCCAGCGCATGCTTGAAGTGATGACCAATCAGCCCGCTCTCCACGTGTATAGCGGCAACTTTGTTGGCGGGCAAGTATCGCGTTTAGGCCATCTTTACCAAAACAGGGCTGGCATCTGTTTTGAAGCTCAGCACCGCCCAGTTGAGCACAGTAGTGACGGATGCGTGCCTAGCAAACATTGCTGGTATCACCCGGCCAAACCGTACTTCTCACAGACTACCTATCGGTTTAGTTCCAAGGCTCATGATACCAACCGCGGCTAGCTGAGAGTTTGGTGCCAACCCCCTTGGGCTCCTACGACCAGAATGAGTTACAGCTTATTTACTTATCTTATCATTTTAACAACGGCGACCTTAGGCGATGTTAAGCCATGTTAAAGGTTACGAAAGGGGGCTCAAGGTAAAAGAGTCGTCACGAATGAAGTTAATCTTGGGGGGGAATTTGCAGTCTAGCGAAAATTAACCTTGGAGAAAGAAAGGAATAATTTGGCGTGATTCTTTATTTGCGCTGTAAATTAATTCAATTCGAGCGATAAGAAGGCTGAATGCTATATTGATTAACATAGTTTTCATTTATGAGAAAGTTGCCAAAATTATTGTTTTTCAGTGGTTTATGGCTAGCTTTGTATCTAATCTGAGACCTTGTATGCAAAAAAAGAGCTTTGGCTCTTTTTTTTTGTAGAACATTATTTTAAATTGTATGAAATTTTTGTGTGAAATAAATTTGTCAGTATAGCCTTAATAACAAAATAATAAGGGAACTGGAATGCAATGGTGTGTCAAAAGACACGTTTGATTTGAGTAAGCGTGCTGGACAACGAGGTAGGTAGTAAGAATGAGTAATGGGAAACAACCTGAATCAGTATCATCTGTGTTAAAAACATTCGGTATACTGCAAGCGCTGAGTACTCAAAAAGACATTGGCATAAGTGAACTGGCTCAACGTTTGATGATGTCAAAAAGCACGGTTTATCGTTTTTTACAAACAATGAAAACGTTGGGGTATGTCTCTCAGGATGGAGAGAGTGAGAACTATTCATTGACGTTAAAGCTGTTTGAGCTCGGTTCTACAGCACTAGAGTATGTCGATCTCGTTGAGCTGGCCGATGCTGAAATGCGCCGTATCTCTGATGTTACTCTAGAGGCGCTTCACTTAGGTGCGTTGGATGGTGATAGTATCATCTACGTACATAAAATCGATTCAAAATATAACTTAAGCATGCAGTCTCGAGTGGGTCGACGCAATCCACTCTATTCGACGGCGATTGGTAAGGTACTACTGGCCGAGCGAGAGCCAGAAGATGTCCGTAGGATTTTAAAAGACGTTGAGTTTACGCAGTCTACAGAGCGTACACATACCTCTATCGATTCTTTCATTGACGAACTGCATACCGTACGTGAAATGGGGTACGGTGAAGACAATGAAGAGCAAGAAGTTGGACTGCGTTGTCTAGCGGTGCCTGTTTATGATCGATTTAATCACGTGGTTGCTGGTATGAGCGTCTCTTTGCCGACCATACGCTTTACAGAAGAGAAGAAGCAAGAGTACATTGCTGAGCTTCATTCTGCCGCCGCGCGTATTTCTGAAAAGCTAGGTTGCGCCAAGTATCCTCATACTGACCACTAGCGTCTGTCCGTTGTCATCTAATAAAAAAGCCTCTTGCGAGGCTTTTTTTGTGCGCTAAGTTTCCACCCACCCTATCTTAGCCCGCGAACTCGCTTAACAGCGCCATAACACCTCTTTCATAATCTTAACTGCGTCATTGGCACCTTGTTGCTGAGCGTATGCTACGTACTGCCTATGCGTTTTTTCTCGTTCAAAAATAACCAAGCCCAGATCACAATTTGGCTGGTGGTATTTTGACCTCTGCTACCGAAAGAAGCACGCCATTTCCCCGCAAAATCACGAATAAAATATGAAACCACTATCATTAAAACACTGTTTTAATATGATCGAGATCTTATAAATTAAAAGTAAAACTAAGTTTCGATTTTATTTTTTAAATGTTTGCATAATACTGGCTGCAAGTTTCATTCAGGGGATGGATGATTCTTCTTGTTAACATTTTATTAAAAAACAATTAGTTGTAATGATTATTTAATCATTAATTTCGAGGTACAATATGAACATCAAACCTTTAGTTATCGCAGTGTCTATGTTGACAGCAGGTTCTACTGTTGCAGGTGAAATTTACAGCGACGAGCAAAATACAGTGGAGTTAAGCGGCTGGGCTAAAGCAATCGCAGTACATGTAGACGCAGACGCTGCTGAAAAGAACGCGAACGTTTTCACTGACGCACATCTAAAAGCAAAAGCAACACACGTTGTGGACGAAGAAGTGAAACTTATCGGTTCATTTGCGATCAACACAGGTAACAGCACAGATAAAAATGCGGAATTTGGTGATATCAAACTAGAATTTGATCACTCTCGCCTTGGTAACCTTTCTCTGGGTGACACGGGTAACTCGTTTGGTGCGCTTGGAAAAGCAAAGCAAGGTGAAGGTTCTAACCTTTACACGGTTAATCAAGGTGGTGTGAATGGTCAGGGTGTTCGTTACAAAAACACGTTTGGTGACATCGAATTTTCTGCAAACTACGAAACTGACAGTGACTCTTCAGAAGATTCAAACTACGCCACTTCTCTAAACTACAAAACTGACACAGTATCTGCTGCGGTAGCATACGGCTCTGACGGTGATGACGCGACTTCTGTAGGTATTGCGGGCGACGTTAAAGTCGATGGCTTTACATTTGGCGCTGGCTTCATTTCGTTTGAAAACGCACAAAAACTGACAGCAAGTGACAGTGTTGACATCGAACTGTCTAAGCCGAACGACGGTGAGACATACTCAATTGCTGCGGCTTACCAACACGAAGAGTTTAAGTTCTACGGCTCGTTCCAAGTTGCTGACGGCGAACTCGATGGTACTGACATCGAAGCGCAAACTGCTTACGTTGGCGTTAAATACGAAATGACTTCAAGCTTCAACACTGACTTCGTTGTTCAAAACGGTTTTGTTAAGAAAGACGGTGTGAAGGAAGATGGTACAGCAGTTAAGCTTGTTGCCAAATACACTTTCTAAACACTCGTTGACTTTACTTGTCATTAATCCACTGTCTTCTTGCTAAGACAACCGCATCCACTTTGGATGCGGTTTTTTTTATAAAAAGCCCCTGCTAAATATCAACGGGGTGGAGTCAACCTTATCGTGTAGTGGGGGACGTGACTCACAAAATTATCTGTTAAGCGGTGACGGCTTTGCTTGCTTTGACCTGCTGTCGCGCACCTAATACCAGCGTTAGCGCAAATGCGACGATGAATGAAATTGCCATGCCTGCGACGAAGTACGCGAGTTTGTCTGGCACAATCGAAATGACACCGGGTAGGCCTGCCGCACCAAGCGCTTGAGCTTTGACATTAAACAGAGTAATGAAGGCACTGGCTGAAGCCGCTCCGACAATTGCTGCAATAAATGGGTAGCGCAGTTTTAAGTTGACCCCAAACATCGCAGGTTCAGTGATGCCAAGTAGCGCTGTCACACCTGATGGAAGGGCAATGCCTTTTAGCTTAGTGTCTTTAGTGGTGAAACCGACCGCGAGGGCTGCGGCACCTTGAGCAACGTTCGACATCGCTGCGATAGGGAAAATAAATGTGCCCCCTGTGATTGCAATGTCAGCCAGTAACTGAGTTTCGATAGCAATAAAGCTGTGGTGCATACCAGTTATCACAAAGGGTGCATAAATAAAGCCAAACAGCGCACCGCCAATAAAGCCAGCAGAATCGTAAAGCCAGTTGAGGCCGTCGCCCAGTAGGAAGCCGATATCGCGGGTGATAGGACCAACCAGAGTAAAGGTTAGGAATCCAGTAATGAAGATCGCCAGCATCGGTGTTAGTAGGTTATCTAATACAGACGGTATTACTCTGCGTAAACCGTTTTCGATCTTTGCTAGGATAAAAGCCGACACCAAGACTGGCAGCACCGAACCTTGATAACCCACTTTTTGAATTTCAAAACCGAACAAGTTCCAAGTAGGGATTGTGCCGCTTACACTGGCACCGCCAAATCCCCACCCATTAAGAAGATCGGGGTGCACCATCAACATACCTAGAGCCGCACCAAGGAACGGGTTACCCCCAAATTTCTTACTGGCAGAGAAAGCTAACAGAACAGGCAAGTAGACAAAAGGAGCGTTAGCGAAGGTGTTGATCATGCTCGCTAAATCAGCAAGCCCTGGATTGGCTTCGATCAGTGATTGACCTTCGATAAACAGGCCTTGTGCGGTGAGCAGGTTAAAGATCCCCATGAGTAGACCACCCGCAACGATGGCAGGAATGATCGGGACAAAAATATCCGATAATCCTTTGACAGCGCGTTGTACAATATTCTGTTTTTGCGCACCGGCACTGGCGACATCATTGGTCGACATGTCACTCATGCCGGTGAGTTTGGCCATTTCCGCGTGAACTTGATTGACAATGCCCGAACCAAATATGATTTGGTACTGGCCTGCGACTTTAAACTGTCCTTTAACTCCTTCTAAGTTCGAAATGGCCTCTTCATCGACAATTGTTTCATCTTTCAACGCTAGCCTAAGCCGCGTGGCACAGTGGGCGAGCGCTTGTAGGTTTTCTTTTCCTCCCAGTAGCTCCAGCAGCTGTTTGGCAATTATTGGATAGTTCATTCCAGACCCCGTTATTATTCGTTTGATAATGTCTGCAAAACCGTTTCGGGAACGTTTGCAATTTGATTTTTTTCTATTCCATTCATTCAGTCAAAGAATAGCCAGTATTTATGTGAGTTGGATCGGCTAAAATTTTTTGCTAAACCGATTGAGCTGGGTGGATTTTGTCGCGATTTCTGTTAGTTTTGCAAACATTCCCAATTACTTACATGAGTTTTAATTATGGCGAGTCTGCACGACGTCGCGAAATTGGCCGGAGTGTCCAAGTCGACGGTCTCGAGGGTGATTAATGATGAGTATGGCGTTAAGCCTTCGACTAAGCTGAAAGTCATGCAGGCGGTTGAAGAGGTGGGGTATGTCGTCAACCAAGTCGCTAAAGACTTAAAATCGCAGAAAACCAACCTTGTGGGTGTGATTGTTCCTCGGGTTTCTTCCAACGCGACAGCGCAGGGTGTCGATGGGCTAAGCCGCATTTTTGAGCAGGCTGGTAAGCAGGTATTGCTTGCCAGTACCCAGCAGGTGAACGAAAAAGAAATAGAATATATTCAGCTGTTTAACCAGAAGCGTGTCGAAGGGATTGTACTCTATGCCACCCATATTGATGCTGAGTTGGTCAAGGCCATTCATCACTCAAAAAGTCCTGTGGTCGTGGTGGGTCAAGATGGCTCGTTGTTCAATATTCCCAGTGTCGTTCATGATGATCTGCGTGTTGGGTTTGAAGCGGGGAACCGTTTGTTGGAGGCGGGTTGTCAGCATATCGGTTTTATTGGCGTCAGTGACTCAGACTTAGCGGTCGATAAACTACGCTCGGATGGACTCAAACAAGCGCTCACAATGAAGGGAACGGGTGAGTTGCTGTTCCATTGTCATGGTGAGTTTAGTATTGAATCTGGTTACGCCAATATGCGCCAGCTGATCAAAGATTACCCGCAGATGGATGGCGTGTTTTGTGCGACAGACCGTATAGCGGTCGGGGCCATCAAAGCGTTGAAAGAGGCGCAGTTGCTTGCTGGCCAGCAAGTTAAAATCTTAGGTGTTGGCAACGATGAACTTGGTTATATCAGTGTGCCAAGCTTATCAACGTTTAGCTATGCATTTGATAAGGCGGGAGAAAATGCAGCGAAAATGCTGTTGGAGTTGATCAGTGGTGCGCCCGCCGTGATGAGTAAAGTGGTATTGAGTTTCCAAACCATCCATCGAGAGACATGCTAATTTATCTCGACTTCTAGCAATATCAACCTGGCTTTGGCCAGGTTTTTTTGTGTCTCTACTCACAGACTTTGCTCGATGATCGCTATATCAGGCTTGTACTTTGTTTGTTGTTAAGCTATTTTGCAAACGTTCCCAATGAATGAGTGTGTTGAAATGACGATTGAGAATTATATCGCGATCTGTGGCGGCGAACGTAACATTCGTCGAGTCTTAACGGCCCAAGGTAAGGTGATCTTTGCGCTCAAAGACTGGCATCTGGTGGGTGATTATCAACCCATGGCAGACGCCCAACAGGTACTCGATGAATGGCAGTTGGTCTTTATGCGTCCTCAAACCCTCGGTGATGATCAACTTTATCAGTTAGGCCGAGCAATAGAGCAACAGCAGAGGACAACAATTAAGGCTATGACGCAACCGACTCGGTGTCCTTATCGTCCTTATTGGCATATTTCGCCGCCACGCGGTTTACTCAATGATCCGAATGGTTTTATCTACCACAATGGTCAGTATCATCTTTTCTATCAGTGGTACCCATTGGCGTGCCAACACAAAGACAAATATTGGGCCCATTTAACCAGTGATGATCTCGTCAACTGGCAGTGGCAGCCCGTTGCCCTCACGCCAAGCGATTATTTTGATTCTCACGGCGTGTTTTCAGGACACGCAGTGAGTCATGGCGATGAACTGATGGTGTTTTACACTGGCAATGTGCGACTTGGGCCGCAGCGAGAGCGGCAAACCATGCAGTGCCTAGCGACCTCATCTGATGGTATCCATTTCGAAAAGCGTGGTCCTGTGATTGAGGCGTTGCCACCCGGAGTGACTGCGCATATTCGCGATCCTAAAGTGATTCGCCACGATGGCAGCTGGCTGATGCTATTGGGCGCTCAAACCTCTGATTTAATTGGGCGTTTGGCCATCTACCGATCGATGGACTTGCAACATTGGGACTATGTAGGGTTATTTGGTGAAGAGCTAGGTCAGTTTGGTTATATGTGGGAGTGTCCAGATGCGTTTGAACTCGACGGGCAAAACTTGGTTATCTTAGGTCCACAAGGCATATCATCAAGCTCGCATTGTCACACCATTCCCCATCACAACGGGTTTGCAAAGGCGGATTGGAATGAAGAGGGAGGCGTACACCTGAGCGATTTTCAACCACTTGATCATGGGTTTGATTTTTATGCACCACAAACCTTGCTAACACCAGACGGAAGGCGAGTGATGTGTGCTTGGATGGGGCTGCCGGATGAGGTGGATCAGCCGTCAGTGGAGAATGGTTGGTTACATCAACTGACCGCGATGCGTGAGCTTAATTATCGAGATGGCAAGCTCTACCAAACACCGGTTCGAGAAATGGAGCAGTTGTTCGCACCTAGCCAAGATATCCTACTGGATGAAGCTGGGCATAGGATGAAGAATAATGGCTATGAGTTGAGCGTCGATCTCGAGTGGGGTGAGCAACTCCAGCTATTTGCGGGTGAGACTCATCGACTCGTGATCGAGGCCAGCGCGGGTTCACAGACGCTTCGATTGGATCGCTCGCAAACCTTGAACCGAGCTCGCGATACGGTGCGCGAACTGAATGTCACTAGTGATCGTGTTCACCTACGTATCCTAGTGGATGCTTCATCAGTTGAGGTGTTTGTTAATGGCGGAGAAGCAGTGATGACCTCGAGAGTGTTTGTGGAGCAGAGTTCGACCGGGATCGCCTTGATAGGTGCGCCGAAACTTGGCCAAGTTCGGGTGATCAACTCCTCCGTTCATGCCAATTAGTTAATAAATAGCCCAGCATTGTGCTGGGCTATTTATTTTGCGAACTCCAATTTTAGTTAGACAGATAACTTTGTAAATCGGTACCCGTTGGCAGGGCGGTCATAGCGCCTTTTTGTGTAGTAGCAAGGGCACCACAAGCGTTGGCCCACTGCACCGCCGACTCAATCACAGCGATATCAGCCCAAGCATCTGATTGAGACAGTTTCGCCAGCAGCCCGCCAACAAATGCATCGCCTGCGCCTGTGGTATCTACGGGTTGTATCGCTTTGCCTGACAGTAACTGTTGCTGGTGGTTGTGAACCACCAAGGCGCCTTTCGCCCCTTGAGTCACGAGCACTAAGGTGTTGCCATAATGCTCAATGGCGGCTAGGCCTTGTTGAATCCAGTTGCAATTGGTTAAAAATGTCAGTTCGTCATCTGAGAATTTAACCACGTCAGCCAACGCGATGGCTTGGTGAACAACCGGTTTGAGCTCGTTAGGATTTGCCCATACTTCTTCACGTAAGTTGGGATCAAAGCTAACAAATCCGCCAGCGGTTTTAATTTGACGCATGGCCGCGAGTGTGGCGGTGCGACTTGGTTCGTTAGCGAGTGCTATCGAACATACATGTAGCCATTGTCCCGGCTCAAAGCTGGGAATATCTCCTTCGTTGAGAAACTGATCCGCACTGGGTTTGACCATAAAAGTGAAGCTACGCTCACCGCTGTCATCGAGGTCGACGATGACGGTT
This sequence comes from Vibrio sp. JPW-9-11-11, assembly GCF_013369335.1. Classification (GTDB taxonomy): domain Bacteria; phylum Pseudomonadota; class Gammaproteobacteria; order Enterobacterales; family Vibrionaceae; genus Vibrio. The sequence goes on from NZ_SZQJ01000005.1 coordinate 60,958, forward strand.
GAAGTGCGCTGATCGGGATCAAGGACTAAGTATTGAGTATCAACCTGCTCTTTGTTGAGAGTCTGTCGCATAAATTTCCCTAAAGGATCTTGACCCACTCGACCAAAAAAACCGGTTTGTCCACCCAAGCGGGCAACGGCGACGGCAACATTAGCGGGGGCGCCTCCGGGGCATTTTAAATATGTGGTCTGTGACTCTGGAATTAAGTCGACAACAGCGTCTCCTGTGACCCAAACTTTGCTCATTTCAACACCTATCTCTGTAATTAGCTCAACAAGGTAAGTATAAAGCTAAAACGGTTTAGCTATCCAGTTTAGCAACGTCAATGTACTGTGATTTGAGCGTTTCTGTGATCTGTCACTTTGTTTGAGCCTTTGCCATCTGACCAGTACGTTATTTTTGTGTTGCGGCGTAGCATTCTGACGCGAGACGATTAAGATAACGGCATTATCACGGCGTAGAGTTTGGCCGTGCAAACGTTCTACAGGTAGTCCATGACAGGTAAAAAGTTGAGGTTAGCCGACATTGCTCAGTTAGCCGGAGTGTCTAAGTCCACGGTGAGCTTTGTGCTCAATGGTCACGCACAGAAACATCGGATCAACGAGCAGACGGTAAAAAAGGTCCAAGCGATCGCCCAAGCCAACAACTACTCGCCCAGTATTTACGCGCGTGCGCTGAAATCGAAGCAGACCTATACGGTCGGACTGGTGATCCCAGATTTAACCAATATGGGTTTCGCCACCATAGCGAAACATTTGGAATGTCATTGTCGCCAGGCGGGCTATCAATTGTTGATTGCTTGCTCTGATGATAACCCACAGATGGAACAGCAGGTCATTGAAGGGTTGATAGATAGACAAGTTGACCTGTTATTTGTTGCCAGCGCCGCTTGTGATGGTCATTATCTACAGCAGGTGGCAAAACAGACGCCAGTGATACTGTTTGACCGCGTGATAGAAGGCGCGGCGTTAACCAGTGTAAAAACCGATGCGGCTCGAGCAACCCAGCAAGTGGTGGAACGCTTGGTAAAGGGGCTTGATGAATGTGCGTACCTCGGGGGGCAACTTGAGTTGTCGCCGAGCAAAGAGCGCTTAGCAGGTTATCAAGCCGCGTTGAACACGGTTGGGATAGGTGTCCAACCTCAACTTGTGTTGAGCAAGGACTATCAACCTCTATCAGGGTACCAAATGATGTCGGCAGTCATTGATGAGTTAGGCCGGCCGCCCAAAGCTTTGTTTACCGCGTCATATTCATTGCTAGAGGGGGTACTTCGATATTTAACTGAGCACAATTTACTCGATAGCCCAATACGCTTAGCTACGTTCGACAACTACGACATTTTAGATTGCCTACCGATCAAGGTCGACTCTATCGAGCAAGATTGCGCTTTGATCGCTCAAACCCTGTTTGAAACGGCGACGCAACGGCTTGCCAACCCCGATCTATCTATTTCCTCTCATGTGCTGGAGGCAAAAATTCATTTGAGACGCCCTCAAGTGTGATGGCTAATTGTTCAAAACGCGCCAAAGGGGATTTACGTGGAGATTGATACCAATGCGCTGGCATCGAATGGCTTAAACCTGCTTGCTTGAGGGCTGCGAGCTCTTGTTTAGACAGAGTGACGAAATGAAGCAGGCTATCAAGGATACGTTTGAGCGAACTTGGCGTGAGTACACCATCGCGCCAATAACGCTTGATTTCACCGACGATCACCTTAAGAGGAACGACGGGTTCAAGCGCGGAGTCGTTAAGCGAAACCAACACAGTTGAGCGTAGAGAGTGCTGACGCGCGAGCTGCCAGTCGGGCTTACCTTGTTTATTCGTATAGCCGTGTTTGTAGCAGTAGTAGCTCAATAAAAAACGTTCAATCTGTTGCCAACGCTGGGCGCGAACTTCCAGATAGATATGTTCAAATTCTAACTCTAGGTCGGTCATGGTATTGCTCTTGTTGAGGAGCGGTCAGTGTATCGCCTAGCTCATCACCATCGCAAGAGCATCGGTGCTTCTGTGTTTTCTAATTGCCATAAGCAGTTGAGCTAACAGGAGTACGCCCGTTACACCAAGGCCAATACCAATACCGCCCCAGATCCCCGCTAACTGATGGTGTGGCATTAGTAACCAGGCCGCTGGAAGCCCGAAAAACCAGTAACCGATCGCAGTCATGATGGTCGGGCCAACCACAATCTTCATCCCACGCAACAAGTTAATGGCTAATAGCTGCCATGCATCAACAATAAAGGATAGCGCCACCACCCAAAGAACTAGGGTCAGTAGTTGAGTCAGTTCACCGTCTAAGTTAAACATTGCCGCAATTGCGCCTGGCCAAAGCATAAAGGCGCCTGCGAGGATAATGCTCAATACAGTTGTTAGGGCAAAGCTGCGTATTGCGGTACGTTTGATACCATCGTAGTTCTCACCACCGAAATCCTGACCAACTAAAATGGCAGCCGCTTGAGAAAAGCCGAAGTTAATATTCCACGTAAAACTTAAGCACTGCAGCAGGATTTGGTGCAGGGCCAGCGCCGCGATGCTAATGGTCCCGGCCATCAGGGTTCCGCCATAAATCAGCCCATGCTCAAGCAGCGCAGCAAGGGCGATCGGCAGACCCATGGCGAGCAGTGGAGTCAATAGTGCCAATGAATACTCCTCGCGGTTTAACCACGGGGCAAATGCGGTGTACTCTGGGCGCTTAAATACCCACATACCGTAACCCAGCATAACGATGAGCGCTGACAGCGCGGTGCCAGCCCCAAGGCCTGCGAGACCAAAATCAAAACTGAACGCAAGCAGGTAGCTAATCGGTACATTCAACGTGACCGTCAATAGCGACATCAGCATAATCGATCGCACATGACCAAATGCGCTAGTCAGGCCACGCAACACCAGTAGCAATAGGGAAGGGAGCATGGCCCACTTGAGCGTATCAACATATTGCATCGCTAGCGTGGCTAGCTCTGGTGGTTGATTGGCTAGGGTAAGCAACTGCGGCACGAAGGCGAAACTGATGGTCAGAACCACACTCAGCACCAGAGAGAGCAGGACAGCGCCTTTTACCGCCAAACGGATTTGTTGATTACCAAACTCTGGTCTAGCGACGCGCTGGCCATAAGCAATCGCGACCAAGTTAGCGACACAACCGACCGTGCTGCCCGCAATGATAAAAACAAAAGAGTAGACAGACGCCCCCAATCCTCCCGCTGCGATTGCCGACACACTTAATCGCGACATCATCCAAACATCAGTTAGGACCAATGCCATAGATATCATTTGCGAAATAATCAGTGGTATCGCCAGAGGGAGAATTTTTTTCATGGTGCGCCTCGTGATCAGTATCACACAAAGGTAAAGGCTATCTTGCTGGCGTTCAAATGACATTTATGCCACTCTCGTATGAGTTTAAGTTATAGGAGAGAGTGATGGGCCCATATTCGAACATTCCTTATTCGCACAACTCGCTAAAGGTGTTCGAAGCGGTGGCGCGTTTGATGAGTTTTACTCGAGCAGCCGACGAACTCAATGTGACTCAAAGTGCTGTCAGTCGGCAGATAAAACAGTTGGAAAACGAGTTGAATGTTTCCTTGTTGATTCGCAAACATCGCTCGATTGAACTGACCGAACGAGGCCGAGACCTGTATCAGGTACTGAGTAATAACTTCCATCATTTGGACTCATTGATTGCACAGTGGAAAGCGCCAGCGAAAAAACGCATCGTGATCAAAAGCGCGCTGAGTTATGCCACACGTGTTTTGATGCCCAATGTCGCTATGCTGAACGAAAAGTACCCAGAGCATGAGATAGTGATTATTCCCTCTATCGAAGAAGATCCGATATTGGAAGCGGAAGACTGTGACTTGTTGATCATCAATACTAGGAAAAAAGAGAGGTATTTAGGTAAGCGAGGCGTGACCTTTTTGCGTGCCGAATACATGGCGCCCGTTTACGCCGAGTTATTATCTGACAACAATATTCAGATAGAGGATGTGCTGAGGCTTCCTCACCTTCATGCGACGCTCGATCATCAAGACTGGAAACAATGGATAGCCAATGCTGACCTTAAAGGTAAAAAGCGAGGTCGTGATACAGTGTTTTTTAGCTTAGATTTGGCATTGAGTGCGTGTCTGTCTGGACAGGGCGTAACCGTGACGGATTTACTATTGGTATTACCTGAACTCAAACGACAGTTTCTTAAATGCCCTGAATCGATCGCGCTACAACACAGCGATTGGCATTACTACTGTTATCAGAAAAACTACACACCGATTGCAAACGAGATCTTAGATTGGCTGGTGGCACAAACCAAATCTGAAGTGGCTGAGCTTAAACAGCTGTGTGGTAGGTTTAGTTGGAGCACCGTCAAAGTTGATCTATAAACCGTGTTGGCTAAATTATGCAAAAACTGCATATTTTTCAGATGATTATTCTCATATATATTTGTCATTAATGTGACAGAAAGAAGAAAAACATCACTCAATGGTCAGTACACTCATTCGCAAATGACAACAAAAACCCTGCAAATACAACTGACGTGAACTTAGGTTCTATCTTGTTTCATATGCGGAGAATGAAGATGAAAACATGGTCTATGTCCTTTTTAGCCACGGCGGTCGCGGTCGCGTTAAGTGGTAATGCCCTCGCTTGTACTGGTCTTATCGTCGGCAAGGGGGCGTCGAGCGATGGCAGTATAATGATTGCGCGTAACGAAGATTTCGGCATCAACAACTGGAACAAATACCTAGAGTATCGACCAGCGCGAGACAATCAAGAGGGTGATTGGAAACTGGGTAATGGGTTGGTTGTGCCAATGCCAAAGCACTTTTATGCCTACTCGGCGATTCCTGACTGGGATGCGAAAACCGTCGACAGTGAGGGTAAGTTCTATGAAGAGCGTGGTATCAACGAGCATAACGTTGCAATTTCCGCGACAACCAGTGCAGAGATCAATGACCAAGTGGCGAAAGTGGACCCTTTAGTCGACAAGGGTGTCATTGAAGCCATTATTCCAACCTTGATTCTTCCTCAGGCTGAGAATGCCAAACAAGCGGTTGAGCTTCTCGGTTATTACATCGAAACGTATGGAGCCGGCGAGGGGAACAGTCTCTACATTGCGGATATCAATGAGGCTTGGCTGTTTGAAATTGGCTCTGGTCACCACTGGATCGCGGTAAAAGTACCGGACGATAGTTACGCGATGATTGCCAATGGTTTGCGCGTTCACGGTGTCAATCTTGACGATGAAGAAGTACTGCATTCACCCGGTATGTTTGAGTTTGTCGAGCAACATAAACTTCTAGATAACGCTGATAGAAAATCGTTCAACTTCGCGAAAGCCTTTGGTGTGATCGGTGATGAGTACAACATTGACCGCGAATGGTTAGGGCAGAAGATGCTGACTCCGTCCAAGTATCAACAAAGTCGATTGGCGCAGTATCCTCTGTTTATGAAGCCGGATGAGAAGATTTCCGTCCAAGATGTGGCGGAAGTGTTGAGTGCAACTTACGATGGAACCGCGTTAGAAGGTAAAGCGAAACGACCCATTCGGGTCGAGCGCCAGCTAGAGTCGCATATTATTCAGCTACGCCCACAAATGCCAGATGAACTGCAAGGTGTGATTTGGCAAAGCTTTGGTGTGTTGCCTGAGTCGGTGTTAGTGCCGCTATACTCTACATTGCAGCAATACCCCAAAGCATTCCAGGTGGGCAACGATACGTACAGTGATGATTCTGCCTATTGGCAGTTCCGTAGCTTAACCGCCTTGGCGTCGGCTAACCCAGACAAGTATTTACCCATCTTGAAAGCGACATGGGACGCCGAGGAGACCGAACTCTATAAGCAGGTGAAACATCTCGATCAAGCGCTCACCAGCATGTACAAAGCCGACAAACAGGCCGCGCTCAATATGGCGGCTGATTACTCTTACGGACAGCTTAAGCGTACGTTAACTATGGCGACTGAGCTTAGGTATAAGATGATGACGGACTTAACCAAGAGCACAGAGAAAAAGTACTCTGAGGAAGAGTTCAAGAAAATAATGAGTTTATAGGCGATTGTAATTAACAAACGGAGCGTCAGTCAGTCGCTCCGTTTTTCATTGTGTTGATGGAATACTAATCAACGCAAATCTAGATATTAATGAGACTGAATTTGTGACTCTATCGCGTACATAAGAACAGGCAGTGAGTTAATCTAATGACTCCTGTTTATTCGCTGAAGGTGGAAGAACGCAATGATAAAGAGTGTTGTTTTTGACGTTGGGAACGTGATTGTTCGTTGGGCTCCATTGGAGATTGTTCGGCTCACTTTTGGTGAGGTAGACCAACCTGAGACATTGGCTAAGCAAGTGTTTACGGGGGAAATCTGGCTTGACCTCAATCGTGGATTGCTCACTGAACAGGAAGCGAAACTGCGTTATCAGCAAGAGCTTTATTTCACCGAAGAACAAAGCCATCGTTTGTTCTATTACGTTAAACACACTTTGATTCAGCTTTACGGTTCAGTCGAGCTCATGAAAAAGCTAAAAGCGTCGGGTTATGCTCTCTACGCACTCACCGATAACGTGATTGAACTGGTTGATTTCTTAAAACAAAATTATGACTTTTGGCCACTGTTTGATGGCGCAACAGTATCGGCAGATTTGGGCTTGCTTAAGCCACAACCTGAGATTTACCAGTCTCTTTTAGCGTCTAACAATCTCGACGCGCAAGAGTGCGTATTCCTCGACGACATGCCGCATAACGTTGAGGGGGCAAAGCGGGTAGGCATGCAGGCCATTCAATTTTTCTCGGCTGAGCAAGCAGAGCAAGACCTCAGAGCCCTAGGTTTGAAAATTTAATTCACTTTTTTACTAGAACTAGGGGGAATCAATGGAAACATTAGCGCAAGACATTTGGGTTTTTGATGGTAACTCGGTGCCGTTCTTTGGATTACCATTCTCAACTCGAATGACAGTGGTGAGATTGAGTGGCGGTGATCTTTGGGTTCATAGCCCAATTGCGATGACGCCTGACATTCAAAGCCAGCTAGAAGAACTCGGTACAGTCAAATATCTGATTGCGCCAAACCACTTGCACCATCTGTTTTTACCAGATTGGATTAGCATTTATCCCGATGCCGAAGTCTTTGGCACAGACGAAGTGATCAAAAAGCGTCAAGATATTCAATTTAACGCCTCACTAAACAGCGACAAGGCTTGGCCTTGGTGCGATGATATTGCGCAAGTGTTGTTCTCCGGCTCGCCGCTTATGCAGGAGTGTGTTTTCTTTCACAAACAATCAAAAACTCTGGTTGTCACCGATTTGGTTGAAAATTTTTCCGGTAAACAGTTCAATTATTGGCAACGTTTGGTTGCAAAAGGCGTTGGCATACTTGCGCCGAACGGCAAAACGCCCCTTGATTGGCGTTTGAGCTTTATGTTTGGAAAAGCCGACGCACGCAAGCATCTCGAATGTCTGTTGCAGTGGGATCCGCACGTGTTAGTGATGTCTCATGGTGAGATCGTGAGAGACAATGCGAAACCGTTTTTAATCAAATCGTTTAAATGGTTAGTGTAAGTCTCTAGAGGCTCGCCAACCTAACCCAACGTAAGCAGCGTGAGGTTAGAAGAACCATATTGCCATCTGTGGGCTTTGTGGCATGAATCCCAAAGCCCTAATCGTCTAGCAGTAAAGCTTAATTTCGGTGGTGATTGCGCTCGAAAGCCAGTCGGAGAGGGGGTATCATAGGTGCAACGTTCTACTAACCTATTATTGTCTATGTCATTTCCACCTTGCCCTCACTGTCAGTCTGAATATGTTTATCAAGACCAAATCAACCTTGTGTGCCCGGAGTGCGCTCACGAATGGAATCCGAACGAACCAGACGAGACTGGGTTTACAGCGAGAGACGCCAATGGGACCGAACTCAGTGAAGGTGACAAAGTCACCCTAGCTAAAGATTTAAAAGTGAAAGGTAGCTCCCTGGTATTGAAGATTGGCACTAAAGCAGTGGTGAGGCGAATCGTTGAAGGTAAAGACCACGAGCTCGACTGTAAGGTCGATGGTGCAGGCGAGATGATGGTTACGGCCAAGTTTGTAAAGAAAGCCTAGTCACGGCCAACTCTCTGAAAAACGCATTGAAAGGCCCCTACTGACATCGGTTGTCAGTAGGGGCCTTTATTATCTAAGGTATTGAAATAAGAGAGTATCAAACGTTATGCCAGTTAAAAATTCAGTGACGTGCCTATGCGGTAGCGTCACAATTTGTGCAGAAATCAAAGATCCTAAGTATTGCGTATGTCATTGCTCATCTTGTCAAACATGGAGTGGCGGCCCCCTACTGATGGCTCATTGTGGCAGTGATGTGGAACTGAAAGGAGAAGCATTTGTTCGCGAATACGCCTCGTCTGCTTGGGCGACACGCGCGTTTTGCACTGAGTGTGGTACCCATCTGTTTAGTCGACTTACCGCTGATAACAGCTATAACGTTCCAGTCGGTTTGTTAGCCAGTGAGTTGCCACTAAAAATGGATATGCAATACTTCATTGATCAGAAACCCAACCATTACTGTTTTTCAAATACCACCAAAACGATGACAAAGTCAGAAGTGTTCGCACACTTTCAATCAGAGTCGCCAATTGAGATGCACGCCAATAAGGATTCACAATGACATTACAGCAGATACAAGGATTCGATCTTGCTGGTTTTTCAGTACGCACCACCAACCTAGCAGAGCAAGATGACACGACGGCCAAGATAGGGCATTTGTGGCAACGTTTTTTCAGCGAGGCCGCACCTCACCTCAGCGCCGACTCAAGAATTTATGGGGTATACACTCACTACCAATCAGACTTCAATGGTGAGTTCGACGTGATGGCGTGCTCAGATACCTTGAGTGGCGATGACACAAACCTTGTTTCACTACACATCGCGACAGGAGACTATTTGGTGTTTTCTGCTCAAGGTGAAATGCCTAACGTTGTCATCGAGCTATGGCAGCAAGTTTGGGGCTACTTCTCCGATCCTCAGTACGCGTACCAACGCGCTTACAAGACCGACTTTGAATATTACAAAAGTGCGCAAGAGGTAGAGATCTACATTGGGGTTACGTTGTAAGGGAAGAGGTGAAGGCCTGAACGCCACATGGGTCGCTCAGGCTTTCTCTTGTTAGTGAAAGAAACGGAGCCTAAGGCTTATACCAAGCATCTAAGCCTGTTTGTAACCTGTTGCTCGCTTCTTGCGCTGACATTGAACCATTGATCACGCCAACGCTGGTTTCCCAAATTTCTAGCTCTAAACTCGGTGTTCCTCGATTCAGAATCTGGTAAGAATTTCGAATGGTCGAATCACAGCTGTCCCGCCATGAGATCATCTCTTTCGCGGTAGGGTCGGATACTTCAATAAAGTGGTTTGATAACGAGAAGAAACCTGGAAGTGCATTGGTGAACAGCTCCGCAAATTCTTCACTTGCCATCCATTCAATAAATGTCGTTGCCTCTGCACTATTGCTGGTTTTCGCGTTGATACCAATGCCGATGTCGGTATGATCACTGATGAAGCAGCTATCGCCTTCGTTGGCCACCGTGGGTCGAAATACGCCCAAGTCAATTTTGTCTCTAAACGCTAAAATATCCCATGAACCGGCGGGGTAGACGGCAGCTTTGCCACTACCAAACATTTCAATTGCGTCGTTATAGGTACGGGTTTGATAGTTCTCTCCCATGTATCCGCCCCACATAGCAAGCTGTTCGAAGACTTGAGTATAAGCTGGATCGGTAAACTTACCCTCACCAGAGAGCAGGGCAAATCGACCGTCTTCACCTTGCCAATAATTGGGGCCAATATTTTGAAAGCCCATTGTCGCCGCTTCCCATTTGTCATTGGTACCCATAGCGATAGGGGTATACTTCCCACTCGCTTTGACTTTATCTAGGGCGGCATAAAATTCGGCGTTAGTGGTCGGGGCCGCAATACCTAGTTCATTGAACACTGACTTGTTGTAGAAAAAACCATGGATGACGGAAGCGAGCGGCAGACAAAACGTGACCGAACCATCATCCGTTTGCCAAGCTGACTGAGCGAACAACGGGAAGTTTTCCATACCATCAAGGTCGGTTAAATCCATGAGGTTGTTGGCTTGATAGAGTTTTAACGAGTCATCGAAAGGTCGGCAGGTAATAATATCTCCCGCGGTGCCATCGGCCAATCGTTGGTTCAGTGCTTGATTATATTCGGTCGCCGGCGTGTGTTTGTAGGAGACTTTTATGCTGGGATGTTTGGCATTGAATGCAGGAATAATAGTGTCATTCCAGATCTTTGCATCTTCTCGCCAACTTTCAATGACGAGGTTTCCGGCCGTGACTAAAGTAGGTAAGTAGCATAACGCCACTAAAGTTAGGGTACTTATCGCTCTCATGTGAAGTTCCTTTCCTCTTGTTCGATTTAAACTTTAAACCGTTTGACCAAGGCTCTTTGGTTTTGCGCGAGTTGCGCTAAGGCGTCACTGACCGATGCTGCACCTTGTGCTTCAACCTCGGTTTGTGATGCAAGCTCTGATATTTCGTTGATACTTTGTGCGATTTCTCGACTGACTTTGATTTGCTCTTCCGATGCGTGAGCCACTTGAGTACTGCTGTTTTTGATGGAAGTCATGTGTTCAACCACCGTTTGAAGGGTTTCGTCGGTTAAGCGACTTTGCTCGACACATTTTTCGGTTTTATTTTGACTCAAGGTCATCACTGAGACCATTTCATCAGAGCTCGACTGCAAGCGCTCAATCATGCTTTGAATTTCAACCGTGGATTGTTGAGTTCTATTGGCGAGCGTTCTGACTTCATCGGCCACTACCGCAAAGCCCCGACCGTGCTCGCCTGCGCGGGCCGCTTCTATCGCTGCATTAAGAGCGAGTAGGTTGGTTTGCTCTGCAATATCTCGAATGACGTCTAAAATACTGCCGATATTGCCTGAGTATTGGTCAAGCTGGGTGGTGATTTGCGTCGCGGTGTTAATAGACTCGAGCAGCTCTTCAATCAGAGCGAGGCCACTGGCGACTTGTTGGCGGCTGGTTAAGGTGCTCTCATTGGCATGTTCCACTTCATCTTGAGACCTTTGTGTAGAGCGATGGACCTCGGTGACGCTGGTCTCCATTTCAGAGATGGCCGCTGCCACCATGTCAATTTGTTGGCCTTGTGCTGACACTCGGCTCATGGTGGAATCACTGATCTCAGACGCTTTATTGGCTTGAGTGGCTAAGCTTTTCGACCCTGAGTTGATTTGACTCAGTACCTCTTTCATCTCTCCCACTAGCTTGTCGATCGAGTGCGAAAGCTCTCCAAACTCACAACGTGATTCGTAGCGGACTTTATGAGTCATATCTCCCTCGCGCATTAAGCGGAGTACACGGTTGATCATAGAGAGGGGTTTGTGAATCGCTTTGGCGGTAAGAAAGCCGATGATGATGGCGACGATTGCAGAAGCGACGCTTAAAACAATGATCAAACGTTCTGCAGATGAGACCGACTTCTCGGTGGCGACTTTGGCTTCGGTGACTTCTGCAACGGCGCTTTGAGCTAAGTCTTCAAAGACTTTTTCAAGCGTGCGTGAGTTTTGCTGGCTTTTACGAATAAGCGCACGAATTTGTTCTCTGAGGTTTTTAGTCGACAACATTAACGGCAGCATGCCTTTTTCAGAGATACCAGCCACTTTTAATTTCTCTACCACCGTATCAAATCTTTTGATGAGCCCGGCACTCACTTTAACTTGTTGGATTCCTTCTTTTGCCAAATTGGTGTTCTTTTCGAAGTTGGCAATGACCTTGACCAGATCCATGTCTGGATTGGCGGCTCTCAGGGTGCGTAAGTCTCGCTTAATGCCACTGGTGAGACGGTCAACTTTATTGCTTTGTGAGCGACTTTTACTCAGGTTAGACAACAACTGCTGAGTGATTCTCTGAAACGCATCTTCAAACTTGACAAACTCGGCTTGCGCAAGATAAAGGTTCTGTTGTGCTTGAAGGGAAGACTGATGCAAACTCATGACTTGTTCTGCATCGCGATAAAACGCCTGGGCCAAGGTGGCAATCTTGCTGCTATCAATGGCGTCATTGTGTCTGATCTTGTCAAACGTTTGATTAAAAATGGCTTGTTGAGTGGTAAACGCCTCTTTTATTGATGGAAGGACGGAGAGATCTTCAAACGTTAAGTATTCGAGTAGTAGCCTCTGGCTTTTCAGCATTGACGAATTAAGTTGAGCGCTGTTAACCAGTAAAGGCGTAGCTTGTTGGGTGATTAAGCTGACGCTCTTATCGACGGTTTTTAAGTTCAAGTAACTAAACATACCCAATGCGGCCAACAGAATAAACATGACCAAATAACCCAAAATAGTTCTTTGAACGATATTGAGAGAAACTTTCATTTCAGAACTCATTGTTGCTGATTTAACTATTTTTAAAGCTAGTTCAAAGTGTGATCAATTGCAGGGTAAGCGAAATTATTTTTACGGCGTAATAAGTTCGGATCCTTAGTGACTGTTTGAATTTAAATGATTTTATAGGAGGCAAATAAATGGTCCTATTTAGCGATGGTGCTAAACAATATCGTTGATAAATAACCTGTTTGGAGAAGCAACGACCTTTGTTAATTTGTGAAGGCGTTTATTAGCTTGCTTTGTCGTATTCAGACGCAAGTCCAAAGCTCTGTTTTAAATCGGCAAGGAAGAGAGGATCTTCACACATGGCTTTTTCGGGCTCGTCGCTTATTTTTGCCACCGGAGCGCCATTGCATTGCGTCATCTTTACCACCATCGAGAGGGGATGATAACGACCATCTTTACCCTGCCATTCACCCATATCGTTGGCCAGAAATGTACCAATACCAAAGCTGATATTCGCCCGTCCAGCAAAGTACTGGCAGATCTCAAGCGCTCGCTCAAAATCGAGACCGTCAGTAAAAATCAACACTTTAGACATGGGATCAATGCCGAGCGCCAAATAGTGTTGAATCATCTTGTCACCCCAATCAAACGGGTTGCCTGAATCATGGCGCACGCCGGCATATGCTTGCGCCCGAGCAAAATCAAAGTCATTTAGAAATGCGTCGATACCTATGGTATCGGTTAGGGCAATGCCTAAACGGCCGTCAAAAGCGTGATGCCAGCGGTCGAGGGCAACTCGCTGTGACTCAACGGGTTGCGAAAGCTGCTGATGCGCCATAAACCACTCGTGGGCGACCGTACCAATGGGAGTGAGGTCGAACTGCTTGGCGAGATGGTAGTTGCTGGTGCCTGACAGTAAATCTGGAACCTGTTGGCGCAGGTAATCGAGCACATCGTGCTGTACTTGCGCGCTGAAGCGGCGTCGACTGCCCATTTCTGAAAACTGGAAGTTATCGATATTACGCTGTTGAAGCTCTGTTTTTAGTCGGGTGACTTTCTCTTCCAGAACATGGCGAAAGTGTGAGTAAGGAATGTCGCGCCATCGGTTGCGGTTACGCAGTTCCGAGATAATGCTCATTACCAAGGTTTCATAGAGGATGGTTTCGTGCCAAATACCACAGATAGAGACTTTAAGCTGGTTTTTATCTTGCAGGGTGGTGGTTGAAACCGTGACTTGTTGTGCAGGCTTAAAGCGAAAGCTGGCTAGGTCATCAATAAAACTCTGCGCAAGGTAGGGCGCTTGCTGGCTCAAATATTCCAGCTCTTGGTTGGTAAACTGGCAGGTAGCGAGTTGACCTATTTCAGCTTCAACCTGCTGTGCCAATTCGGACAGGTCTTCATCTGAACGAACGATAAGCTCATAGCGCACAGTCGTGTCAGGGTAATACTTGTGCGCAGCATGCATCATATTGATCTTGTAGACATCGAGATCAAGAGCACTTTGAATGATACGGTCATTGAAAAGCGTGGCGGTCATCCAACCATCCTATCGGTTATCAGGCTTGCGAATTGAAATTAACTTTAATTTAGCACTTTAAGTTTGTCAAATATTGTTACTAACTTAAAGTTCTTATTATCATATACTGACGGATACACCTTGGTTGTGAAATGTGTGCTTAGTTTTTATGGAGAAAATAATTTAATGTAGTTCGTCACAGATGGTTACTTTCCTGTTGACCTTGCGTGACCCAGTGGTAATGTATTGGCAGTTTTAAGATGTGGGAAGTTCACCATGATTGTCACTATTGACATGATATGTCTCAGGCTCGGAGAGAGTGGGTTAGAAGTATTGCTGATAAAGCGCAATAACCCAGATAGGCCTCAAAACGGATTGTGGTCGATTCCGGGTGGCTTTGTGTTTGAGCAAGATTTGACTGCACAAGGTGGTCAGCCAGCGGATCAAGACTTTGAGGCCGCTCGGCGCCGTATTTGTCGGCAAAAAATTCATACCTATCCCAATTACATTAGCCAGCCGATGGTTGAAGGGAATCCAAAGCGAGACCCAGACGGGTGGAGTGTCACGATCGCCCACTATGCGCTGCTTAACGGTGCCAATGTGGAACAGATCGATAACAGTGGTTTATGTCAGGAGCAACTAAGATGGTTCGCACTCGATAAGGTGCTCAATGACGAGATGGAACTGGCGTTTGACCACGCACAACTGATTAATCTGGCATGGAAAAAACTACGTGCGGCGATAGAGTACACCTCAGTGGCTTTGTTCGCGTTGGATAAAGAGTTCTTAGTCTCAGACATCATTGCCGCGTACGAAAAGTTTGGTGTCGAGGTCAACCGAATGACAGTGAAGCGCCGCCTGATTGACACTGGTGTGATTGTTAGCGCGAACAAAATGGCTTCCACCAATAAAGGCAAAGGAGGTAAGCCCGCTCAGGTGTATAGTCTGGCTCACAAGAGCGTGACGTACTTTCAAACTTGTCTGCGTTGATATCAACAAGGAGCAGAAGATGCGATTACAAAGTGTAGACATTGACTTAAACAAAACCGCTTGTATTGATGTAGATCCGCAGAAGGGTTTTAGCGAGTTGTGCCCGAAAGAGCTGCCTGTCGAAGGGGCGCTACAAATCGTCGATCAGCTTAAGCTCAATCACAGTAAGGCGTGTGTCAAACTCGTCTCTCGCGATATGCATCCACCGGGCGCGGCTTGGGAAGCGGAAACGCCCGAGCGAATGCTAGAGCCTGTTGGTTTACCGGAAGTGGATATCAAATGGAACCCTCACTGTGTGGTTGGGACAGCGGGCGTTGAGTTGCTGCCTGGCCTACCATCAGTTCGTGAGTATGATTTTCAGATCAATAAAGGCATCGACCCTGACGCTCACCCATACGGCGCCTTTTATCACGATCAAGCCGACACTTTGTCGACCGGAGGGATAGAGTTTTTGCGCACCCATCAGATTGACACTGTCATTGTTGGCGGTTTGGCGCTCGATTTTTGCGTTAAAAAGTCGGTCGAGCAACTCCTGGCAGCAGGTTTTGACGTTGTACTTAACTTGGCGGCGACCAGAGCGGTGTTCCCAGAGAAAACGCAAGCAGTGGTTGAAGAATTAACTGAGAAAGGTGCGACGGTAGTGGCGAACGCAGCACACCTTCACGTTCAGGAGACGTTGGCTTAATGAAGCGCGGAGCCCATCCTAATGGGTTCCGCTTAGCTCGCTAGCGTTTCTTCAATAATGACTTTAACCAACGGTGCAGCTGAGCGTGGCGTTCGGTTTGAGCGAAATTCGGTGTGCTGACTAGCCAATAGCTTGTCTCAAGCTTAACCGATGGGCCAACACGGCGAAGAAATCCGGACTCAAGATCCTGTTCAATCAGCAGGGTGTGACCCAATCCAATCCCCATCCCATTAATTGCGGCTTGCAGCATCAGGTCGGCGCGATCAAACATTAGCGCCGCCGATGAAGCTGAGTTGTTCGTTCCAATTTGGTCAAAGTAATAGCGCCAGTAAAACTGGGTGCCATCTTGTTCTCCTCGTCGATCGGCAAGCAGTGGAAACTGGCTAAAAATGTCCTCGCGGTTGTTGTGTTGTTGCTCACACAAGTCAGGGCTGGCGACAGGCTGTATATAGCTATGGCATAAGTGAACACTATGCAGACCAGGATAGGGGCCTGCACCGAACCTGATTGCGGCATCAATGTTTCCGAGCGCGAAATTGCTGTGCTCATCATCAACGGTTAAGGCGATAGTGATACCAAAGTCACGACTACTGCTCAGCAATGGGATCAACCATTTCATAGCCAAGGATGAAGAGACAGATAAGCGGATCTGCTCTTTGGAGTCGAGGTGTGTTAATTGCGCCAAAGCACTCGGCCAAATCGAGACCGCTTGAGTGGCTGCTTCACACACGATTTTCCCAGCGGGGGTCAAGCGTAGTTCTCGAGTCGTACGCTCAAATAGGCGCAACCCAAGAGCTTGCTCTAACGATCGCACTCGGTGGCTGACAGCAGATTGTTGAATGCCCAGTTGCTCAGCTGCTCGGGTAAAGCTGAGCTCACGTGCAATTGCGGCAAGCATAGGTGCCGCCTGTGTAAGGCGATGAAGTTGGGATTCATAACTCTTATTCATGAATTAATCTCATTTCTTTGTGAGTATCCATTTTTAGTTTGGCTCCTTATTATCTGAATTAGAAACCAAGTAAGGAGTGAATAAGATGAGTAATAATCATTTAATTGTCGATGTCAATATTGTTAATGGGTTTGTGGCGGATAACCGAGGCGGAAATCCGGCAGGGGTGGTACTCAACGCTGATCAATACAGTGAACAACAAATGCTATCGATTGCGGCTAAGGTCGGTTTATCCGAAACCGCCTTTGTTTCTTCCTCTCAGAGCGAAGGACTCAAACTCGACTTTTTTACCCCTAACCGACGTATTGCCCATTGCGGACACGCGACGATCGCCGCGTTCTCCTATCTCGCCACGCAAGGATTACTGAAAGATGGCGAGACCAGCAAAGAAACGGTCGATGGACCGCGCAAAGTGATCGTTCAGCAAGGCGCTGCTTATATGGAACAGCTTGCTCCTAGCTATACTTTTGCTGATGATTGGCAAGCGCAAGGAGTGTTTGAAGACGATGTGTTGCGTGCTTTGAACTTATCCAGTGATAAATTGCGCACTGCTGCTCCTATGGCGCGAGTGAACACCGGTAACAGTTTTATTGTGGTGGCAGTGGACAGTGTTGAGACTTTGGCCTCAATTGAGCCAGATTTTGACTTGATCAACCAGATCAGCGATAAGTTGGACTTGGTCGGCTTTTATGTCTTTACTGATAAAATTGGCCACGCTGATGCGACAACGCGCATGTTCGCACCGCGTTTCGCGATCAACGAAGAGGCGGCGACCGGGATGGCAGCAGGGCCATTAGCCTGTTACCTTTTTGATGTTGTAAAGTTGGATAAAACCCAGCTGGACATTCGTCAAGGGGAGCATATGCAGCCCGCGTCTCCCAGTATTATTCGCGTCGAACTGACAGTTGCGAGCGGTAACATTACCGGCTTAATGGCCGGCGGTTATGGCAAATTAATAGAACGGCGTCGGGTGGAGTTGCCGATCGGCCAAGTATGAGTGGGAGGGCTAATGCTAAAGCGCGAAAAAACCGGGTTAATAGTCGTTGACGTACAGGGCAAGCTGGCGCGTTTGGTTGCAGATAGCGAGCAGCTCATCGCGAGTTGCTCAGCCTTAATCCAAGGCGCTCAGAGTTTGTCACTACCCATCGTGTGGTTGGAGCAGAACCCTGACAAACTCGGAGCGACCGTTGAGGAGTTGACTCAACATCTAAGCGGACAGGCGCCAATCAGCAAGTTTGCTTTCGGCGCTTGTGGCGAGCCTGAGTGTCTACGAGCCATTCAGAGTGTTGATGTTGAGACTTGGCTAGTGTGTGGTATTGAAGCGCATATATGCGTATATCAAACCGTACTTGGGTTGAGAGAGTTAGGCTATCAGGTCGAAGTGGTGCAAGATGGCGTTGCGTCTCGCTCGCCAAGCGATAAGCAGTTGGCGCTGAGCAAACTGGCGAGCGTGGGGGTGTTGTCTACCAGTGTGGAAATGGCGCTGTACGAGTTGGTGCAGGACTGTCGGGACCCGGCTTTTCGGTCTATCCTTCAATTGATCAAATAACTGAAAGAAAGCGTCTCTCAACGCGTTGCTATCGGCTTTGTGGTTGTGGCGAGATTTGCAGGTCAGCGCTGATAGTCTGATCGCCTTTAAGCCTTTGCCACAGAGCTGCCAACTGGTCAAATCCACGCTCACTCGGATAGCGCTCTGGTGCATCAAGCAGTTGCCATTGGCCTTGTTGATCTCTGCGAGCAAAAACAAATTCAAACGCCAAGTTGTTCGCCATTCCAAGTCTTAGGTCCGATACAATCAACTCTCCTTGTTTTTCTTTGACATCCATATATTGGTGAGTGAATGCTTGCAAGCCAAGTAAGGTTGTTGGCGTTTCAGTTAAAGGCCATTGGCCTGCGGGGCGAGTGATAAACTCAATCGCCGGATCGCGGTCAAGTAAAGAGACCAAACCTTCCCAATATTGACTGTCACCCATCACCACAACGCGCCATAGTACGGTATTAAAAGGTGTCGGTGTAATCAATACTCGCTGGTTGGGGATATTTTGCGCTGCAAGGTTAGTTTCAACTCGCTCGGCAATGATCTGTTGAGCCCCGTACCCCCAACCTAAATAGAGCGTTGAAATGAGCACTACTGCTCGGCACCACCGTCCGGCGTTTGTTTTAGATAACAGCGCGACAATGAGTGCAATGAGCAGTGGCAGGGTATAAAGAGGGTCAATAATAAAGATATTGCTCACCTCAAAATAGCCTTCAATCGGCCACAGCAGTTGAGTGCCGTAAGTGGTCATCGCATCAAGTAATGGGTGGGTGACTAAAACGCTCGCGATGAGAGCAAACACACGTTGAAAAGACCAGTCGTCGCTTGGGCGCAGCGCGCAATAGAGCCACGACAACAACAACGCAAAGGGAGGAAGCAGCAATAAAGAGTGGCTAAAACCACGGTGTTTTATCGTGTTGCTTACATCATCTCCGTAGTCGAGTACAACGTCTAAGTCGGGCAATGTGCCTAGTGCAGCGCCAGCTAGTAGCACTTTCGCATTACAATTTTTGCCGGCAATCGCACCTGCGATGGTCGCGCCGAGCGCGGCTTGAGTGACTGAGTCCATACGAGTTCTAGTTCATTAACTTACGCATTAGTTTAACCATAGGGTTGCGGTGAGGCCACCGTTACGCTTTTCTCGGTTAATACTTACTTTGACAAAAAGTCGATCAGTCCTCGCCGCTATTGGTTTAAATTGACTAATAATTAATACTGTTAGGTGAGTTATTTGACGCCCGTCTAATGTTAAGCTCAATTTTAACGATATGCTTATCAACATGGGATGTGGGTCAGAGGTGGTGGAATGGACTTGAAGCAACGTTATTATACTGTGCTTGATGCGCTACCCGATTACGTGTTTGTATTCTCGCAATCAGGGGTTTACCTGGATGTTTTTGGTGGTGAAGAGAGTGCAACTGGCTTTGACTGCAAACCCTTTATCGGCCGTTCTTTGTACGAAGTCGCGCCACCCGAGATGGCCAAACAGTTCCACAGTTATATCCAAACGGCGCTTGATACTAATCAGGCGCAAATTGTGCGCTATAAATTTGATACTCAGAACATGATCGAGTTGCCTGATGGGGTCGCGATTGTGGATGAACTTTGGTTTGAAGGCTTAATTAAGCCGTTACCTTTGATCGACAATGGCGAGCGTACGGTAGTTTGGACGGCGAAAAACATCACCGAGAGACATTTGCTTGAATTGCGGTTAAAAGAGTTATCTGAGAAAGATGACTTAACCGGTATCGCAAATCGACGCATGTTTACCGAGTCTCTAGTGACTGCGTTGGAGAATTATCGCTCTGGTGGCCGTACTTTTTCTCTGCTGATGATCGACATCGATCGATTTAAAAGCGTCAATGATACTATGGGACACAACGTCGGTGACGAAGCGATCCGAATGGTTGCTCAGCGACTCTTTGGTCAACTAAAGCATAGCGATGGCTTTGGCAGGATCGGTGGCGAAGAGTTTTCGGCGATCTTATTTGATATCAATACGGAAACCGCAAAGCTGGTGGCCGAAAAGTTGCGGATAAGTTTGGCTGATAGCCCGCTCAAGATTGACTCGTACCAAGTCCCACTCACGATCAGCATTGGTGTGACACAAGTTAATGCCGACGATATCGATATCAAGAGTATTCTTTCAAGAGCAGACGAAGCCATGTATCGCTCCAAAAGATTAGGCCGCAATCGAGTCACAATATATGGTGATTAATTAAACTCTTCATTTCCACTCTTTTACCCACGCAATGGCAGAGTCATTTCGTCTCGCCTTATTATCCCAGTAAACCCTGTATAGCCCATTGATTTGCCCACTCAGTTATTGGGATGAGTTGTTACGCTAATTCCTGAAATTCAATCAGGAGAAATTAGCATGAAGGACTTAAATCTCGCAGGCTCTGTTGGGCTAAACGGCGAAAACCTCAGCGAAGATGTTTGTAAAATACAGAAAGCACTGAATACCATTTCCGACCGCATTGGGTTAGAGAGCTTGTTAAGTGAAGATGGCGTTATTCAAGACAATATCGCCACCTCTCCCACTTGTTTGGCGATCGGGGCGTTTCAACGAACTATTTTAGGCTTTAAAACCCCTGACAACAAAATTGATGTTAATGGGAAAAGTCATAAAGCATTAGACGCAATCGCCAACAGCACAAGCCACCAACGTTCGAGTCTGTTTCTGCCTCTTATCGAACCGGAGATCGGAATTAGTGACGGTGACTTTGAAGATGCTGCGCGCTCATTAGGGTGTGAGCTCGCGGCCATACTCGCAGTGTCCGAGGTGGAGTCGGCGGGGTCTGGCTTTTTCGCCTCTGGTTTGCCTGCTATTTTGTTCGAAGCCCATATCTTTTCTAGACATAGCCAGCATAGGTACGATGAATCTCATCCAGATATTTCGTCTAAACGGTGGGATCGCTCCCTGTATGTCGGCGGTGAAAAAGAGTTTGAGCGCTTGAAGAAAGCCATTGAACTGGATCGACAAGCGGCTTTGATGTCTGCCTCTTATGGGCGATATCAGATTATGGGGTTCAACCACAAGCTTTCTGGATATGAAGATGTTGAAGCATTCGTGCGAGATATGTTCTTCTCTGAATCGAACCACCTTAAGGCGTTCGTCGAGTTTATTAAATCAAATCCCAAACTGCACGATGCCATCAAAGCTTTGGATTGGGCTACATTCGCGCGCTATTACAATGGCCCAGCTTATGCTGAAAACCGCTACGACGAAAAGCTGCTAGCTGCCTATGAAAAATTCTGCGGATGAAAAGGATCGTTGCCATGAAGTTAGAAGGACTAAAACAAAAGCTTAAAACCCATGTAAAGTCTGTTTCAGTCGCCATCTTAGGTGGCTTGTCGGCAATCGCCATTCCAGTGTGGCAAATCTATTTTGTCGAAACATCAGACATTGATGTGGAAATTGGTGAGATTCGCAGAGTCAATGCGGATACATATCGAGTGGCGCTAGTCACAGAAGAGCTGCAATTACTTAAACCCTATATTGACGAGGATTTATTCTATGAGATTGAACCAAATGGTGAAAGAGGAGACAAAATACGTTATCCCACCTTTGAAGTGAACACATTGCTTCATGCCTATGATAGTGCCAAAGTGGACTTAAAAAATATTGCTGAGACTAAGCGGTTATTATCACAATATATTACTACCATTGATGCCTACCTAGACCCTGAAAATAGAGAGTTTCTATTGACGGAATTTCGCGTGGGAGAGATGAAGTCTTGGGGGTTGAGTAACTATATTGATGATGATGAAGCGGTCTATTATGAGCGGCAGGTATTATCCATCACCCGCAACTACTCCAATATGACGTTTAAAAAAGGCAGTGACCCTGAACTAAACGTCTCGGCACTAAAGTTTCTGCTGTCGGATGTGAAAGAGGATTTACAGGAAGTTATCGTTTCTAACGATGCGATGCTGGAAAAGTTACGTGACAATATCAGAGGTATCGACGCGCAGCTCGCCAAAGTTAAGAGAGAGCAACAAAGTCTATATAGTTATTTTGAAGTCGATATTGTCGCGACGAACAATGGACGTGCCAGTGCATCATTACGTCCTGTCGGTATGATTCGAGTGAATATCAGTGACAGTAACTATGTAGATGTAAAATTGGAAATGGTCGATTTTCAGAATGCGTCAGAGTTACCTCCCTCGTCGACACGGCTACTCAGTTATCGTTCTAATGAGTTGTATAAGATGCCCGCAGAAGACAGAGAGCTGATCAATACCTTTTGGGGCAGTACAGGGCAAGCGCGACTACTAAATCTAGATACGAAGCATCAGGTCTACGCTTCGAAACCAGCGGCGTTTGCCGACAACAGCAATCAAAAAATGCTGTTTGACAATTTGAAGACAGCGGCAGCCTCGTTATAAGTGTTACCCAATAAACTGAGAATCATCAAACTAAGGGAGAATCCTATGTCTTCAGTACTCAATAAAGTTCAACAACCTTTGCTCGAATTGGTCGAGCAAATGGCAAGCTTGCCACCTCAGGATAAAGTGGTACTTGATGAACTTTGGAAGCAGATCAATCGTCTTCAAGCCAAAAGCCAAGTTGAGGTTTCGCATGTTCAGTTTAAGGCGGGCGATAGTCCGTTAGACGAATACGTTGAAGTAAAAAATCGAGGGGATCTGACCATAGATATCAGTCATTGGCGGATTAACGCGGGCTCGCCAGAACAGACGTTTACTTGGCCAGAGGGCAGTTTTCTTTGGCCTAGTGAGAGTATTAAAGTTCATACCAAAACAGGAACAGGCTACTCTTTCAAATCAACCAAGCCAATTTGGAATAACCGAGGCGATATTGCAACGCTTTTTGAGTCGACGGGCGAACCAATCTCGACATTGGCTTATGGTGATAAAGCGCATGACGCGGTGTTAATCAGCCATATCCAAGTGGATGGCAAGGAACACCGTACTGAAGGGGATGAGTTTGTTGAACTGACTAATATTTCAGAGCATATCGTCGATTTAGAGGGTTGGCGGCTGGAATCAAGCCGAAATGATGCGGTTTTTGTGTTTGAGACTGGGGTCAAACTCGACCCATACGCCTGCATTAAAGTCTATACCAATAAACCGTCGTTGTTAGCCAATGAATATAGCTTCAACAGTCCAAGAGCTATT
This sequence comes from Vibrio sp. JPW-9-11-11, assembly GCF_013369335.1. Classification (GTDB taxonomy): domain Bacteria; phylum Pseudomonadota; class Gammaproteobacteria; order Enterobacterales; family Vibrionaceae; genus Vibrio. Next base: position 84,118 of record NZ_SZQJ01000005.1, read on the forward strand.
TGGAACAATCAGCAAGGCGGGTGCAGATTGCTTGATTACCAAGATAGAGAAGTCTCAAGCTACCACTATTAAGATTGGGTGGAATAGCAAGGTTGGCGGGCGATGAAATGACGATATCTCAAACCACGTTAAGCGATGATACTCATTATGAGTTGAAAGTGATGATTGGTGAAGGTATTCAGATGCTGGAATATATCGCCCGCCACGGAGAGCTGTCGGTAGACCCGCAGGTAGCGTCAGGGGTTTATCGAGCGAAAGAGCGAATGGGCAGTAGGCAGTGGAAAGTAGACGATGAAATCCTTCTCTTGCAGTGCTACGATCAATTGGCCAAGCAAATATACCCCGTGACACTGGAAAGCCTCACCGCGGTCAAATCAAACAAAAAAAATGGCAAACTGTCTGCTCCGAGTGCGGAAAAAGTGATCAACTGGTATCGCCGTTATACCGTGGTCACTTTGCTTATTTTGTTGATGGTGCAGATGTACTCACTCTTTGGCCATACTCTGACGCAAGCCCTGTATGAGTCAAACGAAATGTCCTCTATTCCCCCCAGTGAGTGGTCGCCAGAAACTCAGGCTAACTACCATCTATTAACGACTTGGAATCGCGTTTGGTTACTGGGAACAAGCCTTAGTTCAGATCCGGAACGTGCCGATAGTGAAGGGGTCGCTCTCTCGACTCAGCTTATCGCGGCCGAGTCGGTTCTTAAAATGCTGCAAAGCTATATATTACCGCTTATTTACGGTTTGCTTGGTGCATTCATTTTTGTTCTGAGAAGCTTGTTGAACCAAGTCAGAACACTGACTTTTACTGCTAGTCGAGAAGTCGGTTATCGGCTTAGGTTAACTTTGGGATGTCTGGCAGGAATGATTACCGGATGGTTGATGAAGCCAGAAATGGGGGAGATGGCGCTTTCGCCAATGGCTGTGGCATTCTTAGCAGGGTATAGCATTGAAGTGCTGTTTACTCTTCTCGATCGTGTGATTGACCAGATTCGTCAAAATCAGCCCGCTTCGACGGCAAAACGGCATTCATCTGATTAGCTTTTTCGGCCGCCTCTTGGACAAAGGTTTTCGCTAGTTGGGCGAGCAATTTTGTGGTCTCTTTTGCTAAGCCGTCAATGGGTTCAACGCCATTCAACACCTTGTTGACACTCGACGCCACCTTACTTTTTTGTTGGAACTGCTCGGGCGTAAGTTTGGGCTTGTTGGGCTTTGGTTTATACGCGTTTTTAACCATTTTTAGTGCTTTTATTAAGTCGGCCATATTGCTTCCCTCTAGGTTTGATCACAGTGTAGATTTCACAATCTCAATGATCTCGGTGAAATAACCCATAGTTTCAGTGCATAGCCCTGAGAACCGACGGCGAATAACAGATAACCTAAGGGGTATTATTAATCACATAGGACGATAAAACATGCGCAAGGCCCAATATCTATTCTGGTTGTATGTTGTGCTGCTAACGGGGTGCTCGCTGCAGTTGGTCGCGACTTACGATCCGCAAACAGAGATTCAAGCAACCGCGATTGAAAAAAAAGTGGACTACTTCTACCGAACGATTCAATTAAAGCCCGTTAACCAAAGGCGGTACAACGAGTATGCAAAAAATTACCTTGAGATTGAGGTCGATATTCGTGCCTTACTGCGCAGACAACAAAGGCGCGTCAACAACCAAGAAACGATCAAGCAAGTGGAGATGTTAGCCACGCTTTGGAGCCAAGATAAAAACGCTCATCAGCAAAGTGACTCAATATCCGATTTCACAATTAAACGGCGAATTTCTCAATATCAACGTATGTTTACCGCAATCATTAACGGTGAGATGGCCAAAAAAACCGACTAGGGGAAAGTGATGAACCAAACAGCAGGAAACCTAATTCAGCAAGTGTTGCAGCAAGTCGATGATTCACCAATCGCGAGCTTGTTGGCCAATGCGATAACCAATCAGATAGACCGTCAGCGCGAAGAACTTGAAGCGTTACTCGAGGCAAAAGAGCAAGGCATTATTACTCAGGAAGAGTTTGAAGTAGAACTGCAACGAGAAAAGCTTATCGCAGAAGCAGAACTCTTGTCGCTGCAAATTGCGGCTAAAGCAGAAGTGCAAAAAGCGATCAACAAAGCATTTGATGTATTGCTCAAGAGTGTCGCAATCTAACTGCTAGGGAAGGCAAGCACAGCTTGCCTTGTGTCGGTCCAAGCCAAAGCGAATCGGTCATGAAAAAAACCAAACGAGTCATTTGGGTGCCCTATGGTTATCGAAGACGTTCCATTGTTCGACAAACTGCTCGCAGGGCACGTTCTCGGCAAGACGTCCAAGAGGTGCAAGAATTACAGACAAGTACAGATCACTCCCATAATGAACGGTCTGCTAAAGAGAAACCCAACAAAGGGGAAAAGGATTTAAGCATCCTTAACTCCGGTGATTCGGCCACTCAAGACAGTGATTCTCGGGTGGCAAGTTTTTCTCCAGAGTTTAACCCTTATAGAGCTTATCTCAACGACATGATGCATTGCCTTTCGGGTATTCCATCCGAAACTTTCCTTTACGAACCAAAGAAGGAGCGTGAGGCTGAAAAGCAAGCTGAGAAAGACGGAAGCGAGACTTACTCTAAGTTGCCAAGCAGGGAAAATGTGACACTCGAAGAGATGGAAGCAACGCCGCATGGCCCGAACGCGGAGCAAGGTAGCGCTAACGAGGCTCAATATATTGAACGGCAAACCATCAATACGTTGGAACAAAAGAGTGCCAGTGAGTGCGTAACTGCCAACCTTAAAACAGAGACACTTAACACATGTCACACCAGCGATAAACACACCCTAGAGAACGACCCCAAACCCCATCTGCGTTGGCTAACGGGTATTCGTACTTGCCTACGCGCCAAATAATCGCATTGATAACCCCTGATGCCACCACCATTTCGCCAAGTTTTGTCGTTTTTATCAGCCTAATCTAGCGGGGTAATCACCCAATAGGAGATAAACATGAACCAACTGCTTTTTCGATTGTGCGAAGCCTCTGATGGTCGCACTTATGCATTTCTTACCGACCAACCTGATACCGAAGATTTTTTTGATAGCGGATATAAGGTGGCCTACAAACATCGTGACACCGAAACGGGAAGAGAGCTTCTTGCCCGCTGGCGCTCCTCATATACAGTGAAGTCTCAAGAATTCGAGATGCTTCCTGAACAAGATGAATTGCCTGATGGACTGCAAAAAGCGTTCGATACCATGGTCAAAGATCTGCTGCCTGGCGTAGATGTGATGTTTTGCGACTATAACTTGGCTATACACGCAGATCTGCCGATTGGCACGAACATGATGGATACTTATCGCTCGACTGACTTTGTGCTGTTTTCTTGTGAAGAGCTAATCGGTAATGATCCCAATACACAGCCCTACATGGTGTCCTACGCGGCTCCGCGCTATCCAGAAACGGGCAACATCGGAAGTCAGCACCGTATCTACAGTAAGACAGACAGTTTTGCTTTTGCGCGCGCCATCAGCGCCATCGTCAACCAGCGTGAACGAGATGCATTGAACGGCGGCCATATTCGTACTGAAGTCGATGGCTATATTAACCAACCCAATGTGTCTGAGGCGTTTGCCGAACAAGTCATCAACCGCTTTGTGGAAACCTTGCCGCAATATAACAGCAGCATTAAAGCCTTAGGGGCGCCTGCCGATTGACAGGAGAGTCGCCTATGAATGCTGAACACATCTATTATGCGGCATTTAGTGCCGCATTAATGGCGGGCGCAGAGCCTGGTTTTGCTCAGAGGGTAGGCTATCAAATGGCCTATCTTGCCAGTGAGGAAGAGCACAATGCGCCTTATCCTGAAGTTGGTGAAACCAATCAAAGCGGTACTAAGGAAGTGAAACAACCTGAATTTCACTTTGATTCACCAGTTATTGATTCGGTAGAAACGCGGAGCAAGCCAAGGCCAATCAACCCCTTGAGCCACGTCGATTGGCTCAAGGGTGGCGTACTCAATCAACGCGGTTTGAGCCTAAGTACTCAAGCTTCTCTGCGAGCCGAGCCATCACTTCGCCAATGCAAAACCATTAATACAGTTCGTGCAAAGCCTAGCCGATGCGAACGGCTTGCTGACACGCTAAACAAAGCGATTCGCAGCGAGTCAATAAGCCTGAACCGTTTCTGTGTCGCCTTAAGTGCGTTTTATCACCAATGGTGTGAAACAGAAAAAGAGACTGGCTACTGGTTAATGATGCACGCCGTTCACTGCTTTTTATGGGGAGCGGATTTCAAGTGGCAAGGTTGTGATGAAGCGCTAACCGCACTAAATTGCTCGAACAAACCGATGTTTGCGGTGGCCGACAGACTTGGTCGGCTTATTGCTCAACAAGAGTCTGAGCCCTTATTGTGGCAGTGCTTATTACAGCAGATGAATGACTTGCCGGTGTCACAACAAACTCAGTGTATGGCGCTTGGTATCGCCTATCGACCAGAGTTGATTGATGACTATGATTTGGCGCACGAGCCGCACCGCCAACTGGTTAGGTTGGATGACATGGAGGAGGCAAAACACTGGTTTGCGAACGCATAACCTGATAGTCAGTGATTATGCTGGCTTCGCCCAATAATAGCCGTTAAGGAGTAAGATACGCTACAGGCATTCTTGGCTTTTATTTAAAGGAGAATGCCATGCAGCAACAGCGTATTTTGATCGATCTTTCATCCCGTTACCCCTTTCTTCACGCCAACCAACATCTCTCTAACCCAGATACCCGCCCATTTGCCAGAAGCTGGCTGGCCATCGACTTATCGGCCGTGTTATCACAAGTGCTCAATACTGAAATCGAAGGCTTCGCTGTGCCTTATACAGCCAACGATAAGTTCTATAAGTACGACCAGGCACAAGCCAAAGCAACGCTCTGTGAGAAGCGGTTTGCGTCCAAAGCTGACTTAGCGTTAAAAGCAGGGCAGGGGAACGATTACTTTGAGTTCCACTACCTGCACCAACGTCATCTAGCGGATAAAAAAGCGACGTCAAAGCTAAAACAAGATGTCGACCGTGTGAGGGCATTGCGCTCAGCAACTAAGCAGAATGTCTATTTGGCTGTCGCGCTTTGGGGGACATTTTCGGCTAAAGAAGCGGAGCTATTTCACTATCTGGATAACAACACATATGCAGCCTATGCGTTGGACACCAGTTTGACTGGCAGCTCGCAGGTCTCGAGGCTGGTGCATGTTCAAAAGACAAAATTACCAAGGATGGTGTTTGGGTTGATTTAGGTGCTTTCAAAGAAGGCATACAAGGCAAATCAAAGGCTGGATATAGGTACCTATGTTTAAATATCATTTCGATATATCCAGTCACACACATTAGAAAATGTAAATGATTTTCAATAGATTTCTAAACATAACCTACAGGGCAACCGCATGAGTAGATTATTTGTAAACGGAAACAAGTATTTGTGTTAACTCGTTAAGAATTGATCTGCTTAAGTCCTTATTTATGCGTTTAAGAGACAAGCAGAGATAAAAGAAAACAACCTTCAAACAACTAACTTGATGTTAATAAATTGTAGTTTTAACATTAGTCCGACTCATGAGCTTGCCCTGATATAACCTAAAGATGATGCTGTTTCTCATAACTAATTTTTTGTGTTGTGAATCATTCTAGTTGAGTGAAAATGGCTGTATTTTTTGTCAATTCTCCCGATAGTCTAACTATTAAGTTTTGTATAATTATTATGGCTAAATGTAGTCGGCTTTATAATTGATGATAGCCATGTTTTTGTTCAAAAATTTGGAGTGTTATTATGTGTAATTACAGTCTTGATGATCTTAATGTCGTCGTATTTAATGGCGATGAAGTAAAAAAATCTTTAGCTAAGCTAAAGTCTGGTAGTATTAAAAAAAACTCTGTTGCACCAATAGACAGTGTTTTGCTTGATCACTATGAGATAAGGCAAAGTTTAACCGCTAAGGCCGAAATAAAAAACTGGGCAAAGAAGAAACTAAACCTTATTAGAGTGGATAATGGTTCGATTAGTGTAAGGAACTCTATAAAAAAGAATGTGGTAGTGGCATCTTTGATAGGAGTTGATAAGCTTGCAAAAGAAATCCCGATAATAAACTCAATTGTAAGTAAAATGGTGGAATTACTAAAACGTAAGGCAAAAAATCATTTTAATGAGAAGGAGTGGGATGATTATAAACATCTTGTTATAAATTCTACTAATAGCTCTGACTCTTTAAACTTAGCTAAGGCAACTGCTTATGTAACTTGCCACTCGGCAGATTCAATTCGAGAAACAGTAAAAAACATCTCCTCCAATATGAATATTTTAACAGTAGAGCAGTTGGGAGTGTATCAAGCTTCCAGTAACGTGTTCTCTAATGTTATAGCTGCCAAGGAAGATGAGAACAGGAGCCAGGTCCTTGAAGATGCACTCAATGATCTTATTGCATGTGGACAAAGAGAGTTTGTGCTAGTAAACGACATAATTCATGATTATGATCAACTTGTCACTCTAGTCTTGACTTTAAGAGATGCAATTAATCTTAATATAAAGCGATGTAATGAAAATCAAGATTTTATATCTATGTATGAAAATAGTAATTCCTGATGCTATTAATATTTAAGGTAAAAATGCCAGTTGTAGTTCTATTACAACTGGCTGTTATATTGTTCTGGTTTGTTATTCTGCAAGCAATATCAGAGTTGTTGTATTACTTTTAATGTAAATGAACTGTTTGAGAGTACGAAATAAACTAGTGGTTTTTACTGTGGTTCTATGGCGAGTTATATTTGCTAAGATGGTTGTGATAGTTAATTTTTCCTGGGGTGAAATTGGTTTTTACTTTGGTGAATAGTTTTTTTGTTGAATATTTAGAGGATAGGGCTTTGTCGGGGCACTATTCGGCTTTATTGCAAGAAATGTTCGGGCAGCCTTTCCTATGATCACTCAAACCTCTTCGCCACCTCCGCCGCTTTATTCCCCAACTCCGCAAAATTGGCGGTGCCTTTTTCCATGATTTGCTGCGCCTGTTCGATCACCTGGATATATTTAGGGTCGCCGCTGGCGAGCAGCTCTGATAGCGCTACACCAATCGCAGTAGTGCTAATGGTGTTTAAGTTACGTAGGTTATCGGCCGCATCCTGAACCGCAATGGCGGTTGATTGAGCGACGGACTGCTTCGCTTTTGAGGTGGTGCTTTCGCTGGCCATAACTGAAGGCTAATCAGCCGCCTTTATTCAAAATTAACGCACAAGCCGTTGAGGTTGCAGCGTTACTGATGGTTTGCATACCCTGCTGATTGGTCACGGCATTTTGCATGTGAAGCCCCATACTGTCTGACATAGAAGCTTCGGTCAGTTGCGTGATCATATCGGTCACGGGCGTTAGGTCTTCGGCGGTGATCTTGTCGCTCATCGTTTCTCCTCAAGTGGGCCAGGGAACGCCTTGGCCCAATGATTCACAAGCCTTAATCTTTTTCGACCACTTCTTCTGTGGCGCGACCTAGCACTGCAGTCCCCATTGCGGTTAGAGAGTTGACACCCTGAACGGTCGCCGCTTGCATTCCAATTTGAGCCTGTTGCTGCGAGTTAGTCGCGTTATTGTTCATGTTGGACATCGCCAACCCCATCGCGGTAAATAAATTGCCCATCGCGTTTGCTGGCGCGCTACCAATCACTTGAGTGTTGGTTTGGGTGATAGAATCCGTGATTTGTTCGTTAACTTTTTTAGCCATGCTTGCCTCGTATTATTGCGTTTGAGTAGGGAGCAGGTTCTGTAACTGCTCGTTGATTTTTCCGATCTCTTGCTCAAGTTGAATTTCGATATCACTCATCATTCCTGAGACTTGTGCCTGGATCTCATCCGTCGAGGACTCGACTTCTTCAGAGTAGAGCGAGTGGCTGTCGTCAATCAGCTTTGCAACGTCTTGTTGCTGCTTTTCCGTAAAAGCTTCTATCTGTTTCAGTTGTTCATCAACGTTAAACTTCACGTACGTGTCATCATTCATTGCTTTCCCCTTTGTCTCTTTTCAAAAAGCCCATGAGACTGAATTTTTTCTTCGTTTCCGGCTCTTCTTCGATGGAGGGATCATTGGCCATACTGCGCCCTAGTCGGTCTTCGGCTGTCACTACAATGGCGGGCTCGGCGTCTTCAACTGGCCCAAAGTTCGATGGTTTAGCTTGGGTTTGAAGCAAACGTGCACAGGCGTTGGTCACGGAAGCGGCGGTGGTCATCTGTGACTGCTGCTGGCTGCTGACTGCATTGTGCATGGACAAGCCAAGCGTATCGGCAAGCGTGGTCTCCAATAGCCCAGTCGACTGGTTGGAGAAGGCTTGCAGCGTATTAAAGTGGTCAATAGCGTTGCTAGAAACGGGGTGTTCAAACTCATTTTTGAACTGGATGTCTTTGTCGTTCATGCTAGCTCCTTTGGTGACGGTAGTGCCCATCTGGTAGCAAGCGAATTGATGGGACAGTGTGATTAACGTGATGTCTGAAAGCGATAACAGTTAGCTGGTTTCACTTAGTACAGAGGCGACTTTCTCACCCACAACCCCGAAGTTATCAGCGCCTTGTGTGACAACTTTCTGTGCCTGGTCGATGATGGTGAGGTATTTAGGATCACCGGTTTCGAGCAACTGACTCAGTGCAGTGCCTATGGCTGTGGTACTTAAGGTATTGAGGTTTCTAAGGTTATCCGTTGCGTCTGCAAGGGCCATCGCCGTGGATTGTGCGACAGATTGATTGGCCGCTTGGTAAGCCGACTCGGTTGCACTCGGTGGTTGGTTAACAGTTTTCATTGAGTATCTCCTAAAGCAGAAACCTCCTTTGCCAGTCACCTAGCAAAGGAGGTGCGGCGTTAAGCGTCTTTTTCAATAATGCCTTCAGCGCTGCGGCCAACCACAGACGCGCCGATCGACATGAGGGCGTTAACACCTTGAACCGTAGCCGCCTGCATGGTGATCTGAGCTTGCTGCTGTGCACTGGTTGCATTGTGTGCTGCAGTGCCCAATGCTTGACCGGTAGACATGAGCAGGTTGCCCATTGCCATAGCAGGAGTTTCGCCAACGACTTTCGTGTTTACCTGTGTTACTGAATCAGTGACTTGTTCATTTACTGGCATGTTAGTTTCCTTTTATTGATTGAGTTTCAGATTGAGTTGGCTGTTATTAGCCTTTTTCGATGATGGCTTCCGCACCGCGTCCGATAACGGACGAGCCGATAGCCATCAGTGAGTTAACACCTTGCACAGTTGCTGCTTGCATGGTGATTTGTGCCTGTTGCTGCGCAGCGGTTGCATTGTGAGCGGCATTGCTCAATGCGTGGCTGGTAGACATAAGCAGGTTACCCATTGCCATTGCTGGGGTTTCACCTACTACTTTGGTGTTGACCTGCGTGACAGAATCTGTGATTTGTTCATTTACAGTTGCCATGATTTGCTCCTATTGAGGGTTAGTTAGCTTGCGCTTTTTTCTAAAATAAGTTCGATACTACGACCAAGGACCGCAGCGCCCGTGGCGAATAGGCTATTAATGCCTTGCACCGTAGAGGACTGATGAACAATGGTTGCTTGTTGATTGGCACCTGTGCTGTTTAAGGCGGAGGTTCCCATCGCTTGGCTGGTGGAAATCATTAAATTTCCTTCCGCCAGGGCTGGGGTCTCGCCGACAACACTCGTGTTGACTTGCGTTACTGAGTCAGTAACCGCATCGTTTACTGGCATTTGCATGCTCCTTCATGGTTACGAGGTTTCACAATGACACCTCAGATACCGGTTATTTGCCTTTAGTGGCGATGGCGTAGATTAGCCCAGAGCCCAAGGCAGTGTTTGTCACCATAATGGTCTGAATTTGTTGCTGAACTTGCGTCGCGTTTTGAGCCGATTTGCCCAGCGAATCAGCGACCATGTTCATCACCATGTTTCTTGAAGCAGTGGGACAAAATTGATTCATGATCTTTTCAACATCCAAACTCATTAATAAGACTCTTTTCTGCGTTGATGGGATAATTCTATGCAGTCACAAAAGAATTAACTCGGGCTATTCCATTAACTTTCTGGCCCATTAAATTTAGATAATTAGCATAGTGACACTTTGTCTCTATGAATGTTTCTATATGCCCTTGGCGTATTACCAGAATAGCGTTTAAACATTTTTTCAAAATGGCTTAAGTCGCCAAAACCTGATTGCAAACAGACATCAGTAATTTTCAATGCTGGCCTATTCTCAATCAATTTTTTCGCGTGAAATATCCTCAGTTCAACTAAAATGGATTTAAACGAAGTACCCAATTCTCTTCTAAATAAAAATGAAAGATGAGATGGACTAGAAAACGCATGATTGGCCACTTTTTCTAACGACAGCTCTTCAAGAAAGTTGTGACTGATAAAGGTGAGTGACTTATATAGGGCAGGGTGAATCTTCTGAAAGTTATCAGTGTCTTTATTGTATAGACACTCAATTAAGCTAGATTTGTTTAACTCTTGTAATTGTAAGCCTTTTATATCACCTGAGCTGATATAAGGCTTTTGTAATGAGGTTAATTGAAGAATGATTTTTCTGAGTTGATCGACGTTGCCCGGCCAAGAGTATTTTAACAGCTTAGCTTTCGCGTCTTCACTAAGGATAAATGCGTTATCGCCACGATATAGTCTGGCGAAGTGTTCAATATAAAATGAGATATCTTCGGGTCTTTGACTAAGAGGAGGGAGATGGAGCTCTAAATGTGCAGTGCATCCGATGAAAGTCTCTTGAACGCTGTCTGGCTGCCTCTGAGGGGTGTCGGTGCAAGTAATGATAAGCTGTATGCCATTGAGTTCTAACCGTCGATAAAGATCATTGTTTGCGAGCAGGTAGATTAAAAAGTCTTTACATTGATCAGTGAGTGCGTCGACGTCAGACAGAACCAGCGTGCCATTTCTAGCCATTTCGATTGCTTGTTCAAGTGCTAACTTAAAACCTTCGATCGTTTTCGCTCGCGATGGCAGAAAGATAATATTCCCGCAAGTGGTTGGTTTATTATCGTGAATAAAGTCAGCGATAGATCGTATTTCTGTTCCTTGTTCTCCTGTAATAAGTATGGGTATTTTTATACGTGAGGCGTAAATGGCTTGATTCTTGGCTATTTGTAGAAGAGGGCTGTTTCCTAGTGGAACCTTATCTATGCATGATGGTTGAACTTCCTTATTATTGATAGAACTGTTGACGTTGTCAGTTAAAGCTATTTTGCCGTTCATAGAATTATCCTTATTAATGCTGTTAATAGCGAGGCATGTTTATGCTATTCGTGGCAAGGATGCTATGAATTGGCTGTATTTATGTTTTTTGCGGTTATATTTACGAACGAACGAGAAATATTTTTATATTTTCCTAGTATGAGTATTTGGTCACAAATTAATGTACGAGAGGAGGTAATGGTAACAATATTTAGAATGTGGATTTTAATAAATCGAAGGGATTGGGTAGTGAAAGATGTGGGCCAATCAATAAATCGGCATAAGGACGGAGTGTATGGTTATTTTTAATAGCAGTCTGAATGACATCGCCAGTGCTTAAGTTACTGGCACTGGCGATGCTATGACTATTTTATATATCGCTCAATAAGGTGACGTTTAAAGTGCTCTGGATTTAATACGTCTCCCGTCGCTGACTTCACTAATTCATCGGTGGTCAATAGACTGCCTTTGCTCCAGATATTGTTCGATAACCAGTCAAAGATAGGGGTTAAGTCGCCTTTTTGAATCGCACCTTCGACGTCGACGGTCTGTTTCATCGACGCCATAAACTGTGCCGCGTACATGGCGCCAAGTGTGTAGCTCGGGAAGTAGCCAAAGGCGCCGTCAGTCCAGTGAATATCTTGCATACAGCCGTTTTTGAAATTGCCTTGAGTCGATAGCCCCAGGTATTGCTGCATTTTTTGATCCCACAGCTCCGGCACATCTGTGTGTTTGATATCGCCGTTGATGAGGTCGCGTTCGATTTCATAACGCAAAATGACGTGGGCTGGGTAAGTCAGTTCGTCGGCATCAACGCGAATAAAGTCTTTCTTTACTCGCGTGTAGAGTTTTTGGAAGTTGTGTTGTGACAACAGTTCAGCGCTGTGGTCATTAAAATGTTTGCTCGCTAAACGAGAAAGATGGGCAATAAAGGGCTCACTTCGGCCGACTTGCATCTCGAAAAACAGCGATTGTGATTCGTGAATACCCATCGAACGCGCCTCTCCTGAAGGCAAGCCCGCGAGACTCTTTGGTAAACCTTGCTCATAACGCGCGTGCCCCGTTTCGTGCACGATGCCCATTAGTGACTGGACGAATTCGTTTTCATCATAGCGGGTAGTGATACGCACATCACTTGGTACCCCCCCACAAAATGGGTGTACGCTCTCGTCTAAGCGTCCGTGTTCAAAATCAAACTGAAGGAGCTTCATCACTTCAAGGCCAAGCGCTTTTTGTCTACCGGTATCAAAGTGGCCTTTGGGTTCAAGGTAGTGCTCAGAGGCTTGTTTCTCAATCACTTGATCGATGAGATCCGGCAACCAAGTTTTTACATCGCCAAATGTGTTATCAAGAGAGGCCGAGCTGGTGCCCGGTTCATATAAGTCGAGCATCGCGTCGTAAGGGGTTGAGCCATTCACCTCTGCACGGATTTGCGCTTCTTCCTGAGAGAGCTTAACGACTTCGGCCCAGTTTTTCTCGAAACCTTGCCAATCGTTGTTGCCTCGTTGAGTACGCCAAGCGTGTTCACATTTCGAGCCGGCAAGAGACTTTGCTTGTACCAGAGATTCAGGAAGCACATTGGCTTGTTGCCACTGACGTTTTAGTTCGCGCAGGGTAGCGCGTTCGGTGGCGTCAAGTGATTCGTTATCTGCTTCAGCAAACCACTGTTCGAGCTGTGGTTGGGTTTGCAGAGAATGAATATGGACCGATAGTTCTGCCATTGCTTCGCTGCGTGCTTGATTGCCGCCTGCTGGCATGACTGCCGCTTGGTCCCAGCCGCAAATGGCCGCTAAGTGATGAAAATGAGAGATTTTTTGTGCGTGTGCTTTTAGTTTGTTGAATGCGCTCATAAGCCGCCTTCCGTGACTGTATAAAACGCCGAGTCTACCAACCTAAACAGGTAAGACCAAGTGGTCAGTTCGCGTTATTGGATTGAGTTATTGATGGCTTTCGCGCTAGAGGAGCACTGCTAAGGATTGACGCTGCGAAAGAAGTATGACAATAAAGAGAGACAATATATCAAAGGCAGAAAACCGTAGTGATAGAGAATTTTGAAGCATTTTTGATTGCGATTACGATTTTAACGTTAACGCCGGGGCTCGATACCGCACTGGTGCTGCGCAACTCATCTCGAGGTGGGTTCAGTGATGGTGCCACCACCAGTTTAGGAATATGTTTGGGCTTATTCGTACATGCAACGTTTTCGGCCATCGGCATTTCAGCCATCTTAGCGCAATCGGCGGAGCTGTTTAACGCGGTGAAAATGATCGGGGCGGCGTATTTGATTTGGCTCGGAATCACCACGCTGCGCAGTGTGTGGCAAGGCCGTTTAGGCAGCGTGAATGTTGAAGCGCAGCATCGACAACTGAAACTCACACGATCATTGCGCGAAGGGTTTCTTTCTAATGTGCTTAACCCCAAGACCGCGGTGTTCTATTTGGCGTTTCTACCTCAGTTTATCAATCCAGAAGGTTCTGCGTTATGGCAATCTTTCTTAATGGCTGCGATTCATTTCGTCATCGCGATGGTTTGGCAGTGTGGCTTAGCAGCGGTGCTAAACTCTGCGAAAAGCTTGCTGAAAAGTGCAAAGTTTATGTCTAGGATGGAAGCCACCACCGGAGCCGTTTTGGTTGGCCTAGGCGTTAAATTAATCATTGAATAAAAAACAGCGACTTAATTAAGTCGCTGTTTTTTTTATTCTTAGTTTTGCCACTGTGGCTGCTTGAAGCCATGGGCTGACGCGGCGAAATACTGTTTGGTTTCTTCAATCACCACACTTCTTAGCGCAATCAAACCGATAAGGTTTGGAATGGCCATCAAGCCGTTAACGATATCTGCAATTACCCAAATCATGTCTAAGTGTAGGAAAGCGCCCGATGCCACTAGACCAACAAAAATCAGTTTGTATGGCAGAACTGCTTTGGTACCCATGAGATAAACCACGCAGCGTTCACCGTAATAGTTCCAACCAAGAATCGTGGTAAAGGCGAAGAACATCAGACCAATCGATACCATCATTGGTCCTAAGGTGTCTGAGCTCAAACCCACAGCGAACGCATGAGTGGTCATCGCTGCGCCTGCAAAGTCACTTTGCCACGCTCCGGTTAGGATGAGCGCCAAACCCGTCATGGTACAGATGATGATGGTGTCAAAGAAGGTTCCGGTCATTGAGATAAGGCCTTGTTTGACACACGAGTCGGTTTTCGCTGCCGCGGCGGCCATCGGCGCACTGCCAAGACCTGATTCGTTTGAGAACACGCCACGCGCGATGCCTGATTGAATCGCTAACATGATGCTTGCGCCCAAGAAACCGCCGGTTGCTGCGGTTGACGTAAAGGCAGAAACCAGTACCAGTTCGACAGCAGCATACAGTTGATCGACATTCATGATGATCACGCTTAGGCAAGCGAGTACATAGAATAGTGCCATGGTCGGTACGACCTTACCGGCCACTTTCGCGATTGACTTGATACCGCCCAAGGTAACAAACGCAACCAAGAGGGTAAGCACAGTGGCCGAAATTTCACGCGATAGACCAAATGAAATCTCGCTAGCATCGAGAATCGCATTCACTTGCGGGAAGGTACCAATACCAAAGCAAGCCACACCGAGCGCGAAAATAGCGAACATCACTGCCAATGCTTTTGAACCCACGCCATATTGTAGGTAGTACATTGGACCACCGATCATTTGGCCTTTGGCGTCAACTTGGCGGTATTTGACGGCCAGTAAGCACTCGGCGTATTTGGTTGCCATACCGAAAAGTGCGGCTAGCCACATCCAGAATAGAGCACCTGGACCGCCTAATTTGATAGCAGTGGCCACCCCAACAATATTACCTGTACCTATCGTTGCTGAGAGGGCAGTACATAACGCGGCAAAGCTCGATACATCGCCTTGTTTATTTGAATCGCTCTTACTGAACACCATTTTGAGCGCGGTAGGGAGATGTCTAAACTGAAGTAAGCCTAAGCGAAAAGTGAAGTAGACACCGGTCCCGACCAACAGTATTAACAGTGGTGGTCCCCAGACAAAATTGTCGATAGTGACGAGTAGAGCGTGTAGGTTATCCATGAATTCCCCTTAATTGATAAAACTAAAATAAGGAGAAGAGGGAAAGGGCAGAGATCAGGGATCTCCGATGGCTATAGGCAGAAAAGCAATACAGCTGATTAAGTCTTTCCACTCCTCTGTCCTTTTGCCTGAGAGTTTCACTTTACATTGGTAAAGCTTGCTCCTTCGGCGACCGATCAAACGGTTCTCTCCAGAGGTTCCTCCAACAACAGTCCCCGCTACCTAGGTAGCACCTGAAAGATTTACTTCTTCGGTAGGTTATCTGGCCCAAATGTTAAAATTTGGTTAATAACCACTCTCCTGCAGTCTTCATCGGAACAATTGCTCAAAATTAGAGCAAAAGTTAGTTAATAGCCCTGGTGGCTATTAATGTGTGAACTCTATCATTATATGGGGCTAATTCAATAGAAAATTTGCCTGTTAGCGCAAAAAAATAGCGCCGTTTCGGCGCTATTTCTTAGGTGATAGCTGATTAGAAGTAGTTAGCGTCAACCAGTTCACTGGTTTGTACAGACTTCACTTCTTCTCGAGCTTCAAGCCAAGCGGTAACCTGCGCTTTCTGTTCCTCGGTAACATCGACATAGCGTTCGCTAGCACACAAGAAGCCTTCAAATAACTCAAGGCCGCCGCCGCCAAAGCAAAGGCCCAATGTGTCGATGTAATCAATGAAATCATCGACAAAGGTATCGTAGCGGTCAAAGTCGTCGATGTTTGTTTCGCAACTCAGTTCGAAACCCAACATGGCGAACTCTCCTAAAAAGAGTTTTTTCTGAATACGACGTTTTTTATTGTCTACTTTAAATGGTTTCATTTCGTTTTCTCTCTGTTGTTTCGCCGTTATTTAACCATGATGTGCCTCTATGCGCCAAACAAAACGCGCCAGTTAGCTCAGATAATGATGGCTTTTTGTTCGCGGAAGCCAATGACCGGGCAACAAGTAACCTTTTGATCCAATTAATTTAATAATCGTCGATAGTAAAACTACGCGCCTCTGACTATTCGTGCGTAAAATGGTATAAAGTAGTTAAGTATTACCAGCTAAGGAGAGTTTATGACTAGGTTGCTCGCCATTGTGTTTTTAGCGGCTATTGCATTTGTCTTGATCCGTTATCGCACGAGTGAAAAACTGCAAAAATATGTTGTCATCACGCTCATCTCTGGCTTCTTAATTTATACCGCAACATTAATGATTACCGAGTTGATGCGTTAACTTCAGGAGTGTTTAAGTGAACCAACAGACAAACAATCAAGACGACGAAGATGTTGTGGTGATTGAGGAGCGAGATAATAAAACGCTACTCTATATTGTCATCGCCGCAGTGCTTGGGGTGGCACTGGGTGGCTTGTTAGGCTCGACGTTAACCGCGAAACAATGGCAATCGACCTATTTGAACCTTGAGCAGCAGTATCAGTCCCTAGCGAAAGATAAAGAGCAATTGGTGGTCAAGGTTGAACAGAAGGTGGCGGAAGTTGACAATCAAGTCGAGCAAAAACTGCAACAAGCGATTGTCGACCAACAGGCGCAACATAACAGTGAAGTGCAAGGCCTACAGCAACAGTTGCAAGAGCTAGAAAAACTCAATTTGTCGCTTGAACAACAGCTTGATGAGCAGAAGCAGCAACTTGAATCGGTCAACTCACAAAATAACCGTTTAAATCGCCAAGCGGACATGCAGGCGACAATGTTCGAGCGATCTCGAGAGTTATTTCAGCAAGAGCTTAAAGTGAAACAACAGCTTGAAGCATTGGAGCAAGAGCGAGAAGAACTCGGGCCTAAAATTGCCAAGTTGAAAAAAGAGTGTGATCTCTACTTAGAAGGGACCTCTTGGGAGGCGAAATCAGACTCTTGTGACAAGCAAGATGAGGCTTCGTCGCGTTTAAGCCAAGTTGAACAGATGATTCGCGTACATCAGCTTGATTTAAAACAGATTGATGCGCTATCTCAAGAACTAGGGCTTTGAGTTTTAGCTCTACGATGGTAAAACGCCTCACCTGTGAGGCGTTTTTTTTGTCGGTATAGAGCGGGCAAAACGGTACAGAAACAGGACAAAGCGAAATTTTGCGCTACTGTTTATAGTAATAAACGGGGAAGCAAGGTTGGCCATGCAACTGTTTAAAGTATCGCAAGGAATGCAAGTGATTGCCTATATTGCCTACCTATTGGCGGTGGGGGTGATGACTTATGCTTTGGTGGAACAGACGCACCCATGGCAGCTGAGTTACTACTTCTTTCCTCTCCTGTTGCTGCTTGCCCTCTACTTAACGAACCGCTCGCTCAAGCATGTGTTTGCTTTCGCCGCGCTGTCGCTTTTTATGCTCGGTGGATTAATTCAGCCGTTTCAACTCGACGCGGTGAGAGTGTGTCTATTTCTGCTACCTTTGTGCTATATCGTATTGTTCCCCGGCTCCCTATGGCCCATCGCGGTGTGCGCCGCGCTGATTAATGTTCTGCTATACCAGCTACCCGTTACCGATTTCAAGCTGTTTGTTTCTACCTCAATTGAAGTGACGGCGTTGACCGTTTTCTCGACCCTAATGACCTATTTTTATGTCAAAACTCGTCAACAGGCCGAGATGTTCAAAACCGAGAGCCAAACGGACTTTCTGACCAAACTGCCCAACATCAATGCTTTTATGGAAGATGTAGAACGAGTCAATCAAAACAACGCCAGCGGTTTTGCGCTGATCTATATCGGTCTTGAGGGCTTTAAGAGTGTTAATGACCGATTGGGCTATCGCTATGGTGATGATCTACTCATTGAGTTTTCAAAATACGTGAAAGATATCGTCGCACAAAATGGCAAAGTGTATCGCTTTGGCGGCGATGAGTTTGTCGCGTTAATTGAACATAAGGAACTGGCTAGAAAGCTTAATCAAGTGGTGGACGAGCTTACCCAGTTCAAAAGAGTGATGTTTAAGGTGGATAACACTTCGCACCGTCTTTCCTATTGTGTGGGTGTCGCGTTAGCCAAGGATGCGCAAGGCAATCATGATGTGTGGGCGAAAAATGCGGATTTTGCGCTGTTTAAAGCGCGCTCAGAGGGAGCAGGGTCGGTCTGTTGGTTTGATGACGAGCTACTGAGTGAAACGATTCGTCAACATCAAATTGAAACCGAGATTAAGTCTGCGCTGCTGAGTAAGCAGTTCGTGTTGCTGTTTCAACCCAAAGTTTCGATTGATAGTGCGAGTGTCGTTGGCGCAGAAGCGTTGCTGCGCTGGAATCACCCCTACTTAGGCCCGATCTCTCCCGCAGAGTTTATCCCCATTGCCGAAAAAACCACTCAGATTGTGCCTGTAGGGCATTGGATTATCTTTGAAGCGTGCCGCCAAGCTAAGCAATATAGCGATCAGGGAATGGCGATATGCGTCGCGGTGAATGTTTCGACGGTGCAGTTCGCCCATTGTGACTTGTTTGAAGTGGTGTGTAAGGCATTAAAAGAGACAGAGCTGCCTTCTCATTTGCTACAAATGGAAATCACCGAATCGGCGTTGATGAGTGACCCCGAACACATTACTGATATCTGTCGTCAATTGCGAGCCATCGGGGTGTCGATTGCAATTGATGACTTTGGGGTTGAGTATTCGAGTTTGAAATACCTCAAACAGTTGCCAGTTGATATCATCAAGATTGATAAGTGTTTTATCGATGGTTGCGCGACCAATCACTCCGATCGTGTGTTACTTCGTACCATTATTCAGATGGGGCACAGTTTAGGTATCAAACTGGTGGCTGAAGGGGTTGAGCATCAAACACAACTAGACGTGCTTCGCGAAGAGCAATGTGATCAGTACCAAGGCTATCTGTTTTCTCACCCGCTGACCCACGATGAGTTTGCTTCCATGATGCGAGAAGAGCGACGAGAAGAGAAACGAGTTAAGCTAGTGAAAGAGTAAAGAGCCGCCACTTACTCGCGACTCTCATTTTTAGTGGATGCGAGACTTTTAATGGGTTAAGTAGTGCTCAACAAAGCGAGTGATATCCACCATGTCCTCAATAGCAATGTGCTCTTCGGTCGTGTGAACTTTTGCCATGCCTGTAGAAACATTCACGGTCGTCAGCCCTTTTGCGTTAAAGTTATTGGCATCACTTCCTCCTCCGGTCCCTTTGGTGTAGGGCTCGGCGCCAATCGCTTTAAAGGAGTGTTTGATTTGCTCAATGTGCGGGTGTTCGTCCGCGATAACAAACGCGTTGTACGCTCGGGTGGATTCAATTTCGACGGATGCGCCATGTTTGTCCGCTGCCGCTTGGAACGTGTTGATCATATGATCCACTTGTCGAGTCAGCTTATCATCATCCAACGAACGCGCCTCTGCGACTACTTTGAGAGTCGGCATCACAATATTGGTGGCATTGCCGCCTTGAATAATGCCGATGTTGGCCGTGGTCTCTGAATCAATACGTAGAAGTTTCATCTGGCTAATCGCGTCTGCCGCGACTTGAATCGCACTAATCCCTTCTTCAGGCGCAAGGCCTGCATGGGCGGGTCGACCGATGTAATTGGCAATGATCTTCTGCTGACCTGGCGCGGCGTTAACGATAGTGCCAATCGGGCCGCCAGTATCAAGCACAATGGCTTTATCAGATTGAATGTAGTTCATGTCGAAATGTTGTGAACCAAACAGGCCACCTTCTTCATGGACCGTGAAGGCGATTTCGATAGTTTTGTGCGCCATTTGTTGCTCTTGAATCGAGCGTATGGCTTCAAAGATAGCGGCAATGCCAGATTTATCATCACCGCCTAAGATTGTTGCCCCTTTTGAACGAATGATGCCATCCTCGATGATAGGTTCAATACCGATGCCAGGCGTCACCGTATCCATGTGGCAGCTAAGCACCACGCTATCAGGTAACTGTCCTTCGAGTTTGGCGTATAAGTTGAAACCATTTGAGACATGGTCAGGTACGGGCAGTTTATGAACACAAAAGCCCAGCTCGCCAAGTTGCTCTGCCAGCAGCTCGCCGATTTGCTTTTCATTACACGATTCACTGTCAATTTTGACTAAATCGCAAAAGTGGTTGACGAGACGATCACGGTTGATGGTTGTCATTGTTCTACCTCATTTAGGAACAGAGGGCCTTACCTTAGCGCTCTGTGTTCCATCTCGGTCTGAGCTAAATCAATCTATCTCGCCTTTGGCGTCAGATTTGTTGCCCCTGTGGGCAGAATGCCATCGGCGGAGTAAAAAGAAGTCATATCCAAACGTGTCATGTAGCTAAATGAGATGAAATGTAAAGTTTATGTTACTTTCAGCTGTGATTTTAAGATTTTGATATTATTCGATTAATTTATTTTCGGCATGGCTGGTTTACACTTTTTGATTACATTGTGTTAACGATAAATTAAACGGGCGAGGTTCATTTTTATTCTCACTTAAGCCAAGTTATTGAGAGTAACACGGCAGTGATATCAATAATGAGGGAACAAAAATGAACGAAGTGTACAACCCACTTGGTACGGATGGCTTTGAGTTTGTCGAATACACGGCAGCCGATGAGAAGGGCATTCAAGATCTTAAACAGCTATTTAGCTCTCTTGGGTTTGCTGAAGTCGCCAAACATCGTTCAAAAGAGGCGTGGCTATACCGTCAGGGTGACGTCAACTTTATTGTTAACGCGCAGCCACATAGCCAAGCGCATGAATTTGCGAAGATTCATGGCCCTTCGGTGTGTGGTATGGCTTTTCGCGTTGCGGACTCTGCCAAAGCAATGGAGCACGCGATCGCGCATGGTGGTGAACAGTATGTGACGCAAATTGGCCCAATGGAGCTGAGTATCCCCGCCATCTATGGGATTGGCGAAAGCTTGTTGTATTTCGTCGACCGCTATCAAGACGGTAGCATCTATGAAGTTGATTTTCGTTTTTATCCCGATGCCAAAGAGCGACTAGAAAAGATGGATGTCGGCTTGTATGAAATTGACCATCTCACTCACAACGTACGCCAAGGCAATATGGACGTTTGGTCGGGTTTTTATGAGCGTATTGGTAACTTCAAAGAGATTCGTTATTTTGACATCGAAGGTAAGCTAACCGGGCTTGTTAGCCGAGCGATGACGGCACCGTGTGGCAAAATCCGCATTCCAATCAATGAGTCGTCAGACGATAAGTCACAGATTGAAGAGTTTATTCGTGAGTACAACGGTGAGGGCATCCAGCATATCGCGTTAACCACTGACGATATTTACACCACTGTTCAAACCCTTCGCGACCGCGGCATGGACTTTATGCCAACCCCGGATACCTATTACGAGAAGGTCGATAGTCGAGTAGAAGGGCATAGCGAAGATGTCGATAAGTTGCGTGACCTGCAAATACTGATCGACGGCGCGCCAATGAAAGACGGCATCCTACTGCAAATCTTTACTCAAACGGTGATCGGCCCTGTGTTCTTTGAAATCATTCAGCGCAAAGGCAACGAAGGGTTTGGTGAGGGTAACTTCAAAGCGCTGTTCGAATCGATAGAAGAAGACCAAATTCGTCGCGGAGTACTCGACAATGCATAAGTGGATTACATTCCCTCACCGGGAGGGAGTGTGCTCCAAGCAGGCGCACGCCGACTTTCCCGAAGAGGCAATTTATGAGCGTGAAGCGGGACGCAGCGGCTTTTTTGGTCCGGCGTCTCACTTTCATCATCAACATGCTCCGACAGGCTGGAGTGAGTGGCAAGGCGAGCTCAAACCGCGCGCCTTTAACTTCAATCTCGTTGAGCAAGCCGCGCAGACCTCACCTTGGTTGGTACCGCATTTGCTGCATAACGCCAACTGTAAAGTTCGGGTGTGGAAACTGGACAGCGCAATGGAGCACTTAGTACGTAACGCCGATGGCGATGAACTGCTATTTATTCACCAGGGTAAAGCCGATCTCTACTGCGATTATGGGCACCTAGAAGTGGTCGAAGGGGATTATGTGATGATCCCGCGCTCGACCAATTGGCGTTTAGAGCCTGCCGAGCCCATGTTTGTGTTGATGATAGAAAACACAGACGCAGCGTACACCTTGCCCGAGAAAGGCATGGTCGGCAATCACGCCGTCTTTGATCCAGCTGTTTTGGATGTGCCTAGTATTGATCAAGCGTTTAAAGAACAGTACAGCGAGCAGGTAACCCAAGTTCACATTAAGCGTCATGAACAGGTAAGTGTGGTCACATACCCATTCAATCCACTCGATGCGATTGGATGGCATGGTGATTTGTCGGTAGTACGGGTCAATTGGCGTGATATCAGGCCTTTGATGTCACATCGCTATCACCTTCCTCCTTCAGCGCACACCACGTTTGTTGGTCAGGGGTTTGTGGTCTGTACCTTTGTACCTCGCCCGATTGAGAGCGATCCTGGCGCATTGAAAGTGCCGTTTTATCACAACAACGACGATTACGATGAGGTGCTGTTTTACCACGCTGGCGACTTTTTCAGTCGTGACAACATTGAAGCGGGTATGGTGACTTTCCACCCTGCAGGCTTTACTCATGGCCCGCACCCGAAAGCGTTTAAGGCAGGGCAAGAGTACAAGAAGAAGTTCACCGATGAAGTGGCGGTGATGATTGATACTCGTCACGCACTGCAGTTCAGCGAGCACGCACAGCAGGTCGAAAATCCTCAGTACGTTTACAGTTGGCAACAAAAATAACAAGGGATCTTATATGAAGTTAGCTACCCTAAAAAACAACAGTCGCGATGGCCTGCTGGTCGTCGTTAGCAAAGATCTAAGCAAATGTGTGGCGGTGCCCGAAATCGCACAAACCATGCAGCACGCACTCGACAATTGGTCTGATGTCGAGCCACAACTGCATGAAATCTCAGTGGCGCTCAACAGTGGTGAACTGACCAACGAAATGGCGTTTAATGCTCAAAGCTGTGAATCGCCCCTGCCGCGCGCCTACCAATGGGCGGATGGGTCGGCCTACGTCAATCACGTTGAACTAGTGCGTAAAGCGCGCGGTGCTGAAATGCCACCGAGCTTTTGGACAGATCCTTTGATGTACCAAGGCGGTTCTGACGCATTTATTGGTCCTTGTGACGACATCCCTGTCTTTAGTGAAGAGTGGGGAATTGACTTTGAAGGTGAGGTAGCCGTGGTCACTGGCGATGTGCCTATGGGCGCATCTGAAACTGACGCGGCAAAAGCGATTCGCTTGGTGATGTTAGTTAATGACGTATCACTGCGCGGCTTAATTCCTAATGAGCTTGCAAAAGGGTTTGGTTTCTTCCAATCTAAGCCTTCATCGGTATTCTCTCCGGTCGCGGTCACGCCTGATGAGCTGGGTGATGATTGGGATGGCGGCAAACTGAATTTGCCTTTGCTAAGTCAATACAACGGTAAGCCATTCGGTTGCCCCAATGCCGGTGTTGATATGACGTTTGAGTTTCCACAATTGGTCGCCCATGCTGCCAAAACTAGACCGCTATCGGCTGGTGCTATCATTGGCTCAGGTACGGTATCAAACAAACAAGGGACTGATTACGGTACCGCGATTTCAGAAGGGGGAGTCGGCTACTCCTGCATCGCTGAAGTGCGTATGATTGAAACGATTCGTGATGGCAAACCTTCAACCAGCTTTATGAAATTTGGCGATCGTATTCGTATCGAAATGAAAGATGCGGATGGGCACTCTATTTTCGGAGCGATTGATCAGCAAGTGGTGAAGTATGCCTAATCGCGTACTTTACGGTTATTGGCGCTCGTCTGCGGCTTATCGAGTCCGCATTGCGCTCAATCTCAAAGGATTGGAATACCAGCAGCGCAGTGTTCACCTAGTCAAGGCCGGCGGGGAACAGCACTCGAGCGCTTTTCGCCAACTGAACCCGAACCAGTTGGTGCCAGTATTCGTTGACGACGAGGTGACGCTGAACCAGTCGCTGACGATCATTGATTATCTTGATGAGACGTACCCTGAAGTACTGCTTACCCCATCAGATAAAGAGCAGCGTTATCTGGTTAAAGCGCTGGCGCAAGATATTGCAATCGATATCCATCCTCTCAATAACCTAAGGGTATTGCAGTATCTCTCAAATCAACTGAAGGTCGAAGACTCGGAAAAAACGCGCTGGTACTTGCATTGGGTAGAGTGTGGATTCGAGGCTTTAGAACAGCGTTTAAGCCAAACACATGGCCAGTATTGTGTGGGCGACCACGTGACCTTAGCCGATGTGTGTTTGGTCCCGCAGGTGTACAACGCACGGCGTTTTAATCTTGATATGTCGCGTTATCCGATTATTGAAAAAGTGACAGCGTCGCTCAATCGACTGGACGCTTTTCAGGTAGCATCGCCAGATAGCCAGCCTGATACAGAGCACTAGCCACTGATATGTAAAAAGCCACCTATTTGGTGGCTTTTTTCATTTTTATTGCTCGAACAGAGCGAGTTAACGCAGTGAGCTTACTTGGCGCTCTCTGTGCTGCAACTCAGCAATGTTAAATTGGCGTACATCCAGTGTCGCCAGGTCGTTACACTCTTTACACGAGTGGTGGCTCATGCCATCGACGTAGTCATGTTTGGTTAGCATACTTGGTTTTTTACACCAATCGCATACCCCTTCAATGGTAAACATAGTGATCTCCCCACCTTTATTGCTTAGGTGTTATTGTCGCGCGGCATTATGACATGAACAGGACTATTAAGTTAATTGTTTGTTACTGGTAATGGGAGGGTGATCGATTGCGTAGCCCCGCAATTTCGAGCTTTCCAGAACGGTATAGTGTAGGGAAAGTGACTTTGTAACTATTTGTTAACGTGTTTTAAGATCACTTTTAACGCTTGGTTCAAGCGTTTCATCTCTTCTTCGCTACCCTTCAAGTCAGGATGGTAAATTTTACTTAGCTGTTTATACCTGAGCTTAATGTTTTTCTCGTCGGGTATTTGGCTTGGGGAAAAGCCAAACAGCGCACAGGCAAGGTTGAGCGGGTTATCTTTGTAGCTCATCTGTGGTGCTGGCGCTTTTCCGTTAGCTTGCAACTTTTTAACGTGGCGGTATAGCGTTTCTAGTTGGCGTTTTTGCTGTTTTAAGGTGTCATCTTTACGTTTGAGTTCACGCTCGAGTTTGATTTGCTGGCGCTGCTGATCGCTATCACTGGAGTGAACATTAGCCTTAAGCTGTTGTTGGCGTCGAAGTAGGATCACCAGTCCCACTAGACTCGCAATCAAAGCCGTTAGCAACGAATAGAGCCATTTGTTTTGGTCTTGTTGGCTAATTGAGCGTGATTTCGCGTTGGGGCTGAGCTCAATTTGTTCGGCGTCAAAGGCCTCTTCGAGCTGGTCTAGGGTCGCAACTTGCTCTGCGCGGCGGTTATTAAACTGTTGTTCAAGCACTCGAGCGTAGTCTTGCTCGGCGTCGGGGTTATTTCGCGCCGCCTCTTGATACCAAAGCTCAGCGAGATCGAGGTTGTTTGTCGGCTGTTTGAGTTGCTCGTAAACTTCGCCGAGTAAACGTGGCGCTTGTTCGTCGCCAAGCATCGCTGCTTTAGTTAACCAAAATAGTGCGTTTTCAATATCTTTGTTGGTTCCAGACCCAGTAAGGTAGGCTTGACCTGTCGCAAGAGCCGCAACCTGACTGCCGTTTTGCGCCGCTTGTTGATACCAATACAAGGCTTCACTATTTGATTGCTCGACTTGATCGCCACGTGAGTACTTTTCAGCGAGCTGAAGTTGAGCGTGAACGCTGTTGTTTTGCGCACTTTTTACCAGTTCTTCCACCGTTTGTGCGGCAGTCAAAAATGAACAACTCAGAAGCAGAAACGGCAGTAGGCGCAAAATAATCTCACGTAAATTGAAATACTATTTGCTCAGTATATCAATTCAGCCAATAAATAAGACCCATTGAGCAAAAAAAATGGCTTCCGTAGAAGCCATCATCAAAGAGGTGAGATTGCGAGTTATTATTTGAGCGGTAGAATCTGAATCTCAACTCGGCGGTTACATGCGCGGCCATTAGCCGTACTATTTGTGCAAAGTGGGTAGCGTTCTCCATTGCCGCGAGCAATAGCGCGACCAGCTGCGACACCTTGTCCGACTAAGTATGAGCGCACCGCTTCTGCACGTCGTTCAGATAGCACTTGGTTTGTAGTGTCACTACCTGTACTGTCAGTGTGCCCATCAATCACAAGGCTTGTGTCTGGGTATTCGACAAGAATACGCGCGACACCACGCAAGGTTTTATGAATACTGCTATCAAGTTGGTAGGAGTTAGTTTGGAAACCAATACCGTTTTCGAGACGCAGCAACAGTTGGTTTTCGCCGACACGCTCTACTTGAACCCCTGAATCAAGCAGTTCCTTGCGTAGCGCTGCTTCTTGTTGGTCGAAGTAGTAACCAATACCGCCACCTACAGCAGCGCCGCCTGCAGCTCCCACTAATGCACGTTGTCGACGTTCTTTAGCATCATCACCGGTTGCCAGTCCTACTGCGGCTCCTGCAATGGCTCCGATAAGCGCGCCTTGGGTGGTCGAGTTCGTCTCTGTTTCACCCGTTGTGGCATTTTGGCGTTGAGTGGCCTGACAGCCAGAAAGGGCGATAGCGACTACAAGCGCAAGCGTCATTTTTTTCACGATAACTTCTCCGTGTATCATTGTACTTTGACCAGATTGACGTTCTGGTGCATGCGTATCTAGAATAAAGCCGATACGATGCACGCTGTCAATTGATGAAAAGATTAATTGACTGAATATTAACGATGGCTGAACGAGTTTTGTTCTATCGCAGCATTTTGGGTGCCTGTGCGCCGTCAATTGGGCGGTTGACCGAAACCGTGCGACCTTTTTTTAGCCCGACTTCATAATCTTCTGTGAGGTTTTTCATCGCTTCACGCAGTTGCTGCTTGAAGGTTTCGCGATCGATATTTTGAAACTCTTTGTCGATGTAATCGTCGATTTTCTTTGCGGACTCTTCGTCTGGACTGATAATAGGCAGCTTTTCCAATGCGCCTTCAACCCAGCCTGAGAGAAAAGAGTTGACGCGTCGAGTGACTTCAGCAGACGGTGTGCCCGTGCCGGCGAAGCTGTTTCGAAAGCGGCCAGTTTGCTCGTTCATCTCACGATACACAATGTCAAATGCGAAAGCGGCAAAGATGGCGCGGTCAGCCTCACCAATAAACTCGACTCGTTTTAGTCCTTTGTGATTGAGCAGGACGGCTTCGACTCCAAACTTAGTATTGATGCCACGAATAATACGCAGCAGATTAGAGCTAACATCGGCAGGCAACAAGTGAGTTGATTGAGTCTTTCCCATTTTGATGAACTCAATGTCATCTTTATCGAGTCCGTATTTGAGCATCAAGCGATGCGCCATCTTAATCGCGTTGGCCGCTTCGTTGACGTTGGCGGAGTTGCCGAGCTCGAGACATTTCGCAATTTTCTTGAGGGCTTTTTGTTTATCCATCGACCGCATCAAATCTCACTAAATTGACAAAGTCGGCCATTTTACCGTTTTCAACACGAAAACGGAAATCTGATCTGGGCGTGGGCATAAAAATAATAAAGGCTAACCCCAGGGGAGTTAGCCTTTGTCGACACGCTAAGAACGCCTCGTTTTAGATGCCTAATTCGTCAAGTAGGTCGTCAGAGTTGTCTTTGGCTGCTGATTTTGGTGATGTTTTCTGTTTCATTTGCTGCTGAGCTTGCTCAAGAATGTCATCTGGACACTCGTCCTCTGCGACTTCGAACTCTTCAAGTTGAATGAACTCGGTTTTATCCATCGCTAACTCAAGGTAGAAGATATTGCCTTTTTCGGTTGAGAAAGTGACACGGCGAGCTTGTGGGCGGTCAAGGTTGGTATCGACCGACAGATTAACCTGTTTGTTGAGAGACAACATTTTAGGTTGATTTTGCGTGATATGGGTTTGCAGCTCTTTGCGCACTTGATTGGTAAAGTGGCCGACGAGTTGGTTCATGAGTTCCCCGAGAACGTCGGCGACCTCATCTGAGGTATGCAGCACCGCCAGTTCGTCTTCTGGCATGCCCATGTTGCGCATATAGTTAGTGTATACCTCAAGGGCTGCTTTTGAGGTGAAGTTGATAACCACTAAACCTGAGAATCCTCCGTCGAACAAGACAAAGCAACCAAAGTCAGGCTTTAAGCTGGTTTTAGTGATCTTTTGCACCATAGCTGAATAGGTGACATTCGAACTGGTGGCGGAAGTAAGAACCCCAGAAACGGACTGGCACAATTTCAATAGGATATCTTCAGTAGTAACGACTTTGTTTCTTTTCATTGATGATTCGCTCATAGAGACACTTACAAATTAGAAAGGCTAAATATAAGTGTGGGAAAAAAATGCGATTTTTACCATTCTGACACTGCATTTCTGTTTTGATCACCCTTTTAAATGTTGTAAAGTGACCTAATTCAAAAAATAGTTAAAAACCAGACGAACCCAGTGCTGATAGGATCGGCGTCGTAGGGGGCAGGAAGCAAATGTTACCAAGATTACATTCACAATCGGATGTCGATCCGATCGTTCTCACCTTTCTCGAAGCGCTCAAAAATGCCGGATTTAGCGGTGATATCGAGAGCCAATACTCAAGCCGTTTAGCGGTCGCTACTGACAACAGTGTTTACCAGCAATTGCCGCAAGCGGTGGTTCACCCCAGAACGACCCAAGACGTGGCGATGATCGGCAAACTCGCCACTCAATCTGAATATGAACGAGTTACTTTTTCTCCACGTGGCGGCGGCACCGGAACCAATGGCCAATCGCTGACAAAAGGGATTGTGGTCGATTTGTCGCGTCATATGAACAAAGTGCTTGAGATCAACGCCGATGAAGGTTGGGTGCGGGTTCAAACTGGTGTCGTGAAAGATAAACTCAATGATGCGATACGCCCTTATGGTTACTTTTTTTCTCCCGACTTATCAACCAGTAACCGCGCGACGCTAGGTGGAATGATCAACACCGATGCCTCGGGACAAGGCTCGCTCAAATACGGCAAGACGTCTGACCATGTGTTGTCGTTGCAAGCGGTGTTTGCCGATGGTTCGGTACTCGAGTCTGATCTATCTCGTGGTTTGCCAAACGAAGGCGAGCTGGCCCATCAGGCGTTGCATACTACCGAGCAAGTCTGTCGAGACAAACGCCGTCAGATAGAAGCGAAATTCCCGCCACTAAACCGATTTTTAACTGGCTATGACCTTAAAAACGCACTCGATACAGACAACGACCGCTTCGATTTAACTCGAGTGCTTTGTGGTGCCGAGGGTTCACTGGCGTTTATCACTGAAGCCAAGCTTAATCTCACCCCAATTCCTAACGCTCGTACTTTGGTCAATATTAAGTACAACAGTTTTGACTCAGCGCTGCGCAACGCGCCTTTTATGGTTGAAGCCAACGCACTGTCGGTGGAAACCGTCGACTCTAAGGTACTCAACCTCGCCAAACAAGACATTGTGTGGCACTCGGTAAGCGACTTACTCACAGATGTCCCAGGCAAAGAGATGCAAGGGATCAATATGGTGGAATTTGCTGGCCAAGATCAACAAGAGGTCGCGCAGCAAGTGAGCTCCCTGTGTCAGCGTCTTGATAGCATGATGCAAGACGATAAAGCCGGTATTATCGGCTATCAAGTGTGTGATGATTTAGCCAGCATCGGCCGTATCTACAACATGCGCAAAAAAGCAGTCGGACTGCTAGGGGCGGCGAAAGGGCGAGCGAAACCGGTCGCGTTTGCTGAAGATACCTGTGTGCCGCCGGAGAATCTGGCGGACTTTATCGCAGAGTTTAGAGAGCTGCTAGACGCCAAATCGCTCAACTACGGCATGTTTGGTCACGTTGATGCCGGCGTCTTGCACGTGCGGCCGGCCCTAGACTTGTGTGACCCTATGCAAGAGTCGCTGATGCACGAAGTTTCCGATGAGGTGGTCAAGCTGGTGGCGAAATATGGCGGCTTGATGTGGGGCGAACATGGCAAAGGGTTTCGCTCGGAATACGGCCCAGAGTTTTTTGGTGATGAGCTATTCACCGAGCTTCGCCGCGTTAAAGCCGCGTTTGACCCGCACAACAAAATGAATCCGGGGAAAATCTGTACGCCGCTTGAGAGTAGTGAGGAGTTGGTTAAAGTCACAGACACCAAACGTGGCTACTACGACCGACAAATTGATGTTGAAGTACGTGACAGTTTTAAACAAGCGATGGAGTGTAACGGCAACGGTTTGTGTTTCAACTATGACACGGCATCGCCGATGTGTCCCTCGATGAAAGTCACCGCTGACCGTCGTCATTCACCAAAAGGACGTGCAGGGTTGGTTCGCGAATGGTTGCGTCAGTTGACTGAGCAAGGCATCGACATCCTAGACCTTGAAAAGCAAACTCTCGAGAAGAATGCGTCGATAAAAATGATGATCGATCGCGTGCGTAATACTGTTAATAAACGCCACGAGTATGACTTTTCGCACGAAGTGTATGAGGCGATGAATGGCTGTTTGGCGTGTAAAGCGTGTGCTAGCCAGTGTCCGATTAAGGTTGATGTGCCGAGTTTTCGTTCTCGCTTCCTCAATATTTACTACTCTCGCTATCAGCGTCCGGCGAAAGATTATCTGGTTGCTAACATCGAAACCATGCTGCCATTGATGGCCAAAGCACCGAAGCTGGTTAATGGGGCGTTAAAGCAGCAATGGGTGCAAGACTTAACCGCCAAAACGATTGGGTATGTGGATGCGCCACTGCTGTCGATTCCTACCTTGGGTGACCGTCTAGCAGACTTACCGCGTTTCGATTTACAAAAACTCGCGGCATTGTCGCAACAAGATAAAGATAATCATGTGGTGATTGTCCAAGACCCGTTTACCAGTTACTACGATGCAGAGGTCGTGGCCGACTTTGCTCAACTGGTGACAAAACTGGGCAAAACACCGGTATTACTGCCATTTAAGCCCAATGGCAAAGCGCAGCATATTAAGGGTTTTCTCAAGCAGTTTGCTGCTAATGCTGCTAACACCGCTGCGTTTCTACAGCAGGTCGCTGATATCAATATTCCCTTGGTTGGGGTCGACCCTGCACTGGTGCTTTGTTACCGCGATGAGTATCAAGAAGTGTTAGGTGACAAGCGTGGTGACTTTGAGGTTCTCACCGTTCATGAATGGTTGGAGCCGCGATTGGCCGAGTTTGTTCAAGTTGAGCAAAGCCATGAGCAGCCTTGGTATTTGTTTGCGCACTGCACAGAGAAAACCAAACTGCCAAACGCTGAGAAAGAGTGGGGGGCGATTTTTGCCCACTTTGGTGCGAGCTTACAGACTGTACCGGTAGGATGTTGTGGCATGGCGGGAACGTTCGGCCACGAAGTGGATAAATTGCAAATGTCGCAAGATATTTATGGATTAAGCTGGAAACCGAAATTGGAACAGCTTCCGAGTGAGCGCTGTTTGATCACTGGCTATTCGTGCCGAAGTCAGGTGAAGCGTTTTGAGCAAGTGAAAACAAAACATCCGCTGCAAGCCTTGTTATCCATCATTTAGTCGCATCGATAGCTCAACGGGATCCGTTGAGCTATTTTTTACTCATGTAGCTTGTGAATAGGATTCGTTATGCAAATGCTCGAAACAAAAATCCCACCAGTGGCGCTGTTCGTTGTGTTTATTGTCGCGATCAACCAAATAAGCCACGAGTTCTTGTCCTTACGTTACGATTTGCCTTTCAAAAATATCGTGTTTCTGGTCTGTTTTGTGGTTTCAGGCGTGGTTGGTCTTGCGGGCATTTATGAATTTCGCCGCGCTAAAACGACCGTCCATCCGGTGAAAGTCGACTTGGCCTCAGCGGTGGTCGATAGCGGTATCTTCGCTTACTCGCGCAACCCAATGTATTTGGGTTTGTTTTTGCTCATTTTTGGCTTTGCTTATTGGCAACAGAATCTATTGTCGGTCGCGTTTAGCTTCGGCTTTGTTCTTTATATGAACCGTTTCCAAATTCTGCCAGAAGAGCGTGCGCTCGAATCTTTGTTCGGCGCTGAGTACAAAGATTACAAACAGCGAGTAAGGCGTTGGATATAATTGAAAGTAGCGAAGCTATTCCACACTTTTAAATCATTGATTGAGAAGTTCTGCTGCTAAAAAGTCGAATACCCGACGAGTGCGTAAGTTCGTTCTCAATTCTTGGTGGCACACTAGCCATATGGGCACATCAAGCTTAGGAATGATTGCCTCTAGTGCTCGTATCAGTCGTGGCTCTTGGATTGCAATGTCTTCGGGTAAATAGATTAGGCCTAAATGCTGCTTGCATAACTCGAGTTGTGTGGGCTGAAATTCCGTGGAAATTCTGAAGTTTTTCTCTGACAGTCTCCAACCTTGTTTTGCAAATTGCTCGATGATTGCACCATTGTTACCAAATCCTATAATTTGAATATCTTGGATGTCTTCAATGGATTTTGCATTGGCAAAAGGTTTAAGGTATTGCTTAGTACCATACAAATAGATCTGTTCATTGCCTAACTTTTTGGCGACAAGGCTTGGTTGAGTCGGTTGAACATTACGAATGGCGATGTCGGCGTCTCTTCGCCTTAGGTCGCTCACTTCATTAGTGACTTTTAACTCTATGGTGATGTTAGGCTCTTCTCGCCTTAATTTACTCAGCAGTGCAGGCAGCCGGTACATGGCGTCGAGCTGACATACCGAAATGACCACAGTACCTTCTAAAGCTTCTGATTGACCGCTTGCGACCATAGAAAACCTATGTGCAACATCTCCCATTTCTCTTGCAATACTAAGCAGCTCAATGCCATTAGCGGTGAGTTTTAGTTTGTGACCTGAGCGTTCGAAGAGTGAAACACCAAGCTCTTGCTCCAAAGAGGCAACTTGTCGGCTAAGTGTAGGTTGACTCACGCTCAAAGACCTTGCAGCTGCGGACAAGCTTCCTAGCTCTGCTGTCGCCAAAAATGCTCTGGTTCGGTTCCAGTCGAACGAAATAGAGTTCCAATTCATACGATTTTGTATACCTATATGCACTTTTGGGTAATTACTATCGACTATACGCATGGTTATAGTATTAGCCAAATTGTTTCTCAAGGTGTTTATATGGCTGTTCTACTATTGGGTGCGACCGGTGCTACAGGAAAATTGGTTGCGAAAGAGTTGGTTTCAAGAGGTTGTTCGGTGCGAGTAATCGTACGTTCGCTAGACAGATTAGATCCTGAGCTTATCGATAACCATCGGGTAGACAAGGTTGTGGCCAACATAACTGATTTATCTGAGCAGCAGTGGATTTCGTATATCTAAGGCTGTGATTCAATGATCGTCTGTCTCGGTCACAATTTGACCTTGAAAGGTATCTATGGAAAGCCGAGGCGTTTGGTCGCAGAGACGATAAAGAGTCTATGCCAAGCGGTTGATATACTAAAGCCGTTGCAGCCAGTTAAACTCGTTTTGATGAGTAGCTCTGGATGTCAAAATTTGTTGAGAGAAGAACAAGTTTCATGGATGCACAAAATGGTTATTGCCCTGATTAGGAAGACAGTCCCTCCGCATGTTGATAATGAAGAGGCTGCCCGTTACTTACAATATGAAATGGCTAGTTCAACTGAGTCCTTGGAGTGGGTTGCCGTTAGGCCTGACAGTTTGAATGACCAAGTAATGAAGAGCCCGTTTTCGGTCTATCTTTCACCAATCTGCGATCCGATTTTTGCGTCGAAGAAGACGAGTCGGATAAATGTCGCGACTTTTATGGTCGAGCTCATTTCTTCGCCTGAGTTATGGGCAAAATGGAAGAATGAAATGCCTGTGCTGTACAACAGCCAATAAATGAAAAAGGCATCCACGGATGCCTTTTTAAGTGTTTGATGTTTCAAGTTTTTAGATAAGCATTAATGCTAGATAGCCAAGTCATCCATAATTTGATCGTCAACGAGATTCGCTAGGGTGACTTTTAGCTTAGGTGTTCTTTCCATCTCTCGCTTAATGGCAAAGTTGGCCTCTTCATTGCGAGCCCAGCTACGTCTAGCGATGCCGTTGTTCACATCAAATAGAAGCATGGATTTAAGTTTGCGCTCAGCATCACTGCTACCATCAAGCAGCATACCGAAGCCACCATTGATGACTTCACCCCAGCCTACGCCACCACCATTATGGATAGATACCCAAGTAGCACCACGGAAGCTATCGCCGATCACATTGTGAATGGCCATGTCAGCAGTAAAACGGCTACCGTCATAGATATTTGATGTTTCTCTAAATGGAGAATCTGTACCGCTGACGTCATGGTGATCGCGTCCTAGGACAACAGGGCCAATTTCGCCACGATTAATGGCGTCATTAAAGGCTTTGGCGATTTCCATTCTACCTTGCGCATCGGCATACAGTATTCTTGCTTGAGAGCCTACCACTAACTTATTGGCTTTAGCGTCATTGATCCAAGTAATGTTGTCTTGCATCTGTTGCTGGATCTCAGTAGGGGAGCTTTGCATAATATCGCTTAATACTTGCGCGGCGATTTCATCGGTTCTGTCGAGATCTTCCGTTTTACCGGAAGTACAAACCCAACGGAATGGACCAAATCCATAGTCAAAGCACATAGGCCCCAAAATATCCTGCACGTATGAAGGGTATTTAAAATCAATGCCATTTTCTGCCATGACATCAGCGCCTGCGCGAGAGGCTTCTAATAGGAAGGCATTGCCATAGTCAAAGAAGTACGTTCCCTTCTCAGTGTGCTTGTTGACGGCAGCGCCATGGCGTCTTAATGTCGCTTGGACTTTTTCTTTGAATACTTCCGGCTCTTCTCGAATCAAACGATTAGACTCTTCGTAGCTGATATCAACAGGGTAGTAGCCGCCTGACCAAGGGTTGTGTAGTGACGTTTGGTCTGAGCCCAAATGAACAAAGATATCTTCTTCGAGGAACGACTCCCAAACATCAACCACATTACCGATATAGGCAATAGAGACGACCTCTTCATTGGCTTGTGCAACTTTCACACGCTCAATCAGCTCCGGCATATTGTCAATCAGTTCATCAACCCAGCCTTGCTGATGACGCTTAGTCGCGGCATTTGGGTTCACTTCGGCACAAACGGTAATACAATTAGCAATGTTACCTGCTTTGGGCTGGGCGCCACTCATGCCCCCTAAACCAGCGGTCAAGAAGATTTTTCCCTTAGCCTGTTCGCCCGCTTTTAATACCTTACGGAAAGCGTTCATCACTGTGATGGTTGTGCCATGAACAATCCCTTGAGGACCAATGTACATAAATGAACCCGCAGTCATTTGCCCATATTGAGTCACGCCTAACGCATTGAATTTTTCCCAATCGTCTGGCTTAGAGTAGTTCGGGATCATCATGCCATTGGTGACCACAACGCGAGGGGCTTCTGGCGAAGAAGGGAAAAGCCCCATTGGATGGCCTGAGTAGAGATGCAAGGTTTGATCGCTCTCCATCTCACTGAGGTATTTCATGGCTAACAGGTATTGTGCCCAGTTTTGAAAAACCGCGCCATTGCCACCATAAGTGATCAACTCTTCAGGGTGTTGGGCAACGGCTGGATCAAGGTTGTTGTCGATCATCAACATAATGGCAGCAGCTTGCTGACACTTTGCCGGATAGTCGGTGATTGCGCGTGCTTTCATTAAGTAATTTGGCTTAAAGCGATACATGTATATGCGGCCAAAGTCATTGAGCTCTTGCGCAAATTCATGCGCAAGTTCTTGATGCCAGGCTTTTGGAAAGTATCTTAGCGCATTACGAATGGCGAGTTGCTTCTCTTCTTTACTGAGAATATCTTTACGCTTCGGCGCACGGTTAACATTCACTGGATAAGGTTTTGCCGGTGGCAGTTGCTCAGGAATGCCCTGTTTAATTTGTTCTTGAAAGCTAAGTTCAACAGTCATCATTTACTCCAAAATTAAGCGTCAAAACTTACAGTGAAAGCTTGGGATTTCACTAATTCCACCATTGCGTCGATATCCGGTTTTAGTAACCTATCTTCTTCGAGTTTGGCGACTTTCGAGCGGATCAATTCGAAGTTTTGCTCAATAAGATCTGAGCAACGGTTAGGTCTTCTAAACTCCAGTGCTTGTGCGGCATACATAAGCTCAATGGCAAAAATCTTGTCCAAATTGCCTAGGATTTGATTGAGTTTTCGACCTGAAATGCTGCCCATTGAAACATGATCTTCTTGGCCCATTGAGGTCGGTACGCTATCCGCCGAGGGTGGGAAGCAGAGTGATTTATTTTCTGTGACTAATGCGGCTGTCGCATATTGTGGGATCATCATGCCTGAATTGAGGCCACCTGCCACAGTCAGTAAGCGTGGCAAGCCATGCAACCCTTCCAATAGAAGGTAACAACGACGGTCGGCGATATTGCCAAGTTCGGCAGCTGCGATCGCCGCATAATCGAGAACCATAGCTAATGGCTGGCCATGGAAGCTACCGCCAGAAATCGCCTCTTCACTACTGATAACAATCGGGTTATCGGTCACTGAGTTCATCTCGATTTCAACCAGCTCTTTTAAGTGGTAGTAAGCATTACGAGAAGCACCGTGAACTTGGGGAATACAACGCAGTGAATACGGGTCTTGCACACGACCACAGTTATTATGAGACGCCATATTTTGAGAGTCTTTGAGCAATCTTCTCATGCGCGCGGCGACTTCTAAGTTGCCAACAAAAGCGCGTGTTTGATGTAATTCGTCGCGGAACGGTGACTCACTACCTTGCATACCTTCGATACTCATTGCGCCAGCGACATCGGCAAGATCTAGCAGGTAACGCATTTTGGTTAGTGCAGTAATGGCATGGGAAAGAATAAACTGAGTCCCATTAATTAAGGCCAAGCCTTCTTTTGCATGTAGCTCCAATGGCTCTAATCCATGGGCGGCAAGTAACGTTTTGGCTGGCACAGTTTGGTCATCCTGCCAGAATTCACCTTCGCCAATCAGTGGTAAAAACAGGTGTGATAGAGGGGCTAAATCGCCTGAAGCGCCCACAGAGCCCTGTTCCGGTACCACTGGGATGAGGTCCAATTCGAGGAAAGCAAGCATTCGCTCTACCACTTCCAAGCGTATACCTGAAAAGCCTTGGCTAAGCGCATGAACTTTGGTAATGAGCATTAACTTCGAAATCGCTTTGTCGATTGGATTACCGACACCAACTGCATGAGTAATAAGCAGATTTTTTTGCAATAAATGCGTTTCTTCGGGTGATATTTGCGTATCGCACAGCGGCCCAAAACCGGTATTAATGCCATAGACCGCTTTACCAGAACTGGCTATCTTATCGACATTGGCGCGGCTGACATTTATTTTCGTTAAGGCTTCAGGGCACAGTTTTGCTTCGATATGTCCATTCGCGATGCCGTTTACAATATCCAGATCTAAACGATCAATACCGTATCTAAACGTCATTTTGTTCTCCTAACTAGGTTATGATACCAAACAAAGGGCTAGGGCGCGGTTTTGCACCTAGTTAGCCACTATGTCTGCTTTGTTATTCTTGTGAGAAAGCGTTGGCGATATCCCAACACAACCTGGCGGCGAGACGAGCCGTTTGGCTGTCGACATCGTAAGTGGGGTTGTATTCGGCGATATCAGCAATCACTAGCTTTTGTTTGTAATGTAGAATGCGTTGTAAAAACGGAGCGAGCATTTCGATACTGACCCCTCGAGCGGCAGGGGCGCTGACGCCAGGCGCAGTGGCCGCCGGGAACACATCTAAATCTATGGTGAGATAGATGTAGTCACAGTTATCGATAAAATGCTGTAGCTGAGTCAGGTGATAAATGTGGTTGTGGTGGTTTAACTCGTGATCTTCCACGTACCAAACTCCCAGCTCATCAGCGCGTTTGAACAGCGCCTCAGTGTTACTCGCACGACTCACGCCTAAGCAAGCATAATGAAATGGCCAGTCTCGTTTTGCACAGTAGTGTTGAATTTGGTTGAACGGAGTGCCAGAGCTGGGTTTGACGTCGGCGTGATGGCTTTCAAAGGCCCGCAAATCAAAGTGGGCGTCAAAGTTGATGATCCCGATTTTAGGCGGGTTGACAGGGTTAAGATACTCAAAGTATTGAGCGAGCCCCAAAAAAGAGGCCCAAGCGACCTCGTGGCCGCCACCAAGAGTGATCACTGGCGTAGAGCGTAGTGCGGTTGCGATAACGTTAGCGCACTGCGTTTGGCTCTGTTCGAGTAAGTCGTCATCACATATGACATTGCCAAGGTCAATCAAATGGCTTGTGTTGTGCCATGCCATGTTAGCCAGAGCACGACGAATCAAATCTGGCGCGCGTTTTGCGCCGATACGACCTTTGTTGCGGGCGACCCCTGCATCACTGCAAAATCCCAGTAAGCTGACAGCGTCATTGTGCGGCTGGAGCTCGTCTACCTGCATCTTTCTCACCACATGGTGGACGCGTTTGCCAAGCGCACCGTCCTCGGCGTCGTGGCGACCTTGCCAATGAAAGTCTTGATTGGTAATCGGTGAATTAGACATGGTCGAACTCTCCTGCAACTAAGCGCGCCGCAAGTCTTGGGGCGCCTTGAAAATAGCTAAACTCGGCCGGATGCGCCACATCCCAAATCGCGAGATCAGCATCAAATCCCACTTGTACTTGGCCTCGCGAACTGCCATAGCCTAGGGCTTGCGCGGCATGACAGGTGACACCGCGCAGCGACTCTTCTGGTGTGAGACCAAAAAGCGTACAAGCCATATTCATCATCATAGTCAAATCAGCGAAAGGTGAGGTACCAGGGTTGAGATCGGTTGCAATCGCCATCGGCACTTTGTTTTGTCGTAGCAGCTCTATCGGCGGGCGTTGTGTCTCTTTCAAGAAGTAAAATGCACCTGGAAGCAAAGTCGCCACCGTGTCTGCGTGTGCCAACGCTTGTACGCCCACCGAGTCTAGGTATTCGACGTGGTCTGCAGACAAACCAGCATAGCGAGCCGTCAGCGCGCTGCCACCCAAGTTAGATAGTTGCTCGGTGTGACCTTTGATTTGCAAGCCATGCTGCTTGGCTGATTGGAACACACGCTCTGTTTGCGCAAGATTAAAACCAATCGACTCACAAAAAACATCCACACTGGTGGCTAAGTTTTCTTCGGCCACGAGAGGGATGATTTCGGCGCAAATGTAGTTGATATAATCGTCCGCGCGCCCGGTAAATTCAGGAGGCAGCGCATGGGCGGCAAGCAGTGTGGTAGTGACACGGATTTTTCGGTGCGCTTCGAGCGCTTTCGCCGCGCGCAACATTTTAACTTCA
Organism: Vibrio sp. JPW-9-11-11; assembly: GCF_013369335.1. GTDB lineage: Bacteria > Pseudomonadota > Gammaproteobacteria > Enterobacterales > Vibrionaceae > Vibrio. The sequence goes on from NZ_SZQJ01000005.1 coordinate 123,549, forward strand.
TCATCTAAGGTGAGCCCGTAACCGGATTTGACCTCGACCGATGTGACGCCAGTTCGGAGCAATCCATCAAGTCTCGGTAAGGCGAGCTCTGTTAGCTGCTCTTCGCTGGCGTCGCGAGTGGCACGAACCGTAGAAAGAATGCCGCCGCCTTGTTTGGCGATCTCTTGGTAAGGGACGCCATTTAATCGTTGCTCGAACTCGTCGGCGCGGCTGCCCGCAAAAATGAGGTGAGTATGGCAGTCGATAAATCCCGGAGTGACGAGCTTGCCTTGGCAATCAAAATGTTGCCGACCCTCAATCTCAGCACAGGTAAGCTCTGCGATAACGCCTTGACGAATCCCAATGGTACAGGGATCTGAAACGCTATAGCCAGCGCTGCCTGACTGCATAGTGACCACTCTAGCGTTGGTCAAAACTTGATCGCAAATTGAACTCATAACCTTACCTATCACTAAATGTATATACAATTATGGGTTCAAGTAAACGATTTGTACAAGATTGATGTTGCGAAAATGTGATCGATGAAACGATTGTTCGGCTGAATAAACCAGCGGGGCATGTTCGAACTGCCACCGTTGGTTTATGAGCGAATTTGACCGGTTTAGTCGAGCAGAACCTTGGAGCTTAGTTTATAGCGAGTGCCCGGGTGATAGAGCAGCGCGGTACTGACCAGTTTGTCTTCACTCCAAGTGCGACGGTTGAGTAGCAAGCAAGGTTCGTTGACGGCTAAGCGCAGCGCGCTGCGCACAGCATCACTAGCGACAATTGCCTCTACCGTATGCTCAATTGCGCTTAACGGACAGTTTTCTGAAAGGTACTGGTTGGGGGTAATGTCAGAGAAGTCTTGCTGTAAATAGTTGGGGGCATAGCTGGCATTGACCCAGCGCATCTCAAGTTGAATGGGAGAGTTGTCTTCAAAGTGGATGATTTCACTATAAAAAACTTGGCTGCCCAACATGACGCCTAATTTCATAGCCACGGTATCATCGGCACTGAGGGCAACTTGTTTGACCACCTGACTGCTGTAGGTTTTGCCACGTTGCGCCACTTCGCTGGCAATATTGCGAATATCCAATAGTGGTGATTCCGCTTTGTCATCAGGGGCGCAAACGAAGGTACCGAGGCGTGGCCTACGCAGTAAGCGCCCTTCAGATACGAGGTCGCGTATGGCTTTGTTGACCGTCATTCGGCTGACATTAAATTGCTCAGTTAACTCTAATTCGGTGGTAATACGATGACCCACGGGCCAGCGACCACTGTCGATTTGATCGGCAATGTAGCGTTTTATCTGTAGATAAAGGGGAGAAGCACTCATATTTAGCATTTGTCTATTAATTGACTATACAAATGGTTATACATTTCCCAGCCGATTGCAACTGCTATAGCTGAAATTGCGAGGTTTTTCGCCACTCGGGTGGAGATTTGTCTCAATCTATAACAAACCACTTGCCTTTTCTCGGTGGCTCACGTTAGAACATCAACCAAAAATAAAATAAGGAAAAAGTATGTTTGCAAAGCTAAAAGCCTCATTAGGAATCGGTGCTGCTCAGGTCGATACGGTATTGGACAGTTTGTCGGTCTTTCAAGGAGAAACGCTCAAGGGCGTGGTACACATCCAAGGTGGCGATGTAGAGCAACAGGTTGATGCGATTAATCTCAAATTGTGTACCGAAGTTAAAGTCGAGAGTGAAGACAGTACCAGCTATCAAGATTTCATCTTGGGTAAACTGCAAGCTGTTCAACCTTTTGTCATTGGCCCCAATGAACACAAGCAAGTGCCATTTGAGTTTCATCTCGATGCGGAAACACCAGTCACAGCGCTCAACGCGCTTAAAAACCAGTCTCATGTCTGGCTTGAAACCACACTCGATATTGATTTCGCGATTGATCCTAAAGACCGAGATCTGATAGAAGTTAAACCGCTTCCTGTTGTCGCTAAAGTGTTAAGTGAAATAGAGAGTGCGGGTTTTGCGATGGTCAAAGCCGATGTCGAGAAAGGTTATTTACGTGGAGGAAGCTTTTCTTCCAAATCCGGTTGCTACCAAGAGATCGAGTTTCGTAACAAAGGTTTTATCAACTCCAAGGAAATCGAACTCTCTTTTATCCTCGATGGTCCTACCGTGCACTGTTTGGCAGAGGTTGACCGTTCATTGAGCATGCGTGGCGATCAGTACTTATCGTTCTCACTTTCTCGCGATGCGTCAGACGGTGAAATCGCTGCAGCAGTGCATCGTATTTTGTCGGTGTAGCACTAGATGAGTTTGGGCAGAAATTATCGCCGATAACACGACGGTTATCGGCGTTGATCGGGGATACGTTTAAACCTCTCAGCGTCAATACTCGGGCTTCGAGAACAAATAGCCCGAGCTTAGGCGGCGCTTAGGTGGGTAGTGATATACGGCTGCCAAGCTTGTTGATAGAGAGACTTTGACTCTAGACGCATAGCGCGAATTTGCGCCATCTCGAACTCGTTAAGTGATCGCTGCTCAACTGCCGCTTGACGCTCGATTTTTTGTACGCGTTCGTAAATGTCGTGTTCAGGGCCGCTTTTGACATTGGCGATGGCTTGGAGGTGAAGTTGTACCTCAGCGATCAGACCGGTTTTAGGCAACTTCACCAACAGGTTTAAGTCGCGATAGCCAGATGCGGCAGGCTTTTTGAAGCGGTTTTTTACTTTTACCACCGTGGTTTCGCGGTTGAGTACTTCGTAGACCGACATTAAACTTTCAATATCGTTGGCAACGATGGTTGCGCGGGCAAGATCGGTGATACGTTCAACCCGACCGTCTAGTTCAAGAGCAATCTTTTCTTTAGCTCGTTGGGAAGATTTGACACCTGCAAAGTAGGAATCAGTGGAAGTGAGCAGCGCTGCGCTGGTACAAAGAGTCTCAAGCTCGGCTTGGGCTTGATGCGCTTTACTGTAAAGAATATCGAAGTCAGTGTAGGGTTGCATAGGCATAGAGTCCATTGATTGAATGCCATACAATCCGCTTAAGTTGTGTTTGAATGCCTTGGAACAAACTTGGTTTTGATTGGTGGAGCGATTCTCCTCGTTCGCGGGTGGAGTGGGTATTGCGGCAAACGCAGGTGCTCGGCTGAGCATCAAAAGCATTAACGCCGTGGTACGCAAGAACAAACTCATGCACTCTCCTTAGATGTTTAGGCTGGGCTAAAAGGTGTCTTAAAAAGTGACCACTGGCGCTACACATCTCTAATCATTAGGTGGGGGCAAAGTATTATTTCCCAATCCCAATGAGGGTAAATTGTTGAAAACTTTGAACCGTCTCTCGTTTGGTTTTCACTGATTAGAGTCGCGAGGCGAGTTTAGGTTCCTTGGTTTCAGTGACATTGACTATAACTTATGAAAATGAACCTAATCTGAATAGCCGATTTGCATGGGGATACCAACTTAACTCACTTTCAGCTAGGCTATGGCGCATTCAGTCAGTTATCAGAGAAGAGCGATGAAAGATCCAGAGTTTTGGCACGGCAAATGGGCATCCAACCAGATTGGTTTTCACTTAGAAGACGTCAATCCACTCCTTATCGAATATTGGCCTCACACCCAACCTCGTTATGAAGATAAGGTGTTGGTGCCTTTATGTGGGAAGTCGGAAGACTTAGTTTGGCTAGCGAGTAAGCATGGTGATGTTCAAGGGGTTGAGCTGAGTAACATAGCAGTACGGGCTTTCTTCGCTGAGCATTTCTATACTCCGATGGTTATGCCGATAAACGGTCAGCATGAGTTATTTCAGTTTGATGAACTCTCTATTTACACCGGTGATTTTCTCACCGCACCGATTAAGCCCGTTGATATCGTGTATGACAGGGCTTCCATGGTCGCGTTGCCCGCAGAAATGCGCGCGGAGTATGTTGAGCGTATTCACTCTAAGCTTAATCCAGGTGGGCGAATTTTATTGGTCTCGCTTGATTATGTTCAGAGCGAGATGGCGGGTCCACCGTTCTCGATTCCAGAGCAAGAGATCCGCCAGCTGTACGCACAATATAAAGTCACCAAGTTACATCGTGACGACGCGGGCCCTGACCATCCTAAGATTGCGAAAAAAGGGTTAACCCGCTTTGCCGAAGAAGTGTACTTGATTGAACATGTGTAAACGGTTCGCCGGCAAAACAGAAAAGGCTTGGTCAATGACCAAGCCTTTTTTATATGTAATGAGCAGCAGTTAATAGATGACTTTGACTTCTGCTGCACTGGCAACGGCATCTTGAATCGCTTGCTCAATTGTGTCTCGGCGCGTGATGGCGACGCCAAGACGACGGCGACCATCGATATCCGGTTTACCAAAAAGGCGCATTTGAGTATTCGGAGTAGAAAGAGCCTGACCTATGCCTTCAAACTGGATGTTGTTCGAACGGCCTTGCCCTAGAATGACGGCAGAAGCGCTTGGGCCGTATTGAGTGATCGCGTTGATAGGTAAACTTGTGAACGCACGTACATGCAGAGCAAACTCTGAACTGTCTTGCGACATTAAGGTAACTAAGCCAGTATCGTGAGGTCGAGGCGATACTTCGTTGAAGATCACTTGGTCGCCTTTAACAAACAGCTCGACGCCAAAGATGCCATACCCACCGAGCGCATTGACCACCTTCTGTGCAGCATGTTGTGCGGCATTGAGCGCAGCCTTGGACATGGCTTGTGGCTGCCAAGATTCTCGATAGTCACCGTCTTCTTGACGATGTCCAATTGGCGCACAGAAATAAACACCATCGACGGCGCGCACGGTCAATAGGGTAATTTCATAGTCGAAGTCGATAAAGCCTTCGACAATCACACGTCCTTCACCAGTTCGGCCACCTTGTTGTGCATATTGCCAAGCTTGTTCAACGTCTTGTGCAGTTTTAATGACGCTCTGACCTTTACCCGATGAACTCATAACGGGTTTACAAACACAAGGCAGGCCGACCGCTTCAACGGCGGCGCAGAATTCCTGATAAGTATCGGCGAAGCGATAAGGGGAAGTGTTAAGCTCTAGCTCTTCGGCTGCTAGGCGACGGATGCCTTCCCGGTTCATGGTCAGTTTAGTTGCTTTTGCACTCGGCACCACATTCAAACCTTGAGCTTCTAGTTCGACTAATTTGTCGGTCGCGATCGCCTCAATTTCTGGAACAACGTAGTGCGGTTTTTCTTGTTCGATAATTGCTTGAAGAGCTTCACCATCAAGCATATCTAACGTGTAGCTTCGATGGGCAACTTGCATCGCAGGGGCATTTTCATAGCGGTCACATGCAATGACCTCTAGACCAAGACGCTGACATTCTATGGCGACTTCTTTGCCAAGTTCACCTGAACCCAATAGTAAAACACGTGTTGCACTTTTTGCGGTAGCTGTCCCGAACATAGTTAACCTTATTAAGCAGAAGGGAATAAAACTGTGGAGCATAATACGGATTACGCAGTAAAAAGCAAACGTTTGCTTTTGGGTGTTCCAACGTGTGTGTCTCCCGGGGACATGTGTGTGATTTATGCCTAAAGCCCCTTAATAGATAGAGGGAATAGGTTATCTAGTTCTCATATTTATGATCTTGTCAGCAGTATGGCGCGACATGGGGCGACGCGCATCACGTATTTGCTCAGATTTGGCGCTATACTGATTGCAATTGATTACAGAGACAAGTTGAAGACCGTCACATCAATGCAGTTTGACCCAAATAAATCCATTAAGATCCCGATAGAAACACTCACAGTGGGCATGTTTGTGACTGCGATCGAAGACAGTAAGCGCGTCAATCTCGCCAATGCGGGGCGCGTCCCTTCTCATTCGGCAGTCGAGCAGTTAATTAAAAACGGAATAAAGTACGCGTGGGTGGATACCAGCCTATCAGTGAAGGGCGCGGTGTTTATACCGGTGCAGACAACGACCACGCCTAAGGCCAAAGAGTGTACTAGTACGCCAATTAAAAAGCCCAAAACCAGTCGTTATTCTCGCCAGATCAAAGCGACCAATATTATCCAGCAGGCGAAAGGGTTAGCACAAAAACTTCTCAGCCAAACCTTTGATGGTCAGCCGATTGAAATCGATGAACTGGATGCTGTCGCCGATGACTTAATAGAGTCGGTATTGCTTGACTCTGACGCCATGCAGTGTGTGTCGGCGCTGCGCAACAAAGATGAGTATCTCCTTGAACATTCGGTTAATGTCGCGACTCTGTTGGTGACTTTTGGTAAGCATCTTGGTTTACCCAAAGAGACACTCAAGCAGATGGCGATAGGCGGGATCATTCACGATGTGGGTAAAACCAAAGTAGATGATAAGGTGTTACATAAACCCGCTCGCTTGACGCCAGAAGAATTCGAACACATGAAGCTTCATCAAGTCTTCGCTAAAGAGATTATAAAACCCATTCGCGGATTGAGTGCTGTGAGTCGCGATGTGTGCTTAATGCACCACGAAAAGTTGGATGGCACTGGCTATCCTAATGGCTTAACCGCAGAACAAATGCCTATCCATGGCCGAATGAGCTGTATTGTGGACATCTATGACGCATTGACTGCCGATCGCTGTTATAAGCAAGGAATGAGCTCGGCAGAAGCGTTCAAAATTCTACTCAGTTTAACCCCGAATCATCTCGACAAAGAGTTGGTGTATAAATTTATCAATTGTATTGGTATTTTTCCGGTCGGTGCTTTGGTCGAACTAAGCGATGGGAAGGTAGGCATCGTTTGGACATCCAACAGCAAAGAGCCGTTAAAGCCGCAAGTGAAATGCTTTTATTCACGTAAATATCGACGTTACATTGATGTCGGTTATGTTGATTTGAAAAGTGGTTCGGTGAGTATCAGTAAAGGCATCGCTCCCTGTCATTTAGAGGTAGACCCCAAGCCGTTTTTTGCCGCTTAAATGGAGAAATATCGACAAAAAAGCGCAGATACTGCGCCTTTTTTACGTTATGTCGAATCAAATCTCTAGATACGACATTGGAATATCTGGATTAATCGCTTCGAGAGTTGCTTGTGTGTTAGCGAGGTGACTAATGGTCCCTTCACTGACTTCAACCAGTGCCGCCGACTCGATATCGCTTAATTGTTGTCGGTCGAGCAACAGTTGAATAAGTGCCACTTGCAGTGGCGGCAAACTTGGGTTGAAGGCGGCGTTTTCCGCGTACGCACCTTGATACACTTTACCATTCGTCATTTTTAGCGCGACGCCACTTAGGTTATGGGTGTAGGGCGCGTGACTGCGGTTAAGTGCGGCAATGGCCGATTGAACCAGCTCGTCTTGGTCGTCACTGTGTTTGCCATGGTCAACGTGCACCATAAGGCCAGACTTGATACCAAGATCCGCTGGACCAAATGATTCAGGCAGATACTCTTGCAGTTGTTTACTGTCACGCTGTGGTAACTGAATTTCGAGTTTGTCTGCAGTTGAGAGCTCATTCATAAACTGTCGACAGTGACCGCAAGGGCTAAAGTTAATGGTGATATCTGCGACGCCTTGCTCACCTTTCATCCAAGCGTGACTGATGGCTGATTGCTCTGCGTGAACTGTCTGGCCTAGTTGAACGCCGGTAAACTCGACATTCGCGCCGAAGTACAGTCGACCTGATAACCCGCGTACAATCGCTCCCACATAGAAGTTGGAGAGTGGGGCGTAGGAGTACGCGGCAGCAAAGGGTAGCAACGCCACGCGAAGCTCATCGTCTTGCAGTCCTGAAATCGCGAGTAACTGCTCGAATTGCTGCGAAGATAGGGTCGCGTCAAAATCGTCAGCGAGAACGATAGGCGATAAAAAATCAGCGACGTTTTTCGGCACATCGGATAGCGCCTGCTCAATTCGGCTTCTCATAGTGAATCCTTCAATCAATATGTTTATATCTTGAGTTTAATAGTTTATGTCCGCTTTAAACTCCGATACTGGTATTTCATTTTATGTAAAGAGGAAATTAAAGAAGCGATCTTTATCACAATAATAATTGTAACTGTTATTTCTGTTACATAATTAGAGTGAGCTCACACATGATAACGATTGCACTACATCGATTCACGCTCACCATCGAGAAAGACCCGCGGATTGAGAGTACATTAAGCCGCAAGCCACAACGCGAGTGCAAAGAAAGAGGGCGCTAGCATAGAGGTGATCACGCCACACACGACCAACGCCAGCGAGCTAAACGCTGCATCTTGTGCGTTTTTTTCTGCACAAGTGGCTGTACCGAGCGCGTGAGACACGGTTCCCATGGTTAATCCCTTGGCAATAGGGTGAGTGATGTTGAGTAGATTGTAGATTGGGTACGCCATAATCGCACCAAACAGACCGACTATTAGCACCAAAATTGCGGCAATGGCAGGCTCTCCACCTAAATGACTTGACACTTCCATCGCGATTGGCGTTGTAACCGATTTACCAAGTAAGCTGGCGATCAAAGTGAGATCAGCTTGCATGTAGACGGCAATCAAACTGGCACTTAGCATCGACATCACACTGCCGACACCACAGGCGAGCATGATGATTCGCCAGTTGGCGCGGATCTGAGGCAGCTGCTCATAAAGGGGATAAGCCAACGCAACAACAGCAGGTTGGAGCAAATAGTTGATCCACTCATTGTCGGCGTAATAGGTCTCAAAAGGGACTTTGAGGTAGCTTAATAACGGGATCAGCACCGCTAAGCTTATCAACAGAGGGTTCATGAACGGGCTTTTAAATTGCTGACACAGCCAGCGAGCCGCAAAAAACACGGCGATAGTGACGAGCATCCACATCAGTCTTGCCCTCCTTTCAGCATGCGATCAAGCAGTAAACCAAGTAGAACAAGCACAATCAAGGTGCCGCCCACCGCGCTCGCGAGGATAGGCCAAGCATTGGCCATTAGCATGTCAAAATGCTCCATTAAGCCCACACTGATCGGTACGAATAGCAACACCATGTAACGGATAAATAGTGAGGCGCTAGGGCGGATCCAATCAGAATGTACTAATCCACTGGCCATCAAGCTAAATAAAATCAGCATGCCGATAATGCTACCGGGGATAGAGGTACTAAGTAATTGTTGAATATTGATGCCAGCGATAAGGCACAACAGAATCAGCGCCATCGATACGATGTACTGAAGCACGGTTTTTAACATAATCTATTGTTGTCCAACGTATCACTCTCTGCGTATCTAATTCACGGAGAGCTAAAGCCTCGGTTGATCAGCGAGGCTTGTGTGTTATTCACTGTCCAACTGCCGAATCGTTATTGGTCTGTGGCAGGGTGGATACCATGTAGGGTGCAGGACTTAAGACAGTTTAGGATACTCGCTTTTGCACATATTGGTAGACGGATTTTAAAATAGCCATCTTTCCAGCGTCACTCTCATGTTCGTGAACTAAGTTTTCCAAATTTAGCATATAGTCTTCAATACGACTTTCGAAGTAATCTCGGCAGTGATTGGCCCAGCGCTGTTGCTCTGTCTCATCGAGCGTCCAGGGGAAGTTGCGCGCGCGATAGCGAAACAGCAGTGGTGCGATACGGTCGTCGTTAAACGTAATATCTAACGCCGCGAGATTGTTAGGGTCTGTTTCACGGATGATGTTCATGGCTGCTTTGTCGGCAGGTGAGAAAAAGCCGCTATAAAGCTGGCTATCGACGTCATCGTTTGAGCCATAGTCGCGCTCAATGCTAAACACCCCGATCAGCTTTTCGCGGACTTGTGGATGTTGACGTAGCGTCGCCAAGTTTGTCAGGCACTGCTCTCGGTCTATGCCAATCTTGGCCGCATTCTCGGCCGTGAGTGTTTTAGCGGGGGCGAGAATCGGGCATTTATTAAGATGAACCAACTTAACAGGAACTGGCAGCTCATCGGGCTCAAGTTCTGAATGTTTGGTGTATAAACGTGTCGTGATGGCCTCGACGTCTAGATCGAGTAAGGCTTGCGGGTCTTTGGCTAGATCAACACAGATAACGGCATTCTGATTGGTTGGATGCCAAGCCACTGGAACTATCCAGCTAGTGTAGTGGCATTCTCTACCCAGCATACCGGATACATGCATCAGTGGTGTCATATTGACAATGTCGATAAGTTCATTGAGCTTACGTTTATGGCGCATGCTCAAGAAATAGTCGAATAATTTAGGTTGCGCCGCTTTGACTTTCTTAGCCATCTCAATCGTGGCAATGACGTCGGCCATAGCGTCGTGCGCGTTAGCGTGTTCGATACCGTTGGCGACAGAGAGGTGCTCAAGTTTAAAGCTGATAAAGCCCTCTTCGTTTTCCGGCCAGTGGATCCCTTCGGGACGCAGGGCGTAACAGGCGCGCATGACATCGAGCAAATCCCATCGTGAGTTGCCGTTCTGCCAACTCCACGCATACGGGTCAATAAAGTTGCGATAACAGGTATAGCGGGTCACTTCATCATCAAAGCGGATGCTGTTGTAGCCCAAACTAATGGTATTGGGTGTCGCCAATTGCTGATGGATTTGGGCAATAAATTCAGGTTCTATTAACCCTTTCGCTTCCGCCGTTTGTGGAGTAATACCCGTAATGAGTGCGGCTTCAGGAGAGGGCAAGTAGTCGCTCGGTGGCTGGCAATAGATCACAAGAGGCTCGCCGATAATGTTAAAGTCCATATCCGTGCGTACGCCAGCAAATTGACAAGGACGATCTTTGGCGGGAGTGGTTCCCCACGTTTCGTAATCAAAGAAGAAAAACGTAGGTTGTTGCTCTTGTTGCATTATGAAGATACCCAGGGTAGAGAGTGACAGCGGTATTAGACCATTGCAGCACACACATGGCAAACATGCTTAGCCCTGACTATGGCTGTTCGTAAACATTATCGCCGTTTTACGGGTAAATAGTATAAATGGTGCGTTTCATACACTTGTTTCGCTTGGACTATTGATAGCGACGGAGCGTTTGTTTCATCGCCACGCTATCAACGATCTCGAGTGCCTTGGTAGAGGGTGCAAACAAACGATATTGCATCGCTTTGGCGACGTCGGCGGCGTCAATAGGGATTAACTTAGCAAGTGGACCAATCATTAAAGGTTTCACCACCGAGGCCATGGTTTGTACCACGATTTCATCACGGCGCGGCTCTTCACGTAGCCCTTTAAGCGGCCCAGGGCGCACAAACACGACTTTTTCAAAGCCTAGCCGCTCAATCGCTAACTCCATCCGACCTTTACAACGCAGGTAGTGAGACAATGAACGAACCGATGCGCCATAGCTTGAAACAACGGCTAGCCGCTTTACCCCGAGCAGTTTCATCTCTTGAGCCACGTCACAGACTAACTCGAAGTCGACTTTCTCTAGCGCTTGCTTTGAGCCCGCTTGTTTGAGTGTGGTGCCCAAGCAGATAAAGCCGTACTCGGGACGTAGTTCATCCTCTTGCCACTGCTGTACTTTGAGCTGTGGGTGTTTAATGACCTGGAGTTTCGAGTGGAAAAAGGGCAGTTCACGACGACTTAGTGCATAGATGCGGCTGATCGGTTCGTGCTCAAGTAGTTGTTTAATGAGTTCATTGCCGATGAGGCCTGTGCAACCGGCGGCAATAACGCAAAAGTCTCTTGAAGTAGTCAAACGTGTGTCCTTACGGGATCTCATCCAAACAAAGTGTGTGGTTCAATAGTTAGCGGGTGTTTGCCCTCGGTCAAGAGAATAACAGACCGTGATAGGAAGATGTTGAGAAAGCTCAAATTAGACCCAGTGATGTGACGCAGGCCTCGCGGGGTGGCGAGGCCTGTTCGTTGGCTAAGTTAATGACAGCGGGACTTTTTTTGGTTTTCTTTTTTGCGGTTTATTCTGTTTTTGTTTGGGTGTTTTTTGATTGGCAATCATACAACCTCCTTGCGCGAATCAATGGGAGAAAACAATCTCACGCTGAAAGTGAATGCACGGTTTATGCCGTTATATAGGCTCTCCCTTATATAAAGATATGAGGAAATCAGCAAAACTTTCAAATTTGATGGCAATTTGATGGGATCAATGCTGAATCTTCTCAGCAGATTCGTTTTGATAAGGGGTGTTAAGTAGCTGATTTCACGTTACACTCGAGCAACAGGATGTAAGACCAAGGATGAACCATGAATATTGACCTGAGTACATTGGCGCCGACCCAGATTTATCACCTGATGACCCAAACCATCATCCCACGCCCCATCGCCTGGGTGTTAACCGACTCAGAGCAGGGCAATTACAATTTGGCGCCCTTTTCTTATTTTTCCCCGATAGCGAGCAATCCTCCTATATTGATGTTTTCGGTGGGGAAAAAACCGACTGGTGAAGTGAAAGACACCACTCGAAACGTACTCGAAACGGGGCGTTTAGTGGTTCATATCGCCCAGCAATCCATGGCGGAGGCGGTGACGCAAACTGCGGCGACGTTAGAGCACGGAGAGTCTGAGGTTGAGGCTACCGAGCTTGAGCTGGTTGAGTTTGACGGCTTTGAATTGCCGCGTGTTCAAGGCTGTCCGATAGCCTTTGGCTGTAAGCTTCATGAAGTCAAAGAGATAGGCGCAACGCCACAAAGTTTAATTTTTGCAGAGATCGAATCGGTCTATATAGATGATGCGGTGATAGGTGAGCGTAGCGACCGTCTAGTCGTTGATGCGCTCAAAGTGGATCCGCTTTCTCGTTTAGGGGGCAGCCAATATGCCACTTTAGATAAGGTTTTCTCTGTCGCACGGCCAAAATAAATGATGTTAAAACAACACTTCTCAGATGCGATTTGGCATCAGATCAATAATAAAACCAAACCACTCGGTGCATTAGGGCAACTGGAACATATCGCTCATCAGTTGGCGTTGATTCAGAGTAATCAAGTAGGTGACGTTGTCACTAATGTCACGTTAGAGCACCCCACCGCGGTTATATTTGCGGGCGACCATGGCATCGCAGAACAAGGGGTGAGTATTGCGCCAAGTGCAGTGACTCAGCAAATGGTGTTGAATTTTCTCGCCGGAGGCGCGGCCATCAACTGTTTTTGTCGTGCCAACCAGGTGGCACTTAAGGTTGTCGACTGCGGTATTTTATCGCCTATAGAACAGACGCACCCTGACTTAATCGTTCAGCGTTTAGGCAGCCGAACTGCCAATTTTTCCCAAGCGGCGGCGATGAGCGATAAGCAGGTTGAGCAGGGCATTGAGTGGGGACGTCAACTAGTAGCGGACATTATTCATCAGGGCTCGAACCTAGTGATGTTCGGTGAAATGGGTATCGGCAACACCAGCAGCGCATCGGCGATACTTGCGGCTTTGTCTGGAAGAGCGGCGAGTGAATGTGTTGGCCGAGGCACCGGCATCAGTGATACGCAGTTGGCACTCAAAACCGACTTGATCTCGCAAGCGGTCGCAAGGTGTCATGGGCTTTCTCCACAGCAAGTACTGGCCGAAGTCGGTGGCTTCGAAATCGTACAAATGGTGGGAGGCTTTCTCGCCGCGGGAGAAAATAGCACGCCCGTTATCGTCGATGGGTTTATCGCCACTGCGGCGGCTTATGTCGCGACGCTAATAGAGCCAAGCTGTCGCGAAGTGATGGTGTTTGCCCATCAGTCTCACGAAGCCGGACATAAACACTTGCTCGAAGCGCTTCAAGCTCAGCCTCTTCTTGACCTTTCGCTTCGTTTAGGTGAAGGGACGGGAGCGGTATTGGCCGTGAGTTTAGTCCGTTCAGCCGTCGAGTTTTACAACAACATGGCCAGCTTTGAGCAAGCCGGTGTAACCGTTGACTGACGTGCATAATGAAGTATCAAATTGAGCTGTTTCTACTTGCGTTAAGCTTCTTTTCACGTATTCCTGTTCCAGCAACGACACCTTACAGTGCAGAGCGCATGAATCAGGCCGGACGCTACTTTGCGCTGGTTGGTCTGCTGCTCGGGGCACTGTGCGCCGTGTTTTTTTACGTCGCTTCTCTGCTCCTGCCCGCCAATATCGCTATATTTGTGATGATGGTTTGGAGTCTGCTTTTGACCGGAGCGTTCCACGAAGATGGCCTGACGGATATGGCCGATGGGATTGGCGGTGGTATGAGCGTCGAGAAGCGACTGAGTATCATGAAAGACAGTCGCATTGGCACATATGGCGCTAGTGCGCTTATTATGGCGCTGTTGGGTAAGTTTCTATTGTTGAATGAGTTGGTGTCAGACGATCACTTTGGGTGGATGCTTATCACCGCTTATGCCCTCAGCCGCGCTGTCGCGGCGTCGCTCATTTTCGATATGCCTTATGTCAGCGATAGTGACGCGAGTAAAAGTAAACCCTTGGCCGAGCGTCAATCCACTCGAGAGCTGATGATTTTACTAGTGACAGGGCTATTCCCATGTTTAGCGCTGCCTTTTACCACTTCTGTAGCCTTGGTATTGACCTTGATTGTGTTTCGTTGGGTATTTAAATGTTGGCTATTGAAACGGATCGGCGGATTTACGGGCGATTGTCTTGGCGCTGGTCAGCAGATAGCAGAACTGCTGATTTATCTTATTTTGATTGCCTTGGGAACCGGTCAAGTATGAGTATTCAACTGATTTTAGGCGGCGCTCGTTCTGGAAAGTCGAGCCGCGCAGAAGCGGAAGTGAGGCAACTGAGTCAGGGCGGAACAAAACACTATGTTGCGACCGCATTAGCCTTTGACCGTGAAATGGAAGCGCGCATTGAGAAGCACCGTCAGTCGCGTGGGTTGGACTGGACTGAACACGAATGTCCACGACACTTAGCCGAGACCATTGCCCAGTTTGGCCCTCAAGATGTGGTGCTTATTGATTGTTTGACGCTTTGGCTCAACAACGTTATTTACAACCAAGGACAAACGCTCGATGAACTCGAAATAGAAGCGGAAGTCGTCAGGTTAGTAGAGGCGTTGGCGGCAAGCCAAGCGAGCATTGTGTTGGTGTCGAACGAAGTAGGGTTGGGGGTGGTGCCCCTTGGTGAAGTATCACGCCTGTTTGTTGACCATGCCGGGTGGATGAACCAAGCGGTGGCTCGTATTGCAGATAAAGTCACGCTGGTGAGTGCAGGGTTACCTCTGGTATTAAAAGGAGGCTAAAATGAAAACGGTCAATGTCTATTTGCTTCGTCATGGCAAAACCGTCGGTGCCCCCGCACTTTATGGGCACAGTGATGTGGGTGTGTCCCCTTTAACTCAAGCTAAAATCTGTCAGGCATTACAAACAGAGTCTCTCATTTTTCAGCAGATGCAAACCTCGCCACTAAAGCGTTGCCGTGAACTCGCCCAAACCCTTTTGGATACCAAGCCGAGTCTATCGCTTGAGATCGTACCCGCGTGGCAAGAGATGGCGTTTGGCCAGTTCGATGGAGTTCCCTTTGACTCGCTGAAGCAGCAATGGCCACAACTGGAAGCTTTTTGGCAAAACCCTGCCAGTAATACACTACCCGGTGGCGAAAGCTTAGAGGGTTTCTACCAGCGGGTGAGTGAACAATGGCAAACTCTTACCCAGCGGATTGAACAAGATACCTTGATTGTCTGCCATGGCGGCACGATCAGAATGATATTGGCTCACGTATTAAAACTTGATTGGCGAAACGCATCGCTCTACTCAAGTTTATCAATTGGCCATCAAAGCATCACGCATATTCAAATTAGTTATGCCGAGCGGCACCATTATCGAGTGTGTTGTATTGGTAGACCACTCGCTATATAGCAAAGGACAGATTATGACTGCACCGAGTTGGGACTTATCCATCGCTTACTTAGACCTTAGCGATGAGAGGATTGAACAGGACATCGATTTAATCAAACAGTGCATACAGGCGCTCGGTGTCCATGTCGACAATCGTGATACGCCGTCTGTGACGCAGAATGCGATTCAAACCCGTGAGGCGGCGGGTCAGCTGCTGGCGACCATTAATACTTTCGCCCAGTGTCACGCCTCTATTAATGCCACCAATGTTCACGCCAAGGCGCTCATTGGTCAGGTGGCAAAACTACAATCTGAGCTTTCTCAAGCGTTTGCATCTTATGAGAATACATTGTCAGTGGCGCCGGACGGGTTTATTCAAGAGGTGCTCAATCACCCAAGCGGTGACGTGGCGGGGCAAGCTTTTCAAATTGAATGTTTGCGCAAGCTGGCGCAAACCAAATTGTCGGTGGCCGAAGAACAGCTACTTACTGCGATGCGGGTGGATGGGTGTGACGCTTGGGGCCGCCTATACGATAACATCACAGGATCGCTCAAGGTTGAACTTGGCGATGAAGCATCGACAAGCTTAGATCTCTCACAGGCGGTAAGCCTGCTCTATGGCAGTGAGTTTGAAAAGCAAGAAGGGGCTTGGCGTGGAATTCAACACGCGATGAAAGCACATCAGGAGTCATTTGCTGCGATCTTAAACGCACTCGCGGGATGGCGTCTGACCGAGTATCAAAAACGTTCAAAATTGAGTGACGTCCATTTTCTCGACCCCAGTTTGCATCAGAGCCGAATTGAAAGCGCGACCCTAGAAACCATGATGCTAGTCGCGAAATCGAATCGCGCCATTGGCCAAAAAGCTGGTCGGTTGATGGCACGGGTGCATGGCCTGGATACGATGAAACCATGGAACCACCTGGCTGGCATGCCAAGCCTGACCAATCGTGAACCCAAAGTGTACCGTTTTGATGAAGCCATCGAGTTAATCTCTGCGGCGTTTGAACAAGTCGACCCAGAAATGGCGCAATTTGTCGCGTTAATGGTTGAGAACGGTTGGATTGACGCCGAGCCGACAGCCAATCGTCGATTGGGTGCTTACTGTACAAAGTTTGCGGCCACACGAACCCCGTTAGTCTTTATGACCTGGGGTGGCAGTCGCTCAGATTTGCTCACCTTAGCCCATGAACTGGGTCATGCGTTCCATAACTGGATTATGCGTGATATGCCACTTTGTCAAACACGTTACCCTATGACTTTGGCCGAAACCGCGTCGATTTTTGCCGAAAATGTGGTGCGTGATTACCTACTTGAACATGCACAGAGCCGTGAAGAAAAACTCGAGATGCTGTGGGAAGAGTTGTCCAGTTGCTACGCGCTTATGATCAACATTCCGGTGCGCTTTGAGTTTGAACAGCGTTTCTATCGTCAACGAAATCAAGGCGAGTTGTCGCCTGAGCAGTTGTGTCAACTGATGAGCGAAACTTGGCAAGAGTGGTATGGCGAGTCAATGTCAGAGTCAGACCCATACTTTTGGGCCAGCAAACTGCATTTTTCAATCTCAGAGGTCAGCTTTTATAACTATCCGTATCTGTTTGGTTACTTGTTCAGTATTGGCGTTTATGCGCAGCGCGAGACAAAAGGCGAACATTTTTACACTGACTACGCTCATTTATTACGTGATACCGGCACTATGATGGCCGAAGAGGTGGTCAATAAGCATTTGGGAATGGATCTGACTCAGCCAGACTTTTGGCAGCAAAGTATCCAACATGTCAAAGCAAAAATTGATCAGTTTGAAATGTTGCTAGATCAAGAATAATTAACGCGAAATCATGATATTATCAGCCAGCCGAGCAAAAGCTCGGCTAATTTGTGCAGTGAGATTCGCCGCAGTGATATGCGGCACCTTGATAAATTACATGAGGCCCGCGATTCGTGTTGATAAGTGAGATCCCCTCTACATAATTTGTCGGAACAATTCATTAACATACCCGCTGTGCAATAAAGGAGTAGCGCATGACGAAAACCCTGTTTCGCCAATCTTTTCTTTTTGACAGCTTAGATTTAGAACAAGAAATGCCAGCGGGTCAAATGACCGTCGCTGGTGGAACTGTCTTTACTTTACACCAACGTGGTGTGCTGGAAGTGACCCCTAAACATCTGTCACCTGAAAGCAAACACATCATTATTTCTTGCGGCATTCACGGCGACGAAACCGCACCCATGGAGATCGTCGATAAAATCATCAATGATATCCAGTCGGGTTTTCAACCCATCAAGCACCGCTTGCTGTTTATTAACGCTCACCCAGAAGCGACGAATGCGCATACGCGGTTTATCGAGACCAATCTCAATCGCTTATTTGATGATAAAGCGTACCCAGAGTCGAAAGAACTCGCGATTGCTCAAAATCTTAAGCAGATAGTGGGCGATTTTTATCAAGACACCCCACAACACCAACGCTGGCATCTCGATTTGCACTGCGCGATTCGCTTGTCTAAGCATTATTCATTTGTCGTGAGTCCGAAGGTGAGACACCCCGTTCGCAGCCAAGCGCTGATGGAGTTTGTCGCGAGCGCACATCTCGAAGCGGTGATGTTCTCGAACGCGCCTTCCAGTACGTTTAGCTGGTTTAGTGCCGAGAATTATGCAGCGCAAGCGTTGACGATAGAGCTTGGTCGGGTTGCACGAATTGGAGAAAACGATCTCGATAAGTTGGTCGCGTTTGACTTGGCGCTGCGTGATCTTGTCTCTGACACGCAGGCGGAGCATTTACCGAGAAGGCCAACTATGTATCGTGTTAGTCGCACGATTGTGCGTATCCATGACGATTTTGACTTCTTGTTTGACGACAACGTAGAAAACTTTACCGCTTTCAAACATGGCGAAGTGTTTGGCCATGATGGTGATAAACCACTCATGGCTAAAAACGAAGGCGAAGCGATAGTTTTCCCGAATCGCCATGTCGAAATTGGCCAGCGAGCGGCTTTGATGGTCTGCCCTGTGAAGACGCGTTATGAAGACGGCCAGTTGGTGTACGATTAAGGGTAAGAATCTCGCTGAATGACTTTCTATTTTAGTGGCTTAACGGTATCGTTAAGCCACTTTTCTATTGCAATGATCTCCTTATTCGATGGCCTTTACTCAATTACTTCACCATAGACATCAACGCTGGACACGTGTTGCACTGTTTTTTAGTTTGCTATTAATGGTGACCAGTAGCGTTTATCTGATGGTAGGAGAGTTGTTTATCTCGCCGTTTCAAGCGCTGAGTGAGCTACAAGAGCAGTTGATTATGCAGCTACGCTTACCGCGTTTGCTCGCCGCGATGGCGGTTGGCGCTGCGTTGGCGGTGTCGGGGGCTGTGTTACAAGTGTTACTCGGCAATGTTCTTGCGGAACCGGGGGTGATCGGTATTTCGGGCGGAGCCAGCGTGATGATGGTTTTGGTGCTGTTCTTTATTCCTACTTTTGCAACGCCTATCGGCTTTATGCTCGCCGCTGTGCTTGGTTCATTAATGTTTACCTTGTTGTTGGTTTCAATCGCGAGAAATATGCGCCTGACTACCACTAAGTTGCTGCTCGTGGGCGTCGCGTTAGGGATCTTAGCCGGGGCGGTAGTGACTTGGGCCTTTTATTTCAGTGATGACCTCAGTTTACGCCAACTCATGTACTGGCTGATGGGAAGTATCGGCGCTGCGAGCTGGTACCATCACGTACTGACCTTAGCTTTACTGCCGATATTACTCTGGTTGTGTTGTCGTGGCGCTTTACTCGATCGACTGATGATGGGGGAGTTGCACGCCAAACAGTTAGGTATCGATGTGGAAAAAGTGCGTTGGCAACTCATCCTATCGGTATCCGTTTTAGTCGGTGGAGCGGTCGCTCTAGGTGGTGTGATTGGGTTTGTAGGGCTGGTGGTTCCACATTTGCTTAGGCTCGCTTTTGGCGCGGAGAATCGATACCTATTGCCGATGTCAGCACTCGCTGGGGCAACATTAGTGGTGTTGGCCGATCTGGTTGCGCGCACCGCACTCAACTCCGCCGAACTGCCGCTTGGCGTGGTAACGACCTCTATCGGCGCTCCTGTTTTTATTTGGATGTTGGTAAGCAATCATGATTCGCGTTAACAGTATGAGTGTAGGCTCGCGTTTGCTGCCATTGTCATTTGAGATAGCGGCGGGAGAGATAGTCCATGTTATCGGCCCAAACGGCAGTGGAAAGAGTACGCTATTGTCTGCTCTTTCTGGTTTAACTCCATTTGAGGGAGAAGCCTCGATAGGTTCGCTCGATGTTGCCTCAAGCTCGGTCGAGTCGCTTGCCCAGCGTCGCGCTTTCCTCAGTCAAAATGACCGCCCGGCGTTTAATCTCGATGTGGTGCACTATCTGTCTCTCTCTTTGCCTTTCTGGCTAGCGCCAGAGCGGAGCAAAACAGAGAAAGTCATTGCAGAGCTGGCTCAACTGTTAGAGATTGCCGATAAGTTACACCGTTCTATCCATCACCTTTCGGGCGGAGAGTGGCAGCGTGTTCGTTTGTGTGCGATCTGCTTGCAGATTTGGCCGACTCTCAACCCACAAGCGCAGCTATTGGTACTCGATGAACCTGCTGCGCCCCTTGATATCGGTCAAGAGAGCTTACTCTATCAATTGATTGAACGTGTGGCTGAAATGGGCGTTACGGTATTAATGTCCAATCATGACCTCAACCGGACGTTAAAGCACGCCAATAAAGCCTTACTGCTGGAGAAAGGGGTATTGCAGCACTACGGTTCAAGCGAACAAGTATTAGAGCCGCAAAGCCTGTCTGCAGTGTTTAACACCCGAGTCTCCAAAGTGCGGGTCAATCAATCTTCAGTACTGCTGTTTGATTAACGCCTGTCGCGTCGCCCCTTTATCCAATCAATGGTTTGCGTAAGCGAAAGTGTGATCGTGGTGCGTCATGCACCTAAATCGGTCAGCCATTTCAAGGCTAGCGAGAACCTTTTTTATAGATTGCTTATAAATCAATGACTTAATATTTTTGAAATGTTGGCACGCGATTGGCAAAGGTATAAGGGATACATTCTCGTTCTTGTTAGGCGGATTTGGTCTTGGTGAATACCACGATAGTAAGGTAGCTCACCAACGATTGATGAAGTCATGTTTATGTTTTGACTATGGCAGCTTACGCCACCTAAGGGAAACCGAAGGTGGCGTCTTTTTATCTAAAGATTATTGAGTAAGAGAGGATAAGTCAGCAGGGCGATAGTAAACCGACTTAAGGACTTTACCCTGACGGATGGTTTTGCCTTGGGCGACAAAATCTTCGGCACACTTGGCGATAATGTAATCGCCTTTTTGCACCGATATTAGCTTAATGCCTTGCTCGGCATAATGCGCTTCCGTGTCGGCATACTCTTGCTCGTTGCGACACACTTTACTCATGTTGCTCGAATGTACTTCATCCCAACAAGGGATAAACTCAATTTCGCGGTTCACGGCCACATTGAGCAGCAAGTCAATCAGATAGCTGATCGCTAAGTTATCTTCGATCTTGTCGTGGCCCAAATGCACCAAACGCCCCATCAAAACATACACACTGTCGACAATAGCGTCGGCTTGCTCAGTTTTGTTGTCGGCTTCTGCCAATTCAGTGAGTTCTTCAATAGCTAAAGAGGTATGCAGGGTATCGGCTTTGTCATCCAAGCTATCAGGTGATGCGACAGGCAGGTCGAAAGTGCTGCGAAACTCAGTAATGTCGCGATAAAGGTGATCGAAAATCTCAGTAGTTAGTTTGGATAGATGCATGTCTGTAAACCTGGAAAAACAAAATAAGCGCTAAGTTTACCAAAGCGAGTGCTCAGCGGCTATCTGCGTGATTAAGAAAACAGGTAAGGGAACAACTGACGACGCTCTTGCTCAGTTAATGATTCGACTCGCGCGATGTTCGTGTCGGGAATGCCTTCCGGGTTGGGGTAGTGCTTCAACACTTTTTCCATGCTCTCTTCACGAATAAGGTGGAAAACCGGGTAAGGCGAGCGGTTGGTGAGGTTTTCCGCATCCTCGGGTTCCGTGCCGCCAAAGCAGTAATCAGGGTGAAACGTTGCTAATTGGAAGATGCCTTCCCATTGCTGCTGACGAATTAACGCTTCAATCCAGTCGATAAACAGGTTGTAGTCATAAAAGTCGTTAAGCATATGCGGCACGGCGACGAGAGTGGTTTCTAGTTGCTCAGCGGGTGTGGCTTCGAGCTCAAACAACTCAGTCAAAATGTCTTCCAACAGAGCTTCTTCCACCGTCGCTTGGCTAACCACAATTTTGATTTGCTTATTGCGCTGTGGTTTGGCGGCGAAAGGGCAAAGGTTTAAGCCAATCACAACATCATTGAGCCATTTGGCTACGGCGGTTTCGACCTGTTTGCTGGATGGTCGAATGGCGCTTGAATCGGTCATTTTGCTTCCAAATTAGAATTTGGCGCAAGAATAGCAGAATCTGAGACTGGGTGTGAGGCTCTCTCCCAACTTTTTAGACGATGGCAGAGTAAGAAGATGCCTGTGTACAGCAAGCTGCCTCCGAGAATGACATAGTCCCATCCGCCGTGTTGCCAGCAGTAGATTAGGAAAAAGCCACCAAGGCTGCCGCCCACATAGTAATGCACTAAATACAGAGCGGTTGCGGTCGCTTTGGCATGGGTGGCTTTTTGGCTTACCCAAGCGTAAGCCAGGGTATGGGTAAAGAATGCCCCAAAACTGATGAGCAGCAGACCGAGCATCATGAAGGCCAACGTATCGACATACGCGACCAACATGCCAGCCAAACTGATCAGGCTACCGACGATCATGCCTGAGACGCTGGTTCGGTGTTGGCGCCAAACAGAGGTGAGCTTAGAGCTTAACGTTCCGGCCAAATAGCATAAAAAGATCAATGAAGCCAAGCCGATAGGCAGGTTGTGCGGCGCGGCCACCAATCTAAATCCCATCACCGAATATAAGTTGACGAAAAGCGCAAAGTTGATGCCTCCAAGCAACATGGCAAACCAAATCGCGCGATTTTTAAGGTGTTTAACCAGCGCACGGTTGTGGTAGCGGAGCATGCCACGTTGCGCAGTGAAGTTTTTTTGCTTGGGCAAGCTGAACATCACCACCAGTGCGGCGATAAAAGAGAACAGCGCCATCGCGATAACGGCTTCTTGCCAGCCTAACGCATCGGTCAGTGAGCCGCCGACAATGCGTCCTGTTATCCCGCCGAGAGAGTTTGCCGCGATATAGCCGCCAATGGCGTGGCTGAATGCTCGGTCAGACAGTTCTTCGACCATATAAGCCACTGCAACTGACGCGAACGCTGCCAGCGCGACGCCCATCAGCGCTCGCAGTAGAACGATCGCGATCATTGAGTCTGTCAGCAACATCGCGACGCCGATGAAAGGCATCGCCATTAGACCCAGCAGCATAACATGGCGTCGCCCGATGGATTCTGAGGCGACCGCCCAAGGCACCAAGCACACAGAAAGCGCGAGCGTAGACGCAGCAAATATCCAGTTAACCTGAGTTTCTGAGACGGCGAAATGCATGGCCATGTAGGGAAGCATGGGTTGGAAAAGGTAGA
The DNA here is from genome assembly GCF_013369335.1 of Vibrio sp. JPW-9-11-11. Taxonomy (GTDB): domain Bacteria; phylum Pseudomonadota; class Gammaproteobacteria; order Enterobacterales; family Vibrionaceae; genus Vibrio. The sequence goes on from NZ_SZQJ01000005.1 coordinate 146,708, forward strand.
GATTGCAAAACACAATGAACGAGCCTAAGGCAAGGCTAAAAGTCACACGGCGATAGTCTGGGCTGGCGAGTTCAATCATAGATAAACCTTAGGTCAATGAAGATTATGTGAGCAAATTATCAGTCATTTAGTGATATATAAAATATATTAAAATTATCAAATCAATATAAAAATTATATTAAGAGTATGGACTCCAAACAGTTAAGGCATTTTGTGGCTGTCGCTGAATACCAGCACTTTACTCAAGCTGCTAAAGCGTTACACATTGCCCAACCTGCACTCAGTATCTCGATAAAAAAACTCGAGCAAAACTTGGGTGTGGCTCTATTTCGTCGTGAAGAGCGTACAGTCTCATTAACCGATGAAGGCTTAGTGTTGTTCGAGCACGCCAAACGGGTGTTGCAGCAACTTGAGGACGCGCAGTTAGCGATTGATGAGCTCAAGGGGTTAGAGAAAGGCGAAGTAAGGTTGGGCGCCCCAAGTATGATGGGGTCCTATTTTTTTCCGCAAATACTCATGGCGTTTAAAAGTCGTTATCCCAACTTAAAGCTGACCTTGGTCGATGCGGGGACGCGCGATATACGTCAGATGCTGTTAGACGGCGAGTTAGATATTGGGGTCATTGATGATGAGAATGTGCCAGAAGACCTAGAAACCGACCATTTATTTCAGGCTGAAATGGTTGCGGTCGTGGCGCCGGAACACCCGTTTGCCAGTCGAGAGAGCATCAGTTTTTCGAGTTTCTTTGATAATGAGTTAGTGATGTTTAAGCCAGGCTATTTTCATCGCAATTTTATTGAACGCCAAGCTAAGTTGTGCGGTAAAGAGATGAATTTTTCATTTGAAACCAACTTATTACCGATGATTTTGAGTATCGTTAAACATGAATTTGCGATTACCGCACTGCTTAGCTTGGTGACTGAACACGAGCAAGAAGTCATCGGTGTGCCGTTCTCTCCGCCAGTGAACATCGACTTAGCGCTTGCCTGGCGCCGCGATGGATATCTATCGATTGCCGACAAGTCCTTCATCGATTTTGTTAAACGCTACACTTAACGCTTAGATCTCGTCACGGAGTCTATTGCCGCTCTTCTCTGTTGAATCAATGATGTTTGGCGAGTCTTGCGGGCGCTAGGTTTATGGTTCAATGGTAACTAGGGTTGAATGCTCTATTGGTTGCCTATCTCATGTTGAGTGAATTCCAGACTGGCAAAACGTAAACTCTCACCTAAGATAATGATATATCTATTATTCACAGGTTAGGTTCACGCATGCGTCAATATGTACTTTGGTTAAGCATAACTTTGATGAGCTTTGGCAGTGCTTTGGCCAGTCCAAACGTGTTCAAGATTTATCTTGATGCTGACAGAACAGGGCATTTTGAGTCTGCCCGCTCGATAGAGCAGGGGGTGAAAGTTGCGTTCGCTGAAGTCGGCAACCAAATCAACGGTGTCCCTGTCGAATTTGTGCTCACAGACCATAGAGGTAACGCGAAGCGCAGCAAAAAGAACATGGAGCGCTTTCTAAACGACCCCGATGCCTTGGTATTTGTCGCAGGTATGCATTCCCCTCCATTGATCAAATATCGTGACTTTATCAACCAGTCTGGCTTGCTCACCTTGGTGCCTTGGGCGGCAGGAACACCGATAACCCGCTATCCAGATGGTGACAATAATTATGTGTTCCGCCTATCGGTTGATGACTCAAAAGTGGGTAAAATTTTGGTCGATTACGCGACTGAGCAAGCGTGCAAGCAACCTCAGTTGGTGTTGGAAAATACAGGTTGGGGCAAATCCAATTTCAAGGCAATGATGGCAGCGCTGCCTGACAGCTCCAATCAGCTCGTCAAAACGTCTTGGTTTGATTGGGGAATTAAAGCATCCGATGCGCGCGTGATCGTTCGTCAAGCCCAGCAGGAAGGGGCGGATTGCTTGCTGATGGTGTCTAACGCCCGAGAAGGTAAAATTATGATTGAAGCCGTGTCAGAAGTGGGGGCCGCATTGCCCGTTTATAGTCATTGGGGAATTACCGGCGGACAGTTTGCGACCAATGTTCCTTACTCAATGCGTGAGAAAGCTGGCCTGCGGTTTGTTCAATCTTGCTTCAACTTTTACAGCTCACAGATGAGCGATTTTCACCGCCAAGTTTTTCGCAACGCACAGCAACAGTTTCCCGACACTTTTCGTCAAACTAATATTGATGCGCCTGCTGGATTTGTTCACGGATACGATTTATCAAGAGTGTTCATTTACGCTGCCTCTTCGGTGGAGTTGAGTGACGATATGGTTTCAAATCGTAAGGCGCTTAAACGGGCACTAGAAAACTTACCGCAGCCCGTTCAAGGCTTGGTGAAAGAGTATCGACGACCTTTTTCGCCGTTTAGCCAAAATAATGTCGATGCGCATGAGGCCCTTGGCAGTCAAGACTACTGCATGGCGGTTTATGATGAGCAAAACGCGGTGAAGCTACTTCAGTACAAAACGACTAGCAGCGATTAAGGGACACTGATGCTCAAGTTTGACAAAAAAAATGGGATGCACCTTTTTGCGCTGTTTATCATCGTGGGCGCCGGCGTTTTTTTGTTGACTAGTTTTGTCTTTATTCAGCACCAGGCGCAGAAAACGGCGCAATTGGTGATTAACGAGAGCGTAAGAAGTAAAGTCACCACGGTTGAGCGCTACGTGAACGAGTATATTGATGCGCGTCTTGACCGTTTAGCCAACATTGTCGAGCATCCACTGTTGCTGGGGGCGGTGCTAGAAGGGGTCGATACCCCATTGGCTTTTAGCGATCAGCTGGCCCGTTTTAAACCTGTGACGGGCGAGGCGTATGTGAATGTTTATGACTTTGCTGGTGAGAGGGTGTATTCAGAGTTGGTATTGCCAACCCACGTGACTGATTTTCTGAAGGTGGGGGTGGAAGACCAAAGCTTACTCGAGCAAAGTTCCTCGTCAGTGTTTAGCCAGCGGCAACGTGACTATCTAATGGTGACGTTGCCAGTGAAATATAATGGGCTTGCTGAAGGGCTTGCCGCATACATTGCGCCCTTGAGTGATGGTGACTTTTTTTCTGGGTTAGGTAGTGATTCTCTTCATTGGTTTGGCCTTGCTCAGTCGAGAATGAACTGGGAAACACCTTCACCGCATGAGTGGCCGATTGCACAAAAACCACTTGAAAACACGACGTTTACCATGCTCTATTCCTATTCGCCTGCCTTGGTTGAGGAGGCGCAGCAGAACTTTGTGCAGAGTTTGTTGTTGGGGATGCTGCTCGCCACCTTCGTCGCGCTAATGGTGTTAGTGGCTTTTGGTCGAAAGGTTTTGGTCTCGCCATTTCAAGCTCTTTATGAATCTGAACAACAACTTATAAAACAATCAAAAGAGCTTCAACGTAAAGAAGCAGAGTCGGCTCGACTGGCCCGAGTCGTTACATATATGCGCGATGCGGTCGTATTCACGGATTTAGAGTCCCATATTGTGTGGGTTAACAACGCTTTTGAGCAGCTTACTGGTTACAGTGAGCGTGAAGTGATCGGTCGCAAACCAGGCGAGTTTCTTCAAGGAGAAAGAACCGATAAACAAACCACTCGAGAAATAAGGCGGGCCATTGATGAGCGGCGCTATGGTTTTTTTGAATTGGTTAACTACAAAAAAACGGGTGAGCTCTATTGGATCGAGCTTGCCCTAATGCCGCTATATGATAAAGAGGGTGAGTTAGAAGGCTTTATGGCCGTAGAGCGGGATATTACTCAACGCGTTGAGCTGCAAGAGTCACTGCAGCAGAAAGCTATCGAAGCCAATGCCGCCAATATCGCTAAGTCAAAATTTCTTGCTGCGATGAGCCATGAGTTGCGTACACCCATGAACGGCATTCTCGGCGTGGGAGAGTTATTGCAGCACACGCCACTCAACTCAGAACAACAAGATTATGTCGAGACCTTCCTCAGTTCAGGGCGCCACATGTTGGCCGTGCTCAATGATATTCTCGATTTCTCCAAGATTGAGTCGGGTAAGCTTAAATTAGAGCAGAGAGATTTTTCGTTGCAAGCGGTGGCAGATAAACTCGCGCGGATGTATCAGCCTCTATGCGAAGAGAAAGGTCTGGCTTTCGACTGTCATTGCCATTTTGCGGATCACACCCACATTCGGGGCGATGAGACGCGAGTGATTCAGATTTTACAAAACCTACTCAACAATGCATGGAAGTTCACTATTAAAGGTGGTGTCACCCTTGAGTTAGACCTGAACAGCGCTACGAACGGCGACTGGCTTGTCATGCGGGTCAAGGACACCGGAATAGGGATCAGCCGTGATAAGCAAGCGTTGATTTTTGACCCGTTTAGTCAAGCCGAAACAGAGACCACCCGCCGCTTTGGGGGAACGGGGCTTGGGCTTGCCATTATCACTGAGCTGGTGAAAGCGATGCAAGGTGAAGTCCACGTTGACAGCATGCCAACGCTCGGCAGCACGTTTACGGTGACGATCCCGGTGTCAATCACCCAAGCGGTAAATACTGATGAACCGACTCTGCATCAGCAAGCGTTTGACGGCAAAGGTATGTCGGTTTTGATTGTCGAAGATACACGAGTCAACGCCATCGTGCTTGGTCGATTTTTAACTCAGAAAGGCTTTAGCCACCAAGTCGCCGTTAATGGCTTGGAAGCACTCGAGTTGGTCAAGCAGAAGCACTTTGACTTTATTCTGATGGACAACCACATGCCCATCATGGATGGTATTCAAGCGACGGAAGCCATCACTCAATTAGATTTACAACCCAAACCTATCATTATTGGTTGTACGGCCGATGCGTTTGAAGAAACGAGACAGAAAATGCTCACTGTCGGTTGTACTGAGGTTATCACTAAACCAATTAGCTCGAAAAAACTGGATGAGATTTTCTTTGTCACCCAGCGCGCTGTGACATCAGAGACGACTTAAGTCACCTGTTCGGCTAGCCAGTTATTTGCTGTGGTAGATTTTTTCGAAATTATTAACGTTCCAACCAATCATATAGCGGTCACCAATCTTAAGCACAGGTAGTGAACGAGCGCCGATCGCATCTAGCTCCTTACGGCCACGTTGCATTTTGGCGTTGGTCAGACGGTATTTATACCCTTTTGAATCGAGATAACGCTGAGCGTCTTTGCAGTGTGGGCATTTATCTTTTACATACAAGACGAGTCTTTTCATCATGGAGTCCTAAGCAAACAGTTGTCGCTGAGTTTAATGAAAAGGCCATGAATGGCAAGTCGGATTAAGGTAAACTGTCGCCCCTTTGAATCGAGCAAGGCTTTTAACACTATGCGTCCCTGCCTGAGATATGTTCAAGGCTACCCAGAACACATTGTTACCCCAGTGACTCAGTTAGTAGAGTCGGGCAAATTGGTCGCCTGGTTTGAGCAGCGCTATCCTCACTTTCACAATATTAAAAGTGAAAAAGCGCTGTTTGAGTACACGATGGCGATTAAAAACCGCTATATGAAAAAAACCTCGCCGCTTAGCAAAGTGGTCTACGACAACAAGATTCATTTAATTAATCACGCGCTCGGTTTGCATACCTATGTCTCTAAGGTGCACGGTAACAAGATAAAAACCAAGAACGAGATTCGCATTGCCAGCGTTTTCAAGCATGCGCCTGAGCCTTTACTGAGGATGTTGGTGGTGCACGAGTTGGCGCATTTAAAAGAGAAACAACATAATAAAGCGTTTTATCAGCTCTGCTGTCATATGGAGCCCGACTACCACCAGCTTGAGCTTGATGCTCGACTGTTTATGATTTATCTAGAAACCAGCAAACAGAAATCACTATGAACTCGCGTGTAAAAAAAGCATCTGCTCAACTTAAGTCAAACAACAAGCCCAGAGGTTCATCGGTAGAAAAGATGACGGTCATTAGCCGTAAAAGCAAAGCGGGATTGCACAAACAAAACCGTCATCAGGGGCGGTATGATTTTAAGGCGTTGGTGACCGCCTTGCCTGAGTTGAAAAAACACGTGATTCGCAATCCGAAAGGGGAGCAGAGTATCAACTTCTCTGATCCGCTAGCAGTCAAATTATTAAATAAAGCGCTGCTTGCGTGTCACTACCAAGTGGATGTTTGGGATATTCCACCAGGCTTTCTCTGCCCGCCTATTCCAGGGCGAGCAGACTATATCCATCGACTCAATGAGCTAGTGATAACTGATGTGCCTGAGCTGTCGAAGCAAAAAATCAATGCATTAGATATTGGCGTTGGTGCCAATTGCATTTACCCAATTATCGGTGCACGTGTACATGGGTGGCGATATGTGGGGAGTGATGTCGACCCGCTATCGGTAGACAACGCGAACGCGATCGCCAATCAAAACCCTTCATTAAAAGGCAAAGTCGAAGCGCGGCTACAAAAGCAGCCTCGTTATTTGTTTAAAGGCATCATTCGCCCAGGCGAGTTCTATCACGTCACCACCTGCAATCCACCGTTCCACAAGTCGCTGCAAGAGGCTCAACAAGGCAGTACGCGAAAGATCCAAAATTTGGCACGGAATAAAGCGAAACGTGGTCAATCAAGCGCACAGCCAGCCACTAAGCCTTCAACTATACTTAACTTTGGTGGACAAAAAGCGGAACTTTGGTGTCCGGGAGGTGAGGCGGCGTTTATCAAAAATATGGCCTTCGAAAGTCGAGACTTTGCTGGGCAAGTGCTTTGGTTCAGCAGTTTGATCTCAAAAAAAGACAACGTACGCTGGATGAGAAAAAATCTAGAGAAAGCGGGGGCAAAAGAAGTGCATATCGTCGAGATGAGCCAAGGGCAAAAAGTGAGCCGCTTTATTGCTTGGACGTTTCATGACTCAGCTCAGCGAGCTGTGTGGGTCGCCGAGAAAAAGGCTTAAAGACCAAATGTTGGACGGGGTGAAAAGATGGAATTTGAAATTTATATGCCCTGCGAGCCTGTCTGGCTATGTGACAGTTTTCTCTGGCTCTTCGCTGTTCTACTGCTCCTCGGTCTTGGCGGATTTATCTCTATTCTATTTAGGGAGTATAAGAAAATTCAACGTGCGTCGAATGTGAGACGTCGGCGCAAGACCCACTATTCAAAACGCCGTTAGTTTATTATCACGGTGTCGGCGTCGTGGATAGATGCCATTCTCGCCACAGTGCTTGTGTCGTTGCTCTGTCGCTGCTGCGCGCTTCTAATGCCATCAACTGCATTTTTGCCTCTTCAAGTTGCCCTTGCTGAATCGCGTTGCGGACTAAGTAAACTCGTAAATCGAGGCGGTTCGGTTGATGCTCCAGCGCTAGCACAAGATACTGTTTTGCTTGTGAATAATTGCCCGATTTGCTGGCACATAAGGCTGCATTTTGATAGTTCGTGACACGTTGTGATGCGGTTGAGTGATGAATCGATCGCTCAAACCAGAGACTGGCTTGCTTAAACTGCTTCTGTTGACAGAGAAATGTCGCGTAACTTAGCAGAACGTCGGACTGTTCGGCGCTGTGGTCGAGCAAGGTTTGATATTGTTTTCGGGCCAGATCATGGAGTCCAGAGTGCTGAAAATAGATAGCTTGGGCGAGCTGCGCGCGATAGTAGTTCGGGGCATGGGCGAGTGCGCTTTCAATGTTTTGTCCTGCCTTGTCGAGTTGGCCGAGCTGTAGATACCTCATACCCAATGTTATTCGGCCATCTGCTTGGTATTGCTTATCGGTTTTATCGGTGGGGTAATGCGTGAGCGGCGTGCATGCCGTCACCAGCAGCAACGGCAAAAGTCGTAAAATAGCCATATTGATCAAGGGTTACGGAAAACCCTTAAACTAGGCCGCTTGGCGCTCTCGGGCCAAGCTAGATTGAAAATTTATCAGTACACCTCTACGTCTGCGGTTAAGCAGCAACACGCTTTTGCATTTTAGTTGTTATCTTGTTCACCACCTGACCAATAAAAAAGCAGCGAAAGGTGCTGCTTTTTCGATTCTTTGGTTAGTCATCTTTGGTGAAATTGGCCTCACTGAAGTGGTCGAGGTCGTAAGGTGTTTGTTGGTAAACACAGTAGTTAAGCCAGTTGGCGAATAGCAAATGGCCATGACTGCGCCAACTGGCGACCGGTTTATTGTCGGGATTATTGTTCGGATAGTAGTTAACAGGAATCGTCGGTTCCATGCCTTCACCCAAATCGCGAATATACTCGTTGTGCAGGGTTTGCGAGTCATATTCTGGGTGGCCAGTAACGAATACATTACGCTTGTCTTTGGTGGTCGCTAAATACACCCCTGCCACATCCGACGTCGCTAGGATATCCAAATCGGTATGTTCCGCGAGATACTCGGGAGAAAAATCGGCGTAGCGAGAGTGCGGAGCTAAAAAGGTATCGTCAAAGCCACGTAAAATGGGATGGTAGGGCTGGTGAATTTGGTGTTGGTAAACCCCGGAGAGTTTGTCTTTGCGCGTGCGTTTGGGTAAGTCGTACAGAAGCTTCAGCCCCGCTTGAGCGGCCCAACAGACGTACAACGTCGAGGTGACGTGGTCTTTGGCCCAGTTCATGATGGTTTGCAGGTGCTCCCAATAGATGACGTCTTCAAACTGGACTAATCCAAGTGGAGCGCCAGTGATGATCAAACCATCAAAATTACGTCCTTTAACCATTTCAAACTGACGGTAAAAATTGTCTAGGTGCTCAGTTGGGGTATTTTTGCTTGGACGGTCATCGATACGCAACAGCTCAATATCCACTTGAAGCGGGCTATTTGACAACAAACGCAGGAATTGTGTTTCCGTCTCAATTTTCTTGGGCATGAGGTTGAGGATCAGCACCTTGAGCGGACGGATCTCCTGAGTCGAAGCACGAGATTCAGGCATAACAAAGATATTTTCGGTGCGCAGTACATCAGATGCGGGTAATTGATCGGGGATCTTGATCGGCACAGCTTGCTCCCTAAGCGTGTTTATGGACGTCTATACTTCTAAACTTACCCCAAGCTTGGCGAGATGTCGATAGTAATCTAGGCTCGATCTGTAATAACATCTCCGCTTTACTAAACGCGATGTGTGGTTATGAGAGTAAAACTGACGATAATCCGTGGCTTACCTGGTTCAGGCAAGAGCACATTAGCTAAGTCAATGCCTGCGGTGCACCTTGAAGCGGATATGTTCTTCGTCAATCAGGCGGGCGAGTACCATTTTGAACCCACTAAACTCGCATTGGCACACCAGTGGTGCCAAGACCAAACTCGACGCTGCTTGGAGCTGGGGAGCGATGTGGTGGTGTCCAATACTTTTGTTCGCCGTTGGGAAATTACCCCCTATTATCAGTTAGCTAAGCAGTACCAAGCTCACTTTGAAGTGATTGAATGCCATGATGATTTCGGCAGTATTCACGGTGTCGATCGCGATAAGATTGAAATTATGAAGCGCAGGTGGCAAACGTGGCGCCATATACCTGATCCAAGAGACAAAAGTTGACTATTCTTCATCGAGCAAGAGAAAAATTTCGACGCACATCAACTTATATTGAAACTGACTGTACTAGGATTTACTAATATACCGTGACAGTTTGGTACTGAATGAGCTTATTTCGATTATTCAACCCGACATTGCAGACGAAAACCGCCCTCTACTTCATTCTTGGTCTTCTAGGGGTGTCTTTAAGTTGTGTCATGATTGTGCGCTATTTTTTCATTGTCGCGATAGATGACCTTGAACGGAGCGAGCTGACACAAGCAAGCAGTCAAGCACACAGCGTGATTGTTAAAATGACTCAAGATCTGAAAGAACGCTCCTACGATTGGGCCTATTGGGACGAAACTTACCACTTGTTACAGGGCGCAGATGCTGCGGCTTTTGCGGAACGCAATTTGTCTCAAGATGGCCTCGATGCACTCAGCCTTGATCTCATGGTATTCAGTGACTTGAAGGGAAGTGTTGTCACTAGCATTGTCGATGAACATAATCTGCAATCTGCAGCTTTGGCAGAGAATATCGCCAGACACCCTCAAGTGCGGCGTCATATAAAATTGATGAACAGTGTGCTTGATGCCGCCCGTACCGACCACAGTGGCTTATTGTTGCTAGACGATAGTATTTGGAATATCAGTTTGACGCCAGTACGTGACAGTGAGGGTGAGTCTAGTTCGACTGGGTGGCTTATCTGGGGCCAAAACTTATCGCAGCGTTTTCCTGGTGACTTCAATGCTATTTTGATCGCTGACAATCGCATCATACCGTTAACCGACCCAACCAATCATCAGCCGCAATTTGCTTCTCGTGAAATCGAAAAAGATCGTAACACCATGACCGAGTGGATTAACTTGGTAGGGTTATCCGGATTACCAGTGGCGACGCTTAGTACCACAATCAGTCGCGATTATTTCAATAAAGGGAACGTCATTTTTTACTATTTGCTTAGCGCGCTTGCGGCGGTAAGTGTTGTGATTTCTGTGATGACATTTTTGACGTTCCGCCGCCGTGTCGCTCGTCGCTTTTCTGACTTGCAACGCGATATCAAGGCGCTGTTTGAGGTTTATAAATTGGATGGGTTTGATAAGCCCAGCAAAGACGAACTTGATCGCCTGTCAAATTTAGTCCAAGCGCTCGCGACCAACACCAACAAAGCTGAAGAACGCTTGCAAGATGCACAACTCAAATTTGATGCGCTCTACCAAAGCAAAAGTATTGCCATGCTGTTAGTTCGTGAACGAGACATCATAGATATCAACCAGACCGCGCTGTCTATGTTGGAATATCAGCGCGAGCAGCTACTGCATAAACCTCTCGACTTACTCTGTTCTCCTACAGACCAACCCGAATGTCAGATAGACGTGATGTACCGTCAGTTTGCCAAGGGGGAAACTCAGTTTGAAGCGCAAATGCTCACCAGCCAAGGGGTCGAAATTGATTGTCACATCGAAGTGAGTCGCATTAAGTATCAGGGCAAAGATGCGGTTATGTTGTCGATCAGTGACGTGCGTGAGAAAAAGCAGCAAGCCAAATTGATCGAAGATTTAGTCGAACGTGATGCTTTGTCTGGCTTGTGGAACCGCAATGCGATTATCGAGCAGTTTCAAGAGCTAGAAAACAAAGAGCTGTCGTTTATTTATTTTTCCATTCCCAATCTAAACGTGATTGCCGATGTATACGGCCATGAAAAATACGATGAGTCAGTCAAGTACGTGGCTGCCTTGATCAAAAGTAAACTCACGCGCTTTCCCGTCGGGCGGTTAAGCGCTGATGAGTTTATAGCGTTAGTCGCCACTCATCGCGAGTTTGAAGAAGCACTTTGGGGCGCCATGCGGCTGCACGAAGAGCTATCCGAGAAACAAAAAGTGAACGGCATAGAGGTAGACTTACGCTGTAACGTTAGCGTGGTGCCACCTGAAATTAGCCACTACGATTTTAATCAATTACTTCAAGCGGCCAGTTACACGGTACAAAACCACAAAGGTGAAAAAGGGGCGGTATCGATACAACGTGTCAATCAAGAGATGTTCGACCGTTCACAGACTGCCGCCGCGATTAAACGAGACATAGCGGGCGCGATCCACAGTGGTGATATCTACCCTCATTACCAACCTATAGTCGATAGTAAAACTGGTCACATTACTGGTTTTGAGGCGCTTGCTCGTTGGCAGCATCCAGAGTTTGGTTTTGTATCGCCAGCCATCTTTGTGCCATTGGCAGAGCAGGCCGAGTTAGTCATTGAACTTGGCGAGCAAATACTTCGTCAAGCTTGTGAGTTTATTCAGCAGGTCAATCAAGTTCAAGCTAAGCATGGCGATACACTGCTCTCGGTACATGTCAATTTAAGCGCGCCGCATTTCTACCATTCTTTGCTCAGTGCGTTTCTCACTGACCTTATCAAACGCTATCAAATTGGCTCAGGACAACTTGTTATTGAGTTGACAGAAAGTATTTTAATGGGGCCAGAGAGCGAAGTGGTGGCACTGATGGATGAAATTAAAGCACAAGGAGTGTTGTTTGCGCTCGACGACTTTGGTACCGGCTATTCGTCGTTTACGACGTTATGCAGTTATCCTCTTGATATCGTGAAACTCGATAAGTCTTATATCGACCAGCTTGCAAATAACGATCGGGCGAAAAGCTTGGTTCGTCATATTGCCAATATGGCGCAGGAACTCGGTTTAACCACGGTTGCGGAAGGGGTGGAAACCGCCTCTCAACTGCGAAAATTGCGTAATTGGAACATTGAAGAGATTCAAGGTTACTACTTCTATAAGCCTATGCCTGCCGAGGACATCATGGCGCTTGTTCGCCACTAACGAAGGGCCCGGTACTGATTGGGCCCTTTGTTATCTAAAGCGTTATCTCTTCTTCACTGTTTGGCGATAAGCCCAGTACCCCAGAGCTGTCCAAACCACACATTGCACCCAGAGTTGAGTATATTCGCTCGAGACACTTTGCCAGCTTCCACCCATTTGATTAAGGCGTAGAAAGCCTTGGATCGCTGGAGTGCTCGGAAACAGCTCTGATAGCCAGACTAACGGAGTGGGAATCATCTCTACTGGCCATATAAAGCCGGCACTGAATATCAGCGGCATGGAACTTATCAACACTACAAGTGTGACTAACTCTCTTCTTGGTGTCACAGAGCCAAGCCAAATACCCATCGCGATGGTCGCCAACAAAAAGGGTAAAGCAAACGTGAGCAGCTGAGCTTTTTGCGCCAGTTGGTTGACCCCGTGTAGGCTAAAGCTGGCGCCGAAGTAATACAGGGTGAGTAAGTAGTAAATGCCTACCAGAACCACAGTGCGTGCAAACAAGAGCTTGGCTGGTGAGGCTTTCAGCCAGTAACCACGCCCTTGCTTTTGAGTCCCGACCAATAGGCCAGCGGCCATTGCTAACGTTTGTTGTAAAATCAGCACGAAGACCGCAGGTACGACATAATCCACATAGCCTATTCTGGGGTTGAAGGTGGGTTTCATGTTGATTTTTGTCGCAGCGTAGTGCTCGGTTGCTTGTGATAGCGGTGTGCCATCCAAGACTAACTGAGCAACCGTTGTCTGCGCAGCGAGCGTGCCGCCTGCTTTCGCTAAGCCCTCAACAATGGTGCCATAGACCAAAAAATAAGAAGCATCTCCGGCATAGGCCAAGGTGGGGCTTTTGCCGAGCATCAAATCTTTGTAAAAATGCTCTGGGATGACCAAAATCCCGCTAACTCGGCCTTGAAAAAACGCTTGCTTGGCGTCTTCAATGGTAGCGTCACGTTGAACAATGTCTACTTGGGGAGTGGCATCCACCATACGTTCAAGTTGATAGCTGGTTTGGCTCTTATCCAGGTTTACCACGCTAACCTGTTGCTCACGAGGTGTTTGGTGACTGTATGGTAAGGGATAGAGAAAGGAGTAAAATACCACGCCACCAAAGACCGTTAGCACAACGACAGGATTGGTAATTAGGGCTTTTAACTCCGCTTTAAACAGTAGTAATAGCTTCATTTATTGCCCTCCGCAGTATGGAACCCTTGGGCGCGAACTATATGCTTGGCGATCAGCTTCGATACGATAAGTAATGGAAAAACATAACCAAGCATGGGTATAAGGTGATGAGCAGAGTTCGTCCAGGCCAATCCATAACTGACTTGGCTCACTTGAACTTCAATATAGTGGCTGATGGGTAACAAGCTACGCCAGGCTTGCGCTAGGGAACTCATATCGGTCACGGGGAAAGTAATGCCCATAAACGCGAAGCTTGGGGCGGTAAATGCTCCGGCAAAACTCATGGCTCGCGCTGAATCTAAGGTTAAGAAGAAAAACAAACACCCCATGATCATACAGGAGAGAATGGTAATACTTTGCGCGACAAGCAACAGTATGAAGCTGCCATTCATTGGCCATTTGAAGCCTAAGTAAAACCACCATAGAAAAGCCATTCCTTGCGCCGCGAAGATCCAAGAGTAGGGGAGTAAGGTCTGGACAAGACGCGACATTGGACGTTGCCCAAGCCATGCAATTAGCCCTCGGTCGCGTAAGTTTGCAGACAGGATCAATATTGTCGACACCACAATAACAATTTGCCACAGTGCAGGGACAACGGCTGAGACTAAAAACTGGGCATAGTTAGAGTTTTTGTTAAACAAAGAAGTAATCTGGCTGCGGATCGGGACTGCGCTTCCCATCGCTGAGTGTAACGTTGCGTTGCCCTGACTTAGATTGCCGAAGGTGGTGAGTTGTGCGTTCAGCGTCGATTGGGCTTGGACAAAGGCTGAGTTTAATACCTTACCGATCAGGATCATTTGGCTGTTATAAAAGACACTGACCTGAGGCGCAAGGTGCTTATAGGTATCGCGTTCAAAATTATTTGGAATCACCGCGTAAGCATAGATGTCACCCGCAATGAGTGCCTTTTTTGCCTCCAAGCTGCTGCTGTAGTGAGACTGGACCTCCATACTCGAGGTGGCGTCATAATATCGAACCAACTGCTGAGATAACGGGCTATGATCGAGGTTGACCACCCCAATTGGCAGATCGCGAGCAAGACCTCTAGAAAAAATCGCCCAAATCAACACGACCAATAGAATGGGGATCCAAGTAAGACAAGAGAGCAGCCACTTGTCGCGTTGGATGATGGTGATTTGTGACATGCTTGTATCGCGCATTGTTATTCCCGCATCAGTCTAACTCAACCACCAAACTCATCCCCATACGCAGCTTGTGGTCTGGGTGGGTTGGTTTGGCTTCGACTTCAAACGTGCGCAGATCAAAGCCTTGAGAGGCATCGGTTGAACGCCATGTCGCGAAGTCACCCATCACGGCAATGTGTGATACTTTAAGCTCGATGCTCTCCTCTAGTGCAGGCACGTAGGCATTGATCAACTGGCCTTTGGCAAAATGTTTAAGCCAGTCTTCGCGTACATTAAATACCGCCCACGAATCTTCGATATCGATCACAGTGACGACAGGGAAGCCCTGCGGAGCCAGTTCGCCACTTTGCAGTAGTACCTGAGAGACTTCACCGTCAAACCAGCTTTCGATGCGAGTATCTTGTGCGTAGGCTTCGACCTCTGCCACAGCCCCTGCCGCCATTCGAGCTTTTTCTGCAGCGGCCAGTTTTGTTTCGCTACGAGCGCCTTCACGAGCGAGTTGATACATCTGAAAAGCGGCGCTTTCGGTGTATTTTGCTGCATCCCATTGCGTTCGTGCTTCATCACGTTTTTGCTCAGCGACGACGCCTTCGTTATACAGGTTATTAACGCGAAGATAGGTTTTCTCCATCAATGCGGCGGCAGCTTTGGCTTTTAGCCATTGATCTTTCGCTGCTTGAATCTGTTGATCTCGAGCTCCTTTTTCTGCTTCAAGAGCCAAAGCGTCAGCGGCTTTTTCTCCCGCTTTCGCTTGTTCAAGCTTGGCTTCAATCTCTGGGCTGTGCAGAGTAAAAACCAACTGGCCTTTCTCTATGGTGTCGCCTTTACGCACCATGATCTGGTCAATTCGTCCCGGTACTTTGGATGAGATGCTGTACTGCTGTGATTCAATTTGTCCCTGGAGTCGAATCGGCTCAGGTTGATAAGCCTGATAAAAGCTATAGCCGACCCAAGATGCGACACCGAGTGCCGCAGCAGAAAGAAGGAGTGATTTGGCTTTTTTCATGGTTGACCCTTATAAACCTGAAGTCGCAAGTGCATTGCGTTGATATTGACTAAATGCGTCCATCTCATTAGAGAGGGCAAGTAGTTTAGAAAGTGATATGAGGTAGTTGAAGCTGGCTGCTGCTTTTTGGGTTTGTACTTTCGCGATGTACAACTGTGCATCGACAACGTCGGTTGACGTGGATAGCCCTTGTGAGAACGCTTTTTGACGCAGTTTTAGGTTTTCTTGGGCAAGTTCGAGGCTCGACTCGAGCCCGAGTACTTCCTCTTGCGCTTGTTGTGCTTCTAGGTACGTTTTTTTGACCAATACCGATAGATCTTGTTTGGCTTGGGCTTTTAAGTAGCGAACTTGACTGACAGCGCTATGTGCCGCTTTAACTTGCTCGCTGCGTCCAGACTTCTCGATAAGCGGAATATTGACGCCTACACCGACTAACCAATCGGGTTTCATCTGGCTCGCGAGCGAGTCGTCTTCATGCAAACTGTAATCGCCGTACAGATAGACTTCTGGGTAGTACTTTCCCTGTTCAGCTTTGATTAAGCTCGATGCTTGTTTCTCTTTCGCATCGAGTAAAGCGAGCCCTGGATAAGTCGCCAGAGTTTGTTCCACGAAGAGGCGCTGAGCAGGTAAGTTGGGATTAATAAACAGCGTATCCGAAGGTTCAACATCACTGGCTTGATTCAATATTTGGGTGAGTGCGGTTTGGGCTATCTCAAGGCTTTTTTCGGCCTTCTTGCGTTCAATCACGGCATTGTCTAGCGCCGACTGGGCTTGCAGGCGTTCGACGCGTGCTATTTGTCCTTGCTGCTCAAGTTTAACGGCATTGTCGAAGTGTTGGCGAAGGCCTTGTTCCACCAGCTTTCTCGTCTCTACCACATCTCGAGCGAGCAGCACAGAAAAGTAATATTTGCTGAGATCTTCAAAGCGGGCTTGAGTTTCCATCGCTAGTTCACTTTGCGCTTGCTCTTTTTTTCCTTGCGCTGCCGATTGCGCCGCGTCGATACGGCCGCCGGTGAAAATCGGCCAAACAGCGCGTATTGAAGAGCTAAAGATATCGCGTTCCGTCACCGTTGATGCCACCTCACCGAGATTGGCGATCAGGGCATTGAATGTCGGACCAAGGTTGGGTAGCGTTTGCCCGGTACTCTCGAACAATTGTTTGCCAGTGACCGTGACATCGCTATCTAACCGGGTGTAATTGGCACCAAGAGTGACAGACGGCAGGTTGAGATTGTCTGTCGCCTTTTCAAGGTGCTGAAATCGTTCGACATTAGAACGTTGGGCTGCGAGGGAGTTGTTTTCTTGTTGGAGCAATTGCCAAGCTTGTTCGAAACTAATGGCAGCAGAATGTGACATGGGAGCATAAAGACTCAGACATGCGAGCAGCGTGGTGATTCGACGCGATGACATAGTGACACTCAAGTTGATAAATTGGCAAGCGTTAGAGTATATACTCTAAGGTTATTATAGGCAATTCAACCCGTTTCACTGTTGCGTAACCAAAAAAGGGGGAACTGAACGTTCCCCTTATTGATTTCATTGAGATTTATTGTACCGCCTTGTCGGGGGATGGTCTGAGCTTTTGGATGAGCTTGACTAAAATTGGACTACTTAACACAACAACCGCTAAGACAGTAAACGTCATCGTAATAGGGCGTTCCCATAAGAAGCTTAGTTCTCCGTCACTGATCATTAATGCTCGGCGTAAGTTCTCTTCCATTAGGCCACCAAGGATAAAGCCAAGGAGCAGTGGAGCGAGTGGAAAGTTTGCTAGCCGCAGGGCAATCGCCGCCATCGCAATCAACAGCATAATGAACACATCCATGGTGTTGAAAGAGACTAAGTACACGCCGGTTATGGAGAAGAACAGGATCATCGGTAACAACACGGTTCTTGGCACTGCAAGTAGTTTAGAGATGTACGGAATCAGTGGCAGGTTAAGGATAACCAGTACGATGTTACCGAAGTACATAGAGATAATCACCGACCAGAACACATCTGGGTGCTCAACGAACAGGCGAGGACCTGGTTGAATACCGTAAGCGATCAAAGCACCAAGCATGATTGCGGTTGTCCCTGAGCCCGGGATACCGAGTGTCAATAGAGGCACAAATGAACCGCTTGAGGCGGCGTTGTTGGCCGACTCAGGCGCAACCAGACCGCGAATACTGCCTTTACCAAACTCTTCTTTTTTCTCTTTGGGGGCGATGTTGCGTTCCATACCATAGCTTAGGAACGCAGCGATTGTTGCCCCTGCACCAGGAAGTACACCAGTGAAGAAGCCCAGAATGGATGAGCGTATCGAGACAGGCGCCACTTCTTTGATCTCTTCTTTAGTGACTTTCATGCTGCCGATATTACTCATTTTGTTTTGTTCTTCGGCGCTGGTGTCCTGCGCTGGTTTAAGAATGCCCATCAGGGTTTCACCGAGCGCAAAGGTTGCCATAGCGAGTAGTAGGAAGCTGAACCCGTCCATTAGATCAGTCATACCAAACGTGAAGCGCTCAACGCCAACACCTTTATCGATGCCTACCGTTGATAGCATCAGACCAAGAATCGTCATCATCCAGGCTTTTATGACCTGACCTTTACCGGCGAAAGCGGCAACAGCAGAAAGACCCAGTAACATGAGAGCGAAGTAATCAGAAGACTGAAAGCTCAGCGAGACGCTGGCCAGCGCAGGTGCGGCAACCAGCAGCATGATGGCTGACAAGGTACCACCGGTGAATGAAGAGTAGGCGGCTAAGGCAAGTGCTTTGCCCGCTTGGCCTTTTTGTGCCATTGGGTAGCCATCAAACGCGGTGACGACGGTGGAAGAACAGCCAGGCGCGTTAATCAAGATTGACGAAGTTGAACCGCCAAATACCGCGCCGTAGTACACACCAGCCATAAGGATCAGGCCCGATGAAGGGTCGAGTCCATAGGTGATAGGGATCATTAGCGCGATCGCTGAAATTGGGCCAAGGCCCGGTAACATACCAATAAAGGTACCGACGAAACAGCCCACGATCACCATCATGATATTCATTGGCATGATAGCGGTGGAGAGGCCTTGTAAGATTCCATCTAACATAATGTCATTTCCTTAAATTACGACCACAGGGTGAAAATAACACCAGGCTCTAAGTAGATATCTAGGCCTTGGGTAAGGAGCAGGTAGAACGCGATAACAAATGGGAATGAAGCACCAAGTAGCACTTGTTTGCGCCTTTCGCCCAGTAAATAGAAGCCAGCAAGCAGGAAGAATCCGGTTGCCAGCACAAATCCAAGGTAAGTGAGCCCAACCCCGTATAGCGCCATCAACACAAGAAAGGCGATAAGCAGCTTCCAGTTGAAATCTATCACCGCGCCACTTCTTACGTCTGGTTGGCCCGTAACAAGCAGAAGCAAAGAAAGCCCAATACCGATGATGGTCAACAGGGTAGGTAGTGTGCGAGCCGTGAAGGGTTCGTACTCATCACCGGGGAATAGGGGGATTTGCGACGTTTGATAGCCGTAACACAGGCAGACGAGTAAGAATATCATCGCCCCCACACGATCGCGGCACAGGAGGTTCTCTTTGGAGAAAAAGCTCCCTTTATTGAAAGAGTTCGTTGGCAAGTCCGACATATCCAACTCCATTTATGTAACAGGCAGGGAAATAAAAAGCCGTACACAAGAGTTAATGAGCATGTTTCACTAACAAATAAGCCATTTGCTGCTAGTCAAGGAGGCTTAACTGCTTATAAATAAACAGAGGAGATTGTGTTACTCATGTACGGCGAAAGGGGAGAGGGTGAGTCGTTCACCCTCAAGCTACTTTGAAATCCTACTTAAGGAAGCCTAGCTCACGCATTAGGTCACCCATTTGCTTCTCTTGATCTTCAAGGAAAGCGTAGAAATCTTTGTCGGCTTTGTAGTTATCTATCCACCCGTTACGGTCGCGAACCACTTGCCATTCATCGGTGTTATACATTTTCGTCAGCGCAGAGTTCCATTCGTCGATTTTCGCTTGGCTGGTGCCAGGAGCCGCGAAGAAACCACGCCAGTTAGCAAAAACAGTTTCGTTGCCGTATTCGGTCAGCGTTGGGATATCTGGAGCCGCATCGAGACGCTTAGGCGCGGTGACCGCCAAGATCTTAACCTGGCCAGATTTAGACATTTCTAGAACTTCACCCAGACCTGTAGACAGAAGCTGAGTTTCGCCAGACAGTAGCGCAGCCATTGCTTTACCGCCTGCATCGTATGCGATGTAACGAACTTTCTTAGCGTCGAAACCTTCGCCTTTGAATGCTGCAGCTACGACCAGGTGGTCCATACTACCGCGAGCTGAACCGCCAGCGATTTTTACTTTACGTGGGTTAGATTCGAACTCTTTTACTACGTCTTCCCAAGTGTTGTAACCAGAGTCAACAGAAGTCACGATTGCACCGTAGTCCGCGATTGTCGCCGCAACAGGAGTCAGGTCACGGAACGACTGAGGGAAAATACCTGTCAGAGAACGAACAACGATAGGAGTAGAGTTAACCATCAGAGTATCTTCTTGACGCTCTGCAGTTTCGATCAGGTGAGCAATGGCTTTACCGCCGCCGCCACCAGATAGGTTTTGGAATGAGACATTCTCAACGATGTCAGATTTAACCAGTACATCGCCTGTACCACGAGCTGTCATGTCCCAGCCACCACCAGCGCCACCAGGGATTAGAAAGTGGATTTTTTCAACATCTGCTGCAAAAGCGTTGAAAGAAAAAGACGCAGCGATAATCGAAGCTGCCAGTGTTGGTTTGAGTACCTTAAACATGATTCACGTTCCTTATGTGTACGCATGTTCTTCATTGAGAACACGCTTATCGTTATCAATTATCTACCTCCAAGGGAGGGATACTTGTCAGTAGATGAGAATAAGGTTAATAGCGTGTTAAATCTTTGTCTTTAATGCGTTGATAAAAACATTATTGGGCATTTTGGGGGTTTTGTTCATAAAGTTCACAGCGTGGCGAAGACAAAAAAGCCGCACTTGGTGCGGCTAGAGTGGTGTTTGAAGCATCGCCTTTACTGACGGTCTTGGTCAAAGTCACCGTGGAAGTGGTCGTGATCAGAAACGCTATCGGCGGCTTTGAGTTTTTCACCAATACGCAGTTTGGTGGTTGGCTCAATACTGACACTGCGCAAAGTAGAAATGCCTTGAACTTGCTCGGGTGGGAACACTGGCTGGCTAAATGCGTAGTATGTGGTGACATAAGCCAGTGACTGCGTGTTGACGTACAAGGCTTTCTGACTGATGTTGTTCAGGTCATCACACGCTTGGTGATAACACTTGTCGTAAGCCACATCAATGTCGCCGCCAAACTGTGCCACTTCTTGCGCCGTTTTGGTTTTTTCTGCCCCGGTAAATAGGCCGCCAAATGCGACGCCCCAGTCGGCAAAACCTGCATAATCAGAACGCTTAGATAGTGCTTGTGGTACCGTCGATTCAGATTTGTTGGTGAAGAACTGATTAAAGACGGATTCGATATGTGATGTGCCGTACGGTGGGGTAAAGTCACCAGTGTAGGCATTGTCTGGACTGTCTTTGGTGTCGGATAAGTCGCCATCCATGACGCCAAAAATGTAGTTGGGTGAGCCGATCATATCGAAGTTGAGGTACAGCTTGATTTTATTCAGCGCGTAATAGCGAGCTTCGACCATATCAAGTTGCTCTGGTGTGAGTTCACTCGGGTCGTCAATACCCAGCTCTTGCATTATTTCCTGCTCAGCTTGCGCGCGTAGCGAGCCAAACAGCTCGTTGGTGTAGTATTCCGAACCCACCAATCCTGCTTCTTCAGCGGCCCACCAAGCAAATCGCACTTTGTTTTTAACTGGAGCCTTGAGGTTAGCGAGTGTCACTGCATACTCTAGTAACCCCGCTGTACCAGAGCCGTTGTCGTTAATGCCCGGGCCTTCGGGGACTGAGTCCAAGTGTGCGCCTAGCATGACAACCTGATCGGGGGTACCGTCTTTGGTTTCCGCAATGACGTTTTGTGTCACGACGTTTTTATCTTCAACATTGATGTTAAGAACAACAGGAACCTCGCTGTCTTGGCTAAGCTCGTACCACTGTTTGCCCAGATCAAACCGAGCGCCTAAAGCTGGGATCGTTGCTTGGCTGTCGCTGCCTAACGTACCGTTTACTACAGAAGTGCGTCCTTCAGCGTTGCCTTGGTTGAAGACAATCACGCCTTTGGCTCCGGCATTTTGTGCATTCACTACCTTAGCGTTGAAGCTACATCCTCCGCGTTGGATGACCGCTATTTTACCCGTTACCTCTTTACCCTCGAAGTCTGAGGCTTCACAGCCATCGGTACTGTCATAGTCAGGGGCGTCAAAGCGGAAGTCAGGCGTAATAAACACAGCCGGCGCCTCAATTGGTCCATTAGAGTTGCCAGAATAAGACATCGCAGCGAAATCGGGCTCTTGTCCTTCCTCGGCAGTGCGCACTCCGATCAGATCACTGCCGTTAACATTAAGCGTTGTACCTGTAAGCTCTTCCCAAGCGCGGAAATCGAACTTTTGAGTTGACACTTGATAACCGTGTTCACGCATAGTCTCAAGAATGTAGTCGACGGAATATTGATAGCCTTCGCTGCCGGCCGCTCGCGTTACCGAGTTACCATCTGTTGTCTTTGAAGCGCGCGCTTCAAGCTCAACCAAATGACTCACTAACTCCTCACGATCAATCTTGTTACTGACGTACTTTGCCGCTTTTTCCGGATCATCCCAGTAACACCCAGACAATAAGGTGGTGCTGATAATGGTGGCGAGCATGGTTTTTGTTGTTGTGATGCTTACTTGCATTTGTGACTCCTTGTTTTAATAAGCAGTCACATATTTGCTGAAAATGCCGGTTAAAAAAATGTTAAATCGATACGCGCCGATTGAATATGAACCCAGATCAACCTAGAAAAATTTATTCAATTTATCAATTACATATCTCTAGACACACCATCACGGAATCAACATAAATTCTTTCTTTAGCTTAACTATTTTGTTTGAAGGAGCTTGAGTTAAGTTACACGCATGTGAAGAAACCCGGCTGAGAGTGTTATACCTTAGTCTAAATTGTCGACAATACACTTGATTGTCGACAATGTTATGGTCTATTTTTACTTTCAGAATGAATATTGTAGACAGTTTACCTGATTGCAACGAGTGAAGTAGAGATGAACACAGAGTTAAAAACTCACCATAAAGAGATTCAGCCAGAGCGAGAGCACACCAAGTCGGCCACCTTAACCGAATCGCTGGTAGAAGCTATTGTGAGCGGCGACATCGCACCGGGTAGCAAGATTTCTGAGCCAGAGCTAGCTAAGCGATACCAGGTGAGCCGCGGCCCTTTGCGTGAAGCGATCATGCGAGTGGAAGGGTTAGGGCTGATTGAGCGGATTCCTCATGTGGGGGCGCGAGTGATCACCTTCTCACCGGAGAAGCTTGTAGAACTCTATGCGGTGCGTGAAGCCTTAGAGGGGATGGCTGCCCGTCTTGCCGCTAGGCATATCACTCCAGAAGAGTTGGCGGGCTTAGAAGCGGTATTGTCGACACATTCCCACCATATTGATGAAGTCGAGGGCGCTTCTTATTTTCACCAGCACGGCGATTTTGATTTCCACTATCGAATTATTCTAGCCAGTCGTAACAGTAAGTTGATTGCTTTGCTGTGCGATGAGCTTTATCACCTGTTACGCATGTACCGTTATCAATCGCCAAGAGCTCAGTCTCGTCCGGTTGAAGCGTTAGAAGAACACAAGTATATCTTGCAAGCGATCCGTAATCGCGACGAAGAGTTAGCGGAAATGCTGATGCGCCGCCATATCTCTGGCAGTCGCGCACTGATTGCACAACAAATCCTAAAGGACTAGAGGAAAGAGTCATGAGCTTATCTCAAGGGGCAAAATTCAGACTAGCTGTCGAACAGAATCACCCATTGCAAATTGTCGGCACGGTTAATCCGTATTGCGCCATGATGGCAAAAAATGTCGGCCATCAAGCGGTTTATCTCTCTGGGGGCGGAATCGCCAATGCGTCTTATGGTTTACCCGACTTGGGTATCACCACCTTGAGCGATGTCTTGGTTGATGTCGAGCGGATCACAAACGCTTGTGATTTGCCGCTATTGGTAGACATTGACACCGGCTTTGGCGGCGCTTTTAACATTGCACGTACGATTAAAGCAATGGAAAAAGCGGGAGCTGGTGCGGTGCATATGGAAGATCAAGTGGCGCAAAAGCGTTGTGGCCATCGCCCAAACAAGGCCATTGTGAGCCAGCAAGAGATGGTAGATCGCGTAAAGGCGGCCGTAGACGCGCGCAATGATGATAGCTTCGTCATCATGGCCCGCACCGACGCACTGGCCGTTGAAGGTATCGATAGTGCAATTGAACGTGCGATTGCGTGCGTTGAAGCGGGCGCAGATATGATTTTTCCAGAAGCGATGACCAAATTGGATCAATATGTCCAGTTCTCAGAATCATTGCAGCAAGCAACGGGTAAACATGTACCGATTTTGGCCAATATTACCGAGTTTGGCCAAACGCCGCTGTATGGCTGCGATGAGTTGGCGAAATCAAAAGTGGATATGGTGCTTTACCCATTGAGTGCATTTCGCGCCATGAACAAAGCGGCAGAAAATGTTTATCAACACCTGCTTGAAGTTGGCAATCAGGAAGCGTTGATCGACAAGATGCAAACTCGAAAAGAGCTGTATGCGCATCTAAAATATCACGATTACGAAGACAAGCTTGACCAGCTGTTTTCAGAAGGAAAATAGACAATAAAAGCCCAAGAAAACCAATCTTAACTAATTCAATAACGTGAAAACGTTCGATGAACAAACGCTCCATTAAGAGAGCAACATCGAACAGAAAAGGAGTTCAAAATGTCTCTAGCATCGAACAAGAGTGGAGAGTTAGGTGGCGCAGGTCTGCGTGGCCAGAGTGCAGGTAGCACCGCGCTGTGTACGGTCGGTAAAAGTGGAACCGGATTAACCTATCGCGGGTACGACATTACCGATCTGGCGAACAACGCTCAGTTTGAAGAAGTGGCGCATTTACTACTGCGCGGCCATTTGCCGAATCAACAAGAGTTGGATGAGTATAAAACGCGTTTAATCAGCCTGCGCGGTCTCCCCGCAGAGCTTAAGCAGGCGCTTGAATTGATCCCTGCCAACGCGCATCCGATGGATGTGATGCGCACGGGATGCTCAGTGTTAGGTAATTTAGAGCAGGAGCAGGACTTCTCCGGGCAACTGGATGCAACAGAACGAATGCTGGCTCTTTTTCCTGCGATCATCTGTTACTGGTATCGCTATAGCCATGATGGCGTGCGTATCGATACCGAAGATCAATCGCAAACCTGTATTGGCGGCTATTTCCTTAAAATGCTTACCGGCAAAGCGCCGACCGAGATGCATAAACAAGTCATGCACTGCTCGTTGATCCTCTACGCTGAACATGAATTTAACGCGTCTACTTTTGCCGCGCGTGTGTGTGCATCGACCTTGTCTGATCTGCACTCGTGCATCACCGCTGCGATAGGGACGCTGCGTGGCCCACTGCATGGCGGTGCCAACGAAGCGGCAATGGAAATGATCGAAAACTGGCAAACCCCAGACGAAGCGGAAGCCAATATCATGCAGATGCTGGCCAACAAAGATAAAATTATGGGCTTTGGCCACGCGATTTACCGCGAAAGTGACCCGCGCAATGCCCTGATTAAGCAGTGGTCGCAACAGCTGTCTAAAGCGGTTGGCGATACCCACCTTTACGCGGTTTCCGAGCGCGTCGAAGCTGTCATGAAGCGTGAAAAAGGCTTATTTTGTAACGCTGACTTCTTCCATGCTTCGGCCTATCACTTTATGGATATTCCGACTAAGTTGTTCACGCCGATTTTTGTAATGAGCCGCTTGACGGGCTGGGCTGCGCATGTGTTTGAGCAACGTGCTAACAATCGTATTATTCGCCCAAGTGCCGACTATACCGGTCCAGAACATCAACAGTGGGTGCCGATAGAAGACAGGTAATCCCCCCAAAATGCTCCCCTGATTTCGATAGGGGAGCCAACAACATTGGCTTACCTGAATGGACGCTGCTATGACTGTGAATACCCAATACCGAAAACCGCTTCCTGGTACCCATCTCGATTATTTTGATGCTCGAGAAGCGGTCAATACTTTATCTCCAGGCGCTTATGAACAGCTGCCTTACACCTCACGTGTGCTCGCCGAGCAACTGGTGCGCCGCTGCGAACCAAAGATGCTTAAGCAAAGTTTGTTGCAAATTATTGAACGTAAGCGAGATCATGATTTTCCTTGGTACCCTGCACGTGTGGTGTGCCATGACATACTTGGTCAAACGGCTCTGGTTGATCTTGCCGGATTGCGCGATGCGATTGCTGAGCAAGGCGGTGACCCGGCTAAAGTGAACCCTGTGGTGGAAACTCAGTTGATCGTCGATCACTCACTGGCGGTGGAACACGCGGGCTTTGACCCTGAAGCGTTTGAAAAAAACCGTGCGATTGAAGACCGCCGCAATGAAGACCGCTTTCACTTTATCGAATGGTGTAAAACGGCGTTTGAAAACGTCAATGTCATACCGGCCGGTAATGGCATCATGCACCAAATTAATTTAGAAAAAATGTCGCCAGTGATTCAAGCCAAGCAGGGTATCGCTTACCCCGACACCTGTGTCGGTACAGACAGCCATACTCCGCACGTTGACGCGCTGGGTGTGATTGCGATTGGTGTGGGTGGCCTAGAAGCGGAAACGGTCATGTTAGGCAGGCCTTCAATGATGCGTTTGCCGGATATCGTCGGCGTTAAGCTTATGGGCAAACGCCAACCTGGCATTACCGCGACAGACATAGTACTGGCGATTACGGAGTTTCTGCGTAATGAGCGTGTGGTGTCTGCTTATTTGGAGTTCTTTGGTGAAGGGGCGAAAGATCTGACGATTGGCGACCGAGCTACCATCTCTAATATGACGCCGGAATATGGTGCAACAGCAGGAATGTTTTACATCGATGAGCAAACCATCAACTACCTTAAGTTGACGGGACGCGACGACGAACAAGTCGCCCTTGTTGAACAGTATGCGAAGCACACCGGGTTGTGGGCCGACGATTTGGTCGATGCGAAGTATGAGCGCGTGCTCGAGTTTGATCTGTCAAGCGTTACGCGCAATATGGCAGGGCCATCGAATCCACATCGTCGCTTACCGACATCTGAACTAGCGCAGCGTGGTATTGCCAATCATGAGTTGGTACCGCAAGACGGTCTACCCGATGGCGCAGTGATCATTGCAGCAATCACCTCTTGTACCAATACCAGTAATCCCCGTAACGTCGTGGCTGCGGGCTTGCTTGCAAAGAAAGCTAATGAGTTGGGCTTGGTACGTAAGCCTTGGGTTAAATCTTCATTTGCACCTGGCTCGAAAGTGGCCAAACTCTATTTGGAAGAGGCGGGATTGCTACCTGAAATGGAGAAGCTCGGTTTTGGTATCGTGGCGTATGCCTGCACCACCTGTAATGGCATGAGCGGTGCGTTAGATCCATCTATTCAGCAAGAAATCATTGAACGCGATCTGTATACCACCGCCGTTTTATCGGGCAACCGTAACTTTGATGGCCGCATTCACCCTTATGCTAAGCAGGCCTTTTTAGCCTCTCCGCCTTTGGTGGTCGCGTACGCTTTGGCGGGCACCATTCGCTTTGATATCGAACGTGACGCGCTAGGAACGGATAGCAGTGGTCAGCCTATTTATCTTAATGACCTATGGCCAAGTGACGAAGAGATCGATGCAGTGGTTGGCAAGCACGTCAAGCCAGAGCAGTTCAACCAAGTATACATTCAGATGTTCAAATTAGACGAAGGTGCGCGCAACAGCAACCCTCTCTATGATTGGCGACCCAAGAGTACGTATATTCGCCGCCCTCCCTACTGGGAAGGCGCATTGGCGGGTGAGCGCACCTTGTCAGGCATGCGACCACTGGCGGTGTTGGGGGATAATATTACGACCGACCACTTGTCGCCATCTAACGCCATTTTAGCTAGCAGTGCAGCGGGCGAATACTTAGCGTCAATGGATGTGCCGGAAGAAGATTTTAACTCCTACGCGACTCACCGCGGTGACCATCTAACCGCGCAGCGCGCCACGTTTGCCAACCCTAAGCTATTCAATGAGATGGTGAAAGAGAATGGCGAAGTGGTGCAAGGTTCGTTGGCCCGTATCGAGCCAGAAGGCAAAGTGACGCGAATGTGGGAAGCGATAGAGACCTACATGAACCGCAAGCAACCTTTAATCATTGTCGCTGGCGCTGATTATGGTCAAGGGTCATCGCGCGATTGGGCGGCGAAAGGGGTGCGCCTAGCTGGAGTTGAAGCCATTGTCGCAGAGGGCTTTGAGCGTATTCACCGTACTAACTTAGTCGGAATGGGGGTACTGCCTTTGCAGTTCAAACCGGGCACCACGCGCAAAACGCTCGAACTCGACGGAAGTGAACTTTACGATGTCGTGGGGGAAATAACCCCTGGGGCTGATCTCGCTTTGGTGGTGACTCGTGCCAACGGAGACAAGTTCGATGTGCCTGTGACCTGTCGTCTTGATACTGAAGACGAAGTCAATGTGTATAACGCGGGCGGGGTGTTGCAGCGTTTCGCCCAAGACTTTTTGGCGCAGTAGGAGGGAGTATGACAGCGAGTCAAATTAAAATTCCTGCCACCTACATGCGTGGTGGCACCAGTAAAGGGGTGTTTTTTAACCTAGCGGATCTGCCTCCGCCGGCCCAGCAGCCGGGTGAGGTACGTGATCAACTGTTGATGCGCGTGATAGGCAGCCCGGACGCCTACGGAAAGCAAATCGACGGCATGGGCGGGGCCACTTCCAGTACCAGTAAAACCGTGATCGTTTCGAAAAGCACTCGTGATGACCATGATGTCGACTACCTGTTCGGACAGGTATCGATAGATAAGCCGTTTGTCGATTGGAGTGGAAACTGTGGGAACTTGTCTGCTGCGGTGGGGCCGTTTGCGATTCATGCTGGACTGATAGACGCACAGCGCATCCCAGATAACGGTGTAGTCGCGGTGCGGGTGTGGCAAGCCAATATCAGCAAATCCATTGTCGTCCATGTGCCGATCTGTAATGGGCAAGTACAAGAAACAGGCGAGTTTGAGCTCGATGGCGTCACTTTTCCAGCGGCAGAAATCCAAGTTGACTTCATGCAGCCGAGTGATGGCGTAATGTTCCCAACGGGAAACTTAATTGATCAGCTGCAGGTGGAAGGGATTGGCTGTTTTGAAGCGACGATGATTAACGCAGGCATCCCAACGATTTTCATCGATGCAGAAGCGCTCCGTTATCAAGGTACTGAGCTGCAAGATGACATCAATAATGATGCTAAGGCGTTAGAAATGTTTGAGACAATTCGTGCATACGGCGCTTTAAAAATGGGGCTCATCGATAGCGTAGACCAAGCCAAAAGTCGCCAGCATACCCCTAAGGTGGCGTTTATCACTACGCCTAAGTCATACGTAGCATCAAGCGGCAAAGCGGTTGACGCTCGTGAGATAGACTTGTTGGTCAGAGCCTTGTCGATGGGCAAGCTACACCATGCGATGATGGGGACGGCTGCGGTTGCCATCGCGGCGGCTGCCTGTGTACCTGGCACTTTGGTCAATCGTGCCGCGGGTGGTGGGGAAAGGGATTGTGTCACTTTTGGTCATCCATCGGGAACACTCAAGGTTGGCGCTAGCGCAGGTAAAAAACAACAGGGCTGGCAAGTTGAAAAAGCGGTAATGAGCCGCAGTGCTCGAATTTTAATGGAGGGATTTGTGCGTGTACCCTCTGATGTCTTTGTTAACTAGATCATTAATCGAGTGGCAAGTTCAAGACATACTGGAGGAAGCAATATGTCTGCATATGAAAAAGAATACCAATGGGCTACCCAGGATCCGCAAGGCTTTTGGAGTGCTCAAGCTAAAAATATCGATTGGTTCAAAGCACCTGAAACCATTTTGGCCAAAGACGAGCAGGGAATCGAACGTTGGTTTCCGGATGGTTTGCTTAATACTTCGTGGTTAGCATTAGACTATCACTGCGAGCAGGGGCGTGGTGAACAAACGGCATTGATTTATGATTCACCCGTGACAGACTCTCAGCAGAGTTACACTTATGTTCAATTACGTGACAAAGTGGCAAAAATCGCTGGTATGCTCGCAGAGCAAGGAATAGAAAAAGGCGATCGTGTGGTTATCTATATGCCGATGATCCCCGAAGCGGCAATGGCGATGTTAGCCTGTGCAAGGTTAGGCGCAATCCACTCTGTGGTGTTTGGTGGGTTTGCTGCCAATGAACTTGCCGTGCGTCTCGAAGATGCCGAACCCAAACTGGTCATGACGGCATCGTGCGGCATTGAAGTAAACAAAGTGATTCCCTATAAACCTTTGGTTGATAAAGCGATCATGGATAGCCGCTGGAAGCCAGAGCGTGTGATGGTTCTGCAGCGCCCGCAATGCGAGGCAAAGCTGCAACAGCCACGCGACCTTGATTGGGCGAGCGCTTATGAACGCGCTTTGCCCCATGCGTGTGTGCCGGTATTAGCTACCGATCCTTTGTACATTCTGTACACCTCTGGGACGACGGGCAAACCGAAAGGTGTCGTCCGCGACAACGGAGGGCATGCAGTCGCGATGAAGTATTCAATGACCTCTATCTACAACATCCCACAAGATGGCGTATTTTGGGCCGCCTCGGATGTGGGTTGGGTAGTGGGGCACTCCTACATTGTTTATGCGCCGCTAATTCATGGCTGCACCACCATTTTGTTTGAAGGTAAGCCGGTGCGTACCCCAGATCCAGGCGCATTTTGGCGTGTATGTGAGCAGCACAACGTCGACGTGCTATTCTCGGCGCCGACAGCGTTTCGCGCGATTAAAAAAGAAGACCCGAATGGCGAGTGCTTGCAACGCTATGATTTATCGAAGCTGAAAACTATCTTTATGGCGGGCGAACGCCTGGACCCACCCACACTCGAATGGGTGAAAGAGAAAGCACAAAAACCCGTGATTGACCACTGGTGGCAAACTGAAACAGGTTGGGCGATTGCAGGCAACCCAACGGGTATTGAGTTAATGCCTGTTAAAGCCGGTTCGGCAACCAAACCAATCCCTGGCTATCAAGTTGAGATCCTCAATGAACTCGGCGAAGCTGTTGGTCCTAATCAACAGGGTTTTGTTGCGCTTAAGCGCCCGCTTCCACCTAGTTGTTTACCTACGGTATGGCGTAATCACGACCGTTTTGAATCTGGTTACTTGAGTCAATTCCCGGGATACTATGTCTCTGGCGATGGCGGCTATCTCGATGAAGACGGATATCTGTTTATTATGGGCCGGATTGATGATGTGATTAATGTTGCAGGTCACCGTCTATCCACCGGTGAAATGGAAGAAATTGTCGGCGGCCACCCAGCCATAGCAGAGTGCGCGGTGGTAGGGGTACACGATGAACTGAAAGGCCAGTTGCCGCTTGGTTTTGTCGTGCTCAAAGATGGAGTAAAAGTCGATGATGCTGCGTTAGAAGGAGAGCTAGTCGGTAAAGTGCGTGACCAAATCGGCGCTGTGGCTTGCTTCAAGCACGCTTTGGTTGTTGAACGATTACCCAAGACCCGCTCCGGTAAGATTTTACGTCGCACCATTCGCCAGATTGCCGACGGTGAGCAATACACAGTACCTTCGACTATTGATGACCCAACCAGTCTTGAGGAAATTGAAAAAGCGCTGAACTCATAATATTCGATCAGACCTCGAGCAAAGCCCCTAGCGTTAGGGGCTTTTTTATTGCCAAATGTGGACGAAAGCGCCAAACTGTTGCTTTATTTGTAATGCAAAAATATTCATGTCAGCACTATTAATACGCTCAGCAAATAACCAAGAACTAGAGGCGCTCAACCAGATGATGTTTGAGCTTCACCAAGAGCACCATCAACGCTGCCCGGAACATTTTAAAAGTGGCGAGGAAATTGAGCAAGAAAAGAGCATTGCTCGCTATCTTGATGATCCACAGTGTTTGGTGTTGGTCGCGATAAAAGAAGCGCAAATATTAGGGTTTGTCACTGGGCATTTTTGCGAACTCATTTCATCGGTGAGTAAACCCGTTCAAATGGGCAGTATCGACGAGCTCTATGTTGCGCCTAGTGAACGTCAAAGTGGTGTGGCATCCCAGCTCATCAGTGACTTAGAGCAGCGTTTTAGTGATTACGGCGTCAAGCAGATATTTGTTGAGGTGTGGCATTTTAATCATCAAGCGGTGCAGTTTTACCACCAAGCAGGTTTTGAGCACCATATTCACTGGCTAAGAAAAGCAATCACCCCAAATGAGTTGGAATAGAATGAAAATGAATAGTCAGTGGGTAAGGGCGTGGATTGCGCTGTTCGCTATCCTACTCTCGAGCGTTGTCAACGCTGAGACGAGTGACCACATCAAAGGCGCAGTGTGTGTGATTCGCTCCGGTGACAAAGTGGTGATGGTGAATGAGATCATCACCAAAAAACTATCACTGCCTGGTGGAGGGGTTGAAAAAGGAGAGGACCCTAAAGTTGCCGCCCAACGAGAAGCGTGGGAAGAGACGGGCTTGGTGGTGAGTATCAAGCAAGAGCTTGCTCGAATTGACAACGCGATCATATATGACTGTGTCAGCGACTCTGACATTGTGGCTTTTCAGTTCAATAATCATTTGGACGGCAATGAACTTCCGATTTGGTTTGCTCCCCATTATGGTGTCGAAGCGGCGTCAGCGATGTTGGTCGATCCGAGAAATGTGTCACCTTCCCGGTATCGCTTCCCTGATCAGTTGGCTTGGCTAATAGCTACTGTCGACACTGTGAGTGACCAACCGACAATATATGTTGATAACATGGTCGCAGCGGCTCCAACCTGGCATCAGTTTGAGTTGCAGTGGCTTCTTGAGTTTCAGCACGCTGTTCTTAAACTACCGCAAATAGTAAGAGCGAGCTTGGAGTCATTGATTGCGGTTGGGTTGTGGTTGGCTCAACCTGCTATAGGTTTGGTGCTGTTTCCGTTACTGTTTTGGCGTTTGGGTGCGACGCCTAGCTACCAGATCGTCCTCGCTTTAACTATTACCTCACTGTTAACCTTGATTGCCCAGCAGGGGTTTGCACTGCCAAGGCCTCTGGTTTATCTACCCGAAATTGGATTGCGTACCAGTCACGGATTTGGCCTCCCCAATTTACCTGTAGCATTATGGGTCTGCGCCGGTATTCTCGCGTTACATGCCTATAAGCGCTTAGGTGTTAACCGTTGGAGTGCTGGGTTATCAGCTGTTCTGTTATGGTTGGTGATTGCGCAGTATTACACGGGCTCTAGTTTTATCGTCGATGGGCTAGTTGGTGCGCTTTTGGGAGGATTGTGTGCGTGGCATCTGATTCGTTTGCAGCTAAAGCCCGATGTTGATCTCAAAGCATTAATGGTGTCTAAATCGGTGTGGTTCATGTTGCTTGTCGCGAGTGTAATCACAGCTCTGTTTTGGCCGATTCCCGTTTTTACTTATTGGTTAGCGGTGATTGTGACGATTCTAGGCGTCGTGACCTTATGGCGACAACACACCACGATTACGATGAACACAATGTTACTGTGTGTGGTGAGTTTGTTGGGCGTGTATCATGCTATGTCGCTGGTGGCCGAGTTGTTTTCGAGTAGTGGAATGGCGACTCTTTCGGTAGAAACCTTGCGCTACCCGCTGTTAATTGTGTTGTTCACAGTGTTGGTTCAGAGAGACGCCAAGGCTAGTTAGCCTTGGCGACTTGCGGTTTAACGGGCGTTAAGAATAAAACGCTCGATGACCTTAGCCACGCCATCGTCGTCGTTGCTGGCGGTGATGTAATCGGCTATTTGTTTGGTTTGAGGCATCGCATTTTCCATTGCGACCCCAAGCCCGGCATACTGCAACATGTGATGGTCATTTTCTGCATCGCCGACGCAAATTACCTCGTCGGCGGTGACGCCTAAATACTCAGCAATCGCGCCTACGCCAACCCCTTTATTACTGTCTAAGTTGAGAAACTCTAAAAAGAACGGAGCGCTTTGTACAACGGTGAAGCTCTTATGGTACTGAGGTGGAATCTGGTTTATTGCCGCGGATAGTTTTTCCGGCTCGCCGACAATCATCACCTTAATAATTGGGTGATCGTCAGCTAATTGGTCAAACGCCATTTCTGTTACCGGAATCTGATTAATGGTCGCTTCAATATCGGTGTGCGGATTCAATCGCGGCGTAATCAAACCATATTCGGTACTGAATGCATGACAATCAAGGTTGAGTTGCTGAGCTAATGCCGCGACTTTTTTGGCTTTCGCGCCATCAATGATCGCAGTGTGGATGAGCTTGTCACTTCCTAACTCTTTAACCATAGAGCCATTAAAATAGACCACAAACTCGTTGTCACCATCAATATTGAGCTCATCGAGTTTTGCTTGCATTCCATCGAGAGGGCGACCTGAGGCGAGCACCACTTTTACTCCTTGTTGTCTTGCCGCTTGTATCGCGAGTTTCGTCTGATCGCTAATGGTTTTGTCGCTAGTCAGTAGCGTGCCATCCATATCGAGAGCAATGAGTTTATACATAACTTACCTAAAAAAATGAATTGAAAATCAACAAAAGAAGCCAGCATAAAGGCTGTTGATACAATGATCAATTTATGAATGTGTTGACCTTCACAAGCGACTCCTTTAAGGTCTCGTTCCTGCAAAAATTTGATGATGATTTAGGCTAGACAAAGTTGTACAAGATTAACGAAATGTTTGAGACGATACAGGGTGAGGGCGTATTTACCGGCGTCCCTGCGGTGTTTGTTCGTCTACAAGAATGCCCGGTTGGCTGCGCTTGGTGTGACACCAAACAAACCTGGGATGCGCTCCCGCAAGATGAACGGGCGGTGGGTGATATCCTGTTGAAAACATCTGACTCGCCGACTTGGTGCTCAATGTCGGCGCAAGATATCGTTAGTCAATATCACCAACAAGGCTACAGCGCGAAACATATTGTCATTACGGGTGGGGAACCATGCATCTATGATCTGCGGCCGTTGACTGAGGCGTTCGAGTCGATGGGGTGTCAATGTCAAATTGAAACCAGTGGCACATCTCCTGTCTTAGCCACCCCAAAAACCTGGGTGACAGTGTCACCAAAGATAGCGATGAAAGGTAAGCTACCGGTACTCGATAGCGCGCTGGTACGGGCTAACGAAATTAAACACCCTGTCGCGACTCAAAAAGACATCGATCAGTTAGATGAACTGATTGAAAGAGCACAAGTTTCCTCACAAACCGCCGTTGCTCTGCAGCCAATCAGCCAAAAAGCGCGTGCCACGCAGCTTTGTATCGACGTGTGTATTGCGCGCAATTGGCGTTTGTCGATACAGACACATAAATATCTCAGCATTGCTTAAAGGACAGTAATATGAAAACAGCGGTTGTGGTTTTTAGTGGTGGGCAAGATTCGACCACTTGCTTGGTTCAAGCACTAAAAGAGTACGATGAAGTCCATGCGATCACATTTGATTATGGTCAACGCCATAAATTAGAGATTGAAGTCGCGCAAAACCTGGCGAGAGAGTTAGGTGTAAAAGCGCACAAAGTGATGGACGTTAGTTTACTCAACGAGCTGGCGATCAGCTCACTGACTCGTGACGACATCGCAGTGTCTCACCAGTTGCAAGAAAATGGTTTACCAAACTCATTTGTCCCGGGCCGTAACATCTTGTTTCTGACTTTGGCGGGTATTTATGCCTATCAAATTGGCGCCGAGGCTATCATTACTGGTGTGTGTGAAACGGATTTCTCAGGATATCCTGATTGTCGTGACGAGTTTGTCAAAACCATGAATGCGGCTTTGGTTAAAGGAATGGATCGTGCGCTAATTATCAAAACGCCGCTAATGTGGCTCAATAAAGCCGAGACTTGGGCGTTGGCTGATGAGTATCAGGCGCTCGAGTTGGTGAGAGAGAAAACGCTGACCTGTTACAACGGCGTAATAGGTGATGGTTGCGGAGACTGCCCATCGTGTGATTTACGTAGCGCGGGCCTCAACGATTACCTGGATAACAAACCTGAGATTATGGCCGAACTAGTTCGTAAGCAAAATGCGCAGTAGTCTGGTTTTAAAAATCAAAAAAAGCGTCCTTGGTTGGACGCTTTTTTGTATCGAAGCTTAATGGTTACGCAAGGTACATTTTAGCAAGATCTGACGGTTCCATCTCTTTGCCTTCAAGTTGGTCATTCCAGTTTGTTCCAACCAACACACCATCTTCTGCAAGGGTTAGCAACCAATCTTCAACAAAGATATCTAACGGGATTTCTAACACCTCGAAATCAGCCCACTCTTCAACATTGTGCGCTTTTGCATCTTCTTTAGAAGACCAAAAAGGCATTACTTCGCTGTTTTCAAATTCGGTTGAATCGCACGATAGCCAGCCTTCTTCATTTCGCATACCCCAAACCAACTTGTTTTGCTGGGTTTCTGCAACGAAAAGTTCTAGGTTTGCTTGAATATCAGAAGTTAATTTGCTCATTAGATAGCTCTCTTAGATAGAATCGTCGCTAGGGTAGCATCCATCAATGGTTATCAACAATAAAAAAGGGAGCTTTTGCTCCCTTTTCTCGTTATGTGCGGTTACTTTTCAATCTTGGAAAAAATTGTCCACTCTTCTTTCACATCGCCTTTGTGACCAACAACGGTAGCGACGACTTTTCGATTGCGTGCATGGCTGATTTCGTCATCACCATAGGCTTCAAGCTGAGTATCACCGAAACCGACAATGCGTACGCGATTAGAGCTTACACCATTTGCTAGCAGTGACGCCTCAACGGCCTTGGCGCGTCTTTCCGATAGCGCTAAATTATAGTCAGCATTCCCCACTTTACTGGCATAACCCTGAAGCTCGATTGAGGTCGATGGGTAACTCTCAAGGAACTCCGCCATTTCACGAATTTGTGCTGAAAAAGCAGGTTGAATTTCCGATGAGTCATTGGCAAACAAGATGTGCAGATTTAACTCTTCTTCCGTTTTGATAAACGTACCGCAGCCATCGTTGTCAATTTCGGCCTTTCGTGGTGTTTGAGGGCAGAGATCGCGAGCGTTGATCACGCCATCTTTATCATCATCCAACAGGTCGTCGATCTGATTCGGTGTCGGTGTCTCGATGTAATCGTACTCATCTTGTGCCATCACGGGAGCGGAGAGAATCGTCGCAGTGATAAGTAGTGATAAAAGTGTCTTGTTCATATTAGTACTCTACTTCCTCATTCCACTCTTCAGGGGTGTCAACGCGTAATGCGGCAAGCAAATTACCCGTTGCATTCATGACACGGTACTTTGCATACTGCTCATCATACTTGGCATCAAGATAACCTTTACGGGCCTCGAACAGTTCATTTTCTGTGTTGAGCAAGTCAAGTAGGGTGCGTTTGCCTAATCGATACTGCTTATCGTAAGCGATCACTGTGTCGGATGCCGAGTCTACGTGGTCAGCCAAGAACTCTTTTTGTTGCACGGTAAGATCAAGTGCACTCCAAGAGAGTCTGATCCCTTCTTCAACACTGCGGAAAGTACGATCGCGAAAATCTTTCGCTTTATTCAGTTGATAGGCCGCACTCTCGGTACGATCAGAATCTGAACCGCCATTATAGAGGTTGTAGCGCATTCTCAGCATCGCAGAAAACTCATCACTACCGCCTTCGATACCACCGGCATCATCGCGCCAAGTTTGATTCGCTTCAATCGATAGCGTTGGATAGTTGACCCCTTTGCTCTGGTCGTACTGGAAGCGAGCAGAGTCGACGTCGGCCTGCGCGATCTTAATCACAGGGTGTTCATCGAAAGCTTGTTGCAGTGCTTCGTCTATCGTGTAGGGAATAGCCGTTTGGTCGGCACGCGGAAAGGTGAGGCCTTGCGGGGCTTGACCAACAATACGCTTAAATTGTGTGTGAACATCAAAAAGATTGTTTTGCGCAGCAAGTAGATTACCGTGTGCTTTGGCTAAACGCGCTTCAACCTGAGATAAGTCAGCGGTGGAACCAATACCAGAGTCGACGCGTTTCTTGATGTCTTGATAGATTTCTTTGTGTACCGCTAAGTTACTTTCTGATAGGGCCAATACTTCATAAGCCTTGGTCGCATCGAGATAAATTTTCGTGACTTCAAGAGCGATGTCTTGAGCGTCTGAAAAAAGCTGAAAGCGAACCGATTCCGCATCAGCGGCTGTGCGATCCATATCGTTAAGGGTCGCCGAACCATCCCATAGCAGCTGTGTCAGAGATAAGGTCGCTTCTTTACGCGTCAACTCATTCTCTGTTCCAGACGCTAGATCGACCTCTTCGTAACCAATACCAGCATCGAGATCGAGTTTAGGCATATACGCGCCTGTCGATGCTTCGGCGTCATAATACTTACTTTTGAACTCGTTAAACGACGCCTTGATTTCAGGGTTGGTTGTAATGGTATGTGCGACGGCTTGTTCTAATGTTTGACTATGTACAGGAAAGCTAAGTGCCACTGCGCAACTTAGTACTTTCAACTTATTCCATTTCACTCTGACTCTCCTCGAAGTGCTCGTAATTGAGGATATTACTCAACTTAACTGTCTCATTTGTGAGATAAACCCATCATTGGCGCCAATAAAATAACACTCATAAAGCAAGATAACTAATCAAATTCGACAAAATTAGGTTGCACTTATTTAAAAAGTAGAGCGTCAACACTCTTGTTAATTAAATGTGGTTAAAATTACGACACTGGGTGAGAATGCGTCAAAAAGTGAGATCTTTATTCATGTTCTCATTGTTGAGAAATGCAACTTGTATCGTGTTTTACGTGGCATTTATTCAAAAAACTTGTTTGGCAGAATTGTTAATAATGCTAATTTATAGCGTATATGAATCTATAGATTGCCAAATATTTGTCGGTAATCTTATTGAAGTAAAAAGCAGTCAAGGATAAAGGGCTTACATTATGGGTTTTGGTACTTACGTAGCAATGGGAAATCTAGCCGCTAATCAGGTTATCGTCATCGACATCAACGGCAACGTCCGTGTACTCGCTGAGGGTGAACTTCCCAAACCTGGCGAACTGATTGTTCAAGGTAATGAGCAGCTCTCCTCAGAGTCGTTGCCTTTTCAAGTGGAACAAGTCAACGAAGACGGTGAGAATCAAGACATCACTGCTGAACTTGAAGACATTTTCGCTGCGTTAGAAGAAGGCCAAGATCCGACTCAGTTAGGCGAAGATTTTGCCACCGCCGCAGGTGGGCAGAGCAGCTCGAGCTTAACGGCTTCAGCTTCTATCACTCGAGACGGTGCAGAAAGCATTGCCCGCACTGATTTCAGTACGGAAGGTTTTCAGTCTTTAGGCCTTTCCGAAACCCAAAGCCTTGCCCTGCTAGAACAATTTCGTTTATTTGAACCTGTTTTTGTTGACCTTAACAACAATCCTCTAGCTGATGACCTAGCGATTACTACAGATGAAGACACACCAATCAGTGGCACCTTAGTTGCCACCGACCAAAATGCCCAAGACATCCTGACTTTCTCTCAATCTTCTGCTCCTTCAAATGGTACTGCTGTCGTAAACCTTGACGGAACTTGGACATATACGCCAAATGAATTTTTTAATGGAAGTGACAGCTTCACTGTTGAGGTTTCAGATGGAAATGGAGGTACGGACACGCTCACAGTGAACGTGACGATTCAACCAGTCAACGAAACACCGATTATCTCGATCCCTGAAGCTGGCGAAGACGGTTTAGTTAATGCCGTTGAGGCGAGTGATGGTATTCAAGTTTCAATCGAACTTCCGCGCGGAACAGGTGTTGGCGATACCTTGGTTCTGCGTGACCAAAATGGCCAACAAGTCGGTGAGCGTGTAATCACTCGAGATGATTTCAACAACGGCAATATCGTCATTACAGTTCCTACACCAGAAGATGGCACGTATACATACGAAGGGCAAATTACAGATCCGCAGGGTAATGTGGGTCCGGTTTCAAACGAAGTTGGGTTCGAGTTGGATACTCAGTACGGCGAAGACGGCGATGACAATGGCAGCATCATGCCACCAACGGTGATCATCACAGATAACAGCGGTCAGACCGACGGCAGTGAAGAAGTGATCAACGCCACAGAAACCGCGGACATCACGGTGAACTTCGGCGAAGGCGTGACGTCAGGCACGGCGGAAGTGGTCATCAGCGATGAAGACAACACGACCGGCAACATCACGTTGACGCTGACGTGGGCAGCCGACGGCACCGTCACGGCAACGGACGGCGACAAGACGTACAGCGTGACCAGCACCGCAGCAGGCCAGTACACCATAGAAGGCGTGGACGTGAGCGGCCAGAAAGATGGCACGTTGACGGCGACGGCGACGTTCACAGACCAAGATGGCAACACGGTGAATAACATCACTGATGATGTGCAGAAAGACACCGTCTACGGCCAGGCGGGTGAAGACGGCGCCCCAACGGTCGCGATCACCGATGAGAATGGTGAAGAGGTCATCAACGCCACAGAAACCGCGGACATCACGGTGAACTTCGGCGAAGGCGTGACGTCAGGCACGGCGGAAGTGGTCATCAGCGATGAAGACAACACGACCGGCAACATCACGTTGACGCTGACGTGGGCAGCCGACGGCACCGTCACGGCAACGGACGGCGACAAGACGTACAGCGTGACCAGCACCGCAGCAGGCCAGTACACCATAGAAGGCGTGGACGTGAGCGGCCAGAAAGATGGCACGTTGACGGCGACGGCGACGTTCACAGACCAAGATGGCAACACGGTGAATAACATCACTGATGATGTGCAGAAAGACACACTAGCCCCAATCGTTCCGATCATCACCAATATTGCCGACGATTCATCGGATAGCGACTATTCAGTCGTTACCTTGCATGGCACAGGTGAGCCAGGTCATGAGATCAAGATATTTGATGAAGATGGTAACTTAATCAATCAAAATAGTACTGTTACTGTAGATGATGAGGGCAATTGGTCATTTGATATTTCAGATTTAACCAATACTCAAATCAACGACAATGAATTCTTCACGGCGACCCAAGTCGATGCTGCTGGTAACGAGAGCGATCTAAGCGATACAGTACACTATTACCATGGCGACTTTGATCCTGCGCTTAACGAAGGCAGTGATGACTTTGTCTTACTGGGTGATGGTGACGATGTTCTTAGAGTCAACGTTGATGACGCAAACGACAGTATGGTTGCTGACGGTGGTGCAGGGACTGACAAAGCCGTGTTTGATTTCAGCATCGAGCAAGCGAGTATCGTGCTAAACGCCGACGGCTCTGTGACTGTTTCTGAGAATACTGGCAGTGGTGATGTAAACACCTTTATCGAGTTTGAGGAGTTCGAGTTTGAAGGTGGCGATAAGAAGTCCTTCGACGAACTGTTCTCACCAACGATTGAGATCGAACGAGATGAAGATGAGGTAATCAACAGCGATCGCAGTACCATCAATTATACGGTTGGTTTGCCGGTCGGTACAGTGGCTGGTGCGACATTGATCATCATGGCGGAAGGGCAAGCAATTGAACAAAGCCCAATTACGCTCACCCAAGATCACATCACGAATGGCACATTCAGTTTCTCTATTGATTCTGGTTCTGTTGACAGTGAACTTAACGTCTCTGCAACCCTTGATTATGGTAACAACCAAACGTTCAGTGATAACGATGCTTTGGCGATGAATAATGGGCCTGAAGCAGACGACTTCACTGTTGACCTTGGGAGTCAGTCAAGCGTTAACTTTATCTTCGATGAGCATGTTACCGACCAAGAAGATGAAGATGCGTTGACGGTATCAATTGATCAAGAACCAGCGTTAGGCACTTTGTACATCGTTGACGGTGATGATCGAACGGAAGTAACAACTGGAACGCAAATAAGTGAAAGTGATGTCGTAGAATATCAGCTTCGTGATGATATTAATGAGTTTATGAGCTTTGATGCGTCAGAAGACTTTGATGTCGCCGACAATACCGTCTCTGAATTTACCTCAGACAATGGTGTCGTGATCACTGGCGGTCACTTTGAAGGTGCTCGTCCAGATGGCAACGGAAATGAAACGTCGGCAAATCTTTACTACGACAGTAAATACGGGGAAACTGGGCTCGGTGTTGGCGACCAAGAGATCGATGTAAAAGACAAAGACTTTATCTCGGTAGATTTTTCGAACGTTGGTGGGGATAACACTGATATCACGATTACCCAGGCAAATGTTTCTATCGGTAGTATCTGGGGTAACTACGAACACGGTGATAGCGCAGACGCGCAGATTCACATTTTACTGTTTAAAGATGGTCAAGTCGTTACCGATGCAGCCGGAGAGCCTGTCGAGTTTGTTTTCGATGATAGTGTTGACCCTTCAGTTCATGATGGCTCAGGCGAGTTTGTTGCCAATATCCATTATGAGGATGGTTTCGATGAAATCCGCGTGTTTACCACCAAAGGTGGTACAGAAGATACCAGTCATAACTCAAACATTACCTTACAAGGCGTCGATATTGTTGATGCTACTGTATCAGAAGAGATAGCTTACACTGCTACGGATAGCGATAAGGGTGAAGATAGCGGCGTGATCACCGTCAACAGTTCAACAACGGATAGCTCAATCACCACACCAACGATTGATCTGGTTGCATCAAGTGATACGGGTGACAGTGCTACAGATAACATCACGAAAGATACAACGCCGACCTTTGCTCTGGGTAATATTGATAGTGATGTCGCTGCCGAAGGCATCGAGGTATTTAAAGGTGGCGTCGTCGTTCAAGGCGATTTAGATCAGATTGACGGGGTCTGGTACTTCACTCCAAATAGTGAAGTTGTTAGCGGTAGTCAGCAGTGGAGCGTGAAAGTTACTGATGATGCAGGTAACACAGCAACCTCCACTAAACTAGTAGTGACTGTTGATACTGGTTCTGAGGCCACAATATCAATTCACGCGATTGCCGGCGACGACATTCTCGATGCGCAAGAGGCATCCGAAGACGTTGTCATTACAGGTCGTGTCGATGGTGATGCCGAGCCAGGAGATAAGGTTACATTGACTCTCGATGCTGGTGATGGTAGCCCTGTTAGTGCGTACACAGGTGATGTTTTAGCAGATGGTACATACCGTATTAGTGTTCCGGGTAGCGAGTTAGCATCAGATGCCGACGCAACCTTGGTCGCAAGTGTTTCTGGTGAGGATCAAGCTGGAAACGCCTTTACGGCAATGACAGCCGCTAGTGGAGACAATAAGGATGGCGGCTATCATGTAGATACGGCGCCAGTCGTTAATCCAACTGCAGTTATCACCGATGAAGATGAAACGGTCCTTATTGGCTGGGCCTCTTTAGGCGTTGCTGACAGTGATTCAGAGGATTCTACATTGTCCGTTACCATCACCACTTTGCCAGAAGGTGGACAGTTACAATATTATGATGGGAATGATGGCTGGCAAGCGGTAGCAGAAAATCAAGAGTTGGATAAGGCAACATTTGATAATAACGAGGTACGATTTGTACCAGACAATAACCTGTCGGGTAGCAGCCAAATTGGATTTGAGGCCTCTGATGGTGTCAACATGAGTGAATCAGCCACGTTGACTATCAATGTGACACCTGTCGCTGATGCACCAAAGCTAAGCCTAAATACGCCGGATCCTGATTTGCCGCAGCAGGAGTTTAATGTCGCGACTTGGGATAATGTGGTTGTCGATGACACGACTTATGGTGCCGGAAGAGGTGTACCAGGTAGTGATTTGATTGCGCAGCTATCTCAACTGGATAAAGCGGATGCGGCGCGGTCTACGACGGATAATGCTGAAGATAGTGCGAGCACAGCGACTGACCCGAATCAAGCCGTCATAGTAACTGGACTCATTTACCTGGAGGCCAACGTTTCTTACGATTTTGTTGGTCGAGGAGATGATAGCATTGCGATTACTTTGGGTGGAATATTGGTCGATGAGGGTCGTTGGGGCGTATCGAGCGGTGATATTCAGGGTAGCGCGTTTACGCCAACCGAGTCTGGCTACTACCCAATCGCTATTTACCACCACAACCAAAGTGGAGATGGCAACTTTAACGTTGATGTATCTATCGATGGTGCCGACCCTGTTGACTTGGCGAATAGCCAGCTTTCGATCGTGACCGACGTCGGTTCAGCGCAAGATACCGACGTACGCCTTTCTGCATTGCAGACTGATGACAATGGTGTCGAGTATTACGAGACATATTCTGTTAATGAAGGGCGTCAAGATACAGCCATTCCATTGTCTGAAATTGATGCCTCGTTGACCGACACTGACGGTTCAGAAGCTTTATCTATTCTGCTCTCTGGTATTCCTGTGGGGGCCACTATCAGTGATGGCAGTAATACTATCCTAATAAGCGGTGAGACAGATGAAAATGGTCAGCCTATCCAGCCAATTAGTGTGACTGATTGGGCACTCGATAATTTGACGGTTACGCCGCCTCCTGGCAGCCATGAAGACTTTACCTTAACAGTAACAGCGGTAAGTTCTGAGAAAGATAACGACAGTCAAGCGCAATCATCACTCGAACTCGAGGTTGTGGTGCATGAAAACGAGCCTACGCTAACAGAGAGCGACACCAACTCTGGCAATGAAGATCAAGTGATTAGCGGCAACGTATTAGCTAACGACAGCGATGCTGACGATGTGCTGCAAGTGGTAAGCGTTAAGATTGATGGCACTGACTATCAGGTGGATCAGTCGA
The DNA here is from genome assembly GCF_013369335.1 of Vibrio sp. JPW-9-11-11. Taxonomy (GTDB): domain Bacteria; phylum Pseudomonadota; class Gammaproteobacteria; order Enterobacterales; family Vibrionaceae; genus Vibrio. The sequence continues at coordinate 191,099 of NZ_SZQJ01000005.1, forward strand.
TAGCTCTTGATGAAGGTACGTTTACTATCGATGCAAATGGGCAGTACCGCTTTGAGCCAACAGGCAATTGGTCAGGCAGTGTTCCAGCAATCGAGTACACCACCAATACAGGAGCCACTGAGTCACTCAATCTTGCAGTCATTCCTGTCGCTGACGCACCAAATCTAACGGTAGTACTCGGTGATAGCGTTACAACTAACGTAACGATGGACTCTGCGCTTCACACCAAACTGGTTAATGGTGAAGCATTGTCTGAAGCTGATAAAGCTGCACTGGGTGTTATAGGGGTAGTTGAGGAGGTCAACCGAAGTGCCACGGGCACGAATAGAGCTGAAGTTCTATTCGGTAGTGATCAAGCTGATACTATGTATGGAAAGTATGGCGATGATGTGTTCGTTGGTGGCACCGGAGATGACAAGATTGACGGTGACGACTCTTGGTCTACAACTGATCGCGATGGTGTTGACACCGTTATCTACTCAGGTTCGTTATCTAACTACACATTAGTCAACAACGGTGATTTCGGCGGAAACGTTGAACAATGGGCTGTCTTTGACTCAACAGGCAGAGATGCGTCCGCTCGAAGCGGAACTGGTTGGGAGCAGACCGGTGATCATCTGTATGAAATAGAGCGCCTCATCTTTGCCGATGCTATCGTCGAGCTTAATGCGGATGGTACGGATACGGTAGTCCAGGACGTAGTTACTGAGTTAAATATCTCAGCGTCTGTATCGGACCGAGATGGTAGTGAGTACCTTGATGAAGTGCGCATTAATGGTTTGCCGGATGACGCCGAAATTGTCGACAAGGTTACGGGTGAGGTTATCGGCAGTAGAGACGGCGATGATTGGGTCATTGATGTGACTGGTCAGTCTACTAAGGCCGTGAACTATGACAACCTAGCCGTTAAGCACCAGTCAACAGATTCTTTGGATATTAATGTTACTGCCGTCGCCAAAGAGAGTGGCTTGGAAAGTGACCAAATAGGCAACACGACCACGGTGAATAGTGCAGCAAGTGCAGATGTCGTGGCTGATCAAGGCGGTGATTTGCCAACCACCTTGATCACAGTGGCTATTGATTCTTCAGGTAGTATGAATCAGAAACCATTATCAAATGCCTCAGATGATGATAAGCACACAATGCGTATCGAGTTGGTCTTAGAGGCAACGGTTTCGATGCTAGAAGGTGTCCAAGCGCAACAAGGTTCTAAAGATGTGCTCGTTCAGTTGGTGGACTTTGACAATCAATACTCTAACAGTAAGCATGAACCAGATAGTAAGGCGACCTCTCTGGGGTGGTACAACATCAGAGATGCAATAACCTTGTTAAATGACGCATTAGATGGTTTGGAAAAGAGCAGCTACAAAGGTGTGTTTGACCCAGCAGGAGGGACAGACTACGAAGAAGCAGTCTACGCCATTGTGAATGGGTATCAGGATGACAAGGTAACCGATCTTAATGGGGATACTCAGGATTCTATTTTCATTATTAGTGATGGTGAAAATAATGGTGGATGGGCTGACCCAGCTGAAAGCCTATGGGCTGACTTTATTGAGGGTAAAGATGTCACTGTCGTCGGTGTTGGTAGCGAAGATAAGATTCCTAAAACCGATCTTAAAGAAATCGCTGGCGACTCTGGTGAGGTGATTTATATACCTGATGATGAAGTTAGGGCTAAGTTGCCACAGCTACGTCCAACAATCGGTCAAGCGGGCAGCTTGTTGATGGCGATTGCAGGTGCTGAGGCGGCTGCCATCGTGATTGACGAGTCAAATGCGCAAGTGGCACAGTTTATCAACCAAGATGGCGATGTATCTGTTATGCCTTCTGGACTGACCTTCACCAAAGATACAGTCGGTAATGAACTGGTTGTTGATACTGAATATGGTGTGTTCCGTATCGGTTCAGATGGTTCTTACTACTTCCAGCCTAGTGAGTCTGCGCCGCCAATTGACGAAGGTAAGGCTGTTGGATTTGAGATCGTACTGATGGTCGAGGATACCAATGGTCAAACGACTGAGCAGTTGGTAACACTAAATGTCAGCCACAATGGTCAGGTTAACCGTGTTGATTCGTCTTCTTTCACTGCTTCTACTGGTGACGATCAAGTAAGAGGAACTGATGGTGATGACGTTATCCTCGGTCATTCAGGTAATGATGTACTTGATGGCGGCTTAGGTGATGACTTCCTCACGGGGGGCAGCGGCAATGATATCTTAATCGGCGGCCTAGGTAACGATATCCTGACTGGCGGTGAAGATGCGGATATCTTTAAGTGGGTTGACCAAACGCCTAATGATAGCCGTACTGAAACAGACACGATTACCGACTTCCAAGTTGGTCAAGATCATATAGATGTTTCGCAACTACTAATAGAAGATGACACTATGGAGAAGCTCTTAGAGCATCTTTCAGTGGACAAGCTAGATGATAATAAGCTGGAGATTCATATTACTGACTCGGATAAAGATGTTACGATAACAGTTAATAGTGTTGATAATTCCTTCAGTAGCTTATCTGATGGGCAGATAACAGGAGAGTCTCTCAATGACTTGATCAACTCTCTGTTTACTAATCTTCCAGAGAGCTAAACAAAAAGGGCCGCAAGGCCCTTTTTTAATGCTCGTTACTTAGGCTGTGTATCACTCAGCACCAGTAAAAAGAAAGGGTTGGCACCACCAGGTGCCAACCCTTCAGAATTTTCTCGAAACTCGCAACTACAACACCTTACAAGCAAACCCTTTTAGGTAGAACCCTTCTGGATAGGCACTGTCGGTTGGGTGGTCAGCGGCTTGTTCAAAGCGCTCGACAAACTTTACTTGTCGGCCTGAGTCCACTGCAGCATCAGCAATCACTTTCTGGAATAGCTCACCGCTCATTAAGCCTGAGCAAGAGTAAGTTAATAGTGTGCCACCGGGCTTTAGGATTTGCATCGCCAGCATGTTGATGTCTTTATAGCCGTTGGCCCCAGAGGTGAGGTTGTTCTTACTAGAAACAAACTTAGGCGGATCCATGATCACTACATCAAACTTGGTGCCTTGATCTCTGTACTCGCGTAGCAGTTTAAATACATCAGCGTTAAGGAATACCGCACGCTTTTTAGAGATATCAAACTCGTTGAGTTCAGCGTTGTACTTAGCGGTATTCAGCGCTGGCTGAGAGACATCAGCATTGATCACGCGCTTGGCGCCGCCTTTAAGCGCGTACAAGCCAAAACCGCCAGTGTAAGAGAAGCAATTAAGCACTTCTTTATCTTTGACATACTTCATCGCTTGTTGGCGACTATCACGTTGATCAAGGTAGAAGCCGGTTTTGTGGCCACCGATAATATCAACACTGATTTTTACACCGTTCTCTTCGATAACGACTGATTTTGGCGGCTCTATGCCGTGAAGAACGCCAACAGTCTCTTCAAGTCCTTCTTTTTTTCGTACCGCTACGTCTGAACGCTCGTACACATTACACCCAGGAAAGTATTCAACTAACGCGTCGACGAGAGTCTGTTTATGGAACTCCGCCCCTGCGCTAAGTAGTTGGCATACTAAGAAATCTTGATACTTGTCGATAGTTATGCCTGGCAAACCATCGGACTCTGCTGCAATAAGCCGATAACCGGTTAGTCCATCGCGCTCAATAATATCTTCACGTAGCAACTGAGCGTCTTGAATGCGCTTGATGAAGAATGCCTTATCAATCGATTCCTTTTCAAAACTCCAAACACGAGCACGGATTTGAGAACTTGGTGAGTAGGCCGCTCTCGCCAGCCATTTTCCATCATGAGTAAAAATGTCTACTGTCTCGCCGAGTTTCGGTTCGCCTTCAACCTTATGGATGCCACGGGAGAAAACCCAAGGGTGTCTGCGGCGAAGAGATTTATCACGGCCTTTAACAAGGTAGATAGCTGGAGTCATTGCACTGCTCAATAGTCTATTTCGAAAGGAGGGGTATTTTGGAAGAACTGCTAAGGAAAAGCAAATAAAAGAGCCGCGAGTTAGCGGCTCAAGAAGGTTAGGCTTTAAGCCCGGTCAATAACGCTTCCATTTGGTCGCTTTGACTGCGCAGTTGAGTGATGTTGGCGTTGGTTGCGCTAATCATGTTGTGAACATTGTCTGCCTGAACACGAATTTCCTCTACGCTGGCTGCAATGCTGTCAGCCACGACGCCTTGCTCTTCCGCCGCCGTTGCAATCTGCATGCTACTATCCGAAATAGATTGGTTTTTCTCGGCTAAAGAACCAATTTCAACGTCGACTTCAGACATTAATTCTTGGCCTTCTGCGGCATTGACAACCGTTGTGTCCATCAGCTGAGTTAAGGACTGGCTGTTACCCTGTAGCGCCTCGATCATGGTCTGAATTTCTACCGTGGCTTGTTGGGTGCGACCCGCAAGAGCACGAACTTCATCGGCAACCACGGCGAAGCCGCGACCTTGCTCACCGGCGCGAGCCGCTTCAATCGCAGCATTGAGTGCCAGCAAGTTAGTTTGCTCAGAAATGGCATTAATCGTGGTGATTACTTCGTCGATTTTTGCCGCGTTTGTATCCAGCTTTGCGACCGCTTCAGAGGCCGACTGAATCTCTTTCGATAGCTTAGAAATAGAGCCAAGGGTATGTTCTACCTTTTGTTGGCCCTGTTTGGCCACGCTACGGGCATCTTCTGTTTGGGTGCTAGAGTCGTGAGCGAGGTTGGCAACTTCGCGTATGGTCGAGGCCATTTGTTCTGTGGCACTGGCCAGTGAGTTCAGGTGCTCTTGCTGAGTGCCAGACACCTCGGCGCTTTGTTGATTCGACTGATTTAGGTCGGAGCTAATTTGTTGCATGAGCGCGATTGATTCTTGTATTGAAATCACCATGTTCTGTTCGCGTTCAGCGACTTTATCAATTGTGATGGCGATTTCGCTAAATTCGTCTCTGACCTTGAAGAAGTTCATACGGCTGGTTAAATCACCGGAAGCTAACGTGTTGAGCGCCTTGTTCATCGTGAACATCGCACCGCCAATGAAGGTCATAATGTAGTACACGCCCAGCGCGATTAAAGAGAGCGTAACAAGGACGATAACAATGTGTGTGGTGGACATAGCAGACCAAAGGTCTTGATCATGGCTGGCTACCAAACTGAATGCACCATTGTTGACACTCATTGAGCCGACACCAGACCCAAAGTGTATGGACTCGGAATTATTAATAATGGCTGCCACTTGATCTTTTGAAAGGTTACCCGCTTCGATGAGATCGCGCATCAAGCCGAGTTCTTCTTGGTATAGTAATGCCAACATTTGATCGGCGGTATTATCGAGGACGAGTGTTAAAACGATAAGCGCGACGACAGGCAGGAGGAAAAGCAAATAAAACTTCTCTTGAATTTTTAGATGAATGAGATATTTGTCAATCCAGCGAAAAGGTATTTCTTTCATAATTATTATGTCCAGTTTGGCGTCCCATAAAGCAATAATGGGAGGGAATAGAACAATAAGAATATATCACTGACGGATTAATTGAGGTAAGTCTAATGGAACAAAGTTGTGAGAAGTTCACAGTATCAGGTCTGGTGCAAGGTGTTGGTTTTCGTTATCACACAGCACATCAAGCTATGCAGTTAGGTTTGGTTGGGTATGCGATGAACCTCAGCAATGGTGAGGTAGAGGTAGTGGCTTGCGGTGACCAAAGCAAGATAGACAACTTAGCGGCTTGGTTGGAAAAAGGGCCACGAACCGCCAAAGTTGACTCCGTTGTTCGTGAACCTATTGCCTATAAACCTTACAAAGGTTTCAAAATACTCTAAGCGAGATCAGAGACACTTAGCCGGCTTAGGCAATCCAGCAAGTTTTGTGGCTTGTTTGGCTGGGCCTTGTTTGAACAACTTGAATAAATACTTGCTGTTTCCCTTCTCAGGGCCGTGTGCTTTCTCCATCGCTTTAACCAACATCCTCACTGCGGGGGATGTATTGAACTCCTCATAAAAGTCTCTCACAAAGTGTACAACCTCGAGGTGTGCATCGGTCAATTCGATACCTTCTTGTTCTGCAAGTATCGAAATCATCCCTTCTTCCCAATCTGTGTGGTTAAGTAGATAACCTTGAGCGTCAGTTTCGATTTGTTTGCCGTTGTATTCAAACATTTTACGATCCTAAATATTGTGAAGTTCGATAGGGTAACGCAGCATACCTTGATTGAATAAGATAGCAAGAAAAAGCCCGAAAGGGTTAGCTTTCGGGCTTTGGAATCGCGAGATGTCTACGACAAATTAGTCATCATTCATGATGCCTAGAATGCTCAATAGGCTGATGAAGATGTTGTAGATGGATACATACAGCGTAATTGTCGCTGAAATGTAGTTAGTTTCGCCACCGCGAATGATGCCTTGTGTGGTCATCAGAATCGCCATCGTTGAGAAGACAATAAATAGGCTGCTCATCGCTAAATGTAGGATGGTTGACTGAATGAAGAAGCTCGCAATCATACCTACAACAAGAACAACGAACAACGATAGCATTAGGCCGCCCATCATAGACAGGTCACGCTTGGTCGTTAGTGCGTATGCTGATGCTGCCATAAATGACAGTGCAGTGCCGCCTAGAGCCATCAGTACCACATCACCCATTCCGGCGCCGATATAGGCATTGAGGATAGGACCAATGGTGTAGCCCAAGAAACCGGTGAACAGGAATGTAAAAACCAGACCCATACTATTGTTACGGTTCTTTTCTGTTAGGAAAAGCAGCCCGTAAAAACCGACTAGCATGATGATGAGACCAGGACGAGGTAGGTTCATCGCCATTGAAACACCAGCAACAACTGCAGACCATAGCAGTGTCATAGAGAGTAGAGCGTAGGTGTTACGCAATACTTTGTTTGTTTGCAGAGCACTTTCTTGTGTAGAAGTGCGGGTAAACATAGGACTGTTCATAATCTTCCTCGTGAGGTTTTATGTTTATACCGACATATATGAGGCTTATTGGTAAAAAGATCAAGCCCCAACGAGTCTAGTTGTTAGTAAAATAATAATAGAAATAGAAACTTATGCATTTTGAAAGATGTAACACAATATAACAACTAAAAAGGGCGACCGAAGCCGCCCTTGTAATTATCAATTGCTTAGTGATGCAGGATCTGAGCTAAGAAGTTTTGTGTGCGATCCGATTGGGGATTTTCAAAGAAATCAACAGGGTTGTTTTCTTCTATGATTTCCCCGGCGTCCATAAAGATCACACGGTCAGCCACTTCCTTGGCAAAACCCATTTCGTGAGTCACACACAGCATGGTCATGCCTTCTTCCGCTAGTTCAACCATAACATCTAATACTTCACGTACCATCTCTGGATCGAGTGCAGATGTAGGTTCATCAAATAGCATTACTTGTGGATTCATACAAAGCGAGCGGGCGATAGCAACACGCTGCTGCTGACCGCCGGAAAGTTGGCCTGGGTACTTATCTGCTTGCTCAGGAATTTTTACACGCTCTAAGTACTTCATGGCAATGGCTTCAGCTTCGTCTTTTGGCATCTTCTTTACCCAAATCGGTGCCAGAGTACAGTTCTCAAGCACAGTTAGGTGGGGGAAGAGGTTGAAGTGCTGGAAACACATACCCACTTCTCGGCGAACGGCTTCGATGTTTTTTAAATCATCGGTGAGCTCGTTTCCAGAAACAATGATTTGGCCTTTTTGGTGCTCTTCCAAACGGTTAATACAGCGAATCATGGTGGACTTCCCAGAGCCTGACGGCCCACAGATAACGATCTTTTCGCCTTTTTGTACGTTTAAATTGATGTTCTTTAGTACGTGAAACTCACCGTACCACTTGTTCATATCCTTTAGTTGGATCATGTAATCTTGTTGCTGCGTCATAATACGTCCTTGAGCTTTCTGATTATCGTTTGTGACCGGTATGAAGTTTGTTCTCTAGCCATATCGAGTACCTCGACATGCCGAAACAAAATACCCAGAACACTAACGCGACAAATACATAACTTTCAGTTGCAAAACCTAACCACTCAGGGTCAGTGTTTGCAGCCTGACCAATACCGAGTACATCGAACATACCGATAATAAGTACCAAGCTGGTATCTTTGAACAAGCCAATAAAGGTGTTCACGATAGAAGGGATAGTGATTTTCAATGCCTGCGGCAAGATAATCAGTCCCATTTTTTTCCAATAAGTTAAGCCTAGAGCGTCGGCCGCTTCATACTGACCTTTAGGGATCGCCTGCAAACCACCTCGCACCACTTCAGCCATGTAAGCTGAGCTGAACATCACCACACCGATAAGAGCGCGGATAAGCTTGTCGGTTTCTGATCCTTCGGCAAGGAACAAAGGCAGCATGACTGAAGCCATAAATAATACGGTGATCAGCGGAACGCCACGCCATACTTCGATATAAATGGTACAGATACTGCGAATAATTGGCATGTCAGAGCGTCGTCCTAATGCCAACGCCACCCCAATAGGTAGAGAGACAACAATACCGACTAGCGCGATGATTAGCGTAACCAGTAGGCCACCCCATTTATGGGTTTCCACCACTTCTAAGCCAAATACACCCCCATACAATAAGCCAGCGATGATAAACGGGTAGATGTTGACGAAAAATAACCAAATCCACATACGTTTCGGCGTTTTCTCATAAGCAAGAAGCACAGTGAAAATCGCTAAGGTTATGTAGAATAGGCGAGGGCGCCAAAGCTCTTCCTGAGGGTAGAAGCCATACATAAATTGCTCCCAACGCACACTAATGAATACCCAACATGCCCCATCGCGACTACAAGCGTCGCGAGTGGTGCCCACCCAATCAGCGTTTAAAAACGCCCAATCGAAGATGTTCCACAGTAACGTGAACGACAGATAGGCCAAAATCACTGTCACGATGGAGTTCACCGGACCATTAAATAAATTGGTTCGCAGCCATCCAACTACCCCAACAGTATTCGCTGGAGGTGGCAGATCTGGCTGAAATTGATGTACTTTCATATTATCTCTCCACCAGGGCCACTTTACGGTTGTACAAGTTCATCAATGCTGAGGTAATTAAACTCAAAGTAAGATAAACACCCATGGTCATAGCGATGATTTCGATCGCCTGACCTGTTTGGTTGAGGGTTGTCCCTGCAAACACGGAAACTAAGTCTGGGTAGCCAATCGCCATCGCCAGAGAAGAGTTTTTGGTCAGGTTTAAGTACTGGCTGGTGAGTGGCGGAATAATAATCCGCAGTGCTTGAGGTATAACAACAAGCTTAAGCGTGCGAGAACGAGGCAAACCCAGTGACATCGCCGCTTCAGTTTGCCCGTGGCTTACTGCGTTAATGCCAGAGCGAACGATCTCAGCGATAAAAGATGCTGTGTAGATACTAAGCGCTAGAAGCAGTGCTGCTAACTCCGGTATTATGCTGATCCCTCCGCGGAAGTTGAAGCCTTTCAACTCAGGGTATTCTGCACTGATCGGCGCGCCCATAATAAAGTACACAACAGCAGGTAAACCGACACAAAGCCCTAAAGCAATGCGGCCCATTGGTGTTATCTGCCCAGTCAGCTTTTGGCGGTTTTTAGCCCAGATATTGATAAATACTGTTGCGACAATACCGATGGCCAAAGCGGCCACTACAACTGATGAACCTGCCTCGAACACAGGGGCAGGGAAGTATAGGCCGCGAACGTTGAGGAAAATCGCTTCGCCCAGGCTCATACTCTGTCTAGCCGATGGCAAAGCTTGTAGTACCGCAAAGTACCAAAAGAATATTTGTAACAGTAGAGGAACGTTACGGAAAATCTCAATGTAGACGGCAGCAAAACGGCTAACCAACCAGTTAGACGACAAGCGAGCCACGCCCATGACAAAGCCGATGATTGTTGCCAAAATGATGCCGAAAAAAGAGACCAAAGCGGTATTTAGTAGACCAACGACAAATGTTCGCCCATACGAGTATGTCTCATCATATTCAATTAGCGTTAGGCCAATCCCGAACCCTGCTTCTTGCGTGAGAAAATCGAAACCAGTCGCAATGCCACGCGACTCCAAATTGGTAAGAGCATTATTGACAATGGTGTAAAAGAAAAAAACAAGCGCTGCAATCGCAATGATTTGGAAAACAACAGCTCGAAAGGTGGGATTGTAAAAAAGGTTAGCGTTTGAATTCGGCCCGTTATCCGATTTCGCCGCAACATTAGTAGGTTTCATACAGCTATAACCTCAAATCCATTTTTATAAAAAGGGCGGCCTAAACCGCCCATTTTCTCTCGTTACTAATAACTTGTCGATTAACGGATTGGTGGAGCGTACATGAAGCCGCCAGCGTTCCATAGCGCGTTCACACCACGTGAGATCTGTAGTGGAGAACCCGTACCAACAGTGCGCTCGAAGCTTTCACCATAGTTACCAACTTGCTTAATTACTTGGTAGCCCCAGTCGTCACGAATACCTAGGCCTTTACCTTTTGGACCATCGACACCAAGAATACGCTTGATGTTTGGATCGGTTGACTTAAGCATTTCATCTGCATTCTGCGAAGTGATCCCGTACTCTTCTGCGTTAACCATTGCAGATAGCGTCCACTTAGCAATGTTGAACCACTGGTCGTCACCTTGGCGTACTACAGGTCCTAGAGGCTCTTTTGAAATGATTTCAGGCAATACTTGCGCTGATGAAGGGTCTTGTAAGTTTAGGCGCAGCGCGTAAAGACCAGATTGGTCAGTTGTTAGCACATCACAACGGCCTGCATCGAAGCCCTTAGAGGTTTGAGCTGCAGTATCAAATACCACTGGTTTGTATGACATACCGCTGTTACGGAAGTAGTCAGCTAAGTTGAGCTCTGTTGTTGTACCAGACTGAACACAGACTGATGCGCCGTCGAGTTCTTTAGCGCTTTTCAGACCTAGGTCTTTCTTAACCATGAAGCCTTGACCGTCGTAGTAGTTTACGCCGACAAAGTTCAAACCCAGGGCTGTATCACGATGGAGAGTCCATGTTGTATTTCGCGAAAGAACATCGATTTCACCTGATTGAAGCGCAGTAAAGCGTTCTTTCGCTGTAAGTGGAACATATTTAACTTTGGTTTTGTCACCTAGAACCGCTGCTGCTAGCGCTTGACAGTACTCTACGTCGATACCTTCCCATTCACCTTTTGAGTTAGGGTTAGAAAAGCCTGGCAAGCCAGTACTTACACCACAAGTAATGAATCCTTGTTTAGTTACTTTATCCAGCGTGCTATCAGCTGCAGAAGCGCCTGTAGACATAAGTGCAGTAGATGCAGCTACTACTGAAGCAAGAAGTGTTAGTTTATGTGCCATTTGTATCCTTCCTGTATGATCCATGTTTGTTCAGGGTAATCCTGATACAAGGTTTGAAATGTTGTGTTTCATTATTTATCAGGTTGTTTTTGCTCGTACTCGAGTCTCAACTAAATCAACCAGTTATAAGCGTAGGAAAGGATTCGTAATTTCTCAAATATATAATTTAAAAAGATTTTTGAAAGAACTCACAAACCCTGACAGCCACTAGAATGGCGAAATGTTGCTTAAATGTAAATAGTGCAACACTTCACAAAACTGGTGCGACAGGATGGTGTAACAAAATTATCAATACATATAGATTTAGAAAGTTGAATGGATATCTCAATCTGGTCGAAATCACCAAACTTAGTATGAAATTTGGTCATTAATTATGGCTATGATCGAAATCACATGAATCTCATGCCCCATTTTTGTTAGTATCATGCGCAAAGACGTTTTTTATAATTCAAGGAATGAAATGCAGTATTTTCCACTGTTTCTAGATTTAAAAAGTAAACCCGTATTGGTGGTAGGTGGCGGTGAAGTCGCGAGCCGAAAAGTGGATAGCCTCATTAGAGCAGGCGCTGCCGTGACGATTATATCGCCGCAGATTGAGCCTTATCTTGAAGGATTAATCGAACAAAACATGTGTCGATGGATACAAGGGTTTTATTCACAAGACTTACTGAAACCCGAGTATGTACAAGTGTGGGCGACAACCGATAACCCCAGCCTCAACCATCAAGTTCACCATGATGCAAAACGCAAGGGCATTTTAGTGAATGTGGTTGACGATCAACCGTATTGTGACTTTATTACTCCTTCCATCATCAATCGAGGTCGAATTCAGTTAGCGATTTCTAGTGGCGGCGCTGCGCCAGTGCTTATTCGTAACGTGCGCGAGAAACTAGAAAGTGTACTGCCACAAAATTTAGCGCTTCAAGCTGATTTTGCTGCGTCGAAGAGGAATGACATTAAACACAAGCTGCCTTCAGTGGATGAACGACGTAAGTTTTGGGAGCGTTTCTTTGCTAGAACGGATGTAGCAAGTGCGCTGAACCATAGTGAGCTGGAACGTGCGTATCAACAAACACTAGAAAGCGATGTCGTAGACAAAGGAAGCGTTACTTGGGTCGAGTATGGCAGTGATGTTGAACTACTCACGTTGAAAGCGTTGAGATTGATGCAACAGGCAGAACTGGTATTGTTTGACCACGAGTGCCCATTCGCGTTTGTCGATTTGGTGCGCCGAGATGCAGAACGAGTTGAAGTCACCAATGAAGCACAGTTGGCCACGCTGTTGCAAAGTGCCAAGGCAGAGCAACTGAGAGTCGTTGTTTTTATGTCACCTAAAGCCAATCGTGTGACTTTTATGCAAGCCAATGACAGGGTATTGCTGCTCGGAAAAGAATAAAAAAAGGCTGAGAATTCAGCCTTTGTTGTCTTCAGTTGTTGCTTATCTTTAGTCGCGGAAATTGTCAAATTGGAAAGGTTGCCCCAATTCGGCTTCGCGAATAACCGCGATTACCGCTTGTAAGTCATCACGTTTTTTACCGGTTACGCGTACTTTTTCACCTTGGATTGAAGCTTGAACCTTCATCTTCTTATCTTTAATCAGCTTGACGATCTTTTTGGCCATCGGTGTTTCGATGCCCTGCTTAAATAAGACGATTTGGTGCCAGTTTTTACCTGAGGCTTCTTCTGGTTTCGCTTCCATTGCATTTGCGTCAACACCGCGTTTTGCTAAGTGACCACGTAAAATATCGCGCATTTGTTTAAGTTGAAAATCACCTTCCGCGTTTATTCTGACTGACTCATCTTTTTGCATTTCGAAAGAGGCGTCGACACCTCGAAAGTCAAAGCGAGTAGAGAGCTCGCGAGAGGCGTTATCAACCGCGTTACGCAGCTCAACCGTATCGATTTCTGAAACAATATCAAATGATGGCATTTTTAGTGTCCTTTCTTTTTAGCTACGTGACTGAACAGCGTTCGCTAACATTTCAAGCATGGTGACGGTATCATCCCAACCTAAACAAGGGTCGGTGATCGATTGTCCGTAAGTCAGGTTGTCGAGGTCATCCATAGGTTGGTTACCTTCGAGAATGAAACTCTCCGCCATAACCCCAGCCACTTGGTTTTTGCCCGACTTGATCTGTTCACAAATCTCTTTTGCAACGTCAAGTTGCTTGCGGTGCTGCTTTTGGCAATTGGCATGACTGAAATCGACTACTAATCGTTCAGGAAGACCAAATTCAGCCAATTGTTTGCATGCTGCGTCAACAGATTGAGCGTCGAAGTTGGGACCTTTGTCACCGCCGCGCAAGATGACATGACCATAAGGGTTGCCACTGGTGCGGTACACTGTCATGCGGCCATGCTTATCTGGTGAGTAAAAATAGTGAGAGGCATGGGCTGCGCGGATTGCATCAATCGCAATTTTTATGTTGCCATTGGTACCATTCTTAAAACCAACAGGGCATGACAGTGCAGACGCCATTTCTCGATGGATTTGTGATTCAGTGGTACGGGCACCAATTGCGCCCCAAGTGATCAGGTCTGCGATGTATTGACCAGTAATCATGTCGAGGAACTCAGTGGCAGTGGCCAGACCGAGTTTATTGATATCAAGTAACAGCTTACGTGCTTTGTTTAGTCCTGCTTCTAGTGCGTATGAACCGTCGAGGTTTGGGTCGGTAATGAGGCCTTTCCAGCCGACGACGGTGCGCGGTTTTTCAAAGTAAGTGCGCATGACAATAAACAACTGGTCCTGATATTGCTCTTGTATAGAAGCAAGACGGGTTGCATAGTCGATAGCAGCGTCTGTGTCGTGGACTGAGCAAGGACCAACAATAACGAGAAGGCGTTGATCTTCGCCAGTAAGAATGCGTTCAATTTGACGACGAGATTGTGCGATACGCTCAGCGACTTCATCGGTAATAGGGTGCGCTTGACCTAGTTCTGCCGGAGTTGGCATGGGCCCCAAAGGTTGGGTTCTTAATTCATCGGTTTTTAATGGCATACCACGGCCTGTTCTTTTTATTGCGAAGCGGTAAAGATAGCGGAAACCCGTTGAGGAATAAACCACTTATCAAGATTCTTATCGCTCCTTAGGTGTAAAAGTGAAAATTTATGCATTATAAAGAGTTAAAAATGTTTCTAAGTCTTGTGTTCGCTATACGTGGGCGTTATGTTGGAGGCATAAGATCACTAAGCACTAATGCACGGAGCAGTAATGAGTTTAAACAGTTCGAGCAGTTTGTATCCAGCACTCAACTTAGGGCAATCCTTGCCTTCTATTGATGGCCCTTCAGGTGATAGCCATCTCTACGTATCACTTTCTGAATTGATTCTTGAGCAAGTTTTTTACCATCCGCTGTATCAGCAAGGCAGCACTACACTAGAAGACCTCGAGCAATCTGCCATTGACGCAATTTTAGGTGAGCAAGAAGTCGAAACACATTTTGTACAAACGTTAACTGACCATATTGAATCTGCAATTTTGCCGCAGCATCGAGCGGTGAGAGTGAGCTTAAGTTGTGCCGACAGTGATAGCTTTCGTTCGTTACTCGGAGGGAAGTGCGAGGACAAAGAAGCGAATCCAGCGTTGGGCGTTCGAGGAGTGTCTCGTTATGCTCAACCACAATTCGGCCCGCAGTTTGCCCTTGAGTGTCAGGTGATTAAAGCTTTGCAACAACGCGGCCACACGATTGACGTTGTGGTGCCTTTTGTTCGCGGTTTATCTGATGCAGCCAAGGTGATTGATCTGCTTGCGGAGCAAGGATTGCCAAGAGGACTTGACGGGCTTAAGGTGCTCTATAGAGTCGATGTTCCTTCTGCGGCGTTACTCTCTGAGCGATTGCTTCATTATTTTGACGGCCTAGTGATCAATTTAGAAAACTTGACTCAATTTGCGTTAGGCGTTGATCGCTTTAATGAAGCGCTTGATTACTTATTTGACCCTCAAAGTGAAGCGGTTGTGCAGTTAATCGACTTAGCGGTTGCCGCCGCATCGGCCAGTCATAAGCCAGTGATTGTAACCAGTAGTGGGCTTATAAATTGTCCACGGATGCAAGAGTACTTGGCCGATCAAAGTGACATTGAACTGGTTGTAACAGTGTAACTTTACGCGCAGATAGATCACTATTTGAACGCCCAATGTTAACAAGATGTTGACATTGGGCGCTTTTCGTTATGAACTAAGTTGATATTTACTGGTCGGACGAGTTCTATGCTATCAGCGCTTACTAAAGCAAACCTCTATCTAAATGTGTTTGGTTTTTTCAAGGTCCCTTTTATTTGGCTGGCGAGGCCCAAGCTTCTTCAGTTAGATTCGCAGCGAGTTGAAGTGAAAATACCGCTTAAACGTCGTACCAAAAATCACCTCAATAGCATGTATTTTGGTGTATTGGCGGTGGGTGCAGATGTAGCCGGTGGCTTTATGGCGATGAGCAAGGCTCAAGAGTGTGGTAAACAAGTTTCACTGGCGTTCAAAGCCGTTGAAGGGCAGTTCCTCAAACGACCTGAAGCGGATGTGCATTTTATTTGTGAAGATGGACACCTAATCGACGAAATGTTAGCGCAAACATTTGCGACAGGGGAGCGTGTAAACCAAGCGGTAAAAATTACTGCTATTTGTCCATCGTTACATGGTGATGAGCCTATGGCTGAGTTTCATCTGACGCTTTCACTAAAGAAAACGGGTGCTTGACCTCTTCAACTTCAATCTGCTCAACGGCAACAATTTTGCTTCGGTTGAGCACGATTTTCCAACGGTAATATTTGGGTTGCCCATCGTGATTGTCTTCGCGTGCAATTAAGTTAACCAAGTGACGTTTCTCTACCGATTCGCGACTGACTTGGCCGTTGTTGTTGATGTAAATCTTGTTCGACCCTTTATCCATTAAGCGAGTAATCGCGCGCATACTGACCAGCATGGACTCGCGAGTCTCTTCATAACCACTCATGAACTTAGAAGTCGACATCTCGGTTTTAGAGCTATAGTGTAGTACTTGTTCTTCGCGTTGCACCACGCGCTTTTTACGGATTTGTTTTATTCGATCAGGAAGCCTATCAAGCACTTTAAAGTCGAGCCATTCCAGCTTTTGTCCAACCGCCTTCTTCGTGGTCGGATCTAGGTACATTTTTCGCCATTTGGGGCGGCCTTTTCGGATCCAACGCCACATAACATCTCGCAGATCGTCTTTAAAAATTTCGCGCAGAGCGTAGACAAAAGACATCAATATGATGAAAGAAACGGTGATTTCTCCCCAGTAATCACGCGCTAAGATGGCAGTAATGGTAACAAATACCATGACAAATCCGGTGGCTCCACCTTTCACGACTCGTTTCATATTATTGCCGAGAGATTGGGTTTTCTCTTGCAACACCACGGGGTGTTCAATCAAACGACGCAGTAGGCGCATTTTATTGCTTAATCGCGTTACGTCGTCACGAACTCGCTTTGAATTGTAGTTGTTGAGCTTTCGGTGGGCTGCTTCTTTTTCAACGATAGCGAGTAAGCTCTCTTTTAAGCTTTTGTATTCGCTATCACGCGGCATATGCGCCACCAGCGACATCAGGCGTTGGCCAGTATACCAAGATAGGTAGTTGTCGATGTTGGCGTAGTAACGCTTTAAGCTCTCTTCAAATGGAATACTTCGACGCAGTTTTTTGAGTATGTCTAGCGAGAGATCGATAACTTCGTCTACTTCATCAACCGTCACCGACTCTTTGTTGTGTTTGTTGAGTTCGTTGACTGCTTTGTCGAGGGCAATGACATATTGGTAGGCAAATAGACTCAAGCTGACTCGATATTGGGTTGAGGATAAACGTCCTCGCTTGGCAAGTCGGCTGTGTACCAAAGGGAGTAGAGTTTTGTCACTGTAATAAGCACGTTTCTGAACGATAGACTCGTAGTAGAACTCACTCTCTTTGACGACATCAGGGCTTAAACCCAGATCACCAGGGACAAAGAAGTAAAGATCGAGGTCTGACTTCTTGGTCGATTCCATCGCATGTGAAATCTTAAGAGTAATGCCGTCCTGCTTATCAACGGTTAACAAAAAAAGCTCCTGTTGGGATGAAATATCTTGCGCAAGCATAACAGAGATTCGCTATAATCACCGCAAATTTAACAAGAGACAGTTGAAATGATTAACGTTGGTCAGATGAACCACTTAGAAGTTGTGAAAAAGGCCGGTTTTGGCGTATTTCTTGATGCGGGTGACTATGGCACAGCCTTACTGCCAAACCGATACGTTCCTGATGGGACGGAAGTTGGTGGTCATCTTGATGCATTTTTATACTTCGATTCTGATAGTCAGTTAGTTGCCACAACGGAAGCGCCCATTGCACAGGTCGGCGAGTGGGGGCTGATGAAAATTCAGGGCATTAATTCGACTGGTGCGTTCGCGGATTGGGGAATCAAAGAGAAAGACTTACTCATTCCTTTTAGCGAGCAACGCACACGTTTCTCTGAAGGTCAAACGGTTCTCGTCTACGTGTATGTCGATAAAGCATCTGGGCGTATCGTGGGTACCACCAAATTCAACAAGCTTTTGGACAAAACCCCTGCAAATTATACAAAAAATCAGCAAGTTGATCTGCTCATTGCCGAGAGAAGCGAACTGGGATTCAAAGCTATCGTAGAAGGTGAGCATTGGGGAATGATCTTTAAGTCAGACGTGTTTGGTAAACTGTTCATCGGCAAGCGATTAAAAGGTTATATCAAAAACATTCGTGAAGACGGTAAGATTGATCTCTCATTGCAAAAAATTGGCGTAGGTAAGATGGACGACTTGAGTCAAAAGGTGATGGATTTACTCGAGAAAAAAGGTGGCTTCCTTCCACTCAATGATAAATCGAGCCCTGAAGCCATTTTTGCAGCATTTCGAACCAGCAAAGGCACTTTTAAGAAGACAATCGGTGGCCTGTACAAACAAGGTAAGATAGTGATAGACGGAGAAGGCATTCGTCTGAGTTAGGACCATCTCATTTGGAAAAAAAGGCCCAATGCTGATCCTGCTTTGGGCCTAGGGGAAGGGCTCTCATAGAGCCTGCGCTAATTGATTGATAATCAATGCTTGTCTACCACTAAATTGTAGTGCATCAGCCAAAATTTGCGCGGCTCAAATCCAAATTCATACCAATGATTGACGATTTAAAACAGGTTTTTGTCCCTGACTAATTCTCTTGGTAGACCATTTTTTACTCGGTTTCCAACCCACTTTCCTAATCCAATCACATCGTTATCAAAGGTGACAACCACTTCGCCTTGACCACTTACGCCTACTGGTCTGACATCTCTGCCCATATACCACTCTCGGGCGTCATCAATAGAAAGTGCTACCGTTTTGGCTTCATTGCCTGTTGCGAGCGCCGTAGCAACTTGGTGCTGCCATCGATAGCCCTTCTTATGGGTTTCCGCAATTTTGATGCCCATGCGTGAAAAACGCAGCTCACCTAACATTGCCTCCAAGGCGTTTGGAAATAGCCACACATCTTTGTCGCGTATCCAGAGGGAAGTGTCTTGGGGTAACTCGATATCGAGAGTCTGTTTGAGTTGCTTGGCGACATCTTGAGCGAGCTTCTCTGTGGCCTTTTCAAATGGGAACTTACCTAGACGCTTTTTCACATCGGGTGCAGGAGAAGCGGCAGTCTTTCGAATGCGTGCGACAAAAAAGCCCTCGCAGTCATAGACTTGTGGGAATATGTGCAAAAAGCCTTCTTCGGTTAAAGCGTTACTCGCATTTGGGAATAAGTCGCGCAAGCTTTCAAACTCAACGCAGTCTGCAAATGTCTGTTTTAAGTGATGGCACACTTGCTGGTTTTCTTCGGTGCTCAATGTACAGGTAGAGTACACCATCACACCGCCCGGTTTTAAAGCGTGGAACGCACTTTCAATCAGATCTTTTTGCGTATTCGCGATGTCAATTACTGACTCTTTGCTCCAGTTTTTCATTGCGTCTGCATCTTTGCGTACGGTACCTTCGCCAGAGCATGGCGCGTCGAGTAAAACCGCGTCGAACTGTTCAGGGAGCCAGCCGCCGAACACTCGGCCATCGAAATTGCTTAAGGCCGTATTACGCACGCCGCAACGTTCGACGTTCGCGTGAAGCACCTTAACTCGGCTTGAGGAAAACTCATTGGCCACCAAAACGCCGTGATTGCCCATATTGGCGGCAATTTGGGTTGTCTTCGAACCAGGTGCGGCAGCCATGTCTAGCACGGCGTTCACTTCTGTGTCATGGGCTTGAAACAGTGCCGAGACAGGCATCATCGAGCTGGCTTCTTGAATATAGAAAAGCCCTGACATGTGCTCTGCAGTATTGCCAAGTGGCACCAGCGATTCATCCGCCTCAATCCAGAACCCTTCTTTACACCAAGGCACGGGCTCTAACAACCAACCTTTAACGGCAGCCCGTTGCAAAAAGGCCGCCACTGAGATTTTCAGTGTATTAACTCGGATGCTCTTACGCAGTGGACGCTGACACGCGGCGGTAAAGTCATCCATAGTCAAATGGCTAGGTAGAATCTGTTCGATTTGCTCTAGAAAAGCAGCAGGAAGATAAACGTTTTGGTGCACGACGGTGTCTCGGCTAGCGTGAAAAGGGCAAGATTATAACGGGGTTGAATAAAAAACGCAGCGATTTCGCTGCGTTTTTTCGCCCTTTAAGGCTTAGGTATTGCTGTTCGCCAAGTTGTCCAGCTCTCTTCTGCCTGGTCATAAAGGAAAAAAGACGTTTGTGGCGGGGCTGCTGGTTGGAGCTGAGGTTGCTCTGGCGTTGCGAACGTTATTCCGCCGCGTATTAAGCTATCTAAGGTGCCAGCTTTAATGTCGGCACCACCGAGCCCGATGGAGACATCGACCCCTGACGTATTCCAGAAAACCGTATTGCGTCTAACTAGGTAGGCGTAGTCCGGTTTGATAACTATGGTTGAGACAATACGATCGGCAAACTCGCCTAATTCAACTTTAACGACCTCACCAACTTCCATATCTCGATACAAAATTGGAGTGCCTTGGCTAATTGAGCCACGAGTTTCGCTCTGTAGGGTAAATTGCACGCCTTGCTCTGCTTGCTTATTGACATGAAGGATGAAGCGATTTTGCTTTGCGCCACTGCCCGGTAGGACATTGATCGACTGAGACAAAAGGTTGTGAGCATTTTTTACTCCGTTGACACCAAACTCGGCTTTAGGTAGCCAGAAGAATGAGCCATTTACAGCAACTTTCTGCGTATACTCGGGGAGAATACGGGCTTTTATTTCTACTCGCTCGCGAGTAAAGTCGGGCACAATTAAGGTCACTTCACCCACTTTGACCCCGTTGTAATTGATTGTTGCGCCAGTAGACAATCTATTCTCGCCATCGTAAGTCAGGGTGATCACTTGGCCAAACTTGCGCGCCGTCTTGTAGTCTTGGTAGAGCAGCCATTTATCTTCCTGTTTGTTGTCTACTCCTGGTAGAGAATCAAAGGCGATGCCACCTTTGATAAGAGAAGTCAGTGGCGCTGCGGAAATATTAACCCCCGACAAGCTCGCGTCGATTTCAATACCAGAACGATTCCAGAATACGGTTTGCGCGGTGATAAGGTGTTTGTATTGGTTTTCAATGCTGGCTGTGATGAC
This sequence comes from Vibrio sp. JPW-9-11-11, assembly GCF_013369335.1. GTDB lineage: Bacteria > Pseudomonadota > Gammaproteobacteria > Enterobacterales > Vibrionaceae > Vibrio. The sequence continues at coordinate 211,990 of NZ_SZQJ01000005.1, forward strand.
CACACCACCGTCTACCAAATAATAGTCGGCAATACTGCCGACTTGCAGGTTACGATAGAGCAGTGGGCTACCAATGCTGACAGGTGGCAACTCAGACGCAAATAAGGTGAGTTGAGTGGAGCCTGACATATTGTACTTCGCTAACTCTGCGAGTGATTGACTCGGGTAAAGTTGGTACTTGATTCGCGCTTTGTTTTGCCCTTCGCTCACAAAGCTTATCGACCCCGCGAGAAGCTGTTTGGCTGGTGGTACAGAGATGTTTAGGCCTGACTCGGTAAGTTCGGCGCTCGCGCTGCCTGTCACATAAAAGCGATTCTGTGATTTGATTAAATGGGAATAATCACTGTCTATCAAGGCGTCAAATTGAACACCATCCTTGATGAGCTGAACTTGAGTGACAGAGCCAACGCTAATTCCGCGGTACAAAATTTCCGCGCCTTGTTCCAGCCCGAATGAGTTATCTGCCACTAATCGCAACGCGACCGTACGGTCTTGTTTTCGTTTGAAATCATCGGTGCGAATTGCAGTGAACTGACGCGAGCGCTCTCCTTCTCCAGGCACTATGGTAAGAAAGTTGCCTTTGACGATATTCGCTAAGTTTTCAACGCCACTTAATGAGACTTTCGCTTCCTGCAAAATGAATTGGCTGCCAGTGGTCAACATGTCACTGAATGCTGGTTGAATTGCTGCTGAGGCGACCACCTGCTCACGGTCTTGGGCTAATTCCAAATGAGTCACTTGTCCCACCTCGACGCCTCTGTATACGATGGGCGCGCCTGAGGGACTGATTTTGTTGTTATCAGGTAGGGTAATTTTAATGGCAATACCACGGCCAGCAGTCTGGAGGTCGGGATAGAGTCGGAACTGGGTATTGTCGACCACAGGCTCCCCGCCGTCAGGAGAGTCAACCGCAATCGAACCACCAAGTAAGGCGCTAAGGCTTTCCAAACGTACATCGACGCCTCCGAAACCAATATTGGCTCCCACGCCGCTGACGTTCCAGAATCGACTGTCATGGGTGATAATGTGGCGATAGTCCTCTTCGATGGTGGCGTTGATGATGACATTTTTGTCATCCTCATCAAGCTGATAGCTATAAACCTCACCAATGGGGATTTTTCGATACACGATTTGTGAACCAATAGAGATACCGCCCAAATCGCGAGATTTGAGTGAAATGCTTAGCCCTTCTCTGTTAAGCAAATCAGCAGGCGCGCGCTCTAAAGCGGTAAACTGAGTTTCTGGTTCTGAGGGACCATCTGCTGGTGCGATAGCGATATAGTTTCCTGATACCAAAGCGTCGAGGCCTGAGACCCCCGATAAACTGGCTGTAGGTTTGACCAACCAAAAGCGAGCGCCTTTGGTTAACAACTTAGTGGCTTCTGGATAAATATCTGCATCGACATAAATACTTTGCAAATCTTCCGCTAGGTTGATGTCTTTGACCATCCCGACTTCCAGGCCCTGGTAGCGAATGGTGGTACGCCCAGCAATCAGACCTTGTGCATCTGAGAAATAGATCTGTACCCGTTGCCCAGCATCTTGAATCGCGGTAAACACCAACCATCCAGCTAACACCATCGTCAGTACAGGCAGAAGCCATAGTGGCGAGACGCCCTTATTTCTTCGCACCTTTGGGGAATAAGATTTTTGAGTCTGGGAGGCATTACTCATGGGTAGATTCTTTCTCTTTGATTGCGACAGGGTAGTTATCCCATATTAACCTTGGATCCATGCTTTCGGCTGCGAGCATGGTCAATACGACGACAATACCAAATGCTACTGCACCAAAACCTGGGGTAAAGTCGAGAATTTGACCGCGATCGACTAATGTCATCATGATAGAGATAACGAATAGGTCCATCATAGACCAGCGACCAATCCACTTGATGATAAAGTACATTAGCATTCGATGACGGTGATAAATCTTGCGTTTAAACTGTATCGCGAGCAGTAGGTAAGACAAACCAAGAATTTTGGCCACGGGCACCACAATACTGGCGACAAATATAATGATAGCGATACCCGTCATTTCGCTATTTACCAGCGAAGCCACGCCTGAAAATATAGTATCTTCTAGGCGCTTGCCGTTCGTCAGCAATATAGAAATTGGAAGTACATTCGCTGGAACTATCGCTATACTCGCGGCGAGAAGATAAGCCCACGTTTTTTGAACAGAGAAGGGCTTGCGATGGTGAATTGGGCTTTGACAGCGTAAACAGACTTCTCCCTCCGGTTGAGAAAGGTGACATTGGTGACAGTGTAGCTTTTTGTCCATGACTGGGAAGCTATTTTCGGGGGAAAACACCTCCCAATAGCGTCGCACGCTGACCCTTGTCAATAGCAAGATCGTGGTCATTTGCAATAGCACCAAACCAACAAGGCCAGGGCCGACGAAAATATCAGAGTAATCTTGGAGCTTAAAACAAGAAATGGCGATACTGACTAAGAAGACATCAATCATGACCCAAGGTTTAAGGCGCTGGATGAGCGCCAACGACGGTTTTAATAGCTTAAATGAGCGAGTCTTGAGCGCAATATGAGCGCTAAGTACTGAGCCACACAGTAAAAGAGGTGCCAAAGAGCTGCAGAGCAAGATCAATGCAGCGATGAACATGAACCCTTCTTGTGCCAATGTCCAAATACCTGAAGGTAGCGTGGCGGGAATCATTACGCCAAATAAGCGAATACTGATGAAGTCGAAAAAGTGTGAAGGGATGAACAGCAATAGGCAGGTTAGAGCTAGGGCAAGGTTACCTGACAATGACGGGCTACCACCGCGATAAAGCCAGGTATTGCAGCGCGGACAAAAAGCACTTTTGCCTCTTTCAACGTCGATGAGATCAACTGGCAGCTCACAACCATGACATAAGCGGACAGAGGTGACCTTGGAAGGGTGGGCAAGAGAGTTAGGAGAGCGGCTCATAGCGGCTCTCCTTGATAGTGATTCGCGTGTTATGGCTATAGGTGTGATTGCACACTGCCATATAAGGTTTGATATAAGCCTTGTTGTTCAACCAACTCTCCATGCGTGCCCGTCTGAGTAACTTGACCATCTTCCAACACATAAATCAGGTCAGCTTGCTTAACCGCTGACAATCTGTGGGCCACAATTAAGGTGGTGCGGCCGTGCAGGAAGTCTGTCAGCGCTTTATGCAGTGCGGCTTCTGTTGCGGTATCAAGGGCTGAAGTGGCTTCATCTAAAATCACAAACTTGGGATTACTCAGAATCATCCTTGCTATCGCCAAGCGTTGCCGTTGTCCGCCAGACAAACGAATACCGCTGCGGCCAATCTGTGTATCGAGCCCATCACTCAGTTGTTTAATCACATCTTGCATTTGGGCGATCTCTAACGCGCGCCAAAGCTGCAAGTCGTCGTAATCAGAACCTAATGTCAGATTATGCCTCAAAGTGTCATTAAAGAGTATAGGCTGTTGTAATACCACAGCAATTTGCTCTCTAATTGTCGCAAAACTGATATCCTCACAGCGTTCACCATTGAAGCGTATCGAGCCCGAATCTGCTTGATAGACGCCAATGAGCAGTTGAATCAGAGTAGATTTGCCACCGCCACTGGCACCGACTAAGGCCACTTTCTTACCCGCAGGAATGGTTAAACTCAAGTCACGCAGCACATGTGCTTCGGTGTTGTAAGAGAAATTCACTTTCTCAATTTCAACTTCGACTTCACGGTCTTGAGTAAATGGGTTTACTTTGCTCACCGGGCGAGCTTCTTCTTCTAAGTCGAGAAGGGCGTTAATGCGTTTTAATGCGGCCTTAGCACTATACCAAGAAAATTGGATACCAAGTAGTTCCTGAACCGGTGACAGCATGAACCAAAGATAACCAAATACCGCAAAAATTTGTCCAATAGTGAGGTCACTAAACAAGACCATCAACATGGCGACAGCGCGAAACAGTTCAAAACCTAATAGAAAGAGTAAGAAGGAAACACGTCCCGCCGCTTCGGATTGCCAAGCGTATTTATCAGCGTCGATACGAATTTGATTTGCTTGATGTTTTAGCTCATTAAGGAACTCGCGCTCTCGATTAGCCGCGCGCAGTTGATAGATGCCATCAAGCGTTTCCACCAACCGGTTTTGGAAGCGCTCAAAAGATTGGTTTTCCTTCTTCTTTAAATGCTTTACTTTGCTGCCGAGTTTGCGTGAAAAGTAAATGACGACCGGGTTGACCAATAAGATGAAAAGCCCTAAACGCCAATCCAACCACAGCAACACCGCCGCCGTTCCGAGTACAGTTAACAAGCTGATGAGGAACTTGCTTAAGGTAGAACCGATGAACTGGTCGATGGTTTCGATATCGGTGATCAAGTGTGCGTTGACGCCGCCACTGCCACGCGTCTCATATTGGCGAATACTAATGCGTCCTAGTTTATCAATCATTTTGCTGCGCATTTTGTAGGTAATCGTCTTCGACACGAGAGTGAATTGTCGGCTTTGCAATATGTTCAGTGCTTGGCTTACACTGCGCATGATAATCACCAACATTAATGTCAAAAAGATATAGCCAGTTGGCGTTTGCATTGAAACAGGCAAGAGGCGGTTCATCGCATCCAACCCTTGTCCCGGTTGATTGAGAAGAACTTCGTCAACCATCAAAGGCATAAGCAAGGGAATAGGCACACTAATCAGAGTGGCCAGTAACGCAATTAGATTGGCAAAGATAAGCTTAGATTTGTGCTTTTTTGCTTGAGTTATCAACCAAGAACGGCTAATAGTGTTGGGATTGTCGGTCATTATAATGAGAATGCTTACTATTTATTGTTTGTGCGCATTGTACGTAGATTCATAATAGAAGTCTCCAGTTTTCAAATGGAAGTAGTATGAAAATAGAACATTACCATCGCTTAACCAAACAAGTCGTGGCATTAATTGAATCAGAGCCTGATCTGATTGCTAACCTTTCCAATATCAGCTCTTTATTGAATATGGAGCTAGAGGCGCTCAATTGGGTTGGTTTCTACTTGATGAAAGGTGAAGAGTTAGTGCTGGGGCCATTTCAAGGCAAACCTGCGTGTGTCCGAATCCCGGTCGGACGAGGTGTTTGCGGTACGGCTGTATCGACAAACAGTGTTCAGCGTGTGCACGATGTTCATCAATTTGAAGGTCACATCGCGTGTGATGCTGAAAGTAACTCGGAGCTGGTGATTCCGTTCTCTATTGATGGAAAAGTTGCCGGTGTACTCGACATTGATAGTCCTAAGGTTGGACGATTTAGTGAAATCGATGAGCAAGGGCTAACATTTTTGATGGGTGAAGTAGAAAAGCTGCTTAATTCACACGCTATCAAGGCATAAATTGATTATTGAGTGTGGTTTTTCGCTTGCAGGTCACTATAATACCTCAAATATTTATACTTAATGCTCGCGGACAAGCCGCAACAACCAGGAATCCTCATGGAAAACACTGAAAAGTTAAAAAACAGCAAAGAAGTGATTGCATACATTGCTGAATGTTTCCCTAAGTGCTTTACTTTAGAAGGTGAAGCAAAACCACTTAAAATTGGTATTTTTCAAGATCTTGCGGAACGTCTAGCTGACGATCCAAAAGTGAGCAAGACTCAACTTCGTGCAGCGTTAAGACAGTACACTTCATCATGGCGCTACCTACACGGTGTTAAGCCTGGTGCGGTGCGTGTCGATTTGGATGGCAACCCAGCGGGTGAGCTTGACGAAGAACACGTAGAACACGCAAAAACAGCACTTGCGGAAAGCAAAGCCAAAGTTCAAGCACGTCGTAAAGAGCAAGCTCAAAAAGCACGTGAAGAAGGTAAAGCGAAAGCTAAACCAGCGGCGAAGAAGCCTCAGGGTCGTCGTCCGCAACAGAACAAAGTACAAAAAGCCAGTAAGCCAGTAGAGACGCGCGCTCTGAATGCCGACGAAGTTAAAGTAGGTAATCAAGTTAACGTTAATATGGGCAAAGGAAACATGGCTGCGACTATCGTTGAAATCAATAAGGAAGATGTGCGTGTTCAACTGTCTAACGGCCTGCAAATGGTTGTGAAAGCGGAGCACCTACGCGCATAAAGGAGATACTCCTACGCATGAAATGCCGTTCAAAATTGTCGCTGATTGCTGCTAGCCTCTGGCTAGCAGCATCTACTGCAAATGCATTAGAAGCAAAAATCAGCCTAGAAGACTTACCTGTCCTCGCTCCCGAAGCTCAGCATGAGACCGCAAGCAAACGTGTCACATCGCGCTTTACTCGTTCCCACTACAAGCACTTCTCATTAAACGACCAATTCTCTCAAGCAATTTTCGAACGCTACGTCGAAATGCTTGATTACAACAAAAACATTTTCACCCAAGCCGACATTGACTCTTTTGCCAAATGGTCGAGTTCAATCGATGAAGGCTTAAAAGAGGGCGATAATCAGGTTGCGTTTGATGTCTACAACTTGTCGATGAAACGTCGCTACGAGCGCTTTGAATATGCACTGCGCTTACTCGATAAAGAGATGACGTTTGATGATGATGAGTTTATTGAGCTTGATCGCAGTGACGCAGCTTGGCCGAAAAATACCGCCGAGTTAGACGAATTGTGGCGCAAACGCGTTAAGTATGATGCGTTAAATCTTAAGTTAACCGGCAAAGAGTGGGACGAGATCAAAGAAGTGCTCGGCAAGCGCTATAACAATGCGCTCAAACGCATCAGTCAGACTCACAGTGAAGACGCATTTCAGCTCTACATGAATGCTTTTGCGCGTGAAGTCGACCCGCATACCAGTTATCTCTCTCCACGCAGCGCTGACCAGTTTCAAACTGAAATGAACCTTTCGCTAGAAGGGATCGGCGCCGTGCTACAAATGACCGAAGATTATACGGTGATTCGTTCATTGGTCGCGGGTGGTCCGGCTTCTAAGAGTAAGCAACTGTCCGAAGGCGACCGCATCATTGGCGTGGGTCAAGACGGTGAAGAGATCGTCGACGTGATTGGTTGGCGACTAGATGATGTCGTACAACTGATTAAAGGGCCGAAGGGCACCAAAGTGTTCTTACAGGTGTTGCCGGAAGGTCAAGGCGCTAAGGCTGAAGTTATCACTATTGTACGTGATAAAATCCGCCTTGAAGACCGCGCCGTAAAGTCCGAAGTAGTTGAGAAAGCAGGTAAAAAAATTGGTGTGCTGGAAGTCCCTAGCTTCTATGTTGGGCTGGCAAAAGACACCGATAAACTCATCGCAGAGCTTAAGCAGCAAGGTGTGGATGGCATCATTGTTGATCTTCGCAATAATGGCGGTGGCGCATTGACTGAGGCTACCGCGTTATCGGGTTTATTTATTACCAGCGGGCCAGTGGTTCAAGTACGCGACAGTTATGGCCGTGTCAATGTGAACAGCGATACTGATGGAGAAATCAGCTACGACGGACCGATGACGGTGTTGGTCAATCGTTACAGCGCATCGGCTTCTGAAATTTTTGCCGCTGCGATGCAAGATTATGGTCGAGCTCTTATTGTTGGTGAAAATTCGTTTGGTAAGGGGACAGTGCAACAGCACCGTTCATTAAACCATATCTACGACTTGTTCGATAAAGAACTCGGCTATGTGCAATACACGATACAGAAGTTTTATCGTATCGATGGTGGCAGCACTCAAAATCGCGGTGTTGCGCCTGACATTGCCTTCCCAACCGCAGTGGAACCCAGTGAAACCGGGGAAAGTGTTGAAGAGAATGCATTGCCGTGGGACAGCATTGAACCGGCAAAATACCAGGTGTTACAACGTAACCCAGAGCGGGTCGCACACTTGACCGCGCTTCACCAAAATCGGATTGCTGATGATCTTGAATTTGGCTTTATCGCCGAAGACATTGCCAAGTACCGCGCTGAAAAGGACGACAACACCTTGTCGTTGAATGAAGCAACGCGCAAGATGGAAAGTGAAAAGGCCGATAAACAGCGTCTAGCACGAATTAATGAGCGACGAAAGGCGATGGGTGAAGAGCCGTTCAAGTCACTTGACGATGTACCCAAAGATTATCAAGCCCCCGATGCTTATTTAGACGAATCGGTTGCCATCATGGTAGATATGTTGAAATCTTAGTTATATCAATAGTTAAAAGAGCGAGCCTTAGTGGCTCGCTTTTTTTGTGGGAATAATTAATGTGATTTAGATCAATTTTTTCGCGTTTTATCAGTCGTGTGCCTAAGCTTAAAGAAAAGAGTAAGGAGCGCGCTATGAAACTGATGGCCATGTTATCACTCTTGCTAAGTTTCTCTGTGTTCGCTGATTCGGCAAGAGACAATAGCGATTTAACTCAATTTGACCAGCCTTTCTTGTTAGGGGATTGGTACTTAGTCAATCCTAATCCAGAGCAATCGGAAGAAAACTTCCTCGCGATCAAGCTGTCGCTCGACTCAAACTACAGTTTTAAGATCGACATCCAAAAAAGAGATTACTCCGTTGACCACTGGGAGGGGCTCTATACCGCAAATGAAGATACTATCATCCTCGGCCTCAACAGTGATGAACCTCAAGTCTACCAATATTCTGCTAACCACAATCTACTTAACCTCAATGGTGTTACCTTCACCAAAGCTTTGTCGAATGCTCTCGCAGGTATGTGGTCGAGTGCGCAACTCGGCGGGGACGACGTCGCCTCTAGCGATGTCAACCAACTCGACCTTATCTTGCAACCTGATTTCGTGTTCATGTTTAGAGTGAGCAATGATAATGGCGACGAGGCGATACATCGTGGTGTTTATTATACCGAGGGAGAACACTTGGTATTGCTTTACGAAAATGGTGAACACGAGACCAAATATACGCTTAACCGCGACACTTTAACGTTAGAAATGGAAGAAGGGGCACTCTATGCCGTTCTAAATCGGATTCGATAGTCATAAATCGATTAGTGGGCACTTTGCGGATAAATTAGACAAATTGTTTGAGTTCTTCATCAACAATAGACAAAAAACGAGGTATTTCTTAGCCGAACCTCGTTTTTTTTTGTTTAGGCAGGTAAGCTTACACGCAAATGATTGTCGTTATCCGACATCACACAGCACGGCGGTTGCCGTGTTTACGTATCTCATATTCGTCAGAAGGATTTAGACATGGCTCAGACTCCACAAGCCAAATATCGCAAAGACTATCAGTCTCCCTCTCATTCCATTACTGATATCGATTTAACTTTCGATCTTTATGACAACGCCACAACAGTCAGTGCGGTTTCACAGGTAAAACAGTTAAAAGATTCGACCACTCTTAAGCTTGATGGTGAAGCATTAACGTTAAAAAGTATTCACGTTAATGGTCAGCCATGGAGTGAATATGAACAAGTTGAAGGCGGTTTAGAGATTTATCATCTACCCGCTGAGTTTGAGCTCAGTATAGAAACATTGATTGACCCAGAAGCAAACACAGCGCTTGAGGGATTGTACAAGTCGGGTGGTGCATTCTGTACTCAGTGTGAAGCTGAAGGTTTCCGCCGCATTACTTATTATCTCGACCGTCCAGATGTGCTTGCCAAGTACACCACTAAAGTGATTGCGGATAAAGCTCAGTATCCTTATTTGTTGAGTAACGGTAACCGTATTGCTCAAGGGGAACTCGACCAAGGTCGTCACTGGGTACAATGGCAAGATCCGCATCCGAAACCTGCTTATTTGTTTGCGTTGGTTGCGGGAGATTTCGATGTACTGCGAGATAAATTTGTCACTCGCTCTGGCCGCGATGTTGAGTTAGAGATATTTGTTGATAAAGGAAATCTCGACCGAGCACCGCACGCGATGACGTCATTAATTAACTCCATGAAGTGGGATGAAGATCGTTTTGGCTTGGAGTATGACCTAGATATCTACATGATTGTCGCGGTGGACTTTTTCAATATGGGCGCAATGGAGAATAAAGGTCTTAACATCTTTAACTCTAAGTTTGTTCTCGCCAATGAAAAAACGGCAACGGATACCGACTACTTGGGTATTGAAGCCGTTATCGGCCATGAGTATTTTCATAACTGGACAGGCAACCGCGTCACTTGTCGTGACTGGTTCCAGCTAAGTCTTAAAGAAGGCTTGACCGTGTTCCGTGACCAAGAGTTTTCTTCTGATCTTGGCTCTCGTGCGGTGAATCGCATCAATAATGTCCGAATCATTCGAGGCCCACAATTTGCCGAAGACGCAAGTCCGATGTCGCATCCTATCCGTCCGGATAAAGTGATTGAGATGAACAACTTTTACACTTTGACAGTTTACGAAAAAGGCAGCGAAGTGATCCGTATGATGCATACCTTGCTGGGAGAAGAAGGCTTCCAAAAAGGGATGAAGTTGTATTTTGAACGCCACGATGGCACGGCGGCAACCTGCGAGGACTTTGTCGCTGCTATGGAAGATGCAACGGGTGTTGACCTTAAGCAGTTCCGTTTGTGGTATAGCCAGTCTGGTACGCCAACCGTGAGTGTAACGAGTGAGTATCATTCTGAACAGCAGACGTACTCTCTGACTATCGAACAATCAACCGAGCCGACACAAGATCAGTCAGACAAACTACCACTCCACATTCCTTTTGATGTGGAGTTGTATGCGGCCAATGGTGACATTATAGAGTTACGCCGTAACGGTTCGCGGGTCGGTCATGTTTTGGATGTCACCGAAGCGAAACAGACCTTTGTGTTTGAAGGGGTCACAGAAAAACCTATCCCTTCTTTATTGCGCGAGTTCTCTGCTCCGGTGAAACTTGAATATGACTATAGTGATGAAGAACTCACATTCTTAATGGTCCACGCGAGAAACGAATTTGCTCGTTGGGATGCAGGACAAATGTTACTGGCGAAATACATTCGCGCGAACGTTGAAAAAGTGCAGGCCGGTGAGGAAGTGGTATTAACTGAATCCGTCGTTGATGCTTTCCGTGGGGTCTTGCTTTCTGAACAGCTTGAACCTGCGTTCATCGCAGAGATGTTGTCACTGCCAAGCTTCAATGAAGTGTCGGGTTGGTATAAACAAGTCGATGTGGATGCGGTTGCTCAAGTGTTGAAAGCACTGAAGGTGATTTTAGCGACCGAATTGCAAGATGAACTAAGCGCTATTTATCACAGCACTAAACAGTCCGCTTACTCGATTGAACACAAAGCCATTGGCCTTCGCTCATTGCGCAATACCGCACTTGGCTACCTTGCTTATACCGATCAAGGTAACGAGCTGGTCAAAGTTCAGTACTCTGAGGCTAACAACATGACGGATACCATTGCAGCAATGGCGGCAGCGAACAGTGCTCAGCTCGAGAGTCGCGAAGCGCTCATGCAAGATTACAGTGATAAGTGGAAACATGATGGCTTAGTGATGGATAAGTGGTTTGCGCTGCAAGGAACCAACCCTGCCGAGAATGTACTTGATGTCATTAAACAGACCATGGGTCACGAAGCGTTTAGCCTTAAAAACCCTAACCGTACGCGTAGTTTGATTGGCTCATTCCTCAACATGAACCCAGTACGTTTTCATGCCAAGAGTGGTGAAGGGTACCAGTTTGCTGGAGAAATCTTACGCGAGCTTAATAGCCGTAACCCGCAAGTTGCGTCACGCTTGATTGATCCGCTACTTAAATTCCGTAAATACGATTCAACACGTCAGGCGTTGATCAAACAAGAGCTAGAGTCCTTAAAGTCGATGGATAACCTAGCCAAAGACTTGTTTGAAAAAGTGACCAAGGCGCTTGAGTCTTAATTCGTTGGTATCAAACAGTAGCACGTGATAGTGCTACTGTTTATTTATACAGTTATTTTGTTAGGTGGGCAATATCGCGACTTTTTCCATCAGTTATGAATCAGTATTACTTTACACTCAATATCTCTTATCAAACTTTTCTGTCTCACTACAATGGGGCGGCAAGTAACATTTTAGTCATAACAGACAAAGGGTTACGCCTACAATTGCCTGCATCTCGTTTCAGACCTTTTGTTAGTCAAATTGGCTTAAAAGGGCGCTTCAGATTAACAACTGACCAAAAAAATAAGTTTATTAAGTTAGAACTTCTGTGAGCAACTGATTTTATAGAAGTTTAAATAGAACCTTAGTCACATTCTCAAACATTTCACCTCTTACCACTCCTAAAAGAATTAACTATTTATCAATAAAGCTTTTACAATAAAGCGGCATTACCCGTGTTAAGCACTATGCTTACAACATCCCTCAAAAATACATACAATTCTAATTGTGGAGTGTGATTATGACCGCGCGTGAAACATTGATGCCGGTTCTTCTTGAAAAAGTGTATCAGCTTATTCAAGACAAACTCGAGCTTGCTCATCAACCCCTAGTCACTCAACTTGCTCAACATCTCTTTAGCAACATTTCTCAAGACGATCTCATCGAACGTAATGAATCTGACCTTTATGGTGCTGTTGTCTCTCTTTGGCACCATATTAATGAGAAAACTGCTGATGATATTTCGGTAAGAGTTTTTAACCCAACGGTGAGTCGTCAAGGCTGGCAGTCTACCCATACTATCGTTGAGATTGTGGTGCCAGACTGTCCGTTTTTAGTCGACTCAATCAAAATGGCCCTAAGCCGTTTGGATCTTTCATCACACTTAATGCTCCACGGACCGACTCAAATCGCCCGTACTGGAAAAGGCGAGATTACTTCTATCAATAGTGGTGAAGGTGCACTTCAATCACTCTTCCATATCGAAGTAGACAGACTGAGTAGTAAAGATGCCATGGGCTCACTAAAAAATGAGCTACTGAGTATTCTTAATGATGCGGGTCTGGTGGTTCAAGACTGGTTACTGATGGTCGAAAAACTCGAACAAGTGACCTCTCAGGTTGACGCGCAAAAAGATAAAATTGAGATCGAACGTGATCGTTATGATGAGTCTATTCAATTCCTCCGTTGGTTAGGGGATCATAACTTCACCTTTATGGGCTATAAAGAGTACGATTTGGTCAATGTTGATGGTGATACCGAACTACGCCCAACGCCAGATAAGGGATTAGGTCTTTTTGCCAATCGAGAGCGTGTCCGAACTGTCAAACTAAGTGATTTCCCAGACTCTGCCCGCTTGGAAGCGAAGAAGCCTTTCTTATTGATTGTTACTAAAGGCAACCGCCCATCACGTATCCACCGCCCAGCGTACACGGATTATATTGGTATTAAAAAGTTTGACGATAACGGCAAAGTGATTGGCGAGCATCGTTTTACTGGCCTTTACACGTCTGCGGTTTATAACCAAAGCGTTGCAAGTATTCCGCTCGTGCGTGAGAAAGTCGAGCGCATTCTTGACGCGAGCGGCTATCGTGAAGGCTCATATTCGTACAAAGCACTCCACAATATTTTAGAAAACTACCCGCGTGATGAACTACTGCAAGCGAAAGAAGAAGAATTGCTTGAAGTCGGTATGGGGGTAGTGCAAATGCAAGACCGCGACATGCTGCGTCTGTTTGTGCGCAAAGACCCGTTCGGCCGTTTCTTCAGTTGTATGGTGTATGTCACTAAAGATCGCTATAACACCGAACTTCGCCGTCAAACCCAGCGAATTTTGAAACAGTACTTTGGCTGTGAGCAAGAGGTAGAGTTCACGACTTACTTCTCAGAGAGCCCGCTGGCTCGTACGCATTACATTGTCCGTGTTGACAACAACAATATGGACGTAGACGTTAAAACGATTGAGCAAAACTTAATGGAAGCATCTTCGACTTGGGATGATCGTTTATCAGAGGCGATCGTGGCAAACTTCGGTGAAAGCAAAGGTTTACCACTGTCTAAAGAGTATTTGCGTGCATTCCCACGTTCGTACAAAGAAGATGTGATGCCAGGTTCCGCGGTGGCCGACATTGAGAGGCTCGAAAAGCTTGATGATGACAACAAACTCGGCATGCTGTTCTACCGCCCACAAGAGTTAGGCAGTCATTCAAAATCAGTGAGACTTAAACTGTATCACCGTGATGAGCCTATTCACTTGTCTGATGTGATGCCAATGTTGGAGAACTTAGGGCTTCGTGTAATTGGTGAGTCACCATACGAAGTGCGCAAAGCTAACGGTCAGGTTTATTGGATCCTTGATTTCTCAATGCTGCATAAGAGCGACACAACCGTTGATCTTCGTGAAGCGCGTGATCGATTCCAGCAGGCTTTTGCCGCAATTTGGGCCGGTGAACTTGAAAGCGATGGCTTTAACCGTTTGGTGCTGGGCGCTTCGCTCACTGGACGTGAAATTTCCATCCTACGTGCCTACGCACGTTATATGCGTCAAGTCGGCTTCCCGTTCAGTCAACAGTACATTGAAGAAACGCTTAGCCACTATCCTGATCTTGCCAAAGGGCTGGTGGAGTTATTTGCTAAGCGCTTTGAGCCGAAGTTTAAAGGAAGCCAGAAAGGGCAAACTGATCTGATCGCGCGCATTACCGAGCAGTTGGATCATGTAGAAAGCTTGGATGATGATCGTATTATCCGCCGTTACATGGAAATGATCACCGCGACGCTGCGTACCAACTATTATCAAGTCGATGACGACAAGAACCACAAACCTTGGCTGTCGCTGAAGATGAAACCAAGTGAGATCCCAGAGATCCCGCAACCCGTACCAGCGTTTGAGATTTTTGTTTATGCACCAGATATTGAAGGTGTGCATCTACGTGGTGGTAAAGTTGCACGTGGTGGTTTGCGTTGGTCAGATCGCCAAGAGGATTTCCGTACCGAAATTCTCGGCCTAGTCAAAGCTCAACAAGTGAAAAATACGGTCATTGTTCCGGTTGGCGCTAAAGGTGGTTTTGTCTGTAAACGTCAACATACTTTGAGTGGTCGTGATGAGATATTTGCTGAAGGTCAACGCTGTTATAAGCGTTTTATTCGTGCATTGCTTGATGTCTCTGACAACATCATCGAAGGTGAAGTTGTTCATCCAAAACAGGTGATTCGTCATGACGAAGACGACCCGTATCTGGTTGTCGCGGCCGACAAGGGAACGGCGACTTTCTCGGATTTAGCTAACTCGGTATCGGCAGAATACAATTTCTGGCTAGGGGATGCATTTGCTTCCGGTGGGTCGAATGGTTACGACCACAAAGCCATGGGTATTACGGCTAAAGGTGGCTGGGAATCGGTTAAGCGTCACTTCCGCGAAATGGGCATTGACTGCCAGAGTACAGATTTCACTGCCATTGGTGTCGGTGATATGGCAGGGGATGTATTTGGTAATGGCATGTTGTTGTCTAAACATATTCGCCTCCAAGCTGCGTTCAACCACATGCACATCTTTATCGATCCGAACCCGGACTCTGCGTCTAGTTGGGAAGAGCGTAACCGGTTATTTAATACTCCACGTTCAAGTTGGGAAGATTACGACCCCGATCTTATATCTGAAGGTGGCGGTGTGTTCTCACGCCGCGCTAAGTCGATCCACTTGACACCGCAAATTCAAAAGATGTTGCGAACCAAGAAGAGTTCAGTTGCGCCGAATGAACTGATCAAAATGATCTTATCAATGAAAGTGGATCTGCTTTGGAATGGTGGTATCGGCACCTACGTTAAAGCATCAACAGAAACGCACACCGATGTTGGTGACCGTGCTAACGACGTATTGCGCATTGACGGTTGTGACCTAAAAGCCAAAGTGGTTGGTGAGGGCGGTAACTTAGGTATGACTCAGTTGGGTCGTATTGAGTACGCGTTAACAGGCGGCCGTGTTAACACTGACTTTGTTGACAACGTTGGTGGCGTGGATTGCTCCGATAACGAAGTCAACATTAAGATCTTCTTGAATGGATTGGTCGCCAATGGCGATCTTACCGTCAAACAGCGCAATAAGATCTTGGAATCGATGGAAGATGAAGTGGGCGAGATCGTATTGGATGATGCCTATTGTCAATCAGAGTCCATTTCAGTGACCGAACAGCAGGGGACTTCGCTCGTCAAAGAACAAATTCGCTTCATTCATACAATGGAAAAAGCGGGTTATTTAGATAGAGCACTAGAATATATCCCCGATGATGAAACGCTTCTAGAACGCGAGAAACAAGGGATGGCACTCACGCGTCCTGAACTCTCTGTGCTGGTGGCTTACGCTAAAATGGTGTTGAAAGAAGAATTGGTGCATGAAGATATTGCCAATGATGATTTCCATGCTCAGCAACTAACCAATTATTTCCCAACAGAGTTACGCCGTAACTATTCATCACAAATGGTTAACCACCCATTGCGCGCTGAAATTATTGCAACTGCACTCGCGAACCAAATGGTAAACGAAATGGGATGCAATTTCGTGACTCGACTTCAAGAAGAAACGGGCGCCAATGTGGTTGATATTGCTAATGCGTATGCGGCGTCGCGTGAAATCTTCGGTCTTGGCAATGTGCTTGAAGAGATCCGTCAATTGGATAACCACGCCACGACAGAAGCACAATACGATATGATCTTTTTTGTGCGTCGTACTTTGCGTCGCTTGTCGCGTTGGTTATTGCGCAACCGAATGGGTAAACAGTCAGTACAAGCGCTCATTGAACTCTATCAAGGCGACGTGGAAACCATCAAGATTCATCTCGATGAGATGTTGGTACCGTCAGAAGTACAAGAGCACAACGATATGGCGCAAGCTTGGATCGACCAAGGGATTAGCGAACAGCTAGCAAATTATGTTGCTCGCCTTTCAAGTCTTTATTCGGTACTGGATATATCTACAGTGGCTCGTGAAAAAGGCAAAACAGTCGAGCAAACCGCCAAGTTGTACTACAACCTTGGTGATCGCTTGTCACTGCATTGGTTCTTGAAACAGATCAATGGTCAAGCCGTAGATAACAACTGGCAAGCTTTAGCGCGTGCTGCTTTCCGAGAAGATTTGGATTGGCAACAACGTCAGTTGACAGGGCAGGTGCTAAGTTGTTCATGCGCACCGGAAGATCTTGATGTGATTAAAGCACTTGATGAGTGGATTGTCGCCAATGAGGTTTCATTGCATCGTTGGGAAAATATCCTCAACGAGTTCAAGGTTGGCTCAGTGCATGAGTTTGCTAAATTCTCGGTGGCACTGCGTGAACTGATGCTACTTAATCTCAACTGTTCAGCCATTGAGTAAACGATTGCTATAATTCGTTGAATTATTCGGTAAAACGTTGAATAATACAGCCCCGTTTATACGGGGCTTTTTTCTTTCGGAGGCACAATGCTTTACCGTCTAGCCAGAACTGGCTTTTTCCAACTTGATGCCGAAAAGGCACATGATCTTGCAATCCAAAATTTCAAACGTTTTACGGGCACACCAGTCGATCTTTTGTATCGTCAACAGCTACCACACCGACCTGTCGAATGCATGGGGCTAACTTTCCGTAATCCGGTTGGTCTGGCTGCAGGGTTAGATAAAAACGGTGAGTGCATTGAAGCATTTGATGCCATGGGTTTTGGTTTTGTCGAAGTGGGTACGGTCACACCTCGACCTCAATCGGGCAATGACAAACCACGTCTTTTTCGTCTTGTTGAGGCCGAAGGTATTATCAACCGAATGGGTTTCAACAACCTCGGGGTCGATAACTTAGTTGAAAATGTTAAGAAGGCCAACTACAACTGTGTGCTTGGCATCAACATTGGTAAAAACAAAGACACACCAATCGAAAAGGGTGCAGAAGACTATCTGATCTGTATGGATAAAGTCTATCTGTATGCTGATTATATTGCTGTCAACATTTCTTCGCCTAATACACCTGGGTTACGTACGCTCCAGTATGGCGAAGCACTAGATGAACTGCTTGCTGAGCTCAAGCAAAAACAAGCAGAACTCGCTAAGCTTCACGATAAGTACGTTCCTTTAGCACTGAAGATCGCGCCGGATCTTAGTGATGACGAAATTAGCCAAATTTGCCAGTCATTGATCAAAAATAGCATCGACGGTGTTATCGCCACCAATACCACGTTGGATCGTTCTATTGTTGAAGGGATGAAGCATGCCAATGAAGCAGGCGGTTTGAGTGGCCGACCAGTACAGTCGCGCAGTACCGAAGTAGTTCGACGTTTGCATCAAGAGCTTCAGGGTCAAGTGCCTATCATTGGGGTAGGTGGTATTGACTCTTATGTCGCGGCCAAAGAGAAACTTATGGCAGGTGCGCAATTGGTGCAAGTTTATTCTGGCTTTATCTACAAAGGTCCAAAGCTAGTCAGCGACATTGTAAAAAATTTATAAGTATAAAAAATAAGGTTATCATGTATTTAAGTGACATTGTCACTATAAATATGCGGGCCCCATTAATCGAAGTGTTCAAGAGGAAATGAATTATCATTTCCTCTTTTTTTTCATCTGACAGTGCATAAAATCGAAGTATTGTTTGGCGAGGTAATTAAGCGTTTTACCTAAATTCACAAATACTCAAGAGATGGAACGATGCTTAAACCCAGTGACAAATGGACTTGGTACTATGACGATTCAGAAGGGCACCTTATGCTCGACCTGGGCGATAGCATGGTATTCAAAACCAATCTTGCTCGCAAACTGATCGTCGATTGTGCGATTGGTGTCAACGAATTCTCGGTTGATGATGCATCTGCATATCAAACATACAAAGAACAAGCAGCATTGTTGGGCTTAAGTGAGCCAAGACAGGCTGAACTTGCTCTTTATTGTGTTGCTGCAAAACGCTTCCATAAGCCTGTACAACCAAAAAGCTGGTTTTTCGATTCTTTGACCAGCGGCTGCGACATCCCGGAAGAAGGGGATTTAATCCGCTTATGTAACGACTACAGTGATGGCTACTTCATGATATTAGAAGTAGGTGACTCAGCAAGTCTGTGCGCATTTGTGGGGTTGGAGAGCTTCCAGCTTAATGCCAGTAAAGAGCTTAAATTTGGCCAAGCCATTAAAGTTATGCACGACCGTTTCGAAATATGTAACCACCATTTCTCTATCCAGCCTATCGCTTTGGTTGGCTAATCCATTTATTTAACGTTCGTTTATTTCGTTTCCCGCCAGCTAAAAAAGCTGGCTTTTTTTTGTCTATAACCCTCAACCTTCGGCTAATTACGCTCATTTTACTGTTCGTGTAAACCTCTCTCATTTGTGAGATGTGTTCAAAATTCACACGTTCGACCTTCCTATATTGTCCCAAAAAGTCGTGTAAAACTCGACGCATCACGGTCAAAATTCCTCATTTACCCTAAATATGTAGCAAAATTACACTGTAAATCAACCACTGGTATAGACCAATTTTGATGAGAATAAGTATTCACTTCGCCTGAAAGCCTTAATTTATGGTCAATAGTCAATCAATGACTGTCAGGCAGTGAGGCGATGCATTGGTATTGGAAATTCGACGAATAATCGAACACATAAAGCGAGAAAAAAGACGAATTTTAGCTTTGTGCTAACAGTCACTAGTGGAGTCAGGTATAATGCGGTGTCATTTTTTAGAGAATCAAAAACATCACTATGCATCAATATCTTGCTGTCACCTCGAATGGTCTCGAAAACCTGTTGGTAGACGAACTCACTAAGCTTGGAATTAACGACGCAAAACCTGTCCAAGCAGGGGTTCGATTTAAAGCGACAAATGAACAGATTTATCGAGTGTGCTTATGGAGCCGATTGGCTTCAAGGTTTGTTCGTGTGTTATCAGAATTCACCTGTAATGATGATATGGATCTCTATCTTGCTGCTTCGGCCGTTAACTGGATAAATCAGTTCCATAGCAGCAAGAAACTGGTTGTTGACTTCAACGGCACCAATCGCGAAATACGCAATAGTCAGTATGGTGCGATGAAAGTTAAAGATGCGATAGTCGATAGTTTCGAGAAGAAAAACTTACCACGACCTTCGATCAGTAAAGATCAAGCAGATCTTCGCATTCACGTTCGCTTGCATCGAGAAAAGGCCATCTTAGGTGTCGATATGGTTGGTGGCGGCCTTCATCAACGTGGTTACCGCCCTGAATCTGGTCGAGCGCCATTGAGAGAAACGCTAGCAGCAGCGATTATTCTTCGTAGCGGTTGGAGTGGTGATAAACCGCTACTTGACCCTATGTGTGGTTCAGGAACATTGCTGATTGAAGCCACCATGATGGCCGCAAATATGGCGCCTGGTGTTAAGCGCGCACAGTGGGGCTTTGAGGCATTAGAAGATTTTGAACCTGAAATTTGGGCTGAGATTAAATCTGAGGCAAGTGTTCAAGCGAGAAGAGGTGTCAAAAAAGTTGACGCTAAGTTCTACGGTTTCGACAACGATGCTCGTGTACTTAAAACCGCACGAGAAAATGCCCGTCGTGCGGGGGTTGAATCTTTGATTGAGTTTCAGGTAGGCGACGCCGCTAAGATTAAACGACCTGCGTCGTTTGAAGATGGCGTGTTGGTATGTAACCCACCTTACGGTGAACGTTTAGGTACTCATCCTGGACTGATTGCCCTTTATACCGCTTTCGGCGCGCAGCTTAAAGCGGAGTTTGGCGGCTGCCAAGCCTCAATTTTCTCGAGTTCGGACGAGTTGTTGAGCTGTTTACGCATGCGTGCAGACAAACAGTTCAAACTTAACAATGGTGCGTTACCGTGTCACCAAAAGAACTACTCGATCAGCGCACGTCAAGCTAACAAAGAGGGTGACAGTGTCACTGAGTTGTTGATCGCCCCTGACTTTTCGAATCGACTTAAGAAAAATCTAAGCAAGATTTCTAAGTGGGCTCGTAAAGAGCAGTTGGATTGCTACCGTATTTATGATGCGGATCTGCCTGAATACAACGTCGCGATTGACGTTTACCTTGACCACCTTGTTATTCAAGAGTACGCCGCGCCTAAGAACATTCCAGAAGAAAAGGCTAAGCGACGTTTAACCGATATTATTCGCGCGGCGATTCAAGTGACGGATACCGATGCGAACAAAGTCGTACTTAAAGTGAGAGAAAAGCAGAAAGGCCGTGCGCAGTACCAAAAAATGGCACAGCAATCAGAGACGCTTACTATCACTGAGTATGGTGTAAAGCTTATCGTCAACTTACATGACTACCTAGATACGGGTCTATTCCTTGATCATAAGATCACACGTCGAAAGCTGGGAGAGATGGCACCAGGAAAAGACTTCCTCAACTTATTTGCTTATACCGGCTCTGCAACTGTTCATGCCGCCTGTGGAGGAGCAAAATCTACCACAACGGTCGATATGTCGAACACCTATCTTGAGTGGGCAAAAGAAAACATGAAGTTGAATGGTCAAGTCGGACGTCAACACCGCTTTGAGCAAGCAGATTGTTTGCAATGGTTAGAGAAGTCGACGGCTCAATTTGATTTAATCTTTATTGATCCCCCAACGTTTTCTAACTCAAAACGTATGGAGCAGTCTTTCGACGTTCAGCGCGATCACATTCAACTGATGACCCAGCTTAAGCGTTTATTAAGAGACGGTGGTACTATCGTGTTTTCGAATAATAAACGTCACTTCAAAATGGATTTAGAGGCATTGGAAGCTGTTGGTTTGACAGCGAAGAACATCTCTCACCAAACGCTACCTACGGATTTCGCTCGCAACAAGCATATCCACAACTGCTGGGTGATAACACACAAGGAATAACGTTGACGTGATTACGTTATACAGTACAGAAGGGTGCCATCTGTGTGAGATGGCACTTGCCCTGACACAACAACTCCACATTTTAGACCAAGTCGAGATTATCGATATCGCATTCGACGATGAGCTGCTTTCTCGTTACGGTGTCACGATTCCGGTGCTCAGATATCAGGGCAATGAGTTAAATTGGCCGTTTGATTTGGAACAATTACAAGTTTGGTTAGAAAATAATGGCATTACTGACAATTAATAGCGGATTGCTCGCCTATGGTGACCATCCTTTACTCGACAATGCAGATTTCGCTCTTCAAGAAAACGAGCGTGTTTGTCTAGTGGGGCGCAATGGCGCAGGCAAATCCACCCTAATGAAAGTATTGGCCGGTGAAGTGGTCATGGATGACGGTAAGCTTACTGTTACCCAAGATGTGGTAGTGTCGCGTCTTGAGCAAGATCCACCACGCAACCAAGAAGGCACCGTTTTTGATTATGTATCTGGAGGCCTAGCGGGCATTGGGGAACAGATTAAGATCTATCAAGATCAACTCGATCTGATTGCGGTTGATCCATCTGAGCAAAACATTAACAAACTGGCGCGCATCCAAGAACACCTGGAGCATTCCGGTGCTTGGCGTTTTGAAGACAGAATCAAAAACGTACTTGGAGCGCTCAAGCTTGAAGGTCATACCAAACTGACGGATTTATCCGGCGGTTGGCAACGTAAAGCCGCTTTAGCACGAGCGCTGGTGTGTGATCCTGATGTGTTGCTACTTGATGAACCTACCAACCACCTTGATGTTACCACCATTGAGTGGTTAGAAACCTTCCTTAAGGACTTTCGTGGTTCGATTATCTTTATTTCTCACGACCGTGCGTTTATTAAGTCGATGGCAACTAGGATCGTCGATCTGGATCGCGGTAAACTTGCTTCTTTTCCTGGCGACTATGATAACTACCTAGTTGAAAAAGAGGAGATGCTTCGCGTCGAAGAAATGCAAAATGCAGAATTCGATAAGAAGCTTGCGCAAGAAGAGGTCTGGATTCGTCAAGGTATCAAAGCGCGTCGGACTCGTAATGAAGGGCGTGTAAGAGCGCTGAAAAAACTGCGTGAAGAACGTCAAGACCGACGCGAAGTGCAGGGTAAAGCGAATATTCAAATTGATGATGCGGCGCGTTCTGGCAAGATTGTATTCGAAGCTCAGAATATCAACTACAGTATCGAAGGGCGTCCTATTGTCAAAGACTTCTCTTTCAATATCATGCGCGGTGATCGCATCGCGTTGATTGGGCCCAATGGCTGTGGCAAAAGTACCTTACTCAAACTGCTTCTTGGCGAACTCGAGCCGCAATCTGGTCGTTTACACTGTGGTACTAAGCTTGAAGTGGCCTATTTCGATCAGTACCGTGAAGTGCTTGACCCCGAAAAATCGGTGATTGACAATCTTGCGGATGGTAAACAAGAAGTGATGGTCGGTGGGCGCCAACGCCATGCGTTAAGTTATCTGCAAGATTTTCTGTTTGCTCCTAAACGTGCCCGCACACCAGTTAAGGCATTGTCTGGGGGAGAGAAAAACCGCTTGTTATTGGCTCGTATCTTCTTAAGGCCCAACAATTTGTTGGTTCTCGATGAGCCAACCAACGATCTTGACATCGAAACATTGGAACTTTTAGAAGATTTGCTTGCCAATTATCAAGGTACGCTGCTTCTCGTGAGTCATGATCGTCAGTTCGTTGATAATACCGTCATGACCAGTTGGATCTTCGAGGGTGACGGTATTATTGAAGAGTTCGTCGGTGGTTATCACGATGCTCAACAGCAACGCCAACAAGCCCGAAAAGCAAGAGTGAGTGAAAAACCAGCGAAAAGTGCGAAACAGGTTGAGGAAACTCCCAAATCAGCAGCAGTGAGTAACAAGCCTAAGAAGTTATCTTATAAACTGCAGCGAGAGTTGGAAGCACTCCCAGCCAAATTGGAACAACTTGAAGAAGACATTGAGTTACTTCAGCAACAAGTCAACAGTGCGGAGTTTTTCTCCAAACCTGTCGAACAAACACAACCCGTATTAGAAGAGCTCGCTGACAAAGAGCAGGAGCTTGAAATTGCTTTTGAGCGATGGGAAGAGCTTGAAGCAATGCAACAGGATAGTTAGAAACTGATGAGTCGTAATAGTTTAAGAATTACCACCTTGGCCGCGACGGTAGCGGCCTCTTTTGGCGTCAACGCGGCGCTTTACAATGTTTACATGAGTGCGCCAGAGGGAGCGAGCTCAAGTCTACAAACCTATGGTGTAGCAGTAAGCGACGAAACCATGAATTGTTGGTCTGCGTCTTGTGGCGCATCGACCTCTGAACTGGCCGTTGAAGTCAAACGTTACCGTGAAGGCTTTCAATATCGCGACGAAGCACCGTTCTTTTTGCCTTTTGGCTGGACCTATCTTGATGATGGTTACGATGGTTTTAGAAGTTACTGCCGTAACTTTTTAGGCTACCAAACGACTCAGTGTGATATCTGGGCTGATGCGCAGTACACTAGTGGCTACAAAAATGAGGTCGATGGCAATTATGCAGGGTCTATTGCTTACCTTAATGGCGGTAGTGAGCTGTTTGCAGAGAATACCGTCGTTAACTCTATCAATTCAGCTGGCCAGCCAGTGGGTAACACTCGCAACGGCGGTTCTAATCGCAATTTAGGCTACATTGATACAACACTTGACACTGTAAGTGGTAGTGATTTCTTGTCGTCCCAATATTGGGTTTCCAAGTCTCTCTCTGGTTCGGTATACACTGTTGGTAGCGTTTCACGCAACAATGTTGATACCGGAAACTCAAAAACCTACACATCTAAACCAACAGTTTGGAAAGATGGAACTGCTAATGAGTTAAACTGGCAGGGGAATCGCAGTGAAAACGGCGATGCAAAGGCGCAAGGCAGCATAAGAGATATTGTTGAAACTTCTGCTCTCTATGCGGTGGGTTACTCTTCAGATAGCGACGTACGCCTAAAAGCGGCGGTGTTTAAATCTACTGACAGTGGCACTAGTTGGACCACTACATTGGTCAGCAACTTCCCTTATGATTCGTCGGAGTACGCCAACCAAACGCTAAAATCGGTGAATGATAACGGTATTGCGATAGGTACCGCAAAGCTAAATCGTGCGCTGAACGGTGCTTATGCCAATACGCTATTCTATGTCAGCGATTTGGAAACTCCATCGTATAAAGCGTTCAGTGGTGACATCTTCTTTACTGGCGCCAACGGTAAAGCAGGAGCGATCAACAATCATGATGAAGTAGTAGGTACTATTGACTACGAACGTCACAGTGAAACTAACGGCAACCCACGTGCTAAGCGCGCCTTTATCGCGCCGCTTTCATCAAAGGCACAAGCGCCACTGAACAGCAAAGCGTGGTACTTGGATGACTTAACCTATGGTTCAGGCGCGTCAACCAACAACAATCAATATCGTATTATCGAGGCGGCAGATATCAACGACGCTGGCGTTATTGCGGCAACCGCCTATTACTGTGCTAGTGGCTGGGATAGCGAGGCAATTAACGCTTCGTGTAACGCCGGAGCGTCATTAGTTGCTGTGGAACTTGTGCCTATTCAAGGTGCTACGAGTATCACCGCTCGTCCCGTTGAACAAGAGACTGTAGAACGTAAAGGTGGAACGCTTGGGCTGTTCGTTTTGTCTTTACTTGGTTTGTTCGGGTTCCGTAGAAAATAGATTAAATTGTAAACAAGAGCACAGGTTCACAGTTTTGGACCTGTGCTTTTTTATCGCTTGAATTCAGCTCTTTTTTGATCGAATCTTAATAGTGAAGTCATTAAAGCTTCACACCTCCTTGGTAAGCGATGCAAATGCACACACTTATGCTAAGAGAGGGAAAGTAGTACGTTAAGCAACATTTTATGTATGAGGACGACACTATGAAGAGACAAAAGCGTGACCGCTTGGAAAGAGCTCAATCTCAAGGTTATAAAGCGGGCCTAAATGGCCGCTCGATGGAAGCATGTCCGTACCAACAGATGGATGCTCGCTCCTACTGGCTTGGTGGTTGGCGCGATGCCAGGGAAGACAAACACTCTGGTCTCTATAAGTAACACTCAATCCACATACGATATAGGAACTTAGCCCCGAAAGGGGCTTTTAAATACCATCTTGGCGCACTATAACTAAATTTTTTATGAGTAAAAAAGCGACTCAATCGAATCGCTTGATTCAGATACCAAATTAAAACGCTGATGTATCTTGGAAAAGGCCCACTTTAAGATCTTTTGCTACGTAAATCTCTTTTCCGTCTACAAGTACACGGCCATCAGCAAGACCCATAACCAGTTTGCGGTTCACAACTCGCTTCATGTGAATTTCGTAAGTGACTTTTTTCGCTGTTGGCAGAATTTGGCCCGTGAACTTCACTTCACCAACACCAAGGGCACGACCTTTACCTTTGCCGCCAACCCAGCCAAGGAAGAAGCCGACTAGCTGCCACATTGCGTCCAGTCCAAGACAACCAGGCATTACAGGGTCGCCAGGGAAGTGGCAGTCAAAAAACCATAAGTCAGGAGTAATATCGAGCTCTGCGAGGATAAGACCTTTACCGAAATCACCTTCTGTTTCTGACATCTTAGCGATGCGATCCATCATGAGCATATTTGGTGCCGGTAACTGAGGGTATCCAGGACCAAACAGTTCACCTTGGCTTGAGGCTAGAAGATCATCGCGGTTATAAGAATCACGTTTGTTTTGCATTATCAATTACTCCAAATTTTGATAGCAGCATGTTAGTGAACAGGTGTACGCTAAACAACTCCGATCAGTCCTATTTTGAACGGTTTTTGCTCTATGCGAACCAGTTTTTGATACGTTCCACAATTCCTTGTGGATGCTCGTGTCTTTCAAAGTTTTCAATACGTTGCGCGATCTTACAAATCACGCTTTCTTCATCATCGCCTCTAAAGGGTTTTCCCATCAAAATTGGGACTGCTTCATCGACAGTAGAGACAGACCAGATATGAAACTGATTGTTCTTTATGCTCTCAACCACCTCTTTATTCAGTGCTAAGTGCTTTAAGTTTGTTTTTGGAAGAATCACCCCTTGTTGCCCAGTGAGACCTTGATGTTTGCAAACGTGATAAAAGCCTTCGATTTTTTCGTTGAGGCCACCCACAGCTTGTACTCGACCAAATTGATCAACCGCACCAGTAACCGCAATTTGCTGATTGATCGGATACTCAGACAAGGCACTCACGAACGAACAAAGCTCAGCAAGAGTGGCGCTGTCACCATCGACTTCACTGTATGATTGTTCAAATACCACTGATGCCGAATAGGGCAATGGTTCGTCGAGTTGCAAAGCACTACTGACGAATGCTTGCATAATCATCATACCTTTAGCATGCAGATTTCCGCCGAGTTCCGCTTTACGCTCTACGTCTGAGATATCGCCATCGCCAAAGTGAATCACGCACGAAATACGCGCGGGCTCGCCATAGGACATTGGATGTCCAGGTACGTCGATAACGGTTAAACCGTTGACTTGGCCGACACATTCCCCCGTGGTCTCGATGATCACTTGACCATCAGTAATATCGGTTAACGCACGCTCTGGCAGGTATGCCTCACGGTAGTAGCGATTTTCCAACGCTATCTCAATATCTTGTTCTGATAATACTTTACCATTAGAGCTGAGTTTAGCCTCTTGAAAAAGGGCTAGGTACCACAGTACTTCAATCGGCATATAGTGTTGGTCTTCAGTGTAACGCGCACCAGCAATCATGAG
The DNA here is from genome assembly GCF_013369335.1 of Vibrio sp. JPW-9-11-11. GTDB lineage: Bacteria > Pseudomonadota > Gammaproteobacteria > Enterobacterales > Vibrionaceae > Vibrio. The sequence continues at coordinate 239,255 of NZ_SZQJ01000005.1, forward strand.
CCTATGTAATGCGCCAAAAGAAAGAGTAGGGAGGCGATAGGTTTGGACTAGCCAAGAAATAAAACCTAAATATGGTTTTATGTTGGCTGAAGACAAGGCGATTTCGTTCTCTATTTCACTAAACAGTGCAAGCCCGGTGTGCGCTTCTGGCTCAATACACTCAAAATCTGCTAATTGATGACGATCGCCTACCAGCACAATTTTTATTGTGTAACTTTGAGTAGGTGGCACCGTAGCTATTTTGTGAGGATTAGCGTTAATAGGACTGACTTCATGGCCAAGTAGCACGGACTTCAAAACTTGCCAACTAGCAGGGTTGGCAAGAAGCAAGGTAATGGGTATGACTAGGTATCCGTTATCCGCTTGATCTAATAATCCCTGACATGAAGTGACCACGTCACCTTTGTCATCGCAAGTATATGAACCCACAAGAGTTGCCAGGCTGAGAGACTCGGTAGTATATACTGGCTTATCATTTCCAAATCGACCTAAGCCATCGGCGATTAGTTGACGATAGAAAGAGTTATCAATTGAATTGACAATGAGCAGGCGGCTTAAACCTTCAATAGCGCAGAATGTCGAGAGTGTATGCTTGAGTCGCGGTTGAATATCGAAAAAATCGACGGGGTCAAGAGTGTCAAAGCTTTGTATTTGGGCGTCGTAATGCGAGTACTGAGGGGTAACGGCGTGCCAGCTTTCTTGGTTCATTGATATCGTTATTTGTCCGAAAAATGGAGATGAATTATATAGAAAAAGCTATCTAGTATATAGAGATAATTTATCTAATGATCTTGATCGCTTTTCGATTACAATGGGATTGTAACTTGAATCGGATAGAGTTACGCTGTCACCAAATGCGTTTACGGAATGGCCTCACAATGAAATATCAGCAGCTTGAAAATTTGGAATGTGGTTGGAAATGGAATTACCTGATCAATAAATGGAAAGCCGGTGAGGCAATCACGTGTCATATAGACACCAGCGAAGCTGAAGCCGCTATTAGCGAGCTCCGTCAACTAGAGCATCAACCCACTCAGGTGTTAGAGTGGATAGAGCAACATATGTCACCAGATCTGGACAATAAGCTCAAACAAGCCATTCGCGCCAAACGTAAACGTCACTTCAATGCAGAACAAATTCATACTAAGAAAAAGTCGATAGATCTTGACTATCGAGTATGGGAAAAGCTTTCGTATCGCGCCAATGAGCTGGGTTGCACCTTGTCTGACGCGATCGAATACCTTTTGTCAGAAGCGTCTCGCAGCGAGAAAGCAAGTAAAGCAGTCAACAGCTTAAAAGAAGATTTAAGTAAACTACTGGATTAACAGGGAGTCTGTTCATGTTGTATGTGATTTTAATTGCTGCCGTGGTGGTTTTTTGGTTAGTCGCTGTCGATCGTCCTGTTTTGAAAGTGAGGTTTAATCAGGGGAAGGTAGTGCAAGAAAAAGGTCACTTTCCTCCAAGCTTCAAACACAATGTACTAGAGATAGCGGAGCGTACTCCTTTTAGTGGTGAGCTAAAAGTCTATCAACAAAGAAGTGGTACCAAATTGATTTTTTCGAAACAAGTACCGAAAAAGGTTCAACAACGAATTCGTAATGTCTTTCCCCATCAAGGGTTTAAAGCCAAAGGAAAACAAAAGAACTCGCTATAGCCTACCAGCCCAAATATCCATTCGGGCTGTTTGCCGAGCGCGCGGCAGCCTTTAAATCATCCCTTTCTTAACAGCCGAGTTGCCTTTTATTGGTGTGGCACATCCGTCGTGGATTGCTATAGTCAATACATAGGGCTAACCGGTCAATGAGCGCGTCAAACCAGCAAGCGGTTGATAAACCCTCTATACCCATATTGTAATTGCGACAAATTTATCCATTAAGTGTGTGGAATTATGCCAGCTACGCTCATAACGAATAAGCGTTATAACCGTGAAGCAACAGAACTTGCGGAGAAAATTACTCAAACCACCAAAGCGCGTCATGCCAAGTGGTTAGTGAGCCTTAAGTACATTCTTGATCAATCGGATGTTGACAGTGCATTCAGTCGGCAGAGTGAGTTTTGTGAAAGCGTCATCCTAAAAGAGGAGGAGCGGATCACCGAGAATCAGCGTTTATTGCTCGAGTGTGAGACGTCTAAGGTTAAAGAGCGTCGCAAAGCGGCAGAAGAAAGGCAAAAAATTCATAAGAACGTCGTACACGAAATAGCCAAGTATGCACAGCAATCAATGCTAGACAAGTTGGCCGACATGACAACAATGCAGCTATTTGGACGTTTCCCTGATTTTTCTTATTTCGTCAGCGTTGCATATTCTCCTTCGCTTAATTTTAGTAAGTTATCCGTGTTGACGACCAATGACAATCAGTTAAAGAATAACGTCTTGGCTCTGGTCAATAACCCTAAGTTTTGCACTAGGATCGGGAAGTCAGCGAGAAATTTACAAGACCCTATGGTTGCGATTGGTACCCTGGGTGTCGATAACTGCTCCTTGTTGTTTCCTATTCTAATGGTAAAACCCATTCTACGTTGGCACGATCCGGTGACAAAAAGCATTGCCCCTAAGCTCTGGCAGCATCTCATCCTCACAGCAAACGTAACACGACTTCGATTAGAGAAAGCCGGTGTGAAAAACCCGCAACAAGGCATTCTTCTCGGGGTATTGAGGACGATGAGTCACTTTGCGATCGTCAACCATTTCAGCCAGTTGTTTGAAGATGCTCAAGTTGAAAAAATGCAGCAGTACAGAGAGAAGAATAGGAGAGAGGAATACTATGCCTGTGCAGAAATTACCCCTGACTTAAGTATTTTACCTACCATTATTCATGATTTAGAAGCGCAATTGACACACAAAGTGGTCGAAGAGATTGAATGGACACCTTTCACTGTGCCGATGAAAAATGCATTGCTAGAAGATTTAGACGAAGTTCCTGTGCTTGAACGAAGTCCCGCTGGTGCGGCTCTCGCACAAGCCCAAGCCTATGCGATGTTTGATACATTAGATCGCAGTGGTGTCTTCGTTGAAAAACACAAACCGTTTTGGTTCGCCAACGTTCAAATGCCACCTGAAGCGTTACAACAGATACGTGATAAGCACCCAGGTCGTATCGAAATCAACAAGTAGTAAAGATGTAAATGGTCGTTGATGTGTAGAATCGATGGATGATTTGATTTCATCAACATCAACTGCAATAGACGTAAGGTCGAGAACATTCCACAAAAGTTTAGACTCAGAGTAAGATACTGTTATGCAAAAAATAGCAGCGGAAATTTAAAAAGCCACGCCACGCTGGAAAGCATCGCATAATAGTTTAACGGGCGTGGTTTACACGGAGTATCAATGACTTGCAGTGGCTTGGTTATGTGGATTGGCAGCCCTACAGAAGCAATAATCTAGTGCGCATTATGAATATGGAATTATGTTGAGGGTTTGCCTTTGGCCTGAATGCAGCAAAGGGTGGGCGAGAGACTTGGACAATCCAGACAAGCGCAGCGCCGTCTGTGATGCCTAGGAAAGAGAATCGCTTTGCCAGTGAAGCCCGTACACATAATTTCCATAATACGCTGAATAATCCAGAACTGGACGCACCGAAAGGGGGATCGTTTATCGATCCCCTTTCAGCGTTCAGAGGATAGCCCCGCAGGGATAGCGAAGCGTAGAACCGCCAGAACTCACCACACCACCAAGCGGTAACGCTACTGCATACACAAAAAGACGTTCAGCAAGTGCAGGAGGCTAGTACCAGCTCAACGCGATCGCCAGTGTCACTCACTGACGGGACTCAAAGCCCCACGAAAAAAGCCTTCATCCTGCCAGAATCCTATAACCACGGAACTAACAGCGCATGCAGAAGTTTATCGCTGTGCTACCCAAGAAAAAGCGCACCGAACTTGTGTGCTCGATGCGCTTGATTTGGTCGGATAGCCGCATGCTCTAATAGCGGCTTATATTGTCATTTTGATTTATTCAATCAATGGAGCGTCAAATTCATCCATGATTCTATCTAGAAATTCATCCAGTTCTTTCTTTTGATCTGGTGTACTGGCGATAGTCTTAAGTGAGCCTAGTACCATGCCAAACGACATTTTTAGTGCCGACATATCATAGTCTTTCTTTCTGGCCTCTCTAATCATGTCAGCCATAAGCATTTCAAACTTAGATTCTAGTACGCTGCCATGCCCATAGGCGAGAAACATGAGTGGGGTTCTGGTTGCCTCAGCGATGCTGACAATGTCTTTAAACTTAGGCTCTGTTTTGCCTGCGGCTATGCGCTTTAAGGTACTAACACTTATGCCAGTGTATTCGCTAGTCAGATCATAACCACCATTATCTTTAATGGCGTGTTTGACACGTTCGGAAAGGGCGTCAATGCCACCAATCTCTTCAAAAATCATAGGTAAGCCTCATAGCATCGTTCTCACCATTATATCCCAACTTTGTGAGGCTAGTTCTTTTGAAGTGCCAGATATGACCCTTACTTGATTGTTTGCAAGGTCACTTCTGGTTGAATCGTGGATTTCATTTTGATAGCATAGTTGACACTTTAAATGACACCATTAGTGTCACAATTGATATTGACAGGGTTTTGGCTTGTACGACTTTCTAGAAATTGCAATTCCACTTAAAGCTGAATGCGTTACCGTAATGGGTGACTGTGGCTTTGTGGATTTTGAAAAACTAGGAAGAAAAACAGGCCTTAAGATCGCATCTGGATCCGTTGAATTTGCTATTGATGGCAGTGACCACACGATAACAGATGATCTTTATCATCCTTGGTCTCGAATCCCGTCTTCATTTACTGATATTGCTTGTCGTGTATTTGATGCCTGTCCTAAAGCTAACCAGTTCTGGGCATATGCTCGAATTAAAGCTTCTCCAGCTAAGGTTATGCAGGGGCACAACGTGTACGGCTCCGACAACTTACGTCTATGTACTGAGTATTTACTGTCAGCACTTCAAGAGGCTCAGCCAGAATTTTTTGACATGCTTGATGTTGGTTTGGCTGAGTTTCGACGTATTGACAGCACTTACTCGATCCAGTGCCAGAGTGAAGATGTCCTCAGACAAACAATTAAGGCACTTGGCAATATCTCTAATCGCTACCTAAAGCCAGCCCGTAATTCAGACTACGAAACCACGCTTTACTTCAACAAGGCTTCAGAAAGTACACCGGATGCGGGTCGTGCTTATGTGCTAGCAATCTACTCCAAGCTTGATGAAATCTCACATCAACTAACTGAGTTAAAACGTAGAGCAAAACGAGAGAAAACATCTCGCTATGAACGGGTGATAAGCCAACTTTCTGATTTTGAGTTGCGTTCTTTTGCTGCGAATCGCTTGCGCTTTGAAGGCCGAGCGAAAAAACGTTTTCTAGAGCGTGTTGTGGGTACTTGTGGGGTTTGGAAAGTGATCCGCCATGCTGAACAATTTGAGCACACGAACAACTATTCATTCTGTGAGTGGATGTTTAAAGAGTTGTTTAAAGACTTGCTTGAGGCGGTCAAGGGTGAAGAACTTGAGATATACAACGACTCAAAAATTAAAGCGTTGTTGCGTGATATGTACCCAATGGTAACGCCTAAAGGAAACATTTCTTATGCAAAGGCTGACCGCCTTTTCCGCTTCTATATGACTCTATGTGACCGTGGTTACGATGAGGTTAAAGCGCATTCTTCACCATCGACTTTAGGTCGAAATATGCGGGATCTAATGGCTATCGGTTTGTCGAAAGCAGATTTGCAAAACTTAAGTACAGGGGAGCGCATGCCACTTGCTCAAATTCTACAGTTTGACTTTGATAATCAGCGCCCAGGCAACTATGTAGAACCGGAATCACCGCTTGCTAATGTTGATGATTCTTCAGCTCTAGCCGTGGCCTTTGGTGTGACTAGCCGATTAGCTCATGAGTATGGTTTAGCAGAAGACCCAGCAGAAAAACTTAAGTCTCAATTAGGCTTGGGGGATGACTTTGATTTAGATCCTTTCTTAGGTGGGGCTGAAGTTCCAGTTTCTCCACGCGAATCAATCTCACTGGTTATCTGGCCAGATGGTGAGTTAACTCTCACGCGACACGAACAACGAAAATTTAAACCTAATCCAATCACAAGGCACATTAACCCGAAACCAGAACGGGACTACGAAAGCCTTATTACTAAACACTAGGACAAACTATGAAAGTCGTATTTATGGGCATCAGTCAACGCAGTGGCGTATCAAACAAAGGGCAGGGCAATCCCTACGAAATGAGCAAGATTCACCTTGCTATGCCGATTGAAGAAATTAACGCACCACACATGACCGCAACAGGTATTGGATACCAAGAACGCCAGCTCGACATTGACCCGTTGTGCATTTCCCAATTTCAACAACTCAAACCCTTTTCGAATGTCGATGTTAAGGTTGAGCCAAAACCAAACAACTTTAGCCAAACTTGGGTTGTTGGTCTCTTTCAGTAAATCACTAAAGGCTGTGCAACCTAGCGGTTACATAGCCTTTTTTGTGTCTGGAATCTGTGCATGCGATAGATTCCAACTGCATGCAGAAATTGCATGAACCCTTGCAGTGCAATGCCTAGCAACTGCAAATCAATTGTTATCAATCCTATAGGAAACTTAAATTATGAATGTAAACCAACTCACCGGAGCACAGTTTTTTGATGCCCGTACTTTTATCGGAATGTCCATTTCTTCAGCGGCTAAACTATCTGGTTTAAACCGCAATGTGATCAGCCAATTCGAAAAAGAGAAGGCAACCTTAACTAACAATGAGAAGAAAAAACTTGTCTCTTTGTATGAAGAGCGCGGTTACGACTTCGAGCAATTGGAGCCGGCTAACGAAGATACTTTTGAGTCCAACATTGAGGACTCTAAGGCCAACCTTGCTCAGGCTGAGCCTAAAGAAGTTGGTCAGCGCATGATCGAATTGATGGATGATGTGTCCGACCTAATCACTAGCAAACTTGTTACGCCAACCGCTAACACTGGACTTCAATTCCACGCTGACATTGAAGAGAACGACGATACGTTGTCACTTTTGAATGATTACCAGCAACTCGACCAGCTAATCACTGAACATCTAGCCAGTGACAAGGCCGGAGAGACAAAAGGCAAAGTAGGGTTCTTTGCTGAAGATGGTGAAGCCCGTTCTGATAAGCTGATTGGCCTAATGGCGTTGCAATACATGCGCACATTGGCTGCTACCGATTCCGAACTTGTGCTGTTGAAGCTGAGTGATGTTGCAGAGCGTGACAGCGACAACCACCGATTACTGAAGCGACTTGCTACGGTTTTTGACTACAACGCATTGAAACTGGATGGTGTTTCTTCAGAGCTGGTTAAATAACCAGTATTAGAAAAGAATGGATTCGCAAGGTCTCTCGACATGACAACAAAAACAGAAAGATACCTAACGTTTAGGGATGAATTACATCAGTGTGGCTATTTACGGAGTCAGCTCAAAGAGTTGATGATGTATCACTTCGATACTTATGCGGAGTGTGCGGCTTATTTTGGTTACTCAGAAAGCTCAGTGAGGCGTTGGGTTGCTACTAATCAGTGGCCTATAGCGGTGGCGCGTTTATTACTGACCAAACACCGAGGCTTTCTACCAACAACCAGAGAATGGGCAGAGTTTCGAATTGACGGTGAATATCTGACAACGCCTTACGGCAAGAGCATTCACGCAAAGGAACTCGCGCTTTTACATATCGACTTTAGACGACGTGGCGATAGTCGGTCTAACTTTAGTAGGCTTCATGCTGTGTGATTGATTTCAAATGTTATTTCAAATAAACGCCTTTGGGACGCAACTCAAGGGCGTTTTTGTTTGTAGTGAGGTCAACTCACATAAAGTGTGATTTGGATGAGTTGATAGAATTTCTCAGCTAACATAAATGCTTCTTTATGGCAGTTGGGCTTGAAAGCTGTAACAAGAATCAAAACCCTAAAATGCGTATTATGAATATGGAATTATGTTGAGGGTTTGCCTTTGGCCTGAATGCAGCAAAGGGTGGGCGAGAGTAATGGACAATCCAGACAAGCGAACATAATCGTATTTACCATAAAATACCTAATAATCATATTCAGTTAATCAGAGATTACTGAACATGATTATTGTTAAACACCTGTGTTAATGATTTCTGGATTTCCAGGCTTCGGATCGGCTTCGAAACAAAGGCGTTCATACCTGCGTCCATGCAAGCTTGTTTATCTTGTGCTAACGCGTGTGCGGTTAAAGCGATTATGGGTGTTTTCTGACAAAACTGACGAATCTTCTGTGTGGCCGTGATTCCGTCCATCACCGGCATAGAAATATCCATAAAAACCACATCGACTGATTCAATATTTGTTTTCAAAAATTCGACAGACTCTTTGCCATTGTTGAGTGTTTTGACTTGATGCCCTAAACGTTCTAAAACAAGCTTAATCACCATTTGGTTGGTTTCGGTATCTTCAACGACAAGAATCGCCAGAGGTTTAGGTATATTAACTCTTGTGTCTGAAATGACCGCTTGAGTTTGGCGTTGAATGGAAACTGGTAGTTCTACCAGAAATGTCGTCCCGGTGCCTAGTGTACTTTTTACACTTATCGTCCCATCCATAAGGGAAACTAAACGCTTGGTGATAGCGAGACCTAAACCACTGCCTCCATATTTGCGTGTGATTGAGTCGTCGGCTTGTTTAAACTGATTAAAAATAGTTTTCAGGCGTGAGCTTGCGATGCCAATCCCGGTATCTATGACCGTGAGCTGCAGTTTGTTACCCACTAGATGTGCGAGAAGTGAAACTTGACCATGTTCGGTAAACTTAATGGCATTGCCTAACAAGTTAAACACAATTTGCATGACTCGAGCGCGATCAACCCAAAATAGATGGCTCTTATCGAGATCAATATTCAAATTGAGCTTCAATCCTTTGCTGAGCGCAAGTTCACGAAAATGCTCGAGTACTTGTGATAACTCACTATTGAGGTTTACCCATTGATATTTAATCGGAAACTCACCGCTTTCGATTCTGGAAAGATCTAATATATCGTCAATTAAAACCAACAAAAGCTCTGCCGAGCACTCCATTTTTTCTAAGATTTCAATTTGATCATTTTGATAGGGATAGCCTAACAACACATCGATATAACCAAGAACGGCGTTCAGAGGCGTACGCAATTCGTGGCTCATCATGGCTAGAAAGCGAGATTTAGCTTCGTTGGCATTTTCAGCTCTTTGCTGTGCCTTTTTTAATTGTTTAGTTCGAATGTCGACTAAGCGTTGTAACTGCTCTTTGTGTTCGATGTCGATGAGGGCTCGTTCTAGTAGAGGACGAAAACGTGACAGTGTATCGCTAGATTCTAAGCTAAACTGCCCTGCTCCACTGCCTATAAGTAACAATACTGAGTCGGATGTCGCTGTCTTTACGCCTGTAATTAACGCACTCTTAATCTGCATGATGTGTTGCGAATTGAGCGAGCCAAACTCGTCTACACTAGCAGGGTCAAATAGAGTGATACATTCTCCGTCAAGGGCACGAGAAAACTTATTTCCGCTCGGCCAGTTCGTTTGTTTAAAGCTGGCATCAGAGCTCAATACTGTCGTGTACTCATGTTGATCCCTACTTTTACTCAAAACAATAAATTGATTAAAATCAATGTATAAGCTTAGTACCTTTCGCAGTTCAGTGAATATTTGTTGTTTGTTGGACGCACTGGTGATGCTGGAAATGGCATCTAATATAGCTCGGTTCTCTGCGAGTAGTTTTGCTTCGCGAGCTTGGCTTTGTTTAAGCTCGATCAGCGCTTCGTTTAGTTGTTCTTTTATCTCTAAACTCATCGTTGTTTAGTCCGAATAGAAAGTCGCAGAAGAGATCATTAAATTACCGTGACCATTGTTACCATTGATAAAACGTCCTTGCTCACCAAATGTAAATGGGCAGATAAACGGGAGTTCTCCCATCTCCTGCTTGATCGTGGCATAAACTTTCTCTATGTCTTCATCTAAATAAAGCATAGCACCGGCGCAAATGACACAAACGGCGCCGGCTAAGTGGCCGTTTTCTACTGCTTGGCGTTTGGCTTCTTTTATAACTCGCGCGGGCCTAGCGATGAGTTGTTCTTTGTCTCCAGACATCAAAGTAACCTGCTCACCTTCTTGTATATCCGTAAACAATAAAATACCGCCAGTTTCGGTGGCAGATACAGGATGGGAAAGCTTGAAGTAAGGTTGCTCGTATAGCTTCCCCGCGATTCGCCCCAATGGATAACGAGTGACAAGTTCGAATTTAAACTGTTCAGAAACACGTATTTGACTGTGCTGAAAGATCCAATCTAAGTAAACGTCTTGAGCGGGCTGTTGATCAATCTCTAATATCTCTCTGCCCACAGCTTTAGTAATTAATCCTGTGTACTCGGTGGGTGAATAGCCACAGCTGAAACCGGTTGAAAGCGGTTTTGAAGCAAACACCAACTGAATAGCGAGCCCTTTATTTGTCGCGCCGTCTTCGGTAAATACGGACCATTGCCCTTTAATTGCATTGTCTGCTGCGGTGGCACCAATCAGTGGAACTGGCGTTTTGAATACGCTGTCGATGGATTTGATCAACGTCTCTTCCATACCCGGTGTACTGTGAACAATAGCAAAACGGGGAACTTCGCCTGTGCGATTAGCTTTGTCCAACGCTATGCTGATTGCTTGTTTGGTCGCTTCAATAGATTCTGATTGGGTGTCAAACGTCATCAAAGCGGAACCGTAAGCGTGAGACTTGCTGTCATAAATCGCCATGACTCCCAACACTGAGCCAAAGTGGACACCACGTTCGGTCATTATGCCTTTGCACGTTGAACAGCCAATAATTGAAACGTTTGGTAATGCATGCTTAAACGCTTTTCTAAGCTTATCCGCGCCGTAATTTTGGGTGAAATAGCAGACCAAACTGACGAGGTTGGTGGTGGTCAGTTTAGCAACCAGCTCTTCAACGGCGATTTGCTCATTTAACTGGTGGGTGATGTGAGTTTTAAAATCCATTAACGTATGCTGATAACGACATTTTTGTTTTGGCCGGACACGTTAACAGTGAACTGCCACTCTTTTAATGACTCAGGGTAAGAAAATGTCCAAAAGTCGCCTTTTTGAGTCACATTTATTGCCGTCTGACTGACGAGTATCGCTACTTCGGATGTGTCTGTCTGGATCTCTCCCTCAGTGCGATTAAATTGACCGACAAATCTTACATCGTTTACATAAAAGACACACTCCTGCCCCTCAAGACACGAGACAAATTCTTGTGATGAATGCCCAACAGTTCGCCAAATAAACGCACTAACTAGTAGGGTTAACATGATGATTATTTGAACAAAACGCCCACGAGTAAGTTTTTCGGCAGCCATTTGAGGGGTTCTCCGTGTAACAAAGTTCAAAGTTTTAAAATAAAAGGCCAAAACCTGACCGACTGTAAGGTTACTACTCTGTCATTGAATTGTTAAATGCAGTATAGTTGGCGGCTGAAAATGCCACTTTTTTTAAAAATCGGCAAGAATTATTAACCGACTGATACGGTTCTGTTTTTCTTTATGGTTTGGGTGGCATTACGACATGTGTCGTGTTGGAAGTAAAGTGTAGTTAATTAGAAATTGGAAGCATGCAAATGAGCCAAGAAAAGCAGCTTGAACAAAACTACAACTATACAGTCGTTCGTCAGTTTACCTTAGTGACTATTCTCTGGGGTATTGTTGGCATGGCTGTTGGTGTTTTGATTGCCGCTCAATTAGTTTGGCCACAGCTAAACTTTGATACGCCGTGGTTGACGTACAGTCGCTTACGTCCTCTGCATACTAATGCGGTTATTTTTGCGTTTGGTACAAGTGCTCTGTTCGCAACGTCTTACTACGTTGTGCAGCGTACCTGTCAAACACGTTTATTTGGTGGCCCTCTTGTCGCCTTCACCTTCTGGGGTTGGCAAGCCATTATTTTAGCAGCAGCCATCACTCTGCCACTCGGTTTTACATCGGGTAAAGAGTACGCTGAGCTAGAATGGCCTATCGACATTGCCATTGCCGTTGTCTGGGTCTCTTATGCGATCGTGTTCTTCGGAACTCTGATTAAGCGTAAAACCTCACACATCTACGTAGCAAACTGGTTTTTCGGTGCCTTCATCATCACTGTTGCGGTTCTTCATATCGTTAACAGTATGGCAATCCCTGTCTCAATGGGTAAATCGTACTCGATTTATTCTGGTGCAGTCGATGCCATGGTTCAATGGTGGTACGGTCACAACGCAGTAGGTTTCCTACTGACCGCTGGTTTCCTAGGTATGATGTACTACTTCGTACCTAAACAAGCTGAACGCCCAGTCTATTCTTACCGTCTATCTATCGTTCACTTCTGGGCTTTAGTCTCTCTTTATATTTGGGCGGGCCCACACCACCTGCACTACACTGCGCTTCCAGACTGGACGCAATCGCTAGGTATGGTGATGTCACTGGTTCTATTCGCACCTTCTTGGGGTGGTATGATCAACGGTATTATGACCCTATCTGGGGCATGGCATAAACTCCGTTACGACCCTATCTTACGTTTCCTCATCGTATCACTATCGTTCTATGGTATGTCTACGTTTGAAGGTCCAATGATGTCAATTAAGACAGTAAACGCTCTGTCTCACTACACTGACTGGACAATCGGACACGTACACTCAGGTGCGTTAGGTTGGGTAGCAATGGTATCGATTGGTTCTGTTTACCACCTAGTTCCACGCCTATTCGGTCAAGAGCGTATGTACTCTGTTGGCCTAATCAATACGCACTTCTGGTTGGCAACGATTGGTACGGTTCTTTACATTGTTGCAATGTGGATTTCCGGTGTAATGCAAGGTCTGATGTGGCGTGCAGTTAACTCTGACGGTACGTTGACTTACAGCTTCGTTGAGTCTGTTCAAGCGTCTTACCCGTTCTACTTTGTACGTTTCCTAGGTGGCTTTATCTTCCTAGCTGGTATGTTCCTAATGGCATACAACACGTACAAGACGGTTACAGCGCCAAAAGATAGCCTTAAAGCTATCCCTCAGCCGGCATAAGGAGATTTAAAGAATGAGTTCTAATTCTAACAATCGCCACGAAATTGTTGAACGCAATGTCGGTCTGCTAGCGATTCTTATCGTTTTTGCCATCAGTTTGGGGGCTCTAGTCGAAATCACCCCACTGATTTTCCAAAAACAAACCACCGAGCCTGTTGAGAACTTACGTCCTTATACTGCGCTTGAAATGGAAGGTCGAGACATATACATCCGCGAAGGTTGTAACGTATGTCACAGTCAGATGATTCGTCCATTTCGCTCTGAAACCGAGCGTTACGGTCACTACTCTGTTGCTGGAGAAAGCGTGTACGAGCACCCATTCTTATGGGGTTCTAAGCGTACTGGCCCTGACCTTGCTCGAGTGGGTGGTCGTTACTCTGACGAGTGGCACCGAGTTCACCTTATCGATCCACGTGAGTTGGTTCCTGAGTCAAACATGCCAGGTTTCCCATGGCTAGCTGACAATGTTCTTGATGGTAAGGACACAGAGAATAAACTACGAATTTTCCGTGATCAATTTGGTGTTCCATACACAGACGAACAGATCGCAAACGCGTCAAAAGAAGTAGAAGGTAAAACAGAGATGGATGCCATCATTGCTTATCTTCAGTCTCTTGGTCACGCAATGAAGTAATTAAAGGGGTGACATTATGGATATCGGTACTATTCACAGTATTTGGACCATAGTTCTGTTTGTTAGCTTTCTCGGCGTGGTTTGGTGGGCATACGGCAAAAGTCGCAAGGCTCGCTTTGATGAAGCCGCTAACCTTGTTTTCGCTGATGAGCAGAAAGCGCCTGAAAAAGAACAAGGAGTGACTAAGCAATGACGACGTTTTGGAGTCTTTGGATAATCATCATCACGGTCGGTACTCTTGTCGGCTGTGCTGCACTACTTATTTGGTGCCTTAAAGATAAAATGGGCGTTGAAGAGGGAGCAGACATGGGGCACGAGTACGACGGTATTCGTGAACTTAATAACCCACTACCTAAGTGGTGGACTTACCTTTTTGTTGGCACGTTTGTATTTGCGGCAATTTACCTAACCCTTTATCCAGGGCTAGGCAGCTTCAAGGGTGTGTTAGGTTGGCAGAGTTCTGACCAAACCGTTCGCACTGTTGAAGAGTCAAAAGCTTCAATTGCAATGTCTCAAGAAAACAAGCATTTGGTTCAGTATGCAAAAGAGCTTGATGACGCAGAAACCTATTTCGGTGAAGCGTTCAAAAAGCTTGCTTATGTCGATGGTTCTTCTGAGCTTCGTCCTATCCCCGAAATTGCAGCGGATAGCGAAGCAGTAAAAGTTGGTCAACGTCTGTTCTTGCAAAACTGTTCTCAGTGTCATGGTTCGGATGCGCGCGGTCAAAAAGGTTTCCCTAACCTAACTGACGATGCATGGCTTTACGGCGGTGAGCCTCAAGCGATTGTGACAACCTTGACGCAAGGCCGTATTGGTCAGATGCCATCATGGAAAGACGCGCTCGGCGAACAAGGCGTAAAAGAAGTGGTAAGCTATACACTTAGCCTGTCAGGTCGTTCTGTGAATGCTCGTGAAGCTGAAGCCGGTAAAGCTCGATTCGTTGTATGTGCAGCGTGTCATGGCACAGATGGTAAAGGTAACCCAGCGGTTGGTGCTCCTGACCTAACAGATCAATACTGGTTGTTTGGTGGTTCACGCGCAGATGTGACAGAAACTGTCATGAATGGTCGTTCTGGTGTGATGCCTGCTTGGAAAGACATTCTAGGTGAAGACAAGATTCAACTTGTTTCTGCCTATGTTTGGAGTCTAAGTAATACAGAGAATAAGTAACATTTCAATAACGGTCCCTATCATAGGGACCGTCTTTCCTTTATTGTTAAAGCCCTAATTTTTAAATCTTTTTATTGAGAACTTTTTTATGGTAAAGCCTTGGTATAAGCAGTTCTGGCCGTGGTTCCTAATCATTTTGCCACTGACCGTTGTTGTATGGACTATCATCACCGTTGTTGTTTTCTCGAAAAACTCGGTCTCGTTGGTGACTGAGGATTACTATAAAAAAGGTAAAGGCATCAACATCGATATTTCGAAGCAGAATATCGCTAAAGAACTTGGACTCTCTGCTCAAGCATACTCTCAAGGTAATGATATCGTCATTGAGTTCGACAAAGGTCAACTCGAACACTTTCCTGCTATTACCGCCATGTTCGCCCATCGAACGCTGCCTGACCGTGATTTCAAGCAATTACTGACCTCTGACGCCAATGGCCTTTACCGCTTTACATTGAGCGACGAGCTTCAAGGCCCTTGGTTTATCGAACTTACACCTCATGATGAACAATGGCTTGTTCAAGGTCGGGTCACTTTCCCGACCACCACTTCTGTCCCTCTGACAAACTAAGCGCTTATGTGTAAATCGTGTTATCACTGCGGTGAAGATGTACCAGCCAACACGGATTTTAACGTCGAGATTCTCGGAGAGTCGAGAACCATGTGTTGTCCTGGGTGTGAAACGGTCGCTCAAACGATTGTTGATAGTGGACTCGTTTCCTATTATCAGTATCGGACTGCGCCTGCAGAAAAGGCGGACCTCGTACCCGAACAGTTGCAAGCTTTGATTCATTACGACAATGATGAGGTTCAATCTGAATTTGTACGAAATAGCGAGAACAGTGCTGAGGTGACATTGTCACTTGAAGGGGTGTCGTGTGCTGCATGCGCTTGGCTAATCGAAAAGCAAGTCTCTAACAAGTCTGGGGTCGTCTCGATTCGTGTCAACACCACCACCAATCGTGCCTTGCTTGCTTGGGATAAGACTCAAGTTCGCTTAAGCGAACTGCTCTCTTTGATTCATCAACTCGGATACAAAGCGGCTCCCTTCGAAGCGGACCAACAAGAAGCAGCTTACCATCAACAAATGAAGCAGTATTTGTACCGACTCGGTATCGCAGGCCTTGCAACCATGCAGGTCATGATGTTGGCGGTGGCGCTTTATCTAGAAGTATTTGGTGATTTAGAGCCGGAGTTTAAAAACTATTTCCGTTGGGTAAGTTTGATCTTTGCTACACCGGTGATGCTCTACTCTGCACTGCCGTTTTACCTTAACGCTTGGCGGAGTATCCGTGGCAAAACGCTTGGCATGGATGTCCCCGTATCTATCGCGATGATATTCGCGTATGTGGCAAGCCTAGTGGCAACGGTAACCGAACAAGGAGAAGTATTCTTCGAATCCATCTCTATGTTTGCTTTCTTCTTACTGGTTGGGCGTTTCTTAGAAATGCGAGCTCGACGCAAAGCCGCCGCCGCGAGTGGCAATTTGCTCAAGCTTATTCCTGCGATCGCTAATAAGTTGAATGGAGAACAAGTACCGGTCAAAACGTTAAAAATTGGCGATCAAATCCGTGTGTTGCCTGGCGAGCATGTTCCCGCAGACGGTAAAATCATCTCCGGCCGAGTGCATATTGATGAGTCCATGTTAACCGGAGAATCCTTACCTGTGGTCAAACAGGTGGACGATTCGGTATTCGCAGGAACCTTAAACGGCGAAGAGGCATTTGACCTCGAAGTCACGTCATCCAAGGCTGATTCAATGATATCCAATATCGTCCGTCTACAAGACGAAGCGCAGCTATCTAAGCCTAAAATTGCAGAGATTGCTGATATTGTCGCGCGCTATTTCGTCGCCATTATATTGGTTATTGCAGCTGGAACTTGGTTCTATTGGCACGCCAGTAATCCCGATGATGCGTTTTGGATAATGCTGTCGGTATTGGTCGCGACCTGCCCTTGTGCTTTATCTCTTGCGACGCCAACCGCGCTCACTTGTGCAACATCGCGTATGGGTAACTTGGGAATTTTGCTGCGTAAAAGCCATGTCTTTGAAACCTTGTGTCAGGTGAATCATCTCATTGTCGATAAGACAGGTACGCTGACCCATGGTGATATCGTTATCGACGAGGTTATCCTTCATGACGATAGCTCTGAGGAGCGCGTACTGGCGATAGCCGCCTCGCTAGAAGCTCATGCAAATCACCCTATTGCTCGTGCGTTCAGACGTTATGCCGATATCAACATCAGCGTCGACCAGGTCGAAAATGTCATCGGATCAGGGATTCAAGGGGATTTTAACGGCGGCAAAGTTAAGATCGGCAGCGCACAATTTGTGTTGGGCGACGCGTGTTTGGCACAAGCGAACTGTGTCTACCTCTCACTGAATGATCAGCATATTGCCACTTTCCGATATCAAGACCCAATTCGGTTGGAAACGAAACAGTTTATAGAAAAGTTCCAACGCACTGGCGTCAAAGTGACGTTGCTAACGGGCGATATTGAGCACAACGCTCAATTGGTTGCCAGTCAAATTGGCATTGAAAATGTAATCGCTGGCGCTAAGCCGCAAGATAAATTGAGCTATTTAAAGAGCGTCGATAGTGATGACATCACCATGATGATTGGTGATGGGATCAATGACGCCCCTACTCTTGCTGGTGCGCACTTATCGGTGGCAATGGGAAGCGGTGCCGATGTAGCAAAAGCCTCTGCAGACATGGTGTTGCTGGGTGATAGATTAGACCGGATTTTGGAAGCGCGGGCGCTGGCTCTGCAAACGCGCAAAATTATTCGAGAAAACCTTGCTTGGTCACTTGGTTATAATGTGCTGATTCTACCATTGGCGGTGATGGGGTTTGTTGCGCCTTATTTTGCTGTCGTTGGTATGTCTGCGAGCTCAATTATTGTAGTATCTAACTCTCTACGCTTGCTCAAAGAAAAAGGTAAGTAAATGGAAAGCCTTTATATTCTAATCCCTATCGCCATTGTTTTGGTCTGTGTTGCGGTTGCTGTGTTCCTCTGGGCCGTTAAGAGTGAGCAGTTCGAGGATCTTGAACGCCAAGGACACAATATTTTATTTGACGAAGACGACCACAAAAAGAACCCACCTAAATGACCCCAGATTGGATTGGCGCGTTTTTTATTGGATTGGTTGGCGCAGGTCACTGCATGGGTATGTGTGGTGGCATCGCCTCTATGTTGTCGATGGGCCAAGCTCAACCTTCCAAGTTGACACCTCTGTTTTATAACCTCGGCCGTTTGGCCAGTTACGTCCTGTTTGGGGCGATCATCGGAGGTACTGTTTCTACGATTTCTCAAGTGAGCCAAGTCAACGATGTGTTGGTATGGCTTAGATTAGCCGCCGCCATATTCATGATCTTACTCGCTGGTTATATTGGGCGTTGGTGGCAAGGTTTACTCTATGTTGAAAAACTCGGTCAATCACTTTGGCGTCTGATCTCACCCGCGGCAAAATCGCTTTTACCATTGCGCTCGCCGACCTACGCCATTCCTTTTGGCTTTGTTTGGGGGTGGCTGCCGTGTGGGTTAGTTTACTCAACGTTAACTTGGGCAGCGGTATCGGGAAGTGCCACCAACGGGGCGTTAGTGATGCTGGCTTTTGGTCTAGGAACACTGCCCGCAATGCTACTGGTTGGCCACACTGCCACTCAATTAAATAAGCTGCAATCTTCTCACACATTTCGACACATAGTCGCGGTCACAATCTTGCTTTATGGACTCTATACAGGCTATGGCGCGCTTAAACTATTATCAATAAACTTGTAGTTAACTGTTTTAGCGACTCTTTTTACACTACCCTTTACGCCTAATGGGTGCTAAAATATTGATGTATATCAAATAGTGAAAGGTTGTTATGATTTCTGAAAAGCCTGCAACAAAGCGAATTCAGTCCGGTGGCTGTGCTATTCACTGCCAAGACTGTAGCATCAGTCAGCTTTGTATCCCGTTTACACTGAATGAGTCTGAGCTTGATCAGCTCGATCAAATCATTGAGCGTAAAAAGCCAATCCAGAAAGGACAAGAGTTGTTTAAAGCCGGAGATGAACTCAAATCTCTATACGCAATTCGTTCAGGCACAATCAAGAGCTACACCATTACCGAGCAAGGTGACGAGCAAATTACAGCCTTCCATCTTGCGGGTGACTTGGTTGGTTTCGATGCGATTACTGGCGATCTACACCCTAGTTTCGCTCAGGCGCTAGAAACTTCGATGGTGTGCGAGATCCCATACGAAATTCTTGATGACCTATCGGGTAAAATGCCAAAGCTGCGTCAGCAAATCATGCGTTTAATGAGCAACGAAATCAAAGGCGACCAGGAGATGATCCTATTGTTGTCTAAGAAGAATGCTGAAGAACGTTTAGCCGCTTTCTTATATAATCTTTCTACTCGTTTTTCTCAACGCGGCTTCAGTCCACGCGAGTTCCGTTTAACCATGACTCGTGGCGATATCGGGAACTACTTGGGTTTGACAGTCGAAACCATCTCCCGTTTATTAGGCCGCTTTCAGAAGTCAGAAATCCTCAGTGTCAAAGGTAAGTACATCACGATTCTTGATCACGATGCGCTGATGGAACTAGCTGGCGTTTCGACAGAATCGTAATATCTTTCAATGATGTAGCTCGCTTTTCAAATGAAATAGAGCTACATCATACTTCTCTGATTATCCTGCAATTATTACTAATACTCTCGCCCTAACTAAGCTACATTAATCATATAGCCCTCCTCTTCTCTAAGGAGAATATATGAGTATCTACAACAAGATTTTGGTCGTAGCAGACATCAATAAAGACGAACAACCCGCGTTGGCACGTGCCATTCAGTTGGCCGAAAAAAGTCGTTCACCAAGTCGAGTCACTTTCTTTTTGTCTATTTACGATTTCTCATACGATATGACCTCCATGCTCTCTGTGGATGAACGTGATGCGATGCGTCGTGGCGTTATCCACCAACGCGAGCAGTGGATGAGGAAGATCGCCAAAGATTATGTCAATGATGGAATAGAGTTTGACGTTCGGGTGGTTTGGCATAACCGACCTTACGAAGCGATTATTGCAGAGGTCTTTTCTGGCGAACACGACATCGTAATCAAAGGCACACGCAAGCATGATGTCCTTGAATCGGTGATCTTTACTCCGACAGATTGGCATCTGTTACGTAAGTGTCCATGCCCTGTCCTATTAGTGAAGAATGAAGATTGGCCTGCTGATGCGAGTATTCTAGCGTCGGTGCATGTTGGTTCAGAAAACGATACTCACCTTGGTCTTAATGATGCCATGGTCGAACAACTGAACAGTCTTACCGAGCGTTTGGGCGCTAAACCCTACTTGGTCAATGCGTACCCTGTTACCCCCGCTAATATCACGATTGAGCTGCCAGAGTTTGACCCTGCGACTTATACCGATGCTGTACGAGGTCACCACCTCACGGCGATGAAGGCGCTACGTCAGAAGCATGGCTACGATGAAGAGCATACAGTGGTTGAACAAGGTTTACCTGAAGACGTCATTCCTCAAGCAGCAGAGCGATTAAACGCTGCTATGGTCATTATCGGGACTACCGGCCGCACTGGACTATCAGCGGTATTTATCGGTAATACTGCTGAGCATGTGATTGATAAAATCAACTGTGATGTGCTCGCGTTAAAACCCCAAGGGTATATTAGCCCTCTCGATCCAAAAACCGCGATCTAACGTTTAGCGAAACAAAAAAGGAAGATAGCAACTATCTTCCTTTTCTATTCCATCAAACTCGGCTCAAAGTTTAAACATTGGTTACGTCGATAAACATCGACTCATCTATGTTGGTTGATGAAACTGTGGCTTCGCTAAATTCGTACTGATCTCGATTCCCATCTCGATCCAATGGTAAGTTTTCAAAGTCAAACAGGTTTCTATCTGCTAGCTGGCTTGGGCTGACGTTTTGAATCGATTTAAATATCGCCTCGACGCGACCAGGCGTTTTCTTGTCCCACTCTATCAGCATTGCTTTAATGGCTTGACGCTGAAGATTCTCTTGAGAACCACACAAGTTACACGGAATAATCGGGAATTGCTTGTGTTCAGCGTATTTGATCAAGTCTTTTTCTCGACAATATGTCAATGGCCGGATCACGACATTTCGCCCATCATCGGAGCGCAGCTTTGGTGGCATGGCCTTTAAACGCGAACCATGGAACATGTTCAAAAACATGGTTTCAACGATATCATCCATATGATGGCCAAGCGCCAACTTGGTCGCACCAATCTTTTCAGCAAATGAGTAAAGTGTTCCACGACGCAAACGCGAGCAAAGACCACAGGTTGTTTTCCCTTCCGGGATTTTTTCTTTAACAACTGAGTAGGTGTCTTTGTCAACGATGTAGTATGGGATGTTCAGCGTTTCAAAGTAGTCAGGCAGTATATGCTCGGGGAAGCCTGGTTGCTTTTGATCTAAGTTAACCGCGACCACGTCAAATTTAATTGGCGCCGCTTTTTGCAGATTCAATAGGATATCCAACATCGCGAATGAATCTTTACCCCCGCTGATACAGGCCATGACAACATCACCCTCTTCGATCATGTTGTAATCTGTGATGGCGTTACCAACATTTCTTCTCAGGCGTTTTTGAAGCTTGTTGAATTCGAGGGTTTCTTTTCTTGTATCTACTTGTGTCATTGCGTGCTCTCACATTGTCGGAGTAACCGACAGTAGGACATCCTAATGTGTTTATTTGGGGCGTGGATTATACGAGCTTTTTAGACAGGATTAAATGCTTGTAGGCGGAACACTAGGTGAAAAGTGAGGTAATTAGAACGTTTGGGGCTGGTTTATCTCAACAAAAAAGAAAAGGTCGCCTGGCGCGACCTTTAAGCTAGTTGGCTTTAGGCAAGTATGGTAAGACTCTCGCAGTTTCTTGCGGCAGAGTCATGCTTCCCCCGACTCCAATCTCGTCTAGGGCAACTTGTACCTTGCCATCGACGATGGGTTTTGTGGCGCCGTTTGAAAATACGATTTCTGAGTTAAGATCATCAGCAAACTCCATAGTGACGCCCTCAACGTCAGGCGTAAACCAACTGGCAAACATGCCACCTAACTGCTCTAGAATGGCTTGCATTTGAGGTAATAAAACTTTCACTTGGTCATAACTGACTTCACCAGACATTGGCTGTTTTGTCATGACGACCATTGAGAAATCACAACGTTGGTCCATTGGCGTATGGACAAATACTAATGGGTTTGCCGAGCGAAGGTTGTTATCTAATGGCACCACGACTTCTTTGTAGGGTGAAATCTCAAGCTCTTCATAATGCTCTTCTTTTTCCATCCACGCTTTTTCAATTTGACACAACTGCTTGGTGTCTGCATTTAAAAAGAAGAAGCCTACCTTGACATCTTCATGGCCCTCTTTGGCATTCTGCTTCATGTGAGAGAAGAGTTTTGAATAGGTAAACATATATTCTTGGGCGTGAGCAGGTAGTGCCACCGCCGTTGCCAGCGCAGCAGTGAATAGGGCTAAGGTTACTTTTTTCATTGATATCTTTCTTATTGATTTGCCAGGGGAGTTTCCCAGAATGACGCATTGTGCCTGATCATCGCTTGGAGATCATTGACGTAGGCCTCACCACGTTCAGAGTACTTGAGTAATCCACGAGTTAATGCCATAGCCGCATCAGTATCGCTCAAGCTTTGGCCCGCTAAGTGGCGCTCATAGCGAATTTGGCGTAAGTCATGGTATGCATTGTTTCGGTTTACGTTCATAAAGTAACCATAGATGGATTGTTGTACCGAACGGAATTTGGCAACTTCATGAGTCATGCCTTCACTGCGTTGTTTCGGAACGAGTCCGCACCCTGGTGAGTAACACCATTGGCCAAAATAGTTATTGGCTTGGGTTGCAAAACGCGATGTGCCCCATGCTGACTCATTGGCGCCCTGAACCAGCACGAGTGCTTCAGGAATGACATCCACACGGTGTAGCATATCATCGAGCCATTCTTTGGTTACGCCCTCGAGAGTAAGCTCCAAGTTGTAGAGGTTACCTAGACGCTTGGCGTCTTGAATGTCGTTCGAAGACAAGCTTTGCTGCTCGAAGTTTGCTTGAATCGCTTCCAAGCGTTGACGTTCGTGACGAACGCGTTGATTCTCTAACGCGATTCCCGGTCTTAGATAGTCAAAGAACGCTTGTTTTTTTAGTGTAACGTCACCTATCGCGGCGAAATCAGGCGCATCCCCTACTTTGCGTGCTTGGGTTTGCGACGTTACGGTCTCGGTCACGGCCTGCTGGGTATTTTTCTCGTAGCTATAAAAACTACAGCCAGCAATAATGCCAGCTGCAGCAATAGCAACAAATTCACTTTTACGCATTGAACACTTGTGAATCGTCATCATTGTCATCTTTATCTTGTGGTCGGTCAGAGGCGACAATTTTTAGCTTAATGCCAAACATGTTGCGGTAAATGACGCCTTTTACGTGGAAGAAAAACGGCAATACGATAATCAAACCAATGCCATAGAACATCATTCCGAGTACGAACATAATTGAAATGAGAAGGTAAATGCCCGCTAGGACGAGGAGCTTTTTATTGACAGCGCGAAGCGACAACAATAGAGATTGCATTGGCGGAATTTGCTTCTCACAAATAAGTAAAATCGAGTTACTAAACGCTAACGATAAGTAGAGGGATAAGAACGGGAAGATCATTCCTGCCACGCCTTGTAACATCAGACTAAACAGAGTCGCGAGAATTACAGGCACAGTGTGTTGTAATCCTTTACCAATATGACGCGGTTTAGTCGCAAGCCCGGCGGCATGGCTCATCGCCATTAAGCTAATGCCCGCATAGATTGGCGCGCTGATCACTTCATAGCTGAAGTTGGCGACCATGATGGCTGTGAAAATGCTCGGGTCAAACGCTTCTGAGTTAGTAAAAGCATCGATTATGATGCCCGGATTCCCCAACTGCAGTTTTAACGCAATGTAAAAAATAGCGAGCTGTAATGCTATCAGTATTACGATAGAAGGCGAGAAAGAGAGAAAGTTCTTCATCGTATGTTGCCAAGCTTCACGTAATATGTCGCCTGCTTTGAGTTCGTAGTCGCCAGAAAGCGCTCTATCGATGCTCCCACCTAAATTGAAATCTTTTTCAATGTCATTATTCATTCTTGAATCCAATACCTAATGAACAGTGTCACCAAGCTAATCTGATGATTGAAATTAATGTCATTATACTGCAAGCGCTCAAAGTCTAAAAACGGTTCTCCAACATCAACTTGCTTTCTTGATTGATTGGTTGATAATTAACCACAATGCGCACTAGTCAGTCTCTCTATCTCATTAATAAATCGAAAAATTGCCTCACTAGACAAATACGTACCCGCGAGTCTAGTCAGAATGGTAACAAGTGTTTACTTTTACCGGCTTAACTTTTTCTAAATCAAGTTGAGAAAATGCTTTAATTTCACACTATTGGTGATTATGATGCGCGCCTCGAAATTATGTAACGATGATCGTTTAAATACCACGCCCTAATCGGAGAAATACAGACGTTGAACGCGACGAATAGTGCAGGACAACCAGTAGTACGCCTTGCTGGAATTAGTAAAAGTTTCGATGGTAAGGAAATCATCGGGAATTTAAACCTAGATGTGAATCATGGTGAGTTCTTGACCATACTAGGCCCATCGGGTTGCGGTAAAACCACAGTACTGAGAATGATTGCCGGATTTGAAACTGCGGATAGCGGTGAGATTCTTCTAACTAGGCAAGATGTAACTCAACTTCCTGCAGAGCAACGTCACGTCAATACGGTATTTCAGAGTTACGCCCTCTTTCCTCATATGACGGTGTTCGACAATGTTGCTTTTGGTCTGCGTATGCAGAAAGTTAACTCCAGCGATATTGAACCGCGAGTCATGGAAGCATTACGTATGGTACGCCTAGAAAAAATGGCCGCGCGTAAGCCACACCAGCTTTCGGGTGGCCAGCAACAACGTATTGCCATCGCTCGCGCTGTGGTCAATAAACCCAAAGTACTGCTTCTTGATGAGTCGCTTTCAGCCCTCGATTATAAGCTACGCAAACAAATGCAAATTGAGCTGAAACAGTTGCAACGTCAACTAGGTATCACTTTTATTTTTGTTACGCACGATCAAGAAGAAGCTCTGTCGATGTCTGACCGCATCATTGTTATGCGAGATGGAGTGATCGAGCAAGACGGGTCACCACGCGAGATTTACGAAGAACCCAAGAACCTCTTTGTCGCTAAGTTTATTGGTGAGATAAACGCGTTTAATGCCACCATGATTGAACGTATTGACGACAAGCGAATTCGAGCCAATATCGAAGGGGTTGATTGCGTGGTTTATTATGACAAATCGGCCAACAATGGCGATAAACTGCAAGTATTGCTTCGTCCTGAAGACTTACGCCTTGAAGAAATCAAAGAGACTGAGCACAAAGGTATTGTTGGTCATGTCACTGAGCGAACGTATAAAGGCATGACACTCGATTCAGTAATTGAGCTTGAATCCGGCATGCGTGTTATGGTCAGTGAGTTTTTCAATGAAGACGACCCCGACGTCGATCACTCTTTAGGTCAAAAAGTGGCGATTACTTGGGTTGAAAGCTGGGAGGTCGTCCTCAATGAAAGCCAAGACGCTTAGTCTCCAGAACGCGATTATCACCCTCATTGTAGGCTGGCTAACACTGTTCGTGTTGGTACCTAACTTAATGATTATTGGTACCAGTTTCCTAACCCGTGACGAAGCGAACCTCATCGAGTTAACGTTTACGCTCGACAATTACGTGCGCCTGATGGACCCTTTGTACGCCAAAGTGTTAATGCACTCGTTTTATATGGCCATCATCGCTACCCTATTGTGCCTGATGATTGGTTATCCATTTGCGTACATTGTGGCTAAGATGCCGCACAAATGGCGTCCGATTATGTTGTTTTTGGTGATCGTACCTTTCTGGACCAACTCCCTTATTCGTACTTACGGTCTGAAAATTGTGTTGGGTACCCAAGGCATTTTAAATAAGTCGCTACTCGCTTTGGACATCATCGACAAGCCAATACGCTTAATGTACACCGAAACTGCTGTAATGATTGGTTTGGTCTATATTTTGTTGCCGTTTATGATTCTGCCGCTCTACTCTGCAATAGAAAAGCTTGATCACACTTATATTGAAGCCGCCAAAGACCTGGGCGCCAACAAGCTTCAAACCTTTACCAAAGTGATACTACCGCTTACCACTCCCGGTATTATTGGTGGGTGTTTGCTCGTATTACTGCCAGCGTTGGGGATGTTCTACATCTCTGATTTACTCGGCGGTGCAAAAAATCTACTG
Organism: Vibrio sp. JPW-9-11-11; assembly: GCF_013369335.1. GTDB lineage: Bacteria > Pseudomonadota > Gammaproteobacteria > Enterobacterales > Vibrionaceae > Vibrio. The sequence continues at coordinate 265,459 of NZ_SZQJ01000005.1, forward strand.
ATAGGTAATGTAATCAAAAGTCAGGTACTTAATGCGCGTGATTGGCCCTTTGGTGCGGCAACTAGTATTGCTTTAACGATTGCCATGGCAGTGATGCTTTACGCCTACTACCGAGCTGGCAAACTATTGAACAAAAAAGTGGAGCTAGACTGATGGGACGTACAGTTAGATTTAGCTTTATGGCGTTGGTTTACGCATTTTTGTATTTGCCGATTGTCGTACTGATCGTCAACTCATTTAACGCGAACAAGTTTGGTATGAAATGGGGCGGTTTCACCACCAAGTGGTACGAAACCTTGGTCAATAATGACAGCTTGATGCAAGCTGCATGGCACTCTCTCAACGTCGCGGTATTTTCCGCCACTGCGGCGACCATCATCGGAAGTTTGACCGCGGTGGCCCTATTTCGCTATTCCTTTAAAGGGAAAAGTGCGGTCAATGGCATGTTGTTCGTGGTGATGATGTCCCCCGATATTGTGATGGCGATTTCATTGCTTGCACTGTTTTTGGTTTTGGGTGCCCAACTAGGCTTTTTGACGCTATTGATTGCGCACATCACGTTTTGTCTGCCTTTCGTCGTAGTCACCGTTTACAGTCGACTCAATGGCTTTGATGTAAAAATGCTTGAGGCGGCAAAAGATCTTGGCGCTAGCGAGTGGGTTATTTTGCAGCAGATCATTCTGCCTTTGGCTAAACCTGCCGTCGCTGCGGGTTGGCTACTGAGCTTCACCTTGTCACTTGATGATGTCATCATCAGTTCATTTGTGACGGGGCCAACCTACGAGATTTTACCGCTGAAAATATACTCTATGGTCAAGGTTGGTATCTCGCCAGAGGTGAATGCTTTAGCAACGGTGATGTTGGTCGTGTCATTGATTCTGGTGGTTGCCTCTCAGTTGCTGGCAAGAGAGCGAAGTTAAACAAAAATAGGCCGCGTTCGCTGCCTATTTTTGTTTTTGACTGATATACTTAGCGGTTGCTAGGTTTGTCGAAATGACAGGCAGGTTTAATCATCAGTTTCCACAATATTCAGCGTATCAGGGGCCACTCTATGCTGAAGGAACACAGATAAGACGGAAAACAAATGAAAAGTAAATTCTACGCAAGTGCGCTATGCGCAGCGACGCTATTCACGACGCCTGCGATGGCGGCTGATCAAGAACTCTACTTCTACAACTGGTCTGAATACATTCCAAATGAAGTTCTTGAAGACTTTACGAAAGAGACTGGGATCAAGGTCATTTACTCAACTTATGAGTCGAACGAAAGCATGTACGCTAAGTTAAAGACTCAAGGCTCTGGCTACGACCTTGTTGTACCGTCGACATACTTTGTGTCAAAAATGCGCAAAGAGGGCATGCTGCAACAAATCGATAAAGCAAAGCTTTCTCATTTCGATGACTTGGACCCTAATTTCCTCAATAAACCTTTTGACCCAAGCAATAGTTACTCTATTCCCTACATTTGGGGAGCGACAGGTATCGGCATCAACTCAGATATGCTCGACAAGTCATCAGTCACCAAGTGGGATGACTTCTGGGATAGCAAGTGGGAAGGCCAGTTGATGCTAATGGATGACTCGCGTGAAGTGTTCCACATTGCGTTGACCAAGCTGGGCTACTCGCCAAACACAACCAATCCAGATGAAATCAAAGCGGCGTATGAAGAGCTCAAAAAATTGATGCCAAATGTGTTAGTTTTCAACTCTGATTTCCCGGCTAACCCCTATCTTGCGGGAGAAGTATCTCTAGGCATGCTTTGGAATGGCTCTGCGTATATGGCTCGTCAAGAAGGTGCATCGATCGACATCATTTGGCCAGAGAAAGGCACCATTTTCTGGATGGACAGTTTGGCAATTCCTGCAGGCGCAAAAAACCTAGAAGCGGCACACAAGATGATCGATTTCTTACTGCGTCCTGAAAATGCGGCCAAAATTGCGCTAGAAATTGGTTACCCGACTCCCGTGGCAACAGCACACAAGCTATTGCCTGAAGAGTTTGCCAACGACACCAGTATTTTTCCACCTCAAGAGGTAATGGATAGCGGTACGTGGCAAGATGAAGTTGGTGAAGCAAGCGTCCTTTACGATGAATACTTTCAAAAACTTAAAGTCGATAATTAAGCGTTTTGATGATTCAACGATATACTTAAAGAGCGGCATCTAGCCGCTCTCTTTGTATTTAAGGAAAACAGCTCACGTTGGCTAAGGATTAGCGATGAAGTCAAAGCATATGATTATACTCATCATATTGTGCTGCCTATTTGTATTGTCCACTCTCATCGCCTTTCTCACCCACGCAGAACTCATCGACTCACGGTATGATGTTTGGTTTGAAAGCAATACCTTGTTTGTCCTTATCTTTATTTTTTTCATTTCCCGAAATACGATTCTCGATAATACCTTTATTAAGTACGGTTTTTTAATCCTGATCTTAAATCAAACCTATGACGTGCTGACTGAAGTAAAAGTGCTCGATACTGTTGCTGACCGCCACGACTTGATTGACACCATGATTGAGGATGGAAGCCTGCAAATAGCCTACCTGCTCATCGCATTCGGCATTACAAAGCTGCTCAAACGGCTCAATGAGAATGCCTGTATTGATGAACTTACTGGCCTGTACAACCGCAAAAAGCTCTCTAGCATCAAGATGCCTCGTTTTGACCTGATCTATTTAGATTTAGACGGGCTAAAAAACGTAAATGATACCCAAGGGCACGCTGTGGGAGACTTGTTGCTGATTGAGTTTTCAAACGCGATATCACAGGTAACCAGCCGCGATGAACAAGCGTTTAGAGTTGGTGGTGATGAGTTTGTAATTGTGACTGAAACTGGATTGGGTGAAACCTTTATTGAAAAATTGCACCACTACTTACAAGGAAAAAAGATCAGCTTTAGCTATGGAATTGAGACCACAACGAAAAAGAATTTAGAACACGCTTTGCAAAAGACAGACCAAGCGATGTATACCATGAAAAAGGCCCAGCGGAATCACTGAGCCGGAAATTTTCTCTATGCGTGCTTAATATCTGCTTGCTGCATCGCTAGAATTTCGTCAACCAACTTTGGTACTTCAACGCTGGCTTTTCCGTAGCGCTTTTCTTCGAATTCGCTTTCGACTGCACTCGGTTCAAGGTTGATTTCAATCGTATGTGCACCATGCATCCTCGCATCATGTACAAAACCAGCCGCCGGATAGACAACGCCCGATGTACCAATCGAAACAAACAGATCCGCTTCTTCGAGCGATGCGTATATGTCGCCCATTCTTAGAGGCATCTCGCCAAACCAAACAACATGTGGACGCATTTGTGAAGGGATTTGACAGCAGTGGCATAGATCGCCCGTCTTAAGCTCTCCCTTCTCTTCCACTACCTGATTCGAAACACTACATCGTGCCTTGAGTAACTCACCGTGCATGTGTATCACATTGCTACTTCCTCCACGCTCGTGGAGGTTGTCGATATTTTGCGTAACAATGGTTACTTTACCTTCAAGTAACTGTTCTAGTTTACCCAAGGCGATATGCGCGGGATTTGGTTTAATATGGTCGTCTTGCAGGCTGATACGGCGTTTATTGTAAAAGTCCTGCACTAAGTCTGGATCACGCTCAAACCCTTCAGGTGTTGCGACATCTTCAATGCGGTGGTTTTCCCACAACCCATCCTGAGCACGAAAAGTTTGAATGCCTGACTCGGCAGAGATGCCAGCACCAGTTAAAATCACGACGTTACGATAAGGAAAGCTCATACTACATCCTTTTTAGTCTCCATGCTGTCAGCTTAGCACTCTCAGTGCTGTTGCCCTAGCCTAGTCACTTAGACCATGGTCGAAATCGTGCCGTTTTTACGTAGTTTTTGTGAGGTTAAACAAAAAAGGCGACATCCATGCCGCCTGTTGATAAGGAGGGAGATTAATCGTCATTCGTGGAGGAAATTTTGTGGATCGCCAGATCTGCGCCATTGAACTCATCTTCTTCACTCAACCTTAACCCACAAGCTTTATCGATAATGCCGTAAACAATACCAGCACCAATCAGCGCAACGGCGACGCCTGCTACTGTACCAAGCAATTGTACGCTTAAGCTGACGCCTCCCAATCCACCCAGAGCAGTTTGGCCAAAGATACCGGCAGCAACACCGCCCCAAGCACCACAAACACCGTGCAGGGGCCAAACACCCAACACATCATCGATTTTGGTTTTGTTTTGTAAGTAGGTAAATAAATAGACAAATAATGCACCGGCCACCGAGCCAGTAATCAATGCGCCAATTGGATGCATCAAGTCTGACCCCGCACAAACTGCCACAAGGCCGGCAAGAGGTCCGTTATGAATAAATCCCGGGTCGTTTTTACCCGCAATTAGTGCGGCCACGATACCACCTACCATCGCCATTAATGAGTTCATCGCGACCAACCCGCTAATACCGTTAAGTGTTTGCGCAGACATCACGTTAAAACCAAACCAGCCGACACATAAAATCCAAGCGCCAAGCGCCAGAAACGGGATGTTTGAAGGCGCAAAGTTGGTGTGCTTACCCGCGCGAATGCGCCCTTTACGCATGCCTAAAAATATCACTGCGACGAGTGCTATCCAGCCACCCACGCCATGAACAACCACAGAGCCTGCAAAATCATGGAATCCATAACCAAACTGACTTTCAAACCACCCTTGAAGGCCGAAATTTCCGTTCCAAATCATCCCTTCGAAAACAGGGTAAACAAGACCAACGGTAAAGAAAGTTGCAATAAGAACCGGGTAGAAACGTGCACGCTCAGCAATACCACCAGAGACAATCGCAGGGATTGCCGCAGCAAAAGTAAGCAGGAAAAAGAACTTAACCAGCTCATACCCGTTACCCTGTGACAAAGTTTGTGCATCGGCAAAGAAGTTGGCGCCATAGGCGACCCAATAACCAATAAAGAAATATGCGAGTGCTGAAATCCCAAAATCCGCCAGTATTTTTACCAAGGCGTTGACTTGGTTTTTATGTCTCACTGTGCCAACTTCTAGGAAAGCGAATCCCGCGTGCATTAAGAACACCATAATGGCACCAAGCAAAAGAAATAGTGTGTCGGAACTTTGCGTCAGGGTTTGTACTGCTCCATGTACCTGACTGGCTGTTACGCTCATCCGTATCGTCTCCATGTTGATTGTTGCGCACTTTTTATGTGCATCAGATATTATTTTTCACCAGCGTGGTGAATCGGCATGAAGCGGGATTACGGCAATTAATATGCCACTTATCAATGAATGAGAGGCGCTGATTTAAGGTGTTAATATTTAAGTGATTATTTTCTTAGGCAGGGTTTTTAGTATTAAATATTGAATCATAGCCGCTTACAATTTGCACCAATACAGTGAAGGCGCACCAACTTAAAGCGCGCAACTATGGTGCACAAATGGCCCCGCATGAGTTGCAGGGCACAAACGATCACGCTGTTACAGGTTCGGTCCTTTGGAAAAACTAAAGGGTAAGTTATCCCTCAATCGAGTCATACCTTGAAACATCCGTATAAACCAGACCACAATCGCGACTAAGCCAAAAACAAAACCTATGTATGGGATAAAATAGGCAACCTTGTCGATAAGCTGACTGTTGTACCAATAATCGTTGACCCCTGACAAGACACCATTGGATGTGGCGACCGTGATGATGAGCACGACAAAATAGGTCAAGTTAAGAAAAAAGGTACGAATTAAGCCATAGTAGTGGGAATCTAAAACCTCACCGTCTTGCCCTTTATCTAGTCGGTATCCTGCGTACACAATCGCGATAACGCCGGAAATCAAACAAGTAAAAGGGGTGAAACAACTGAGGATATAGGCAACCCAGATACCTTTATGAGGTTTGTTCATTGGTAGTGACTCCTTCGACACGTTGAGCAGTTTTAGCCGCTTGCTCTTGTTTCTCTTGCTCCATCACCTCGTGATACCAAAGATCGTGGTGCTCTTTTGCCCAAGTTTCATCAACTTCTCCGGTTACCATGCCTTCCAAAGCTCCTTCCATGCCAAACAGACCGATGTAGATATGGAAAACAAAACCACAGATGAGGATCAAGGCGGCGATCATATGGACGAGGTTCGACATCTCCATATCACGACGAGTTTGACCAAAGATAGGGAAATCGAGTACCAGCCCACTCAGCGCCACCACACTCCCGACGACAATCAACATCCAAAACAGTGCTTTTTCGCCCGCGTTTGAGAACTCTGCCGAAGGATGGGAACCTTTGTGCTTACCTACCATACCGCCCAGTTTCATAAACCAGTGCAAATCGACCTTTCTAAAGATCGACTTACGCCACCATTTGACGAGCACGCACAGCAACAATACATAGAAAATTGGTCCGATATAGTTATGGTACTGCTTAGCCAACATAATGATGAACCCCCATAAATCCGCAGGGATATACGGCTTAAGAAAGTGCTTACCATAGACTAACATCAGTCCACTAAACGCGAGAGTTAAGAAAGTGAACGCCATACTCCAGTGCAATGCGCGATCAAGTCGGGACCAACGCTTGATCTTACGACCAGTTCTTGGCGCACTGAGCATAATCGGTCCAACCACAAGATACATCAGCGTCACTAGCGCGATACTGCCAAAAATGGCCACCGCTCCCGCTGGAGACATCCATTTCTCTTTTAATATGTACCAAGCTTGCCCAGGTGCACTGATGAGAGTGCCATGCTCTGGGAACTGAGACGTGGTATACCCCTCTTCGCCTTGACGAACTTGACGCCAAAAATCGGCGCCCGCCAGTTGGGTCATTTCGCGTTGTGCAACTTGAGACTCGCTTTGCTCGGCATAGGCGGGTAACGACCAAGCAAATGACAATGCTGCCAACAGAGACAGCATTGCGAGAGATGCACGTTTAAATAGTGAAAACATGACTCTCTCCAGCATCAACTCTTGGTGGCATCGTAAGACAAATCGTTGCCGTCGGTCCAACCAGCCCCTTTCGCTCCGCGCTCAACTACACGCTGACGGAAAATATCAGAGACTTTTTCGGCATCGCCTGCCAGCAAGGCTTTGGTTGAACAAAGTGATGCACACATAGGCAATTTGCCTTCTGCGATACGATTAGCACCATATTTGTGACGTTCTTCAGTCGAACCTGGCTCGGTTTCTGGACCGCCAGCACAAAACGTACACTTATCCATTTTGCCACGCTCGCCAAAGGCTTCCTGTTTAGGAAACTGCGGCGCGCCAAACGGACAAGCAAACAGACAATAGCCACAACCGATACAGAGATCTTTGTTGTGCAGCACAATGCCATCTTCGGTATGCTCAAAGCAATCGGCAGGACAAACCGCCATACATGGCGCATCTGTACAGTGCATACAGGCTACAGAGATCGAGTTCTCTCCAAGCTCGCCATCGTTAAGCGTGACAACGCGTCGACGTTGAATCCCCCACTCTAATGCGTCGTCATTTTCGTTCTTACATGCAGTGACACAGCCGTTACATTCGATGCAGCGTTTGGTGTCACAAAGGAATTTCATTTTAGCCATTTTTTGACTCCTTACGCTTTGCGAATGTTACATAGAGTGACTTTGGTTTCTTGCATCTGCGTGACCGGGTCATAGCCATACGTGGTCGCAATGTTAGCCGACTCACCAATCACATAAGGGTCAGTCCCCTCTGGGTATTTATTACGCAGATCTTCACCCTGGAATTTGCCGCCAAAGTGGAATGGAATAAACGCCATGCCCGGCTTAACCCGACGAGTCACCATGGCTTTAACGTGGATTCGTCCCTTTTCGGCACCTTCAACCCAAACCATCTCTCCGTCTCTAAAGCCCAAGTCGTTGGCATCTTTCGGGTTCACTTCAACGAACATCTCTTGTTGAAGCTCGGCAAGCCAAGGGTTGGAGCGTGTTTCTTCACCACCCCCTTCGTATTCAACTAAACGGCCTGATGTAAGGATAATGGGGTATTCGCCGGAGACGTCTTTGTCTTGAATTGACTTGTACATGGTCGGCAAGCGATAAATAGACTCACTGTCATCCCAAGTTGGGTAATCGGCAACCAAGTCACGTCGCGGCGTGTAGAGTGGTTCACGGTGCAGTGGCACGCGATCAGGGAAAGTCCACACCACAGCGCGTGCTTTAGCGTTACCAAATGGCATACATCCATGTTTGATCGCCACTCGTTGGATCCCGCCAGATAAATCTGTTTTCCAGTTTTTACCTTCTGCAGCGGCTTGTTCTTCTGCGGTGAGGTCGTTCCACCAACCCAGCGCTTTGAGTAGCTTATCGTTAAATTCAGGGTAGCCATCTTCTAGCTCACACCCTTTCGAGTAGCTGTCTTCTGCAAGCAGATTTTGGCCTTCAAACTCAACGCCAAAGCGAGCGCGGAAGTTACCGCCGCCTTGAGCTACCGGTTTAGAGGTGTCATAGAGAATATGTGTGCCTGGATGCTTCATCTCTGGTGTGCCCCAGCACGGCCAAGGCAAGCCATAGGTTTCACCGTGAGCTGCGCCGCCTTCTGCCTCTAGTGAGGTTTTATGGAAGGTATGCCAGTTTTGTTGATGAGTTTTAAGTCGCTCGGGGCTTTGACCTGTATAGCCTATAGTCCACATGCCACGGTTGAACTCACGGGTAATGTCTTCGATAAGTGGTTGGTTGTTCTCAACCTTGATGTTCTTAAACAGTTGATCTGCAAAGCCCAACTTTTTCGTCAACAAGTACATGATTTCGTGGTCAGGCTTAGACTCAAATAGCGGCTCTACAACCTTGTCACGCCACTGTATCGAACGGTTCGAAGCCGTCACACTGCCATAGGTTTCAAATTGAGTGGTGGCTGGCAGCAGGTAAACACCGTCGGTGCGGTCATTCATTACGGCGGCGACCGTTGGGTATGGATCAACAATCACCATCATATCGAGCTTTTGCATCGCTTTGCGCATCTCGACACCACGCGTTTGTGAGTTCACGGCGTGTCCCCAGTAGAACATGGCGCGAATATTATCGTTTTGTTCAATGCTGTCTTTGTTTTCGAGTACCCCATCAATCCAACGTGATACTGGAATGCCCATGTTGTTCATGGGCTTCTTGCCACGGTACTCGTTTTGGTCGAACTGACCTTTGACCCATTCATAGTCAAGGTCCCACACTTTCGACCAATGCTTCCAAGCGCCATCAGATAGACCGTAGTAACCAGGAAGAGTGTGAGACAGCACCCCAAGGTCAGTTGCGCCCTGGACATTGTCGTGACCACGGAAGATGTTAGCACCGCCGCCTGATTTACCCATATTGCCTAGCGCCAACTCAAGCACACAGTAAGCACGAGTATTATTGTTACCCGTGGTGTGCTGAGTCCCTCCCATACACCACACGACGCAGCCCGGACGGTTTTCAGACAGCAGTTTTGCTGTTTTGTACACATCGGCTTCGGAAACCCCCGTTACACGCTCGACTTCAGCAGGCGTCCATTTGGCAACTTCCTCACGGATTTCATCCATACCAAACACACGTTGACGAATAAACTCTTTATCTTCCCACTGGTTAGCAAATACATGCCACAGGATGCCCCAAATAAATGCGACGTCCGAACCAGGACGAAGGGAAACATAATGGTCGGATTTAGCGGCTGTACGAGTACGACGAGGATCGGCAACCACGATCTTACAGTTGTTCTTCTCTTTTGCGATCAAGATGTGCTGCATCGCTACTGGATGCGCTTCAGCAGGGTTAGAGCCAATGAACAGCATCGACTTACAGTTATGCATGTCATTGAACGAGTTGGTCATCGCACCATAACCCCAAGTGTTCGCCACACCAGCAACCGTCGTCGAGTGACAGATACGTGCTTGGTGATCGACGTTATTGGTGCCAAACAAGGAAGCCATTTTACGGAACATATAAGCTTGTTCATTACTGTGCTTGGCGCTACCTAACCAGTAGACTGAGTCGGGGCCAGATTGTTTGCGGATGTCTAATACCTTATTGCCAATCTCTTCGATGGCTTGATCCCACGAGAGCTTCTTCCATTTGCCGTTTTCGAGTTTCATTGGGTATTTCAAACGACGCTCACCATGACCATGCTCACGCAGCGCCGCGCCTTTTGCACAGTGTCCACCAGCGTTAAATGGGTGGTCAAAAGCCGGCTCTTGTCCTGTCCAAACGCCATTTTGTACTTCGGCGTAAATGCCACAGCCCACTGAGCAATGTGAACAGATGGTACGTTTGATCTCCTTTTTTGCCGAAGGCTCAACCGAATTCGCTTGAGCCTTCTTGATCATTCCCGGCGCAAACATACCCGCCCCCACTACCGCTCCGCCCGCGGCCAGTGAGCTGTTTTTCATGAAGGTACGGCGAGAGACGCCTAACTGACTTTGTTCTTTAGTGACGCTGTCGGAGCGTTTAACTAGTTTCATCGTTTAGCTCCTATAGCGTATCGTAGTAATCGCGGATATGTTGCGTTTCGTGGTAGCCCGTTTTCTTTACTTCTTGCTCTGGGCTTAGTGTTTCAGCAGCCGTGGCCGCTTTGCTCGTACCCGCTACAACCGCACCTGCTACAGCAGCAGTCGTTAATCCTTTGAGCAGGTCTCGACGACCCTGATTCAATTCTTTGTTATCTTTCATTATTGCTTCCTTACCTTTGGCGTAGGTACTGTTCTCAATGTGACGCTTAAGACTGAGGTTGCTCATATTCAGTCACGTTCTTTACATCAATTTTTACTCTGTTTTTACTGCTAGTTGGATTTTCACTAAATCGCACTTGTTCTATGGTGAAAAATGCAAGACACAGCTGCGCGACGGATTGATAAAAATTCGCGTGTCGCGCTTGAACGATTTGTTTTATCAGGGACTCGAACCAAGGGGCGATGTGGCGGTTAAAAAATCGCTGCTGAATTTGCTCTGCTTCGTTGGTTAGCGCAGCCATCACTTCACATAGTGCGCTGATATGATCCTCTGGCTCTTTGACGCTGGGGGCTCGCTCAAAACCGAGTAGCTCGAGATCGTGGCGAATATCCGCAAGTGGCTTTTCCATCAGCGACCCCGTCAGGTGCCATGACGCAAACGGCATCACTTCACCTCGACCGATGCCAATAAATAACTCTTGGTATTCGTCTGCAAGCGATGTGGTTTGGCTATCTTGCGCAGCACGTGAGATCTGCTGCCATGCTTGCTTCATTGCACTATCGGCCGACTCTGTTTCGAGAGATGACAGAAACGCAAGCATCTCATCGCTCGGGGCTTGACGAAAAAGCGCCGCCAACACCAAGTAAATATCGCTACGAATGGATTGATAATCTTGTTCCATTGCTCACACCTGTCTTAATAATTGAGTTGTTTGGTTGGATCGTCAGCCATCGCTTCGAACATATCGACGACTCGGCAGTCTTCACACATCGCAATACGATTGAGTGCGGCGTCATCAGCAAAATGAGAGTGACCGCGTAACTTATTCTGCAGCATGTCTATCATTGACTGCGGCGCAAAAGGTTTATGACAACGCACGCACTCCGCTGCCTTTTCCTGATGGATAACTTTCGCATCTTGACGAGTCTTCTGGTCCCAGTTCATTCTTGGCGTCATGGTCAATACCTGCTCTGGACAGGCTTTGACACACAAGCCGCACTGAACACAATCTTGTTCAACAAATTGAAGTGAGGGTGAAGTACCATCGGTATGTAAAGCGCGAGTCGGACACACAGCAACACAACTCATACACAGGGTGCAGTCGTTACTTTGGCAAGTAATGTCGCCATATGGCGCACCAACTGGCAGGTTAACGATGTTGTCGACGGGTATCCGCGATTTCGCGAGCGCATCCAACGCAGTGAACAGCCGCTGTCGTTTGTTACCGTTTAACTCACCCAAAGCGAGGTCAAAAGGTTCATGACACAGGGTTGGCGTGCCTTCTTGTAGTGACTCTAGGTAGAGAACATCAATGGTTTCTTTGGCGATGCCCAACTGTTCGAGCAACGTTTGAGCGATCGACACTTCACTGTTTAAGGTGCGTAAAATGGTCGCTGGCATGTGATGACTCGCTGCAAACAGCACCTGAGTCGCGCCATTAGCGAGAGCTGCAAACCAAGAGTCAATGCCGACAGAGGGCAACTCTTCCACGACGATGGGAATAACGTTGTCAGGAAGAAGCGTTAGTGCCATGGCAGTATGAGATTCATGTCGAGAGCTGCAGATCAAGATGATCGGGTCTAATCCACCTCCAGACTCATAGTTGGCCAAGGTGCGTTCTATAAATTTTTGTGTTTCTTGAGGGTTTGGCAAGGCATAATGAATCGCTTCTGTCGGGCAGGCCGTGGCGCAGGTACCTACTCCTTGACAAAGATACGGGTTTATTTCGATTTTGTGCCCGGTTTTATCCGTTCCTTCACTTGATAGCGCACCTGCAGGACAGGCATCGACACAGCGTTCACATCCTTTTACCCCGCGCGAACTGTGGGCACATAAATCGGTGTCTAGACGAAAGTACTTGGGCTTATCAAAAGTCCCCATCAGTGTTGGAATTTCTTCTAATGCTTGTGCGAGTTTCGGGTAACCACGTCCAACCGGATAGTAACCCGGGACCGGCACCTCTTCGCTCATACAGCTATTGAGACAGAGGTCGAGGACAATATCAAAGCAGTCATGATTAATGGCGATACTGGCCAAGTTAACCTCAACACCCTTGTTGTCCGTCACGACCTTAAAAGCGCCCAGAAAGCCACTTATCTCGACGCTGTTAGCAAAGAAAAGGTTGTTGTGCTCACTTGGCTCACCATCGGTTGATAGCAATGTGATGCTACCCATCTGCTCAAGCTGTTGAGCAGCGCTTTCAATGATCGATGTTGGCCCGACAATTAAGGTATGCCCTCCACTCTCGTAACTGACCGTGGGAGGAATGAGGTTGGTTAACTCAACCGTATGATCAACGGCATACCATCGTGCTTGACCATTGGTTGTGTCGGATTGTTTTAATAATTGTTTTAGCATTGCTCAGTTCCAGTTAGAACGGAATATTCACCTAGGTGAGTAAAAGCAAGTGCTATACCAACTTTTTAGTACTTATAAATCAGTAGATTAGCAATTTATAACCAACTCAGCGAGTAGAGAAATCGCAAATGAGACAAAATGTCTCACTTGCTTTGATGAAGGTTGGTCAAAATGTACCTAATCTTTGTGTGGTCTATTTTGTCCCACTTCTTGACTGGTGCTATGAGCTTGTTCACGATCATTCTTGTGAGGGGGAATGCCTGTTTCGTGATCAGTCTCGTCTACCGAACTTGTGTCAATCGACTCTTCAAGTGATGGGTCAGTATCTTGTTGATTCACCCAGTCACGCAGCTTTCCTGCAACTTCACTCGATAACGACCTGACCGCTTTGTAATCGTGATCATAATCATTTAAGCCATCCACTTCGCTAAACTGGCCAGAAAGAAATAACTTTCTTAATGCTGCCCTTTTTACACTTGTCTCGACTTGTGACGCCAAGAGTGTTGCGACTGATGTAGAAGTATCGGTCGTCTTCTCGACTGCATGTTCGTCGAACTGATGATCGCTCTCTTCGATTATCTCTTGCTGACTATCTTCTAGTTCGAGGTGAGATTTAGGTTCTAGTTTTCGCTGTGACCAGCGAGTAAAGAAGTTAGTTGCCACTGGCTCTTCCCGCCCCTTTACGCTTCTTACGACGCTGCTCTAATAGCTCTCCATGGCGACCAATGAACGCCTCTATCCAAGCTTGTACTGGAAGCGGCATATCGTTAGAGAGTACGAGATAGTCACCATCCATATACTGTCCTGCCACACTTTGTGAAGCCGTAATGGCCACAATGCTCGGTTGTTGATCCGAATCGACACTGTCTAGCACGACGAATAGTTTGGGTTGGTTGGAGCTCAAGTTAAAGCGATAATCGGTACGTTCATCGCGATGCAACTGCAATACACGCACCCGCTCAGAGAGCTGGGTGGGTTTTAAATTAAACCCAGTCAATTGCCATTGAGTCGTGGTCCATAAACCTGTCGCGATCTCGTGCGCGATAAGCAAGCACTCTACTGACCACAACTCCTCGCTCTTATGCAATGAAGCGGTTATAGATGGTTGTTTTGACATGGTTTACCCATTAGTAATATGTGTTTCAATGTTGATTGAATTTACGCTTAACAATAGCGCTACCTATCAGCAACTAAGTAAGCAAATTTTGTACCTAGAGGCCATTGCTCATAGAATGTTCTTTTGCCGAACTCTTGGTGCTTTAATAAAGCTAGCCGAACGTGCGGTTCAAAACTGAGAATCTGGCTATGGTTATACCGAGCATCAGATGGGAACGCTATTTGCTTGTCTCGTTGACTCCTTCAACAACTAAACAGGAACCGTTGTGGTTAAACCAACTATTATTAAAACCAGTGACAATCCGCTCCAAACGATAGAAGTCGATGTGTTCGATGAATATGGAGAGCGTTTAACCAAACAAATTGCCTGCGAACGTCCGCTCACCGTGATGTTGAACTGGAAAGAGGTGGTGACATTAATGACACTGGGCTCAAGGCCAGAATCTTTAGTATTAGGCTATCTCAAGAACCAAAGCTTCTTGAGTGACCTCAATGCATTGGAATCGGTCATTATTGATTGGGAGACGCATAGTGCAGCAGTGGTCACCTCCGAAGATATCCAGCAGGTTGAAGGTGCTTTGAAAAAGAAGACCGTCACTTCTGGCTGCGGCCAAGGCACCATGTATGGCAACGTCATGAAGCAACTGGAAGGCTACCAAGTGCCTCAAACCCCTCTCAAACAATCTGAAATCTATGCCGCTCTTGAAGCCCTAACTCACTACAATGATACCTACAAAAAAGCCGGCGCTGTGCATGGCTGTGCGGTTTGTCAGCAAGACCGAGTGCTCTCTTTTGTTGAAGATGTCGGTCGCCACAATGCCGTGGACACACTCGCAGGTGAGATGTGGCTCAATCAAGAGTCAGGCGCCGATAAGATCTTTTATACGACCGGACGCCTAACTTCTGAAATGGTCATTAAAGTCGCACAAATGGGTATCCCCGTTCTGCTCTCTCGCTCTGGGGTTACACAAATGGGGCTGGAGTTGGCGGAGCGCTTTGGCATCACCACGATCGCCCGGGCAAAAGGATTGCGTTTTCAAGTTTTTACTGGCGCGAACAAGATTGAGTTTGATGTCAAAGGTCAGCAGTAGTTTAGCGACGATTTCTCACCACTTGCGTTACAACTAAAAACAAAAAGAGCCTCACTAAGGAGGCTCTTGTGGCATTCGCTGGGCGACTTTTAGCCGTCAATTCCACGCGCTTTGAGGAATTCAGCGTAGGTACCTTTGAAGTCGGTGATTTGATTGTTTTTAATCTCGATGATACGAGTGGCCAACGAGTCAACGAACACTCGGTCATGAGAAACAAAGAATAACGTCCCTTTGTATTGCTCCAATGCATTGTTCAACGACTCGATAGATTCCATATCCATGTGGTTGGTTGGCTCATCCATCAGCAGCATATTTGGCTTATGCATCATGATTTTACCCAGTAGCATACGCCCCTGTTCACCACCAGATAGTACCTTAACCGACTTTTTAATATCGTCTTGAGAGAACAACATGCGACCTAAGAAACTGCGCACCACTTGCTCGTCATCGCCTTCTTGGCGCCATTGGCCCATCCACTCCATCAAGTTTAGATCTTCGGCAAAATCGGCCGCATGATCTTGGGCGTAGTAACCAATGTTGGCATTTTCAGACCATTTAAACTCACCAGAACGCGGCGCAAGCACGCCTGCTAACGTGTTCAATAGTGTCGTTTTACCCACACCGTTTTCACCAATAATGGCCACACGTTCCCCCACTTCAAAGATGGCGTTGAAATCGCTGAATAGGTCCTCGTCGTAGCCTTGACTTAAATTCTCGACAATCAGTGCGTTACGAAACAGCTCTTTAGACTGTTCAAAGCGAATAAACGGGTTTTGGCGACTAGACGCTTTGACTTCTTCAAGTTGGATCTTATCGATCTGTTTCGCGCGCGAGGTTGCTTGCTTAGCTTTCGATGCATTGGCAGAGAAGCGAGCAACGAAAGTTTGCAGCTCAGCAATTTGCGCCTTCTTCTTGGCATTGTCGGAGAGTAGACGATCTCGCGCTTGCGACGCGGCGGTCATGTACTCATCGTAATTACCTGGGTACACGCGCAGTTCACCGTAGTCCAAATCCGCCATATGGGTACAGACAGAGTTCAAAAAGTGACGGTCATGCGAGATAATGATCATGGTGCAGTTACGCTGGTTTAACGTCTCTTCTAGCCAACGTATGGTATCCATATCCAAGTTGTTGGTGGGCTCGTCAAGCAGCATGATGTGCGGGTCAGCAAACAGAACCTGAGCAAGCAGTACACGTAGCTTCCAACCAGGGGCGACTTCGCTCATAAGACCGTAGTGTTGCTCTTCAGGAATGCCAACGGCTAGCAGCAGCTCTCCGGCTTTAGCGTCGGCCATATAACCATCCATCTCTGCAAACTGAACTTCTAGGTCTGCAACCAGCATGCCCTCTTCTTCGCTCATTTCAGCAAGAGAATAGATACGGTCACGCTCTTGTTTGACTTTCCACAGCTCTTTATAACCCATAATAACGGTATCAATCACTGTGTACTCTTCGTAGGCGAACTGGTCCTGGTTCAGTTTCGCGACGCGTTCATTCGGGTCATAGCTGACATTACCACCGGTTGGCTCTAGCTCACCGCTAAGTATTTTCATAAAGGTTGATTTACCACAGCCGTTCGCACCGATCAGGCCATAACGGTTACCTTCACCAAACTTTACTGAAATATTTTCAAATAGAGGCTTCGCACCGAACTGTTGCGTGATGTTATTTGTGGAAATCAATGTCATTACCTATTAAATATGAAAAACGGCGCCACACTACTGATTCATGCCGCCGACTGCAAGTGTTGTTTTGACTTTGCCAGCTGGTTGGCCCATTGAGTCAATCAAATAGAAACCGTCGAGAGCACGACGGCCGTTTAGTTAAAGATTGGTAATTTTTAAATCTGACTCAACCCTTAAAGGAAGGTAGATATAAAACGTAGATCCTTTACCCCACTGTGACTCTACCTTCAGTTCTCCACCCGTTTGACTCAAAATACTTTGCGAAACAGAGAGTCCAAGCCCGGTGCCTTCCCTTTTGGTGGTATAAAACGGTGAGAAAATACGCTTGAGATTTTCTGGCTTGATCCCACATCCTTGGTCGCTGACACTGATGATCGCGCCTCGGCAATCGCCGGCTTCCATCCAATCTTGTGTCGTTATGGTCAGTTTGCCTTTTCCTTCCATGGCATGAATGCCATTCATCTGTAGGTTGACCAGAATTTGTAAAAGCTGGTGACGATTAACTTCAACGCAGCTTTTTGCTGTCAACTCGGAGACAAACTCTACATCCCGTTTCTTTGCCCCTGTTTTGACCAAAGTAATGCTTTCTTCGACGATAGGGTTGACGTGCTGCCACGTGATTTCGTCTTGAACTCCGCCCTGTCGGCTGTACTGGAGTAGACTGCGGGTAATGTTGCGAATTCGATCGATCTGAGCATGAATCGCGTCAATTTCTTCCGATACTCGTTGCGAATCTTGACCCAGTTCGAACTGAATGAGTTCAACGTTACCAAGGATGACGGCAGTCGGATTATTGATTTCATGGGCGATACCTGCCGTCAGTTCACCGAGCGCAGCGAGTTTTTCATTCACGATGAGCTTATCGCGTGTCTGGTTGAGCAACTGAATATGAAGCTCTAACTGATCTGTTTTCTCTTTTAAGCTCGCGGTCCGCTCTTGGACTTTACGCTCAAGTTGACCAGCGGCAATCTCAAGTTCATTTTTTTGCTGCTTAAGTAGGTCGAGCATATTATCGAACTGCTTCGCTAACTGGGCTAATTCGTGGTTTTCATCTAACCCTAAATGACCAATCCGAGTTTCTTTGCCCAGTTGAATCATTTTTACCACACGGTGGATATGCTCCACGGGCAAAAACAGATCGCGTGATCCTCGATAAACAATCAAGCTCGACAGCAATAGTAATACTATTGTTGTAATCGAGATCTCGGCGATATTGGTCATATATGTAGCGACAAAGGGCCACATCAGATATCCGGTATAAAGCATGCCGATGACATTGTCGTATTGGTCGTAAAGGGGTTGGTAGGCGGTGATGTACCAAGCATCGTACACAAACGCTAAGTTGACCCATTCCTCTCCTCGAGTCAGTACAGCTTGTTTTACCTCATCCGAGACTCGTGTGCCAATGGCGCGGCCTAATCGATCATCACTGTCTAAAGGCACGTTGGTACTGACCCTGAGATCATCCAAAAATACCGTTAATGTTCCCACCGGGCGCAGGCTATCTTGCTTCGATGGGTAAATGAGATCGCGAATAGCATCGACGAGGCCAGTACTGTTGTTAAGGAGTAAGCCCCCGTCAAGGAAGCCAATAATGTCGCTATTCGGGTTATAGATAGGAATGACAGTGCGACTCACTAAGCCGCGCTCTTCGACATTTTGGCTATTCAAGATTGGGGTTTGCGCCCGCTTCACCAGATCTTCGCCTAGCTCTGCAAGCTCTTGTACTGTTAAGACATCAAAGAACGACTCACGATGCGTTAAATCCATAAAACGAAACTTGCTTTCGGCAGTGTCGACGCGATGAAAGCGTAAGAAGTCGAGGTTATACACGTGGCGTTGTTGATACACCCAATGTTGTAGGCTGCTCTCATCAACATTAGGGTTACGTACACGACGAATAAATTCATACGAGCTGGCAAATGATTTAACGTGGTTCGCTTGTTTTTCTTGAATTAGGTCGATACTGTTTTCAGCCACACCAAGACGCTCAGACACATCGACTAACGCACTTTGCCACGTATAGTGAATCGACCAGTAGATCGTGATTCCGATCAGGGCGAGTAGTGTTAATAGGATCGGCGCCGATGTTAGGATGATCAAGCGATAGCGAACCATGGTTTTAAAACGGTAACGCCACTTTGACCATAGCGAGGCGCTAATCGGCATAGCTCGACTCCTCACTCTCCCACTCTTTAAATTTGCGTTCTAGAGTTTTCCTCGCCACGCCAAGATCGCGCGCTGCAGCTGATTTGTTGCCATCGTGGTAGTCAACCAGTTGTTGAATATGGGCTTTCTCGACATCTTTCAAACACCAGCTATTTGGATAGCCTTGGCCGTTTGCTCCACTTGAGGTAAGTTCAATCAGCTCAGCACCATTTGAAACCGTCATCGTCACTGACGGTTTCAGTGTTTCGCCGTGGATTTCACGCCAATAATGCGCGGGCGGCTTGCCAAGCAAAATGCAGCGTTCAATCAAGTTTTTGAGCTCACGAATATTCCCCGGCCAATCATACTCATTCATGGCTAAAATATCCTCATGTGCCCATTTCGGGTCAGGCATGCCGAGCTCTGCTGACAACATCTTAGTGAAGAAAGGCACCAGTTCAATTAAGTCTGCTTTTCTCTCGCGCAGCGGGGCAACGTCAATTTTAAGCACATTCAGACGATAATAGAGGTCTTGCCTAAAACGACCGTTCGCGACTTCTTGCTGAAGGTTACGGTTGGTTGCGGCGACAACCCGTACGTCGACCGTGACCTCTTTCTCTGAGCCGACCGGACGTATCGTACGTTGCTCAAGCACGCGTAATAGTGCTGACTGCATCGCCAGCGGCATTTCACCAATTTCATCAAGAAATAGCGTGCCGCCGTTGGCTACTCTAAATAGACCTTCTCGACTCTTCTTTGCGCCAGTAAATGCGCCGGCATTATGGCCAAACAATTCACTCTCTAAAAGTTCAGGGGCGATTGCGCCGCAGTTGATGGGAACAAACGGACCGCTGCGCTGGCTAGCCTCATGAACGCCACGTGCCACCAGCTCTTTGCCAGTGCCCGACTCCCCCTCTACCAACACGGAAGCGCGTGAGGGCGCGAACTGACTGATGAGCTGTTTCAATTGCTTAGTTTTGTCAGAATTGCCGACGAGGTCAGTAGTGATGTGACGCTTAAAGTCATGACGTAGCGCATATTGATGACGCTGCTCGAGTCTTTTGTCCATGCAGCGCTGCACCGCTTGCAACATTTGTTCAAGATTAAACGGTTTAAGAATAAAGTCCGACGCACCGAGCTTAAGCGCTGAAATCGCGGTGTCTAGGTCGGCATAACCCGTCATGAAAATCACGTCGGCTTTTTTGTCTGGATCCGTAAACGCCTCTTCCCATTCGATGCCTGAGCGACCCGGTAAATTGATATCGAGCACAATCAAGTCGTAGTGATGCGTGGCTCGCAGTGACTCCGCTTGTTCAATGGACCCAACACAGTCGACTTTTGAGAACCACTTGCTTAAGGCTTTATTCAAGATAGTTTGCATGCCTAACTCGTCATCAACGACGAGTACGGAGAAAGCTTGATATAGGGACGCTTTATTTGGATCAAAGGAAGGAGGCATATCACTCAATTCAACTAGTTGCAATTAGGTCAGAGTGTACCAAGTTTCTTATCAACAAACTGAATAAAAGTGGGACATTTTGTCCCCGGTCAAAAATTAATTGTGTAACTTATTGATATTTCGTTCGAAAATGTTCACATATTTCTGGCACCAAGCTTGCTTAATATGCGTGTCGATTTATAAATATATCGACAGTGTCGAAAGCCGTGAGATAAACGGCGGTTTTTGTAAGTCAAAAAATGGAATTATAACGATATGAAAGCAATTACGATTACCTTTGCAGCAGCGTCATTAGCTCTAGTCAGTTACTCTTCGTTCGCTGCAGGAGAGAAGCCCCACGTTCGTTTAGCAACGACTACCAGCACCTACCATTCCGGTTTGCTCGATTACTTGTTACCTAAGTTCGAGCAAGAAACGGGATATCAAGTGGATGTGATCGCTGCTGGCACCGGAAAGTCGCTAAAAATGGGCGAAAATGGCGATGTTGATTTGGTCATGACTCATGCGCCTAAAGCGGAGGCCAAGTTTGTCGAACAAGGTTTCGGCGTGCTGCCACGCAAACTGATGTACAACGATTTTGTTATCGTGGGACCGCATTCCGATCCTGCGAGTGTCAGTCAACAAAAGGATGTTGCGGCCGTCTTTAAGTCCATTGCCAATCAAAATGCGACATTTGTCTCGCGGGGAGACGATTCTGGCACGCATAAAAAAGAAAAAGGGATTTGGCAGCAAACCAATATCGAGCCTAACTTCGGCGGTTATCGCAGCGTCGGCCAAGGCATGGGGCCAACGCTGACTATGGCCAATGAAATGCAAGGCTACACCATGACTGACCGTGGTACTTGGCTGGCTTACACCAATAAACTCGATCTTGAAGTACTGTTCCAAGGCGACAAAGATCTGTTTAACCCTTACCAAGTCATTTTGGTCAACCCTGAGCGCTACCCAAGCATCAACTATCAAGGAGCAAAAGTGTTCAGTGACTGGTTAGTGACTTCGAAAGGTCAAGCGCTAATCAATAGCTTTAAACTCAATGGCACACAACTGTTTGTTGCGAACGCTAACGAGCAGTAATTGCCGATGAACTTATGGCAAACCACCTTTGATGCGCTAGCACTCCTGGTCAGCTTTGACCAGGAGCTATGGGAGATCGTTGTGGTCTCCTTTAGCGTTTCTTTGTCGGCCATCTCTATCGTTCTCTTTCCAGCGATCATCTTCTCCTTCTTACTGGCCTACACCGAGTTCAAAGGTAAATGGATTTTTTTGTCTTTGATTAATACCTTACAAGCGGTTCCTACCGTCGTTATCGGTTTATTACTCTACATGTTATTGTCTCGCTCAGGGCCGCTTGGCGACTGGCAGATGCTGTTTACTCAAAAAGCGATGATTGCGGGGCAGATGCTAATTGGTTTCCCCATGCTCGTTTCTATGATGCATGGCGCGCTGCAATCGAGTGACCGACGCGCGGTCGAAACCGCTGTGACGCTTGGCGCGAGCATACCCAGAGTTATCGCTACTATGATTTGGGAAACCCGCTTCCCTTTAATGGCCGCCGCCATCGCTGCTTTTTCACGAATTGTGACGGAAGTAGGCTGTTCGACCATGGTGGGGGGGAATATCATGGGTATCACGCGTAATATCCCTACCGCCATCGCGATGGAGAGTCATAAAGGCGCGTTTGCTCAAGGGGTTGCACTCGGCATAGTCCTATTGGCTTTGGCACTGGTGCTTAACTTCTTGCTGACCAGTATGCGTGGCAAAGGGTATTTGAGGACTTAGCAATATGACGATAAAAATGACTGCCCAGCAGTTGTCGATGCGCTTTAAAGAACGAGTTCTATTTCATATCCCGTCCTTATCGATTGGACCCAATGATGCCATCTATCTAAAAGGTGACAATGGCGTAGGTAAAACGACGCTACTCAAAATACTCTCTGGGCTTATCAAACCCACCACAGGGCGCGTTTACGCGCCCAATGACCGTTGGATGCAGCGCTGGTTTACTCGTAGTGGGCGCAACCAAGTGATCTACCTGCACCAATCCCCTTACCTATTTGATGGCAGCGTGTACCAAAATGTCGCCTACGGTATCCGTTATCAAAAAGAACCAGCAAAAGATAAGCGAGCGCAAGTCATTACCGCGTTACGTATGGTAGGCTTAGAAACGCTCGCTGATGAGCATATTTCTGTGTTATCAGGAGGCGAAAAGCAGCGTGTAGCGATGGCGCGAGCTTGGATTTTAAAGCCTTCGATTCTATTAATGGATGAGCCGAGCGCTTCGCTTGATCAAGAATCGATCGAGCGCTTAGTGATGATGGCGCAAGATTTGTTGAATCGAGGTTCAAGTTTGGTTATAACCAGCCACCAGACCAATGCTTTAACAGACTTATGCCGCAAGCAGTGGTGGATCAAAGCCTCCACCTTGGTCGAGTCGCCGCTACTTCAAGTCATTACCGATAAAGAGATAAAGAGTCGCTATGCTTCTTCCAACGCAAACTAGTTGGGTTATTTTGGCGGGTGGACAAGCCAGCCGCATGGGTGGCAATGATAAAGGGTTAATTTTGTTGGATGGTAAACCACTCATTCAACATGTGATTGACCGTCTTGCCCCGCAAACTTCTCAGATTTTCATCAACGCCAACCGTCACCAATCGCAGTATGCGCAGTACGGCCAAGTATTTACTGATGAGTTCAAACAGTATCCCGGCCCTTTGGGGGGGATCCATGCTGGTCTTCTCAACGCACTAACCGACTGGGTCGGTTTTGTTCCTTGTGACAGCCCACAGATTAACAGCGACTTGGTTACTCGTTTTTGCTCTGCGGTCAACGCTGAGAGTGACATCCTCGTGGCGCATGATGGAGAGCATCAACAACCTGTGTTTACGCTCTACCACAAACGCGTGCTACCGAAACTGACCGCATTTCTCGAGCGAGGTGACCGTAAGATTATTTTGCTCTACAAAGAGTGTCGCACCCAGTATGTCGATTTTAGTGACTCACCGCAGTGCTTTGTAAACTTAAATACGCCCGAAGAACTGGCCCAATTTGGAACGCTTAGCAGATGAACAATCCACTCCCTATCCCACTACTTGGCTTTGCCGCCTACTCAGGTACAGGAAAAACGACCTTACTCGAAGCCCTGTTGCCCAAGTTGACACAAGTTGGCCTTAGAGTTGGCGTACTCAAGCACGCACATCACAATTTTGATGTCGATAAACCAGGCAAAGACAGCTTTCGATTGCGCAAAGCTGGAGCGAGTCAAATGTTGATCTCGTCTCGAAACCGTTTCGCCTTAATGACGGAGACTCCGCAGCAGGAGTCAAGCTTTGAGTACCTGCTATCGCGCTTTGATTGTGACAATTTGGATGTCATTTTAGTTGAGGGGTGCAAGAACATTGCTTTCCCCAAAATTGAACTGCACCGCGAAGCGGTCGGCAAGCCTTGGCTGTATCCAAACGACAGCAATATCATCGCGATTGCTGCGGATACGATGGTGACCGATTGTCCCTTGCCACAATTGAACATTAATGATTTAGCGGCGGTCGCCAAATTTGTTGTCGACTATGTCCAAGCCCATACCTCAGCTCAAAACCAAGCTAGCGCGGTTGCATGTTGCGATACACTCTCTCCTGCCTTTTTGTCGGTCGTTCAAGGGCAAGATAAAATTCTTTCTCAAGTTGACGTAATCACCGGCAAAGAGCGATGCGCCCTTGAAGATGGCTATGGACGCGTATTGTCCCGCCCTGTGACTTCTCCCATAAACGTTCCACAAAATACCAATTCAGCAATGGACGGCTATGCTATCCGCAGCGATGACCTAGAGTCGGATCACTACCAAGTCGTGGCCGAAGTCTTCGCAGGTCATGGGTACGAGCAAGCTTTAGCCAAAGGCCAAGCGGTCAAAATCATGACTGGCGCACCCATGCCCATTGGGGCTGATACGGTTGTCATGCGCGAGCAAGCGACACAATCTGGTGACACTGTCACGTTTAATCAAGCTCAAATCAAAACGGGACAAAATGTCCGTCAGGCGGGAGAAGACTTAGCCATCGGCGCAGACGTATTTTCGACTGGCCAGCGTATCTCTTCACCTGAAATAGGCATGATGGCTTCGCTTGGCTTAAACGAATGCGAGGTCTATCGAAAACTCAAGGTCGCCCTATTTTCGACTGGTGATGAAGTGCAAGCGCCAGGAACGCCGCAAAAAGATCACTCCATTTACGACTCAAACCGATTTACCCTGATCGGCTTGCTGCAAAGGCTGGGCTGCGATGTGATCGATTTGGGCATTATTGATGATGACCAAGCGCTGATGATTAACGCGCTCGAACAAGCCGCACAACAAGCTGACGTGGTGATCACTTCAGGTGGTGTGTCTGTCGGCGACGCCGATTACATTAAACTTGCGCTAGATAAATTGGGCCAAATTGACTTTTGGCGTATCAATATGCGCCCTGGCCGACCGCTCGCCTTTGGCCAACTGAATCACAAGCCATTCTTCGGTTTACCAGGCAATCCTGTGGCCGTGATGGTCTCGTTTATTAATTTTGTTGAACCGGCCTTGCGCAAAATGCAAGGTGAGAAAGATTGGCGGCCCCTTAAGGTTAGTGCAATTGCGGAGCAAGACCTCCGCTCACGACAAGGACGGACAGAGTTCAGTCGCGGTATCTATCAAGTCGATATCTCGGGCCAACTGACGGTGAGAACCACAGGCCAACAAGGTTCGGGGATCTTACGCTCAATGAGTGAGGCCAACTGTCTGATCGAAATCTCGCCCTCTATCGACAACGTCAAGGCCGGGGAAAGCGTGACAATCATCCCACTTCAAGGCAGAATCTAAGCTTTGCTACTCTAGGCCAGCACAGCTGGCCTTTTTAATGACTTTTAGGATGTTTTTATGGCGCGCACGATTCTTTACACCTACAAAGAGGAAGAGAAGACTCTTACCTTTTCATACCAACAATACCGTACTATTCATGAAGCGGTTGCCGATGCTGAAGGGATTGACCTTACGGAATATTTGAAAATGGAGCAGCAGATAGAAGCGATCTCTGACACCAAAGCCGTGCGTAACTATCGTGACAACCACTTTCGCAAGCTTGGGTTTGGTAAAATTACCCTAAAACAAAAAGAGAATCGTGGTGTGGGCCATAAAAACAAATAGTCAGCGTTGAGGGCTATCTATTTGCCCTCTCTGTTAACAACTTTATATATTTCAATCACAATTCACCGTAAAGCGGATGTACAACCCCTACTAACTGTGTGACTATCTGTTGAATCATTTTCCGTATCATTCAACTTAGGAACTCGCTGCGCAATGGAATCGCTGATCAGAAAGGTGATTGATTCAAAAGACGAAATGGAGCTTTATCAGCGTTGTTTAAACGAAGTCTATTTACGCTATAAGCCCGATCATTGCCTGATTGCTGAATACAACTTAGAGCAGCGAAGCGCCACTACACGGTGTTATCTTGCCCATGGAAAGCTTGCCGACAATATCAGTTATTCGCTAGGTGGCACGCCTTGTGAATCGGTACTCGACAACTCAGCGATGTGTGTTTACCCCGCTGGTATTCAAGAGCAGTTCCCCGACGATGACATCCTTCAAATCATTAATGCCCAAAGTTATCTAGGGATTCCGATTCAATCGAGAAGTCAAACCACCATTGGCGTCATTGCGTTGATGTACAACGACGCATTGCCTCACACTGACTTTGATACCAATTGGTTCGAAACGCTCGGCTTTCTGATCGGTAAAACCATTCTTCAGCAGCGACTGGGCAAACAAAAAGATGATTTATTAAGCCAGTTTCAACGCTCGGAACAGTTAACTCATAGTGGTTCGTGGAACTGGAATGTCGCCGAAGATCACTTTACGTTTTCAGACCAACTCGCCAAGATGCTCTCAGCACCTCACGCTGCATCACTTACTTTTGACCAGTTTTTCAGCCGCTACGTGTTCAATCAGCCAGAACCATTTGTCAAATTTAAAGCTAGCCTCAACTTGGCCACTCACACTGAACACTTTACGGTATATAAAGAGCACAACCCCGGCCAGCTTCAACTCGAAATCAACTATTCAAGACAATTTAGCCCGCAAGGCGATTTACTTGAAGTCACAGGACACGTTAAAAATGTCACCCATGTTTCTGATTTAGAAGCCGAGTTTGACCTTGCTCAACGTGTCATCGAACTGTCGCCTAATGGCGTGCTGATCACCGATAAGAATAACCGCATCATTAACTGCAATTCAAAAGTAGTGAAGATCAGCGGTTACACTGCAGAACAACTCGAGGGGCTAAACCCCTCTGTTCTAAGCTCTGATCTACATGACTCTGATTTCTATCGTTCAATGTGGCAAACGGTTCATGAGCGCGGCTTTTGGCAAGGAGAAATATGGAATCAGAGTAAAAGCGGCGCTATATACCCTGAGCATTTATCTATATATCAACTGCGCAATCGTTTGGGTGAAGTTCAAAACTATATCGGTATCTTTGAAGATCTGAGTTTACAGAAATCAATTGAAAATGAACTCAACCGCTACAAAGACCAGTCTGACTTTACCGGATTGATGCAGCGTGAAAAATTCATTAACGCCCTAGAGCAGGTAGAAGAGCCTGTTGTTGTTATCGTCGATATTAAGCGTTTCTCTTCATTTAATAATATTTATGGTGAGTCATTTGGCAATAAGCTCCTCATCTATGTAGGGCAAGCCATCCACACTCATTTTAGCGGCGACTCTATCAATACCTGCCGCTACGGCGCCGACCAGTTTGCATTGAGTGTCGACAAGCGATCGTCCATCAACATAGACCACTTGGTAGAGAAAATACGCTTGGTGCTTGAAACGCCGTTTAAGATAGACACCCACTCGGTCGACCTATCGGTGAACATTGGTCTATCTAGTTGTAAACAGGTGCTCGATACCCACCCACTCAAACAAGCTTATTACGCACTGACCGAGGCAAAACACTCCCCATCCACTGCGACGATTGAATATTCTGTCGATCTTGAAAATAGGATTGCTCGTCGACATGAATTGAGTCGCAAGCTCAAGAAGGCTCTCGACGAAAAACGTATCGGCGTTGCCTATCAAACGATTTTCGACCTCGAGACCAGTTCGATAGTAAAAATGGAAGCACTCGCACGTTGGACAGAAGATGACGAGGTTATCCCTCCTTATGAGTTCATTTCCATTGCCGAAGAGTTTGGTTACATCTTCCAGCTTGGTCAGGTATTACTCGAGAAAGTATGCCAGGACATGGTTAAGCTCAAGCACCTTGGTTTTGATGAAATCTCTGTCAACGTGAACCGCTCCATTGATGAGCTAAGCCAAGAGAGCCATAGTCACTGCTCGATTACCAAAATCATTGATAAACATGGGCTTAGTTACAAAGATATCGTTATTGAGGTTACCGAATCGATTCCGTTAGAGGATAAACCCCAAGTACAAGAGCTGCTGCGTTTTTTACGTAGGCAAGGGGTGAAAGTGGCATTAGACGACTTCGGTACTGGTTACGCGTCGTTTTCCAATTTGATGAAAAATACCATCGATATTCTAAAAATCGATCGTTCATTTGTTATGGATATCGAACAGAACCGCAACAACGTAGTCTTAATTCAATCTGTCACTCTGTTGGCTGAACAGCTTGGTGTTTCGGTGATTGCTGAAGGCGTTGAGACACAGCAACAGTTAGATATTTTGCGCGGATTGAACTGTCGATACATTCAAGGCTACTTATTGAGTAAGCCTAAACCGATAGAAGCGGTTATCGACGATCTGCAAAGTGCAGCTGCTGAAGTGATGCTGTAGAGTGTGATAAACGAACAACGGGAGCTAATGGCTCCCGTTGTTGATCGTTATTTGATGTTCAAGAATGCGGCACCGCGAACACCACCAGAATCGCCATGCTTCGCTTTGATGATCTTCGGACATTTGGCTACAGAAAGTAGGTACTTAGGCACTCGTTTTGGCATCTCTTCGTAAATCAGCTCAAAATTCGACAGCCCGCCTCCTAGCGCGACCACATGTGGGTCATTGGCAGTAAAGATATTGGCAAAGCAAATCGCGAGCAGTTCCATAAAGCGTTCAACATGCTCACACGCTTTTTCTTCGCCCGCTTGATACGCTTGAATAATCTCAATCGCCTTTTTCTCTTCGCCAAAATAGTGCGCGTAGATAAGCTCAAAACCACGACCGGACAGGTAGCTGTCGAGGCAGCCTTGTTTACCACAGCCGCAACCAAGTAGCGGCGCGTTGTCACCAAGGTGGAACCATGCATCGATAGGTAAACGCATGTGACCCAGCTCGCCGGCTACGTGGTTTCGACCAGAGAATACTGAGCCGTCATAAACCAGCCCGCCGCCAAAACCTGTTCCTAAGATCAACCCCATGACTGAAGGCTCATCTTTTAACTCTTCATCCCACGCTTCGGAGAGTGCAAAACAGTTCGCATCATTTTCGATCTTAACGCGGCGACCAATTTTGGCTTCTAAGTCCGCGCGCAGTGGTTTCCCTTTCGCCGCAGGTACATTGACCGTCAGTACGGTGGCGTCGTCCGCGTCTTCCATGCCAGGTAAACCAAGACCAATTTTACCTTCACAGCCAAACTGTTGATCGTACTTGCTGACTAGGCCTGTAATTGTGTCAACTAACAGTGCGTAGTCATCGGTAGGCGTTGGCACGCGTTCGGTCGCGACTCGTTCTAATTTGTCGTTAAACGCACCAAACTCTATTTTAGTGCCACCAACGTCAAAGCCGTAGTACATCTCATCTCTCCCAAAAACAAATAATAAAATCAATAACCGATTTATTATCCATATAGCTAAGCCTACAAACTGTGACTTATGACCAATTTAGCCTTGAGGTAGTCGTGTTTGGACACTCCTTGTGCACACGGTCATCAATTATTAGAGCGATTTCTCGTTTCTACGTTATTAACAAAGGCTTGTAGCACGGGACGCTCGCTCTCCGACTTCGCTCGACTCTTACTCTGTAGATAACTCTCTTTGAATACCTCAAACCAAGCCGTCAAGGTACTCGCTAAACACGCTTGACCTATTTGTTCAAATACTAGGCTAGCCACTTCCGCTGTTGCGAGGTGTTGGGCCTTATCTGACCGGCGCATCACATAACGTGAAACGGACTCAGGCTGGATAGATAAAACCGGCAGATCATCAAGGTAGGGAGATTTACGAAAAATACGCCTCGCCTCTCGCCAACTGCCGTCAATAAAAATCAACAATGGCTTTTTGTCAGCTTTTGCGCCAATACCATCGACTGGTATCAATCGCGCGTGATCCTCGACATACTCGTCAGGGAAAACCACCACAGGCTGGTAATTTGGGCTTGCAAGTATCGCCAACATAGACTGATCTGGTTCAGTGCGATGCCATTGGAATGCATACCCTTCTTTAACCGTATCTAAGATAAGCCGTCCAGTATTACTCGGCTTAAATACTTCATTGTCTGAAAGCAAGAGCATTACCGCGACATCGCTGTCGATATCCGGTTGGTAATCGCACAAACAATTCGACTTAGCGACTTGGCAGTATACACAACGCTCCACTTTGCTCCCTCGAGCGACAAAAGGCTTAGTGGATTGCGCAAGACGATGTTGGTAGAGACGATGAAAAGCGTGGATTCTCATAGTGGAACATATTAATGTTAAGGGCGGTCAGTTTACTTAGCCCGATACGTGTTGCAAGGATAATATCATGCAAAATACCGAAATGATTCGGATTGGATTCTTCATAGCTACGCTACTGTTATGTGGGATGTGGGAGTGGCGAACGCCGCGAAAAGCGCTGACACAAAACAAAGCATTCCGCTGGCTCAACAACCTCGGTTTGATAGCATTTAATTCGCTATGTTTAACTCTGACCATGCCGATTGTCGCACTCGGCGCCGCCTACTACGCAGAGCAACACGCATTTGGGTTATTTAACTATTGGCAGTTGCCCACTTGGTTGGAGATCTTGTTGGCGGTGGTCCTACTCGACATGGTCATTTATTTTCAACACCTTATCTTTCATCGTGTCCCTTGGCTTTGGCGTTTACATCGCATGCATCATGCCGATCAAGACATCGATGTCACCACAGGCACACGCTTTCATCCGATCGAAATGATACTTTCGATGTGGATTAAAGTCGGCGTCGCAATACTGCTCGGCATCTCACCATTGGCTATTGTTGTCTTCGAAATCGTACTAAACGTCAGCGCGATGTTTAATCACAGCAATGGGTTCCTGCCTTTAACGGTCGATAAGCGACTTCGCAAACTGATCGTCACCCCCGATATGCACCGTGTTCACCACTCAGTTATACCAAGTGAAACACACTCTAATTTTGGCTTTTTCTTATCTGTGTGGGACCAGCTATTTGGTACTTATCGACCACAACCCTCATTGGGACATCAAGGGGTTAAGATTGGGATTCCACTTTTTCAGCGCACCAACGAACAAAGGTTGGATAAAATGCTTACCCAGCCTTTTCGTAATGATTAATACTATCGGCATCGCCCTGTTTATATTGCGTACTTATGCAGCATTGTTTGCTGATCCCCAGCGATATTCGCGACCTGCTGTGAACTCTCTACCATCGACTCCAGTTGGCGCTTAGTTTGCTGGCCTTGATCAGAAACGCGGGTAATCGATTGACTCACATGAGCCGTTGCGCTTTGCTGTTGCTCCGTCGCGACAGACACTTGCTCCACACGAGTGCGTATATGAGCAACGGCGGTTTCGATATCAGCAAAGGTCGATTTCACCCTATCACTTGACTCGAGTGCATTGCTCATTTCTTGCCGAGACTCCGCTACCGAAACTCGAGAGCTTTCAGCCGCCGCCACCAACTGATTCATTCGGTCACGAATACTACTGGTTTGACTGGAGGTATCACTTGCCAACTTGCGAACTTCATCAGCGACCACTGCAAAGCCCCTTCCCTGCTCACCAGCGCGCGCTGCTTCAATAGCGGCATTCAGTGCAAGTAAATTGGTATTTTCTGCGATCCCTGAGATCAAATCGACCATTTCACGGATTTGTTTGACCCGCTTATCCAGTTCTACCATCGAACTTTCGTTAGCATTGAGTGTTTGCTCAAGTCGGTGCAAACGCATGCGATTTTCTTCTATCGCTTGTACCCCGCTGCTTGAGTGCTCAGTCGCCACTTTTGACTCTTGATAAGATTCTTGAGTGATGGTTGCGATCTCGCTGATCGAAGCTTCAAGTTGATTGACGGTGGCAACCATGCTGGTGAGCGATTCGTTTTGTTCAATTAAACTCTGATTGGAATGCTCGGCCGCGGTATGGCTGATTTCTGCGGTTTGATATAAAGTCTCGCAATTTCGGGTGACCGTCGCGATAGATTCATGCGTCGATACAATCACTTGGTTAAGCTTGCGTGCGATCTCTTTCATCTCTAGTGGACCAAGCTGGTTCACTTCAAAGGTAAAGTCATGCTGAGTCAACTTGTCTAAACTACCAAGAATGTTTTTCAATCCGACGTGAATCCAACGACGTAGCGATAACCATGACACTATCACGAGCACAACAATAACTATCCCACTTAACAGTAAGGTTGATGTCACAGACTCCATCGTCGATTTGACTACTTGCTGGCTTTGATTGATGAGTAATTGTGCTTGCGATGACACCTGATTGAGTTGCTCGATAGTTTGATTAGCAATCTCAACAACGTGGACAACTTCAGCAGACTGCTGATTGACCAGTTCAAGCTTAGCAAGGATTTGGTCGACAATGCCCCCTTGAGTAAATCCCGCTTCAACCATCTGATAACCCGAGGTTAAGCTGGTAAAGTCCACCACATCGGGATGCCACTCTTTGAAATCATCATAAGCCAGGCTTACCCCTGCCAAGCGACTTTTCATTTTACGGTACTCTTGCTGTGCCTTATCTAAGTCCTCGAGCATCATCAATTCAACAAAGGCACTTTCCATGGAACTAACATTGGCAATGAAGCGATTGGCGGCGTCAACTGACTCGGGATTATCTCCACTGAGAAACGAGCTTATCCGACTCATCTCAGGCCCCACAGAGCCCAAGCCGTAGCGAAAGGCATCAAGTTCTTGATTGATGCGCTCTTGACGAGCTAACAAGTTACGTTGTGTCGCAATAACCTCGGAACTGAGTGTATTCAGTTGGGAAATCAACTCGGCCATCGACTGAGTTTGCTCTGGGCTGATCCCTTGTTGATAATCACTGGCAATATTGAGGACTTGCTGAGAAAACTGGTTTGTATCAGAGACCAGCACATCGATACGCGCAGAGATATCATTAAGTGCTTGCGTATCGCGTGTCTGAGTGGCATAGCTAAGTTGTTTGACCTGATCAAGAATCGATTGGGTGAGTTTGGCATTGGTCATTGCGAGAGGAAGTGCTCGCTGTGATAAGTCGGAAAACTGTTGACCTATTCGGTCGAGCCCTTTAATACTGGTCGCGGAGAGAACAATAACCAGTAAAATAAAGGTGATAAACACCGTGCTGATGGTTTGAATCAATGAGAGTTTAAATTTGCCTTTGTTCAGCGTATCCATGCGGAGAAAGTGTCCTGCTGCTTGGTATTGATTGCTGGCATAATATGGCGGGTTTGTTACGGTTAGATTTCACGGAGGGGATTTATGAGTCTACAACGACCTTGTGCGAGTTACTTCAAAGTTGGCATACTAACCGCTCTATTATTTGGCTGTAGCACGCCACGCCACTCAGAGTTCAACCAACCTGCCTCATCGCCACTTTCTATGGAACAACAACAACTTAAGCATTCATTAATGCAGGTTTACGCAGTATGGCAGGGGGCTCCCTATCGACTTGGCGGAACATCCATCAACGGCGTCGATTGCTCTGCGTTTGTTCAAGTCACCTATCAGCAAGCCCTGGGGTATCGGTTACCGCGCACCACCAAAGATCAAGTTAAAGTCGGCGACGAAATAAGCTACCAGCAAGCCAACGTGGGCGATTTAGTATTCTTTAAAACCGCACCGAAAGTGAGACACGTAGGCGTTTATCTGGGCAATAAACAATTTATGCATGCATCAACGTCAAAAGGAGTGATTATTTCGCGGTTGGATAACCCATACTGGGCTTCTAAGTATTGGCATGTAAGGCGAGTTCGATCCTCGCCTGAAATCTAATTACAGCGGATTAGTCGTATTTAGCGACCGCGGTATCAAAAAGGTTTTTCACTAATGCAATGTATTCGTCTAAAAAGCGAATTTGCTCGTTGGTGGCGGGTTTGCCCCAAACACCAGCCAAGACTTCTCCTAGATCTTCTACGACGGAGTCGGCCTCTTTGAGTAACTGAAAACGTACACTTGAGTGAAGCTCTGGGTTTTGCTCAAAAATAGCCATGATATTGCTCGCAACCATATCAGTCACGACGTCTTCGACGCTCTCTGTTCCTATCTCGCCCTCTTCCGAAGCGAATACATCTAGGTTGAAAGCTAAGTGCTCAATAAGAGCTAGATAACCATCGGTTTCAACAACCACAGTTTTTCTCCATTTGGTACGTGCCGTCGATTTACACCTTTAATACTAAGACATATCAAGGAGTTTACACAACCTAACTCAATAGCGTTGCTGATCAAAACGACATTTTAAATCAAGGCCTACTTACAAAACCTAACACAAGTTAGAGGGAAAAGTTTGAAAGCTTCTCAAAAATATCAAGTTGATGGTCGCATCAGGTGAATAAGATGCTATCCAGAGACCTAAGTCACACTTTAAAAGTGTAACCTCGTATTTAAGTTAAACGATTGAATTTTTTGCAGTAAGAACCAGTATCTCCACAAACGATCATCTACACTGTGATTAACTGACTCGGATGATGGAATGAATTATGTGGCAAGCCATTGCAAAGCAGCTTTCAGACACTTTATTGTTCTCTTTCCAAATCAACGAAAAAGAGAAAGTCGACGGTGGGGACATCAGTGAGTGCTATATGATCTCGGATGGTCAACAACGTTATTTCGTTAAAGTGAACAACCGTTCTTTTATTAATAAGTTTGAAATCGAAGCTGAAAATATCCGTATTCTACGCGAGAGCAATACGGTCTTTGTACCAGAACTGATTTTGACGGGCACATCCAAAAGTCACTCCTTTATCATCCTCAATTATCTGCCCACCAAACCACTGGATGACAACAAAAACAGTTATGCGTTTGGTCAACAACTCGCCCGCTTACACATGTGGGGGGAGCAAAAAGAGTACGGTTTTGACCAAGACAACTACATTGGCGCCACCCTTCAGCCCAACAAATGGGATAAAAAGTGGTCCCGCTTTTTTGCAGAGCAACGCATCGGCTGGCAACTACAACTCATGCGTGAAAAAGGCATCCATCTTGTCGACATCGATGAGTTTACCCAACTTGTTCATCAGCGCCTCGCAACCCACCAACCCAAACCCTCGTTGTTACACGGTGATCTATGGCACGGCAATGTCGCCAACTCCGTTGTAGGACCAATTTGTTACGATCCCGCTTGTTATTGGGGCGATAGAGAGTGTGATATCGCCATGACCGAACTGTTCGAAGGTTTTCAGCCGGAGTTTTACCAAGGTTACGAAAGCGTCATGCCGTTGGAGTTCTCCTACAGTGAACGTAAAGATATCTACAACCTTTACCATCTACTCAATCACTACAATCAATTTGGCGGTCATTACTTGGATCAAGCCGATAAAATGATCAAGCGAATTCTGTCATTCTAGTGAAAAATTATTCATATGTAACAACGAGTTACATTATCTTACATAGTCCGTGTCAACTCAATTTATCGAGAAAGGTGATTTCTCCCTTTGTCACGGATGAAATTCCTTACCTAAATCATGTTTTATACTTAATTCATACCTAACACTAACTTCTCCACTTAGTATTAAAGTGAAGCGAGCTTAAAAGCAAGGCTACTGGTATCGCCTACTGTTTGTTGAAGATGTAAAGGACAGAATTATGAAGAATTACACAGAAAAGATGGTTGCTTGTCCGCACTGCGGTCACTCAATTGGCATTACTCTTGATGCGTCGAATGGCAGTCAAAATTTCTATGATGACTGCCCAGCCTGTTGCAACGCTATTCACCTAAGTATGAACGTAGATGAACAGCGAGACACGATAGAGCTCTTTGTTGACGCAGACGACGAGCAAATCTTTTAGTCTGCATTGGCGAGATTCCTATTGAGCGCGCTGCGCTAACACGCGCTCAACAGTATCAACGATCGCCTGCGTTTGAGGGTCGATTTCTACGTTTACCTTATCTCCAGCGGCTCGGCTGCCAAACAAGGTTCGATTCAGCGTCTCTGGGATCAAGTGAACACAAAACTGATTGCCGCTCACGTCTCCTATGGTGAGCGAGCAACCGTCTAGCCCGATATAGCCTTTAGCCAGCACATACTTCATCATCTCCGATGGTAATTCGAACCAGATAGTTCGATTGTTCGGAGAATCAACCACCTTAGTGACTTCAGCAATGACTGCAATGTGACCTGACATTGAGTGGCCACCAATTTCATCGCCAAATTTAGCCGCCCTTTCGATGTTAACACTATCGCCGACGACCAATTGCCCAAGGTTAGTGAGCTCGAGCGTTGCTTGCATTAAATCAAAGTCGACCAGATTGTCTTCGATACGGGTAACCGTTAAACAGCACCCATTGTGTGCAACCGAAGCACCAATCGTGAGCCCTTGTTTCATTTCGCCATCGAGTTTTAACGTATGCGTTTGAAACTTTTCTTTTTTTTCAATAGCAACAACTTGTGCCATTCCTTGAACAATACCGGTAAACATTCGCTGCTTCCTGTGAGTTTTTCATGGTGTTTAGTGTGACATTTCTTTATTATCCGACACAACGTTTTTCTCAGCGTACTCAGTGCTCGGAGTATGGAAACGCTGCTTGTTTCTAGTCGTCATATCGGAGTTACCTACTTGCAACATTATAAGAATGAAGCCACCCAATTGATCAAACTTGCGACGCCAGTATTGATCGCATCCGTGGCACAAACAGGAATGGGGTTTGTTGATACCGTGATGGCAGGAGGCGTGAGTGCAACCGACATGGCTGCGGTCTCTATTGCCTCAAGTATTTGGCTACCCACGATACTATTTGGTATCGGGCTACTGATGGCCTTAGTTCCCGTCGTGGCTCAACTGAACGGAGCTGGTCGTCAACATAAAGTGCCGTTTGAAATTCAACAAGGTATTACCATGGCGCTGTTGCTCTCGGTGCCAACCTGTTTAGTTCTGATGCAGACTGAAAACATCCTCAACGTCATGGATGTCGAAGCTCTGATGGCAGATAAGACCATTGGCTACATGAATGCGGTCATGTTTGCGGTTCCCGCTTTTTTGCTTTTCCAAGCATTACGCAGTTTGACCGATGGTATGTCATTGACCAAACCCGCCATGATCATTGGGTTTATTGGCTTAGTGCTCAACATCCCGCTCAACTGGATGTTTGTCTACGGTAAGCTCGGCGCGCCAGCGCTCGGTGGTGTGGGCTGTGGTGTCGCCACAGCGATTGTCTATTGGATTATGTTTGGACTGCTGTTTTTCTATGTCGTGACTTCGCAAAGGCTCGCTAAAGTCAACCTGTTTGAGCAGTTCCACGCACCGGATTTTAAAGCGCAAATCAAACTGTTCAAACTCGGTTTTCCGGTCGCGGCCGCACTGTTTTTTGAAGTGACTCTGTTTGCGGTGGTGGCACTTTTAGTCGCACCGCTAGGCCCTTTAGTCGTGGCAGCGCATCAAGTCGCGATTAACTTCTCGTCATTGATTTTCATGCTACCTATGAGTATTGGTGCCGCTACCAGTATTCGAGTGGGCCACAAACTGGGTCAAGAGAGCGTTCATGGTGCAACGGTTGCTTCTCGGGTAGGGCTCATCGTCGCCATCACTCTGTCACTGGTTACGGCAATGCTCACCCTACTCTTTCGTGAGCAAGTCTCACTGCTTTACACCGACAACCGAGCGGTTATCGACCTCGCGATGCAACTTTTGGTATTGGCCGCGGTTTATCAAGTGACCGACGCCATTCAAGTGGTGGCGGCGGGCGCGTTACGAGGATATAAAGATATGGCAGCCATCTTCAACCGCACCTTTATTGCCTATTGGATCCTAGGTTTACCTATGGGCTACATATTGGCCATGACCGATTGGATTGTTGCGCCAATGGGCGCGCATGGCTTTTGGTTTGGCTTTATTATCGGTTTATCATCCGCTGCAGGATTACTTGGTTTGCGCTTAAAGTGGTTGCACAAACAAAGCGACGAACAGCAACTCTTGCTCGCCACCAAATAACAAATAGCAATAAGGCCAGTTATCTGGCCTTATTGCTATTATCTAATCAGTGTTGTGCTCTCGTTGACGAATATAACGAGCAAAGCGTGGGACATTATTATCCGTTAACCCGTTGTATCTAAACTGGATCTGAGTTCCCAATGGAGGTGGAGATTGTCTTAGCGCGTCAGATAACCCGCTACCGATGTAAAACTCAAGCCCACTCGGTAACTTGACCAACAGTGATCCTACTTGGTTTTTGTACTTACCACTGCCCGTTTTATAACCGATTACTGTTGCCTCAGCGTCTTGGTACTGTTTGAGCTTTAACAAGCTATCATGACGACCCGAATGATAGTGACTCGACATATCACGCAGCATCAGCCCCTCTCCCCCTTGCTCTGTTACCTGCGCTAACTGCTGCATTAACTCAGGCTCAGAAACTACCGGGTTCTGAGGCAAGTAATCAATGTGCAAATGTGAGGTCCGCTCAACATACGCTTTTATCTGAGTATACCTTTGCGCATAACTCCCTGAATTATTGGGCAAATCAAACACCACTAAACGAATCTTTCTCCATGCTGAGTCACTGGGCTTCTGATCGAGTACTGTGGTCTGAACCAAGGTAAACTCTCCTCTCCCAGCCCACAGTTCCCCCTCTAGCGCAAAATCTGGCAACGGAGCTACAAACCAATCAGGGGCGATAATTTCTTTTCCTCCACGTGTCGTGAGTTTATTTCCATCCCATATCGCTCGAATACCATCTAGCTTTTCACTTACCCAATAATGACCGAGGTTGATGTCTGATGAGTAATTTTTAGCGAGAGTGATATGGGCAAACACTGGCGGCTGATCGATATCTCGTTCAACGGCTTTAACCGGTAGTGTCATCATGGCAACGGCAAGGTAGGAAAGGCGCATCTGCATATTGTCGTTCCTGTTATCGATAGATATAGGTATTAATTCACAGTTCATAGCGCGTGACGATTTGGTCGTGCAATGAAAACGAAACGAATCGAACTGAATACGTGTTTTACAACATCGCAGTTGCAGCCAAAGGCGGGTTTGCCGTAAACACCGCTCTCTCCCAAGACTGCCTCTCATATTGAGAAAGCGGTTTTCTCAATATGAGAATATAGACAAATTTAATCTTAACATACTGAATATATTACCAATTAAACTTGGCACACTCTCTGCTGTTCATGTAACAAACCTAACAGGAGAAGCCGTCATGGAACTACGTAAACAACAAGCCAACGCCAACAACATCACTCTATTTATCAAAGGTAACTTGGATGCAGATGGTAGCCGATTTGCCCAACCACATATTGACGACTTGATTGCTCATGAGACTGCGCAAGATATCGAAATTGATTTTAGCCAAGTGCAATTCCTCGATTCTTCTGGTGTAGGCGCTATTGTTTACTTGTATAAGCGACTGGTTGAACGTCAACGTACAATGCGTATCGAGAATGCATCTGGGCAACCTTTGGAAATCATCAACCTACTACGCATTAACCAAGCGATACCCGTGAACTCGCAAAGGTACTAAAAACAATAATATGAACAAAGGAAGTTGGCATGAAATGGACCCTACCCTTTCTCATTCAGATAATGCTCGTGCTCTCCATCATCGGATGTATGAGCCATCCCGATCATGGCCAAGGTGGGCTTGCTGAACAGTATCTTGAGTCCACTTTTACGCCAGTCATGCCTGACGAACCGCTTGGCCCTGAGCACGGGCTGCGTTTTGATTGGCAACTGGCCAAGCTTCACCTTGATGCCCTCATACGTGAAGGAGCAAAATGGTGTTTCCCAGCTGCTGTCGTTCAAGCGGTAGAAAAACAGAATCGAATCGCACGTGAGTTAGAAGGAGGGTTGTTACTCGATGCAGCCAACGACCTGGTTATTCAACGTAAACGTCTGAACGAGTTAGAGTTACAACTCGATTACGTTACGTCGCAGGCAAGATGCGCCCCTCCTGTGAATGAAACCGCATTTCAACAGCGACTCGCGGTCGTCGATCAGCTCTACAGCATACTCAATGTCGATAACCAATTCGCGTTTAACTCCGTAGAAATCAACCCTAAGTACATGGGACAACTAGCCCGCGCGGCCAACATTCTTATCGATCACCCAAGTTTAAAACTCGCGGTAACCGGCCATGCAGATTCTGTAGGAAGCGCCCCCTACAATGCGGACTTGGCCATGGGGCGTGCCAAGCAGGTGAAGCGCTATTTAACCATCTTCGGCCTCGCGCCCAGTCGAATTCAAACCTTATCAGTTGGCGATACCCTCCCCCTTTATGAG
This sequence comes from Vibrio sp. JPW-9-11-11, assembly GCF_013369335.1. Taxonomy (GTDB): domain Bacteria; phylum Pseudomonadota; class Gammaproteobacteria; order Enterobacterales; family Vibrionaceae; genus Vibrio. Next base: position 305,506 of record NZ_SZQJ01000005.1, read on the forward strand.
GGCGATACCGAAGCCACCCGATTAACCAATCGGCGCGTGAGTATCGAAGTTTTGGACAGCCAGGAAGATCACGTATCTCAAGGTCAAGGAGGCTATGATGAGATGGATTAACTTACTTATCGCCCTGCTATTAGCATCGTCGCTCGCACTGGCTAATGAAGAACGTGTTCAGATTGGGGATTTAATTCAAGTGAACCTCCCCGGAGAGCCCAGCTTGAACAAAGGGTTTCAAGTTGATAAGCGTGGCCGTATTACTCTCCCTGAAGTAGGTGCACTGTATGTAGCGGGTTACAGTGAGCCACAACTCGAGAAAGCAGTGAAAGAGTCGCTCGCTAACGTTTATCGCGACCTCTCATCTGCTTCCATTTATATTGCAGAACAACAGATTTTAGTCTCAATACAAGGCTATGTTAGCGCGCCAGGTGAATACACGCTGGCGAAAAGTGCTGACATCCAAATGGCAATTCATGCAGCGGGTGGTTTACGGTCCGGTGCCCAGCTAAACAACTTATTCATCAAACGTGGTAAAGAGAAAATTATTTTCAATTACAAAGCGTTCCTCGACACGGGTGATGAAAGCTTACTCCCAGCCCTACGTTCTCTCGATACCGTGTTTATCCCGGCGTCACCTTTGGTGGGCAATATCGAGCAAGAGTTTGACGCCAGTAAGCTAGCCGATGCGGGCGACAGTGGTGATGGCCGCACGGCAATTAAAGTGTTTGGCGAAGTGAATGCACCCGGTTCGTTTAGTTTTAAACCAAGTAGTGATTTAGTCGATGTGATCATGCGTGCGGGCGGTGTGACTCGTTACGCATCTGTCGAGCAAATTCGCATCATCGCCAATAACAAACCGGAACTGTTTAACCTCAAAACCTACTTAGACAGCGGTGATGTATCGCTGCTTCCCAATTTAACGCCTGGAACCACCATTTTTGTACCCAAACAAGAAGACGAAATCAAAGCGGGGGCTAACGTTGTTTATATCATGGGTGAAGTCGCTCAGCCTGGCGCTTACGAAGGCAAGAAAAACGCATCATTCATGGATATTCTCGCCAATGCTGGCGGTCCGACTCGTTACGCAGAGTCGCGTCAAATACGCATAATCAAAGCCAATGGGCAAATCGTTAAATTTGACCTGACCGCCTTTACGGAAGGTTTAACTCGCAACGGTCTGCCCGCGATTAGCGCAGGCGACGCGATTTTTGTGCCCGAAAAAACCGATATGAACGAGAAATCTTGGTTGAAGATCGCACCAGACCGTGCGGTTAGCATCATAGGTGAAGTCGTCCGTCCAGGTCGTGTCGAATGGTCGGATGAAATGGATCTGATGGATCTTCTTGCCCATGTTGGCGGCCCTACTCTAAGAGCCGACACCTCCAAAATAGAGGTTGTCACTGCGGGCAATCAGGTCCACAGCTTCAACCTAGATACTTTTATTCTCGCGGGCGCACCAAGCTCAGAGCTTCCTCCGGTCAGTGCGGGTGCGATCATCCGTGTGCATGACTTACCGCAAGACCCTTCAGACAATAAATCACAATGGGTACGTCAAAGTTCAGATGCCTCTATCTATGTATTTGGCCAAGTCAACGCGCCTGGACGATACCGTTTTACCCAAGACATGCACTTCTTAGACATTCTTTCAGCCGCAGATGGTCCGACTAAAGACGCCGACATTCACAATATTCGCGTCACCCATAGAGATAAAACTTACGCAAAAGTGAGCAAACTCAACTTGTCACTCTACTTTGAAACCGGAGACGAAAGCTTGCTTCCCAAAGTGACCATGGGCGATACCATTTATATTCCTGAAAAAGACAAGATCTGGCTTGATCGCTCGAAAGAGTCGACCGTGCGAGTACTAGGAGCGGTCAACAGCCCTGGCCGCTACGTATTTGACGACAACATGACCGTTCTTGACCTATTAGCAGAAGCTGGCGGTCCATCAGATCGCGCCTATCTGGAAAAGATTTCCATCGTCAATATGTCTTGTTGCCAAGGACAAGCTCGCACCTTTGACCTAGTGTCATTTAGTAAAACGGCCAATATCTATCAGTTACCTGTTCTACGCGCGGGCGACACTATCTATGTACCCGACCGCAACGACAGTTTTCTAGAAAAAGCACGCGTTGGCTTGGAAGATATCTTGCGTCTCACCACGACCATCGTATTGATAGGAGCGCTGTAATGACGATTCCTGCGACTCATAGTGAAATTGAGCAAATCTACCTCGCCGCAGAGATGGCGCAATGCCGCTCATTGTGTATTACGGCGTGCCATTCTGGTGACGGCGTCACTTCTATCGTTTCTGCCCTCGCCGAACGGTATCTTTTGGCCGGTCACAAAACGCTAGTCGTCGACCTTAATACCTTTCATCCTGCATTTGAATGTATTGATATTGCTCCCAACAGCTCACCGTCGGATCAACAGGTCGGACGATTGATTGAGCACGCGGTCACCCACCAGCTCTTCACCGGGCTTACTGTGCCTAACAACCAGCCAGCGCTGCTCGCCTACAAAGATCCGGGCCAATTAAACCAAATCATCGAGGAATGGTTAACTCAATTCGACCGCGTGATCTGTGACACCTCGCCATTACTGCAAGTCAATCGCAGTAACATTCCAGCTCAAGTCGTTGCCAGTGCTTGCGATCACACCGCGCTGGTGGTGATGGGCGGCAAAACTTCCCGTGGACAGCTTGAGAAAGCGGTACAGATGCTCAGTAGCGAGCGTATCTCACTGTTAGGTTCAGTACTCAACTTACAGCAGCAAGCCACACTCGCCGAAGAGATGGTTCGCGAGCTTAACCGGTTGCGCTTTATTCCCAAAGCTTGGCGAGAAAAGTGGGCAAACAAAATACTCACTAACGAGTTCCTCGTTCAATCTGCATAGGTGCTGCTATGAAACTGATTCTCATTGGCTTACTCGCTCTCATTTGGGGTCTTCCCGTTTCCGCTCAATCGTTGGTGTTTGGGGTTGTACCCCAGCAATCAGCCAGTCGTTTAGCGCAGCAGTGGGTGCCCATAATGGCACATCTGAGCGAAGTCACTGGGCTTGAGATAGAATTTCAGACTGCCGCTGACATCCCCACGTTTGAGCAGCGCCTTGCAAGAGGCACCTACGACATCGCTTACATGAATCCCTATCACTACACTGTATATAGTCAAGCTCCTGGTTATCGAGCCATTGCCAAAGCGCGTGACAAAACAATTAAAGGCATCATAGTGACACAGCGCTCGAATCCATCCGACTCTATTCAAACACTCAATAATCAAACTCTCGCTTTTCCCTCTCCCGCCGCTTTTGCCGCTACGATTTTGACTCAGGCAGACTTAAAAAACGCGGGCGTGAGAGTTCAATCCGACTACGTCTCCTCACATGATTCTGTCTACCTATCAGTGGCTAAAGGGTTTTATCCGGCGGGTGGCGGTGTCCTGCGTACTTTTACCGCACTCACTGAAGAGGTCAAATCCCAACTCAAGATACTGCATACCACGCAAAGCTATACCCCACATGCCATTGCGTCGCATCCTAGACTTAATCAAAAGCAGGTCGATCTACTCAGAAATGCGCTAACAGGGCTCGATAGTAGCCCACAAGGGCAAGCGTTACTGAACCCGCTTAAAATCAAAGGCTTTCAATCAGCCCTTGATGGAGATTGGGACGATGTTCGTCAACTCGATATACGCGTACTTGCCCCGTAGGAGAACGCCATGACGCTTCGCTCAAAAACTATATTAGGCATTGCGCTCATTGAAATCTGTGTTCTTATCGTGTTGGTTTTCAGCGCGATGCGGTTTATGTCAGAGTCTAACGAGAAACAACTGCTTCAACGGGTCCAGTCTAGCGCTGTCATGTTTGTCCATGCTGCCAAAGATGCGGTGCTATCGACCGATATCGCGACGCTCGAAGACTTAGTCAACGAGTTTATCACGCTCGAAGATGTTGCCTATGTCAGGGTAATACGAAACGGCAAAGCAATGGCAATGGCGGGGGAAGAAGGGTTATTAAGAAGGCCGTTCGCGGCTGACGATAGCTTGAGTTTCGTTGACGATGGCATTTACGACTTAAGCACTGAGGTCATCAGCAACGACCAATATTTTGCTCGCATCGAGATGGGGTTTGAGACTGCACAGATCAACAATATGTTGGATGAAGCCCAACAAGCGATCATCGGTATTGCAATCATTGAGGTTATGTTAGTCGCGCTGGTTTCATTTTTGCTCGGAACCTACTTAACCCGCCGCCTGACTCAGCTCACTAGCGCCGTAAAAACACTGGGCGAACAAGGGCCGGGATTTCAATTGAAACAGCACAGCAAAGATGAGCTTGGCCAAGTCTCCCAAGCCTTCGATGAAATGTCCGCCAAACTCGAGAAAGATTACCACCTTTTGATGCAAGCCCGACAAGGCGCAGAACAAGCTAACGACTCGAAAAGTCGCTTTCTCGCGTCGATGTCACACGAGATACGCACTCCAATGAATGGGGTGCTGGGTATTCTTAATATTCTTGAAGAAACCGAACTGAGTGCGGAACAGCGTAAGTTAGTCTCAACGGCGACCGAGTCGGGTCATTTTTTGCTATCGGTTATCAACGACATCCTCGATTTTACTCGTATGGAGTCCAATACTCTTATCCTCGAAGACAAGCCGTTTGACTTTCGCCACTGCGTCGAAAGTGTGGTCGATTCATTCTCACCAGCCGCGGTGAGTCAACATCTTGTTCTGCACTGTTACTTCGATGGCGATGTACCAGATACCGTTCGCGGAGACCAAAATCGAGTTAAGCAGATCCTGCTCAACTTACTGGGGAATGCCTTCAAATTTACCCATGAGGGTAGCGTCACCATTAAAATTGCCAGTCGCCGACTGAACCACAACAAAGTTCGACTTCAATGTGAAATTCGAGACACGGGTATCGGTATCGATAGACATGCTCTCGAGTATCTGTTTGACGAGTTCACTATGGTCGACCAAACCTATTCGCGCAGCAAAGAAGGCTCTGGATTGGGATTGGCCATTTGTCGCAGGCTCTGTCATTTAATGGATGGCGATATTAGTGTAGAGAGTAAACCAAACGCAGGTAGCACCTTCTCTTTTCATATCTGTCTTCCTCTCTGCGACGAGCTAGCAACACTGTCGGTCACTGAAGACGCACGACCTTTACTGTTTCCTAGTGCAAGAATTTTAGTGGCTGAAGATAACCGCGCGAACCAACTCGTGATTAGAGAAATGTTCAAACGTCTGGGGTTAGATATCGACATTGCGCAAAATGGGATTGAAGTGCTCGAAATGGTTAAAAACTACCAATATGACCTAATTTTTATGGACATCTCCATGCCTAAAATGGACGGAATGAAAGCCACGGCTGCGATTCGTGCGCTCGCTGACTCAAACACCGCCAACCTCCCTATCGTTGCGCTCACGGCGCACTCTCTTGCCGGTGATAAAGAGAAGTTTCTTGCTGCAGGTATGAATGATTACTTATCCAAACCCTTAAGGCTTTCACAACTGGTTGAAAAAATTAATCTATTCTTAAATAAGCACTCAACTACAGCACAACTAGGGTTCGACCAAATGGTGACATCCAATAAGCAACCTATCCCTTATAATGAGGAAATAGATGAACAATCGACAGACGATGCCATGTTGGACCTTGTCGATGAGGCAGTCCTTCAACAGATGATCGAAGACACCAGTGCGGACATCATACCCATGCTCATCGATCACTACTTGCAAGAATCACAGCAGCGGCTTGATAAAATTTACCAAGCGATAGACACGCAAGACAAAGAAACACTTGAGTTTGAAGCGCACACTTTGGGTAGCTCTTCATTGGCTTTAGGCAATCGTGCTTTATCGCGACTGGCTCGGCAGATGGAACACCTTTGCTTAGAAGGAAGTGCATCGCAAGCGTATCAGTTAAAGCAGCAACTCGAACATACTGCAATCCAATCATTGCAAGCGCTGGCATTACGCAAGCAACAAGGATTTAGCGAGCCGTCACAACAATAAAGGCTAAGACAGAGGACGTTGGTTATGAAAGCAAAAGTATTATTGATCGAAGATTCAACTTCACTGGCAATTCTCTATAAGCAGTATGTGAAAGATGAACCTTACGATCTGTTTCACGTAGAAACCGGCCGTGAAGCGATCGCTTTTATTGAGCGCAACATCCCTCAACTGGTGATCCTTGACTTAAAGCTACCCGATATGGACGGCGAACAAATCTTGGATTGGATCAACGAAAATCAAATTCCGACCTCGGTGGTGATCGCTACTGCGCATGGTTCTGTCGATCTTGCGGTGAACTTGGTGCAAAAAGGCGCCAAAGATTTTCTAGAAAAACCCATCAATGCCGATCGGTTAAAAACATCCATCGCGCTTCACTTGCAGCAAGTGAAGCTAGAAAACTTAGTCGAGAATATCGAATCGAAATTTGATCGTAATCGCTTTCATGGCTTTATCGGATCGAGTCTTCCGATGCAAGGCGTTTATAAGATCATTGACGCCGTGGCTCCTACCTCTGCCAGCGTATTCATCGTCGGAGAAAGCGGCACGGGTAAAGAAGTATGCGCAGAGGCCATTCACCAAGAGAGCAAACGCAGTGAGAAACCTTTTATTGCAATCAACTGTGGCGCGATCCCTAAAGACTTGATGGAGAGTGAGATTTTCGGTCATGTCAAAGGGGCGTTTACCGGTGCCACCGCTGACCGCAAAGGCGCCGCATCGATGGCCTCTGGTGGGACACTTTTTCTCGATGAGCTGTGCGAAATGAAACTCGAGATGCAAAAAAAGCTACTACGCTTTCTCCAAACGGGCACTTTCACTCCTTTAGGCGCAAACAAAGAGGTTAAGGTCGACGTTAGGATCATCTGCGCGACCAACCGCGATCCTTTAGTCGAAGTGGAAGCGGGCCGCTTTCGAGAAGATCTCTACTATCGCGTTCATGTCGTTCCGATTGACATGCCCCCTCTTCGAGACCGTGGTAACGACATCATTACCTTAGCGAATCACTTCCTTAAAGTGTACGCAAAAGAAGATGGTAAAACATTCTCTGCGGTCCATCGTGATGCGGAGTCGACTCTAAAGCGTTATAACTGGCCAGGCAACGTGCGACAACTGCAAAATATCATTCGTAACATCGTCGTCCTCAATGAAGATACCCATTTAAGGTTACAACACCTGCCTCAGCAAGTGACGAGCAACAAACGAACAAAACCTTTCACCGAAAGTCACGACCTTGCTCATGAGCGCGTAACAGCGAGCGCAGACTATGCTCCGTCCACAGAGACAAATGTTAGTGACGACGCACCACAAGTTCCGAATGATCCACGTGCACAAGCCACACCGATTAGGCCGATGTGGCAGATTGAACGCGAAGCTATTCAGCAAGCCATCGACTACTGTGAAGGTAATGTGCTTAATGCTGCGGTGTTGCTCGAGCTCAGTCCTTCAACAGTGTACCGTAAAAAACAAGCGTGGGAAGCAGAAGATGAGCAGCAACTCGTCTAAACCAGTGTGGTTATTGGTGGATAGCCTAACTTTCGGTGGTATAGAGACCCACCTACTCGAGTTAGCCATGGGCCTTAAAGCCTTCAACGTCCCGGTGACAGTATTACTGTTGCGTCATTATCAAACATCCAGCCTGCTAGTCGATAAATTGCAGCAAGCGCAGATAAAAGTCGAGTATCTCGACAACCACAGACACTATCTCTATGAACTGATACACCGAATAAAGCAAAACAAACCTGCTGTACTTCATTGCCACGGTTACAAAGCCAGTTTATTGGGTAAGTTAGTTCGGCTCATCACCGGTGTACGCCAAGTGACGACCTATCACGCAGGGGAAACACCGCAAGGTAAAGTTTGGCTCTATGACTTAATTGACCGCTATAGTGCGTGGTTCTCCGATCGTGCGATTGTCGTCAGCAACCAAATCGCGGCCAAAATCCCATCTGAAACCTTGCTTTTAAATAACTTTGTCGCCGTTCCTGATGACAAGATTGTGCAAGGCACGCAGATCGCTTTTGTTGGCAGGCTCAGCCCTGAAAAAGCCCCCGATCGATTTATGCAGCTCGCTCGACTTAACCCATCACTAGAGTTCGATGTTTATGGAGCGGGCCCTATGCAGGAAACACTTTCTAAACAACAAGCGCACAACGTGCGTTTTCATGGACATCAAGCGAACATGGCGACGGTATGGCCAAAAATTCGAGTTTTGGTCATTTGTTCACGCTACGAGGGCCTCCCCCTGACAGCGCTTGAAGCCATGGCACGCGGTATTCCCGTTGTTAGCTTGAATGTAGGTAACATCCCGTACTTAATAGAGCACCAAGTCAATGGGTTTATCGGCGAAAGTCTCGAGGATTTAAATCAACACCTGCAGCATTACTTAGCTTTACCTCCTGCCGAGCAGTTAGCCCTTCAACATATTGCAAAATCAACAATCACCACCGAGTACTCCTCGCAATCTGTCCTCCCCCAATTACTCAATGTGTACTTTTCTCATCACTCTCAATCTGATTATCAAATTGAGAAATAGTCCTCAACATAAACGCCATTGAATTTATATCCAATTAAAACAATAAGTTAAACAAGATTACAAGTTGGCACTGAGCTTGCGTTGCTTCCATTAGATGAGAAAACTTCGACTCAGCTAGAGAGGCATCGCATGACCAAACGCATTCTTTTCGTTCATTATGGAGATAACTGGATCCGTGGCAGTGAAAAATGCTTACTTGACCTGATTCACTATGTCTCGCGCCATCAGTATCAACCCGTGGTGTGGACTAACAATCGGGAGTTAGCCTCGGTTCTGGCCGAAATTGGTGTTGCCCATAAAACCGACGACTTCCCAGTACTACTAGGCTGGAAAGCGCCAAAACTCAATATTAAAGCTTGGTATCACCTGATGGCGACTGGCCGAGCGCTAATCGAGCAAAACAACATCGATTTAGTACACATTAACAGTGCAGCACCTTGCCAATGGATGGTCGCTGCCGCCAAAATATGCGGCGTCCCCTCAGTAACCCAGCTGCATTGTCCTTACCCTGCACGCGACCGATTAACTCTCGGGATGCATTTATCCCCCCATGTTATTGCGGTTAGCCACCACGTCGCCAAACCGATGTTAGAAGATGGCTTTCCAGCGAACAAGATGTCGGTGATTCACAATGGCATCGATACCCAGGCCCTAGAGGCACAACCTAAAATCGACGTGAAAGCACATTTGGGCATCCCGAGCGAGGACTTTGTATTCGCCACTGTTGGTTCGCTCATTCACCGTAAAGGGGTCGATAGGATTCTCACCGCGATGCGACACATCGCATTTGAATACCGCAACGTGAGCTTAGTTGTCATTGGCGACGGTCCACTTCGTAACACACTCGAGCGCCAAGCGGAGTATCTTCATCTCGCTGACCGCATTTATTTCACGGGTGAACAACGTCAGGTGATTGGCTGGCTTAAAGGGTGTGATGGTTTTATCAGCGCCGCACGCAGTGAAGCCTTTGGTCTGGTGATTGCTGAAGCGGCACTCGCCAAAGTGCCGATTATCGCGCCGTTTGAAGGCGGCATTCCAGAGTTTATCCAGCACGGTGAAACTGGAATTCTCTATCCCAACAAAGGCGTAAACCCGCTAGCTAAAGCGATGCGGATACTGATTAACAACCGAGCTTTGGGTGAGAAATATGCGGCGAACGCGTATCAGCACATTAAGACTCAACACGACCTCTCTATTAGCTGTGATCGTATCGAAGCCGTTTATCAAACGTTACTCGCGAGCCCATCCAAGTCTCGCTCTATAGTGACTACCTTATCACCAATCAGAACATACCTTACTCGTCGCATGTCAATGGGAGCTGAGCATGGCTAAACAACCAATCACACTGCTCTTTGATCCGATCCCCTTTAAAGGCGGTTCTAAAGTGGCGACTAGTGATGCACTTAACTGCACAGATGCAAACAACAATCATTACTTAGTGCTCACCGTCGATATAGAGTTCTGGCAACAAACGTCTTTTTATCAGCAGCATAACGTCAAATGCCAGGTTATAAGACCCGTTAAGTGGCTCATTCATCGCCATCATGGCGTAGGGTACTGGTTAAACCAATGCTATTTTGCCCTATGCATACTTAAAGTGATGTTGCTGAACAATGTTCGGCAGCTTATTGGCGCATCGGGGCCAGGAATGGATATGGCGCTGTATCTTGTACACAAGCTTGTTGGCACGCCTGTCGTGCAGTTCGTTCACGGCAGTGTTGGCTTGTCTCGCTCAATTGGTTACAGCTTAACCCTCGCCAATCATGTCTTTTACCTCAATACTGCGCGGGCAAGTATCAGCCAAGCGATCCAATGCTATTACTCTTCGATAACTGCAATCGATAACACAGAACCACTCGCGGAAAGCTATCTTTCGGCGTCGCACTATCAAACGTTCGTCAATGGTATTCCCGCTGAACGCTGGCCAACGCCTAGCCAAACCTCAATGCCAATTTGCTTTTGGGCCGCTTCGTTACTCAAATGGAAAGGGTTAGACCTTTTACTCGATGCCGAAGCGATTTGCCATCATTACCAACCTTTGCCTGTCACTGTCTGTTATATTCGCCCGCAGCAAACGTGCTTACCTATGAGTCTTGCGCCGGTTGAACGCAGCAATATCCAATGGTGGGAAGACCCTGATAACTTAGATCAACTGCGCAGCGAAGCCAGTATCTTTGTCTCGACCAGCCAAAGCGAACCTTTCGGTCTTTCCATTTTAGAAGCGCTCGCGGCTGGCATGTGTGTCGTCCTTCCGCAAGATGGGGCCTATTGGGATCAACACCTCACGCACACTCAAAACTGCATTAAGTACCAACCTAACGATGCTGAAAGTTTGGCCCACGCTCTGCTACTTGCCACCAATGACAGTAGCGTAATGCAGCGTTGCCAACGCAACGCTGCGCAGATAGCTAGTCAATATCGCGCCGAGGTTTGCTATGCCTCCATTGCTAGTACAGTGGGGGCGACGCCAACACTCGTCACCCAGCGTGTACATGAGTAAAAGGAGCGAACATGGGCATCACTCAACTTAAACACATCAGTCTCTATGCAGTAAGTTTAGTGCTGGTTAAAGGTATCTCTCTAATCACCTTGCCAGTCATGACCCACTTCCTCAATCCCAAGCAGATTGGCCAGCTCGAACTACTTGGCGTCACAACGGTTTTTTTAAGTCTCGTCGTTGGCCTGGCAATGCACGAGAACCTCTATCGTTTTATTGGCACAATAGACTGCGGATACAGACGAAAAAAACACGCCGCTAAGCTGTATAGCGCTTCGCTCTCACTTTCAATAGTATTGAGTGCAGGGATATTGACCATTTATCAATTAGTTGCCCCAAATTCATTACTAATTACAGACAACCAGGTGCTGCTCATGGCGCTGGTACTCTGTTTCGAAGCCCCTCTCGCCATCGGACTGGCTTGGTTAAGACTTCATAATCAAGCTACGCTCTTTTTCAAACTCTGCATGGCAACCGTGGGGGCCCAGCTTACCTTACTGCTACTAGTGCTAATGACCCGCCCCGATGTAACGACTATTTTTGCTGTGAATGTAGCCGCAAGCTTTGGTCAGTTTCTTTTTCTCCACTATTACCTAAGCTTTGGCTTTCGTCTGCCTAGTTTAAACCAGTGTCAACACTACCTCAGCTACTCGGCTCCGCTCATGTTATCTGCAGTCGTCGCATTCGGATTAAGCGGAGCCGAACGCTGGATCATCGCAGGGATAACGGATCTGTCCACTCTCGGGCTCTATGCGATTGCGGCCAAGTTCGCGCTCGCGGTGGGTATTGCTCTGCAACCTTTTCACATGTGGTGGATGCCAAAACGATTTGAAGCGATGCAACGGCGTGGCGGTGATTACGTGGCCACCACCACCACCCAGGGCGCTGTGTTACTGTGTACTTTAGCGGTCGCAATTTGTTGGTTGAGCCAGTTATTCATCCATTGGATGATGCCGCCAGTCTATCTGGCCGCTATCCCGTTTATTGGCATCACTATAATGATGATGGTGTTTAAAGAGATGGTCGAGCTTTGCAATTTTGGCTTGCTATATCAGCGTAAAACCAGTCAACTGCTTGTGATCAATCTTGTCTCCACTGTTTTAGCTTTTGGCGTTTGTTTTGCCGTCAGAAACTTCGGCACCTATGCGATTTTATTGGCGCTGATGACAGGCCAGCTTTGCCGGTTGGTATTGGTTTTTGTGCAAAGTCAAGCGCTCAGACCGCTCAACTATCCCGTCGTTCAGATCGCGGGGTTACTGCTCATGACCTGTTTGTTCATTATCACCAGCCAATACTCGTTTCACCCACAGTGGTCATTGTTGATGCTTGGCCTTGAACTAGCGGTACTGCTTGGCTTTGCGGCGCGCAGTCGACTTATCGACGTAAAACGCGTACGCACATTGCTTTTAGAGTTACAAGGCTCATTGGGTAAAGCATCATGATGACCCGCACGCACAATAAAACGACGATGTGGATGGGCCTATTGTCGTTTTCCATTGCGGCTTTATGGTATCTGATGCCACATCCAGCCTTAGTCGTTGTGCTCTGCTTCGCCCCACTTGGTGCACTATTTGTTCTCAACCAAACCTTTTGGCTGGTGAGCTTATTCGTTTTGTTTTCGTTCTTCCGTATTCATGAAGCCATTCCCGCTCTTTACTCACTAAAAATTCCATTATTGCTCTCCTTAGGGGCATTGTCGGCGCTATTATGGCATGTGCTTATTAGCCGTCAGTTGACTCCTTTTTGGCATCCGAGTCTGACTTGGCTGGCGCTGTTTTGGATCTTGGTCGTGATCGGTTCTGTGCTCTCTTCTAATCCAGGCCTAGCAATTACCTATTTTAAGAATATCTATTGGAAGATTATTGTCATGACGCTTGCCATTGCCTGGTTAGTGGACAGCCAAGACGCAGTAAAACGTATCGCCACTTTGATCATTCTTGCCGGCTCACTGATTGCAATTGTCGCTCTGTACAATTCAGCCGCAGGGATTGGATTGGTGGAAGGCACTCGCGTGACGATTGGACGAAATCTGGGTTCTGTGCTCGGTGACCCAAATGACCTTTCGTTGGTGCTGATGTTCCCACTCGCTTTTGCGATCAGCTTTGCCACTACCAAGAAAATTGGTTTCTCTCGAGTGCTTGGAGTGGTCGGTCTAGTGTTGGCAATGTCGGCAGTCATCGCAACTCAAAGTCGTGGCGGTCTGCTTGGCTCAGTGGCTGTGTTTGGTATTTTTGGCTTGCGTTTGATTCGCTCCAAGTCGCTACTGATTATGATTGGCCTAGTAGGCGCAGCGCTGTTATTTGCCGTCGCAGGCATTTCGGATCGTCAATCCGGCGGGGACGCAGAAGAAGGAATTGACGCGTCGGCGATGGGGCGTCTTTACGCATGGGAAGCCGCCTTCAAAATGGCCTTGGACAACCCATTGACTGGTGTAGGGCTCAACAATTTTTATGCGAATTACTTTTTTTATAGCCCACATTGGGATGGCTTGAATCATGCAGTTCACAGCACTTGGTTTGGTGTGCTCGCCGAAACGGGCTTTCTAGGGCTATTGGTTTTCGTTGCCATTATTGTCTCTCTGGTTAAAACCAGTCGCACAAGCCTAACCCGACTTGCTGCTCTATCTCACCACGTCTCTCCTTACCTTTACGCTACCTGTTTGGCGGTGTATGCGGGCATTATTGGCACCATCGTTTCCGGAACCTTTCTTACGCAAGGTTTTACCTGGCCAATTTACATTCTTGCTGCGCTTTGTATTGCCATTTCTCGCATTAGTCAAAACTATTCTCATATTGAGAAAACCGCCACAGAGTAATCTTAACTATCTGAATTTTATAATTTTATGTTTTGGCACATTCCATGATACGCAAAGGATACAATTCATTTTTGGAATGCGCCTATGAACGCTCAACAGCTCAATCAGTTAAAAGTGTGGCTGCAGCACCACGATAACCCCGCTTATCGCAGGTTGTTTTTCGCATTAAAAGCCATTCGTGCCTGTGACATTCCTACCCCTCGACTGGTCAATAAGCTCATCTATATGGCGTATAGATCGATCACATCCATAACAAGTACTCTTGGGCGTTTACTGATTTACACACCGGCGTTCAAAGGACGGACCCAACGGTGTGGTCGTGGCTTGTACCTATTCGGTGGGGTCCCGTTTGTCTCTGGTCCATTGACAATTTCACTCGGTGATCACTGCCGGATTTCCGGTCATACCACGTTCAGCGGTCGACCTCAGTCTGATCATCCTCAACTCATTGTTGGTAGTAACGTCGATATTGGCTGGCAAAGCACGATAGCCGTTGGTACAAGAGTCGTCATTGAAGATAACGTTCGAATCGCCGGGGGGGCATTTCTGTTTGGCTACTCAGGTCATGCGTTTAACGCCGAACAACGCGCTAGAGGGCTTGGCGATAGTGATACAGATGTCGGTCACATCGTGTTAGAGCGTGATGTGTGGCTCGGCACCAATGTGACAGTGTGCCCCAATGTCACTATAGGCCGCGGAACCATTGTTGGCACTGGAAGTGTAGTGACAAAAAGTTTACCACCGTTTGTCGTCGCGGCGGGCAACCCTGCACGCGTGATAAAACATCTAGATCAAGGAGACGCCTATGCGTGATTTGATTGTTTTTGGGGAGGACTTTGGCGGTTTACCTTCCAGTACTCAACACTTAGTCACTCGGTTGGCAAAACAGAGAAAAGTGCTGTGGGTAAATTCCATCGGGCTTAGACAACCCAAGCTCAACCGTCATGACATTCAGCGTGCGGCGCTGAAATTGCTTGGCCGCGCGAAAGGGGGTTACCACACCAGCCATTTACCACCGAGTAATATTACTGTGGTCAACATAAAGACCATACCAGCGCCCCGCTCTCGTTTTGCGCGCTTATTGGCTAAATGGATGACGTGCCAACAACTCCGGCCTATCATTCGGCAATTGAATTTAAACAGCCCAATTTTGTGGAGCTCGTTGCCAACCACTGCAGACCTTTGTGGCCACTTAGGTGAATCGGCGGTGGTCTACTATTGTGGCGATGATTTCTCAGCGCTTGCAGGCGTCGACCACGATGTCGTGCAACAACACGAAAACAAACTCGCACAACAAGCCGACCTCATTTTTGCGGCCAGTTCGGCTTTATTGACCAAGTTTCCACCTTCAAAAAGTCACTACCTTCCCCATGGCGTGGATACCCAGCTATTTAGTACGCCGTGCCAACGCGCAGTCGATCTCCCCAGTCGAGCCAAAAAGACCGCGGGTTTTTATGGGAGTTTGTCCAACTGGTTAGACTATCCTTTAATTCATCAAATCTGCGCGGATAACCCAGACTGGGAGTTTGTCTTCATCGGCCCCATTGAACTGAATCATAATCCACTACCACGCCTGCCTAACGTTCACTATTTGGGAACGCGTCCACATGATCGCTTGCCAAGCTACAGCCAACACTGGAATGTTAGTTTGCTGCCGTTTGTTCAAAACTCTCAAATCGCCTCATGTAGCCCACTTAAATTACTTGAGTATCTCGCTGCTGGTAGCGCTGTGATTAGCACATCTTTTCCGGCGCTCAGTCCCTATCGTCAATCCGTGACCATCGCCGATAGCGCCGAGGCGTTCTCCGCCGCCCTCGCTCAGATAGCGTGTACGCATTCTCCTCTTTCGTCAGCGGACATGAGTCATCTCAGTTGGGATGCCCGCACAATGCAACTGACCGTATTACTGGAGGCATTATGAATGAACTAAAACTGCGTTTGATCGTGATCCTCAACGCCGCATGGCGTCAGCGCTACGTTATCGTAGTCCCAGTGCTGATTTTGCCTTTCGTCGGCTTGCTGATCGGGAAAGTTGCCCCCACGACCTACGTATCCCATACCTCGATGCTGATTCAAGAAACCGCCAAAATGAATCCGTTTCTTGAAGACATCGCGGTATCAACAATGCTCAAAGAGCGCCTGAATGCGCTAAGTACATTATTAAAAAGTCGTCACGTACTCAGCGCCGTTGCCAAAGAGCACCATTTAATCAATGAGACTATGTCGCTCGAGGAAAAAGATTCCGTCATCAATACCTTGTCCAACAGCCTCACGATTAGTCAACCGGGTAAAGATTTCCTACACATCTCTTTGTCGGCCGATAAACCCGATGGAATGAAACAGATGTTGGAGTCAATCAGTGATCACTTTATCGAGCAACTGCTCGCTCCTGAGCGTTCATCGATTCGGGACTCATCAGAGTTTCTCGCTATTCATATCGAAAAACGTCGCCAAGAGTTAGATATCGCCGAAAACGAGTTAGCGGATTTCAAAAACAGATTTGCCTCTGTAACACCAGAAATGCAGTCTCAAGCCTTGAGTCGCCTCGCTTCTTTAAAGCAGAGTTACGCAGAGAAAAAAGCGGAGTTAGCGGGGGTTGAACGCAGTTTGGGCTCGCTCGATCAACAGTTGTCTAAAACCAATCCTGTTGTGGGTAAAATTGAAGACCAAATTATCGATATTCGCAGTGAATTGACTCTGCTGAAAGCCAAGTACACCGACAAACACAGTTTGGTGCAAGGTAAAGAGCGAGAACTGCGACGCTTAGAAAATGAACGTAAGTTGCTGCTAGGTAGCGACCAACCTAATATCAGTCGCGACCAACTTTGGGGAATCGCCACCAGCAACCAACTAAGAGATATCAACGATGTACAGCCACTTTTAGTCACTCAGTTGCAAAGTCTACAATTGGTGCGTAGTCGCTATGAGTCGTTGAGCGAAGAGACTAAAAGCCTGCAAACTATGATTGTTAATTTAGAGAGCGAAGCGAATAAGTTTGGTGATAATGCCAAAACCATGCGTCGCTTAGTGCGCAACGCCGAAATCAAACGTCAGCTTTATGATGAGTTAATTCAGCGCTACGAAATGGCGCAACTGACTGGGTCGTTGGGAATATTCGAACAAAATAAGCGAGTGAAGATTATCGACTTGCCTTACACTCCGAGCCGACCAGCCAACCTCCCCTTAGTGATATTCATCATCGCAGGAGTTGTTGCAGGGTTAGGCCTAGGCGCCGGGGTGGCGACTTTGATTGAGTTGTTTGATTCTTCAGTGCGCCGCCAAGACGAAGTCGAAGCCATCACTGGTGCGCCTGTCATCACTCACCTTCCCAATATCAAACCGCGATTGTTCAATTGAAAATCAAATTGACTATCAAGATGAAAAACCGCACCAAACCCAAACTAACTATCTAATTTTAAAACATTTTTACCCTGGCACACTCAATGCAATATTACGTTAGGTAACGATGATATGGTGAGGAGTCGCTATGACACAAGCAAGTAAATTGATTGTCCATGTCGTGCAGCACTTGGCGCCCGGAGGACTCGAATCTTTAGCACTGGATATGCTCTCTTTTTCCTCCTCTCGCCAACGTACTTTACTGGTGAGCTTGGAGGGCAATAGACAGCAGGCCTTTGATAAATGGCCTCGACTCGAGCAGTATCGCGACAAAATACTTTTTCTTAATAAGCCTTCAGGGGTCAGTGGTAAAACCTTCATTCAGCTTTACCGCTTGTTTCGCACACTCAGGCCCAATGTGGTCCACACCCACCATATTGGCCCGATTTTATACGCTGGCTGCGCGGCCCGATTGGCTCAGGTAGAGACCCGAATTCATACTGAGCATGACGCTTGGCACTTTGCTAAAGGGAGTCATCGCCGTATTCAATCCTTTGCCGTTCAAATTGCGCGTCCCAAATGGGTTGCCGATGCAGAGCTGGTTCGTGAGCAAATTAGGCAGCACTTTTCTCATCCGGTGACGGTGATCAAAAACGGTGTCGATTGCGAAAAATTCAAACCCGGATCTAAATTGCTCGCTCGACAAGCGCTGGGACTACCAACCGATCGTACACTAATAGGATGTGCTGGTAGACTGGAGCCTGTCAAAGGCCACGCTGTCCTTCTTCATGCCCTGGCTGCGTTACCAGACAACGTCAGCTTGGTATTGGCCGGGGCGGGCTCTCAACTTGCGTCATTAAAGCAGCTCAGCGGTAATCTCAATATTCAACACCGAGTTATCTTTTTGGGCTTAGTGGGTGAGATGGCGCGCTTTTACCAATCGCTCGACCTGTTCTGTTTACCATCGCTAAGTGAAGGTTTCCCACTTTCGACACTCGAAGCTCAAGCCTGTGACATTGTCACTATTGCCACCCAAGTGGGCGCCAGTGAAGAGACAATTTGTCCTCGCAGTGGCGCCGTGGTTGAAGCCGATAATCCCATAGCGCTGGCCAAGGCCATCAGCGACAAACTAGACTCACCCGGTTCGGTGTCGCCGCGTCAGTTCGTGCGTCAGCACAATGACATCCGTACCATGATTCGAGCATACGACTCATTAGCCACGGAGAAACACGCATGATCGATCTCATTCTCATCAGTACGTTTTCATTGTGTGCTTTTCTCATTGCGTACCACCATGTAGGCTACCCCATGCTGCTATCTTGGGTTTCCAAAGTGCAACCTTCTCAACCGCTTGAAGCCGTTGCTCGGGGCTATAAGCAAGCGCGCCAAGACACTCATTGCCTCTCGATCACAATTTTGGTTCCCGCTTATAACGAACAGCTTTGGATCGCCGACAAAATTCGTAACCTCGCGTGTTTAGACTACCCACGAGATAAATATAAAGTCATTGTCGTTTGTGATGGATGCAGTGATAAGACCGTTGAAATCGCCGAACAAACCATTCAAGAAGCCATATGCAGCGATACCCACTTTGAAATTCGTGCCTATGACGACAACCGAGGCAAAGTCTCCATTTTGAATCAACAAATTGCTCGTATTGATACTGATATCGTCGCTTTAAGTGATGTATCTGCACTCATCTCTGTCGATGCCTTGTGGATTGCCAATCAACACTTCCAGCAACCCAATATTGGCGTGGTGAATGGCCATTACCAGCTTTTCGAGACCAACAATCATGGTGAAAACCGCTACTGGCAATATCAAAGCCGGGTCAAAATGAATGAAGCCAAACTTGGTTCCACCCTAGGTGCGCACGGCGCTTTCTATTTGTTTCGCACAGATCTGTTCGACATGATGGACAACAACACCATTAACGACGACTTTGTTATCCCAATGCAAATTGTTCGCCGAGGTTACGTGGCGACTTACGAGCCGCGCATTATGGCATTGGAGATGGAGGCGACAAATACGGCCAATGACTACCAGCGCCGGCTGCGTATTTCAGCAGGCAACATGCAGCAAGCTATTTTGTTGTTCGACATGTTCTTACCCAAATATCGTGGCGTCGCCTTCGCTTTCTTTTCGGGCAAAGGGTTGCGTCTACTCACACCTTACTTACTGTTGGCCTGCTTAATCAGCTCGGCGTTGCTGGCTAGCTACTTGCTGTTCAAAGTAGCGTTGGTCAGCCAACTCACCATTTATGGTCTTGCTCTGTTAAGTCATCAATTTCCCACATTGTTTCGTCATAAGGTATGTACTTTAGTGCGTTACGTTGTTGCGGGACACTGGGCGAACTTAATCGGCGGACTGCGTTATTTATTTGGACTGGAATCAGGAAAATGGTCTCGCATAGACCAATAAGGAACGATTATGAGCAATGCATCTACTCACTACTCTATTTGGCTCGCTAAACGCTTATTCGACCTGTTTGGCGCAATGTTCGCTTTGTTGCTGTTTACCCCAGTAATGCCCTTTATTGCCCTCGCCATTAAGCTATCATCGCCAGGGCCAATATTTTACAAACAGCTAAGAGTGGGCAAATCGACCCCAAATCAGATGATGTTTTTCGAGATCATTAAATTTCGCACCATGTATCAAGATGCCGAACAGCGAACAGGCGCCGTTTGGGCAACAGAAAACGACCCACGTATTACGCCTGTAGGCCGTTTTTTGCGCAAGACCCGACTTGATGAAATTCCTCAACTGTTCAATGTCGTTAAAGGTGAGATGTCGTTAATTGGTCCGCGTCCAGAACGGCCAAGTTTCTACCACAAGCTCGAAGCCGCTATTCCTTATTTTGCCGACCGTACCTACGGTGTGATGCCGGGTATTACTGGACTGGCGCAAGTCAATCAAGGCTA
This sequence comes from Vibrio sp. JPW-9-11-11, assembly GCF_013369335.1. GTDB lineage: Bacteria > Pseudomonadota > Gammaproteobacteria > Enterobacterales > Vibrionaceae > Vibrio. The sequence continues at coordinate 325,619 of NZ_SZQJ01000005.1, forward strand.
TGACACCTGCATTGATGATGTACGCCGTAAAGTGGGCTTTGACCATAGCTACGCGTTATCGCTCTGTTCACTGCGTTCCTGGCTGAGCATGGACTTGAGTATCATCACCAAAACCATCATCGTGATGTTTGATGGCCGCGGCCGTTAACGGTTGGCGGCTGATATCTACGTGATTTAATGCACATTTTTTATTCTTTCGCGAATAAAACAGCAACAATTCGCTTAGATAAAGAGCAAACGAGTTCAAATCGATAAAAATGGGCTTGCACGAATGAATAAGTCTCGGTAACATCCCTCTCGTTCTTAAGGAATGGGTCCGTAGCTCAGTTGGTTAGAGTACTACCTTGACATGGTAGGGGTCGGCGATTCGAGTTCGCCCGGACCCACCACTCCTTTACAGCTTAATGCAAGAACAAAAATTTGGGTCCGTAGCTCAGTTGGTTAGAGTACTACCTTGACATGGTAGGGGTCGGCGATTCGAGTTCGCCCGGACCCACCAAATTTTACAAAAACGCCCGCTCTATCAGCGGGCGTTTTTGTATCTATTAATTGCTCGCCGGCTTTACCCTCACAACACGCCGTATCGTCACAATACAACGTCTCCTCTGACGACATCTCACCCTTATACGTAAAATTTTGCCGCTTATTGAAGTTCGATTTAATCACTGTGACACCTTCTCGCCGAGACATAACTATGGTTTAACCTATACTTACATTAATAAATAGAACAATAAGTCGCGCCTATGAACCCATTACCGATTATTGCTAGTCTTGTTTGTCTATCCTTTCCCGCTTTTGGCAGCCCCGATTTGGTTGAGCTCGATTACACCTCGATGTCGATGGGCCTTTTTGGCGGTTTGGCGATGTTTCTTTATGGCATGGAAAAAATGGCGGGCGCACTAAAACGCGCCGCTGGCAGCCGCATGAAGCAAGTGCTAGGTACCCTGACCACCAACCGTATCAGTTCTGTGGTAACCGGCGCGGGATTGACCGCCGTGATTCAATCCTCTTCTGTCACCACTGTGCTTTTGGTTGGGTTTGTCAGTGCCGGACTCATGTCATTAAATCAAGCCGTTGGGGTCATTATGGGCGCCAACATCGGTACCACAGTCACGGCACAAATCATCGCTTTTAAAGTGACCAAAGCCGCTATGGCAATGATCGCCATTGGTTTTATTATCGAAATGGCATCTAAACAGCAGCAAAATAAAAACTACGGCAATATTATTTTCGGCTTAGGCTTGCTATTTTTGGGCATGAACTTGATGAGTGAAGCCATGTCACCGCTGCGGGTATTCCAGCCCTTTATTGATTTTATGGTGAAAATGCACAACCCCATTTTGGCCATTTTGCTCGCCGCCTCCTTTACGGCTTTAGTCCAGTCCTCCTCTGCAACGACAGGGATAGTCATTGTGCTCGCCAGCCAAGGTTTTATTACCTTAGAGTCAGGGATTGCGATGTCTATGGGGGCCAACATAGGTACTTGTATGACGGCATTGCTCGCCGCGATAGGCAAAAGTACTGAAGCAAAACAAACCTCAGCGATACATCTTTTGTTTAACCTGATTGGGGTGATCATTTGGCTTCCTTTGATCGCGGTATTGGCGAGCGTCTCCGCCTCTCTCTCACCAAGCTATCCGGAGCTGGTAGGAATGGAGCGCCTTGCCGTCGAGTCGCCTCGCCAAATTGCCAATGCCAACACACTATTTAACGTCGCGAACACTTTAATCTTGCTTCCATTTAGCGCGCTTTTTGTTCAATCCGTTAAGCGTTTGGTCCCGCACAAACCGAGCAACAAAGAGAAACAAAAGATCGCACTTAAATACATCAAAAATGAGTACCTTGCCACGCCGGATATCGCTCTCGAGCAGGCTCATTTAGAAATAGCTCGTGTCGGTCGGCGGGTTTCTAACATGGTAAATCAGCTTCCACCTTTGGCTGCGAGTTATAGTAGCGACCACGACAAGCAGATCGCCAGACAGACATTGCGCGAGATAGAAAAAGTAGAAGACGAAGTAGATATGCTCCATGGCCAAATTCTGTCTTATTTAGGCAGGCTGCGCCAATCGCCGCTTTCTACCAAGGAGAGCCGCCAACAGATCAAGTTGGTTAGCCTAACGGACCAATTGGAGAGTATCGCTGATTTGGTGGTGAATGCGATGCTACCACTTTGCTACAAAACCTTAGACGCGAACATTAGTGCCAGCCCTGAGATGCGTAAAACTCTCGACCTGACACACTCTCGGGTAAATCGAGCGTTACTTGACAGCGTGAATGCAATTCGCCGGGGCGACAGTCAACTTGCAGAAAATGTGCTTAATGCCAAACGAGAAATTAACGCCCTGCTCGACTCGATTCTAGAGCTTCAAGCAGAGCGCTTAGCTCAGGCTACCGAACAAAGATTGGATATTTTTCGAATCCAGATGGAATGGGTCGAGTCGTTAAAACGCATTTATACCTTGAGCAAGCGGGTTGCCAAACTACAACTGCGCAATCAATGATGGCGCTTCATTCGGACTCAAGGTGTTGTCTCGTCGTATTTCTGTTACTATCCGCGCTCAATTTGTTTTGGACTAAGTCATGAACCGCAAAAAGAAGATCAACAGCATCCTAAAAGCCAAACTTAAAAAAAAGAATGCGAAGTTGCATAAGAGCAACAAACCGCGCTACGTTTCAAAAGCTGAGCGCGAAAAAATGGAACAAGCCCCCGACGCTGAACACGTTGGTGAACAAGCGGGTCTAGATCAAACGCAGCCGCTACCTTCTGAGCAATAATGCTTCGTCAATCGCAACGAAGCGATCACAAGCATCAATAAGAGTTTGCGCGGTCAACCCTGGCACCGCGTAAACGTCGACTTTGGTGCCAAATCGCTGCTGAACTCTCTCAACTAGTAGTTCAAAATCTCCATCGCCTGAGAGTAGGATCACTCTGTCTACCTTTGGTGCAACCTCATACACATCCAATGTGATACCCACATCCCAATCTCCTTTTGCACTCCCATCTTGTCTTTGAATAAAGGGTTTTAGCTTTACGTTAAAACCTATACCACGAAGAATATGATGGAACTGTCTCTGTTTTGCATCGTGTGACGCAATCGCATAGGCATGCGCCTCTACAACCTCCGTACCAGTGGTCGCCACATACCAAAACTGGTTGTAGTCAAAGTTAGCTCGATATTTATCTCGTGTGGTGTAGTAGATGTTTTGTACATCAACAAAGATTGCGACTTTTTCCATTGTGGGCTCATAGTGATTGGAACATCCGCGTCATTCTATCAATGTTCGCACCACTTGGCTGTTTTAATTTGCGCCGTGACCAACACGTGCAATCCCTCTCCTATTGAGAAGACTAAAGTCGAACATTTTATGAGGCGACAAGGTAATTATTTGACACATTTGTAACTACTTTCATTTACTTACCCGACAAACACCACGAAACGCACGCTGTTTTCAGTCCTTTTGCTAAGAAATATGTGAGCTTAATTCAATTATCTCCTTGATTCCGACGCAGAAAAGCATAATATGAAACGTTATTCAAGCTTACACATATATGCTTTAATCTAATAAAGGCGACACGGATGGAGCTAGACATTTTCAATCCTTCACGTCAGTTGCGCCGTGCGGTGCTGTTTTGGCTAAGTGCGCTATTAGGTTGCCTCTCTGCTGCATTAACTTTCTACAAATTATCCATCGATCAAATCGACACCATTAGTTTGCTTATCGCGCTATTTGGGGTGTTTTCTACTTTTATCGCCTACAACGCGTATCGTGGTAGCACACCGAAACTCACCGTCACACTTTATGTCTATAGTTTAATCACGGCTACCTGCCTGGCCACCGCGCTTCTTCCCATCGAGTTTGGCGTCATGACATGGACTTGTCTGTTTCCCGTGGTGTTTTATCTGTTGCTGGGGCGTCGCTTCGGTTTCCTCGCCACTTTATTCGGTTTTTGTGTGCAAATGGTGATCATCGCCAACAAAGTCACAGCTTCAGCACTGTTTCATTACTCCCCCTTGATGGTGAATTTTGTCTTAACTTTTATCGCAGTGTGGACAACTGCACACATCATTGAAGTGAAACGCCGAATGTCAGAATCTTCTCTCGGCCAGTTGGCTTCTCGTGATGCCCTAACGGGTGTGTATAACCGCCATGCGCTAATGCATAACTTCGAACGTTATCGTAAAGAGAGCCGCAAACTCCCTTTGTCTTTGTTGGTGCTCGACCTCGATTTCTTTAAAGCGGTGAACGATCAATATGGGCATGATGTTGGCGACAAGGTTCTTATTCAAACCGCAGCATTGATTGATGCGCTGAGTGACGAGCACTTGGTTTACCGTATTGGTGGGGAGGAGTTTTGTGTCGCGCTACACGACTGTGACGCTGAGCGCGCAAAAGAAAAAGCCGAACACATTCGCTACGCTATTGAACACCACAGGTTCAATGACGGAGACGAACCAATCTCACTTACTGTCAGTATTGGTGTCTATCAATGTGATCACTACGCCAACTTAGAGTCGGTACTCAAAGAAGCCGATAAAGAGCTCTATCGAGCCAAACAAAATGGCCGCAATCAAGTTATGGTATGCAGCCCTTGTCCCGTTAGAGTATCTTAACTATTCGTCTTCATCTTCAAAAACAACATTGTAGTTTTCAGTGTAAGTGCAATGAGGTTGACGACTGCAAGTAAAGAAGCGTCGGCCTTTATGCTCACCTTGAGAGGCAATCTTTATCGTCATGGGGCTGCCGCAACGTTTACAAAATCGAACCTCTTTGTCTGGTTCAATTAAATCAATATGAGCCGCCAGCAAACGTCGTAACCGACCCACTTGATAGCTGTGTTTAATATTGGTGCCGATAAGAGGAATGCCTGCCGATTTGCACACGTGCATCAATAGCTTTTGTCGCTCAATCTTACCCTTGTCCAATTCTTTGCCATTATCCAGTTCAATAGCTACTCGAACTTCTAGGCTTCGCGGGTCGCAAACGACGAAATCAAAATAGCTTTTCGCGATCCGACTGTTGGCAACAAACCACTGTTTCTTGTCGGTGGCGACGGGGGCAAGCACATTAGACATGTTGACTTTACTCAGCACAACGCCATGCTGACCGACTGCGGAGATAAGTGCGTTATAGAAAGCAGATTCATGGCCGTTGAGTAATGGCCCTTTACGCTTGTAATGGTTGTCTTTCAGCTCATCTTGTTTTAGAAAGCGCTTTTGCACAACAACGAAAAAAATAACAAGAATGGCAACAACAATAAATACACTTTCCATCGGGCTAAAACTGACCTTAAATGAATCACATAGGGTAATTATTCGAGTTTATACCCAGACGGCAAGCTTGTGTTAATGTTTTTGAGAGACTGACGGGGGTAACTCGAGATATATGACAGTCCGTTGCTCTGGTTGCAGTTGTTTGAAACTCGACCCCCAATACTTATCCACCAACTGGTCAATCAACCCCTCTTGCTTTGCACGCAGTAAGGCATGTTCCAGTTTCGGTTTGTAGTGGGCCATTTGAGGAGAAAGATAGAACTTGAAGTCCCGATTATAGACGAGCATTAAGCGCTTCTCGATCGATAGATGTGGATTTTGCGCCGCCTCTAATCCAATCTCATTTAATCCACGAGGAAAGTAATTTATCGGGCCTGAAGCGCTAAGTTTCCAGTACAGAGAGCGCCACTCTCCATCCGCTTGAAAGACTGGTAGAGCGTTAAACTGCCATACATCAACATCAAACCAACTAATACCCAGCCCCGCGACAAGATTTGACTCTCTGAGCGCATCAAGTGAGTCAATTGAATCAAACTTTTCTTGGAGATCAGAAGGAATTAAGAGAAGCCGTTTGCCAATCAGGCCATTTGTTAAAGGAACATCAACTGAAGCATAGCTCTGGTCTCGTTCTGGCGTTGCTAGCAACCAAGTTAAGCTTAGTTGGTCTGATTCGACCATTTTGACCACCCGCTTTTGCGGAATATGGTCACTGGGAACGATGATATTCACGTCGTAGCCATCACGAGTGAGCGCTTCATATAACAGTTCGTGATAGTACTGATGGCCATTATCAACTTGGGAGGCGAGGGTCAAGGTCATTGACTCTTTGGCAAAGCCATTGACTGCAATAAAAACACTCAGTAAAGCCCAAATCTTCATTCACTGCCCTTATAAAACGATACGATGTCCGTCGATTAAAGTCCCTGTCATAACGATCAATACTATTGACTAACTAGTTAATAATGTAGAAGGGCTTTGCCCAAACGTCCAGTGTCAACGACCGTCATTGTGTGGATTTCCGATAAGTCCGCTCGGGCCGCCCTACACTGCCGTAGTTAAGGTCGGCTTGCAAATCTCCGCAACTGATTAAGTATTCTAGATAACGCCTGGCCGTCGTGCGACTGGCGCCGATTCTTTCCCCAGCCTCGTCGGCAGTCAGGCTTTCACTGTCGACAAACAACGCCTTAATTTTATCCAGTGTGACACCATCGATTCCTTTTGGCAGCCTGCTCTTAACGCTTTCCGTTCCATCATGGCTTCTGAGCATTTTATCGACGAGAGATTGGTCTAAATCGAGCGTGTGATCGAGTTGGTGCTTTTGCGCACTGTATTTTTTTAATGCCGCTTCTAAACGGGGAAAAACCACAGGTTTTAGCAAGTAGTCGACGACGCCCCCTCGCATTGCTTGCTGAAGTGTCTCTACATCTCGTGCTGCGGTAATTAAGATGACATCACAGCTTAGGCTTTTTGCTCGCAATGCATTGAGTAACTCAAGTCCGGTTCCATCGGGTAGATACACATCCAGTAGCAGTAAATCGGGCTTGAACACCTCTAGCTGCATATCGGCTTCGAGTTTACTGGTGGCAATGCCTATCACCTCAAACCCACCGATTTGATCTAAATAGCGCTGATGAAGTTGCGCTATCGCCAAATCATCCTCAATGATCATCACTTGGGTTGCTTGGCTCATGCCCGTTCTTCCTTAGGTAAATACACTGTCATCCTTGCTCCATGTGGCTTGTTATTGACCATTTCCAGTTCACCATGGTAGCGCAATGCCAACTCATTGGTGAGATACAGCCCAACACCACGCGTCGTTGAGCCTTTGCTTGAGACACCGCGCCGAACCAAGGCTTCAATACTCATTTCCTCTGGCAATCCGCAACCTTGATCACTCACTTCTAGAATAACCTCATTACCAAAGTCACTGATAGACACTTCGACCACTCGTCTATCGGGCGCAATTAACCGATGCTGAGTGATAGCGTCGCGCACGGCATCAAAAGCGTTGTCAATCAAGTTACCTAAAATAGTCACTAAATCTTCTGGGTTGATCTGGTTTGGTAACGGCAACAATCGTGAACCTTGCTCTACAACCAGTTCCAGCCCGAGTTCACGAGCCCGTTCGGTTTTTCCAAGCAGCATGCCTGCGATTAAAGGTTCTTTGATTGTCTCACGTAAAAATTCGATCAGCGCCTGATAGTGCGCTGTTTCTTGACCAATTAAGTGTTGCACTGCCTCCAGCTCTCCCATCTGAACCATTCCGCTGATGGTATTGAGCTTATTGCGGTGTTCATGGGTCTGGGAGCGGAGCATTTCTGCATACTCTTTGGTTTTGGCTAACTGCTCATTGAGTTCCGTTAAATCATCTCTTAAACGGAAGCTCGACACGGCACCAACCACCTTACCTTCAACAATGATCGGACTGCGATTGGCAATAAGGCGCTTTTCGTTGAGGTATAAGTTGATATCATGGTCGGTTCTGGCTGTTTGCAATACGGTGTGCAAATCACTCTCGGGAAGCACTTCAGTGAGCGGCTTATCAATGCACTGCTCTTTGACTAAACCCAGAATTTTACACGCGCTTTTGTTAAGAGAACGCAATCGACCTTTATCATCAATAGTTAAGATGCCTTCTTTTAATGTTTCTAAGGTCACGTCCAGCTCAACGTATAACCGCCCTATTTCTTCGGGCTCAAACCCCAAGATGGCACGCTGAAAACGGCGTGAAGCATAGCTAGAGATCAGAGCATTAGCGACCACTACAATAAGTGCCATCAACAATAGATAAATAAGAAACGGCTCGATTCTGTCTTGCAGGCGGTCAATCAAATAGCCGACAGAGACCACACCGATAATCTCACCCTGCTGATTAAACACCGCCGACTTACCACGAACCGAGTACCCGAGCGACCCTTTAGCAAAAGAAATATAGGCTTCCCCCTCTACTAGTGCACGCTCGTTGTCCCCCCCTTTCATCGGGTTGCCAAGACGCTCATCGAGCGGATGAACGAGACGAATGCCTTGTTGGTCGCCGACAACAATAAACGCCGCGCCGATCAATGTAGTCAAATCGCGAAAGCGCTGCTGACTCTGTTGGTCAACACCTTCTTCTATCATCTGGATGACGTAAGGAGATTGCGCAAGAAACGAAGCCACGCCTAGCGCTTTGTGCCCCATTTCATCTTCCTGAGCATGCTTGACGTAAGTAAACCCCGCCGCGACGAGAATCAATAGTTCAATAAGCCCAGATAACGTCATAATAATCAGCAATCTTTTACGAAAACTGATACCGCTCCATGTCATAGCATCTCCTTATCTCTGGCAGAAGCATAACATTCAGATAACATCACTCCGAGTGGTGGTACAGTGAACTGTGAAGCCCATATTGATAACGATTCCATTTGGTTATTAAAACGCCGCCCAACAATAAGCAATCGCTTGCTTAAGCAAAAACATGAGAGCCAAGCCCACTCTCTTTGATTTAGATCAAGTAAAATGTGCGTAATTTATTGCGCTCAACATTCAATTTAGTTGTATAATTATTGAGCAAAACTGGACCGAGTAACGATACGCAACCAGCAGGCTTCACAATAAAATAACATCCTAGCCAGCTCACACACTGTCAGAGGGAAAGACAATGAAACGCGACGTTTTTGGCATTTGTTTGTCGAAGAATATGCTGTCAAACAATTTATCAAGCACTTTTACCCACGTCAGGGCTTATGAAAAATCAGAACAAGGGGAAGACGTCACCGTGATGCACGCTTTCCCGCAAATGTCTGGTCAAGAGGTGTTACGCAACATGCATGATACTGGACGCCTTCTATGGCGCGCAGAGTTCGTCTGCATGGACAACAAGTAACCCAATTTGATTCCACTGCTCTGTTTGGTCAAATCGCTAATGCTGGCTCTGATGGTGGGTCAAAAAGTCTAACCACCGCTTAGCCTCTTTGGACGGCTCGAGCTGCATTGCGCGTTTTGCGGCCTCAGTCGCTTGAGGCCATTGCTCCAGCTTTGAGTAGATCTGTGCTTCGGTAAGCATGATCTTGGCAGAAGGCTTGGGTATTTTTCCCAGCGACACCAATGCCGCTTGATACTCTTTCTCTAATAGCTGCAACTGAGCAACCTGCCAATAATACTCAGGCTCCTCGCTTGCGATCTCAATCCAAACCTGCTGCGCTTTATCCCACTCCTTAGCCCACTGCCAATAGTTGGCTAGTTGAACCAGACGTTGAAGTGAACCATCGTCTTGATCAACCAGTTGTTTGGCGGCAAGCTCTGGCAACCCTTGCTGTGCATAAAGCCGCGCCAACAAACTTAAGTCACTTGGCTCTAACTCTACTTGAATGAGTTTTGCCAGTGACAAGGTATTCATTGCCCCCCGATGGTCCCCCTGAGCAAGGTAGACTGAACTCAGTTTTCGCCACCACTTTGCCTGTTGCGGTTGTAACTCAACAAGCTGATTCAAGGTATCGATCGCTGACTGCCAGCGCTTCAAGTTGAGTTCTCCCCCCAACCTCAGCTGAAGAACCTTGCCTGGTGTTTTGGGATGTTCGTCGAGCGAGTGTTGCGCGGAGTCAATCGTGGCTTGCCATTCCCCCTGCTGATAATGCGCGTATGCAATTCGCTGCCAAAGCTGTTGCCGCTCAGACGAGTCACGCTCATGCTGGGTCAATGGATAATAATAATTGAGGCTAGTTTGATAGTCTTGCTCAAGTAAGTAGAGGTCGGCGAGCATACGTTGAACCTCACGCGTTTGAGCGGATAGTAACGCTTGAGTAGCCAATGCTTGCTTGAGTGAATGGATCGCGTCTTGATGACGACCTTGCTGCCAGTAGAGAGCGCCTAACCATCGCGCCAACTGCGCTTTATCACTATTTCGTGACACCGTCACTGACTCTAGCAAGGCGAGCGCTTGTTCATTTTCTTGATGCTGTGTCATCAGTTCGACTTGCTTGAGGGTATTCACAAGGTAAGCACTGTTACCTTGTGCGCTTACCCCATGAGTCAATAACAGACACAAGATGGCGATGTAGGGACGCTTCATTGGCTGAGTTCAAACGCCAACTTGACCGTTTGCCCCCGCTGAATAACTGCTTTACCATCGACAACTATTGGCGAATAGCGCCAACGCTTAAGCGCTCTGATCGCGCTGCGATCAAATATACGTTTCGGTTTCGCCTGCAATACCTCAATGTCGAATGGCACGCCATCTTGGTCAATATCAAAACGCAACGTCACATACCCCTCAATACCGCGTTGAACCGCTTTGGGAGGATAGTCGGGGTCAACCCGATATACGGGCACCAATTCGACTGGTTCGGTCTCGATATCAAGTGATGGCATCATCACTTGAAGCGGGTCCATTTCAATGCCAAGGACAGGTGCCACTTCAAGCCCTTGCGAACGCAAATCGAACTTAGGGGGAGCGATGGTCACCGCGAGAGCGAGGGATGGCTCTGGCAAATGCAGGGGCGGATTGGGCAACACTCGTTGTTTGCGTAACGGCTGAGGTTCTGGGGGCAGAGCTAAAACATCCAATGTGATACCAGGGATAATGTGTGGCTCTGCCTTTCGACTGTCGGTCAAGCTAGCCATTAGTGCAAACACCGCCAAGGTTAGAATAAACGCTATTGGCGTAAACCACAGCAAACGAACCATTATCGCCTCTCTGCTCCAAGAGCTATCTGCTCTATACCTGCCGACTTAGCGGCATTCATCACTCGAACCACAGTACCGTTGAAAGCAAACTCGTCTGCTTGAATCATCAACCCAACTTTTGGTCTTTCTGCTCGCAACACGTTTAACGCCGATTCAAGCGCCTCAATATCAACCAGACGTTTATCGACATAGATTTCATTGTCGCCCGTGACCGCAATAAAAATACTGGCTTGTTTTTGTTGCGATGCTTGACTCGCTTTAGGCTGATTCACCTCCACGCCAGACTGTGAAACAAAGGCGCTAGTGACGATAAAAAAGATCAGCATAATAAACACAATATCAAGCATAGGTGTGAGGTCGATATGCGCTTCCTCTTGCTGTTCAACTCGTCGACCTAATCGCATGCTTCACTCCTAAATTGCGCAGATAACACTCTAATTCGATTGCGCGCGTGCTTTGCCAAGCGAGCATGGATGAAGAGACCGATCAATGCGGCCACCATACCGACCATTGTCGGTATGGTGGCCATTGAAATCCCTTCGGCCATCAACTTAGGGTTACTGCTGCTGTATTTAGCCATAGTGTCAAAAACGTTGATCATACCGGTAACGGTTCCAAGCAAACCTAGCATTGGGCATAAGGTCACTAAGATTTTGATAAATCGTAAATTGTTTCTTGCAGTAAGCTGCAGTTGCGATATCCAGCCCTCACGTATACGTTGAGCATACCACGAAGTTTGATCGCGTCGTTGAAGCCACATTTCATGCCATTGCTCGGTAGATTTAGGTAACTCTACGTGTAAGCAATACAAGCGCTCTAACGCCAGCGCCAACAAAAGCATGACCACAGCAAACAACCCCCAAAGTACCAACCCGCCCCGCTGCATGAAGTTCGCCAAATCGACACTCCAATCAAAGGATTGTGCCATCTCGGTCAATAGAGTCGTGAGTTCGTTCATCATGCGACCGACGCCATTTTGTCTGAACCCAATGCCAATTCGCCTTCTGCTTGTTGAGCCACCAATGCAACACCCTGTTTCTCTAAGATTGATTTAATCGCTTCAACCTGGCTGCTTAATAGATTGTGGGCCAGCAACAATGGCATAGCAGCGACAAGCCCAAGCACCGTGGTCATTAGTGCCATCGAAATACCGCCCGCCATGACTTTAGGGTCACTGTTGCCATACTGAGTGATGACTTGAAAGGTCTCTATCATACCCACGACGGTTCCCAACAAACCGAGCATAGGCGCAAGCGCCGCGAGCAATTTGAGCATAGACAACCCTTTATCGAGATGCGCTTGTTCATCCAGCACTGTCTCTAGTAATCTCAGCTCTAATGCTTCAACGCTACGATTCGGATTATGCTGATACACCGCAAGCACGCGCCCCAGCGGGTTATCTTTGGCGTCAGCGGGTAACTGCAGCTGCTGGTGGATTTGTCGACGTACCACGACTAAATGAACTGCGCGTACTAGCGCGATGACAAGCCCGATAACCAATAGTCCGATGATGATTTTAGCCACCGCTCCGCCTTGCTCCACTCTATCAAATAGACTGGGCGTTGTTGCACGCTGTTTAATGAGTTCACCACGAGTCGGGTCTATCAATAGCGACATCGAACGTCCTTGCAGTAAAGGTTGTATGTCGGCGAATCTAGGGGCACCTTGTGGTTGATTGGTATAATCGCTCGCCGTTTGCGCTTTTGCGTGCCACTCGAGGAAACCTTGCTCTCCGATCAGCGCAAAATCACCTAGCTTAAGCGCTTGGCTTTGATGACTCAGTCCTTGAGGATCAATTTTCGTTACCGTGACTAAGCGCAGCTCACCGCTTGCCTTTATTTGAGCCAAGTAAGCGCGCCAAAGGTGCTCAACTTGTTCTATAGAAGGCAGTTGGCGCGCCGTGGCAATGGTGTCAATCGCAGTAGAATCAGGGGACGGCCCGCTCGATTGTTGCTGCGTGGTGTGTAGTGTTTTAGCATGCTGACGTACCAAGGTGAAAACATCCGTCAGGCTTGCGGTTTCGGCTTTCAACAGTTGCTCAAGCTCGGCGAGTTTTTTTTCATTCAGACGAAACGTTTCACTTAATGATTGAGTCTGCGCTTCTAGTTGCGCTTTGTCCTGTTGTAACTGCTGTTTTATCGCGCTTAGCTCTTGAACCGTGTCGGTAAAACGCCGTTCTCGCTGCTGATTGTGTTGCTGCTGCTTGACGGCTTCACTTTGAGCAGCAGACATTAGCTCATCCGCTAACAAAGCGCTCGATAGGCAAACCGACATTAACATAGCCATTGCACGTATCATCATTGCGCCGCCTCCACTCGTTCGAGTGAGACGGGCAACGTGATCAACTGCGGTATGCTTTGCTGAGCCGCGACCTCGTAGGCCGTATCGAGTTCTTGATATAGGCTAGGTGCGAGGGCAATCCAATCCTGCATGCGCCTATCCCAAGCCCAATAGTCACTGCGACTGGTGGTACGCGCAACCAGTGAGACCCTTCCCATTTGCAGTACCTCTACCTGACGCGTCTCCCCTTCAACATCAATACTCTGTTCATACTGACTTAGCTTAAGCCCGTACTCGAGTTCAATCTGGTAAGCTTCAAAGATACGACGAAACTTTTCGCCGTCACTGATATCGGCTCTGGTCATCATCGCCTCAAGTTTGGCTACACGTTCGCCTCTTACCTGAGACTTAAACGGAAGATCACTCCCCACCCATAGCTTTAGCTGTTCCAGCATGTGATACATCAAAGGAACCAACCCTTGCTTAGTCTGAGTCACTTCTTGGCGCTGCTGATGCAAGCTCTCTTGTTCAGCTTGCTGGCTGGCAATTAACCTTGATAAATGGTCACGATATAGCGTTAAGTTAGAAACCTGCACACGCAAACGCTCGATTTCAGCTTGAAGCTCAAGTGCTTGCTGAGCTTTGCTGTCAATTCGCTGTTGACTAGCGACGCTTGCTGTATGTGTATCATCTTGAATTTTCTGCGCACTTGCTAAATCGGCTGCCGTCACTTGAACAGTCCAGACAGCAAGTGATGCAATCAAGCTTAATTTAATTAATTTCATAACGTTATGTTACCGATACGATGCCAGGCATGAGAGAAAGTCACTGTTAGTGACGACATAGTATCGCGTCTCGCTAAAACTTCAATTGCAGGTCAACATTTCGCAGATTGATGATAGGTATTTCTAACTCACATCAATCATGCTTATTAATACCAAAAGCCCACAATGCACCAAACAAGCTTTTCAATTTGATTTTAAACGCTCGCCAATGGGTGGTGGGAGTTCTTGGGGCAGTATCGACCAAGTGTTGATAGGTTTGAGCAGATAGCACCACCTCTCCTCCATGAGCAATAAGCAGCGATTGAGGGGCCAAGTCATACACTCTTTGCAACGAAGTTCGATATTGATTGGGGTAAAAGACTGGGAAAGGGGCAATCAGTTTTTGTTTCACCTCAACCATGAGGTCAGCCACATACAGAACACCTTGCTCTGAGTGATAGAGCGATAAATCTCTATCGGTATGACCCGGGGTTTCAAGAACGGTCCAGTCCGGAAAATTCGGAATTGCCTCACCGTCAGACAGCATGACATCCGGCATTAACTTACGCGGATACCACAGGTTGCGTTTTGGCTTACGTTTTCGCTGAGCAACCCAGCGCGCCAAGGCAATGTCGGTTAAATGCATCAAAAATCCGTCAATACCGCGGTACCAGTGATTAGGGCGAAGCGCAGATACCACCTGACACCCTGTTAGATCACGCAGTTTATGCGCTGCCCCAGCATGATCTGGATGCATGTGCGTAACAACAACCGTAGTGAGGTGAGAGAAAGGTCGACCTAATTCATGGGTAATATAGTGCTTTAGATTGGGAATATCGGCACGAGACGCTCCATCCAGTAGTAGCAGTTTATCGGGGTAGACAGCCAAGTATAAGGTTTGAATGTAACCATCAAGGGTATGGATTTTCATGACACCGACCATTTTAACAATATCGCAACATTCCACTCTATCAAGAATTCTGTTTTATTAAAGAGTAATGGCTCTAATTCATGATCGAACACGTCTAAGTTCAACACAAAAACGCACAGCCTATGCTGTGCGTTCGTTCAATGATTAAAACCATTTACCGATGGCTACGCTTTAGAAATCGCGAGTCCTGTTTTAAGCGCAACTTGCTCTACGACCTTGTTCACCTCTATAGCGATATTCTCTAATACGGCTCTCTCGTCGTCTGTGAACGGGTGCTGCAAGATGGATTCAGCGCCATTTTTTCCAACCACTGTCGGTAAACTCAACACTACGTTGTCTAGGCCATATTCACCATGGAGCAAAGTCGCAACCGGCAATACAGAGCGCTCATTGATCATAATGGCTTGGATAATGCGAAATACACTGGCTGAAATGCCATGGGTGGTATTTTGCTTACGTTTAAATATCTCGTAACCAGCTTGCTTTACCGACTCCAACAGTTGATCGGCGCAGATACGCTGAATATTGTGCGTATCGCAGTAATAATCGGCCGATTGCCCCGCAATTGAAATAAGACTTTTCGGGGTAAAACAGTGGCTGCCATGTTCACCAAGCACATAACCAAAAACGTTCTTAGGGTCGAGGTTAACGCGATTGGCAACAATACTCATTAAGCGAGCTGTGTCTATCACGCATCCGCTACTGATCACTCTTGAGCGTGGAAAATTAGTGTTGGTAGCAATAAAGTGTGCCACAAGATCGCAAGGGTTGCTTACAACGATCAAGGTCGCATTGGGTGCAACACGCTCAACTTGTTTGGCGATATCGACACCGATACGGCTGTTGATTTCTGCCAAATCAATCCGTGTTTGACCTTGCTTAATTTGCGCTCCTGCGGTGATAACGACGATGTCAGCACCAATAAGTGTGAAGTAATCATCGGTGGGAATGATATGGGTATTTTTTGAAAACGTCAGTGCCGCAGTATGTCTAAAGTCAAAGACTTCCCCTTCTGCACGCTCTAAGTTGTTATCCAGTAGCACGAGTTCACTAACACTGCCTAGTGTTAATAGGTAATTGCATACTCCCACTCCGACCGAACCTGCACCAATTACACCAATCTTCATTATTCATCCCTGTAAAACTGATTATTCAACCACGGATTGTACTAATAATTGTGTCATTAGTTCCAATTTAATTTCGCTCTTGAAATAAATCATAGTCGATCTTGCTATCCAGCGCTCGCCTATCAGTGCTTAACGTTAAATAGACGTCCATCGGTTCGATAGAAAATCAGGGCGAGCAAAATCAGCGCGCAACCTACCAGCTTGTTACCCGACAACTGCTCGCCATACCAAAGCACACTGAGCACTACTGTCCATATTGGCTCAAGTAACATGATTAAAGCGGCATTCGCTGGGTGACATCCCCGTTGCCCTAGCGTTTGCATCACATACCTTAAACTGGTTGCCAAAATGGCGCTTAATGCAAACCATCTCCAAATTGAGGGCGACACGTCACGAGGAAAGCTCTCAAACATCAATGAGGCAATGGCGGCGATAACGCCTGTCGTGAAAAGTTGAATACAGGTCAATAACAACACAGGCAGTTTGTGCGCAAGCTTGCTGTTAACGTTAAAGTGAAGTGCCAGCAAGCAGGCATTGGCTAGAAACCATAACTGGCCCGCAGAACTCTGCCATCCATCGGTTAATGACAGCATAGCCAAGCCAGACACAGCGATCGGCATAGCAAGCCAAAATGCACGTTTCGGCCGCTCTTTAAACAGCAGCCAGGCGATGATAGGCACAATGATCATCGACAAACTCACGATAAACGCACCTTCTCCCAAGGTTTCGCTGATTGAGATCGCGTGAACCCAGCAAAGTAATGCCAGCGCTAAAATGGTACCGCCACCTATAGCTTGTATCAACGACTTGCGATTGAGGTGCTTAATTAGCGGCAGTGACAGGGGAAGTAAACAGAGGGACGCGACGAGAAAACGTAGCCCAACAAAGCCAAACGGTGGCATTCCCTGAATTGTTTGCTTTGAAAATATCCAACCTAATCCTGCCAAAGCGGTAGTTGCGACTAAAATCCAAGCGGCTTTTCGTTCTGCGTTCAATTTATCAAGCGCCTATGATTGTTAAAAAAGAAATCACTTGATAGTGTCAGATCTGATGGTCGCTGGCTACGATATTTTCTCCGAAAAATCAGCGCCCTATTCACTATTCACTCACAGGTACGCAAGTATGATTATTGTTGGACATCGGGGGTTTGCGGGTCACTATCCCGAAAACACTCGAGCGAGTATTTTGGCAGCCGCTAAGCTTGGTCTTGAATGGGTCGAAGTTGACATTCAGCCGACTCAAGACCACCAGTTAGTTGTGTGTCATGATCACACCATCAACCGGTGCAGTAACGGTCGAGGGCGCATCGATGAGATGACGCTAGATGAGTTAAAACAGCATGACTTTGGCGCTTGGTTCAGTTCACGCTTCGCTGGCGAAAAAATTCTTTGTTTGAACGAGTTGCTCACTCTCGCAAAGCTGCACAATATAAAACTGAACTTAGAGATCAAAATTGACCGTCATAACCCACATCATGTGTGTACGCTTTTAGCCCATATTCTCACGCAAGCCGAATATCCTGCCCAGCAACTTATGCTGTCGAGCTTTAGTCCAGAGATAATGCGTGAATTGTTCCAACACCTTCCCCACTATTCTCGTGCGGTATTGTGCGAGAGAGTAACAAAGCGCGTTCTTTCGCTTTTGAGTGAGGTTGAAGCGTCTCATTGCAATGTTAATCACCGTTGGGTAAGTAAAAAGAAGGTCGATCAACTTAAAAGCCTTGGTTATCAAGTGTGGGCTTACACCGTCAACAATCCACGCTCGCTAAATCATCTACCTAATTTAGACGGTATTTTTAGCGATTACCCACAACGGTTTTTATAACCTTTTCTAAAAACGCGCTATACAGTGCTCTACCCTACCACTGTACAACACTGTATAGCTCCAAGTGACATGCCTCACAATATCTCACCTTTCCCTTAATACTAAACAACAGCTAATATTCACCATAAATACTTTTAAAACAATAATATAGACCCAAAACCCCTGTTAATTACTTATCTATCCTCGAGCAAAAATCATCCAATAGTGCTTGATTATTTTTCGCCCCCAAACTACTGTATATACATACAGCATGTACAAAGGAACAGTAATTATGATTCAGGCACAGACTCCCATTGGTACTTTCTCAAAATACAATGTTCTGGCTCAGCCTACTCAGCCAATGAACATCAACCAAGATGTTCTTAGCCGTTTAGCAGGCCTGTCGAGTCAAAAGCAATGGATCCTATTTACGGCACAATGTCCGCGTCCTGATTATGATCAACTTTCTGCTTGTCGCATAAGTTGTACCAAAATCATTCAAATGAAAGCATCTCAAACCCAGTCAGAGTTCGAAATCGTAACCAAGGCTATTCAATCAGGTAATGCCAGTGCTGTCATAGCATCAACGCAAATACCACCGGTGGAACAACGATTACTGCAAGATTTGGCGGTTCAATATCAGTGTGAAGTATTCTTTGTTGAGGGCGGAATTAACCAGTATCACTAACAAGCTCAACATTTATACGCTGTCTTTGCCCCCTCATATGAGGGGGCTTTTTGTCTTTCCCTTTTAAATAAACGTGCCCTTGGCGTTCAAATTGCAAAAACAAAGCAAACGTTTGCTTTTTCACTGGCGAGGAGAATTAGTTCTGGTATTATGCGGTGCAAATGGATTATCAGAGCGTGATAATCCCCCCATGTTGCTTAAAGATAGGAATGTCTAAATGAGTCTCGCAGATCAAGTACTCGCCGTAAACGACGATCTTCCCATTCGTACAGATAAACCCGTTCATAGCGGAAAAGTTCGCTCTGTCTATTGGCTAACCGAACAAGACAGTAAACGCCTTATCAAAGAAAAAGGCTATGATGTGGCTGAAGATGCCCCCCTCGCGATCATGGTCATCAGCGATCGTATCTCTGCTTTTGACTGTATTTGGCACGCAGAAGGCGGATTGAAAGGCGTTCCTGGCAAGGGTGCGGCGCTCAATGCCATTTCTAATCATTGGTTTAGTTTGTTTAAACAACACGGGTTGGCCGATAGCCATATTTTGGACATCCCCCATCCATTCGTTTGGATTGTACAAAAAGCAAAGCCAATCATGATTGAAGCCATTTGCCGTCAATACATCACGGGATCAATGTGGCGCGCTTACTCCAATGGCGAACGCGACTTCTGTGGCATCCAACTTCCAGAGGGGCTTGAAAAAGACAAACCACTCCCTGAACTGCTTATGACGCCATCGACCAAAGGCATCCTTCGCGGTATTCCAGGTGTGCCAGAGGCGGACGACGTCAACATTACGCGTAAGAATATTGAAGACAACTATGCGGCGTTCAATTTTTCGAAAGCAGAAGACATTGCGCAATACGAGAAATTACTGCGAGAGGGTTTTGTTGTTATTAGCAATGCGTTGGCAGAAATTGAGCAGATTTTCGTCGATACGAAATTTGAATTTGGTTATGTAACGGATTCCAAAGGCCGTGAAAAGCTGATTTACATGGATGAAGTGGGCACACCAGACTCTTCTCGTATTTGGGATGAGAACGAGTACAATGCGGGTAATATCGTCGAAAACTCTAAAGAAGGCTTCCGCCAATTCTTGCTCAACTACTTCCCAGATCCAGACATTCTGCTTAACAAAGAACGTATGGATGAACGTGAAGCGCTCGCGCGTGACAACGCCCTGCCCGTTGATGCCCTGATGGATATTTCACGCACGTATCTCGGTATCGCCGAAAAAATCACAGGGCTTAAGATCACATTAAGTGAGAATCCTAAGCAAGAAATCATCGATGTTCTTGCTCAAGACTACGGCCTGATCGATTAAAGCCGCCAAAAAAAGCCTCAACTCAGTTGAGGCTTTTCTGTTACTTGTCTTTTCCTTTACCGCCCTTGTCACCGCCACCTTTATTACCGCCGCCTCGATTGCTACTCCCGCCACCTTTGTTACTGTTTCCACTGCCTTTACTATTCGATTTGGACTGACTGCCTGCTTCGTTGCTCGAACGCAACTGTTGTTTTTGCGTTTTTAACTCACCCGTCCCATTGCCTGGGTTAGAATATTTCGCGTGAGCATTGAGCTCTTCTTGGGTAACGAAACCGTCTTTGTCTTTATCAAATGAGGCGAATGCGCTCAAACCGCTTCGGTTTTCATCTTCATCGCTCTCTATCCCCTCTTGTTCCTCTTCCTCTTGAGGCTCCGATGACCCAAGACGGAACTGGTTAAACTCATCTTGTGATACTAATCCATCACCATCATTGTCCATGTCCTCAACATTAGGGGCAACTTTGGTGCGATTATTAACATCCGCTTCTTCCTCTGCTGCTACGAGATGAAAAGAGACTGCAGCGAACAGCGCAATAAACAAACTGGTTAACTTATTCATACTTGACTCCGCTAAACACATCACCTCTAAGTTTAGGCTAACTGAGGTAAAGTGCTTGCTGATGGGTTTATTGCTACCATTTCATTTGTCTAAACGTTATAACTAACTCTTGTTTCTATAAATTCTTTCGTTATGGATTATATCGCCCTCTCTCGCATCAGTTTAAAGCACCTCACGGTTTTGCATGTATTGCTGAGCACCCACAGTGTCACTGTGGCATCGGAAGTTTTATGCGTGACGCCTTCCAGTGTGAGCAAAACTCTTGCGCAGCTTCGCAGCCAGCTCAAAGACGAACTGTTTTATCGCGATGCATCAGGCCTGTTGCCAACGCAATTTGCACTCAGCATTGGCCCTGAAGTACACAAAATTTTGTCGAGTATGAATGGCATTCTTCATCAAGGTGCCTTTCGTCCTGACACGTTCAAAGGGGCAATTTCTCTGTCGATGCGTGAAAGCACTTTCGAGTTATTTGCGCACAAAGTAGCCAAACTTACTCAACAGTTAACTCAGGCGCGCGCCGTTACTGTCCATGCCAAAGACGCGCTTAGCTTTGACGCACTACACCGTGGACAAGTGGACTTTATGTTGCTGCCCCACGACATTAGCCAGCCTCCCACTCGGAGCCAGCAATTGATGTGGCAGCAAATCATGGCGGACGAAATGGTCTGTTTAATGAAACCAGACCACCCTCTGGCGACCAAGACATTGACCATTGAAGCGTATTTAGCCAGTAGCCACATCGGGATTCTGGATAAAGACTTAGCCGAGCCATACTTTGAGCAAAACCTCACCCAGCAATACGGATCGCGCAATCTAGCATTGTCCGTTTCGGATTTTGGTAGCGCCGCGACACTGTGCCACCACACTCCACTATTATTAACTTGTTCAAAAATGTGGGCGCAACAAGCCAAACAAGCGCAAGGGTTGATCAGTAAACCTTTGCCGTTCGAGTACGGTCAAGTGGCCTACAGTTTGGTATGGAATCCAGCCAGCTTAAATGACCCCGCTTTGCGTTGGGTTCATAGTCAGCTTACTCAGGTATAAACACTCGGTAATATGATTGGGTTTTGGATGCGCTTGGCGAGCAATTGGTGAAAATGAACCATCTGCTGTTCACTGCATTTAGGCCAACTCAGCGCTTCTCCCACTACGCCATGATGCTGGAAGGCATTTAAACGTACGATTACTGACGTAGGTAGACGGTTGATCACGGCCGCGACTGCCTCTATTTCCTCCTCCAAATCACTGATTCCCGGAATGTGCAGCAATCTGATCTCATGCAGTTTACCTCTCTGCGCCAGAAGATACAGTGACTGAATCACGCGCTGATTACTTCGCCCTACGAGCCAACGATGAGTGTCTTCCTGCCATGACTTCAAATCCACCATCACGCCATCGACAACAGGCGCGAGTTTGCGCCAGCCCTGCTCGCTTAAATCACCGTTGCTGTCGACAAAGCAAGTTAAATGATTCAACCTTGGATCTGCCTTTATCTGGCCAAACAGATCGATCAAGAATGGCAACTGCAATGTCGCCTCGCCACCTGACAATGTGACACCATTAATAAAAGGATTCTGTTTAGTAATTAATCTCAACAATTCAGTGACAGTGTAACTAGATACTTTAGGACTAGATTGATGCTGACAGACCTCGATACACAGATCGCAATCAGTACAAGCAGACGCATCCCAATGCACCCGCTGCTGATTATCTACACTCAGTGCTTGGCTTGGGCAACTGGTGACGCAATCTCCACAATGATTGCAATGGTTGATGGTATGTGGATTGTGGCAATTGAGGCAGCGAAAGTGACAGCCTTGCAAAAAGATAACCATGCGATTTCCCGGGCCATCAACGCAGGAAAAGTTTAGGATCCGGCTGACTTTCGCTACATTGGTCATATCACGTCCCACTAATCGAACTTCGGCGTTACTTCAAAACAAGCTACGCGAGGTCGGCGCTGTAATATCTCTGTATTCTTTGCCGCTTCCGCCCCAAGAAACGTGGTGTTGGTTCTTGAGCCTTGTTGTTCGAA
Organism: Vibrio sp. JPW-9-11-11; assembly: GCF_013369335.1. GTDB lineage: Bacteria > Pseudomonadota > Gammaproteobacteria > Enterobacterales > Vibrionaceae > Vibrio. Next base: position 348,064 of record NZ_SZQJ01000005.1, read on the forward strand.
CTTAGCGATATCAGACAGCTTCACCATATACCCTGTAACCCTAACGAGGTCATTAGAGCTGACGTTGGCGGTGAACTCTCGATAGCCGATACTCAGTGCCCCTTTACACAGATTAAACATCGCTTCTGGATTGGCTTTGACCGTTTCATCTATGGTCAAAATATCACTGATACCGGAGGTATAGTATTGGTGATGCGCGGCCGTCGCTTGAACATAACTCACGGGATCGGGCTCATGGCCGTAGGGAATACGAACACCCGGCGTTACATCCTTATCCAAGCTGATCCCGCCTTGCGCATGCAGAAGCGCCTTGCCATTTAAGCCATATTTCACGGGCAGTTTTTCAACTAACTCTGCCAGTTTCCGAGAAATAGCATACGCAAGATCGTTGGCTTGATCATCATGCCCGTACTTCTTATGACAGCCCTCTTTCTCAAGTAAAATGTTCACCGCTTCCGCCATTCCATAAATACCAAACATTGGGGCAAAACGTTTTTCGTCAATCAGCCCTTCTGTGGTCAGAAAGCCTTTGAAGAAGTTTGACTGCTCATGTAGATAGCTGGATCGCGCATCCATCAACTCGGTCATCAATCGGCTGTATTGAGGCAGCAAGTGATCAATGAAATGGTCACGATTATGAGCCAGCAACGCCACGTGCTTAAGGTTCATCCTAACTAAAGTATTAGAGCCACCAGCGAGGGGAAGTGAGTTATAGCAACTGACGATACCAAACTTTTTGTCACCATACGCCGCAGCATGCATCGGATAATTGGCAATATGCGGTTTACTACACTGACAAATGTTAGATGTTGCTTGGCGCAACAAATCATCGGGCGTCACGCTTGGGTCATACATAAAGGTCAAGTTAGGCGCGATTTGTTTAAGCTCGGCATCGATGATGAGAATAGTGCGACAAATCACGTTGTCACTCGGACCAATATTGACGTGCATAAACGCATCGGGCAGCGTTCTGTCTAACATCACCCAAAAACGTTTCAGCTTTTGGTAAATCGCCTGCTCACTGAGAGCGCCGACAAAAGGCAGTAGCAACTCATCCAACTGGCCGAGATAGACAGGAATATTAGTCACCGAGGGCACGTGGTGGTAAAGGATCGTTAGATGATTCAACGCGTCATCAAAGTCTTGCGCTGGCTGCAGTTCAAGATAGCTTGACCCTTGACGGAGAAACTTAGCGTAATCTGGTAATACATAACGCGGTTTAAATGGCGCATGCCCTTCAAACATATCGCACAATACGCCCTGTTCCATCGCCTGTTTGAGCGGAGCCGAGATAGGGACGTAATCCAAACTTGCTTCTGCTTCGAGAGCAAGAAACTGATTCTTCTGCTTAGGCGAAAGCGTCGCATCATTAATGATATTGCGCACGCGGGTTTGAAATGTGTCGTGGGATACAGTCATAGATAAATCCTTATTAGTTTTGTGGATTTTATCTAGTCCCAGATCTGTCCACCATTGAAATAAAGTCTCAACCAAATTTCCGAAATGGAAAAATCTCAACAAAAAAAGCCTCGGCAGACCGAGGCTTTCAAATCACAATAATAGTTAGAGCTTAAAGCGTTGAATCTCTTGTTCCAGCTCATGAGAGAGTTCGGACAACTGAGCCGCTTGAGACGCCGCATCATGGGCTTCATCAGCCAGTTCATTCGATACATCACGAATACCGACTGTGTTACGCGTGATCTCAGATGTCACTGAGGCTTGCTCTTCTGCTGCCGAGGCTATCTGCGTTGCCATATCACTAATACGCTCTACCGCGGTTTGGATTTGCGTGAGGCTGACAGCGGCTGAGTCGGCGTCTGATACGCTCGTTTCCGCCAATTGACGACTGTCATCCATAATATTGACCGCTTTACCAGTGGTTGACTGCAGCGTCTCGATCATTTGTTGAATTTCTTGCGTCGACGCGTGGGTACGCTGGCTAAGCACGCGAACTTCGTCTGCTACCACGGCAAAACCTCGTCCTTGCTCACCGGCGCGCGCTGCTTCGATCGCGGCGTTGAGTGCAAGTAAGTTGGTTTGCTCGGCAATATCTTGAATCGTCGACAAGATAGTACTGATGCTGTGACCGTGGGCTTCAAGCTCTTGAATCACATCCGTCGCCACTTGAACTTCTGTGGCTAAGTTCTTGATCGAGCCTTGCGTTTGAACCACTTGGTCCCCACCGTGGACACAGGCGCTCACCGCTTCTGATGAGTTTTGCGCAGTATGATCTGCATTGCCGGCGATTTCTTGTGTCGCCGCGGCCATTTCATTAATTGCAGTCGCGACCATGTTGATCTCATCTTGTTGGAGACGGATACGTGCGCTGCGCTCTTCGGCTTGCTGAGCGGTCTGCTTAGACTGCTCTGATAAAGAAGCGGATACTAAGCTTAACTTAGAGACCATTGCATGCATGTTACCGACGAAGGTGTTGAAGTTTGTCGCCAACTGACCCACTTCATCGTCACTACGAGGCTCTAAACGCTGCGTTAAGTCGCCCTCACCAGAAGCGATTTCTTCCAATGCTTTCGACACTCGCCCAAGGTCGCGGAAAAGGAAGCTCACCAACCAAGACACGAGTGCAATGACCACTAGGGTGATCACCACGGCAGTAAAGATCAGACTTTGCAGCAGTTCACTGTGCGCGGCTTCTTCTGTGGCTCTATCCATTTCAATCGCGAAGATCCATGGCGTGTTTTCGACCTGACGGAAGAAATACAGTTTCTGTTGTCCATTACGTTCAATCAGTTCGATCTTTCCTGTCTTCGCCGCGTCTTCGATGGCGCGCAACGTAAACTGTTTAGACAAGGTATTAACTGGCTTTAGTGACAGCGCTTTGTCTGGATGCGCAAGGAAAGTACCGTCTTGCGTATCAATCAGCATCGCATACGCATTGGTGCCCGCATCAAGGTTGATGACGTCGTTGATGAGCTGATCAATCAACACATCGGCCCCTACCACACCGACAAATTGCCCGTTGCGGCGGATCGGTTCAGCAATGGTCACCAACAAAGCATTGGTGATCGCATCTTGATAAGCTGTGGTGATGATCTGTTTTCCCGCACTATTGGCATCGATATACCAAGGTCGCACTCGAGGATCGTAATCGGCACGGTTGCGTTCTGGATGCGAGCGATACATCCCCCCTTCAGGTGTACCTAAGAAAATATCGTCAAAACCACCCGCTTTACGCGCTTGCTGCAAAAAAGGAACGACATCCGCTTGTTGGCTGTAGTCATTAAATGCCGAGGCAATGTCTTCACGAATCGAGATCCAGTCAGAAATGCCTGCAGACGCGGCGTTAGCAAGGCTTTCTGCGCGAGCATAAACGCCGTTTTGGGTTTGTTCTTCAAGTTGATCGGCGGCAAGCCAAGTTAACGCGCTAGCCATTAGCACAACGGCTAATAAGCTTGAGCCTATTAGCTTCTGTTTGAGAGTGAGTTTCATAGAATTTTATTTTGATATTGGAACAGACAGGCGGTGGATTTTATAGTCAAATTGCTGAATATGCACGCAATAATCCTAAAATTTTGGCACAACTTAACTTGTTGTAATATTGTGAATTTTGCTCTGGGCTGCTTATGACGTGATGTTCGTCATGCCTCCAATCCGCCTGTTGTTCTCGTTGGCTATCTCGCCACTCGTTATCTCACAATCAAGTATCGAGTCGTTTGATCAACTTGGCCGGAGTGCCACCATACACGCAATCGGGCGGAACGTCACAATTAACCACAGAGTTTGCCGCAATGACAGAGCGCGCACCGATCGTCACCCCTTGGTTAATCACACTGTTACCGCCTATCCAAACATCGTCTTCAACCACGATTGGTTTACAGATAGTCTCCCACTGACGCCGACGTCGATAGTCGAGCGGATGGCTTGCCGTGTAAAACTGCGTACTCGGACCGACAAGAACGTGGTTGCCGATAGTAATGCTCGCACCATCTAACATCACCACATTCATATTGATGAAGGTATTGTCGCCGATTGAAATGGTTTTTCCGAACTCACAATGGAATGGGGCTTGAATCATAGAATCGCCTACGCTCGCAAATAGCGCATCCATTAATGCTGGCTTTTGTGTGCTATCAAGGCATTGGTTGAATTGTTGAAGCGTTTTCGCCGCTTGGTTTCTGATCTGATCGACTTCCGCTGAGGCGCCATCAAAAGCATCACCGGCCATCATTTTCTCTAGCTCTGACATATCGAATTCCTATACTGCCTATCGATAGTGCCAGCTTAACCTATTGCTGATAAAGAAAAAGAGTAAACAACGGTGCTGGATTTTCCGGTTTTGTAGGTTCCATTAGGAATGAAAGGCTTCGGCTGATACTAACTCCGGCTTAATGTAAGCTTAAGCCGCACTACCACGCAGGCGAGCAAAAAAAGAAGGGTATTTCTGTCTGATGTGACGCTGCTCATCAACCATAATCTTGAACGTCGGCCCTTTGCGCAGTTGGATGATCACTTCATCGTTGTCGAAGCGCAGCACCGCTCCTTCAATCGCGACCGGATTATCACCATGAAGGTTGAGCACGCCTTTAATAGTGAGGCCTTTATACATAGAGGTAAAATTGTTCAAGACCATTCTTATCCCGCCTTCGGATACTTCAGTCACTTGAAACATCTCATCACCAAACCTCACATACGGACGCGCCCGTTTGGGATATTTCAGTCGATAGTATTTCCGTTTTTGTTCAAAGTCGCTCATGGTCGTACTCCTCATAACACATGGCTGCCGCATATTCATAAAGTATAGTCTGTGGCTTCGACAGCGAAATGTCGACCAAATCAATCTAACATACAATGAGTTATATCGACAGCGAGATAGAAGTCTTTAATTGAGCAGGTTGCTGCGGTGAAGAATGGGTAAAACCACTCGAAGAGTGTCTGGTTCTAATCCTTCGATTTGGATATTAAAGTTGAGCGTTGGCATTAAGGCTTCCTTATGTCTTTGACCAGAGATAGAAACTATCGATGGGCAATGAAAGCAATCTTAATACCAACTTAAAGGCATTATATTTCAACAACTTAAATAATCAGCCCCACTCCAACCAAGCAGCTTATTACCCTCTTTAAGCAAAGTTTTGCCCAAGCAGTTTAAAAGCTAGCCTGTTGTAGCAGAGACAGTCACTAAAACGCCAAGCTCAAACTACCATTCCAAATCATGGTGGCAGCTAACATTGCAGTAATACCTAGCACGCCCGCTCCCAAACGTTCGCGACCTTTAAATGGGAGGATACCTTGCTCGCGTTTTGCTTGAACGTAAAAATAGAGCCCCGGTAGATACAATAATGCTGATAGCAGTAAGTAGTTTAAACCTGAGGCATACAATAACCAAATCCCATAAACACTCGCGCCTAAACCGACCAACAGTAGGCTCCCTCGGTGTTTCTCGGTGATCGCAATCTTTAGTACAAACGCACCAACAAAGAAATAAGGGACCAAAATCATTTCTGACGCGATGATAAGCAGGGTGTCATAAGTACTGCCCGCGAACATCACAAAAATCAGCGAAATTTGAATCCATATATTAGTCAACGTCAGCGGCTTTACTGGGCTACCCGCTTGGTTTAACTCGGCGTACTTTTGTGGAAACATCTTCTCTTTGGCGCACAAATATGGGGCTTCTGATGCCAATACAGTCCAACTAAGAAAAGCATCACACACAGAGATCAGTAAACCGACACTGATAATGTATTGACCCCAAGGCCCGAGAATTTCCGTTAACACTTTTGCCATTGAAGGGTTTTGATAAGTCGCGAGCTCCACTGGTTTTACCACCCCCATCGAAAGTAGAGTGACAAACACGTAGATCGCTAAAGCAGTAAGCAAGCCTAGAATCGTGGCTCGACCAATATCTTTTCGGTTTCGCGCACGGCTTGAAACCACCACCGCACCTTCAATCCCGATAAACACCCACACAGTAACCAACATGGTGCTTTTCACTTGCGATAAGAGATCATTCTGCTCGCCAAGATGTAAACCGGTGAAGTCAACGGTGAAAGTTTGCCAACTAAACGCAAACATCGCGCAGAGAATAAAGATGATCAGGGGGACTAACTTGGCATAGGTCGTCACCATGTTAATTAGTGCCGCCGTTTGTACACCACGCAGCACTAACGCGTGGACTAACCAAAGTAAACAGGATGCGCCGATTATCGAAATCAGTGTATTACCTTGACCAAAGATAACTTGGTCAGGAGTATCAAACAGCATTCCCAAGGTGCTGAACACAATCACGAGGTATGAAACGTTGGCTAACATCGCACTTAGCCAGTAACCCCAAGCGGAGCAGAAGCCAACAAAGTCACCAAATCCCTCTTTCGCGTAGCCAAATACGCCACTATCGATATGAGGACGGTGAAAAGCGAGCTTTTGAAAAGATAACGCTAAGAAGATCATGCCCACGCCAGTAATCGTCCAACCGATCATGACGGCAGCAGGGCTGGCAACCGACGCCATATTCTGAGGCAAGCTAAACACGCCTGCGCCTATCATTGAGCCAATCACGATGGCAGTGAGAGAGCTTAATCCGAGTTTATTGTCCATTATGAGTTCCGGAGACAGGATTTTGAAGCGGTGATTTTACGCTGATTTAGTGATAATAGGCAGAGCGGATGTGACCCGTATCGCATACTTTAGTGGCTAATCAGCACTTTCATTGTTACCGATCAATCGAAAAGCTCACCCGCAGTCGAATAAATCAAATACATCCATCAATACAGAGTTTGATGCGCAAAAACATCAATACCATTGGAATTAATAACCAAAAATTATCATTTGGAAAAAGTATACGACCATTAAACAATAACTCATAGCTCGACTAATTATCCCTAAATAAAGGGAAATGTGCATAAATATCGCAAAACCAAGCAAATGAGCTAAACTAAAATAACACGCGTAAAGGCTATACCTCTCGCCTTCACGATATCCATTACTTCCTGTTACTGGTCGCAATCGCGGCCTTTTTTTTGCGCTGTTCTAACGTGTTAACAACAATGAAAATTCAGTACAAGTGAGTGGTTTTGAGAACAAGTACCCTTGCATCAAATGGCATTGTTCTTTCTGAAGAAGTTGACGCTGCTGTTCGTTTTCCACCCCTTCCGCAATCACGACCTTGTTGAGGTTGTTACCGATTTGAATGATAGTTCGAACAATCATGTGATCCGTTGTCTGTTCTACACACTCATCAATGAAAGACTTATCGATCTTAATGACATCGAGCGGTAATTGTTTAAGATAACTCAATGAAGAGTACGCGATACCAAAATCGTCTATCGCAATACTCACACCCAGCTGTTGCAGTTGGTGACAGGTTTGAGCGACATGAGTATGTTTATCCATCATCGCGGTTTCAGTAATTTCGATCTGTAGCAGTTCAGGGGCTAACCGATGACGCGTTAAAAGCGCTTCGATGTAAGGATAAATATCGTCATGAGCAAACTGGACACTAGAAACATTCACTGAGACACATATCGGACACCCAAGATTCTGCCACTCTCTCGCTTGTAGAATCGCTTGCTCAAGTACCCAACGACCTATAGGGATGATTTGTGCGGTTCTTTCTGCGATAGAAATGAAATCAAGGGGTGGCACAATGCCTAAATCTGGGTGATTCCAACGCAACAACGCTTCAGCCCCAACAACAGAGTTATCGGTTAAATCGACCTTGGGTTGATAAACTAAAAATAGCTGCTGATTGTCGATCGCTCCATTTAGCTCCACTTCTATTTGGTGATCACGAATAGTCTCATCCATCAACTCATCATCGTACCAACGAACGATTTGGTGTGGGCTTTTTTTCGCTCTTGCAACGGCTGCATCGGCATTTTTCCCCCAGACGTTAACATTATTTTGCGCATCACTGAGTAAGGCAACACCTATGCTGAATCGTAACCTATGTGAGGTGTTAAACACATGACAAACCGAATCATAATGCTGGGTAAGTTGTTCGACAATTTGCTCAACGACTGACTTGTCGGCGCGACTACATGGCACGATCACTACCAGTTCGTCCCCGCCTAAACGATATACATCTCCTCTATCATCAACCACTTTAACTACTCGAGAGGAGAACTGTGTAAGCAATGCATCGCCATAACCATAGCCAAGGCTGTCATTCACCCCTTTGAGGTTATCTAGCCCTAACTGTAATACAGCATAATCCTGTTGTTGATTGGAAGTGAGCTCATTCGATGCTTGGAAGAAGGATTTGCGATTAGGCAATTGAGTGAGGTAATCGGTTAAACTCGCTTTTTTATAACGTAAAGATTGGCGCAATGATTTTTGTTGATAGTAAGTCATGACGGTAGCGAAGCAAGCAATAAAAATCAGCTCCACCGAATCTTCAATGAACTCATCGAAATCTTCTGCTGGTATGTTAATCCAGTAGCTACCGACTAAGACTAAAGCAACCACAATTGGCCAAAGAGCGCCAGGGAAGAGATAGACATACACCAGAGGCAGCAGAATAAAGCTTTCTTCTATTGCATCTAACTCGAGTGGCTCTATCCAACCTCCCACAAACAGCACCAGTAATGACACAGCAGTGGCATAGGTTCTCGTAGGTCGATGAGCACTGAACAAACAAGTAAAAAGTGAGATGGGAAAGAGTAGATACAACCAGCGAAACATCACATGCTCAGTGATCAAAGTGTATGAGATCAAGAACACCGATACAGAAAAGAAAGCAATGAGCCCCAATCGGACTAGTTGGTTCACTCGTTCAGTTGACACCCACTCCTCCTCTTTCATTGTCACCGTTTTAATAGTAGCCGCTGCAAGTCACCGGAACAATTCAAATACCGAACAAGACGCCGTCAATGAATCGATTTCTTATTTTCAATACTGCTTAAATTAGTAAAGGAAAGACAGTGAGATACGATGTAAGTGCGACAAAACCTAAAAAAAATGCCAGGTTAAACCTGGCATTTTAATGTCGAAAAGAGGAATATCTGGATTACTCGGTCGAGTCGTCTGTCTCTTGACCTGTTTCAGTTGAAGCGTCTGCAGTCGCTTGCGCGTCCTCTTCTTCTCCTTCAAGGATCTCCGCTTCTTCAATTTCGTCGATACGTTGCAGACCAACCACGTTCTCGTCTTCTGCGGTACGGATCAGTGTCACACCTTGAGTATTACGGCCAACTTGGCTAACCTCTGCAACGCGAGTACGAACCAGAGTACCAGCGTCGGTGATCATCATCATCTCATCGCCTTCCTCGACCTGCACTGCGCCAACGACTGGGCCATTACGCTCGGAGACTTTAATCGATACCACGCCCTGAGTTGCACGACCCTTGGTTGGGTACTCCGCAAGTTCGGTACGCTTGCCGTAACCGTTTTGAGTCACAGTCAGGATATCGCCTTCATTCGCAGGAACAATCAGCGATACGACTTGGTCGTTTTCAGCAAGTCTCATACCGCGTACACCTGAAGCGGTACGGCCCATGGCACGTACTTTATCTTCACTAAAGCGTACGACTTTACCTGCCTGAGAGAACAACATGATATCGCTATCGCCATTAGTGATGTCGACACCAATCAATGAATCATCATCACGTAGGTTAACCGCGATCAGACCATTTGAGCGCACGTTAGCAAATTGAGTTAGCGGTGTTTTCTTAACTGTACCGTCACCCGTTGCCATAAAGATAAACTTATCTTCAGAGAACTCGTCAACACGCAGTATTGCTGTAATGCGTTCACCGTCTTCCAGTGGAAGAATGTTGACGATTGGCTTACCACGCGCTGTGCGACTTGCGAGTGGCAGTTGGTACACTTTCAGACGGTAAGTCTTGCCACGAGTAGAGAAACACAGAATGTTGTCGTGGGTATTCGCCACTAAAAGACGCTCAATGTAGTCTTCGTCTTTCATTCTAGTCGCACTCTTACCTTTACCACCACGACGCTGAGCTTCGTAGTCGCTTAGTACTTGATACTTAACGTAACCTTCATGAGACAAGGTAACAACGACATCTTCACGAGCGATCAGCTCTTCCATGTCGATATCGTGACTAGCGGCAGTAATTTCTGTCCGTCGAGCATCGCCGAAGCTTTCGCGAACAAGCTCTAACTCTTCAGTGATCACTTCCATCAAGCGTTCAGTGCTTGCCAGGATATGCATCAATTCAGCAATTTGATCGAGTAGCGCTTTGTACTCGTCTAGGATTTTTTCATGTTCTAGACCGGTCAACTTATGTAGACGTAGATCTAGAATCGCTTGTGCTTGTTGCTCAGTCAGGTAGTACTGACCATCGCGAATACCGTATTGCTCTTCTAACCACTCTGGGCGAGCCGCATCGGTACCAGCGCGTTCAAGCATCGCAGCTACATTGCCTAGATCCCAGCCACGTGCGATAAGACCTGCTTTCGCTTCTGCTGGCGTTGGTGCTCTGCGAATAAGTTCGATGATTTCATCGATATTCGCCAGAGCCAGGGCCAAACCTTCTAGGATATGCGCGCGTTCACGTGCTTTACGCAGTTCAAAAATAGTACGACGTGTCACCACTTCACGGCGGTGGTCAACGAAGCACTTAAGCATATCTTTTAGGTTAAATAGCTGCGGCTGACCATTGTTCAGCGCAACCATGTTGATACCGAAAGTTGTCTGCAGTTGGGTATTGGCGTAAAGGTTGTTCAGCACCACCTCGCCTACCGCATCACGCTTACATTCAATAACAATACGCATGCCGTCTTTGTCAGACTCGTCACGTAGAGCGCTGATGCCTTCGACTTTCTTGTCTTTAACCAGCTCAGCGATCTTCTCGATCAAGCGAGCTTTGTTGACTTGATAAGGGATCTCAGTAACGACAATTGTCTCTCGACCATTTTTGTCGGTTTCGATATCCGCTTTCGAGCGCATGTAAATCTTACCGCGGCCAGTCTTGTAAGCATCTACGATGCCTTTGCGGCCACTAATCAGCGCGGCAGTCGGGAAGTCTGGACCAGGAATGTAGTCCATCAGCTCATCAATAGTGATCTCTTCATTATTGATGTATGCCAAGCAACCATCGATCACTTCCGTCAAATTGTGCGGTGGAATGTTGGTTGCCATACCTACTGCGATACCAGAAGCACCGTTAACCAATAGGTTAGGAATTTTGGTTGGAAGAACGGCTGGGATTTGTTCTGTACCGTCATAGTTAGGTACGTAATCAACCGTTTCTTTGTCTAGGTCAGCCAAAAGTTCGTGGGCGATTTTCGCCATGCGAACTTCGGTATAACGCATTGCCGCCGCTGAGTCACCATCGATCGAACCGAAGTTACCTTGACCGTCGACCAGCATGTAACGAAGTGAAAACGGCTGAGCCATACGTACGATAGTGTCGTACACTGCGCTATCACCGTGAGGGTGATACTTACCGATTACGTCGCCAACAACACGGGCAGATTTTTTATATGGTTTGTTCCAATCATTACCGAGTACATTCATCGCGAATAATACGCGGCGATGCACTGGCTTTAGGCCATCACGCACATCTGGAAGAGCTCGACCCACGATAACTGACATCGCATAGTCTAAGTACGAACCTCGCAGCTCATCTTCAATGTTTACGGGCGTGATCTCTTTCGCTAGATCGCTCATAGAGCCATTATCCCTCTATTTATAGATCGTATGTACAATACGCTTAAGGTGCAAAAATATAACATAGATTTCAGTCGTTCGGCATCACTTTCCCTCCCCTTTTACAAGGTTGTGAGCTTGGTTGCGAATCAAACGCCGACAATTTGCACACTTTCCCCTTATGATGCTGATAACTGGCTATATTTTGCTCACTAAGGGATAAAAGTGACCGGGTCTATGGAGTGTTAGACATTAGCGAGTATAATGTCTGCCCCAAGGAAGCTGGTTTAATAGTAAGAGTTGTTATGACCCAATCACAAAACGTCGACCCGAAAGAAATCAAGAAGTTTGAAGATATGGCTTCTCGCTGGTGGGATTTGGAAGGCGAGTTCAAGCCGTTGCATCAGATCAACCCACTACGCTTAAACTATGTGCTGGACAACTGTGATGGTCTGTTTGGTAAGAAAGTTCTCGACGTCGGTTGTGGCGGTGGCATCCTTGCTGAAAGCATGGCAAAACAAGGCGCAGTAGTCACCGGTCTAGATATGGGTAAAGAGCCGCTTGAAGTCGCTCGCCTGCATGCATTAGAAACCGGAACCGAGCTGACTTATATCCAAAGTACCATTGAAGAGCACGCACTGAACAACGCAGGTGAATATGATGTAGTCACGTGTATGGAAATGCTTGAGCATGTCCCTGACCCACTCTCAGTTATCCGCTCTTGCGCCACACTGGTTAAACCAGGCGGGCACGTATTTTTCTCTACCTTAAACCGCAACATTAAATCGTATTTGTTTGCCATTGTCGGTGCAGAGAAACTGCTAAAAATCGTACCAGAGGGCACACACGATCACGACAAGTTCATCAGACCCGCAGAACTTATTAAGATGATCGACCAAACCGATTTAACTGAAACCGGAATCACTGGTCTACACTACAATCCGCTTACTGACACCTATAAATTAGGCCAAAATGTCGACGTCAATTACATCGTCCATACGGTGAAATTCTAGTCACCCATAACTCAAAAGTGAGTCTGATTTATGCAAAGGCGGTAGCACAAGCTCACCGCCTTTTTTAGTGACATTTCAGTCAATTTTTGTCGGTTTGATTCCAAAATAATCACCCCAAATTTCGCACCCAATTTTGTCTAAAGATCAAGGGATTTTTTTTTGTTTGTGGTTAGTTCTAAACCGATCCTAAAACGGTAATTTTACGTAATCTTATCAGCTCTAATCTCATCGGTTAGTAGCCACTTACTGAAATTTTCATTTTTGTAAGTTATCCACAAGTCTTCCAAGATCTGTAACTTGAAAACCACCTTGGATAGCACTATCTTGTAATCCGCACCTCAGTGCACCCCTATATATTGTGTTTGTACTACAATATATAGATAGACTTTGATCACAAAGCCGGAACGAATTTTACAAGAATTACACAAAAAATCGGCTTTAATCAGTTTTGTTAGGGAAATGAAGCAGAATGAACCAACAACTTACCGTTACTAAGCGTAACGGACGCAAAGAAAGTATTGATCTTGATAAGATCCATCGCGTGATTACCTGGGCTGCCGAAGGCCTAGAAAACGTCTCTGTCTCTCAAGTAGAACTGCGCGCTCACATTCAGTTCTACGATGGCATTACCACGACGGATATTCACGAGACCATCATCAAGTCAGCAGCGGATTTAATTTCGGAAGAGTCGCCAGATTACCAATATCTCGCCGCTCGCTTAGCCGTCTTCCACTTACGTAAAAAAGCGTACGGCCAATACGAGCCGCCAGCACTGTTCGATCACGTATCGCGCTTGGTTGATAAGGGCAAATACGACAAGCATATTCTGGAAGACTACACTAAAGCTGAACTCGACGAACTGGATGCGTACATTGATCACCGCCGTGACCTTAATTTCTCCTATGCGGCCGTTAAACAGCTTGAAGGTAAGTACTTTGTTCAAAACCGTGTAAGCGGCGAGATTTATGAAAGTGCTCAGTTCCTCTACATTCTTGTCGCTGCTTGTCTATTTGCCAAGTACCCGAAAGAGACTCGTCTTGATTACATCAAGCGTTTTTACGATGCTACTTCAACGTTCAAAATCTCTTTGCCTACACCAATTATGTCGGGTGTACGCACACCAACTCGTCAGTTCAGCTCTTGTGTATTGATCGAGTGTGGCGATAGCTTAGATTCGATTAACGCAACAGCTAGCTCCATTGTGCGTTACGTTTCACAACGTGCAGGCATCGGTATCAACGCGGGTCGTATCCGCGCTCTGGGTTCGGAAATTCGCGGTGGCGAAGCTTTCCACACGGGTTGTATCCCGTTCTACAAATACTTCCAGACTGCGGTCAAATGCTGTTCTCAAGGCGGCGTGCGTGGTGGTGCAGCAACTGTATTCTACCCTCTATGGCACGGTGAATCGCAAGCACTGATGGTGCTTAAAAACAACCGTGGTGTAGAAGAGAACCGTGTTCGTCATATGGACTACGGTGTTCAGCTAAACCGCCTGATGTATCAACGTCTGGTTGAGGGTGGCAACATCACGCTATTCTCACCTTCAGATGTACCAGGTTTGTACGATGCGTTCTTCGAAAACCAAGACGAATTTGAACGTCTGTATGTGAAGTACGAAAACGATCCTTCAATCAAGAAAGAGACCGTTAAAGCAATCGAGATGTTCTCTATCTTGATGCAAGAGCGTGCGTCTACCGGCCGTATCTACATTCAGAACGTCGACCACTGTAACACTCACAGCCCGTTTGATTCAGAGGTGGCACCGGTTCGTCAGTCAAACCTGTGTTTGGAGATCGCTCTGCCGACTAAACCACTGACCAATGTGGAAGATGATTCAGGCGAAATTGCCCTGTGTACGCTATCTGCGTTCAACTTGGGGGCAATTAAATCTCTGGATGATTTTGAAGAGCTGTCTGACCTTGTCGTTCGCGCGCTTGACGCTCTATTGGATTACCAGGACTACCCTCTTCCAGCAGCGTACAAATCAACGATGAACCGTCGCACTCTAGGTGTGGGCGTTATTAACTACGCATACTACTTAGCGAAGAATGGTGTGAAGTACTCAGACGGCAGTGCAAACGGCCTGACTCACCGCACGTTTGAAGCAATGCAGTACTACTTGCTGAAAGCGTCTGTGGCACTCGCGAAAGAGCAAGGTAAATGTCCGTCATTCCACGAAACAAACTACGCGAAAGGCCTACTGCCGATTGATACTTATAAGAAAGATATCGACCTCGTTTGTGACGAACCACTACACTACGACTGGGACGGCCTACGCGATGAGATCATGACTCACGGTCTGCGTAACTCTACGCTAACAGCCCTAATGCCTTCAGAGACGTCTTCGCAAATTTCGAATGCGACCAATGGTATTGAACCGCCACGTGGCTACGTTTCGGTGAAAGCATCAAAAGACGGTATTTTGAAACAAGTGGTGCCAGAGTTTACTGAGTACAAAAACAACTATGAGCTGCTTTGGAACATTGGCTCCAATGATGGTTACTTACACTTGGTTGGCATCATGCAGAAGTTCGTTGACCAAGCGATTTCAGCCAATACTAACTACGACCCATCGCGTTTCGAAAGTGGCAAGGTGCCGATGAAGAAACTGCTCCAAGATTTATTAACGGCGTACAAGTTTGGTGTGAAAACACTGTACTACCATAACACTCGTGACGGCGCGAGCGATGATCAAAAAGACGCGGTACAACCTCAAGATGATGATTGTGCAGGCGGCGGTTGTAAGATTTAATTCCTCGGTATTTGGGATTATCTAGACTAAACAAATTATTCGCCCCTCATAAAATGAGGGGCTTAAAAGGAATTGAGGCACCATGGCTTACAGTACTTTTAACCGAAACAAAAATGACCAACTCAAAGAGCCTATGTTCTTGGGTCAATCAGTTAACGTTGCTCGCTACGACCAACAAAAATTTGAAATCTTTGAAAAACTGATCGAAAAGCAGCTCTCTTTCTTCTGGCGTCCAGAAGAAGTCGACGTATCAAGTGACCGTATCGACTACAACAAGTTACCTGATCATGAAAAGCATATCTTCATCTCAAACTTGAAGTACCAAACTCTGCTTGATTCTATCCAAGGCCGCAGCCCGAACGTTGCCCTACTTCCACTCGTTTCTCTACCAGAAGTTGAAACTTGGATTGAAACTTGGTCATTCTCAGAAACGATTCACTCGCGTTCTTACACTCACATCATTCGTAATATTGTCAATGATCCGGGTGTCGTGTTTGACGATATCGTTGAAAATGAGCACATCCTTAAACGTGCAGACGACATTTCTCGCTACTACGATGAACTCATTCAACTGACCAATGACTATCACCGTTACGGAGAAGGCACACACCAAATCAACGGCGAACAAGTGAATGTTTCGCTTCATGATTTAAAGAAAAAGCTCTATCTCTGCTTAATGTCGGTAAATGCGCTTGAAGCAATTCGCTTCTACGTGAGTTTCGCCTGTTCATTCGCCTTTGCAGAACGCGAACTGATGGAAGGCAATGCAAAGATCATCAAGCTAATCGCTCGCGACGAAGCGCTGCATTTAACTGGCACCCAGCACATGATCAACTTGCTACGTAACGGTCAAGACGATTTCTCATTCATGCAAATTGCAGAGGAGTGTAAGCAAGAATGCTTTGACCTCTTCAAGGCAGCTGCAGAGCAAGAAAAAGAGTGGGCAGAATATCTGTTTAAAGACGGTTCGATGATCGGTTTGAACAAGGACATTCTTAGTCAGTACGTTGAATACATTACCAACATCCGTATGCAGGCTGTCGGCCTAGATGCTGCGTACCCTGAAGCCACCTCGAACCCAATTCCATGGATCAATGCTTGGCTGTCTTCAGATAACGTACAAGTCGCCCCGCAAGAGGCTGAAATTTCCTCTTACCTTGTCGGTCAGATCGATAGCGATGTCCGCGCCGATGACTTCAAGGACTTTGAACTGTAATGCCCAGTATCAAAATTAACGGGATCACAACGATCCAATCTCACCCTTCTAACACCATTCTAGAAACGTTAGAAAAAGCGGGGTTGGAGCCAGAGTACAACTGCCGTGACGGACATTGTGGAGCTTGTCGTTGCAAACTGGTCTCTGGCGACGTTGAATACGTTGGTTTTGCGATGGCTTACACTCAAGAACAAGAAATTTTGCCGTGTATCTGTCGAGCTAAAACAGACATTGCAGTTGAGGATGTCACCTATACGCTCAAAGAGAAACGCGCATAAATATGCAAACAGAAAAATGCCAGCAGCAATGCTGGCTTTTTTTATACTTGTACGTTTGGTCCAGATAGGAACTCATCTGCCGTGAGCATAGATACAGATTTGCCAGCGATCTCTCTCCCGCCATCATCGAACAGTGATAAGCGGTAGCCCAAGTAGTCCGTCGTAAGGCGTTCCTCAGGTGCTTTCAGCCACATTGAAATCAAATCTTGATGTTGGCCCCCAAGTGCTTCACCCAAAATGACTTTTTGGCTAGCCACTTGATACCAAACCAAAATTTTGGACTGATTTAACATGCTAACCTCCTTGTTCAGTGATAGTCGAATCGTTATTTTATCGCTTATTACAAGGAATGCACGTAGCAAATCCAAGACAAAATTGTCTTCTATGGAAAATCATTCAGTTAAGCTTTATATCAAATTAGAATAAAAATTAAATATGCTCAACGATGCGTAATAAGATGTGGTTTCATTTACTTATTACAGAATGGCACACTGCGCGAATTTGACAAAACCTGCCTATCCTTCTAACTGCATATTTATGCGCCAATAGCACTTCTAGGAACAAACATCTCTTTTTCGCGCGCCAGAGCGCTATAACGAACAAACATCGTCTTTCCACTCAGATAACGACGCAGCATGTCAGCCGCCACCGTGGTAATCACCAGCGCTTGTTCTTCTCGGCTGTATTGACGACTAAACGCCAGCACTTGCCCCCACTCGCCTTCCGGCGCCGCTAATGTCACTGAAAAACTGTTATCGATAGCCTTACCAGTGACCATCGCAATGTCAGTCGCACACTTATCTCTCGTTGCTCCGGCCAACGCAAAGGCCGATGCTAGTTTATCGTCCGTCTGTTCACCTACCGATACTCGCTCCCCCAGCACCCAACCATGGCCGCAATATTCAGCCGCGCTTGAATGTGATTGAAGCCACTGGGATAGCCCACCGAATGTCGATTGCTCTGCCGTAGAAATGGACATTTTCTTCTCTTGTATTAAATAGGCAACGTGGTCTTTCATTGATTCATCAACGCTCACTACATGCTCTTCAATAAGATTAAAGATGATTTGCAGTAACTTAACACGCGTATCTAGGTCGTCTTTGGGGCCAAAAAGTTTTACCTCGATATAAGGTAGGTACGACCGATAACCCAGTGTATAGCCGGCTGGTAGCTGCACTTTATCGAGCTTATCAGACAAGGCTGACTCGGATGTTCCAAAGGTATAAAGTTTGCTGCAATCTAACCCGAGAACTTGCGGAAAGCAGGCTTTCATATCTGGGATAACCTGTTGCTCTACCATCAGTTTAAACTCACTCGGTACCCCTGGAGTAAAGTAGAAATGGCAGTCATTGAACACCACCTTAAAGCCACAAGCGGTACCGATAGGATTATCGAGCATTACAGCGCCTTGCGGCAGCATAGCTTGCTTGCGATTGCTCTCTGGCATCGGCACTCCGCGAGCGGAAAAAAACTGTTCAAGACGCTCTAACCATTGCGTAAATAAAGTGAGTTCTTGTTCCGCGGCACTGGCCGCGGCTTGCGCACTTAAATCATCTGTCGTGGGACCAAGCCCCCCATTCACCACAACAATATCACTGTTAAAGCTGAGCATGAGCAACTCTTCTGTCAGGGCAACCAGTTCATCGCCAACCGTCGAGCGCTTGGTCACGCTATAACCGTTTTCAAAAAAACGCTGTGATAGCCAAGCCGCATTGGTATCGACAATATCACCATGCAGAACTTCTTCCCCAGTACTGAGCATTGCGATTTTTAACATTGTTATATCCTTTGTGGGAAATCCACCGTTGTGATGGTCTAATTAATCACTAGTGTGCTTGATGCAAACCTTGAGTACATGTTGACATTAGGACAGCTTTGAACAGGTTTTCCTGCTGACATCGTTAGATAACTGTGAACTTGATCATCAAAAAAGTTGCAGTGATAGAGTTTCGCTATTCCAAACACACCTTTATGCTTCATTTTAGTTTGCTCTCAGCTATGACAATGCCAATCTTTGCCAATCAGATCAATATTTTGAGTTCGATGACTGAAACAAACGCCACTATGCAGTCAATGCAACGATATTTTGAACATACGCACACCATCAAACGAAAACCAACCCTATCTATCAAGGCACATTTCAAGATGAAACTCAGGGCTAACATACGAGCGTTTTGTGCTCACGGTAAAATATTGATTATGCTGATAAGGTATTAGGTTTAAAAGTTGATTTACATCAAACCTCGCAGTACGCGCTCTTCTACACTGAATTTAGGCACCAATCAGTTTTCGCCGCTGAAAAGATTGGTATGCAGTATCTACTTCAGCGCTAGGAGGCCCCATTATGAACAACACATTTATCGCAACCTTTGTCGGACGTGCGACGCCCGCGACCATAAAACAATTGGCTGCTATCACTCATGAAAATGGCGGTAAGTGGCTTATCAGCAAGGTCAACTTCATTGAAGATCAAGTCGCTGCAGTGATCAAAATTGAATTGCCCGCATCCAACATCGATATAGTCAAAGAGGCATTCAGCGCTCACCCTGACTTGACGGTTCAGTTTACCGATTCAGATACTGCCGCGCACAATGCCGACACAATCTATCAGTTAAGACTGGATGCCAACGACAGAGCCGGTATCGTCAATGAAATTACCCATGTTCTTGACGGACAAGGGATCAATATTCTCGATATGGACTGTCAGCGCGTCTTTATCGCTGGAGGTGGGGGGGTAAGCTCGAGCTTGTTCACAGCGAGCCTCGCGATCCGCATTCCAGAACAAGTCGACATCAACGATGTGGCCAACGAACTCGAATCATTGAGCGAAGATACCCGAGTTCTGGTTGAAAGTTGATAGCAAAAGAGAGCGAACATCGCTCTCTTTTCATTTAACTACTTAACACTCCACTGCGACAGTGAGCGTTTGAAATCTGCATAATCAAACTCATTGAGTTTTTGAATTTCTCCACTGGTTCGCTCGCAGTAAACTGACGGCATACGTAAACCGTTAAACCAGTTTAACTTGACCATAGTGTAGCCCGCGCTGTCCATGATATGTAGTCGTTGACCAATTTCTAGTGGCTTATCGAAATTCGCCACACAGAACTGATCGCCAGCCAAACAAGAGCATGACCCGATCACATACTCATGTTCACCACTCTCATTAGCTTCTGTAATCGATGCAGGCTCGTTATAAATAAGCGTATCTAAGCGATGTGCTTCTGTCGCCGAGTCAACAATGGCGGTCTTCTTGACGTTTTCGACAATATCCACAACTGTCACAACCAAGTCGGTTGTTTTGGTGATGATCGCTTCACCTGGTTCTAGGTACATTTGCACGCCGTGTTTTTCAGCAAACCCTTTAAGGGCTAAACCAAGCTTGTCGATGTCATAGCCGGGCCATGTAAAGAACACACCGCCACCCATGCTAACCCAATCTAATTTATCTAGATACTCGCCAAACTGCTCTGAGATAGCATCCAACAAACCGATAAACGCATCCACGTCTTTGTTCTCGCAGTTCATGTGGAACATCACGCCGTCAATGCTATCAAACACTTCTGGGTTAATATGATCGGCTTGAACTCCTAAACGTGAGAACTGACGCGCGGGGTTAGCCAAATCCTGACCAGCGTAGCTTACACCCGGATTTAAACGTAACCCCAGAGAGGCTTTACCTTCTACGATATGGCGGTAAGCGGCGAGTTGTGTTTGTGAGTTAAAAATCATCTTGTCACAAATATCGGCGACGTCTCGCACGTCATCTTCGCTATAACCAACGCTATAAGCGTGCGTTTCACCACCAAACGTCTCATAACCAAGTTTCACTTCAAACGGGCCAGAGCTGGTTGTGCCATCTAAGTACGGCTTGATGATGTCAAATACACCCCATGTTGAGAAGCACTTCAGCGCCAACACCAGCTTCACGCCCGAAATCTCTTTCAACTGTTTCGCTTTCTCAAGGTTCTCAATCAACTTATCTTCGTTGATCATGAAGTACGGGGTTTTAAGTTCTTCTTTCTGAAATGTCATCTTATGCACTCAAGCAGAATCTAATGATAAAAAGCCATGGCTGATGGCGTTGCTATTGATTATGTTTATTTTGTCCTGTTTGAACGAAGTAAGTTACAAAACAAACATGGTTAATAGCACACCTAATCGAGCGCTATGACCGAAAAAGGGAACACTGCTGTCCCCTTTTGATACAAAACTATAATTCAGTCGTTACTTTTTAAGCTCATGAATTACTGGTAGACCTTGTCCTGGCTCAAGCTCTTGAACGTGCCAATCTAGACCAATGCTAGGCATCGTTTCTAAGAATGGATCTGGGTCTAGCTGTTCCATGTTGAACACGCCTTTATCCGCCCACTTACCACGGAAGAATTGCAGTGCAGCAGTAATAGCAGGAACACCAGTGGTGTAAGAAATCGCTTGATGCTCGACATCTTCATATGCCACTTCATGGTCTGCGTTGTTGTAGATAAACACGCTACGCTCTTTACCATCTTTCTTACCTTGAACCCAAGTACCGATACAAGTTAGGCCTGTGTAGCCTGGCGCTAGTGATGTAGGATCTGGTAATAGTGCTTTCAACACATGCAGAGGTTGTACCACAGTGCCATCGTGCAGCATCAGTGGATCTGGGCTCAATAAACCGATATCACGCATAACGTTAAAGTAGTTTAGGTAACGATCGCCAAAGCCCATCCAAAATTCAATGCGTTTAGCAGGAATAAACTCTTGCATTGAACGCACTTCATCGTGCGCCATTGAGTACACTTTGTGCGTACCACAGTTCGGGAAATCGAACTCCAGCATACGTGAATGACAAGGTACTTGCTTCCATTCGCCATTCTCCCAGTAGAAGGAATCGCCTTGGATCTCTAGCATGTTGGTTTCTGGGTCAAAGTTGGTCGCAAACTTCTTGCCGTGGTCGCCTGCGTTAACGTCCATGACATCGATAGTATCGATTTCATCAAACAGATGCTTGACAGCGTAAGCGGCAAACACAGAAACCACACCAGGATCGAAACCCGCACCAAGAATCCCTGTGATGCCCGCTTCTGCGAACTTCTCACGGTAGCCCCACTGCCAGTCGTACGCTTGTGGTACTTGTTGGCCTTCTGAACATAGGTCCACCGCGACAGAGGTATCAAGATAAGAAACTTTCGCTTGGTAACACGCTTCCATAATAGACATGTTGACCCACGGAGGACCAGCGTTGATCACTAAATCAGGTTGAACCTCTTTAATCAGAGCAACCAGTGACTCTACGTCATCTGCATTGACTGCGCGAGCTTCTAGCTTCTTGGACGGATCTTTCAGATTGTTTTTTTTCTGAATCGATTCAATAATTTTTTCACACTTACCCACAGTACGAGATGCAATAGTGATATCACCCAGAACATCGTTGTTTTGTGCTGCTTTATGTGCCACTACCCAGCCAACGCCGCCTGCACCAATTTGTAAAATTGCCATAGTATTCGTTACCTTTATTTCGCTAGCTCAAGCGCTAGAGCATTAATTTTGTTTAGCAAAGATTCGAAGTCCGAAATCTTCAAGCAAGGGTTTAAGATGGTGAA
This sequence comes from Vibrio sp. JPW-9-11-11, assembly GCF_013369335.1. Classification (GTDB taxonomy): domain Bacteria; phylum Pseudomonadota; class Gammaproteobacteria; order Enterobacterales; family Vibrionaceae; genus Vibrio. The sequence goes on from NZ_SZQJ01000005.1 coordinate 370,471, forward strand.
CTTCAGGGCAGACTGACCATCTACAACTGTTTCTCCAAGTACTGCGATACCACGAGTAAGCGCTTCAAGTCTTAGATTTTTGTTCAGCTCATCAAGGTCTGTTTGACCTTGTACCGCACGGAACAATACCGTCGAAAGCGCAGGTTCAGCCAACAACTCAAAACTATCGTTATTGCGAATCAAGTTCGCGACTTGCTGAGTCTGCGCCAAGAGGTGATCGTACATCTCACCCAAAGTTGCAGGACCTAGGTTTTGCATCGTCATAAAGACTTTCAATGCATCAAAACGTTTTGTCGTTGCAATAGATTTATCGACTAAGTTTGGTAGTTCATCGTGTTCGCGGTTCAAGTAGTCTGCATGGTGAAGCAAGAACTTGAAATTGGCCTTATTGTTGACCAGTAGCGCGCCACAGCTAATCGTTTGATAGAACAACTTATGGAAATCGACACTAACCGATTTCGCTCGCTCAATACCTTTGAGGCGATGTTTATGACTGCTTAAAATCAAAGCCCCGCCATACGCACCATCAACATGCATCCACATCTGGTGCTTGTCAGCCATATCCGCAATAAAGTCAAGATCATCTATCGCGCCGTGATCAGTTGTACCGGCAGTACCGACAATGGCAAACGGAATCAAGCCATCAGCTTTCGCCTGCTCGATTGCAGCGTCGAGTTTGCTGACATCCATCGTCCCGTCAGCATTGGCCTCAACGGCCAAAATGGCTTTCTCACCTAGCCCCATCCAAGAGGCCGATTTTTGTACCGTGAAGTGCGACTTAGTAGAGCAAACAATACGCAACTTCTCAGCATAATCAGGTAAGCCCATTTTTTGCACTGAGTGACCTGATAAGGTTTCTGCAATCCAATCACGAGCCAACATTAAGCCCATTTGGTTACTTTGAGTGCCACCACTGGTGAAAATACCGTCTGACTGCTCACCGAGGTCGTACTTATCACACAACCAATCAATCACTTTCTGCTCAACGTAGGTGGCAGAAGACGCTTGATCCCATGAGTCCATCGATTGATTAAGTGCCGCAATCATCGCTTCTGCCGCAACGGCAGACATGAGTGGCGGCGTATGCAAGTGAGCAATACAGTCTGGATGCTGAGTAAAAATCGCATTTTTAGCCACCAGTTCGGCGGTATCACCAATCACATCAATCAGTGACGCACTATGACCATCTAGGTCAATCGCATTGATCGCCTGCTCTAATAGCTTAGGGGCTAAGCCTGAGTATGGCGCATCTACCTGCTCAAATACCGATTTCATCGTCGCAGTGGTATGGTTCATGACCTTGGCAAATTGGTCACTGCCCATCTCGCCGGTATGAATAAAATGTTGCTTCCAGTTTTGATTCGCTTGCTTGCAGTCAACTTTGTTCGCCCCAGCCACCAGCATCGCCTCTTCGAGAACACGCAGTGCAAAGTCGATTTGTTCGAATGAGATGATAAGTGGGGGTAAGAAACGAATCACAGAGCCATCACGTCCGCCCTTTTCAACCATCAACCCACGCTCAAGCGCAGCACGCTGAATTTTCAACGTCAACTCACCATCAGAAACGGGTTCACCAAACTTGTTCAGTTCACTGCCGGGTTTACGAATTTCAACGCCGAGCATTAAGCCTTTGCCGCGAACCTCAGCAATACAGTCGAGGCGCTGCTGCATTGCCTCTAGCCCATGGCGCAAATATTGACCCGCAATGTTTGCGTGCTCAACTAAGTTATCGCGTTGGATAATTTCTAGTGCTTTCGCCCCCGAGACCATAGCAAGTTGGTTACCACGGAACGTGCCAGTATGCTCGCCTGGGTTCCAAGTATCATGCTGCTTATTGATCACCAAAAGCGACATTGGCATACCACCACCGATTGCTTTGGATAAACAAAGGATGTCTGGCACAATTTCGGCTTCTTCAAACGCAAAATTGTAACCGGTTTTACCCACACCACATTGGATCTCATCAAAGATAAGCAGAATGCCATGTTCATCACAGATTCGGCGCAACTCACGCAGCCAAAATGCAGGAGCGGGTATGACGCCACCTTCTCCTTGCACTGGCTCTACAACGATTGCCGCAGGCTTCATAATGCCGGCTTCATCATCGTTGAGTAAGCGTTCGATGTAACGGATGCTGGCTTTCGCGCCTTCATCTCCACCTAAACCAAACGGGCAGCGTAAATTGTATGGGAAAGGCATAAAGTGCACATCAGACATCAAGCCAGTTCGACGCGCTTTAGTCCCTAAGTTGCCCATCATGCCCATAGTGCCATTGGTCATGCCATGATACGCACCACGAAAAGCAAACATGGTGTTACGACCTGTCGTCTGTTTAGCCAGTTTGATGGCCGCTTCTACCGCATCGGCACCAGAAGGACCACAGAACTGAATAACACAGTTATCGCCCAGTTGGTTTGGCAAAAATGCTTTAACCGCTTTGATAAAGTCGGTTTTCGCTTCGGTTGCGATATCTAATGTTTGGTAAGGCAATCCACTGTCTAATTGGTCTTTCAGCGCCTGATTGATCTCAGGATGGTTGTAACCCAGTGCCAATGTCCCCGCTCCCGCTAGGCAGTCGAGAAAAAGTTGGCCACGCGTATCTTCAACTAACGCACCATAAGCTTGCTTAATTGCGATCGGTAAGCGACGAGGGTATGAACGAACCGCAGATTCGTGTTGCTCTTGGTCAATAAGGATTTGGTCAGGCGTCAGATCGTAAGTGCCTTCCAGAACCGGAACCTGAGTAGAAAAAGGGGTTGCGATAACAGCGTTATCGACTTCAAAGGCTGTGCTCATGTGTTATCCCTTGAAATATAAATAAATCCCCTGTTCAGAAACCAAGTCCGGAATCAGGGCAAAGCAAAAAGTCACGCTAAGAACAAAACCTGCGTGTACGACAAATCGCTCCATCTATCAAAAGAAGATGGACTCTATTACGAGCAATTAGATCAAGGTTCAGTAATGCAACTGTCTTGTAAAACAGGGCATTGAGGAAGAACTAAGCTGATTAATGGTTGTTTGTAATGTGAGTTCAATGTTGGGTTTCCCATTCTTATGCCGCATGGCGACAACAGTATCCCGTCTATCGACAAAAGGACTTGTCGATACCTACCCTACGTGATGCTCACTCAGCCCGAATGTCATCACGCGTATCCCCCAGAATGTCTTATAACTTGTCTCCGAGATTGCGGCGAAAATTATCATAAAATACGACGTAGTGGCAATAATAATTTGTGGTGACGCAAAAAATATTTTTCTCTTTATAAAAACAAAAAGCTGACCATTTGAGGTCAGCTTTTTTCGCTAGTTGTATCAGGGTTAAACCGTATCGGTTTTGAGAATTTGCGTGAGCATCTCCAACTCGTTAGTAATGTTGCTATTATCGATCAGCCCCGCATCTTCAAAAGCGCTAGTCACGCCTTCCAGAATGATGGTTTGCGTTCTTCCTTCATCCGAAACGTTCATGATGACATCGTCACCAGACACTTGCGTTGAAATGGAATCCATCAAATCACCGAGTACCACATTGTCGTCCTGCTCTAAGATACCGGTTAAATCGATAAAATCACTCCCCAGCGTAAAGTTGTCGACAACATCAGTGCCGTTATCTAACGTGCTATCTAACCAAGTAAAGACATTGGCATTTTCATCACCCAGCATCACCTGATTTCCCAAGTCGGCATCGAGGTTATCTCCTTGATCGGCTGACAGAACTTGGTACTCGGGAGATTCCGACACATCGATGGTCACTGTCGATTCATTACTCACGGCGAGATCGGAATCGACCGCCACGTAATCAAACGTCACATCTTCGGTTATATCTTGAGTTCCTGACAAATAACGTAGCTCCCAGTTTCCTCCTGTCGAAGACATTTCCATATTAACGATGGGGTTGTCTGGTGATGAATAGCTAAACTCATACAAGATCTGATCATTACCGACATCACCTTGATCTTTTTGGTACTGCTCAACGTGTTGTGTGCCGTCAGCCAAGGTGTAAGTTACCTCGACATAAACATTACTGTTGGTATTGAATGACGCTCCCATACCATCGAGACCAAACGAGACCACATCTAAAGGATTATCGCTCAAGTCGACAATTAATGTTTCTTGTTTATTAAGACCATTACCGTCACTATCACCGATCCCCCACCCCACATGAGGCTGTTTACCTGTGTATTGATGGAACGGCTTGTCGTTATTATCATCGAGCGAAATGGTGATGGTGTTACCGTTTTCGAGTGTGATTAAACGCTCAGTATCACTCAAGGCAACACCCCAATTGTAGAATCCATCACTGCCCGGTACCATCTCACTCGGATCGCCGCTAAAGCCCATTTCAAATGGGTCACCTTGACCTGGTACATAACTAAAGTTATTTGGGTTGAAGAGCTTCGCTGGGTCAATGGCGTCCCCAAGAGTATGAAGGTCTGCTTGAGTGATAACGCGCGTGTCGCCGAAGTCATCGGTATAGAGCAAAGTGCCGTATTGCGGCAATGACGTTAGCATGATGTTCAAATCGACATTGTTGAAATCATCGTCTTCGTCAGAAATGTGATCCAGTGCTGGCTCGCTTGAGTCAAACACTAATGGGACGTATATTGCGTTGCCTGCGTCTACGTCAAAGTCTTCTGTGACTGGTAATTCGTTAACATTGAGCTCTGACAGTTCAACACTGATATCTGTAGACTTCTGTTCTCCAAATCCATCCACTTCGGTCGCGGTAACAACCAGCATATGGGTATTCGCCAAAGCCTCAAAATTGTTGGTGAACGCCAATACACCCGCAGCGGTCAAACTTATATTGCCGCTGGTAGAGTCAATAGCAAACAGAGGCTCGTTGTTGTAAAAGACATTGGTTTTAATGCTATACGTGACATCCTCACCATCCGAGTCAACCGCTGATACCGTGCCGATAACATGCTCTACATTGTTGTTTTCAAAGTATGAGAATGCGTACTGCTCGCCATCATTTGGGTTAAACTCTGGCGCGTTATCATCGAGGTTCACCTCATCCAGATTGACGTTTACATCGGTGGTTTTTACCTCACCCAAGCCATCGACTTCGGTCGCAGTCACGACGATGTCGTGCATATTGCCCAGCGCTTCATAGTCATTGGTAAAGGCTTCATATCCTGCTGCGGTTAAGCTTATCTCACCGCTTTGTGCGTCAATCTCAAACAGTGGCTCATTGGCCTCATTCAACACATTGGTTTTGATACTGTAGGTTACCGCTTCACCATCGGCGTCGGCCGCCGAAACCGTACCTATCACATAGGACTCAGCCGAGTTCTCGTTGTAAGTGAAACTGTACTCACCATTGTCACCTGTGCCTGTGAAGATCGGCGCATTATCATCGAGATTTACTTCGTTAAAGAACACATCGACATCAACAGATTGTGGCTCTCCAATACCATCGCCTTCGGTTACGGTGACTACCAATTGATGAGCATTCGACAGCAGTTCGAAGTCGTTGACATACGAAGCCGCGCCGGCTTCGGTAAGACTAATCTCACCCGTGTCTGGGTCGATTTGAAATAGGTCATCACCTTGCTCATTTTGGATATTATTGGAAATGCTAAAAATGAGGACCTGATTATCTGGATCGACTGCAGCCACTTGGCCTATGGGTGTACCAGCTTGTGTATTTTCTGGTAAATCAAAGGTGTACGCACCATTTTCAAAGTACGAGGGTACAACAACGTCAGGGTTTTCACTGCCAAAACTATCCGCTGCGACAAACTGCGGTAAATCATTGGTACCATTGATGGTGACTGTTACGCTACCCACGGTGCCATCGGCCGACTGGATAGAGAAAACATCAGAAACCGAGTCACCCACATTGAGTTCATCGAACGCACTGTTGGCAACATAAGTCCAATTACCATCTGCATCTATCGAGAAAACACCGTTTTCACCGACAACATTTTCTTGCACAACGAACGTAGGTAGGTCGGTATCCGTCGCTTCAATCGAGCCATTGAGAACCCAAGGCTCATCGGTTTCAAAAACGGAGACAGAGTCTTGCCCAACAAAGACCGCCTGTGCAACCAAATCAAGTAACGCCAAACTTTGTGTTTCAGACAAACCTTGAGACTCTAATCCAGAGGTTTCAAACTGAGTCCCTGCGAGCGTTTCGGCGCCCGTACGCTCAATCGCCCCCGTCGCAGTGAGGCTAGAGCCGCCTTGTCCACCCGCCGCAGTGGCAAAGTCTTCATTCTGAGTCGGGTCGGCCCCTTGCTCAATTTGCTCAAATATTGCGGCTATTTCATTGTCGAGATCGAGCCCTATCCCCTGACTCTCTTCGCCGAATAATTGTGCTTCAACGCCAACCCCTGCTTCTGCCGTTGTATCTTGCCCTACAGTAACAACCACTTCCCCTGGCGCCGGTACCTCTCCAGGAAGCAAAGCACGGATCTCACCATTTACATCGATCACTACGCTTGTGTTAGCGAGCATCAATGTCGCTAGATTGTTCGCATTCATAACCCAGTTCCCCTGCTGCGTTTATGCGAATAACTCCGCCCACCCAGCCGAGAATATAAAATTCGCATACCCCTACAACCTAAAAACTAGACCCATCACTAATGACAATCTAGTAAATAGCAAAAAAGTCCTAACGAAATATGCAAGCTGACTAAAACTTTTCAGTGATTTTATTGACGATAAACTCACAAAAGCCTCCTATGTCGACTAAGCTTTTGATACCTAGCTTGGGGCAGCTTGCTGCCTCATGTTTAAGCTGACTACGCCATGGCACATCATAAGGAGGCCACCTTGAACTGGAAAAAGCCACTCATAGCAAGCTGCATTGTCATGGCGACACAGACGCCATCCTATGCACAGACTCTCGAACAGGCCGTCGCTATTGCCCTAGCAACAAATCCGGACATAAAGAGCGCTTACAACCAATTTAAAAGCGCGGTCAAGGAGGCCGATGCCTCAAGCGGTGCCTATCTGCCGAGTTTAGATTTGGATGCGGGCATCGGTTATGAAGGGATCGAACCTGCTAGCTCGACGGGCCGTAACGACACTGACTTAACTCGAAAAGAAGCCACAATAAGCCTGACTCAACTATTGTGGGACGGAAACGCCACTTTAAATGATATGGATCGCACCGCCGCAGAAGCTGAGTCAGTCCGTTATCAACTTCTTGCCGATGCCTCTGATTTGGCACTCAAGATCACTGAAGTGTATCTAGACGCAGTTAAAGCAACCGAGGTTCTTGCACTTTCTGAAAGCAATCTCGCTGTTCATAAAGAAATATATCGTGACATCACAAGACGGGCCAACTCAGGTATCGGCTCAACCGCCGATGTGACTCAAGTTGAGGCACGTATCGCTAAAGCGCATGGCAACTTGCTCGCCGCGCAAAACAACCTAATAGATACCCATACCCAGTTTACCCGTTTAGTCGGACAAGCACCGCTCGGACTGATTTATCCGAGAGCCGATGAATCAAAACTGCCACTGTCGCTCTCAGATGCTTTAGTTGAGGCGTTTGACCAGCATCCGGTCATCCACATATCGATGGTCGATGTTGACTCAGCGCGCTATCAATACAAGCAGTCTAAAGGGAACTATTTCCCCACTTTCTCAATTGAAGCCAGTCAAACCTGGCGTGACGATGCGGGTGGTGACCGTGGTCAAAGTGAAGAGACACTCGCTATGCTGCGTATGCGTTACAACTTGTATAACGGCGGCTCAGACAGTGACCTTTCTGAACGTGCGGCCTATCAACTCAATCAGGCTAAAGACCTCAGGGACAATGCGTATCGACAAGTCGAAGAGAGCTTACGCTTGTCTTGGAGTGCTTTAGACCTCACCTTACAACAGAAAAACTTTCTTGCTGACCACGTTGATTCCGCATCAGAAACCGTTATTGCGTACCAAAAGCAATATCGCATTGGTCAACGCACCTTACTGGACCTACTCAATACCGAAAACGAACTGTTTGAAGCGCGTAAAGATTATCTCGACGCGCATTACGCAGAGCAGTACGCCAAATATCGGGTAATGAATGCGATAGGCAATTTACTTGATGCATTGTTAGTCGACACGCCAAAAGAGTGGGCAGAGCCAGTGGAGTATTGATATGAAGATGAAACAACTGATTCCCTACGCGCTGGTCGCTGCCATAGCATGCGCTGCGGCATACGCCGAAGATGAGTACAACTATATAGATACACCTATGGCTGACCAGATCTCGGATCTGACAGATGATGACAGAGATGGTGTCGTGAATGCACGAGACCTTTGTCCAGGCACTCCGTTGGCCGCTAAGGTTGACAACGATGGTTGTGGGGTTGCCATTACTGAGCAAGAAGAGCGCGAACTGCGCATCCTCTTTGCCAATGACTCCTATGAAATCAACCCAATTTTCGCCAGCCAAATCCAAACCATGGCAGATTTCCTTAAGCAGTATCAATCGGCCTCGATTCAAATCCAAGGTTATGCGAGTAAAGTAGGAAACCCTGATTACAATCTAGAGCTGTCGAAGAAACGGGCTCATGCAGTTGAAGACCGACTACTCTCTTACGATATCGATCCTAAGCGCGTTGCGATTGTGGGTTATGGCGAAGACAGGCTTGAAGCACAAGGTGATGACGAGACATCGCACGCACTTAACCGACGTGTGACGGCAAAAGTCGTTGGATTGAAAGAAGACGTTATTGAAGAGTGGACTATCTTTACCATCATTGAAAAATAGCTTTTGTCATGTAAAAAGCGCTCCTACTAGTGGAGCGCTTTTGATTTTCTAGCAGATCACCATTAATGGTGAGATTTCACTTGCTGCTCGCTAGTGTCAGCATTCACCGCTTTTTTGGGTAGCGAGATTCTTAGTAAGCCGTACCCCAGTATCGCTGCTGTGGTTGAACCCATCAAAATACCTAACCTAGCATAAGTGTCGAACTCTGCAGCGACCGAGCCAAATGCGAGTGAAGAGATAAATATCGACATCGTAAAACCAATACCACATAGCACAGAGACTGCAAAGATGTGCCTAAAGCTGATCCCTTCTGGTAGCTTAGCCACACCCGCTTTCACAGCGAGCCAGCTAAATGAGAATATGCCTAACGGCTTACCAATAAGCAAACCAAGTGCAATACCCAAAGGTAACATTGAAGTTAAACCACTCATTGAGACGCCTTCTAACGAAATACCTGCGTTAGCAAATGCAAACAAGGGTAAAATTCCGAATGCGACATACGGATGCAGTGCATGCTCCATATGTTTGAGCGGTGAATGCTCACCTTTTTTGCCTTGGAGCGGAATGGCGAAACCAATAACAACACCAGCCAAGGTAGCGTGAACGCCAGATTTTAATACTGCAAACCACAAGATCGCGCCCACGATCATATATGGGGTCAATTTGGTTACCTTTTTAGCGTTCAACACAAATAACGCTGCGGTCATAGCAAAGCCGACGGCTAAAGCGAGTGTAGATAAATCACCAGTGTAGAACAGAGCGATAATGACCACGACACCTAAGTCATCAATGATCGCTAGCGCAAGCAAAAACACTTTTAGGCTAACAGGAACACGATTACCCAATAACGCCATGATACCCAAGGCAAATGCGATATCAGTTGCTGCAGGAATCGCCCAGCCTTGTATTGCCTCTGGGTCATTGTAGTTGAATAGCACATAAACCAATGCGGGTGCCAACATACCACCTACGGCTGCAATCGCAGGAAATATCGCCGTTTCTTTTGATTTCAGTGCGCCTTCCAAAAGTTCACGTTTTACTTCTAAACCAATGAGTAAAAAGAAAACCGCCATTAGGCCGTCATTAATCCAATGGGATACTGACATACCTAACACATAGGTGTGTAAAAAGCCTTGGTATGCAGCGTTGAGATCCGTATTTGCGATCGTCATTGCAATAGCCGCGGCTATTACCAGAAGAATGCCGCCGGCAGACTCCATTTTGAAAAAATCGCGAATAGCGTCAGTCATGATATTGCCCTTATATTTATTATGTAAATAAGCGAGTAGCAAAGAATAGTCTTGAGTGTATAGAGTAAGGTAACTCAAGAATAATCGCTTGTTTAGAGTTTTCATTTCGGAAATCCCGATACAAATAACTTTAAACCACTTATTTTCTTTCACTAATTATAGGCAATGATGACCATTTGCAATAGACAAATAAAAAGGCCACTTCTCATGTTTCGAGAAGTGGCCCTGCACTGCCGTCGGATTAATAACCCGTCATCTGCATAAAACCCTGGGCTTGATGACTTCCAAACGCTGTGACCGGCCCTTCCCAGTACGGAATCACAAAAGGTAGCCAAAGATCATGATTGACGGCACGTACGGTGACGTTAATATCCTGATCCGGCACCAGAACCTGCCATTCTACCGGAACCTCTTTGCCATTCTTTAGTACTTGGGTCGATATCGGCTGCATCGTCAGTTGGTCGTTGTCTAACGACACGGTCTTTCCATTGCTGGTGGCCAAGGTGCCAAAAAGGTAAGGCATCTGCATATCATGACGGTAGCGATTCACCGACAACGTGGTTTCATTATCTAAGTTCAACACCAACCAGTCCCAACCTTGCTGACCTTCAGCCAACAAACCGCTGCCCCACTCTTTACTCATCCAAGCTTGACCTTGCACTTGAATTGCGTTGCCCTGACCAAGCTGAATCTCACCTCGTACTGATAAGAAAGGCGCAGTTATGGAATGAGAAGCCACGGGTAGTAAGTTGTGCTTTTTAACGTAGCCACGCTCCCCTGGAACGACTAAAGGTCCACGAGTGGTCGACTGTAAATCCAGTCGTAACTGCTCCGTCTCTACGTTCAGTGCGCCAGGAAACGGCGTCGTTCCGAGCGAGCGCCAGTACCAATTGTCTATCCAAAGTTTGAAAGGTTTTTGAGTCATACCCGCTTGGCCTATCCCACCACGAGCGACTCGTTGATCTCGCCAAACCTTGTCTTGATTTGATATCACCACATTGGCTATGTATAACTGTGGGTTCAACCACCCCTTAAGATTTGTGTCGTGATTAGCGATTCGAAAATAGCTCCACTGGATGGCGTAGCGCTCGCCCTTTTGGTCAACTACATTGGCGAAAAAGTGCCACCAACCGTGTTGAAATTCGTATTGAAATGAAAAATCACGCGGCACGACGACCGGATTGTCGGGCAAAACAGGTTCGAAAACCTGGTGAGTGTTCGTACGCATCACCTCACCAAGACCATCGGGGTTTGCATCGCGATCAGTGTGGTTCAACATAGCCCAGCAATAGATAATTGCAGTGGTGAAAACCACAGATAGCAGTATGGCGAGCGCGATCGTTCGTTTTGTCACTTTAGCCTCCGGTTATAGCGAATCACGTAGCGATTTCATTGGCGTGTTTCTTACCATACGCAACACCGGTAGAGCGCCCGCGAGCATCAAAGAACACATGGCTAAGGCAACGGTGTAGAGATATTCATAAGGAATAAACTGCAGTTCAATGGTCCAGCCAAATGAATGCCTGATGATAATGTCGACGACTAAGCTTGCCAGTGCGACCCCTAGCGGCATGGCGATCAAAATCGAAATAGCACCAAAGACAAACAGCTGTAGGCCACCCATAACGATCAATTCTCGTCCTGACATCCCTAAACAGCGCAGTAACGAGATGTGCCGCTGGCGAGACACCTCGCCCGCGACGGTGGAAAAGAAAATCCCAAACACCGCGATGACTAAAGTAATATTACCCAGTGAGTCAGCAATCGAAAACGTGCGATCAAACACACGCATCGCTTGCTCGTGTAAGAAGCTCGTATCAAAAATACGCTGAGAATCAATACGGAACATGTTTTCCAATCGCCGCTGGAGCACCTCGGTTTTTGCTTGAGGGTCTAACACCACTCCAAGAGCAACGCTACCACTCCCAGCAAAGGCATAGAGCCAATTTCGGTGAGAGAGAAGAACTTGGTTGTAGCGGTTACCATAGTCATAATACACACCACTGACTAACCAGCCATCACCCAGCTCTCCCTCCAAGTCTATGACATCACCCGGACGAATATCGAGCTTCAGCGCCATAGACTCACTGACCATAACTGCCTTAGCTTGATGCAAGTAATACCAATAGTTCGGAATACCTAGCTTGACCGTCAGCGACTCCAACTCGCCTTCTGATGGACCAGTACTCGCAACTTGGAGTAAACCTTTGTCGGTTTGTATCTCTTTTTCCCAGCGCCACCAAATGGCATTCACCCCAGGTTGCTGACTCAGCCAAGAACTGATTCGGGCAGCAGAACTGCTATTTGGATAGACATACATGTCCGCCGCGAGTCGTTGATTAAGCCATTTGTCGGTGGTATCGCGAAAGCTCCCCACCATGGTCTCAATCCCGATATTTGCCGCCATTGCCAGCATAAGCGCCATCGTCGCCACACCACGATAACTCATACTTGCAGCAGCATCCGCAAAGAACCAGCGCGCCTTAACCCAACGCAACGAATAGGACAGACCTTCAAATACACGCCAAACAATGTACGGGGTGAACAGCGCGACACTCAGCATCATCAAAGCGATGATAGCAAATCCAGACTCTTGGCTTTTCGGCGCTTGATATATCGCAACAGCCGCAACGCAAAACGCACAACCCATTAGTGCCTGAAAAGTAAACTCTTTTCCAGCAAATCGTGTCAATGATAACCGCGTGGTCAAACGCGTTGGCTGAGAACGCAGCAGGCGAACTAAGGGCCAGGCACAGGCTGTCATAGCCCCAATAATTGACATGGCAAGGCTATAGAAGCTCGCATGCCAGCTCCAGTTAACCGATAACCCCACATTCGCATCATACAAATCGGATAGGCTTGCAGAAACAGACGGGATGAGTTGCTTCGCCAGTAACATGCCGAGCAAATTGCTACACAACCAACTTATGGCCACCAAAACTAGCAACTCAAGCAACAAGGCTTGGGTCAATTGCCATCCAGAGACACCTGTTTGACGCAACAATCCAACTAAACGCTGACGCTGCGTTAAAGAGAGCGACATCGCTTGATAGAAGATAAAAAGGCCGACCAGAAACGCCAGCATTCCCATTGCACTCAAGTTTATATGGAATGCTTGTGTCAATGACTCCAACTCAATTCTCGAGCTTTGGGTTAGCTCCATCCCGTTAGGAAGTTTGGCTCTAAGCTTCTCGAGTTTACTGGAGTCCATTTCGCTACATGCGACGACAGAAATACCTGCACTACGCTCCATCATGCGCAGCAACGCGATATCGGCGACGATCCGCGTGCCTGTCACCACACCATCGTTGTCGATTAATATCGGCCCCAAGGTCCGTCCATCTTGCAGTTGAATGGTATCGTTTTCTTTCCAACGCATGTGGGCAGCAAGCTCACCACTGACCATCACTGGATAAGGCGGACGCATCAATGCAAGTGAAGAAAACTGATTGAGCTTGGCACCTTGCTTAAACCGAATCATGGCTGCAGGGTCAATGCCCATTAGAGTGATGTCGGTACCATCAAGGGTGTTGAGGCGAATGCTTTCAAACGGTACGCACTGATGAAAACCATCACGACGTAACTGGATATAAAAGCCTTGGGGAATCTTGTTTGGCGCATGCTTTGAACGAATGCGATAAGGTAAGGGGTTGTCAAAGAGTTTTTCACCATGCGCGTAACTTAAGCGAGCATGATCGTTGATCAGCGTGACTCCCACTAACAGTGAGCCGCCTAGTGTTAAACCGAGCCAGACGAGAAGTATTTGGAACGGATAACGCCGATAGTGACCCAGTAATGCCTTAATTACGGGCCATAACATGCAATTGCCCTCCTTGTAGCCTCACTCGACCTTGCATATGTTCGGCAACGCGCTCACTGTGCGTAACCAATAGCAGAGTGCAGTCCAATTGCTTAGTCAAGGTTGTTAGCAAGCGCATAACAGCCTCAGCATTGCGCTCGTCTAAGCTACCAGTCGGTTCATCCGCCAACAACAACTTCGGCTCCATATACAAGGCTCGTGCAATCGCAGCTCGCTGCTGTTGGCCCCCCGACACTTCTTCTGGGTAACGCCCTAGTAGAGGCATGAGATCGAGTGAAGAGAGTATCTGCCGCCACAAACCCGTATCTTCAGGTAAACCTTTTAACTGCCGACAAAAACGAATATTGTCGGCGACGTTAAGGGTTGGGAGCAAGTTAAACTGCTGAAAAATAAGGCCAATGTTATTTCGGCGATAAGCGGTGCGCTTCGTTTCTGCCACTTCATGCATCGAGAAGTTAGGAAACAGAACTTGCCCGGAATCTACGGTATCAAGTCCAGCGATCAGATTGAGTAAGGTACTTTTTCCAGAACCACTCTCACCCATCAAGGCAATTTGCTCACCTTGCTTCAAAGACAACTCAGCACCTTGTAAAACTGGGTGAAATTCTCCCCCATCCAGATAGCCTTTACATAGGTCTGTCAGCTGTAACATTGAAACTCTCGATAATGTAAATTTAGGTGTGTGAATCTACACTAAATCTCACGCTCAAGAAAGTATTTTGGATACTGGATCACAACATATGCACTAAAGCACTATAAAATGACGTTCAAAGTCTAATTTTCAATCAAATTTCGAATCCATTTTTTCGAATGGGTTCGGTGCAGTGAACCAAACCACTTAATCAGTTCTTCGGTCAAAAACAGTAAATATATCCATTCAGGTGGCCACCCCAACCCAATCGCCGCAAAAGCTGCGAGAGGAATACCAATCAGCCATTGAGCAACAATATCTTGATATAAGCAGAATTTAACATCGCCTCCCGCTCGCAACACACCAACAATCGTCATCATAGGAACAGAACGCAAAACAATGCTCAAACTGAGCACCAACATAAATTTTTCGGCTAACTGGCGGGTTTCTATGGTTAACGCGCTAAATGCGTCTAAAACATGACCTTGGACAAAGTACAGCACGCCCGCCACCACGATTCCGACTGACAAGCTGAGCAAAGTGACTCCCACCGCTTGATAGTACACCGCTTGGTAATTCTTCGCGCCGATCTGATTTCCGATTAATACCGCAGCGGCGTTAGACATACCAATCAAAAGAGCAAGAGAGATGGACTCGACTGGAGTCATCACCGACAAGGCGGCAAGCCCCTGTACGCCTGATTGACCCATTATGGCGTGATAGGCAAAAAGCCCGCCTGCCCAAGCAAGAAAATTAAACGTTGTGGGCAACGAGAGCCTAAGAAATTTCACCACACGTTGAATCTCTAAGACTTGACGTATATCGGTAACACCAAACGCCAACAAATGTTTTTTCGCATACAGATAACCAAACAGCGTAGTGACTTCAATCGCTCCACTCATCACAGTAGCAATGGCCGCGCCTTTGATACCCATAGCAGGTAAGCCAAATTTACCAAAAATCAGTATCCAGTTGAGTAAGATGTTTGAACCAATACCGATCCCGCTAAAAAAAGTACTGATCCCAGGACGGTGTATTGCTCTGAGGCCAACCGACATACTCGCCACACAGGCCACAGCAAACATAGTCACTGAGGTTATGACCAAGTACTCGCTACCGAGACGGTTTACTTCAGGAGCATTGGTGGCGAGCCCCATGATCTGACTCGGGAAGAGAATAAACAAAATCGCAGTCAATGCCGCAAAGACCGTGCACACAAGCCAAGTCAGCGCTGTACTCTGACGTACACCTTGCCTATCTCCTGCTCCCCAATACTGAGCAGTGAGCATGGCGCCACCCGTCGTGACACCCACGAGCATAATCGTTGTGACAAATGTCGCTCGAGCCGCGACACCCACGGCCGCAATTTCGGCTTCTCCCAGTTGCCCCAACATGAGTACGTCGACCAAACTGCGACTTGAAAACATAATGCTTTGTAATGTAATTGGCATTGCGATAGCCAATAAACGCCGAATAAAGTCGCCGCGTGTATGGTGGAGAACTAATGACAGCATGGTGAAACCCGAACCTTAGAATGCAACAGCATGAAAAACGAGAAAAAAATAGCTGCCTATTATATGATCACTCCTAATATGAAACCAATAAAATAACAGGGTTCCTCAATGAAGAAAGTGCTGGTATTGGGCGCTTCTGGCTATGTTGGCTCGCAGCTTCTCACTCAGCTTTGTGAGCAAGGTTACAGCGTCACTGCTGCCGCACGGCAGATTGACTACCTACAAGCTCGTGTCACACCACACTCGAATCTTACTATCCGCTATCTTGATCTTGCCGATCTCAAGGCAACTTTGGCACTTATTACTCACTATGACTTAGTCTACTTTCTCGTGCATGGAATGGCTCATGGTCACGACTTTGTCGATTACGAGATTTCTTTAGCCGAGAACTTTAAACAAGCGTTGCAACAAAGCTCGGTTAAACACGTAATTTATCTAAGCGCCATTCAACCGCAAACTGGTGACTCCAGCCATTTAAAAGCGAGAAGAATGACCGGAGATATTATTCGTCAAGCAGGCGTGCCGATCACTGAGCTAAGAGCTGGAGTCATTATCGGCCCGGGCTCAGCTGCATTTGAGATTATGCGTGACTTTGTCTATAACATGCCTCTACTCATTACACCAAAATGGGTCGATTCAAAAGCCAACCCAATCGCGCTCGAGAACCTCAACCACTACCTGCTGAAGTTAGCAAAAGAGTGCCCCACTGAGCACCAGTTGTATGAGGTTGGAGGACCAGATACCTTGAGCTATCGCCAACAGTTTCGTGTGATTGCACAGGCGATCAATAAACCTATTAACATTGTCTCAACGGCGCTACTCACACCAAAAATGGCATCACGCTGGCTTGGCGTGGTTACCTCTGTCCCTTCAAGTATTGGCTCTGCGTTATTATCAGGACTTGAACACGACTTCATCGCCGACTGCCATCAAATTCATCACAAATACCCACAGCCCTTGATACGCTTCGAACAGATGGTGCAAAACAGCATCAAGCACGAAGGTAAGTTTGTACGCAGTAATGTATGGGGCTTTGATCCCACTGCTTTTTCGCGCTGGCAACCAGGTTTTGGCTACTATCCGAAACAAACAGGCGCAGAAATAACGACACATTTGAGCGCAGATCAGCTTTGGCGAGTGGTAAGCAAAATTGGCAGCCGAGAAGACGGCTATTTCTTCGCAAATATTCTGTGGCGAATACGCGAATGGCTTGATTTCTTTGTTGGAGGCGGAAGACCTATCAGACGCTCACCACCCGGCCCAGAGTTACAAGTTGGTGACTTTATCGATTCTTGGAAAGTGATCCGCTGCGAGAAGAATGCCTTTATTTCACTGCTTTTCGGTATGAAAGGGCCAGGCTTGGGTCGGCTTGAGTTTACGATTGACGATTTGGGAGAAAAGCGCAAACTCAATGTCACGGCCTGGTGGCACCCCAAAGGGTTCACAGGTCTACTGTATTGGTTTGCGATGATGCCTGCCCACCTGTTCATATTTAAAGGTATGGTCAAAGCGATAGTGCGCAAAGCAAAAGAGCTCCAATAATTGAAGCTCTTTATCATTTCAGCCATGCGGGTTAGGCATTGAAGCTAAGTGGGATCTCCGCCAGCTGATTTCCACGGTTAGCGGGAAAGATGAGGTACTCGCCATGATACTTAACGTTGGACTTGTAGTCGGTGACTTTATGCACCATAAATCCTGCAGCGGAGGCTTTCTCGACAAAGTCCGCATGGTGTCCACGGACAAACCAGCTCATCGGTTTAACCAGTTCCTCGCCTTCAAAACAGCTATCACATTGCTCAGAGCACAATGCGAGTGAGTTTGGCCCTTCGGTAAAAATCTGGACTTTACCACACCCCACTAGTGGCTCTGAAGTCGACACTTCCCAACCATTTTGCTCCATCATATCGAGAAAAGCGTCGATCTCTTTATCTCTGATCACGCGCTCCGGTTTATCTTGCGGCAAGCACTGCTGATAGTAGTTCGAAATACGCTCAAACGTCGGCATGAGCTCGGCGTTGTTGCCTTTTGAGCGGCCCATTTTTTGCCAACGAATAAGGTCGTTGGCGACAAGACGCGAAAACTGCTGCGATTTGATTGCTTTCGTCACCCACCGAACTAAATAGAGGTTATTGGCCACTGAGCCATTACTGAGTCGACCCGATTCATGCTCTTTAGCGATATCCGCCAGAGCTTGGTTCACCACTTTTTGTATTTCTACTGAATATTGCGACATCACGCCTTTCTTCCAAACATCCAATAACACGCGGCCGAAATCACCGAACACGCGCTCATAACTAATATCATCGGCCAAGTGACTCCACCTGGCAACCAAGCCACGACCGCACCAATGATGGATCCTGTGCCAAATCTTAACGTACCTGCAAGCGATGAAGCTGTACCAGCCATCGTAGGGTAGCCGCTCAACAACAGCCCCATTGAGTTGCTCCCTATGGTGGAAAGCGTCCCAATAAACATCACGACAAACACCACGGTGCTCCACAAGCCAAGATCCCACAACCAAGTGGCAAATAACCCAAGCCCCGCAAACAGTTGTACAGACAAACCAAAACGCAACATAGCGTGAGAGCCGACCTTTTTCACCAAGCGCCCATTGACGCTAGTCATGATGATCATCGCCACAATATTCATTCCAAACAAGTAGCCAAACTGATCGGGTCGAACACCATAGATATCAATGTAAACAAACGAACCAGCGGTTAAAAAAGCAAACATACCTGCAAAAGAAAATGCGCCAGAGAAGATCAAACCAAGAGCTTGCGGGTTACTAAACAAACGAAGATAGTTTCTTAACGCACTTCTAAGCCGTAGTGGTTGCTTGTTCTCTGCACTCAATGTCTCTGGGATTTTCCACAGTACCAGCGCGATCACCACCAAAGAAAAACCCGCTAGAATCCAGAAGATCGCGCGCCAACCAAACCACACGGCCACGTAACCACCAATCATTGGTGCGACCAAAGGCGCTATGGTTATCACTAAGGTGACAAATGACATCGCTCGCGCAAAATCTTCGCGATCAAACATATCGCGCACAACGGCTTGAATCACCACCGCTGCCGCTGCGCCCGCAAAACCTTGTGCAGTACGCACCCAAGTCAGTGCCTCAATTCCGTGCGTCGTTGCGCTGACGACTGAGGCAAGTGCAAAAGCCAATATACCCAGTATCAATACCGGACGCCGCCCGTAGCTGTCCGCCAACGGACCATGAATGAGCTGTCCAATTGCGAAACCAGCCGTATAGGCGGTAAGAGTGATTTGCACCGCCCCTTGTGTGACGCCTAAGTCGCGTGCAATGGTTGGCATCGCTGGCAAATACATATCAATCGCTAGCGGTGTCAGGGCACCAATAGCACCTAAGACGATGAAGAGTAATAAACTGATTTGCGGTGGGTTGGGTTGCGCTTGCGTTGTCTCGGACATAAAACTCCTACTCGGTTGCGGATCAGATGCAGCGTCCATGCTGCAACCAAACAGAATAATCTGAGTACCTAGCTCCCTTCTTCATGAAGAGAACAATGGGCACTGAGGTGTATGTGTTAACCGATCTATCCTCAGGCATTTATGAGTAAAAGACTAGTTCCCATTTGGAAATAAACCATTTCCTATTCAGTTCATTATTTCCAAACAGATTCAATTTCTTGTTCCGTTAGGTAACGATACTCACCAGGCTCCAAGGAATCACACAGTTCAATGGCACCAATACGTTCGCGATGTAGATGCTCGACTTTATTCCCAAGCGCGGCAAACATACGTTTAACCTGATGATATTTACCCTCAGTGATCGTCAGCAATACTTGGTTTTCATCTCGGTCGATAATCTCCAACTTGGCAGGCAACGTCAGATCTTTTTCGTTGCGCAGTTGAATACCTTGCTCAAACAGCTCGATGTACTCATCCTTGATCGGATCAGCCAGCCATACTCGGTAAGTCTTCTCACACTTATGCTTTGGCGATGTGATTCGATGTGACCATTTACCGTCATCAGTAATCAGAACAAGCCCCGTCGTATCCACATCTAATCGGCCTGCGAAATGGAGGTCTTCCATTTTGACTTCATCAAGCAACATAAACGCGGTTTGATTGAAACCATCTTCATGCGAGCAAACAAAACCATCGGGCTTGAACAACATGATATAGCGAGGACCCGGTTTAACGATTTCTCGACCTTGCCACTCAACCTGGCTGTCATCCGTGACTTTAAACGCGCCACTCTTTTGCACCACATCGTCAACCGTTACATCGCCGCTTTTTATAATCTTTGTTGCTTCTTTACGCGTCGCACCGAGTGCGTCACACAGATATTTATCTAAACGCATGAATACCTCATCTTTCTTTGCTGAGGTATTATAGTGTGACTGACCCAAATAGTTGAGCTATTTCACACAATTTATGTATACACTTCGCCCCTATCAAGCTGATTCGGTCAAAGCCGTTATCCATTACTTTCGTAAACACTCTACGCCAGCAGTGTTGGTGCTTCCTACTGGAGCCGGAAAAAGTTTGGTGATTGCCGAGCTCGCACGGCTGGCTAAAGGTCGCGTGTTGGTATTGGCACACGTTAAAGAACTGGTTGAACAAAACCATGCGAAATACGAAGGCTATGGCTTACAAGGCGCAATTTTCTCTGCGGGTTTAGGCAGGAAAGAGACCGACCAGCAAGTGATATTTGCTTCGGTACAATCTGTCGTGCGCAATCTCGACCAATTCAAGAACCAATTCTCTTTGTTGGTTATTGATGAGTGTCATCGTGTCCCTGACAATAAAAATACGAGTTATCAGAAGGTCATTCAACACCTCACTGAGCAAAATCCAGGCATCAAGGTCCTCGGATTAACAGCCACCCCTTATCGACTGGGGATGGGTTGGATATACCAATACCACACGCGTGGATTGGTTCGCAGTGAAGAGCCACGTTTTTTCCGCGACTGTATTTTTGAGTTGCCGATTCGATATCTACTCGATGAGCAGTTTCTCACACCGGCCAGAATGATGGACGCCCCTGTGCTCAGCTACGACTTCTCACAGCTAAAGCCCGCCAGTACTGGTCGGTATAAAGAAGCAGAGCTAGACATGGTGATTGATAAAGCCAAGCGAGCAACACCTCAGATTGTCGAACAGATCATGGAGTTGGCCAAAGATAGAAAGGGCATTATGGTGTTCGCCGCGACAGTCAGACACGCTCAAGAAATACTCGGATTGTTACCAGCCGATCAATCAGAAATAGTGATTGGTGATACACCAACACCAGAGCGGGACATCATCATCAATCGCTTTAAGCAGCAACAAGTAAAGTATTTGGTTAATGTCTCCGTACTGACAACAGGGTTTGACGCTCCACATGTCGACTTAATCGCCATCTTACGCCCAACAGAATCGATTAGCCTCTACCAACAGATTGTTGGCCGAGGTCTACGCTTGTCTCCCGGCAAACAAGAGTGCTTAGTACTTGATTATGCAGGTAACAGTTACGATTTGTATCAACCCGAGGTTGGCGATCCCAAACCAGACTCAGACAGTGAAATCATCACCATCCCTTGTCCAGCGTGCGGCTTCAATAACAACTTTTGGGGGAAACTAGATAACAATGGCTTTCTAATTGAACATTACGGGCGCAAATGTCAGGGCTTTTTTGAAGACCAAGACACCGGTGAACGCGAACATTGCGACTACCGTTTTCGCGCAAAATATTGCGCTGAATGTGGCGCAGACAATGACATAGCCGCTCGCATATGCCATGAATGTGATGCGACACTCGTCGACCCTGATAAAAAGCTTAAGGAAGCGTTAAATTTAAAAGATGCTTTAGTTTTCGAGTGTATTGAAATGGATCTTTCAGTCTATAAAGACGAAAAAGGTAAAAGCAGCCTAAAAGTTTCTTATATCGGTGAAAACCAAGCTCAAGTGAGCGAGTTTTGGTCTCTAACAACAAAAAATCAGAAGCAACGCTTTAAAGACCAGTTTGTTCGCCCTCACTTAGCCGATAAGCATAGGCCGTTCGATGATGCTTCACCGGCCAAGGTAGTCAATAATCAGCATCGATTTCGCCCTCCTCAGTTTGTTATCGCAAGGAAGTCTGGTCGATTTTGGAAAATGCGCGATAAGATCTTTGCTGACGAACTCACTGGCTAACTGACACCAATTCACTTAGTGTTCATGTTTGAATCCATATACTCCGTATAAAGGTATGGCAATAAGGTAGTATTATGTCTATGCGTTTTGTTATTCATAGCACTGTGTTAATAATATGCACTCTCGCAGCTTGGCCTACACTCGCCAAAAAACATAATGAGTATGATGGCCACGCTTTAGTTCAAGATGTCCACAAACCCGGCGCACGGGTTGAGTTTGATGAAGACCAGAACGAAGTCTATGAAGCGGTAAAAAAAGGGGAAATCAGGCCTTTCTCTGAAATGTATGCCGTTGTCGAGCGCGACCTTCACGGTCGCATCATCCAAGTGGAACTCGAAAAAGACGATGATATGTGGGTATACGAGCTCAAACTCAACTACGACAATAATATCATCAAAGTTGAGTACAATGCTCAAACCCTCGAAATGCTGCAGCTCAAAGGCAGAAACATCAGACAAGCGCTAAAAAACACAGAAGATTAAGGCTTATGAAAATTCTCGTTGTTGAAGATGAACCCCGTTTAGGTGACCAAATCGTAGAGTCCCTCGAACAGACTGGTTGGGTCCCAGAACTGTCCCAAGACGGTATCGATGCGTTATATCGTGCCACGTCTGAACAATGGGATGCAATTGTACTCGATTTAGGCCTGCCGAAATTAGATGGCTTGACGGTACTTAAAGGCATCCGAGACGAAAATATCAATACACCGGTGATTATTCTCAGCGCGCGTGACACTCTTACTCAAAGAGTCGAAGGGCTCAACGCTGGCGCGGATGACTATTTAACCAAGCCTTTCGAAATGGTTGAACTGACCGCACGTATTCGAGCGCAGCTTCGTCGCGCTTCAGGTAATGCGTCTCCAGTATTGCAAGTCGGCAATTTAAGCCTAGACACACGCACTTCGAAAGTCATGTGGCAAGGCCAAGCGGTAAGCCTGACCGCTTTAGAATACAAAGTCGTCGCCTACTTTATGCACAATCCCGAAAAAGTTATCTCTCGCACTGAACTGGTCGAACATATTTATAAACAAGATTTTGACCGTGACTCCAATACCATCGAAGTATTTATTGGTCGTATCCGTAAAAAAATTGCGCCAAAAGTAATCAAAACCGTACGCGGTTTGGGGTATCAATTGAATGCCGAGTAAGCAACGCCCAAGACTTAAGCGCTTAAGCCTTAAAAGTCGCTTAGTACTTGCTGCCATCGTATGGCTCACTGCCATGGTGTTTGCCGTCGGTGTGAGCGTGCCAAGCCAACTGCATCACTATATGGTCGATGATACCAAAGACCAGCTTAACTTGTTTATTGACGAAGTTTCCGCATCGATTGAAGCCGACGAAACAGGCAATATCACACTTTCTAGCAACCTCTCCGACCCTAGATTCAGTCGCCCATATAGTGGGCTATATTGGTCTGCGCAAACCGAATCAGATCGACTACGTTCACGCTCATTGTGGGATAAAAACATGACCTTTGAGCGAGATGGCAAGCGCTTATTCGGTGCCAGGGACGAGACGCTTATCTATGTTCAAACCAACCTCTACTACCCTGATTACAACGGACCAATCGAGGTAACAATCGGCATCGATGAGCAACCCATTAGGGAAACGGTTGGCAGTATCATGAGCCAGTTGTGGGTCATACTTGCCCTGCTCTACTTCGGGATATTAGCGGTCATCATACTGCAAGTGCAGTGGTCGTTAATTCCATTGAGTAAAATGCATAAAGAACTATCTCAACTGCGTGCCGGAGAAAAAACACGCCTTGATCAAGAGTACCCTAAAGAAGTCGCGCCAGTAGTGTCAGACCTCAATGCGTTGATATTCCACTACCAGGAGTTGCTTCAGCGAGCCCGCCACCACGCGGGGAATATGTCACACGCGCTAAAAACCCCTCTGTCGGTACTAAATAATGAAATCAATACGTTAGATAAACAAACCCAACAGCAACTGTTGCCATCTGTCGAACAAATTCAAACTCAGATTGACTACCATTTAGGAAGAGCCCGTATGGCGGGTTCGGAGCATATTCTCTCTGTCCGATGCAATGTAGCACAGCGCATTGACGCAATTTCTATGGCATTCGACAAAGTATATGCGTCACGTCAAATTACACTGGTTAATGAACTCGATTCCGAAATCGAGGTAGCGGTAGACCAAACTGACTTAGACGAAATGGTTGGTAACTTACTGGAAAATGCCTATAAATGGTCATCCACGATCATCCGGGTACATTCACTCCCTAGCGATGACGGCAGCATCAAGATAATGATCGAAGATGATGGCCCCGGCATACCAAAAGAAAGCGTACCTCGCGCAGTTGAGCGTGGTGTTAGGCTCGATGAAACCACGCCAGGTTCAGGATTAGGACTGAATATCGTCAGTGAAATGGCGCACAGTTATCGCGGAAAACTGGATCTGGAAGTCAGTTCACTAGGCGGCTTAAACGCTATTTTGACTTTGAAGCTCTCTTTCTAGAGATCACGTAGCATTTTCAAGGCTGCCAGCAGAAAAAACTGAGCCCTGCTATATGCAGGGCTCTAAATCATTGCTCTAATCGATATCTGAATAGACCTTGTTAACCCTATCCCATGGAACTGGGTCTATAGACACACCGGCCTGTTTGGCTCTTTCGGCCATTCTAGCACTGTAGTTCGCTCTGTAGATTTCAGCATTATTGCCAAAGGTATCAGCCTCTAGCTCTGCATCTGCCGCTATTTCAGTGATGTATTTGTATTCACCACAACCATCTAGCCATATTTTTGTGTTTCCATTAGGTAAAAAGCCAAAAATCATGTCAGTACGATAACAATCACTTACCACACCTTCCCAGGTAGTATATTGCTCTTTAGTTCTCATCATTTCTTTTAATTCTGGGGTAAGCTTCCACTTAGTGGTGAAAAAGCGTTGATTTGTGATTGAAGCCCAGTAGATATAGATGGTATCGGGCAAAGACTGAGTGCCTGCTACTTGTCTCTTTTCCGTTACTGGTGGCCCGAGGGCTAAGCCAAAACCATCATAGTCGGGGTAATAATATCTAATACTCTTTAACTTAGTTCTTGTCATAAAATGCATATCATTATGCACAAATGAAGTCCAACCTTGCTCTTCATTAACACCATAGGCTTTGGTTATCTTCGCAGGGTAGAGATGTGACATAGCATACCCAATTCGCCATTGAGGTATATCATCAGGGACACTCGGCGTTTTAACAAATGCGCAAGAAGCGGTAGACATAATAAGTAACAAAGCTGATATCAATCGAACCATTTTAGTTTTCCTTCTTGCATTCAAATATCTCCCTGACAAAGGTTTCTCCAGATTTGTGTGGTTTATTAGCAAGTGAGCTATCCGATGAGTGATGAACTAAGTTTGCATGCATAAAAGCAGACATGAGGGGGCTATCTTGAGTTTTTTCTACGTTTTCGACATTTAACACATTCAATAGCTGTCCATTTTTAGCAGCCTGCAGTGCTTTATCGCATAACTCCCCAAACGGATAGTCTCCAATAACCGAAGGCACCGAATAGTAGCTGTCACCAGTCTTTTCCCATAGCTGACCATTATCATCATCAACTGGCACGCCCGAACTTTGCGCTAGACCGAACATCACTCTCAAGTACAAGCGCGAAAGATCGCCCTCAACGACTCGCTTCTTGTATAACTTACCCTCTAAGTAGGTTTGATCACTGTTACCGCGAGTAATGGTTTTATAGTCAACGATATAGTGTTTTTCACTCCACCCCAATGAAATTTCATTCTCGAGGATTTGACCAAATTTTTTATCTAACGAAGCTTTGACTTTATCATAGTTCCAACGACTGACACTGCGGCGCATCCTTTTGATCGGTTTTTTCTCAAGCAGAGGCAGTTGATAACGGCTTTGGTTTTGTCCTCCGAGTGTGTCATAAGAGAGTGTGGACTGATAGCCACCACCGAGATCGGAGTGAGCTCCGGTAACCACAAACTCCTCAAAATTGCTATGTGGGTTAATTTTGTTTAGACAGAAGTTATAGCGGTATTCCGTCTTCTTATGGGCGGTAAGGTGAACGACCTTATCAATACGCTTTGGATCTAACCAGAGTCTTACGTCTCCGTTGTTATCATTATGAGGGGTAAAATCCCCATTCCATGGATCAAATATGGCGGCAACTGTATCAAAAAGACCAACAAATTTTATCCTACAAGAATCGTTACTTCCCCAGTCAAATCCCGATTTCAAGCCAATTGAATTAGTCTGACAAGCTTTATCAAATTCTGTGGCAAACGTTCCTTGGTCACCATC
This sequence comes from Vibrio sp. JPW-9-11-11, assembly GCF_013369335.1. Taxonomy (GTDB): domain Bacteria; phylum Pseudomonadota; class Gammaproteobacteria; order Enterobacterales; family Vibrionaceae; genus Vibrio. The sequence goes on from NZ_SZQJ01000005.1 coordinate 396,827, forward strand.
AGATACTATGTTGGCAAAATGTCTTGCAGCCGCGGCCCCTCGACTGAATCCAAAGATATCTATAATTATTTCTGCAATTCCATCCAGCTCGTTTTTCACCCATTCTTTTGAGCTTTTCAATTTCTTTAGGTTTGAACTTAGCTGATCTATCCCCGTTTCAACTTTAGCGATTACACCGTAGTCGCCGGTACCAAATGCTTGACCGGGAACCAGAGATTCATCCGCCGGTTTAGAGCTGTCTTTTTCATTTCCAGTGCCGATTCCAGTGATATATTCCGGGTGCACAAAAGTATTAGTGCTAGGATCAAAGATATCATCTGGGTACAAATCATGTAGTTTCTGGATATTTGTCAGCTCATTGGAAGCACTGCCATCAACCGCGTAGTCCTCTTCCCAGAAGAAGTGAAACTTTTCGTCATCTGGATATTCGAACATCTCATCCGGCCATTCAGTGACTGGTTTGTCTTTGTGTACAATGTTCTTGTTACGCCACTTGGTATAATACTTATCTAGCTGCTGTTTGCCCCACTGAGCACTGTACGTATTGTTCCCTGTTCCATCAAAAAACATCCCCACACGCAGAGTAATAAAATTGAAACCTCTTACTTTTAGTACGTAGCTCTTGTCGGCAACCAGCTTTAGCGCATCCGCTTTGCCTTTTTGGTGGCGTGTCGGCAACGTTTGGTCTTCTGTTAGATCCGTTAAATCGCCGGCCGTAACTTCAAAGAAATTGGATTTGGAACCATTGTGGCCTTGGTATTCATCCGCAAAGTCTTTGGTTGGGTTCCCTTCTTTATTGGGCTTGCGCTCATCCCCCTGAGACGCCAATAACCAAGAGTCACTTTCAAGCTTGAGGATCACCTCACCGGGACAGATGCCTTCGAGTAAAATGGGGGCTTCACTCAACGTGACTGGATATTCGTTACAAGCACCATCAATCACGACGCCACCGACGTTTCGGAAAGGTTGATTGAACTCATCCCTTACGACTATTTCTATCCAATGTGACTTTTTCTCGCAAGGTATGCAATAAGGGCTCGCTCCAGTGGCACTGCTCATACACCACTCTCCTTGATAGCTTGTAACATTTTTAACTCTTCGAAAGTCAGGTGAAATGGAATCGAGAACTCTGAAATGTGTATCCCAGTTTGTTGGGCGGCATCAACCATAACGTAATACTCTGCTTGTTGTTGGCACCCGGCATCTATGGCTTTTTGTAGAGCTCCAGAAATAAGCGCTGCCGGACTGTCCGTTTTTTCCATTAACTCGGGAAACAGCTCCCACCACCGGCGCTCAATCGCATATGCGTGAGCGCCGAGGCTATATAGCTCAGCGAGGTGATGCGGTTGAATTTTCCACCATATATCGGTGTTAGGTTGAAACTCTGGTTTTGGTGTATTGGAAAAAACTGTCAGCGCATCATTGGTAACGGCCATTGCTGTCAGGTTGCCGAGAAAGCTAGACCTTTCTCCCTCATCCATCGCTTCAAGCATAGGAAGCACTACGTTAGGGTCATAGAAACGGAACATGACCTCTTCACCTTCTAAAGAGGCGGTCAGCAAACTGCGCAAATGCGCCAGCACTGCTTCAGTGTTCTCGCTACTGCAAAGACCAATGCCTCGTTGGAGAGTCTCTTCTTCAAGCGCTAATACTTCTTCAGAAACAGGAATAATCCATGGCGATAAATCTTTCACTTCGGAGAACAACTCTCCAACAAAGAGAGGGATAGAATCCTCAAAACCAAAACCGCGTTCTTTGACCGCGTCTGTATGAGTACTGCTGTTGGCCAACCAATAGCCATTTTCTCGCCTCTCACTTAGCCAATCCTTTATCATCATTAATCTCCAGATAGCGGACAAGGCTTGACGGCTGGCACACTCGCCTGCTCAGCTTTTAACAATGCTTGATAACTAACGGCTTTCGATACTTTCGGCACCTCGGGCGCTTCAACATGATTGGGTAACGCAGGAGCTGTACCCGCATAACCACTTCCCGAGCCTGCACTGCCACCAGCATTTAAGTTGATAGTAGGGCCGACTAAATGTACCCCCCCACCGTCGACTTTAACGAAACTTCCTCCCGCTTTAAGGGTGATTTCTGCTCCCGCTTCAACGACCACTTTAGCGCCACTGTTTAGTGATATTTCACGTCCCGCTTGAGCCACCAATAGAGTACCCAGTTTGTTCTCCGCGCTACCTTGCGTGATATCAGAATAAGTACCTTTGACCGATATTCGTGACTCCGCCTGGGTTATACTATGGTGGTCATTCGTTACAGACTGGAACTGATCATTATCGATTTCAACATGCTGGTTATGCTTGATATGTTTGATCGCATCGTTGAGTACTTTGGTCTCTAAATCTTTTTGCGCGTGAATATAAACTTGCTCAATGCCTGCTTGATCTTCAAAGCTGAGTTCGTTAAATCCGCTACCTTGATGTGACTCCGTTCTAAATACCGTTTTGCTTTTGTTCTCTGGTAGCGCATAGGGCGCCACATTCGCCGCATTATACGTGCGACCAGTGATGATCGGCTGATCAGGATCCCCTTCGAGGAAGGATACAATCACTTCTTGCCCAACTCTTGGTAGCGCTAACATACCATACTGAGAGCCCGCCCAACCTTGAGAAACCCTAACCCAGCAAGAGCTCTGCTCATCACCGTTTGAATAACGGTCCCAAGGGAAATGTACCTTAACCCGGCCATGCTCATCGCAATAGATCTCTTCGGCCTCTGGGCCTACGACAATGGCAACAGAAGCCCCGTCAACCTTAGGCTTACATTGAGGTTCTGCTTGCCAAGTGACATTAGCGGGAATAAGCACCAAACGATTGTTGTAAGTGGTAGCGCCCTCTCCCCCTTCTTCTTGTAAAGCCTGAGGTTGCGTACCAGACACATACAGATTAATCACTTGCCAATGTGGTGTAGAAAAGTTTTCTAAGTCATCTTCTAGCTGAAATTTGCTTCCAACCTGCATTTGCAGATGGTTGCTTTTCGCCAATGCAGAATGGGACATACTGCGCAAGTATTCCAACCTTGCACGACTAAATTCCAAACCGATGGAGTCTTGTTTATAGCGCCCTGGGAAATCAAAATGCTCATAGAGTTCGGTATTTTGATATTCAATGTCACTCGCCTGACTTTGCTGTAAAAAACGATACGTCGGTTTTTTAAAACTATAGTCACCCATAGTCACTCTACTGACCTGGGATTTTTTAGATTCGACTAAACTAGAAATATAATTACTATCTTCGCTGCCACCGGTAGTTGGGTTATAGAGAACCGGTGATTCAAATGCTATTAAAGATTCGGCTGAGTCGCAGAAAACAACGGTGTGCTTGCCGCTCTCATGCAAGAAGTAGTAACTGATCCCCTCTTCAGCAAGTAAACGATGGATAAACTCTAGGTCGGTTTCACGGTACTGAACACAATACTCTCTGGCCACATAGTGGTGCTTTAAAGAAAATGCGTACTCAGACATCCCCATTTCTTGAAGAAGAATTGAAACGATCTCGGGAACAGTCTGCAACTGGAAGATACGACTATTATGGCGCAATGAAAGACGTTCTAGCTCGGGTACTATAACAACGGAGTAAAACGTATGATGATGCCCCGTATCACCTTTAACGAACTGACGAGCGATGCCATGAACCACGCGTTGCAGCACACTGTTTTTATACAGTTCAAGCTGCACTTTTTTATCGACGATATCATCTTGATGTAGGTTATTTCTTCTACTCGCTAGGTCAATATGGTATCGATAGCCAGTGCATTCAGCCTCTAACGCTAACTGAGATGAAGAGATCGACTCAGTACCAGAAAACTGCCGGACCACGAGGGAGTCATCGTCTAACCCATCAATTTTTATCTGGTAATGCAGTGTTGCCATAATGCTTCCTATACTTGCTATTCGCATGTGAGACGATTCAATCAATTACGCGACACTGCAAAGATAGCGCCAACCGAAAGATGGCTTTAAGTCTTGATATTTGGTGAATATGAACGAACCGCCAAGCAAGCTTTTGCCTATGCTTAGGCAGTATTTTACTCACGGGCAAAAAAACTCGAGTTGCCTCTTGGGAAAGCATTTCTGATTCAAGCATAAACATTTGATAATTAGATGATGTTAAAACACGCGATCACTTGATTTAAAGTTGCGATTGAAGGGATAGAGTGATAGTATCCGCGCTCGCTTATGGAGTTACTACCAATTTCTCCTAGGCGCTTGATATCCGCAAGGTCGCATTGTGGATGTATAAACTCAATTTCTATTTTAGAGAGTCATACTATGAAATTTGAAGCAGTAGTACGTACTGAACTAGGTAAAGGTGCGAGCCGCCGCCTACGTCACGCTGGTAAATTCCCTGCAGTTGTATACGGCGGTGAAGAAGCAGCAGTAGCAATCGTTCTTAACCACGATGAAGTTATGAACCAAATGGACAAGCCAGAGTTCTACGAAGCAATCACTCTAGTGATTGACGGCGCTGAAGTTAAGGTTAAGCCACAAGACGTTCAACGTCACGCGTTCAAGCCAAAAGTTGAGCACATGGACTTCATCCGCATCTAATTCCCTACAAGGAATTAATTCGGATTAAATCCAGCCTTTTGCATATAAGATAATCGGCCTTACCATCCGAGACATCTAAAAATTCGAAACCCCGATGCTACCAACATCGGGGTTTCACCGTTTTTGAGCCCTCAAAAACGCTCTCAATTCTCTTCAACTTACTGAAAATTAGCCACTTTACCCTAACCCACAGTAACCACATTATTTTTGGGTGGATTAAGTGTGGACGAATAGTGGACTTATACAGTAGTTTTTCTCTCAACTATCTTAGACCCATTTTCACCACAACTCAAATCACAGCCCTACTTCCCCTACTTTATTCTTTACTCTAGAACATATCTGAAATGTCTCTCACAAGCTTCCGAGTAAATCCCACATCAGTGATATACTTCCAATTAAATTGCTTACTAGCGAGGATACAGAAGTGGATAAGAAGACGTTTACCGAGCAGGAGCTACTCGAAGGATTAGATGCACATACTGCGCATGCTGATGAATTGTTGGAGCTGGTTGATACAGAGATAGACTTTGACGAAGCAATGGAAGATTTCAGTCACGAATAGAGAAATTATTCGTAGCTGCTTACTTTTTAAGTTGAAGTTGAAGTTGAAGTTGAGACTCTAAATCATTTCTGGACAGAAATGAGTTTTGGAAAATCAAACATTAGCAAATGACTAATAGCTTCAGGTATGACAAATAACTAAACCTGATAGAAAAACTGCCACCAAAAAGCAAAAGACAAGACCTGACCCTATTGGTTTTTTTGGCTTCTATCTTTAGAAATAAAGAGGATTTTGTTGGTAAAAATCAATATGAGACTATACTGACTATTAATTCTTATGGTGATTGGTATTCTGTATATCGTTTCCTTGATAGTAATCTATCAAACTGGAAAGCGATTTATGGTGATAGTTATTATGTTTTGATTGACATGCTCATTGATTCAATATCTTATTTCCCTCCTTCAGAAAAACGACTACACCTAAAAAATAGTTAGATAATAACTTAGCACTAAATTTATAAAACTAGTGCTAAGTGTGTACCATGCCAAAATAAAAGTTAGCAAATGGCAATGTTGATTGCTATCAACACAATCAAATTTAACCATTACATTCGTCGGTTAATAATCAACTCAATATCACTGATCAACTTACTACATTTATTAATAAAATCTTTATTCATGGATTGAGTGCAATCATTGAACTTAATTAAAGATATCAAGTAAGAACGATAACCTATTAGTTTGTTATTTATCTGTGACTTGGAGTACTCATCTTTAAATGAGTCCTTGGGGTTAAATCTAAACTTCAACTTTTCAACATCAACATTGAATACTGCTTTAAGAATCTCCCGATCACTTTTGTCAGTACTACACTCGTATATTAGTTTAGATACAACTTTCGTCTTCTTGTTTGAAACCCTCAACTCACCTATTATATAAGGATAGTTTGAACCTTCTATAAAGTAACCATTAATGGATATATAACCAGACTTTTTAATGGTTTTCCTTCTATTTATTTTATAGCCATCAATATTAATTATAAATGATAACTGCTCAATAAATCTCTGGGAGTGAACGAATGGTTTTTTGTCTTTGATACCTAGAACTCCATCAAACGGAGTCTTTTCTCGATATTTACCATCCCTCATCGTTGAGCTAGAAAACAACATATCATCAGCATATCTAGTGTATGTAATATTATGTTCAGAACAGAACTTTTCAATTAAGATATCTAGCTTTCTAAATACAATATTAGAGATCAAAGGTGACGTCTTAAAACCGATCGGCAAAATTGAACGTCCAACAAAATCAGTATTTTTTGCTGACTTAGGTAAAGTGTAGGTGACAAGGCTTGTAACCAAATCTAAATGACTCTGACTACAGGTTTCACTAATGTTTGATGTTGAAACATGTTCCTTTAGAGACTCTCTAACGATTTTGTCACTAATAAAGTGGAAGAAGTTTTTTAGATCAACTCTCAAATAGTGGTAGTGGTTTCTATGTGGCTCAAGAAAGTTAAGGTATGTTTTGTTTTTAACATAAGCTGTAGCAGATTGATTTACAGGAATTCTACTAAAGAGACTTCTATTTAAAGCCTCATGGATATGATTAATCTTATCGCCTTCTGATCCAGTGATACTGTAAATAAACTTATTTTTAACTTTTGTTTCATGCACACAGCTTAAAGGGAGCGACTTAACGCCACTCCCTTCATTGAAAAACATACACTCCTTGACCAAGGATAGAATAGAACTACTAACAGTGTAATTTTTCATACAGATTCCACATAGATACTAATTCATCTTTTCACGAACTTGTCGTGCAGTAAAAGTACATCACAACCTGGATGCGCGGGATTAGACAATGTTGAGACTGGGATACATAAAGCATCTGCTTTGCGAACAAAGCCTCTCTATACTATCGATGAAGAAATCTTCCTAAGTATATCACTTAAATAGGGAAAATTTCGAGTGAAATTTACATGGAAATCATCGTGATCTTTAGACTCTATCTCAATGCTGTTTATCGCATAGTCTAAAAATGATGTCACCCAACCTCCGGTTTTTCCAAGTTGAAATTGAAGTTTCCTAAGACAATTTTCCTTAATATTAGCAACGGCACTTTGTACATCATCACAAATGTAGCTCTCATAAAACTTAGACTTTTGACTACATAACGTATGAGTTTTACCATCAAGAGCTAACCTTAAAACAGTCACTTGGTCTTTTCGACTTAGTGCGTTACTTTTGCAGTAAAACTGTTTGAGCAATCCCATAAGGTTTAGGACCAATATTTTCCTAACAAATGCTTTGTTAACCTCCGATAACTCTCCGCTATATGGTGATTTAGTGAACACTCTAGAATAGATGAACTCAACATTGCTTTTAGTTAAGTTCCCTCTGAGGCTATCTAGCTTTTTATTAATATCACCACCACCACCTATCATCAAAACTCCATCAGCTAATTTCTTGGTTTCTTCAATTAGCCACCTTAACGCAAGCTTCCGTGAAGTTTCGCATAGAAGCACTTCTTCGATTGTTGATGGAGCAATATGAACTCTATCTGTTTTTGTAAGTACTTCATTACACATAGAAATAAAGTAGAGGTATTTGAATTTTTCAAATCCCGTACCAAGGGAATTAGTTGAGATTTTATTACCATAAATAGTAAGAATAGATTTCAAATTTTTCTTTAAAGAGTAATTGTCAGATATAAAACAAGTGTATTTAAAACGCTCAGCCAAGCCAATCAAATTAACTTCTTTTTGTTTTAATATAAATTTCTTATCGTCAAAGTCATATGAGACCATTTTGTCCGCATCGTAGATGTTCAGGTATGGTATTGGAGCTTTTGAAGCTCTCGGGTTTAGGGAGCGTAAAATAACCTCATTTGTTTTATATATATCAACATTGATCAGGAAGTCAAAATATTCCATTAACCTCATATTGCCGAACAATTCAAGCTCTGTCTCTCCTTCAACAAATAGTATAAAATCACTAAAGTAGAGCCTCGCCTCGTTATCACTAAATACATTAAGAAAACGCTTATCTTTAAACCTCGTATTTAATAAAGATACAGTTGTCCTCCTAGATTTTATTCCAAAATGAAAAATACTATGTTCCCCTTCGGATTCAAAACTTTTGATAACTGATTTTAATATATTAGGTGAATGTGTGGTCATCAATACTGTTGGAAAAGGTGTGGCATATTTTCCTAAAGATTTTTTTTCTGTTCGCTTCTTTAAACTATCATATAGGTTATATAAGTTATATATTAATTTTTCATTCAGCTTGGGGTGCAACCCTAGCTCAGGCTCATCAATATATACTATTGGTGTAATAAACTCGCGTCGAGTTAGGGTTATAATTAGAGAAAGAAAAAGCTCTATGAACTTATGTGAATTAGTTCCATCAGATTGCGTAGTCAACTCAAAACCATCAATATTGAATTTGTGACCGCTGAGCCCTACTTTTATGTAATTTAAAATCAAGTCTTGATAGCTATAAGGAGAAGCTTTAGTTAAGTCACCTATTATCTTCACATATTCTTTGTAGGAGTTACTATTGCTTGACACTTTCTTATCAAAAAAGTCTACGATTTGCTCAGTTTTTAAAGCTTTTGTATTAAGAAATTTAAGTTGACTAGTTGTTTTCCAAAGCCCATCCCAGTCATATAAGTCAATTTTCCTAACATCTATAAAGAAAAATGGGTATATTCTATTTATTATCTTCCTGACACTTGCATCCTTATCTGACCAACTAATTGAACCGTTATTTTTTATAGTAAGAGTTAAGGAGAAATTTTTTCTTATCTTTCTTTTGGAAACAAGGTTGAAGTTATCATCTTTAAATAGAGAACTATAGATATGCTTTTGATAAATACTTTTATTTTTCCTCGACTTAATAACCTCTTCTAAACGAGTCGTGTCATAAGTTAAGGTAATAGTGCCTATACTAGAGTAGTTAGAATTTAAAGGTAAAGGTACAACCGACTCTTCTTTAAGGTTTGCATAAAAATATCGTAGAACCTTAAGAAAGTTTGACTTACCAACATTGTTTTTTCCTATAATGCAATTAAAATCACTAAAGTCGGTAATCGTGCAGTCATCAAATGACAGTATGTTTTTTATTCTAACGGATTTTAAAGCCATTCATAGTTAACCAACTGATATTAGATAAGTTATTTTAACTAAAGAATGTATTGATTTAAACCTGTCTGTTATCGTATGTATCGCATTAAAAACGCCTTTGGACGCAAACAAAACTGATATAAAGCTCAACTTAGTGACTGCAGTATGAGACTTCATTCAAAAGATACAAGGCTCGAAAAGCTCATTTGACTACACCGCTTCCCCCCCCCCCCTTATCTCAAGTGGGGGAAGTGATGCAAAAGCCTTAACTTAGATCTTTAGCACTGTTGGGAAACAGTATCTGTTCGTGCCATCTTTCTTCTTGCGTTCTATTAGCCCCTCACTACTGAGAGTTTCAGCGCTTTACCTGTAGCATTCGCTTTCGAGTAATCGAACCTCATTAAGTCGCAGATCTCTTTTGTAGTCATCCATTGTCTAGCCCTATCACCACAAACCGAAACATGGTCTGATAATAGCTGAGCACATACTGGGGTCAGGTCTTGATTCTTGCCTAATCATTAGCTTTCGTTATGCAAGTATTAGGAACAATGAAGATTAGCTTTATTAAGGTCAGAACGTTTTGGGGCACAAATGAATTCGAGAATCCGTTCACATTAGACTAAACCACATTATTGCTTTTCTTATTTGTTAAGCGGTTCTACTTCATTTCTAGCAAACTAAGAAATGCATTTTAATGCGTGGTTTTAAGCTCATAATGACCTTAAAACTCCTTCACCACCTACCAACAAATGAGTAATTATTGCGTTGGACCTCAATAAGCGGTCCAACGCTTAATAACTCACAGTATGAAGCGTTTACAAGAACTTACCCAGGTGCTGAAATATTTTGTCTAAAGCATTAGCCACCTGAGCCACTACTTTGACCTTGTCTTCAGAACTCTTCAGCATTTCTTGCGCCCCTTTCGCTTGCTGAATCAGTTCCTTAATGCACCCTTGTTCCGCCTCATACATTCGAGAGTTATTCTCCAGTATGGCCGCATTGTAGGTATAGATTTTATCACCCAAATGCTCGCATTTGCGCAATAACTGTTCATCCTCAGGTTCAAGCATCACTGAATCTAGATAGTTTTTAAGTTCATTGTACATGCTTTGCAATTCGCTATATGCGGTCTTGTGGCTAGCGTCCATTGGTTATTCCTCTAGGCTATCGCGATATTCTTTGATGGCATCGATCTGGTTTTTGGTCGACTTGAGCGCCTTTTTAGCTGCATCTATGGTTACATCATCATCACTTTTCAAAGATACGACTATCGATTGGTTTAAGTGCTGAATCGAACGCAATGCATCTTCAAGTTTTGCATACCTTGCATCCAGACCATTTAAGCGTGATCTGATCTCGTAAGCTTTTTCATATGCATCAACCCTTTCTTCAAGTGAATGCTCGAAAGTAACGCAACGCTTATCATCGCTTTCTTCACATCGATTGGGGTTATTGAGTAGGTACAAACGGATCCGCAGTTCTTTTTCCAGAGAAACTCTGGTGGCAGACTTCCAAGCCCCTAACTCGGCCTCTAAAGACTTAAATGAGCTCTGCACGATTTTTTCAGAATCAATCACCACTTTTTTGAGCAAGTCATATCGTTTTTTCTCCGTGTAAGCGCGAGCTATAGCATTGACGCTTGTTGTAAGCAGCTCTACGTCTCCGTCATCGATACCTTCAAGTTGAGGCATTTCCGATAGAGAGACCAAAGAAGAGTTCAGTTTTTGGGAATACTTGTCCAACTCTTCACCTCGATCATCCGTCGCCAAGAGGTAAATACTTTGAGTGAAAGTCTGCAAATTGTGCAGCAACGTTTCTTGACCAGAACGATCAATAGTAGAAATGTCGAGCCCTTTTCCCGTCACACCATCTCTTGCTGCTTTTACCAGTTCAGCACTAACCCTAGCGTCATCAGCAGACTCATAAACCTCTATCAGAGCATTCTGCACCTGTGTTGATTGCTTCGCATATTCACCTACCAAGTGAATCGACTCATTGGAAGCACATCCTGCTAATCCAATAGTGACCAACGAAGCTAATATATTGAATCGCCACCTCGAGGCATTTAAGCTTTGAAGTCGTATTATCATGTTTTAAGCCTTTTGTTTTCCATAAGATTGATTTACTAAGCGATACAAATGCCATACGCAGGCAGGACATCTCTGATTATTTCTAAACGATACGTTTTTAGTGCATCATGGAAGTGCTTCCAGTCTGAGTCCAGAAAGGCATGTGAATATGGATAAACAAGTTGGCCATCTTGAAAAAAGCCTGTTCCCCTAGCCTGTTGTTTCCAGCTATTCTCACCATCTTTGTCAAAAGTTAAATCAACGGGATCAAAACCAAATCGCCCTTCACGAAGCCACTCAATCCATGCTGTATGCCGAGCTTCACCGTCATCATCTTTAATGGTTGTTAAAGCGTACTCAATCTTGGAACGTTGCTCCGTTGTCAAGCCAGGTTGGTTATCAATGCTCGCCCGAGAGTCACCCTCATTCCACCATTGTAGGGCTTTGCACATTGCTTCCGCAGCCTTTAGAAATATTGTGGTATTGTCCCTTTCAATAGTATCCCCTTCACCATTTTCGTATGTCCAAGAAACATAAGGTCGGTCAGGGAAAGACAGTGCAGCGCCATGGCCGAGTGGAGACGACGCAGAAATACTGTCACTTAACAAATCATCTTTGATTCGTTCCAATAGAGAGCTGGATGAGGATCCTAGATTATCCACTTTATTATAATCATGGATAACTCCTGCAAACCCCTGGTGAGCAAACGTGTCTGCGTAAACATGCATGGCGATCCCCATTAAGTGGGCAGCGTAAGGTTGGCCCCAATGCGAAGCCACCATTGTCAGCATGTCCCGTGCTACGCGGCTGTCAGGCCGACAGACTAATCGATGTATAAACTGACCATCAGGCTCTACTCCAGATGGTAACCCTTCATTGCCGGGAAGAAAGTGAAACGGTATCCAAACTAAGTGATTAGCCAAATCCTGAGTGTTTCGGTAATCTAGCATTTTGTGAGCGGATACAATGCGGTCATACATTGCTCCATTGTCAAAATGAATCGGGTTGTCATTGGTAGCCTCATCCACATATTGAGCGGAATACGCCACCTTCTCAGCGAGACGATGTTCGATTCCTGCATAGCGAGCAATGACATACGTTAAAGTGTGGTGTCCATCGATTTGCATGTGTGCCTCCAGTAATATGATATTTGACGTTTAACACTCGGCAAGTAAATGTGCAAACTACTAGAATACAGCTGTTCGAATCTCACCTTACTAAGCTTGTGAACCGTCTACTTGTTATTACAATTCGATATGAAACAAAGAGAAGATAACAACAATGCTCCACAATTCATACAATCGATGAATAAGTGCGCAATGTAGATCTCAAACATCATGACTTCTCGTTGTTACTGGGGAGATAATGTGTACATCTATAGTACTTGTTAACGGGTTTGCATCCTTGGTGGGAGGGTTTGGTCAAAGCTTATTCAGCCATGTTGTGCCTTTGGTTTATTTCATGGTGCGCTTTTCTTGTAATCGTCTTCTTTGGTTTACTATGGCTTGTCGCGAAACATCATAATAAGTTGTGCGGTCCGACTGATTTAAAAAATGAATAGAATTTTATTAGAACTCAGCTTTCTACCGCAGTTTCACTGGCCGCTGCGGTATCAAGACAGTCAGGGTTCAAGGACATTTATAGTTCGACCTCTGGGGTATCGTTACAAACATTAACATGCGGTATTTATGTAAAATACCCAGGTCTGATCACATCCTTGAATCTCGAACTTTTCATTTATATCCATATTTGACAACTTGTTTCACAATAGCCCGTTATAAAACGCTCAGTTATGGAGATAAAGTCGGTATGGATTTAGGTCTAAAACAAAAAGGGATTCTACTATTTCTGCTATTGGCTGGCAGCGTTCAGGCTCGTGAGTGTGATAACTCACCAACACCTAAGGAAAATCATGTTGTCGACAAAGGTACTTTCATGGTGACTTTAGTTGACGGTCATGCCCCAGTCTCCTCCTATCTGCCATCAGGCGCTGTTGTAAAACTGCTTGGTAAGCAAACGATTTATTACAAAAAGCGACAAGGAAGACCCCCTATCCCGCAATGCTACTACCAAGTAAAAACGAACTTAGGTAAATCCGGATATGTCTTGCAGGACACTTTAGACAGCGAATCTATGTATCAAGGTGAATATGTCTTTCCCCGAACTGAAATTGAAATCTATAAACGAGCGAGCCTAGAGCAAGTAACCGACTATCGCTCGCAAGGTAAGACATCACGAAGTGCCGTTTTCATGTCTTCAACCAACCCAAAGGTGAATGAAAAACTTAAAGTGATTGGCATGGACCCCAATCAGGACTTTTATATCGTAACGGCTGAATTTCTGGGAGAAAACGTAAAAGGGTTTGTATTTGCAGACGATATTGATCGAGGAATGGCAGCGGTCGTGGACCCAAGAAAAGTCGATTTTGCCGACCGACAAATCAAACAAGTAAGCAGTAACCTTAAACAAATCTTCAAAACACTCTTAAGTGATAAAGTGTATGATGAAATGAGCAGTTATTTCGAGGGCTTTGGACAAGGCGCGACCTTGGAAATGTGCAAACTTCCTTTAAGTGTCACTCCGTCAGCTGAACTAAAAGCCAATGCATGGTGGATCAGTGGCTCGATTAAGGTCGAAGGGAAGATGATGATTAAGCCGGAGAATCGAAGCTTCTCTCACGAGTCTTACACCATTGCCCGAGGAAATGAACACTACGATATTGAGTTCATGAAAAGCTTATCATGTGATACCGAGAGTATGTTGTATCCCGTGATACTTAAGATTAAGCAAGGATCTCTCGAGCTCAGAAGAGAAAACTTCAGCAAACTCGGTCCGATTTTTCGAACGAAGAAAGATCCTGTTGGAGAAAAGCAATATGAGACCATGTTAACCATCAAATCATACGGTGACTGGTATTCCGTTTATAGTCATTTAGACGACAATTTATCTGATTGGAAAGCCGAATTTGGTGATAGTTACGATGTCCTACTGGATATTCTCATTGACTCAATTTCTTATTTTCCACCATCTGAAAAACGTACCGCTAGTAAAACATCATAACCACTATCATTTTCTCTACGATGCCTCCAATCGTGTTACCCCAGCCATGAACAAAAAGTCATGGCTGGGTTTCAACGGGTTAACTCACTTAATTTCGATTTAACCTAACACCGTCATAGGGTCCCGTGTTTTTGGTCCCTAACGTTTGCTTCCAGCGGTATTCTGCTTTGAGAGCCAAACTTTCACTGGTAAACTCAAGAACAGTAAATACCAAGTTGTTATACCCATGCTCCAACACATACAGGTTAAGATGTTTTGCATCACCATTGCTATTGAGGTGTTTTAGCCACCGGCTCAAGATCCCTCCACAGTTGTATGCAGAACCAACATAGCGAGAAGTGCCATCAGTTGACCGCTGTAGGTAGACTCCAGCTTGAGACAATACCTTTTTAAGTTCGTTGTCTGGCGACTCATCTTCAGAAATCGCAATGATCTCTTTCCAGGTAAACTCCATCCCCAAAATCTCGGTATCTGAAGTGTTCACATCGGCAAAGCCAGACCTTCATACGCACTATTACGCGTGTAGATTTTGTTTTGGCTCGCGATCTCTTTAGTTGTATCGCTTGAAAATAGGGCGTAAAAATATTGGAAAATCGCTTCTCCATCGCCCTCTAAATCTGAATAGTGTTTCGCGCTTCTTTTATGGAAAGGATAAGACTCGAGCTCCGCTTTGATTGCTGCAGGAACATCACCATGATAGATCCGAAAAAAGCTCCCTTTGGTGTTTTCCCATAACTCAAAAGCTCGGAGTCTAAACGCATTTTGCTTTAAGCGAATGGCCGAATAACTGCGCTCTAGGTAATCTTGCTCAACACGAATGTCAAACAATCCCGCTAGCCCACTTTCTTCGTATAGTTTTTTAGGGATTCAGCACACACTGATTTGCCTCTAAAGATAAATGAAGGTGCGGATTATATAGCAGCAATACACCAAATGTAACGCATCGTTTATTACCTCTAATCAAGCCGAAAGCAACCACTCTCTCAGAGTCATTATTGATATCACCCAATATCATTCGTTTCTGCACATCGAAGCCAACCCATCGCCTCCCCTAACCCACACTAAGAGTAATTCGTAAGTATGTATTCCGTACTCAACGACGCTTGAGCACCGCCGTGCCCACGCCAGTACTATCTATACGAAGAACACACCCAAGACCACCCAGACACCTCTCTCAAGAAAGACAACAACGACAACTATTACCTAAAATAAAAGCAGCCAAGTGAAACATATGAAGCTTCTGAAAAAGTGTCACAAACGTACTGCTATGTAAGTTCTAGCCCCTAACCTTAATGAGCTTACTTTAAACTAATTTAGTAAAGAGCACGAACTCCAAGTACCAAGGGGCAGTATAAGCAAGCCAGAGTAGCTGGCCAATTTTGGTTCTACGGTCGAATAATCCAACTACAAGTTAGATAAGCTGTTATAACTATTCTCACTTAATACACCTTGTTGCTACGACATAACACTAAAACCGTTCTAACTTAGAACGCCCAACCACTCAGACATACCGCCCAAAACCGTTCTAACTTAGAACACCCTGCAGCTCAGACATACCGCCAAAACCGTTCTAACGTAGAACACCCTGCTCCCAGACATACCGCCAAAACCGTTCTAACTTAGAACACCCTGTTACTAAAACATGCCTCCAAAACAGTTCTAATTCAGAACAATCTGCTGCTCGACATACCTCTAAATAGCTCTAACTAAAAATGACTCAGCCATTATTCAACGCCCTAGATAAACTACTGTCACTTCCTCTCGGCCATGCCCTAGCTCTTCGCTTATGATCATTCTGGCTTCATAGTCACGCTGCTTGTCTGCACCACTCAACCCTTTCGTTGACGGGCCTCCCGCAGCAGGAGCGCTATTACCCGTCAACTCAAGGTATCGCTGGTGCGCATACGCATGTCTTAGGCCATGTGCACGCTCTAGCCCCATCTTGATACACGCTCGTTCATATCTACCTAAATGAGTTTTATACGTGTCCTCTTTCGGTATTAATGAACCATCCCCCACCCACTTTTTTATCGAGTCGATGAGTTCACGCTGTGCTTGGGTTCTGATTGGTACGGTTCGAGGCCTAGCGCCTTTCGTTTTAGTCAGGACTAAGTGATCACCTTTATCCGAAAAGCGCAGTATTATCTTCATGCACTCTTCTCGGCGAAGACCAAAGGCGGCCTGTAATCTGAAACTCGCTTCTAAATAGCGGTTATTGAGCCTTGATAACTGCTCATTTGATATATGGCGGGACCGATTGATGTTTGTAACGTAATGGCGCTTTTCAATACCTAGAGATGCATTGTTAGCGGGTATAAGCCCAGGCTTACCAATTTTTTCTGATAGCCATCTTAGGTGAGACATTCGGTTTTTTATTGTACCAGCCGATAAGCCTTGCGATTGCCAATGAGTCAATAGCTTTACTGCGTGTCGACGGCCAAAGTTCTTTAGCTCTAAGTTTCGTACATTCAGCTCTTTCAGTTGACTGTCCACCAGCTTGAGCACTTTCTTTCTCTCTGCTTGAGTGGCTTTCGAGCCATCTGGGTTTCGGTGTAGTAAACGGGTAATTTGGAAATAGAAATTAGTAGCCATGCGCTAACCCTCTTCTTGTTCAATGAAAAATAAAGAGCCGTATGGTGTCGGCTCTTTCTCTTGTCATTCGAAGGTTCTTATTTCACGGGTGCAGTAGTTAGGTATCAATGCGATTTCAGATTAGTGTTGTTACTCCCGTTCATTTCGACAGAACGCCTATCGCTTGGTTGAAGCAATTAGGTAATGGAGTGAGACTACTGTGCGGTCAGAAATTCCGAACAATTGAATGACTGTAAGCCATGTGCAATTGCTTAATCCCCAGAAGCCCGTAGGGCTGATGAGATAAGAATGCGCTGGTAATTAATTGGTTTCTTTTACAAGTAGGCTATGCAGCAATGACTGCGTATTTAATTCCATTTCATTGTGTACGATGAGTGCCGAGCATTCAAATTTGGTGACGCTCTCAGCGCCAGTTTGGGTTCGGCGTCATTCGCTGATAATTCTGAGAATCGGCTCGGAAGGTAGTAATGGCGGGCGCTGTCCGTCCTGTCACTCCTTGTTTGGAGTGACAGGACTCGAGTAGCTTGACTTACTTCTACCTTGTTTCCCCAAAAAGTGAGTTAGATAGAAATCAAATATCCACTGTATTCTTTAAGATGTAGGTGCGCATCGAGCAAATTTTTGCCCCGACCATTTTTCTGATATGGTGCTAGACCTTCAGTTTTATTATCAGAAAATCAATGCTCTACGACGTCTTTTCCAATAACGAGTTCAACCGAAGGCTAAAGAGAAAGCGTTGGCTAAAAGTTATGATTAGTTGGCCTCTTATGGTTTATATGGTTTGGTTGAGTTATAGCTCAATTAATGAGTTATTCAGCATTAACAGTTTAATCGGCACAATTCCTAAAGTAAGAATTGCAGGATTATTGAATAATGTAGCTTCTTTTGTCGGCTTTATAATATTTGGGTTTATAACGATCGTACCCTTAGTCATGCTTCACCCATCAATGGAGCTATTACTAAAAGCACCATTTTCGACAAAAACAGGTCTATACACTGTAGCGATCGTCGTAATCAGCTCTGTGGTTTCTGCTGTATGGCTGGATAACAACATTAGAAAAAAAATAGATCAATACAGCTATATCGAATGTACATCTCAGAGAGAACTCACATTAAAATACTCAAGTCGCACATACGTTTTAGACCACAGCCTGTGTGATTGATTTGCTTTTCAAACTCTTGAGGTAACTGATCTATCCTAGAGCGCACTGATACCACTTAAGCCCTTCTAAGCCGATTAACGGCCCTAACCAACCTTTGGCTTAACCTCAATCGCTGGAACCTGATTCCAGCGAATATCATTTTCTCTCGTGTAAATCTTAGTTGTATCCGCGTTGGCATGAGCCATTCGCTCAGTTGCGCTTATGCCCTGCTCTTCAATCATTCTTGCAGATAATCCTCGGATCTCATGATAGGTTGGCCGAAGGGCTTTCTTAAGGTGATCGTATAGGCCCAAAGAGTCTCTTACTTTGCTGAACTCTTTACTGATATTGTGGTGATGGACCTGATAAAGATGGTCAGTTTCCTTAGAGATACCTCTTTGTAATTGGCGAGGTTTTCTATGCACCACATACGGACAGTGCAACCTTGAGGTTTTGGACAGGTCGACAATGTCTTTTATCGCCTGAGTAACTGGAATTGCTACCGCAGAAGTCTCCGACTTTTGGACTTTCTGGCGGTGAATATAAAGCGTTCCATAGATGGGTTGGCCGTCAATGTAACCCACCCTACCCTCTGGGTTCCACAGAATACCGCATACGCCTTCTCTTGGCTTCTTGATTCGATAACGCAATCGGTAGATTTCTCGCACAGCATGAGTTGTCTCTAAGGTTAAAGACATCGCGACTTTCAAGAACAGTGGTGCTGCTTCGTAAATCTGAAGATAGCTTTCATAATCTAAGTTGTGACGCGCTTTGGTGTAATCCTCTTTCGATAAGCGTCGCTGTTTCTTGTTAAGAACAAAGTTACTCTCTATCGCACTCTCGTCAGCCAAATAGGAAAATATCTTTTTCAGATTGCTGATTTTTCCATTTAGCTGTCGATTATTAAGTTCTGCATAGTATTTACCAATGTGTTCATTGATATGCTGTAACTTCAACGATTTTGTTAAGCACTTACCCATGTGCTCTTCCAGCCTTTCACAGTCACGTTCTAAGTTTCGAAAAACGTCTTTTGAGAGTTTTTCTTCGGCTTTGACACGGGCCAACACGACAGGAAGCCAATCTTTTAATGGCTTATTAAACTTATCTCTACGCCCTTTTGATATAGCTCTTTGAAATTGGCTTGGCTCATTAAGATCGAAGTCTTGCGTCAATTCCGGCCTGTTCTGCATGTTATAAACATACGCCGCTTGAATCGCCTCTTGCTCAGTGGTGCCACTAGGGAAAAGTCGTTTAACACCTTCAACAGTTGTAAAGCGAAAACGAAGCTCTCCCCTGTGGCTCATTCGCACAAGAAATGCTGGGTAGTGAGCCGTTTCTTTACTTCTTGCTCGACCTACCATCACGACTCCAGAAATCTGACTAATTCTGAAATTCGATCGGCTGGGTTGCCTATATCTTCATCTATACAGACAAGGTATCGGCCTGTGGGGGTTCGAGTGCCGCCCAGCTTGCCAATTTTTATCCAATTAATGATCGTGGCGCTGCACATACCAGATCCAGGATAAAACTCCTCAATGTACTGACTCGGTCTTAAGTATCGGATTGCCATGTTCTTCTCCTCACATTTCAAATAATGAAAATTGCTTAAGAAAAACTATGCATGAAATTTTCGGTAAGATTTGTTTTGAGCGGCAATTGGCCACAAAAGCAAATGAAGAGGAGATGAGTAAAGTGGCCGATATCAGTCGCTATAGGGTGGACTTATACAGTAATAGCAAGATTACAAACGATTGATTTATAAGCTTTTACCAATTAGAGCATTTTCGCATTTAAGACGTCACTTTAAGATATGAAATGCTCTATAAAGTAATGAAAACTTTAAAAATCAATACCCTACAATTGTGCTTACTACCAACATCGGGGTTTCACCGTTTTTGAAGCCTCAAAAACGCTCTCAATTCTCTTCAACTTACTGAAACTTCGCCACTTTAGCCAACTCCACAATAACCACATCACTTTTTGGTGGAATAAGTGTGGACGAAATAAAGGAGAAAGTCAGCCACGAATAAGGTTATCATTCTCAGCTGAAAATGTTCTATATTGACCCTAGTTGCCAGCTTACTTTCGTGCACCATATTGATGGTGCGGCTCAGTTGTTACTGGTGAAGAACAATTGAACGCTCAACAGTTCCAAAGTCTGTAAAGAATCACCTCTTATAGGTACATTTCTGCCTATTAGCATACTCTTTGGTAACTGTTTTGTTTTAACAACTCGGATAAGCTGCCTACTCCATGTTTTTGAGTAGCATGTTGCTGCTGTTGCCTGATGACTTGGTCAAAGGTCGGTTTTTCAATCGCACGAAAAACGCCCACTGGAACCGGAAACTCTGGATAGCATAGATTGGCTAAAGCATAAGCGTAGTGTGCTTCTTCATTTTGAGTAGAATGGGTCATAAGACATGGCGTTTCTGAATCAACGACTGTAAAGCTAAACCCTTTACTGTCTATCGCCTTAGAGAGTTCTTTACCAAACAACAAGGGTTCACCATCGCTCAGATACAGCAAATGTTCACTTCTGTTAGCGGGGCTGTTGTATGGCGCGTGAACTTTATCGTTAAAAATGACGCAATTTTGCAAAATTTCAACAACCGCCGTCCCTGTATGCGAAGCCGCCGCTTCTAGTACCATTGCCATGTGCGTTGGATCATTATCCGAGGTTCGTGCCAGAAATGTCGCGCCTGCTGCGGCTGCGAGAGCTAAAGGCCTTAGCGCTTGGTCGGGAGAACCTTCAGGACTCGATTTAGAGACAAAACCTTGTTCACTGGTTGGTGAAAACTGGCCTTTAGTGAGGCCATAAACTGCGTTATTAAACAGAAGAATTTTGATGTCTTGATTGCGTCGAATCGCGTGAATAAAGTGATTCCCTCCAATACTTAAGGCATCACCATCTCCAGTGACCACCCAAACATCGAGAGCGGGATTGGTCGCTTTAACGCCTGTGGCAATGGCCGGCGCGCGTCCGTGAATAGTATGAAATCCATAAGTATCCAGATAGTAAGGGAGCCGTGATGAGCAACCAATGCCAGAGATGAACACGGTATTTTCTCGTGTTCGACCAGTTTTAGCCAGCACGGATTGTATCGTTTTTAATACGTTAAAGTCACCGCAGCCTCGACACCATTTCACCTCAACATCTGAAGCAAAATCTTTGCGATTGAGTTCGTTAGTTGTCATGTCTGATCTCCTCTAAGTATCGATTGATGGATTCAATAACGTCATGAACTTTGAATGGTAAGCCCTTAACTTGGGTTGTGCTGCGAGCAGCAATGGCAAACTCTGAACGAATTACTTTCACCAGTTGTCTATTGTTCAATTCAAAGACGATAACGTGTTTAAAGCGACCAATAATATCCTTAAAATTTTCAGGAAACGGATTGAGATACTTGATATGAACGTGAGCAACAGAGGCACCTTGTTTTCTCATACCATCAACAGCCGTTGATACCGAGCCAAAGGTCCCTCCCCAACTGATCACTAGTAGTGAATCGTTCGTGCTGCCCATTAACGTCTGTTTAGGGATGAAATGACGAATGTTGTCGATTTTTTTCGCTCTTTCATCGGTCATTTTCTGATGGTTTTCAGGATCATGAGAAGGCTCCCCCGTTAGCGATTGCTTCTCCAATCCTCCAATCCTATGCATTTTATCCTTCGTTCCCGGTACGACCCACTCTCGACTGTAATACACATCGTCACGTTGATATGGGTAAAACTGCCCAACTCCTGAATTGTGAACCTTGGCACTGAGCTTAATATCGTCAGGGTTCGGAACAGACCAAGACTCTGAGCCATTCGCTAGATAACCATCGCTTAATAAGATCACTGGTGTCATAAATGTCGTTGCTATGCGACTGGCTTCTATCGCCATATCAAAGCAGTCTGCAGGAGAAGCCGGAGCCAACACTGGTAAAGGTGAATCACCATTTCGACCATACATTGATAGCAGTAAGTCCGATTGTTCGGTTTTGGTCGGCAAACCGGTAGATGGTCCTCCTCGTTGCACGTTGATAATAACCAACGGCAGTTCAGCCATGACCGCAAGGTTAATGGTTTCTACTTTTAGACAGAGTCCGGGGCCAGAAGTCGATGTGACTCCTAGGCCTCCCGCGTACGATGCTCCCAGAGCAGAGCAAGCAGCGGCAATTTCATCTTCAGCCTGAAAGGTTTTTACTCCGAAGTTCTGATAGGAAGCCAGTGTATGTAGAATGTCGGAAGCTGGCGTGATCGGGTACGAGCCCAAAAACAATGTGCGCTCGAGTTGTTCAGCAGCGCAGATCAATCCGAGAGACAAAGCTTCATTTCCTGACACAGTGCGATACAGGCCTGATTTTTCCGCAACCGGAGCGACCTGAAAGCTCTCACTAAAAATCTCGGTGGTATCCGCGTAATTAAAGCCCGATTTTAGTGCCATAATATTCGCTTCTTTCGCGTCCAAGTTGTATTTGAACTTGGTGCTTAACCAGTCGATAGTAGGCTCTAAAGGGCGGCTATAAATCCAGAAAACAATACCAAGCATAAAGAAGTTTTTGCTTCGTTTGACTACCTTTGGTGCAATGTTCATTTCAACAAGAGATTGCACAGTCAAACGTGTGAAATTGTCAGCAATCACCCGATAACTTGAAAGGCTACCATCACTTAATGGGTCAGATTGATAACCTGCTAGTTCAAGATTCTTTTTATTAAAGCCATCAATATCAATCAGGACGAGGCCACCTTGAGAAAGCTGGGAAATTTTGCTTTTTAACGCTGCTGCATTTAGGGCAATCAACACAGAGTACTCATCACCAGGGGTGAAAATTTCGGTAGATGAGAACTGCATCTGAAAGGCAGACACACCCGATGTCGTTCCGGCTGGCGCACGAATCTCGGCAGGATAGTCAGGCAACGTCATCACATCGTTACCCTGTTTAGATGAGTTGTCGGAGAAGCGTTCTCCAAGCAATTGAATGCCATCTCCGGAATCGCCAGCAAAACAGATCACTTCGCGTTCAAGTTGAATTATTGTCATTAATACCTCTGGCAATGTTCAAGCCAATTAAGTGTGGTTCATTGCGCTGTTTAGTTGCATGGAATGAAATAGATAGTAGGAAAAAATTACGATAAAGCGTCAGTTCAAACCTAAATTCTAGTCAATTAGATTCCAAGCTCAGGTTTTGCTTCATCTTCATATCGTTTCTCTACCCACCTAGCGAGTTTCCCTTCAACCGAATGTAGGTTCTCCACTTACTATTAGAAAGCTTGATTTGAAAATCGAGAGTATTGCAGCGCATCAGCCACTTCTTCGGCTTTAGCGGGAGAGCTCATCAAGTTTAATAACTTGAGAGCGGCTTGGTAGCTCACTAGACTGCCATTCGACGTCAGAACCTTACCATCGATGACGTAGTTTTTATCGCTCAGCACGTTAACTTGTGGGTAGTCACTTTGGAAATCACGCTCTCCCCCTGCCCATGTTGTGGCTTGTTTTCCATTCAATACGCCGGCTTCGGCTAACAGGTAAGCACCAGAACAATTGCTTGCCATCCATTCAGCCTGTTTCGCTGTGGAAGCCACGTATTCAACCAAGCTACGATTGTTGATCAATGGTTCCATGTCATAGCTTGATGTCAGTATCAAAACATCTAATGGGGGCGCTTCCCCGATCCAGGTATCTACACCGATTTCTAATCCTTCTTCGGTGGTGACGATTTGTTTGTCCGTCACGGAAATCGTCACGACGTCATAATCACTAAACCAAGTTAATCGACTGGCGACGCCAAACACCTCGAGGGGAGCTGTCACATCGGATGTAAGCACACCATCGTAAACCAGAATACCAATGGTCTTATCGGCAGCTGATACGGTCGGCGTCAGAGTAAAAAGCCCGAGAATAAATATTGATAGAGTAATAGTGCGGCGCTTCAGTTGACCATTAAACATTGTTTCACCTCGTGATTAGACTGAAAGAGTTCGCATTATCTTATCGAACCCACTTCGTGATTGAAGTGCCTAGATAACTCATCTATAGTGAATTAAATTCACGAATAATGGCGGCATAGGGTTGGATAAGATACGTACTTTACGCTTTTTTGTTGCGACGTTAGAGCGAGGAAGCTTTGCAGCCGCCGCTAAAAAGTATGGTACTGACCCATCCACAGTGAGTAAGGCGCTGCATAGGTTAGAGTCAGAGCTAGGGATCCAGTTATTTCAGCGCTCCACTCGCCAGCTCAATCTAACCTCAGCAGGTCATCAATACGCTCGAACGGCGCGATTGGTACTCGATGAACTCAGCGCCTGCGAAGAAGAACTGCAACAATCTAATCGACTTCCATCAGGTACATTAAAGCTGAACTTGCCTGTGTCATATGGGCGGAGATACATCCAGCCCTTACTCACAGAATTTCGCCAGTTGTACCCTAACATTGCCCTAGATATTCAGTTTGATGACGCTTACCTAGATATGATCGAGCATGGCATTGATGTCTCGATTCGTTCAGGGGCAGTTCAAGACTCACAACTGATCGCTCGACAACTGAGCCCTATAGACTATTTGATTTGTGCGAGTCATAACTACCTCAATCAACACGGTGCCCCAAGCGGACCACATGAATTTCATCAACATTCTTGGATACGCTTTCGCTTTAAACAAACAGGAAAATTGTTACGACTGAAACTGCCCCCGAGCGACGAAGCAAAAATACCTGAAATAGCCCAAAACATTGTTGTCAATGATGGAGAATCAATGGCAGAGCTTTGTGCTCAGGGCCTTGGCTTAACCCAAATTCCTCATTTCATCGCTCGTGATTGGATAAAAGCGGGGGAGATCACGCCGCTATTTCCAAGCTTTCGCCCGCAAGATGAAGGTGTTTATATACTCTATCATCGCCGTGAGCATTTACCCCTCAGGATCAAACTGTTTGTAGATTTTGTCGTGGAATCAATACAAGCTCAAGGAGAGAACCCACGTCGCACTTGGGTCAACGCTCTCACTGAGATTTAGTTTTGATTTTTAGTTGCTTCTCAGCTTATTCCATAAGCTCAGTCGCGTACCCTTTCCCTTAAGACTGAGGAAGTACAGCTAAAGGTGCTAAGACATAACACTTAATATGCGGCCTCACGTTATCAAGCCGAATCTAATATGAAATGTGCAAAGGCATCCTAAACACAAATCAGAGCGAACTGACCAAACAAAGGCTCTCAATAGATGAAAGCCTTCACGTGAGATCAGAGTTTAATTAGCCGTTAACCAGTCGGAAAGGCGAGTAGAGGCTATAAGGGGATGGTCTAACGTACTCGATTCTGGCTCTTCTCCAACTTTTTCGGTGTAGGACAATAGATCGACTGAATCAAGCAAAGTGTCATCCGCCACCTCTTTGGCATAGTCCCAGGCCTCGCTTTCTGTCATGTGGTACCTGCCAAGTTTCTTAGCTTGCGCAAACAGATCCGCAGCTTCGGTAATGGTGAAGCTTTCCGGTCCTAATAACGTTAATCGTTTATTGTAAAGTTCTGGCATTCCATAACTTTGTGCGACAGCCTTGGCGTAATCTTGAACGCTGATCCAGCGTAAAGGTTGTGTTGATTGGCACATGGTCGTTACAGTTTCTTGGTCAACCAATAAGTTTAAGGTTTCGAAAAACCAGCTTGGTAGATATGTGATGTATGGGATCCCACTATTCTTTAACAGGTTTTCTGCTTCGAGTTTCGCCTTCGTATCAGCTCGAAAACTGTTCTTTTCATACGCCGTCGCTGTTGAAATCATTGTAATTAGTTGGACCGACGATTTATCGACAGCGCGTAGAATGTGTTTTGTTCCCTCGACGTGATTTCGATAGTAAGTCTCTGGGCTATTACCACTGAGGTTGATATGAATCGCTTCTACTCCCTTCAACGCAGCAGTTAAGCTTTCTTCATCAAACAGATCGGCTGCGAAAAACTCATACTGAGGCCCTTGAAATAGATCACGAGCTTTAGATGAATCTCGAGAAATAATTCGAACGCGATGCCCATCCTGAGCGAGCTTTTTTGCGACAGGTAAACCAAGCATGCCAGTTGCACCGATAACAGCAATTGTTCTAAACATAATTAGACTCCTTGTGAATGTATCGTCAATAGTAAGTGGCATTGATTAATATTATTAGTAGGATAAAGTGAGAGTCTATTTATCAAAAATGGGATAAAAATGGATCTTGAAGCGAGCTTATGGTTTTCAACAGTGGTGAGAATGGGTTCTTTTTCAAAAGCCGCAAGCGAGTTAGGTGTACCAACTAGCACGGTGAGCCGACGCATCGCCAATCTAGAGAGCCAACTGGGAACGACGCTGTTGGTAAGAAACACTCGTAGCATGCAAGTCACCCAATCTGGCAATGAGTATTTGATACTAACCAAACAACTCGAAATGGGGTATCAGTCATTAAAAGATTGGCAAGATAATCAATCCCAAGTCTCTGGAACATTCCGTATCACAGCCCCACTTCAATTTGTTGATTGGCCACTCAGCGACTGGGTTATTGAGTTTAAATCGACCTATCCAAAACTCAACATTGAACTGGTTGGCAGTAACGAAAACCTCGATTTCTACGAAGATAGAATTGATATCGCCTTTCGGCAGGGTCCACTATCCGACTCTGATCTGAGACAGCGTCGGTTATTTGAGTTGCAGTACGGGATCTACGCGTCACCGAGTTGGCTTAACAAGCATGGCGATTGTCTGGATTTTGCGTGGCTGCAGGCTCAAGAGGTGGTTAACATTGGTGTTAAGGGGAAAGGCTTTCCATGGCTAATCAAGCAAAATAACAAACTGCATACCATTATCCCAAAATCGGGGTTGTTGCTCGAATCTCCCCAGCAAGCAGTGCGAGCCGCTAAAGCAGGGTTAGGACTTATATACGTACCGTACTTCGATGCCCATTCTGCGATAGCCAAAGGGGAAATAGTGCCAGTGTGTGAATCACTATGGCCCGATGGGATTAATTTTTACCTTGTATTTCATGAGTCAAGAACCAAGTCTAAAAAACTGTCGACGTTTATCGATTTCATCTTGGATAAACAAAAAGAACTGATGACACTAACGGGTATTCGTTAGTTTACAGAACCGCGCTTCTCTGATCTTTTGGATTGATGAATACAAAGCTAAAAATGTTCTGACTTTGAACACTCTGCTCCTTCGAAAGTGACACAAAGTGTTCTAACCTAAAACACGTTTAAGATCGGCCGTTGGGATCTAGCTGTTACTTCAATGCCCAAACAAACCGCAGTCACTTCCATGCCCTAGCTCTTCGCTAATGACCGTTCTGGCTTCATAGCCACGTTGCTTGCCTGCAACACTCAACCCTTTTTGAGGAGCCTCCCGCAGCAGGAGCGCTATTACCCATCAACTCAAGGTCTTGAACTTGAAGAAGATATTTTCGTGCTGGCTGACGAAATCGCCATCAAAAACGCTCACTTCAGCCATTCTATCACTCATTTACTAAGACGTGATACAACGGTCAATACCGCGAGCCCGTCTCGGATTAACGCAATAGATCTCAAACCTAATAGCTCTTAACAGCTCTGCTCATTAAACTAGCATTTTGATTTTCTTTTTACTTCTTCTGCTGAACTGTCGTACGACTCTATGTTTGATACCTTGTAAATTTTGCAACGACCTAATTTTTGGCCGGTAGCATAGAGCGAATGGGAATCATCATTTGTCACGAAGTCCAACGCTGCGCTCTCGCTGTTATTAGACGCGGCAGTACACTGAACAGGGCCACATGCAAACCATTTACCATATTCATTTTGCCATGTGAGAGCCAAGCCATCGCGTTTCTTCTTTTGTATCTCTTTTGAACTACAAGATGTATTCGAAGCGCCACATTTATCAACCGACTTTGCTTTAACAGAAGTAGTTTTGCTATGTTTCGCTGGCTGACCGAGAGTATCTCTGTTCACGCTAGAATTATTTGCTTTCACTGCTACCTTCGCTGTGTTGCTTGAAGAAGTCCTACTTACAGTCGCGAGTTGTTGTTTTGCTCTTTCAAGAGATTGGTTTTGCTTTCTTAAAACTGTCCCAATATCTATAGTTTGTTTAAGTCTTTTCTCTGCTGAGAGACTACGTTTTTCTAATACTTGGACCTGACTCCTGAGAGCATTTTGAGTCGCAGCTAAAGCGTAGTTAGAGTCGTCATAAAAGCAATCTGAGTCTACCTGCTCAAAAAAGTGTGGTTTTTTTAAAGAATATCCTCCTAAGCGTCGCAAAGCCTTTAACTGACTGCAGTAATATGCGGAATACTCAATAAGATGATCCATAGCGTTTTCTCCATAATCATCGGCTTGATTGAGTTTCCCACCCGCAACCATCAGCAGCTTGACATGAGAGAGCCGTCTAGGCGCAGCAGCCATGATAGGGGTCTCTCCTCTTCCCTTTAAACGTGGGAGGTTCGGGTCAGCGCCTGCCGCTAATAAAAGCTTCACTAAATCATCAGACGACTTGTTCTCAGCCGCGAGATACAAAAGTGACTTTCCTTCATAGTTTCTTACGTCCGGAGATATCCCGGCAGCCAGTAGTAAGGTAGCCTGCGAAACGTTATTTTTATCGACTGACCTTACCAACAATACTTCAAGCGTTTTTCTACTGCTGTCATCATTTAAATAGTACGGAAGAAGTCTGTTAATCGCGCCCGATTTACCATAACTGGTCGCAAAATCTAGCGGTGTATTCCCTTTACCGTTTACGGCCTTGGGGTCGGCTCCCAGTTGGAGGAATCGCTCAATCGCATAATTAAAACCTAAAGCACTCGCCCTATGTAAAGGAGTATCTCCAAAAATATTGGCATCTGACCAAGATATTCCTCGCTCTAATAAATGATCAAGTAACCGTTCAGACAACTGAGGCAACGACAGCATGATCAAACTGTTTCCCGATGAATCTAAGTGCTCAGTATTGGCTCCAGACGCAAGTAGGGTTTCTATAGTCAACACACTGTCTTGTTGCTGCGTCGCTTCATACAAAAGCTGACGGTGAGCCAGTGGTCCATTGACGCTTGGTTCGAAGTCAATCAGGACTTGCAATGCTCGGGGCTGATTTGCTTTTACCGCCTCTAATTTCAAATCCCAAAGAGGCCCCTCTGGTTTGAACTTCTCAAGTAAACTCAACAAAGTGCTATCGCTCCCGCTACGGATAGCTTCGAGATACTTAGCGTTAATCTGACTTAGCGTGAGTGGCTTTGGTTCAGTCGATTTTTTCAATAACGATTGTGGCTTCTCTGACGTGTTAGCAAACAAGGTGTCAGTATTTAGTTGCTTAGGCTCATAGGTCTTAGCAAGGGCGAAATGCGCACTCTTCTGATCTTTACTAGGCTCAACTACCCCGCCAGCAGATCGAATCAGTGTTGCACTTTGATGGTCTGCTTCATCTATAGCGGCTTTAAGTATAGATTTGGCATGCGTAGAATATGGAAAATGTGCATTGGGATTCGCTCCTGCTTCAAGCAGCAACTTAACCATTTGAGAATCTTTGTTGAGCACCGCGCGCGTCAACGGATAATCACCCAACGGCAAATGAGGGTTGGCCCCTTGTTCCAATAAATATTGTGCGATTTTCAGATTTCTTTTTTTGACCGCAACCAACAGTGGCGGATCTACCCTTTGAGCCATCGCACTTCCTGCAGGATAGTTGACAGGAATGCCATCACTCTCAACAAGCTCTTGCGTTAACTCTAAACTCCAGCCCGAGGCCATAGACAGTGCTTTGTACAGACGTTCAGATCGAGTTCCCTCCTCCAAAGAAGGATCGAGACGAATATGATCAATCTCCTTTCGCGCGTTAGTCTCGTTTTTGTCTATGTTGGCATTCACCAACGCTAGCGTTGCTGTGCCGCACCCGACGAGCAATGCTGCGATGAAGATGCTCACCAACAGCCTAGTGACATGGACACCGTAGGAAAAGTTGCGAGGACACATTATTCACTCTCCAATCAGAACATTCTGTCAATAACCTTTCTCGATTATACAGAACAGAGCTGAAGCATTACTGCGGTGAATCAATGCGCTAGCGTCTATATCGAGAACTATCATTATCGAAAGCGGCGACAGCGGCACTCATAAACATGAGGCTTACACTAGCTGGTACTGTTTCGCCAACTGATATTTGTTCTGATACTGCCTAGTCAATTCTTCTAGAGACAACCCATCATTGTGGTAAAACAAAGCACCGTTATTTTTAAGCATCGGATAATGCTCGTTGAGAGTTGTTTGTACTACCTCTATTCGCTTTAATGTAAGAGGGGTGCAACTTTTCCCTTCCAAATCATCCTCAATATCAAGCACATGAGAGCGAAACATTGACAGTAAATAGCATGCTTGCAACGCCTCGTCACTCGATAACGCTTCCCTGAACTGAGCTCGCAATCCACGGTAATAGTTGACAATATGCTGCTCAGCACCCTGATCGAATAACCACTCGATTTTATTTTCGATTGCCTTTAGCGCGGCGCGTCTTACTCTGCTAAAAATCTCCAGCGCTTCTTTATTCGAGTATTGCCCCTCAAGCAGCCACCCAGATAAAAAACGGGTTTCAAAGCGTTCACAAAAGTTGAAAAGTGGATCACTCACACCATTGCTGTTGAACTCGCGCTTCGGGTCAAATGGGTACATGTAGCCAAAGTCAAACAGCTTGATATATCCATTATTATCAACAAGTAAGTTTCCTGAGCATAGATCCCACTCAAATAACCCATGCTGTTCACACATCATCAAGGTAGCAAAAAAACGCTCTAATTGACTGAAAGACAATGCTTCGATCGCATCTCCCTCAATCCAATCAGACAGGATAATGCCTAGCCGGTAGTCCGCATAAACTGTGTTCACAATATCTGCACAGCCAAGGTTAGCTTGGTCTCTTTTAATCACCTCAAAATCAGCTCTTCTCTGCACCTCATTGAGAAATGAAAAATGGCCATCTAAATTACGGACTTTGGCTTGCTTGCGTCTCTTTTTTAATGTGAAGTCTTGGTTGTCAATACGAATACGAAACACTTCCGCGGTCAACCCGCTATCAAATGTTTCCACCACATACTCAGACTGAGCAGTCGTCTCTGCGAGTTGTTTCGGAGATATCGGGCAGCTCACGACATCACCAACAATAATATTGCTTTCACTATCATCAAATACTTGTTGTTGTTTCTGGCGCATGTTCATCAAATTTCTCCTGCTTGTTCACTCTATGCTTCACGCTAACAAACAGAGGGGAAATATAACTCCTCTGTGGTTAGCAAATTTAAGGCGTAGACGATAGGCTGAAGTCAACACTGTAGTCTGAGAGCATGCCTTCTCCCCCTGCATCGCTTGCGATTCAAGAGGTCTGGCTCTGACTCGAGGTAAGGCCCGACAAAAGAAAGGATTAACGCACCATATTTCTTGCCGGGGATACATGAGAAGTGAATGGGATATTTTTGCGTAAGAACGTCAGGCTCTCCATCACCTCTGGCACCGTGATTCGGTCCATTCTAAAGTATCGGAAAGCATTTCGTGTTGGATCCCAAGCGACCAAATACCACAATGGAGGTAAGATCAGCATCGCCTGAGGCTCAACCTGTCGGTGCGTTACAGCCCCCTTAGCATCGCAGTAGTCAAAACGTAAGTATTGTTGCTTGAGAAACGCGTGTTCAAAGGCAGGCAGTAAATCTGGATGCATCTTACCGATATTAGAAGTATCTACCTGCGCGGCCAACTCGCCGATATACAAGCAATCGAGTAGCCTTCGCAAATCATGTAACTTTTCTTGTGGTAACGCCTGCTCAATTTTTTCTAGCGCTCTGTCTGCCAAACCGTTGAACGGGACTCCACCATTGGCATACATCGAAGTGACACTAATGAGTAAGGCAAACACTTCTGCCACAGAGAGCGTGACTGTTGTTTGTAGTGAGCGAAGGTCGAGCTGCAAACCACCTCCGCGGCCTGACTCTGACTCAATCACTACGCCTTGATCACGCAACGAACTCAAATCTCGCAGTATTGTGCGCTTTGATACTCCAAGCTCTTCTGCTAAAACCGAAACAGTCGTAGGGCCGCCACGGCGTAAGCTGCGCAAAAGAGCGTCTTGTCTTTGTCGAATATTCATTGTGTAAGGTTAGCCGATACTGGTGACACCATTTGTCACCATTAGACTATATAAATGCGGTGACGTTGTCAGCTGCGCTCGGTACGAGTGCATCGTTATGTGCTTCGTCAAATCACTGACATTCCCTTGCAAAGGAGCCACCAAATGCACGCATTACCTAATTTCCCTCAGCCCAAAAAGATTGCCATTAATGGAGTAATACTTGAAGTCTTTGAATCGGGTACAGAAAATATCGGGAAACCTATTATCCTTTGCCACGGCTGGCCAGAACACGCGTATTGCTGGCGCTATCAGATCCCCGCTCTCGTCGCAGAGGGCTATCACGTAATTGTTCCCAACCAACGTGGTTTTGGGCATTCTTCTTGTCCGGATACTATCGAAGAGTATGACGTCGAACACTTGTGCAGCGATCTTATTGGACTACTTGACTATTATGGCTATGCCCATGCCACTTTCGTTGGTCATGATTGGGGGGCAATGTTGGTCTGGTGGTTGGCTTTAATCCACCCTCAAAGAGTCAGCCACATCGTCAATCTCAATTTACCCTATCAGGAGCGTGGTGACATACCGTGGATAGAATGGATGGAACAGTTTTTTGGTTCAAACTATTACTTTGTCCACTTTAATCGCCAACTTGGTGTTGCAGATGCAATTTTGGAACAGAACACCTATCGTTTCCTGCACAACCTATTTCGCAAAAATCTGCCTGTTGCTACTCCTAGTGATGGCATGGAGATGATTGATCTCGCCCTTGCCGAACAGGCTCTTGGGGAGCCTTTGATGACAAAGCAAGAACTGATGGTGTTCAGTCGTGCGTTTGAGTGTTCTGGATTTACCGCAAGTATCAATTGGTACCGAAATCTAGACCGAAATTGGCAACTGCTTGCCGATGTTGACCCCATTGTGCGTCAACCTGCTTTGATGATTTATGGCGAGCAGGATGTGATCCCTCAATCTCCTTCTCTGACCCATTTTGTACCCAACGTGGACGTCATTAGCCTTAAAGGCGGTCATTGGTTACAACAAGAGTGTCCAGGACAAACTAATCAAGCCCTTATCACATGGCTACGCAAACAGGTTTAGCCTTGGATTAACTCGACATCAAAGCGTATCTTGATGACTAGCAAGATGCACAGACCAAACTATAAAGGCCCGACTTAGCCATAGTTTATAGCTAAGTCAGGCCTTTGCCAGTCCTAGTGGATCAGCTCAGTTTGAAGTTAGCCACTTGACGTTTTAGATCGTCATTCGTGTCATTGAGCAACTCTGTCGCTTGAACAGTCTGCTGACCACTAGTGACTAGTGACTCAACAATATCTCGAATTGAGAGCATATTGCGGCTAAGCTCTTCAGCAACGGTACTTTGTTCCTCCGTGGCTGCCGCAATTTGAATGCTAACATCATCAATTTCTTTTACTGAGCCACTCATAACGGTCAAGCTTTCCGAAACCTCGGCCGTTTTCTCCGCGGTTTCTTGGCATTGCTTCTTAGTCGAGTCCATCGCTTTTACCACACCCTCTGTTCCTCCAAGCAACTGGCTAAGCATGTCCGATATTTCCATTGTACTGTTCTGTGTCCGTCCCGCTAAGGCCCGCACCTCATCAGCAACAACCGCAAAACCCCGTCCTTGCTCCCCTGCACGCGCAGCCTCGATAGCAGCATTCAGTGCAAGCAAATTGGTCTGCTCAGAAATTTCACCAATCACATTGAGCACATTACTGATCTTGTTGGCATCTTGGTTCATGCGCAAAATGCTATTAGACATGTCTTCAACCTCAGTCACTAGTGCACTGACCGTGCTCACAGCGTTATTAACGATAATCAAAGAAGACTCCGCTTCTTTGCTCGCAGCGTCGGTAATTTGGTTCGACTGATTCACGTTCTCGGCGACAGTTCGTGCACTCTCACTCATCTCTGTAATCGCGGTCACTACCTGTTCTGTTTCGCTCGAGTGGGTCATCAACTTGGATTCATTTTCACGAGCTGTAGCGCCGAGTTGCTTAACACTGACAGAGATGTTTTGACTAGCCTGGGAGATCTGCAACATCATCTGTTGCAAGTTGGAGACAAACTGATTAAACCCACTACTGATCTGAGCTAGGTCATCTTCTCCTTCGACTTGCAGCCGTTGGGTCAAGTCACCATTCCCTTGAGACAGGTCTAACACTGCAGACTTTAAACGCAGCAGCGGTCTATACGCATAATGTAAGATGGCAAAGATGGCTCCGCAGCTCACCAAGAGTAGTATCCCTCCTGTCACAACAGACTTATACATAGCAGAGTACACATCGGTCAGAGCTGATGCTTGGTCGACGAAAACCATTAAGGTCCAGTACATATCGGGGGTCAGATTGACTCGTTCAAAGTAACCATCAAACTGAATGCCTAAGTATGGAAATGTGAGGTGCCCTGATTGCTCTGTAAAAAATAACCTCTCCATCTCAGCGAAGTTGCCACTAATTTGTGACGGTGTTTTACCGATATCGTTAGGGTCATCACTGGCGAAAAAGACTGCGTTGTTATCGGTTAACGTCGCAGCGCCACCAGCAAAACGCATATTACTGACAGAGGTAATCACATCACCCAGCTGGATATCACCCAATAACACACCAATAAACTCTCCGTTCTGTTTTACCGGCATCGTTACACTCACCACTTTCTTTTGGGTGACCTGATCCTGATAGACGCCAGTAAGCGTCACACCATTGGCTGTTTTTGCTTGTTGATACCAATCTCTGCTACGAAAATCGTATTTAGCCCCATCCAGCGACATATAGCTGCGGCCATCTTCATAGGTCATGATCACATTAGAGATTGAGGCACTGTCGGCTAACAAAGAAACCAGCCTTTGGTTGTCGCTGTCATCTAGTGCGAGATTAAAGCTCTCGGCCCCCCGTTCTATCGCGTCGACTTTGAACGTCA
The DNA here is from genome assembly GCF_013369335.1 of Vibrio sp. JPW-9-11-11. Classification (GTDB taxonomy): domain Bacteria; phylum Pseudomonadota; class Gammaproteobacteria; order Enterobacterales; family Vibrionaceae; genus Vibrio. The sequence continues at coordinate 431,901 of NZ_SZQJ01000005.1, forward strand.
TCATCTGCTCAAGTTCAGCCACATGAAAGCTGAGTTTGTCGGCCGTTTTTGAAACTAAGCCCTGTATCATTTCGTCCCTCATCGCTAACATGTTCAAGGTTCCTAGAACAATCAAAGACACAGCGACAAGCGTACCCACGCCAATATATATTCTCGATTTAAAGCCTAAAGTCATCCTATACCTCACACGCAAGCGAGCCAAAACGGAAATTGAGCATGATGATTGGTTGAACTCATTGTTATTTTCACTGTTCGAATCACGAACAACCAAACCATCACCTAGCCAACAACCCGACCGCCATATGCAACCAGGTTAATTATTGAAGATTTAGTTGTTAGTCAGCGTTAGATCAACTTTTTTTAATGATAATCCTTCAAAAAACACCCTTAATTACCAATCACTCATTTCCGAGTTAGATATATGCGACTTTGTTCATAATTCAATCAAATCTTACCGGCTCATCAGATTGCTATGTCTATAGTCAGCTATACGCGTCTAATTCGCGTTGGCTAGGTAGCGAAAAACTCTCTCGCTACTTGTTCCGGATACTAGAGATAAAAACCTTGGAGCAAAAAATGAGTGACAACAAAATACCCTATGGACCAAGCCAGTTACCTTGGTCTGATCAGGTGCCCGACTTTGCACTGACGCACATCTCCGCACCCAGTGCCAATCCCGTCGATGTTTATGCAGAGCGCAACTACGACTTTCACTACACCGAACAAGCCATCAACGGCTTCGACGTCGAAATACCTCCCACGGGTCAAAACAGTACCGAGCAAGAGAGCGTCTATCAGCAATTGCTGTCCTACGTCGATTCTCAAAAAGCACGATTCTTGGGCTATCAAACAGAGGAAAACATTCACTATCAAGACCGCTTATCCCCCTTTCTGAATGTCAGTCTGAACAACGTCGGTGACCCGTTTGTTAACGGCAACTACACCATCAACTCCAAGTGTGTCGAGCGCTCCGTTCTCGATTATTACGCATCGCTTTGGAACGCAAAATGGCCATCACAAGGGCCTTACATCGATGAAAAGGGTCAGTTTCAAAAAGGCGACCCTGAGAGTTACTGGGGGTATGTACTAACTATGGGGAGTACAGAGGGCAACCTTTACGCCATGCTTAATGCTCGCGATTATCTCAGTGGCGTCATGCTGCTGGAGGAAGAGGTTCGCAGTGAGACCAATGATGGAGACCAAATCACTAACTGCCAAGTTTATGCGCATCACCCTTGCCCTCCGAAATGCAATCCCAATGCGTACACACCTGTGGCCTTCTTCTCGGAAGACACTCACTATTCAATTGTCAAAGCAATGGCGGTTGAAAAAATAGAAACCTTCGGCGAACTGGGAAATCGACTCTACCCCGACCAAAACCCTGTCAATCAAGGTCAACCATGGCCAAGTGAAGTGGGCTCTACGCCTCCTCCTCCCTCGGGAAAACTCCGAGTCAGTAGTGGGGCGATTGATGTCGACGAACTAGTCAAATATGTCGAGTTTTTCGCAGACAGAGGCTACCCAATACTGCTAGTGCTTAACTGCGGCACTACCTTTAAAGGCGCCTATGACGATGTATCTCAAGTCACGCAACGCCTAGAGCCCATCCTAAAACGCAATAATTTGTGGCAAAGAGAGGTTCCCGTAGACCCCGAGGACCCTAGCAGCGGCTATGAAACACGCACAGGTTATTGGCTCCATATTGATGGTGCGCTCGGAGCGAGCTATCTACCTTTTATCAAAATGGCGAAAGAGTGCCCTGAGTATCAGTCGTTTTTTAAACAAAATGATGGCTATACAGGCCCTGATTTCGACTTTAAAAACCCGATGGTTCACTCTATCGTCACCAGTGGACACAAATGGCCGGGCGCACCATGGCCAACTGGCGTCTATATGACTAAACAGAAATTTATGGTCTCACCACCAGATAACCCTGAGTATATCGGCTCACCCGATACCACCTTTGCAGGGTCAAGAAACGGGCTTTCCCCCCTCGTACTTTGGGAGTACTTTGCGCGTAACAGTTATAGCGACCAAATTAAGTTGGCAATGCAAGGTCAAGAAGTCGCACGATATGCAGAAGAGCAGTTGGGTATCGTCGCTAAGCATTGGCTCTCCAAAGGGTTAGATCTGCGACTGCAGCGCACTCCACTTTCTCTGTCTCTTATTTTCCTTCAACCTAACGAGGAGATCATTTTCCGCTATTCGCTGGCAAAAGAGACAATCTCACAGCCCATCTCATGTGATCAGGATGCTGACACCCAGATTTTGAACTATGTCCACCTTTTCACTATGTGGGATGTAGACAAGTCACTGATTGATTGCCTGTGCGAAGATCTGATGCAGGAGGATGCGTTTGATCCGTCGATGTTTAAAACGATCGTCAACACCCAAACCGTCAAACCCAGAGTTAAGAACGCACTCAAACAAATGAGGCTACCGCTCAGGGGGAGGTCTTTTCGTTAAAGAGTTAGAAATCTATTAGCCAGAAGGCGTCCCAATATGGCTCTGTCATCATTGGGGCGCTGTTTTTGAGCCATCAAATCAGTGGCTAAGCTTATTCACTCAATTGCGTTAAATTTGAGCGGCATCACTCGTGCTTGCAGGGAGGTAAACTACTCTTTCGATAGATATAATTAATTACTGCAAGGACGGATATCAGTGGATATGGTAGAAGCGAAAATTGCTGATTCTTTTTCTGTCGACCTCAAGCACGCCCTAGTTTGGGTCGCGCGTGCACTGGACTATGTCGGGATTGATGATATTCACCACAATCATCGCGTCGCTTACATCGCGCATGAATGTGCGAAACGTCTCAACTGGCCAGTACAAAAGCAAGAATTTACCTTCCTGTCTGGGTTGATTCATGATTGCGGCGTTTCACAAACCAATGAACACAAAAATTTGATCAGTGAAATCATCCCTACCCATGTTCAAACCCATTGTTCCATCGGCTATCACGCATTAAATAACTGCAAGTTACTGACTCAATTTGCCCCTATCATTCTTCATCATCACACTCACTGGGAACTATTAAAAGACATTGAGCTACCATCATTTGAAAAAGATATTGCCGCCTTGGTGTTTATCTCAGACAGGCTCGATTTCCTTCGTGCGCAGTATTCCAAGGCTGAAAGTTCCGACTTGGTCACCTTAAATAAATGCGAAATTTCAAACGAGTTGACGAGACGAAGCGGCACACTTTTTCGCCCTGAATATGTCAAGGTGCTCAATGAATTAGTGGAGAAAGACGGTTTTTGGTTTGCAATGGAACCAGAAAATATCGAGTCGATTCCTCTGCAGTTCACTCACTTAGAATGGCTACAGAAAAACTTATCTATGCAAGACCTGATTCAGTTAGGCCGTTTTATTGCGGGCATCGTCGATGCCAAAAGTCCATTTACTTATCAGCACTCTCTCAAAGTTGCAGAGCTCTGCTTCTATCTAGCACAAGGACTCAATTTACCTATAACTACCGCACGCATGTTATATGTTTCGGGGCTTGTCCATGATATTGGCAAGCTGAGAACACCTGATGACATCCTGCATAAACCTGGCAAACTCACTCAAGAAGAGTACATTCATATCAAACGACACACGATTGATACTGAAATTGCCCTACAAATGGTCTTCCCGTGTTCAAAGATAGGCGAATGGGCTTCCAATCATCACGAGAAGCTGGATGGGACGGGCTACCCATATAACAAAACGGCGAATGAGCTAGACTTACCGTCGCGAATTATCGCTGTCGCCGATATTTTCCAAGCCTTGTCTCAAGACCGCCCTTATCGGGGCCGTTTAAGCGCACAAGAAATCGTCGATATTATTAAACCTATGGTTGACGCAGGCCTTCTTGATCAACATGTGTTCCAGCACCTGAGTGAACACCTAGACCGCTACTACCAAATATCGACGTCGACCAATGTAGAAGTACCAGAACTTTGATTGAGTCTACCGTGTCATGAACCGCTACAGACAGGAAGGCTGGCTATCCCATCTGTAGCGCGTTTGGCCTTCATTTTATGACCTCAGCTTGCTTTTCACTTTAGTGCGTAGCATTGTCACTCGGCTGACCAAACTCAGCTTGTTGATATATGTCTGCCAAGCGACGCTCTTTACGCGCTTGAGTTTTTTGAGTTGAATGAGTACCGCGGTGAGTTTGTGACTTCAACGCCTTCTCGTGCTCTTTTGCAGAATGGAGAAATTTAGGGTCATTAAGCGCTTGTTGGCGTAGGCGGTTTACACGTTCGATGGTTTCTAACAACATACACACCTCCTTTTACCTGTACCTATATCCAGTATAGTTAAGTTATTGGCTAACGCAATAAACACTGGTCATAAAAACAGTATTAAGTATATCTTTCTGTTTATTAAGGTATAAAAAGTGTTACGCGAGCAAAACCAGTCTATGTCAATCGTTGAAATTGGTATCTCCTATTGATAGGTGGGCTCTATCGCAGTGATTTGTACCATCCATTTTTAAATCCCCTTCTCCATCAATAGACTGAGTGCATTATTCTTGAGGTTGGGGGATTAAAAATGAAGGCGATCGTTGTTGAGGGTGGTGCGATGCGTGGGATATTCGCAGCTGGTGTGTTAGACCAGTTTTTGAACCACGATTACAACCCCTACGATCTCGCGATCGGTGTATCAGCGGGCGCTTCTAATCTCGTTGGCTTTTTGGCGAAACAGCACGGACGCAGCCATCAAGTGATCACTCGCCTAGCGACAAACTCGCTATTTTATAGCCCGAAACGCTTTTTAACCGGGGGAAGTCTGGTCAATGTGAAATGGTTGGTAACCCAGTCTGAGCGTCACTATCCACTCGACAAGAAAACACTATTTGGCAACACGCCCCTACTGGCAACGACAACTAATGTAGCAACGGGCAGAGCAGATTATTACAAGGTGACGCCAAACAACCTCAGCCAAGTATTAGAAGCCACCAGTGCGTTGCCGATTGTCTATAAGCAAACGCCTTGTTTTTCAGGTCAATGCTATACCGATGGTGGCGTAGCCGACTCTATTCCCGTGAAAGAAGCTTACCAACGCGGTGCTCGAGAGATCACCGTTGTCCTCTCTCATCCGCTTAACTATCAAATGCCAGAGCGCAAAAGTGCCTTGCTGTTTAAGGGGCTGCTAAAGAGATATCCAAAGGTCGGCCAAGCGATGGTGGAACGCGCAAGGCGTTACAACCAATCGCTTGAATTTATCCGTCGCCCACCTAACGATGCCATCATTCGTGTCATCGCGCCGCCGGAAAATTTTGCGGTCAAACGCTTAACGATGGACCTAGGCCTGCTTGAGGCTGGCTATAAAATTGGCCTAGAGGAAGGAAAAAAACACCTCGCCAACCGTCAGGGTTTACATGGCTTAACTAATGAGAACTGTCACTTTTGCGTTTAGTTAGCGATATCGAGAGAGTTGCCACTCACGCCATTAACACGAAACCAACCTGCGATACTATAGCGCTCGGTATTCGTAGGCTTTACTTCGTGAGGAAACTGTTCTGAGAAAAATACCAACAGACGACCAGCTTTGGGCTCAACTGTCGCAAGTTGACGGTCTTGAAGGTCGTAGATAACCAACTCTCCCGCGTCCTGCGGCTGCCACGCTTCGTTCATGTAAAATACGGTGGTTAGTCGCCGATTTTCATTGCCTTTGAAACTGTCTAAATGCTTTTGATAAAAATCGCCACACTCGTATTTTGCAAAGTGTGCTTCATACTCAAATAGACCGAGAAAGAAATGTCGATTCACTTCGAGACGAATGTGTTCCATTTTATCCAAGTAAGCACTAACAGGATCCCCCATGCCGGGATTAAGCCATTGAATTTTATCGCTACGAACGGAAGTGGCTCGGATAGCCTCATCGTTACGCCCAATACGCGCTTTTCTCCACTGCTCTGGAATGCAATCACGCAAGCGTTCAACTTCCCTGCTTGGGAGAAAATCATCCCAAATATAATAACCACGGGTAAATAACGCATCGATAAGTTGATTCATTTGCTGGTAGGTCCATATAAGCGAGTTGGGACACGCTTATACACACCCACAAAGAGCTAGGACAACTCAGATTAATTGTCGTCACGACAAAACTATCAATCAGTTAAGCCACAATCCCTTGTTCTAGCGCATATTTCGCTAGCTCGGCCGTACTGTGTAGGTCCAATTTATGTTTGATATTTTGCCGATGAGTCTCGACAGTGCGATAGCTAATGTTTAGAAGGGAAGCGATTTTTTTGCTGCTATTCCCTTCTGCCACTAGCTTAAGGATCGCTTCTTCACGACGGCTTAGCGGATTAGGCTTTTGCGCCGTTGGAATCACCTCTTGAGAAAACAGCGTTTGCGTGACTGATTCGCAAAAATAAGTCGAACCTTGATAGACGGTTTTAATCGCCTGCACCATACGCTGAGCACAGATTTCTTTCAGCATGTACCCCACAGCGCCTACTTGCATTACCTTCATGATGTATTCGCGGTTATCATGCATGGTCAGCATCAAGACTTTGACTTCTGGCATCGATTCTTTGATTACGCGTGTGGCATCAATACCGTTCATTAGCGGCATACTGACATCCATCAGAACTACATCGGGTTGGAGTGCTTTAACCACATCAATTGCTTCGAGGCCGTTACTAGCACAACCTACCACATCGATGCCAGACTCTGTTTGAAGACGTGCTTTAAACCCGTCTAACACCACCTGATGATCGTCAACAATAACAACTTTAATCGGTTTATCCATAAACTAATCCGTCCAACTCTAGCAGCACAGTAATTTCTGTTCCAAAGCCTGGTTCGCTCTCGATATCGAGTTCACCGCCTATAAACTCCACCCGCTCACGCATGTTACGTAAACCGATGCCACTTTTTCTCATCGTGGCGTTGACGTCGAACCCAACGCCATCATCACGAATAATCAATTGCAGCATAGTGCCCATCTGCTGCAAAATCACACTGACCTTGCCAGCATGAGAGTGTTTTTCAATGTTAGTTAAAGACTCCTGCGCAACACGATAGAGCGTCGTTGCCACTTCAGATTGTAGCTTAGCAGCCGGTTGAGTTTTCAGCGTGGCTTCAACATCAATTCCTGAGTGAGCTTTGAAGTCTAGCAGTAGACTGTTGAGCGCAGCTTCTAGTCCAATGTCATCCAAAGCACTGGGACGTAAGTTGTGGGAAATGTGTCTCACTTCGTTTATCGCCATCATCAATGACTGTTGGGACTGTGCTAGGTGCTGTTTAAGCGGCGCATCTTCAATTTTGTTGGCTAATAGCTCGAGGTGACACTTACTCGACACCAGCAATTGGTTAATACCGTCATGTAACTCTCTCGCAAGGTGTTTCTTCTCATCTTCCTGAAACATAACCGTCTTATGCGCGAGTTCTTTTAAGCTTTTGTCTGCCAAACGGTGCTCATGAAGATTGACCGCCAGAGTGATCACTACTATGACACCTACGGTCACACTCATAATCACGATCACCGAGAAAAAAGTCGTTTCAATATTTCGTTTTACTTCTGACTTTAAGTTTGCGACTTCATTAGTAATATCTTCGATATACAGCCCAGTCCCCACCATCCAGTTCCACTTATCAAGCCACGCTGCGTAGCTGAGTTTAGTCACATTCTCGCCCGTCGAAGGCTTCTGCCATAGATAGCGATGAAAACCACCCCCACTCTGTGCCTGGTGAAGCAGTGCTTCAATCAGGTAGTCGCCATTTTCATCTTGAATGTGGAGCAAGTTTTGTCCGACTAATTCGGGCTGGATCGGGTGGACTAAGTTCACACCAGATTCGTCGTAAGCAAAAAAGTAGCCGTCCTTGTCCTTGCCGTAGCGAAGCTTATTCAATACCTCTTTCACTTGCTCTTTCGCTTCATGCTCTGCCAGGCTCATATCGTTGTAGATATGATCAATGGCATCAAACGCAAGGTCGACATGGTCTTTAAGCGCGGTCTCTTTTGAACGAATTAACCCATCTTCAAATATCTGAATTTCCTTTTCGCCCAAGGTTTTGGCTTGATGGATAGAGATCCAACTGGTCAAGGCCGTGACCAGCAAGAGTGGTAACAAACTCAGTAGTATCAGTTTTGCTTGTAGAGGCATCCTTTTCCCCAATAAAAACAAAGGCTGCGTACCTCAGCGGTAAGCAGCCTCACTTTAGCAGGAGTTATAGCTAAATCGTAACTCGGGGATCACATTCCGTAGAATCCAGGGAACGCAAGTAGGGACGCGAGCACCAAGACCTGAATAGCGATAAACGGCATTACCCCACGATAAATATCTCGAGTAGTGACACCATTGGGTGCGACCCCTTTGAGATAAAACAAGCTGAAACCAAACGGAGGTGTCAAGAACGACGTCTGTAAGTTCATCGCCACAAGAATCGCGAACCATGTCATGTTGATTCCAAGTAACTCTGCAACTGGTGCTAAGATTGGCACGATAATAAAACAGATTTCAACGAAGTCGATGAAAAAGCCCAGAACCAAAATAACCAGCATGGTAATGATCAAGAAGCCCCATTTTTCACCCGGTATCTCCATCATCCACTCTTCAACTAAGTAGTCACCTCCGGTATAGGTAAACGCCATTGAAAAAGCGGTCGCGCCAAGCAAGATAGCAAATACCATTGCAGTGACTTTGACTGTTTCTTTTGCCGCTTCATAGACCATGTTAAAACTAAATTGACCATAGAGAAGCGCGAGCACGATAGCCCCTGCACCGCCTAGCGCCGCAGATTCAGTCGGCGTGGCCACGCCCGCAAAAATTGATCCAAGCACGACGACAATCAAGGCCAGAGGAGGCACAACCGCTTTGAGAGCAGCAATCACTTCTTGTTTTCGATTGAGATTTTCGTCAGCCGGAATGGCTTGTGCCGCTTCAGGATTCATTTTTGCGTAAATGAGAATATAAACCACGTACGCACCAACCAAGACCAGTCCTGGCCACAATGCAGCTTGGAATAAATCGCCAACAGGCACGCCTAATACATCACCAAGCAAAATAAGAACAATAGAGGGAGGAATGATTTGACCTAAGGTTCCCGACGCACATATGGTGCCGCAAGCAAGCCCTTTATCGTAGTTATATTTGAGCATAACAGGCAAGGATATGAGGCCCATCGCGACAACCGACGCACCAACTACACCCGTCGAGGCAGCCAGCAACGCTCCCACCAGCACGGTTGAGATGGCAATCCCGCCACGAACTCCACCAAACAATTTACCCATCGACTCGAGCAATTGTTCAGCCAGACGAGTCTTTTGTAATACTAGACCCATAAAAACAAACAGAGGCACCGCCATTAATACGGTGTTCTCCATAATGGATTGAATTCGATACGGCATAAAGGCAAACATATCCATGCCTTCTGCCCAAACGCCAAATATCAGCGCGATCCCACCGAAGGTAAACGCCACGGGAAAGCCAAGTAGCAGCGCAAATAAGGCTACAAAAAACATTACAATACCGACCATTTTTTTGTCTCCTTATTTTTGCTCTTGAGCGTATATGAGGTGTGGATTAACAATTTTGTTTATGGAGTGAAGCAGCAAGCCCACTCCACTGACTGCCATAAAGAAAAAGGACAAGGGAATCATCGCTTTGATGATCCAACGGTAAGGCAAACCACCTGGATCACCCGACGTTTCTCCCAACTCGTAGCTCTCACGCGCAAAGTCGATGCCGTAATAAGCAACGAGCAAGCAGAATGGGAAGAGAAATATTAGCGTACCAAGTAGATCGATAATTGCTTGAGCCTTGTGAGAGAGACGTTCGTAAAAGAGGTCGACACGAACATGACCGCCTGACTTGATCGCGTACGGCACGCCAAGAAGGAACACGGCTGAAAATAAGTGCCATTCCATTTCTTGAAATGCAATCGACACATCATTAAACGCGTAACGCATGACCACGTCATAGACGACATTGGCAAGCAGCAAAATGAATAGAATGCTTGATAACCATCCGAGGAAGTCACCAAAGCGATTAAACGCTCGCTCGATATATATTAGGCTTCTCATTCCCTACTCCATGGAATTCTGAATCAACGCCGCTTAAACGCGGCGTAATAGTATAAAATGTCTTGGGCTTCGAGCTGGGTGACACTGTCACCCAGCAACTTCTATTATTATTGTGCTTGGCTGTTTAAGTATGCGCGATGAGAAATGTCAGACCATGGGCGAACTTGATTGAGGTAGTTCGCTTGAGACTCTTGAATTTCTTTTGCCATTGCGTCTTTCTCAGCGTGATCTTTGAGCAAACGATCATTCGCTTCACGAAGTGCGGTCATGACTTCTTCAGGGAAGTCTTTCACCATTACGTTCGGGTATTCAGACTTGATAGACGCCCAGTTCTTACCACTCTCGTGCTTAGATTGGGTATACATGTCGTAAGCTGCGGTCTTCATCGCTACACGTAAGATGGCTTGAAGATCTGCTGGTAGACGATCCCATACACGTTTGTTGACTAAGAACTGCAGCTCGGTCGCAGGCTCATGCCAACCTGTGTAGTAGTAAGGCGCAATTTTGTGGAAACCCATACGTAAGTCGAGAGAAGGTCCAACCCACTCCAGAGCATCGATGGTACGACGTTCTAGCGAGGTGTACAGTTCACCCGGCGCAATGTTAGTCGGTTTAGCGCCTAGCTCGGCAAGAATTTCACCCGCAAAACCAGGGATGCGCATTTTCAGGCCTTGTAGGTCTTCGACTGAGTTGATCTCTTTTTGGAACCAACCACCCATCTGGGTATCTGTGTTACCACCTGGGAACGACAATAAATTGTGTGGAGCATAGACTTTTTCCATCAACTCCATACCACCGCCATAGTAGAACCAGGCGTACTGTTCGGTTGGCAGCATACCAAACGGCATTGAGGTGAAGTACAAGGTGTTTGGCACTTTACCTTTCCAGTAGTAAGACGCCGAGTGGCCCATGTCATACTGACCAGACTTGACCATATCAAACACACCTAGAGGCGCTTTATGCTTGTTCGCCGAATCGATACGGATTTGAAGTCGGCCATTTGACATCTCTTCGGCCATCTTGGCCATATTTTTTGTCGCATCACCAAAAATTGGGAAGTTTGGCCCCCAAGTTTCAGCCAGCTTTAAGCGATAGACTTTTTCCGCTGCAGAAGCAGAGGTTGCCATTACAGCCAAGGCGGCTGCCATAGCGGTTCCTTTAAAAACTCGTTTTAGCGATTTTTTAATAACACTCATGTTCACGTCCTTTGTTAACGGGTCATACCTTTTCAGATATGTTCTTTAGCGCTTAAAGGATGATCCATCACAGGCAAAGTTAAAATCAGCGTGAACACGGATAAAATTTAACAATGAAAGCAAGTGTTAGACTAAAGACCTACGTATTACTACGTAATCTTTCGGCCAGAAATTACCTTTCGGTGTTGTTATATCAACAAGTTATCAAGAAAAACAAAAAGAAGTCATCGCATAAAGTACGTAGTCATAAACGCGAGGCATTGTTGTGTATCTTTTAAAACAAATGTGACAAAGATATTAATAATTGATTGGAGAAATGAAAAAGCCCTGACAGGTCAGGGCTTTCTGTCGCTGTTTTCACAGCAGTAATAGACAAGTTAGCGGCGCTTAAACGGCTTTGTAGATAACTTTGTTGCCGGCTAGTTGCTCTTTCACTACCAAGTTTTCTTCAAGTAGTTTTTTCAGAGCGCCCGTTGCCCAAGAAGCCGCTTTTGCATCTTCTTGGCCCGCTGCTAGGCCGATACCTTTCGGATTGATGCCGTCGGCTTGTTTCGCCACGATATCTAAAACTTGTTGCTGCTTAGGAGTCAGCGCGATGTTAGTTGATTTTACCGCTGCTACTACTTTTTCAGCTGCTGGCTTAGTCGCGATTTTTTTCTCAACCGCAGGCTTCGCTTTCTGTGTTGCTTCTACGTTTGCAACTGTCGCTTTAATGCGCTTTTGCAGTTTAAGCTGCACTTTACGCTTATGAGCAAGTCTCATCGAGTATTTCTCCATTTCACTGCATACGTAGCAGTGGTGAAAATTTGAAGCGCGATTTATAGCAAATTTTTGGCTGAATTTACAGGGCATCTGCGGCTTATTAGCACAAAAGTGCCCGATATGCGGGTATCAGACTACAATTTAATCAGTATTGAAAGTGATCGATTCTTCGACTACTGATTATATAAACAGAGGTATTAAACTCATCGAGCCGCAACCTATGCAAACCGTACACCTCACCAATCAGCCGTTTGTTTTTTCATCCATCACTGTGCGTTGGATGTCGGGGCTTTTAGTCATCGGTAGCCTGTTTCTGATGCTATATGCCCCAGGCTGGCAGCAAGCGCTGCTTACAATAGTTTCTGTTACTTGCCTTATTGGCTTTGGCTATCTGTTAATCCTAAAGAGCACGGTCAAGTTTACCCTGACCGCCACCCACTTCCAGCAACATTTGTTTAAAGGCGGATGGGTCGTTAAGTGGAGCAATATTCAACGTATTGGCATCTGCACCTATAACCAAGACGGTTGGCATCAGCCTATACCTTGGATAGGCATCAAACTTAAACACTACTCTCCTTATCTCAACAGCATTTGTCCGCGGATCGCGACTGAAATTTTACTCAGCCAACGCGCACTGCTCTATTTAGGCGCGAGACAAAACAAGCAAGGGGCACAATTCGAAGATATCGTTCTCGATTCTTCAGTCTACACCAATGCAGAGGGCCAAGAGTTTAGAGGACTGCAAGCTATGCTCGCCAACAGAATGCGCTATCAAAGACGCTATTTTGACTACGACATTTTTATTGCCGCGCAAGATTTAGACCGTGAACCTGAAGAATTTGTTGGCCTCGCAAGGCGCTACCTCGCAGCAGCAGAGCCGGAACCTAGCGAGCCTGCTTAAAATGAATACGGCCGCTCCTGCGGCCGTATTGAACCAATAAGAAGTGTTCGGTTAGTAGAGTGGCATTTCGTCGGCGACAAACGGGTTACTCGCTCTTTCACGACCGAAGGTCGACTCAGGGCCATGCCCCGGCACAAAGCGTACATCATTCCCCAACGGCCAAAGTTTGGTTTTAATCGACGAAATAAGCGTATCAAAGTCCCCTTTAGGAAAGTCTGTGCGCCCCACCGAGCCGTTAAATAGAACATCTCCGACGAACGCTAGTTTCGCCTGTTGGCTAAATAGAACCACGTGACCAGGAGTATGACCAGGGGTGTGAATCACATCCAGCACTTGGTGACCAAAATGAACTTGATCGCCATCGTCAAGCCACTGATTTGGTTCAAACGCTTGCGTTAAGGGAAAGCCAAACATTTGGCTTTGCCCTTCTAGCCCCTGCAACCAAAAGTTGTCCGCTTTATGTGGCCCGACAATGTCAACCCCACCAAGCGTTTGTGCAAGTGGCTCGGTCCCACCGACATGATCAAGGTGACCATGAGTTAGGACTAATTTCACCACTTTGACACCTAGCTCATTAATCAGTGCTGCCAGTTGCTTTACGTCACCACCTGGGTCTACGACCACACCTTCCATCGTTTCATCACACCAAACGATCGAACAATTTTGAGAAAACGAAGTAACGGGTACTACTTGATATTTAAGCGACATAGGTAAACCTTGATATAGTTCTGAACTGGCAGAACTATGACATTTGCAGGCCGATTTGACAACTGACTACGCCCAGTAGCGAACAGGGCCTGTATCGATATGAACAAAGTTACTCCGTGGGTAATAACCCACACCACCAAGTTTGAGCTCACGCGTTACGTCTTTCACCCGCTTGAGCTCAACGCCATCGAGGCGAAAGTCTATCGCTTGCCCTAGCATATGATAACTTTTCTTAGCGACACCACTAGAACGACTGCGCAGGGCTTCGTTCGTTGCAGGGGAGCGATAGCCTGAAATGATTTGTACTTCGGCTTCAACGCCGAGTTCGGCCTGGATCAAGCTAATGTGGTCAAAAAGACGCTTGTCCATCGGGTGAACCTCGTTGCGTCTAAAATCGCGGCACAAATGGTTGATACGACGCAGCTCACGCGACACATACTGCGCGCCATCAAAATAACAGGTTTCTAATGCTTCTTGAGTATGCAAGTTGGTTAAAGCAAGGGAACGCGGCGGTTCTGGGTAAGAAGCCAATGCGATACTCGGCGTACAACTTGCTATGACTATGCCGCTTGCGGATAGTTTTAAGAAATCTCGTCGGGATAACGCCACAATCTTTTACCTTCACTATGTTGAGTTGCCAAACCTATTCGGCAGGCGACACTACCGAACTCTCAAGTGAAGTGCAAATGCATAAAACGTGCTCAAAGCTGCGTCAATTGTGGTTGTATCTACTTAGTTATTGAACCTCAAAGAAAAATAGACTGGTACATGACTAAGTCAATATTCTGTTAATCCTATCCTTTTGTGTAACCAAATCTATCGAAGCGGTAAATATCTTCCCGGTAATGGACTGCCCCCCCTTCAAACCATGCCGTTTGATAAATAATGTGAACAGGAATGCGGCTTTTAAGTGGGATGGATTGGTTGGGTAACGGTTCTGATTGCGTCGACGATTCGATTTGCAACCCTTGGGACTCCAACAGCAGATTGGCAAACACATCCGCATTTTCAACCCGGATGCAGCCGGAACTGAACGCTCGTTGATTTTGAGCAAACAGATTTTTACTCGGTGTATCGTGTAGGTATATAGCCCGTCGGTTCGGTGTGTTGAATTTATACAAGCCCAACGCATTGGCGTTGCCTGACAACTGGGTCATTCGGTAGGGAAATGCGCTCGGTTTAAGGTTATCCCAATCAATATCGCTTGGATCTATCACCACATCCGAGCCCCATTTGGGGATAATTTGAATATTGTGTTTAGTCAAATACTGCTTGTCTTGCTGCACTTTGGGGATGATGTCTTCCACCATGATCTTCCATGGCACATTCCAAGTCGGGTTGAGGATCAAGGAGTCCAACTTGGTATTCATCACTGGAGTGGGACGCGCTTTCTTGCCAACCACAACTTTGGAATGAAACACTTCTTGGCCAGATGACCAATACTTCATTTGGAAGCTTGGCACGTTAACCACAATAATCGTATCGCGCTGTGTCGGCCAGTAGCGCATGCGCTCGGCATTGATAGCCAGCGTCGCCAGACGTCTTTCAATCGGCACATTGAGCCATCTCACCGTATCAGGGCCAATAATACCATCGGCTTCAAGCCCATGTAGTTCTTGAAACTGTTGGATTGCCGCAAATAAAGATTGGTCATACCAACTGACATCTTTACGGACTTCAAATAGGCCAACATCCACCATAGCAAGGCGCTGGAGCAACACATCTCTGTCATTGAGCTTATCCCCAACTCGCTTTAAGCCCTGCTGACGATAAGTGGCAATGTCGAGTTTTTGATACTTAATCAGGTGTAAATAGGTATCGACAAGTTTTTGATATTCTCGGTTGTCGGGGGTATAGGCATCAATAAGCTCACCCAGTTGCTGCTGGGCGATGGCTCGATGCATAGCGATAAGTGCACTATTTGGTGGCAGAGGTAAAGAGCGGTTAAGCTTAGTTTGAAAAAACCAGCGCTGCCCTTGAACCTTGGCTTGCTCCGCATAGCTGAGATAGAGCAATAGCGTATCGGTGGCGAGGATGTCGTATTCATACCAACGATTGCTTTTTCGATAAAACTGAAGGTAACTCAGTTGACGTGAGAACAGCGGGCTAAAGCCCGCATGTTGAATGACTTCCAACTGAAATTCGAGCTTGCTGCTCTGCTGTAAATCAAACCAGATCATCTGGGTATTGTTGTTACGATAGATATCCTCAACCACAGCCGGATACTGCAACAGTTTTGTAAGCTGACTATCACTCTCAAGCCAGCCAATTTGGTTGAAGTACTGCCCCGAAAGCGCCCCGGTTGGTACTAAGCACAATACCAACAGCCAGCAAGTCCATTTCTGCATCAATTCGTCTCCACCACGTCCCATCTATGAGTATGGCAGAGATGAATGACGCCGATGTGACGACTTTCTAAGAGTTTAAACCGTGTCTAAGTTTTTCTATCGATATTAAGCAATTACCGACCAGTGATTATCCCATTGAATCCCAGACTGATGGGTTTGTTTCTGGTCTGGGGAGCGTTGTGACACCACTTGCCCTGCGCCAGAGCTCACTTTAAACGTATCACCTTGCACAACAACACCGGACGCATCAGGCAATGGGGCAAGTTCAACCAGTTTTAGCGTTTGCTTAGACCAAATACCATAGCAGTTACCTCGAGGAGAGGTGGCTAAAATCCACTGATCGGTCGCCGCAATACTAGCGATATAGTGATTGAAACGAGCCCATTGCTCGGGTTCAGCTTGCAAAGAGAGCAACTCAGCACCCGCGGTATGCATAGCCAACAACGCGGGGTACTCGTCGGGCTCACCCCGATATTGTTGGCCACATAACACGGTGTCTGCGCCGTCATGAGCGAGGTGGCGAATACTCAGTTTGTGGTCGCCCAAGCCCACTTGTTCGATTAACTCACCGTTGCGATTTAAGTAGCTCAAGCTCGGCTTCATTGTGTCTAGGTTAAGCGGCGCTCGACCATCAGTATGAACACCACCTACGCCGATCACGAGCTTGTCATCTGGCATCACGATAACCTCGTGGGGGCCAATGCCAAAGCCACTAAACTCAGCGACTTTGTCATACCCCGCCAACACATCGTACACCCCGATAATACCGCGACTAGTAGAGGCCTCTCCCTCCGTAGCGTAGAGCCATTGCCCATCATTCGAATAGACGCCATGCCCGTAATAATGTCGGTTGTGATCGGCACTGCGTAACTTAACCGATTCGCCGCTGCGGTAGTCAAACACCTGAAAGTAACGACCGGGACGACGAGCAAATGCCACGGCGTGCCCTAAGGCGGCATGACTGGCCACGCCATGCCCGCGCTCTGGTAACGGTATTGTCCTCAGTGGCTGACCGTTTTGGTCTGCCACCACAGCGTTAAAGTGATCGCGCCCCGAGATAGAGCAGCCGATCAAGGCGGGCTTCGCGACACTTGAAGTCCTGCTCACGCAAGCGGATAACGGATAAGCTGCACCAAGTAGTGCGGCTTTAAGTAATGAACGTCGGGTATTATCAGTCACCATCAGTTGCGTTAAATCCTATGACGACACCTAATTCAATCGCGACCTCTTCATGGATGAGGTATTTCAGTTGTTCTAGCTTGTTATACTGCGCATAGGCATATTGATAACCTTGCTTAGTTTGCAACAACTCAAATAGGCTTTTATCGCGCGGCCAAGTTTCTATCGCCATCGCAAATTGGTTGACGATACGATCTGCTAGTGCGGCTTTGTCCATATCACGTAACATGGCGTCTAGCCCCGCTCCTCGCGCCAAGTAAAGCGTCTGCATCGAGACTAAGTTTGCATACAAATTCTGCATCGAAGTCTGTGAGCGCCAAGACTCTGAAAAGTAAGGGCGTGGATGACCAAAATTAGCCAGAGGACGACTCATTTTCTTCATGCTGTACTCAAGTTGATTGGACAGCAGTGCGATGTACTCCGACTGCCACTGTTTCGCATCCAACTGAGTCCAGGGATTGAGCTGCCATGCTTGTAAAATTAGCGCCGCGTTGTGTTGAATATTGTCACTAATCGCCATTGCCGTCTGACAGGTGGTCGCTGAAGTCGCAAGATCAGACTTATTGTCATAAAGCAACCATTCCACTGCTCCAAGGCCTTGCACCGTTACACTTTGCGCCGCTATTTGCGCCTGTGTCCAACTCTGTTCGGTTGCGATCAGGCGTTGCATTTTGCGCCCGGTGGTATTTTTTTTATCAGGCCAGAACTGCATATTCCAACTTTGCGCCAGTGCCGCCTGTGGACCGCGTTCTTGACCTTGTAATGCCATCCAGCTTTGCATCGTTTTCCGCCACTGTTGCTTGACAGTATCGACATCAACAGACCGCTGACAATACTTCGACATGACCTGTGACAAGCTGGTTGCTTGGGTGTTTAAAAGCCCTGCAAATTCTGTCTCTACTTCATAAACCTTTTGGCTGATATGGTTGGTATTCTCAAACACTAACCGTTCATCGCTTGACGTTTGACAGCCAAACAAGGCAAGAGTCAGTAGAGCCCCGGTTGAGATACGTTTTGTTTTCATGTCATACCCTATAGAGAGTTGAGAAAAGCGATTAACGCTTCACGCTCTTTTTGATTAAATGTTAACACTTTCTTTTGAGCAGCTTGCGCCTCACCGCCGTGCCACAACACCGCTTCCATTAAGTTGCGCGCTCGGCCATCATGCAAAAAGTAACTGTGGCCATTCACCTCTTCGGTATAGCCAATCCCCCAAAGAGGCGCAGTCCGCCACTCTTGTCCATTGGCGAGGTATTCAGGGCGATTGTCTGCCAACCCTGGTCCCATATCATGCAATAACAGGTCGGTGTAGGGGTGAATCGTCTGCTCAGAGAGTGCGGGCAGCCCTTCGCGCTTCGCCGTTTTCACTATCGGCTTATGGCAACTGTCACATCCGGCTTTGGCAAACAAGCGTTGACCTAACTGGACTTGTGGATCTTGGGTTTTTCGCCGCATTGGTACCGCTAAATGCTGCGAGTAGAACTCGACAAACGTTAAAATATTATCGCTTACTTCCACATCGCCGCCGTCTGGCATATCAGCACAAATCGATTGTTTAGCGGTACAGTTTTCGTGAGGAAATAACTGACTCGTTAATCCGACATCACCGTTAAACGCGGCAGCATTTTGCTGCATTAAGTTTGGTTGACCAGCCTTCCAGCCAAAACGCCCCAGTGCAAAGTCGCCAGAGCGAACATCCCACACTCGATTGACTTTCCCTGAGATACCATCGCCATCGTTGTCATTTTCATCGGCCCAAGCCAGTAGCGTTTCATCGGCGATCGTTTCTAATAAGCCCAGACCGATCATTGGCGGTGCAACGCGTGCTGACATCTGGGTTTCAGGATGCATTGGGCCATAGCCCAAGTTGGTAATCCGAACTTCAGGTTTTCGCAACGTAACTTGTGTACCGTCGGTAAAGGTCACTGGAACTGGCGTATAATGGATATTTATCTTGCCCTCTGGTGTTTGGTCTTGCAGGGCAAAATCTTGCAACTGACCACCATAAGTCGGTTCAGGGATGACGCCATCTTTAATGAAGGCTTTTTTTTGTTCTGCGGTCATCGCCGGAATACTCAGCCTAACCAACATAGAAACCGCGTGTAAATCGCCTTTTTCTGGAGGGTGCCCTCGCCCATCTTTGATATGGCAGTTTTGACAGCCGTTGGTATTAAACAGAGGGCCTAGACCATCTCGAGCATCGGTTGATGCGGGCGCTTGAACCCAAGGATTACGAAAAAAACTATTGCCGACACTAAAGTCGAGGCGCTTTGACATCGGCAAATTTGCCGCGGGCAAAGAGTAAGCGTTGGCTCCCTGCTTTTGCACAGAGGTGTCGCCACCTGATTTAACGTCATACGCGACACTAGGGTTACTTACACCTAGAGCAAAACAAAGAACAGCTACGGGTTTGATAAAAGACTGCATGCGATGGCTCACTAAACGGCAGAAACCGTACAACTTAAATGGTAATTATTCTCAAATACTTACAGATAAAAACAGCAAAGGGCTCCAATGAGCCCTTTGCGTACTATTGATTCTCGATTAAAACTCGTGATCGGCGGTATCTGGATTTAGGCTACTGATACCAACAATTTTTGCGGTTCGCTCAATTTGTGCGGTTTGCGCCACCAAAGACATGATGGTGTCGTTAACCAGTGCATTGCCTTGTGTGTTACCAGCGGCAATAAGTTGGTCGAAGAACTGGTTATGCTTTTCAGCCGATGTGACCAGTTGGCCTACTTGAGCACGTGTCAGATCGAACTGCTTCTGAATCTCTTTAGCCGCTTGTGCGTCTTCTTGCGCAACGAGGTCATGAAGGCTTGGGCCAGACAATAGTGTCCCGTCTTCACGTTTGTACAGACCGGTATAAACGTTGTAGATGCCCTGCTCGTTATAGTAATGAGAGTTGTGAGTGTTGTCTGAGAAACAGTCGTGCTCATCCTCGGTTGAGTTGGCTTCTAGTGCCACTTTCATTCGCTCACCCGCTAACTCGCCCAGTGATAATGACCCCATACCAAATAGCATCTTACGCAAACCGTTGTCTGCCGAATCATTCAGTAGCGCCTCACGGTAGTTGCCTTTTTGATCGGCAGACCACTGTTTCTCCATCCACTCAAGGTCTTGCACTAACAAATCCGCAGCGGCTTTTAAGTACTCGCCACGACGATCACAATGATCATTGGTACACTCTTTTCCAACCACAAAGTCGGTATACGCACGCGCACCAGCACCCGCGTTAGTCCCGTTTAAGTCTTGACCCCATAACAAAAACTCTATCGCATGATAACCAGACGCCACGTTCGCTTCAGAACCGCCCACTTCGTTTAGATCGGCAATAAGTTCTGGTGTAATCTTCGACACATCTAATGTTGAGGCACCAATCTTAAGCTCTTGGTTTGCAATGATGTTTGCGCTCGCTCCTTCATTACCCAGCTCGTACTGATAATCTGCAGCGACGTAATCAATCAAACCTTCATCAAGCGGCCACGCATTCAGCTGACCTTCCCAATCGTCCACGATAGCGTTACCAAAGCGGAACACTTCCGATTGTTGATACGGTACACGGGAGGCTAACCATACTTGCTTCACCTGCTCAAATTTCGCCGCCGTTGGGTTAGCAAGAAATGATTCGATCGAAGCGTCTAACGCTTTCGCGGTTGTCAGAGAGTCTGCGAATACCGCGTGGGCGACATCTGCATAATGCTCAACCACTTGTTGTTTAGTCACGTTTGCCGCAAAAACAGAGCCGCTGGCCATCAATAAAGAGGCCGCGACCGATTGAGTCAGAAGAGATTTAACATTCATTGAAAAGCATCCTTGTTGAGCTTAATTATAATCTAGTATTGCTAGTGCTAATTATTCTCATTTGCACTACTAGGCGCAAATAATACAAAGTTACAATTTTTTTGCAAGCATTAAACAGAAATGACTCAACAATACGCTCGCTTTATGTTGGCGTTTCTCAATGACAAGTGCGGCCAGCGTGGTTGCCTTCGCTCATAAAACAAACCCCCACTCATAAAGTGGGGGTGATGGTTAAACCAATTGACACATCAAGCGATCATGCTTGGTCAATGCTGGACAGCCATTACTCGTCTTCACTCACCACGCGTGCGTTGTCTGGTGTTGTGAAGTTTTTGGACAACTCGCGATTAGAGAGTATGTACCCAATCCATAATCCCCCCATGCAGGTAATGATCGCCACACCCGTGACTAATTGAGCTTGACTCGCCATCGCTGCCACCAATGCACTCGATAAGCTACTTACCGTAATTTGCAGGCTGTTTTGCAGACCAGCGGCAGTGGCTGGACTTTGCTGCGCGCTGGCTAGAGCGCGGTTAACCACGATGGGGTATAGCGCTCCATTCGCGATAGCAATCAAACAGAAAGGAGCAAGAATGGGCCAAATGGACGTCAGCTGCCATTGAGAAGCGAGGAATATTAATAACGCGGCAACACTGAACAAACCAATCAGTTGACGGAGTACTTTCTCATCGCCAAATTTACGCACACCGACTTTTCCTAAGTACCCACCAACCATAAACGCTACCGTTTGTGGAATAAAACTTAAACCAATGTCTTTGGCTTCATAACCAAGTTGGGCCATGATTTCAGGCATACCCGTAAGGTAAGCAAAGAATGCGGCCGAGGCCGTTGCAAACATCAACACATTCCCAAGATACACTTTACAACTCAGTAGTGTTTTGATGTCGTCAGCAATACGGGTCTGCTTAGACTCGACGGCTTGATCCTCTTGTGCCATGGTCGCTGCGATTAACACAACACCTAACACTGTCAGTGCAATGAAAATACTGCTCCAACCGAAATGGTCAGCGAGTAATACACCTAGCTGTGGCGCGAGTGCTGGAGACAGAGCAACAAGCGGCATAATGGTGGCAAAGATTTGTTGGCTACGGCTAGCGTAACGTTTGATCACCATTGCCTGCCAGATCACGGCGGGCGCACACACCCCAATCGCTTGAACAAAACGCAGCGTGAGCAATTGCCATACTTGGTCGCTGTAAGCGAGCCCTAATGAAGCCATAGTGAACAAGGTTAGACCCGCCACTAAAGTATTACGGTGCCCATACTTATCAGACGCTAAGCCCCACATAAGCTGTCCCATTGCCATACCGACAAGAAATACTGTCAGTGATAAAGCGATTTGTTCTGGGCCAGTGGCAAAGTCGACCTCCATCGCTTTGAATGCAGGTAGATACATGTCCGTGGCGATAAAGCCGAGCATAGAAAGAAGCGCTAAGTAAAAAAGCTGTAATTTTGACATACTATGAGTTTTCCATTCAAAATATTTGATTGATAGTTATCTGTTGGCGCCAACCTTTTTATTAACTCTGGTAGTCTATCGGTCACTTTTGATAAAATGAAACGCTAAAATTTATAGTTATCAATCAAAATTTTTGAAGGTTTATATGAGTGCTTTTTCCCAACCTTCGCTCGAACTGGTCGATACGGTTGCAAAGCTAGAAAGCTTCACCGCCGCAGCTGAGGTGCTACATAAGGTGCCTTCAGCGATCAGTTACAGCATTCGCCAAATTGAGCAAGAGTTGGATGTTGTCCTGTTCAAACGATTGCCTAGAAGAGTGGAGCTCACACCAGCAGGAGAACTTTTTCTCACCCAAGCTCGGACAATGCTTCGACAGATGGAAGAGGTAAAAGCTCAGACACGTCGCGTAGCTCAAGGATGGCAAAAAACGTTGAAGCTAACACTAGATAACGTCGTCAAGCTCGAACGAATCAAGCCATTGATCGAAGATTTTTATCATGCCTTCCCCAATGCTGAACTGCAGATCAATATGGAAGTATTTAACGGCTCCTGGGAAGCCATCTCCCAAGGTCGCGCCGATATTGTCCTTGGAGCGACGTCGGCGATACCTGTCGGTGGCGACTTTGAAGTAAAAGCGATGGGAGTTCTCGACTGGGCGTTTGTCATGTCATCGAGTCATGCATGTGTCAAACGGCAACATCTCGACGAAGCATTTGTGAGCCAGTTTCCTGCGATTTGCTTAGATGACACGTCGAATGTGTTGCCTAAGCGCCATACCGTGCATTACCCGCAACAGCGCCGATTGCTGTTACCAAACTGGTACAGTGCGATTGAGTGTTTAAAGCATGGTGTGGGGGTCGGCTACATGCCACGCCACATTGCAGCGCCTTTAATCGAAGAAGGTGTTTTGGTAGAGAAAATCCTACCGGAAAAGAAACCACTCAGCCACTGTTGTCTGGTTTGGCGCAAAGATGAAAATCATAAAATGATTCAGTGGATGGTGGACTACTTAGGATCAAGTGAGCAGCTGTATCAAGATTGGTTGCAAGCTAAATAGCGACTCACAACGGTTTGATGAAAAACAACCCCACCTCTTCACTGTGGGGTTGTCATCCATTTGTGATCTCAAAGCATTGAGTATGAGTCAGCGTTAGAGGTGAAGCTTGTGCTTACCATGTGAAACTTTGGCTTTGAGGTACCCTTCATTGCCGTCTTTGATGTGCGCTGACGTGTTGACGACTTCTTCAATTTCGATACCGTGTTGCTGCAGTTCTCTGACTTTCTTTGGATTATTAGTGACCAGTCGAATCTTGCTGATACCTAAGGCTGTCAACATCTGAGCCGCTTCGGTGAAATCCCTTAGGTCGTCGCCAAACCCAAGATGGTTGTTGGCCTCGTATGTGTTCATGCCTTCGCTTTGCAACTTGTACGCATCAATTTTATTGTAAAGACCAATGCCACGCCCTTCTTGGCGTAAATAGAGGATAATGCCGCCTGATTCAGCCATACGGTTGATGGTTTCATCGAGTTGTTCACCACAATCACAACGAGACGAGTGAAATACATCGCCAGTCAGGCACTCTGAATGCATGCGCACAAGCGGTGCGGATTGGCTCTGGTCGGCCTGCTTAAAAATCACTGCCACATGCTCTTTGTCTGTCTTCAAACCATGAAATGACAGGATTTCCGCGTCGATATTGCTTTGCATACCGACTTTGAAGTCAACTCTGGCTCTTACTTCCGCCATATTCTTACTCACTTGGGTTTCTGTAATTGTTATATCTGTCGCCGCATTCATACGATGCTCCGCTTTGAGGTTAACTATGGGGACTCTTACTCGATAATTCAATAACAAGATCACTTTTGTTATAATATAACAATTATTCTACTGGCAATAAAAAAACCTCGTCAAGCACTCGACGAGGTTTCTTTTTAATATCATTCGGTGTTTTTGTTCAGTCTTGTTGGTGTTTCCAGACTGACAGTTCTATCCAGCAAGCTTCTAACTCCCTGAGCTCTTCTTCGGTCAAGAACGATAAAGTCGGTTTGGTTTGTGGCAGCGCATACGCTTGAATAGCGCTAAGATGAGCATAAAAATCTTCGCGTAATTGAGATACGTTCATGGCCACTGCTTTTCCCTAAGAAGATGGTATTGGGTAAAAATTACTCACTGAGTACATTTGTCTTAAAAATGATAACAAATCCTAATTCCCATGCAAAAAATAGGTTCAATTATGGGCTTGAAATCACATTTTATCGACGGACATACCCTTTACATTTCTTATACTTAGTAGATCAGAAATGATCTTTTAGGAGAAAAATGCGATCACCTATTTCAACGTCAATTAATATCTATTCTTTAGTTTGACCGTCAACGCCGAAGCTTTAACAACAATGAAGGCAGCTTGCCTCATTTACGCAGACCCAGTTTCACGTTACCCTCACTATCAAACCACAAGGCTTCACTGCGACGACGACCAATGAGGATTGGGCCGTCATCGTAAAACAAGAAGTTTTTCCAATACTTTTTGAACACCGACCATTTCGTTTCCACGACGTTGTATTTCTCGTAGCAAAAATAAACAGTGACGTCATCTTGCCAATCGATAAAGTCTACCACTGGCAGTGGCAGTGCCTGATCATCGGATTCCCAGGCCGCCATCCAATCAACGGTCTCTTTCCAGTTCGACTCTTTCATCGGCCAATCACTCGAACTCAATCTATCTGAGTCTGGGCTTTGTGCACTGATGTTTTCTTGCCACAACTGAGCCGAACGAGCTTGAGTCATCGGCTTAATCGCCTCAAGTTCGCCCTCAGGAACGGGCATTGATTGATGAGTAAAAATCCATTTTCTTTGGTATTGGTCCAAAGGTTGGTACGACATTCAGTTTCCTCTTAAAGCGTTATGCTTTTAGCCATCCGTTCTCGGTAGCTTGGTTAATTATCTGTAGTGCTTTTTGCCATAAGGCCTGCGAGCCCAGCTCAATCTTCGCATTCACGGTCAGTGCTTGCTCTCGGGTTACACCAAGTTCCTGCCAACTCTGTCCTTGGTTGTGGAAATTGAGCAGCATTGGGATGATTCGATCCAACGCTTTGGCAAACTTCGCATCCTGGCTGTGAGCATGTTCAAACTCCAGCCACAGTTCCAACAATTCGCTGCCTTGATCTTCGGGCAGCATGGCGAACAAACGCTCTGCGGCTAGACGCTCTTTTTGCTCCTGCTCAGCAGAAGCGGCAGCATCGTACACAAAGGTATCTCCTGCGTCGATTTCGACGATATCATGCACAAGTAACATTTTGACAACGCGCGTAATATTGACCGGTTGATTGGCGTGCTCTTCCAGCAACACGGCCATCAACGCCACGTGCCAACTGTGTTCGGCGCTATTTTCTAAACGCCCTTCTCCACTCTTCACTCGTGTTCGGCGCAATACCGCTTTGAGTTGATCAAGCTCGATAATCAGAGCGAGTTGTTTTTCTAGTCTGTCCACTCTTACCCCTTCTGCCAGTCGGGATTGACCAAGGAAGTCAAATTATGATCTTCCCATTGGTCATTAATTAATAAGTAGTCTTTAGCAAACCCTTCTTTTTTAAAGCCCAATCTTTGCAATACCGCCTCACTGCGTGAGTTCCGCGGCATATAGCTCGCCATAATACGGTGCATATTCTGCACACCAAACATATAGTCGATAGCAAGGCGCAGTGCCCGAGTCATCACGCCGCGTCCTTGGGCTTCTTTCGCTAACGAATAGCCCATGTTGCAGGCATGAAATGGGAAGCGCGACAGGTTGCTAAAAGAAATGGTTCCCAGCATTTGCGAAGTATGCTTATCGATAATCAAGAGGTAGTACCCCAAGCCCATTTTGTGTAGTTCATTGAGCTTGATCAGCCGTTGCGTCCAACCAGCAGCAGAATAAAATGCTTCTTCTCGCTTTGGCTCCCATGGCGTCAAGTGAGTTCGATTGGCGACAAAATAATTGGCGATTAACTCCCCATCCGTCGATTCCGCGGTACGAACAATAAGATCGTCGTCGACCTCAAACATTTGCATCGGCGTAGTTACACGTTCCATCAATTCTTCCGAATTCCGTACTCTCTGAGTTTGTTCGCCACTGACGTGTGAGAAACATTAAGTCGTTTCGCCAACTTACGGCTGGATGGGAAAGACTGATACAAACGCTCAAGCACTTGTGACTCGTACTCTTTCATGATCTCATCCAATGAACCGTCGAGGTTTAGCGTTGGCGCGTTGGCGTTGGTTGCCTCAAGCTGCGGCAAGTGGAATAGCTCTGCGGTCAGTTGATCAGACTCAAGTTCCGTCAATGCACGCAAGACCATATTCTCCAATTGACGCATATTTCCCGGCCACTGATAGCTGACCAATTGATCAATAAGTAGATCGTCAATGTTCGGTTTGGCGATGCCTAACTGCTTAACGTATTTAGCGACAAACAGGTCTAACAGGGGCGCGATATCGTTCGAACGATCTCTCAATGGTGGAATGTGTAGAGTCAACACATTAAGACGATAGAAAAGGTCTTCGCGGAAGGAACCCGACTCAGCCAGATCGGCAAGATGATGACGAGTAGAAGCAATCACTCGCACATCGACATGTATTTCGTCTTCTTCACCAACACGGCGGAAAGTACCATCTTGGAGCAAGCGCAGCAGTTTGATCTGCAGATGAGAGCTCATCTCGCCGATTTCATCCAGAAACACCGTCCCGCCGTTAGCCTGCTCGAAAATACCTTTGTGCCCTTGTTGATGGTTGAACGATCCTGGGGCATGCCCAAACAGTTCTGTCTCTGCCACATCGTCAGGCATAGACGCACAACTTAGCACTAAAAAGGGATGTGACGCACGATGAGAGCGGTTGTGGCAAGCGCGAGCCAGCATCTCTTTACCTGTACCCGTCTCCCCCTGTATCAACAAAGGCTGGTCGAGCATCGAGAGTTTTTTTGCTTGGCTCATCAACGCTTTATGTCTATTCGATACGCCAACAAAGTGCTCAAACCCTAGATTATTGTGCACTGGCAACGAGTCATCAAACAGGCCTTTCTCATTACGTGAACGGATAATCATCACGGTACTGGCGAGAACCGATTCATTGGTTTCATCACTAATGTAAACGGGCATGATTTCCATCATGTAATCGAGCCCGCCAATCACGATCTCTTCTCGTTGACGAGCTATTTTGCCTTCGACCCACTTGGTGAAGTTAAAGCTTGGCAGATGGGTGGTGATCTGGTGGCCAATAATGGCTTCTTCATCGCAGCCAAACAGGGTTAGTGCGGCGTGATTCGCCATATCGACGTGGCCTTTAAGGTCGATAGCCAACACTGGTTCAGGGAGGTTATTGAGCAGCGAAATCAGTTCGTTATTGTGTCGTTCAATGGGCATAAACTGAATCTTGCGCACATCTTTGACACCCGCAATGCGGCGAATCTCCGCCATAAGCTCACTAAAGGTATCGAATTCAATATCAGGGCAATTGAGATAGATAATACCGCTGACATCAATTTCGATACCGCGTAAATCTAAGTTTTTAGACGCAAGGATATCGAGTAATTCACGAGTCAGACCCAGTCTGTCTTCACAGGAAACTTCTAGACGCACGGATGAGTTCCTAACTAAGGTGTCACGAAAAGTTGACAGTAGTTTCCCTTAAGCCTAGATCCCCGTCAAGTAAACTGATAGCGCAGGAGTCACATTCGCGCTATTTGAGGCTAATAGCGGCGACTTTTTCGACAATTTGCTTGCGAATTGCCCCTAGCCTCACTCGTCGCTCCGGGTGCCATGGGGTCGGTCTTAGCAACGCCATCGCTTTTAAGCCTAAGCGAGCAGTCAGAATGCCCACCCCGAGCCCTTGTCCCGCTCGGGCCGATACCTTACCCGCTAAGTCCATCGACATCAGGTCCATACTTGCATCGATGGCCAATTCACTTGCACCCGCGGCGGCCATATTTATCAGCGTCGCTTTAAACAATTTAAGCCGCGACCAATACCCGAGTTCAACACCATAAATCTGTGCCAAGTTATCGATCATTTTGAAGTTGCGCCACGCGACCAGCAGCATATCCGCCACCGCCAGAGGGCTTATCGCCACCAATGCCGCAGACTCGGTCGCATGGGTCGACACCATTTTTGTTGCCCGTTTATCTTGCTCGGCCACTACCATGGCGTCATACATATCAAGAATTTCCGCATCAGAGTGCGA
Organism: Vibrio sp. JPW-9-11-11; assembly: GCF_013369335.1. Taxonomy (GTDB): domain Bacteria; phylum Pseudomonadota; class Gammaproteobacteria; order Enterobacterales; family Vibrionaceae; genus Vibrio. Next base: position 460,522 of record NZ_SZQJ01000005.1, read on the forward strand.
AGGATTGATACTATTTATCCAGCGGTCATAACTCGGGGATTCTGGCTGGATACCCGCTTGGCTTGCCAACAGCTGACAAAACTCACTCGCTTGTCCGACGCTTTGCTGTTTAATCATCGCCTCACTGCGCTCTTGCGAACTGAAATGGCGCTTAAGCTGACGTAGCTTAAAGAGTTCCTTGCCTATCGCGGTGATGCCTAACGTGGCGAGCAGCGAGATAAACCCAGCCCAGCCTAACGCCAGCCAATCCCCATTTTGCCACGAGACCATTACGCTATCGACCGCTTGCCAAGCGATTAAACCAGAGAAAGTGCCCAGCAGCCCAGTGGTTAGCCATGGGCGTCGCGTTTTTGGCCGTATCACTTGCTCAATCCCTTGCTCTATTTCGCTCGAAGTTTCGTTATCGACACTCACCGCGACGAACGTCTCGCTCTTGTTAAATGCGCGCTGCGCCGTTAAGTCTTGCTCTTTCGCGCTGGTGTGCAAGGGCTCCTCAAACACCTGCTTTGCTTTGAGCGATGTTTTGTCTGTAGAGGTCATTTCAACTTATCTCCAATTAGATATTCCAACGCTTTGTCGAGGCGAATATGGGCTAAGGGCTCATCGCTGCCACTTTGCGTGGGACGAAAACCGATAAACTCGAACCCCGCGTTGTTCCAATAGCTTGGTTGAGGCAACTTCTTGGGTACCTCGCCTGGAAACAGCGTCATCGGCTGTTCATCTAAGGTCACACCTTGCAAGGCTGGGTGCGATTTATCGCCATCGTTGATAAAACCCGCCTGTGTCGCTTGAATCGAAGCCAGTGTTATACACTGCATGTCAATATTTTCGTAGGCGGCAGTTTGCCACGCCGGATGGACCATTTGCTGCAGCAACGAGACCAGATTGGTGTGTTGCTCGGGGGTAACGTGATCCGCTTTAGTCGCGGCAAACAGAACTTTATCTATCCTTGGCGCAAACAAGCGTTTAACCAGATTGCTACGACCATAGCGAAAGCTGTGCATTATCTGTTCTAGGGCATGACGCATGTCACGGAACGACTCAAACCCCGCATTCAGGGGTTGTAGGCAATCAACCAAAACTATTTGGCGATCAAATGTGGCGAAGTGGTGTTTATAGAACGCTTTGACCACTTTCTGTTGATACTCGTGATAACGTGCCCTAAGCATCTCGAGGTTCGAGCCTTTGGGCACTTTTTTATCACCATCAAATTGACACGGAAAAAACTGGAGCACTGGCGCGCCTTGAAGCTCACCTGGCAGTACAAAGCGCCCTGGTTGAACCCAATGTAACCCCTTTTTCTTGCAGGCAAACAGAAATTCAGTGTAAAAACTCGATATCTCGGCAAGCCGCTTTTCGTCGAGCGGAGCACTGGGTTCGAACTGCTCCATCATCGACAGCCACTCTGTCGCAAGCTCGGCACGTACACCTTTTAACGCATCGAACTGCGCTTGCGTCCACTCGGCGAAGCTTAAGTTCAACAGTGGCAAGTCCAACAACCACTCGCCTGGATAGTCGATAATGTCGACATTAAGCGTTGCCGTACTGGCAAACAACTTTTTACTACGCTTTTTAGGGCGATACTTTATCGCCAAGCGAATTTCACTGACATCTCGTGTTGGCTCCGGCCACTGTGGTGGTGTCGCATAGACCTTGTCCATCGCCTCGTCATAAGCAAAGCGAGGCACCAGCATATTACTTTGGGGCACGCGTTTAGCCCCAATCACACGTTTATCACGGGCGGCAGAAAACAGGGGTAAGTTATCGTGAGTGGATGTATGAAGCAGTTGGTTGACCAACGAACTGATAAATGCGGTTTTTCCCGCTCGGGACAACCCCGTAACTGCGACCCGCACATGAGAGTCCATGGTTCTGCTGATTAGATCATTCATGTCTTGAGTGAGTTGCTTCATTCCTAATCTCTATTACTTCGATTCGCACTAGCTTATGGCGACTAACCTTAATCTTAGATGAACAAAAAAGCCCCTGACCGGATCAGAGGCTTTAGGGAACATGTTGCGTTCAGCATGATTTAATCGTCTTCAATCAACTTATAAATCACAAACAGCGCGATTTCTAACAATACGAACAGCGCACAAGTGATGGTCACATACTTTTCATCAAAAATGCTGATCCCGTGCAAGATGAGGTCATAGCCGACAAATACACCGACCACCACTGCGATGATAAGCTGCAAGATCTGAATGAAACGTGGCATGTTAGGTTAGCTCCTGACAGTTGTTTTTATTAGAGTATATAGACAAAAGGTGCCGCGTTGGCGCCACCTTTGTCAAATATTTGCTAATTAAATCAGTGATTTTCTCGTTAGTTAGTCACGTAACTAAGATTGAGACTCCATCTCCTGGATTTTTACTTTCCATGTATCAGGGCCGATTTGGTGGGCGTTGGCTCCATTGGAGTCAACCGCGACAGTGACTGGCATATCTTCCACTTCGAACTCGTAGATGGCTTCCATGCCTAAGTCTTCAAACGCTACCACACGCGCCTTCTTAATGGCTTTAGCAACTAGGTAAGCCGCACCACCGACCGCCATCAAATAAACCGCTTTGTGCTTTTTAATCGACTCGACCGTCGCAGGACCGCGCTCTGCTTTACCTATCATGCCCATAATGCCTGTCTCTTCCAGCATCATGTCGGTGAACTTATCCATACGTGTAGATGTTGTTGGGCCAGCCGGACCTACGGCTTCATCGCCAACTGCATCAACTGGGCCAACGTAGTAGATAAACTTACCTTTGAAATCGACACCTTCAGGCAGGCCTTCGCCATTAGCCAGCATGGTCTGAATACGTTTATGCGCCGCATCACGGCCGGTTAGGATCTTGCCGGAAAGGAGTACGGTTTCACCGGTTTTCCATTGCTCGACGTCAGCTTGAGTGACTTCATCGAGGTTAACTCGACGCGTATTGGCTCCCGCTTCCCACGTGATATCTGGCCACTCTTCCAGTTTTGGTGGCGTGAGATCGGCAGGTCCAGTTCCGTCTAGAGTAAAGTGTACGTGACGAGTCGCCGCACAGTTAGGGATCAAACAAACGGGTTTAGACGCCGCGTGCGTTGGCGCGGTTTTTATTTTAACGTCTACGACTGTAGTTAGGCCACCAAGTCCCTGCGCACCAATGCCGAGCTTGTTAACGCGATTAAAGATATCGAGACGCAGTTCTTCTTCAGCATTTTGCGGGCCACGCTCGATAAGCTCTTGGATATCGATGTGCTCCATCAATGACTCTTTCGCCAATACCGCGGCTTTCTCCGCCGTACCACCGATACCGATACCGAGCATTCCCGGTGGACACCAGCCCGCCCCCATTGTTGGCAAGGTTTTTTCCACCCATTCCGCGATATCATCGGATGGGTTGAGCATCACCATCTTAGTTTTGTTCTCGCTACCGCCGCCTTTGGCCGCGATTTGAATTTCAACTTTGTCGCCTGGCACCATATTAATATGTACAACCGCTGGTGTGTTGTCTTTGGTGTTAATACGCTTGCCCGCCGGGTCCATCAAAACCGATGCACGCAGTGGGTTGTCTGGATTGGTGTAAGCTTGACGAACACCTTCATCCACCATCTGCTGAACCGTCAGGTCTGTTGAGTCCCACTGAACGGCCATCCCAACGTTAACGAAACACGTCACGATACCAGTATCTTGACAGATTGGACGATGACCTTCTGCGGACATTCGAGAGTTGATCAGTATTTGAGCAATCGCGTCTTTTGCGGCTTGGCTTTCTTCACGTTGGTAGGCTTTTTCTAGGGCTTGGACAAAGTCTAATGGATGGTAATAAGAGATGTACTGAAGTGCATCAGCGACACTGCTGATCACGTCCTGTTGGCGAATTACGGTCATTGCATGCCTCGTTATATTTTTTTGCTTCCTTTTGCCATCGCTCACAAACGTTTGCTGATTGGCTTTATAATAGCAAAACACTGGTGTAGCGACCTTTGTGGTCAATATGATACTCTTGCTTTCCCCAACACGCCACGGTAGCAACGATCTCTTTGTCACAAATTAAACAAATGAACAACAACAATTCAAATCGCTTAGAAATCAAGCTGATCCCTTACCATGAACGCCTTGCAATTGAGCTTTTCAGCGCGATTGAATCCCAACCTTGGGCCATGCTGTTGCGATCACCGTCCCGCTCGCATATTGATAGCCGCTTCGATATTTTGGTCGCGCGCCCGATTGCCACTATCACCACTTGCGGCCAGCAAAGTCGCATCGTTGAAAATGGCCACACCACACTCTCACAGCAAGACCCATTTGAGTTACTTAACCTCTGGCAACAATCCTTGTTGAGTGGTATCGATTATCAGGGAGAATTGCCTTTTGTTGGCGGGGCATTAGGCTACTTTGCTTACGACTTGGGCAGGCGAGTCGAAAAGCTACCCACGTTGGCCGAGCAGGATCTAACGACGCCCGATATGGCTGTTGGGCTGTATGATTGGGCGATTGTGGTAGACCACCAAACTCAGCAAGCACAAGTTGTCGGCGTCAACACAGAACAACGTTGGCAATGGCTTCAGAGCCAAAGCGCCGCGGCTAGCGAGCATTTTTCGCTGACCAGTGACTGGCAATCCAACATGACTCACAGCAGCTATAGCCATAAGTTTGCTCAAGTCCAAGAGTACTTGCGTTCTGGGGATTGTTATCAGATCAACCTAGCGCAGCGTTTTCAAGCGACTTATATCGGCAGTGAGTGGCAAGCTTATCTCGAGCTTGAAAAGGTCAATCAAGGTCCTTTCTCCGCTTTCATACGCACAGAACAAGGCGCGATTATCAGCGTCTCTCCTGAACGTTTTTTGCAGTTAAAACAGGGCATAATTGAGACTAAGCCGATCAAAGGCACCCGACCTCGCCATAGCGATCCTCAGCGCGACCAGAGTGCAGCCAATGAGCTGGCCGCCGCCGAAAAAGACCAAGCAGAAAACCTAATGATTGTTGACTTACTGCGCAACGATGTAGGTCGAGTCGCTAAGCCCGGTACGGTTCATGTACCAAAACTGTTCGACATCGAAAGCTTCCCTGCGGTGCACCATCTCGTCAGTACCATTCGCGCTCAACTGGACCATAACTACACCCCCGCCGACCTACTTCGCGCGTCATTCCCGGGTGGTTCAATTACTGGCGCACCCAAAATACGCGCAATGGAAATCATCGAAGAACTCGAACCCCACCGACGTAGCGCTTATTGCGGCAGCATCGGTTACATTAGTCGACACGGTGCGATGGACACCAGCATCACCATTCGCACATTGGTGGCAGAAAACCAACGTCTGTATGTGTGGGCAGGTGGCGGACTGGTCGCCGATAGTCAATGCGAAAGTGAGTATCAAGAAACTTTGGATAAGCTGAGTCGTATTCTTCCCGTACTACAAGACTTTGAGCACTAATGAATTGCAAGCGTTAGTGCGTCCACTTTTCCAAAATCAAAGTTAAGTCTTTCGCGGTGTAAGGCTTGGTCAGAATATCGTCCATTCCCGACTGAATGCACCGCTCGCGCTCACTCAAGGTAGTGCTGGCGGTAAGCGCAATAATGGGTAGCTGGCACCCTTGTTCACGAAGAAGCTGAGTTGCTTCAAACCCATCCATTTCAGGCATGCGGCAATCCATGAAAATTAAGTCATAATGCCCATGTTGCACCGCTTGGATCGCCTCGACACCGTTGTTGGCTATATCTGGGTTGATCGTGAGTTTTTTGAGCATCTGATTGATAATTAATTGATTCATACGAATATCATCGACTACCAACACTGCCAACTGGTCAAACGGTGTTCCACGCTCATTGGCCGTATCTGTGGCTTGATTCATCGATTCCACCGCTGAGATTTCAAGAGGAAGCTCAACTTCAAAGCAGCTTCCCTCACCGAGTACACTGCTAAACGTCATCGTTCCCGACATCAGTTCAACCAAATTCTTGCAGATGGCTAGGCCTAATCCCGTACCTTCAAAGTTGCGTTTGGCCGTTCGGTCAGCTTGGACAAAAGGGTTAAATAAATCATGCTGCGCTTGTTCACTGATGCCCACGCCGGTGTCAGTGATCATCAAATGCAGTGCGTTGTTTTTCCAGCCAACCGTTAAACTCACTGTACCTTGTAGGGTAAATTTAACTGCATTACCCACAAGGTTAACTAAGATTTGTCCTATCCGCTCAAAGTCGCCAATCATTGCTGACGGGATGCCATCCTGCTCAATGATGTCGAAAACAATTCCTTTTTCACGCGCTCTACTATCAAAAATGCCTAGTAACATGTCACGTAAATCTGACCACTGAAATTGAGCCGGAATGAGCTCCATCATACCAGCATTCATTTTGCTAAAATCCAGCAAGTCATTGATTATGTGGCGCAATAAGTCACCTGAATGGGTCAGATTAGACAGCAGCGCCTGTTGTTCGTCATCCAGCTGACTGTCAGCAAGCAGTTCAGCACTCCCAAGCAAGCCATTTAATGGTGTGCGTAACTCATGGTTAATCATCGCAACAAATTCTTGAGTTGCTCGTTCAGACTCTTCAGCTCTATCACGCGCTTGTTGGTTGCTGATCAAGATTAATTGGCGACTTATCGCACTGCACATTAACTCGGCGACCAACAGCATTTGATTGACCACAAAATCCCTTTCAATGTCGTCGTCTTCTATCCTCACCACCAATTGACCAACGACACGGCGTTCCACTTCAAGGGGCAGAATTAACTGACAATCCTGCCAAACAGGATAGGCTTTCACTGATGTCAGATCGCGTTGCACACATTGACCAAATTGATGAGCGTTGACTGTAGCAATAAGCCCCGGTTCAAGTGTCAAGCTTGCGGCACTGATCGCAGCCATCGCTTCTAAGCGTTCCAATAAGCTCGCGATCATACCGTCGTCGAAGCTTCTTCTTAAAAAAGCACGTCCAAAGTGAATCAAGGCCTCATTAAGGTGCTGTTCAAACTCAATTTTGTGCAAGTCATTACGGGTTTGTAATTTCAGCTGGTTGAGGACCAACTCAAGCTGCTGGTTGGCTTGATACAGTTCGAGACTTTTGCTTTCAAGCAATTGCTCAGCTTGTAGGCGCGCCGCTTTCTCCCGAGCCAGTTTTCTCTCTAACGCAGAAGAGGGGTCCATGGGTTTACTCCACTAAACGTACTGTAAAACGGACTTGGCTGCCATCGTCGACGCAGCTCTGCATGTCAACCGTCACTTTCTGTTGATAGTGCTCTGCACAGCCTTGGATAAGCCCTAGACAAACGTGTGACATACACCGTGCACTGAGGTAATCAAACACCAGCTCCGTCTCCGATTCAGAAACAAAGTTAAACTTAGGCGGGTTCGCATCGGGGTAGAGCTTTTTTACTTCGAGATGGATGTAATCTTCAACCAACTTAATGAAATGAAAGGTAGAATGACAGGTTTGTAGACTACTATTACTAGGTAAGGAACGATAAAGGTTGTGAAATACAGATTGACCGAAAATGCATTGTAAATCTTGAGCAGAAATCCCGGTTCTCTGACTGAGCTGAACGATGAGTTTGACCAAGTTTCGATGGTCGTAGCTTCCTACGGCGGTGTAAACCCCGTCATCTCCCGCCAGGGATAGAACGGTATCTAACTCTTCGAGACCGAACTTTTGTTCGACTAAGTCCATAAATTCGGTAAAGATAATCCCTTTCATTATTGTGCGATCCTTGCCTGACTTATTGCTTTTAAAAGCATGAGTCACATTATGAATATTTTCAAATGAGTACGGAGCTAACATCTTGTTGGAACTGAATAAAAGTGATCTGATACAGCGTTTTCAGCTACACCAAACTGTTGACTATCATCAAGAGGCATTAAGACGTGTTGCTCACCTTGAACACACTTCGCTACGCAAAGCTTCAGTCCTGATTGGATTCGTAGAACGAGACAGTGGGCTCAACGTATTGTTCACTCGCCGAGCTCGTCACTTGAAACACCATCCGGGTCAAGTCAGTTTTCCTGGCGGAAAATATGAGCGCAGTGATGGCGACTTAGCGACTACCGCGCTGCGTGAAACCTTTGAGGAAGTCGGGATCGCTCACAGTAAGATTTCCATTTTTGGCCAGCTACCAGAGCTTGTGACCGTGAGCCGCTTCACCGTTACTCCGTTTATGGCATTTATTGATGCAGATTATCGCCCAGCAATTGACCGTAACGAAGTCGACGAGGTGTTTGAGGTTCCTGCTAGGATCGTTCTCAACCCTGGTGAGTTGCACAGCGAACGCTTCTACATTAACAATCACTCTCACCGCGTTTTTGGTCTCTCCTACCAAAACCACTTCATTTGGGGCATGACAGCACAAATTATCGACGCAATGCAAAAGCAAATCATGCAGTAATGAAACGTAAACGTAGGAATCTGTTGATAAGTTGTCACATTAGTAAAAATATTCAGTAATAAAGCAAACGGTTTCCTACAGCATTGATAAAACAAACTCATAACAAGATTAGTTTTTCTAATGTCACGAATTAGCATAAATCACTAGTAGCACATCATTTTCGTGAGCAAAAACCTATTTTTGACATATCCTATTATAACTCTTATCAATTCATGATTTAGATCTACTTTTCATGAAAGAAATTTCTGCAAAATTGCACCCGACTTATTTCCTGTTCCCAAAAATGAGTATCACAACATGAATACAACTACATCTGCGGTTTCTTCCGCACAATCGTCTAGTAAGTTTACTTACAAAGACTTCACTTGGTGTCTGTCGCTTTTTGGTACTGCGGTAGGTGCTGGCGTACTTTTCCTTCCAATTAAAGCGGGTGCTGGCGGTTTTTGGCCATTAGTTATCCTTGCTCTAATCGCGGCACCAATGACTTGGTTCGCACACAAATCTCTCGCTCGTTTCGTACTTTCTGCAAAAAATCCTGAAGCTGATATCACTGATACTGTTGAAGAACACTTTGGTAAGACTGGCGCAAACCTTATTACTTTTGCTTACTTTTTCGCTATCTACCCAATCGTTCTTATCTACGGTGTTGGTATCACAAACACGGTTGACTCGTTCCTAGTAAACCAAATGGGCATGGAATCCATCCCTCGCTGGCTACTGTCTGGTGCGCTGATCGCTGCGATGACTGCGGGCGTGGTGTTTGGTAAAGAGCTAATGCTAAAAGCAACGTCTGCACTGGTTTACCCACTCGTTGCAATCCTGCTAGCACTTTCTTTTTACCTAATCCCTGACTGGAACAGCTCAATGATGTCTGTTGCACCAGACTGGTCTTCTATGCCATCTGTTGTTTGGCTAGCCATTCCAATCATTGTGTTCTCTTTCAACCACAGCCCAGTCATCTCTCAGTTCTCTAAAGAGCAACGTCGTGTACACGGTGATGACGCAGTTAAGAAAACTGATGCGATCACGGGTGGTGCAGCGATGATGCTAATGGGCTTCGTAATGTTCTTCGTATTCTCTGTAGTACTTTCTCTATCTCCAGAGCAGCTAGCAATGGCTAAAGAACAAAACATCTCTGTTCTTTCTTACCTAGCGAACGTTCACGAATCTCCACTAATCTCTTACATGGGTCCACTGGTTGCATTCGCTGCGATTACTTCAAGCTACTTTGGTCACTTCCTAGGTGCGCATGAAGGTCTAGTTGGTCTAATCAAGTCTCGCTCTGAAACGCCAGTAAGCAAGATTGAAAAAACATCGCTAATCTTCATCGTTGTTACCACTTGGATCGTCGCTATCGTTAACCCAAGCATCCTTGGCATGATTGAAACTATGGGCGCGCCAATGATTGCCGCTATCTTGTTCCTAATGCCTGTATTTGCGATGCAGAAAGTACCAGCAATGGCGAAGTACAAAACTTCTGCGCCTGTGCAGATTTTCACAACTATCTGTGGTCTTGCGGCAATTACTTCTGTAATCTACGGCGCTCTTTAATCTTTAGACTGATTTAAGTCTGATTAAACCAAGAATATAACGATAATAAAAAGCCTCCCTCTCCCCTTGGGAGGCTTACTTTTGAGGTAATCGATATGATTAGTGTTTTTGACATCTATAAGATCGGTGTTGGTCCTTCAAGTTCACATACTGTTGGACCAATGAAAGCGGGTAAAGAGTTTATTGATGACTTACGCTCAATGGGAAAATTGCGCGACATCACCAAAATTACCGTGGACGTTTATGGATCACTATCACTGACAGGGAAAGGTCACCACACAGATATCGCAATCATCATGGGTCTTGCTGGCAATACTCCTGAAAAAGTGGATATCGACTCGATTCCGGGCTTTATTGCTCGTGTTGAGGAAACTGAGCGCCTTCCTGTTGGCATGCACTGTCATACAGTATCGTTCCCGAAAGAAGGCGGTATGAACTTCCATACCACCAACCTTGAACTTCACGAAAACGGCATGCAAATTCATGCTTGGATTGGTGAAGAGAAAGCATACTCGAAAACTTACTACTCTATCGGCGGTGGCTTTATCGTCGATGAAGAAAACTTTGGCAAAGAAGAACAGAACCCAGTCAAAGCGCCTTACGAGTTTACGACGGCCGAAGAGCTCGTGAACCAATGTAAGGAAAGTGGCCTTTCTATCAGCACGCTAGTGATAAAAAACCAAGCGGCGCTGCACTCGGACGAAGAGTCTCGCACTTACTTTGCTAACATCTGGAAAACCATGCGTGAGTGTATGGAACGTGGCATGAATACCGAAGGTATTCTTCCGGGGCCACTGCGTGTGCCTCGTCGTGCTTCTGCACTTCGTCAGCAGCTGTTAACGTCAGAGAAAACCACCAACGATCCTATGTCTGTGGTTGACTGGGTCAACATGTTTGCTTTTGCTGTAAACGAAGAAAATGCTGCAGGTGGCCGCGTGGTTACCGCGCCAACCAACGGTGCATGCGGCATCATCCCTGCGGTACTGGCTTACTATGATAAGTTTATCCAAACAGTGACTGAGAAAGACTACATCCGTTACTTCGCCGCTTCTGGCGCAATCGGTGGTCTGTACAAGCGAAACGCGTCTATCTCTGGTGCTGAAGTCGGTTGTCAGGGTGAAGTGGGCGTCGCATGTTCAATGGCGGCAGCGGGCCTTGCTGAACTCATGGGCGGTAGCCCTGAACAAGTGTGTATGGCGGCAGAAATCGCCATGGAGCATAACTTAGGTCTCACGTGTGACCCAGTAGCAGGTCAGGTTCAGGTTCCTTGTATTGAGCGTAACGGTATCGCGGCAGTAAAAGCGATCAACTCGACTCGTATGGCGCTACGCCGTTCTTCTGCTCCGACGGTGTCTCTGGATAAGGTTATCGAAACCATGTTAGAGACCGGCAAAGACATGAACGCAAAATATCGCGAAACGTCACAAGGCGGCTTGGCCGTGAAAGTTATCTGCTAAACGACTGTTTTGACAATACTAAGCCCAAGCTTTTGTTTGGGCTTTTTTGTGTCCAGTTACCGCACAATAAACGTGAGATCCTCTGCATAAAATTGTACTAAATGTTCTTTCATTCATATTAAAGTGGGATCTATGGTAGATTTATTGAGCAGATTTATCATTATCTTATTGGTGATTTTTCACCCAATGAGAAACAGTATGATAAATAAAACATTTTCCCTACCCTTACTCGCTTTGATCTGCTCTCCCACCATTCATGCCTCTGTTTTAAATGGCGACTTTGAGCAATGGAGCGGTAACACGCCGAGCCAATGGACGGTGATTGACTCAGGCATTACCACGGCTCCATCGTCCACACAGCTTTACTCTGGTGGTATCGCAGCTCAAGTTTCGGTTAATACCACCACTCAAGGTAATACTGACCTGCTACAGACGGTCAAAGTTGAACAAGGTAAAACTTATCCTTTTTCAGTCGCGGTGTATCACACTGAAGGTGGCGTAAAAGCTCGCCTCATCGTTGATGGCTACCAAGGTTACTCAAATGAAAACAAAACGGATCAGTGGCAAACCATTAACCATCAATACGTCGCGAGTGTCGATAAAGAGATTCAAGTCGGGCTACGATTTTACGATGTGAACGGTTTTGATGGTTCTGAGCTCGTGTATGTCGACGCGTTTCAACCGAATACTTCTGCAACCACGCCTCCAACGTCCAGTTGCCAAAGCCACTCTGTCACCTTGTCGCTGACAACAGACCAATACGCGGCGGAGACGCGTTGGCAACTACTCAATAGTGAGTCTCAAAGCATCGCGACAGGAGATAGCTATCAAAATACCACCCGCTATACTGAATCCTTTTGCCTGCCTGATGGTGAGTACACCTTCACCATCTTTGACAGCTATGGCGACGGCATTTGCTGTGGCTCTGGTGACGGTAGTTATCAACTGAGCACCCCACAACAGCTTCTCGCGAGTGGTGGTGAATTTCAATCAAGCCAATCAACGACGTTCAAACTCGGACAAACAGTTCCTGACGAAACAGACAACTACTACGATTCAGCGCAAAACAAGACAGGTTATGAACTCAAAACCGCATTGCACGAAATTATAAAAGACCACAATAGCCGTGGTTACTCAGCAATATGGCAATTAGTGAAACAAGCCGATATCGATAAGTATTACGAACAAGACGGGTCAATCTTAGACGTCTATTCAGAGAAACCAGAAACACAAGACAGTGTCAATTTTGCCGCCGTCACCAATCAATGTGGTCAGTACCGCAATGAAGGCGATTGCTATAACCGCGAGCACTCATTCCCTAAGAGTTGGTTTGGAGGCAAAGTCGAACCTATGAATTCCGATGGTCACCATTTGTATGCAACCGACGGCTTTGTAAATTCAAAACGCAGTAACTGGCCATTTGGTGAAGTAGGCAGTGCCAGCTACATATCGAGCAACGGCTCAAAGCTTGGTAGTGCAGCAAGCACACTCGGCTACCAGGGGACTGTCTTCGAGCCAATCGATGAGTTCAAAGGTGACTTTGCCCGCGCTTACTTCTACATGGCCACACGCTATGAGGATGTGATCGCAGGATGGGAAGGAAATAGTGCCAATTCAGATGCCGTTTTAGATGGAACTAAGACTCGTGTATTTGAACCCTGGTTACTGACTATGCTGAAACGCTGGCACCACGCCGATCCGGTCAGTCAAAAAGAGCGCGACCGCAATCAGGCTGTGTTTGACTTTCAAGGCAATCGCAACCCTTTTATAGACCACCCAGAGTACGTAACTCAAATTTGGGGAGAGTAGAGAATAGGCGCTTCGGCGCCTATTTTTTAATCTATAGCCATTGCGATAACAGCAAGAATAGCCCAAACCCAAGGGTGAATAGTAGCATTACACGCCCTCCCTCCGCTTGATAAGCATGCGTCCCCTCCCCTCCACGACGTAAGCGCATCACCATGGCTAACGGCACAAATACGGCAAGGAAAACCAGAATGACACCTGCGTACGCCAATACCGACAGAAACTGCTCTGCCGCGCAAATCGCGCCTACAAGTGGCAAGACAAAGGTCACCAAATAGATCACCACCTTATTTTGATTGAGCGCGTCGCTGTTTTGATGGAACAGAGACAAAGCAACACCAAAAAAGGAGGTCAACAATGCTAATCCAGTAAACAGCGACAACACACCACCAATCCAAGGTGACTGCTGCTGAAATACCGTCATCAGCTGCGACACATTGGCAAATTGCTTCAGTTGATCGCTTGGTAAGTTCCCCACCACTGCAAACAACCAGCACAAATAACATATGAGAGGAATCGACGACCCAATCACCACCATATTACGCAACTGTGTGTCACTCGCTTCACTGTTGTAGCTGACTAAACTTGGGATCACCACCATGAAGCCAAAACTTGTAAACAGTACTGAGCTTGTTTGAATAAGGTTAACGGGGTCGTGATTGCTAACACTACTCAAATGCGTCAGCGAGAACTGAGGTAAAAGCGCACTCAAGGCCACAACTAGACACGCGATCATCACAAAGAATAGTAGCCGATTGAGCTTATCAATCGTGCTCGTACCACAAGCAACAACGAGCCCTGCCATCAAGGTAAACAGCACTTGACTGGTAGTGGGACTCAATTGAATCCCTACACTTGCGACCAATTGCGCTAGCAGGTCACCCGCACCAAGTATGTAGGCCATCAGCAGACAAATCAGAAGCGCATAAAGCAGAGCGTTGGTCACCAACTGACCACGTCGACCCAGGATTTTTCTTGCGATTGAGTTTAACCCTAACCCACCGCCTGCTTTTACCGTCGCTTCAAGCAACAACAACGCTGCGTAAGTGGTACCAAACCAGATAAAGGCCATCAACAACGTGCCATACGCAAGGCCAAACTGCGCCAACACCATTGGAATAGCGAGCATACCTGCACCAAGAGCGGTGCCCGAAATAATGAGCGCACTGCCCAAAAGTTTTGTGTTCATTTTCTATAAAACCGTCGATTGAGAAATTGCAAAAAGTAGAAAGCGTCTGAAGCGCAAGTATTGAATGTCACATTCAATACGAGGGACTAAATCGAGAAAATGAATAAAAAGGCAAATTGGCGTTGAAAACGCAGAGGGAGAAAGCGGTAGATTGATCGAGAGATTGCATGGCACCGAGATGATGAGGTGAACCTTCAGTTGGCTCTAATATTGGTGTCGTTATTTTGAAAATCACGGGGAGATCCTGATAAATAACCGTCCATTGGCAACAAGCATAGAACGTCCTGAACTACGTCGGCTCACTATGAGCGTTTTCATCTTATCGCGAAGCAGAACGAATGCAACAGCAAATTAAACGCTTGTTCAAAACGCAAACATGGCTGTCACCAAAACAAAAAAAGCGAAGCTAACGCTTCGCTTTTACCCTGTTCTTGGCTTTAACCTTTGTATATACAGCCCGCGGTACAAGTCTCTTTGATTTCAACTTTACTGAGTAGTGGCAACGCCGGCTTAAGCTCGTTCCATATCCACTTCGCGAGGACTTCACTGGTTGGGTTCTCCAGCCCTTCTATATCATTGAGATAATAGTGATCGAGCCTGTCGTAAATGGGCTTAAATGCCGCTTTGATCTCAGCAAAGTCAACCACCCAGCCTGTATGTGGGTCAACCTCACCTTCTACATACAGGCGAACTAAAAAAGAGTGACCGTGGAGACGACCACATTTGTGTCCTTCAGGTACATGCGGAAGGTGATGGGCGGCTTCAAACATAAACTCTTTGTATAATTCTGTTCTCATTTTAAGTCTCAGGCTTGTCAAATCAGACGCAATACTAAGGAATAACCATTATTGAGACAAGCATTGACCTATATATAGGCCCATTTCGCTTCTAAGAAAACGTTCCCTCTTTCCTAGCACGTCAAATTTACGTTACTGCGTCAAACTTTTGATTACACGAAGCTTACATCACATTTACAATGCCCTTACAGCGAGTGAGGTCACAGTATAAAGTTCGATAACTTTTCTTTCGCTCAAAGCTGAGACAAGATCGCACGGGTCTATTCTAATAATACTCAATAATTATTCAAAAATGCGCCTAACAATTACAACGAAGTTGCTCATCACGCTATTGACCGTATTTGGCTTAGTCCTGGTCGCCTCAACAACCTATCAATATTTACAACAACGCGAGTTGATTAACTCAGTACTCAGTGAACAGTTACACGACAAAGCGAGTAACTATTTTGACAGTCTGAACATGATGATGCTAACAGGCACCATGGCTCAGAAAGAGACACTACGTCAAAAAGCACTCGCCCAGGACGGTATCGAACAAGTCAAAGTCTTACGCGCAGAAGCGGTCAGTAAGCTTTATGGCCCGGGACAAACCAACCAACAACCCGTCGACGAGATCGATCAACGTGCGTTAGCGGGTGAACTGGTGATTGAACCTATCGCTGCCGATTGGGGTAAAGGGATTGTTGTCGCCCTGCCAATGAAGTCGAGCGAAAACTATCGCGGTACAAACTGCGTCTCTTGTCACATGGCACCGGAAGGCGAAGTGCTAGGCGCTATTCGCCTTGAGTACAACCTCTCTCACGTTAACCAACTGATCAGTCAACGCGCATTTATTGCCTTGGCGATTATGTCGGCATTTGGTTTCGTCGGATTTCTAGTGACCATGTGGCTAATTCGAAAAATCATCGTACGTCCGATTCAACAGACGTCCGGGTTCATGCAGAAGCTGAGTAAAACCAAAGATTTGAGCCAGAGATTAACCACCAAGCAAACCGATGAAATCGGTCAGTTATCTGGCGCAATCAACTCCTTTATGGAAACGGTCAACCACAGTCTAGAGCAAGTGCAAAATACGTCGCATAAAGTGGCGCTCAGTGCCACCGAACTGACGCAAGTTGCTCAGGTCACTGACTCAGCGGCCGATAATCAGCAAAAAGAGACCTCTGAAGTGCAAACGCATATGGAAGAAATGCAGTCTCAACAAGTTCAGGTAGAACAAGCGACCGAAGATGCCTCAACCTTGATCAAACACACCACTACCATCGCCAATCAAAGTGCCCAACAAGCGCACAGTGCCAGCAACGATATCAAGTCCTTGGTCGACGATATTGAGCAAGTCAAAGAGAGTATTGTTGATCTCAACAATCAAACTTCAGAAGTATCGAGCATTCTCGAAGTGATCAAAGGCGTCGCTGAGCAAACAAACTTATTGGCACTGAACGCAGCAATCGAAGCAGCCCGAGCTGGCGAACAAGGTCGTGGCTTCGCCGTCGTCGCCGACGAAGTGCGTAATTTGGCCAGCCGTACGGCTGAAGCCACTGGTAGCATCGAAAGCATTATTTCTCAGTTCCAGCAAGACAGTCAATCATCGTTGAGCTCTGTTGATTCTGTATGTGGTACTGCGCATCAACGCTCTGCTGAAATCGAGCAACTTTCACAAGCCATGTCTGAAGTGGTCGATGAAATGAATCAGGCGCTCGCTCATGCCAACAGCATTGAACAACAAACGAACACAACCGCAGCGCTCAGTCAGCAAGTACAAGGCAAAGTTCAAGTCATCACGCAACACGCTAACCAGACGAGTGAATCTGCGGCGCAAACCCATAATATTAGTATGAATCTTGAGCAACAGTCGGAGCATTTAGAAGCACTACTCGACCAATTTACCCTCTCCAACAAGAAATAGCCGTTAATCGGCTATTTTTGTTCGTCGAATTGACAATAAAGGTTGAAGCCTAAGATTTGAAAGGTAATATGTCCCATTGAAGATATAGAATTCTATCCAACCCAATGTTTGCTCATTATTTATACCGTGAATAGTGCGACATTGGGTTGAATTTTTACCTCAATGGAGAATATTGAAAACATGACTTACGCGCCTGTATCAGACGTATTGAAAGGTCAGCTAGCAGTAGACAGTGAAGTCACTGTTCGTGGCTGGATCCGTTCACGTCGTGATTCCAAAGCTGGAATCTCTTTCCTTGCCATATATGACGGCTCTTGTTTCGACCCGATTCAGGCCGTGGTCCCTAATAATCTTAATAATTACGAAGACGAAGTGCTTAAGCTAACCACTGGCTGCTCTGTTGAAGTAACGGGTAAGATTGTTGAGTCTCCTGCGAAGGGCCAAGACTTCGAACTAGCGGCAACGGCTGTAAAAGTGGTTGGTTGGGTTGAAGACGCAGAAACATACCCAATGGCGAAAACTCGTCACTCAATCGAGTACTTACGTGAAGTGGCGCACCTACGTCCGCGCACCAACGTGATCGGCGCTGTCGCTCGTGTACGTAACTGCTTATCTCAGGCGATTCACCGCTTCTACCATGAGCAAGGTTACTTTTGGGTATCTGCACCACTAATTACCGCATCTGACGCAGAAGGCGCAGGCGAAATGTTCCGCGTGTCTACTTTAGACATGGAAAACCTACCTCGCACCGACAAAGGCGACGTGGATTACAACGAAGACTTCTTCGGTAAAGAAACCTTCCTAACCGTTTCTGGTCAACTAAACGCCGAAGCATACGCTTGTGCACTGAGCAAGGTGTACACGTTCGGTCCGACTTTCCGCGCTGAAAACTCAAACACCAGCCGCCACTTAGCAGAGTTCTGGATGGTTGAGCCTGAAGTCGCGTTTGCCGATCTAAACGACATCGCTAAGCTATCTGAAGATATGCTTAAGTATGTTTTCAAAGCGGTATTGGTTGAATGTCGTGACGACCTTGAGTTCTTTGCTCAGCGCATCGACAAACAAGCTATCACTCGCCTTGAGCAGTTCGTCTCTTCTGACTTTGCGCAAGTTGACTACACTGACGCAATTCAGATCCTTCTAGACTCAGGCAAAGAGTTCGAGTTCCCTGTAGAATGGGGGATCGATATGTCTTCTGAGCACGAGCGATTCCTTGCAGAAGAACACTTCAAAGCACCTGTTATTGTTAAGAACTACCCGAAAGACATCAAAGCATTCTACATGCGTTTGAATGACGACGGTAAGACAGTCGCCGCGATGGATGTTCTTGCACCTGGTATCGGTGAGATTATCGGTGGTTCTCAACGTGAGGAGCGCCTGGATGTTCTCGACGACCGTATGCGTGAAATCGGCATCGACCCAGAGCACATGGGCTGGTACCGCGACCTACGTAAATACGGCACAGTGCCACACGCAGGCTTTGGTCTAGGCTTTGAGCGTCTAGTCTCTTACGTAACAGGTATGGGCAACGTACGTGACGTGATCCCATTCCCTCGTACTCCGCGCTCTGCGAACTTCTAAACGCCGTTTCGCACTGAAAAAACCTCCAACTGTGGAGGTTTTTTTATGCCACTAAGCATTGGAAAACTCATTGTGAATCAGCTAGTTTTATTAGTGTGATAGTAAATGGAGTTAAGGCTATGAAGTTATTTAAGATTGAAGATCTCGCCTACAATGGTGTGGAAGAGGGCGTCCACAGCTGGGATCACCCTCAAGGAGAACAGCCCTACTACTGGCACCCAGATTGGCTGCACATCGCTGAAGACATTACCGGTATGCATGGCAGGCGCGCCCTGACAGTTCCAGACGGTGAGAAAGCCAATGAAGAGCACGCCAAGCAAGCGATCATCGACCAACTTAACGATAAAAAATAGCCATCGAGCCCCGAGTAAAATCGGGGCTTTATTGTTCGCCGTTGCTATCTTTCGCCGCGTAACGAATACCAAACAAGCATAAGCCGAACATCACAAAAGGTATCGCTGCCGCGGTATATTCGGTCCAAGCGAATTGTGTAAACGATTTGGCTAATATGAGATGCCCAAACACCAGCAGAGCAGCGCACACGATTGCAACAACCAGCAGTCGATATTCACGCTTTAAATTGGTTCGTTCCATTACAGATCCTCATTGATGACAATCCGTCTATTTGAACACAAAGCGACGAGGTTACAGCGATACAGTTAGCCAAATAAACCACTAAGCAGTGTAACGCTGTGCCAACTGACCTATTTTAGCCACCGCTTGCTCGATAGCGCTGTCGATAGCGAACGAAACGTTGATACGTAAACAATGATTAAACTGCGATGACGGGCCGAACAAACCACCATCAGCCACCGAGATACCCTCTTCAAGTAAAGAGAGGTATATCGAGTGACAATCGACATGTTTAGCGAACTCAACCCACACAAAGTAACCTCCCTCACTCACATGCACCTGGCTATGTTCAGGCAAATGTTCATCAAGTAACTCAAGCATTGCACAACGACGCAAGGCTAAGGTTTTACGCAATTTGCGTAAGTGATTATCAAAACTTTCGTGCTGCAGATAATGCGCCACTCCTTGCTGTATCGGCGCGCTGGCAGATAACGTCGAAAGCATTTGCTGTTTTTGTAATTGAGCACTCAGTCTTCGGTTAACTACCCAGCCAATGCGATAGCCAGGGCAAAGCGATTTGGACAAAGAACCACATAACAGCACTTTATCCTCTTGGTCGTAATATTTAAATGGACTCAGCACAGGGTCACTCACACCCAGCTCGGCGTAGACATCGTCTTCAATGATCGCCACATCATAGCGATGGGCTAAATTTACTACCGTCTGTTTGTCTTGTTGGCTCAAGCTCGCGCCAGTCGGGTTATGGTAGCGTGACATCAACCAACACGCTTTGATGTTATGATGCTTAAGTGCCTGCTCAAGCGCCGAGACACAGAGCCCAGTTTGAGGGTCAACCGGAACCGTAATAGCCTCTAAGCCGAAACGTTCAACCGCTTGTAGCGCGCCATAAAAAGTAGGCGATTCTAGCACGACTTTGTCACCTGGCTTACACAAGGTGGCTAAGCTGAGATTAAGCGCTTCCATAGCGCCAGAAGTGAGCACAATGTCATCATGGGACACATTAAGACCACTCATTATATAGCGCTGCGCAATACTGCGGCGCAGTGATTCATTGCCTGGTGGTAGGTTGTGTAATACATGTTGAGCCGGCAACTGACGCCCTGCACTGGCTAAATGACGATTGAGTACAGCTAAAGGAAACAGATCCGGCGCGGGAAACGCCGACCCGAAGGCGATCTCTGCGCTGGTACTGCGTTTAAGGAACTGATAAAGCCTATCATTGTATGCCAGAGTAGGCGTCGTTCTATGCGCCCCACTTTGGCGTCGCACTCTATCGGGAGTAACAAAATAGCCCGATTGAGGCTTGGCGATTAACCAGCCTTCACTTTCTAGTAATTGGTATGCTTGGAGCACCGTGGATGGGCTCACCAAATAACTTTTACTCGCAGCACGAATCGATAGAACTTTCTCTCCGGCTCGCCAAGTACTTTGTTCGATTTGATGCTTGATTTGATCTGCAAGTTGTTGATAGCGATTCATATTTCCCTCTGTTCTCAGCGCCAACCATATCACAGTCCGCCGCCGGAATAGAGATCCCTTCTCTCATTGAAGGGGAGAGAATTTAGCGAACACTGTTTGTTGAAGCGAATCACATTAAATACCTATCAGTTTGTTACATTTATCAGGCAACAGTGATCTCAATAACCTAACATAAGGAACAGATAATAATGAAAAAATACGATTCCTCGCATATCGAGTACAAAGGTGAAAGTAATGGTGTGCACAGTTGGATAGCGCCGAGTGGCCAACCCTACTACTGGCACCCTGATTGGTTACACATCGCCGAGGACGCAACCGGCTCACATCCTAAACAAGAACTCGATGTGTCAGAGGGAGAAACCGCGAACGAAAAGCATGCGGTGACCGCTATCTTATCTCACCTCAATAACTGGGCGGCAAAGAAACTCAGCCAAAACCCAGAGATTGAAA
This sequence comes from Vibrio sp. JPW-9-11-11, assembly GCF_013369335.1. Taxonomy (GTDB): domain Bacteria; phylum Pseudomonadota; class Gammaproteobacteria; order Enterobacterales; family Vibrionaceae; genus Vibrio. Next base: position 481,690 of record NZ_SZQJ01000005.1, read on the forward strand.
CCAACGCCATCGAATCTCAAATCGATCTAAAGAAATAATGTTAAGCGCACACCTTACTCGGTGTGCGTTTCATTCCCTCGCCTCATATCCTCAATTAAGTCGTAAAACCGTATCCATTAATGTAAGAAATCGATATGATACTCGGTCTTGTATTGAGTAGACGGATAACACTCAACTTTGCTACTGCGCAGCTACACTGATGGTTAACAGAGCGCATTTTGGATATGGGCATCGCTATGAAACATTCACATTATAATGCACCCTTAACTCTTCAACTCTACGTTTTAGCCGGTGTGGTGTTTGGCATTTATGCGGGCCGAGTGTGCCCAATGTTGGAAACTTTGACCTTTACTGAGTTGTTCAGCCACATTACTGCCAAGTTTGGTGTGGTGTTTTTCACTCGCCACTTTTTGCTCAGTGACCACGCTCTTTTACGTCAACAAAGACAAGCACGCCTCGACGCCACCCTGATGTTTTTTGCCAGTATCGTTTTAGCAAGCTTCTATAACGTTCACTATGACTTTACCATTGATAGCAATCTCAAGGTTTTGTTTGGTATGACTTTATTTGGCTTTTTTACTGGATTGCTGCTCCAACTAGAGTCTAAGATTGCCTCTTTTGAGCAGCTCGATAGTCAGCAGCGTTACCAGTTTCAGCTCAGCGGCCAGCGTCGTTCTCTGGTCAAGCAGATGATCTCGCTCATCAGTCTGCTGTTGATTACGCTTACCGCGATGCTAACCATGGTGGCGATAAAAGATATCTTCTGGCTAGAGCATAACCCTCAACGGGTGCTTGATGGCACGGGTAAGATTAGCGTCATTAAGGAGTTCATTTATATCGCGCTAGTGTTGGGGGGATATGTGGTAGCCATTATGGTGCTGTGGAGCAAACTGATGCGCAAGGTGTTGCTGTCTCACGAATGTTCACTGATGGAAGTCACTCAGGGTAATGTGTCAAAGCGTCTTGCGGTATTTGAACACAACGAACTCGGTTCAATGGCGTCACTGACCAACCAAATGCTTGATAGCCTCGAATCGTCGCAAGATGAGGTTAAGACCACGCGCGACGTTGCCATCGTCAGCCTTTCGGCACTCGCTGAATCACGAGACAACGAAACCGGCGCGCACATTCTGCGCACTCAAGAATACGTGCGAGCACTCGCTCAGTATCTGGCGCAGTTTGAGCCCCACCGCGAACTGCTGACCGACACATATATTGAACTGCTGTATAAATCGGCGCCACTGCACGATGTCGGTAAAGTGGGTATTCCAGACAATATCTTGCTAAAGCCGGGGAAACTCACTGACGATGAGTTTGAGATAATGAAACGTCACCCTGAAATTGGTGCCAAAGCCTTATCGATGGCCGAGCAACAACTCGGTAGTAACTCTTTCTTGAAGTTGGCTAAAGAGATCTCGCTTACTCACCATGAAAAGTGGGACGGGTCCGGCTACCCAAATCAATTAAAAGAACAAGAAATCCCGCTTTCAGGGCGATTAATGGCATTAGCAGACGTTTATGACGCACTTATCTCCGAGCGCGTCTATAAAAAAGCCTTCAGCCACGACAAAGCCAAATCGATTATATTACAAGGAAAAGGGAATCATTTTGACCCTCAGGTCGTCGATGCCTTTTTAGCTATCGAGCAGCAGTTTGTCGCCATTGCTGACAAGTATCGCAGTATGGAAGCAAAAGAAAACGCACTGGAAGAAGGCGTGATACCTGCCTAACTCAAGAATAATAAAACGCCACGTGTATCAGTTAAGTCCCCCTAGCTCGTGTGGTTAGAGGGACTTTTTATATGGAAATCCCTATTACAAGACAAATTGTCAGTAAATACTGGTGTTTTAAAAATTTTCTTTGCTTTGGTTGTTGTTTCATTACCCTTAGAAAGGTATAAATAACGGAGTTACTAGTATCCTCCCTTCGATTAACATGGATGACGATTATGTTTGAAAAAGTAGTTGCTGCTCCGGCAGACCCTATCCTCGGCCTCACTGAAGAGTTTAAAAAAGATCCACGCACTGAAAAGATCAACCTAGGTGTTGGGATTTACAAAAACGAACAAGGTGAAACCCCCGTTCTCGCCACCGTTAAGAAAGCAGAAGCTGCGCTGGTTGAAACCGAAAAAACTAAGTCATACTTAACGATCGAAGGTACTGCTGAATACGGTCTTGCAGTACAAAAATTGCTGTTTGGTGCCGATTCAGACATCGTGACATCGCAACGAGCAAAAACTGCGCAAGCACCAGGCGGTACTGGTGCACTTCGTGTCGCGGGTGAGTTTATCAAACGCCAACTTGGCGACGTTAAAATCTGGATCAGTAACCCGACTTGGGCGAACCACAATGGTGTCTTCACGGCGGCAGGTATTGAAACAGCGCAATATAGCTACTACGACGCTGAAACCAAAGACAAAGACTTTGCTGCTATGGTGTCAGATTTAGACAAAGCAGCAGAAGGCGACATCGTACTACTACATGGCTGCTGCCATAACCCTACCGGCATTGATCCGACAGCCGAAGAGTGGGAAACACTCGCCAAGCTGGTCGCAGACAAAAAGCTACTCCCATTATTCGACTTCGCATACCAAGGTTTCGCAAAAGGCGTAGAAGAAGATGCGGCCGGACTGCGCATTTTTGCCAAGTACAACAAAGAGATTCTAGTCGCTAGCTCGTTCTCTAAAAACTTCGGTTTGTACAATGAACGTGTCGGTGCGTTTACGCTTGTTGCGGAATCTGAAGAAGTCGCGACGACGGCGTTCTCTCAAGTGAAAGCGATCATCCGCTCCATCTACTCTAACCCACCAGCTCACGGCAGTGCAGTCGTGACGCACATTCTCAACAATCCTGCTCTACGTGCCGAATGGGAGCAAGAAGTGAAAGAGATGCGCGATCGTATTCAAGACATGCGCGAACTGTTCGTTACAACGCTAAAAGAGCAAGGTGTAGACGCAGACTTTAGCTTTATTGAACGTCAAAACGGTATGTTCTCTTTCTCTGGACTAAATAAAGAACAAGTGAACCGTTTAAAAGATGAGTTTGCTATCTACATCGTTGGCTCAGGCCGAATCAGCGTAGCGGGGATGACTCGCTCAAATATGCTGCCGCTATGCAAAGGCATCGCTGCCGTGCTGTAATATAGAGCCGATACCGACAAAAAGAGCCAGCTTTTGCTGGCTCTTTTTAGTTTCGCTTATCAATTTTTACTCAAACCAATGCGATCAAAAACGAATCATCAGTTCATCTTGAGTCAAGGATGAGATATTGACCCCCGACTTACTACGCATTCGCTCAAGCTGCTCATTGTCTAACTCATAAGGCATTACTAACTTGAGCTCTTCGACGCCTTCAAAGCGAGCCAGTTCGAGTAAGGTAAGAATATTAGATTCGTCACTTCGATTTGCAGATAGGCTATTCATCGCCTGCTGCCACAAGCGGTCTTCAACCGTCGTCGACTCTTTGATGGTGTTCTTCCATGCCAAACTAAAAATTGGCGCAAAGGTGCTCATTGCTTCCAAGAAAGTCCATTTCTTACTGCATGAAGCGCCAAGAAAAGAGGTATAGTCGAAAACAACACTTGTCTTGCCTAGATGTTCCATATCATCCCCCGTCATAGCGGCAACACAGTGTACTCAATATCATAGATTCCGGTTCTTATGGCAATAGGATATAAAACATTAGTCTTTTATACCCATTTTTTGTTTGAAAAAGCTATATAAAAAGCAACCAAGTAACAAAATATGTACATCAGTGAGATATAAGTAACCGGTTGCTTAATATTTCATTTATCGAATAATATACTGACGCTAACGAACATCGACGATTTTGCTCGCCCTCTTGTACTGCACTCGCCAACCTTGCCATTTCGGTAGTTCCCAGCGCTTGGGGTACCCTTTGCGTAGCCCATCACGGTACACCACATAAACGCGCTTTTTGTCCAACTGATACTCAACGTCTAAGTTGAGATCGCCTAATGCCAATTCAAATGGGTACTGCTCGGCAAACTCTTGGTATTGCCAATCAGGAATGCCATCAAAGAGAAAGTCTTCGGCTTCGAACATCGCCAACTCATCAATCTCATTGACTCCTAGCATGGAAAGCTGCTCAGTGAACCAGCTTTCAAACGTCAACGTTGAACCATCAGATGGGGCGTCAGCCAAGCCAAGCCCTTGATAAATCTTCCAATGTTCGATTTCTTGGCTGCGGCGCTTGGCCAACCCCGGTAAAACCGCTTCAGCGATAACCGCTTGTAAGATCGGCTGAATCGCCAACTCCCCTTTCGCTGCTTCGTAACGTGTCGCCACTGTCCGACCTGCATACACAAGGTGACGTTCAACCAAAGTTTGCGCCTCTTGGACCATGACTTCACCTTGCTGCCACTCCCCTAGATTCATCTCTTCTAGCAATGCAAGGCGCAAGGGGATTGTCACCGTTGCTAAATTAATGGTTTGTTTGACGCCTCTGCCCGGAACACTATGCGTATCGAGCACCAACAAAGCTTCCTGGGCTGTTTTTATCCGGCTATCGCGCGTTAGGATCGCTTCCATCTCTCCATTTGCAAACGCCTCGCGACGTTTCTCGCGTCGCACAAAAACCAGTTCGGGGTGCAAAGAAGCGATCGCTTCTCCAAGTTGGGTGGGTTGATATCGCGACGCAACACTCAGCTCTGGCAGTTCAAATGCTTGTCTCATCTGCTCCGCCAACAAACGGGCCTCTCTCAGCACCTCTTGATCAACATTGACCCTAGAAAAGACTTTGCCGCGCACTAATCCAATCGCGAGTTGAGCATCGCAACCAAGCGGCTCTTCTTGATCTAACTGCATTTGCAGTTGCTCATCACCAGTGAGTCGATATAAGGTCGCTGGGGTTGCCAGTACAGAGGTCAGATCCAACATTGCCTCTTGTAATGGCCGAGTCGGCATTCTGGTCACCAAATCGGCATACAAGGCATCAATGGGAAGTGGATAGAGGCGTCGACCGTGGTCGGTCGCAAGCCCGTTACTTGAAATCGCATTCATAGTGAGCAATACCTGCTCTGCCTGGACTAATGATTTCTCCGGTAAAGCTTCGAGAAAGCTCAGTTGAGTCAGCGCCGTCCCACAACATGCCGCCGCCAACATAGCCTCTGTTAACGACTCGCGGTGCATCTCAGGGGGAGTCACATCAGTCAGAGCAGCAAACTCACCATATAAGCGGACACACTCACCTCTCATCACTCGTCCGGCACGTCCGGCTCGCTGTTTAGCGCTGGCTTTGGAAATGTGTTTTAGACTTAAGGTTGTACGGCCATTACGCTGCTCTGTGCGGCGCTCGAGACCTGAATCAATGACTGCGCTTATATTGGGTATAGTTAGCGATGTTTCCGCAACATTCGTCGCGAGAACCACCTTCTTATAGCTTTGCGGTTTAAGTGCTATCTCTCTTTGTTGGTCTGAGACTGAAGCGTGTAAAGGCACAGGTACGATATTATCCAAGCTCGAAAGCCGGCTAACACATTGATTAATCTCTTTACGTCCCGGTAGAAAGACCAAAATATCACCTGGGGTGTTTTCTAACCCGATGACCTCGCGCAATATTCTTTCATCGAGGTGACGGACATCAGGCAACTGCTTAGCATCTTGAGCGCGATGATATAGCGCCACGTCAAACTGGCGCCCGCTGGCACAGAGCCGTTTAGCGCCAAGATAACGCGCCAACCGTTCACCTTCCATTGTTGCCGAAGTGACGATGAGCCTTTGAGCTGCACGTTCATTAAGCAAAGCGACCAAAAGGTCGGTATCCCAACGTCGTTCATGAAACTCATCGACCACGATAAAATCAAAATCGGCCAATTGGTTGTCAGCATACCATCGCAACGCGACACCTGGGGTAACAAACACCACTTGTGTCTTTTCGTCATAGTGGCTTTCAAGCTTGATTGCGTAACCAACAAACTGCCCTACACGCTCTCCCGCTTGTTGCGCCAAAAACTGCGCCAGTGATGTACAAGCAATTCTTCTTGGTTCAATCACCAGCACCCGTCCTCTTTCTGCCGCCCAAAGCGGTAACCGAGTCGATTTCCCCGAGCCAGTTTCGGCTTCCACCACTAAATCATGTTGGGAAATTAACTGGTCAAATTGAGGTTTGAGCGTATCGATGGGAAGTGAAGACATAAGCTAAACAGGGTTGGTGTCAAAACCGTCAATTATATACTCTATGCTAAGCAAAATGGAGGAATATTCAGTTTACAATGCGACTACGAATCCCTATCATTTTTAGGTTCCTGTTCCCGATGGTCTGTTGACCTAAACCCTACTATAGGCATGAGATGAATAACGATAAACGCCCACTTTATATCCCCTATGCAGGCCCTGCCTTGCTCAGTACTCCTCTGCTCAACAAAGGCAGTGCTTTCTCTGCGCAAGAGCGTCGCTCTTTTAACCTAGAAGGCCTACTGCCCGAGAACACGGAAACCATTCAAGAGCAGGTAGAACGCGCTTATATGCAGTATCGCAATTTTGAAAGCGATATGGATAAGCACATCTATCTGCGCAACATCCAAGATACCAACGAAACCTTGTTTTACCGCCTAGTGCAAAATCACATCTCCGAGATGATGCCGATCATTTACACCCCGACAGTCGGCGCGGCGTGTGAGAACTTTTCCAACATCTATCGCCGTGGACGCGGCTTGTTTGTTTCTTATGCCAATCGCGACAGAATCGACGACATCTTAAATAACGCGTCAAATCATAATGTGAAAGTTATCGTAGTGACAGATGGCGAGCGTATTCTCGGCCTTGGTGACCAAGGGATCGGTGGTATGGGTATTCCGATTGGTAAGCTGGCCCTATACACCGCGTGTGGAGGAATTAGCCCAGCGTACACACTACCGATCGTTTTGGATGTAGGTACCAATAACCCACAACGCCTTGCCGATCCAATGTACATGGGCTGGCGTCACCCACGCATCACCGGCGCCGAGTACGATGCGTTTGTAGAAGAATTTATGCAAGCGGTGCAGCGCCGTTGGCCAGATGCGCTTATTCAGTTCGAAGATTTTGCCCAAAAGAATGCGATGCCGCTGCTTGAGCGCTACAAAGACCGCGTTTGTTGTTTTAACGATGATATTCAGGGCACCGCCGCAGTCACGGTCGGCTCACTGCTTGCCGCTTGTCAGGCGGCTGGAAGTCAGCTTTCTGAGCAGCGCGTGACTTTCCTAGGCGCTGGCTCTGCTGGTTGTGGCATCGCAGAAGCCATCATCGCACAAATGGTTTCTGAAGGAATCAGTGATGCACAAGCGCGTTCTCAGGTGTTTATGGTTGACCGTTGGGGCTTGCTGCAAGAGGGCATGCCAAACTTGCTCGATTTCCAACAACGTCTGGTGCAAAAGCACAAAGACACCTCTGATTGGCAAGCTGAAGGCAATGGTTTCTCATTGTTAGATGTGATGCGCAACGCTAAGCCAACAGTATTGGTTGGCGTTTCAGGAGCCCCGGGCTTATTCAGTGAAGAAGTGATCAAAGAGATGCACACTCATTGTGCGCGCCCGATTGTGTTCCCGCTGTCAAATCCAACCAGCCGCGTCGAGGCAACACCGAGCGATATTCTTCGTTGGACTAACGGAGAGGCACTGGTGGCGACGGGAAGCCCATTTGACCCTGTTATCCACGAAGGTAAAACCTACCCTATCGCCCAATGTAACAACAGCTATATTTTCCCAGGTATTGGTCTTGGGGTGTTGGCGGTACAAGCCAAGCGCGTCACTGACGAGATGCTCATGGAGTCGAGCCGCGCCCTCGCGACTTGTTCACCATTGGCGATCAACGGTCAAGGCCCACTGTTACCGCCTTTAGAGGCGATCCACTCGGTATCGAAGAAAATCGCTTTTGCAGTGGCCAAAAAGGCGATTGAACAAGGTGTGGCTCTTGAGATCCCTGATGAAGCACTCGAAGAAGCCATCGATGCTTCGTTTTGGCAACCTGTTTACCGCCGCTATAAGCGCACCGCATTCTAATCCATTAAAAAAACCCAGCAACGCTGGGTTTTTTGTTGTTCGTCAACTCTAGACATCCTGCCACTGCTTCGTGGTATCCTTGCACCGTTTTGAGATAACTGTTTAATCAATAATGGAATATTTAAATACGCTGGGTAATTACTTGTACCCTTACTTGAATGAAATCTCGACCGCACTGATCGCCTGCTTTCTGGTCATGGCAGGCAGTGAGATCAATGCCATGGTGCGCAGATGGCTGAGAAACTACAACTTTGTTCTAAGAACCTTAGCCTTCATCTTGATTAATGCGTTTGGTTACGGCTTGATCATTATTAAGGCAACGCCTCATCTCACTCAGACGCTACGTACGTTGGAAAGCGGCATCATGTTCTCTATCATTTTGTCTTGCTTTATCATTATTGGTCTTTGGGCACAGAGGAACCGTCAAATCTAGTGCGAAAACTATTCCATCGAGACACACAAACTCAGACCTGGCTAAAAAAGGGACTCCGTCGAGTCTTGTTCTGGCTACCTGCAACCCTAGTACTTATCGCTTTGGGGCTGTTTGCCATCGATCGCTGGGTGTCGGTGCAAGCACGCCAACAGCTTTTTTTGCAAGCCGATCAAGTCGAGCCGTTTAATGTCGCAGTTGTTTTAGGTACCAGCAAGTACCTCGGTAAGGTACTCAATGAGTACTATATTCATCGTATTGACGCTGCAATCGCACTCTACCAGCAGGGTAAAGTGAGTCACTTTCTGTTAAGCGGGGACAACGCTCATCGCTCATACAACGAACCCTGGACCATGAAACGCGACTTACTAGCCGCTGGCGTTCCAGAAGAGCGCATCTTTCTTGATTATGCAGGCTTTCGAACCCTAGACTCTGTGGTTCGAGCCAAAGAAATTTTTGATACCGATAACTTCTTGATCATCACCCAGAAATTTCACTGTGAACGTGCTCTGTTTATCGCTAACTCGCACCACATCAACGCCAAATGCTTCGCTGTCCCCGGGCCGTCTCGTCACTCTGGGTTAAAAGTGCGCGTACGTGAGGTATTTGCTCGCGCAAAAGCGGTGCTAGACCTCTATATAACCAATGCTAAACCTAAGTTCCTTGGACCAAAGGAGCCGATCGCCATCGAAGCACCGATGACCGATTCGCAGCAGCCGCCTATCGAGATCACTGAGGAAGTGCGCTAATCGCTACTTGATTGCGTCCACGGCGTTTTGCCAGGTAGAGCGCCTCGTCGGCTCTGGTGAGCATCTCATTAACTCGTTCATTGCCTTTTGCGGCGACACCAATACTGGTGGTGAGCGGGTCCCCATGCACCCAGATATGCGCTTCTATGCGATGACGAATCTTCTCTGCTAGTTGTGTCGCTCGTTGTAAATCGAACTCGGGGCAGAAAACCACAAACTCCTCGCCCCCCCAGCGAACCAAACGTTGTGATGAGTCTAACGCGCTAAGTACCACCATGGTGAACTCTCTCAGAATGTCGTCACCCATTTTATGGCCATAGGCATCATTGACTCGCTTAAAATGGTCAATATCGAGATAGAGAACCGCAAGAGATTGACCAGAAGACGAATCCTGATAGTGTTCATCAAGCCATTCACGAATCGAGTGACGATTCATCGCCCCCGTTAACGCGTCTCGATTAGCCAGCTCAGCAAAATGGATGTTCTGCTCTTGGAGCTCACGATTGAGTCGACGTAAGTGCAACTGACGAGACTGCGCCAAAGAGATCACTTGGTGGCTACGACGAATCTCTATCGAACTGTACACCAAAGCCAAAGATACCCAGAAGATCAGTAACCCAAGCAGGAGTGATTCACCTTCAATATAGTTGCCGACAAGCTCAATGTTGTGGACGGTCAACTGATAATGACCGACATTTTCTCCTGATCCTGTCGCTAGCTCCAGTTTGCTGACATTGGAAAATTCAGGCGCAGAGTGCTCAATAGCAATATCATTATCCGCCAGCCACCAAGTCAACACCTGTAAATTAGCCAGCGGGATATCAACCGCGCCTTGAGAAACACCCGGTGTGTACTCTAAGCCGTTGTATTTTAGTGTGTACTCATTATCTATGCTTGAGTAGGCAGGATTGAAGTTACGCAGATAAACGCGTAGATCTGGGACTTTCTGGCTGTCTAAACGTACAAAATCGAGATTGAGCCTAAGCGTGTGGAATTTCTCTAAATTGATGCCTTGAGATAAGCTGGCACCTAGCTGAATCGAAATACCGCAATATGGCCATGGATAGGCGTCCGTTTTTACCAACTGACACTCGAGCACCATGCCATCGTTGCGTTCGGCTAATGCCGCTGAACTAGCCCCGCCTTGACCTTGGTCATCAGTCGCAAGAAATGTAAACTGATCGGGCCCAATCCGATAGACACGACCATCGCCGCGCAGCCAATAAATCTGAACCACCACGACCGTCACTAGCACCAGTAAAAATATAATCTTATGAATGGTTTTCAATCGCTGCCTCAAATAATACCGTCGACTTAATAACGAGTTTGAATATAGCAGTGTCAATTTATATGACGTTAGTTCCATTTTAGCTCAATTAGCCATTGCTCATGACGCTATTTATTAGAGATGACTCATAAAGTTATACTTGGCAGGGCATCGACGTCTTGTCACGGGCCTCAGACACGCTTCTCTTTATCCTCGATTTGTTTTGTTTAGATGCAGGCAAACAAAGTTGTTACAATCGGTCACACAACGAAAGGGTAATCTACCGAACAACAAAAGAGCAAAGTCATGTCTGTAATCGCTAAAGGTACATTAAGTAAAATGCGTGCCGCCTTAGATGCTAAGGTCATCTATCAACTCCCAGTCGGAGAACACAGTGTCGACCTAACCCCATTTATCGGTCAGTCACTCACACTGACCCACACTGGCAATATTTTTTGTAGTGCCTGTGGGAAGAAGACTAAAAAGAGTTACTCGCAAGGGCACTGCTTTGTTTGTATGCGAAAACTGGCCAGTTGTGATATGTGCATCATGAAACCAGAGACGTGTCACTATGATCAAGGCACTTGCCGCGAGCCGCAGTGGGGCGAAGAGAATTGCATGGTCGATCACTATGTCTATTTATCTAACACATCCAGCTTAAAGGTCGGGATCACCCGCCATACCCAAATCCCAACTCGTTGGATTGATCAGGGCGCAACGCAAGGCTTGCCAATTTTTAAGGTCAAAACCCGTCATATTTCCGGATTGATTGAAGTCGAGCTTGCTAAGCATATTGCCGACAAAACCAACTGGCGCACGTTATTAAAAGGCGATGGTGAACCGATAGATTTACGTGCCCGCTTTGCTGAGTTACTCCCTCTGGTGAGTGAAAAAGTAGAGCAAATCAAGCAGCAGTTTGGGCCAGACGCTATCGAAGTGCTCGACGCTGACACGCTATCGATTCAATACCCGGTAGAACAGCACCCGACTAAAATCACCTCACATAACTTTGACAAAAACCCTCAAGTGACCGGTGTACTCCAAGGGATCAAAGGTCAATACATGATTTTTGATACTGGAGTGATCAACATTCGTAAGTTCACCTCCTACGAAGTGGAAGTCAGCGCGTAAATAAAAAGGACCTCAATTGAGGTCCTTTTTATAGTTAAGTGACTGACATCACTGCGCCAAAATGGCTTGCAGCTCGTCAAACAAAATATCGACTTCTTCTAAAGTGTTGTAGTGCATAAAGCCAACTCGCACTACCCCACCTGATTGCTCCAACTTGAGTTGACGTATCAGGCCCAATGCATAGAAATGCCCATTCCAGACGCAAATATTACGCTGTCCCAATCGACTCGCTATATCCTGTGGCGAATGGTGGTCAAACGTTAGTGCAAAGGTCGGCGTGCGTTGTTCTGCATCCGCAACCGCTTTACCAAACAAGCTCACGCCTTCTAACTGAGACAGTCGTGATAGGAAGCGTTCACTGATGGCCGACTCGTGTTGATTGTAGTAACGATAAGACTCTACCAAGCGCTCCCGTAACGAGGCTTGACTCGATCCCCACTGGGCCAAATATTTTACCGCAGCGACAACGCCTGCAAGGCCTTCAAAACTCTGCGTACCCGTTTCAAAACGTCCTGGTCCAGTGTCGGTTGCTGGCTCAACTTTGTAGGGCCGCAACGTCTGTAACCATTTTGGGGCAACATAGGCAATACCCACGTGCGGTCCAAAAAACTTATAGGCAGAGCAGGCTAAGAAGTCACAGCCCAGCTCTTGTACATCGACCAAGTGGTGAGGGGCATAATGCACCGCATCAACATACACCATAGCGCCAACTTGATGCGCAGCTTGAATAACGCGCTTAACGTCAACGACAGATCCTGTGGTGTTCGATGCATAAGTGAGCGCCACCAGCTTAGTGTTAGGGCTTAACAACGACAACAGGTGGTCGATGTCTAAACTGCAATCACGTTCGTCGACTCGCGCTTGGTGAACCACCGCGCCTCTATCTTGCGCGGCTTGCTGCCAACTCGACACATTCGAATAGTGATCAAGCGCGGTCACGATCACCTCATCGCCTGCTTGCCAATCGCGACTAATGGCTCGGCTCAATTGGAAAGTCAATGACGTCATGTTAGCGCCAAATACGATATTGTCGCTCGACTCGGCGTTTAACAGCGCAGCGCAATGCTCACGCGCCTGGCTCATTAACGTCGTGGTATGTTGGCTTGAAAAGTAGTGCCCACCTAGATTTGAGTTAAAGTACCCCAAGTAGCCTTGCATCGCATCTAATACAGATTGCGGGACTTGCGAGCCTCCAGGGCCATCAAGAAATACCACTGGCAAATCGTTGTGTGTTTGGCTAAGCGCACTGAACTGCGCTCTGGCTAAATTAGGAGTGAAGCTCATTCACGGCATCCTTAGCGGTCAGTACAAATACGTCCATGTGGCCTTGTTCACCCTCGATTACAGAGCGAATGGGCTGCGCGTTGTGCCACAGTTTGTTGTCGGCAAGCATCGCCACTTCACCACTTTGTAGCACTTTTCTAAAAAACGGTGCTTCATTGAAGCTGTTGTATAGCATGATGTCGCCACCTTCAATGTTGTGACGCCCCATACCCACTAAGGCGATGTGTTCAAAGCCATCTTGGTGAACCCCTTCTGGCGCCACTTGGGTTTCGTCATACACTGCCGCGATACGGATTTGATGAATTTCGATTTCGTGACCATCCTCAAGGTGATTAGAGGCGGCGAACAGCTGACACATTTCGCGCATACCTTCGCTGTTTAGTGTTGTTTGCTCAATAGGCTCAAACTGACGTACCACATTACCTTGAAAGCGATTAATATCATCGGTCTGCATAAACTCATTTTTGTTTAAATCAATAACGTCGCCATCCTTTAATGCGACCACCGAGTAACGACGCAAGCGATATTGACCATCGGCATGCTCTGTATGTGGCAGCTTGGTAAACGTCGGGGCAAGTTGAGCGATGGCATCGTCGCTGAGTTTGGTTAACTGCAGAGTGGTTTCACGTTGATGTAACATCATCTTCTCCTTAATGAGTGTACATACCTATAAATAAATTAACACTTTGTTCACATTCATTATCTGCGCACATATGTTGCTAGATCAACCTTTTTTAGCATCTAAATCTATCAAAAAACGTAAATCAACATTTAAAACCAGCATAGAGTAAAATATCAGTTTAACAAACCACTTCTCAGCTTTGACACACCAATAAATTAGACAACTTCACTATAGGGTGGGTATATCACGTTATTATTCATCGCGTTAACGACCAAATGCGACTCTCACAACCTCATTCATCTGTTCTAATCTATAACCAATTATTACAGCTTTCTCGATGGCTAACTCTTTCAAAGACCTTACATATTCCCTACAATCGAGACAAAACATTCAGTAAGCGTCATCGCTAATGGAGCACAAATGAGCGACGTAAAACATAGCAACCTTCTAATTCTTGGCTCGGGTCCTGCTGGCTATACCGCTGCAGTCTACGCCGCACGCGCCAACTTGAAACCGGTTCTCATCACTGGGATGCAGCAAGGTGGTCAATTGACCACAACCACCGAGGTGGAAAACTGGCCAGGTGATCCTGAAGGATTAACAGGCCCTGCACTAATGGACCGTATGAAGGAACATGCTGAACGTTTTGAAACTGAGATTTTATTCGACCATATCAATCAGGTTGACTTCAGCCAACGACCATTCCGTTTGACTGGCGATAGTGCTGAGTACACCTGTGATGCACTGATTATTTCGACTGGTGCATCGGCTAAGTATCTTGGGTTAGAGTCTGAAGAAGCATTCAAAGGTCGCGGCGTTTCAGCGTGTGCGACCTGTGATGGTTTTTTCTACCGCAATCAAAAAGTCGCCGTTGTTGGTGGCGGCAATACCGCCGTTGAAGAAGCGCTGTATTTATCCAATATCGCCTCAGAGGTTCACCTTATCCACCGCCGCGATAGCTTCCGCGCCGAGAAGATTTTGGTTAAACGTCTAATGGACAAAGTGGAAAGCGGCAATATCGTTTTGCACACCGACCGGACACTCGAAGAAGTGGTTGGCGACGATATGGGGGTAACTGGCGTACGTATTAAAGACACCAAATCAGAGTCGATTGAACAAGTCGATGTTATGGGTGCCTTTATCGCCATCGGTCACCAACCTAATACCTCAATGTTTGAAGGCCAACTAGAGATGAAAGATGGCTACATCATTGTTCAATCAGGCTTAGAAGGCAACGCGACTCAAACCAGTGTGCCAGGTGTTTTCGCAGCAGGCGATGTGATGGACCACAACTACCGCCAAGCGATTACCTCTGCGGGCACTGGCTGTATGGCGGCGCTGGATGCAGAGCGTTATCTAGACGCCCTAGCAGACGCTAAATAATATTTTCCACTTTTAGCTCAAATCCTTACAGCCCTACGGTATTCCCGTGGGGCTTTCTTTTGTATAATGCCCGACTCAAATTCGTAATAATAATTCTCATTAAGCCTTCACGATGGACAAAAAGAAACAACGCAGCTTGAACGTATGGCTCAAGCAGCAAAGTAAGCTCGCCAAGCGCTGGCTTATGGTCGCAGTGAGCCTCGGTGTACTCTCTAGCCTCTTTCTTCTGGCGCAAGCCGCTTTGCTCGCCACTATCTTGCACCAGTTGATCATTGAACATGTCGACAAATCGCAACTGACCATGCACTTTATCGGCTTAGCCGTCGTGATCGCGCTGCGTGCTTTATGCTCTTGGGGACGTGAGATAGCCGGCTATCGCTGTGGTGAACAAATTCGAGTTTATGTTCGTCAGTTGATATTAGATAAGTTGCGAGAGCTAGGCCCCGCTTTTATCAAAGGCAAACCTGCCGGTGCTTGGGCAGCATTACTGCTTGAGCAAGTTGAAGACATGCAGGACTTTTTTGCCCGCTATCTGCCACAAATGTCGTTATCAGTGCTGATCCCTTTCGTGATCCTCATTGTCGTGTTCCCGATAAACTGGGCTGCAGGACTTATCTTCTTACTCACGGCGCCATTAGTCCCACTATTTATGGCCTTAGTGGGTATGAAAGCCGCAGACGCGAATCGCAAAAACTTCAAAGCACTGCAACGATTATCTGGCCATTTTTATGACCGACTACAATCCATGACCACCATTCGACTGTTCGACCGTACTCAGGCCGAAACCGAGGTGATGCGCGGGGCGTCAGAAGTGTTTCGTACCCGTACGATGGATGTGCTCAAAATAGCGTTCCTCTCTTCTGCCGTTCTTGAGTTCTTTACTTCAATATCCATTGCGCTTACCGCTGTCTATTTTGGCTTTGCCTTTATCGGCGAACTGAACTTTGGTGACTATGGTGTGGGCGTTACACTATTTTCTGGTTTGTTTATCTTGGTGTTGGCTCCTGAGTTTTATCAACCGCTTCGAGACCTTGGTACCTTTTACCACGCCAAACAGCAAGCTGTCGGCGCGGCTGAGAGTATCGTTGATTTCCTTGAGACTGACGTCGCCACGGTTCGCAGCGGTCAAACGCCATTGCCTTGTGAGTCATCGGTGCGAATCGAAGCCCAAGATCTCGTCGTTTTATCACCTGAGGGCACATCCTTGGTGGGTCCGATTAGTTTTACTCTTCACCCCAGTGAAACAACTGCTTTAGTTGGGCCTAGCGGCGCTGGGAAAACCAGCCTTATCAATGCATTACTGGGATTTCTTCCCTACCAAGGATCGCTCACGATCAATGGAGTTGAAAGGCGCGAACTCGACCTCAACCATTGGCGTAGCCATATCAGTTGGGTGGGACAAAACCCTCTACTGCTGCACGGCACTATCCGAGACAATGTCGCGCTTGGCAAACCAGGCGTAGAGGATGAGCGGATTCACCAAGTGCTGGAAGAATCATTTGCTGCTGAGTTTGTCAATCAGCACGGCCTAGACTACGCGATCAGCGACCGCTCTGGAGGCCTTTCAGTTGGACAAGCACAGCGTCTCGCCCTCGCGCGAGCGATGATTCAAGAAGGTCAGTTCTGGCTTCTCGATGAGCCGACGGCCAGTTTAGATGCCCGTAGTGAACAACTGGTAATGCAAGGATTAAACAAACAGATAGCGAATAAAACCGCACTGATGGTAACCCATCAGCTTTCACCGCTTAAAACGGTCAATCAAATTCTTGTTATGCAAGCGGGACAGCTGGTCCAGCAAGGCTCATTTGAGTCACTGGCCCAACAGCAGGGACTGTTTCAACATATGCTGGCGTCAAACCAGGCCATCAACCAAGAGAACAAGGGGAATCTTGATGCGTGACCTACTTCCCTACTTAAAACTGTACAAAAAGCATTGGTTTGGCCTATCGCTCGGTATGCTACTTGCGTTTCTCACTGTTGCGGCATCGATAGGCCTCCTCACCCTGTCTGGGTGGTTTTTATCCGCCGCCGCAGTGGCGGGTTTATCCATCGCTCGTGAAACTTTTAACTATATGTTGCCCGGTGCGTTTGTGCGAGGTTTTGCCATGAGCCGCACCGCGGGTCGTTGGGGTGAACGCGTCGTCAGCCACAACGCAACCTTTAAGCTTCTCACCGACTTGCGTACCTTCTTTTTTGCAAAGCTTGCCCCCTTGATCCCTGGACGAGTGTCTAACCTGCGCGATGCCGACCTACTCAACCGTTTGGTGGCGGATATCGATGCGATGGACCATGTGTACTTACGCTTAGTGAGTCCAATGGTTGTCGGGACGCTCGGCATCATAGGGTTAACGGCATTAGTATGTTGGTTTGATGTTCAACTAGGTCTGATACTAGGCGCCGTGTTATTGGCCCTACTTATTACATGGCCGATGGTGTTTTACAAGCTGGGTAGAAACAACGGGCAAGATCTCACTCACAACAAGGCGCAGCTTCGCATTGCGACGTTGGATTGGTTGCAAGGTTACAGTGAACTGACTCTATTTGGCGCGGAGAAACGCTATCGTGACGTAATCTTGGATGCTCAACATCAACTGCTCAAAAACCAATTTTTTAATGCTCACTTCTCTGGCTTAGCGCAAGCGCTATTGCTGCTGGCGAATGGGTGGACCTTAGTCTTAATGTTATGGATTGCCGCAGACGGCGTTGGAGGTAACGCGCCCGATCCTATGATCGCACTGGTGGCATTTGCGACTATGGCGAGCGTAGAGTTACTCATGCCTATCGCAGGCGCATTCCAACATCTAGGTCAAACGCTGACCTCTGCGCGCCGACTCAACGAGATCATTCTTTCTGAGCCCGACGTGATTTTCCCGCAACACAAGCTGGTACACGATAACCACTACGCGATTGACTATCAGTCCGTCTCATTTCGCTATCCAGGAAGTGCGACTGCTGCTGTCAATAATGTCGATTTGCATATTCCCGCCCAGCACCGCATCGCCATCGTTGGTCAGACAGGCTCGGGTAAGTCCACCTTAATCCAGCTACTCAACCGTTACTGGGATGTCGAACAAGGCCAAATTCAGATAGCGGGCAAGCCTTTGCAGCAATGGAGCGAATCGCAGCTTCGCCGCGCGATCAGTGTGGTCAGCCAACGTGTCGATATTCTTAATGGTACTCTGCGCGATAATTTACTTATGGCGCAACCACAAGCAACCGACCAGACACTGGTAGAGATGTTGGACAAAGTAGGCTTGGCTAAACTTGCTGAAGACAATGGGCTTGATGCTTGGCTTGGCGATGGGGGGCGACAACTCTCTGGTGGTGAGAAGCGACGCATCGGTATTGCCCGTGCTCTGCTGCATAACGCCCCAATTCTGCTGCTAGACGAACCAACCGAAGGGCTAGATAAACAGACGGAACAGCAAGTAATTGCGCTGTTTGACCAGCACTTTACTGGTAAAACGGTCATTTTTATTACTCACCGCCTAGTGAACCTCGATAAGATGGACACCATTTGTCTTATCGAGCAAGGTCAAGTGGTCGAACACGGCAGTCATCAAACGCTGCTTGATAAGCAAGGGCGCTACTTCCAACTAACGCAGACCCTTTAACCCAAAGACGTCGGCAACCCACCAAGTTGCCGACGTCATGCTTGGGTTCTTTGTTCAACGAACTCATATAAGTCATCAAGACTCATAGGTTTTGCAAAATGGTAGCCTTGAAACATGTCACAACCTAATTGACGCAACACCGCCACTTCTTCGGCCGACTCGACACCTTCAGCGACCGTTTTCATGTTGAGTCGCTTCGCTAGGCTGATCACACCAGCTAACATTGAGTACGACTTATCACTGCTCAACATGTCCGAAACAAAACTTTTGTCGATCTTTACTTCACAAATCGGTAAGTGCTTAAGCAAGCTCAACGACGAATAGCCGGTACCAAAGTCATCCAAAGAGATACGAATAGCATGTTTTTTGAGGTCATCTAGCAGCATAACTAAGTTGTCGACATCTTCAGCAAACACACTCTCAGTCACTTCCAAAATCAGGTTGTGCGGGTCGAACTGGTGGCGACTGAGTTCAGATTTCACCGTTTCGACAAAGTCATAATCCTGTAGCTGTTTGACTGACACATTGATTGCGACGTCCAACTTCATTCCAGTGTGTGTTTTAAATTGAGCCATATCGGCTAACGTCTGAGTCAAAATAAAATCGCCTAAAACGGGCATGTAACCACAGTTTTCTGCAACGTGTATGAATTTGTCAGGAGGTACAAAGCCCAAGTCGGCATTGTGCCAGCGTACCAGCGCTTCTACTCCCTTTAGCTCACCTTGGGTATTGATTTGTGGCTGGTAGGCCATAGAGAGCTCACCTCGCTGAATCGCCTGTTTGAGTTCAAGTTCTATCCGGTGCTGTTCGAGGTACTGCTCTAAGAAGCGGGCTTGATAAAACGTCAGTTTACTCCGTGTCTGCTTGGCATAGTGCATCGCTAAGCCCACATTTCGTTTCACAGACTCGATATCCCTATTGCACTCCTCACTGGTCGCAACACTGATGGTGCATTCAAGTGAAATCTCAGCGCCTCGATAAGAAAACGGCTCATTGAACGCTTCACTTGCATCTTGGCAGAGCTCTGTTAGCGCTTGTGGCTCTGTCAAATGTGTCACTATAGTGAACTCGTCGCCACCAGAGCGAAACAGTCGACAGCGCTTGCCCACACACTGGTGCAAACGTTCGGCAATGCGTTTCAACACCACATCACCAGCGTGATTACCAAAGTTATCGTTGACCAACTTAAAGCTATCAACATTAAGAAGCACTAAACTGAAACTTCTGCTGCGATCCAATTGACTGAGGTGGTGCTCGAAACAGAATCGGTTTTCTATCCCCGTCAGATAATCGTGATTAGCTTGATAACTCAGTTCTTGCTGCTTACGCCTTTCGTTGTTGGCGATGCTGCGAAACAGAAAGAACATCACGCTTATCGCAACAATGTATAAACCAATAATTACCGGCAGCTTAGCCAAGAAACTCTCCGTCACTCGACTCTTTTTGATTTCACTGACCACCCAAAGCTTATCGTTATCAACGTAGGTCGCCGCCCCGATTGTTTTACGCTCGACGTTTTCTAGCTGGTTAACAACGACCTGACTGTTCGATTTAATCTGCTCATAATCCAGGCCAGATTTTCGTTCAAGCCGCGCAACACTCAGGTCAACTTCAGACTGACGCAATTGATGGCGATAACTGTTCGCTTGGTAGATCTTATCTTTGGGGGCAATCTGATAGTATCTGTCTTCTTCACGATAAAGATAAATATCAAAATCACTGCCGACACCTTGATCTCGGTATGCGTAGAAGTAATCAAAGCCTTTCTTCAATGAAACCAGAATCGATAAGACAAACTTAGCGTTGCCGTCTTGGCCATACATCTGTTTACGAAACGGGATAATGAGCTCACCGAGCGTACTCTTATAGTAAGTCCGTCCGATGACCGTTTTGTTCGTTTTGAGTGTTTGTTGAAAGCTTTCTCGAGTCTGAGGGCGATATAGAGGGTTATTGAGGCGGGCTTTGTTGCCCGAGGTGGAACTGATTATCGGCCGACCATCAAGATGATAAAGTTCTACCGCTAATATCGACTCGTTTAGGCTAACTGTTGAGTCGAGCAGTTGCTGGGTATGAGCGATGTCAGCTTCGACGTCGAAACGCAGCAAATCGGTTCCGACCAAATCAAGAATGGTACGATATTGCGTTAAGGAAGCGTCAAAGGCGTTCGCGGTCAACTTAGTGAGGTTGACTTGTGAGCTCGTGACGTCTTTGTAGGTCGTTTGATAAGAGAGATAGCCAGCGGCCGCTGACACTAGTGTCCACACAAGAGTGATAAAGTAAAACGCTAACCAAATATTTTTCTTAATGAAAGCCATTTAAGCTTGTATCCCTACCTGTCACTGATGAATAGTCAACGATGCAGTGACTCAGCATGTGCATCCTCTGCTCAACTGAGATTAATTTGTCGTCACTGACCAAAGTATCGACCATTTTTTACGCTTTGTGCCATAGCATATATCTTCTTGCGCAAAGATGAGTCTACTCGATCAAAAAGTACAAAAAAAGCAGCGACTAAATCGCTGCTTTTTGAAGTATGTTCACGTTCAACACTTATCGCTGATTGTTTCTCGAATTTTGCTGGCCTGCACTCTTTTTCGGCTTACGGCGCGAAGGGTTGTTGCTGCGGCCACCACCGCTGCTCACTCGTTCTTCATGACGCTTCACCGCACGGCGGATCTTTTGGCTACGTGAACGCTCACGCTTGCGTGATGAGTTCGCTTTGTTCTCGTCTAGCAACGTCTGTTTTTCGGGACGCAACTCAACTAATTCTCGCAGATAGTTGACTTCTTTCAGGGTCAGTTCCATCCAGCCGCCTCGTGGCAGTTTCTTATCTAGATAGATGTCACCGTAGCGAACACGTTTCAATCGGCTTACCGTGGTATCTTGCGATTCCCACAGACGACGAACTTCACGGTTACGGCCTTCATTGATGGCCACATAGAAGGTATGGTTCATACCATCGCCACCCGCATAAACAACGTCTTCAAAACGGGCCATGCCGTCTTCGAGTTCAACACCGCGAACTAAGTTTTTGACCTTTTGTTCCGTCACTTCGCCAAATACGCGTACCAGATACTCACGCTCCACCTGACGACTTGGATGCATGAGTCGGTTCGCCAGCTCACCGTCGGTCGTAAACAGCAATAAGCCAGATGTGTTAGCATCCAGACGACCAACTGAAATCCAGCGAGAGCCTCGAATCTTAGGCAGACGGTCGAATACAGTTCGACGTCCTTCTGGGTCATGACGAGTACACAGTTCACCTTCCGGTTTGTAGTACGCCAGTACTCGACAGATCACCTCTTCCTGCGCTTTGGCAGAAACCACATGACCATCGATACGTACCACTGCATTTTCGTCTTCTAGTCGTTCACCAAGTTTAGCCACGATACCGTTAACACTCACGCGACCAGCTTTAATCAAAGCCTCTAGTTCGCGTCGAGAGCCATGGCCAGCTCGAGCCAATACTTTTTGAAGTTTTTCGTTCATTTATCTACCTATGTGTCGTCTTCTCAGACGTCGAATAAACAAGTGCGACCCAAAATCGCGGCCGCACATTATCGCAAAAAGTGTGGAGAAAATCACGAACTTTCGCCTATTCGAATGGGGCGGGATCCCCTTGACCTACGCGAGCGATAACAGGCTCACCGTCACTGAAATCCACCACGGTGGTGGGTTGCTCTCCAAGAAAGCCACCATTGAGAATGCAGTCCACTGCATGCTCGAGTTTGTCACGAATATCTTCTGGGTCAGATTCAGTAACTTGATTGCCTGGCAAAATCAGTGAGGTCGACATCAATGGTTCGCCCAGTGCCTCAAGAAGGTCAAGGGCAATGCGATTGTCAGGGACACGAATACCGATGGTTTTGCGCTTACTGTTCATTAAACGGCGTGGCACCTCTTTGGTCCCTTTAAAAATAAAGGTATAAGGCCCAGGTGTATTGTTTTTTAGTAAACGAAACGCCACGTTGTCGACGCGCGCATAGAGAGAAAGCTCCGAGAGATCACGACATAACAGAGTAAAGTTGTGTTTATCGTCAAGTCGACGAATCTGACAGATGCGGTCTAACGCTTGTTTGTTTTCAAGCTGACAACCAAGGGCGTAGCCTGAGTCGGTAGGATAAACGACAACCCCACCGTTACGAATGATTGCTACTGCCTGATTGATCAAGCGAGCCTGTGGGTTTTCTGGGTGAACGTAAAAAAACTGGCTCATTGTCATTCCTCATTATCGAGTCTCACGACTCTATAGTTAATTGGTATTGATGGAATCCGATCTAAAAGGCTCAATACCCCAATCTTTCCATACAGGTTCGACACCGGCGGGTAGCCATAAATTTCTTCCTAGCTCCATCCAAGGTGACGGATAATGAAAGTCACTGCCCTGAGAGGCTAATAGTTTGTATTGTATAGCATAATCTGCCAAGTTGCGCCTTTCTTGTTGCCCTTGCTGAGGCTGCGCAACTTCCATCGCGTCCCCTCCAGCGTCTGCAAATGCACTCAACAAGCGCTTAATCCATTTTGCCGTTAGGTCATAACGCCCGGGATGGGCCAACACCGCCTGTCCACCTGCCGCATGAATCGCGCTAATGGCATCGCCAATCGAACACCATGTAGGGGGGACGTAGCCCGGGTTATTGCGGGTAAGGTACTTTTTGAATACTTGCTGCATGGTTTTGGCATACCCATTATCGACCAACCATTTGGCAAAATGTGCCCGAGTAATAGGGGCGTCACCAGCCATTTGCTTTACCTCATCCAGCACCCCTTCACGAGTCGCTTTTTGTAGCCGATGGGCGATGAGCTCAGCGCGCGAGACGCGATGCTGTTTCTGCTGCTCAATCAATTGATTTAGCGCAGGCGCGTTGGGGTCGACATTCAATCCCACAATATGGATATCTTTATTCTGCCATACGGTCGAAATTTCAATGCCATTGACCAAGATGATCGGCAGTTGATTGTCGCGAATATATTGATGCGCCCGGGGTAACCCATCGACAGTATCATGGTCGGTGATCGCCAACACCTCTAGCTTAAAGCTCAGCGCTCTATCAATCAGTGCTTCTGGGGAGAGTCGGCCATCAGAAGCTGTAGTGTGGCTGTGTAAATCAATTCGCATAATTACTATTTTTTAGTTGACTTTTTACCCCTGCACTAGTTAACTAGTACACAAATACGAAGTACTTGAATGTAAGGCTCACTATGTTACAAGACATTAACCAAATGCATAAAGCAAAAGTTGTTGGACATGACTTAAATCATGCAACAACCGATCTTGCTTGGTGGCGCACTTGGACTAGTTCTTGGTGGGCAAACGTGTACTTTTAATTACTAAATCATGTTTAAAAGCCCGCTGCTCAAGCGGGCTTTTTTGTTTTGCAAGCTTCCTCACACCCCGTTGACGAAACATTGATCAATTTTGACCAAAACCCGCTTGGGAGAATCAACGCTTTATGCGAGTATGGGTTAATCAGGAAGAACAACGATATTTACAAGGAGGTCTTGTGAACAAGGCCATTGAAATCAAAACTCTAGGTAAAGTTGAGTTGCTAAGAACCGACGCGCCTTACGCGCAAGATCCGACCCAGCTGTTTCATACATTGTGTGAAAATAAAACCGATAGCTTGCTCCTAGAATCAGCCGAAATCGATTCAAAACAAGACTTAAAAAGTTTACTGATTGTTGACTCGGCGGTGCGTATTGTTTGTCAGCAACACACGGTGACTATGACAGCACTCACCGATAACGGGCGCAACTTGCTACGCCACATCAACCTTAACATTGATTCTTCAGTTCAGCGTACTTTTGACGGCTCGGCGCTCGCACTTTGCTTTAGCGCGCCTTGCGATAGTCTAGATGAAGACTCACGACTACGCGAAGCATCTTCCTTCGATGCGCTGCGCCTGATCCAGCACAGTTTTGATCTTCAAGGCCTGCACAAGCACGCCGTTTTCATCGGCGGCCTTTTCGCTTACGACTTGGTCGCAAATTTTGAGCCGCTAGGCGACGCTGAGGTGAGCAATCAATGTCCAGACTACGTCTTTTACGTGGCAGAGACACTATTAGTTGTTGATCATCAAACTCAAACCTGTGAACTGCAAGCCACCGCGTTTACAGACACTTCACAACTGACACGTTTACAAGCGCGTGTTGATGACATTCGTCGCCAGTGTGCACAGCTTAAAACGGTACCCAACGCAGTCTCCTCGGCCGATATGAGCGTGACACCCAGTGTGTCTGACCAAGACTTCTGTCAAATCGTACGTGACTTAAAGCACTATGTGGTTAACGGCGATGTGTTCCAAGTCGTCCCATCGCGACGCTTCACCTTAGCTTGCCCTTCCCCGCTAGCGGCCTACAGAGAGCTCAAACGCAGTAACCCGAGCCCTTATATGTTCTACATGCAAGATGAGCTATTCACCTTATTTGGCGCATCGCCAGAAAGTGCCCTGAAATACGAAACACACACCAACCAAGTCGAAATTTATCCGATCGCTGGCACTCGTCGCCGAGGTAAAAGTGCCAACGGTGACATCGATTTCGACTTAGACAGCCGTATCGAACTCGAGCTGCGCAGTGATAAAAAAGAGAACGCCGAACACATGATGCTGGTTGATTTAGCGCGCAACGACGTCGCCCGTATCTCTGAGCCAGGCACTCGTCATGTCGCTGACTTACTTAAAGTAGACCGCTACAGCCATGTGATGCACTTGGTCTCGCGCGTGGTTGGTCAACTGCGTTGTGACTTAGATGCGCTGCATGCCTATCAAGCGTGTATGAATATGGGTACGTTAACTGGCGCGCCAAAAATTCGCGCTATGCAGCTCATTCGTGATGTCGAAGGGGCGCGCCGAGGCAGCTATGGCGGCGCGGTCGGTTACTTGACCGGAGAAGGTACACTCGATACCTGTATCGTCATTCGCTCTGCGTATGTAGAAAACGGCATTGCCCAAGTCCAAGCTGGCGCGGGTGTAGTATTTGATTCAGACCCTCAAGCAGAAGCCGATGAAACCCGCGGAAAAGCGCAAGCCGTCATCTCTGCGATTCAAGCCGCGCACAAGGAGTAATGCAGAGATGGCCAACATTATCTTTATCGACAATTTTGATTCATTTACTTACAACCTCGTTGACCAGTTTCGCTCTTTAGGTCATCAGGTTACGATTTATCGCAACAGCATTGCTGCTGAGAAAATTGAAGCGGTGGTCAAGCGGCTAGACAACCCTGTTGTGCTATTGTCACCAGGCCCAGGTGCACCTTCCCAAGCGGGCTCTATGCCCGAAATTATCGCTCGCCTGCGCGGTAAAGTACCAATGATTGGTATTTGCCTCGGCCACCAAGCCATTGTTGAAGCCTATGGCGGTACTGTCGCCGGCGCTGGCGACATCATTCATGGCAAAGTATCGATGATGGCTCATCAATGTCATCCCACTTACGCCAACTTACCTTCTCCGCTAGCGATTGCTCGTTATCACTCACTGGTCGCAACCAAAGTGCCAGAGTCGTTGACGGTCACTGCCGAAGTCGATGGTTTGGTCATGTCTGTCGTGCAAGAGCAAGATCGGGTCTGTGGTTTTCAGTTTCATCCAGAGTCGATCATGACTACCTATGGTGCCACCCTACTCGCCAACGCTATCGAATGGGCGCTTGAGACCCAACCACAATAAGGATTCGTGTCATGGAACAGATTATTAATAAACTATACAACCAAGCGTCATTGACTCAAGACGAAAGTCAGCAACTTTTTGACACCATTATTCGCGGTGAACTAGACCCAATTTTGATGGCGTCGGCACTCACGGCCCTAAAAATCAAAGGCGAAACGCCACAAGAAATCGCCGGCGCGGCCAAAGCACTGCTTGCCAATGCCAAGCCGTTTCCTCGCCCAGACTACGATTTCGCTGACATTGTGGGTACAGGCGGAGACGGTCACGACACAATCAATATTTCTACCACCGCTGCGTTTGTCGCTGCGGCGTGTGGACTCAAAGTAGCGAAACACGGCAACCGTAGTGTATCCAGTAAATCAGGCAGCTCAGACCTTCTTGACTCGTTTGGCATTAACCTAGCAATGAGCGCCGAAGACACCCGCTCAGCCGTCGACAAACTCGGCGTCGCTTTCCTGTTTGCCCCGCAGTACCACCTCGGCGTCAAACACGCGATGCCTGTACGCCAAACCATGAAAACACGTACCATCTTCAATATTTTGGGCCCACTGATTAACCCAGCCAAACCCAACATCGAGTTGATGGGCGTTTACAGCAAAGAATTGGTTCGCCCTATTGCCGAAACCATGTTACAGATGGGAATGAAGCGCGCTGCGGTCGTTCACGGAAGTGGCTTAGACGAAGTCGCCATTCACGGCGAAACGACGGTCGCTGAAATCAAGCAAGGTAACATCCACGAGTACACCCTTACCCCTGACGATTTCGGAGTAGCGACACACCCACTGGAAGCGATTAAAGGCGGCTCTCCTGAAGAGAACAAAGCCATCATCACCAATATTCTGACGGGTAAAGGCACCGATGCACAGCTGGGCGCCGTAGCGGTCAACGTTGCGCTGCTAATGCGCCTATTTGGCCATGAAGACCTCAAAGCTAACACTCAGCAAGCCATAGAGGCGATGAATTCGGGCAAAGCGTATCAGCTCGTCCAACAATTAGCCGCCCATGCTTAGCGCTCACATAGATAAGGTAGTCAACATGACTCAGTTAAAAGAAAAACTGTCCGAACACGTTTCTTTGCAGGAAGCGCAGATGGCCGAAGTCCTTGCCAAGATCGTGCGCGACAAATATCAATGGGTCGCCGAGCGCAAGCAGAGCCAACCTCTAGAGACATTCCAATCATCGCTGGTAGCAGCTGAGCGTAACTTTTATCAAGCGCTGCGCCAGACGAACACCGTTTTTATTACCGAGTGTAAAAAAGCTTCCCCGTCTAAGGGACTGATTCGTGATGATTTTGATCTCGACTATATCGCCTCGGTCTACAATCAACACGCTGATGCGATTTCGGTTCTCACCGACGAGAAGTACTTTCAAGGCAGTTTCGATTTTATTGCTCAAGTTAAGCAGCAAACTCGCCAACCCATCTTGTGCAAAGACTTCATGGTGGATACTTATCAGGTCTACCTGGCGCGCCACTACCATGCCGACGCCATCTTATTGATGCTTTCTGTGCTCGATGATGAGCAGTATCAAGCGCTTGCCCAAGTAGCTCACTCACTAGAGATGGGCGTGTTAACAGAAGTTAGCAATGAGCAAGAGCTTGAGCGTGCGGTAAGTTTGGGTGCCAAGGTGATTGGGATCAACAACCGAAACTTACGCGATCTTTCAACCGACCTCAATCGCACCAAAGCATTGGCGCCATTGCTGCGCGAGCGTGCACCTGACGCAGTCATCATCTCCGAATCGGGTATCTACACCCACCAGCAAGTACGCGATCTTGCGCAGTTCGCTGATGGCTTCCTCATTGGCAGCTCGTTAATGGCAGAACACAATCTTGAGCTAGCAGTACGCAGAGTCACCTTAGGTGACAATAAAGTCTGCGGGCTTACCCACCCTGACGATGCCGCCAAAGCCTACCAATCGGGGGCGGTATTTGGCGGGTTGATTTTTGTCACCCAGTCACCGCGTTACGTAGAACGAGAAGCCGCAAGACTCACCATGAGCGGCGCACCACTTAAGTATGTGGGTGTATTTCAAAATCAGCCACTTAAGGTCATTGTTGACACCGTAAACGAGCTTGGCTTAGCTGCGGTGCAACTACACGGTTCAGAAGATCAAGCCTACGTTGACCAACTTCGCTCTGCGCTTCCAGCATCGATTGAGATTTGGAAAGCTTATGGCGTTAGTGACCATGCGCCAGAACTGCTCGCTCAACACGTCAACCGCCATCTATTGGATACCAAAGTGGGTACCCAAGTCGGCGGAACGGGGTTGGTGTTTGACTGGTCACTGATTGGCGATCCATCCAAAGTGATGCTCGCCGGAGGCATTACGCCGTTCAATGCGCAAAAAGCGGCACAACAAGGTTGCCTTGGACTCGATCTCAACTCAGGCGTAGAAAGTGCGCCTGGCAGAAAAGATGCCGACAAGCTCAACCAAGCGTTTCACGCTATTCGCGACTACTAAACTATTTCGTCGGTGTGGTGTAACTGCGCTGACTCAAATTAAAGGGAATCAAATCATGGCAAAACTCGACGCCTATTTTGGCGAATACGGCGGACAATATGTTCCGCAAATCCTCGTCCCTGCGCTTGAACAGTTAGAGCAAGCGTTTATAGACGCGCAACAAGACTCAGAATTTCGCAGCGAATTCATGTCATTGCTGCAAGAGTATGCGGGTCGTCCTACAGCACTAACGCTCACTCGCAACCTGACTAAGGGCACCAAAACTAAGTTGTACCTTAAACGCGAAGACTTGCTTCATGGCGGCGCGCACAAAACCAACCAGGTACTGGGCCAAGCGCTCCTCGCCAAACGTATGGGTAAAGAGGAAATCATCGCTGAAACAGGTGCAGGCCAGCACGGCGTCGCCACCGCACTCGCCTGTGCACTGCTCGGCTTAAAATGCCGAGTTTACATGGGCGCGAAAGATGTAGAACGTCAGAGCCCGAACGTATTTCGGATGAAGCTAATGGGCGCAGAAGTTATCCCAGTTCATTCGGGTTCGGCCACGCTAAAGGATGCGTGTAACGAAGCACTTCGCGACTGGTCAGCAAGTTATGAAGAAGCTCACTACCTGCTCGGAACAGCAGCCGGCCCTCACCCTTTCCCAACCATAGTGCGTGAGTTTCAACGTATGATTGGGGAAGAGACCAAGAACCAAATCCTAGCCCGAGAAGGTCGTCTACCTGACGCTGTGATTGCCTGCGTCGGTGGCGGCTCTAACGCGATTGGGATGTTTGCTGACTTTATTGAAGAAGAGAGCGTACGTTTGATTGGCGTTGAGCCCGCAGGTAAAGGTATCGATACCGACCAACATGGTGCGCCGCTCAAGCACGGAAAAACTGGGATTTTCTTTGGCATGAAAGCACCGCTTATGCAAGATGCTTATGGTCAAGTTGAAGAATCTTACTCGGTTTCCGCTGGCCTTGATTTCCCATCGGTTGGTCCTCAGCATGCCCACTTAAATGCAATTGGTCGTGCTGAATACGACAATGTCACCGATGATGAAGCGCTTGAAGCATTCCAAGAACTCGCACGCAGCGAAGGCATTATCCCTGCGCTCGAATCCTCTCATGCGCTGGCACACGCACTGCGTATGGCTCGTGAGAACCCTGAGAAAGAACAATTATTGGTGGTCAACCTCTCAGGCCGTGGTGACAAAGACATCTTCACCGTACATGCCATCTTAGAAGAAAAAGGAGTGATCTAATGAGTCGTTATGAGAAGATGTTTGCGCGTCTCAATGAGACCAACCAAGGTGCATTTGTTCCCTTTGTGACGGTCTGTGACCCCAACCCTGATTTGTCATATCAAATTATGGAAACCTTAGTTGAGTCCGGTGCCGATGCGCTTGAACTCGGCATTCCATTTTCTGATCCTCTCGCCGACGGCCCCACCATTCAAGGGGCGAACATTCGCGCATTAGACGCTGGCGCCACGCCCGATATCTGTTTTCAACACATCGCTAAGATTCGCGACAAGTATCCGCAGTTACCGATTGGGTTGCTGATGTATGCCAACTTGGTGTACGCACGCGGTATTGAGTCTTTCTACCAGCGCTGTTCAGAAGCTGGGATCGACTCTGTCCTCATTGCAGATGTACCGACCAATGAAAGTGGTGATTTTGTCGCGGCTGCCGAGAAATTTGGTATTGAACCGATTTTTATCGCTCCGCCTACCGCCAGTGACGATACATTGAAGCAAGTTGCGCAGCTTGGTCAGGGCTACACTTACCTGCTGTCACGCGCTGGCGTAACAGGCGCTGAAACAAAAGCCAACATGCCAGTGAGTGACATGCTGGATAAACTGATTCAGTTCGACGCACCCCCTGCGCTGCTCGGTTTTGGTATTTCTCAACCCGAACAGGTCAAACAAGCACTCGAGTCAGGTGCCGCGGGAGCAATTTCTGGCTCTGCTGTCGTAAAAATCATCGAAGAGAACCTAGACGACCCTGCGAAAATGTTAAACCAACTCGCAAATTTTGTTTCATCCATGAAGGCTGCAACACAAAAGTAACCGGTTCGCTATCGATCCCTCTATGAGATCAGCTTCTTATTTACCCTATTAAGCTGATCTCTTTTTTAACATCTAACCCGTCTTTTGCTCCTAAACGCTACCAGGAAAACTGTAAATTAGACGCGCCTAAATCATCACTCAGCTCAATAGCAACCGTTTGCTACTGAGTAAAAAATTAGCACTCGTCAATAAAAGCGCGATTAATAACCCCATTCCTACTTGCTTGATATTGCCAATTGTAAAAATTACGTGTACAAAGCTAGGCAGAATTATCATCCATTACAGATCGCATTGATGGTTTGTAATTCTAGGAATTTAAAATTAATTAGCACAGAGGTTATGGAAGTGTTAAAAGAAAAGAGTTTACTAAGCAACATTGGCGTTCAAGTCGTCATTGCTATGATCGTCGGTACTGCCGTGGGTGCCATGATGGGTAGCGACGCGACCCTATTCGCTCCTTTAGGCGCCATTTTTATCAGCCTGATCAAAATGCTGGTTATTCCACTCGTTGCCGTGGCACTAATATCTGGTGCAGCCGGTCTAGGAAATAGCCAGTCAGCAGGTAAAGTTGGCCTAACCACACTCGGTTACTTCGGTTTGACCTCGGCGCTTGCCGTGGCACTTGCGCTCATTATGGGCGAAGTTTTCCAACCGGGCATGGGCATTGACGTCTCTGGCGTGGAAGGCATGTTCTCGGCGGAATACGCTTCAAAAGGTGAACTACCTACTTTCTGGGCAACCATTACTGGTATGATCCCAACCAACGTTTTCCAATCACTGAATGAAGCCAATATTCTGCAAATTCTCGTGTTCTGTATGTTCTTTGGTATTGCGATTTCAAAGCAAGCGAAAGAACGCCGTGAACCGATTATCAACGGTGTAAACTGTATCGTTGACGCTATGGTTTGGATGATTAACAAAGTCATGATCATCGCACCTATCGGCGTATTTGGTTTGATGGCAGAAGCGGTCGGCACCTTCGGTTTTGGCGCGCTAATGGTGGTGTTTAAGCTGTTTGTCGTTTACGTTGCTGCGATCCTCATCTTCGGCTTCGTTGTTTACCCGCTTATGGTTCACGTTTTCACTAAGACCTCTGCGAAGAAGTTCCTAACCGCAATGAAAAAGCCACAAGCAGTCGCGCTATCGACGGCTTCTTCTATGGCAACACTGCCTGTGACTACGGATACGGTTGAACACGAACTCGGTGTTAGAAACTCAACGGCTTCATTCGTTCTGCCGCTTGGCGCGACAATCAACATGTCAGGTAACGCGATTTACTACGGTTTGGTCGCTATCTTCTTTGCACAGCTATTTAACATCGACCTAGGCATGGGCGCTTACATCGCTATCATCGTGACCTCAACGCTTGGGGCTGTTGGTCAAGCGGGTGTCCCTGGCCCTTCTTTCCTAGTGGTTGCAGTACTGCTGGCTGCTGGCATTCCAATCGAAGGTCTACCACTTCTGTTCGCTCTTGACCGTATCTTCGATATGATTCGTACCGCGCTAAACATCACAGGTGACGCAGCCTGTGCCGTGATTGTTGACGCTTTAATCGAAGAAGAAGCGCCACAAGCTGAACTAGAAAAGCAGCAAGCATAAACATAAGCTTGAAGTCAAAAAAGCCACTCGATTGAGTGGCTTTTTTGTATTTGGCTCTTCTGCGATTGGACGAGCCTAAGTGTCCTAAAGCATATTTGGACAATTCCGTTTCGGAGAAGTCACAAACTTAGAAAAATCCAAATAACCTAAACTATCGCAATACTTGTTTTCTACTTAGATGTTTTTTAGGCCCCGTCATAATTTTGTTAGACCACTGGACGTTTAGTCACCCAAAGCCACTACTCCCTATTTTCTTTGATTTATAAAACAGCAAGTGCAACAAAATTTGCAACCTCCTAGTTTCCCCCTGATTTGTAAGCAAATAGCCCAATCGATAAATACAACAAGCCATTAAGATTGACCTATCAACAACGCAGGTAGGGTTACCCTACGTTTTAAAAGGTCACATAGATATGGCAGTGATACACAGCAATCAACTCAGCAAGCATAACCGTTTACGGGCGAGCTGTTGGTACTTATTGTCAGTAACGCTGTACTTGAACAGCTTAAAAACACATTAAACCTAGCGTGGAAAACCATTGCTAACCCCCTTACAAAAATCCAGCAGCTTTACGAGCAAAGTGCCTCACCTGAGAGCATTGCAGGTTATGTAACACGGTAGCTTAGGTGGGTAAAAAGCGGCGTCACCATAGCGTTAGAGCAAGTGGTCACGCAGGTATTTAACAGCACACTAGGAAAACAGTTTGGCCTTCGGGAGGTTTATAGGGGCTGAGCGAGTGGGAGAGGTACCTGCTGGTTTGAGTGGGTGTCTCTTTTATTTTTCTAAATCAAGGAGAGTAGAATGAACCAAGATATGAACAACCTTACTTATAGAGAGGTGACTGAACATGATGGAAAGAAGATTGTTATGGATGCCTTGAATGAATGGGCCTCTGCGGCTCTGTCTGACCATACAGAGGCTTTAAACGAGAAGTTTCATCGTGAGCGCGAAGAAATCAATAAACATCAATATGCGCAGTGCACACCTAGTACATGGGGCAAGCGTGAGGAGCTTGCCTGCGTTTGTTTAGATATCATAGACGCATTTAAAAACGAAGAATGCGATGAAAAGTTATACGTGATTAAAAACGAAACAGGGACAAGTGTTGCTGTAATCACCCTTAGTGAAGCCAATGACTTTGTAGGGCGTGTTGATTTTGAAGATACAGAAGATAAAGAAGACAAAGAAAATAAAGAAAATCCCATAGTGACAATAACAGGTCTAGTTAAAAACCCTGAGTACAAGCCATCCATTCTAACGGGTATGACTAGCTTTTTTACAGACCGAAAAATAAATGGTGTTAAGATTGTGATGGTCGCTTCGGCTTCGGGCGCTGGTAAGGCTTATACTAAGTATGGTTTTACCGGTACCCGGCTGGATGCCCGCCACAATTGGTGCAATCTCAAGAACAAACCGATCGTATGTGGCTGTATGTTGATGTATAAGGCCTTATAACCACAAGTAAAATATTTTTAGGCTGTGAAAATGCACCGGTAAAAGGAAATATAAGTTAAAAAGGACAGGCACTTATAAAAACGCAACCTAGACTATCTTTATCAATGCATCTTTCAGTCGACATCCCCATCAAATCCAGTGAGTTATTAGGTAAATTCTCGGTGTTTAGGCGTGATTTTTAGCAGTTTTACGCTTTTTAAGGCGAGTGACATCAGCAAAACGTGCTTTGAGAGAGGTTGAGAGGGAAGTAGGGGCAGAGGTTTAGATATCTGGAAGCCGAAGGCCTGAGACTCGCTTTCTTTTGAGAGTCGGTAGAGCACGCTTTACCGATGCTTTTTTACCAATTGAATTCTCCTTTCCAGTTTCTCTAATCAACTTTTTTTCGTTTCACGTTCTCCTCTCAAACCGAAAAATCATTCTAGGTTCAAGGCAAACCGGCATTTCTTGCCGCTTAAAACCAATGCTCTGCAGTAAGTTTTGAGAAGCATAGTTGCTGTCGAACACATCGGCATAAAGCTGGGTTATGCCTTGCTGCTTGAGTTGGTGGATCAACTGCTTGATGGCTAATGAAGCAAAGCCTTTACGTTGGTAGGGAGGGGATATCCAGTAATAGATAAAGGCGTGAGGTTGTCGCTGGTCAGTGTGTAGGTAGTAACCCACACAACCGATGAGGCCAAACTCGTGATGAAATACCCCTCGCCGAGTATGTGGCTTGCCACTGTTTTCTAAAATGTAATTCTGAGCACTTTCAATGGAGTTTATCGGTGAGCAATTCAACGCTTGGCAGATGTCTTTACTCATGCGTTTTAGTATGATCGGTGCATGCTTAAGATGAATAGGCGCCAGCTGAATCGTATTTGCTTGTGGAATCACATCCGTTTTGGCGGTTTGCTTTTTAACGTTGTGATTGTTGAATTGTTTTAAAGGGCTAACCTGCATAAATAAGAGTTTGAAAGTGCTGCAAAGCGCCTAGCTACTCATGACGTTATTGTTGAAAGTTAATGTAGTACTAGTGAGTAACTTTCTCTCCGTAGATCCCATCAATAACCCAGTTCAAATAACGAAATTACTACAAGCCCAGTAACACAGAATGGGGCAAGAATGAGTCACAGCGGCTATCGAGTTTGTACCTATCACTCTTCACTATTTATCTGTTTAAACTGCAGCTCAACCAAACGCTGGTAGAGCTCGCAGCTCTGGAGGAGGCTATTGTGATCGCCGATATCGACCAACCTGCCCCTATCCAGTACGGCTATTTGGTCTGCATGCTGAATCGTCGATAGCCGATGAGCAATAATGATGGTCGTTCTTCCCTGCATCAACTCCACCAGCGCTTGCTGAACTTGGAGCTCACTTTCGCTGTCTAATGCGCTGGTCGCTTCATCGAGCAATAAAATGTCTGGGTCTTTCAATATTGCCCGGGCAATCGCAATACGTTGCCTTTGCCCGCCAGACAATCGAACGCCGCGCTCACCTAAGAAACTGTGGTAGCCTTGCGGCAAATTCTCGATAAACTCATGGGCATGGGCCTTTTTCGCCGCTTCGATAACCTCTTGGTCGCTCGCCTCAGGTCGTCCATAACGAATGTTGTAAAAAACGTCGTGGCTGAACAGGGCCGGTTGCTGCGGCACCAGCGCCATTTTATTGCGCAGTTGCCGCGGATCTAGGTGGCGAAGGTCTGTACCACCCAGGGTGATGGCACCTTGCTCGGGGTCGTAAAAGCGCTGTAG
Source organism: Vibrio sp. JPW-9-11-11 (assembly GCF_013369335.1). Lineage (GTDB taxonomy): Bacteria > Pseudomonadota > Gammaproteobacteria > Enterobacterales > Vibrionaceae > Vibrio. The sequence continues at coordinate 517,133 of NZ_SZQJ01000005.1, forward strand.
CAGTTCAAAAATGGTACTTTTCCCTGCTCCCGATGGCCCGACTAAGGCGAGTGTTTTACCCTCCTCTAGCGCGAGACTGAGTTGATCCAGCGCCGGTTGTTGCAGTCTTGACGGGTAACAAAACGACACTGCTGCAAACTCGAGTCGAGCCGAAAGTTCGCTGGCTTCAATCGCAGAGGGATTGGAGGTGACGATGTCGCTTTGGACTTTTAACAGTTCGATTAATCGTTCGGTCGCACCGGCAGCGCGCTGCAACTCTCCCATGACCTCTGACAGTGTTGCCAATGACGAGGCAACGATGATCGCGTAAAACACAAACGCACCTAAGTCACCACCCGATATCGTCCCAGAAATGACGTCACTGCCTCCGACCCACAACATGCCTGAAATCGCACTAAACACGATAACAATGACGCCTGAAATCAATATTGCACGTTGTTTTACTCGCTGCAGGCCAACTTGATACGCTTTTTCCACTTGCTGGGCGAACATTGACTGCTCTTGGTACTCACGACTGTAGCTTTGAACCGTCTTTACCTGCTCTATCGCTTCTCCAGCATACCTGCCTACGTCGGCCATTGAATCTTGACTTTGTCGTGATAAAAAACGAACTCGACGCCCATAATAGAGAATAGGCACCAAGATAAACGGCACGCTTGTGAGCACAATCAAAGTCAGTTTTACATTGGTGGCGAATAGCATAATGGTGGCGCCAACACACATTAGCGCGCTGCGCATCGCCATTGAAAAAGAAGACCCGATAATGCTTTGTAACAGTGTGGTATCCGTGGTGAGACGCGACATAATTTCGCCACTACCATTGGTCTCAAAGTAGCTTGGATGAAGGGTAATAACGTGATTGAACACGGCCTGGCGAATATCGGCACTGACTCGCTCACCAACTGAAGAGACCAAGTAGAAGCGAAAATAAGTGCCGATGGAGATCAACAAGGTGACCAACAAAATAAACTGAATAGCATTGCCAAGCTGTTGATGTGACTGACTGGCGAAACCTTGGTCTATCAGTAATCTCACCCCATGCCCAACTGACAACGTTAATGTCGCGGTCACAATCAACGCCGCCAACGCCGCGGCCACTCGCCAGCGATAGGGCCGCACGAAACGCATCAACTCGGCAAGGATCGTAAGGCTTTTCTGTTGACTGGGCTTCTCATCTGTCTGAGAGGATGGCTCCATTTGCTTTACTTTGGGCGTGGTCATAGTGCTTCCTTACCTGACGTTGATAACACCAACATACACACACCACCGCGATTAAACAAACGCCAGAAAAGAAAAAGGCCATTACTATGAATGGCCTAGATTAAATCAAGTGGATGTCACTGTGATTAGATATCGAATCGGTCGGCGTTCATCACTTTGGTCCACGCTGCGACAAAATCAGCGATGAATTTATCGCGATTATCATCTTGAGCGTAGACTTCCGCGTAAGCACGTAGAATCGAATTAGAGCCAAACACTAAGTCCACTCGGGTCGCTGTCCATTTAGTTTCCCCGCTCATTCGATCCTTGATGTGGTAGAGATTGCGACCTTTTGGCTGCCATTGATACGCCATATCCGTTAGGTTAACAAAGAAGTCGTTACTCAACACACCCACTCTATCGGTAAACACGCCGTGCGCTTCGCCGCCGTAGTTCGCCCCAAGCACGCGCAAGCCGCCAATAAGTACCGTCATCTCGGGGGCTGTCAGACCCATCAATTGTGCGCGGTCAAGCAGCATCTCTTCCGGCGACACCGCATAGTGCTGCTTCTGCCAGTTTCTAAATCCATCAGCGACTGGTTCTAGCACGTCAAAGGAGTCAACATCTGTCATCTCTGCTGTTGCATCCCCTCGTCCTGGGGTAAAAGGGACAGCAACGTCAGAGCCGGCTGCGTGAATCGCTTTCTCCAGCCCAACATTACCGGCCAGCACTATGGTATCGGCGATGCTAATACCAAACTGCTGCGCAATCGGCTCTAATACCGCCAATACACGTTGTAAACGTTCAGGCTCGTTGCCTTGCCACTGATTCTGCGGCGCAAGACGAATTCGCGCCCCATTGGCACCGCCTCGATTGTCTGAGCCCCGGAACGTGCGCGCGCTGTCCCACGCGGTGCTGACTAGCTCACTGACCGATAAGTCGCTTGCCGCTATCGCGGCTTTTACCGCATCAACATCATACTCATCGCGACCCGTTGGAATGGGGTCTTGCCAAATGAGGTCTTCCTGCGGCACATCTGGGCCAAAGTAGCGAGCTTTCGGGCCAAGATCTCGGTGAGTCAGCTTAAACCAAGCACGGGCAAAGACTTGGTCAAAGTAAGCCGGGTCATTTTTGAAGCGCTCGGAAATCTTACGGTATTCTGGGTCAACCTTCAGCGCCATGTCGGCATCGGTCATCATTGGCTTGACGCGAATAGAAGCGTCTTCGACATCGACCGGCATATCTTGCTCTGTAATGTCTATCGGCTCCCACTGCCAAGCGCCAGCTGGACTTTTGGTCAATTGCCACTCGTATTTAAACAGCAGATCAAAATAACCGTCGTCCCACTGGGTTGGGTGAGTGGTCCACGCTCCTTCGATGCCACTAGTGACAGTGTCACGACCGATACCGCGAGTTTTGTGGTTGTTCCAACCCAGTCCTTGCTCTTCTACATCCGCCGCTTCGGGCTCAGGGCCTAGATTTGCCGCATCACCATTGCCGTGCGCTTTACCGACAGTGTGACCACCCGCGGTGAGCGCGACAGTTTCTTCGTCGTTCATCGCCATGCGAGCAAAGGTCACACGCATATCTTGCGCGGTTTTGAGCGGTTCCGGATTGCCATCAACACCTTCAGGGTTGACGTAGATAAGCCCCATCATCACCGCGGCTAGTGGGTTTTCGAGGTCACGCTCGCCGGAGTAACGGCTCTGTTCACCACCGCTAGGCTCAAGCCACTGCTGTTCAGAGCCCCAGTAGATGTCTTTTTCTGGGTGCCAAATATCTTCGCGTCCAAAAGCAAAGCCGAAGGTTTGAAATCCCATTGACTCATAGGCCATATTGCCCGCGAGGATCATCAGATCTGCCCAACTGATCTTGTTGCCATATTTGCGCTTAATCGGCCACAGTAGACGGCGAGCTTTGTCTAGGTTGCCATTATCTGGCCATGAATTGAGAGGCGCAAAACGTTGGTTACCAGTTGCCGCCCCCCCGCGGCCATCAGCGGTTCGATAACTACCTGCAGAGTGCCACGCCATACGAATCATCAAGCCACCATAGTGGCCCCAGTCAGCGGGCCACCAAGCCTGACTGTCTGTCATCAGATCTTTTATGTCTTGCTTTAACGCTTCGACATCAAGCTTCTCGAGCTCTTTGCGGTAGTTAAAATCCGCGCCAAGTGGATTCGTTTTGCTGTCATGCTGGTGGAGGATATCGAGATTGAGAGCATTGGGCCACCACGCAACGTTTGAGTCACTCGATTGCGTCATCGCGCCATGCATTACTGGGCACTGGCCCGCAGCGGTTTTATTGTCTGACATTGGCTATCCTTTTGTATCATTGACCTTATTTACGTCATTAAGGATAGACAACAAAGCGCTCAGACACCCATTGATTACTTCTATTTCATTGATGGGTAAAAACAATCAAAAAAAAGCCAGGGCTAAAAGCCCTGGCTAAGTGCCATTCGTGTTTAGAGCCAGCTTATAAGAAGTGGAAGGTTGCGTTAAGAGAGAAGTTTTTTACGTCTTCTTCTTTCATTGAGAATACGTTGTAGCTAGCGCCAAACGAAATTGGCCCCATCATAAAGTACTCAGCGCCAACACCGTACATCATATCCACTTCGTCTTCTTTAAAGCTGTTGCCCGTTAACTCGTATGAGTGTATGCCTGCTTTTGCATAAACATGTAGCGGACCAAAATCAATACTTGGCTTAGCGGCAAAATAAACCCCAGAGCCCTCTAGGTCACCGGTGTAGTTACCGTAAGTGACGTTGTCGAAGTCACCAAAGTTTTGATAGCCCGCTTCCAAACCGATAAAAGGCAGGATACCAGTACCCACGTGAACGTTGTATGACGTCGCAGATTCATTGCCTAGATCAGCCTGACCTACACTCGCGCTGCCGTAGATCCATGAATCTGCCGAAGCAGTAGCGGATGCGCCAATCAAAGCTAGCGCCAGTAGTGTCTTTTTCATAATAAACCTTCTCTAGTGTTAGGCTGCAGAGGCTCACGCTGGCAAACCTCTGCCGTGTTTGTCAAAATTCCGAACGGTATAAGTATTTATGCAATTTATATACCTAGCAAGCTTCAATCGCCATTTTTATTCGCTTATCAGAAACAGGATAAGGTGTGCCCAGTTGCTGGGCAAAATAACTCACGCGCAACTCTTCGAGCATCCAACGGATCTCTTTCACCTTGTCTGGCACTGCCACCCCTTTCGGAATCTTATTAAGCAGCTCTTTGTAATCGTTGGTTACGGATTCAATCTTTAGCATATGCAGTCGATCTTTGTTCGGATCGATCGGCAGTTTCTCCATTCGACGCTCAATCGCTTTCATGTAGCGCAAAATGTCAGGCAGGCGCTGCCAACCACACTCGGTGGCAAAGCCCTTAAAGATCAGTCCTTCCATTTGCGCTTTGATGTCCGACAAGGCAAACGCCATACTAAAATCAATCTTACCTTTGAGCTTTTTGTTGATGTTAAAGGCAGTGGTCAAAATCGTTTCTACCTGTTGAGCAATCTCAACCACAGTGTCGCCCAATTCGGCGCGAACATACTCTTTCAACTGTTCGAACTCTTCAGGTTGCCAGACCAATCCGCCCTTCTGTTCTATTAACTTGTCCACCCCACATGCGATGCAATCGTCAATAAGGTCGAGCACTTTTCCATACGGGTTGAAATAAAGGCCCAATTTGGATTTGTTCGGTAGATTTGAATGCAAGTATTTGATCGGTGAAGGAACATTGAGCAAAACTAAGCGGCGTTGACCCGCTTTCATCGCCTGAACTTGCTCCTGTTCAGTTTCGTACAGCTTGATCTCGACACTGTCTTTACTGTCCACGATGGCGGGGTAAGCCTTCACCTCGTAGCCACCGCGCTTCTGCTGATAAACTTTGGGCAGTTCGCCAAAACTCCACGTATGTAGGCCTTGTTGTTCGATATCGTCATCAGCCACTTTAGATAAGGTTTGCTGAACTTTATCTTTTAGGCTCTCTTTCAGCTCGTGTAAATCACGGTGTTCTTTCAACTTACGATTGCGATGGTCAACGGCGCGGAACGTCACCTTAAGATGATCAGGAACTTGGTCGTAATTCCAATCTTCGCGCAATACTTCCACCCCAGTCATTCGACGCAGCTCTTTTTCAAGCGCATCGAGCAGCGGCGACTCCATTGGTGTCGATCGGGCTAAAAATGCATCCGCATAATTGGGCGCAGGAACAAAATTTTTGCGCACGGTTTTGGGCAAAGACTTGATGAGACTGACGACCAACTCATGGCGCAGCCCCGGAATTTGCCAGTCAAACCCAGCGGGCTCAACTTGGTTAAGGATTGGCAATGGCAAATGCACGGTGACACCATCGCTGTCTTCGCCCGGTTCAAACTGATAACTGAGTTTAAGTTTAAGCCCGTTTTGATGCCAGAAATTCGGGTAGTCCAAGTCAGTGACATGGCTGGCATCGCCCTTAAACAGCATCTCTTTTTCAAAGTTAAGCAGCTCAGGGTTAGTTTTCGCCGCCGACTTCCACCAAGTATCAAAGTGACGACCTGACACCACCTCCGTACCAACACGCTGGTCGTAAAAGTCGAACAGTTCGTCATCATCGACCAAGATATCGCGGCGACGTGACTTGTGTTCGAGCTCTTCAACTTCTTGCAACAGCTTACGGTTCTGTTTGAAAAAGGCGTGCTTAGTTTCCCATTCTCCTTCAACTAATGCACTGCGGATAAAGAGTTCACGGCTAACCACAGGATCGATACTGCTATAGTTGACCAGGCGTTTAGGTACAATAGGAATGCCATACAGCATCACCTTTTCATGGGCCATCACCGCCGCTCGCTTTTTCGACCAATGAGGTTCGCTGTAGCTGCGTTTGATCAGGTGTTTTGCCAAAGGTTCAATCCATTCGGGTTGAATTTTGGCGATAATACGTCCCCAAAGCTTAGAGGTTTCGACCAACTCGGCCGACATGATCCACTTCGGTTGCTTCTTAAACAGACCAGAAGCGGGGAAGATATGAAACCTCGCATTCCGCGCACCTTGATATTCATTCTTCTCTTGGTCTTTGATACCAATATGAGACAGCAAGCCAACCAAAATCGCACTGTGGACGCCTTGGTAGCTGGCGGGCTCGTCATTGAGCTTAAAACCCATTTCACGCATCGCTTGGTGAACTTGGAAGTAGACGTCTTGCCACTCGCGCACGCGCAAGTAATTGAGATAATCCTGCTTACACTGTTTACGGAACTGATTGCCTGACAATTGCTTTTGCTGTTTTTGGATATAGTCCCACAGATTAACAAAGGTCAGGAAGTCGGACTCTTCATGGAAGAAACGGCGATGCTTATCATCAGACGACTGCTGTTTATCACTCGGACGTTCACGCGGGTCTTGAATAGACAACGCAGAAGCAATGATCATTAGCTCTTTCAACGCGCCGTATTTAGGCGCCTCAAGCACCATGCGCGCTAAACGAGGGTCGATCGGCAACTTCGCGAGTTGGCGACCTGTTGCCGTAAGACGTTTTTTCGGATCTTTGGCTTTGTCATTAATCGCACCCAGCTCTTCAAGTAGGCGCACACCGTCTTGAATATTACGCTTATCTGGCGCTTCAACAAACGGGAACGCTTCAATGTCACCTAGCCCGAGTGCGGTCATCTGTAATATGACCGAAGCCAAGTTGGTGCGTAAGATTTCAGGGTCAGTAAACTCTGGGCGAGCGTTAAAATCTTCCTCAGAATAGAGGCGAATACAGATCCCCTCTTCGACACGACCACAGCGACCTTTACGCTGGTTGGCGCTGGCCTGAGATACGGGCTCGATAGGTAGACGCTGCACTTTGGTGCGGTAACTGTAGCGGCTAATACGTGCAGTACCCGGGTCAATCACGTACTTAATCCCAGGTACGGTCAACGAGGTTTCGGCGACGTTGGTCGCGAGCACAATACGACGTCCAGCGTGGGGCTGGAAGATTTTATTCTGCTCGCCAGCAGACAAACGCGCGTAAAGCGGCACTATCTCTGTGCTCTTCAAATTGCGCTTCGCCAAGGCATCGGCAGTATCACGGATTTCTCGCTCACCGTTCATAAAGATAAGGATGTCACCTAGCCCTTCGTCACACAGCTCGTCGACCGCTTCGAAAATGCCTTCCAACTGATCACGGTCGCCATCGTCGTCACCGCTAAGTGGACGGTAACGGGTCTCAACAGGATAGGTGCGACCGGAGACTTCAATAATTGGCGCGTCATTAAAATGCTTAGAAAAGCGCTCTGGGTCGATGGTCGCCGAAGTGATGATCACTTTAAGGTCGGGGCGTTTTGGCAGCAGTTCTTTTAGGTAGCCTAAGATGAAGTCGATATTAAGACTGCGTTCGTGAGCTTCATCGATGATGATGGTGTCGTACTGATTAAGGAATCGATCGTGCTGGATTTCAGCTAACAAGATACCGTCAGTCATCAATTTAATTTGGGTATTTTCTGAGATTTGATCGTTAAAGCGGACCTTGTAACCGACAAACTCACCCAATTTGGTTTGCATCTCTTCCGCGATACGGTTGGCCACCGAACGCGCAGCAAGACGACGAGGCTGGGTGTGGCCAATTAGGCCAAATTTACCCCGGCCCAACTCAGCACAGATTTTGGGCAACTGAGTGGTTTTACCCGACCCGGTTTCACCAGCCACGATCACCACTTGATTGTGTTCAATCGCGTGCGCAATATCGTCTTTCTTCTGACTGACTGGCAAAAGTTCAGGGTACTCAATCGTCGCGGAGACTGAACCACGCTGTTCGGCTTCCATCATCGACTTGGCAATGTCGAGCGCGATCTCGTCAAATACGGCGTGGCGCGCGGCGTCTTTTTTGATTTTATTTGCCCCGGAAATACGCTTACTTAAACGAAATCTGTCTTTCAACATGCACTGACTCAGTGCTTTGCGTAACGATGCCGCGCTGTTCGCCTGAGCTTGATTGTCAGGGGCGGCTGAGTTGTTTGGCTGTGACGAAGTCAAAGCATTACCTATTCTTTTCTATCGATAAAACTGCGCGGATTGTAGCACAGGTGAGAGTAAAAACGCCCACAACGCGATGCGGGTGGGCGTGTGTGACACGACGATCGTTCAAAAATCGATCTGTACATAGAGGGTGTTGTAATTGCTCCCCCCTTTGATGCGGCCAAATTGCGACGCTTTTTCAAAGATCGCACTGCGGTGATGGAGTGAATAGCCAAACCAAACATGCTTGAAGTCAGGTTGATTGAAGAGATCACCAACGTTGACATCAAAAGAGAAATCTAGGTAGTTGAGCAGTTTACTTGGCGTATAGCCTTTTCGCTTCATCTCTTCGTGCTCGATATAGGTATAGCTATCAATGTACGAAAGCCCTTCTGCGACGCCAAACCGCCACTGTGTCGGCCAATCAAACGTGTAATAAGCCTTAATCGCAGCCACGTACTCCGTCGAGGCAGACTGAACCGAAGATGACCAATGGTGAACGAGGCCAGGCGTCAAGTAGATATCGATCGGCACGCCAAACAGTTCGTCCGTCAACGGATGCCCATAAAATAGCGAGGTCAATTGGTTGTTGTATGGATCTTTTTCACGGTTAAAACTGAAAATTTCGCCAATATTGGAAGGCGTCGCCCAGCCGTGCGCCACTCGCCAGTAACGCGGATTACTCAACTCTGCCTTGGGCGCTTTGGTTTTATCGTTAAAAAAGCCAAAGCCGAGAAAGAACTCACCCTGAAATCGGTCATCGACGACCGTCGAATTATACGCGTTGTTATCAAGACGCGTCACACTCGCCCCGCCGAGTAGGTACAGGTTTGAAGCGACATGATAACGGGCTTTGACCCCAGCATTAACATCAATACCCGCACCAATCGCCTCTCCGGTGTACGGTTTAAACGCGTAGTACTCACTATTAAAGTCCGCATCTTTATATCGAAGTGTGGTATGAGGTTCGAGTTCCCAATCGCCCCATTGATAATTGGCCGATGCCGTCAGATTGACATGAAAGCGCATATCTTTATCGCTCATTACTTCGCCATCTAAAGTCCAAGTATCATCGAGTTGGTAACTTAGTTGAGCGCCAAAATCGACCGCATCGCCCTGGTAACTATTTTGCGCGGAGGCGGGAATATCAACAAAACGTAACCGCATTAATGCATTAAGTTGAAACCTATCTTTTTGATACAAATAGGCTCCACCTTGTGTGCCGTCGATAAACACGTGTTCATTTTCAAAGAACATCATAGGCACAAAGGTACTGACAGTTTGGTCACTGCTGTCAGTTATAAACGGAATAGACGCGGTACGAGATACCGCAGCAATCCCCCACTTTTGCTCCGCTATCACGCCCTTTTCTTGAGCATACGATGTGGGAGCCCACAAACCACTGACCGCGATCGAAAGTATCGATAACGAAGTTTTATTTATCATTTTCTATCCAAAAGTAACGTAACCACTCAAAAACCAACCAACTAATGTGCTTAATACTTAGGTTTCTGCGCCATTGGTCGTTAAAATAGGAAGATATGATCCCTTAAATCCAATGATTGTGAAAGCATCTGAATTAAAAAAAAGACTCGATACATTGCCAACCGATTGTGATCCAGACATAGTGACCGGAGAAACTTGGCTGCCTGAGCGCCTATTAGAGACCCACTTAGATAATGAGCTATTGTTTCTCAGTTTCGATACCGCCCCAGAAGAGTCACAAGGCGAAGAGGAAGGGCGCGGTTTTGTCGAACACGAAGTCGCGATGATTCGCCAGCGTTTCGAACAGATTCTGGCTGACAGTTCCGACAACAAGACCAAAGCGGATGCTATGTTGGCTCTTTTTTTAATGGGACATGAACGTTCCAGCTCAGAGGTCGTTGAAATTTTAGAAGACCCCACCCCACCAGACGAGCCGACAGGGTAACCCATGCCAGATTCTCCCCCTTTTTTGATTGCCGGACCAATATTGCGCAAAGCCGCTGGCGATGAGTTGGTATTTTGGTTAGTGACGCGCGAGCCACTGAAAGGAGAGTTCACACTATGCCGCAGCGGCCAAGTACTGTTTCGCTATCAACTCGAACAACTCGAACCGATTCAAGTTGGCAAACAGTGCTTTGTCACTCTCGCCCAGTTCAAGGGCCAGTTCCCTCTCGATTGCACACTGAGCTATCAGTTCGATACTCAGTTTGGTTCGCTCAGCGAGCGCTACCCGCACTTGTTGTACCCTGGTGAATCTGAACTGAACTTCACGATATCCAGCAAAGCCGACTATGTGATGCATGGCTCTTGTCGCAATCCACACTATCCTAGCGATGACGCCTTGGTTCGCAGTGACGAGAAGGTGGCAGCCTTGACGGTTGAAGAGCGTCCTGATTTATTGATGATGAGTGGCGATCAGATCTACGCCGATCATGTTGCTGGACCAATGCTGGATGCCATCATCCAAACCATTGAACTGCTCGGATTGCCCAACGAGCGCTTCAAACAGGCTCCCGTGTCAAACAGCCAATCGCTGTATACACACCCCGATTGCTACTACGGTCGTGACCGTCTGTTGCCACATCACTATGACGATGGCCACCTGTTAACTAAGCTGTTCCCGAAACGCAACGCACCTATTTTTACCTCCACCGATGCAGAGAACCACCTCGTGACTTTCAGTGAGTTCTTTGCCATGTATCTGTTAGTGTGGTCTCCTACCCTGTGGCCCGAACTTAACCTCGGCCGTTTGCGAGATAACGCTTTTGAACATGCTGGCCACACCTTAACCCCAGAACTTCAGCAACGTTGGCATGACGAACACCAAGTGATCCGTCAGTTCGTTGCAGGGCTTGATCGCGTTCAACGTTTATTTGCCCATATCCCTACCTATATGATCTTTGACGACCACGATATAACGGACGATTGGAACCTCACCATAGGTTGGGAAATGGCCGCTTATGGCAACCCTTTTTCAAAACGAATTATTGGTAACGGGCTCATCGCCTACTGGTTGTGCCAGGGCTGGGGAAACGAGCCGTCTAATTTTTCACCCCAGTTTGTTCAGCGTGTAAAAGACTTTTTGACCGCGCCCGACAGCAATAATCATGACCATTTGATTGACCACCTTTACCGATTTGAACAATGGCACTACACCATTGAGCGCTCACCGAAAGTGGTGGTACTCGATACTCGAACTCGGCGTTGGCGGTCTGAGTCGCGTATGAATAAACCATCAGGATTAATGGATTGGGAAGCCATGGTTGAATTGCAGCAAGCGCTCCTTCATCAAGATAAAGTCATTATCGTTTCTGCCGCGCCCATGTTCGGCGTAAAGTTTATTGAAACACTGCAACGCATTGTCACCGCACTTGGTAAACCTTTGATGGTGGATGCCGAAAACTGGATGGCTCACCGCGGCAGCGCGAACACGCTGCTGAGTATCTTTACTCACACCAAAACACCGACCAACTTCGTGATACTGTCGGGTGATGTTCATTACTCATTTGCCTATGACATCACACTTAGATTCAGACGCAACAGCCCCAACATTTACCAAGTGACCTGTAGCGGGTTGAAAAGCCAGTTTCCTGAGCCTCTACTCGCATTGTGTGATCATGCGGACCGGCTGCTCTACTCGCCGCGATCACCACTCAACTGGTTTACTAAACGCAAACGTCTTAAGGTGAAAAAACGCAACCCAAACACACCGGGTCGACGTAGGTTAGTCAATAGCAGCGCGATTGGCGAACTCAAGCTCGACGCGCAAGGTAAACCGCAGCGTATCTCGATTCTGACCGGGGATGGGGACGAGTGGGAGTTTTTACCGATAAAAGAAAAGTAAGATTTTTGTCAAATAGGTTGTGATCATTCTCGCTTGCCATTATCTATAACTTAACAACACCGACAAAGGCGCACGCTATGCTAAATTCGATCACTAAACTCTTTAAACAGCTGCTAGATGGCGAAGATTTGGGCCAACACAAACTCGACGACCCCAACTTAGCGATCGCTTGCTTACTGTGTGAAGTGGCAGGCGCCGACCATCAAGTCGACCAGCAAGAGCGCGACGCAAAGCGCCACCTGATACAAAAACTGCTTGAGCTAGACAGCGGCCAAGCAGAAGCCCTGTTAGCCAGAGCCCAACGCGCAAGCCAAGAGTCAACCTCGCTGTATGATTTCACTTCGCAGTTAAGAACGTTAACCCCTGAGGCGCGTTTTCAGCTAGTGCAAGCAATGTGGCAAGTGGCCAACGCGGATGGCAACATTGACCCATTAGAAGACGCGGTGATCCGTAAAAGCGCCGAGCTCCTCTACGTCGACCACAGTGAGTTTATCCGCGCTAAACTGTCGGCGACGGAAAACACTGCCAAAGACTAACCATCGTCTGCGGGAAAATCCCGCCGATGTCGTCACCATTGCGATGTGAATTGCGTTTCCAAGCATCGTGTTGTGGCTACCACAACTCATCGGCTACGCCTAGCATGGCATAAACAATAAAGAGGGAGCCGTTGCTCCCTCTTTTCAGTCACAGCATAGTCAACGCCAATTTGGCTAAGTTGTATGCGTCGACATAGCCTGAGTGTTGGCGACCTTCCCACTCAATACCTTTGCTCTCTTGCGCCGCTTTATGTCCGACCCGTTTATCTTTCAATCGGTTTTGAATACGAAACAGTGTGGCTAGGTTAATGAATTCGTTAAATGGCATCTCGATGCCCTTGTCTTGGCACTCTTTGGCCAAAATGCGGTCATCACGACCCCAAGCTGCATAAATCTTGTTTGCTCCGCCGAAGTTTTTCACCATCGACTTGATGACTTGTTCAAGCGGACGTCCCTGCTTTTCGACCTTACGTGGAGTAATCCCAGTTAACTGAGAACAAAACAGCGACACCTCATCATGGTCAGGTTTGACGTAATATTGAGCGCGCTTGACGATTTCGCCTTTCACCAAGTCGATTTCAGCTAGCCCGACTTCGATGATTTCTCCTGTGGTACCGACACCGTTTTCATTCCAACAGCACATCTCTAAATCGAAACACACTACACGGTTATGGTTCATGATTGGCCTTTGTTCAGTTTCCGCAAAGCGCGAAATTCTACATCAGAAAACGACAAAACTCGAATTCAAGTTACCGATAGATTGATGGCAGCCAATTGAAAGCAAATTATCTGGTACTATACGTCGCTATACCGCCAGGCAAACATAGTACCTATTGACGGGTAAAACTCAGCGACATTTCGGTTAAAAACAGACCAGTTGGGCGCCTAGCGCCCTGATTAGACCTGTTTTAGTAGCTGAACACTGGCTTGATTATGCTAATATTCGGCCCAATCTAACAGAATAACCAGGCTCCTATTCCAACCCAGAGCCTTCACAGAGATTTGCCCATCTCTGAAATCAAAAACTAAAAGAGAAATGTCATGACGTTCGATTTACAAATGATCCCTCAAACGTTCGATATGCTTCACGCAGGCCTAACGGCATCGAGTGTGCTACTGATGCTCATCGCGGTGTCACGCAAGTCTAAAGTGATTGAAAAAGTGGTCGAAAAGCCAGTGGAAAAAATCGTAGAGATCGAGAAACCTGTCGAGAAAATTGTCGAAGTTGAAAAAGTGGTTGAAGTCGAAAAAGTGATCGAAAAAGTCGTCGAAGTGGAGTCGAAACTCGCGACTGCTTCGACCGATTCTGCCGCGCAGCTGCTTTCAATCATGCAGCAAGAGGCGCGTTTAATTGATTTTCTAAAAGAAGACCTGACGACATTCTCTGATGAAGAAGTCGGCGCCGCTGCGCGCGTGATCCATAGCGGTGGTCAGAAGGTACTTAGCGACTATGTGACGCTTGAAGCGATTCGTAGCGAGGATGAAGAAACTCGCATTACTGTAGAAGAAGGCTTTAACCCGCAACAGGTCCGCCTAACGGGGAATGTCACTGGCGACGCCCCATTCCACGGCACACTGGTCCACAAAGGGTGGAAAGCAAGTGCCATCAACTTACCGAAATTGGCTGAGAACTACGACGCATCTGTCATTGCGCCAGCCGAGGTAGAGTTGTAATGGAACACCAAAACAACCAGCAACACGCAGGTGAGATCCAAAGCACAAAGTTCAGCGTCGGCATCGACTTGGGCACGACCCACTGCGTACTTTCTTATGTGGATACACACGACGAAGACTCGCGAGTTGCCGTAATGCCGATTGCACAATTGACCGCGCCCGGCACCGTCGAAACCCGCTCTCAACTGGGTTCATTTCTATATCAGCCTCACGAGCATGAAATGAACCCCGCATCACGGGTGTTGCCATGGTCAACAGAACCCAACGCCCTCGTCGGCGCCATCGCGCGTAACTTAGGGGCGAAAACCCCTATTCGTTTAGTGGCGAGTGCAAAGTCGTGGCTTTGTCATGGCGGTGTAAATCGCCGTGAAGCATTTCTTCCGGCCGGAAGCCCAGTAGAAGTCGAGAAAGTCTCGCCACTGCGCGCAACTGAACTCTACCTCGAGCACCTCAAGCAGGCATGGGATCATACCCACCCGCAACACCCGCTCGCGGAGCAAGATGTCACCATTACCGTACCTGCATCATTCGACCCAGCGGCGCGTGATTTAACGGCAGAAGCGGCACGTAACGTGGGTTTGGCTCACCTGACTCTACTTGAAGAACCACAAGCGGCGCTCTATCACTGGATTGATAACAGCAACGATACCTGGCGCGATCAGGTGGCTGTCGGCGACATTGTGTTGGTTGTCGATATCGGCGGTGGAACCACAGACTTATCATTGGTCGAAGTGACAGAGCAAGAGGGTAATCTTAGCCTCAACCGTATCGCGGTCGGCGAACATATCCTGCTAGGCGGCGACAACATGGATCTGGCGCTGGCGTATCGTTTAAAAATGAAACTCGCTCAAGAGGGCAAAGAGCTTCAGCCATGGCAAATTCAAGCCATGACTCACGCATGCCGTGACGCCAAAGAAGCATTACTTAACGACAGCGAGCTGCAGGCGGTGCCTATCGTGGTACCAAGTCGTGGCTCAAAACTGCTCGGAGCAACACTCAAGACAGAGCTGACTCAAGATGAAGTTCAACAAACCTTGGTTGAAGGCTTTTTCCCTCAGGTGGCAATCGACGAACATCCTGTCCAACGCAATCGTGCAGCATTAACCCAAATGGGTCTGCCGTATGCGCAAGACGCCGGGATCACTCGCCACATTGCCGCTTTCTTGACCAAGCAAGCCAATGCCCAAGGTGGAGAATCGCAGAGCGAACCTACATTCAACCCGTTCGCTAACATGCCCGGTATGGGCGGCGAGCAAGCCGCAACGGCGTTTATTAAACCAACCGCCATCTTATTCAATGGCGGTGTGTTGAAATCGAGTCTGCTTGCTCAGCGTTTGGAACAAAGCATCAACCAATGGCTTGCACAAGCAAGCGCGCCCAATGCAAAGCGCCTCTCTGGGGTCGATTTAGATCTTGCTGTGGCAAGTGGTGCGAGTTACTACGGCGCGGTTCGTCGCGGTCAAGGCGTGCGTATTCGCGGTGGTATCGCCTCGAGTTATTACGTCGGAATCGAAAGCGCGATGCCTGCCATTCCAGGAATGGCCCCTCCAATGGAAGCCTTATGTGTCGCGCCATTTGGTATGGAAGAGGGCTCAAGTGTCGACGTTCCAAGTCAAGAATTTGGCTTGGTTATTGGTCAGCCGGTCAACTTCCAATTCTTTGGTTCAACCGTTCGCCGCGATGATGATGCTGGCACCCACCTTGACCATTGGGGTGACGAGGAGCTTGAAGAACTGCCAGAGATTCAAGTCACGTTGCCTGTTTCAGAAGGACGTCGCCAAGGTGAAGTAGTTCCCGTGACATTAGCTTCTCGGGTAACTGAACTGGGCACCCTGTATCTGGAGGCAATTGCCAGCGACAATGGTCAGAAATGGCATGTTGAGTTTGACGTGCGTGAAGACGCGCAAGCGAACTCAAATCAATAAGCATAATCCGATAACGGCACCCTAGGTGCCGTTTTTCTTAGTACCTTTCGCCTAAGCGATATTGTCTGGCTTGTGTTGGTACGAGATAGTTTGAACAAAGGTTTGATTACATGGCATCAGCGCGCTTTTTAGTCGGCATCGATTTAGGCACCACCAACACTGTGGTCGCTTACTGTGAAATTACCGAGCAACTTCAACAATCCGAAGTTCGTTTGTTTTCAATTGATCAACTGATCGGCCCCGGTGAGGTAGTACGTAAGCCGTTACTGCCCTCTTTTCGTTATCACCCAGCCAAGCAACAAGTCTCGGCGCAAGACCTAACGCTCCCTTGGGAACATCAACCAGTGGACGGAGATATTAGCAACGTCATCATTGGAGAGTGGGCACGTGAGCTCGGAGCCAAAGTGGAAGGACGTCAAGTATCAAGCGCTAAGAGTTGGCTTTCTCATCAAGGCGTCGACCGCCGTTCCGATATTCTTCCGTGGGCAGCCACCGACGATGTCGACAAAGTTTCTCCGGTAATCGCGAGTGCCAGCTATCTTAATCATATCCGTCAAGCTTGGAACTATCGAAACCCCAGTAACAAACTTGAAGATCAAGATGTGGTGGTCACCGTTCCGGCCTCGTTTGACGAAACCGCGCGTAAGCTCACCTTGGAAGCTGCCCAATTGGCGGGACTCGGCCGCATTATTTTGCTCGAAGAGCCTCAAGCCGTCTGCTACGACTGGTATGCACGCCATCAACAAACGGCTGAGCAGCAGTTGCAAGAACTGCCGCTGATCCTCGTCTGTGATGTTGGCGGCGGAACCACCGATTTAAGCCTAATTGAAGCCAAGCAGGTGAACAATGAGTTAACCCTCGACCGCATCGGTGTCGGTGAACACTTGATGCTTGGCGGTGACAACTTAGACTTAGCACTCGCACACCT
Source organism: Vibrio sp. JPW-9-11-11 (assembly GCF_013369335.1). GTDB lineage: Bacteria > Pseudomonadota > Gammaproteobacteria > Enterobacterales > Vibrionaceae > Vibrio. Next base: position 534,210 of record NZ_SZQJ01000005.1, read on the forward strand.
CGCCGAGCAGAGGTTAAGTCAAAGTAAAAAACTCAATGCCGCGAGTTTGACCAAACTGATTCAACAAACCCGCAAAGCCAAAGAAGACTTACTCTCAAGCGACGCGCCAGAGGAAGTCAAAATCACTATGCTTGGCAGTGGGTCAAAGCTGCTAGGTGGAACAAAAAGCATCGGCCTAACGAAAGCAGAAGTGCATCAAATTGCGTTAGATGGCTTCTTCCCGTTGTCGGATTTTTCACAGCAGCCTGATAAACGTCGCAGCGCGGTAGTGGAGTTCGGCCTGCCCTATGTGTCTGACCCTGCCGTCAGCAAGCACATTGCCGAGTTTTTAAACCAGCATCAAGGCGTATGTTGTGCGGCACTTGGTCAACAAGAGTCAGACCAACCCGCCGTCCCCGTAGCCATACTGCTTAATGGCGGGGTATTTAACAGTGAAATGATCACCCAACGTGTCACCCGCCTACTCGGCAACTGGTGCGGCCAACCCATCACCGTATTGGATAACCCCCACCCGGATTGGTCGGTTGCATTAGGGGCTGTCGCGTTTGGTAAAGCGCGACGCGGCGCACAACTCAAGATTGGCGGTGGTGCAGCGCGTTCTTATTTTCTGCATTTGCAAGAAAAAAACAAAATGGGTAAAGCGTTGTGTTTACTCGCCAAAGGGACGGAAGAGGGGCAGGAAATTCGTTTGAGTGGCCGCCGCTTCGCGCTTACCCTTGGCGAGCCGGTTCGCTTCAACCTTCTTACCTCCACACAAGATTCCCTAAACAATCAGGTTGCGATTCAAAATGGTGTCATGCTGGATATTGACCCAGACCACTTTACCCCTCTCCCGCCTTACATCTCGACATTAGAAAGCCAAGGTGGCACTTTGCACGCCAATCAAAAGGAACGGGTTGAAGTTCAGCTCGCCTGCCAATTGACCGAAGTGGGCACATTGAAGATCGAGTGCGTCCATATTGATGACGATAGCAAACGTTGGGCGCTCGAATTTGAAGTGCGTAATCAAAAAGGTGATAGAGACCAAGAACAAGACTTACACCCGCGCCTTGAAGATTGCAAAGCCCTGATCGCTCGCATTTACAGCGCAAATAAGAAAAGCGCCGAAGGGAATGAAATCAAAACCTTGGCTAAAGAGCTTGAACGCAAACTCGGTAAGCGCGATGAATGGGACTTCACCACCTTGCGTCAGTTGTTTGATGCCTTCGCTTTGGGGCGAAAACGTCGTCGGCGCTCAGAGCCTCATGAGAAAAACTGGCTACGACTCGCAGGTTTCTGCTTGCGGCCTGGATTTGGTGATGCGACCGATTCTTGGCGCATCGAACAAATCTGGGGCTTATATCAACAAGGGATTCAATTTAAAAACCATCAAGGTTGGACCGATTGGTGGGTGTTTTGGCGCCGGATTGCGGGCGGGCTAAATCAAGAACAGCAAGAGACCATTTTGGCCGAGATCGCCAAATACCTTCACCCTGGCGCAATGAAAAACCCCCAGTCAGCCAAAACTGCACACGAAATGGGTTATGAGTCTATGGTGCGTCTCGCAGCGTCACTTGAGCACTTGGTGGTTGAGGATAAAGTCTTGCTCGCCTCATGGTGCTTGAGTAAGGCGCTCAATGACCATCAATTTGAGCAAGCACATTGGTGGGCGCTTGGGCGACTCGCCTCTCGCACACCGCTGTATGGCAGCCAACACAATGTGATTGCTCGCGAACAAGTGCAGCAATGGCTGCCTAAGCTACTTGATCAAGACTGGCAAAAACAGCCGATGGTAGCGTTTGCTGCTGTCATGATGTGTCGACGAACGGGTGATCGTCTATTTGATATTGAGGACGACTATCGCCATCGAGTGGTGAATAAACTCAAACAAAGCAAAGTGCCTGATTCATGGTTGGGACTGGTCGAACAAGTCACCGAATTATCAGCCAACGAGTCAAAGCGCGTATTTGGCGATGCCTTACCCCATGGGCTAGTGTTAGTACGTAGCTAACAACCTATGAGCTACAATCAAGCGTAAACAGAGGATAACGATGAAAAAACTGATTCTGATCTTAACCTTGGTGGTTCTCTCTGGTTGTATGGGAATGCCAAGCGGTGTGACACCGGTTAATAACTTTGAGCTTGAGCGCTACTTGGGTACTTGGTACGAAGTTGCCCGTTTAGACCACTCGTTCGAGCGCGGCTTATCTAAAGTTACCGCCACCTATTCATTACGTGAAGATGGTGGCGTCAATGTGCTTAATCGCGGATATTCTGAGTCAGAGGGTGTCTGGGAAGAAGCCGAAGGCAAGGCCTTTTTTGTCGATGACGCCGATCAGGGCTACCTAAAAGTATCATTTTTCGGACCATTTTATGGCTCTTATGTGGTGTTTGAACTCGATCAAACCAACTATCAATACGCCTTCGTTTCTGGTCCCAACACAGACTACCTTTGGTTATTGTCGCGCTCCCCAGAAGTCGACCCTCTGTTACTAGACGCATTTATCGCTGCGGCTAAACAACGTGGATTCGACACCGATAACCTGATTATGGTCGATCACTAACCGATACGCGGTGCCTGTCTCCGGTGCAGGCCGACACAAAACTGCACCCGAGACAGATAAAACCATAAACCAAGATATCAACAACTTAACTGCTGCACCGTCAAACATCCTTCCCGGCCCAAAAAGTCGAAACCCATCACAAATAAATCAGCAATTTTTGTAACGAACGACCCAAGTCGCACAAAAAACGACCAATATCTCAGTATCAAGCCTTTTTGCCTTACTTTTTTCATGGTTATGTGAAAGATCAACTATTAACTACCACTAAAGGAGTAAATTGCGACACAGTAGTTAAAACAACTTGGGGCTGATGCAAATTATGTCGATAAAAAAACGGACTATCGCGCTTATCGCGGTGATCGGAATCGCGATTGGATGGCTAACCCTAGGAGGTACTGCAGCTGTCATGCACTACACCTCCAGCACCGAGTTTTGCCTCTCTTGCCATACGATGCAAATCCCCTACGAAGAGTATCAAGGCTCACTACATTTTAGTAACGCCAAAGGCATACGTGCTGAGTGTTCTGACTGCCATATTCCCACCGACCCTATCGACTATGTGGTCACCAAAATTCGCGCCAGCAAAGACATCTATCACGAGTTTATTACCGGAAAAATCGATACTGAAGAGAAATATGAGCAGCACCGAATGGCAATGGCTGAAACGGTTTGGGCTCAGCTAAGAGCCAATGACTCGGCAACATGTCGCACGTGCCACACTTTCGAGGCGATGGATACCTATGAGCAATCCGAAGAGTCGGTAAAAATGCACCAATACGGTCAAGACAACAATCAAACCTGTATCGACTGTCACAAAGGGGTGGCCCACTTTGCTCCAGAGCCAGAAATGGACAGTGAAGCGTTTGATAATCTCATGGCATTTACCGAACAAACCGCGAAGGACGCCACACGTGTTTATTCGGTTGACTATACCAAACTTGAAGACCTAGCCATCATTAACCCCACCACTGAGCTCAGTGTTATCGAAACAACGTCCGACTCGCGCATGGTGCGGTTAGCTGGTTATCAGATGAAAGGGGCAGAGCAGGTACTCTACTTCGGTGAAGGCCAACGCGCCATCATCGCGACTCTAACCGAACAAGGTCAAAGCCAGTTAGAGGTCGGCGAGTACCACATGGACGAATATGGTAATGAGTGGCGTACAGCTTCATTAACTGGCCAAATCACAACGCCTGTCCTCGACCAAGCTCAACCACTATGGGCGTATGCCGAGCAACTCGATACCGTTTACTGCTCAACGTGCCACGCCAAAATACCTGCCGGTCACTTTACCGTTAACGCTTGGGGTCCGGTTGCAAAAGGAATGGGTGAGCGCACTGACATTTCAGACTATGACCTTGAAGTACTGACTAAATTCTTCCAATACCATGCCAAAGATGTGGTAGGACACTAAGAGACAAAAGGATACGATTATGACTGAGATTACACGTCGAGGGTTTCTCAAAGGCACGGGTATGGCGGCCGGTGCGGCTGCGATCACTTCCCTCACCCCGTTAAGTGCTGCTGCATCAAATAAACGTGGTTCTGGTGTACTCACCGCGAGTCGAATGGGGCCACTTCTTTGTGAAGTAAAAGACGGCAAACTCGTAGCGAGCACCAACGCGTTAGCGCAAACGGTAGACAACAGCCTTCAATCAACTGGCCCAGATCAAGTTTATACCAAAGCCCGTATTAAGTACCCTATGGTGCGTAAAGGGTTCTTGTCTAACCCAAGTCAACCCACCGGAGTACGTGGTCAAGACGAATATGTGAGAGTTTCATGGGACGATGCATACAAACTGATCCACGAGCAGCATATGCGGATTCGCTCTGAGTTTGGCGCAGAATCGGTGTTTGCTGGTTCCTACGGCTGGCGTTCCAGTGGTGTCCTCCATAAAGCGCAAACACTCTTGCAGCGTTACATGAGTATGGCAGGCGGATATTCGGGCCACCTCGGTGACTATTCTACAGGTGCCGCTCAGGTCATTTTGCCGCACGTGATGGGTTCCATTGAAGTGTACGAGCAGCAAACAACGCATCCAGTCGTGCTAGAAAATTCCGAAGTTGTCGTCTTATGGGGAATGAACCCTCTCAACACCTTGAAGATTGCGTGGAGCTCTACCGACTGCTCTGGTTTAGAGTTTTTCCATCAATTGAAAAAATCAGGCAAAACCGTCATTGCCATCGATCCCATGCGTTCGGAAACCATCGATTTCTTCGAGGATAAGATCCAATGGATTGCGCCTCATCCCATGACGGATGTTGCACTTATGTTAGGTATTGCCCACTCACTAGTGAACAGCGGTAAACACGATAAAGCTTTCTTAGATAAATACACCACAGGTTATGCGGAGTTCGAGACTTATTTACTCGGCAAAAGCGATGGGGTCGAGAAAACCCCACAATGGGCAGAGGCTATTACCGGAGTGCCAGCCAAACAAATAACTATGCTCGCGGACATCTTCAGCCAAAATCGCACTATGCTGATGGCGGGCTGGGGACTGCAGCGTCAACAGTACGGTGAACAGCGCCACTGGATGTTGGTCACGCTTGCTGCCATGCTAGGCCAAATCGGTTTGCCCGGCGGTGGTTTTGGTTTCTCTTATCACTACTCAAATGGCGGCAACCCTACCCGAGACGCAGGCGTCTTACCGGCGATTTCAGCGTCGATTGGTGGCGGCTCTTCAGCGGGGAACGACTGGGCGGTGTCTGGCGCAGTCAACAGTTTCCCAGTCGCACGTATCGTCGAGGCGTTGGAAAACCCTGGCAAATCCTATTCTCACAACGGTAAACAGCTGACCTTCCCAAATATCAAAATGATCTGGTGGGCAGGCGGCGGCAATTTTACTCATCATCAAGACACCAACCGCTTAATTAACGCGTGGCAAAAACCTGAGCTTGTCGTTATCTCAGAGATCTACTGGACCGCAGCCGCCAAACATGCTGATGTTGTCTTGCCGATCACCACATCGTTCGAGCGAAACGACTTAACCATGACGGGGGATTACAGTAACCAGCACCTTGTGCCAATGAAGCAGGTCGTGGAACCTCAAGGCGAAGCACGCAATGACTTTGACGTGTTTGCTGATATGGCGGAAATGATCAAGCCTGGAGGCCGCGAAGTCTTCACCGAAGGCAAACAGGAAATGGATTGGCTCAAAGAGTTCTATGAAGCCGCGCAAAAAGGCGCACGTGCGGCGAGAATTCGTATGCCACGATTTGGCCAATTCTGGGAAGAGAACCAATTGATCGAAATGAAGTTCAACAAAAAGGCCGCACAGTTTGTTCGTCATGCCGACTTTAGGAAAGATCCGGTGATGAACCCGCTTGGAACGCCAAGTGGCAAAATTGAAATTTACTCGCGCACCATCGAGAGTTATAAACTCGAAGACTGCCCTCCCCACCCAACTTGGATGGCCCCAACCGAATACACTGGGTCTGCAAAAGAAGGCGAACTTCAATTGATGACGGCACACGCTGCGCACCGCTTACATAGCCAGTTCAATTACGCCACACTGAGAGATCAGTATGCGATTGCTAACCGTGAACCGATCACCATCAACACGCAAGATGCGGCCGCTCGAGGCATCAAAAACGGCGACTTGGTGCGCGCATACAATGACCGAGGTCAAGTGTTGGTTGGTGCTTTGGTCACCGATGGGATTAAGCCAGGTTCTGTGTGTATTCACGAAGGCGGTTGGCCAGATCTGGATGCGAAAACGGGGCTATGCAAAAACGGCGGGGCCAATGTCCTCACGCTCGACATTCCGACCTCGCGTCTTGCCAACGGCTGTGCGGCTAACTCGTCATTAGTGCGCATAGAGAAGTACACTGGACCGGCATTAGAACTCACTGCCTTTGTTCCACCACAGAATGGCTAATCATTTGTAAAACCTCAATAGCCAGAGCATAAGCTCTGGCTATTGCTTAACAGCGACCTTTTTTAGCTTGCCCTGGCGGACAAAATACCCTGTTTTGTTGCACCTCTGCTTCACTACCGTACTTCACTTCGACATCGCGGTACTCCCCCTCAACTCGGGTAATCTGGCAACCGACCAACACGCCACTCAGAACGAGTAAACATCCAATACGTACCATCACTTTCCTCCTTATTTTTCGCAGACTTTACCCGTGCTAATCGTTACCATGTGTCATCGGTCGGTTAGAGTCGGTATGCATAACGTTAGCTTGCTGAAAATAAGGGAGAACATCACGTTGACACTAGAAAAATTTGACACAATTTATCAACGCGCGTCAGAACGTAAAGGTGGCACAGCGCAGCTTGAATCACTACTTTCCACACCACTGACTCGTGAGCAGTTGGCACAAATCAACGATGACCGCTGGCTAGCCGCGTTCAGTATGAAAGTGTTTCAAAGTGGCATTTCATGGCAAGTGGTGCGAAACAAGTGGCCTCAATTTGAAGAGGTCTTTTTTGGCTTTAGCATCGAGCCTTTACTGATGTTATCTGATGAGCAATGGGACAACAAAGCCGCCGATAAACGCATTATTCGCCATCACAGTAAAGTGAAGTCGATACAAGCCAATGCGCAAATGATTCATGAAGCTCGATTGCACTACGGCTCCTTTGCCAACATGGTCAGCCAGTGGCCACAAGAAGAGATCACTGAGTTATGGCTGTATCTGAAAAAACACGGTCAACGTTTGGGAGGCAACACTGGACCTTATAGCTTACGCCAGATGGGCGTCGATACCTTTATTCTCTCAGGCGACGTCGAGAGCTACTTGCGTCATAGTAAAATCATCGAAGGTGGACGCGATACCAAGCGTTCACTGAGCGCAGCGAATCAAGCCTTTCTAGAATGGCAACAGCAAAGTGGCCGCTGCTTCACTCACATTAGCCAAGTGATCGCTTACAGCACCGGCGACAATCGTGTCATTTAATGCTTGGATTGCCACTGCTCACGAGTGATACAGTACAGACAATGACGCTGTAACGCATGCCCCGAAGGTAACTTGGGGTGATCAAACACCTCGCCAGTGTTTTGCATACCAATTTTGTTCATCACCCGCTGAGAGGGTAAGTTACTCAACGCCGTGAACGAGTAGATTTGTTCCAAGTCAAGAGTGAGGAAGCCGTAGTTGAGTGCCGCTTGCGCCGCTTCAGGGGCATAACCTTGCCCCCAATATTGGGCGTCAATACGCCAGCCGATTTCCACCATGGGTGCTTTAGGCAATCCACTCTCTTGCGCTTGTGGCCACAAGCCGACAAAACCAATAAACTCACCACTTTGCTTTAGTTCTAGCGCCCAAAACCCCCAACCAAATTGCTCAATGTGCTCGGCTATCCTGTTCGCCTGGTCGCGACTCTCTTGTTGAGACAAACAAGCGGGAAAGAAACGCATCACTCTCTCATCAGCATTAATTCGCCCGTAAGCCTCTAGGTCAGACTCACGCCATTGACGCAAGCGCAAACGCGGTGTCTCTATCATGATAAATCGTCTCCTACCATTGCCAAATTAGAATTATGCACTAGGTTTTATATTAAGTTCACTTCGCCATCCCCTGACAGGAGTCTGCAATGTTTCTCACTCGATTAGTGTATGCCAGCACCATAGAGCAAGGGTTTGATCTCTCGACGGTAGAAGAGATCATCGGCTCGGCTCGTGAACATAATCAAGCGCTGGATGTCACTGGCATGCTCTGCTTTGACCGCAACTTTTTTTTGCAGTGCTTGGAAGGCTCTCGAACGAACGTCAACTTAATCTACCAGCGAATTTTGAGCGACAAACGTCACACCAAGATCGTCATGCTCGACTATCGCGAAATCAACTCACGCGACTTCAGTCAATGGTCGATGGGATATAGCCCTTCCTCTTCGCTTACTGCGCCACTTTACTTACGTTATTCTGGCTCAAAAGCCTTTAACCCATACCTAATGTCGGGGGAGAGTGCGTATCAACTGTTACTGGAACTCAAACACTCTCTGCCATCGATCAGTTAAAGGGCTTGAGGATCAGTGCTCATCCTCTATCGAGGCCAACACTTTTTCACACAGGTGCTTTAGAGTGATCAGCTCATCTAACTCGAGATGAAACTGGCACTGCATCTGCTGAGGTATTTGCAGTGCTCGCTGTTTTAAATCGGCCCCTGCTGCGGTCAATTTCAGAACCCGAACTCTTTCATCTTGCTCACTGCGCCCTCTTTCTACATAGCCTTTTAAGGCCAATCGCTTGAGTAGTGGTGTCAGTGTTCCAGAATCAAGGTGTAAGCGTTGACCTAGCGCTTTAACACTCACCCCATCACACTCCCACAACACCATCATCACCAAGTACTGTGAATAGGTAAGGTCCAACTTTTCTAACAGTGGACGATAAGTGCGAATGACCGCATTAGACGCGCTATACAGCGGAAAACAGATCTGATTTTCGAGCAATAATGACTGCTGCTCTGCCGACATTTCTCGACCATCGCAATCGGACATGATGCCATCCTCTCAAAATAAATTGTGCACAATATACTTGCATTATCACTAAGATTCGATCTAATATTGCTAACAATTAAATTGCGCACAACTTAAAATAGGAACTAATGATGACCACACTCTACACAACTAAAGCAACCGCACTAGCAGGCCGCAACGGTCAAGTAAAAACAGAAGATGGACTGCTGGATGTCGCGCTTGCTTATCCAAAGCAGATGGGTGGCGCTGGAAATGCAACCAACCCTGAACAGTTATTTGCTGCCGGTTATTCTGCTTGTTTTTCCAATGCAATTCTGCACGTCGCTCGAGAAGCAAAAGTGGCCTTGCAACAGGCTCCTGTGACCGCAGAAGTGGGAATTGGCCCCAATCAGCAAGGCGGTTTCGCTCTTACGGTAAGCCTAGCCGCCAACCTTGAACTTGATCAGACTCAGGCTTTGGAGTTGGTGCGCACCGCACATCAAGTGTGCCCATACTCAAATGCAGTACGCGGTAACATTGACGTTAAGGTCACGGTCAATGGTGAGCCAATCTAACCCGCGTTCGCCCACTGCCTCAACGTCACTCATTCACAACAATGCCGACCAAAAGGTCGGCATTGTTGTTTTGCTAAGTTAGGCTGCGTAGGCTCGACGTAACGCTTTGGCGGCGAGCACCATGTTGGTCAACGATGCTTCGGTTTCCGCCCAATTGCGTGTTTTCAATCCACAATCGGGGTTCACCCAAAGTCGCTGCGCCGGTATTTTATCCGCGGCCTTATTAAGAAGTCCTTCAATCCACTCTTTGGTCGGAATGTTCGGCGAATGGATGTCATACACCCCCGGACCAATTTCATTGGGATAGTTGAACGCTTCAAACGCCTTGAGCAGCTCCATGTTAGAGCGTGAAGTCTCAATGGTGATCACATCCGCATCCAGCGCCGCCACTGAATCGATGATCTCATTAAATTCGGAATAACACATATGGGTATGTATTTGGGTTTCAGGCTTAGCACTGGCGGCCGAGATCTTAAACGCATCAACAGCCCACTCTAGATACGCTTTGTGGTCACGCTTCTTAAGCGGTAAGCCTTCACGAATAGCTGGCTCATCAATTTGAATAATATTGATCCCTGCTTGCTGCAAATCCGCCACTTCATCGCGCAGTGCCAAAGCAAGCTGGTTAGCGATCGCTTTACGGCTAATGTCCTCGCGGGGGAACGTCCAACACAAAATGGTGACGGGTCCTGTCAACATGCCTTTCATCTGTTTGGACGTCAGAGATTGCGCGTAAGTCGACCACTCGACCGTGATTGGTTTTTCTCTTTCGATGTCGGCAACCACAATCGCAGGTTTCACACAACGTGACCCATAGCTCTGTACCCAACCAAATTGGGTTGTTTGGAAGCCAGTTAGGTTCTCGGCAAAATATTCGACCATATCATTGCGCTCCGCCTCACCATGCACCAAGACGTCAAGGTCTAGAGCTTCTTGGCGCTTCACCGCGTCTGCAATATGGCCTTTTAGCGCCTGTTGATATTCATCATAAGAGAGCTTGCCGCTACGGTAAGCACTGCGCTGCAGTCGGATCTCATCGGTTTGTGGAAAAGAACCTATGGTCGTGGTTGGAAACAGCGGCAGACCAAGCACTTCGCTTTGATGCGCGGCACGCTCTGGATAAGCGGCACTTCGCTCGGTCAACGCCTTGCTGATTGAGTTTAAGCGTGCTTGTACCTTGGGCTTGTTGACATGTTTTGCCGCTTTGCGCGCTTGTATCGGCGCACTGTAAGTGTCGCACTGGCGAATCGCCGCTTTGTCACCGTCGAGCGCTCGGCCGAGTAGTGACACTTCACTCACTTTCTGCTTGGCAAAGGCAAACCAGCTTTGTACTTCGTCACTCAGATTTGGCTCCAAAGCTAGGTCAACCGGGGTGTGAAGCAAGGAGCACGAACTGGCAAGCCAAAGCCTCTCTCCGAGCGCCTCTTTTACCGGTTGAAGCTGAGAGAGCAGCGCGCTTAAGTTTGCTCGCCACACATTGCGACCATTGATCGCCCCCGCCGATAACACCCAGTGCGATGGCAACTTAGCCAAAACCGCATCGAGTTGGTTCGGCGCGGCTGATAGGTCGACATGCAAACCATCGACATCTAGCTCAACAATTTTGTCCAGTGTCTCTTCTACGGAATCGAAATAAGTCGTTAGAAGCACTTTGACCTCACCTCGAATCACTTGATACGCGAGTTTAAACGCGTCTTGCCAAGGCTTATCGAGTTCGAGGGCTAAAATAGGCTCATCAATTTGTACCCACTGTACGCCTTGTTTGGCAAACTTAGCCAAAATAGCTTGGTAGGCACTGAGCAGTCTCGGCAATAGCGTGAGTCGGTCAAAGCCCTCCTCCACCTCTTTCCCCAGGTAAAGGTAACTCACAGGCCCTAGTAGCACAGGTTTGACCTGATGCCCCGCTTGCTGCGCTTCATTTACTTCTTCAAACAGCTGTGGCCAGCTAACATCAAAAGTGTCGTCTCGGCTAAACTCAGGGACAATATAGTGATAGTTAGTATTGAACCATTTCGTCATATCCGATGCAGCATTGCCACTGCAACCACAGCTGGCTTGCGACTGACCACGGCCAACCTTAAACAGGGTATCGAGATCGGGGAACCCATCACGATGACGCTTAGGTACGTGCCCCAATAGCAAGGTGGTGGTCAATACATGATCGTACCAAGCAAAATCTCCAGCGGTCACATAACTTAGCCCCGCTTCCGCTTGAGTTTGCCAATGGGTTTGACGCAACTGCGCACCCACCGACTTCAATTGCGCTTGATCAATTTCACCACGCCAATATTTTTCTAATGCAAATTTCAGTTGTCGTTTATCGCCAATGCGCGGATAACCGAGGATATGAGTCGTTGTTGTCATGTTGAGTGTCCTTAGCAGTCTCGTGTGCGTAATGTTCAGTATCAGTTCATTACATCCTTGGGATGTCTGGATGGCTAAACTATCACCTGAACGGCTGGCGAGAACAATCTCCAAATATTCAACATGTTTATTAAGATCTGTCATGTTCGACCACTAACCGACACAGCAATCCTCACAACAAATAGACGTCTAGATGTTTACACTTCTTTGCAAAAGGAGTAGGTTAGTTTTATTCATGCAAAAACAGATTATCTGAAGGGAATTCATGATAGAGCTCAAACACCTAAAAACGTTAGTGACACTGCGCGATACGGGTTCGCTGACCGCCACCGCGACCAGTTTGCATCTCACCCAATCTGCGCTCAGCCACCAGCTAAAAGATCTTGAAACCCGCATGGGTGGCCAACTGTTTTTGCGCAAAACGCGTCCAGTGAAGTTCACTGCTGAAGGCGACATCTTGCTCACACTGGCAGACGAGGTTTTACCCCGTATTGCGATAGCAGAAAATCAGGTCGCTAGTCTAAAAGAGGATGTGAACGGCAGGTTGCATATGGCGATCGAGTGTCATTCATGTTTCCAATGGTTAATGCCTGCCTTGAAGGAGTATCAACAGGCTTGGCCAAGCGTCACGCTCGACTTTTCATCTGGGTTCGGATTTGAGCCTATCCCTGCGCTTGTCGGGGGAGAATTAGACTTAGTGATTACATCTGATATCCAACCGCGCTCAGAAGTACACTATGAGCCTCTGTTTGATTTTGAAATGCGCTTGGTGACGGCTGTCGGTCACCGGTTGTCGACTCAAACCTTTATCCAGCCGAACGACCTGACAGACCAAGTCATGCTCACTTATCCGGTGCAAAAGAACCGACTCGATATCGTGAAACATTTTTTGCAGCCCGCCGGTGTGGAACCTAAACAGTGGAAGCAAGCGGATAATACCTTGATGTTGATTCAAATGGTGTCGGCCGGTTTAGGCGTCGCCGCACTTCCCAACTGGGCGATCAGCGAGTTCTCTCGCCAAGGATTGATTACGAGCATTCCATTGGGGAAGGGGTTATGGCGACGACTGTTTGCCGCGACGCGCCACTCAGACAAAGACAAGCGCTATCTTCAAGCCTTTTTCAACACCGCCAGAACTCAATCGCAGAGCCATCTCGATGGAATCAAAACGGTCGAGTTAGGCTAGCACTACCGAACAGAAAAGTAGAAAGGAGGCTTGCGCCTCCTTTCTTGATTCAACGTTGATACGATTTGAATTGATTGGTCAGTGGATCGTAGCTGTAGCCGAGCGTATCTAGCTTACCGATCACTTGTTCGACATCCATTTCATACATGCTCACAAGCTCCTCAAAGCTGTCGCACTCTAAACGGAGTTTTTCGTTGACGATTCCTAATAAAATGATGCTATCAAAACTGCCTGCATTACTCAGATCCATCTCCGTCTCCTTTTTACACACCTGCTTTGAAAAGCATAGTTAGGATCCCATCATTTTCGAGTGAGCCAGATCCAAGTTTCGGCTTACAACAAGAACAGAGCTTGATTCGATGACAACGCCAATAACATCAATGCTAAGGCAAATCCGAGCTGTAATTTGTTAACTGGCTTTGATGATAAAAGATGCCAACTCCAGATGATGACCGAGGCGATCATGAGCGCAAAGCCGATAATAAGTGGCTCTGTCACCACGTTGAGCGTGTGTGAATCAAGCCCATACGCTTGCAATAAAATGGCGCCGCTCATCAACATCGCCGACACCACGCCAGCGACAGGGAGAATACGGTGGAAGGCGTCTAAGCGTGTTCGCGCGATGGTCAACAACAGATGCGCAAACAGAGCACCGAGCAGCGATATCGCCACCAAGACACTCAACCCTGCCGCAATGGAAGCCTGTTCCATCATCATGATAGCAACGTACGACAGCGCAAGACCATTGGCTAGATACATCACCCACAACGGCCCTTGTATGCGCGTTTTCTTGGTTTGAACCTGAGAGTAAAAATAGCCAATGGCAAACACCACCATCATGGCCTCAATGCGCAGCGATGCCACGGCTAACCACAGAATGGCCACTGTCGGCAACATCTTATGAATACGCCCACGCTGACCCGGGCAGATATCACCTTTAACCAAAATAAGAGTAAGAATAAGCTGCGCACCGAGTAACATCGGTGGAAGAACGGCGAGTAGTTGCTGAATCATAACACGACTAAGTTGATGGAAGTTTGGCTGCGGATGATAGCAGATTCCTAACGTTTAGCCATCTGAGAAATAGTTGAGTAGATCTTGGTTGGTGACAATGCCTAAGAACTCATCCGCCTCGTTAACGACTAGCCAAGGAGGCTTAATACCCGACTGAATCAACTCTTTGACCTGAGACAATTTGGTGTTGAGTGAAGCGGTAAACAGTTGAGTGCGCATCACTTGGTTGAGTGTTTTCTTAGCCATTACCAGATCACGGGTAGACTCTAGCTTTGTTCCTAATGTGGGTGAAATATGATGATTGAGTTGCTCACGACCGACCACACCCAGACACTTTTTACCATCCACGATAGGGATCACTTCCAACTGATACTGCTCAGAATGAAACATCTCATAGGCACGCATTAACGTATCGTTCGGTGCTAACGTCGGCGTATGTACTTTACACAACGAAAGTAAGCTGTCCCTTCGAGCATAGTTCGATCCAGACAAGAAACGTTCCAGACGATCATAGTATCCCCACGCTTGGTCGAGATTGTGCAAAGGTAAGGGTTTAGAAAAGAAATAACCTTGAATATAGTCGATCCCAACCGAGCAAACGACTTCTAACTCTTGATGGGTCTCCACCCCTTCAGCCACCACTTTTACGTCTAAGGTATGAGCAAGTTGAGTGATCATCTTAACGATATAGTATTGCCGAGTATTGGGCTTCAGGTCTTTGATGAACTCGCGGTCAATTTTGAGCACATCAAAGTTACAGTCACTCAAGTAGGCAAACGAGCTATAACCCGTGCCAAAGTCATCAATCGCAATGCTCACGCCTTGACGGCGGATGCTGCGAATCAAGGATGAACGGCGCGACTCACTATCAAAATAGGCGCTTTCCGTCAGCTCAATGGTGACCGTGCTTGGTGACTGGGCATAGGTTTGGATGAGAGAGTGGGCGCTTTGCAACACCTCATCGACCTCCAGTTTGGTATTGAGCGAGCGGTTTATCGTCACCCCTATTTGGGAGCCAAAACGTTGTTGGATCACCACTAAATCTTGAAGTGCTTGCTTACCGACACACCAGTCCAAATCAGAGACGAGATCCAGATCCTCGGCGATCATCACCATTTCTTGAGTATTAAGAATACGTCCGTCAGGGCCTTTAAAACGGCTCAACGCTTCAAAGCGCACCACATCCCAGTTCCTGACATCAACGATGGCTTGATAATACACCTCGACCGTCTGAGACTTGATCTGCTGCTCTGCCCACTCTTCCATCTCTTTACGGCGCAACACTTCTTTGTGCAGTGCTCCGTGATAAAAACTAATCTGCCCACGCTGCTCGACGCTCTGCTCCAACATGGCTTGTACAGCATGGTTGACTAGTAAATTAGGTTTGTGCGTATCGTGACCAAGCACAGAGACCCCTACTCGTCCATGCATAATCGAGCGATGAACCACGCTGCCGCAAGCCTGATTCAAAGAGGAGAAAAACCGTCTAATCGTTTGATGAATCAAGCGCACTTTAGAGGGGCCAGCCAATACCGGACACTCCAAACAGGCGACAAAATGATTGTTGCCCAGATAACCGACATACTTGGCAACCGGGTTGAGTGTAAGCTGTTCTGACAATAGCGACTTAACCTCGAAGTCATCCACCTGTTCAAAGTGAGGGTTAAACGCCACCACCATGCAAATAACGGGTTCTGTTTGTTCCATCCAGTCACTTGTCACTGCATGATTAAATTGTTTTTCGGTAGGCAGCTGAGTAAGGAGGTCCACCCCTCCTAGTTCAACATCAGCGATACGATAAAGATGGTCAGAGAGATCTAAATAAACGGCGCAATAAAACGTCCCCTCGACCAGAGTGACCTTCTGCAAGGTTAAGTCTTGGGCATAAGTTTTACCCAGAGCATTTTGAATCAGTACTACGCCAGACCAATGAGTATTACGTTCAACCTGTTGCCAAATCGATTGATAGAAGTCCTCACTGTGCTTATTTGAGTTAAGCACATCCATTGATTGCCCGGCCAATTGCCCATTCTGGTACTGACTATGAGTGAGAAACGCGTCATTGCAGGCGATGATCTCGCGCTGATGGTTGGCCAACACCACGCCGTGGTGTGAGTTGTTAAATAGCTGGGAAAAGAGTGCGCTTAAGGTCGAGGTCGTCGCATGCAAAAACAACAAAGCCCGGAGTGACCCAACCACTTGAGTACGCTCAACGCCTTTGAAGATCAACTCCACGTAACAGCACTGATCGTCACTCAGCTGCAAACAACAACTGTACCTATGCTGACTTCTATTTTGGCCCGCTTCGGTCAACAAACCAAGCAGGCGTTGTTGGTCGTGGTAGCCCATGCAGGGTAACAGAACGTTGCCCGTTAGGGTCGGCAACTCAGAGTTAAGAATTTGCCGACATAAAGGCTCATCAATAGACAAGCGATGGGATTCAAGATCCCACTGCCACTCTATTGTTTGCGTTTGACTTATCTCGTCATGAAGCTCGGTCTGCCCGTTTCCCTCAGAACCCGATTGTGGATACACATCTCATCCCTTAGTTAAGGTCGCTCTACTATTAAAGTTAGAACAAACCCAGCTAAGTGACAGAAATATTAGTAGCTAAATACACCATCACCACGCGCTCACCAACCAGTCCTTTAAAGTTTCCCTCCTCATCCACTAAGCACCAAGGAAAAGCGGTCTGGGTGGCCACCAGTTCGGTAATTTGTGATTTTGGTGTTTGCCACGCCAGTTCTGTGTGGATTGGGGACATGATTCGGTTAGCGGGTTTGTGCCAATAACTGCTTTCTTTGTTCGATTCCCAATCAGTCCCCATTCCTGGTGTGAGGTGCAAGTTCATATGTGTTCTATCGATGTAACCGACACACTCTTTACCATCAACAACGGGCAAGTAATCAAACTTATTTTCAGAGAAATACTGAAATATCAGTGATAAAGGCTCTCCAGGGTCGATATGGTGGCCCGACTCTGTTAACTGCATAATTGAATCAGGATGCGACGCTGCGGACGACGTCGCAGCGGAAAATCGGTCAGTGACGTCGGTTAACTGGTCAATGGGCAATGGTTTGGCAAAATAGTAACCTTGAATATAGTCGGCGCCGAGTTTACTTAGAATCTCCAATTCCAACTCAGTTTCGACACCTTCTGCGATGACGTCTAAGCCAAGACGTTTCGCCAACTGAATTAACGCCATCACTATATTGTACTGTCGCGACTGATAAGTAATGTGTTGAATAAAGGCCCGGTCAATTTTCAGAATGTCGAAATAGCGCTCTTTAAGATAGCGAAATGAAGAGCACCCGGTACCAAAATCGTCCACTGCAATCGTTACGCCAGCGTCACGGAGTGCAGCAAGCAACTCGATGTTTTTCTCATCCGCTTCAAAATAAGCGCTCTCAGTAAACTCAAACGTAATTTGTGCGGGATTAATGCGCTGCGTATCGAGCGTCATGGCCGCTTGCTGCAAAATAGTGGTTAAACTGGTGGTGGTTTTGAGTGAGCGATTGACCGATAACTGAATGTGCTTACCAAAGCGCTCCTGCAGCGCTGGTAAATACTGTAATGCTTTGAGCAAAACCAAATCGTCGAGTTCTACGACTTTGTCTAACTCTTCGACAACGGTAACCAGCTCTTGGGTGTTGGTTTCAAGCGACTCGACTTCGGGAAAACGACACAACGCTTCAAATTTATCGATACGCTGCTTTTTCAAATCGACAATGGGTTGAAAGTAGATGTCGATAGATCCTTTTTGCAAAGCATGCAATACATGCTCTTCCAGCTGTTTTTTTCTATCGATTTGCGCGTGAATATCACGATCAAAAAAATTGATCCGTCTCGCGTGGCCTGAGTGAAGCTCTAACAACGCTTGATACGCATGCGAGACTAACTGATTGGGTGTTGAGGCATCGACGCTCAGTACCGAAACCCCTGTCACCCCTTCTTTGAGTGCTTTAGCCACCGACGATTGCGCATGTTTAAAGCTGTGAAACAGTTTAGTGATCGCACGTCCAATGTTCGTCACCACTTGACTGTTTTCTTGGTAAGCAAAATCCACACATACTGCGAAACAGTCGTGGCCTAAATAGCCACTGGCTAACACTTCCGTGTTATCGCGCAAGTAGCTCGCAAACTGGCGTTTTTGCTCTTGGATGTTGCAGCTCACAAACTTGGGTTGTAGCGCCAATACCACCAAACTCTTCCCCATCTCTGCTTGCTGACACAAATCGCCCAGGTGTTGCAAAAAGGTCTCTTTATTTGGTAACTGGGTCAGCAAGTCCACACCACCCGAGGCGATATCTTCCAACCTATCGAGTTCAAGTGACAAATCTGACGACAACCCCAAGTAATAGGTTTCGCCATTTCCAGGGTCGATACGATGGATGGTTAAATCTTGAGGAAATACACTACCATCTGCGCGGCGCGACAAAATGGTACCACTCCAATGTCCCTGCTCGGCGACTTGCGTCCATAATTGCTGATAATAAGCTTGGCTATGCCGTTCCGCATTGAAGATCTGAGTTTTAAGCCCGACAATTTCATTTCTGAGGTAACCCGTTAGCGATTCGAAATGATGATTGCAGGCGAGAATACGTGTCTCAGAGTCGGTGACCACTATTCCATGATGTGCGTTCTCAAACACCGAATAGAAAATTTCTGCGATTTCGTATTTATTCGAGATATTTAGGCAAGGTGAGAGTGTGCCTTTCAGTTCGTGGCTACTGACACGCTCGATATAGATATCGACATAGATGAATAAACTGGTTTTGGCCAGCAAACAACAGTGCGCAAATTGGGGTTGACCGTTGTCGAGGACAGATTGAAACGCCTTCTTTATCACCGAACGTTGCGATTTAGGCAGCAAGTCAAAAAAGGTCTTAGCACTCAGCGTTTCGGTTTTGGTGCCGAGCAGTAACTCCAACGCCTCACTCTCGCAGTTCAACGTTTGGGTCTTGAGACTGAGAGACCAATCATACACCGCGTACTTGCGATTGGCATGCGGTGACAATACTTGCCCACTTTCTGATTCAACCACACTCATGGAGTTTCCAACTTGTTCATATCACTTATATGCATATTGTAGGTGGTCTGGACAACTTGCGTTGTTACTCACTTAACACTTTCAAATCATTTGAATAGCTCGCAAAAGAAGGCTTTGTCGCTCGATCAACCACAATGATATTGAGGTGGATAGTCGCAGCTCAAGTCGCTATAATTCGCGCTCCCTGGCACAGAGAGCATAATATGTACAGCAATATCACCCCTATCCACCAGCACAAAAAATATTGGGCAGAGTGCTACGGCACGGCGCCATTCCTACCGACTAGTCGTAAGGAGATGGACGCTCTAGGTTGGGATAGCTGTGACATCATTATTGTTACAGGTGATGCTTACGTTGATCATCCTAGCTTCGGTATGGCGATCATCGGTCGGTTACTCGAAGCGCAAGGGTTTCGTGTCGGTATCATTGCTCAGCCAGAATGGAACAATAAAGAGGCCTTTATGGCGCTTGGTCAACCCAACCTATTTTTCGGTATTACAGCCGGCAACATGGACTCGATGATCAACCGCTATACCGCCGATCGCAAATTACGCCATGACGACGCTTATACCCCGAATAACGAAGGTGGGAAACGCCCCGATCGTGCCACGCTTGTCTATTCCCAACGCTGCCGAGAAGCATACAAAGGCGTCCCGATCGTACTGGGTGGTATCGAAGCCAGCCTACGCCGACTCGCACACTACGATTATTGGTCTGATAAAGTGCGTCGTTCGGTACTCTTTGATGCCAAAGCCGATATTCTGCTATTTGGTAATGCAGAACGTGCGTTAGTGGAAGTCGCCCATCGTTTGGCAGACGGCGAATCTATAACGTCCATGACCAACATCCGCGGCACTGCTGTTAACCTCGCCGCCGCGCCAGAAAACTACACCATCATCGACTCGTCACGCATCGAAAAACCGCGTAAAGACGCCTTTGTACCACCCAATCCCTATGCGGTTGAAGAGCAGTGTGACACAAAAGCGTCAAACGAAGAGCCAAAAGCGCAACCAATCACAATTCGTCCGTCTCGTCACGACGCGAAAACCACAGCGGTTCGCTTACCTCCGTTCGAGAAGCTCAACAATGACCGTATCCTTTATGCTCACGCTAGCCGTGTCATGCACCTTGAGACCAACCCTTATTCGGGCCGAGCACTGATTCAACGTCACGGTGACCGAGAGCTATGGGTTAACCAAGCCCCGATTCCACTTACCACCGAAGAGATGGATTACGTATTTGGTCTGCCCTACGCACGCGTGCCGCACCCTATGTATGGTAAAGCGAAAATCCCGGCCTACGATATGATCAAAACGTCGGTCAATATCATGCGTGGCTGTTTTGGAGGCTGCTCTTTCTGCTCGATTACAGAACACGAGGGCCGAATTATTCAAAACCGCTCGAAAGAGTCGATCTTGACCGAGCTCGAAGAGATCCGTGACAAGGTACCTGGCTTTACTGGCACTATTTCTGACTTAGGTGGCCCAACAGCGAACATGTATCGTTTGGGATGCAGCGATCCCAAGGCAGAGGCCAACTGTCGCCGACCATCGTGTGTTTTCCCGGGCATTTGTCACAAGCTTAATACTGACCATAAGCATACAATTGATCTCTATCGTGAAGCCCGCAAAGTCGAGGGGATCAATAAAGTCATGATAGCTTCTGGCGTGCGCTATGACCTAGCGATTGAATCACCAGAATACGTCAAAGAGCTCGTAACTCACCATGTTGGTGGCTATTTAAAAATCGCGCCAGAGCATACAGAAAAAGGCCCGCTTAACCTGATGATGAAACCAGGCATGGGCACTTATGACCGCTTCAAAGAAATGTTTGAAAAATACAGCGCTGAAGCGGGTAAAAAACAATACCTGATCCCTTACTTCATCTCTGCCCACCCGGGTACAGAAGACGAAGATATGCTCAATTTGGCTTTGTGGTTAAAGAAAAACAATTTCGAGTGCGATCAAGTACAAAACTTTTACCCATCACCTATGTGTAATGCGACCTCAATGTATTATTCCGAAACTAACCCATTGAAACGCGTTAAGTATAAACAACGTGAAATGGTGCCTGTTGCCAAGGGAGAGCGTCAGCGCCGTTTACATAAAGCGCTGCTGCGCTATCACGATCCGGCAAACTGGCCTATGATTCGTGAAGCCTTGATCAGCATGGGGAAAAAGCACCTTATTGGGGATAAACCGAGCTGTCTTGTTCCTGCAGAAGATATGGATACGCAAACGCCAGCACAGCGCCGTAAGTCAGGGCGTCACGGCTCTCAACGTTTCGCCACCAAACATACCAAGTCACAACCTGGCTTTGAAAAGATGAATGGGGAAGGTCGTGGTAAAAATAGCGGCAAGCAGGGCACCAAAGCGAGTCGAAACGGTCACCCTACTCGAAGTAAAGCAGGCGCCAAAGGCCAGCCCCCGCGCGGCGGTAAGCCAGGCGGCAAAGGCAAGTCAGCGGGCGCACGCCAACAAGGGACGCGCTAGTTCTTAGGTATTAAAAAAGCCTAGCGATGATTCGCTAGGCTTTTTTGTTAAAGTGATTAAGCGTAGTGGGCTTCAAACTCACGCATAAAGTTCACTAACGCTTGAACGCCTTCAATCGTCATCGCGTTATAAATAGAAGCCCGCATTCCTCCAACCGCTCGGTGTCCCTTCAAAGCGACCAAACCTTTTGCCTCTGCTTGCTCTAAAAACAGCGCGTCGAGCTCTGGTTTCACCAATTGGAAAGGTACATTCATACGTGAACGATTATCAGGATGCACATTGTTGATGTAGAAGTTGGACTCATCAATTTGCTGGTATAACAACGCGGCTTTCTCTTGGTTGATTTTTTCCATTGCCGCTACGCCGCCTTGTTGCTTGAGCCACTTGAACACCAATCCAGATAGATACCAAGCAAACGTCGGTGGCGTGTTAAACATGGAGTCTTTTTCAGCCAGCACTTTGTAGCTCATAAAACTTGGCAACAGGTCGTGGGCCAAATCGAGCAAATCATCACGGACGATGGCAATACAAATGCCCGCAGGTCCGATGTTTTTTTGCGCCCCCGCATAGATCACACCATATTGAGAGACATCTATTTGGCGCGAAAGGATATTGGATGACATATCCGCCACAATAGGCTTGTCAGTGTCAGGTAGTTGACTTATCTCAATGCCATCAATGGTTTCATTGGGACAAAAATGTACGTAAGCCGATTCAGGGTCGATAGCCCACTGCGCGGCATCCACGATAGCAGTTTTTCCATCGCGCTCGGTTTTTGCGTCGAACACATCGACTTCACAGTACTTGTACGCTTCTTTAATCGCGCTTTCAGCCCAGTAACCGGCATCAATATAGGTCGCTTTGTTCGCGCCACCCAACAAGTTTAACGGGACGGCGGCAAACTGAGCCCGTGCCCCACCCTGGCAGAAAAGGACTTTGTAATTATCTGGAATATTGAGCAAGTCGCGCAGATCTTGCTCGGCTTGTTCAGCAACCTCAATAAACTCTTTACTTCGGTGGCTAATTTCCATCACCGACGTACCGAGGTTATTCCAGTCGACAAACTCACTCTGCGCCTGTTCCATTACGGCTTTAGGTAACCCAGCTGGGCCTGCACTAAAGTTAAATACCTTGTCCATTTCACTTTCCTTGCTCAAGCTTGTAAATACGTTAAGAGGATTAATAGCATGTTTTTTGCTGGATAAAAAGCAACAAAAGAGGTCTTTAGACCTCTTTATTTGTTTAAACCTACAAAGTTACTAGTTAAGGTTGCATGAACATTGGTAAGAGTAACGCCATTAAAGGGATTGACTGCCCGTTTTCAAAGACCAAATTACCTTCTTGTAGCTGCGCTTTCATGCGATAGCCGAGTTCCGTTTGTTGCATTATTTCCATCACCATGGCTTCATCAACGCCCTGTTGAATAAAAGGAAAATCTGCCACCAACCCATTGGACACAAACGTATCAATATCCCCAGTCAGAGCAGGCAAAATTTTTGCCATATTCTGAGTGACGTTATCGGTCCCATTTGGGACTTCGATCGTCCACTGCGTCGTAAAACGACTCTGCTCGTTGAGTGTGACCGCCATGTTGTTGACCGCGACATAAAAGCCATTTGAGAACAAGCGGTCGACGTACGGAATCGCGGCTTGAATGTCCTCGTTGCTTGGTACAGGGTTGTTTTGGTAAAGATTGACCAACTGCTCGAACGCTACGCTGTCTAAGTCACCAAATGCAAGATCTAGCGACACTTGCTCGACTTCACCATCACTTGTCACCACCTTGTTTAAATCGACAATATGTTGGCTACTGACCGTTTGGGCGACGTCATCCAACGAACTAATAAAGCGATATTGGCTATGATTAAGCTCAAATAAGGTTTGCTGCTCTTCGCTAACGACTGATAACTGTTCGAGTTGAAGTGTCTGCTCACCAATCCAGAAACTGTCGACTTTTTTTCCTTCGCCCTGGCCCGTCACACCTGAAAGCATCATTTGCTCACCAGAGTTGAAGTCAACTTGAATAGAAGGCACATCGAGCTGGTATGTCATTTCGCCCAACACCGTGATGTCGCCACTCAAGGTCGATGAAGACACAGAGATCATGGCCCCTTCGGCTCCGGGCGTCGATTGATGCCAGTTATCTAGCTTTAATACATAGTCGGTATTGCCATTCAACTGAGTCACGGTTTCTAGCTTCAATGGGAACTCAGTGGCATTTTCGAGTTCAGACACGGCCGTTAAGCTCATCAAACCATGAGAGACTTGGCTCTTCATCACCAACTCTGTCGGTAACCCATCCACCGCCAGTTGCTCTGCGAGCGCAGGGTCAGTAATGGTGTAGCGTGTGGTCACCTGTGAAGTCAGATAGCCTCGGTCATACTCTACCACCTCGGCCTTTAACGAGTCGCTGTTGAGATGGGCAACACCATCTTGGATAACACTTTGTCCAATCTGGCCAACGGCAAGTGGCCAACACAACGCAAGCGTAATGGCGCCACCAATAGCGCCGAGTTTTTTCAATTCCATAGTCATTCATTCTTATTCACTATTTCGCTCAGTCTACACCAAAAAACCTTGAGATAAATCAGAGTATTGGCCATAAAATGAAAACAAATAAGATTCTTCGTACTCAGCTCTCAATACCGTTTACCCAAGATTGCTAGAGTGTAGACAGTGATTTGTTAATATTGTTGCTTAGCCGTGAACCCATTTTCTGTACTCTGTTTAGACAACAACCCGATTAGCGTCGAACAACTGAGGCGCGAGCTGAGTCCGTTTGCCAGTAAGTTCGACCTTCACACCGCCGACACCATTGAAGATGCCAATGCGGCACTCGAGTTTTGCCTTGAGCATGAGCAAACCGTCGCACTGGTGATCGCCAGCCATCATGAGAACTTCAACGGCGCCGACTTTCTTGTTCAGCTAGATAAAAACCAACATACTCAAAGCGCGCACAAAGTATTGATCAGCTGCGGCCAAGATATTCAGGCGATTCTATCGGCCGTCAATGACGGTCGGCTCGACTACTGCTTGACGAAGCCACTTCAAGACAATGTCGTGCATAAAACTGTGCAAAAAGAGCTCACCTCTTTTATTCTCAAACACGATAAAGAGAACTTGCTCTCTTATAGCCAAGTGCTCGACCAGCATAAACTGTTACGTGCGCACATCGACCAAAAGATGCGTAGCTACCGTGAAGGCTTCATCACTGACCATCATAGTTTGAGCGATCAAGAGTTGGCGCAAAAGGTGTCATCTGCGTTGCTCGATTTCTTCGCCCAAGCCGATGAAAGCCGCGCATGCCGCACTTATTCCGCCGATCACTTGTTGACAATCGAGGGTGAAGAAAACCAGTTTTTATGGTTCATAACTAAAGGCGAAGTAGCGTTATATAAAAAAGACGAAATCGGTATGCAACGCGAAGTCGTTCGACATACCCAAGGGAATATTGTTGGTGGGATGTCGTTTGTGACCGGGGAACCGTCTTTCTCAACAGCAGTCACCTTATCTCAGACCGAGGTGATCAAACTCGATCGCGAGGTATTTGCCAAGGTCATGCACTCCAATATGACCTTATTGCCACTCTTCACTAATCTGCTTTTGCGTCACTTCAACCGTCGATTGCAACGCAGTATTAATACCAAGCTTGAACTGCAAAAAACTCTGGAATCACTGGAGTCCGCTCATCAACAACTGATCGAACGCGAAAAAATGGCCATGCTAGGCCAACTGGTCGCAGGGGTGGCTCACGAACTAAATAACCCCATCGCCGCTATCCTTCGTGGCACTGAAACACTTACAGGCAAGATTCAGCATTTAGTCGATAGCCGTTCGATTGACGAAGTGGGCATTGACGCCATCGAGGTACTGAAAGAAGGGCTAACTCAACGCCCTCGCTCCACAGCAGCTGAAAGAGCGCTAACTCGGGACGTTGAGCAGCAAGTCACAGACCGAAGAATTGCCAAACGTCTAGTGAAGCTTGGGCTGGAAAACAGCAGCGACTGGCTGCAAAAAGCGCAAACCCAACCAAAACTTTGCCTCGAACAATTAACGCGCCTAGACGACTACCATTTAGCGGGAAGCACGCTGCGCTCTATCAATGTGTGTGCCAGTCGCATTGCCGATATGGTGCGCAGCCTCAAAGGCTATGCGCGACCTGATGATGAAAAGCGCCACGTTGTTGACATCCACGAGGGTATTGAAGACACCTTGGTGATCTTTGAGAGCAAATTGAAGTTTCATGATGTCGAGAAACACTACCAAGACTTGCCTCCTATTCAATGTTTACCGATAGCGCTTCAGCAAGTGTGGACCAACTTAGTGTCAAACGCGATCGATGCTTTCCCCAGCAAAGGGCGTCTGGTCATCGAGACGCAACTTGCGGAACAAGATGGTCGACAGTGGGCGGTCATTTCTTTCACTGATAACGGCTGCGGGATTCCACCACATGTTCAGCAGCAAATGTTTAATCTGAACTTTACCACCAAGAAAGAAGGCAATTTTGGACTGGGTATCGGCTTATCCGTCTGCCAACAAATCATCCACCATCATGGTGGCAGGATCGACGTTGAGTCCGAAATCGATCAGTTCAGCAAATTATCGGTTTGGCTGCCATACGACCAAACCTCTTCTCTACCAAGGAGCCCTGAATGAACAAATATCTAATCTTATGTGTCGACGATGAACGTGAAGTACTGGATAGCGTCATTCAAGATCTCGACTGCTTTGAAGAACACTTTGTCCTCGAAGCCGCTGAATCGGTTGCCGAAGCGAAGCTATTGATTAAAGAGTCTCTCGCGGAAGACGTAAAATTGGCGCTAATACTCTGCGACCATATCATGCCAGAGCAAACGGGCATTCAGTTTCTGATTGAACTGAATGAAGACGCACCGACTAAAACAGCCCGCAAGCTCCTGTTGACCGGCCAGGCAGGTCTTGAAGATACCGTTGAAGCGGTCAACCATTCGAGTTTAGATTTTTATATTGCCAAGCCTTGGCGAGGTGATGAGCTAAGAGACATCGTCAAAAACCAACTCACCACCTATATGATCAACAACGAGTCCGAACTGATGCCTTGGGCCTCAGTGCTCGATACCGAGAAAATCTTCGCGGCAATGGCTAAAAACCGAGTGTCCTACGGCGAATAAACAATCAGATTTGGCATAGCGTTTGCTTATTTTTATAAATAACGACAAAACAATGACATTTCTATAGTGACTGTTGTTATGATGCATTATTATGTCGTACTAAATGTCATGGCGCACACGTCGCTAAAGGCCAAGGAAATTAACAAGATATAGGTTTATCGTCCATATGCGTAAAACAATCTTAGCTGCAGCCCTAGTGCTTGCATCGGGTCAATCATTCGCTCAAACCGATCCAAACAGCCCAGCAGTAATGAGCAACTTCAGTTATGACTTTTTAGAAGCTCGTATCGGTGCCAGCCCTGTGACCTTTGGCGCTGCTATGAGCAAGTCTGTCCATCCAAATGCGCACATTGTCGGCCGTGTCGATTCCGAGTTTGAAGGCGATTTCGACGCAGCCGCGGGTTTTGGTTTTCACGCACCGATCAACAACTGGGCGGATTTCACCGGTGAGATGCTGCTACGCCTTGTTGACACAGGCAATGATCGACGCGATGGCTACGGTCAGGGTACCAACACGGGCATGGAGCTCAACCTAGGTGTTCGTCAATGGTTAGGCCCTCAATTAGAAGTGGGTGGCAAAGGTGGCTACGTCTCTATCGATGACGACGACAAGTGGATTGGTTCTGCTTACGTTCGCTTCCACTCAACCGAGCTGTTCTCTGTCGGTGGAGAAGCGCGCATCAACGATTTCTATGGCGATCAACTGATGTTCACCACTCGCTTTAAGTTCTGATTTGAATTGATACAAAAAAACCGAGGTCGCCACCTCGGTTTTTTTTTGCAAATCCATTTGCTTGAGCAATTTGTCCTAATAAAGGATGTAATTAAAGTGAGTCAATCAGTGACAACTTGCCAGTAGTTGGCGCTTACGCGGCTCTTGGATCAGTTTCCAATGAATACCTTCAATTGCGCCAGCGAACTTCCAAAGTAACTTAACATCGACATCACTGCCATATGTTTGTTTTACTTTAGAAAATACCTCGGGCGCGCCTAGCTGAACAAAGGTCTCGACATCTTCAATGCCGGCCTTTTTAACCATGCGTTCTAAGGTTAGCTGCATATTGGGTAAGTCACGTAAACGGCGATTAGCCGAAGAACGTTTAAACTCGCGTTCAGAAACAGAATAATCGATCGACTCTTCCACTAAACGGTCCATTCTGCTGTCTTCGCTGACAAACAGCGCGGTGACATCATAGTAATTCACTGTGGCTGTGGTCTGCTTTTTAACATGACGATACTTCTCACAGCCGAGCTCAGACAACTCACTATCGAGCTTTTCACCACCGCGGATAAACACACGTTCATTGCTGAGCAGTGCAAACATCGCTTCTTCTTTGAAGAGGCCGGTACCGCCAAACATAGAACGTTTTTGAAAATCACCAAACTTTTTAACGTATTGAGTAAACTTTTGCTATGTCATATCCATTGATCCTTAATCAAATACCCCGATTAGTAGAGATCACCAGATAGCAGCAGTGTTAAGCGAATAAACAATATTGGCTCAAGCATTATTGTTGTGTTTTGCGACGCTTGAGCAATTTGCGCAATAAGAATGATAGTTAACGAAACGAATTAAGTCTGTGCATTTATCACATCAATTATATTTGAGTAGTTGCGTACCGAGATGGGAATCACATTATTTCACTTTTGATGCCTCAACTCCTAAGTCGATAAGGGAAATAAATCGCTACACAAATTATCAATCCAGCGCATCTAGTGATTGCTAATATACAACCTGAACCGTTACACTGCACAGAGTATTATAATTATGTAACGTCTATGAACCATCTATCATTCTATTGGCTACCCGAAAACGGTGAGCTTCTACTTAAAGGGATAGAATCCGAATTTTCGGGCTTGATTGAAAATTCAATCAAGAACCGCAAAATTTCTCTGCCACCGATTCCTGAAGTCGTCTTAAAAATCCAACGACTCTGCACCCAAGATACCACTACCATTTCTGAAGTTGCCGATTGCCTAATTGAAGATCCAGGTTTGGCCGCCATCGTAATTCGAGTGGCCAACTCCGTCATTTTCAACCGACGCAATATAACGTGTACCGACATACTCACGGCCGTCTCTCGGCTTGGCATCCTGCGCGTACGCGACATTGTTACCGCCCAAGCGATCGAACAATTAAAGCACTCGGTCAACCTGACTCATTCTTGCAATAAGATTTTGAGTCAAAGTGCCGCGAACTCACGTGAACTCGCGGCGACTATGGTGCTGGTCACTCGCGGCTTTAAACAAACGGCCCTACCCGCGTACAACAACTTAGAGACAGATAAAGCCCTTTTAACCGGCTTGTTGGCTGACATTGGCTTATTTTGTATCGTCAACGAGTACCATAATTATTTGGAGCAAGGTAACTACCTCGCCGAAGAGATCGCCTTCCAAATATTTGATAGACAGTGTTCCAACGCCAGCAAGTTAGTCCTCGACACTTGGGGCTTTGACGCCGATTTCCTTGAAGTGGCCTCCAATCAAGCCATGGCGGCATCCGACGTTGATGTCTCCTATTTAGATGTGGCGCGGATCGCCAACCATATCCTAATGTTCCGACGTCAAGACGAACAGATTGATGAGCATACCGTTGAATTTGACGTAACGGGCGCCGAAATACTGTACAATCTCAGTAATTTAAGTGATATTGAGTTCAATAAACAGATAGATGAACTCATAAGCGCAAGTGGTCTCTAACCACTAAACAGGATGTACCATGTTCTCAGGGATGCTATTTATTTTTGCCCCACTGGTGGTGGGGTATTTTATTGCTGTGTCAAATACGGCAACACTTGAACGAATCAACACCGCCACATCTAACCTAATCTATGTCATTCTTGCCCTCATGGGGTTAAGTCTGGCCGCTTTGGACAACCTGGGTCAAAATCTGCAGCTGATTTTAAAAACCACCGCGGTGTTTTTTACCTGTTTAAGCTTGTCGAATTTAGCGGTGCTGCCGCTGGTCGACAAATTGCTTCCCATTCAAACCGATGCGAGTCATACCAAACTACCGCTGTCATCAATGGCGCTCGAGTCAGCGAAGTTGATCTTGGTGGTAGGTAGCGGCTTGGGGATAGGTTTAATGCTGCCATTTGACCTGAGTTGGGTCGATACCGCCAGCGAGTGGATTTTATTCCTGTTACTGTTTTTTATCGGTATCCAGCTACGCAACAGTGGCTTAACGCTAAGGCAAATTCTACTGAATAAACATGGTATGCTCATTGCTGTCGTCGTCATCGCAAGCTCGATGGTCGGAGGGGTGATCTCCGCAGCCATTTTGCAAATCGACCTTTATCAAGGCCTGGCCATGGCCTCTGGCTTCGGCTGGTACTCACTGGCGGGTATTTTAATGGGCGACGCATTTGGCCCCGTCTATGGCGGTGCCTCTTTTATGATCGAGTTACTGCGTGAGCTGATTGCGTTAGTACTCATTCCAATGTTCATCCGCACTAAACCTTGTACCTCTATCGGTTACGCTGGAGCGACAGCGATGGACTTTACCCTGCCTGTCATTCAGACCACCGGAGGCGTACGCTGTGTTCCGATCGCCATCGTCAGTGGCTTTATTCTGAGCCTGCTAGTGCCAGTTATGATGTTATTCTTTGTCTCTCTTGCAGCCTAGATCGCAGAATCAAGGGGTTAACTTTTTATATTATGCCCGGTAAGCCCAACTACTTTAGTTAACGCTAAAGTTAATCAATACACCTATAATAATTATCTTTAAAAGGAATCACTATGAAACGCACTCTTGTTGCTCTGTTGCTCGGCGCGGCTTCTACAATGGTTAGCGCGGCTGACAACACCTGTTTGTCGCAAAAGTACGACGCCTATATCGACGCTTCTCTGCATTGGTATGAAGACTTGTCTTTGCTTACGACCGAGCAATACCCAGACCTAGCGGAAGTCAGTGCTTGGTTCCTCAAAGGACGCCAACATCATTTTGAACTCAATCGAGCTGCGGTGCATTATTATCTAGAGCAAGATCCAAGCAAAATTGCGACCAGCCAGCCTGTAGAAGCTTGGCTAAAACTTGAACAAAAAGAGATCAAAGTGCTCGCATCACGCAGTGATGAGTTAGGTGAATTGGCCAAAATGACCTTCGACGATCGTCAGTCAAAACCGCACGCAAAGAACTATGAACTGCGCTCAGCATTTGCAGATCTGCTCAGCCACCCAACAAAAATTGATACGGCTCTAAAACGCTACAACCAATCCATTCAACAACTTGAAGAGATTGAGTGTCAAAAATAGGCACTAGATATCATCCAAACACAGATAAAGAATGCGGTGCGGATAAAACTAAGATTCGACAATTAAGACGGGACATTGGTCCCGTTTTCGTTTAGATTGTCCCGCTTGCAAGAAAAACGATTAGAGCAAAGTCGCTGTATGATAACGGAACATAAAACGGCTGATGTGAATTTTGAGAGCTTATTGCGCATATTCACAGTACCTGAAGGGCCGGACTCAACGTTAACCCAAATTGAAGAAGAACTCTCTCGCAACTTAAACAAGTTTCTGCGTGAGCATATTGTTGCCGAAGAAAAGCCCCTGCGCGATATCGAAAAAGACTTCTCAAATGCCTCGATTCCTGAACAACCTGAGTTTGTGTCAGATCATACCCAGCACTTGTTAGACACTCTTGTATCCCAGTCAGTCCATACCTCTGCCCCCAGTTTTATCGGTCACATGACCTCGGCGCTGCCCTACTTCCTGATGCCACTGTCGAAGATCATGATTGCGTTGAACCAAAACTTAGTCAAGATCGAGACATCCAAAGCCTTTACGCCTCTTGAACGCCAAGTGTTAGGCATGCTCCATCGCCTCATCTATAACCAAGATGACAATTTTTACGGCCAGTGGATGCATAGTGCGAATCACTCTTTGGGGGCATTTTGTTCCGGTGGGACCATCGCCAATATCACGGCCCTATGGGTGGCGAGAAACAATGCGCTAAAAGCGCAAGGCCGCTTCAAAGGCGTCGAAAAAGAAGGTTTGTTCAAAGCCATGAAGCACTATGGCTATGAAGGGCTTGCAGTACTGGTATCCGAACGAGGCCACTACTCGCTCAAAAAAGCCGCCGACGTATTAGGTATTGGCCAAGAGGGGTTAGTTGCTGTCAAAACTGACAGTCACAATCGGATTTGTCCTAAAGCTCTTGAGCAACGTATCGCTGAGCTCAAAGCGAACAATATCAAACCTTTTGCCGTGATTGGTGTGGCAGGCACCACTGAAACTGGCAGCATTGACCCGCTCGAAGCGATGGCTGAAATATGTCAGCGAGAAGCTTGCCATTTTCACGTCGATGCGGCTTGGGGCGGTGCAACATTGATGTCAAATAACCATCGCCATCTGCTGCAAGGTATTGAAATGGCTGACTCAGTCACTATCGATGCTCACAAGCAGCTCTACATCCCTATGGGAGCTGGGATGGTGTTGTTTAAACAGCCCGATGCCATGAAATCTATCGAGCATCATGCTCAGTATATCTTACGTAAAGGTTCAAAAGATCTTGGGAGTCACACTCTCGAGGGCTCACGGTCCGGTATGGCGATGTTGGTCTATGCTGCAATGCATATTATTAGCCGACCTGGCTATGAGTTGCTCATCGACCAAAGCATAGATAAAGCCCGCTATTTCGCTCAACTGATTGAACAGCAAGAGGACTTTGAGCTAGTGTCTCACCCTGAGTTGTGCCTGCTCACTTATCGCTACATTCCAAGTCACGTACACCAAGCGCTCGGCCAAGCGAATACCGTACAACGGGCACAATTGAATGAGTTACTGAATGAGTTGACTAAATTCATTCAAAAACGGCAACGCGAAACGGGCAAGTCGTTTGTCTCTCGAACTCGACTCAACCCCGAAAAATGGGACCGTCTGAACACTATTGTCTTCCGCGTGGTATTGGCCAACCCGCTCACTGGTCGTGATATTTTGAGCAGTGTGTTGGAAGAACAACGTGATATCGCTAAACAAGCACCAAACCTTATGAGCAAAATCAATCGTATCGTCGAGGCGATCCTTTCTCCCAAAGCGTCGTTCTGAAATTTTCTTTCTTAAACATGTAATTTCTTTATCAACAACCGGTGTGTTCCTCAATGAACCCACCGGTTTTACGATTATTTTTGTAGTTTAAACAAAATTTTGTTTGAGGCCTGTCATATATTGACTAATTGCTTGGCAGAAAAGTTGTAGTAAACCTTTTGCTTAGGTTTATACTGGTGCAATGGCGCTGGACAGCACTTACCCTATTGGCAAACAGCTTGTTACCCTTTTCTTTTCGGGTATGTCCAGTGAGTTGTTCTCTATACCCTCGTGAACACTATGAACACATTAGAAAAAATTCAAAAAAATCTAGAAAATTTTAGTAAGTCCGAGCGAAAGGTTGCCGAAGTTATCATGGCATCACCGCAAACTGCTATTCATTCTAGTATCGCAACCTTGGCCAAAATGGCCGATGTGAGTGAGCCAACTGTCAATCGTTTTTGCCGCCGCTTAGATACCAAAGGTTTTCCTGACTTTAAGCTCCACTTGGCTCAAAGTTTGGCCAAAGGCACACCGTATGTGAACCGCAATGTTGCAGAAGATGACGGCCCAGATGCTTACACGCACAAGATTTTTGAATCGACCATGGCGTGTTTGGATGTAGCCAAGAACAGTCTAGACCCGATGCAAGTGAACCGCGCTGTTGACCTGTTAACACAGGCAAAGCGTATTTCATTTTTCGGCTTGGGGGCTTCCTCAGCCGTCGCTAAAGATGCGCAAAACAAGTTTATTCGCTTTAACATTCCAATTACTTGCTTTGAAGATATTGTCATGCAACGCATGAGCTGTATCAACTGCACGGACAACGATGTCATCGTTTTGATTTCGCATACAGGCCGCACCAAGAGTCAGGTAGAGATTGCTAATCTGGCGCGCGAAAATGGGGCAACCGTGATCGCAATTACGGCCAAAGACTCCCCGCTCGACAAAGCAAGTTCGCTATCTATTTCGCTAGACGTTCCTGAAGATACCGACGTTTATATGCCAATGGCAAGCCGCGTCGTACAGATGACGGTGATCGATGTGCTGGCAACCGGCTTTACTTTGCGCCGCGGATCTGGCTTTCGAGAGAACTTAAAGCGCGTCAAAGACGTACTCAAAGACTCACGTTACGATAAGCTATCGCAATTCTAATAAAAAGGAGCACTTGGTGCTCCTTTTTTCATTCGCTACTCTGTAAACGCCCTTTCTCTTCTCGGTAACCGTGACGAACAATCGTTGCCTTCGCTTTGGACTGTGACGTTTGCTCATTGTCGCATTCGCCGTCACACTGACACACTTGGGACAAAATATACATCAAGCGTGGTTTAGTAAGAGGAATAGGATTTCCCTTGATAGCCATCGACTTCAGCGCGTCCTCGGCGACCTGTTCAAACGACGTTGAACACACCCCAAAACGCTCAATAGCGGGTAAGGCTAACTTATCGAGCATCATATTGACCCAAAGAACACTGTCTTTGTAATGGGCGTTATTTCGCCCAGTCAGTATTTGAGCAAGTTTTTCATAGCGCGCCAAAATATCGCTACGTTCTGACTCTTTAGCCGCGTTGATATTCTCCTGCATCACATAAGGTGCAAGGCGCGCGGTGATCACGCTGTGCGGCGCATCGAGCTTCCCGCCAAGCGCCGACGCTAAGCCGTGAGCAGCCCCGAGCTTGGCATTGGTGATCGCCATTCCTCCTAACATCGCCGCAAAAGACACGTCACTCCGCGCTTGAGGTTGATCATCTAAACAGGCAGCCAACATAGAGCGACTCAACTTTCTCAACCCCTCTTCACAGATCATATCCGTGAGCGGGTTGGGATCACCACACACATAAGCTTCCATCAGGTGGGTAAAGGCATCCATCGCACCGCGAGCACTGGTCTCTCTGTCGGTGCCATAGGTTAAGGTTGGGTCAACAATAGCGACGTCGGCGAGCATATCAGGGCTTCGCAAACTCACTTTCACCTGATCTTGTCCTGACCGTAGTACTGCGTTGCGCGTTACCTCAGACCCTGTGCTCGCCGTCGTAGGAATCGCGATAAACGGCAGTGGCTTGGTTTTGAGCGGAACACTCCTACCCACAACTTCCACATAGTCATACACGTCACCTTGATTGGGAATGATCGCCGCCAATGCTTTTCCCATATCCAGTGCACTGCCGCCTCCAATTGCAACGACCATATCGGGTTTAAATTTGCGCCCGGCTAACGCGACCTCTTCCACCATAGTGATGTTAGGTTCGCCATAAATCGCCACATGCTGATAACGCATCGCTTGGCTGTTGAGGTAATCAATAATAGGCTGAGCTCGAGCGAGATTTTTTCCGCTCACCAAAAGAACGCTATAGCCATACTGACTTAACAGCGATAAAGAGGACGCAAGCGCCCCTTCTCCGAAGACAATTCGAGTTGACGTCATAAATTGGAACATGCTCAAACACTCCTTGTAGCCGCGCTATATAAGCCTGCCTGTTATGCCGCAGAATAAAATTGAGCCAGTGCAACTTATCGCCAATAACCACTTATAATTTATGGTTTTATGACGCGAGTCCACAATATGAATACGCCTATTTAAAACACCAGGTTCATTTTTTGGCCGATAGCTTTCAGCTATTGAACTAACAGGCATTTGCTACTTTATTTCCGTTTTTGGATCGGGCATAGTTGCAGGTAACAAAATACAGGAGAAAGTGAATATGTTCGTAGTTATCTTTGGTCGCCCAGCTTGCCCTTACTGTGTTCGTGCAAAAGAGCACGCGGAAACACTGAAAGCAAAACGCGAGGATTTCAACTACCGCTATGTTGATATCCATGCCGAAGGGATTTCTAAAGCCGATCTTGAGAAAACCGTGGGCAAACCTGTAGAAACCGTTCCACAAATCTTTATCGATCAAGAACACATCGGTGGTTGTGACGAGTTTGAAGCATATGCAAAAGAGCATCTTGGTCTTTTTGACGAGTAAGCTCAGATAGATTTAGAGAAGCCGCGATTTTCGCGGCTTTTTTGTGTGCGCAATATTAGGCGAGCGCGGCAGAACCACCAGCGTATGCAGCCTAGGTAAACTAATTGTAAATTATAAAATATTTCACTTATTTTTTAGTTATATTCAGATACAATTTGCCCATCCAACTCCTCCTCGGCCGCAACACAAGAATCGCCCGTGAATATTGACGTCGTACTTTTGCTCGAACAAAACCCAATCCTTTTAATTTTTGTCGTCCTGGCTATCGGACTCGCGATCGGTAAAATCCGTTTTGGC
Organism: Vibrio sp. JPW-9-11-11; assembly: GCF_013369335.1. Lineage (GTDB taxonomy): Bacteria > Pseudomonadota > Gammaproteobacteria > Enterobacterales > Vibrionaceae > Vibrio. Next base: position 570,283 of record NZ_SZQJ01000005.1, read on the forward strand.
AGCCTCCAGCTGGGGAACTCAATCGGTGTATTGATTACCTCGCTGATTATGGGCCACCTCGGTTTCACTTTTAACGCAGACGCGCTGACCATTGGATTTATGCTGTTTATCTACTGCGTAGGTATCGAGGCTGGGCCAAACTTTTTTGGCATCTTCTTCCGAGATGGTAAACATTACTTCATTTTGAGTATGGTCGTTCTTGCAACCGCCCTATTCATTACCTACATCGCCTCACATCACCTAGGGCTTGGTTTTGGTTTATCGGCGGGCATGATGGCAGGGGCACTCACATCGACCCCTGTGCTCGTTGGCGCTCAAGACGCTTTGAACTCCGGGTTAGCAACCATTCCACGTAACATGGAATTTAGCCAAGTGATAGAGAACCTCTCGGTTGGCTATGCAATGGCGTATCTTATCGGCCTTATCAGTATGATTATGTTCGCTAAGTTACTGCCAAAACTGCAAAAACAGAACTTATCAGACTCTGCGCAACAAATCGCTCAGGAACGGGGACTAGGTAGCTCAGGACAACGTAAGGTCTACCTCCCTATTATTCGCGCCTATCGCGTCGGCCAAGAGTTGATTAACTGGACTGACGGTAAAAACCTCAGAGAATTAGGCATTTATCGCCAAACCGGCTGTTATATCGAGCGTATTCGACGCAATGGAATATTAGCCCACCCAGATGGCGACGCTATCTTACAAGAGGGTGATGAAATCGCTTTGGTCGGTTTCCCGGACAGCCACGCTCGACTCGATCCAAGTTTTCGCAACGGTAAAGAAGTGTTCGACCGCAACCTGCTCGATTTGCGCATTGCCGAAGAAGAAATCGTGGTAAAAAGTGACGCGATTGCCGGTAAACGTCTATCTGACCTTAACCTCTCGGAGTATGGCTGTTTTCTAAACCGAGTAGTGCGTGCACAAATTGAAATGCCGATGGACCTCGATATCGTCCTTGCCAAGGGAGATGTACTGCAGGTGAGCGGAGAGAAGAGTCGCGTACACGGGTTAGCGGAAAAAATCGGTTTCATTTCGATTCACAGCCAAATGGCTGACTTGCTGGCCTTTTGTAGCTTCTTTATTCTCGGGATTTTGTTTGGCTTGATCACCATGACTTTTGGTCAGGTCTCGTTTGGTCTAGGCAATGCAGTGGGCTTATTGCTCTCTGGTATCACTTTGGGCTTTTTACGTGCTAATCACCCAACGTTTGGTTACGTCCCCCAAGGCGCATTGAACATGGTCAAAGACCTGGGCTTGATGTTTTTTATGGTCGGGATCGGGCTCAGTGCTGGTGGAAAAATGTTTGAGCATCTGTCCCAAGTGGGCCCTCAAGTGATCGGTTTAGCCTTTTTGGTCAGCGTGGTCCCTGTCGCCATCGCCTATCTGGTTGGTGCCTATTTACTAAAAATGAACCGTGCACTGCTATTTGGTGCCATCATAGGCGCACGCACATGCGCGCCAGCAATGGATATTGTCAATGACTACGCTAAGTCGACCATCCCAGCGCTCGGATACGCAGGCACCTACGCGATAGCGAATATTCTGATGACGCTAGCGGGTACCATATTGATCATTTTGAGTTAGTCACTGAAACGCAAAAGGCTTCCATAAGGAAGCCTTTTCATTATGCTCTAACCGTTTAGCTAAGTGGTCTCAAATATGCCAGAAAACGTTTCTCAGCCGCTTTAAAACACATCAATATGATGAAAGTGAGCGCCATGTAAAACAAACCAGCGGTCAAGAATGACTCAAATGGTGCGTAATAACGGGAGTTCACCAAACGTGCCGCACCAGTTAAGTCAACGATGGTCACAATACCTGCCACTGCACTACCGTGGAGCATAAAAATCACCTCGTTACTGTAAGCGGGTAAGGCGCGGCGCAGTGCACTTGGCAAAATCACACGTCGATAAGTCATAAAAGTGCCCATACCATAAGCTTTAGCCGCTTCAACTTCGCCTTTAGGCAAACCGTTGATCGCTCCGCGAATGATTTCTGCTGTGTAAGCCGCCGTATTCAGTACAAACGCCACTAGCGCGCAAAACCAAGCGTGCTCCCAAAGCGTACCTTTCACTGCAATAAACTGATCCATGCCGTAATAGATTAAATACAGCTGCACCAGAAGTGGTGTACCACGGAAGAAGTAAATAAACGCCCAGCTTGGACCATTGATAAAATAGTTATGGCTGTTACGGGCAACACCAAGTGGAATGGCAACAAACAGACCGATAAACAGCGCCAACGAGACTAACCAAACTGTCGTCCACAGGCCATCTAAATAGATAGGCAAGCTTTCGATAATTAATGAGAAATCCATTCTATTACCTCGCGTGGATACTGAACTTGCGCTCTACCATTTTCAAAAGACCGGTTGAAACGCTGGTAAAGAATAGGAAAATAATCGCGACCGCCATGTAGAAGGTGAACGGCATTTTTGTCGAACCCGCCGCTAACGAACTCATGCGCACCATATCTTCTAAGCCGATAATTGAAACAAGCGCCGTTGTCTTTAACAGCACCAGCCAATTGTTACCAAAACCTGGCAGGGCGTGTCGAATCATTTGCGGTAGCAGGATCCGTCGAAATGCCAGCACCGAACTCATACCATACGCTTTGGCCGCTTCTAGTTCACCTTTATCGACAGCCATAATCGCGCCGCGAAATGTTTCGGCCATATACGCGCCAAAAATAAAACCAATCGTTAACACACCAGCGATGAATGGGCTGACATCAATATAGTCGGGTAAATATGACGTCCACTCGTGATTGGGATTGCTCGATGTGAACCACTCGTTGAGACTTTCATTGATAGCATACAAGCTGTTATTGAGAAGGATTTGTCCGCCGAAAAAAATCAGCATCATAAGAACTAAGTCGGGAATACCACGAATCACTGTGGTGTAAAGTGTCGCAATCGCTCGTGCCCAGCGATACGGTGCCATTTTGGCCAGTGCCCCCAGCATACCCAAAATCATTGCCAGCACTAATGACAACAGGGCGACTTCGATGGTCACTACTGCCCCTTTTAATATCGAGGCTTCATATCCTTGTAGATCCAGCATAGGTAAGTTCCTGATCCCTAAACTTTATAAAATTCGGCCGTTGGCTACTACTCCAAGGAACAAGAACCAACGGCCGCACAACAACGATTACTGACCGTATACGTCGTATTTAAAGTATTTCGCAGCAATTTCCTGATAGATACCTTTCTCGCGCAGAGATAGGATAGCTGCATCTAGTTTTTTGGTGAGGTCTTTGTCTTGCTTACGTACCGCAATACCCATGCCTTCGCCGAACCATTTAGGATCCATCAGAGCAGGGCCAACAAATTCATATGCGTCACCGCCCGCTTTGTTTAGCACACCTTCTTCAAGAGCTGATGCATCACCAAGTACAGCAACAACACGACCATTGGCAAGATCTAGATAGGCTTCATCGAAAGAGCCGTAACGTACGATTTCAACTTTATCACCGTAGTTATCAGTCAGGTATTTGTCGTGGGTCGTCGCACGTTGAACCGCAATTTTTTGACCGTCTAGGTTGTCAAAATCAAGGCCAGCACCTTTTTTAGCGATAAACTTGTTCGGGATTTGCGCGTATTTGCCTGTAAAGTCGACTTTTTTCTTACGCTCTTCTGTAATTGACATAGCTGCGATGATCGCATCGTACTTACGCGCAAGTAGTGAAGGAATAATGCCGTCCCAATCTTGAGGTACGATCTTACACTCTACTTTCATTTCCTGACACAGAGCGTTAGCCATATCCACATCAAAGCCTTTCAGCGAACCATCGGCTTCTGTCCAACTAAATGGAGGGTATGCACCCTCAATACCGAAGCGAACCGTTTTCCATTCCTTCGCTTGGGCCATCCCAGAGACAGCTGTTGCTGCTAAAGTTGCTGCTAATAACCACTTTTTCATTTCCATACTCCTGTGATTGAGATTTTTTTTGTGATTGCTTTAGTTTGTTGTGTTTGCCGCAAAGCGGCGTTTAGTAAATTGAAGAGATAAACTGTTGTAAACGCTCTGAATCTGGGTTTGTAAACAGTTTAGCTGGGTTTCCTTGTTCTTCCACCAGTCCTTGATGCAAGAACATAACGTGATTCGAAACGTCACGTGCAAACGCCATTTCATGGGTCACCACGAGCATAGTTCTGCCTTCCTCGGCCAAATCGCGCATTACGCCCAATACTTCACCAACCAACTCGGGATCGAGTGCTGATGTAGGTTCATCGAATAGCATCACTTCTGGGTCAACCGCGAGCGCTCGAGCAATAGCGGCGCGTTGTTGTTGGCCACCAGACAGGTGCCCTGGGTAGTAGTCTTTACGCTCATATAAGCCAACTTTCTTGAGTAACATTTCTGCATTTTCAAGCGCTTGAGCTTTGGGAACCCCTAATACATGAACAGGCGCTTCAATAACGTTTTCAAGCACCGTCATGTGCGACCAGAGGTTGAACCCTTGGAAAACCATCGCGAGTCTCGAGCGAATACGCTGAACTTGTTTTTCGTTGGCAGGAATAGCCTCACCTTGGCGGTTATTTTTCATTTGAATCAATTCTCCATTGACCCAAATTTCTCCAGCGGTAGGCGTTTCGAGTAGGTTGATACATCGTAGAAAAGTACTTTTACCAGAACCAGAAGAACCGATAATCGATATTACGTCCCCTTTGTGGGCTTCTAACGAGATGCCTTTTAAAACTTCATTTTGTCCAAATGTCTTGTGCAGTTCTTTTATATCCAGCGCTGGTACATCTTTCATGCGCTTTTACTCCCTGATTTTATTATTCCCAGCGTTTCACCAGCGGCAAGCGGCGGGTTTTGGGTTCCACCCATATTTCGATACAAACTAGCACTCCCCCGGCCAAGTTGCAACAAATTATTAACCTAAAAATCAGCAATATATAGCCACTTTATATGAGTAATAATGCACCAAACAGTTAAAAAAGCTTCATTTGACGCATAAAACCTTTTAACCAGCAAATTATCAACAATAGTGATTGATTAACATTTTTATAAAAACAAGATCTGACTCAACTTCATCACACGCAGGCAATGGCTGAGTAGCGGCGACCTCTTTTACCTTTGTTAGTTTAATGAACAATATGAAATTTAGTTTCACCGAATAGCGCCTTGTTAATCTTGCCAACGCAAGGTTGTGTAGTTTTCTTTCACAACATTTCATAAAGTGATCTAAATCAATCACTCATCAGGGTTAGCACGTTAAACTCGGCGAAAAGATAAAAGCCTCAATGAACATCACTTTTTGTCTTTCAATCCTCTATGCTTTAGCACATAGTTAACGCGCTACTCAGAGGTAAAGTGACCATCAATTGCAGGAAGCTGTAGCAGGTTTTTACCGGATGACCGACACAAAATAATAATCGGGTCGTTCTTTGAAGAATTACTAACAATTTTGAATATGAGGAATCTATGTCAGACGCAGTCAAACAACCGCACTCTGATTCGGATATAGAAAACAAGAGCTATAATGAGCTTCACCGCCCAGCTTCTGAGTTTGCAAACCGTTCAGACTACCTAGACCACGAACTCCAAATCATGAAGCCACGTCGCTTCGGATTAAACTTACCCGGTCGTGATTTCCGTTTTGAGCTTGAAGACTTAGTCCCAGCGCTAGCAGGTACCATTGGTATTATTGCCATGTATTCTGCGGTCATGATGTCTTGGGCCGAAGGCCTAACGGCAGCATGGGACCACGTCAACTTAGGCAAAGAATTCGCTATCGAAGTGGCACGAGTAGAGATGCTGATCCCAGCATTACTATTCTGTATTCTTGCTTCTGGCTTTATTAACCCTAAAGCAAACCTCGCCGGTAACCACGGCCCAATGATCCCTCTTATCGGTACCATCGCGCTTGCTGGTGCTCACCCTCTTGCATTGGCCATTTTGATTGGTGTATTTGGCCTACTATTGAGTTTCCTCAAAGGGGGCTCCAAGCTAGTTAACTTAACCTCACAAGGTACCGCTGGCGGTTTGTTAATATTCTTGGGCCTTACGGGAACGATGAGCCAAATTAACTCCATTCAAGCATGGGCTGTGGGTCTTCAATCTGACACCGTTGCCGCTGGAAGTATGGGGTATGTTGGGCTGATCGTACTCGCAGTCACGATTGTACTTTACGCATTCTTGGCAAAAGTAAACAAACGTTGGTTAGCCATTCCAGTTTGTGCTTTCACAGGTTTAGCAATTGCATTGGTTCTAGGCGCCGGATTTGACATCAAGTTCGTGACTGAAACCGGTCTACCTAACCTAAACCCGGTTTACTGGTGGGGCAGTACAGAGCAAGGTTGGATGCTAGGTCTGCCTAACGTGGAACACTTCATTGCTTCGCTACCGTTTGCAATCCTTGCTGTTGCAATGTGGTCACCAGACTTCTTGGGGCACCGTATCTTCCAAGAACTTAACTACCCGAAAAAGACCGAGAAAGTGCTTATGGATGTCGATGATACGATGACCATGTGTTCAGTACGCCAAATGGTCGGTACTGCGGTTGGTGGTGGTAACATCACATCTTCATGGGGGACTTACATGATCCCTGCAGCTATCGCGAAGCGTCCAATCCCTGCAGGTGCAATTCTACTCGGTTCTCTGTGTATCATCGTCGCTATCCTTGGCTTCCCTATGGATATCGCAGTATGGCCACCCGTGATGCGCGTTGCCCTTCTGGTAGGTGTTTCTCTACCATTACTTGAAGCTGGCATGCAAATGGTGAAAGACTCTAAAGATTCACAAGCAGCAGGTATCTGTATCTTTGGTAGCGCTGTGGTTAACCCAGTATTAGCTTGGGCTCTGACAATGCTACTTGATAACAACGGTCTTATTGGTGACAAAGAGCGCGCAGCCCGCCTATCTTTCGTTGACAAGATTGTTATCCCTGTTGGCGTCCTTGCCATCTGTTTGATCGCCATGCTGGCGGTAGGCATGCTTGAAAGCCAATTTGGTATTCCTGCATTCTTGTAATACTTGTTCTAGAGTTGAGAGTCAGCTTTGGCTCTCAACTTTTTTTTAATTTAACGCAAATATTCTCAAAAATTTTAGTAAACGTGTCATTTATTGATTTAGTTTAAGGTTTGCAAAAAAATTTTAGTTTACCCTTAAAGCCAAGTTGATAAGGCAGCATCAAGAAACTAGTAACAATATTTATAGCTTTATGTTCTTTCGGTAAGTGTATTTAAAGGCTATACATATTGTTATTCATAAGAGTGTACCGTCCCAACCAAGGGAATCTGACTCGCTCAACGGATCAGATAGGTACGTGTTTTTTCTACTAAAAAGGTAGGTATGTCATGGCAGAGCAATTTGCTAAAGCTTGGGAAGGTTTTGCTGAAGGTGATTGGCAAAACGAAGTAAACGTTCGTGATTTCATTCAGAAGAACTACGCACCGTATGAAGGCGACGAATCTTTCCTAGTTTCTGAAGGTACTGAAGCAACTAACAAGCTTTGGGCTAAGGTAATGGAAGGTATCAAAATTGAGAACTCAACTCACGCACCTGTTGACTTCGATACTGACGTTATCTCTACCATCACTGCTCACGATGCAGGCTACATCGAAAAAGATCTAGAGACTATCGTTGGTCTACAAACTGATGCTCCTCTTAAACGCGCTATCATCCCTAACGGTGGTATCCGCATGGTTGAAGGTTCTTGTAAAGTTTACGGTCGTGAACTGGATCCTAAAATCAAAGAAATCTACACAGATTACCGTAAAACACACAACGCGGGTGTTTTCGATATCTACACTCCTGATATCCTAAAATGTCGTAAATCTGGTGTTCTAACGGGTCTTCCAGATGCTTACGGTCGTGGTCGTATCATCGGTGACTACCGTCGTGTTGCACTATACGGTATTGACTTCCTAATGAAGGACAAGCTAGCTCAATTCGCTTCTCTACAAGAGAAATTCGAAAACGGCGAAGATCTTCAAATGACGATGCAGCTTCGCGAAGAGATCGCTGAGCAACACCGCGCACTAGGCCAAATGAAAGTTATGGCTGAGAAGTACGGCTGTGATATCTCTCGTCCAGCTGAAACTGCGCAAGAAGCTATCCAGTGGACTTACTTCGGCTACCTAGCTGCGGTTAAGTCTCAAAATGGTGCTGCAATGTCTCTAGGCCGTACTTCTACGTTCCTAGATATCTTCATCGAGCGCGATATCGCTGCAGGTAAGATCACTGAAGAACAAGCTCAGGAAATGATCGACCACTTCGTAATGAAACTACGTATGGTTCGTTTCCTACGTACTCCTGAGTACGATGACCTATTCTCTGGCGACCCAATCTGGGCAACAGAATCTATGGGTGGTATGGGTCTTGACGGCCGTACGCTAGTTACGCGTACGAACTTCCGTTTCCTAAACTCTCTATACACAATGGGTCCTTCTCCAGAGCCAAACATCACTGTACTTTGGTCTGAGCAACTACCTGACGGCTTCAAGAAGTTCTGTGCGAAAGTATCTATCGATACGTCTTCTATCCAGTACGAAAATGATGACCTAATGCGCCCAGACATGGAGTCAGACGACTACGCGATCGCATGTTGTGTATCTCCAATGGTTGTTGGTAAGCAAATGCAGTTCTTCGGCGCTCGTGCGAACCTTGCTAAAACAATGCTTTACGCAATCAACGGTGGTGTTGATGAGAAGCTGAAGATGCAAGTTGGTCCAGCTATGCCTAAGATCACTTCTGAAGTACTAGACTTCGACGAAGTATGGAACAACCTAGACCACTTCATGGATTGGCTAGCTAAGCAGTACGTTGCTGCACTAAACAGCATCCACTTCATGCACGACAAGTACAGCTACGAGTCTGCACTAATGGCGCTACACGACCGTGACGTTTACCGTACTATGGCTTGTGGTATTGCTGGTCTATCTATCGCTGCTGACTCACTATCTGCAATCAAGCACGCGAAAGTTAAACCAATCCGTGACGAAGATGGCGTAGCGATCGACTTCGAAATCGAAGGCGACTACCCTAAATTTGGTAACAACGATGCTCGCGTAGATGACATCGCTTGTGAACTTGTTGAAGTGTTCATGAACAAGATCCGTAAGCTTAAGACTTACCGTGATGCTGTTCCTACTCAGTCTATCCTGACTATCACGTCTAACGTGGTATACGGTAAGAAGACGGGTAACACGCCAGATGGTCGTCGCGCAGGTGCTCCGTTTGCTCCAGGTGCAAACCCAATGCACGGCCGTGATGAGAAAGGTGCGGTAGCATCTCTAACATCGGTAGGTAAACTGCCATTTGCTCACGCGAAAGACGGTATCTCTTACACCTTCTCTATCGTGCCAAACGCACTGGGTAAAGAAGAAGATTCACAGCGCGCTAACCTTGCTGGCCTTATGGATGGTTACTTCCACCACGAAGCAGGCATTGAGGGTGGTCAACACCTAAACGTGAACGTTCTTAACCGTGACACTCTAGAAGACGCAGTTAAGCACCCTGAGAAATACCCTCAGCTAACAATCCGTGTATCTGGTTACGCTGTACGCTTTAACTCTCTAACCGCAGAGCAACAAGCTGACGTCATCGCACGTACCTTCACTGAGTCTCTATAATCTCAGTCGATGAATGAAAAAGCCCCGCTTGTCGCGGGGCTTTTTATTTGTCGTTACTTATCAGTCCAATTCAGTATCGCACAACTTGTTTGCGTAAAATTCGTCGCTAGCTTGCTTTTTTCCGTGCTTGGGTTAATCCTTAATTATCAGGCACCTAATTGAGTAGGCGAGTACTATGAGATCAGTCCGAAGCGATTATCTACTGCTATTGATTACTTCATTGACTTGTGCGCCTGCTATCGCGTCCGATGAATCTAGCTTGTCGTTTGCTATCGACAATGATGCACTCTTCCGTGTCGATTATGACTACACTAACGGTCTATTTTTAAGTTTTGCCACAGGCCGCATTGCCCCTGATGCACTATTGAGTCCGCTCAGCCTCTCTTCAAACGAGAACACTGCCTTAGATAAGTTTGAACTTGTGCTTGGTCATAAGATGTACACGCCATCCGACTTGGACGCGGCGGTCCCCTTAGCCAACGACCGACCATACGCCGGGGTGCTGTACGGGGAGGTCAATTACATTAGCCTCCAAGCTGAGCACTCTCATCGTTATAACCTGACTCTAGGTACAACAGGCAAGCACTCGTTAGCTGAACAAGCACAAAATGTGGTACATGATATGACCGACTTTTCTCAACCACGCGGTTGGGCGTATCAAATTGACGACACATTTGTCGCCAACATCGGTTACCTTCACCACTCTAATTTATGGCGTGATAACACGACCACGGGCATCGATTGGGAGCTGTCCAACATCTCGGAAGTCAACGCCGGTAACTTTCGTAGCGATGTGTCCACGGGTTTGATGTTGCGCTGGGGGGCTGATCTTGCCAATAACATGGGGGCGGCAAATATTGACAACGAGAACCCTTTCAGAGCGAGTATGCTTGGAGAGTCTAGCGAAGGCTGGTTCGTGTTTACTGGAATAAAGGTGCGCTACCGCTTTAACGATATCACCATTGAAGGCGAACGCTCAGAAGTCACACGCTATGCACAACTTGAAGGCGAGGATCCCAGCCTGTATGACGTTAGGTTAGAACCGGTACAAGCTTTTGCCGTTGCTGGCTTTGCTTGGTACCACCAAGACTTTGGCATCACACTGACCACGACGATTAAAACACCAGATTACAAACACGCGCCTGATAACCTCTACGGTACTGGCGCGCTGTCTTTGTACGTGTTTTTCTAATGCCGTGCTAAATAGTAAATTTCTGACAATCTTGATTGAGGCTCTCTGAGCGTTGCTCGACTACGCCACTGATACTGCGTAATTGTTCATTGTTCTCTTCTAACTCTTTCATTGCAGAAGAAATCTGCGTCATGTTGTCGGCCATGGATTGGCTAGTGGTCGCCAGCTCCTTGATAGAAGTAAAGATAACCTCTGTTTGATGCGAAGCTTCGTCGGCTTTTTCGGTAATCAACTTGAGTGCATTCATTGCTTCTTGGCCTCTTTCTCGTCCCGACGTCATTGAAGACTCAGATTGGCCGATATATTGAATCACCTCAGCACTCTCTTTCTTCATTGTATCTATGGTTCCGGAGATCTCAGATACCGCATCCACCGTTCTGACGGCTAAACTGCGAACCTCATCTGCGACCACGGCAAAACCTCTTCCTTGTTCACCAGCCCTCGCCGCTTCGATTGCCGCATTCAATGCGAGTAAGTTGGTCTGCTCTGCAATACCGTTGATGATCTCCATAACCGAGTCGACTTTCGATGACGCTTCCTCTAGCTGATTGATATGACTGGCCGCTGATGTCAATATCGCTCCAACTTCGTCAAGCGAACCAATCGCAGCAGAGATAACTTTGGCTCCCTCTTCAGCCGATTGCGTTGAAGAGCGACTGATTTCTGCCACAAACTCCAACGAGTTGGACACCTCTTGAGTGGTAACACTCACCTCTTCTGTCGCAGACGCCAGTAGTTGAGTTTGCCCCAACACTTCAGACTGATGGTGAGCGAGCCTGTCTAGCCCCTGATTGAGTTCAACCGCGTTGCTAGTTAGCGCCAAACTGCTGCTTTGAACCCCAGAGACCAACTCCCCCAAATTGTTGCAACTTTGATTAATGCTAGTCGCCAGTTGATTAAACTCATCGTTTGGGTTCTTACTCAGCTCAATACGCTGTGACAAATCACCTTTCGAAAGGCCATTGAGAATCTCTTTGGTGCGATTGAGTGAACGTGATAATGATACGTTTTGCATTGCTGATATCGCAATGGTGAACACAGCAAGCACCACACAGGCAACCAAGATAGACCACTGAGTTTGAGAAGATGCACTTGCCGCAACACGCTGGTACTCAGTACTGATCCCCCCAAGTTCCGAGGTAATAGACCCGATCAATTGGGTCATACTCGTTTTGGTAACTTCGACCTGCTGCTCAATGGTGGTCAACTGTTTAGAGATGTCACTGACACTGGTAAATGTTTGTTTATACTGTTCAATTTCTTCTTCATACAGCTCTAGCATGGCGTAGACATTCGACATGCTTTCAAAGGCGCCCATCGCGCGATTAAACAGTTTCAGGTTTTCTTCGGTAGGCTGTAACAAGTAATTTTGTTGGGCTTTAACCATCGCCTGAAAATCGGAGTTGAGTGTCACCATTCCTGTTTCAGCGATCTTTTTCTCAATGGTGGTGGCCAGTTGCTTTAACTGTCCCAGTTTACCTTCATCGATATTAAAGCCGAGTTCTTGTTTCATCGATAGCCAAGGTGACACTGCGTCTTTAAAATCAACCACACTTTGGGTCAGCTGTTCACTCTGGTTGACTAGCCCTACCTGCTTGAGAAACTGTGCATCCTGACCAATCGCCGCAACGATCTCTTCAATACGAGTTATTGTGGCGGGCACCTTGGCTCCCGTCATATTGTCAAGATCGCCACCTAACGCCAAAATGTGGCTTTGTGTTTGGTAAATAGACAACGATCCCGCAGCAATATCCGCACTACTTTGATACTGACTGGTCATTTGTGACAAGCGATCTGAAGTAAAAAAGGCGAGTGACGCAAATCCTATCGTTAATACAAGCAAAAACAGAGTGACCTTCTGTTTTTGCGAAAGCGCAAGCATATCCATATTAAAAGTCCTTCAGCAACAATCAGATGTTTAACACCTTGCCTGACGGTAAGCGTTATTTGTTATTGTTATTTATATTGTTTAAACATTTTTATAACATAAATTTTAGCAAATAAACCCATTTTTTCTCAATTCCTGTTTTCTTCCTGCCAAAGCCCGGAAAACCTATTTTATCCCTACCTTTTGTAATAAAATAACGGATAAATAACTAAGACGAGATGAGCACATGTCAACAACTGGTCGTATTCACTCTTTCGAGTCATGTGGAACGGTAGACGGTCCTGGAATTCGCTTTATCGTGTTTATGCAGGGCTGCTTAATGCGCTGCATGTACTGCCATAACCGAGATACCTGGGATACTCATGGCGGTAAAGAAGTGACCGTTGAAGAGATCATCAATGAAGCAAAATCTTATCGCCACTTTATGAATGCGTCTGGTGGTGGCGTCACTTGTTCAGGCGGAGAGGCGATGCTGCAACCTGAGTTTGTGCGCGATTTTTTCCGCGCAGCACAAGCGGAAGGGATTCATACTTGCCTCGACACTAATGGTTATATCCGTAAGCACACTGAAGTCATCGACCAAGTTCTTGATGCCACTGATTTGGTCATGCTCGATCTCAAACACATGAAAGACGAGATTCATCATGACTTTATCGGTGTATCCAATAAGCGTACCTTAGACTTTGCGCGCTATTTGCACAAAATCGGGCAAAAAACATGGATACGCTATGTGGTTGTCCCTGGTTACACTGACGATGAAGAAGCGGCCCACATGTTAGGTGCCTTCATCAAGGATATGGATAATATCGAGAAAATTGAATTGTTGCCGTATCACAAACTAGGTGCACATAAGTGGGAGGCGCTCGGAGTCGAGTACCCACTTGATGGCATCAGCCCCCCATCCAAAGAGACGATGGATAAAGTGGTATCAATCCTTGAGCAATATCACTCTAACGTAAAATACTGATATCAAATACCGGCAAAGTCGTAAAAAATACCAACAAGTTCGTTGGTATTTTTTTTGAGGTTATTTTGAGTCTGAATGCGATAGCTTGCTTACTACTCGTTTTCATTGCCACTGCTTTGGTGTGGCGCGACGTGACACAAATACTCCTACATAAACTTCAGACAGAACGGTCGTTTCAACACATCACGTTTGCCATCATCGTTGTATTTTGGGCTTTATGGTCAGCGGAAGCTGGCGTCAAGCCGGGCCTGTCGATTCATTTTCTTGGCCTGACAAGCTTAACGCTAATGTATGGTTGGCGCAGTGCTTTCGCCCTCTCTTTACCTATCACGTTACTGATGAGCTTACTCGGCCCACTCACTTGGGCCAACGTCCCTGAATTTTTGGTTTTCTCGGCTCTGATACCGATTCTAATGAGCTACGGCGTATTTCTCGTCAGTTATCACTATCTGCCACGCAACATTTTTGTATTTATCTTTATCGCTGGTTTTCTCAATGGCGCTTTAACCGGTAGTGTCCACCTACTAATTAATTCGCTGTACTACCTGTTCGTCACCGAGTACGACTGGCAAACCATCTACAATAACTACCTGATGTTTACCCCGTTACTCGCGTTTCCCGAAGGGTTGATAAACGGTATGGCCGCCGCGATGTTAACGGTGTTCAAGCCAGAACTGTTGCGTGTTTTCTCTGATCGCGACTATATCTACAATCACTACCACAATAATGACCGGTAAATCTTGCTGAATTTGTGTGCTTTTCCTATTAAATATGTGTTGAGATCATGTTTCAGCGTATCGGGAAACGATAACCTAAGCACATTAAAAATGTATTAGATTGTACTAGTGAGGCCACTATGGAAATGACTAACGCTCAACGTCTGATTTTATCGAATCAGTACTACTTAATGTCACAAATGGATCCTGCTAACGCTGCCAAGTATCAACGTCTACAGACCATTGTTGAACGTGGTTATGAACTGCAGATGAGCGAGTTTAACAAAGATTTTGGCTGTTTAGTCGAAGCGGAATGTCGTGAAGTCATCGATATTATGGAGATGTATCACGCCATGCAAGAGTCTAATAAGATGCTGTCAGAACAAGAGCAAAAAGAGGTGGATCAACGTCGACTGACTTTCTTGGGTTTTGACATTGCCTCAGAAGCGCAGTTGGTAAACTACGTACGTTTCTTAATTGACTCTGAAGGCCTATACCCTCAATTTAGTAAAGGTGAGCATCACTTTAACGCGCAAATGCCAATGTTAGACAAGTACCGCCGCATGCTCGCCACTTGGCGTAACTGCCCAAGGCAGTACCATTTATGTGCTAATGAACTTAAGCAAATCTTTAACGCATAACGAGTGACAAACATGACAATGGGGCCAAGATGGCCCCATTTTAATGCGTGCAATGCAGTCCTTATGAAAGCTTAAAGGTCGCAACTTTTGCGCTCAGCGCTTCTGCCTGGCTCTTAACCTCATAAGCGCCTTGAGAGCTCTCATTTGCGCCAAGTACCAGTTGATCCGCCACATCCTTAATCGAAGTGATGTTTTGTGTGATTTCACTGGTAACGTGGGTTTGCTCCTCTGCTGCAGTCGCAATTTGCGTCGCCATATCACTGATCAGTGTTACTGCGGTATTGATTTCGGCAAGGGCATTCGCGGCTCGATCAGCATCAGAAACCGAGTGACCGGCCAGATCGGCGCTACTGCTCATTATCGATACAGCACGCGCTGTGGTCTCTTGCAGTACGGTAATGGTTTTATTGATTTCCTCTGTCGAAGAATGGGTACGTTGAGACAGTACCCTCACTTCGTCCGCAACAACCGCGAAGCCTCGCCCTTGTTCACCCGCTCTCGCGGCTTCTATCGCGGCATTGAGTGCTAACAAGTTAGTTTGCTCGGCAATATCTTGAATCGTCGACAACACGGTTGATATTTCTAAACCATGACGCTCCAACTCTCCCACAACAGCGCTTGCGCTTTGCAGTTCGCTGGCCAACTTGTTAATCGAACCTTTCGTTTGTTCGACCAATTGATGGCCGTTATCCGTGCTCGAGGTCGAGTCTTGAGCTGCTTGCGCTGTGCGCTCTGCGTGCGAGGCGATCTCTTGAGTGGCGCTCGCGAGTTCAGTGACCGCCGTCGCCACCATAGTGATCTCTTGTTGCTGATGATTGATTTCATCAACCGCGCTTTGCGCTCTGCTGGTGCTCAGATCGGACTGCTGGTTAAGCTGGTGTGACTGCTCGCGAATGTGGCCAATTAACTGTTGTAAGCTACCGACAAAGGTATTGAAGTTATGGGCGAGCTTGCCGACCTCATCGTTAGATTCAACATCAATGCGCTGAGTCAGATCGCCACTACCGTTGGCAATTTGCTCCAACGCAGATGAGACATTGTTGAGTGGTCGGAATAAAATATTGCACAGAATGTTGAACAGTAAGATACAGACTACTACTACGATTCCGGTGACCAGCAACTGGCCCCAAACCGCGCTGAACAATGGCGCAACCAAAGACTGACGATCAACCACCACTACGGTTGTTAAGTCGGTACCCTCAATATTTTGGGCATAAATCACTGATTCACGCCCCTTGATATCTGTGTAAATATCTTGGCCACTTGAAGAGGCTTGCTTAACATACGCGCTAGACAAGCCTAATTCGCTCAATGGTTGGTTCAGTAGTTTCGTGTTCTGATGGACAAACACATTGCCTTGCTTATTGGCAATAAACATATACCCATCACCTGGCAAGATCACTTTCTCAATACCACCGACAATGTCAGTGATTTCAACGTCAGCACCTAGCACCACTTGTTGTCCATGCAAGTTAAGTGCTTTGCCCAGTGAGACCACGTTTGCTCCTGTCGCGGCCGCAACTGTCGGATTATCCATAAATACTTTACTTGGCTGCTTCACCGCATTGGTGTACCAGCCCCACTTTCTTGGGTCGTCGTTACCTGGCGGTAATACCACGCCATTTGCGTTATCTTGACTACCATCAGGGTAAGCGAGGAACACATTATCAAATCCCGCAGAATTTTTGACTTGTTGTAGGTGGGTGACAATTGATTCGCGCTTTGAGTCTTGTGACAGCGAGGTCAATGCACGCTCTTTGGAGACAATCCAGTCTGATACATATTGGTTGTAGGAAGCAGTGGTGCTTTGCAAACGTTGCTCTACTTCTACATCAAGTCGATCTAATGCAGCTTGAAAAGACAACCCTTCCACCAATAGTCCCCCGATGACTATGGCAAGGCTCGCTGAAATCGCGAGCTTATTTTTTAACGATAGGTTTTTAAACATATTCTTCAGTTCACTTTAATTTTATTTATGCAATCAATAGTTTGATCTCAGGTATTATATTTTGAGGTCAAAAATAAATCATGATCTGCCTCGAAAGTTAACAAATAAGCTCAATAAGGATAGAAGCCCGTAGCACGTTACGACAGTGAATTATGTGTTTAACTTCATATTAAGCATAACTTTTCAACCTATGCCACATAATCGAAATATCATCATGGCGCGTACTAACGTCTGTGACCAATCACCCCGTACCCAGCAAAATGAACGATGGTTTGTCCATATTTGGCTATCGCGCCGATGATTTAAGCGGGATTAATCAGTGAGATAAATAGCTGGTGTGAGGGAGTGAAATCTACCGAACTCACACAACTAGTGCTTAGTCACAAATTGCAATTAAACACATATTTTTTAAGCAGAATTCTAAAAACCAACTAGGATTATATAAGAAAGGATTTGCTTTTCTATGCGGGTTTATTGTCAGTTCGACAAGTTCAGAGGGGAATTCATTATGAGTATTTTCGACCATTTCCAAGCGCGCTACGAAGCCTCCAAGGACGAGGAGTTATCGCTACAAGATTTTCTAGCGCTGTGTAAAGATGATAAGAGCGCTTATGCTAACGCTGCAGAACGACTGCTTATGGCTATTGGGGAGCCAGAACTCATCGACACAGCGCAAGATCCTCGACTCAGCCGCATTTTCTCTAACCGAGTTATCTCACGCTACGAAACGTTCAAAGATTTCTACGGCATGGAAGAAGCGATTGAGCAAATTGTCTCTTACCTTAAACATGCCGCACAAGGATTAGAAGAGCGCAAACAGATCCTATACTTGCTTGGCCCTGTGGGCGGGGGTAAGTCTTCACTAGCTGAAAAACTGAAAGCGCTCATGCAACAAGTGCCTATTTACGTACTCTCGGCCAATGGCGAACGCAGCCCGGTCAATGATCACCCATTTTGTCTATTTGACGTCAACGAAGACGGCGAGCTACTCAAGCAAGAGTATGGTATTGATAAGCGCTACTTACGCTCGATCATGTCTCCTTGGGCAGCGAAACGTCTGCATGAGTTTGGCGGCGATATCTCCAAATTCAAAGTAGTAAAAGTGCGCCCTTCTATTCTCGATCAACTCGCTATCGCCAAAACCGAGCCGGGTGACGAAAACAACCAAGATATCTCCTCTCTAGTGGGTAAAGTCGATATTCGCCAATTAGAACATTTCTCGCAAAACGACCCTGATGCATACAGTTACTCCGGCGCGTTATGTCGGGCCAACCAAGGTCTAATGGAGTTTGTCGAGATGTTTAAAGCACCCATCAAGGTGCTCCACCCACTATTGACCGCCACTCAGGAGGGTAACTACAACGGTACTGAAGGGTTATCCGCCCTACCCTTTGACGGCATGATCCTCGCTCACTCGAACGAGTCAGAGTGGCAGACGTTCCGTAACAACAAAAACAACGAAGCGTTCCTTGACCGTGTTTACATTGTCAAAGTGCCGTACTGCTTGCGCGTATCTGAAGAGGTCAAGATCTATCAGAAATTGCTTGATCACTCAGAACTATCGAAAGCACCGTGCTCACCTAGCACTCTAGAGTTGTTATCGCAATTTAGTATTCTCTCGCGTCTAAAAGACCCCGATAACTCTTCCATCTTCTCAAAAATGCGTGTCTACGATGGTGAAACGCTTAAAGACACCGATCCAAAAGCCAAAAGCTACCAAGAGTATCGAGACTTTGCTGGTGTCGATGAAGGCATGTCCGGCCTCTCAACACGTTTCGCATTCAAGATTCTTTCGCGCGTATTTAACTTCGATCAAACAGAAGTGGCGGCCAACCCCGTTCACTTATTCTATGTTATCGAGCAACAGATAGAGCGTGAGCAGTTCCCACAAGAAACCGCAGAACGATACCTAGAGTTCTTGAAAGGTTATCTGGTGCCGCGCTATGTCGAATTTATCGGTAAAGAGATTCAAACCGCATACTTAGAATCTTATTCTGAATATGGGCAAAATATCTTCGATCGCTACGTGACCTATGCCGACTTCTGGATTCAGGACCAAGAGTACCGCGATCCTGAAACTGGCCAGTTGTTCGACCGCTCTGCGCTCAACAACGAGTTAGAGAAAATTGAAAAAACTGCAGGTATCAGTAACCCTAAAGACTTCCGTAATGAAATCGTGAACTTTGTGCTTCGTGCACGCGCTAACAACAACGGCACTAACCCCGTTTGGACCAGTTACGAGAAACTACGCACAGTGATCGAGAAGAAAATGTTCTCTAACACTGAAGAGTTATTACCTGTTATCTCGTTCAACACTAAGACCTCTTCCGAGGATCAGAAAAAACACGACGACTTTGTCGCACGTATGATGGAAAAAGGCTACACAGAGAAACAAGTTCGCTTGCTCTCTGAATGGTACTTACGCGTGCGCAAATCTTCTTAGTAGCAGTGTTCAGCCCAAATTCCATCGGCCTTCCACGTGAAGGTCTGATGGGAAGCAGTAACTATGGCAGCCTGTTAAAAGGTATGTGCGAGATAAGGGGTAACTCATGGCGCAATTTATTGACCGACGTCTGAACGGCAAAAATAAGAGCGCGGTTAACCGCCAGCGTTTTTTACGCCGCCACAAAGAGAAGATTAAAGAGTCTGTGGCTGATGCAGTAAATCGCCGTTCAATTACGAACACAGAGACCGGAGAAGACGTCTCTATTCCACACAAAGATATTAATGAGCCGGTTTTTCATCAAGGCAAAGGCGGGCTAAAAGAGCGAGTCCATCCCGGTAACGACCAGTTTACTACCGGTGATAAAATTGAGCGCCCTAAAGGCGGAGGGCAAGGAGGTGGCTCTGGTGAGGGTGACGCGAGTCCAGACGGCGAAGGCCAAGATGAATTCGTTTTCCAAATCTCTAAAGATGAATATCTCGATATCTTGTTCGAAGATTTGGAGCTACCTAATTTAGAAAAGAACCAAATCAACAAGATTACCGAGTGGAAAACCCACCGTGCTGGCTACCAGACCGCGGGGGTACCAGCCAATATTTCTGTGGTTAAATCATTGCAGCAATCACTCGCTCGTCGAACCGCTATGACCGCGGGTAAAAAACGCATGCTGAGAGAGCTCGAACAAGAGCTTGATCGGGTAAAAATGTCCGAGCCTGCGCAGCTTCTTGAAGAGCAGCGCCTACAAGACGAAATCAAAGCATTACGACATAAAATCCAAACCGTTCCCTTTATCGATACATTTGATTTACGCTTTAAAAACTATGAGCGTCGCCCTATCCCATCCAGTCAGGCCGTTATGTTCTGTCTTATGGATGTCTCTGGTTCAATGGATCAAGCGACCAAAGACATCGCTAAGCGTTTCTATGTTCTGCTGTATCTGTTTTTAACACGTACTTATGAAAACGTGGATGTAGTCTTTATTCGCCATCACACCCAAGCGAAGGAAGTCGATGAACATGAATTCTTCTATTCTCAAGAAACCGGCGGAACCATAGTGTCAAGTGCGCTAAAACTAATGCATGAAATCGTCGCAGAGCGCTATCCCACAGGTGAGTGGAATATCTACGCAGCCCAAGCCTCAGACGGTGATAACTGGGCTGACGACTCACCGCGCTGTCGTGAACTACTGACCAAACACTTGCTGCCAAACTGTCAGTACTACTCGTATATCGAGATCACACGCCGTTCGCATCAAACTTTATGGCACGAGTACGAAAAGCTGGAAGGAGAGTTCGCCAACTTTGCGATGAAAAACATTCGCACGGTTGAGGATATTTTCCCTGTATTTAGAGAGCTTTTCAAAAAAGAGCACGCTTAGGGAGGCCATATGACAACGACTAAAGCAAAGAAAAAACCGGCCAAAAGTAAGGCACTTCCTGACGGCCCAGATTGGACATTCGAACTGCTTGAGCGTTATCACGTAGAAATTAAACGCGTCGCAGATCACTACCGCTTAGACAGCTACCCAAACCAAATTGAAGTCATCACGTCCGAACAGATGATGGATGCTTACTCCAGTATCGGTATGCCGATTAACTACAATCACTGGTCATTTGGTAAGAAGTTCATTCAAACGGAACAAGGCTACAAGCACGGTCAGATGGGCCTTGCTTATGAAGTAGTGATCAACTCCGACCCGTGTATTGCGTATCTGATGGAAGAGAACACGGTCACTATGCAAGCACTGGTTATGGCTCACGCATGCTACGGGCACAACTCTTTTTTCAAGGGTAACTACTTATTTCAAACCTGGACCGATGCCAGTTCGATTATCGATTATTTACTCTTCGCCAAGAAATACATTGCTGAGTGCGAGCAAAAGTACGGTGTAAAAGAGGTAGAAGAGCTGCTCGACTCATGTCATGCGCTGATGAATTTTGGGGTCGACCGCTACAAACGACCTGAAAAAATCTCCATTGCCGAAGAGAAACTTCGCCAAGAGGAGCGAGAGAGCTACTTACAGTCCCAAGTTAACGACTTGTGGCGCACGGTGCCCAAATCGAAAGTAGAAGAAGAAAGCCAAAAGATTCGCTTTCCTTCCGAGCCACAGGAAAACATTCTCTACTTTATTGAAAAACACGCCCCGTTACTCGAGTCGTGGCAACGCGAGATTGTGCGTATCGTGCGTAAGATAAGCCAATACTTTTACCCACAAAAGCAAACTCAGGTCATGAATGAGGGGTGGGCAACTTTTTGGCACTACACCATCCTAAATCACCTTTACGATGAAGGCTTAGTAACAGACCGCTTTATATTGGAGTTTCTCCACAGTCATACGAGTGTTGTCGCTCAACCTCCATACAACAGTCCATACTTTAGTGGCATCAACCCCTATGCGTTAGGGTTTGCTATGTTTCAAGATATTCGACGCATTTGTGAAAACCCCACCGAAGAAGACAAAGAGTGGTTTCCGGAGTTGGCAGGGACTGATTGGCTGGACGCGGTCCATTTCGCCATGCAAAACTTCAAAGACGAGAGTTTTATCAGTCAATATTTATCGCCGAAACTTATCCGCGACTTTAAGCTGTTTGCGATTGTCGACGACGACCGGAAAAACTTTATCGAGGTCAGTGCAATTCACGACGACACGGGGTATCGAGCGATTCGTGAAAAGCTCGCCGCGCAATACAACCTAAGCAACCTAGAGCCCAACATACAGGTGTATAACGTCGATGTGCGCGGGGACCGTTCACTGACATTACAATACGTTCCTCATGATCGTATTCCATTAGACGATAGCTATGAGGAGGTATTGAAGCACCTCTATCGCTTGTGGGGTTTTGATGTTGTCCTTGAGGAAGTTAAAGAGAGTGGACGGCGCGAAATCTTGGCAGCGTGTCCAAAACGCAATGATTACGACGCTAAAATCTAACCCAGAAACAATAAGGCCCTTGTTAGGGCCTTATTTTATGGTCATCGGTTAGCAATGATTTGTCTCACAACCTCTAGGTCATGAGGCGTATCGACTCCCGCGGCAGGCGCTTGTTTAGCGACAGCGACATGAATTTTTTCACCATGCCACAACACTCGAAGTTGTTCTAAGCATTCAATTTTCTCTAATGCTGTAGGCTGCCAGTTAATGTAGGTATTAATAAAACCTGCCCGATAGGCATAAATACCGATATGGCGCATCAAAGGTTGGGCGATGAGCTTTGGCTCTCCCGCGAACTGATCGCGATCCCAAGGAATCGTCGCGCGACTAAAATAGAGAGCGTAACCGTCTTTATCGGTGACCACTTTGACCGCATTCGGGTTAAACACTTCAGCTTCGTCATTAATTTCCACGGCAAGCGTTGCCATAGGAGCATCGCTGTCGGCCAGGTTGTCCGCTACTTGTTTGATGATACTCGGAGGGATTAACGGCTCGTCTCCTTGAACATTGACGATTATATGTTCATCAGGAATCGACATCTTATCCACCACCTCCGCCAAGCGTTCCGTGCCTGATTGATGATCCGGTGACGTCATACAGACCTCGCCATTAAACGCCTTCACCACTTGCTCGACACGCTGATCATCAGTGGCAATAATCACTTTTTCGGCGCCAGCTTGAATCGCTTGCTGGTAAACCCATTGAATCATGGGTTTACCAGCGATATCCGCCAACGGTTTGCCTGGAAGGCGAGTAGACTGGTAACGCGCGGGAATCACAACAGTAAATGACATTATCTGCCCTCGTCCATGTTCATTTTGCGCGCTTCTGGTTCGAGGAGAACAGGAATGCCCTCTTTAATCGGGTAGGCAAGACGGTCAAATTTACACACAAGCTCTTGCTTCTCTTTATCAAATGCGAGTTTACCTTTACACACTGGACAGGCAACAATCTCAAGCAGACGGTGATCCATACTTTTCCTTAACCTCTTTAATTATATTTAGAATATGCGTTTGGTCTTGTTGCCCAAATGAGGCACTAACCGGTAAAAACCACCAATTCTGTTTGGCGTCATCCGCACATTTTACGGCATCTTTTTCGGTCATGATCAAATGCTGCCCTTTTTGGGCTAACTCATCTAATCGCGATACTTGAATCTCTTCATGATCAGCAAAGCCTTGTGCATGAACGAGTTTGGCACCCAGCTGTTCTAATGTATGAAAAAATCTTGGTGGATGACCAATGCCTGCAATCGCCACTAGGCCATCGAGCTCTGTCACATCAACCTGCTCACCCGTTAGAAGATTTACTGCGAGTTGCGGCTCTAACGTCATCGCTAGCTCTCCAGCATGGGCATCTCCGCCATTGGTAATGATCAAGTCGACTTCATTCAATCGCTGCACTGACTCACGCAACGGCCCCATTGGCAGTAAGGCCTGGTTACCAAAACGACGTATACCATCTACTACGACGATTTCTATATCACGTTGCAGCGCGTAATGTTGCAGTCCGTCATCGGTAATGATGATATCGACTCCAAGTGGCAACAAGGCTTTAACCGCATCACTTCGGACCGGGGAAACAGCCACAGGCACACCTGTTCGTCTATGGATCAGTTTCGGTTCGTCTCCACAATGCTTGGTTGATGTTGTCGATTCAACCAATAGCGGGTAGCTCGGCGCTTTAGCACCATAACCACGAGAGACCACCCCAGGCTGGTAACCAAGCTGTTGCAACTGTTCGACTAACCAGATAACGACAGGGGTTTTACCGTTTCCTCCCGCGGTGATATTCCCGACCACAATAACAGGCACTGGCGCGCGATAACTACGCTTCTTACCACTTTGGTACTCATAGCGGCGTTTAGTGCTGATGAAAGAAAATAGCTTGCTGAGTGGCCACAAAAGCGGCCACAACAAATATTTCACCGGGTGCGCAGAAAACCAGACTTTGTCAATCAAGGTTAAGCCCCAAACTGGATACGGTGCAACTGTGCATACGCACCACCTTGCTCGATTAACGTCGGGTGGTCACCGCGCTCGACAATTTCACCTTCATCAACGACCAAGATTTCATCGGCATTTTCAATCGTGGACAGACGGTGAGCAATCACCAATACTGTTTTGTTCTTTTGCAGTTCATCAAGCGCCGCCTGAATCGCTTTCTCTGACTCAGTATCAAGCGCTGATGTTGCCTCATCAAGAATCAGCACTGGTGCATCACGTAACAGGGCACGAGCAATCGCAATACGTTGACGCTGACCTCCCGAGAGACTAGCACCATTTTCACCAATCACAGTATCTAAACCATCGTCCATCGCTTCAATAAAGTCCATCGCGTAAGCTAGCCTCGCTGCGTGTTCGATTTGCTCTCGACTGTACTTATCGGTTGCCGCATAGGCGATGTTGTTGGCTATAGTATCGTTAAACAAGTGAACATTTTGCGATACCAAAGCAAAGTGCGAGCGTAGATTACTTAACTTGTAGTCACGAATATCGTGGCCATCGAGACAAATCGTTCCAGCATCCACATCATAAAAACGGGTGAACAGGTTAGCGATGGTACTCTTGCCCGAACCTGAACGCCCGACTAAGGCAACTGTTTTCCCCTGTGGGATGGTAAAGCTAACATTGCTAAGCGCTGGCTTCTCTTTACCCGCGTAAGTGAAGGTGACCTCTTTCACTTCGATATCACCACGGGCTTTTTCGACTTCATATTGGCCCGTATCGCGTTCAGTTTCTAAATCCATCAGAGCAAACAAGGTTTGGCTTGCAGCCATACCGCGCTGAAAATCTGACGTCACGTTGGTTAAGGCTTTGAGCGGTCGCATTAAACCAAACATCGCAGAAAACACCACGGTGAAGGTGCCGGGTGTCAACTCTGAGCGAATGGAATCGACACTGGCTAAGAATAGAACCACAACCAAAGCGATAGAAGCAATCAGTTGAATTACCGGATTAGCGATTGCTTGTGCGGCGACCAGCTTCATCGACTGCTGACGCATCTTGTTGCTCACCACATCGAAGCGCTCACTCTCAATCCGCTGACCGCCATAACTCAATACCACTTTATGGCCTTTAAGCATCTGCTCTGCCGATGAGGTGACGTGGCCCATCGCGTCTTGCATGTTTTTAGAGATTTTACGAAAGCGTTTTGAGACAACACCAATACCCCAGGCAACCAGAGGAGCGACAACAAATAAAACCAATGACAGTTCCCAACTGTTCCAAAACATGAGAACAAGTAGACCGATAATACTGGCACCTTCGCGAACTATGCTCACTAACGCTCGACTGGTTGCGCCAGCAACTTGCTCTGAGTCATAAGTAATTCGAGACAACAGACCGCCCGCTGACTCTTTGTCGAAGTAGGCCACAGGCATCTGCATAAACTGGTTAAAGATGGAACGACGCATTTCCATAACCACATTGCCCGAGACCCAGCTCAAACAGTAAGTGGAAATAAAACCACTTAAGCCTCGCACCGCCATCATGCCAAAAATAATAAACGGCAGGATTCGCAAAAAGTTGGATTCAGTATCACCAAATCCTTCATCAAGGAGCGGTTTAAGTAAAGAAACCATGTAAGTATCGGCCATCGCATTGACAATCAATGCAACAACCGCAACCGCCAGACCTGCTTTGTATAAACGAATATAAGTCCATAATCGTTTAAAGGTTTGCCAGGTTGTTTCGTCTTGATTCAGAGACATAGAAGTGCTTATTTTTCTTTTGCAATAATCCGCCTATTCTACTCCCTTACGCAGCATCTGCCTATACCAAGTCGCCCCTTTCCTTCCCCTTAACGTGGTGTAGTGATAGCCATCAGAATAGAAATTAACCGTTATCTGGCCTTGACTGCCGCTATCGAGCCATTGAGCGCCAGATTGACGATATCGGTCAACAACTTCAGGATGAGGTAGCCTCCAACGCCCCTCTTTTTCAGTCGAGGCTAGTGCTAGAGTTGGCTTGATGCGCTGAATAAACAGAGGGAGTGACGAAGTTCGACTGCCATGATGCGGTACGGTCATGATGTCGGCCTCTAGACCTTCGGGGCTTCTCATCAGTAACCATTCTGCAATCGTTTCAATGTCGCCAGTGAGCAGTACCGCCAGATCAAGCTGTGGATCATAAACACGTATCACGCACGAATGGGGGTTGAAGGCACGAGTCACCAGTTTAGGAGGCCAAACGACCTTTAAGCTGAGAGCTCCCCAACGCCACATCGCTCCCGCGACACAAGCACGATTTCCGACACCTTGTTGACTGGTTACAGTATTGCTAGGTTGCCACCGCCTGTTTAAGTCATCCCACCCACCAGCGTGGTCATTGTCCATATGACTGGCAATTAGCCAGTCTACTTGGTCTATACCGTGTTTGATCAAATACGGAGTAAGAATTTGCTCGGCAATACTTCCTGTGTCCCACCCAGCGCCCGTGTCGTAGATAAGCGCACGTGAATCTTGACGAACAATCACAGCCAACCCATGGCCGACATCTAACATATCCAGAACCCAACTTGGCTTTGTACGCCAAGAATCGCTGAGCGACATAGCAATCAAAACCGCAAACAGAATAGCCAAGCGAGAGAACAACAGGCACATTGCGAGAGCAATCATCACCACCAGTAACACGTACAACTGCTGATGCGAAACTGACCACCAACCCCAAGCGGAGTTTTGCAGTGCCCAATCGAGCGGAGCCAATAACGCGTCGGTCACCCCCCATAACACGTCAGCGCCTCCGAACAATAGAGTCATACACATGGCAACGAACAAGCATGGAATAACAACCCAGCTAAACCAAGGCACCATCAACAGATTGTTGCCCAACGCCGCTGCACTTACCCCGTAAAAAAGCCAGCCAACCAAAGGTGCCATCGCTACGACTATTACCAACTGAGTCAGTAATGCTTTTACCGCCCAATGCCAGTCGCGTGGACATAGAGCAACACACAGCATCACACAAGCCACCGCATACATAGACATCCACAAACTGGCACTCACGACCGAAAAAGGCGCAACAAACAAAAGTAGTGACAATACGATGAGCCACTTTAAGGGGAACGGAAGATGCCCACCGCGCAGTTGAACAATGCACAGCAGCACACACATCAAACGCGCTCGCTGAGTCGGAATCAAAAAGCCTGCTAACCATGCATAGAGTGCAGCTAACCCAAGCCCAAGCAACACAGGCAACCATGACAGCCTCGGGAAAACTAGCATCAGCGTTAGACCAAGTATCCACCCTATAGAGAACGCAATGCCAATGTGTAATCCAGAAATCGCCACTAGGTGGCTGAGTCCACTCTGTTGCAGTTGTTGCCACGTGGGCGAGGAAATATCCTCCCTAAGACCAAACAGCAGGGCTTTAATGACAGCTGCATGCTCGATATTGCTCGTGGCTTTGTCGATAGTCTCTATCCATTGATTTCTTGTTCGAGCGTCACTCACCACATAATAACTTTGACTCGCCTTTATCGAAGCGCGTCCAACGACACCTCTCACTAACGCATGCTGCTCAGCGTCAAACCCCACTTCATTCAACTTGGCGACTATCGGGCGTAGACGCACAGTAGCCGAAACACGTTGACCAGGTTGCAACCGAGAAGGCGAAGAGAGAGTCACTTTTGGTCGCTCTAATCTGGTTAAAGCTTGGCCGTTAATTGATCTAACTATAACTATGCCCTGAAAGCCGTATTTTATTGGCGTAAAAAAGCTGTCAACCTCGGCAATTATGCTAATATCGCTTCCTGCTTGGAAAAGTGTTTCGCTTTGCAGCCGCATCCAGTTACCGTGCGCCAAAGTCACAACACACGCTAAAGCTAAACCAACAAAAACTCTTACTCTCCTATACTTAATCGTTATCACTAAAACTAGAGTGGCAATAAATAAGTAATCCCACCCTGGCATAATGGGCCAGAGCGGGCTGGATAGAACCAGAAACGAGAACGAGATTAGCGTCCAATAATGTAAGTAGAGAGTCATATTCCCTTATGCCAAGAAAATTCATTAAGCGCTTTATGCCTGACCACGAACTTATTAAGCGTCAAAAGGCACTAAAGATTTTTGGCAATGTGCTATACAACCCAAACCTATGGTGCTTGAACCGACGCTCTGCCGCTGGTGCTTTCGCTGTTGGGCTCTTTATGGCTTTCGTTCCACTACCGAGTCAGATGATCATGTCTGCGGGTCTCGCCATCGCATGCGGGGTAAACTTACCTTTGTCGGTGGCTCTGGTGTGGGTCAGTAACCCTGTCACTATGCCGGTGCTTTTCTACTTTGCTTATAAAGTGGGCGCTTGGGCGATGCACGTCCCGCCGCAACATTTTCACTTTGAGTTATCGTGGGAGTTTCTTCTGCATCAGATGAGCACCATAGGACCACCCTTCCTTTTGGGCTGTCTGATATGTGGCCTTGCTTCCGCTATGCTGGGTTACTTCGGCATCAAAGCACTTTGGCGCTACTCTGTGGTAAGAAGTTGGCAGAAACGTCAAATCAGAATAAGAAACCTACTGAAGAAATAAATACCGCCGAGATCGAGTTTCGATCAGCTCGTTTAATCAATGAATACGTGATGTACTCAAAGAATGAAAAAAGGACCACTGAGGTCCTTTTTTGCTTTTGACTATTATTTTGCGCTCAGAACCGACGCAGGATTGAGTTTGCTCGCTCTCGATGCGGGATACCAGGTGGCTAACAAGCTTAAGACAACCGCAGTACTTGACACCATCATTACGTCAATAATATTGACTTGCGAGGGTAAAAAGTCGACAAAGTAGATATCTCCAGACAGAAACTGATGGCCCACTAACTGCTCAAGCGCGGCGACCATTGGCGTTAAGTTAAGCGCCATCAACACGCCGACAATACTGCCAGCGACACTGCCCAACACGCCGGAGAAAACACCTTGCCAGACAAAAATCCGTTTGACCAACCCGTCGCTGGCCCCCATGGTTCTTAAAATAGCGATTTCCGCAGCTCGGTCTTTCACCGCCATCATCAAGGTGGAGACGATATTAAAACTCGCCACACCAATCACCAACACCATGACGAGATACATAATGGTACGGACCAACTGAATGTCGCGATATAAAAAGCCATATTTCTGTTGCCAACTGCGCAAATAAACGTAAACGTTGAGTGTGTTGCCCACTTCACGCACGATCTGCGTTGCAGATAAGACATCACTGACCTTAACCGCGACCCCCGTCACCCCTTCGCCCATTTTGGTATAAGCTTGCGCATCCGCGAGCGGAACCAATGCAAGGTTGTGATCAATCTGTCCATTTAGGGTGAGAAGCCCAGCAACTTTGACTCGCACTCGTCTTGGCGCTTGGACTTTGGTCGTTGCACCCCGGGTTGGGATCATCAAAGTCAGATAGTCGCCGGGTTCAACATTGAGAAGGTTCGCGACCCCCTTGCCCAAAATCACTTGTTGCTGACCAGACTGGAACTGAGCCCAAACTTGCGGGTCGATAAATTCACGCAAACTCGACACTCGGCTTTCTGCGTCTCGGCGAATACCTCTGACTTCGAGCGCTTTGAGCTTCATCCCTTTTTCAGCCAAAGCGGTAAACTTGATAAATGGCGCCGCAGCTTGAATGTTCGGATGCGTTTCCACCTGCTCTACCACAGATTGCCACTCCAGCAAGGGGCCTCGCACGCCTTCAAATTCCCCGTGTGAAATCACAGACAACACTCGATTGTTAAGTTCACGCTCAAAACCATTCATAGCAGAAAGGCCGATGATGATCACAGCAACGCCAACGGCAATACCGATTGTCGACGAGAGAGAAATAAACGAAACCATTTTATTGCGCTGCTTGGCGCGGCTAAAACGACCGCCAATAAGTAGCGATAACGATGACAACATTTATCGCCCCTCTACGTTAACTAACAAACCATCTTGCATGTGCAACTGACGGTCCATCTTGGCTGCGAGCTCGCCATCGTGGGTCACGACTAAGAAAGCCGTTTGCGACTCTTGATTGAGCTCACGCATCAGGTCATAAATTGCCAGAGCCGTCGCATGATCTAAGTTTCCCGTTGGCTCATCGGCTAGCACCAAATCTGGACTGTTCACCAGCGCACGCGCTATCGCAACCCGCTGGCGTTCCCCCCCGGATAACTCAGAAGGACGATGTTCAAGGCGGTGGCTAAGACCAACCTTGGCTAGCAACTTGCTTGCCGCTTCTTTGGCCGCTTTCACTTTGGTACCACCGATCAAAAGGGGCATCGCAACATTCTCTATCGCGCTAAAATCCGCCAGTAAGTGATGAAACTGATAAACGAAACCAAGATGTTGATTACGTAACTTAGCTTGATGGTTCGAGCTAAGTTTGGATAAATCATGCCCCAAGAATGTCACGTTGCCTTCGCTGGCATCGTCGAGCGCGCCCAGAATGTGCAACAGCGTGCTCTTGCCTGACCCCGAGGTTCCAATAATTGAAGCCAGCTCAGCGCGCTGCAGTTCAAAGCTCACTCCCTTAAGCACTTGAGTATCAAAAGCACCTTCACGGTAAGTTTTACATACATTGTGACACTGGAGAAGGTTACTCATATCTTAAAGCCTCAGCTGGTTTAACGGTGGACGCACGGTAAGAAGGAAATAATGTGGCCGCTAGACTTAACACAATCGCCAACAACACCACCACAGTGATTTGCATTGGGTTGATCATAATTGGCAGCTCGCCGCCCACAGAAAATAGCACCACACCCACGCTTTCTAGTACGGCATTGAGATTATTGGCCAGTATCACTCCAAGGCTACCGCCAATCAGTGCGCCAATCACACCACTGCTAGCACCTTGAACCATAAAAATCGCGAGCACTTGTCTGTCACTCATCCCTTGGGTTTTCAGAATCGCCACCTCAGATTGCTTTTCCATCACCACCATAATTAGGGCAGAGATAATATTAAAAGCCGCAACACCAATGATCAGACCAAGCATCAAGCCCATCATATTCTTTTCCATACGAACGGCTTGAAATAGTTCACCACGCTGTTCGCGCCAATCCTGCCATTGCCAACCTTGCGGCAAAAGCTGGCTGCTGAGCTCACCAACCACAAACGGGTCATCGAAAAACAGTCGCCAACCACTGATTTGGCCTGATTTCATACGCATCAGTTTTCCTGCATCGTCAATATGAGTGAGCATTAACTGTCCATCCACATCTGAGCCGGTATTGTAAATGCCCGCCACGGTAAACAGACGCTGGCTCGGTATTCTGCCTAAGGGAGTAAACTGGCTAGCACTGGTCACCATCAAACGTACCTTGTCACCCAACGACACATCCATTGCGCGCGCCAAAGTATGACCGATAAACAGTTGATATTGACCCGGCTGAAGACTGGATAAACGACCGGCTATCAGGTGCGCTTCGATGGGGTCATTTTCAATGGGTGAGATTCCGAGCAGTAAACCCGCGCTCAACTGACTCGGGCTTTGAATAATAGCTTCACTCGTTACGATAGGTTTTGGCACACCGCCGTTGGAAAGCTGAGTAATAAAACTGGGCGCTTGTGCTTGAAACTCAGTATGACCCGATTGCTGCGAGATCATCGCCTGGGGTAACACACCAAGAATGCGCCCTTTGAGCTGGGCTTCGAAACCATTCATGACCGATAGCACCGTCACCAACGACATCACACCGATAGTAATACCCGCGGTTGACATGTAAGAGACAAAACGACTGAATCTATCACCGGACCGCCCGCGGAGATAGCGCAGGCCAATAAAGGTGGAGACAGGATGAAACATAGTGGAAACCTAATACCCAGTCACAAGACGTAATAATGGGCCTTACTCTACCGATTAATTCCAGACACTTGTAGTGTTTAATTGCCAATTAGTCGTTAAAATATGGCATAAACAAAGGGATAGCTTGATTACTTGACAGCTATAACGATAATCAATGCTATAAGCAGAAGGAATCAAGCATGTCTGACCAAGAGTACTTTACTGTCAATCACACTATGACCGTCAACGTCGAGCCCTTACCACAAGGAAGCGCATTGCCCAGCATAGAAAAATTTGAAAGCGAGATTCCTGCGCCTTTTATCGTGGCCAGTGAGTTCAGTCACCTTGATCTCTTGAATGACAGTGCTCGTAACGAGTTAAAAAATAACGAGTTTAAACACGTGATCCAACTGCTTGACACCCAGAACTCTAAGCTCAACCTGCTGCTGACGTTTATGCTCTCTCAACAAGACGATGAGCAGTTACGTTATAAAACCCATGCTTTTGGTGCCAGTCAGTTTACTTACATGTCAGCGAGAGAATTGGCGCTTGAGACTCAGGTTCGTGTCAAGCTGTTCCTAGACCATCCAGCGGCGGCTATTTATTGCTATGGTCACGTCGTTAACGTCGAGCACAATGAGGACACTTACCTCATCACCATCAAATATGACCTGCTTCGTGATGTCGACCAAGACTTACTGATCAAAGCGGCCCTATTCCAACAACAAAAATTACTTCGTCAACGCTCGCTAGAGCGAGACCGATAAATACGTTATGCCCAATACATCACTACTCAACCTCGTTTCCGCCAGCGGTGCAGGAGACAAAAAACAGTTTGGCAACCTTCGCGGCGCAGGGCTTGCTTTAGCCATCGCTGACATTGCCGATAATCATGACGCCCATACCCTGTTGGCGGTACCCGACCCGCAAACCGCGCTCAAACTGCAACAAGAAATTGAGCAGTTTACTCGACAAGAAGTGGCGCTTTTCCCTGACTGGGAAACCTTACCGTATGATAATTTCTCCCCTCATCAAGAAATTATCTCAGATCGAATTGCTCGCCTGTATCAATTGCCAACGCTAACGGACGGGATAACAATCGTACCGGTAAGTACCCTGTTGCAACGTCAATCGCCGCGTGAGTTCTTGCTACAGCATACATTAATGGTAAAAGTCGGCGACTTGTTCTCACTAGAGAAACTGCGCATCCAATTGGAAAAGTCAGGCTACCGTCACGTCGACCAAGTCTTTGGCCCGGGTGAGTATGCCAGTCGCGGTTCGATCCTTGACCTTTATCCAATGGGGGCGACCAGCCCTTATCGTATCGATTTTTTTGATGATGAGATTGATACGATTCGAACGTTTGATCCCGACAACCAGCGTTCGATTGAGGACACGCAAGAGATCCGCTTACTGCCTGCGCATGAATTCCCCACCAGCGACTCAGCCATTGAGGACTTTCGTATTCGCTGGCGTCAGCGTTTCGAAGCGCGGCGCGAACCTGAATCGGTCTATATGCAAGTTTCCAAAGGAACTTGGCCATCTGGTATTGAATATTGGCAACCGCTGTTTTTCGAACACACTGAGACACTGTTCGACTATATCCCAGACAACACCCAGCTATTAACCGTTGGTGACATTGAGTCAGCAATGGATACCTTTCTTGCTGATGTCGAGTATCGTTACGACCAACGTAAAGTCGATCCGCTGCGTCCCCTTTTACCGCCAAATGAACTGTGGCTGAAAAAAGATGAGTTGTTTAGCCACTTTAAACGACTACCGAAGAACTGTTTATTTTCGACAACCATCGATACCAAACAAGGTCGAAGTAACCTAGCGCTTTCTGCGTTACCCGAGTTAGCCGTTCAGCACCAAAATAAAGAGCCAATGGCCGCTTTACGCCAGTTTAGTGAAAGCTTTAGTGGAAAAATCGTCTTTTCGGTCGAATCAGAAGGCCGACGCGAAGCGCTGTTAGAATTACTACAACGCATCAAGCTCAGACCCGACTCGGTACAGAGCTTTACCGATGCGGTGACAGGTCAGCATAAATTCAGTCTGGTGTTAGGTGCTGCTGAACATGGCTTTATCTATGGCGATGATCAAATTGCACTGATTTGTGAAAGTGACCTACTGGGTGATCGCGTTATCCAACGTCGTCGTAAAGACCGCAAGAGCACTAACAGTGACGCTGTCATTCGTAACCTGGCAGAACTGCAACCCGGTCAGCCTGTGGTGCATATCGATCACGGTATAGGTCGTTACGTTGGTCTACAAACGCTTGAAGCCGGCGGGATGACGACCGAGTATGTGACGCTTGAATATCAAAATGACGCCAAACTCTACGTGCCCGTTGCCTCGCTGAACCTAATTAGCCGCTATTCTGGCGGTGCGGAAGACGGAGCTCCACTGCACAAACTGGGCGGCGAGGCTTGGACTAAAGCTCGTCGCAAGGCCGCGGAAAAAGTACGTGATGTCGCTGCCGAGCTGCTCGACGTTTACGCTAAACGCGAGCTCAAACCCGGACACAAATTCGCACTCGATCGTGGTCAATACGCCACCTTCAAAGCGGGTTTTCCGTTTGAAGAAACCGACGACCAGTCAATGGCAATAAACGCCGTCTTATCAGACATGTGCCAAGCCAAAGCCATGGATAGGCTAGTCTGTGGCGATGTGGGCTTTGGTAAAACGGAGGTGGCAATGCGCGCCGCCTTTGTTGCCACCGACAATGGTAAGCAGGTTGCGGTATTGGTACCGACCACCTTGCTTGCTCAGCAGCATTTTGAAAACTTCCGTGACCGCTTTGCCAATCTACCTATTCGCGTCGAGGTTCTGTCTCGCTTTAAAACCGCCAAAGAGCAGAAACAGGTGCTACAGGATATCGAAGACGGCAAAGTCGACTTAGTCGTCGGTACTCATAAGCTGCTGTCGAATGACATTAAGTTCAAAGATCTTGGACTGCTGATCGTTGATGAAGAACACAGATTCGGAGTGCGCCAAAAAGAGAAGATGAAAGCGATGCGCGCTGATGTCGATATTCTTACCCTAACGGCAACGCCTATTCCACGTACTCTCAATATGGCGATGAGTGGTATGCGCGATTTGTCGATCATCGCCACCCCGCCTGCGCGTCGTTTAGCGATCAAAACCTTTGTTCGCCAGCAAGACGATGCCGTTGTACGCGAAGCCGTGTTACGGGAAATCATGCGCGGCGGTCAAGTCTACTTTTTACATAACCAAGTAGAAACGATTGAAAAAGTCGCTGCCGACCTCGAGAAACTGGTTCCTGAAGCGCGAATTACTGTGGCTCACGGTCAGATGCGCGAACGCGAATTGGAGCGCATCATGAATGATTTTTATCATCAACGCTTCAACTTATTGGTGTGTACCACGATTATCGAAACCGGTATTGATGTGCCAACAGCGAATACCATTATCATGGACCGAGCGGATAACTTAGGTTTGGCACAGTTGCACCAGCTACGTGGCCGTGTCGGTCGTTCGCACCACCAAGCGTATGCCTATTTACTCACTCCGCACCCAAAAGCGATGACGAAAGACGCCATTAAACGCCTTGATGCCATCGCCTCTTTAGAAGACTTGGGCGCTGGCTTTACGCTCGCAACGCATGACCTTGAGATTCGCGGCGCAGGCGAGCTGCTCGGTGATGAACAAAGCGGGCAGATTCAATCGGTGGGCTTTACCCTTTATATGGAAATGCTCGAACAAGCCGTTGAAGCGCTTAAAGAGGGCAAAGAGCCCTCTTTGGATGAGCTACTTCGTGAACAAACCGAAGTGGAAATGCGCCTCCCTGCACTGCTTCCAGATGACTACATCCCAGACATCAACACACGACTGTCTATGTACAAACAGATCGCCAGTGTCACTAGTAGCGAAGATCTCAGTGAGCTAAAAATCGAACTGATCGACCGCTTTGGACTGTTACCAGATGCCGCGAAAAACTTGCTCTCTGTCGCTGAACTGAAGCTCACCGCGGCTGGCTTAAAAATTAAGAAAGTAGAAGCGCACGACAAAGGGGGCTACATCGAATTCTATCCAGATGCTGACATTAACCCGATGTATTTGGTTAAACTATTGCAGTCTCAGCCACAAAAATTCGCGATGGATGGCCCCACTAAGTTCAAGTTTACGATACCATTAGTCGATAGACGCAAACGCATCCAGTTTGTGAATGATATGTTGGCAGAGTTCCAGCAGAATCTATTGCCTAAGGCTTAACCGTCTCTTAATAAAACCAAAGGTGTAGACCACCTTTACCATGGAGTTGTAATGAAGAAACTGATCCCGCTGTTGCTACTGCTAGTTGCAATGCCGTCGATGGCACAGCGTCAATTTGATATCGAAGTGATCATTTTTAAGCGAGCGGTCGATGCCGAGCAAACCTCAGAGTCTTGGCCCAACCGTTTACCTGCGATTGATCTAGAGCGCGCAGGCTCTTT
Organism: Vibrio sp. JPW-9-11-11; assembly: GCF_013369335.1. GTDB lineage: Bacteria > Pseudomonadota > Gammaproteobacteria > Enterobacterales > Vibrionaceae > Vibrio. The sequence continues at coordinate 606,791 of NZ_SZQJ01000005.1, forward strand.
TGCCGATGCCAGTTTTCGAGCGAGCAAAGGGGTTCAGATGCTGCCCTACTCGGAGTATCAGTTGACTGGCGAAGTCCAAAAGCTTAATCAGCATGCTGGTTTTGAAGTCTTGATGCACAAAGCTTGGCGTCAAGGAGATCAAGGCCGTTTTGGCGCACCGACCTTCCATGTACAGGCCGGCAGAGACTACTCAAGTCTGTTCAATACCGATGGCTCAATGCGAGGTGATAGCTCCAACCAAATCCTCGATGGCGTCACCGAAGAGAGCATTCCTAAGCCTCTTTACGAGTTAGACGGTAAGTTACAGGTCTACGTAGAGCACTACCTTTATGCCGATGTTGAAGTAGACTTGAAACACCCAAGCGTGCGCAATGTTAGCTTACGAGAGCGTGAACCTCAGTTAACGGCGCAAGCGTCAACTGAAAGTGCGCCAGCGCTCACAGATTCAACCACTCAAGTCGGTTTGATGGAAGAAATTTCACCGACCGTCGTCAAGCAAGAGTTTCTCAAGAGCTACCGCCTCGACCAAAAACGTCGCATGCGCAGCACAGAAACCCATTATCTTGACCACCCATTGATGGGCCTAATCATTCAGGTTCGTCGAGTCAATCAGTAGCGAATAGCCCTCTTTCTGAGGGCTTTTTATCTTATGAGCCCAGACTATCAAATTATTACCCGTCAGCTTGTTTTACGCCTGATTGACGCTACTGAGAGCGCCGAGTTTCAGCGCTGTATTGCCCAGTCGCCAAGTTTGCATCAGTGGATTGACTGGTGTCACAGTGAGTTTTCCATTGAGGACGCTGAGCGGTTTCTGTTAGCCACTCGGCTTAACTGGGTCAAAGGCGATGCCTACGGATTTGGGGTATTCTGTCGTCAGACGGGCAAGCTGGTCGGAATGGTCGCTATCAATGAGCTGTACCACACCTTCAATATGGCGAGTATTGGCTATTGGATCGCTGACAATGCACAACGCAAAGGCTACGCCAAGAAAGCAGTCCAAGCATTGCTAGAGTTCTGTTTCGCACAACTCAAACTCACACGAGTCGAAATCGTCTGCGATCCTAAGAATATCGCCAGCCAAAAACTGATTGAAGCGTGTGGTGCTCAATTTGAGTGCTGCGCGAAAAATCGTTTTATTTTTGCAGGAAAGCCCAAAGCGGGAATGGTTTACTCGGTGATTCCTCAATAAAAAAGAGCGCCGAAGCGCTCTCTTTATCAATGCAGTTTTAGGTTTGGACGCAAGACCCGGTTGATGCGCCCCATCAAAATAATCAACGCGGTTTTAAACACACCGTGCAGCGCCATTTGGTGTAAACGATAGAGTGAAATATACACCACTCGAGCAATACGACCTTCAACCATCATCGACCCTTTGGTCAGGTTACCCATTAAGCTACCAACCGTTGAGAAACGACTCAACGAAACCAACGAGCCTTTGTCTTTGTAGATGTATGGCTTAAGTTCTCGACCGTTCAACTTAGCAACAATGTTGGAAAACGCACGACTTGCCATTTGATGAGCGGCTTGGGCACGCGGTGGAACAAAGCTGCCATCGGCTTGCGTGCACTGTGCCAGATCACCGATAACAAAAATATCGTCATCGCGCGTGGTTTGTAGCGTCTCTTTCACGACCAATTGATTGATACGGTTGGTTTCAAGACCGGCCAAATCTTTAATAAAGTCTGGCGCTTTAATACCTGCGGCCCAAACCATAATTTGAGCCGGGATCTTATCGCCTTCTTTGGTCACTAGACCATCGGCTTCCGCTTTGGTCACCATGGTCGCGGTGCGTACGTTCACGCCTAACTTAGTCAGCTCTTGGTGCGCAGCACCTGAAATACGCGGCGGTAGGGCAGGAAGAATACGCTCCCCTGCTTCGACTAAGTTGACGTTGAGTTTGCTTGAGTCTAAATCGCCAAAGCCGTAAGTGCGCAGTTCTTTAATGGCGTTGTGAAGCTCTGCCGAAAGTTCAACACCAGTAGCACCAGCACCCACAATAGCAATATCAACCGCTCCGTTACCGTTCTTAGCGTGTAACTTAAGGAACTGGTTGTTCATTTCGGTACGAAAGCGGTGCGCCTGCTCTGGACTATCAAGGAAAATACAGTGTTCACGAACACCAGGGGTATTAAAGTCATTCGACGTGGAGCCAATCGCCATGACAAGAATGTCATACTCTAGCTCACGACTTGGCATTAGCAATTCGCCCTGTTCATCTTTGAGCTCATGCAGTTTGATGACTTTGCGGTCACGGTCGATATCTTGAAGACTGCCCATTTGGAAGTCAAAGTGGTGGTTTTTCGCGTGCGCGCGATAACTCAGCGCATCGACCCCTTCATCAAGCGATCCCGTCGCTACTTCATGCAGAAGTGGCTTCCATAAGTGGCTTGCCTTACGGTCAACTAACGTGACTTTAGCACGTCCCTTACGGCCTAATGTGCGGCCTAGTTTGGTAACAAGCTCAAGACCGCCTGCACCGCCGCCTACTACGATAATTCGTGTCACAGCAACTTTCCTCAAAACTAATTTTAAATTGACTCAAGACGACGAATCGTCCTGATGGAATTCTGAATTTTGGGGTCACCTGCGGAGTCGGCTCCGCCTCAGGTGTCAACCTAGAGGTTCAATTATCGACACGCTTATTTGGATAAAAGAGTAAATCACTCAAAAACTGGCATTGATACCAGCACTTAATCTGGGCAAGTTGGTACTCGCTCTCAATTTTTTTTGATATTTATCAAAAAATTTGTAGTGAGTTCATTATATAGGTCAAACCAGCGTACGCAACCAAAGATTACACATATCGTTGAACTATTTACTCGCTAAGATAACCAGCAACAAAAAAAGCGACATTGGCTACAATGTCGCTTTTCTTACTCAGTTGATCGCGCTTAACTGTTTTTAAACGCTTTCATCGTTTGGAGATGTTGAGATATTTTTTTGAACTTATGTGTCTGAACATCATCCCAAATGATGTCGTAATAGTCTTCTAACTCAGCCGCCGTTTTTTGGTTATCATGTACCTCATCTTGTCGAGACAACACGACTAAACAACGTCCCTTATTCTTAGTTCTGAACTCCGATACACACTTGGTGGCAATATCTTCATACTCTTCAGGTCGGTCAATACGGCCTTGCATCGTCAGTTCTGGATGTAGGTTGGGGTTAAAAATAACCTGTTTGATACCGCACAAAAAACCAATCCGCTCTGACCAATAACCACCCAAGCCAACACCGCAGATCAACGCCTGTTTATCACCAGACTGTTCGATCACTTTATGCACCTCTTTCAACAAGTGTTGCATATCGTGCTTGGGATGCAGTGTGCTGTAATTAATAAAACGGACATCATCGTCAATAAACTGCAGTTGCAGCACTTTCTCGTGGTTTCCTGGGCTGGTTGAATCGAAACCATGTAAATAAATAATCATCGTAAATCCCCCGATCCTTGTGCTTTAAATCTACCACGAATACTAAGGTTTAAAAGCCAGTGACTTGATATATCTGGCCTCAAGCTTTGAAACAGTGATCTTAGCTGCAAAATGTCTCTTGTAGACACCGCGCCTGAACTAAGTACTGGTCATCGCCCCATAACTGATAGGCCAACAAATACCATAGCATCGCCATCATGGTTGCACGTGGCTGCCATGCCATCACACCTTCAACCCAATCATCCACACCGTCTATTTCGCGTAACTGACAATACCGATACACGGCTTCCAAGGGTTTTTGCTCCATCACATCGATACTTAAGGTTAAATCCAGCCGAGGATCGGCGATCGCGGCATACTCCCAGTCAATCACTTTGTTACCACTTTCGGTTTTGACCATGTTGTAACCCGCTAAATCAAAGTGGCATAGGGTATGCCCCACATCAGCTAAGCTAGGCACACTGCGCCATCGCTGATAGATAGATTGATAAGGTTCACAGCGATACGCTTCATTTAACTGCATCCAGTAGTGATCGACCCTAGCCGTAAAATTAAACGGTGCGACCGGGACACGGCTTGTATCTAAGGCGTGAATTTTGATCATGGCTTTGAGTAGTGAATCAAACGACAGCTCATTGGTTAACGATTGCCCTTCGACCCAATCCACCAGCAGGCCTTGATCGTTGATGAAAATGGCTTTCGGCGCAATATGACTAGACTCAATAGCCGCTAATATTTGATACTCTTGAAAGCGTGAAATGGAAAAAGCTTTGGTGATGGGGGTATTCGGTCGCCACACGTAAGACAAGCCCTCAGAGGTCACCACTTTCCAACAGCGGTTGGTTAGTCCTCCGGTGAGCGTTTGTGCATAGCAAGGAGGAACAGAAAAGAAGTGCTCAAGCGACAATAATGAGCGGTCGAGCTGTGTTGCTTCATCCCATGACATTCTTGCCATCGTACACCTCTTCCCTATTCTCTGTTTGGGTTATAGCCCTAGAAAGCTCTTCGACTCTTGCTTGCGAATTTCGGTCTCATCGGCCCACTCGATCAACCCAGTTTCTAAGTCCATCAAGCGCATGGTCATTTTGTAATACACGTCTTTGTCACTGCCGGCGTTTTTCGCAATGCTGGACAGGTTACCGTACAACATGTACTGAGCGCCGACCATTTTACCGAACTGAATCGCCGTGCTTTGATTCACTAACTCATCGTTGTTCTGGAAGTTAAGCTGGTCGCGAACGGACTCAACTCTGTCCATATCCACAAAACGGAACTTACCAGAATTCAACATCTTAGTGCTTACCGTATCAGTGATAGACTCGGTATCGATATGTTCACTGGTCTTATTTTTGATACGTTCAACAAAAACAATTGGGCGCGAGTCACGAGTAATCGCCGCAACCGATCCCGACATCATCATACTGTCGACCATTTCACTGGCGATTTTTTGTAAATCGGTCGAACCAAAATCGATGGTTGTGGTTTCTACCGCTTGGGCATCGCCATAGCTGACTTGATTTGAACAACCGCCTAGCACTACCGCTAAACCAAGCAGCGCAATCACACCTTTATTCATTGTTGTTTCCTCAAACTAGTTACTATTAATTATTGATCCAATTGACGAATCTGCACACGGAACTGACGACCATTAGGATTTATCGACACTTCAGAAATCGAAATTTCTTCGGTACCACGGATAATCGCCTGACGCCACGGTCCCAGTTTATTGTTCACTTCCAATCCTTGTTCGTCATACCAGTAAAAGCGGTATTGAACCGACTGGTCGCCCGAATAATTACTGACAAGTCGCACCACGCCACGCGCTCGTCCATCTACCTCACTCGTTGTGATGTCGTCAATGATCAAACGTCGGGCTAACACGTTGTCACCGAAAATTACCGTTTGAGAGGCGCCATCGATACGCAAACCTGCCGTGTTCTCTGCACAACCTAGCAGGGTTAATGCCATAACTGCTGAAATAAGCCATTTTTTCATCGTATGTTTCCTAACTGTTTATGCCAAATGATTGAGCTACTGCCTTGCCGAGCGATCCAAACCAGCGCTGTGCGACCCGGCTCAACAGTAAATGTATATTTTTGGTCAGCGACTTGCAGCGTCTGTTCACCAGGCTCGGTTTCTATGCTGGCACTGTAAACCTCAGCGGGCAGTGACAACCAGCTGCGTGTGTCGGGCTGCTCCGTCAAGGTATTCCAAACGTTAAATAATAGGTTACCTACATCGTCCTCTTTGGCGGCCTGACGACGCAACTCATCTTTCGCCCATACACGTAATGCCTGACGTAAGACCAAAGATGGCATGCGTTCAGATAAGTCTCGCTGTGCCATCAGGTTGACATCTGCGAGCTGGCTTTCCGTCAGCGGCGAACCATTTAACTTTAGTTGAGCAGCCGCTTCACTCTGAGATGGTGGGTAATAGGGCAGCGCAATAGAATACAACGCACCATTCCCACCACTGTCATATAAAGGTAAAGCTTGTCGCCAACCTTGCAAAGCTTCGACGACACCACGCTCATCAATGACGATCACTCTGCTAAGATCTCGCGCTAAATATTGGGCGTTACCATAGCGTTTTTCTAGCTTCGCCAAGTCTTCGACCATTGACAGTCGCTTAGCCACCCGCAAGGTGCCATCAATGACTTGTGCGTTGTCTGGCATCACCGCCAATGCTCGTCGATAATCGACATAAGCACTGTTTAAATCGCCATCCGCCTCATACAACAGTGCAGAGAGATACAGCAAGTAGCCATTTTGTACCGCTTGTAGCGTCTGACCTGCGTCGGGGTAATTCGATAATACACTACCGAGATTGGGCGTCAGCCCTTGTTGCTGCATTTGATTTTGCGCCGATTGGAGCTCTTTTTCCCGCTCTTTTCGCGCGCGTTCTTGAACTTGATTTGCGCGACGCATCTCAACCAAAGCACCATCTAAATCGTTGTTATAGATATAATTCAAGCCTAGATACAGATGAAGAAAGCCAAGTTCATAGTCCGCAGGTTGGTAAGATTTAAGGTTGTCGTTGACCGCTAAAGCCGACAAACTTTGTGCACTTTCAGAAATAGAGAGAGTCGCCAAGTCTTGTTGAGCACGTACCGCGTCATCACTTGCCGATAAGGCTTGCTGACTCGACACATAGTCTTGATTGAGCAAAAACACTCGACCTTTTTCGAAATTATCTAAAATATCGCCTGCGACACTTTCGTGGAGCGCTTGTTCAGCAGCAATATAGTCCCCGTTTTTTAACGCTAGATGCAACTCACTGTTTTGAGCGCTGTAGTGACTAAAGAGATTGCCCGCTGAGAAGTTAGCGCAAGCGGAAAGGACAAGCGTGCTCCCTAAAATCAGAGCGAGTCGAATGTGTGTTTGCACTTCGTACCCCAAGTTGATAACCAAAAGCATGACACAACTTAAGTCATGCTTTTCATAATGTCATTCTATGACAATCTATCGAGAGCTGAGTTCACGAAACGTGATTAGCTCATTAGCATTGGACCAAGTGGTCGACCACCCACTAAATGCATATGTATATGGTACACTTCCTGCCCGCCATGAGGATTACAGTTAACGATCAAACGATAGCCGTCTTCAGCGATACCTTCTTCCTTCGCCAACTTACGCGCGACAACAAACATGCGCCCCATAACAACCTCGTCGTCTTCTTCGATATCATTCACCGTTGGGATCAACTTGTTGGGAATGATTAAAATATGGCTCGGCGCACGAGGGTTAATATCGCGAAAAGCTGTCACCAAATCATCTTGGTACACGACGTCTGCGGGGATTTCCTTGCGAATGATTTTGCTGAAAATGGTTTCTTCGGCCATGAAGCACTCCATTGAGAATGATGAGAGGAAAATTGTCGCTTCGAGTATGCGTCAAGCTTCGCAAAATCACAATAAAAACAGTGTTCACATCAATTAATCACAAAACACCAATCTATCAATAATCAATTTTGTATTGTGCGTCATAAAATGCGTGTCTCGCTATCAATACAATGGTCCTCTTTTTGTTACTTTTTTAAGACATTATAATTATAGGGAGAGATCTATGAAGGGCTCAGTGATTAGGCGTATGTACGCTGGCTTTGCATTGATCATTATTATGTTCATCGTCACAACACTGATGATGATGCGAGGAATGCAACAGATCCACACTAACTTCGAAGATGTATCAAACACTTCATTGCCACTTGTCAATCAATCGAATCAAACCAGCGTCGCTTTACTATCTGCCGACAAACTGTTCAAAGACTTTCTCACCACCCAAAGCTTTGAGCGCATGGACCAGCTGGCTGCGCAGTTTTCTACGATGAAGGAAGCTTACACTGGCCAACTGCAAGCCCTAGAACAAGTCAGTATCGGTCAAGCGCAACTGGAACAATCCATCGCTGAGCTCAAACAGATGGAAGTGAGCTATTTTGCTGAAGCGGAGCAAGCGATGGCTAACTACCGCGCGATGTTTGAAGCACAAGCGAAAGTTCAAAAGTCGACACGCCAGTTTCAACGCCTTCATTCAGAGCTGAGTGTCGGCATGAAAGAGTATGTGGATGATCAGAGCAGTATTTCAGTCAAAGTGATGGCAAAAAGCTACTTTATTAAACTGAAAGACGCAGAAGTCACCACCTCCGACGCACTTGCCAGCAGCGATACTGAGTTCGTCTCGCAGGCTGTGGCAAAGAACAAAAAAGCCGTTACTCACCTAAACTACGCTTATCGTGGTCTAACTACCCAAATGCCCGAGATCAAAAAAGCGTTTGACGAGTCCGTACAGCAATTTACCCGCGACGTTGGACAAAAAGGCGGGGTCCTTGATCAGCACAATACCTACTTGATGGCTAAAGACGCGCTGTATGGCAACATTGCTAACCTGACCCAACAAGTCGATGCCACTATGGCACTGCTGAAATCATTCAGCCAGTACGCAGAACAAGGGCTAACCGAATCGCTAAACGAAGCAGGAGATGTTTACGAACAAGGCGTCGTGCGTTCGGTCGCTATTGGTGCCGTGGTGATCCTAATGGCATTGGCGATTGGCTATCACATTGCGCAAAGCGTGCGCGAACCGTTAACCCGTATCCTTGGTACGCTAGAATCCTTAACTCAAGGCGATATGACTCAGCGGATCGAGATTCGCTACAACAATGAATTTAGCCGCGTCAGCAATCACATTAATTCGTTGGCAGATAACCTTCACGGGATCTTGGTTAAGCTCAATGATGCCTCAGACAATTTGACGCAAACGGCAACCACCAACCAGCAAACGTCTTCTCAAGCGCAAAGCCAACTCAGTCAACAGCGTGAACAAACCGCCAATGTCGCGACCGCGATGACCGAAATGGCGCACTCAGTGCAAGAAGTTGCTCAAAGTGCGCAGAGCTCACAGCAGATGGTTGAACGTGTCGAGCAGGCCTCTGAGTCCGGTCGTCAGATCATGGGCACCAACATTACTACCATCAACCAACTAGAGACTCGCCTCAATGAGTCGGTAGATGCTGTTAAAGATCTTCAAGCAATGAGTAGTCAAATTGGGACCATTCTCGATGTGATTCGTAACATCGCCGAACAAACCAATCTGCTGGCACTCAACGCGGCCATTGAAGCGGCCCGCGCCGGAGAGCAAGGACGCGGCTTTGCTGTTGTGGCCGATGAGGTGCGTGTGCTTGCACAAAGAACCACAGAGTCTACCAGTGAAATAGAGAGCATGATCAGCAACTTGCAATCGAGCTCTTCTTCAGCAAACAAAGTGATACAAAGCTGTATGGACGACATGGAGCTGTCGGTTGAGCAAGCGTCGAGCGCCAACAGCGCGATGGAAGAGATCCAAGGCCTGATACTAGAAATCAGTCAGATGAGTGGTCATATTTCTCAGGCTGCCGCTGAGCAGAGTGAAACAACGGGTGATATTGCTCGAAATATTGAAGAAATTAATCTCATTGCAGATAGCAGCTATCAAGCAATGGCGCAAATCGCTCAAACCAGCAGCAACCTATCATCGCTCGCTAACCAACAGGGCGAGCTGGTACATAGATTTAAACTTTGATCCGTCAACAGACTGTCATTTATTAGCCAAGGGCGACTATTTTCTATAGTCGCCCTTGTTTTTTATTCCCCATGTCATTATATGGTTAATAGGCTTGCCTACTTCTCTCTTCCCTTTTCGCAAGCCAACTATGAGGAATTTATATGGCAGTTCATGTTGGCATTATCGACCAAGATCCTATTCGCTTGGTAACGCCACTGCTTGATAACCGCACGATCAGCAATCACATTGTTTTTATCGGCGTCGAATCTCAGCAAGATATGTATCAACGCCTTCACAGCGTATTGGCGAAAAGAAACATCACCTCTGAGTTTTTCGAAATACCTAACGTCGCCACCACATCCAAAATTAAGCAAGCCATCTACACTCTCGCTGAGGATCTCAAAACCCGCGGCGAAGAGGTCAAACTCAATGCCAGCTGCGGTCTTCGCCATCGCCTACTTTCTGTGTATGAGATTTTCCGCAGCTATCACTGGCCAATTTTTGTTGTCGAGCCAAGCAGCGACCGCCTTTGTTGGCTTTACCCTGACGGCCATGAAGATACACAAGTTCAAGACCGAATCACCATCGACGAATACTTAACTGTGTTTGGTGCACGCGGCGAGTTCAGTGATCACCAGTTACCTCCGCTTCTCGATCAAAAACTCTATGAACTGGGCGAACGATGGGCAAGCAATGCACTCGAACTAGGGCCAGGTCTGGCGACGCTTAACTACTTGGCGACGACTTGCCGTAAAGAGCAGCGTTTGGATGTCGCCTTATCAGAGAAGCAACAAGGTTACCGAGAGCTCAATATTCTCCTGAACGACTTAGTCGAAACCGACATTGCCACCTACCAAGACGGCGTCCTGACTTTTGCCAATGAGGACGCCCGCAGGTTTTCAAACGGTGAATGGCTCGAAACCTTGGTTCATAGTACGGTGCGACAAATTCAACAAGATATGCCAACCATTCAAGATCGATCACTCAACGTGCAGGTTTATCGTCAACTCGGTGACCGTGAAGTGCGCAACGAGCTTGATGTCGCTTCGGTAGTCAACAATAAGCTGCACATCATCGAGTGTAAGACCAAAGGCATGCGCGACGATGGCGATGACACTCTGTATAAGCTCGAATCGCTGAGAGACCTGTTAGGCGGACTGCAAGCACGAGCCATGCTGGTGAGCTTCCGCCCTCTGCGCCACAACGACATAACACGTGCTGAAGACCTCGGACTGGCGCTGATTGGTCCTGATGAACTTAAAGACCTCAAACGCCACCTTACACTATGGTTTAAAGAGGCTGGAGGCAGCGACGACGAGTGTGCCGACTGCTAACAGCGATTGTTTATCGATTCTAAACCAACAAAAAAACCGCCCGAAGGCGGTTTTTTAATTTTGCTAATGTTATACCAAACAGCATAAATATCTGGTCATTCTTACTGGTTAAAATCGCTGATAGCAGCGTTATAGCTCTGTTTTCAAGGAATGGTGTAGCTAGGTCAACTAGATAGCTGCAATCTATGCCTTGCTCTCAGCGATTTATCCTGCGCAATTATCTGATCAGCTATTTATCCCGTTTGGTATTAGCTGTCATCTTCAGTAAAGTTCGTTGGCAAGGTCGTTTTCATCTGATTCCAGATTTGCGCACTCTCGATGCCATAGTGACGAACAACCACCAAGATCTGCTCTCGATTACCAGTCTGGCACACTTCTAACAAGTCTCGATAGAAGGTCAACGCCAACTGACGAGCTTCTGGGTTTGAGAAGTAATAGCTTCCTACGCGATCGTATAGCTTTTTCAGGCCATTGAAAATCAAGCCGTAAATTTGATTACCGGAATGGAAAGCCAAGCGTTGGAACAGCATGTAATCGTAGTAGTTAAACGTTTTCGCAACCAATGCAGCTTGTCGCTTCGCTTCATCCTTCTCGCCATCGTCTTTAATATGCTGACGAATTTTGTCGGCGTAGGGAGAGGTTTCCATAAACTGGTCCCAAGAGTCAGCTTTGATCAGCGCCTCACAGGACTCGATCACGTTGGAAATGGTTTTTTCCGCTGCGTCTTTGTTGGCTTTAAACGCATAGCGCATAAAAATCGGGCTGATGTTAGTGCGTGCCGCAAGCAAATCTTCAACAATAGAGGTGGCATTGTCGGCATCTAATGTCATTAGCGTATCAAGGATATGCAAACCTGACGTTTCCATAAACTGATTTACACGGGTTGGTTTGCCATGCTGAATCGTCAACCACCCATCACGAGCAAGTCGCTGTAGCACTTCGCGCAGTGTGGTGCGTGTCACGCCGATGAGTTCAGAAAGCTCACGTTCTGCTGGTAAAATAGAACCCGGAGGGAAACGCCCTTTCCAAATGCTTTCAATAATGTACTTTTCAGCGAATCCTGCAGGGCTCTTTGCCTTAATGACCATTTATGTATTATCCAAACTTGTCTTTATGGGTCCAATGCAACTCATCATACCACTAGTTATTGGATATCGAAAACTGTCGGACAGTAAACGTGGCGCAAAACCACAATAGAGTGAAAGCTCTAACTTTTCACGGATTTATTAGCTGTACATTCGATGAATAGACCAAGTTATTTGCCATTTTAACAAGTTGTAAACACCTCTACCCCCCGTAAAGCTTACCCTCAAGAGTGAAATGTTAGATTGAAAAAATGCAAACTAACTCTCCATTTCCATTCAGAATTATCACATATTCTTTCTTATTCTTTATCTTCACCACTTTACTTGCACTAACGCCCACTTTTAACAACTATTAGTCTTGTTTAACGCCACTTTGATCGCGTTTTTAAACAAAAATTAGCGTTCAGAATCGCTATTCTAATTTTCTAATTGACTAAATTTTGTTGGAGAGTAGAGTGGCGACCGAAGTAAGGAGTGCTTGTCTTTCTCAGGGAGTGACTTGGCAAGACCACATGGTTGTGAACAGAATGTTGTTTTTCTAAGTCACTGTTGCATCGGGTTCATTTTCGACGCAAAAACGTCTCTCGTTTTTTCTATTTGTCTCTCAATGCCCGACAATGGATACAAGCATGCGTAGTGTCTATCTATAACAACATTAAGAGTATCTAAATCATGCCGATGTCACTCGGAAACGCTTTTATTAAGAACTTTCTTGGTAAAGCCCCAGATTGGTACAAAGTTGCCATCGTTTCATTTCTTGTTATCAACCCCATTGTTTTCTTTCTGATTGACCCATTTGCTGCGGGTTGGCTGCTGGTCGCTGAGTTCATTTTTACACTTGCAATGGCCCTCAAATGTTACCCACTGCAACCAGGCGGCTTGCTGGCGATTGAAGCCATAGCCATTGGCATGACCAGTGCAGATCAAGTTAAGCACGAACTGGTCGCTAACATCGAAGTGTTGTTGCTACTGGTGTTTATGGTCGCAGGTATCTACTTCATGAAGCAGCTATTGCTGTTCATTTTTACCAAAATCCTGCTTGGTATTCGTTCAAAAAGCATGCTGTCGCTCGCTTTCTGCTTTGCTGCAGCGTTCCTTTCTGCCTTCTTAGACGCGTTAACCGTGATTGCTGTTGTCATCAGTGTCGCTGTTGGCTTCTATGCGATCTACCATAAAGTGGCTTCAGGTCAGGGCCCTCACGCAGCCCATGATCACACTCAAGACGACCACCTTTCTGAGTTAACACGCGATGACTTAGAGAACTACCGAGCATTTTTGCGTTCACTTCTGATGCATGCGGGTGTGGGTACGGCACTAGGCGGGGTAATGACCATGGTTGGTGAGCCTCAAAACCTGATCATTGCCGACCAAGCAGGCTGGCAGTTTGGCGAATTTATTGTGCGCATGCTACCTGTTACCGCCCCTGTATTTGTGTTTGGCCTGATGACCTGTGTGCTAGTAGAAAAGCTCAAAGTGTTTGGCTACGGCGCGCGCCTACCCGACAATGTTCGCCAAATCTTAGTTGACTTCGACAACGAAGAGCGTAAAAACCGCACTAACCAAGACGTCGCCAAACTTTGGGTTCAAGGCATTATTGCCGTTTGGCTTATCGTGGGTCTCGCACTTCACCTTGCGGCTGTCGGTCTTATTGGTTTGTCGGTGATTATTCTTGCGACCTCATTCACCGGTATTATAGAAGAGCACTCTTTAGGTAAAGCATTTGAAGAGGCATTGCCGTTTACTGCCCTACTTGCCGTTTTCTTCTCGATTGTGGCTGTGATCATCGACCAAGAACTGTTCAAACCTGTTATCGACATGGTGCTTAATGTCGAAGATAGTGGCACTCAGTTGGCCCTGTTCTATGTTGCAAATGGTCTGCTTTCAATGGTTTCTGATAACGTATTTGTCGGAACCGTTTACATAAATGAAGTCAAAACAGCCTTGATCGAAGGCCAAATCACCCGCGACCAATTCGACTTACTCGCTGTTGCTATCAACACAGGTACTAACCTACCATCTGTTGCGACACCTAACGGTCAAGCCGCTTTCCTCTTCTTGCTGACATCGGCATTGGCACCATTAATTAGGCTCTCTTACGGACGTATGGTGGTGATGGCGCTGCCATACACGGTTGTGCTCGCACTGGTAGGTCTAACCGGCATTGTATTCTTTGTGGAGCCCATGACCGCATGGTTTTATGACTTGGGTTGGATTGCACACCATAGCGGTGAGGTCACTCATGCTCTCTCTAGCGGCCATTAATCGCTAAAAATCTAAAGTTTTTGTTGCTCACGAAACTTTTCCACGCTAAAAAGCTCTGATTACTCAGAGCTTTTTTATTACTACAGGGAATCAGTGTGAACATTCTTTTCACTCTCAACTCATTTTCAAAAGGACGCCTATCTTGGGCGTTACTTCTGCTGTTCGTGGTTTTCTTCGAGGCGTGTGCGCTCTTCTTTCAACATGTGATGATGCTGTCACCCTGTGTCATGTGTATCTACGAGCGTGTAGCCATGCTTGGCATTGGCGGCGCTGCGCTTGTCGGACTTATTGCACCACAAAGCCCAATCTTCCGTTGGCTTGGTCTTGGGTTATGGGGAGCGAGCGCTTATAAAGGTCTAGCCTTATCAATGCAGCACGTTGACTATCAGTTTAATCCGTCGCCTTTTGCTACATGCGATCTATTTGTTACATTCCCTGATTGGGCCCCTTTGAACCAATGGGCACCTTGGATGTTTGAAGCCTATGGCGACTGCAGCAAAGTGGTATGGCAGTTTTTAACTCTGTCTATGCCACAATGGCTAGTCGTGATTTTTGCAGGCAACCTAGCGGTATTGGCTGTGATTGTTTTGGCACAGTTTGTCAAACAGCAAAAATAGAAGCGAGAAGCGAGAAGCGAGAAGCGAGAAGCGAGAAGCGAGAAGCGAGAAGCGAGAAGCGAGAAGCGAGAAGCGAGAAGCGAGAAGCGAGAAGCGAGAAGCGAGAAGCGAGAAGCGAGAAGCGAGAAGCGAGAAGCGAGAAGCGAGAAGCGAGAAGCGAGAAATTATTTAGGGTTGGCACAATGTGTCAACCCTTTTTTTCTGGCACGCAGGCCATCTCGTTAGTTCATATCTCTACCTGGTGCAGGCGCCAATACCTCACGATTCCCGTTATGGCCAGGCGCGCTGACAATACCCTGAGCTTCCAACTGTTCGACAATGCGCGCCGCTCGGTTGTAGCCAATCTTGAATCGACGTTGAACACCCGACACCGAACCACGACGGGATTGAACAACATGCTCAACCACTTGATCGAAGAGTGGATCCATCTCCTCATCAGCTTCCGCTTTTTCGCCCGGTAACAGCGCTTCTGGTCCCTGGTCACCGTTGGTGATTTCATCAATATAATTAGGCTTACCGCGCGCTTTCCAGTTGTTGACCACCGCGTGTACATCATCGTCAGACGCAAACGCGCCATGGACACGAACCGTATGACTAGAACCAGGCGGCAAGTAGAGCATATCACCCATGCCCAGTAGTGATTCTGCACCACCTTGGTCTAGAATCGTGCGTGAATCGGTCTTAGTCGAAACGGTAAACGCGACACGCGTTGGAATATTGGCTTTGATTAAACCGGTAATCACATCAACTGAAGGACGCTGTGTTGCGAGGATAAGGTGGATACCTGCCGCTCGGGCTTTTTGTGCCAGACGAGCGATCAACTCTTCCACTTTCTTACCCACCACCATCATCAAATCGGCAAATTCATCGACAATGACCACGATATAGGGAAGATTCTCAAGCAGTGGAGCTTGCTCATCCATACTGTCACCCGGCTGCCATAGTGGATCATGGATGGGGTGACCAGCCTCAGCGGCCATTTTCAGTTTATCGTTGAAACCTTTTATATTACGTACACCTAATGCTGACATCAGCTTGTAGCGACGCTCCATTTCACCGACACACCAACGTAACGCGTTTGACGCATCTTTCATATCGGTCACCACTTCCGATAATAGATGCGGGATTCCCTCATACACCGACAGCTCGAGCATCTTCGGGTCGATCATAATAAAGCGAACCTCTTCGGGAGTCGCTTTATACAACATACTCAAAATCATCACGTTGACACCGACCGACTTACCTGAGCCTGTAGTACCCGCAACTAAGACGTGCGGCATCTTTGATAAGTCCGCCACGACCGCTTCTCCGGCAATGTCTTGACCTAAAACCACCGTCGTTGGCGATTTGGCGTCGATAAACTGCTGACTGCCGACCACATCGGAGAAATACACCGTTTGTCGACTCATATTCGGCAGTTCAAGGCCCACATACGGCTTACCCGGAATCACCTCGACGACACGCACCGCCATCGCAGATAACGAACGAGCTAAATCCATCGACAAACTAGAGATACGACTCACTTTAACCCCTGGGGCTAGGTCTAGCTCAAAGCGGGTAATCACGGGACCGGGGAAAATATCCACCACCGTGGCTTGGATTTTGTAATCAGCCAGTTTGGACTCAACCAATCGAGCGATATGCTCTAGTGCCTCACGATCAATGAAACTCTCGCGTTTTTCTGGATGATAAAGCAGCTCAAGCGTTGGCATTGGCTCAGAAGGTTTCGGGAGATTCGGCTCCTGCTGAACCAAAAATGGATTCTGCTGCGCGGCAACTTTGGCTTGTGCTTCTTCGACAAGATTATGCAGCGCTGCAGCATCTTGATCTGGAGTGACGTGGTCTTGAGTAACCCTCTCCTCTTCCATCTCATCGGCAACATCAAACGATGATATGGTTGGCTGCTGATTATCGTGTTTAGGTTCAACTTCGGTGGAAATCTGGTCGAGATCGTGCTCACTGATCGTAGGCTGAGTGATCGTCTCTTCTGCCGTATCCTGATGCCAAGGTAGCGAATCGGATGACGGTGGCAACTCATCTTGCGCGTCTAGAGAGGGACAAGGTACGGCTTCATCTTGCGCAGGTGAGGCAACATCTTCTGACACCAAATCACCTTGGCACAGCGCCGCTTGTTCTAGCTCTGCGATAGTCGCATTCAAATCTTGATAGCACTCTGTCTCCACATCTGGTTGAAGAGAAGGTTGAGGCTCAGATTCAGCAGCGCTTGCAATCTGGCTTGAGTCCGCAGCCGCCTCTGGCATATGGATGTTAAAGCGACTTGGCGCTTGAGTATTGCTTTGAGACTCGGCCTCTGGCGCTAACCCCTCTGTCTCAGAAAGTGACCTTTCCTTTTCTTGCGGCTGAGGTCGCAAAGTATTGAATTCTTGTTGGTGAGTAAGCTCGGCGACGATGACTTCATCGTCACGCCCACGCAGCTTATTGACCAAAGCAGTGAACAGCGTGATGGTTTTCTCCCCTAACCAATCAACAATAGTCAGCCACGAGATCCCAGTTAATAAAGTGAAGCCCGCCCCCCATAGAAACAGGAACACCAGCGTGGTACCAAGGAGGTTGAGCGTAGGTAGCGCCAAGCTTGTAAGAACATCTCCAATCACACCTCCCGACGAAAAATACCAGATATCATCAAAGTTAATATCCGCTAAGCCGCAACTGGTCAGAATCAGGATGGTCAGACCAAGTAGACGCGTTCCCCACAGCATCAAATCAATTGGGTCATCTTCATCGCGTTTTCGTAACATGGCCCAAGCGGCCACGCTAAGAACGACTGGCAAAACATAAGCCAGTGAACCAAAGGTGAAGAAAAGAGTATCAGCGAGCCAGGCACCGACGATACCGCCCGCGTTATTGATTTCGCCGCCCCACGCAGTCTGTGACCAAGAAGGATCCGCCGCACTAAACGTCAATAACGCGACAGCGAGCAAAATCGACGCAAGCACGGCCACAATAAGAGTGCACTCTTGAAGGCGTTGCGGCCCGTTGAGGCGAGAAGGTTGTGCGTCTTCTCCGGTTTTGATGATGGTTTCCACTTTATTTTTGGTCTCTTTGAACATAACCAACTTTATCTTTATATGACGCGACGTGTTCCAGGTTGGAACTGAATAATAAGAAAAAAATAGTCCGAGCAGCTATGCTACTCGGACTATCGATTTAACCATATCAAGGGCAAAAACCCAATTGCTTAACGTCAGAATATGGCAAGCTATTCAGACTTAATCCCTACGCTTTAGCAAAGTTAGCGAGTTTTGATCACCAACTGGTTGGTTTGCTTCACTTCTTCCATCACCACGTAGGTGCGAGTATCGTTCACGCCCGGTAGACGCAGTAGCGTGTCCCCTAGCAATTTACGGTAAGCACTCATGTCGGACACACGAGTTTTCAATAAGTAATCGAAATCACCTGAAACGAGATGACACTCTTGGATATCATCCAGTTTCTGTACTGCGGTATTGAACTGTTCAAATACGTCTGGCGCACCACGATTTAACGTTATTTCAACAAATACCAGCAGCGAGGCATCGAGGTATTGAGGGTTCAGCAACGCTGTATAACCCGTAATATATCCTTGACGCTCTAATCGACGAACGCGCTCCAAACATGGCGTGGGAGAAAGCCCGACGCGCTTTGAGAGCTCTACGTTCGAAATACGACCATCTTTTTGCAACTCATTAAGAATGTTGCGGTCGATACGGTCTAGATCCTTGGACGGCTTTTTATTGTTGTCTGCCATTTTTTATTCCACCTTATTACTTCCTTGCAAAAAAATATACTACAACTTTTTAATATTCAGTATCAAATTTTAATAAAAGCTATCTATACTAGATATTAATTCGACAGAATTACCCTACATACAGTTAAAGCAACTAACATAGTTTATACAACCAATATAAAATGAGGACTCAGGATGATTATTGGCGTACCTAAGGAAATCAAAAACCACGAATACCGTGTTGGTATGATCCCAGCTAGCGTTCGAGAGCTAGTGTCTCAAGGTCACCAAGTTTTTGTTGAAACTAATGCCGGCTCTGGCATCGGTTTTTCAGACGATGATTACATCGCTGTAGGCGCATCCATTCTTCCTACTGCTGCTGACGTATTTACGAAAGCAGAAATGATTGTAAAGGTTAAAGAACCTCAAGCTGTCGAGCGCGCTATGCTACGAGAAGGGCAAATTTTATTTACTTATTTGCACCTAGCACCAGATTTTCCACAAACTGAAGAGCTAATCAAGAGCAAAGCTGTCTGTATAGCGTATGAGACTGTAACAGATAATATGGGTCGCTTGCCACTACTTGCGCCAATGTCTGAGGTGGCAGGTCGCATGTCTATTCAAGCGGGTGCACAAACTTTGGAGAAATCTCACGGTGGTCGTGGTCTGCTACTTGGTGGCGTCCCTGGTGTTGAGCCTGCGAAAGTGGTTGTAGTCGGTGGTGGTGTTGTGGGTGCAAATGCTGCGCGCATGGCCGTTGGCCTACGTGCTGACGTCACTATTCTAGACCGTAACGTCGACACACTACGTCGCCTAGACGAAGAGTTCCAAGGGCGTGCAAAAGTGGTTTACTCTACTGAAGACGCGATTGAGAAGCATGTTCTAGAAGCTGACTTAGTGATTGGCGCGGTACTTATCCCAGGTGCTGCAGCGCCTAAGCTAGTCACAAAAGAGCACATCGCTAAGATGAAACCAGGTGCCGCTGTCGTGGACGTTGCTATCGACCAAGGCGGCTGTTTCGAAACGTCACACGCGACTACGCACGCTGACCCAACTTACATCGTTGATGACGTCGTTCACTACTGTGTCGCCAACATGCCAGGTGCTGTCGCGCGCACTTCTACTTTCGCCCTTAACAATGCGACACTACCTTACATTGTTAAGCTTGCAAACAAAGGCTACCGCGAAGCATTACTTGAAGACAAAGGTTTCCTTGAAGGTCTGAATGTCATTCACGGTAAAGTAACTTGCCAAGAAGTCGCTGAAAGCTTCGACCTAGAGTACGTCGATCCAGCGGACGCGATTGCGATGTTCAACTAATGTTGCACTATAGATAACAGAAAACGCCCACTTCGGTGGGCGTTTTTTATTTGGATCGGGAGCTGGAAATGCTTTTGGTCTAGAACCAACGCTCTAACGCGCTTTTATCAAGCTGGCGAAATGCACGATTGAGGATTTGAGCCAACTCTTTATAGCGAGGGCGAGACTTCATCGGCTCGAGCGCAAAGCCGCTATCTGCAATTTTTTGGTGGATTTCTCGATACCAACCAGCTAGCGCAGGTGGCAGTTGAGTATTGGAGCGGTTACCTAACCACCACATGCCTTGAATTGGCATACTGATCGCAAACAAAGCAATAATCACAGCCTGAGGCATTGATTGGTAGTTATTAAACGCCATTTGAGTGAGAACACTGATGGCTGCAATAGCAGGCATGACCTTGACACCAAAGCGCGTCGCTTTAATGATGCGTTGTTCTGGAAATAATAGGTTCAGCTCTTTGCGCATTGGCCAAGTATCCATGTACTTCTGTCCGTCACGTAGGCTGTGAACTATACCGACTTTATTACTCATAGGGCTCTCTCACTTCACTTAGCAATAGGTCCGAGTTAAAAATAAGTTGAAAGTTTCAACTATTGGGACAAAAAATTGATGAAAGTTAATATTCTTTCAAATTTTTTTGTTATTATTGCCCATTATCGTTATCCTCTGCGGACCCACAATCTCATTGTTGCCGTTATTTACAATTTAAGCAACTTTAGAGACCTTTCTGCAGCGGATGCATGGGTGGTGATCAGGATCACCACTGTCTTATATACGGAATTCGAAGTTTTTTTGACCAAGATTAGTGCGCAGCTTTACCTGCATCGTCTATTCTTGTGGTTAATTTTCATCCTAACTGATTGTTACAGGTAGTCACACATGTCTAAGCTAGTTTTAGTTTTAAACTGCGGTAGTTCTTCTCTTAAATTTGCTGTTGTTGATGCAGAAACAGGTGCAGAGCACCTATCAGGTCTCGCTGAATGTCTTCATCTTCCAGAAGCACGTATCAAATGGAAGCTGGATGGTAAACACGAAGCTCAACTAGGCGAAGGTGCAGCGCACGAAGAAGCACTCGCGTTTATGGTTGAAACTATTCTTGCTTCTAAGCCAGAGCTTAAAGCTAACCTAGGCGCTATCGGTCACCGTATCGTGCACGGCGGCGAGCAGTTCACTCAATCGGCTCTTATTACTGATGAAGTGCTAAAAGGTATTCAAGACGCTGCAACTTTTGCACCTCTACATAACCCAGCACACATCATCGGTATCGAAGCGGCGAAGAAAAACTTCCCAGAGCTGCAAAACGTAGCGGTATTTGACACTGCATTCCACCAGACAATGCCTGAAGAGTCTTTCCTATACGCGCTGCCATACAACCTATACAAAGAGCACGGTATCCGTCGCTACGGCATGCACGGCACTTCACACCTATTCATTACTCGTGAAGTTGCAGCTCTGCTTAACAAACCCGTTGAAGAAGTGAACATCATTAACTGTCACCTAGGTAACGGTGCATCTGTTTGTGCGATTAAGAACGGTAAATCCGTTGATACTTCTATGGGTCTGACTCCTCTTGAAGGTCTAGTGATGGGTACTCGTTGTGGTGACATCGATCCTGCTATCATCTTCCACCTACACGACGCGCTAGGCTACTCCGTTGAGCAAATCAACAACATGCTAACTAAAGAGTCTGGTCTTGCTGGTCTAACTGAAGTGACTTCTGACTGTCGTTTTGTTGAAGACAACTACGGTGAAAAAGAAGAAGCGACTCGCGCAATGGACGTGTTCTGCCACCGCCTAGCGAAATACGTAGCAGGTTACACGGCTTCAATGGAAGGTCGTCTAGACGCCATCACTTTCACTGGCGGTATCGGTGAAAACTCAGGTCCTATCCGTGAAATGGTACTAAACCGTCTAGCTATTTTCGGTATCGAAGTAGACAGCGAAGCTAACCTGAAAGCACGCTTTGGTGGCGAAGGTACGATTACTACAGCTAACAGCCGCATTCCAGCTATGGTTATCTCTACCAACGAAGAGTTGGTCATTGCTGAAGATACCGCGCGTCTTGCAGCGCTTTAATTGACTTAACCGGTTGGCCAATGCCAACCGGTTTTCTTACAGGGGCTTAATTGAGAGTTCTCCCTCGACGACAATGCTCAACTAAGCTTTTATCCCAATAGCTAAAGGTACTCTACGAATGTCTCGTACTATTATGCTTATCCCTACCAGTGCTGGTGTTGGTCTTACTAGTGTTAGCATGGGTGTTCTTCGCGCTATGGAGCGCAAAGGCGTTAAAGTTTCTTTCTACAAACCAATTTCACAGCCACGTTCTGGCGGTGATCAACCAGACCTGACTTCAACCATCGTAGCGCATAACAGCGATATGAAAATTGGTCAACCTATGGCGATGTCTGTTGCTGAAAGCCTGATCGGTAACGACAACATGGACGAACTGCTAGAAACCGTCGTTGAACGTTACAATCAAATCAACAAAGACGCAGACGTCACGCTTATTGAAGGCCTAGTCCCAACTCGCAAACACCCATTTGCTAACCAAGTGAACGCTGAAATTGCAGCGACGTTGGGTGCGGAGATCGTGCTAGTTGCGACACCTGGGACAGACAACCCAGCCCAGCTCAAAGAGCGCATCGAAGTCGCCTGCTCTAACTTTGGTGGTACGAAGAACAAAAACATCTCTGGTGTCATCATCAACAAGCTAAACGCGCCTGTTGATGAAGCGGGCCGTACTCGCCCTGACCTATCTGAAATCTTCGACGATGCAGATAGCGCGAAACAGAACGAAATGAAAGTGATGGAGATCTTTAACACCTCTCCAATCCGCGTATTGGGCTGTGTGCCTTGGAGCATCGACCTTATCGCTACTCGTGCGATTGATATGGCGAAGCACCTCAACGCTGACATCATCAATCCAGGTGATATCAATACGCGCCGTATTAAGAGCATCACTTTCTGCGCGCGCTCACTACCAAACATGATTGAGCACTTTAAGCCAGGTTCTCTATTGGTGACCTCTGCTGACCGTCCTGACGTTATCGTTGCTGCGGCACTTGCTGCAATGAACGGCGTGGACATTGGTGCGGTGTTGTTAACAGGTGGCTACGACATTCCTCAAGAGATTGAGGGTTTATGTAAGCCTGCGTTCGACACAGGCCTACCGATTTTTAAAGCTCAAGGCAATACGTGGCAAACCTCGCTCAACCTACAGAGCTTCTCAATCGAAGTACCTGCAGACGATAAAGAGCGTATCGAGTTCATCAACGAACACGTTGCTGGTCACATTGATGGCAACTGGATTGAGTCGATGACAGAAGGTACACAAAAGTCTCGTCGTCTAAGTCCTCCAGCGTTCCGTTACCAGTTAACCGAGCTCGCTCGTAAAGCTGGCAAGCGTATCGTGCTACCTGAAGGTGATGAACCACGTACGGTGAAAGCGGCGGCTATCTGTGCTGAACGCGGTATTGCGGAATGTGTGCTTTTGGGTAACCCAGATGAGATTCGCCGCGTGGCTGCTCAGCAAGGCGTTGAATTGGGCGCTGGCGTACAAATCATCGATGCTGATGCCGTGCGCAATAACTACGTCGCTCGTTTGGTTGAACTACGTGGCGCGAAAGGCATGACAGAAGTTGTGGCTCGAGAGAAACTGCAAGACTCAGTCTTCCTTGGCACCATGATGCTTGAGAACAACGAAGTTGACGGTCTGGTATCTGGCGCGGTTCACACCACGGCCAATACTATCGTGCCTCCGTTCCAAATCATTAAGACGGCGCCAAATGCGTCTATCGTCTCGTCTGTTTTCTTCATGCTGCTGCCTGACCAAGTACTGGTTTACGGTGACTGTGCGATCAACCCAGATCCGACCGCAGAGCAGCTAGCAGAAATCGCGATTCAATCAGCGGATTCAGCGACTGCCTTTGGGATCGAACCACGTGTCGCGATGATTTCTTACTCAACAGGTGAATCTGGTAAGGGTGCAGACGTTGATAAAGTACGTGAAGCGACCAAACTTGCTCAAGAGAAACGTCCTGACCTAGTGATCGACGGCCCTCTTCAGTACGATGCGGCCATCATGGAAAACGTGGCGGCTTCTAAAGCGCCAAACTCTCCAGTAGCGGGTAAAGCGACGGTATTCGTATTCCCAGACCTCAACACAGGTAACACGACGTACAAAGCGGTACAACGTAGTGCCGACCTAGTGTCTATCGGTCCAATGCTGCAAGGTATGCGTAAACCAGTGAATGATTTGTCACGCGGCGCATTGGTAGATGATATCGTCTACACTATTGCTCTTACAGCAATCCAGGCGGACCAAGATCCAAAATAACTTGGTCAGTTAACCCTGCATAAATGATAAAGCCCTCGTTTGAGGGCTTTTTTGTATCGCGAGTTCATTGCGTTAACCCAAGTACCACCGCACCCGCGACCACACTCGTGGTCATCACCGGCGCCACTCTGAACCATAATTTGCGGTGTCCAATGGCGACCACCATAGCCATCTTGACCAGAGTATTCACCGACGCCGCTAGGATAATGCCAAGTGCCGCTGTCGTTACGGCGAGGCTTTGTGTACTCTGTCGCCCTAACGCGAGCGATATCGCATCGACATCGGTGATGCCTGATAAAGCCGCCAAAATCAACACCCCAGTATTACCTAACCATTCCGATAACGCGTGGGACAAAAGCATGATCATCGCTAATACCAAGCCAAAAAAGAGTGCGGATTGCAGTGCCAGTGGGTTGGTCTGTTTGTTGTTCTGCTCGACTTTTTCAATCTGACACGAACGCCAAATCCACCATGCTGGCACATAAATAGCCACCATCATGGTAATAATCACTGGCCATATCAAGCTGACCAACTGTGGGTTTATCACCGACAACACAATGAGTAAACGCGGAAACATAGTGCCGCAACTAAGTAGAATACCGCTGGCCAATAACGGGCTAATCCCTTCTTGTTCACGCGAGAGATTAGAAAATTGCAGCGTTAGTGCAGTAGACGAGCTCAAGCCAGCAAACACCGAGGTGAACAAAATACCGCGTTTCGCTCCGCCTATTTTAATCGCGAAATAACCGACGAAGGAAATGCTGGCAATTAACACCACCATCCACCAGATTTCGTAAGGGTTTAACGCATTCCACGGACCGAAGGTTTGATTTGGCAGCAATGGGAGTAACACCACAGAGATAAGCATCAAACGTAGCGCCGCATCCAACTCATACTCCTGCAACCGCTGAAGCGCTTGATGCAGCTCTTTTTTATTGTCTAACACAACAGCAGTGATCACCGCTGCCGAGGCGGCCACCACCACTTGTCCCGACACCGCCAAAGTCCCGTTGATGAAAGTGATCAATAAACTCACAACGCCAGTGATACTAATGTCTTTACTTTTCTTTTGTTGGATAACAAACGCGATGCAGGCCAAAATCACTAACGCAATCAAGCCAAAGCCAATCAAATAAGGAGAGTAACGCTCAGCGACAGCACCTACCAAACCACCGAGCAGGCCCACCAATGAAAAAGTGCGTATCCCAGCAACACGGCTACCCTCGACGCTATTTCGCATCACCCAACCACGCTGAGTGCCAACAATCGCCCCGAGCATCAACGCGATAAATAGATTCCAGACAAGGTGTTCGCCACTGACAAACTCATGAATATCCATTCGCCCTCCGCCAAGAGATCGTTCGCTATATCATTAGTTTATATAAATAATGGAATGGAGTTGTGACCGCGAGAGAATATTGAACAATCATTCTCAAAGCGAACCATGGGGTTAATCCGCAAGTCATGGGTAACCTTGGCGCGGCGAAAACAAAACAGCGCCATGACCGCGGCGCTGCTCGTTATTTGGCAATGTACTAGAAAGCCTCTCGCCCATGTGGTGAGTCGAGATCGAGTTCCGGTCCCTTTGGTACCACTTGGGTTGGATTGATACCAGTGTGACTGAAATAGTAATGCCGTTTGATATGATAGAAGTCCGTCGTCTCTTTGATACCTGGCACTTGATACAATTCTTTCATGTAACCATTGAGATGCGGGTAATCAACAATACGTTTTTTGTTGCATTTAAAGTGACCGACATAAACCGCATCAAAACGAATTAACGTGGTAAACAATCGCCAGTCTGCCTCAGTGATCTGCTCTCCAGCCAAGTACCTCTGTGTCGCCAAGTGAGAATCCAACGTATCTAGCGCTGCAAACAACTGTTCATACGCTTCTTCATACGCCTCTTGAGTGGTCGCAAAGCCACAGCGGTAAACACCGTTATTCACATTCGGGTAGATAAACTCATTCCACTGCGCAATGGCGCTGGCTAAATGCTGTGGATAGTAGTCTTGCTCGTTGCCCGTCAAACGATTAAAGGCCGAGTTGAACATGCGAATAATTTCTGAGGATTCATTGCTGACGATCGTATTGTATTTTTTGTCCCACAGCACAGGGACAGTAACTCGCCCAGAGTAATCAGGTTTGGCTTGAGTGTAGATCTGGTGTAAGCGTGTGTGGCCAAAGAGGGGCTCAGGCAGCCCCATCTGCCACCCTTCGCTCATCATATCTGGACACACGACTGTGACGTCAATATGTGGTTCTAACCCTTTCAACTTTCTAAAAATCAACGTGCGATGCGCCCAAGGACAGGCGAGTGATACATATAGGTGGTAACGACCTGACTCTGGTTGAAATTTAGCGTCAGGTTGGTCAAGTACCCAATCACGAAAGCCAGCATCTTCACGCACGAACTTTCCTTGGCTGGCTTTGGTGTCATACCAGACATCATGCCATACACCTTCAACTAATTTACCCATGCAAACCTCCCATACTTGAAATCTAGATTTATTATAGGGAAGTCTTCACACGGCGTGGGTAGAGAAGCTTGGCTTAGATGTTCGAATAATTTGAACAACCAAAATGCTCACGACAAAAAAAGCGCGACTCCCGAAAGATGCCGCGCTTAAGCCCGTCACAGGCTGAATTTAGACGCTAACGTGTAAACACGATACCGCATGCACATCATTACCTTGAATGGTCGGTTTGGTTTGTGCACAAGCGTCTGTGGCTTTTGGACAACGTGTACGGAATACGCAGCCCGATGGCGGATTGATGGGCGAAGGCAGATCACCTTCTAGCATCTCAATCTGCTTGGCTCGCTCAATCTTAGGGTCCGGGATCGGAACCGCTGACATTAGCGCGCGCGTATATGGGTGCTTAGGGTCGGCAAACAAGGCTTCAGCTTCACCCAGTTCCACGGCATTACCCAAGTACATCACTAGCACTCGATCAGAGATGTGCTTCACTACCGATAAGTCGTGGGCAATGAAGACCAAAGACAGACCCAACTCTTTTTGGATCTCTTTCAGTAGGTTCACCACCTGGGCTTGAATCGACACATCGAGCGCCGATACCGGCTCATCACAGATGATCATCTTAGGCTTCAAGATAAGCGCGCGTGCAATACCAATACGCTGACACTGTCCCCCTGAGAACTCGTGTGGGTAGCGGTTGATAACATTAGGCAATAGACCAACCTTTGCCATCATCTCTTTAACGCGATCTTTGACTTCTTGCTTAGAAAGCTCTGGATAAAACGTTTGTAGCGGCTCTGCGATAATATCACCGACCGTCATACGTGGATTAAGAGACGCCAACGGATCTTGGAAAATCATCTGGATCTCTTTACGCGTTTCACGGCGCTGAACTTCTTGCATCTTGGTTAAGTCTTGACCCAACCACATAACGTCGCCGTCGGTAGCTTCAACCAAACCGATAATCGCGCGTGCGAACGTAGACTTACCACAGCCAGACTCACCTACCACGCCCAAAGTTTCACCTTCGTATAAGCGAACGTTAACGCCGTCCACGGCTTTTAAGTTTGAAGGCTTACTCCAAGGCCATGCGGACTTGGCGGCAATGCTGAAATGAACTTTTAAATCTTTTACGTCGAGTAGTAGTGGTTTATCGGCACTCATTTTTTCCAAGCCTCCCAATCAGAAAAACATGCACGCTGACGACCATCGGCAAATGGCATCAAAATCGGTGCTTCTTGCTTACAACGGTCTATCACGCGGTGGCAGCGCTCTTGATATGGGCAACCAGGTGGTAGACGAAGCAAGTTAGGTGGGTTACCTGGAATGGTTGGTAGAATTTCACCTTCTGTATCCAGACGTGGAATCGCTTTTAACAAGCCTTCTGCGTACGGATGGCTTGGGTTGTAGAAGATTTCATCAACAGTGCCGTATTCCATAGTACGACCAGCGTACATTACCAGCACTTTATCACATGAACCCGCAACCACACCTAGGTCGTGGGTGATCATGATGATGGCTGTATTGAACTCTTTTTTCAGCTCGTTCAGCAAGTCCATGATCTGTGCTTGTACGGTTACATCCAAGGCCGTAGTAGGTTCGTCCGCGATCAGTAGTTTAGGACGACATAGAAGTGCCATCGCAATCATCACGCGCTGACGCATACCGCCAGAGAACTCGTGTGGGTACATGGTAATACGTTTACGGGCTTCTGGAATCTTCACTGCTTCCAGCATACGTACTGACTCTTCAAACGCTTCTGCTTTACCCATGCCTTTGTGCAGCATCAGCACTTCCATTAACTGATCACTCACCTTCATGTAAGGGTTGAGGGACGTCATTGGGTCTTGGAAGATCATTGCGATCTGTTCTGCGCGTACTTTATTTAGGGCTTTCTCAGGCAGATTAAGAATCTCATTACCTTCGAACTTGGCACTACCAGAAATAATACCGTTCTTGGCCAACAGACCCATAATCGCGAACACGGTTTGTGATTTACCTGAACCCGACTCCCCTACGATACCTAGCGTTTCGCCTTGTTCGAGTGAGAAATTCAGATCGTTTACTGCGGTCACGATACCATCTTGAGTGGTAAATTCGACGCGCAGATCTTTGACATCTAATAAGCTCATCATTGCTTCCTTAATCTAATCTTCTAATTATCTGTCTTTTGGATCGAGCGCATCGCGCAGACCATCGCCAACGTAGTTGAAGCAGAACAGAGTCACAACCATGAATGCCGCTGGGAATGCCAGCTGCCAAATCGCGACTTCCATCGTTTGTGCCCCTTCTTGTAGAAGTGCGCCCCAACTTGTCATCGGCTCTTGAACACCCAGACCAAGGAATGAAAGGAATGATTCAGTTAGAATCATGCTTGGGATTAGAAGCGTTGAGTAAACCGCAACAATACCCAGTACGTTTGGTACGATGTGACGAGTAATGATTTTCCAATTGCTCACACCACAAACGTGTGCCGCTTCGATAAACTCTTTACTGCGTAGGCTCAATGTTTGACCACGTACAATACGCGCCATATCTAGCCAAGCAATCGCACCGATAGCAACAAAGATGAGAATGATGTTACGACCGAAGAATGTCACTAGAACGATAACTAGGAACATAAACGGTACTGCGTAGAGAATCTCTAGAATACGCATCATGATTCGGTCAACTTTACCGCCAATAAAGCCAGATGCCGCACCGTATAGTGTACCAATCAAAACCGCAACGAACGCGCCCATCACACCCACCATAAGTGAGATACGACCACCGATCAGTGTACGTACATAGATATCTCGACCGAGGCTATCGGTACCGAACCAATGATCAGCGTTCGGCGCCACGTGCATCGCGTACCAATCTGTATCATCAAAGGTGTACGGGGCAAACATTGGTAGGAAAATAACCGCCAACGTCATAATGAATAGGATAAACAAGCTCACCATTGCCGCTTTATTGCGCATAAAACGAATGCGAGCGTCTTGCCATAGACTGCGACCTTCAATTTCTAAGTTCTCAGAGAACTTCTCGATCGCATCAAGGTTTTCTTTTTTCGTTAACATAACCAAACTTCCCTGTTAGTAGCGAATTTTCGGGTCGATCATTGCCAGTAGGATATCTACGATCGCGTTGAATAAAATGAATAGGAAACCAATCAAAATGGTCACACCCATTACAAGCGAGTAGTCACGGTTGAATGCAGCGTTAACGAACAACTTACCGATGCCTGGAAGACCAAAGATGGTTTCGATAACAACTGAACCTGTGATGATACCGACGAACGCAGGGCCCATGTAAGAAACAACAGGTAGAAGTGCAGGTTTTAGCGCGTGTTTGATGATGATGTAACGGTAGCTCAAGCCTTTCGCGCGAGCCGTGCGAATAAAGTTACTGTTTAGCGTTTCGATCATCGAACCACGAGTGATACGGGCAAACGTTGCTACATAAAGTAGCGACATACCAATCACGGGAAGAACGAGGTATTTTAGTCCACCGTCATGCCAACCACCAGCAGGGAACAAGTTCCAGTGCAATGAAAACAGGTAGATGAGTGCAGGTGCCAATACAAACGATGGCATGACAACGCCTAGCATCGCTGTCGACATAATGGTGTAGTCTACCCAAGTGTTTTGCTTAAGCGCAGCAATTGTGCCGACACTCACTCCCATAATGATGGTAAAAATGAACGCGATGAAACCGACTTTGGCTGAAACCGGCAACGCACCGTAAATCAGTTCATTTACCGAGTAATCGAGGTATTTAAACGACGGACCAAAGTCACCTTGCAAAACGTTAGTTAGATAGGTGGTGTATTGTTCTAGTACTGGCTTATCTAGACCATATTTAGCCTCGATGTTAGCCATTACTTCTGGAGGCAACGGTTTCTCACTAGAGAACGGGTTACCTGGCGCGAAGCGCATAAGAAAGAAAGATACGGTGATCAATACCAACATAGTTGGAATCGCCTCAAATATCCTTTTCGCGATGAATTTAAGCATAAACTCACTCTTTCAGTCTGTGACAGTTTAATAATTAAAGGAACTCAACCAAATTTCTTTGAATTTCAGGTTGAATAAGGCACTGCATGTGAAAACACATGCAGTCCTTGTTTTTATAGTTCTATAGGCTCGAGATTACTGAGCTTTGATGTATAGATCTTTAGAGTAGATCTTCTCTTCCGCGTTGTTTGATGGGAAACCACCCACTTGCGGAGATAGAAGACGAGCACGAACGTACTGGTAGATTGGTGCGATTGGCATTTCTTTCGCGATCAACTCTTCTGCTTGAAGGTACAAGTTTGTACGCTCTTCTTCAGATGTTGAGTTTAGAGCCTTGTCGATGATGGCATCGTACTCTTTGTTGCCCCAGTGCTGACCAGCTGTTGTGTTCTTGCTAACCATTAGGGTTAGGAATGAAGAGGCTTCGTTGTAGTCACCACACCAGCCGGCGCGTGATACTTCGAAATCACCTTGGTCTTTCGTAGAAAGGTATGTTTTCCACTCTTGGTTTTCTAGTGTCACGTCAAGACCTAGCGTCTTCTTCCACATTGAACCTAACGCAACCGCAATTTTCTTATGGTTTTCGTTGGTGTTGTAAAGAAGCGTAAACTCTAGAGGGTTATTTTTATTGAAACCAGCTTCCTCAAGAAGACGCGCAGCTTCTGCATTACGCTCTTTTTGAGACATTTTAGCGAACTCAGGGAGTTCTGGGTTGAAGCCCGCAGTAATTTCTGGCGTTAGGAAGTAAGCAGGTTTCTGACCTTGCGCTAAGATTGCGTCTGTCACAATGTTACGGTCGATAGCGTAAGAGATCGCTTTACGAACGCGAACATCGTCAAATGGCTTCTTCTTAGTGTTGAAAGAGTAGTAGTAAGTACATAGGCTGCCTTCAACAGACACTGATTCTGGGTACTCTTTCTTAAGACGTTTGAAGTGCTCGACTGGAAGTGCAGAAGACGTGAAATCTAGCTCACCAGACAGGAAGCGGTTCATTTCTGCGACTTGGTTTTCGATCGGTAGGAAAGTCACCTGATCAAGAACAGTTTTCTCGTTGTCCCAGTATTGCTCGTTGCGCTTAAGGACCATACGCTCGTTCAATACCCATTTGTCGACAACAAACGCACCGTTACCAACAAAGTTCTCCGGCTTAGTCCATTGGTCACCGAACTTCTCAACTGTCGCTTTATGAACAGGTTTAGTCGTCGTGTGACCTGTCATCATAACAAAATAAGGTACCGCCGCTTCTAGCTCAACAACTAGAGTGTGATCATCCAATGCTTTAACACCTAGCGTGCTCTTATCCTTTTCACCAGCAACGATCTCTTTCGCGTTCTTCATCTTGGTATATTCCATGTACCAAGCGTATGGAGAAGCGGTCGCTGGATCAACGGCACGCTGCCAGCTGTACACGAAGTCTTCAGCGACAACTGGGTCGCCGTTAGACCATTTTGCGTCTTTACGGAGGTGGAAAGTGAAGGTTTTGTTGTCTGCTGTTTCCCAAGACTCTGCAACACCAGGGATTGTGTTGCCGTCTGCATCTTGGTTCACCAAGCCTTCTAGAAGATCACGAATAACGTGAGATTCTGGTACACCTTGAGATTTGTGTGGGTCGATGGTCGCAACTTCAGTACCGTTACCGCGAACGAGTTCTTGTTTTGCTGCTAGTTGAGTTCCGGCAGGAACATCTGCAGCTAACGTTGCGGTAGAGGCCATTGCGAAACCCGCACCTAGAAGAAGGGCTTGTGTGATTTTGTTCTTATACATGTGTAAAACTCCAAGTTTTTCATTTGCATCCATGACTTCTTTGCATAGCACCAGAACGGGTAGTGATTTAGATCTGTTTAGCTCAAAAAATAAGCATAATAACCTAAGACTACACAAAGATTGCGGCACACATTAGCAATCATTGAAGTAATTTGCCATAAAAATGTAGCAAAAAATCGTATAATACTGCGATTACGTCAATAAATTAGTAAAAATCACTACGAACAGCGAATATCTTAGTTGTTTAAAATAAGAATTCGCCACGTAGTAGATTGAAGTGCCATATTATCTACAAAGATGATATTTCATAGCATCTTGTGCTAGATAATGTGCAGGAAAATTAACAAAAGTAATGCAAACTAGCTAACAGTTAGCTACATTTGACTTTGCTAATGAAAGGTTCTGTGAAGCGAGTCACCCAGTTGCACTGTTTAAAAGCTCACTTCACCAAATTGGGTCATTGATTCAAGAAAAATCCAGCGCTCTGTTGTAGCGCTCAATCATTGATAACTCTGATTCTGTTATGTTTGTAAAACACCACTTTCGCGGCGAATAGATCGAATAGAGCAAAAAAAGAAGCCCTCTGCCGGGTGGAAAAAGAGGCTACACAATGAGCCTCTTATTAATGGCAAGTACTTATTGACTTGCGAGTTCAGCAAAAATCGCTTCGGCATCCACGATACCGCCTGAAATCGACAAACTGCTGAATGGGACGAGGTCTTCTGGGCTTGAAGGTTTCTTAACTAGCAGCTCTGGATAGGTACGTGATTGTGTCATTAGCAACTCTTTAAGCTCTTTCGCCTTTAGTTGTGGGTAATGAGACCAAACTAAGGCCGCTACCCCTGATACCACTGGCGCAGCCATACTTGTCCCACTGTATGCCGCATAATTATCACCTGGTGTCGACGATAAAACCCGGTAACCAGGGGCGAACACATCTACCGTTTCTTGGCCAAAGTTACTAAAGCTCGCAACCATAGAGTCGTCTGCGTACTTCGCCGAGGCACCGACATCCATCCAAGTCGAGACTGGGCGAGACCATTTATGCTTTGCGAAACGGTTAGGGAAGCTCGGTTTAATATCGTTATCAGTTTTACTGTTTCCAGCAGAGTGGACGATCAACACGCCTTTGCGTGCTGCATAGCGAAATGCGTGGTCAACAATATGTTTACGCGGTGAATAACTCTTACCAAAACTCATATTGATGATTTTGGCTCCGTTATCCACTGCATATCGTACAGCGTTTGCAATATCTTTATCGCGTTCATCACCGTTTGGTACCATACGGACTGCCATAATCTGCGCATGATTAGCGATGCCATCAATGCCCAATCCATTCCCGCGTTCAGCAGCAATGATACCAGCTACATGAGTGCCATGCGCGCCCACAGGGCCTTTGACATCATTGTTGCCATAACCCTTTTCCCACGGGTTATTGATGTTGTCCATCACGATATCTTTGCGAGTATCAAACTCTAGATTGTAATGATAATCCAAGGATTCCTGATAACGACTAGTGCGTGATGCCAAATAGTCAAACGAGTACCAAGTATCGAAAACGTTAAGCAGCCCTTGAGCAGCCGCAACGACTTCAGAGTTAGAGTGAGTCAGCAAAACCTGAAGGCCTGCTACGGTAAAGTCTTTGTGCTCAATCAGAGCTAGAATTGTCGATTTGTAAGCGTTTGCTTGCTCAGTGGCTGCGGTGACTTGTTCTAACGCCGATGTGTAATACTCGACGTTCTCTAAATAGTCGGCTTCAACACCTTGATAGTATTTGCGTTTTTTCGGTGAAATCCAATGATTATGTTCCTTTAGCTCAAGATACTTCTTATATTCACGAGTGACTTCGAGGGTATCGTGATCAACATTGACACCGAGTGAGTTGCCTAAGAAGTTCCATCCGTGTACATCATCTATATAGCCGTTGCGATCATCATCGATACCATTGCCTGGTATCTCGTCTTGGTTCACCCAAAGTTTGTCTTTTAAGTCTTCGTGGTCAATATCCACCCCCGAATCTAACACCGCGACAATAATAGGTTGAGGTTTAAGAGGGGGACGCATGAAGTCGTAAACAATGTCAGCACCCACACCTTGAACACTTGAATAATTAGCCGACATGTTAAACCAGTCACCCCGCTCTTCTGCTAGCGTATTAAACAGTTGCATTGATAACACTGCAGGCTGAGCAGAGCGAGTTGAGTAGTCCTCAATGATGTTGCCTTTTGCATCTTTGATAAAAGGTGAATTAATCGGATCTGGCTCAATATTGACGTTTGCAGAAACTGACGCAGAAGCCATGACTGCGACAGCGAGGGCGGAAAGTTTGTATCCGTTTTTCATTATGTTACATCCTATAAAATTGTGCTCAAAAAGCGCACAAAAGATAAAGTGCAACAACATGAATATCATTCATCGAATTGATTATTTGAGTTAAAGATCTCACTGTTTGGCCTATTTAGCCGCCAAAATTTGAGCAAAATTCTATTGACAAAATCCACATCTAAAAATACCGACTTATGTTCTGAAAAATGTTTGTAATCAATAGATTAAACAATACTGAACAATTTTTTTGCCCCATACTTCTGCGCACCAAGTGAACATTAAGCGGCCAACACTTACTGGTTATCTATGACTCTAAACCCGTCAAAGATCTCAATTTATTATCATTTATTTATCATTTTTTTAACATGGTGCAAAAACTCTCATCGGATGTGTTGAATAAAAAGTAACCGGCGATTAATCCTATTTAGCGAGCGAAAGTTGTTTCGATGTTTGAAGTTTTGCTCACTGAACACTAAGCAAGTAACGCTAATTTCAGGATTAAAAGGTTAATAACATCATGAAAATAATAACAAAGGTTGCCTCTATTGCAGTGGCAATAGCGTTTTCAGGTTTCACGCACGCTGCTATCGGAAACTACAAAGTGGTATTGATTCACGGCTTTCAATCGGATCAGTTGCAATCTAAACCAGACGCTAGACAAGTAACGTTAGAAGGCGAAGACTACTGGAAGGAGTATTGGCTGCAATATGCCGACGCTCGAATTGACTGGCCTTCTTATGAGCGCGTCGAAGGCAAAATCTCCAGTGACTACGCTTGGCCTAAACTGCAACAGCTATCGCGGAATGGCACTTGTCAACCTGGCTGTATTTTTGTCACACACTCCACCGGTGATCTTATTGCACGCTATCTGTTAGATAATCAGGAAAACTGGCTTATAAACGCTGGATTAGAGCCACTCAACATCGTCGCGACCTATGATTTTGCAGGCGCTGGCGGTGGCTCTGAACTTGGCGATACAGTGATCAATATCATCGAAGGGGGTGGCTGGACCAACAGTGCATTGCGCTATGCGATTTCATTGTGGTTGGGAGAAATCCCCAGTCAAAAAAATGCCGGGGTCTTGAACGATCTTAAGGTCGCTAACGCGCGTCAAATCGCTCGTCTATCCGACCATCGTACTCCACGTATTCGCTTTGTCGGGAATGGAACCGACTATTTCAAGACAACTTCTGCCTTTCTTCCTGGAAATGACGATGGTGTTGTGGCCGCGCATTCAGCATGTGGCGCAGCCGATGCCAAAAGCTATGACAGCTGTTCCACTCACTTAGCCATGAACGGTAAGATTGCCTCACAAAGCAAAGGCGTGACACACTTTATGCCTCAGCACTACCCTTTGATAATGGGTCATAGCTACAGTCATAGCGACGTTGTCGGTGCAAAACACAAGGGGGAAGTGACATCGAGCATCACTGATATCACATTGACGGATGGCCAGTCGGTGGGGGTAGACACTTACCAACAAAAAGGCTGGTGGGGAACAAAATATCTCTACGTGCAAGGCTCTGATCGAGACACTATGTCTGAAATTGCCGTTGGCCTACACTGATCGAACAAAGGGCGGGGACTCTACCCTGCCCTTGTGCATTTTTGGAGTCTGTAATGAAGATAAAGTTATGGCTAGTGAGTTTATTTAGCGTGTTTATCATCCTCGGCTTAATCATTTGGCCAAGTTCTGTCGACACCCATGACAAGGCCAAACACGATAGTCGCCAAGCATCTCGGCAGGTGACAAGGTCTGTTGCTGAACTTAACCTGACTCACGCAGCGCCACTATCTGTTCGCGCGCCAGAGACAACGAACAAGCGCGAGCTCGTCGAATTAGAGCTAAAGCAAGTCGCCATCAAACACCAACAAACGCTTCAATACCCGCCTTATTCCCAACCTATCACAAGCAAAAATAGCCCCTATTTAAACTGGAATGCGTTCGAGGCAGTCGAAGTTCCGGTTTTGGATGGTAAATCCAGCGCGACATTAAGCGTCGAGAAATACCGACATTTCTTTCCTGAACCGATACGAGTAGAACTGACAACATCACAAACCGTCATCGATGCATCACTCGATATCGTCGCAGTAGATACGCAACAGACTCTGGCAGCTTTACCGATTGATGGTATGGCGTGGCAGGTTACGCCAGCAGCAGATTGGCCTGAAGAACTAAGATTGGTCGCAAACATCAATTTTGCAAAAGGAACGGACACCATTAGCGCCGATATTCGCTTATATCACTCCGTCGCTAGCGTCGTTTCAGTATCTCATGGTTATGCTCAAGGCTCGGATATGATGATTCCTGTCACATTGCAAATCGATAAAGCTGGCATATTTCGACTTCGTGCCAATCTCTACCAACAAAATGGTGGTGTGATCGCCGCTTTAGTTGAGAAGAAAAGACTATCCGAAGGAGAACAAACTGTCGAATTACGAGCCTATAAGCAAGTGCTACCTCAAGGCGCGAGCGACCTGGAGCTAGGTGATTTCATGATCGAACGCATGTCCGGCTATCCCGGCGAAAGAGCGGGTTATGGCCAAAGTAAGGCAGAGATCTTTCCAATTGGTCGTTTTGACTCTGGCTCACTCACTGATGAACAATATCAAATGACAGAGCAAGAAAAACAGCAGTTGGCCTTTTTAAAACAACTCCTTTGAAGTCATAGGGCAGGCAATGTTAGTACTATTCGCCCCCAACTAAAGCGATCTGCTTGGTCAAAGAGTGCTGAAGTGTCTCTAGTACCAGGTCATGGCTTTTTACCACTATTATCTGTGGTGGCTACTTGAAGTGACTCAAATACACTTCGAGGTAATACGGCTGGGTTTTCTGCCTTAAACGAGAAAAGCCCGCTAAAAAGCGGGCTTTTAGATGGGTGGAAGCCCCAGCCACATCCCGGCACACAAGTCACTCGCTGCGGCTGCTTCCTTCCGGACCTGACCGAGTTCACGAGCTATTGTTGCGGGAGGACCAGGGCCTCCATAGATTCTTTTTTCTTAGCTTGGCTAAGAAGTGGGAGGATTATCAGTCATCCTCTGGGCTATTTCAAGTCCTGGTAGCAATAAAGTCGCTCTTTTCTCTTCAACTGCTTAATCAGCAACCATTATCTCAGATAATGGACCACCTTCCCTTGGTTCTGGTCGTCGGTTTGTGGCGTTTTTGAACCATGCTTATGACGATACATAGCTTCGTCTGCTTCGTTGAGCACTTCTTGTAAGCTCATAAATGTCGCCCGTGGAGGCGATATACCAATGGCAACGGAGATATCAAATGACAACTGACCATCTGCGGAAACAAAGGCGATCGTCGTCAGCTTAGACTGCAAATCATCAATTCGTGTCGCGTCAATTTTACCAATCAAGATGAACTCATCCCCGCCAACTCGGAAACTCTGACCATGCCAGACCTTGTCGATATACGCGGCAACGCTCTTGAGCACCTGATCACCGATTTCGTGACCATAGCTGTCATTGATAGGTTTAAACCGATTGACGTCAAGATAGAACACTGTTTCATCGGCGTTGACACCACCACGGAAATTTTGATGCATAGCGCGACGATTTTTCAGTCGCGTCAGTGGGTCGGTATTCGACTGACTGTGTAAATACATGGCCACAACCATCAAAAAGCCAAGCACGAGTAAAAACATGATTTGACTGTAGCGCGAGAAGGTTTGCTGTGCTTGTAGCGTCGCTTTCCAGTTTGGGTGAGCATCGTAACGGTCAATAATGGCATTGGTGTCGATAATCTTAATCGCCCGACTAAATAGCGGCGCTAACGATTGACCAATGCGATTTTTAGCGAAACCTATGGCGATATTAGATTGATAAAATTGACCAATCGCTGCATCTTCTTCAAGCGGAATGATGTCTCCCGATTCACGCATCATTTTATTAAAATTCGCACGACTTATAGCCATATAACTAATATCGCCATTAAGCAGCGCATGGTACAGCTCATCGGTACTCGTAAAAGATTTCAGGTGCTTATTAGGCAACAACTGCGACAACAAACTCTCAAAAAAGTCATCTTTCATCACGCCGATATCTTCGACGATCAGCTCAGACACATTGCTGTATACGCCATCTTTATAGCCTTCACGCTTGATCATGATCGCTTTGGGGAAGTAGTAAGGCTCACTGAACTCCATCAGCGCTTTGCGTTGCTCTGAGATGACTATCGGAGCCAAAATATCAATCCGTTTTTCGACCAAATCTTGATACATGCTTTCCCAACTTTCATCGGCGTCACTGACAATGTCACACTGCAATAGCAAGATTTGACACGCCTGCTGCACGACATCGGCACTGATCCCTTTGATCTCACCATCACGTCGATACTCAGCATATTGGCCAACGTTATGCAGTTTGACCCGATAATGACGGTTAATGTTGACGCCACTATCAATTACCGATTGACGTAAGGCTTGCTGCCTAATCTCAAACTGATAGGTTTTAACCGACTCACGTAGCATTTTTTGTATTTCAGCACTGTGAATGTAATCGACAATGTTACTCAACAAGGCTTGGTGACGGCCCTTGGGGGTAATGATGGAGACAGGTTTGATTGGAATTTGATGGTTCAGAAGCTGGGCATCAAAGCCGGCCATCAACATGGGTTTGAGCTGATTTATCGCATCAATAACGCCATCGACAACGCGCGCTTCAATCAGGTTTCGTGCCTGCTGATGCCCACTGTACTCGACTTGCTTAATGTGCGGATAGTGCGTCTCGACCAACGCAGCATAGACGGTACCTTTAGGCACACCGATAACCTCAGCGGTGGCTAAGGTGGCGTTAGTTATACTGTAGAGATAGGTATATTCGATGTTAGTTGGGCTTGAAAAATCAAAGCGCGCTGCGCGCTGCTCAGTGTAAGTGACGTTGGCTGCAAAATCGCTCTCTCCTCGCTCGACAGCATTTAAGATAGCGTCAAAGCTGGGATAGTAGACGTATTCAATATCGAGATTGAAATGCTGGCCTGCAGCGTCAAATAGGGTTCGGGTGACAATATCATCCGCTTCTATCCCCACTTTGTAGGTTGTACTCGCCTGGGTGACAGGGAGCATTAGCAAAGTGGTCAGTATTAGCCCAACTGCACGCCAAAAAAGAGCCATCGCGTTATCGTCCTGTTTGAATCGTTATTTAGCCCTAGTCTGCGCGAATAATAGTGTTCCTTTACTCAATAACGCGCAAAAGTTCGCCAATTCTGACACAACCACGCGCATATGCCAAGTGGCGATAACAATTCAAACATATTGATAACTTATATATCTTGCTGCTCTTCGACACTGCGTAAGACATAGTCCGTCATCCATGCAGTACCGAGCAGACATAGCCAAACAACAAAGACCGGATTGGGCACATCAATATTTGGCCAAACCACTAGCGCGGCGAACCCCACTGTCGGGAGTGTCCAGCACAATAATTGATTCCAGCGAAATGATTTCAAGCGCGATAAGCTTTCTGTTGAAGCGATAATTCCAGTCACACACAAGGCTAATAATGCCGCATAGGGTAAGTCTGCTATCCATAACGGAATCACTAACCCAAGTGCCCACCAACTGTGTTGATGACTCGGCTGCCAGTGCGAGGCGGCCCACCACACAATGCCAATCGCCAGTGTTTGTATCACAGTGACCAGAGGTTCACCGGGCAATTTCCCCGCGTTTTGAGTCACCATAATGCCGACGAGTAAGGTAGTCACAATCAATAAGCTAGTTAACACAACCGCCACGCTGCTGCGTTTTGAAAACGCAACCATCAAAAGCGGAAATAAAATCCACAAGCTAACCGATAGCGTGAATGGCTGATGTGACAAGGTCAGACCATAGCCAGTCATGGCAGCTAGAAGAACAAGACCGCGTAATCCGCCTTGTGGTAGGATCCATAACGCTGGAATGATGAGCGCAAGAACTGGGATCTCGCCGTCACTCAAACTCATCGCACGAGCACAAACAACGGCCAGTAAGGTCGTGATCACAAATTGGAAGGTTGAAAATATCATGCCCTCTCCTTATCCATTCCTTGGAAATCTGAACTAGGACAGTGTCATTATGGACCAGTTTTTGATGCAAATCTTTGCTGTGATTCACCAAATTCCGCTTGGCAAAGTCACAACCTACGGCCAAGTTGCAAAAATGGCGGGCTACCCGGGTTACGCGCGTCATGTCGGTAAAGCGCTAGGAAACTTACCTGAAGGTAGTAAGCTACCTTGGTATAGGGTGATTAATAGTCAAGGTAAAATATCGCTTAAAGGGCAAGATTTGGAGCGTCAACGCAACGCACTATTGAAGGAAGGGGTCGAGGTGTCATTGCAAGGGAAGATCCGCTTAAAACTGTATCAATGGCAGCCATAATGACTGCCATTGAAATAATCGCTAGTGACCAACGCCCACTAAGCGAAGATCGACACTCTCAGTCTGTGAGTCATCTGTGATCACTGGGTGTACAGTATCGGTAATAAAGCGTAACTGGCCGCCCACCTCGATTCGGGCACTCACACTGTAGCGGTGACGGGCATCGATCTTTTTCGTGTCATACGCGAGATCAAATTCAAAAGGGACTTGCGCGCCGTTGCTTTCAAAACGATGCTTGGCAATCACTTTCGCTGGCGCGTCCGCCAAAGAAATGTCTTGCAACGTCACTGTGATGACAGCGTCATCGGGTAAAGCAATACGCTCACGATAAGCAAGAGTGCCGGTAATGTGATCGATCTTAGCCTGCGGTGATTTTTGCTCAGAATTTTGGCAGCCCACCAACACCCCGCCAACAACGACGGCTAACACTAAACCCAGTACTGTTTTCATAACGCCTCACGTAACTTATTAAAATCTCGCTGATTATAGGCAGTCACTATACTAATGTCATGGACAGTGACCTTTATTTAACAAGACTCTGACCCAATCAACCATGTGATGACAATCACAGCAATCAGCTGTTTTAATTGTCACTAATATGCGTAAAATATCGGCATAAGATCAGATTAAGGGTTAAATAATGAGTAAACCACTCAATGAGTTATTAGATTTGCTGCAACTGGAAAAACTCGAAGAAGGGTTGTTTCGCGGTCAGAGCGAGAACTTAGGATTACCACAAGTCTATGGCGGACAAGTCATAGGGCAAGCCCTATCAGCGGCTCGCTATACCGTTGATGCCGATCGTACCGTACACTCATTTCACAGTTACTTTCTCTACCCTGGTGACCCTGAGAAACCCATTGTTTATGATGTAGAAAATCTACGCGATGGGCGAAGCTTCAGCACTCGCCGAGTGAAAGCGATTCAAAATGGACGCCCAATTTTCTACCTAACCGCTTCCTATCATGGCGAGGCTCCAGGTTTTGAACATCAAAACACCATGCCCAATATTCCGGGGCCAGAGAACTTCGCTTCCGAGACCGAGCTCGCCGCACAAATTGAAGCGTTTTTACCCGAAAAGCTCAAGAAAACCTTTTGTGGGGAAAAGCCGATAGAAATGCGCCCTGTCACTGTCGTTAATCCATTGCAACCCGAAAAGGTTGAAGCCAAACAGTACTTGTGGATCAAAGCGAATGGCGAAGTGCCCGACAATCAGCTTATTCATCAATACCTGCTTGGCTACGCATCAGATTGGGGCTTTTTGGTGACAGCGCTGCACCCTCATGGAGTATCGCTGATGACGCCAAAATTTCAAGTGGCGACGATTGATCATTCCATTTGGTTCCATCGTCCTTTCAAAATGGATGAGTGGTTGCTCTACGCTATCGAAAGCCCCACAGCGTCCAACACGCGTGGTTTGGTTCGTGGTGAAATATATAACCGCGCGGGGGACTTAGTCGCCAGTGCAGTACAAGAAGGTGTGATGCGTTTTACCGAATAGCGCTCTAAGACAACGCTCTGACTCAGTCAGAGCGTTGTGACTCTTGTGGGAGCAGCTTCGCCACTAGGGTTTCACACTCATGCTGACTCATCACTTCCGGCACGGGATACTCTCCAAACGCTTCCGCCAGTGCTTGCGCGGCGATGATTTCTACATCTCGTGGCTTTAACGCGTCAAGCTGGCTAGCCACTCCCATCTCACTTAACATTGCTTCAATGCGCGCGATGAACTCTTCACTACCACTAAATCCAAGCTCAACGGCAAGTTGAATCAATACGGGGTTATTGCGCTGCGCGATAAAACGCAGGACGTGTACCAATACTAATGCATTGGCGAGACCGTGAGGCGTGTGGTAGATAGCGCCGAGTTGATGGGCAATAGCGTGAACGTAACCGATATAAGTGCGGGTAAACACCAATCCCGCTTCATAGCTTGCGAGCGCCATTTGTTCACGGGCTTCGCAATCTTCCCCATGAAAAAAAGCTTTAGGTAACCAGCGAAAAATTCGCTCTATTGCACTGAGTGAAAGCGCGCGTGTGGTGCGGTTAGCATAGCCACTCAGGTAAGATTCAATGGCATGCGTCAGCGCGTCTATCCCGGTTTCGGCGGTGATTTTTTGGGGTAACCCCAGCATCAGTGTCGGGTCGATGATTGCGACCTTAGGCACTAGGAAAGGGTCGGTAATCGAGTATTTTCGCTGCGCTTTACGATCACTGACAACCGCGGCCACGGTTGCCTCGGAACCCGTTCCCGCTGTGGTTGGCAACGCAATAATCGGCAGCACGCGCCGCCGCACTTTAAGTAGTCCCGTTAATCGAGAGACATCTTTACGTGTACTCACACTGGCG
The DNA here is from genome assembly GCF_013369335.1 of Vibrio sp. JPW-9-11-11. Classification (GTDB taxonomy): domain Bacteria; phylum Pseudomonadota; class Gammaproteobacteria; order Enterobacterales; family Vibrionaceae; genus Vibrio. The sequence goes on from NZ_SZQJ01000005.1 coordinate 650,220, forward strand.
GCAATCGCTTTGGCACAATCTATCGCCGATCCGCCCCCCAAAGCAATGATGCCATCACAAGCGGTGGTGTTATAAAAAGTCACGCCTTCGCGTACCAGTTCAAAACTAGGGTCTGGTGTCACTCGTTCAAACAATTGTGTGCCTATATTGGCTTGGTCGAACGAGGAAGCGACATTGTCGAGTAGCCCGAGTTCAACCAGCGCACTTTCGGTCACAATTAACGGCTTTTTGATGTTTAGCTGTTGGCAAAAGCGAGCAACATCAAGGCTTTTGTTTGCCCCGCACTCTAGGTGGGGGGTCGCGACGGGGACCATCTTGATGAATGGTTTTTTGAGTGCGACGAGTAACTGGTGCCACATTGTTTGCGTCCTGCAGTGAATAGATAATCATCGACTTATATAGAGTTAAAGTTCTAAGTTAACAAGAGCAATACCCTACAAGTGAGATGAATCACCCGCAATCGGTAAAGCCGTGGTGTATTTAAGTGGCTCCATGGCAAAAGTCGACGTCACATTCGACAGCCCTGCGACTGAATTGACTAATTTCTTATAGAAACGGTCAAAACTCGGCATATCCTTAACCAGTACCTTCATCATGTAGTCATACTCCCCCGCCATTCGGTAAAACTCCATCACCTCCGGAAATTGGGCAGCAGTCGAAACAAACTGTTGATACCATTCGTGAGAGTGGTCGCTGGTTTTGACCAATACAAACGCAGTAAATGACAGGTCGAGCTTCTCTGGGTTGAGCAACGCCACTCTTTTTTGGATAACCCCCGCTTCTTCAAGCTTCTTGAGCCGTTTCCAACAAGGGGTCGTGGTTAAGTTAACCGCTTCAGCGAGGTCGTTGAGTGACAACGTCGCATCGTTTTGTAAAAGATCGAGTATTTTTCGGTCAACTTTATCTAGTTCAGCATCCATACACGGCTATTTGTAGAAAAATTTTCTCCAAATAAAACAAATAAAAGTATAAATAGCAAAGCTTTTCTCTCGGGACATCGATAGATTATCCCTATAACGATTCCAAGGAGAAACCCTATGTGTACTAATCATAACTGGATCAACACTGCTGTACGCAAGATAGAAGCCGATTATCAACGCAGCGCCGATACACATCTGATTAAACTCGATCTACCTAGCGTGGCAGGTATCGATATCTACTTGAAAGATGAAAGTACACACCCCACTGGTTCCCTCAAACATCGCTTAGCTCGTTCACTGTTTCTCTATGCCATTTGTAACGGCTGGGTAGGACCAGACACTACCATTATCGAGTCCTCTTCTGGCAGCACCGCCGTCTCTGAGGCCTACTTCGCTCGCTTACTGGGTCTCCCTTTTATAGCCGTAATGCCTAGGTGCACCGCACGAAAGAAAATAGAACAAATTGAGTTTTATGGTGGTCAAGCCCATTTAGTGGATCGCTCTGATCAAATCTATGCTGAGTCACATCGCTTAGCGCAAGAGCTAAACGGACACTACATAGACCAGTTTACTTATGCAGAGCGTGCGACAGATTGGCGAGGTAACAACAACATCGCCAACTCGATTTTTAGTCAAATGGAGATGGAAGATCACCCTATCCCAAGTTGGATAGTGATGAGCCCTGGCACAGGAGGCACATCCGCAACCATAGGTCGCTTTATCCGCTATCAAAAGCACGACACCAAGTTGTGCGTGGTCGACCCGGAAAACTCAGTATTTCATGACTACTACCGCACAGGTAATAGACAGTTAACCGCTGAGTGTGGCAGTAAAATTGAGGGAATTGGCCGCCCGAGGGTCGAACCGAGTTTTATCCCTGGTGTGGTTGATGAAATGCGTACCATCGAAGATGCAGCGTCGGTCGCAACGGCTCATTGGCTTGAGAAAATCCTCGGGCGTAAAGTGGGAGCCTCAACAGGCACTAACTTATACGGTGTACTGCAACTGGCCGCAGAAATGAACGCGCGCGGTGAAACAGGGTCGATTGTCACACTATTGTGTGACAGCGGTGAACGCTACCTTGATACCTACTACAACAGTGAGTGGGTAAAAGAAAATATTGGTGACTTACACCCTTACCTTGCAAAACTAGAGCACTTTGAAGCGACAGGTCAGCTAGGCTAAGTGGTCCCCCTCCTAGATATAACAAAACCGCCACTGTCAAAGTGGCGGTTTTGTTATTATTTTTTGTTCTGACGGGCGGCAAACGCGGCCATTTGCTCTGGGGTCGCTTCTAGCTGATGGTGTTGTTTCCACTCATCGTAAGTCATGCCATAAACACGCTCTCGCGCATCATCAATATCGAGTGCTAAGCCTTGATTATCCGCTTCCGCTTTATACCATTTACTAAAGCAATTGCGGCAGAACCCCGCCAAAATCATTAAATCGATGTTCTGTACATCTTTGTTGTCATCGAGGTGAGCGAGTAGGCGACGAAACACCGCAGCGTCGAGCTTGTCTTGTTCAGCTTGAGATAGGTTTTTATATTTAAATTCAGCCACTTTCCTTACCTTTTGTTGTGATTATCTCTCTTCAGTGTATCAGTGTGAGCCTCGTTCTCTCAATAGTAAAACGCCCAAGCATATTGCTCGGGCGTTTAGTGATACTCAACCGTTTTGGTTAGCCTTGAATGCCGACGATCAACCACGGCGCGTTAGGTACAGTCAAGTCACGCTCAAGGTGCCAAACGTCTTCGATGTTTTCTTCGATACCTTCAACCGCATCGCGGTAACGACCGCTAAACTGCAAACTCAATTGCGCCTTGCTTGCGTCATAGTCGGCGCGTACAATTTCTGCGTCAACATACATCACATCAGTATGCTGCTCACCATCAAGTTTAGCACGCTCTGATTTGAGATCTTCAAATAGGCTTGGCGACACATACTCTTCGATCGTATCAAGTTGGTTATGGTTCCAGGCACCTTGCAGAACTCGGTAGTGCTCACGCGAACCATTGATAAACGCGACTTGGTCAAAGCCCGGTGGGTAGTTATGTGGGACGTCTGTTTGTGCGCCAAAACCAAATCCGCCACTTTGAGCGCCCGGTTGCTGCTGCTCAAAGTTGTGTACATTTGGCTGCTCAAACTTAGTCGCATTGCCACCAAAGGCAGGCTGCTGGCGGTGCTGATTCATACTGCCTTGTTTCGAACCCAGCATGCCGCGCATTAGCTTGAAGATCACAAAGGCAATCAAACCCATAATGAGAATATCCATAAACTGGATACCTTCAAAAGCGCCGCCAAAGAATGCCGCTAACAGGCCACCAGCGAGCAAGCCACCAAGCAGCCCGCCCATAAGCCCTTTTTTGCTCGATTGAGTTTTGGTTGTGGTTTGATCTTTACCCACAGTGTTGGTGTTTTGTTGCTGCTGCTTTGGTGCCGGCGCTGTTTTAAAGCTCTTACCAAATGATTTACCACCACCAAACTTCTTAGCCTCTGCAATCGGTGTGATTGCGACAGAGACCATAAGTAAAGCAACAAGGGAAAAAAGTCGTTTCATGTTCTTCCTTTCAGGTTCCTAACGGAATAAATCTTTTATTTATCGCCCCATATTAACGCTCGTGACACCAGTTTCAACCAAAAGGTTGCAGTATCATGTATCAGAATATTGCAAATAGTGACGTGTAAAGTTGACGCTCTAATCACCGCCTCATAGAATATCGAACATTGTTCATTACAGACTTTAATCATGGCTAGACGCAACGATCACACCCGTGAAGAGCTGGTAACTCTCACTCTTGATACCGTCAAACAGTTTTTGACCAGCAACTCCTATCATGAGCTTAGCTTACGCAAAATAGCCAACATGATTGGATACGTGCCGAGCACCTTGGTAAACGTGTTTGGTAGCTACAATCTGCTGCTACTTCACGCGGTGGCTCAAACACTGGATGAACTGTCATCTGAAGCCAATCAGGTGGTCAATCAGAGCCAAGACACCGAAACCGCCTTGTATGAACTCGCTTACTGCTATCATGATTTTGCTCAGCGTCACCCGTACCGCTGGCAACTGATTTTCGAGCACAATATGAATGGCGAGCCCCTCCCACAATGGCAAGCGCAGCGCATTGAGAGCATGACCAGTATGTTGGAGCAGCTTCTGCAAGTGCTGGCTCCTCATCGTAAAAGTGACGATGTGCTAAAAGCGAGCCGAGTGTTATGGTCTGGCGTACACGGAATTACGCTATTGAGTGTGGATGATAAGTTTTTTGCCTCTGAACCTATCGATGGTAAAGAGCTAATTAAAAACCTACTCTCTAACTATCTAAGCAATTGGTAAACTCTCACCAACTAAGGACAAACCATGCCACACAGCCAGGCATCTTTGATGAAGCAAAAACGTTTTCTGCCCTACTTCATCACCCAGTTCTTTGGCGCATTCAACGACAACATCTTTAAGAATGTCTTGCTGCTATTCGTGGCCTTCGCTGGCGCTGGGGTGCTGCCCGTGTCGAGTAACTTGTTTATTAACCTCGCGGCAGGCTTATTTATCTTGCCTTTTTTCCTCTTCTCAGCGTCTGCCGGAGTGCTCGCTGATAAGTACGAAAAAGCCTGGTTTATCCGCAAAGTGAAACTGGCAGAAATAGGCATTATGTGTCTTGGTGCCATCGGCTTTATTACCGAGAGCTACGCCATCTTGTTAGTGCTCCTGTTTTTAATGGGCACACAATCCGCTTTTTTCGGTCCGGTCAAATACGCCTTGCTACCACAGCAGCTAAAAGCTAACGAACTCGTTCCGGGAAATGCACTGGTCGAGACCGGTACTTTTTTGGCTATTCTACTGGGAACCCTTGGGGCTGGCGTGATTGCCTCTGTCGAGCACGCTAAGTATGTCGCTGCGGGCTCTGTGGTACTGTTTGCCCTCTTTGGCTATCTGTCGAGTCGTGCGATCCCATCAGCCCCGGCCAGTAACCCGGAATTGAAGTTTCGTTGGCAGCCAATAAAACAAACCAGAGACACTATTGCCATAGCCAAAGCGGATCCGACCATTTTTAAATCACTGATGGCGATCAGCTGGTTTTGGTTTTTAGGCGCCGCTTATTTAACTCAGTTCCCAAACTTTACCAAGCTCCATCTCAATGGCAGCGAAAGCGCGGTGTCATTTTTACTGGCGCTGTTCTCGATTGGTATTGCTCTTGGCTCACTCGCATGTGACAAGCTATCAAACCACCGTATTGAAGTGGGAATCGTCCCAATCGGAAGTATCGGCATCACCATTTTCGGTGGGTTAATGGCCACATCAGTGCCCGACTCTCTACCCGCATTGAACGATTTTGCCCAATTCATTTGCTATCAGCCGTTATGGCCCCTCTTTACTTATCTGCTACTGCTGGGTATGTCTGGTGGTATTTTTATTGTTCCGCTCTACGCCCTAATGCAACAGCGCGCACGCGTAAAAGAACGCGCCCAAGTGATTGCCGCGCTCAACATTTACAACTCACTATTTATGGTAGGTAGTGCGCTACTCGGCATTGTCTGTTTGTCGTTGTTAGGATTGTCGATTCCTCAACTGTTCTTGCTGCTTGCCGTGGGCAATTTTTTGGTGGCGGCTTATCTCTTTTTTCAAGTCCCCGTTTTTGTCGTGCGTTTTTTGGTTTGGGTGTTAACCCACACCATGTACCGTGTATCACATAAAAACCTCCACCACTTACCAGAAAAGCAAGGCGCGCTTTTAGTTTGCAACCATGTCAGTTACATGGATGCACTATTACTGAGTGCAGTTTGTCCTCGTTTGATCCGCTTTGTGATGGAGGAAGAGTATGCCAATACGCCGCCGTTACGTAAGTTTCTCAATCGAGCGGGCGTTATCCCCATTTCAGCAACCAATCGCCGTTCGATCATTCGTGCATTCAATCAAGTAGAACAGGCTCTGAATCAGGGGCACATCGTATGTATCTTCCCTGAAGGACGTTTGACCCCAGACGGCGAGATTCATCCCTTTATGCGCGGCATGGACATCATACTAAAACGTAGCCCTGTCCCTGTCATTCCTGTTGCACTAAAAGGGATGTGGGGAAGTTACTTCAGTCGTCACAAGGGCTCGGCGTGCAAAGGCTTACCTTCGCGCTTCTGGTCGAGAATCGAAATTGAAGCGGGGGAGCCCGTTCAACCTGAGTTCGCCAGCACGGATACCATGCACCATCGAGTCGCGCAACTAAGAGGCGATTGGCGCTGAGTCACTCAGACCTAAACAGGCGTTCAGTTTTTCTTAACGCCTGTTCAAAACATTCACATCTCTTTATTTCACTCGATTGGCTAAACTAGCCACTTTGTTCTCTCTTTACGCTGACTATGACTCGTTTTCTCCAAGCTTTGCCATTTTGGCTTGCGATGCTGGTGTGCCTCACCCCCATTGTTTCCTCTCCGACTGCGCTGGTTATCGGCTTCCTACTCGCATCACTTGGCTTAGTCCCTCAACACATAGAGCCGGCTAAAGTGACCAAAAAACTGCTCGCGTATTCGATAGTCGGTCTAGGATTTGGCATTCAATTTCAACAAGCTTTGGCGGTGACCAGCGACGGGATCGGGTTAATCATCACCACGATAGTAGGCACTTTAGCGATCGGCTGGTGGTTTGCGAAAGCGATTGGATTGAGGCGCGAGACCGGATACCTAATTTCATCTGGTACCGCTATTTGCGGTGGAAGTGCGATTGCCGCGATTGCCCCAGCGATCAATGCCAAAGACGATCAGATTGGCCTCGCGCTCGCTACCGTGTTTGTACTTAACTCGATAGCCCTGTTCGTGTTTCCAGTGATAGGTCATGCGCTCGACCTAGACCAAGTAACGTTCGGTACTTGGGCCGCAATCGCCATACACGACACCTCATCTGTTGTCGGTGCAGCGTCGGCTTATGGCGAACAAGCACTGACCACGGCAACCACACTTAAACTAGCCCGAGCGCTGTGGATTGTTCCCGTCGCCCTGTTCAGTAGTTTTCTATTTCGTAGCGACAGTAAAGCCATCACTCTGCCCTATTTCATCTTATTTTACTGTTTGGCGATAGGTATTAGTGATGGGTTGCCGCAGTTTGAATGGCTTTATCAAGCGATTTTTGACATCGCTAAACGGGCGTTAGTGGTGTGCTTATTTTTGGTGGGATGTGGTATTTCAGTCACTAAGCTTAAGGCCGCTGGCCCTAAGCCACTAATGTTTGGCATTACACTTTGGCTGTTGATCTCCACCACCTCACTTGCATGGCTGACTTTGACCTAATCCTGCTTTGCGCCAGAGAGCCGTTTTGTTCTCACTCTAGGCTTAAGGTTGTACACCAAAACCAGAGTAGAAACAAACGCGCCTAACTCGGCCAATGAACGCAATAACCCATGGCTTTGAGTCGCGATAATGATCTGGACTAAGATAATACCGACCAGTGCGAACCTGAGCATCTATATACCCTAACTATGAAAAAACATGGTTTATTATGAATTAGAGTTATATCTTTGCTAAATTCAGATTTGCACTATCAAATTCCTAAATTAACTAAGTCAGCTTAGTGGGTTCGCCAAGATAAAAGCCTTGTAGGTAATCCACCCCAAGTTCAGTGGCAATGTCACACACCGCCTGATTATGGACAAACTCCGCTACCGTCTTAGCACCAAATACATTGCACAAACGGACCAACTGAGAAGCGACTTTACGCTGTTTAGCGTCGACATCGATATAGCGTATTAAACTGCCGTCTAACTTGATGATATCAGGTTCAATTTTGATGATTTCATCGAGGTTCGAGTATCCAGAGCCGAAATCATCGACAATGATCGTCACCCCCATTTGACGAAAATGATTACACACCTCACTCATGCGCTCAAAGTCATGAATCTGCTCAGACTCAACGATTTCAATCCCGACTCGAGTAGGGTCTTGTAGGCCGAGAATGCTCTCTTCAAGTAGCTCCAAAGTGGTGTCATTGACGATATCTTGGTGAGATAAGTTGAGAGAGAACTTCTCGCTTCGTGGTTGCATCAGTTCAAAGCTACGCTTGATCATCAGTTGACTCATTTTGTTGTATAAGCGCGTTCCTTGAACCAGAGGTAAGAAGTACCCCGGTGACAACACCTGCGAACCATGAGTTAAACGCGCAAGGCACTCATAGTTGCTCAGAGTGCGGGTCGTTGCATCAAAAATGGGTTGTACATACGGCTCAATATTTCGCTGTGCAATAGCATGGTTCGTAATCGACAGCTTCTCTAATCGTTCACGGCGTTGAGTCTCTTGCTGGATCAGATCATCGGCATCAACAAATGATTGGTTCGTCTTGTTCGCGTGACGACGCGCTTCGATTGACTTAAACAACAACGCATCTGCAGAGCACATCAAAAACGATTTTTTCTGCGCAATACCCGCACTGATCGAAACCGCAAGGTGTGTGCTGTCTAAAAACGATAGATCTTTAAAATCCATCGACTCGACTTGCTCCAGCAATACTTCAAAGCGGCGACGCACCTCTTGCATGGGCAATGGGTTGGTAAAAACAGTCGCCCACTCACCGACACCTATGCTGTATAACTTGGCCCCCTCAGGCAGGTTCTCTTTCACCAACTGAGCAAAAAATGAGGTCAGCATCACCAATAGGTTGTCCCCTACTGAATAGCCGTACTTTTCATTGATATCGGTCAGATTATTGATTTTGACATTCAGCAAGCAGTCTTCTAATGCCATCTGTGCAATGTTTTCTAACAGCACAGCGCGATTGGGCAGCCCAGTGCGACGATCAGTTCGGTAACTGGACACTAAGGCATTGGCTTGGCTCTCTATCTTATCTTGCATCACCTGATTGTAATTCTCGAGGTCGGCAAACGAGTTACGGATCATCGAAAACAGAGGAGAAATCGTGGAGGATTCGTCGACCTTGGGCAATGCGATATCTTGAGTCGCCTCACCTTCACGCATCGCAATCAGTGTCATGCTGTGATGCAAGATCATCTGCTGTAGTTGATCTTTATACAGCTCTCCCATGCAGTAGAAGCCATAACACCCGGCCACAGATTGCAAAGGCTCTAACTCTGCATTACCTTCAATAAAATCAAGCCGTGAAGTGCAGTTATACACCCAAATAGCCTCTGGTTGCTGGTGGGCAAGATGGAAGGCGCCCTGTTTGACTTGCTGGATGGTTAACTCTGGATGGTCATAACAAAAACGGACCTTATCGCCTTTCTGTAGTGGCTTATCAAACTCTATACTCAAATCATCGAGCATGCTAATCGGAGTTGAAAGCGCTTGGTCTTGCGGATCCCCTTTCATCAGCGGAAAGCCAATTAACATCTCAGGAGGAAATTGTTCCCCATCGGCTAAATAGCGGCGATAAACCTGACCGATGGCTTGATGATTGAGTTCAAACACCCTGTTTCCGCGCACCTTAGTCACAACAAATGTTTGTCCGATTGGGTTCCATTCATTGTATGCCTTATGCCATACGTGAAGGTGCTCCGAGTGCAAAGCCACAGCGACGAGCGCACTGTGATAAAACTCACCATTGAGCATCGCCCAGCGGCCGTTGTCGGTCGTCACGGTGACGCCGCCCGCGACAGGAATGGTGTCGTGGCAAAAAGCAGCAAATAGATCGTCATCTGTTGCGGTGAGTCGATCCCCAAAACAAATGACTGCTTTGGTGTGGCGCGTAATCTCTAATTGTTGGTGCAATCGCTGCTTAGCTTGACGTTCAGTCGAAGAAAAACACGCCACCGCCGTGGAAAAATGAACGGTATCAAACTGACTAACCACGGCAACCGTCTGTTGTGAAATAATAGTTCCGCTGTCAATTTTGTGCTTGGCGCTACTGCCGATCACCACCGAATTCGGCCATTTTTGCACGATCAAGCGATAATACTCTTTCACCTGTTGCTCAGTCTGATCCGAAAATAGTTGAATGAGCAAATTATCGTGGCGCGCGTGATCGTCTTCGAGCAGGCGGTTCAATTCCTGCTGATTTGAAAAGGTGATCGAGGTGCTATCCATACTACAAAAATCCTGACTAACGACACGCGATGATTATCTCGCTGAATGACTGACGATTGCAAAATCAGTCAAGCAAGCTGTGATTTCAACCCATAACTATGCGGTAAAACCACATTTTTGATCACGGTCTGTTCTTAACGACGGAGAGTTGACTCGCCAACCACTGCTGCAGCGCATAACGCGACACCTTGATACCTGCCGATTGCAACTCATTTGGCATCGGATAATAGCGGACAGGCCACTTAAAACGGCTCAACCTAGGAGTGAGGAACTCATCTAAGGAGTTGAGATTTAAAGTATTAGCGTGTTGAATAATCGCCACAGGGCGTTGACCAAATTCACTATCATCAACCGGAACCACGACCGCAAGTTCAATCAGAGGATGCTGGTTGAGCACTCGCTCTATCTCTTCGCAGTGAATATTCTCACCACCAGAAATAAACTGATTGTCGGCTCGGCCAATAATCACCAACTCATCGCCCTGCCATTGACCGAGGTCTTTACTATCGAACCAGCCATCTTGAGTTATGGGCTTAAGCTCGCCGCGTACGTAATATCCCGCCGCAAGCGTATCGCCACCGATGAAGATCCGTCCATCTTCCACCTTTAGTTGTCGATTAGCCAAGATACGCCCAGCTGTTGCCCTGTCATCAACTCGCTTTGCCGTCACCGTTGACGCCGCTTCCGTCATGCCATACCCAAGCCAAGCATCAATACCTTGACTGGCAGCACGTAGGCTTAACTGCGGGTCTATATGACTGCCCCCCAATAAGACTTGCTTGAGCGCCAACGGCTCACCACTGCCCAATAGCCTGTGCAGTTGGGTCGCCACAAGCGACGCATGCGTGACCCCTTTCACGTCTTGCTGCAGCTCACCGCTACCTAACTTGATCCACGCCCCGCTGAATAACCAACGATAAACAATGGCCAATCCCGAAACGTGGTACAAGGGTAAACTCACCAGCCAACCATCTCCTCGCTGAAAGGGGAAAACCGCCAATAACCCTTGCGCCGAGGCGATATGTTGCTGTGACGTGTGAGCTACCGCTTTGGGGTTACCGGTTGAGCCAGAAGTAAACACGACTGTGGCCAACGCGTTGGGTTGATATTGGTTGGATGGATACGAGGAAGGAGACTGAGTATAGAAGTTAAGGGTGGATTTGCTCGCTTGACCCGTATTGGCGGCGTACCAAACATGGCGCGTATCGCAATCTGGGTAGAGCGTGGTGAGCTTTTGTTCCAGCTCCCTCTGCGATTGAGGCATTACTAAAGCATTAATGGCGCCGAGCTCTAAACAGGCAAGTAAGATAAACAGTTGCTCAGGACAGTTTTTACCTATGCTGGTCACAACGCTGCCTGCGCCAACCCCTTGCGCGCGCAATCCGGCCGCCACTCTGTTTACCTGTTCAGCCAGCTCAGACCAAGTATAGCTGGCTTCTGGCGTTCTCAATGCTAACGAACAAGGGCTCTTTTGAGCCCAATATTGCAGTGGTGAAACGGGGCTTTCAGTCATGACTGCCAGATAAGCGATTGTTGGCTAAGCGCCACTAAAGGTAAATCACAGCCTGGCCATGGCACTTCTAGTTGCTGAGTAAACAAGCCAATGGTGTCGAGCCCAGGTACCTCTTGCGGCAATTGCCAAGCAGATAGACGAGCAAGTTGAGTTAAGCCCAAGCTCGACTCGATACTCGAACTGATCACGGCTTTAATGCCCAAAGCCTTGGCGGTCGCAATCAACTCGACGCAACGCTCAACCGAACCAATTAAGGTCGGTTTGATGATGATCGCTTTGGCGCCATTAAAGTCTTGCAGCTTGAAGCCGTCCCGGCGCACCGCGTGTTGCAAGGTCTCATCCCAAGCAATAGCAATCCCCGTATTGATGGCAAATGAGAAACTGTCACCGGGTGACTGGCAAGGCTCTTCAATAAAATCGATACGTTGGCGTAGCGATGGAGCGACCTTGTTGGCAAATTGCTGCGCTTTCTCGGATGTCCAAGCTCGGTTGGCATCTAAACGTAAGGTTAAATCTGGAATCGACTCCAAGAACAAGCTAACCAACATCCCATCGCGAATCGGCTCGTACAGGCCGACTTTGATTTTGGCGACTTTGCTGCCGGACATCGCGTCTAGCTTGGGAATAAGCTCATCTGGGTCTCCAGAGCAAAGCGGCGCGGCTTGAAAACAGCCTGGCTGTGGCAAGATGGCGTCTAACTCAAGCTGCGCCATTGATAAGCCAAATCCAACAGACGGATACAGCGGCTCTAGATCAAGCTCAACGCCGCGAGACCATAGTGCCAACTGCTCTACAAGTTGACTGTAGGCCTCATCAAGCGTTTCTAGACTAAATCCCGGCAGCGGGGCAACTTCTCCGCGTCCTACTCGTCCATCCTCACTGAGTTCGATAATAAAACCTTCTCGTACTGTTAATCGCTGTTCGCGTAGAATCACCCCACTGTCCATCGGCAACTCATAGCGATAGAGTTTGGCTGATCTCATAACTGAATCCTTTAGTAATAATTTTATTATTTGCGTCATCATCTAAATGTAGCAGCACTGTAGACAATGATTTACCCGTTTTTGCAGTCGATGTTTGGGCGTGTTTATAGAGCCTAATACGTCATACGCAAAGGCTCATTAAACCAACCAGCGACCCGAGATTAAGGGTTACGAGGAAACTTATTGAAGTCTGGACGGCGTTTTTCATTGAACGCGTTACGACCCTCCTGACCTTCGTCAGTCATGTAGAACATCATGGTCGCGTTGCCTGCGAGTTCTTGAAGCCCGGCTTGGCCATCACAGTCTGCGTTTAGTGCCGCTTTCAGACAACGCAGCGCCATTGGGCTGTGTTGAAGCGTCTCGCGGCACCAACGAACCGTCTCTTTTTCAAGGTCTTCAACCGGCACGACAGTGTTAACCAACCCCATATCGAGCGCTTCTTGTGCGTCATAAAAACGACATAAGAACCAGATTTCGCGCGCTTTCTTTTGGCCGACAATACGCGCCATGTAAGAAGCGCCCCAACCGCCGTCAAAAGAGCCCACTTTGGGCCCCGTTTGGCCAAATTGCGCATTCTCGGCTGCAATCGTTAGATCGCACATCATATGCAGCACATGACCGCCCCCAACCGCCCAGCCAGCGACTGCAGCGATAACGGGTTTAGGGCAGGTACGAATTTGACGTTGGAAATCGAGTACGTTGAGATGGTGAGTACCAGACTCATCGCGATAACCGCCGTAATCGCCACGAATTTTCTGATCGCCACCCGAGCAGAAAGCTTTCTCGCCAAGGCCAGTTAAGATGATCACGCCTACGCCTTCGTCGTAACGAGCATCCGCTAGAGCCTGAATCATCTCTTTTACCGTTTGAGGACGAAACGCGTTGTGAACTTGCGGGCGTGCGATGGTGATTTTGGCGATCCCATCAGCGGATTTATGGTACTGAATATCTTGGTATTCACCGCTGCAGTCATTCCAGTTTACTGGAGCGTAGAGTTCTTGTTCTGAGATACCAACTGTTTTTGCCATGGTGATTCCTGTTCTATTACTCTTTGACTCAATTGAGACCATGCTGGCGCAACTGAGTGGTGATAATGTTTGCAAACGCGTATGGCTGCTCTACATGAGCATTGTGTCCAGCGCCTGCCACTCGGCTATAAGACAAACCGCTGCGTTCAGCCAACTGACTAAACTTACTGTCTTTTTCGCCACAAATATAATGAGTGGTAATCGAAGCGCTTTTTAGCGCATCCAATAAATAATCTTGCTTAGCGAGTGACGTGGCCTCAAGCATGTTCGCCACAGCGGGGCCAAGGTTAGCACTGCGCTGGGTGATGAGGTTTTGTCTTTGCTCATGGTTTAGCGAACTAAACACCGGTTGCTGATACCAATCGGCTAACACTTGCTCAATCGGCTCGCCCCGCAACCTCTCTGCCCAGCCGCGATCGCTTTGCCACCTCGCTTGCCGCTCTTCTGGTCGAGACAAGCCAACATTCCCGCCTTCGGCCAGTAGCAACTGAATATTCAGTTGCGAGAACGCTTGTCTCGCGACGCCATACATAGCTATACGTGCACCCAGTGAGTAGCCAAGCAGAACTATAGGCCGATGTGGCTCGATGTGGGTAAGAAGTGTGTCAGAAATTTGATTGCAACAATCGCGAAAATTGCAACAAGAGGTAAGCGCGCTCATGCCATGACCCGGAAGGTCGATACTGATACTAGGAAGATGGGCCAATGCTTGTCGTACTGAGTGCCAATCTTTACTGCTGCCGAGTAAACCGTGTAAATAAACCACAACGGCTTGGTTTGTCGTGTCTAGATTGGCACTGGCTTGACTATAAAGCATGCACGTGTCGCACAAATTCTTTTAGTTGACTCACCGCCTGATCCGGTGGGGTTTGTAACTCGACCAACAGACACCCCTGTCCAGATGCTAAGTGCTCACTGACTTGTTGCTGATAGTGCGATAAGGTTTGAGCGCGTACATAGGCGAGCTTGAACTGCTTGGCTGCCGATGCAAAATCAAAACCATGCGGCATCTGATATAACGCCTGTTTTTGCGCGTCTGGCACGGGTAATAAATCGAAGATCGCGCCGCCGTCATTGTTGGTCACCACAACGACGACTGGCACAGACTGGTGGGTAAATAGCGCGAGAGAGTTAAGGTCGTACAGCAGGGAAGTATCGCCGATAAAGACTGCCGTTGGCGCCTTGGTTGCCCGCACAACCCCAGCGGCGGTCGCTATCAAACCATCGATACCGGACGCACCGCGGTTGGTAAACACCTCGCGTGCGTCTAGCGCTGAAAACATATCCACTAAACGGACAAACAGACTGTTGCCAAAAAATATCTGCGTATTTTCCGGCAAGCAATCGACCGTTAATGCCAGCGACACCTCATCCAACGGCGCATTTCGATTTAGGTGCGATGCGGCGAGCGAGCCAACCTGATGTGACAACTCAATCAAATCATTCGCCCAGCCAAATGTATCGCTGCCCAAAGGCCGTTCCGCCATAAGTAGTGGTTCGACAAACCCTTCCACACTGCAGAGGTGGTGAATTTGCCGCAAGTGACTGGGATTATTACGTGATACGTTCGGGGCCACATAGTGATACTCAGCGCCGCGGATTTCAACTTGCGTCGCGAGCCAGTGGTTGAGCCGTTTCGAAATTAAACGCGAGCCAAACTGGAGGACTAACTGGCATTGATTGAGCAGCGCACTTTGGGCCTCATTCTGCAGCCATAAGTCATAGTGTTTCCATTCTGAGCTGACGCCCGACTGTGGGTCAGCCAGCAGTGGCCAACCGAGTTTTTGTGCTAACTGCACAGCCTTGCTTGCCTGGTGTTTACTCACGTTTCCGAGCACAATCACGCCTTTTTTGTGCGCAATTTCCGCGATGTTCAGCGAGCTAAACTCACATGATTTCCGCTGCAAACAATAAGGCTGCTGCCCCCGCCACCAATGGTCAACACTTTGAATATAATCTTGATAGAGCGTCTTTGGCTGATCGCTATAAAGTGGCTCTGGGAATGGGCAGTTGATATGAATTGCGCCGCCCTGCTGTTGCTGAATGTGCATTACCTGATCGAGTGAAGTGAGTAGCCACTTTAGGGGCGTTGTAATGCTAGGGCTCGGTAGATCCAACACCGCACTCACATGTGACGAGTAAATCCCCGACTGAACAATGGCCTGATTGGCGCCACAATCGACCAGTTCTGCAGGTCGATCAGCAGTGAGAACCACCAACTTCTCGCCAGTGAGCTTGGCCTCGGCTATGGCGGGCAATACATTGGCCACGGCCGTACCGGATGTCACTACAATCGCCACAGGTCTGGCACTCGCTTTCGCAAGGCCTAAGGCTAAAAAACCTAGGCCACGCTCATCAAAATGAGTATGTAAAGTCAGCTTGCTGTTCTCATCCGCTTCGAGTGTCAGCGGGGTCGAGCGCGATCCGGGTGCGATGCATACATCCTCGACACCTAATCGGCTGAGTTCTTCAAATAGGGTGCAACACCAGATACGGTTGATGACCGCTTGATCCATGTTCATCTCGCGCATTATGAAGCGACTCCAAGCGGCGGGTGGTCAGAAATTAACGACAACAAAGTCGACATCTTCTTATCTAGCTCTTGCCATTCGTGTTGGGCTATCGAGCCGGGCACGATTCCTGCGCCGGCAAACAGTTGCACTTGGTTGTTCAATACCAAAGCACTGCGTATTGCCACACAAAACTCAGCGCGCTGATGACTGATAAAGCCCATAGAGCCCGCGTACCATCCTCGAGCAAAGGGCTCGTGCTGTTGAATAAAGGCCATCGATTCTCGCCGAGGTAGACCCGCAACAGCGGCTGTGGGTTGCAACGCCGCCAATAGTTGTACGCCATTGGTGCCCTTGTGCAGATGGGCATGAATGCTGCGCTTAAGGTGCTGAACTTTACGTAACCGGACCAACCTCGCCTCTTGTTCCACTGTCACACTTTGTGAATGGGGAGACAAGCGCTCGATGATATCGTCGACCACATATTGGTTCTCATTGAGGTTTTTACTGTCATTGGCTAACCAGCTCGCCAGTTCCATATCTTGGCTAGCGCTTCGTCCACGCCCTATGGTGCCCGCTAACGCTTCAGTGTGTAGCTCTTGCCCTTGGCGTGCATAAAGCCTTTCAGGCGTTGAGCCGATAAAACAGTGCTGCTTATCGAGCGCGAGTAGGAAGTGAAAACTGTGGTGGTTTTGCAAGTAACTGGATTTGAGTAACTGCGCGGCGCATAACGGTTTGTCTAGGTTCAACGTCGTTTTGCGTGCCAAGACCACTTTTTTAAACTGTTGCTGCTCAATCCCATTTAAAACTTTGTCTACCAGCTGCGACCATTGCTCTTTTTCGGGAAGGTGCTCAATCGACTCAATGTGCGAAGTAATCGGCCTAAGCGGTGTGATCTCGGTCTGCAGCTTGTATAAAGACGCCAAAGTGCGTTGTTTGTCGCTGCTAAGATTGACGGCCAGCGACCAACTCTGGTCAAAACGGATTAACTCAATTTGCGGAAGAAAGAAAAAAGAAGACATGCAACGACGATTTTTGTCGGTTTGACCGTCAAATGAGCGGCCACCCCAGACGCGTTGATCGTCCGCCAAAATGGTATAGGCAGGAGCCGGGTCAACAAAAGTGTGGACTTGCCCCAATGCCACTACCTCTTCACGAGTATCACGAGACTGCCAGTAAAATTTCGGGAACAACGGCTGCGCATCGAGCCAATCGATAAATGCAAAGTCAGGTTTTTCCTCAACTTTCTGCACTAAGCGGTTCGCGCCTTGTTGCGCTTGCTTCACGCGTTCAATCAGTTGAGAAACGGCTTGATGAAAATAAGACAAATCAGCCTCGTGTGCATTGGAAGTATTAATAATTTTACCTCGCTACTCTATTTATAGACCTTACTCAAATCAAGGATGTAAGCAATGTTTTAGCAATTCCTGTGATAAAGGGCGTGCTACAACGATGGATTTATGCGCATTCATTCAGATTTTTATTCTAAAGAAGGGGTTTTTAAGTTACTTTAATAAAGAAATGTAAATAAATTTAGGTTTTATTCAATGCAAAATATCGGGATGTCGTCAAAACTCGACAATGTCTGCTACGACATTAGGGGGCCTGTACTTAAACATGCTAAGCGCATGGAGGAAGAGGGGCATAAAATACTGAAGCTGAATATCGGCAACCCCGCCCCATTTGGTTTCGACGCCCCTGACGAAATTCTGGTCGATGTTATTCGTAACCTACCGACTTCACAGGGTTACTGCGACTCCAAAGGTATTTACTCGGCGCGCAAAGCCGTGGTGCAACACTATCAGCGTAAAGGTATCCGCTCGTTAGATGTCGAAGACGTTTATGTTGGCAATGGTGCCTCTGAACTGATCGTGATGGCCATGCAAGCGCTGCTCAACAACGGCGACGAAATGTTAGTGCCCGCACCCGACTACCCGCTGTGGACCGCCTCGGTGGCACTCTCAGGCGGTAAGGCCGTTCACTACCTGTGTGATGAGCAAGCGGACTGGTATCCTGACCTCGACGATATTAAGAGTAAAATCACCCCCAAAACGCGCGGTATTGTGCTGATCAACCCCAACAACCCAACGGGCGCGGTGTACAGTCGCGACTTCCTGCTCGAAGTGATCGAAATTGCTCGTCAGCACAAGCTGATTATTTTTGCCGACGAGATCTACGACAAAGTCCTTTACGATGGCGCAACACATACCTCAGTCGCGACGTTAACCGAAGATGTATTGGTGGTCACTTTCAATGGTCTATCAAAGGCTTATCGAGTTTGTGGCTTCCGTGGTGGTTGGATGTTCCTTACCGGGCCAAAGCATCAAGCCCAAGGCTATATTAACGGTCTCGACATGCTGTCATCGATGCGCCTTTGTGCCAATGTCCCGATGCAGCATGCGATTCAAACGGCGCTGGGTGGCTACCAGAGTATTAACGAGTTGATCCTACCCGGCGGGCGCTTACTTGAACAACGCGACCGCGCGTTTGAGTTGATCAACCAAATTCCAGGGGTCTCTTGTGTTAAACCTAAAGGGGCAATGTACTTGTTCCCTAAGATTGACACCAAGATGTACAACATCAAAGATGACCAAAAAATGGTGCTCGACTTCTTGATTCAAGAGAAGGTGCTACTGGTTCAGGGCAGCGGCTTTAACTGGCCCAAACCGGATCACTTCCGTATCGTGACCCTGCCACATGTTGAAGATCTTGAAATGGCAATTGGCCGCTTTGAACGTTTCTTATCGACTTACAGTCAGTAGTAATTAGACACTATTTTTCATATGCTTAAAGGGTACTCATCGAGTACCCTTTTGTTTTCACGCTAAGGAGTCTCAGCATGCCCAACACCAACCCAAAGGAAAGCCACTTTTTCGCTCACCTTGCTCGCATGAAACTCATCCAGCGTTGGCCTTTAATGCGTTCCATTTCAACAGAAAACATTTCCGAACATAGCCTGCAAGTTGCCTTTGTTGCGCACGCGCTGGCCGTGATCAAAAACAAGAAGTTCGCCGGTAACCTAAACCCTGAACGTATAGCGATATTAGGCATGTACCACGACACCAGCGAAGTCTTGACTGGTGACTTGCCGACCCCAGTTAAGTACTACAATCCAGATATCGCCAAAGAGTATAAAAAAATTGAAGCAGCGGCCGAGCAAAAGCTGCTGTCGATGTTGCCTGAAGAGTTTCGCGACGACTTTGCGCCCTACTTGGTGTCGCAATCCGCACACCCTGAAGACTCTGCTATCGTTAAGCAAGCCGACACCATTTGTGCATATCTTAAATGTTTAGAAGAACTCAGTGCAGGCAATCACGAATACGCCCTAGCGAAAAAGCGCCTCGACGTGACACTTAATGAGCGCCGAACCGAAGAGATGGATTACTTCCTAAACACCTTTGCCCCCAGTTTTGAGCTCTCACTCGATGAGATCAGCTAATACGCTATTTTGTCCGGTCCCAATATCTATAGGATGTTACCTATGACATTTGAAATCAGTGATTTATGGCATCAACGCCACGATGATGAACATAAGATTCGTCGCGATGATCACCGCAGCCCCTATCAACGTGACCGAGCGCGTATTCTGCACTCCGCAGCCTTTCGCCGTTTACAAGCAAAAACCCAAGTGCATGGCAACAGCTTTGACGACTTCCACCGTACTCGCTTAACGCATTCGCTCGAAGCGGCTCAATTGGGGACAGGCATTGTCGCGCAAATCAAAAAGAAGCAGCCAGAATTTAAAGCGTTACTACCTAGTGATAGCCTAATCGACTCTTTGTGCCTCGCCCATGATATTGGTCACCCACCCTATGGTCACGGCGGTGAAGTGGCGCTCAACTATATGATGCGTGAACACGGTGGCTTTGAAGGTAACGCGCAAACCTTTCGTATTGTCACCAAACTTGAGCCCTACACCGAGCAATTCGGTATGAACCTAGCACGGCGCACTCTACTGGGTTTGATCAAGTATCCCGCCCTACTTAGCCAAACTCGGGCCGCCGTCATCCCAGACAGCGTCTCCCATCAACGTCAATTGCGCGCGCGCGATTGGGCACCCGCTAAAGGCTTATATGATTGTGATGAAGCACTGTTCGATTGGGTGCTAGCGCCTTTGTCGGCCTCGGATAAAGCGCTGTTTAGCCAAATGCGTGAGGAAACGTTAAGCGACCACCAGCACAGCAAAACCCGCTACAAGTCGATTGATTGTTCGATTATGGAGTTGGCTGATGACATTGCCTACGGCGTTCATGATTTAGAAGATGCATTAGTGCTCGGTATGGTCAATAAGCACCAGTGGATTGAGGGCGCGGCAAGTCTACTGGCTGACTGTGGTGACGCTTGGTTTGAACAGCATATTGATTCCATCAGTGACATGCTGTTCGCTGGCACCCATTATCAGCGTAAAGACGCGATTGGCGGTATGGTCAACGCCTTGTTAACCAGCATTTCGATCAAGCCGCTCGATGCGCCATTCGACTGTGAGCTGCTCGCGTTCAATGCGGTCTTAGAGCCGAGCATGGCAAAGGCACTAGATATTTTAAAGCACTTTGTCAGCGACTATGTCATTCAAGTGCCCCACGTACAAGTAGTGGAGTACAAAGGCCAACAGATCATTATGGATATCTTTGAAGCGCTCAGTGCCGACCCAGAAAGGCTGCTGCCTATTAACGTCCGACAGAAGTGGCTTGATCGCGACTGTGAGAGCTCAGGGTATCGCGTGATCGCGGATTATATTTCCTCGATGACCGACGGTCACGCTCAGCGCCTTCACCAACAGCTGTTTTCATCCCATTAACTCTCCGCGTGCTCAGCAAAATAGTGGCTGGGCAGCTTAGTAATGGCTTTTTTCAGCGCGTCAAAGCAGCGCTCATCAATCGCGGTATGTAAGTTCTCTTCCATGATTTTTAGCGTTTTCGGAACCGGCACTGCGCCGCGATAGGGGCGCTCTGCGGTAATCGCATCGAAAATATCGGCGGTGGTGATGATTCGTGTTGAGAGAGGGATCTCATCCGCGGATAGCTGTTTGGGGTAACCGGTACCGTCAAGCTTTTCATGGTGCGCTCCGGCCATCCAAGCCATCTCTTTGAACGGTCTTAGGTGGTTGAGGATCTGCTCAGTTAACGCCGCGTGAGATTTGACCGCTTCCCATTCATCGTCATCTAGCTTACCCGGTTTGTCCAAAATGGTGTTACTGACGCCAAGCTTACCTAAATCGTGCAGTAACGCCGCACGCTTTAACCATTGCCTCTCGTGGTGCTCAATGCCAAGTTCTTGCGCTATGAGGTCGGTATATACCGCAACCCGCTCGCTGTGCCCGGCGGTATAAGGGCTTTTCGAGTCAACAATTTTACCAAACGCACTCACGATGCAGTCGAGGTACTCTTCATCAACCATTACGCCCGCTTGCGCTGGAGCGAGGCCCATCACTCGCTGCGCGACGTCAGGTGCTGCTAACCCTTCAACAAAGCTTGGCTGCTTAGCAATAGCTTGAAAGGCTTCCACCAACTCTGGGTCAAACCAAGTACCGCTGCGGGCCTGTACCTCACTCACTGCCGTAGAAAGATTGTGCTCAAACTGAAACACATCCACGACTTGTGACAGCAGCGCGATGCGCGAAAATAGCGGGATCTGCTGCTGTTGCAGTTGTTCTGGCCGACCCGTGCCGTCCCAATGTTCATCTAAACTATGCACGCCCTTTGCCACCGCTTCACTAAATCTCAGCTCACGGGCAACCTCGGCGCCGCGGGTACAACGGGTCTCAATCAGTTCTTGCGCGTAGTCTGTGCCATTTTTCAAAATGTCGATAGTGGCCGAAATACGCGTTACCCAGCTCTGCCCTATCCCAGTGTTTTTCACCACAAAGTTAATCGCACTCGAAAGGCTAGTTCCCACCGTTTTATAGTTGCGCTTAAAGGCTCTATCGTCGGTCATGTACAGTTCGCAAATACGCGCAGCATTACTGCTACAACCCGCATCTTTGAGCAATAAAGTAAAAAACAGATCATAAAGTGACGTTTTGCTCAGGCCGATATGCTGGCCGATGTTCATCCCGATCCAGCAGCAACGGATACAGTGCTCTGGCGGCTGGCCTTCGGTCATGTCGAGCGCAGTGGTCAAGGAGAGCATCAACTCTGAGAGTGGGATGGTTTGATCAATATGAGGCTGCATAGGACTCCTTAGCAAGCAAAGAGATAAGGTGACGCTCCATGCCACCTCTTGAACCGATCAGACGTTTGTCGCTGTTGTCATGCTAGCCAAATCAAGCGTCGTCAGCAACAAGGCATGTTGGCTAATCGCGTCAACGTGTTAAGTTTAGCCTCGATAGTTGTTTTCAAAAACACCTGGTGGCATTTGTTTGATCTGAAACTCGATCATCTGATTAAACGCAGTCAGCAGTGGCGAGAAATCGTGCCAAGGCTCTAGCAAGGATAAAATGTGGTAACCCGCCTCTACGGTAGACAAGCTATTATCACTCGGAGCCTTGCGAATTCGATAGTTGCCTTGCAAATCGCTAGGCAATCGAACCAAAGGCAAAGCGTGTAAGTTGGTCGACAACTGCCACATTTTGTACGCCTTCTTCCAAGTCCCATCGAGCAAGATTATACGGATTTTCTTACCCTGACTGGCGTTAACCACCTGATGATGCTCCAGAGCATCGTCTCCTGGATAGAGAATAAAATGGCAGTAGTTTTCATCGCTGAGCATATCATTGAGTGGCTGATGCTCACTAAAGTCTTCGCCAACCAAGCAACAACTGTTTGCCAGCGATAAGGCCAGAATACGGGCGGTCCCCATTGGGCGATGAGTTTCGCTGTGATGTTGAAGGATGACCAACTCCACATTCGATGTTAGGCTTTGAATCCACTTACAGATACACGCTTTGCGTGATTTTCCACATTGAGAACAGTATCGGGACATAATGTGCGTTTATTTGCTTTATTGATCGCTATCAGCTTAGTTTGTATTGGGCTCCAGTTCGAACCACTGGCGTCACAATTTAACTGGCATCGTCAGCTCATTGTTGACGGCCAGTGGTGGCGAATCCTAACAGGAAATGTCACCCACACCAACTTTCCCCATTTGGCGATGAATCTTGCAGGGTTGTGGGTGATAAGCTTTATCTTTAAACCCAATGAAAAATCGTTGCTGATTCTGCTACTCCTGATTAGTTTGGCCGTTGGCTCGCTCAACTTCCTCTCAAGTATGACGAGTTACGTTGGCTTGTCTGGCACCCTGCACGGGTTATTCGCTTTCTTTGCCTTACAAGAAACCTTACAGGGGCGAAAAAGCAGTGTGTTCCTCGTTGTGGGGGTACTCGCCAAGGTCGTCTGGGAGCTCACCATGGGCGCATCGCCCTCCACCAGCGAGCTGATTAATGCATCGGTCGCCGTAGAATCGCATCTCTACGGCGCTCTAAGCGGGCTAGTACTCGCCTTTGTCTGGCACTGGTGGCAAAGAAAACGGCCCGTTTCCCAACCAGGCGTATAATTCAGTTGATGTTCCTCGTTAAAGGGCGCAGAATGGCGCCCTTTTCGTGTTCGAGTGATTTGGACACGATGTATCCGACTGACCATTTGAGAACATACTATGGGTTTTACCTCTTTAGGCCTTTCTGCTCCAATTCTTAAAGCCATTGAAGAACAAGGCTATGACACTCCCTCTCCTATTCAGGAGCAAGCGATACCAGCCGTGTTAGCTGGCAGAGATGTCATGGCGGCAGCGCAGACAGGTACAGGTAAAACCGCTGGATTTACCCTGCCTATTCTCGAGCGATTGGATAACGGTCAACGCGTTCGTGGTAACCATGTTCGTGCACTTGTTTTGACCCCCACACGTGAGTTGGCGGCTCAAGTTCAAGAAAATGTGTTTAAGTACAGTCGTCATCAGCGGTTAACTTCTCTTGTCGTGTTCGGCGGCGTTAAGATTAACCCTCAGATGCAAAAGCTACGTAAAGGCTGCGATGTATTGGTGGCCACCCCGGGTCGCTTGCTCGACCTCTACCAGCAAAACGCGGTTAAGTTCGACCAACTGGAAGTGCTAGTCCTCGATGAAGCCGACCGCATGCTCGATATGGGATTCATTCGTGACATTCGTAAGATTCTCGACGTATTGCCGAAGAAACGTCAGAACTTACTGTTCTCAGCGACCTTCTCTCCCGATATTCGCCAGTTGGCCAAAGGCCTAGTGAACGATCCGGTTGAGGTGTCGGTCAGCCCAGAAAACTCGACGGCGGTGACCATTGAACAAAGCATTTATCCGGCGGATAAGCGCAAAAAAGCCCCGATGCTAGTCAAACTGATCCAAGATGGCGATTGGAAACAGGTTCTCGTTTTTTGTCGTACTAAGCACGGTGCGAACCGTCTGGCTTTATTCCTTAACAAAGAAGGCATTACCGCTGCGCCAATTCACGGCAATAAGAGCCAAGGCGCGCGAACTCGTGCGCTAGCCGAGTTTAAATCTGGTGAAGTGCGCGTATTGGTTGCGACCGATATCGCGGCGCGTGGTATCGACATTCCTCAGCTGCCACAAGTGGTTAACTTTGAACTGCCCAATGTGTCTGAAGACTACGTTCACCGTATTGGCCGTACTGGACGTGCGGGCGAAGTTGGCAAAGCCATCTCTCTGGTTGAAGCCGACGAAGCTAATGATTTGTTCGGTATCGAACGCTTGATTCAACAAGTGCTGCCTCGCTTTGAACTAGAAGGCTTTAAGCCCGTCAACGAGTTACCCGAGTCAAAACTCAATACTCGACCAATCAAGCCTAAGAAGCCTAAAAAACCAAAGGCGAGCCATCACGATGGACAACGCTCTGGAGACAATGCCCGCGGCCATAAACCCGCGGGAAAAAACAAGCGTCACTTTGGTCACAACAAAGCCAGCAGCGACAATGCGAATAAAGGCAAACGCGCAGACAGTAACGCGGGCAGCAGTAAAACGAAAAGCTCAGCGACAAACAACGGCCAAAAACGTCGTCGCCCTGCTAACCGCAAGCCGAGCAACACTCAACCAAAAGCTTAACTTCAATAACGGCTTATAGCGATTCCCAACCCCACCAACGCGTGGGGTTGATTGTATTTAACAAACTAATTTGAGCGTTTGCCCAAGTCTCAATTAAATAAATTTAACTTCGAATCGCGTTTGGTTAAAGTGGCCATCATGAATTCTTAATTACCTAACGTCATGCTCTCAACCGCTCAACGCAGAAACGAAATCCTGCACTATATCCAGACCCACCAAAAAGGTGAGGTGTCCTATTTTGCTGAGCAATATGGCGTATCAGAAGTCACCATTCGCAGTGATCTTAATCAGTTAGAGCGCCAAGGTTGTGTGACTCGCTGCTATGGTGGCGCGCTGCTTAACTCTCAATTCGCGTTCGAAAAACCCCTCAACGACAAAAAGCAACTCAACAGCGATATCAAGGCCAAGTTAGGTCAATACGCGGCGTCTTTGATCCAAGACGGCGACAAGATCATCCTTGATTCCGGCTCCACCACAGAGCAAATTGCCTACTATCTGAAAGACAAAAGTAACCTTACCGTAATGACCAATGGCATCAACATTGCCTACCACCTCGCCAATCAAGCCAATATCGAAGTCATGGTCACGGGCGGCCTAATGAGGAAAAATTCCTACTCATTGCACGGTGCCAGTGGTGAAGCATTCCTCTCTGGTTTCCGTTTCAACAAATTGTTTTTGGGCGTCGATGGCTTCGACAAATTGGCTGGCGTTACCACGCCGCACCAAGGTGAATCGGACATCAACCGCCAAATGGTCGAAGCCGCACAAAACATCATTGCGATTACCGATTCATCTAAGTTTGATCGCCAAAGCTTTTGCCTAATCGCTCGTCCAGACCAACTCAACACTCTGATCACCGATAGCGGGATTCCTCAAGACTACGTGGAAGAACTCTCTGCACTGGGCGTAGAAGTGCATATCGTTGAATAGTGTGGAGTGACAACTTCCTCATCTATCAACTCGAAAATATCTTTCCTGACAACCCATTCAGACCTCCAGTTATTTACCCAAATATAAAAACTGTGAAGTCACGCAGTTTGCATTTCGAAACCCCCACTTTTTCTCCTATTTGCTGACCACTTTCACTGTAAAAGTTAACCATCCTTTTATTTATGCACATTTCGGCACGACGTTTCAGTTTTAGAGTGAAAGAATTGACTTTCACTTTCATCCAAACGAAAGGTTTTCATGGCTAAAACCGAAAGAAAAGCGAATGTGATCTCGCGTTTAATTTCCTTTTCTGCCACCTGCTTTAATACCAATCAAAAGAAATCGAAACATTTCATCCAACAACCGAAATGTAGCGAAAGAGGAGTTGGTGATGACAAGTGCAGAACGAAGACAACACATGATGGCGCACATTCGTGCTCATGGCGCTGGCAAGGTCGATGAGTTTGCCAGTCAGTACAAAGTATCTGCTGTCACTATCCGCCATGACCTCAACTTACTTGAGAAAGAAGGGTGCGTATTCCGCTGTTACGGCGGGGCAACACTTAATCCAAATTTTGCTTTCGACCAGCCTTTGTACCGCAAAGACCAACTCAATCGAAGCGCGAAACAGCGCATTGCTCAAGCGGCGGCCGCCTTGGTGAAAGATGGTGAGGCAATCATCTTAGACTCAGGAACCACTATTGGCCTCATGCCTCAGTACCTCACCGAAAAACAGCAGTTGGTGGTCATGACCAACGCACTTAATACCGCTTATCAACTCAGCAGCATTGAGAACATCGACTTGCACGTGGTCGGTGGCAGTTTACGTCGGGCGTCTTGTTCTCTGATTGGCCACCACGGCGAACAGCAAATCCGCTCCTATTTATTCGACAAGTTGTTCCTTGGCGTCGATGGATTTGACCTGCTATCAGGCATCACCACACCAGACAACCATGAAGCACAGATCAACCGCGCCATGTGCGATGTCGCGAGACAAGTCATTGCAGTGACCGACTCCAGCAAGTTCGGTCGCAAAAGCTTTTGCATGATCCGCCCAGCGAGCCAGATCGACGTTCTGGTGACCGATAGCAATATTCCCCACGCCACCCATCAGGCTCTGCTTGATATGGGTGTTGAAGTCATTCTTGCTGACCAAACCATTAACTAGGATTTGCCATGAAGTCGTTACTTTCGCTTATCGAACAACACAAACAAGGACATACCAAGGGAATTTATTCCGTTTGCTCTGCGCACCCACTCGTGCTTGAAGCGGCGATCAAACAAGCAGCCAATGACAACCAGTTGGTGTTGATTGAAGCGACATCTAATCAGGTCAACCAATTTGGCGGCTACACCGGCATGACGCCGCAAGACTTTGCTTACTCTGTTTTCCAGCTCGCGAGCAGCCTCAACTTTCCAGTCGACAACATAGTGTTAGGCGGTGACCACTTAGGTCCAAACTGCTGGCAACATCTTAGCGTGACACAAGCGATGGAATATTCCGCCCAGATGATTCACGACTATGTCTGCGCCGGCTTTAAGAAAATCCATCTTGACTGCTCTATGCCTTGCGCCGATGACCAACTGCCATTGAGTGAAACCATTATGGCAGAACGCGCAGCGCAGCTTTGCCTAGTGGCCGAAAGTGCTTGGCAACAAACAGGTGGAGAAGCGCCTGTTTACGTCATCGGTACCGAAGTGCCTACCCCTGGCGGTGCGCTGGAATCACTTGCAGACGAAGGCATCGAAGTCACCAAACCCGAACAAGCCCTGGCAACCTTAAACGCCCATCACCAGGCTTTGAGCGATATCGGAATCGCTAACGTATGGTCACGCGTGATCGGCTTGGTCGTTCAACCCGGCGTCGAGTTTGACCACCATCACGTCCACCACTACGACAGTGCCAAAGCTCAGGCGTTAAGCCAACTTGTTGAACACCAGCCAAACATGGTGTTTGAAGCGCACTCTACCGATTACCAAAACCCACCCGCTTATCACCAGCTGGTGCGTGACCACTTTGCAATATTAAAAGTTGGTCCGGCTTTAACCTTTGCCTTGCGTGAAGCCCTTTACGGCTTAGACCGAGCAGAAAAAGAGTGGCTTGGGACGCATCACGCCTCTCACCTGCGCGACACCATCGAACAGGTTATGCATGAGCAACCTAACTACTGGCGCTCACACTATTCGAGCAAAGGACACCAACAGTTTTTAGATTGCAGCTACAGCTTGAGTGACCGCATTCGCTACTACTGGACGCACCCAGAAGTGAAAGCGGCTCAGCAAGCCCTGTTTGACAACCTGCTTGCTAAGCCGTTGCCCGTGACTCTCCTTAGCCAATATTTGCCAAATCAAGCTAAGGCTATCTCTCAACATAAAATTCAAAATCTGCCCGCTGAAATTGTGATGCACAAGATCATGGAAGTCACCGAGGTGTACTCCAAAGCCTGTTATTCCAACGCAGTGGCGCAAAAGGAGACAATTCAATGACTGCTTTTTTAGGCTATGAGTGCTCTTGGTTAGAGCAGTGCAACGGTATCCACACCGCGCGAGAAATCAGCCACCAGCCGCATCTATGGCGTGCGCTCGCAACCCTACTTGAACAGGGCTATGACCAATTGAGCGCCTTTATTGACCCAATACTCGCGCGCCAAGATCTGCGCATCATCCTAACTGGCGCCGGAACGTCTGCCTTTGTCGGAGACGCCGCAGCGCCCTTTATCCAAGCAGGATTACGTTTTCAAGTAGAGTCGATTCCGACCACCGATTTGGTCTCAAACCCCGAGCAATATTTAGACCCGAGCCGCCCAACGCTTTTGGTCTCCTATGCTCGTTCGGGTAACAGCCCAGAGAGTGTTGCCGCTGTCGCGCTGGCCGATCAATTAGTTGAAGAGTGCTACCACCTCTTTTTGACCTGTAACGGCGAGGGTGAGCTCTCTCGTCATGCAGAAAACGCCAACAATGCTCGCTGCCTGCTGATGCCAGAAGGCTCAAACGATAAAAGCTTCGCTATGACCTCAAGCTTTAGCTGTATGTTGATGTCAACGTTGACGCTGCTGGGTGGTGGAACACCGCAGCAGTGGCAACGCCAAATCAGCGCCACCGCCACATTATGTGAAGCCAAAATTGAACAGTGGCAAGCGAGCATCAAATCCCTTGCGTCTCTGCCTTACCAACGTTTGGTGGTTCTAGGCAGCGGCGGTTTTGCCGGACTCGCCCGTGAAGCCTCTCTGAAATCATTGGAGCTGAGCGCGGGCAAAGTAATGACCACTTTCGACTCTTCTTTGGGTTTTCGCCATGGGCCAAAGTTTTCCATCAACGAACAGGCCCTCGTGATTCAACTGCTTTCCAGTGACCGCTACACCCGTCAGTACGATTTGGATCTGTTTCATGAGATCCGTCGTGACAACCAAACGCTCGCGCACATCGCGATCAGCGAAATTGCCATGAGTGAAGACGATGTATTCGAGCTCGGCCAACTTGGTTTAGGTGACCCATGGCTCTGTTTCCCATTCATTCTGTTCTGCCAAATGTTGGCATTTGAAAAGTCACTCCAATTGGGACTAGGGCCGGATAACCCGTGCCCGACAGGTGAAGTTAACCGTGTGGTGCAAGGTGTCACCATCTACCCATTCAATTACTCATTTTAAAAGGAATAAACCATGCCAAATATTGTTTTAAGTCGCATTGATGAGCGCCTTGTGCACGGACAAGTCGGTGTGCAATGGGTAGGTTTTGCCAACGCAAATATCATCGTCGTCGTCAACGACGAAGTGGCGGAAGATTCCATTCAACAGCACTTGATGGAAATGGTGCTCGCCGACGGTATCGCGATCCGATTTTGGAGCGTACAGAAAACCATAGACACCATTCATAAAGCCGCTGACCGTCAACGTATTCTATTGGTATGCCGCACGCCAAAAGACTTCCGCCAATTGGTGGAAGGGGGCGTACCAATTAGCAATATCAACGTAGGTAACATGCACTACGTGGAAGGTAAAAAACAGATCGCCAAAACGGTGTCAGTGGATTCTGACGACCTGGCGGAGTTTGCACAATTAAAAGCGCGAGGTGTGGCTTGCACGATCCAGGGCGTGCCCACTGAAAGCGCAACAGACCTCTTTACTCTTATCTAAATATTAAGGACACCAATCATGGAAATAGGACTATTTCAGGCCTTGATGCTCGGCATTTTAGCCTTCTTCGCCGGCCTAGATTTATTTAACGGTCTCACCCACTTCCACCGTCCCGTAGTACTCGGTCCACTTGTCGGTCTTATTTTAGGCGACTTGCAAACTGGTATTTTGGTCGGCGGTACTCTAGAGCTGATCTGGATGGGCCTCGCCCCTCTCGCAGGAGCGCAGCCGCCCAATGTCATCATAGGTACCATAGTCGGAACGGCGTTTGCGATTACCACGCAAGTCGAGCCCAATGTCGCGGTTGGTGTCGCGGTGCCATTCGCGGTCGCGGTTCAAATGGGTATCACCCTACTCTTCTCGGCAATGTCCGCCGTGATGTCTAAGTGTGATGAATATGCACAAGCCGCCGACACCGACGGCATTGAACGTGTCAACTACACGGCTCTTGCCGTACTCGGGACGTTCTACTTCTTGTGCGCCTTTTTACCTGTCTATCTTGGTGCTGAGCACGCTGGAAAAATCGTTGAAGTCTTACCCAAAGACCTCATCGACGGCTTAGGCGTCGCCGGTGGCATCATGCCAGCGATTGGTTTTGCCGTACTAATGAAAATCATGATGAAGAACGCATACATCCCTTATTTCATCCTTGGCTTTGTCGCCGCAGCGTGGATCCAGCTACCCATCCTCGCGATTGCTGCCGCAGCGACTGCGATGGCGATTATCGACTTTATGCGCAAATCAGAACCCACCCCAGTAACAGCATCAGCAGAGGACTTTGAAGATGGTATCTAATGTAAGTAATGAACTCGACCTACGTGGACAAAACGCTGATGTGCAACCTGCACCCGGGGTGTCTTCTGACGAATACGAGAACAAAGAGATTGGCGCAGAGTTAACCAAAGCCGACATCAACCGAATGGCATGGCGTTCACTCTTATTGCAAGCGTCTTTCAACTACGAACGTATGCAGGCCTCCGGTTGGCTGTACGGCCTGATCCCAGCACTGAAGAAAATCCATACCAACAAGGCAGATCTGTCCAAAGCGATGCAAGGCCATATGGGTTTCTTCAACACTCACCCGTTCTTGGTGACATTCGTTATGGGCATCGTACTGGCGATGGAGCGCTCAAAGCAAAACATCAACAGTATCCAAAGCACCAAGATTGCCGTAGGTGCGCCCATGGGCGGTATCGGTGACGCCATGTTTTGGCTCACGCTACTGCCAATCTGTGGGGGCATCGGCGCTGACTTAGCTCTGCAAGGCTCCATTATGGGCGCGGTGTTCTTCTTCGTGCTGTTTAACGCGGTGCACTTTGGTCTGCGCTTTGGTCTTGCGCACTACGCCTACCGAATGGGGGTGGCGGCGATTCCGGTCATCAAGGCCAACACCAAGAAAGTCGGACACGCGGCTTCGATGGTCGGTATGACGGTGATTGGCGCATTGGTTGCCACTTACGTACGCCTATCTACAACCGCTGAAATCACCGCAGGCGACGCCGTGGTGAAACTACAGGGCGATGTTATCGACAAGTTGATGCCAGCGTTTTTACCTCTGGTTTACACCCTTACGATGTACGCCTTGGTGAAACGCGGCTGGAGCCCACTCAAGCTTATCGGTATCACGGTCATTCTTGGTGTGGCTGGTCGCTTTATGGGCTTCCTATAACCTTTACTTCCACACGCAGTATTGGGGCTGTTAAGTCAGCCCCTATAAGGATAAAAACATGATTGCAGTAATTCTTTCTGGCCACGGTGGGTTTGCATCGGGCATTGAGAAAGCGATTCACCAAGTGATTGGCGAACAGCAACAATTTATCGCATTGGACTTTCCTGAACAGTCCACCACGCAGCAACTTGAAGCGCAGATGCGCCAAGCGATACAAAATCTCGACTCCGGCGAAGGGGTGGTTTTTCTTACGGATCTGCTCGGTGGCACTCCTTTTCGTACCGCATCGCTACTCAGCCAAGAGCGCGAGGATATTCAAGTCGTGACCGGCACCAATCTACAAATGGCAGCCGAAATGCTGCTCGAGCGCGACGAGCTCACTCTTATCGAGTTTCGAGACCAAGCGGTTGAATGTGGTCATCGCGGAATCACCTCACTCGCGGCTGAAATGGCAGTGAAAGAGAACGCAGCGATAGTGGAAGAACATGATGGTATCTGAACCTCTTCGCTACCGAGCCCAAAGGGTATTGCACGGCGAGCATTGGCTAGATGACGCCGTGGTCACTGTTGTTGATGGCACCATTGACGCCATTGCACCTTTTGACCCACAGCAGTACGACGATTATACCGATTTAGGCCAAGTCAGCCTGATGCCGGGCTTAATTGACACCCATGTGCACGGTGCAAAAGGCTGTGATGTGATGGATGCAGAGCACAGCAGCTTAGACGCCATGTCTTGCTTTTTTGCCAGCCAAGGGGTCACCGCGTTTGTTGCCACAACGGTGACAGCGCCAGTCAGTAAAATTCGCGCAGCGCTGCAGCAAGTTGCCAAAAGCAAACAGCGCGGCGTACAAGGCGCTGAAATTCTTGGCGCATATTTGGAAGGGCCTTATTTCACCGAGAAACATCGCGGCGCTCATCCTATCGAATGGTTTAGAGAGCTATCTGTTGAAGAGCTAGATCAGTGGATTTCATACAGTGATAACCAGCTAATCACCTTGGCCCTTGCTCCAGAAAAACGGGGCGCGCTAAGCGCCATCCGCTACTTAAAGAAACAAGGTATTAAGGTCATGTTAGGCCATACCGATGCCAGCTATGACCAAGTCCAACAAGCGCTCGATGCGGGTGCGAGCGGCATCGTACATTGCTACAACGGCATGCGCGGACTCCACCACCGAGACCCCGGCGTCGTGGGCGCAGGCTTGTGTCATCCCAATAGTTACGTCGAAATGATCGCCGATGGCCATCATGTGCACCCTGGGGCAATTGATGTTGCCCACCGCTGCTGCGGCACGCGCATGACCTTGATCACCGACGCCATGTGCGCCGCGGGCATGCCTGACGGGCACTATACCCTTGGCGAGTACACCGTAGAAATGAAAGGCGGCGTAGTCACCACAAATACCGGTGGCCTTGCGGGCAGCACACTGACTTTACTCAACGCCGTCGCCAATATTCAGAACTGGCTCAATTTGCCACTCGAACAAGCGTGGTTGATGGCATCGTTAACGCCTGCGCACTCACTCAATTTACAACATCAACTCGGCACTCTGGAAGTGGGCAAACGCGCTTCCATGGTGGCGATTCACTCAGATTTCTCAATTGCAAAGACTTGGGTTAACGGACGTCTCGTATTCGATTGCGACGCAGTATCCAGTCAGGAGGCTTTATGTATCTAATCTCTTCTCGCGAAATGCTTAAACGTGCTCAACAAGGTGGTTACGCTGTACCAGCATTTAATATTCATAACTTAGAGACAGTGCAAGTGATTGTCGAAACCGCATCGGAAATGGGCTCACCCGTCATTTTGGCTGGCACACCAGGCACGTACGACTACGCCGGCACCGATTATCTGATCAGCATCTGCAAAGAAGCGGCGCACAAACACTCGATTCCATTAGTGCTGCATCTTGACCACCATGAAGACTTGCAAGACATCCGCAATAAAGTCGAACACGGTATCCGCTCAGTGATGATTGATGGCTCTCACCATGCGTTCGATCAAAACATCGACATCGTTCGTTCTGTGGTCGAGTACTGTAATCGCTACGATGCCAGCGTTGAAGCCGAACTCGGCCGCTTGGGAGGACAGGAAGATGACTTGATTGTCGACTCTGCTGACGCCCTGATGACCGACCCCGCTTCCGCTGCAGAGTTTGTCCGCCGCACTGGTATCGACTCCCTGGCCGTCGCAATTGGTACCGCGCACGGTCTTTATAAAGCAGAGCCCAAGTTAGATTTTGCACGCTTAGAGAAAATCCGCTCGGTGGTCGATATTCCACTGGTGCTGCACGGCGCGTCTGGCGTGCCAGAGGAGATGGTGCGCCGTTGTATTGAGCTAGGTGTGTGCAAAGTCAATGTCGCGACTGAGCTGAAAATCGCGTTTTCAAATGCGGTCAAACAGCACTTCTGTGAAAACCCAGATGCTAACGATCCACGTAAGTACATCACCCCGGGCAAAGCGGCGATGAAACAAGTCGTGATGGATAAGATTTATATGTGTGGCAGTGAAGGGAAGTTATAGCCAACATTGTTCGCCATTTTCAGTTAACACCTCCCCCCTATGATGGTGTGTTAAGGAGCCTTAGTCAGGCTCCTTTTTTTTATACAGACTCGCTAAACAATCGGCCGTTGGCCTCGATCGATCAGCTTCATCAGCACGTTGTCTGCGGCTTCGCCGGCAATGCCTGCCAGTTTAGACGCCAGTTTTTTCTTCTCAACGTAATGAATCGCCAATACGGTTTTGTCTTTGCACGCTTCCACGACAATGTCGTCTGAGGTTTTAATTTCATCGACTAAACCCAGCTCGTGTGCTTGAGTACCAAACCAGTGCTCGCCAGTGGCGACTTTATCCAAGTCCAGATCTGGGCGGTGGTCACGAATAAAATTCTTAAACAGGCCATGGGTTTCTTCCAACTCTTGTTTAAATTTTTCGCGTGCTTTATCGGTGTTTTCGCCAAACATAGTCAGAGTACGTTTGTATTCCCCTGCAGTGAGCTGCTCATACTCAATGTCGTATTTTTTCAGTACTTTATTAAAGTTAGGAAGTTGGGCAATCACACCAATCGAGCCGACAATCGCAAACGGCGCCGAGACAACATTATCGGCGATACAGGCCATCATGTAACCGCCACTGGCCGCGACTTTATCCACCGCAATCGTCAAGGTCAGGCCTGCGGCTTTAATGCGATCGAGTTGCGACGATGCCAAGCCGTAGCCGTGCACCATACCGCCGCCAGACTCAAGGCGCAGTAGCACCTCATCGCCTTCACGCGCCACAGCTAGAATCGCGGTCACTTCTTCACGTAGCGACGCAACCTCTTTGGCATCAATGCTGCCTTTAAAGTCGAGCACAAACAGGTGTGGTTCGCGTTTGCTCTCTAAGTCGCCCTGTTTCGCCGCTTGCTTAATTTCTTTCTCGCGGGTTTTGTTTTTCTCTTTGTCGAGCTTTTTCTCGGCTTTGTCACGCGCTTTAATAAACGCGCTGTCGTGCAGGTGGTGTTCAAGCTGCTCTACCGTCTGCTTGTGCTGCTCGGTTAGGTTGATGATTTCCAGTTCGCCTTTCGCCGCACCACTCTTGCCGCCTACTGCTTTCGCTATCACTAAAATCGCGATAATCGCGACTACGACAGTCACAATCTTGGCCAAAAACAGCCCATAGTCTAATAAAAATTCCAATGTGGTTATCCTCTCATGTGCGAATTAGTGTATTGTAACCACCAACTTATGGATTCATAAAGCAGATCATTACAAAAGGATACACATCGTGGAATATGCTGTTTCTTCAGATGCCCTAAAAGGTAAAGTCATTCTCGTCACAGGTGCAGGAGCAGGCATCGGTAAACAAGCGGCACTCTCTTACGCCGAGCATGGTGCGACTGTGATTCTACTCGGTCGTACCGTGAAAAAACTGGAACAGACTTATGATGAAATTGAAGCGGCGGGCTACCCGCAACCTGCGATCATTCCGCTCGATATGAAAGGCGCGACCAAACAAAATTACCTCGATATGGCCGACACCATTGAAGGGCAATTTGGTCGTTTAGACGGCGTACTCCACAATGCCAGCTTACTTGGCGTGATCAGCCCATTTGATCAAATTGGTGAAGACACGTACGACGACATCATGCAGGTGAATGTTAAAGCGCAGTTTTTGATGACCCAAGCACTGCTGCCACTTTTGCATAAATCGGACGATGCACGGATTATCTTCACCTCGTCGACAGTGGGCCATAGCGGCCGTGCTTTCTGGGGCACCTACGCAATGTCTAAATTTGCCACTGAAGGCATGATGCAAGTCCTCGCCGATGAACTCAGCGACACCAAGATTCGTGTTAACGCGATTAACCCTGGCGCTACTCGCACCGCGATGCGTGCTAAAGCCTACCCTGCCGAAGATACCGAGTTGCTCAAAACGCCACAACAGATCATGCCGCTGTATCTCTACTTGATGGCGCCGGAAGGTCAAACCATCAATGGTCAGTGTATTGATGCGCAACCGAAAAAATAGCCGCTAAACCTTTTTTATAAATAACAACGCCTTGTGTCAGCTTTTAGCCAACACAAGGCGTTTTTGTTTCCACTCGATCTTTTCTCTCCTTGCTGATCATAGATAATTAATTATACTGTACATATATACAGGTATTTTGTTATGTATGAATTAATCGAAACTCTTAAGCAGAAACAATGGCTTTGGCAAGGTAGTCAAACCCCTGAGTCAGCAGAGCATAACCCGACTGGCTACGATCTTCTTGATCGTAAATTACAAGGCGGCTTTCCAAAGCATGGCGTGGTTGAACTGCAAGGGGCAACCGGCATTGGGGAGCTACGCTTATTGCTACCACACCTGAAAATCACCAGTCAGCAACGTTTATCGGTCTTTATTCAGCCTCCTGGCTATTTATGTGCTGAACAACTGGCGAATGAAGGATTGGATTGCAACCAACTACTGATTATCTATCCGAAAAGCGATAAGCAAGCATTATGGGCAGCAGAGCAGTGCCTACGCTCTGGTGCGTGTAGCAATGTATTGCTGTGGCATCCCGAACTTGAAGTGCATCAAGCTCGACGACTGCAAATCGCGAGTGAATATGGTCACAGCTTGCAGTTCTTATTTAAAACCGCGAATAAGAGCCTATTTTCGCTGCCTGTTAGCTTAAGTATGACCTTGCTACCGCACGCATTGGGTATTGAAGTCACCATTACCAAACGTAAAGGCGGCTGGCCGCAAGGCAGCTTTGTGGTCGAATTGGGCTCACAATGGCCAAGTTTGACTCTGCGACCACAAAACCCAGTGGTGATCCCTTTCCCGCTTCGTCAACAAGGTTAATTATGCACAGTTGGATCTACCTTCACTTTGCCACCTTGCAGCTCGACGCCCTGTTTACCGAGCAGCAAAACTTACCGATCGCGATTGTCGACAACCAACAATTTAGGATTGTGCAGTGCAATCTCTTAGCACAGCAGCAAGGTATCCAAGTCGGCATGGGGTTAGGCAGCGCCAGTGCCCTGTGTCATAATTTACAAGTTCACCCCTATGATGCCGAGACAGAGCAGCAAACCTTGCTCAATATCGCTCAGTGGCTATATATGGTGACCTCTGATATCGGCCTATTTCCCCCTCAGGGTGTGTTACTTAAAGTCACCAATATGCTGTCACTCTATGGTGACATAACCACTTATTGGCAAAAGGTGTCGCGGCACCTTAAATCTCTGGATCTCAATTACCACTATGCCAGTGGCTTTTCTCCGCTCTCGGCGATGTTGCTCGCTAAATCGGCCACAAATCACATTACGCTGGATAAGGAGCAGCTGATTAAAAAAGTCGGCCGCTTTCCTCTCAGTGCCACGGAGTTAACCAGTAAGCAGATTGATACACTACAACGGGTCGGCATTGATAAATTAAGCGATCTCCTCGCGACGCCGATGCCAGAGCTTGCACGCCGCTTTGATATTGAGCTGGTCAACTATATTGGGCGCTTAATGGGGCAATTTAAACATCCTATCGACTTCTATCATCCACCCGAGCAATTTGAACGCTATCGAGAGCTACTGTTCGATATCGAAACTATTCAGTGGCTCGAAAAACCACTGCGGACGTTGTTAGATCAATTGGAAGCGTTTCTTACCCTGCGCAATCACGTAGCATACGAACTGGAGTTGATACTTGAACAACGCGATCACGCCGATGCTTCACTGCGCTTCTACTCTGCCAGTGGTGACTACCTTGCGACGCGCTGGATGACCTTATGCCAACTCACCATGGAATCACTGCAACTAGAGGCACCCGTTCAAGGATTAACATTGCGCTTAATACGTGGAGGGGAGTTAGAGTCGAATAGCCCAGACCTATTTAATGGCCAGCAAGAGGCGCAGAGTGAACTTGAACTGATCGGGTTACTGCAGGCCAAGCTCGGCAACGATCAGGTATGCAAAATCGCCCCCAACCATGACCCACGACCAGAAAAAGCCACATTACTGTGTGAACCTACCCAATCAATACCGCCCCCAACTGCCACACAGCGGCTACGCCCTACTTTTCTTCTCGCTCAGCCACAGCCCTTAACGGAACAAGTCCAGTTCCAATTAGGGCCGGAGCGTATTGTGGCGGGTTGGTGGGACGGTGACGATATCACCCGCGATTACTTTATTGCTCGCAGTTGTGAAGGGCGCTGGCTATGGGTGTTTCGCAACCAAAACCAGCATTGGTTTGTCCACGGTTTGTTCAGTTAATTAGGAGAGACTGATGGCTTATGCAGAACTGTTCTGCCAAAGTAATTTTTCGTTTTTGACTGGCGCCTCTCACGCTCAAGAGCTGATTTTACAGGCGGATTTTTTACGTTATCGCGCACTAGCGATTACCGACGAGTGTTCAGTCGCTGGGGTCGTTAGGGCGTATAGCACCATCCAACAGCAGCAACTCAATATCAACCTGATTATTGGCAGCATGTTTTGGCTCAACTCACAGTGCCAAGTGGTGCTACTTTGTCCTAATCGGGCGGCTTATGCGGAACTCTGTCGTATCATTACCAATGCGCGCCGTCGCTGTGATAAAGGCGCTTACCAGTTGTCTGAGTGGGATTTAATGTCGATTAAACACTGCTTGTTGCTCTGGTTACCTAGCCATACTCGCAGTGATGACCAATGGGGGCTGTGGCTAACACAGCACCATAATCACCGCTTATGGATCGGCTTACAGCGACACTTAGCCGCCGATGATCACGCGTATATCACCCATTGCCAACGCTTAGCTCGCGAACTGGGTTTACCCATCACCGCCTGTGGTGGGGTTTTGATGCACACCGCAACACGTCTTCCCCTTCAGCACACGTTAAGCGCCATCAAACATGGTTGCACCGTTGAAGAACTTGCGGAAAAGCGACTGACCAATAGCGAACGCTGTCTTCGCAGCCAAGAAAAGTTGGCCAAGCTATTCAAACCAGAGTGGCGCCAAGAAAGCGTGAATATTGCTCAGCGTTGCCGTTTCTGCTTGAGTGAACTGCAATATGAATACCCCAGCGAGCTCGTCCCTGATGGCTATACACCAATCAGTTACCTAAAAGCGCTGGTCGAAAAAGGCAAACAGACACGGTTTAAACAAGGCGTGCCTGCCGAGATTCAAGCCACCATAGATAAAGAGCTAGCGCTAATAGAAGAACTCAATTACCCATTTTATTTTTTAACCATTCACGACATAGTGATGTTTGCCAAACAGCAAGGCATTCTCTATCAAGGGCGAGGCTCCGCTGCCAATTCTGTGGTGTGCTATTGCCTTGAAATTACCTCTGTCGATCCAAGACAAATTTCAGTGTTATTCGAACGCTTTATTAGCAAGGAACGCGATGAGCCGCCCGATATTGATGTCGATTTTGAGCATGAACGCCGCGAAGAAGTGATTCAATATATCTACCAAAAATACGGCCGAGAGAGAGCGGCTCTAGCCGCGACGGTGATTTCGTATCGCTTCAAAAGTGCCGTACGCGATGTCGGCAAAGCGCTTGGCATCGAAGAGAGTCAACTCGACTATTTTATTAAAAATGTGAACCGCCGCGACCGTACGCAAGGCTGGCAGTCGCAAATCGTGCAACTCGGGCTTGAGCCAGATTCACTCAAAGGTGAACAATTTATCCACCTGGTTGATGAATTACTCGGCTTTCCTCGTCACCTTTCTCAACATGTAGGGGGCTTTGTTATTGCCGCTGGGCCACTCTACGAGCTGGTCCCAATCGAGAACGCCGCAATGGCTGACCGGACAGTGATCCAATGGGACAAAGACGACTTAGAAGCGCTCAAGCTCCTCAAAGTTGATGTGTTGGCCCTAGGAATGCTCACTGCGATTCGTAAATGTTTTGCTTTGATCGCGCACCACCACCAGCGCTCGCTCTCCATTGCCGATATTACCCGCCTGCAAGACGATCCTAAGGTTTATCGCATGATTCAACAGGCCGATACCGTGGGGGTGTTTCAGATTGAGTCGCGCGCTCAGATGAGCATGCTACCGAGACTCAAGCCCAAAACCTACTATGACTTAGTGGTGCAAATTGCCATTGTTCGCCCAGGTCCGATTCAAGGCGATATGGTGCATCCGTTTTTAAAACGTCGTGATGGTATTGAGCCTGTCACCTACCCTTCTAAGGAAGTCGAACAGGTGCTTGAGCGCACTATGGGCGTGCCTATTTTTCAAGAGCAAGTAATAAAACTGGCGATGGTTGCCGCTGGCTTTAGCGGAGGTGAGGCAGATCAATTACGCCGGGCGATGGCGGCTTGGAAAAAAAACGGCGATCTAGTCAAGTTCAAGACCAAACTGATCGACGGTATGCTCAGTCGCGGTTATCAATTAGATTTTGCCGAGCGTATTTTTGACCAGATTCTCGGTTTTGGTGAATATGGCTTTCCTGAAAGTCATTCAGCCTCCTTTGCGGTGCTTGCCTACTGCTCTGCATGGTTAAAGTATTACTATCCTCATATCTTTTACACCTCGTTACTGAATAGCCTCCCTATGGGGTTTTACAGCGCATCACAACTCATCCAAGATGCGCAGCGTCATAAGGTCTCTATCCTGCCCATTTGTGTCAACGCATCAGGCTACCACCACCAAGTAGTAGGCGAACCAGGTCAATGGTCGATTCGACTTGGTCTTCGCCAAATTAAAGGGTTAAGCCAGCAGAGCGCCAAACAGCTGCTGCGAGCTCGTCAGGGTGGAGCATTTCAGCACATCAACCAGCTCAAGCAATGCGGTCTAACACGTCGAGATATTGAGCTGCTAGCCTCAGCGAATGCAATGCATAGTTTCAGCGACAATCGTTACCAAACCCGCTGGGCAATGATGGACACGCTCTCAGAGTTACCGTTATTTCAGCAGCTTGAAGAGACGCCACAACCAGCGCTTCGCCCGCCAAGCGAAAGCCAGACTCTCCTAGAAGATTATGCCTCAACCGGCCTCTCACTCGCCAAGCACCCCATTACATTACTGGATGAAGCGGGTATGCTCGGCCGTTTTACCCGGTTACGAGACTTAGCCCAGCAGCGCGATAAAGCTTTGGTGACGGTCACCGGCGTAGTCACCGGCAAACAATCTCCTGGCACCGCTGCCGGAGTGACCTTTTTTACTCTCGAAGACGATACCGGAAATATTAATGTTGTAGTTTGGAAAGCGACCGCTCGCGCGCAGAAAGAGGCTTATCTGACCGCGAAAATATTGCAAGTAAAAGGGATTTTGGAGAAAGAAGGCGAAGTACAACACGTGATTGCCGGACGACTTGTCGACATAAGCGATAAACTGCATGGACTGACTAGTAAATCGAGAGATTTCCATTAATAAAAAAGAGAGCCGAAGCTCTCTTTAGAATCTAACCCTGTTAGCTGAGCACATCTCTCAATCTATCTTGTGCGACCTCGACCAAGAGATCTGGCTGGAACTTGGAAATAAATCGATCACAGCCGACTTTCTTCACCATGGCTTCATTAAAACTACCACTGAGTGAAGTATTGAGAGTGACAAACAGATCTTTCATTCTTGGATCGCTACGAACTTCATGGGTCAGCTTGTAGCCATCCATTTCCGGCATTTCAGCGTCAGTGATCATCAGCAGCAAGTCCTCGACCACATTTTTTCCTTCGTCACACCAAGATTTGAGTAACTTGAGCGCTTCAAGACCATCTTCACATTCAATAATGTTCAAACCAAGTTGGGAAAGTGTTCCACGTACTTGAGCACGCGCCGTAGACGAGTCATCGACGATTAGGACATTACGCCCCACCATTTCATTGACAAGATCTTGGTCCAATACCCCTTCAGAAATTGAAATGTCATAATCGATAATTTGTGCCAACACCTTTTCGACATCAATTATTTCGACGATCTCACTTTGTTTCCCGTCTTTGACTTGAGTGATCGCGGTCAGGTAGTTGGCGCGTCCGGCCGTTTTCGGCGGCGGCTGAATTTCGGTCCATGCGGTATTGACGATATTTCGCACTTGACCAACCAAGAACCCCTGAATAGTGCGGTTATATTCAGTGATGATGAGGTTTTCTTCCTGATTTTCTAACCGGGAAGGTGGGAAACCAATCGCCGCACGCAAATCAATGATAGGCACCGATACTCCACGCAACGAAGCCACTCCGGTAATGTGATGGTGCGAGCCAGGCATCTTAGTCAGTGGCGGAACTTTAATCACTTCGCGGACTTTAAACACGTTAATCGCGAATAGTTGTCTGCTGTTGAGGCTGAATAACAACAACTCTAGGCGGTTTTCACCCACCAAATTTGTTCGTTGGTCGACGGTATTTAAAACTCCAGACATACTATTTCTCAACCAGTGTAGATATAACAAAAATAGTCTATCGCAAGACTAAGATAAAAAAATAAACCCATATATCGTTTAAGATTATATGGGTTTATTGCAAAGATAAAGGAGAGCTACTGCTAAGAAAGCATTATCCTTCGATAACCTTCATTAATAGCAAGCCATCGTAGAGTGCTTGTTTAATCAAAGCAGCGCCTGGCATTGTCGCCTGTTTATAAAAACGAGACTCAACCAGCTCTAAATCTTGATGATAAACAGGCAGACTCTGCTCTTCGATACAGGTTTGAATCGCAGGATAGAGGATCGCTTTCGCTTGGTTGATGACCCCGCCGATAAGCACTTTCTCAGGGTTAAATAGATTGATCACTATCGCAATCGCTGAGCCTAAATAGCGGCCAAG
Source organism: Vibrio sp. JPW-9-11-11 (assembly GCF_013369335.1). Classification (GTDB taxonomy): domain Bacteria; phylum Pseudomonadota; class Gammaproteobacteria; order Enterobacterales; family Vibrionaceae; genus Vibrio. Next base: position 693,149 of record NZ_SZQJ01000005.1, read on the forward strand.
CTTTTCTACCACGTCGACAGCCAAAGGATCGCCATTCGCGGCGGCTTCACAAATATCCTCAACCGAAATTTCTTCAATTTCAGCCAACGATGAGGGCTCGCCTTGCGCGATACGCTCACTGACTTCATTGCGGATCGCCTGTGAACTGGCGACGGTTTCTAGACAGCCTCGGTTACCACAGTGACAGAGCTTACCGTTCGGGTCGATTTGAATATGCCCAAGTTCACCGATGTTACCGTGACGCCCTTGTAAAACGCGGCCATCGAGCACAATGCCTGCACCTAAACCATGGTGTATTGAGATCAAGACCGAGTTTTCGTTTTCTTGTGAATGTCCAAACAACTTTTCGGCCAGCGCCCATGCTCGGGTGTCATTGGCAATAAAAACCGGTAAGCCAGTGGCTTTATAGATTTCAGGCCCTAAGTGTAAATTCTCAACATTATAGTGCGGCATCTGTAATACCACGCCCTGTTCCGAATTCACCAAACCTGGCAGAGTAATCGCAATACTGGTAACGCGATCGAGCTGATCAGAATAGGTTTGAAAAAATTCATCAATCTCATGCAGAAGGCGTGCTAGTACGTCGTCTTGGTCTACTTCGTGAATATCGATTTTCGTGTCGATCAACACATCGCCACCAAGTTCGTGCAGTGCGATGGTGAGGTAACCACGCCCTAAGCGCATAGAGAGAAACTGCCAGCCTTCGTTATTGACTTGTAAGCCAACCGCTGGTCGGCCACGACTGGTCGCCTCTTGCACCGTCGTTTCGTGGATCAGGTGCGCCTCGATGAGCTCACGAGTGATTTTGGTGATACTCGCCGGGGCAAGCTCACTTTGCTTCGAGAGATCTATTCGAGAAATAGGACCTTTTTGATCAATGAGTTTATATACACGGCCAGCATTGACCTGCTTGATGTGATCAATATGGCCAGGTTGAGCCATGTACATAGAGTGCTCCGAATATCAATAACCTGGTAATTTTTTTACTTTGCGAAGTAATTGTGAAGAGCTTTGATGAATCGCCGTGACAAGGGTCACGTATAAACATGTTTGTTTGTGTTCCGAATCAAATAGCGGACGCTTAGTCACAAATCACATTGTATTTTTTTGCGTAAATAATTATGTCTCAAATCACGCTTCTCACGCTTAAACAGCGCTCATCGGCCATTTACAAAACGAGATGCGAACGCGGGTATATACTTAAGCGTATCGACACGTTTCACTCGCTAGACAACACGGTGTACGTCGGAGCGCGACTGACACTGCGCAGATTCATATCAAGGAGAACCGAATGACTGCCATCCAAAGAAGAACAAAAATTGTTTCAACACTTGGGCCTTCAACCGACAAACCGGGTGTACTTGAATCTATTCTCGAAGCTGGCGTGAACGTCGTACGCATGAACTTTTCCCACGGCACAGCCGACGATCATCGCCAGCGTGCCACTCGCGTGCGCAATATCGCCGCTAAGCTCGGCACACATGTGGCTATTTTGGGCGACCTTCAAGGGCCTAAAATTCGTGTATCAACCTTTAAGGAAGGCAAAGTACAACTCAACATCGGCGACATTTTTACCCTAGACAGTGCATTACCCGCAGGACAAGGAGATAAAGATGCGGTCGGCCTCGACTATAAAGCGCTACCAGACGACGTTTCAACAGGCGATATCCTGCTGCTCGATGATGGACGCGTGCAGCTTCAAGTCGTGGGTGTCAGCGGCAGTCAAGTTAGGACAAAAGTAACCATTGGTGGTGCGTTATCTAATAATAAAGGCATCAACAAAAAAGGCGGCGGCCTCTCAGCCGAAGCACTCACCGAAAAAGATAAGCTCGACATAAAACTCGCCGCCGAGTTGAAAGTCGATTATTTGGCCGTCTCCTTCCCACGCAATGGCGAAGATATGAAATACGCCCGCCGCCTAGCAACCGATGCTGGTTTACAAGCCCGTCTAGTGGCTAAAGTTGAGCGCGCCGAAACCGTCGCGACCCCTGAAAATATTGATGACATTATTCTTGCCTCTGATGCCGTTATGGTGGCACGAGGCGATCTTGGAGTCGAGATCGGCGATCCGGAGTTAATTGGCGTCCAAAAACAACTGATCCGCCGAGCTCGTTCACTCAACCGTACTGTGATCACAGCGACTCAAATGATGGAGTCGATGATGGAAAACCCCATGCCGACACGCGCCGAGGTTATGGATGTAGCCAATGCGGTACTCGACGGCACAGACGCGGTTATGCTGTCGGGGGAAACCGCCGCGGGTAAATACCCGCTCGAAACCGTACGTTCCATGGCTGAGGTGTGCTTAGGCGCTGAGAAAATGGCCGCGATCAACCGCTCTGGTTATCGAATGGACTCGGTATTTGAAACTGGTGAAGAAACCATTGCGATGTCGACGATGTTTGCAGCCAATCATATGCGCGGCGTAAAAGGCATAGTCACACTCACAGAGTCGGGACGCACCGCACTAATGATGTCGCGTCTCAGCTCTGGTCTTCCTATTTTTGCTCTATCACGCAACGAAAGCACTTTGAATCTCTCTGCGCTCTATCGCGGGGTATTTCCAGTCTTTTTCCACGACAAATCGGACACAGGGCTTGCGACGGCGCAAGCGGCTGTCGCCACACTCAAACAGCGTGGGTTACTTGATGACGGAGACTTAGTCATCATTACTCAAGGGGATGTGATGGACGTGGTGGGCTCAACCAACTGTATGCGGATACTTGCCGCCTAATGACCGCCATAACTCGTCCAAAATAAAGGGAGCCGTCGCTCCCTTTTTGCTGACTACCAGTCGTGGGTCATCAACACTGGCGGAGGCGCACACTGAGAGAAGACGTCGACAAAACGATACCCGGCATCAAGACCAAGCTGATAATCGTGCAGTAAATCGGCCTTGTCACTCATGAGAGAGCTAGATTTCAGTGCCTGTTCGGGACGAATCTGAATAATGTAACAATCATCTGGCGGCGAATTTAGGAAATCTTGAGTCAAGGAATAGGTTTGATAATGGACCATCAACATATCCGCTAAAGTAGAATCAAATTTGTCACCCAGCAGATGGCTCAGGCGGTATATTTCATCAGCGCCAAATAACCAACGCCCTCCGTTCAGTGACTCCACTTTACTGCCTTGACTCTTCTGTTGAACCGCTCGTTGCATCTGGTAGTTAAAAAAAGCCCCCCAATCCTGCTTCCATTGGCCAATTTTCTCTTGCCACTGCTCCTGGATCACATTGAACGAATCTCGTAACCAGGTCACAGGAGGCTCTTGATTGACCTCGACAGTTCCTGTTGCCAAGTCGTGCCCTTCAGTACGGATGACAACAATACAGCGCGCTTCACGTCGCCATGCTTCCTGTACTGGGATAGAAGCGGAGACACCACCATCGACATACTCGCCATGCGAAAAGCGAACTGGCTCGGCGTACAGGCGTGGTATGGCGCACGTTGCGACCAACACCTGTTTCCAATCTTGCTCCAACATCGGCAAATAGTGATCATGCAATCGAGTGGTATCCGTGACTGCCGCGAAAGCCTGACGACCCTCCAGCATTTTCCGTCCCATATCAATGTCGAGGCGGTAGGGGTAATCGCTGATCTTATCCAACGCCCAATCTAAACCAAGGAACTGCTTACGCCTGATATAACGGAATAATTGAAAGAACTTGGGATCAGTCGTCAAATCGAGAATAAACGAACGGCCGATACCGCGTTGACGGCATAGAAAAGCGCATAAATTAAGTGCACCTGCTGAGGTGCCATAGAAAGAGTGAAAAGGGTCAAAGTTAGAAAGGAGAAACGCATCAAGTACGCCTGCGGTAAAAATACCCCGCTGGCCACCCCCTTGAGCGACTAGAGCATTTTTTCCGCCAGTGTACTTCTTCAGACGTTCAGTATCGAGTTGTACAGCAGCGTCGCTAATAACACCGCAGTTTTTCATACGATTACCTAGGCTGAGATGACCGCGGTAATGGCAAAACCAAGGATTACCGCAAAAGCGGTTGCTGTGATAACAAGTGCAAACTTAAGGTCGTTATTCATAATGCTCTCCTTTTATGTAACAAAGTAATAACATCAGCGTGAGGCATCTTCAATATATAGCCTTTTTTCGTGCGAAATTATCGCGTTAGCGTCACAATTAACAACATGTTTACCGCTGGAGATCTTAAGATGAACAGGTTCACTCAGCTATCAATAGTGTTGGCTATGCCGATTATTCAGCCAGCAATGAGTGCTGAGCTCTATCTGACGCCTTGGTTCGGTTACACCGTCGGCGGTAGCGTCGAAGATCAAGGTCAAAATGAGTTTGATTTGCAAGGTTCACAAGGCTTGGCTTTATCTATCGAACGTTCGTTTGAAACCGGCAGAGTTGGACTGTTTTACGCCGGACAACATACCGATGTCGAGCAGCTAAATTCGAATGCTTCGATGCATTACTTTCATTTTCAAAGCAGTGTCTACTATCCAATACAAGATAAGTTCAACTCTTATCTAGGTATTGGCCTCGGCGGCTCTTATATCGAAGCGCACTGGGTAAGTAAAGAGTTAGGGTTTTCGTCAAGCATCTTTGGCGGCTTCGAGTACCAAATTAATGATACTCTTGCGCTAAACTCCCAGCTGCGCTGGTTAGGTACTGTCGTCGACAACGATACTAGCGGTGCTTGCAACCTGTCAGCCAACGGTGGCGACTCGTGCATTGTGAAGTTTAAAACCGATTGGATGAATCAATTTTCTGCCAATATCGGGCTAACCCTTCGCTTTTAAGAGTTAACGTTTAGATGGAGCCGAAATAGGTGGGGCGCTAGAAAGAGTAGATTACTCCGAAAGCTGCCCCGATTTGCAATTCTGGACCGCGATACAAGTTAAGCTCCGGATGCAATTGCCCATAAATTCGCCAGCCTTGACTCATATTCCAGTTAAGTCCTAACGGAACACGTGCGCCAAACGCCTTTCCTTCCCATTCACCCCACGCTCCTGCACCGGCATACCAAGTGAAAGGGGTCTGGGTATCAAACTGGCCTCGAGTGAAAATGTAATCAAACGCACCGCCATCATTACCCAGTGTGAAACGGTATTGGCTGTCGAGTTCAGCAACCGCACTCAAACCTTGATCTAGCGCCATGCCCAACGAAATATCGGGTGATTGCTGAGCCAATACACTGCTGCTCGCAACGATACTTAGGATGACACTCAACGGCTTAATCATGACTCTGGTTCCTATGAATAATAAACAGCACCAAATTATCCTGATATCCCAAATTACCATGTCATCAATAAGTCAACAGCAAGAAAAACGACCATCAATAAACGCCAAAAAGGAGGCCGAAGCCTCCTTTCAATAGAATGAGTAGGTGGGAATTAACCGTGGTTACGGATCCACTCATCCATTTCAGTTTTTAAGTTATCAGACTTAGTACCGAAAATCGCCTGAACACCACCTGATACAACCACCACGCCTGCTGCGCCAAGTTGTTTCAGTTTGGCTTGGTCAACGTCAGCGGTTTCAGCGACAGAGACACGAAGACGAGTGATACATGCGTCTAGACCAGTGATATTTGCTTTGCCGCCAAATGCTGCAACCAGTTCACCTGCCATGTCAGAACCCGAAGTCGCAGCCGCTTCTTCCGTTTCATCTTCGCGACCTGGTGTTTTCAGATCCATCGCCTTAATTACTGCGCGGAATACCACGTAGTAAACCACAGCGTAAACAAGACCTAGGCCAACCATCAGTACCATGTTTTGCGCATTACCTGAAAGAACAGTGAAGTCGATTAGGCCGTGCGAGAAAGAAGTACCGTGTACAATGCCAAGCGCGTTAGTTAGGAAGAACGCAGAACCCGCTAGTAGCGCGTGTAGAGCGTAAAGCACAGGAGCTACGAATAGGAATGAGAATTCGATTGGCTCAGTGATACCTGTTAGGAACGAAGTCAGTGCCGCAGATGCCATGATACCCATTACTTTGGCGCGGTTTTCTGGCTTAGCAGAATGAGCGATAGCAATAGCAGCAGCTGGTAGACCAAACATCTTGAACATGTAACCGCCTGCAAGTTGACCGAAGCCGTTGCCTGCAGCGCGAGACGCATCGTCTGCTGATAGGTAACAAGTTAGGACACCGTTTAACGCCTCACCGTTAGCATTTACACAAGAACCCGCTTCAAAGAAGAAAGGTACGTTCCAGATGTGGTGTAGACCGAATGGGATCAGTGAACGCTCAACAACGCCGTAGATAGCAAACGCAAGTTGTGGGTTTTGATCTGCCGCCCAGTGAGAGAAAGACGAGATCGCGCCGCCGATTGGTGGCCATACTACTGAAAGCAAGATACCAAGACCGATCGCCGCAAAACCAGTGATGATTGGCACTGCACGCTTACCAGCGAAGAAGCCAAGGTACTCTGGAAGTTGGATTTTGAAGAAACGGTTGAATGCCCAAGCAGCCAAACCACCGACAAGGATACCACCTAGGACACCAGTGTCGATTTTTTCAACACCCATGACACCTGCCATAACGCCTAGCGTTGCAGTCATGATACCGTAACCAACGATAGCAGCAAGACCTGCTACGCCGTCGTTATTGGTAAAGCCAAGTGCTACACCAACTGCAAACAGCAGTGACATTTGACCGAACACTGAACCACCGGCTTGTTCCATTAGGTTAGAAACAATTTCTGGAATGAAGCCAAGGTCGGCAGCACCGACACCAAGTAGGATACCCGCAACAGGAAGTACTGATACTGGAAGCATCAGAGACTTACCTACCTTTTGCAGGTTTGCAAAAAGGTTCTTAAACATGTTTATGCTCCTGATAAGTTATAAGAATTATTGGGTTCTAACGGCACACCCCCGTAGCCTATAATGTTAGCACCCAAAGAAAATGTAACCACATATGACAGTATATTTTCTGCCTCTAAATATATATTGCGTAGAATCGAACTTTCTAGCTAGTTACGAAATTTAGTTTCAAACTAATAGATAGATCACAATACAACTCCAACTGTGAAATGCTTTTCATTGCATTAAACTAATGATTTTATTGATATTAATATTCTTATCGATTAATTTTGATGGGTAAATAAAATAGGCTGGGTTGTTATTTTATGTAACAAACTTACATTCATCGTTTTTTTGCTCTCAACTTCAACAAATTTAGTAAACAACCGCTATTTTTTGACTTACAGTGATTTTGAACACAAAAAAAAGGAGCAATTGCTCCTTTTCTACCCAGAAGTCATTTTCTATCTCAAAAAAAGATTTCTAAAGTTTTCGCTGGTTTTCTGCCCGACCTCGTGTAAAGAACATCCTTTGAGCTGAGCAATATAGGCTGCGACCTCAACTACATAGGCAGGTTGATTTTGTTTCCCACGGTGAGGTACGGGAGCTAGATAAGGCGAATCGGTTTCAATCAACAGGCGCTCAAGCGGTAGAGACTTGACGACTTCCTTTAGCTCTGTTGCTTGCCTAAAAGTCACAATACCGGAGATTGAAATATAGAAGCCCAGTTCCATCGCGGCTTGAGCAAACGGCAAATCTTCGGTAAAGCAATGAATCACTCCACCGCAGCGTTGGGCCTGACCACTGCGTAAAATGTCGAGCGTATCTTCACGCGCATTACGAGTGTGGATGATCAAAGGCTTGTTCAGTTTTACCGCTAACTCGACGTGTTGCTCGAAGCGTAATCTCTGTAACTCCGCAGTTTCAGGCTGATAGTGATAATCGAGGCCTGTTTCTCCTATCGCCACGACCCGTGGGTGCGACGCATATTCTTTAAGGGTGTCCAATGCAAAGTCACTGTCGACGTCGAGCGGATGAACACCGCATGACGCATAGACATTGTCATACGGCTCGATCATGTCCAGCATATTGGGAAAAGAGTCTAAGGTTACCCCAACTGAGAGCAACTCCGTCACGTTTGCCGCTTTCGCTTTGGCAATGACATCATTTACGTCGTGGTGAAGTTCTTGGTAGTCGAGTTTGTCTAGATGACAGTGAGAATCTACGAACATGTGTCCCCGTGAAAGTTAAATAACCAATCTAAGATTAGCAGCTCTGCATTTAACCCGGTGTGCAACCGAAGCTGCTCTAATAAGGTAAGCAGTGCCTGTGATTGAGAGTATAGTCGTTGATAGTCGAGCGAGTGGCAAAGAGTCTGTGCTCCCGGCGTGAAAAACGGCATCATTAACCCATGGTGTGCTTTCTGCGCATCGGTCAGCAAATACCACAGCCACTGAAGTTGCTTAACAGGGTCGCTCGCTAGGCTTTTGGCAAGTTTCAAAGCATCTCCACGTTGCTGGCACCAATCGAGAAGTTGAGACTCTAATTTTTGGTACTGGCTCATGTGGTCTTGTTGAATAAATTCCAACGTCGAGATCGGGGCATTGCCATTAATATGCGCCGCGTATGCAGGTACTGGGCCTTCTACCTGCTCACTTAACCAACTCGCCACTGACTCAGACTCGGGTGCCGTTAAGTGCCACTGCTGACATCGGCTAGTAATGGTCGGTAACAAACCATTCGAACGATGGCTGACTAATAAGAACAAGCAACTGGCAGCGGGTTCTTCGAGCGTTTTCAATAACGCATTGGCCGCCGACTCGTTCATCGCTTCGGCGGGCTCGATAACAAACAGCCTCAATCCAGATAGTTGTGACGACTCCTGCGCTAAACGATTACACTGTCGAATCTGCTCGACCGTGATCGCTTTGCCCTCTTTCTCTGGTTGTACGAGATGGAAGTCGGGATGACTCGCCGAGGTCATAAGCTGGCAACCATGACAAAAACCGCACGCCTCTGCAGGATAGTTTTGACACATCACCGCACGACTGAAATGCGTCACCAGTTGCTCGGAGCCCATGCCTTGCTCTGCGATCAGTAGCGAGGCATTGGCAAAGCGTTCAGCCTCTAAGCTCGCCTGCCACTCTTGCCATAGTGGTTTAAGCCAAGGATACAACTCACTCATTATTTACCCATTTAACCATTGACGAATCACTTGTCGAATATCGTCTGCAACTTGTTCAATCGACTGCTCCGCATTGACCACGACAATCGAGTTGTCTTCATTCGCGAGTTCAAGATAGCGATCACGCGTGCGGTCAAAAAAGCTCATGTCCATTTTTTCAATTCGATCGAGTTCGCCTCGCCCTCGAGCACGCTCTAACCCAACTCGAGGATCAAGATCTAGGTAAATGGTTAAGTCGGGCTTAAATTTGCCCAGCGTGGTGTGCTTTAGCGCCAGCATAGTCTCGCGTGGAATTTCTCGCCCCCCGCCTTGATAAGCTTGTGAAGACAAATCGTGGCGATCTCCGACGACCCAAACACCATTTGCCAATGCGGGTTTGATAACGTTCTCTACGAGCTGAACCCGTGCGGCGTACATCAACAGTAGTTCGGTCATGTCTTGCAGTTGTTCACCTTCATGCTCTTGCTTGACAAGTGTACGTAATTGTTCGGCCAATGCCGTACCACCAGGCTCGCGAGTGTGCTTAATCTTCTCAATTCCCGCTTGGCGTAAGGTGTCTAATACTGCGTTGATAGCGGTGCTTTTCCCCGCGCCCTCGAGGCCTTCGATAACGATAAATTGTGCGTTTTTCATTGATTACTTCTTAATGCTTTAAGGTAGGAGCGAACCGCTCGATTGTGCTCGGCCAATGTTTTAGAAAACACGTGTCCACCATTGCCGCTCGCGACAAAATAGAGATAGCGACTCTGCTCTGGATTAACCGCTGCCATAATCGAGGCCTCTCCGGGCATAGCGATTGGCGTTGGTGGTAGCCCGAAAATCGTGTACGTATTATAAGGGGTTGGGGTGCGCAAGTCCTTTTTACGGATATTGCCGTCGTACTTATCTCCCATCCCGTAAATCACCGTCGGGTCTGTTTGCAGGCGCATGCGTTTATTCAAACGGTTAACGAATACTGAAGCAACACGCTCACGCTCTGACTCCACTGCCGTTTCCTTCTCGATAATTGACGCGAGAATCAGTGCTTCATAAGGCGACTTGAGCGGCAGGTCTTGTTGACGCTCTGCCCAGTGCTTATCTAACACGCTTTGTAACTTGTCGTTTGCACGCTCAAGGATATCAAGATCCGATGTGCCAAATGTATAATGATAGGTTTCTGCCAGAAATAGTCCTTCCAACTTCTGTTGCTCTAAAGCCAGCTTTTGACCTATTTCCGCTTCGCTTAAGCCTTGCAGTTCATGCTGTAAATAAGGAGCACTGGCCAGGATCTCTAGCCACTCCTTAAAAGTTGACCCTTCGACAAAGGTAATCGCAAATTGGTGCTCTTTGCCCTGTTTAAACTGCTCTAGAGCCTCATTGAGTTGAATCCCAGGTTGCAATAAATAAGTCCCGGCGCGCAATTGGGTTAATTCTGGATAAAAGCGACGCACAAGTTTGACCCAGTCACTCGAACCAAGCCACTCTGCTTGCGTCAAGTTAACTAGCACGCGGTTAAAGCTGGTCCCCGGCTCAATAGTGAAAATTTGCTCCTGATCGAGCTGAAGAGGTTGAGTTACATACTGCTCAACTTGTTTGGCGACATAGGAGTAGCCAGCCGTAAGCATCACGGCAACAAAGAGCAACAAGAGAGCGATTTTTTTTATCACGACGCGATCATCTCCTGGATTCGTGTTGTTATTGTTCCAATTTCAAAACTTTTCTTACCTACTTGGCATATCGGCGCGACGCCAAGTAAGCTATTGACCATAAACACCTCATCGGCGTTCATCATTTCAGGTAGCTGATAATCATCCACACATACTGGAATGCCAAGCTGTTGTGCGATATCGAACACCAGCCTACGCATCACCCCGGCGACTCCACAACGGCTGAGATCTGGAGTACACAAGGTACGATTATTGAGCCAAAATAGATTGGCCATCGTGGTTTCGATGACACGGCCATCAAGATCAAGGGCTATACCGTCAGCCAATCCTAGCTGATCCATCTCGGCTTTTAGTATCACCTGCTCCAGGCGGTTATTGTGCTTGTGGCCTGCTAATAGAGGGTTATGGCCTAACCGAGTGCTACACAACCCGATAACCACTCCCTGTCGCCTCCATTGCTCATAATGAACAGGGTAGGTAAAGTCGCTAATGGTAACATTGGGTGACGTTACATGAGTAGGACTATAACCTCTCCCACCTTCACCACGGCTTATGTGTAGCTTTAGACCTGCTTTCGACACTGGCTGCGCCGCACTGAGTAACCATTGATGCACTAAAGGCCAGTCGGGTTCAGGAATCTTAAGCACCTTTAAGCAAGCGTTCATACGTTCTATATGCAACGGCCAGTGTTCAATCTCACCATCGCGCGTCAACATAGTGGTAAAACAACCATCACCATATTGAAACGAACGATCGGTTAAACCAATAGAATCAGCTGGAACACCATTAAGTAGCATCATACTTCCTTACGCCTTAGCTCCGTGAACAACCACAGAGGCTATTAAATAACAAAACGGCTTAATGCCAAAGCAGTAAGCCGTTTTTTATCTTGCTGATGAAGTCTGGTTAAATCTTCTTGAATACGAGCGAGCCGTTAGTACCACCAAAACCGAATGAGTTACAGATAGCGTATTCCATCGATACCTCTTTCGCAGTGTGCGGGACCAGATCGATACCTAACCCTTCTTCTGGATTGTCCAGGTTAATTGTCGGCGGAACGATTTGATCAACCAAAGACATCACCGTAATAATCGCTTCAACCGAGCCTGCAGCACCCAGTAAGTGACCTGTCATCGACTTAGTTGAAGAGACTTTAACTTGCTTCGCCCCTTCTTCACCCAAAGCACGTTTTACGCCTTTGATTTCAGCCACATCGCCTGCAGGTGTTGAAGTACCATGGGCATTCACGTAACCAACTTGGGTACCAGTGATAGCTGCATCACGCATCGCCGCTTCCATCGCCAGAGCACCACCAGAGCCATCTTCTGATGGAGAGGTCATGTGGTAAGCGTCACCAGACATGCCAAAGCCAACCAGTTCAGCGTAAATCTTCGCGCCACGCGCTTTAGCGTGTTCGTATTCTTCCAGAACCATCATGCCAGCGCCATCGCCTAGAACGAAACCGTCGCGGTCTTTGTCCCAAGGACGCGACGCTTTTTGCGGATCATCGTTACGAGTCGATAGTGCTTTCGCGGCGCCAAATCCCGCCATACCGAGTGGTGTAGACGCTTTTTCAGCACCACCTGCAACCATAGCGTCTGCATCACCGTAAGCGATCATACGCGCCGCATGGCCGATGTTATGCAGACCTGTCGTACACGCCGTCGAGATCGCGATATTTGGACCGCGGAGACCACGCATAATAGATAAGTTACCTGCAACCATATTGACAATAGTTGAGGGGACGAAGAATGGGCTCACTTTACGCGGGCCTTTTTCAACCAGCGCAGTATGGCCAGTTTCGATAAGATCAAGGCCACCAATGCCTGAACCGATTGCCACACCAACTCGTGCGGCATTTTCTTCGTTAATTTGTAGACCTGAGTCATCTAGAGCTTGAATACCTGCCGCGATACCGTACTGGATAAATAAATCCATTTTACGCGCATCTTTTTTGGACATGTATTCAGTACAATCAAAGTCTTTAACTAAGCCTGCAAAGCGAGTAGAGAAATTTTCGGTGTCAAAATGCTCGATATTCACGATACCACTTTGACCAGCTAGCAGGGCTTTCCAAGATGATTCTACAGTGTTGCCTACCGGTGACAACATACCCATGCCAGTGACAACAACACGACGCTTGGACACGATTTTATTCTCCGGAAATGAAATGATTCTATGGAAGGATAGAAGGGTTTAAAAGAACACAGGCGGCCAGAAGGCCGCCTGGGAGAGATATTACTGAGCGCTGTTTACGTAGTCGATTGCAGCTTGAACAGTAGTGATTTTCTCAGCTTCTTCGTCTGGAATCTCAGTGTCAAATTCTTCTTCTAGAGCCATTACTAGTTCAACAGTGTCTAGAGAATCAGCACCTAGATCATCAACGAATGAAGCTTCGTTTTTAACTTCAGCTTCGTCTACACCTAGCTGTTCAACAATGATTTTCTTTACGCGTTCTTCGATGTTGCTCATTTTTCTTTTCCTTTACAGATTTCGCTCAATGCGATGATTCCGTAGTTTATTAGAACTACTGAAAGTTGCAAGAGGGACCTTGCTGGTCAAACCACAATTTTAGCGATTTTAACCGAAATTCAATACATTTTTGACTTAAATCATGCACAAATGTTGCGCATTTCTCTGTCAATTATCACAAACTATAGGTTATTTTTATGACAATAAATAGCCCAGTCCGCGACATTATGGGGAAATTCGCTGCAGTTGCAGAAATTTGAGTGAAAACTAATGAAAAAGTTCACCATTTCTGCACAAAAGCGATTTACACCATGTACATACCGCCATTTACATGCAAAGTTTCACCGGTAATGTACGCCGCTTCTGGAGAAGCGAGGAACACAACCGCAGAGGCAATCTCACGTGGATCACCTAAACGACCCGAAGGTACGTTAGCTAACGTTGCCGCACGTTGCTCATCATTCAGCGCTTTCGTCATATCCGTTTCGATAAAACCAGGTGCCACAGTGTTTACTGTTACACCGCGAGAAGCCACTTCGCGGGCCATTGATTTAGTAAAACCGATCACGCCCGCTTTCGCTGCTGCGTAGTTAGCTTGACCTGCGTTACCCATGGTTCCCACAACAGAGCCAACGTTAATGATGCGACCTGCACGTTTTTTCATCATGCCACGCAACACCGCTTTTGACATGCGGAAAATCGGCGTAAGGTTAGTATCAATGATGTCATTCCACTCATCATCTTTCATACGCATTAGAAGGTTATCGCGTGTGATACCTGCGTTGTTCACTAGGATATCGATAGCGCCAAACTCATCGTTGATGGTTTTTAGCGTCGCTTCGATTGACTCAACGTCTGTTACGTTCAGTGCAAGACCTTTACCATTCTCGCCTAAGTACTCACTGATCGCAGTAGCACCGCCTTCTGATGTCGCAGTACCAATTACTGTCGCGCCGCGTTCTACAAGAAGCTCAGCGATAGCACGGCCAATGCCGCGGCTTGCGCCAGTGACTAAGGCAATTTTGCCTTCCAGATTCATCATGATTGTTGTTCCTTAAAGTTTACTTAGCCGCATCTAGTGAAGTGATGTCGTTCACTGCCGCGCCACTTAGTGTCTTCACAATACGTTTAGTTAGGCCAGTGAGTACTTTTCCTGGGCCAAGCTCTAATAGTTTTTCAACGCCTTGCTCGCTCATTAGCTGAACGCTCTCAGTCCAACGAACTGGGCTGTATAGTTGACGTACTAGTGCATCTTTAATTTTTGCAGGGTCTGTTTCAGCAGCAACGTCTACGTTGTTGATTACAGGCAGCTGAGGTGTATTGAACTGAATCTCTTCAAGTGCAATCGCAAGCTTGTCAGCCGCTGGCTTCATTAGCGCACAGTGAGACGGCACAGAAACAGGCAGTGGCAGAGCACGCTTCGCGCCCGCTTCTTTACACAATGCACCCGCACGCTCTACTGCGTCTTTGCTACCCGCGATAACCACTTGGCCTGGCGAGTTGAAGTTAACTGGAGACACAACATCACCCTGTGCGGCGTCTTCACACGCTTTCGCAATCGCGTCATCGCCAAGACCGATGATTGCATACATTGCGCCCGTACCTGCAGGTACCGCTTCTTGCATTAGGCGACCACGTAGTTCTACCAGTTTGATCGCTTGTTTAAAGTCGATAACGCCAGCACAAACCAATGCTGAATACTCACCGAGGCTGTGACCTGCTAGGTTTGCTGGTTGTTCTAGACCTAGCTCTTGCCATACACGCCAAATAGCAACAGAAGATGCAAGCAGAGCAGGTTGAGTGCGGAATGTTTGGTTTAGATCTTCTGCTGGGCCGTTTTGAACCAATGCCCAAAGATCGTAGCCTAGTGCGTCAGACGCTTCCGCAAAAGTTTGTTTAACGACTTCATACTGTTCGCCTAGCTCTGCAAGCATACCTACAGCTTGTGAGCCTTGACCTGGAAATACGATAGCAAACTTGCTCATAGTTTTTTCCTTTAACCAAAGTAAGAAAGAAAAGATGCCTAAAAAGGCACCTTAATTTAAATGTGTTGCTGGGGTTAGAACTTAACCAGTGCAGAGCCCCAGGTAAACCCGCCACCAAATGCTTCAAGAAGCAATGTTTGGCCACGTTTGATTCGACCATCACGTACGGCTTCATCTAGTGCAGTTGGTACAGTCGCTGCCGACGTATTACCGTGTTTATCAAGGGTTATCACCACTTGATCGAGCGACATTGACAGCTTTTTCGCTGTCGCAGAGATGATCCGATAATTCGCTTGATGTGGCACTAACCAGTCCAACTCAGACTTGTCCATACCATTTTCTTTCAGTGTTTCTGTTACAAGACGGGATAGCTGTGTCACCGCGACTTTGAACACTTCATTGCCAGCCATATGCAGCCAACTATTGATATCTTCGTTGTGTTCAAAGCTGCCCGCCTGATCGTCAACGCGATGAGGGTGTTTAAGGCTAAGCAAATCACCAAATCGGCCATCGGCATTGATGGTTGTAGAGAGAATGCCTGGTTCTTCGCTGGCACCTAAGACAACCGCCCCTGCAGCATCGCCAAATAAAATGATCGTCGAACGGTCATTAGGATCACAAGTTTTAGACAATGCGTCTGAACCGATCACCAATACATTTTTACAATGACCGGTCTTGATGTATTGATCGGCAACAGATAAAGCATAAACGAATCCCGAACATGCCGCCGCCATATCAAATGCCGGGCAATGCTTGATTCCAAGCAGCGCTTGAACTTGACATGCCGCGGACGGGAACGCGTGAGAACCACTCGTGGTTGCAACCAGAATCATGTCGATATCGTCTTTATCGATACCAGCCATTTCAATCGCATGTTTTGCCGCGATATAGCCCATGTCGGCAACTGTCTCGTTCTCAGCAGCGATACGACGTTCTTTAATACCCGTGCGAGCGACAATCCACTCGTCACTAGTATCTACCGTTTTCTCTAGGTCTGCGTTGGTACGCACCTGAGATGGCAGGTAGCTGCCAGTACCTAAAATTTTGCTATACATGAAGACTAATAATGCCTCTCGAGTAAAACCGCTTCCAAACGATCACTAATACGGGTGGGTACTTGTCGTTTGACCTCATGCAGTGCTTCACCAATCGCGTTGATGACTGCGTCTACATCAGCACTTCCGTGGCTTTTTATGACAATGCCGCGCAATCCTAGCAAACTTGCACCATTATACTGGTCGGGGTTCAATGTTTTTAGCTCATTAAATAACCCAGAAAATAATTTTCTTGCAATCCAGCCCTTTATCGAAGAAGCCATCATGCTCGATTTCATCTTTTCAATAAAGAGCTGAGCCGTACCTTCGCAAGCTTTTAAACAGACATTGCCCACAAAACCATCACAAACAACCACATCTGCGGCATCGTGGAGTAATTGATTACCTTCAATATAGCCAACAAAGTTGACTGACTGGGTCTGAGATAGCATTTCTGCGCAGCGTTTGACTAGGTCGTTGCCTTTGATTTCTTCAGCACCAATATTGAGAATCGCCACACGAGGAGCTCTTTGCAAATACTGCTCAGCCAGAGCGCTGCCCATTACCGCAAACTGAAACAGAGAGTCCGCATCACTCGAAACATTTGCCCCTAAATCCAGCATCCATGTCCGCCCGCCAGCAGCGGTAGGTAAGGCAGAAATCAACGCCGGGCGTTCGATACCAGGTAGCAATTTTAATTTAAAACGAGACAGCGCCATCAATGCGCCTGTATTACCGCAGCTCACACAAGCATCTGCTTGGTTATCTGCCACCATTTCAATAGCGGTCCCCATGGAGCTACCATGACTGTTTCTAAGTGCGAGAGAAGGTTTTTCGGAGTTGGATATCACTCGGTCAGTATGTTCAATACTCAGCCGAGCATCTGGCTGATAACCAAGGGAGGATAATTGAGTCGTGATCGCGTTTTGATCACCAATTAGGGTCACTTTTAGCTCTGGGAAATGCGACAGTGCCTGCACGGCGGCAGGCACTGTGACGCGAGGACCGAAGTCCCCGCCCATTGCATCAAGTGCAACGGTTATATTATGCAAAGGTCAACCTTACTTGTTGATAACCTTTTTGCCACGGTAGTAACCTTCAGCAGTTACGTTGTGACGTAGGTGAGTTTCACCTGAAGTTGCGTCTACAGATAGTGCAGCTGTAGTTAGGGCATCGTGTGAACGACGCATACCACGCATTGAACGTGATTTCTTGCTCTTTTGTACGGCCATTGACCCTACTCCTATGTAAGTCGTTAAAGAATTACTTCTTTAAGCTTTTTAAAACATCAAATGGATTCGGCTTGTCTTCCACAATTTCTTCTGGGATCTCACCAAACACCATATTATCTGAATCAACGCTACAATCCGCTTCGTCATGCATTGCAATTTGAGGCAAGTTTAGAATGAACTCGTCTTCAACTAACTGTATTAGGTCTACTTCACCGTACTCGTTCAGATCTACCAAATCGTACTCTTCCGGTGCTTCCTCTTCAGTCTTCTCGCCGCGGTACGGCGTGTAGGTGAATTGGACATCGCACTCGTGTGCGAAAACCTCATTACAGCGTTGACACTCTAAATCGACTACGATGTTAGCTTTACCAGAGATAACAACGAGTCGCTGCTCATCTAAGTCAAATGACAATGACACTTGAGCGTCGCGTTTTACGCCTTCGACTGACTCCTCCAAGCGCTTAAAGAGACTAACTTGAATAATACCTTCAAAGTCGAGTCGCTTCTGAGCAGCGCGTGCGGGATCAACCGTTCGCGGTATTTTTACCTTTTGCATAGGGCGCGAATTCTATCTTCCAAATCGTTTATAGTCAAAGAAAAAGGGCAAAAAGTTGTACTTTTTTTCCTTATCAGCGAGAGAGCTAGTATCACAACCATAATATCGATTAAGCTCACACTAACCCGCCGTTAGATTGTAAATTAAAATGCCAAATTACCAACTAGTTTTAGCTTCTACCTCACCATACCGCAGACAACTGCTCAATAAACTGGCAATGGAGTTCGTGACTGCATCACCCGAATTTGATGAGACGCCTTTAGAAAATGAAAGCCCAGTTGAACTGGTAACCCGTCTCGCCAAGGGTAAAGCGCAGTCGTGCCCAGTTTCAAAACCCAGTTTAGTCATAGGTAGTGATCAAGTTTGCGTGATCAACAATAAAATTATCGGTAAACCTCACACGCGCGAAAAGGCCATCGAGCAGCTCACGCAGCAAAGCGGTCAGCCGATCGAATTTTATACCGGCTTAGCGCTGTATAATTCGCACACAAATGAAACTGAGGTAAAAGTCGATACTTTTACGGTGCATTTTCGTCATCTGACACACAAACAAATCACCAATTACGTCGATAAAGAACAGCCGTTTTTTTGCGCGGGCAGCTTCAAAAGTGAAGGGTTAGGTATCGCCCTATTAGAACGACTGGAAGGTAAAGATCCGAACACTTTGGTAGGTCTGCCGTTAATTGACCTAATTGACATGCTAGAAGCACAAGGGGTTGAGGTGCTTTGACTGAGTAGACTAGCTAACCGACTTTCGTCGTCTTTTTTACCGCGAAAAGCCAGCACGTTGAGTAACTCTTGAGGCGAGTCGAGAACCTAAAGGGGTTCCTGACTCGCTCACTCATCACACCAAGGAATGATGCTTTATAGCTGACGCAACCCTGCCAAAGCCTTTTCTAACTTTGGTTCCATCGGCGCATTGATTTCCATCCACTCATCATTGGCTGGATGCTGAAACTTGATGTTAGCGGCGTGGAGAAATAATCGGTCAAGCCCCACTTTTGCGGTGTAGGCGTCAAAGCGACGGTCACCGTAACGATCGTCCCAGGCAATCGGATGACCGGTATATTGAGTATGAACACGAATCTGATGTGTCCGGCCAGTGATTGGGCTAGCCTGGATTAAGGTCGCGTCAGCAAACTTTTCCAGAATTTTAAAACGAGTTTCTGACGCTTTTCCTTTCGGGTTAACACGAACAATACTGTTCACTTCGTTTTTCAGCAGCGGCGCGTCCACTTTTTTGCAACTCGCTTTCCACTCCCCCATTACCAAAGCAAAGTAATATTTTTGTACTGTCTTCTCACGAAACTGCGCTTGCAGATGACGCAGCGCAGAACGCTTCTTGGCAACCAACAGGATACCCGAAGTATCCCGGTCGATACGATGGACAAGCTCCAAAAAACGTGCCTGTGGCCTGAGCGCACGAAGCGCTTCAATTGCGCCAAACTTCAAACCGCTGCCACCATGTACGGCAGTGCCCGAGGGTTTATTGAGCACCAACATATGATCATCTTCATAGATAATCATATGTTCTAGTTCTGCGACTTTGTTGAGTTTGGTACTTGGCGCAACTTCGTCTGCTTTTTCTTCTATGGTCACTGGAGGGATTCTGACCAAGTCACCTGCTTTTAGTTTGTACTCGGCTTTAATCCGCTTCTTATTTACACGTACTTCACCTTTACGCAAAATACGGTAAACCATACTTTTTGGGATGCTTTTCAATTGGTTGCGTAAGAAATTATCAATACGCTGACCTGCCATATCTTCGTCGATGTCGACAAACTGGACTTTTGTTCTAATTTCACTCATGCATTTATTCTAACATTCAAAGGTGCGCACAATCACATTTTATGCGCAACAAATTGGAAAATCGGCTTATAAGAATGGTTTGCAAATCCGCTACGAATAAAAATCCATCAATTTTCTTACAAATCTCAAAAACATCTCCAATTAAACCTATAAAACAGTCACTTATAAAAAATAAAATCGGCTTTTTTAGCGATTTATTATAAAGCAGATTGCTGAGTTTAATGGGTGCTGCTATAGTTCACACCTGCAATATATGATTTGGTTGCATTTTAAACAAACCATCTCATATCAGAGCATGAAATCGAGTAGCCCGTTAATTTAACAAAATGCAGCACACGGCGTAAGACATTTTCACAATTAACACTCTTATCGTCCTACTCATCGCTCATCATGTTGAGTGTTTACCGCCACTAATGCGGCTCACAAGCGACACGAGAAACGCTTGTGAGACTGAAGTGCCCGAGAGCATCCCTCCAGCCGGGAGGCTGCACAGATTAAGCCATGGGATCAGGCACCATGACAGCGATAACAACGATAAGAACCAAAAACAAAGAATGACAACGAGATTTATCAATGAAAAGAATGTTAATTAACGCAACTCAAAAAGAAGAGTTGCGTGTTGCTTTGGTTGATGGTCAGCGCTTATATGATTTAGATATCGAAAGCCCTGGTCACGAATCAAAGAAAGCAAATATCTACAAAGGACGTATCACTCGCATCGAACCAAGCCTAGAAGCGGCTTTTGTTGACTACGGTGCAGAAAGACACGGTTTCCTCCCTCTCAAAGAAATTGCCCGCGAATACTTCCCTGAAGGTTATACTTACCAAGGCCGTCCAAGCATCAAAGAAGTGCTTACGGAAGGTCAAGAAGTCATCGTACAAGTTGAAAAAGAAGAACGTGGCAGCAAGGGCGCAGCTCTGACCACATTCATCTCACTTGCAGGCAGTTACCTCGTTCTGATGCCAAACAACCCTCGTGCCGGTGGTATTTCACGCCGCATCGAAGGTGATGAGCGAACTCAACTTAAAGCGGCACTGAGCACCCTTGAACTGCCACAAGGCATGGGTTTAATTGTGCGCACAGCTGGCGTTGGTAAGAGTGCTGAAGAGCTTGAATGGGATTTAAACGTACTGATCAATCACTGGGGTGCGATCAAGCAAGCGTCAGACGCCAATGCAGCGCCTTTCTTGATTCACCAAGAAAGTAACGTCATCGTTCGCGCGATTCGTGACTATCTACGCCGTGATATTGGTGAAATCCTTATTGATAGCAACACGATTTACGAGCGTGCTCTTGACCACATCCGTCTGGTTCGTCCTGACTTCGTCAATCGAGTCAAGAAGTACGACGGTGAAGTGCCGCTATTTAGTCACTACCAAATCGAAAGCCAGATTGAGTCCGCTTTCCAACGTGAAGTTCGTCTTCCTTCTGGTGGTTCAATCGTGATTGATCCAACAGAGGCACTGACTTCTATCGATATCAACTCAGCTCGCGCAACCAAAGGCGGCGATATCGAAGAGACAGCACTCAATACCAACCTTGAAGCGGCAGAAGAAATTGCACGTCAATTGCGTCTGCGCGACTTAGGCGGTCTGGTCGTTATCGACTTTATCGATATGACACCAGTGCGTCACCAACGCGAAGTTGAAAATCGCTTGCGTGACTCAGTAAGAATGGATCGCGCTCGCGTTCAAATTGGCCGAATTTCTCGTTTTGGTCTGCTTGAAATGTCGCGTCAGCGCTTGAGCCCATCTCTCGCTGAGGCCAGCCATCATATCTGTCCTCGCTGTACAGGCACAGGTGTGGTTCGTGATAACGAATCACTCGCATTGTCGGTATTACGCTTGATTGAAGAAGAAGCACTGAAAGACAACACCGCGCAAGTCGTTGCGGTTGTTCCTGTACCCATTGCCTCTTACCTGCTTAACGAAAAACGTCGTTCAGTTAATCACATTGAACGTATTCAAGAAGTTAAGATCACGGTCGTACCGAATTCAGAAATGGAAACGCCTCATTTTGACGTTATCCGTGTCAGAGATGGTGAGCAGTTCGATCTTCTCTCTTACCTATTGCCACAGAAACTAGAGGCAATGAAAGAGGCTGAAGGCAAAGAGCCATTAGAAAACGAGGCGAAACCGAAAAAGATTGAAGAGCCAGCTCTGAAAGGGTTCGCTGCGCCATCGCAATCAGCGCCAGCGCCAAGTGCTCCGGCAACGCCAAAAGCGGTTGAGAAAAAGCCGAAAGTGGTTGAATCTCAAGGTTCACAACCTGGCTTAATGAGTCGCTTCTTCAAAGCATTAGGTAGCTTCCTGTTTGGGTCTTCAAAAGAAGAAGAGAAACAAGAAGAACAGCAACCTAAAGAGCGCCGCGAAGGCAACCGCAACAATCGCAATCGTCGTAATCGCAATGACAACCGTCGCCGCAATAATCGTGATAATCGAAACGAGAACCGTGACGATAAACGCGATAATAAGCGCAAGCACGCACGTGATGAAGCGTCTAACGAAGCGAAGCCAAACGAACGTAAGCAACAAAACCGTAAGCCTAAGCAAGATCGTCGTAATAAACGTGATGAAGTAAAGGCAAGCAAAGTTGCTGAAGAAGGGTTAAAACTAGCCGCCGACGCACAACAGAGCGACAAGCCAGATACGCGCAAGGAACGTTCGGAAGAGAAAGCCGCCAAAGTGAAAGAGCGTCGTCAACGTCGCAAGCTTTCCAAACAAGTTCGCGTCAAGGACCAAGCCGCTCAAGCTAACGCTGATGAAAAAGCGAAACAAGTTGCAACAGAAGCAAAGGCAGAATCTTCCGAAGAGAAAGCCGTTGAGACTGTCGAAGAGGGGACAGAGGAACAGCCTAAACAACGTCGTAACCGTCGCTCTCCTCGTCATCTGCGTGCAAGTGGTCAACGTCGCCGTCGCGGTCGTGATCGTCGCCCTAACCCATTCCGCCTACGTAAAGGTGGTGTAGCTTCTCCAGAGATGGCAATGGGTAAAGTAATGCCAAGCTACGGGATTACTAAACCAACGCACAAACCGAAGAAACAAGAAACTGCAGCGCAAGCGACCTCGACTCAAGTGACACTTGGTGGATTCGCCTGCCCAGAGATGGCGATGGGTAAAGTGATCATTCGTCGTGAGCAACCTGTTATTGAAGCACAGGTAGCACCCACTATAGAACAACCGAAAGTCGAAGCTTCAGTCATTGAAACGCCTGTTGAAAGCAAAACGACTCGTGTTGATTCAGTACAGGTTGAAGAACCAGCCAAAGTGGTGACTGAAGAAGTAGCAGTTGACTCAGTTAATACTGAAGCTTCTATCGAGATACCAGAAGCGAAGGCGCACCAGCGTCAGGTCGCTGAGGATAATACTGAGATAGTCGTTCCAGCATTCAAAGGTCACGCGTGTGCGCCTATGGCAAAAGCACCAGGTTCATCAGAGCTAAAAGAGATCACTGTGAACGCAGCACCTCTTCGCACTGAACGTTACCAAGCAAAAGGTGCAGGAAGCCAAGTGGCTCGTAACCAAGCGGGCGCGGCTATGACCAAACCTCAGTTCTAATGAGCCTTTAAGTGAAAAAAGCCTCTACCTCGGTAGAGGTTTTTTTTATCTGTAGCACCGCGACTCAATCAACAGATAAGTGATAGCAACGCTTTCACTGTGATTGATTCATCACAAATATTGTTCAAAACTTGTATCAATCTTGAACTTAATCACACTTTTCGGTAGCATGCGCCGTCTCGATCTGAATTGCTATATTTAGTCTACCCTGCTCTTTTACATTGCATTCTGCCCTTTGGCGACTAAATACCATTCAGAACTCTTTTAAACTCTTAGCCAAACTGAGCAAATATGTTTGAATTTCCTCAATTTTCTAAACACTCTGTTAAGAACGACCTTCTTTCGGGTCTGACCGTAGCCCTAGCGTTAGTACCAGAAGCCGTCGCATTCGCTTTTGTTGCTGGTGTCGACCCTATGGTTGGTCTTTACGCCGCATTTATCGTTGGTCTGGTCACATCTATCTTCGGTGGTCGACCTGGTATGATTTCAGGCGCAACGGGAGCGATGGCCGTCGTAATGGTGTCGTTGGTTGCCATGCACGGAGTGCAATACTTGTTTGCTGCAGTGTTACTCGCAGGTATCTTGCAAGTCGCTGCTGGCCTATTCAAGCTTGGTAAATTTATCCGTATTGTCCCGCATCCGGTAATGATTGGTTTCGTTAACGGGTTGGCGATTGTTATCTTCCTTGCTCAGCTTGGCCAATTCAAAGCCCCCGACATCAATGGCATGCTAACTTGGCTTCCACAAGACCAAATGATGTTAATGCTTGGGTTAGTCGCACTCACCATGGCAATCATTCACTTCTTGCCTAAGTTTACTACCGCGGTACCTTCATCACTGGTTGCGATTGTGACCGTCACGGCACTCGTTGTTGGGCTGGATCTCGAAACCCGCACCGTTGTGGATTTCTTACGTACTATGTCGGGTAATGAAGCGGCTACCCTAGCAGGTTCACTGCCTACATTCACAATTCCGGCCGTTCCACTGACACTTGAAACGCTGCAGATTATTTTGCCTTATGCAATTATCCTAGCCGCTATTGGTTTGATTGAATCTCTACTGACTTTGACGGTTCTTGATGAGATGACCAACACCCGCGGGCAATCTAACCGTGAATGTATCGGTCAGGGCATGGCGAACATGACCTGCTCTGTATTTGGAGCTATGGGTGGTTGTGCGATGATTGGTCAGTCCATGATCAACGTTAACTCTGGTGGTCGTGGTCGCCTGTCTGGAATCGTTGCCGCCGTCGCCTTGTTGATGTTTATCTTGTTTGCATCTTCTCTCATCGAGATGATCCCACTGGCAGCTCTAGTCGGTGTAATGTTTATGGTCGTGATTGGTACCTTTGAATGGGCGACTTTCAAGCTAGCACGCCGTGTTCCTAAACAAGATTTCTTTGTGATTGTTTTAGTGACCGTGGTAACAGTACTCACCGACTTAGCCATTGCCGTATTTGTGGGGGTTATCGCTTCTGCCTTAATGTTTGCTTGGCAGCACGCGAAGCATATCTACGCGGATACACGTATCAACGACGAAGGCTCTAAAGAGTACAAAATTCATGGCCCCGTATTCTTTGGCTCTGTTGCTAACTTCCTAGAGATTTTTGACGCTCATGGCGATCCACAAGATATCATTGTTGATTTTGCTGACTCTCGCGTTACCGACCACTCTGCGATTGAAGCGATTGAAACCTTGGCTGAACGCTACACTGCGCAAGGTAAGACACTGCACTTGCGCCATCTAAGCCAAGACTGCCGTAAGCTACTAGATAAAGCAGGCAGTTTAGTCGAGATTAACGTTAAAGAAGACCCAAGCTATAAAGTCGCGACAGACGTATTGGCAGGCTAAGCAATCACGTAAACAGAAAAAGGGCTTCCTAGTGGAAGCCCTTTTTTATCACAATAGTTTATTGAGTTTTTCACCCATCAGATCCAAACGCCACCCTTGCATCACATCTGGGAGTTTGGCCGGATCCCTATCTTTTTTCCACACCCAACTGATCAACTGATTCAGTTGCTTTTTCGAAGCCAGAAACTCTGTGGCCAAGCCGCTCGCTTGAGAGGCTTTCTTGACTTCATCTTTCAGTACTTTAAAGACCTGCTTGTATCCAGGAAGATCCATCAGACGCTCAATCTTATCTGGGTAATCGTCCACCGATGTCATTTTAGCGGATTTAACCAAAGCGATAATACGTGTACTGTGACGCTGAACAGCACGCAGATCCATGCCTTCCTGTTCCATCGCCTGACGGCTTTGAATCCCTTTTTTGGCGATGGTTAATAGATCATTTTCTTTGAAGACGAAGTTCAGTGCGAGATCACGACGCAGCGCCTCTTTCAAACGCCAACTAGCCAGCGGTTTTAGTATAGCCAGCTCTCTTGGTTTGAGCTGCCACGCCCCCTTTATGTCCAGGTAAGCATTCTCAGGGTGGTTTTGTTTAATGCGTTTACTCGCTAACAAATCGCTCTCTTGCTGAGCAGCTTGCCACCAGCCCGCTTGAGTGACTTTTTCATGCAATTGCTGGTACAAAGGCTCAAGGTAGTACACGTCTGCCGCTGCGTACTCTAACTGCTTTTGTGATAATGGCCTAGCTAGCCAGTCAGTTCTTGATTCGCTCTTGTCCAGCTCAACACCAAGGTACTCTTCGACCAGAGCAGCAAAGCCCGTCGATAAGCCATGACCAAGGAATGCAGCGATGAGCTGAGTATCTACCATCGGATATGGTAAACAGCCAAAGCTATTGTGAAACACTTCCAAATCTTCACCGCATGCGTGCAATACTTTGAGTACCGAAGTGTCTTGCAACAATTGCTTAAACGCACTCATGTCTTGAATCACTGTCGGGTCAATCAAGCTGAGCTCTTGGCCGTCAAATAACTGAATAAGCCCCAATTGCGGGTAGTAAGTACGGGTACGAACAAACTCAGTGTCTAACATCACGACATCCGCTTGACGAGCACGAGCGATAACACTGTTCAGTTGTTCCGATTCGGTAATAATTTGATAATTCACTAACTTCTCACTATGAGCGATTTGGGCATTAGATAAAAAATGCCGACTTGTTAGCCGGCATTCTATCACTATTCCTACCCAGTTGTTGAACGAACTTGATTAAGCTTGCTCTGCTGGCTTGGCTAGGTTGGCGTCGTTTTCTTCACGTAACACACGGCGCAAAATTTTACCGACATTGGTTTTTGGTAAATCCTCTCTAAACTCAACTAATTTGGGCACCTTGTAGCCCGTTAAGTGCTGACGGCAGTGAGCGATCACTTCATCTTTAGTCAAGCTTGGGTCACGTTTCACCACATACACCTTAACCACCTCACCCGATACTGGGTGTTCTTGGCCAATCGCGGCGACTTCTAGCACCTTGCCGTGCAAGGCGACCACATCTTCAATTTCGTTCGGGTAAACGTTGAAACCAGAAACGAGGATCATATCTTTTTTGCGGTCAACAATATGAATCAAGCCTTCCTCATCAAACTTCACGATGTCCCCTGTCGATAACCATCCTTCGGCGTTAATCACCTCTTTAGTCGCTTCTGGGCGTTGCCAGTAGCCTTGCATCACCTGCGGGCCACGAACTTGTAACTCTCCGACTTCAGTATTGGCTAGTGGCTGCCCCTCATCATCGACGATACGCACTTCGGTTGACGGGACAGGCAGACCAATCGCTCCGGTATAGTCTGTGAGATCATAAGGGTTGCCAGTCACCAGCGGAGAACACTCCGTTAAACCGTAACCTTCAAGTAGATGGATACCGGTAGTTTTTTTCCATTGCTCCGCGACCGCTCGTTGCACAGCCATCCCTCCGCCAACTGCGAGTTTGAGGTTAGCGAAGTTTAGTTCGTGGAAGTCTTCGTTGTTAACCAAAGCATTAAACAAGGTGTTCACCCCAGTAATCGCGGTAAACGGATACTTTTGTAACTCCTTAACGAAGCCAGGAATATCCCGAGGGTTAGTAATGAGTAAGTTCTGGCCGCCCATTTCGATAAACAGTAAGCAGTTTACCGTTAACGCAAAAACGTGATAGAGCGGCAGTGCCGTCACGACCAACTCTCGACCTTCAGACAACACGGGCCCATATGCGCCCTTCGCTTGCAGAACGTTAGCAATCATATTGCGGTGAGTCAGGATCGCCCCTTTTGCGACACCAGTCGTACCGCCAGTATATTGCAAGAAGGCAATATCATCGCCCGACATAAAGGGTTTCACGTATTGTAAGCGTCGGCCTTTGTGCAACGCCTGACGCATAGAAATCGCGCCCGGAAGGTCGTACTTCGGCACCATGCCTTTCACATACTTAACCACAAAATCGACTAAGGTGCCTTTCGCGCGTGGCAGCATTTGACCCAGACTGGT
Source organism: Vibrio sp. JPW-9-11-11 (assembly GCF_013369335.1). GTDB lineage: Bacteria > Pseudomonadota > Gammaproteobacteria > Enterobacterales > Vibrionaceae > Vibrio. Next base: position 720,761 of record NZ_SZQJ01000005.1, read on the forward strand.
CAGTACCACGTGCTTCACTGGCGTGTTGTCGACGATCTGCTCAAGCGTACTAGCGAAATTAGATACGATAACGATAGCCGTAGCATCAGCATCGTTAAGCTGATGTTCGAGCTCGCGCGGCGTATACAAAGGGTTCACATTGACCGCAATCAGCCCCGCACGCAGCACGCCAAACAGGGCCACCGGGTATTGAAGAAGGTTAGGCATCATTAACGCAACGCGGTCACCCTTCTTTAGTTTGAGTTCGTTTTGTAAATAAGCAGCAAAAGCACGACTGCGCTCTTCCAGTTTACGGAAAGTCATTACCGAGCCCATATTCATAAATGCAGGCTGGTCAGCGTACTTGTGTACCGACTGTTCAAACATCTCAACTAAAGATGGGTATTGATCTGGGTTGATGCGCTCAGGCACATCACTTGGATAACGCGATAACCAAGGTTTATCCACGGTGAAACTCCTCGAAATTAACTGGCTGTCATCGACGTGAAAAGCTCTATTTTTATAACTCGACTATTACAGCACAGGGCGGCACTTTGAGCACGAAACACTCAAACACTTGTTTAAATTTTGTTAACTAAGCCAAAAATTAGGTTAGATACTCTAGAAGGGGACTGCAGGTGGCAGTGATGTCCGCCATTGACCCGAACAATTTGGGTACAACTTGGCACATCTACTTGGATTGACTGTAAATATTCAAAACCCTGTTCACCAAGAATGGTCAGTTGAGGGCACTCTACCCGTTGACGAAAGCTCTCTGCATGCTGAAACGACATTCGATACAATGACTGACTTTGCAACTTGCTGTCATGACGCCATTGCCAGCCGTTCTCTCGTTGAACGATGCCACGCTGAACGATAGGAGCAATTAAATCTACGTCGATTTGGTTCACTTTCGCGCGCCGTTGCAGCGCATCTTGTAGTGAGTTCATCGCTCGCACAGGTTTGCGACGAATTCTTTGACGACTTAACACTCCCTCACGTAAACGCGAGACAGTGAGATCACTGCTTTCAGCTAACGGTCCGTATCCTTCTATCTGAACGAGTCCACTGACTTGCTCAGGAAAGGCGGCACTATAGCAACTTGCAATCAAAGCACCAAGCGAATGACCTACCAACACCAGTCTGTTTGGCGATAAGTTAGCCAAAAGTTGGTAAACATCATCAATATAGTCGTGAAATGGGTAAAAATTGTGGCTATCTTTATGGCTAGACAGGCCATGCCCGGGTAAATCGATTGCGCAAAGGTGTAGATCGGGCGCGAGTGCATGTAGCTTAGCCATTAACGTCGTAAAGCTGGCCGCGTTATCTAACCAGCCATGGAGGAATAATAATGTGGTCTCACAATCCACGCTGCCGTACTCAAGTGCTGCAACATAGCCGGTCCCAAGTGAATACCGATTCTCAACTGGCTTCATTTGACTTCTTTAATAACCTTGCCGTGAGTGTTGTTCAAATTTGAACGCCGACAGTGGAGCCCAAAACAGGGTTCGAGATAACTGTGAGTTTCATGCACTATCACGCGCTCTTCAATACGCCATAAATGGAAGCCCGTCACGTTCATGACCGGAAAGTCATATTGATATTGCCCGACTAAACCTTGTTCGCGCCCTTGGCTATTACCAATGAATGAAATCAAGCGGCCTGGCGCCAGCGTCACCGGATCAGCAAATCCATCAATGTAAGCGACAAAACGCCCTTGTGGCTCTTGATTGATATCTGGTTTTCCTGCTGAACTTATAGGGAGGTTCACCACCTCGACCCGAGTGCGTTGTTGCAGGTTGGCAACACTGGCCACCACGCCGCCCAAGCGGACTTGATTGGATGCTTCAGTATTGGCTTGCCAAACCGAGTATTCGGTAATCAGATCGGGATTATCAGACTTGAGAGGGTCTGGAAGGCTACTGCACCCGGCGAGCATAATAAGCGCAGCGGACAAGAGAATACTGTTGAAAAGAGGCTTGTACATGAGAGTGTGAACTATCGATTTAGATGTAAATATCGACACCGAGCATCTGGGAAAGTTCATCACGTTTGGCTTGATTGAGTACATCCATATACTCCTGCATGGCTTTGCGCCCACGCCCTTCGGGCAAGTCATACTGCACCTGCGCTTGATGCAGTTCAGACTCGCTCACATGACGAATAGAATGGGCAACCGCGTTTGCCACCTTGCTGGGTTGGCTAACCGGTGTTTTATCTTGGGATTGATTGGCTTGATTCTTTTTACTGGCCTTGTTTGCGCGATTGGGGCCAGGAATCGAAGCAGGTAATCCGTTAATTGAAACCATACTGTCCGCTTTTGGTTAAGGGTATATTATTCACGACCCGGCAACTTTTTCCACGCGACCGTATCACGCAGATAAACAGGGCTCGCTTGCTCGACATCGACCGTATTGCCATTAATAAACTCGACGCGAGCCAACTGGACGATGTCTTGTGCATCAGGAAACAACACCTCACTCGGCTGAGTCTCAAATGCAACGCCTTCAAGCTCATCAGAATAGGCTTGCCAGCCAGTGCCCACTCGGTACCAAGATAGCGTATCAGCTTGACTGTTTTGTGCCACCAACTGAGGAGGCATCACACACTCTTCGTCTTGTGCCGCCCAACTGCCATCTTCTTGACGCACATAACGAGCCCAATACACTTCACTCATTCGCGCATCAATGGCTGTTGCGACCTGCTCTGCACCATGCAGACGGTATGCTCCTTGTGCCATCGCGGCTAACGTTGAGACGCCAATCATGGGTAAATCAGCACCAAACGCTAAACCTTGTGCAATACCAATGCCAATACGCACACCAGTGAAACTACCAGGGCCACGGCCAAAGGCTAATGCGTCAAGCTCAGCGAGCGTTAATCCTGCCTCTTTGAGTACTTCATCCACCATAGGTAGAACTTTTTTGGTATGGTCACGCGGCGCAACTTCGCTGCGCACATAGACTTTGTCGTCGACTAAAAGCGCGACCGAACAGTTTTCGGTCGCCGTATCTAGAGCAAGAATCTTTGCACTCATTGGGATCTCTAATTTTTGATGGGTCATTAATGTTCAAGGAATTCTTGTACCACAGCCAAATCTCTTGTGCGTGGTATCGGTGGCAAACTCGCCAAGAAAACACCGCCGTATTCACGGGTGACTAAACGGTTGTCACAAATGATCAACGCGCCTTTGTCCTTTTTATCACGAATCAGTCGCCCAACGCCTTGTTTTAAGGTGATCACAGCATCTGGGATCTGCACTTGAGCGAATGGGTCGCCCCCTTTTAGCTGGCAATCTTCAATCCTTGCTTTGAGTAAAGGGTCGTCAGGCGCTGTAAACGGCAGTTTGTCGATGATAACACAGCTAAGGGCGTCACCTCTAACATCGATCCCCTCCCAAAACGCTCCAGTCGCGACCAAGAGCGCATTGCCTAGCTCCATAAACTCTGCCAACGTTTTCTGTTTGCTGGTTTCACCTTGCATCAAAACCGGAATATTCAGTGTTTGACGAAAGCGTTCACCAAGCTCCTTCATCATGCTGTGAGAGGTACACAAAAAGAAACAGCGCCCCTGGTTTTTCTCAATCACAGGGCTAAGCATGGACACAAGCTTATTGGCCATTCCTGGGTTATTGGGCTCGGGCAAATATCTAGGCACACACAATCGCGCTTGGCTTTGATAGTCAAACGGACTCGGTAGTGACATTTGAGCTTGTGGCTTGAGTCCAAGACGCGAAGTAAAGTGACCAAAGTCATTGTTGACCGCTAACGTTGCCGAGGTGAAAATCCACGCGCCTTGCTTGAGCTCAATCTGCTCATGAAACTTGTCTGCCACACTAAGCGGGGTAATATGCAGGCTAAAATGCCTCGGCGTGGTGTCGTACCAGTACGAGTAACCGGTAATCGATACATCGCACACTCTATCTAGTCTTGCCTTGATGGTGTTTGCGCGCTCAAAGGCGCTATCGAGCAATTGACTACGGCCGAGCGCTAGTTTAAGCACTTCAATCACAAACTCTAGGGCTTCTTCAAGCCTGCGCAACTCACGTCCTATCGAGGGAGACGTTAAAGCCTCGCGCCAGTTGCCGCGAAACCCTGGTTCACCAAGAACAATTCTCAGATCCATAGCGGTTTGCAGTAGCTTCTCACCTGCTTTTTGCAACTGACGCATATCTTTCGCTTCGGTCCGATAGGCGATCTCAATGTCTTTGCTTAGCTCTTGTATTTGACGACTCGACAGCGACTGACCAAAGTATTGACTGGCAATGTCGGGGAGCTGGTGGGCCTCATCAAAAATGAACACTTCGGCTTCTGGAATTAACTCACCAAAACCGGTCTCTTTTATCGCTAAATCGGCCAAAAATAAGTGGTGGTTAACCACGACGACGTCTGCGTCCATGGCCTTTTTCCGCGCTTTTAGCACGAAGCAATCTTGATAACTGGGACACTCTTTACCCAAGCAATTATCATTAGTAGAGGTGATGGTGGGAATAACCGGGCTGTCTTCAGCAATCGCATCGCACTCGCCCAAGTCACCGCTTTTGGTTTCAGACACCCAACTCCGTACTTTAACTAGTTGACTCAATAACGTTGGATCAGCGCTCTGATTATGGCTCTCAACCATCTGGCGACTCAACCTATCCAAACACAAGTAGTTAGCTCGCCCCTTGAGCAATGCGACCTGACCATAAAAGCCTAGCGCGTCAGTCATCAAAGGTAAGTCGCGATGAAACAATTGCTCTTGTAGGTTTTTCGACCCGGTACTAATGATTATTTTTTTGCCACTAAGTAGCGCTGGCACTAGGTAAGCAAATGTTTTTCCGGTTCCGGTTCCGGCCTCGACAACGACTTGGGTCTGCTCTTTAATCGCTTTGGCGACCGATTCTGCCATATCGACTTGCGCCTGACGCGGCTGGAAACCTGCAATGGCTTTGCCCAGCGCGCCTTGCGCTGAAAAGGTCTTTGAGATCATGGGGCTGTATAAGTTGGGACAAGAAAGGGGTAATTATGGCAGTTTTCACACAGCGGCGCGAATAGGATTTTCGCGCCGCTGTGAGCGAAGAGGTTAACGTTTATTGAGATACCGGTTGAGCCAAGCGGGGCCTGAGAAACCGTCTTGATCCGTGTCTGTCATCGCGCGAGCGGCTTCACTAGGAGACGCTTTGTTCTCCCACATTTGATCGAGAATGTCCTCATCTAATTCTTTGCCACCAGTGAGAGCGCTCACACGCTCACCATATAACTTACGGGCTAATAGCTCTTTATCCATAAATACCACCTAGAAACACGCTAAACAGAGCAACAACTTCAATCAAATCGCTGAGCCAAACGGTTAACTCAGATTATTTGTTGAAACCATTTCAATATTAGTTTAATTGTAGCTTCAATAATGCGGGTGAGCTCACCGTTCGGGTTACCCCAAAAAATTCATCATACGAAAAAAATAATTCACGGAAGTTTTAATAAAATGGAAAAGAAAACACTATTGACACACTGTACAGACGCACCGGGATTGATTTCAAAGATCACCAACATCTGTTACAAACACCAACTCAACATCATCCACAACAACGAGTTTGTCGACAACACCAGTGGCCATTTCTTCATGCGCACCGAGCTAGAAGGCTACTTCAACGATGACACATTACTTGCCGACTTAGATCAAGCGTTACCGCAAGGCGCCAAGCGCACACTCAAAGGGTCTGACCGTAAACGAATCGTTATCTTAGTCACCAAAGAAGCCCACTGTTTAGGCGATATACTGATGAAGAACTATGACGGCAGTCTAGATGTTGAGATCGCAGCCGTGGTGGGCAACTACGACACCTTGCAAAGCCTGACCGAAAGGTTTGATATTCCTTACCATCATGTGTCACATGAAGGACTCAATCGTGAGGAGCACGAAAAAGAGATGCTCAAAGTGATTGACCAATATCAAGCAGACTACCTGGTACTTGCGAAGTACATGCGCGTACTAACACCTTCTTTTGTCGAGAAATATCACCATAAGATCATCAACATTCACCACAGTTTCCTACCTGCATTTATCGGTGCCAAACCGTATCAACAAGCGTATGAACGTGGCGTCAAAATCATCGGCGCAACCGCCCATTTCGTGACCAACGATCTCGACGAAGGCCCGATCATCAAACAAGATGTGATTCCTGTAGACCACAACTTTAGCGCCCAAGATATGGCGCAAGCAGGACGCGATGTCGAGAAGAACGTGCTCAGTAAAGCGCTCAACAAAGTACTCAATGACCATGTATTTGTTTACGGGAACAAGACCGTCATTCTCTAATCGCATCGATTAAAAAGGCCTCCACGTTGGAGGCCTTTGTTTCATTTCCATGTGGCTAGAGTTTTACCGCCAACTCAACGCCCTGCTTGATGGCCCGCACAGCGTCAAGTTCTCCGGCGTAATCCGCCCCGCCTATCACGTGTAGCTTGTCGCCCAGCAGATGCCATTGGTCTTCAAACGGCCTTACCGACTCTTGCCCAGCACAGATAACCACGCTATCGGCCTCTAGCAATTGCTGTTTGTTGTCGAGGCTAATGTGCAAACCCCGCTCATCAATTTTATCGTAGCTCACGCCCCCTAACAGGTGCACACCGCGCTTTTCTAGAGTACGTTTGTGAATCCAGCCTGTGGTTTTACCGGGTCCTTTACCCACTCGCCCTTTACGGCGCTGCAACACCCATACTGTTTTATCACTCACTGAGTCAGGATACGGATAAAGGCCGCCTGGGTGGGCAATCTCTTTGTCGATACCCCATTCATGTAGCCAGTCGTCAAGATTGTGCCCAGCGGGTTCGGTTAGCATGGTTGCGACATCGACACCAATGCCCCCCGCACCCACAATCGCTACCTTGTCACCCACAAAAGTCTTCTCTTTAATTAGCGTTTGGTAATCGACCACTTTTTCTGGTGTGTCGATACCTGGAATAGCCACTTTACGCGGCTCAACCCCCGAAGCCATCACCACTTCATCATATTCCGCCAGCAAGTCATAATTAGCGTCAGTTTCTAAATGCAGCTTAACGCCAGTCTCATCGATGCGATTGGCAAAATAACGAATCGTTTCTCTAAACTCCTCTTTACCAGGAATCTGCATCGCCAAACGGAACTGACCGCCAATACGGTCATTGCGCTCGAACAAGTCCACATCATGGCCTCTCTCCGCCAGAGTGGTGGCACAAGCCAGGCCAGCAGGCCCAGCACCGACCACCGCGATGTTTTTCTTCACTTCAGCAGGGGTAACAACCAGTTCGGTTTCGCGACACGCCAACGGGTTTACCAAACACCCTGCACGCTTACCCTTGAACACATTGTCTAGACAAGCTTGATTACACCCAATACAAGTGTTGATCATCTGCGACTGATCCTGCTCAGCTTTAATAACGAAATGCGGGTCGGCTAAGAAAGGACGAGCCATGGATACCATATCGGCTTGACCACTCGCCAAGATTTTTTCGGCTTCTTCTGGGGTATTAATTCGATTACACGTAACGATGGGAACGTTGACATGCGGACGAACTTTGTCGGTGACCCAAGTAAACGCGCCGCGAGGCACTTGGGTCGCGATGGTCGGAATACGAGCCTCATGCCAGCCGATCCCAGTATTAATGATAGTAACGCCTGCTTTTTCTAGCTCCTTAGCGAGTGTCACCACTTCGTCAAATGTACTGCCTTCTTCGACTAAGTCGAGCATAGAGAGACGGAAGATGATGATAAAATCTCTGCCTGCCGCTTGACGAATTGCCTTAACCACCTCCAAAGGAAAGCGGATTCGGTTTTCGTAACTGCCACCCCATTCGTCGTAACGGGTATTGGTACGCTTACAAATAAACTGGTTGAGCAAGTAACCTTCAGAGCCCATCACTTCTACCCCATCGTAGCCCGCTTGCTGGGCAAGAGTGGCACTGTTGGCAAACGCTTCGATGGTGTTGTTGATTTGACGCGTGCTCATTTCACTCGGTGCAAAACGCGCGATCGGAGCTTTAATCGACGAAGCGCTTTGTGCGAAGGGATGCATGGCATAACGACCCGCATGCAACAATTGAAGTGCAATTTTACCGCCATGCTTATGGACAGCTTGTGTAACGACTTGATGCGCTTTGGCGTGTTTAGGCTTGCTAAACTCGGCACTGAATGGGTGTAAGCGACCGCGTAGATTCGGAGAAAAGCCGCCTGTGACAATTAAGCCCACACCACCTTTGGCGCGCTCTTCATAGAAAGCCGCCAGCTTTCCTAGCCCCTCTTTATGCTCTTCAAGACCGGTATGCATTGACCCCATCAACACTCGATTACGTAATTGAGTAAATCCAAGGTCCAATGGTTTAAGTAGATTTGGGTACATGGCAGACATCACTAAACTCTTTTTTATTATCGTGGTCTGACCAGAATAAAATCAACGTAATTAAAAATCAAACAACCGTTTACATTTTTGTAACACCGATCAATCTCCGGTTGTTTGGGTATACGAGTTTAAGTAGGATGTAACTTATCTGAATTTATAAGGTCTTACAGCGAATAAGCCTTTAACTGCGGCAAACGCAGCGGAGACACAATGAAAAATATGTTTAAGTTTATCGGCATGCTGTTCAAAGGAGTTTGGAAACTACTCTCCTTTATCCGTGTGGCGCTCGTCAATTTGGTTTTTCTGGCGAGTATCGCCGCTATCTACTTTATCTACACCAGTGCCGATACGCCGGTGCCTACCGTGTCAACTAAATCGGCGCTTATTCTCAATATCACAGGTCCGATTGTCGAGCAGTCGAGTTATGTGAATCCGATGGACTCTGTCACCGGGTCGCTATTTGGTCAAGACTTACCAAAAGAGAACGTTTTGTTCGATATCGTCGACACCATTCGTCACGCTAAACAAGACGACAACATCAGCGGTATTGTCTTAGCGCTGCGAGATATGCCCGAGACCAACCTAACTAAGCTGCGTTATATCGCCAAAGCGCTGAACGAGTTTAAGGCGACGGGTAAGCCTATCTACGCGCTTGGTGATATGTACAACCAGAGTCAGTATTATCTCGCAAGTTACGCCGACAAAATCTACTTAGCGCCCGATGGTGCCGTGATGCTCAAAGGGTATAGTGCGTACTCTCTCTATTACAAAACCTTGCTAGAAAACTTAGACGTCAATACGCACGTATTCCGTGTCGGCACATACAAGTCTGCGATTGAGCCTTTTGTGCGTGACGATATGTCGAACGCCGCTAAAGAGTCTGCCTCACGCTGGTTAGGACAATTGTGGGGCGCATACATCGACGACGTAGCCGCCAATAGACAGCTGCAACCTGACGCCTTAACGCCCGACATGGATGAGTTCCTCACTCTACTGAAACAAAACAACGGCGATTTAGCCGCCCTATCGCTCAATGTCGGCCTTGTCGATGCGCTCGCGACGCGCCAGCAAGTCCGCAAAGAGCTGGTTGAAGTGTTTGGCAGTAATGGCGAAGACAGTTACAACTACGTCGATTACTACGAATATCAAACTACCATGGTGCCAAAACTGAAACTCGCCAGTGATGATATCGCTGTCGTGGTCGCCAGTGGTGCGATCATGGATGGCTCTCAGCCACGTGGGACTGTGGGTGGCGATACGGTGGCCGCTTTGCTGCGCCAAGCACGCACCGACAATAACGTCAAAGCGGTCGTTCTCAGAGTCGATAGCCCTGGCGGCAGCGCGTTTGCTTCAGAAGTAATTCGCAATGAAATCGATGCGTTGAAAGCAGCAGGCAAACCCGTGGTCGCCTCCATGTCTAGCTTGGCGGCCTCCGGCGGTTACTGGATTTCGATGAGCGCTGATAGCATCGTCGCGCAGCCAACAACCTTAACTGGCTCGATTGGTATCTTCAGTGTGATCACGACGTTTGAAAAAGGATTAAATAAACTCGGGATCTACACCGATGGTGTCGGCACCTCGCCATTCTCAGACGTCGGCCTGACCACAGGCCTATCAGAAGGCGCCTCGCAAGCGTTTCAAATGGGGATTGAGCACGGTTACCAACGCTTTATTAGCTTAGTCGGTCAATCGCGAAATATGTCTTTAGACCAAGTTGACGACGTTGCACAAGGCCGTGTTTGGACCGGACAAGACGCGCTGAAGTTTGGCCTGGTCGACAAGATTGGAGATTTTGACGACGCCGTATCCCTCGCTGCAGAGCTTGCCAGCCTTGAAGACTATAACTTGTACTGGGTTGAAGAGCCGCTGTCGCCTGCACAGCAGTTTATCCAAGACTTTATCAATCAAGTTCAGGTCAAGCTTGGGGTGGACGTTAGCTCGTACCTACCTCCTTCGCTGGCGCCACTGGCGCATCAAGTTCTGGCTGATGCCGACCTATTGCAAAGCTTTAACGACCCTAAAGGCCATTATGCCTTTTGTCTCAACTGCCAAATGCAATAGTCGTACTTAAATTCAGCGCTTAGCGCTTATGTTAAGTGACAAATACGAGGGGGGATTCCTGTGCGAGATCCCCCTTTTTATTGGCTTCGATTAAGCTATAATCCCTCGCTCTGTTCCCCCTACACAACAACTGGTTTCAAGCAATGGCAAGAAAACATATTTATATCGCCTACACAGGCGGTACCATTGGGATGCAAAAATCCCATGATCACGGCTATGTTCCAGTCGCTGGCTTCATGGAAAAACAGCTCGCGAGCATGCCAGAGTTCCATCGGCCGGAAATGCCGGAATTTACCATTCATGAGTACGATCCTCTGATCGACTCGTCCGATATGACACCCGCCGATTGGCAGCAAATTGCTGATGACATTCGTGATAATTACCACAACTACGACGGTTTCGTTATCTTGCATGGCACCGATACCATGGCTTACACCGCCTCTGCTCTGTCATTTATGCTGGAGAACCTCGGTAAACCGGTCATTGTAACTGGCTCACAAATTCCTCTTGCCGAGCTGCGCTCGGATGGCCAAGCCAATTTACTCAATGCCCTACATATTGCCGCTAATTACCCCATTAACGAAGTGACGCTGTTCTTCAACAATAAGTTAATGCGCGGTAACCGCAGCACTAAATCGCACGCCGATGGTTTTAACGCTTTTACTTCGCCAAACCTACCGCCACTGCTGGAAGCAGGCATCAACATCCAAATTAGCAGCGATGTGCGAGTAGACGAAAAACCACAAGGCGAGTTCAAAGTGCACGACATCACACCACAACCGATTGGTGTGATCACCATGTACCCTGGCATTTCGCATGAAGTGATTCGTAACACCTTACTGCAACCCGTCAACGCCATGATTCTATTGACCTTTGGCGTGGGCAATGCCCCGCAAAACCCAGAACTGTTGGCGCATCTAAAAGATGCATCACAGCGGGGTGTGATTGTAGTTAACCTGACTCAGTGCTTGGCCGGAAAAGTCAATATGGGTGGCTACGCTACCGGCTGTGCATTAGCCGAAGCTGGGGTAATCAGCGGTTACGATATGACGCCTGAAGCGGCGCTGGCCAAACTGCATTATTTGCTCAGCCAAGGCTTAAGCTATGAGCAAGTAAAAGTAAAAATGCAGCAAGTGTTGCGCGGTGAGATGAGCATTTAAAACCTGCAGTTAGCTAGAGAGGAACCTCTCAACCACTAGACGCGATTCAATGAGGCGGCCAAGTTGGCCGCCTTTTTTTAGTTAGACGAGGCGGTCAAAGTGACATCACTGTATGTTGAATACGCATCAAGCATCACGTAATAGGTCCCCGTTTGAGCTTGATCAAGACGACATGTCTCTGTATTCCCGTTACGATAAGGCCTGCAGTCCCAGTTGGATTTTGTTGCTGGCGAACCATACTTCACGTACAGATCAACGTCCCCACTTCCTCCTTGTGTCGTAATAGTAAGATCTTTGACGTCGTTCAACTCGAACGTATAACTCTGCTGACTAGAACGCGCCCCTGAGAGCCCAGCTTTGGGAACGCCATCCACAAGCGCGTTATCATTCGGATCGTCAATCGCATTGGCCATTTCAACCACATAAGACAAGCCCAGCTTGGTAAACTTCACAGCGTGAGCACCTGTTGGGTCGGAGTTTTCCAATGTGTCTTGCGACGTGTGAATGTTGGGGTTGTAGTCGTTAAACTTGGACTCAAATGGCATCGCTGCTGAATAACCCACTTTGTGCCAAGACGCATGGTCAGAGCAAGCGTAACCACATTGGTCATAGCCATAAGTCAACTCGGGAATGTATTCATCAATTAGGCTTGCTAAAAATTGAGTTAGATTGCTGTCGGTGTAATCTGTAATAAATACAATGTCTTCTGTTGAACCTTGGTAGTTAGTCATATCCAATTGAAGAACAGAGACAACGTTTTTCCCCTCTGATTTGTAGCGATTCGCTATATCTTGAGAGCCTCTTAAACCAACTTCTTCAGCGGCATAGGCCATAAAAGCAACGGAACGTTTGGGCTGAAAGTTGTTTTCTGATAAAACACGAATCAGTTCACTGACGCTGGCGATCCCAGAGGCGTCATCATCCGCACCAGGCGCTATAGACTGTTCGTTGGTACGCGAACCAATTGTTGAATCTAAATGGCCCCCTACCACGACCCATTCATCAGGTTTCTCAGTACCCTCAATGGTTAACACTACCGATTTTTGATTGTAGCCGCTGTGAGCAATCTGCTCTACGTTGGCTTGAGCCATACCAGAAGTCAAACTACGCCACTCATTCGCAATCCAGTCCGAAGCTTGTGCGCCCGATGTAGTGGTGTAAAAGCGGTTGTTGAAACTGGTTAAGGAACGAATGGTGTTGGTTAGCTGACTAGCACTAACATAGGGTAACCATGTATTAAGCGTTGTCTGCTGGGTAAGCTTAGGTATCGAAAATTGAGAAAGGCTTTGTGGCATGACACTAGCGGCCATCGCACTTTGTGCCGATGCGTGAACCATGTAACCACCACAGCGATGATGCTCTTCATGCATATTATGCGAAAGCTGTGCAAGTTCCTCGACGTTAACTTCGCCGACCCATACATCACCACTACTTGCTAGTGATTGAGGCAGCACCGATTGGGCTCCCGATTTGGAAACCGTTTGAGCGGCATCAGCGCCAATCGATATCCAGACCTTATCTTCTGCATAGGCATTGTTATATGCGGACATTAAAGCGATTGCCAACAACGTTTTGGTATATTTCATTATCCTCTCCATGGGGTTATAAGCCCTTACAAGTTAGAATAATTATTCCAATAACGAGAATTATTCGTTTTACATCAAGGTGTATCTAAAATTTGTCATTAAGTCATCAATAACAAACTATATAGAATATAATCAAGGAGATAAGTGGTCAGAAAACGAGATCGTTCTCTGACCATTTCGGTTAGTTTCTTGTCGCGCTGAGCTCTACACCTGAAAAGCTATTGTAGGCTCTCAACATAATGTACAAGTCTTGATTTGAGGCTATTGCGGTGCAGGATTCATTGTTACCTGAACGATACGGTCGGCAATCGAACTCGCCCGTTGTCGGCTGTGAACCAGAACGAACATATAAATCCGCATCCCCCGCACCTGAGCTTATGGAGACCGTAATCGGCGTGCTTCTATGTTCCGCTTTCAAAACCAGCATGGTCTGTTCGCCTTTAGCGAGCGATAAATCACTTATCGTTTGACCTGGGGTTAGCTCTTGAATCGCTGGCGGCGTTTGATCTATAGACCCGTCAGGTAAAGTGTTATTAAAGAACGTCGCGACTTGTGGCCAGATTTTACTGATTTTTACCCCTTGATTTTCGCAGCCGCCGAAGTGATGCAGTGCAATCGCTTTGTTGTCGGAGGTATTAAGCACCGGCGAGCCAGAAGAGCCGCCTATCGTGTCACACAAATAACCAGTGTCTGTATTTGAGCCACGGCCATTCGCTGAAGCGACATCAATTTGACATAACCCAGAGCCATTTTTGTCACTTTCAATCGCCAGCTCTTTAGGGTTACCCGCACCATGTTGAGGAATATAAATACCCTGCCCATATACCGGTTCGCTTGCATCAAGCCCCAAATAACCAAATGACTCTATCTTTCCAAAGTCATCAACTGAGAAGAGTGTGTAGTCGAGGGTATAGTCAGTACTAAACAGCTCATTGCCCATCACCTTAACCGTGGCCGACAGTGAACCATTGCAGGTGCTACGCTGATAGTTGAACCATACTTCGGTCTGCTTTAATTCTGATTCAGTACTCACACAGTGATTATTGGTAAACAGCTTGTTGTCCGGACCTACACGCCAAGCTGTACATAAGCTTCGGCCGTTAATCAGCAACCTAGCAACAGGGCTTGACCAAGCCACTTTCTCTGGGTAGGAATCTTGCCAACATGCTACGTCCTTGCGCTCATTGATGCCACATGTAGAGAGCGACGAGACGCTATCCTCAAACACAGCGCTATCTTCATCTCCTGCGGTGTAAAAATCTATGTGGAACCGCCCTATTTCACCTTTTGAGTTCGGCGTAAGTTCAATATCGACACTCTCACCAAATATTGATTGCGCGTACCAATTGGTCTGGCTTTCTGTATAGATCACGCTTTCATGCCCATCTGCAGAGCGTAATGTTAAAGCGCTGCCTTTGGGTAACACCAGTGATGCAAAATGAAGCTTAATGAACTGAGCGCCTTTATACTCGACACGGTGTGTTGAACGCTCAGACTGTATCGACGACAAGTCAACTTTCACTTCCTTTGCAATAACAGGAAGCTGAGTTTGTGAGTAGGCAACGGGTGTTAAGAGAAAAATTGAAGCCAAGCCAATATAACGTAGTAAGTTTTTCATTGTGTTTCCTTTTGTAATTAAGGTTCCATAAAAACTTACGCACTAAACACAAATATGCAAACAAGTTCATATCAGTGTTTGAGTAAAGCATTCTTGACAGGGCGTGAACTGTTCTATTAAATCAATAAGTTAAAAAAAAGGCGACTCGTTGAGTCGCCTTTTATCTATGCTTCAAACACGCGATTCGATTAACCGATGTGCGTTGCGCCGCCCATGTACTTCTGAAGTACTTCAGGGATTGCGATGCGGCCATCTGCTTCTTGGTTGTTCTCTAGAATAGCGACCATTGTACGACCAACTGCTAGACCAGAGCCGTTTAGCGTGTGTACTAGCTCAGGTTTCTTCTCGCCTTTACGACGGAAACGCGCTTGCATACGACGAGCTTGGAAATCCCACATGTTTGAACAAGATGAGATCTCACGGTAAGTCTCTTGCGCTGGAACCCAAACTTCTAGGTCGTAAGTCTTACGTGCACCGAAGCCCATGTCGCCTGTACATAGCACCACTTTGCGGTAAGGAAGCTCTAGAAGTTGTAGCACCTTCTCAGCGTGACCAGTGAGCTCTTCTAGTGCGTCCATTGAATCTTCTGGACGAGTGATTTGTACTAGCTCAACTTTGTCGAATTGGTGCATACGAATCAAACCACGAGTATCACGGCCGTAAGAGCCTGCTTCAGAACGGAAACATGGCGTGTGAGCGGTCATCTTAAGTGGTAGGTCCGCTTCGTCAGAGATCGTATCACGCACCATGTTAGTTACTGGCACTTCAGCAGTCGGAATAAGAGAGAGTTTACGCGGCTCTTCGTCGTTGACTTTCTCTTCTAATGGCTCAGTGTGGAACAGGTCTTTACCAAATTTTGGTAGCTGACCTGTACCAAATAGGCTGTCAGAGTTCACTAGGTACGGTACGTACATTTCTGAGTAACCGTGCTCTTCAGTGTGAAGGTCTAGCATGAACTGGGCAATTGCACGGTGTAGACGAGCAAATTGACCTTTCATCACGATGAAACGTGCACCAGTGATTTTAGTCGCGCTCGCGAAATCAAGACCGCCACCCATTTCACCCAGATCAACGTGATCTTTAAGTTCGAAGTCATAAGTTTTTGGCTCACCCCAACGAGAAATCTCTACGTTGTCTTCTTCATCTTTACCGTCTGGTACATCGTCAGCAGGTAGGTTTGGCACCGATAGCGTGATCTCTTCAAGCTTTGCCATTACTGCATCAAGTTCCACTTTTTTCGCGTCTAGATCGCTACCAAGTGTACCTATTTGCTTCTTAATCTCTTCTGCGCCTTCTTTGTCGCCAGCCGCCATTTTTTGGCCGATCTGTTTGGAGATGGAGTTACGCGTGGATTGTAAATTTTCAACTTCTACTTGAATCGACTTACGTTGCTCTTCAAGTGTACGGATTGTCTCTACGTCTAGCTTAAAGCCGCGACGTGCTAGTTTTGCAGCTGTTTCATCCAGCTCTGTACGAAGTAATTTAGAATCCAGCATTGTTAATCCTATGCTTTTTAGTGGTGAAATCGCACTCAACCAAAGAGCTTGAGCGCTAAAAGTGTTAACTGGATAAATGTATCTAAAATGGCCGCTTATTCATAGCGCTTTTGTGGGCTTTTTGCGTCTAAACTAGCCAAGTAATCTAACTTTTCGCCAATTTTCGTTTCTAAGCCTCGGTTGGTCGGTTGGTAATAGCGAGTCTCGGCCATTTCTGGGGGAAGATACTGCTCACCAGCGGCGTATGCGCCGGGCTCATCATGCGCATAACGATATTCAGCACCATAGCCAAGGTCTTTCATCAACGAGGTCGGTGCGTTACGCAAATGCGGCGGCACTTCGTATTCAGGCAGATTGTGAGCGTCGCGCAGAGCTTGCTTCCAAGCGGTATAGACAGCGTTGCTCTTTGGCGCGCAAGCAAGATAAACAATGGCTTGAGCAATGGCTCTTTCTCCCTCAGCGGGACCAACGCGAGTAAAACAATCCCAGGCAGACAATGCCACTTGCATGGCTCTCGGGTCCGCATTGCCTACATCTTCAGAGGCAATGGCGAGTAAACGCCTAGCGATATAAAGCGGGTCACAGCCAGCCGCAATCATTCGCGCCGACCAGTAAAGGGCGGCATCTGGGTTAGAACCGCGAATCGACTTATGGACTGCAGAGATTAAGTCGTACCAAATATCGCCTTTGTTATCGAAGCGAGAGACTTTCTCACCAGCGACCTCTGCAAGTAGTGGTAAGGTAATCACCTTGACACCTTGGGCGTCTTCTTCCGCCATATCGTAGAGTAGTTCAAGATAATTAAGCGACATCCGCGCGTCACCATTGACTAACTCTGAAAGCCTATCGAGGACCCCTTCAGCAAAAGATGCTTCAACCTTACCTAAGCCTCGTTGTTCATCATTGATCGCTTGTTGCAGTGCCAAACCAATATCTTGCTGAGAGAGCGAGGTGAGTTTGTACACGCGGGCGCGTGACAGCAATGCGTTATTGAGCTCAAAGGATGGGTTTTCTGTGGTGGCACCAATGAAGGTCACGGTGCCATCTTCGATATGAGGAAGAAAGGCATCTTGCTGCGATTTGTTGAAGCGATGGACCTCATCCACAAACAAAATTGTGCGGCGCCCCGCTAACTTGTTCTCGCGTGCTTTTTCAATTGCGGCTCGAATCTCTTTGACGCCAGAAGTGACAGCAGATACACGTTCAACTTCTGCGTTGGCGTAGTTTGCAGCCACTTCAGCCAGTGTCGTTTTCCCTGTGCCTGGTGGCCCCCATAAAATCATGGAGTGAACATGACCCGCTTCCAACGCTCGTCGCAGCGGTTTACCGACGCCGAGAATATGCTGTTGACCAATATATTGGTCGAGCGTTTCTGGGCGCATTTTAGCAGCTAAGGGACGAAAGTCTTCGTCCCCTGAAAAATCAAATGAGAAATTACTCACTTCTAATTCCTTTGGTCATCAACCTCGACACCTTGTGGAATGGCAAAGGTGAAACGCTCGGCTTTCGGTTTGTTCAAATCAATGTTGGCGAACTCGAACGCACTCTGCTGGCCGTCTTGTTCAATCACACTAAACCCTTTCACTGCGCCTTTTGCGTCTATCTCGAGCTTAAATTGACCTTGATTTGAGTCTACAGCGGTGGGGACAAGCGTAAACACATCGTCCTGTTGAGATACATTGTAGTTCTCCCAGTCACTCGCGCGATTTCGAGTCAATAAAACGAACGGCGTTTGCTCAGTCGCTTGCTCTTGCCAATAGATGCTGACTTGTTCGATAAACGGGCTGTAATACCAAAGGCTTGTACCATCTGAGACCAGCACGTTTTCATCTGGAAATGTGGTTGTCCAACGAAACAAGCTCGGGCGAGAAATTTCCACCGTGCCCTCGCCTTCCATTACCAGCTCGCCATCAGGGCTTATTACCTGCTGCGTAAAGTCAGCACTAAAACCTTCTGTTTGTTGCAAACGTTGATTTAGTTCGTCTTTTGGCGCTGCCAATACAGAAAAACTCATAAATAGTAATGCGGCCAATTTTTTCATCAATCTTTTGTCCTATAGAGTCGCAATAACTCTCTTTATATTCGTGTTTCGAACTTGGTTTGACCGAAAAAAGTTAACTTTGTTCTATTTTCCACAGCACTGCTTGAACTTTTTACCGCTACCACACAAGCATGGGTCGTTACGTCCCAACTGTTTGTACGGATTGACACTTTGCGACTTAGCGCCAACCATGGCTTCGTCGGCGGCTTGCGCGACTTCAATGATCATAAGATCAAGTTGGTCAATAAAATCTTCCAATGACGGCGGTGTTACAATGCCCGCTTCTCGCATTTGAGCCTGAGCCTGCTCTTCATCAATCGCCAGCATAAACGAAGTCAATAAAGCTTGCAGCATGCGCAGTGTCCCATCGCCGATTTGCACTTCTTGCCACTGCTCTTCTACTGTTGGCCAGAGCGTCATAAAGCCCTCTGCCATATCAGCTAGCTGCTCTCTCTTTGAAGCCTCGTCAAGTAGTCCGAGTAGAGAGTACTCATTCGCCTTCAAATACGTGTACTGCTGGGTAATGTGCGCTTCAATCGGCGTTTTCACGTGACTCGCGTTGGCAGAAAACACGTTTTCCAACCACGCTTCCGGTGCTAGAGGCTGCGTTGCCATGTTGGCAGCAAGGGTTAACCCTTCGACAAAATAAGGAGACTCATTAGTGAATGAATCTGGCAGTGTCAGTAATTGATAGGTCATTATTCATTTCTAGTGTTTAACTGATAACCCTTGCATTATAACCCCATCCAAGGCTTGAGGTCACTGCAAGACTCCCCTAGCCTCAAGCCTGCACCTTTTGGTCATTACAGCGTCATAGTTTCAGCGAGTTGTTGAAAGTTAAAACTCGCCTTCTCGTTCCCAATCGCGCAATCTTATCAAAGCAGTGACTTTTGTATCACTTGCCACTAAAATCACGCCTCCATAAATAGAGGCGTTTTTTATGCGATTAGTTCTTGGCCCGATGGAGGGCGTGTTGGATCATTTGATGCGTGAGATCTTAACCGACATCAATGATTATGATTTGTGCGTCACTGAGTTTGTTCGAGTGGTCGATCAGCTCTTGCCTGATCATGTCTTCCATCGCCTTTGCCCAGAGCTATTGCAAGGTTCTCAAACCAAATCGGGCGTCCCTGTTCATGTTCAACTGCTTGGCCAAGACCCTATTTGGATGGCAGAAAATGCCATTAAAGCGGCAGAATTGGGGGCAAAAGGCGTTGATCTTAACTTTGGCTGCCCTGCGAAACTCGTCAATAAAAGCAAAGGTGGTGCAGCCCTTTTGCAACATCCAGAGCTGATTCATCAAGTCGTCAAAGCATGCCGTGAAGCAGTGCCAAGCCATATTCCGGTGACAGCCAAAATTCGCCTTGGCTGGGACAACCCAGAAGACTGCTTCGAGATTGTCGACGCAATAGAAAAAGCAGGCGCCAATGAGTTGACCGTCCATGCGCGTACCAAAGCAGGCGGCTACAAAGCAAGCGAAATTAAGTGGGAGTACATCGGGCAACTTCGCGAGCGTTTCACGATTCCACTGATTGCCAACGGTGAAATTTGGAATTACGAAGATGGTCAAGCCTGTATCGAAACAACGGGCGTAGATTCTTTGATGGTATGCCGCGGTGCGTTCAATGTTCCCAACCTTGGAAATGTGGTTAAACACGACCACGCGATTATGCCTTGGTCCGAGGTGGTCGAGTTGCTGCTTGTATATTCTCAGTATGAAATGAAAGGCGATAAGGGCCTTTACTACCCGAACCGAGTTAAACAGTGGTTCTCTTACTTACGCCAACAATACCCTCAAGCGGCAGATTTGTTTCGCGAGATCCGTACCTTTAATAAGGCAGCGCCAATCGTTGAGCATATAACACGCTATCGTGACGCGTTAGCCACCCACTAAAACACTATCTGGTTTTTGCCATGGGTTTTCGCATAGTAGAGCTTTTCGTCGGCAGCTTTAAACAGTCGTTCAAAGCTGGGAGGAGTGTCGCCGTTCACAATCTCAACGCCACCAGAAATGGTAAAGCCCGACTCGAGTACCTGTGTCGAGTCATCTCGCACGGCGTTTAGTACTCGCTGTAAGCCGAGTTTGAGCGGTTCAATATCGCTACTGGTCATAAAAATAACGAACTCTTCACCACCAATCCGCGCGGCCGCATCACTATTACGAATGCAGCGACTGACTTTATCGGCCATGTAGATAATGACTTGATCGCCCACGTCGTGACCATAGGTATCGTTGATCGCCTTAAAATTATCGATATCAAATACCGCCAGCGCTAAATAGTCATCTCGCGCAACTTTGTCGAGGTAGCTTTCTAATCCCCGTCGGTTGAGCAACCCTGTCATTGGGTCTTTCGCTGCCAACTGTTTGAAGTGATGTCGCTCCGCTCGCATGTTGATAATGATCAACAAGGTCACGCTAAAAACATAAACAAACGCAGCAACTAATAAACCATAGCGTTGTAAATAGAAGAAGTTGAATAGTTCGCTTTTTACATCAGGGCGATAATATAGACGGTAGTGACCCGCGAGCCCTTCAATATTTAAAGGCTCGATACGTATCGCCGTTTCAGGAGGAGATTGGTCAGCAAGGTTATAGAGCCCGATCTCCCCAACCAAGCGCTGTTGACTCTGCAACAGGCCATGATAGGAAAGATCGAGTGATAACATACCTTGATGTTCACCCTGATTAAACACGGGCATGGACAAGCTCATCACCATGTCGCTACTCGACGCCATCGGTACTGGGGCATTGATAGTAATCAAATCCCTATTTTGCGCCGTGATCTGCCAAAACGGCCGGGCTTTAATGGTGTCAAGTAACTCTGAGGTAATGCTTTTAGCATACGTATCTGGGGACGACATCACGTACCCTTCACTATCGATATAGTGAATACCGAGTAAAAAGCTGTCTATATCGTGAAGAAAAGAGAGCAAAGGCGCCAAAGAGACTTGACTGGATGCTCGCTGATATAGAGCGCTGTCAGGGTCGCACAACTCGACGCCGCCGACCAACATATAGTTAATATCGATAGCGGGTATCGCGCCTTTACCCTCCGCTCGGAGCAAAGCATCTATCGGCCACATTTGGCACAGCTCATCGTCCACTTTGCGATTATGATCCACCAACCAGATAAAATTCGGTTTAGAGTAATTTGAAAAGCTATAGTCAATGGCTGAAAGAACTTTGGTGGTCCGTGCTAGCGCTCGATGCACCCGGCCGTACTCGTCATCGATTTCTCTGCCTACTGCGTCGAAGTAATTTTTTGCCGTGAGCGCAACAATTAATAACGAGACAACCAGAGGCATCAAAAACACGTACGCTAAACTAAAATGCCGAGTTACTTGCATCATCACCCTTAAAAGAGAAAAAGCCTATCGCTCACCGATTCAGCAATAGGCTTAGTTACAATATCATGGTCCATTATGTCACAAAGTGACCGTAACACATCGGCCATTACCTGGTGGCGCGATCAATTTAACAACAAGCTGTCATCCGCTAGCTCTTCACCACGCACTTTGGAGAACATTTCTAGTAAATCAGGTACTTGCATATTAGCGCGCTGAACACCATCAACATCGAGTACGATCTCTCCTTGATGGAGCATAACGGTACGATCGCCACAAGCTAACGCGTCTTTCATCGAGTGAGTGACCATCATGACCGTCAAGTTGAACTCAGCCACGATTTTTTTGGTCAAATCGATGATAAACGCCGCCATACGTGGGTCTAGTGCAGCGGTGTGCTCATCTAATAACAAAAGTTTGCTGTCAGATAAGGTTGCCATGACCAAACTCACTGCTTGACGCTGTCCACCCGAGAGTAAACCAATACTGTCGCTGAGCCTATCCTCAAGACCTAGTCCAAGAATACTAATACGTTCTTGAAACAGCTTACGTCGTTGACTCGACAAAGATAAACTCCAACCTCGAGACTTACCACGCATATAAGCCAACGCCATATTTTCTTCTATGGTCAAATCGCCACAAGTTCCCGCTAACGGATCTTGAAATACGCGCGCGCATTGCTTCGCACGCTGATCGACAGATTGCTTAGTCACATCGAGTTCGTCGATGATAACTTTTCCGCCCACCATCGGCGTCTCTCCGGTTACCGCCCCTAGCAGGGTGGACTTACCGGCACCATTTGAGCCAATTACCGTTAAAAACTGGTGTTCTGGCACCTCTAACGTGACTCCACGTAACGCTCGGTTTTCTAAAATAGTCCCTGGATTAAACGTCACTTGAATATCTTCTAAACGGATCATGCGGTCTCTCCTGACTCACTCGACTGCTTCTGTGGACCTTTACCTTGAGCAGGAGCACTACGCTTTTTTGCTTTTAGGTTTCCTTTAATTTTGGGCGCGATCAAGGCGATAGCCACCAGCACAGCCGTCACTAGATTGAGATCGGAGGCTTGCAAGCCAAACATACCTGTACTGAGCGCGAATGCCACCGCCAGACGATACAACACCGAGCCAACGATCACCGCCAACACTGCGACCCAAATCTTCCGTCCTGGGATGAGCGTTTGTCCTAAAATGACCGCAGCGAGACCCACGACTATGGTCCCCACCCCAGATGTCACATCGGCAAAACTGTTGGTTTGCGCAAATAACGCGCCAGCAAAGCCAACAAAGCCGTTCGATAACGCTAAACCAAAATAGGTATAAAATGCGGTGCTCGCCCCCTGAGCTGAAACCATACGCGCATTTACGCCAGTAGCCCGCAAGCCGAGTCCAAAATCACTGTTCAAAAGACGGACAACCAACCATGCAGACACCAACACTAGTAACCCAACAATCAAAGGACGAATGAGCATAGGATCGCCGACAGTTTCAAACGGCGTTAAGATGGTTTCTTCGCCAAGGAGGGCCAAATTGGGGCGGCCCATAATACGGATATTGATGGAAAAAGCTGCAATCATGGTCAGAATCGACGCTAGCAAATGCAATATGCCACAGCGAACCGCGAGAAACGCCGTTACCCAGCCAGTAGCCGCGCCGGCAATGACAGCCATGAAGGTTGCCAACCAAGGATTGATTCCGGCAACGATAGCGGTAGCCGCTACCGCAGCCCCCATAGGGAAACTGCCATCAACACTTAAATCGGGAAAATCAAGCACGCGAAAGGTTAAATAGACGCCAAGAGCAACCAGACCATACAGCAAACCGATCTCTAACGCGCCAAAGAAAGCAAAAGCAGACATAACTACTCCCTAACTGTGAACAACATAGCCCCAAGCCGAACAGAGTTCGGCTTGGGGCGGGAGATTATTTAACGCTCGTCGCGCGATCGAGAACGGATTGAGGGATAGCAATACCAAGTTTCATTGCTGCACTGCTATTAACGACCAAATCAGACCCTTTGGCGACCTTAACATCTAGACTACCTGGCTCGGTGCCTTCGATGATAGCCGCTACGTAGTCGGCTGTTTGCACACCGACTTGGTAGTAATCAAAACCTAAGCTGGCAATGGCTCCTTTGTCAACGTAAGAAGTCGCACCTCCAAGCACGGGGGTTTTTGCCTGATTTGCGGCAACGATCATGCCTTCAATTGCGCTCGCGACCGTATTGTCAGTGGGGGCGTAAATCACATCAGATTTCGCTGCAATCGCTTGAGTAGCAGACTGGACGTCTGCGCTCTTAAGCGCGGTCGCTTCGACGACTTCTATCCCTTGCTCTTGAGCGCTTTGCTTGAGAAGTTCGACCAAAGTCACCGCGTTAGCTTCACCCGGGTTAAACACCACACCAATAGACTGCACATCCGGCATGATTTCCTTAATCAACTCAACATGTTGACTCACTGGAGAGAGATCCGACAGACCGGTCACGTTTTTTCCGGGCTGCTGCATTGTTTTGACCAACTTGGCCCCAACAGGGTCGGTGACCGCAGTGAACACGACTGGAATTGAACGAGTCGCGGAAACTAAAGCTTGTGCAGTGGGTGTCGCAATACCGACTAGAACATCCGGCTTTTCACCGACGAACTGGCGCGCAATCTGAACCGCTATCGCTGGGTTTCCTTGCGCCGTTTTGTAATCAAACTCAAGGTTTTTGCCCTGCTCATAACCCTTTGCTTTTAAACCATCGAGCAAACCTTGACGAGCAGCATCCAGCGCGGGATGTTCGACAATCTGCGATACAGCTACTTTGGCGGTTTTGGCCATAATACTCGTTGAAGAGAGTAACGTGACACCTGCGAGTACGGCGGTGGCTATAACTTTTCCTGCTTTCATCTTAACTCCTTGATGTAATACCCATTCCTTTGAGTGACTTTGGTCAGGTATAAGCAAATTGATGTGGTGTTTTAATCATCATTATCACTGCACATTTTGTGTGCATAACAAATATTATTACCAGTTAGCTGTACAAAAGAAAAGCAGGTTTTAACATCAAAGTAACAAAAAGAGAGACTGGTGACTGTTTAACCTTTCACCGCGTGGATCAGTATGTTACGTGGAGTCGCGTCGCGTGAGCAAAACTCAGACAGTGAAACGCGATAGCCGGCGCGCTCCAAGTAGAGTGCTTTGTCCAACACCAACCAAAGCTCTAGCGCTCGACGAAAAGGTTGCTGAACCAAACTAAGCCGTTCCATGTGCCAATAGCGCTCAATGCCCTTTTGATGGTAATGGTCATAGTCAACCTCAGGTAAAAACCAGCCTTTTTGCTCACAAGCCCATCGACAAAACGCTTTAAAACCTTGAGATAGCTGTGATTTTTTAATACTCGGCATGGGTTGGTAATCCGTCTGACCCAAGGACTCACGCAATAAAACATCCAGCCCCAACCGATAGCTCATCTCATCGATGCGGTGGCGTTTGACTCGCTCTCCCCCAGTGACGGTTTCTTGCAGAGGAATCCTGAGCTCTTGTTTGGTCAAACGCAATCTCGATAGCTGTCCAACTTCAGAAAGTGCTTGGTATTGGTCATCGTTAATCAGGTGATAACAGCAGGGGGAGAAAGTGATCGCAGGCAATTGGTGCTGCACCGAGTGCTGGATCAACGCCACGTGTAAATCACCACAAGCATGAAGAGCCACGGCATGTTGATGTGGACGAAACACTGCACTCGCCTGCGGTGAAAAAGCATCCCCCTGAACAAAGTGCATCGGGAGGTCGAGTCTATCAGCCTCGTTCTGTCCGGTTTGACACAAGGTCGCCTGAAACTCAAAACTAGTGACAGGCTGGCGGGTTTGGCTGGCCAGCACTCGTCCCAAGAATCCTTTGCCAGAGCACCACTCCAACCACTCATTTCCATGATGATCATGGAGCAAAGCTTCACCAATTGCACAAATTTGTTCAAGTTTACGCCCTGGAACCCCACTATCGAGCCCACGAGGCAAAGTCAGCGCCTGCTTAGGACTCGGAGACAGGTGTGTCCAGTGACAGACTCGCGTCAATTGGGGTAGGAAGCTCGTCAACGCCTCGATGAGCTGGTGCGTATTTTGTTTGTAGTATTCAATTTGATTTTCACTTAGACAAGCTAACCAGTCACATAACGGTGCATCATGCTCTTGCCATGGAAAAGGATTCTGTTGGCTAACAAAGAATGGTTCGAATCGCCAGTAGGCTTGGTTATCGAGTAAAAACTGATTGAGTGCTTGGAACTGATTGAGCATGACTTCCCCCCTGAGCGTAGTGTAGAGGGAAGTCAATCAAGATGGTAGCGGTTAACGCACTGGCAAGTCGATATCCTTAAACATCTCTTCAATCTCAGCATTAGATTTAAGAGATAAGGCCTGTTCAACCACAGGTCGAGTTAAATGCGGAGCAAATCGCTCCATAAAATCAAACATGTAAGAGCGCAAGAAGGTACCACGTCTAAAACCAATACTCGTCGTGCTCGCACCAAAGATATGACTAGCATCAATCGCCACTAAATCAGTATCTTGTTCTTGGTCGATCGCCATACTTGCAATAACACCAACCCCAATTCCCATCCTAACATACGTTTTAATAACGTCAGCATCGGTGGCGGTAAACACGACTCTTGGCGTCAGACCGTATTTATTGAACGCGGTATCTAGCTCTGAGCGCCCCGTAAATCCAAAGACGTAAGTCACCAAAGGATAAGACGCCAAATCTTGAATCGACACCTGCTCTTTTTGCGCGAGTGGGTGGTGTTTCGGTACGACGATTGATCGGTTCCAGTGGTAGCATGGCAACATGATGGCGTCTTGATACAGGTGCAATGCCTCGGTGGCGATAGCGAAATTTGCCGTTCCTTTAGCAATCGCCTCCGACATCTGTGAAGGCGTGCCTTGGTGCATATGCAAAGAAACCTTCGGATATCGCGCAGTAAACCCTTTGATGACGTCTGGTAATGCATAGCGCGCCTGAGTATGAGTGGTAGAAATATTAAGCGTTCCCATTTCTGGATGGGTGTGTTCTCCGGCGACCGCTTTGATGCTCTCAACTCGAGCAAGGATCTCTTGCGAGATACGAATAATGTCCTGACCTGCTCCCGTCACTTGAGTCAAATGCTTGCCACTGCGTTCAAAAATTTGAATACCCAACTCATCTTCAAGCAAACGAACCTGCTTGCTGATCCCCGGCTGCGAGGTGTACAAGCTTTCCGCAGTAGCGGACACATTCAAGTTATGGTTGACGACCTCAACAATATACTTCAATTGTTGTAATTTCATTCTTGACCTCGTAATCCCTTATCAACGCCATACAGCGAGCAGACATAGTTTATAATATTTAGTTATAACGTCTCTATGGTCAAATTGATAGTCCAATCGCATTTAGGCTCCAGAAAAGCGAAGGACTTTTCCCTTGAGTGATGTTTTTGCAATCAATTACTCAGAAAAAGCGTTGTATTGCTGTTTTTGATTAATAAAATTGATCTGTTAGGCGATAATACAAATTAGGTGCAGGGACTTTTACTAATCATGTATGCTAACCTGCTAACCATTAAGAAAACATAAGATACGGAATTTATGAATATTGGGTTAATCATAGCTTTAGTTGCCATCTTACTCGTCTTGGTTCTTGGCTATAACATTATGCTGCAGTATAAAGTTAAAGCGGAAACCGCTCGCAAGCAGGAAAGCTCGCGCTATCTACAAATCATCGATGCGACTGAAGAACTGATCGGTCATGCACACCACCTACCCTTCAGTAAAGAGCTGTTAGTCTGCCTTAACACCCGTATCTTGGATGCTTTGCAGAACATGTATGAGCTAGATCCAAAGAATAAACAGCTTGAGCAGCGCGTCATTAACATGAAACAGCAGATCAAACAGCTCAACGACAATCATCAAGGCAACGAAAGTACTACTTTTAAAGTCCCTAGCAGTGACAAACAAGCGATTGTGATGCTGAAGTTAGTTAAACGCTTAAGAGACACTATTCGCAGCGAACACAATAAGGGACGTTTTGAGACCCAGGCCTATGTGGCAGAGAATGCCCGTTTGGAGACAATACAGATTCGTATCAACATCGAAAACGTGATCAAACGTTCAAATGATGCAATCGTTCGTGGTCAACCTGGCACAGCTATCCAATTGCTTAAAAAAGGCCTAGATGCCTTATCAACCAAAAACGATAGCTACTCCAACCAAGCACGCGAGAAGCTACAAACCATGTATGACGAGTTGGAATCTAAACGTCAGTCCAAAAACGCAGAAGATTTGCATCAGATTGAAGAGGACCAACGTAAAAACGATATGGATGAACTCTTCGGTGAAAAGAAAAAGTGGTAATATAGCCGCCCAATATATTCATACAAAGGTCGCGTTTGCGGCCTTTTGTTTTTAATCTCGTTATAACCACCATGATTGAACTTAAACAATACCAAACACTACTCGACCCGATAAATCAGTTTCTCCATTGCACAACCCCTGATGAGTGGGTTGTCGAGGCTGCTAAAGCGGAAAACCTCAATGTTATCCTCATCGATCATTTACTTTGCGAGCTGAAAGCTGGCCAATCAGCGATGTACTTGATTCGTAAGTACGCGGTGGATAAAGCCAGTGCCCATAGTTTATTAGACTGGTTCAAGCCGTATGAGGATTTTGCCTATCGCAAGACAGGGAACTTGCAAACACTCAAAGGCAAGAGCAGCATTTCTAAAACGATTATGGCTAAATCTGACTCGCCTTACAGTCAAGATCTCATCGATAAAATGGTATTGCTAATAAAAGAAGAACTGCATCATTTTTACCAAGTGCTTGAAATTATGGAGCAGCGAGGCATCGCTTATGAGCCTGTGCAAGCGAGTCGGTACGCGAAAGGGTTGATTAGTCATATGGCGACCCATGAGCCACAGACCTTAATTGATAAGCTCATTATCGGTGCCTACATTGAGGCTCGATCGTGTGAGCGCTTCGCTAAATTGGCCCCTAATATGGACGATGATATCGCCAAATTTTATATTTCGTTGTTACGCTCTGAAGCTCGACACTATCAAGACTATCTCACTCTAGCAGAGGAAATCGCAGGTGAAGAGATCACGGAACGAATTGATTACTTCGGCCGATTAGAAGCCGAACTAATATCATCGCCAGATTCTGACTTTAAGTTCCACAGTGGTGTCCCAGTTGAAGCTAGAAGCTAGAAGCTAGAAGCTAGAAGCTAGAAGCTAGAAATATTAAGAAGTTGATGTTTAAAGCATCAACCTCTTTCACTTTTAAAAACCGAAAATTAAACATTCAGTGTTGCGTTTATTTCGGCCAGAATCGCTGCTGGGTCAGTCGCTTGAGTAATCGGGCGACCAATAACCAAGTAATCTGAACCCGCTTGAACCGCATCAACAGGCGTCATAATACGCTTCTGGTCACCTACCGCGGCGCCTGCAGGGCGAATGCCTGGAGTGACAAGCTTAAACTCTTTACCGAGCTCACTCTTGAGCATAGAAGCTTCTTGCGCTGAACATACCACACCATCTAGACCCGCGTTCTTAGTCAGGCTCGCCAGACGAATCACTTGCTCTTGTGGTGCTAGATCTAGCCCAATACCAGCCAAATCGCTCTGCTCCATACTGGTCAATACCGTTACGCCGATAAGTAGCGGACGATCTTGTCCATAAGGCTCTAGAATCTCACGCGACGCAGCCATCATACGCTCACCACCACTCGCGTGTACATTCACCATCCAAACGCCCATTTCTGCCGCTGCCCGGACCGCTTTAGAACAGGTATTCGGAATATCGTGGAACTTAAGGTCAAGGAATACGGAGAAACCACGTTTGTGTAGCTCTTTAACGAAATCAGGACCAAATAGCGTGAACATCTCTTTACCTACTTTTAAGCGGCAAGAGCTCGGGTCAATTCTATCAACAAAAGCGAGTGCGTCTGCCTGGTTATCATAATCCAGTGCAACAATAACTTTTTGGTCGGTCATTTCATCTCCTAACTTACTTTAAACAAATCGAAAAAAAGCAGCGGGATCGCCGCTGCCATTTGCTATGGGATATACCCTGTCTTGTAAAATCATTCGCCATCCAATCCACGAATTGGCTTAATTGTTCCCCACCCTTTACAGGAAGGACAATGCCAATACATTGAATGGGTCGAGAAACCACATTTACGGCATCGATAATGGGGTTTGACTTTGAGCTGCTCTCCCACTAGCTTCTGTAGCGTTCCCAAGCTTGCTTTCGCTCGCCCTTCTTCCGCTTCCGCAAGATGATAGTCCATCAAGCGATAAAAGCCTTTCATCGTCGGGTTCTTAACCAATTGACGAGTCAGCAATTCTTGAGCCGCACCTACCCCATCATGCTTAGCTACCATCTGAGCGAGCATTAATTCTGCCGATACGCCCACTTTACTGACGATGCACTGGCGTAAAAAATTGAGCAGTTCGTCTTCTTGATCAAGATGGTGGTAACACTCGGCCAATGTCGGCAGTACTTCGCTAACAAAATCGCTATCTTGCTCAAGTACTTGCTCCATATATTTAATCGTATTTTGGTAATCTTCAGAGTCGAGATAGAGCTTTCCGAGCGCAATACTTGCACGAACACACTTAGGATCTTCAGCTAGCGCTCGCTTAAAGTGTTGTATCGCCACGCTGTCGTTGCCGTCTGCTTTTTCTTGCATCGCCAGTTCACACCAAAAGTGCGCAATACTCGTGCGCATGCGTTTACGCCCCATCTTCACCAGCAAACTGGCATAATGGATGGCTTTACTCCACTCTCGAGTTTGCTGGTAAATGGCGACGAGTTGCTGCAAGGCCGCTTCTTTGTGATCTGGCTCTTCGACTAACTGTTCAAAAATCCTCTCGGCTCGGTCTAAAAAACCTGAAGCCATATAATCTTTAGCTAGTTGTTGCAAAGCGATATTCTTCTGATCGATAGTCAAACCAGAACGAGAAATGAGATTTTGGTGGATACGAATCGCACGATCGACTTCGCCTCGTGACCGGAAAAGATTACCAAGTGCTAGGTGAGTATCGATGGTTTCATTGTCGACTTGTAGCAATTCTATGAAGTGATCGACAGCTTTGTCAGATTGATCAGACAATAGCAGGTTTAACCCCGTTACATATTGTCGCGAAATCTGATGGGACTGTTTCTGCTTGTCTTGCTGGGCACTTCGATTACCCATATACCAGCCGTATGCAGCGGCAATTGGCAATAACAAGAAGAGAATTTCTAACATCGAGTAATAGCCTACCTAAATACGCCTGTTAAGCTTTACCTTGAGTTGGTTCACTTGTTGGAGGAGAAAGTTTATTGATTTGCTTCTTGAGTTTTCGCACTTGAAGTTGAGACTTAAGGTGTAAGCTGCCAAATATTAACCAAGCAACAGCGAAACCAGCGATAAACACGCCACCAAGCAAAGTCGACAAATGGAAGTCACCCTGTGCGAGCAGGTAGTTAAACGTCACCACGGCTTGGTTTTGAGAGCCTAGAGCCAAAGCAACTAAAAATAGGGCCAGTACAAGAACGATTTTTATAATTTTCATAGTCCATCACCTAAGATAAATTCCGCCGTTACGATTATGCAGGAAAAGCGCTAAACAAACCATGGTTATATCGGTTATTAGGATGATAAAAAAGCGGCATACTTAGAGTATGCCGCTTTTTTATCAATATTTTAAAGCTAGTTAACCGAGATTAACGCGCTCACGTAATTCTTTGCCAGGTTTGAAATGAGGAACAAACTTGCCTTCAAGTTCCACTTTTTCGCCCGTCTTGGGATTACGACCCACTCGAGGCTCTCGATAGTGTAAAGAGAAGCTACCGAAACCACGAATCTCGATTCTGTCACCATCCTCTAGTGTTGACGCCATATGCTCTAAAATATCTTTTACAGCATCTTCTATCTCTTTTGCAGAAAGGTGCGTCTGTTCAGCACAGAGTCTTTCGATCAATTCAGACTTAGTCATAGTTGCCCTCATAGAGTAATTTATCACTTATTATAGTAAGTAATACCAGTTCCAACAAACACTTGCTTTAAATATTAGACAAAATTTGACCAACATGTGCAAAGAAAAAAGGCTTTTTTCACAATAGTTTGTAGAGATTGGTATTACTACTCACTCAAACTGGAAACATAAAAAAGGAGCCTTGCGGCTCCTTTTTCTTAAAAGCGAATAAATTACTCGCCTTTAGCTGCTTTGAAAGCGTCCGCCATAGCGTTACCGAATGAAGCATCGTCTGCTTTGTTCAGTGAAGCCATTGCTTCTTGCTCTTCAGCTTCGTCTTTAGCTTTGATAGATAGGTTGATTACGCGGTTCTTACGGTCTACACCTGTGAACTTAGCTTCAACACTGTCACCAGCGCTTAGGATTAGAGAAGCGTCTTCTACGCGGTCACGAGAAACTTCAGAAGCGCGGATGTAACCTTCTACGCCTTCTTCAAGCTCGATAGTTGCGCCTTTCGCGTCTACTGCAGTTACAGTACCGTTAACTAGAGCACCTTTCTTGTTGTCTGCAACGTAAGCATTGAATGGGTCGTTTTCCATTTGCTTAACGCCTAGAGAAATACGCTCACGCTCTGCGTCTACTGCTAGAACAACTGCTGAGATCTCGTCGCCTTTCTTGTACTCGCGTACTGCTTCTTCGCCAGCAACATTCCAAGAAATGTCAGATAGGTGAACTAGACCGTCGATGCCGCCTTCTAGACCGATGAAGATACCGAAGTCAGTGATAGACTTGATCTTACCAGTTACTTTGTCGCCTTTAGCTTGCGCTTCAGCGAAAGACTGCCATGGGTTAGCTTTACACTGTTTCAGACCTAGAGAGATACGACGACGCTCTTCGTCGATTTCAAGAACCATAACCTCAACTTCGTCGCCAACATTAACAACTTTAGATGGGTGGATGTTCTTGTTAGTCCAATCCATTTCAGAAACGTGTACTAGACCTTCAACGCCTTCTTCGATTTCAACGAAACAGCCGTAGTCAGTTAGGTTAGTAACACGACCAGATAGTTTGTGGCCTTCTGGGTAACGCTTAGCGATTGCTACCCATGGATCTTCGCCTAGTTGCTTAAGACCTAGTGATACGCGAGTACGCTCACGATCGAACTTAAGAACTTTAACTTGGATCTCATCACCAACGTTTACGATCTCAGATGGGTGCTTAACACGCTTCCAAGCCATATCAGTGATGTGTAGTAGGCCGTCTACGCCACCTAGGTCTACGAACGCACCGTAGTCAGTAAGGTTCTTAACGATACCTTTAACTTCTGCGCCTTCTTGTAGACTTTCTAGAAGCTCATCACGCTCAACGCTGTTCTCAGACTCGATTACTGCACGACGAGATACAACTACGTTGTTGCGCTTCTGGTCAAGTTTAATAACTTTGAACTCTAGCTCTTTGTTTTCTAGGTGAGCAGTGTCACGGATAGGACGTACGTCAACTAGTGAACCAGGAAGGAAAGCACGGATACCGTTTAGTTCAACAGTGAAACCGCCTTTAACTTTACCGTTGATGATACCAACAACAGTTTCAGCTTCTTCGTAAGCCTTCTCAAGTACGATCCAAGCTTCGTGACGCTTAGCTTTCTCACGAGAAAGTTGAGTTTCACCGAAACCATCTTCAACAGCGTCTAGAGCAACGTCTACTTCAGCACCAACTTCAACTTCAAGTTCGCCAGCAGCGTTCTTGAACTGTTCAGCAGGGATAGCAGATTCAGACTTAAGACCAGCGTCAACAAGAACGAAACCGTTCTCGATAGCTACTACAGTACCTTTAACGATGCTGCCTTGTTGGAATTCTGTTTCGTTTAGAAACTCTTCAAAGAGTTGAGCAAAAGATTCAGTCATTTAATTAATCTTCAATAAATTAAACGTCCACGGGTATCCTACCGCGTGGGGTTATTAAATTCGCCGGTCATCATCCTTGCGACCAACGCTCTGACCTAGCCGCCTATGCGACTAGCTTAGATTCGATATATTGTAGTGCCTTTTCCACCACTTCGTCGATACTCATCGT
Source organism: Vibrio sp. JPW-9-11-11 (assembly GCF_013369335.1). Taxonomy (GTDB): domain Bacteria; phylum Pseudomonadota; class Gammaproteobacteria; order Enterobacterales; family Vibrionaceae; genus Vibrio. Next base: position 754,447 of record NZ_SZQJ01000005.1, read on the forward strand.
GGTAGAATCTAGCAATAGCGCATCCTCAGCGGGGCGTAAAGGCGCCACTGGGCGGTTACGATCTCGGTCGTCACGCTCTTGGATCTCGCTCAAAAGGTCGTCAAATTTAACATCTAACCCCTTGCCTTGCAACTGTTTCAATCGGCGATTCGCTCGCTCTTCAGCGCTGGCATCGAGGAAAATTTTCGCCTCGGCTTGTGGAAAAACGATCGTCCCCATGTCGCGACCGTCAGCCACTAACCCGCGCCCTTCTGCAAACGCTCGTTGACGTCGCAAGAGCGCTTCTCGCACTCGAGGTAAAGCGGCTACTTTTGACGCTGCCATACCGGTTTCTTCTTTGCGTAGCTCGCCCGACACGTCTTCACCTTCTAAGATAACTTTCACTAAGTCACCTTCAGCGATAAATTGGACATCTAAATGAGTCGCTAACGGCACAAGCGCATCTTCAGACTCTAAATCAACACCGTGATGAATCGCGGCTAGTGCCAGCACTCGATAGATAGCACCAGAGTCTAATAAGTGAAAACCTAGCTTTTTGGCTAGCAGCATACAAAGCGTACCTTTACCGGCACCACTTGGTCCATCAACGGTTACCACCGGTGTATGAGACGACATGTTTTACTCCAGGTTAGTTGCTGGTCTAGGCTTAACAACCTGACCTTGTTCGGCGAGAAATTATAGAGGTAAACGGAAAGAGGTTCTAGGCGGGATCGAAACGAAATAGAAAAAAGAGTGCCTTGACACTCTTTTACGGGACTACAGCTGGATTCGGCTGCGATTCTTCTCTACGGTTACAAGGCCAATGCCTTTCACAGACGTTAAACTTTCTGCGCTAGTAAAATCGCCGTGTTGTTCGCGATAAGTCACGATCGCTTGAGCCTTTTTTAAACCAATGCCTTGTAGTAAGTCAGCGATCTCTTCCGCACTGGCCTGGTTAATGTTAACAGTGATCTCTATCCCTTCATATTTTGCGTTGGTGGTTTCCTGTTGAGCGAAAACGGTTGGCGCAAGACAAAGTAGAGCAAGGGTCAAAAGTAGTTGTTTTATCATCACATGTTCCTATTTGGTGTTAAGTCCTTTGAGCCTAAACCGATTGACGAAACAGAAAACCTATCAGTCATAAAAACAAAACGGACTGCCTAAGCAGTCCGTTGTGACACATATATCAGTTACATCTGGAGCAATACTTAGTTCACGACGTAATACTCGATATCTGTTGTTTTACGCAAAATACTGACCAATCCAGACAAATCCTGCTGCGCATTAACTTGCGTGATCTGAGAGCCGATCTGCTGGTTGTATTGTGGGTCAAACTCTGAAGCTACATTAACAAGCTCCACGATAACAATGTCCCCATTGATATCTTTAGCCTGAGCGTATTGCGCTTGCTCTTGAGTGGGTTTTGCCATCGAGAATACTACATCGGCTAACGGCGAACTGCGGTCGAGCGTTTCAGTGTCAGAAAAAGCAAGACCATTGTCGTTCAGTGATGACTTTTCACCTTGTTTTAGATCTGCTATTAGCGTCTGTGCGAGTTCAATCGCCGCCTGTTCACCCTTGACGTTTGAAAGAGCTTGCGTGACTTGATCACGAACTTCAGCAAGTGGAAGCACAGTTTCATCGCGGCTTTCTTCAACACGAACGACGATAACGTGTTCTGGCGCAACCTCGATCACTTCTGAGTTCAAACCATCTTCTTTAACTTCAGGACTGGTAATCGCTTGCATAACAGCAGGCGTTTTCAGTAGCTCGGGGGCATCAATTTGAGAGATGAAATCTGTGGTTTGAATCTTGGCATCAATCGCTTGTGCAGAGTCATCAAGAGAATCAGGGTACTCAAACGCGACTCGCTCTAGTTCGCTCTGCAACTCATAGAATTTGTCGACCGCTTGTTGGTCTTCAAGTTCTTGTTTAATGTCGTTTACCACCTCTTGATAAGGCTTAACAACCGAGTCTTTTAGTTCATCAAGCTTAATGATGTGATAACCAAAGTCAGACTTTACTAACCCCGTCGTATCACCGACGTTTTCCAGCGCGAACGCCGCTTCTTCAAACGCAGGATCCATCACATCGCGCTCAATCCAACCTAGAGCGCCACCTTCTGATGCACTACCAAAGTCGTCTGACTTTTCTTGCGCCAGAGTGGCAAAGTCAGCGCCTGATGTCAGTTCATCTAAAATAGCTTGCGCTTTGGCTTCATCATCACCTTCAACCAAGATATGGCTAACACGACGTTGCTCGTCTGAAGAGTACTTATCTAAGTTCTCCTGATAGTACTGCTGAGCCTCCTCGTCGGAAATGGACAGGCTTTGCTTGAGTTGCTGCGCTGACAATTCAACATACGCGACTTTTACTTGCTCTGGGCGAGTATAGCGTTCAGCATTTTGCTGATAAAACTCTTCGATTTCTTGCTCAGAAAGCTCTGCTTGCGCGGCAAAGTCAGCCAAAGAGAGCGTGATCTTGTTGATATCGCGAGTTTGAGTCAGTAGTTTGCTTTGTGTTTCAACTTCACCAGGAAGAGAAAAATCACTCGCTTGAATCGCGGTCAGAAGCTGATTGCGCACTAAATCGCGACGAAGGTATTCAGCAAAGCTTTCTGCTGAAAAACCCGCACGGCGCAAAGCAGACTGATAAATTTCTTGATCAAACTGCCCATCGACTTGGAACTGAGGCATATCGAGAATCATTTTTCGCACTTGAGCGTCGCTGACACGAAGCCCCAGTGATTCAGCATGCTGCTCGATCAACAAATCATCAACCATACGATCGAGTACCGACTTGCGGAAAGACTCAACATAGCTTGGATCGGCAAGCAGATTAGCGAAGTAATCACCAAGCTGTGCTTGCATACGATTACGTTCATTCTGGTAAGCTTGCTCGAACTCACCACGACCAATCTCAACATTGCCTACTTTTGCTGCCGAATTGTTTGAGCCACCGACAATGTAGCTACCAACACCAGCAAAAACAAAAGACAGGATGATAAGCCCTAGGATAATTTTAACCGCGATGCTATTCACGCCTTCGCGTAATCGGTCCATCATACTTAAACTACTCTCCGCTTATACAACTCACATGAGCGCTATCGCTCGCTAGCTGTACATTACTAAATTAAAATCTGGATAACGCGATAATATCAGAAAAAGAAATGCGCATCAGTATGATGCGCATAATTTAAAAAGGTTCGAAAAAATACGCCTAAGTGGCGATTTTTTGATTAGTTGCAGGAATCTTTTAGTGCTTTACCTGCTTTGAACGCTGGTACTTTTGCTTCAGCGATTTGGATCTCTTCACCCGTCTTAGGGTTACGACCTGTACGAGCTGCTCGAGTACGAACGCTGAAAGTACCAAAGCCAACTAGAGCAACTTGGTCACCAGATTGAAGCGTATCGCCCACTGCTTCGATAAATGCGTCTAGAGCACGACCCGCAGAAGCTTTCGATAGATCTGCATTTTCTGCGATTTTTTCTACTAATTGTGTTTTATTCACTGTGATTCCCCTTTGCGCCACCTGGTTATTTTTTTATAGGTAGCTATACGTTCCATTTCGTTTCAAATTAGCGACAAACCCTTGTCATACAAGGCTTGAAGCTATAGTCGCTAACGTTAGCGCCCAAAAAAAACGCTGACAAGCCTTTTTGTGCTTATCAGCGTAATCTTTTACTTATTTTTGCTGCACATCACTATTTTTCGACGGCAAACTCAACACCTGACGGATCTTTTTCTAACGCCACTTTCAGTACATCGTCAATCCAACGCACGGGAATGACCTTGAGATCGGCAATAACATTGTCAGGAATCTCTTCCAAATCACGCTCATTGTCTTTTGGAATCAACACCGTTTTAATACCACCACGATGCGCTGCAAGTAGCTTCTCTTTTAGGCCACCAATAGGTAATACCTCACCGCGAAGTGTGATTTCACCGGTCATTGCTACATCCGCTTTTACTGGATTACCCGTGAGGCTAGAAACCAACGCTGTGCACATAGCGATACCCGCACTTGGGCCATCTTTAGGTGTCGCCCCTTCTGGTACGTGAACGTGAATATCACGCTTCTCGTAAAAGTCAGAGTTAATACCGAGCTTCTCAGCACGAGAACGTACAACCGTCATCGCCGCTTGAATCGACTCTTGCATCACGTCACCCAAAGAACCCGTTTGGGTCAGCTTGCCTTTCCCCGGCATCGCTTGCGTCTCGATTGTCAGCAAGTCGCCACCGACTTCAGTCCAAGCAAGACCCGTGACTTGGCCAATACGGTTGCTGTCTTCAGCTTTGCCGTAATCATGACGTTGAACACCAAGATATTCCTTTAGGTTGTCCATCGTCACGGTGACTTTCTTAAGCTCACTATCAAGCAAGATGTTCTTCACCGCTTTACGACAAATCTTCGAAATTTCACGCTCTAGGCTACGAACACCAGCTTCACGAGTATAGTAACGAATAATACCGATTATCGCCGAATCTTCGATCTCAATCTCACCCGTTTTCAAGCCGTTGCGCTTAATTTGCTTATCGACTAAATGACGCTTAGCGATATTGAGTTTTTCATCTTCGGTGTAGCCTGACAGACGGATCACTTCCATACGGTCAAGCAGCGGACCGGGAATGTTCATCGAGTTAGACGTCGCGACAAACATTACGTCAGATAAATCGTAATCCACTTCCAAATAATGGTCGTTAAAGGCGTTGTTCTGCTCTGGGTCAAGGACTTCAAGCAGCGCTGACGATGGATCGCCACGCATATCCGAAGACATCTTGTCGATTTCATCAAGCAAGAACAGTGGGTTTTTCACCCCCACCTTAGACATTTTTTGGATTAATTTGCCCGGCATCGAACCAATATAAGTACGACGATGGCCACGAATTTCGGCTTCGTCACGAACGCCGCCTAGCGCCATACGTGTGTATTGACGCCCGGTTGCAGCTGCAATTGAGCGACCAAGTGAGGTTTTACCCACGCCAGGAGGCCCCACTAGGCAAAGAATAGGGCCCTTGAGCTTGTTAATACGATTTTGCACTGCGAGGTATTCTAGAATGCGTTCTTTAACGCGCTCTAAACCATAATGGTCTTCGTTAAGTACTTCTTCAGCCTTGGCTAAATTCTTTTTGACCTTAGAACGTTTGTTCCAAGGCACACCCAACATCCAATCGATATAACCGCGCACTACCGTTGCTTCAGCCGACATTGGCGACATCATTTTCAGCTTCTGCAGTTCTTGTTCGGTTTTCTCACGCGCTTCTTTAGGCATCTTGGCATCGACGATTTTTTGCTGAAGCGCTTCAAACTCGTCAACACCATCTTCGCTTTCACCTAGCTCTTTCTGAATCGCTTTCATCTGCTCGTTCAGATAGTACTCGCGCTGCGATTTTTCCATCTGTTTTTTAACGCGTGTACGGATGCGTTTCTCGACCTGCAGCAAGTCTATTTCAGACTCCATCTGCCCCATCAAGAACTCGAGACGTTCAGTCACATCCAGCAACTCAAGTACAGTTTGCTTATCGGCCAACTTGAGAGGCATATGCGCAGCAATGGTATCGGCTAAGCGTGCTGCTTCATCGATACCATTGAGCGAAGTCAGTACCTCTGGTGGAATCTTCTTATTGAGTTTTATAAAACCTTCAAACTGATTGATGGCGCTGCGCACAATGACTTCTTGCTCGCGCTCATCAAGCTCAGAGGTCGTTAAGTACTGAGCCTCAGCGTAGAAGAAGTCATTTTCAATAAAGTGATTAATCTTGGCGCGCTGCTGGCCTTCGACTAACACTTTAACTGTGCCGTCGGGTAATTTGAGCAATTGTAGGATGGTCGCAACGGTACCCACTTCAAACATATCCGCCTGAGTTGGCTCATCAGTATCCGCTTCTTTTTGCGCTACTAATAACACTTGCTTGTTGTTGTCCATCGCTGCCTCAAGACAAGCGATGGATTTTTCACGGCCAACAAACAAAGGAATTACCATATGCGGGTAAACGACTACATCTCTTAGAGGTAGTACGGGGATCTCGATACGTTCGGAACGTTCCAAGTTCATATGATTCTCTCTTCCGCTTAGTCTTATGAGCAGTATATGGGGGCTAATTGGTTGGATTCAATGGAAGAATAAAAAAAAGGGAGTAATTGATTACCCCCTTTCTATTCGGTTCTAAATCTGTGGTTTAGATTAAGACTCAGCGCCAGCAGCTTGATTGTCTGAGTTGCTGTAAATCAACAATGGATCAGATTCACCTTTAATCACCGACTCATCAATCACGACCTTGCTTACGTCGTCCATTGAAGGCAGCTCATACATGGTTTCAAGTAGCACGCCCTCTAGAATCGAACGCAGGCCACGAGCTCCTGTTTTACGCTCCATCGCTTTCTTCGCAATAGCACGCAGAGCATCTTCACGGAACTCAAGCTCAGCATTTTCGAGCTCGAACAGAGCCGCATATTGCTTAGTCAATGCGTTCTTCGGTTCACATAGAATCTGAATCAACGCATCTTCGTCTAGCTCAGTCAGCGTCGTGGTCACTGGTAAACGACCAATAAACTCAGGAATCAGACCGTACTTAACTAAGTCTTCGGGTTCTACTTGAGTAAAGAGCTCGCCGACGGTTTTGGTTTCATCTTTTGAGCGCACTTCCGCGCCAAAGCCAATCCCTGTCCCGGTGGCTACACGCTGTTCAATCACTTTATCTAGGCCGGCAAAGGCACCGCCACAGATAAACAAGATCTTCGACGTGTCAACTTGAAGGAACTCTTGTTGAGGATGCTTACGACCACCTTGTGGCGGTACAGAAGCAACTGTGCCTTCTATTAACTTCAATAGCGCTTGCTGAACACCTTCGCCCGATACATCACGAGTAATTGAAGGGTTTTCTGCTTTACGAGAGATCTTGTCGATCTCATCGATGTACACAATACCACGCTCTGCTTTAGCGACGTCGTAATCACATTTTTGCAGCAACTTCTGAATGATATTTTCAACATCTTCACCTACGTAGCCCGCTTCAGTCAGCGTGGTGGCATCGGCCATGGTGAATGGTACATCGAGGAAACGAGCGAGCGTCTCGGCGAGTAGAGTTTTACCGCTACCTGTCGGGCCAATTAGCAAGATGTTACTTTTACCAAGTTCAACACCTTCGCTCGTTGTATCTCCATTTCGTAAACGCTTATAGTGGTTATAAACGGCTACTGCTAGCACTTTTTTCGCGTAATCTTGTCCGATCACGTAGTCATCAAGGTGTTCGCGAATCTCGCGCGGCACGGGTAGTGCTTCTGATTGCTTCTTCGGTAGAACATCTTTAATTTCTTCACGGATGATGTCGTTACATAGATCGACACATTCGTCACAAATATAGACTGACGGACCAGCGATTAGCTTGCGAACTTCGTGCTGGCTTTTGCCGCAGAAAGAGCAGTAAAGAAGCTTACTACTACCGCTCTCTTTGCTTTTATCTGTCATTCGCTAACCTCTTAGCCTTTACTGATATGAATTGAGTGTATATCAAGATACCCCAATCTTGCTAGTTATTCGCCGCGATGAGTAAGAACTGCATCGACAAGGCCATACTCTACAGCTTGCTCTGCCGCCATAAAGTTATCGCGATCGGTATCGCGTTCAATCACTTCCAAAGGCTGACCAGTATGTTCAGCAAGAAGTTTGTTTAGTTTTTGCTTAATTGTAAGGATTTCCTGAGCGTGGATCTGAATATCCGACGCTTGACCTTGGAAACCACCTAACGGCTGATGAATCATCACGCGTGAGTTTGGCAACACGTAGCGCTTACCTGGCGCGCCACCTGCAAGCAAGAAAGCGCCCATTGAGCACGCTTGGCCCATACATACCGTGCTCACATTCGGTTTGATAAACTGCATGGTGTCATAAATTGACATACCCGCAGTGACGCTACCACCTGGAGAATTAATGTAAAGGAAGATGTCTTTATCAGGGTTTTCCGACTCAAGGAAAAGCAACTGTGCCACCACAAGGTTAGCCATGTGGTCTTCCACTTGACCGGTTAGGAATATGACACGTTCTTTAAGCAAACGAGAGTAAATGTCGTAAGAACGTTCGCCTCGGGAAGTCTGCTCAACCACCATGGGTACCAGCGCGTCTAAAATTGGCGACATTGCATTTTTTTCTTGGTAGCTCATATTGTTATGTCCCTAAAATAAATGGCCCGGATGAAGTATTTCATACGGACCATTGTTAGCAGAATAGTTAACGCGAAGTCAACCTTCTAAGCACTATATTGCTTATTGTGCAGCTGGCTGCTGGTTCATTAGCTCGTTAAAGCTCACTTCTTTTTCAGTCACCTGAGCTTTAGCAATGATAGCGTCAATTGCTTGCTCTTCTAGAGCAACGTTGCGCATGTTGTTCATCATTTGCTCGTTTTGCTCGTAGTAAGCAACCACTTCTGCTGGATCTTCGTAAGCAGTCGCCATCTCTTCGATAAGCGCCTTCACTTTCTCGTCGTCTGCTTTTAGCTCTTCAGACTTGATCACTTCACCAAGTAGAAGGCCAACAACTACGCGACGTTTAGCTTGCTCTTCGAACAACTCACGTGGAAGCTGCTCTGCTGCTTCAGGGTTACCGCCAAAACGCTGAGCCGCTTGCTGACGTAGTGTACCAATTTCTTGGTCAACCAATGCCGCTGGTACGTCGATGTCGTTCTCTTTCACAAGGCCGTCAAGCGCTTGCTCTTTGATGCGGTTCTTCACCGCTTGCTTAAGTTCACGCTCCATGTTTTTGCGTACTTCAGCTTTCAGTGCATCGATGCCGCCTTCTGCAACACCAAACTTAGCAACGAACTCATCGTTCAGCTCAGGTAGTTCACGCGCTTCAACTTTGTTTAGTTTGATCGCAAACTTGGCTGCTTTACCTTTTAGGTTTTCAGCGTGGTAGTCTTCTGGGAAAGTCACATCGATTTCGAATTCCATACCAGCAGTCTTACCTGCGATACCGTCTTCAAAACCAGGAATCATGCGACCTGCGCCCATTTCTAGTGGGAAGTTTTCAGCTTTACCGCCTTCGAACTCTTCACCGTCGATAGAACCGACGAAATCGATAGTCGCGCGCTTGCCTTCTTCCGCTGCTTCTTCAACTTCAGTCCAAGTTGCCTGCTGCTTACGTAGCGTATCGATCATCTCTTCAACGTCTGCATCTTTTACTTCAGTTGTTGGCTTTTCAACAGAGATGCTTTCTAGGCCTTTCAGCTCAACTTCTGGGTAAACTTCAAAAGTTGCAGTGAACACTAGATCTGCGCCTTCTTTGTTCTCTACTGGAGCAAATGTAGGCGCGCCTGCTGGGTTGATTTTTTCTTTTACGATCGCTTCGATGAAGTGACGTTGCATCACTTCGCCCATCACATCTTGACGTACTGCTTTGCCGTACATCTTCGCAACCATTTTTAGAGGCACTTTGCCTTTACGGAAACCATCGAAACGACGGTTTTTTGCGATGTTGCGTAGTTCCGCTGTTACAGCATCTTCGATGTTTGCAGCAGGAACAGTAATGTTTAGACGGCGTTCTAGGCCTTCTAGCGTTTCAACAGTAACTTGCATTATTCATTAACCTCAAAACTGGCTCAGATTACTGAGCTTATGTGCCCACTCTGTCGAGGGACCCATCCTTGTTTGTACTCTATGAGTACTCTTCATAAATCGAGTATCGGCCGCCGAGCATTTTCAGTGGCCGGACTAATCAGCGATATCTTCGCAACGTTTGAGTCGTAAAAGGTATCTCCGATTAGCCTCAGGATTAAAAATTTAGACGCAGCATTCTACCGAGCTGATCGATAGCTGTCGAGCCGAACCCTAAGATCGCTCCGTGATAATCCTAAAAACTCACTTAACTGCTAAAAAAAACACCAATCTAGTATTCTTTGTTCTCAGAAATGGGGACATTAATGCCTTTTTCAAGAGAAAATAACGTTTTTTTTGAGTTTAAAGATAAAAGTCGATCTAAGTCCGGTTTTATCCCTCAAATTGCTAATATCACTAAACACATTTGTAACAAAACCCTTTACGCTATAGCGAGTTAAACAGGGAGTTCAGGGATAGAGATGTTAACGTTTCGACGCAGTAAGTTTTCTCTGCTGGTGCTGTACGTTTTTGTGGTTATTGGGGGCTCCAGTTGGTTTTGGCAAGCAAGCGAAAGCCGCCAGTTCGCCAATCACAAAGAGCAACTAGAGCGTTTTGCCGAATATATTTCGAGCAAGCTCGATAAATACGCACATTTGCCACAACTGATCGCTCAAGACCCTTCTCTAATAGCCGCCTTACAGGCACCACATAACACTGCCCAAATAGAACTGACCAACCGTTACTTGGAAGAGGTCAATCAGATCATTCAGTCAACCGACGCTTACCTACTTGACGAGTTCGGAAACACTATCGCCTCAAGCAACTGGAACTTAGAGCGCTCATTTATCGGTCGTAATTATGCTTGGCGCCCATATTTTTCAAACGCGGTTCAAGGCCAACCGAGCCAATATTTCGCTCTGGGATCTAGCTCGAAACAACGCGGCTACTACTTTTCCTACCCCGTGACTTACGCCGCTGAGGTCATAGGTGTCATTGTGATCAAAACTGATTTGACCGCTATCGAGGCCAATTGGCAAAATCGAACCAATATTTTTGTCGCAACGGATTCACACAACGTGATATTTATGTCGAGTAACGACGAATGGCTGTTCAAAAGTCTCACCACTCTTTCAGAGGTGCAGCGTTTAGCCATTCTTAATAGTCGCCAATACCTCGATAAGCCGATACGTTCGATGAACCTAACTGGCGACCTCTCCAAGGAGCATAGTGAACTGCGAAATCTCAATACCTCAGGGTTTGAGAATGACTATTTGCTGTCGTCGCGTGCTTTAACGAAACACGATTTAACCCTGAGGGTGTTAACCTCCAAATCCATCTTGGTTTGGAACTCGCTCAGTTTCGCCCTTGTTACTAGCTTGCTGTTCGTTATAGCCTACCTTTCCTTACAACTGGGCTACCATCGCCAATTAAAGCAACGTCAGTTTGAGCAGCTTCAGTCAGAAGCAAGGCAGAAGCTCGAATTTCAAGTAATGGAGAGAACCTCAGAGCTGCAAGCCGAAATTCACGAGCGAGTCAAAACTGAACAGGCGCTGCGCCAAACTCAGAACGAGCTGATTCAAACCGCCAAGTTGGCCGTGCTGGGCCAAATGTCTGCCAGTATCAGTCATGAGCTCAATAACCCACTCGCCGCAATTCGCAGCTTTGCTGACAACGCCAAGCGCTTTCTCGCCAGACAGAGTTATGAACGAGTGGATGACAACCTGTCGCGTATTTCTTCGCTTACAGACCGCATGGCCAAGATAAGTAACCAGTTACGCTCATTTGCAAAAAAGAGCGACAGCAACGAAGTCAGCTTACTCGCAATCGAACCGCTGATCCTTGCCGCCAAAGAACTGCTCGCGCCGCAGTTTAAGGCGAAAATGACCGAACTGACACTGGCGATCGAGCCCTCACTGCCTCAGGTTGAACTTAACCCAATTCAATTTGAGCAAGTCTTGATCAATTTAATCACTAACGCGCTGCAAGCGGTTGCTGAACAAGACAACAAACACGTCATGATTTCAACCCATATCGACCAACAGTGGCTGTCTATATACGTCGATGACAATGGCCCTGGCATCCCGTTTGACCAGCGTGCGCAACTGTTTGAACCCTTCTATACCACTAAGAAAAATGGCTTAGGTTTAGGGCTGTCAATCTCTCAACAAATCATGCAAGCGATGAACGGCCGCCTGCAAGTCAGTGAATCTCCGCTTGGCGGTGCGCGTTTTATTATTTCCTTAGCGTTAAAACAAGAATAGAGGCCACAAGGAATCCCCATGTATGACGTAATATTTATCGATGATGAGAGCGATATTCGCCTCGCTATTGAACAAAGCTTTGAACTCGAAGAGATATCGGCACGATTTTTCGCGAGTGCCGAAGACGCCTTATTGGCCATCAAATCCGACGGTCTACCGAAAGTGGTGGTAACAGATATTTGTCTGCCTGGTCTTTCCGGGGAAAATATTTTGTCGAGCATTTTGCATCAAGACCCGGATATTCCCGTGATCCTAATTACCGGCCATGGCGACATTTCGATGGCCGTTAATGCGCTGCGCAATGGTGCCTACGACTTCATCGAAAAGCCCTTTCCTATCGACCGTTTGATTGACACCACTCGCCGCGCTCTTGATAAACGCGAACTCACTATAGAAAACCAGGAACTCAAACGCAGCTTAAAAGCCAGTCAGGCGCTTGGGCCGCGAATTATCGGCGATACCCCATCTATTCAACAGCTACGTGACACCATAGTCCACATTGCCGATACCCATGCGGATATTCTACTGTTCGGTGAAACGGGGACAGGTAAAGAGTTGTTCGCCCGCTCCATCCACGAACAGAGTCCGAGGCGCGACAACAACTTTGTGGCTATCAACTGCGGCGCCGTGCCTGAAAACCTGATTGAGAGCGAACTTTATGGTCACGAAAAAGGCGCATTTACCGGCGCAGAGAGTCAGCGCATAGGTAAATTTGAACACGCAAATGGCGGTACTCTGTTTTTAGATGAAATTGAATCGATGCCTATGCAAGCGCAGATCCGTCTGTTGCGCGTACTGCAAGAGCGAGTGATTGAGCGAGTCGGCTCCAATGAGCTAGTGCCAATTGATATTCGTGTGATTGCGGCGACCAAAGTCGACTTAAAACAGGCATCCAGTGAAGGCAACTTTCGTGAAGATCTTTACTACCGACTCAATGTTGTCACCCTCGATTTACCGCCGCTTAGGCAACGTAAAGAGGATATCCCTACCCTGTTTCACCACTTTTTACTGGTAGCGGCTTCCCGTTATGGCAAATCGGCACCAGCTATTGAGTCAAAGCAAATTCATCAACTTATGAGCCATGATTGGCCCGGTAATGTTCGCGAACTAAGAAATGCGGCTGAGCGCTTTGTACTGCTTGGCAGGCTATCCCAATTTGGTTCAGAAGATGCTGTTAGCGTCAATAAGGAACTCGGTTTAGCCCAACAAGTTGCTGAGTTCGAAAAAAGTCTGATTGAACAGTCACTCAATCAAAATGAAGGTAGCATTAAGAAGACGATGGATCATTTGCAACTGGCGCGTAAAACCCTGTACGACAAAATGCAGAAATACGACCTAAACAAAGATAACTACAAAAGCTAACTCACACCTTAAATTTGAACTATATCTCATATTTATAGTTATTTTTGACACCGATTGATTAAGCTCAATTAACCACTCATTTTTTGTGGACATCATCGCCATGCTCACTATATTAGCAATATCTAATCAATAAAAAGCTTAATTAAGGTGTTTATATGAAAAGGATATTGCTTCTCACCTTGAGTATTGTGCTTGCTGGCATATGGCCCTCAACCAGCCTTCTTGCACAGTCAACGGCTGAACACTCTGCCTTTGAGCAACTTCAAGGTCCTTTTAAGTCAGGCCCTGAAGTCACAGCAGCCTGCCTTGACTGCCATACCGAAGCAGCTCATCAAATCCAACAAACCACTCACTGGACGTGGGCTTTTGATGTTGGGCTCGAGGACAAAATTGTTGGCAAGAAAAATGTCATCAACAATTTTTGTATCTCTACCGCATCAAACGAACTACGATGTACCAGTTGCCATGTTGGCTACGGATGGAAAGACAGTAGTTTCGATCATTCAAAACAAGACAACGTCGACTGCTTAGTTTGTCATGACAATTCTGGTCAGTACTCGAAATTCCCAACAGATGCAGGTCACCCAAACTATGTGGCAAAAGAGTGGCCAAAAGGATCGGGAAAAATGCGCCCGCCGGTCAATCTAACCAAAGCGGCACAAAGTGTTGGCGACCCATCGCGAGAGACCTGTGGATCCTGCCACTTCTACGGAGGTGGCGGCGATGGTGTGAAACATGGCGATATGGACTCAAGCTTAGCTAAACCAAGTTATGACCTAGATGTTCATATGTCGAGTGAAGGCGCCAATTTTGCCTGTCAGGACTGCCATACCACTAGTGGACACCAAACTGCAGGTTCACGTTACCTTGTCAATGCAAAAGACCTCGATGGTATTGATTTTCCCGGCCATGGAGACCAAAACCGCGCTTCATGTGAGTCATGTCATGGGCTTGAACCTCATCAAGAGGGTCGTCTCGCCAATCGACTCAATGAACACGTCAGTAGCATCGCCTGTTCTACATGCCACGTACCAGAATATGCCCGAGAAAGGAAAACCAAAACAGCTTGGGACTGGTCCACAGCTGGAGATAAATCTCGACCAACCGCTAAAGATGATGAAGGCTACGTTACCTATACCGCCAAAAAAGGTGACTTTGTATGGGAAAGAAACGTAACGCCTGACTACGCCTGCTTCAACGGACAAATGAGTTACACCACTATTGGTGAACAAGTACAGCCCAACGAGCAAGGTATCGTTGAGTTGACCAAGCCTCAAGGCAACTGTGGAGACGAAGATAGTCGAGTGTGGCCATTTAAGATTATGCGTAGCACTCAACCTTATGATCCGGCGAACCAAATCATGGTGACACCTCACCTGTTTGGTAAAGACAACAACGCCTATTGGAAAACTTATGACTGGGATAAAGCAGCAGTGGCGGGGATGAAGGCTGCGGGTAGTAGCTATAGTGGCGAGATGACGTTTGTCGATAGCGAATATCACTTTCCAATCGTACATATGGTAGCACCAAAAGACCAAGCTCTTGAATGCGCTGCATGTCACGCTGAGAATGGACGATTGACGAAACTGTCTGGTTTCTATATCCCATCACAAACCTCAATACCTTGGCTAGACAACATTGGCTGGCTAGTCGTCCTTGTTACTCTGTTTGGCGTGATTGGTCATTCTCTTATGCGATTGAAAGGAACTTCACCTGACCAAGGAGATTCGTAATGAAAGTGATTATCTATAAGCGATTCGAACGCTTCTGGCATTGGGCACAAGCATTGCTGATGATGGCAATGCTAGTCACTGGATTTGAAATCCATGGGTCATTCAGCTTGTTAGGTTTCGGTCAAGCTGTGTTGTGGCATGAGTACTGTGCCTTTGCTCTAATGACATTATGGGTATTTGCCATATTCTGGCATTTCACTACTGGTGAGTGGCGGCAATACATTCCCACCACAGACAAACTCGAAAAAGTTATTAACTTCTACCGTCGAGGGATCTTTATTGGTGAACCTCATCCATTTCATCCAACAGCAGAAATTAAACTCAACCCGCTACAGCGATTTGCCTATTTGGGCTGGAAGTTGATCATGGCACCACTTATCTGGGTCACAGGATTATTGCTACTATTCTATCCCCAGTGGGAAAGCCTTGGACTTGGTGGGTTATCCCTTGGCTGGGTCGCAACTCTACATATTGTCGCCGCATTCATGATCTTAGCGTTCCTAATTGGCCACGTTTATATGACCACGACTGGCGAAACGCCAACGGCTCATATCAAAACGATGCTGCGTGGTTATGAAATAAAAGATCACAGTAATCGCTAACCAACAAAAGAAAACCCCAGGGCAATCCAATTCCCCTGGGGTTTTCTTTCCATAATGAAACTTCAAACTATTTAGTAATAATCTCAGGCCCCATAAGCATGGTCGGCAACCAAGTTGATACCCAAGGTACGTAAGTCACGATAATCAGGAACAGGAACATCACGGCCACCCATGGCAGCGCGGCTTTGACCACCTGCATCATCGACATCTTCGCGACCCCTGCGGTGACAAACAAGTTGAGACCGACTGGCGGTGTGATCATACCTATCTCCATGTTCACCACCATCATGATACCTAGGTGAATTGGGTCGATACCCAGCGCGATAGCGATCGGGAACACCAATGGGGCGACGATGATCAACAGGCCCGATGGCTCCATAAACTGCCCACCAATCAGCAGCAACACGTTGACCACAATCAGGAAGGTGATCGGACCAAGCCCTGCCGACAACATGGACTCAGTAATCATTTGCGGAATGCGCTCTTCGGTCAGTACGTGTTTAAGGATCAACGCGTTGGCAATAATGAACAGCAGCATAATCGTCAGCTTGCCCGCTTCATACAAGGTGTGCTTGGTGTCTTTATGGAAGAAGGCCTCAACCAGTTTCACGAGCGCAGGTCTAGTATTGTTTTTATCCGCAAATGGGCCCATGTCCTTATAAACAAAATTGGCAATGAAGAAAGAGTAGATCGCGGCGACCGCTGCCGCTTCGGTTGGCGTAAAGATACCACCGTAGATACCCCCCAAGATAATCACCACCAGCAGCAGACCCCAACTGGCGTCTTTTGCCGAGTCGAACATCTCCTTCCAACCGACAAACGGCTGTTTGGGAAGATTTTTTACTCGAGCGGCAATGTAGATGGCAATCATCAGCATCACGCCGGCCAAAAGACCAGGAATAACGCCGCCCAAGAACATGCGCCCCACAGAGACATCCGTTGCGGCTGCATACACCACCATCACGATGGAAGGCGGGATCAAAATGCCCAACGTCCCGGCGTTACAAATCACCCCGGCCGCAAAGTCTTTCGAGTAGCCGTTTTTGATCATCCCAGCGATAACAATACTACCAATCGCCACTACAGTCGCTGGAGAAGACCCCGACAAAGCAGCAAACATCATACATGCCACAACCGAGGCCATCGCTAAACCGCCGCGGAACCAGCCGACCATCGCAATCGCAAATCGAATAATGCGCTTCGCGACTCCGCCGGTCGACATAAAGCTCGAGGCTAGGATAAAGAACGGTATCGCCAATAGCGTATAGTGCCCGGCAAAGGCATTAAATAGGGTTTGCGCCACCGACGCCAACGACGCATCGGAATGAATTATTAAGAACAGGACACTCGAGAGGCCCAATGATATCGCGATCGGCACACCAATCAGCATAAAGCCGATCACCATGATAAAGAGAAATAGAATATCCATGGCTTAGCTCTCCTTGCCGTTGTTGTTATTTTTCGGCTCCATCGCCTCGCCCGCGTCTTTGAGCTCCTCTTTCAATGCTTCAAGATCTTCTTCAGCTTCATGGCCAGCAATCAGGCGATCTAACTTGCCTGTGGCAATCTGAACCGTGACCTGGGCAAAACGAAACGTCATCAGTGCCATACCAATCGGAAGCGCCATATAAGGAATAAAACGCGGAAGCTTCTCGTAGCGTTCTCCTTCGTTTAACCAGTCAGAGAGGAACTGAAATATCTCTGGCATCGGAATGTCGTCGGTTTCATACCAAGCGCGCTCGGTGGCAAATGGGTACCAGTAGTTCCATGAGCCAATCAGCAGCAAAATTGAGAAAGTCAGACAGCAAGCGGCGGCGGCCAATGCGTACACTTTGCGCATTTTTTCCGGCGCAAGGTTGATCACCACATCCACACCTATGTGGAAGTGTTTTTTCACGCCGTATGATGCGCCGACGAGCACCATCCACGCGAACATAAATACGGTTAACTCCAACGCCCAAAGGATGTTGTCGTTGAAGACATAGCGAAATACGACGTTGGCAAATGTGAGCAAGGTCATTGCTCCCAAGAAAAACGCGATCAGAGTTTCCTCAATTGCGTCTGTCACTTGACCGATCTTGGCAAAAATAGACTGTTCCATAGATTTCTTCACTTTATCGCAGATAAAAGAAAGGCCCTCCTCCCGATAAGAGGGCCAACAGTTAGGGGATGCTTATAGTTATTGTTGGAGTATTACTTGATGTAACTACTGGTTGGACGCGAGCGCCGCCTCAATTAAGTCAGAACCAATGTCTTTCTCAAACTTCTTCCAGACCGGCTGAAGGGCGGTAACCCACTCTTGACGCTGCTCAGGCGTTAATGTGCGAACCACGCCACCTGCTTCGATAATGTTGTTTTTATTCGCTAGGTTTACTTTGGTCGACTCTGAGTTACGCTGCTCTGTCACCTCTTGGATGATGGTGCTCAACTGACGACGTTGATCTTCAGGCAAGCCTTTCCAGAAATCTTTTGACGTAACAACTAGGTAATCAAGAATACCGTGGTTAGTTTCAGTAATACCGTCTTGAACTTCGAAGAATTTTTTACCGTAGATATTCGACCAAGTGTTCTCCTGACCATCGATAACTTTAGTTTGCAAGCCACCGTATACTTCTTTGAAAGACATTTTTTGCGGGTTTGACCCCAATTGCTCAAACTGTGCAACCAGCACGTCTGAGGCTTGAACACGGAACTTTAGGCCTTTTGCATCTTCAGGAGAGATAAGCGGTTTGTTCGCCGACATCTGCTTCATACCATTGTGCCAAAACGCCAGACCTTGAAGGCCACGGCGGCGCATCGCGTTTTTCAGCTTCTCACCCGCTTCCGAGTTTTGGAAACGGTCAACAGCAGCGACATCTTCAAATAGGAACGGCAAATCGAAGATACGGTATTTTTTAGTGAACTTTTCAAATTTAGATAAAGAAGGGGCAGCCAGTTGCACGTCACCGTTGAGCAGTGCTTCAAGCACTTTGTCATCATCGTAAAGCGTTGAGTTCGGGAAAACCTGCATACACATTGTTCCGTTCATCTCATCATTTACGCGCTGTTCAAGTAATGAAGCCGCGATACCTTTAGGGTGTTTGTCTGTGTTGGTCACGTGACTAAACTTAATCACTGTCTCTCCTGGATCACAGTTCGCCGCGGCGTTAAAACTGGTCACGGAAAGAATGGCAGCAGATAGTAGGGTCAATGGCTTAAGCATTATTATTCTCCTTGTTAAATGAACAACCCCATCACTGGGTGTTGATATTTATATAAGGGCAATAACTAAGCCAAGTTTAGAAAAAGACAGTTAATTTATGAAAATCAATATCTTGCATAACCCTCAACATCAGCCCAACCGACTCACTTCACACTATGCACGATAAATGGGTGGAAATCCCCCCACCTCCAATCTGCAAATGGGTAATTTTACACATATATAACATACGCCGAATTTACAAAACAAATGGCAGCCATAAGGCTGCCATTTTCGTTACTCGAGATAAGGTGAGTAATAAGGAGACGTGATTACCCGCCTAAACTCACTATCGCATGAGACTTAATTCATGCATTAATTTAAGGATAGTCGCTCGGCCTGATTTTACTAATAAAATTATCAACAAAATCTTAATCAACGAAAATCAATTCTTTGCTCGCTTTGAGCATCAAAAAACACCGCCTTCGACAAGTCAAAATGCAGCGGCGCGATTTGCCCTGCGGTGACGTCAAACTCTGGGGAGAGTCGACAAGCCACCTCTTGCTCGTTGACTTTGATCATCGCAATCGTATCTGGACCGGTGGGTTCGAGAACCTCCAGCATCAAATCCAATTTAGTGGTCGCGCTAGAGTCACTATTTTCACTGTCGGTAATATGCTCGGGACGTAAACCTATCACGATCTCTTTGCCATCTTGCTCACGCATCGAAGCAGGCAAATTAATATGATGTTCCTGACCATTGCCCCCAGTGACTTTAATTACCGGCTGATCTTGGTCATTGAGATCGACCATAGTTTTAATAAAGTTCATCGATGGTGACCCCATAAAACCTGCTACAAACATATTGTTCGGCGTATTGTAGATCTCTTGCGGCGTCCCTAGCTGCTGAAGTTCTCCGTCTTTCATTACCGCAATTCGATCAGCCAACGTCATCGCTTCAATCTGATCATGCGTCACATAGACAATGGTGGTATTGAGTTGTTGGTGAAGACGTTTGATTTGATGGCGCATTTCAACTCGCAACTTAGCATCGAGGTTTGATAGCGGCTCGTCAAACAGATACAACTTAGGACGACGGGCTAATGCGCGCCCCATCGCCACGCGCTGGCGTTGACCACCGGAGAGTTGCGAGGGCTTGCGATCAAGCAGGTGGTCAATTTGTAGCATCGAAGCGACACGTTGTACCTCTGCATCGATATCGGCTTGCGGCATTTTGCGAATTTTAAGGCCAAATTCGATGTTACCTCGTACCGTCATGTTCGGGTACAGCGCGTAAGACTGAAACACCATAGCGATATCTCGGTCTTTCGGTTCGACATTCGACACATCATGACCATCAATCACGATTTCACCGTCGCTAATCCCCTCAAGACCCGCAATCGTGTTCATCAGCGTCGACTTTCCACAGCCTGACGGACCAACCAAAATCAAAAACTCTCCAGAATCGATGCTGATATCGATCCCTTTCAATGTTTCTTGCTCCGCTTTGGGATAGGTTTTACGGATCTGTTTGAGTTCAAGTGTTGCCATGATAATTATCCTTTTACCGATCCAGCCGTTAGGCCGCGAACAAAGTATTTTCCTGCTAAAACATAAACTAATAGAGTAGGCAGAGCCGCAATAATGGCTGCAGCCATATCGACGTTATACTCTTTCACCCCAGTACTGGTGTTGACCAAGTTATTCAGCGCCACTGTAATAGGCTGAGTTTCTGATCCCGAGTACACCACCCCAAACAGGAAGTCATTCCAAATCGCTGTGAACTGCCAAATGACGGTCACCATGATGATGGGCGTAGAGATTGGCAGTAAAATTTTAAAGAAAATGGTGAAAAAGCCAGCCCCGTCGAGTTTGGCTGCTTTGACCAGCTCGTCGGGAATACTGATATAGAAGTTACGGAAAAACAGCGTGGTAAAGGCCATACCGTAGATCACATGCACAATCACCAATCCTGCGGTTGTGTTGGCTAAACCTAGCTTCCCTAACACTGTCGCCATAGGTAGCAGCACCACTTGAAACGGGATAAAGCAACCAAACAACAGTAAGCTAAAAAACAAATTTGACCCACGGAACTGCCATTTGGTCACAACGTAACCATTAAAAGCCCCCAGTAGCGTTGAGATTGCGACAGCCGGAATCACCATTTGAAACGAATTCCAGAAGTAGCCTTTTACCCCTTCACATTTAACACCAGTACACGCACTGTCCCATGCTTTAAACCAGGCATCGAATACCCACTCAGTGGGCAGGCTCATCAAGTTACCCGCTTTAATATCAGGTAAAGTTTTAAACGAGGTAATCACCATCACAAACAGTGGCATCAGATAGACCAAGCAGAAAAAAGCCAACGCCGAGTATATAAACAGCCGAGAGAAGTTAATGCTCGCCATCATGATTTTTTCTCCCTTAATTCTGAATACAAGTAAGGCACCAAAATGGCCAAGATTCCGGCGAGCATCATCATCGCACTGGCGGCGCCTAATCCAATTTGACCACGCGTAAAGGAATGCGCGTACATAAACAGGGCCGGTAGATCAGAAGAGTAGCCAGGGCCCCCTGCGGTCATAGCGGTGACAAGATCGAAGCTCTTGATCGCAATGTGAGAGGTAATGATCACCGCGCTAAAAAACACCGGGCGCAAACACGGCATAATGATGCGCCAGTAAATAGACGGCAAACTCGCACCATCGATTTGCGCCGCTTTGATGATCGAGGAATCAATGCCGCGTAAACCCGCTAAGAACATCGCCATCACAAATCCAGACGACTGCCACACCGCCGCGATAACTAAGGTGTACACCGCCATATCCGAATTGACTAACCAATCGAACTTGAACTGGGTAAAGCCCCAGTCTTGCATCAGTTTTTCGATGCCCAAGCCCGGGTTGAGTATCCACTTCCAAGCGGTACCGGTTACGATGAACGACAGCGCCATCGGATACAGGTAAATGGTGCGAATTGCGCCTTCTTGGCGAATATTCTGGTCCAGTAAAATAGCCAACCCAACGCCGAGGCCAATCGCCACCAGCATAAAGAGCAGACCAAAAATGCCGAGGTTGGAAATAGAGGTGAGCCAACGGTCATTTTCCATCAGTTTTTGATATTGCGCGAAGCCGACAAAATTGAAACTGGGTAGAAAACGCGAGTTGGTCATTGAAAGCGCCGCCGTCCAAAAAATGTAGCCATAAATACAGACCACAGTCACCAGAACGGTCGGGGCAAGAACGATTTTTGGTAACCAATGCTGAAGCCTATCGGCTAAGCTCGGCTTAGCTCGTGACTTACTTGGGTACCGTTTTGCAACGTGCTCCATAACGAATCCTTACGTCTAACAACCTAATCTTGTTGATTAAGCCTTAAAGGAAAGGGCGTGCAGGCTCCCCACAAGCCTGTACGCCCTTTGGGGTGTGACTAGTGATAGCCGATTAAATGGCCGCTTTTACCGCTTTGGCCAATTTCTCTGCTGCTTGTTTTGGATCCGCGTCGTTATCGTTGAAGAAGTTGGTCACCACATCATAAATCGCGCCTTGTGCGTAGCTAGTGGTAGACAGGCCGTGCGCCATACTTGGTACCAAATCGCCTGATGTCGCACTCGCTTTAAAGGTCGCCATTGAGTCAAGTGCGCACTGGTCGAACTTAGCCATATCCATGTCTAGGCGCACTGGGATTGACCCTTTGTTGAGGTTGAACACCTCTTGGAACTCTTTAGTCAAAATCGTGCGAGCTAAGTCTTGCTGCGCTTTTTGATTGTCGGCATTGCTGAGTTCAAAGAAGGCAAAGCTATCGATGTTAAAGGTGAACTGACCTGCCGTGCCCGGCGCTGGCGCACAGATATAGTCTTTCCCTGGTACTTTGCCCGCTGCGGTGAACTCACCTTTGGCCCAGTCGCCCATGATCTGCATGGCCGCTTCACCATTGATCACCATAGAAGTCGCGACATTCCAATCACGGCCCGGAGAGTTGGCGTCGATGTAATCACGCATTTTCTTAAACTTAGTGAATACTTCGACCATTTTGTCACCCGCTAGTACGTCCATATCTAGGTCAACAAAAGCTTTGTTGTAGTCTTCACTACCCAACACATCGAGTGCGACGGCTTCAAACACGGTCGCGTCTTGCCAAGGCTGACCACCATGCGCTAGAGGAACAAATCCAGCCGCTTTAATTTTCTCTGCCGCGGCAAAGAACTCATCTAGTGTTGTTGGTAGTGCGACACCCGCTTTGTTGAGCACCTCTGGGTTGGCCCATAACCAGTTAACGCGGTGAACGTTGACTGGCACAGCCACGTATTCATCATCAAACTTCATGACTTTGGTCACCACCGAAGGCAGGATATCGTCCCACTTCTCTTGCTTAGCCGTGCTATCAAGTGAGGTAAGGAAGCCAAGCCCGCCCCACTCTTGAATGTCGTGACCTTTGATTTGTGCTGCTGACGGTGGATTACCCGACACGGCGCGGGTTTTGAGTACAGTCATTGCAGATTCGCCGCCGCCACCAGCAACCGCAAAATCTTTCCATGTGTGATTTTGCTGCTCAAGCATTTGTTTCAGAACAGCGGCTGATTTCGCTTCACCACCTGCCGTCCACCAGTGAAGCACTTCGACTTCCCCCGCGTTGGCGAAGTTGGCAGCAGACAAAAGAGAGAGGGTAAGTAGGGTTTTATTTAGTTTCATTATTATCTTCCATGTATCGGATTAGACAGTAAGGCCGACAACTGACTGGCCCTAAACGTTCTTGCTTGAACTAAGCTGAGTCTATCCAACTGGAAAATTTTGATTGAAACAAAGGGTAAACACAATGTAACACAAGCGTTACATTACACTTCAAGTGTCGGTGGAACAAAGACTTGCGCGCGAAGACCACTAATTGGCAAGTTATCAATAATGAGATCTCCACCATGTCCGTGTAAGATATTTCGGCATATACCCAACCCCAAACCGTGCCCTTTATCGTCGTTGGTCAGTCGGTAGTAGGGTTCAAATACCGCTTCGAGCTTGTCCTGAGGAATCCCCGGTCCGCAGTCACAGATAGTGATCGTCGCCCACTCATCTGTGATATTCACCGTAATGTCTGCGCGTTGACCATATTTGACTGCATTATCGACCAAATTACCTATCACACGTTTAATAGCCAATGGCTTAGCAACGATGGGCTCTATC
Organism: Vibrio sp. JPW-9-11-11; assembly: GCF_013369335.1. Lineage (GTDB taxonomy): Bacteria > Pseudomonadota > Gammaproteobacteria > Enterobacterales > Vibrionaceae > Vibrio. The sequence goes on from NZ_SZQJ01000005.1 coordinate 778,334, forward strand.
GGCTGTGGAGTAAATGTAACCAATGTTCGCTGTTGGTTATAAGGTTCAATGACACTCAAAATCATCTCGTTGAGGTCGATGTAAGCGTTGTTTTCATGCAAGTCGGTGTCACGTACGCATTGCAGCGCGCCCTTGACCATCATTTCGAGTTCATCAAGATCGCGATTAAACTTTTCGCGCTTGGTATCGCTCTCGAGTAACTCTGCACGCAGCCTTAATCGAGTGATCGGGGTTTTCAAATCGTGGGATATGGCGGAAAACAGATGCTCCCGGTCGGCAACGTAGCGACGTATACGCTGCTGCATTCGGTTGAACGCGCGCGTCGCCGTCACCAACTCACTCGCTCCTTCTTCTTGGATCGGTGTTTGATCGATATCCATGCTCATTTCATTGGCCGCTTTGGCCAATCTTTTGAGAGGCTTGACTTGGCGGCGGACCAGTAGATAGGTGAGAAACAGCAAAATCGTGGTCGAAAAGATCAAAAAGAGTACCTGCTCTCGACCTATCAGAGTGTCGTCCAACGTGACATAGGGTGCGGGCAGTAAGGCGGCGATATAGAGCCACTCTTCACTGGCAAGTTCGATTTGTACCACAAGGATCGGAGGGTCGATCGGGTTTAACGTCAGAGTATGGTGCGCCCAAGAACGAGGCAAATCACTGAGATAAATATCGTTTTTAAGCAAACGCAAGTTCTCCGGTAGCGAAAAATCCACATTAATGGTTTGCGCTTTAGGAATTTTCCGCAACAGCACCTCTTGTATCGCTTCGATAGACGCCAGTTTCAGCGGAGTGTCTTTTATCGGCTCAACCACCAACTGTTCTTTATTAAACGATACGAAAAAGCGTGTTCCGCCCATGTTGCGGATTTGGTCGAGCACGATATGCCGATAGTTAACCGGCAATGACTGGAAAAAATTGACGGTCGAAGCAAACATGTTAGCCATACTCTGTGAAGCATCACGAATACCAGCCAGTTCTTTGTGTTTCGACTCGGTGTACCAGATAGATGTCGCGACCCCTTGAGCTAGGATAACGGCGAATAGGGTCAAACCCAGAGTACGGCTAACCAGAGAGTTAAACTTGAACGAACGAACAAGGCGCCACCCGCGTTTACTCATAAGTTACAGGCACCGATAGCACATAACCATTGCCGCGCATGGTTTTGATGTAGTGCGGGTACTTTGCGCTGTCGCCGAGACGCTGTCGTAGACGGCTAAGCTGCACATCGATACCTCGCTCAAAAGGCAGAGCCTCGCGACCACGGGTCGCAAAAGAGATCGTATCACGGTCAAGCACCTCGTTGGGTCTCTGCAGGAACAGCATCAATAGCGCAAAATCGCTACCCGATAGATCGTGGGATTGCTCACTGTCGAGGTGGGTAATACGGTGGGCCAAGGTGTCGAGGCGCCAATCACCAAACACTATCGACTTAGCGCTGTCGCTCGTCGACGACTCTTCTATTCCACTGTTGACGCGCCTAAGAACCGCTTTGATGCGCGCATTCAAATGGCGCGGGTTAAACGGCTTAGCGATGTAGTCGTCGGCACCGATTTCTAAACCAATGATTTGGTCGGTATCATCCGATACTGCCGTCAACATAATGATCGGCACTGAGGAGCTACGGCGAACGTACTGACAAAGTGCAAAGCCGTCTTCACCAGGTAACATCACATCAAGCAAAATCAGGTCTGGATAACCGTGCTTATCGAGGTGTTGCTTCATCTCCACGCCATCATTCACGGCCGAGACGCTATAACCTTGTTTCGTCAGATATTCTTCCAACAACTCACAAATTTCTTGATCATCATCGACTACCAGAATTTTCGCTGACATATCTCCATCCATTTCAGCAAGTGAACCGTATCACTCGCGAGTTTAATCCCTTATAAAATCGATTCTTATTGATTAATTGCCAGAATTTGAACCCCTCGCGGATTCATCTCACATCTTGTTAACAAAACTCGCATTAGGAGGAGCAACTGATCACCATCTTTTTGCCCCATTGAGGCGGCAAGTTGGCATAGGCTTCCCTATCTGGGTGCTCATCAAACGGCTTAGATAACAGTGTGGCCAACCGCGCAACTTCACTAAAGTCACCCTGCTCCGCTTTGTCGATAGCGGTTTGGGCCAAATAGTTACGCAAAACGTACTTGGGATTCACTTGGCGCATCTGAACACAACGCTGTTCGGTAGTTAGGTTTTGTCCATGCTTATCCGTTTCCCGTTCACAGCGCGCCAAATACAGCGTTAACCACTGACGTGCAGGCTCGCGATCGATAAACAGATCGAGCACCGCCGGCAAACCTTTAATATCGATTGAAGCGAGCTCTCGCAAAAAGCGGCTGTAATCAACGCTCTGCTGATGGAGCAGTTCAAATAGGGACGAGAACAGTTGCGTGTCGTTGGGTTGTTGGCTGGTTAGGCCCAACTTAGCTCGCATTAGCTGGCTAAAACGTCGCGCCAACAGCACTTCGAACTGGGCTAACGACTGTTCGAGATCGTCTCGTTCAATCAGCGGTGAGAGACTATGCGCCAAGGCGGATAGGTTCCACAATGCGATACGAGGCTGCTGGTCAAACGCGTAGCGACCTTGATAATCCGAATGGTTGCAGATGTAGCCCGGTTCATAATCATCCATAAAACCAAACGGACCATAATCAAACGTCTCGCCGAGAATCGACATATTGTCAGTATTCATCACACCATGCGCAAAACCGTACGCTTGCCAATAAGCGACCATCTCTGCGGTGCGCGCGACGATCTCTGTAAACATAGCGGCATAAGGCTGCTCTTGCTTGGCGCAAGTAGGCAAGTACCACTCAATCACTTTATCAGCGAGGAGTTGCAACGACTCAATCTGATTGGTGTAAAAGAAGTGTTCAAAATGCCCAAAACGTATATGCGTCCGTGCGACTCTTAGTAGCAGCGCACCTTGCTCTTGCTTTTCTCGATAAACCGGAGTGTCACTGACCAACATCCCCAGAGCACGTGTCGTCGGGATACCCAGCGCGGCCATCGCTTCGCTGCACAGATACTCACGAATTGTCGAACGCAGTACGGCACGTCCATCACCCATTCGAGAGTACGGTGTCAGGCCTGCTCCCTTTAAGTGCAAATCAAAAAAGTCATCTTGAATAGAGCGTATTTCCCCGAGCAAAAGACCGCGGCCATCCCCTAGCTCTGGGTTATAGACGCCAAACTGGTGCCCGGCGTATTTCATGGCGAGTGGAGAAGAGCCATCAAACAGCAATTCTCCACTTAGCTGTTGCTTTAACCGCCCTTCCGGCGCTGAAGATGGCAGACCAAAATGCTGTGCCAACTCTGAATTCCAAGCGACCCAACGCGTTTGCGTCAAAGGTTGTGGGGAAACACACGAATAGAAGTTATGAGGAAGTTGGGCAAAGCGATGGTAGAGAGACAAAGACATGCAATGTGACAAACCGTTAACCAAATGAATCCCTTGACGCTAGCACACTCAGCGAGTGTGCGCTAGCTATCGGGCGGTTAAACATTCTATATAATGTAAGTATTTACTTTCGAAATAACCGTTAAGATAAAAGGGTTAAAACAATTAAAGAAAAGCAAATATAGTAATGATAGTCAGCAATGAGAACAGGCAAGTGCGGCTGATCACTCCGAAGTTTGAATGTACAATCATTTCTTGATGCTGCATAGGCGACCCCTCCTTTGTTACATAGTCATTACAATATGATGAACTTTCCGCAACTTCTCAATCGCTAATTTGATGAATTTTTTATGACATAACGCAGATTATTGAACTTGCCTTTCATATAAACACACGCACTATTCATCTGGTATCACATAAAAATATACAGATTCGTCTATGCTTTAAGCACTCTAAATACCACACTCAGGAGACTCGCTATGCAGACAATAATGAAACGGTTTTCGCTGTATCACATTGTTATGCTTTTAGCCGGTATACCGTTAGCGCTTGCACTGAGCATGGCTGTGGAGCTATCACTCCATCAAAACAACGCGCTTTCTCAGGCGAGTAAAGACCAAGAAGCCATTGAACTCACCTTGCTTTACGACAACCTCGCTCACAACCTTGCAGTAGAACGAGGCCTCACTGCCGGCGTACTCGGCAGCAAAGGAGCGGCCGAACAGATCACCAAACTCCAGCAGCAACGCCTCAAAGCCGACCAACATATTGCCGCATTCAAGCAGTTCACGCCCACCTACTTAGACAGCACGTTGATCACTCAACTCAAACAAGCCGTCAACCACGAGCTAAATCAATTGAGTCAGATTCGCTCACAAGTCGATCAGCTAGCCCCACAGCGCTCTCCGTTTGCTTACTACTCAAACCTCAATCAGTTAGCGATCGATAACGCTTCATTGCTGGTATCTGGGGTGGCCAATGCTGAAACGACCAGGCTAGGTAATTCACTCATTGCAATCATGGTAATCAAAGAGCGCGCTGGTCAAGTACGCGGTGCGCTCAACGGGGCCTTCGCCCGTCGTAGTTCGTCCATTGGTCAATACACGGCCATAGAGGATTACCTCAGTTCAGGCCAATACAGTGAACGTATAGCGACGATGACGATGCCTAGTACCTACCTCAACGCACTACAACAAGCCAAAAACAGTTCCACCTGGCAGCAGGTCGAGCAGGTGCAACGGCAATATTTAGAGCAAAAAAATAGCCTTGATAACTTGCGCGGCCCCTCGGCTCTTGAATGGTTTTCTGCCGCAACTGAGCGCATCAAGTTAATCAATACCATTCGTAACAATTTGGTCAAAGAGATGAAAGCGGCGGTGACCACTCAAGCCCAACAAGCGGCTTGGCAAATGGGTTTAGTCATCACGACCAGTCTTTGTTTGGGCGTGGTATTATCGATAGCGCTATTTGCCGCATTGGCAAATCTCAAGCATCGCGTAGGAGATCTTACCCACCAACTGGCCGATATGTCAGAAACCAACAATTTAAACTTAGTTTTGCAATCGGAAGGTAGAAATGAGCTCTCGCACATCGCTAACAGTGTCAATGGCTTAATCACCAGTATCAAAAACCTTTTAATCAAAGTGACGGAGACCAATGATCACAGTAATCAACGTCTCGACCAGATGGTGCAAGGCGCTGACGATCTTGGAGACAGAAGCCGAGCCACTGCGGATAAATGTGATGCGATTGCCACCGCAATGACAGAGTTATCACAATCAAGTCTTGAGATTGCCTCGTCGTCAGAGAGAGCACTCGAAGAGACTCAACAGATGACAAACAAGGTTCTTACTTGCCAGAGCCAAAGCCAAGAGTCTTACAACATCGTTAAGGCGTTGGTCGATCAAATTGAACAAACCCAGTCGTGTATGTTGCAGCTGGAGCAAGATGCCTTGAGCGTCAGCAAGATAGTCGACACCATCAACGGCATTTCCGAACAGACAAACTTACTTGCCCTCAATGCGGCGATAGAAGCAGCGCGAGCAGGTGAACAAGGGCGGGGTTTTGCAGTGGTCTCTTCAGAAGTTCGCGATTTAGCTCAACGCAGTAAAGAAGCCACTGAGCATATCTCACAGCTGTTAACCAACATCAGTAACAATACCCAGACCGCGGTCAATAACATGCATAAAAGCCGAGAGGCGACAGACACCACGTTCAACTCTGTATCAGAGGTGAACCAAAGCGTGTCTCAGTTAGAATTATTGATCGAAACCGTTAATGAGCACATAAACAGCATAGCGAACTCGACCATTGAGCAATCAAAGGCAAGTGAGGCTGTAGATAGAGACGTCGACGTACTCAGTGAAATCGCGCAACATACTGGCGAGCTGGCTGATGGTATGAACCACATTGTCACCAGCTATCGAAAAGAAGTGAGTGAAGTCAACCAGCAGCTTCAAGAGTTCAAACTAGGTTAACGACAGCAGATAAAAAGTGGCTTGGCCGCTTTTTGTCTCTTAAGACACTACTTGCGCAAACCTAAAGAAATGCGTACAAAATCGCCGTCTTCGAACTCGACGTGATGGTCGAACAATGACGAGGAGTAGATGGTTCTGAGAAAGGTGTGTTTCTCGCCGTGAGTACCGCGAAATAACATCGAAATGTCGCTAACTAGGCGATTTCTGTTGTTAAAGTGCGCGTTCAAATCTTGAGACAACACGCAAAGTAAGCAACCTGTGCTATTGTGTGTTAAATCGACAGACTCAGGACTCGATACCAAAACCGTGGTATTGAGTTCTTTCTCTAACATATTGACAAGTAGAAGAAAACTATCAAGGTGTGGCAGTTCATCCCCGACAACGGGTGTCAGCAAGTTAGAGAGCATCCCTTCCATATCAAGACGTTGGGCTCGCGCGTGACCGACCAAGGTGCGCACTTTCTTTTTAAACGGCTTGTATTTCTTGCTATTCGCGGCCTTATTGAGCCATGCGCTAAGAATATCATTGATATCCGAACGTGACTTACGAGACAACGCTCTCGCAGAGTGATTGGTACGCAGATGAAGCAGAGCATGAAGAGCAAGTTCGGCCAACAACGGCTCAAATTCAGGTTTGATTTTGGTATGAATACTGCGCATGTTCTCTGAGGTAAGGTGCCAAGCTGTAGCTTAGTCTATCGGTATTTGAGGACGAATATGCTACCGAAATCCGTTGCGTAAGTACAGTATTCAATCTGTTAGCATATATAGCCAAGTTCCCTAACGCACAACACCACTTTCCGATGTAATCGGAGCCACTCACACCAACGCGTGACGCCTCATCGCGACTCGCCACGTGAATCAAGTCTCTGACCTCATCGGCTTCACAGGTTAAGCAATTCAAAAGTGATGTGAAACGTGCAAAGTGTTATTTTATCAAACCCAAAATGAAACACTATTTTAATAAAGCACCATGAACAACAATATAACAGAGCGTTCTATATATCGACACTATCAACTGGATGGAAACATCCATCGGCTAGGTTGTGGTGAAGTTGCCTGTTCTAATCAACCACTCATTCAACACTTAGATGTCAACACTCTGGATTACAGTTTTAGCATCATTGTTTCGGGATCGTTGTGGTTTAAAGACCAAGCGGGGCAAGTCACTATTCTAAAGAAGGATGATATCTTTCAAAGAAAGCCAGGAGTGCAACATTCGACATGTGTCGTGCCCACGCAAGAGTACCGTGAACAGTTTTGTCTGATGTCAGGCGAGTTATATGCGCATTTCAATCGCATGGGTTTAGTTCCTACTGAGATAACGTTTACATCAGAACATCACCCCGAGAGTACCAAACATTTTACCCAACTCTCCCTCGCCCTACGCAGCGACTCTCCTAATTGGTATAAGAAAGCAATGAATGCCATGCAGAATTGGCTGTTTTTACTCGATTCCCGTAAACGGCTAACTCATGAATCGATCGATAGTTGCAAACAAGCGTTAGCCAAAGAAAAGCTGTTATCAAACTGGAACACCCCCATCCCTCTCATCGCTAAAGATATGGGGTTGAGTTATTCAACATTTCGAAAATGGTTTACCCAAGAGATAGGAATGACGCCAGGTGGATTTAGGAAACTCAGCCGCATAAAACTAGCGTGTGATCTGTTGCTCACCCCCGAACTGTCGATCACTTATGTTTCTGAAGCGCTAGGTTATCCAGATATCTACAGTTTCAGTAAACAGTTTAAGCAAGTGGTGGGTATGACTCCCTCTCTGTTCAGGCAACAACCACAACGAAATCAGCAGAGGCACCTGTCAACAAACAGGTAAACCTCGCTAGAAATACTGCCGACTGGTTACGCATACACTCCAATGGTTTTTAACGTCACTTCTTGGCGAGCAGAGGTTACTTCAATCTTTATTTGTGCCGTTCTAACCGCGGGGAATCGAGCAATTGCTTTATGTCCAATTGACGTTCCTTGATACACTAGAATGTCGCTCCCCCCGGTGTAAGGAGTCACGAAAATACGAAAACTCTCTACCGCTTCCCCAAACTGGGTGTCCTCTTGCAAAACCACACAATCAATCAGTTCAGATTTCGCCAACTGGCATTGCCAAGCATTTTCTGTGCGTGTGAAATCGTTGATCGCAACAAGCGGTGAAGTAAACTTTTCTCGAACCAATTGAGAAAAACCTTCTAGGCTCTCAACTTCTTCTTTTGGAAACAGTCCTAGTCGATCGGGCCCGATATTCAGAAGCATATTTGCCCCACGCCCCACAGAATAATGATAGATACCCAATAGCTCGTCGGGCTGTTTGACTGTATGTGCATTCTTTTCGCTATAGAACCAAGTCGAATCACGCATCATAAAATCACATTCCGCAGGCAGCCATACCCCCTGCTCTGAAACCTTAACGCGATTCTTAGTTTTAATCGAAAAATCAATTTCACTGATAGTATTAAAACACGGACTGGGAGCCAAACCAGCTTCATTGCCCACCCACCGATAGTCAGGGTCGCCCATATTAAATAACAAAATGTTTGGCTGCATAGCACGAATCGCTTTAATAATTCGAAGCCAGTCATAGGTATGATTTTCTGAACCACAGCCATCAAACCATAACATGTCGATTTGACCATAACGCCCGTCAAGCAGTTCCGTCACTTGGTCGATAAAGTAATCATCATATGCTTTTTCATCATCATAAACCGGGCAGCTAATGTCGGCAGGCGAGTAGTACAAACCCACATTGAGATTGTATTTTCGACACGCTTCTACGTACTCTTTCACAACATCACCACGGCCATTTTTCCAAGGTGATGAAGCCACAGAGTAGTCAGTATATTGGCTTGGCCAGTTAGCGAAACCATCATGGTGCTTCGCCACAAAAACCATATACTTCGCCCCAGCCTCCGAGGCAACGTTTACCCACTGCTCACAATCAAGCTGAGTTGGGTTAAACACCTCTGGTGACATCTTGTCTTGACCAAAATCCTCTACACCTTCATAGAAAGTGCGAATACCAAAATGAACGAATATACCAAGCTCCCAGCTTTGGAACTCCAACTGTCTTTGCGTTGGTAGATGGTTATGCATTGCATGTCCTTAAATGTTGACTTGTTTAGAGCAAAATTTAGGGAAAAACCTGTGACAGATAAATGTCAGATATGGCAATCATATTTGTCAGTACTGATATCGTTTGGCAAAGCAAGACGTTTTGTCGCACCACGAAGCGGCCAAGGAAGGTCGTGCTATGCGCGCACTATCACGGCGCCACAGAAACGACAAAGCCCAGACAACTCATAAAGTTATCTGGGCTTTTTAAAATAAATGGCACGCCCTGTAGGATTCGAACCTACGACCACATCCTTAGAAGGGACGTGCTCTATCCAGCTGAGCTAAGGGCGCGCTACAGGGACAGAATTATACGAGTTCAAACTGTTAACACAAGGGCTTTTCTTAACAATCTGATCTGAATGAACAAAAAAAGGCCACAGCAGAATTAATTGACTAAATTTACCACGAAGCAAACGTTTGCTTATAGATGTTAATCAAATAATTTGCGACAATGCGCTGCAAATAAGTCGCCATTCATTGCTTAAGGAAAGTCATGTCAGCTCAAAATATCGATGGAACTCTTATTTCTCAAACGGTACGTTCAGAAGTTGCCGCACGCGTAAAAGCACGTAAAGAATCCGGGCTACGAGCTCCGGGGCTCGCGGTAGTACTCGTCGGTGAAGACGCAGCGTCGCAAGTCTATGTCGGCAGTAAGCGCCGCGCTTGTGAAGAAGTGGGCTTTGTTTCAAAGTCATTTGACTTACCAGCAGACACAACAGAGCAAGCACTGCTGTCTCTTATCGATGAGCTCAACGCCGACGCAGAGATCGATGGCATTCTGGTTCAGCTACCGCTTCCTGCAGGCATAGACGCGACCCAAGTATTAGAGCGTATTCACCCAGAAAAAGATGTCGATGGCTTCCACCCTTATAACGTCGGTCGCCTAGCTCAGCGTATTCCCAAACTGCGCTCTTGTACGCCCAAAGGTATCATTACTCTACTTGATCGTTACAATATTGAACTGCGCGGTAAGCACGCAGTTGTCGTTGGCGCCTCCAATATTGTCGGCCGTCCTATGACGCTTGAATTGCTTCTTGCGGGTTGTACCACCACCACATGCCACCGTTTTACTAAAGATCTGGAAAGCCATGTACGTCAAGCCGATCTCGTGGTCGTGGCGGTGGGTAAACCAAACTTTATTCCAGGCCATTGGATAAAAGAAGGCGCGGTTGTGGTCGATGTGGGTATCAACCGTCTTGAATCAGGTAAGCTCGCAGGTGACGTGGACTACACAAATGCCAAAGAGCGCGCCAGCTTTATCACTCCGGTCCCAGGTGGCGTCGGGCCAATGACGGTCGCTAGCCTAATCGAAAACACCATGTTGGCTTGTGAACAATTCCACACGAAAAAGAAGTAACCGCCACATCCGCCGTCTTTTGTTCCAACAAAACTGGAGCAACAAAAAAGGAGCTCACTTGAGCTCCTTTTTACTTTCATCTACATGGCGATCCGATCAGCCAAATGACTAACGGCGAGCGCAAAGTAATACGAGCGATTCCACTTCATCAACACGTTATAATTGTTGTACACCAAATAGACCCGTCCATTCGTATCATCTGGAGCAATTAACCACGCTTTAATATCGTTATCTAGCCGAGGCAATGGTCGACCGTCGTAACGTGTCACCCCCATTTGACTCCACTCCTGCAAAAACTTACCTTTCTCTTCGCTACGCCCTTGAATACTGGTGTCAAACCCAGTCGGCAACTTGACTTGTCGTCCCCAGGTATAGGTATCATTCCATCCTGACTGGCTCAGGTAATTGGCGGCAGACGCAAACACGTCCGCTTCGCTTTGCCAGATATCTTTCTTACCGTCTCCGTTACCATCTGCAGCGAAGTTCAGAAAAGAGCTAGGCATAAACTGACACTGCCCCATCGCCCCCGCCCAAGAGCCTTTAAAGCGTTCAAACTCGATATGACCTTCTTCAAGAATTTGCAAAGCAGCCATCGTTTCTTTACGGAAGAAAGCTTCTCGGCGGCCGTCATAAGCTAAGGTTGATAGGGCATCAATCACGGGGTAATTACCAGTAAAAGTCCCGAAGTTACTCTCGACGCCCCACAGCGCGACAATAAATCGTGGTTGTACACCGTACCGCTCACCAATACGACTTAGTTCTGCATAGTGATCTTGATAGAGATCTTTGGCTTGTTTGACTTTCCAATCCGGCACCGCGCGCGGGATGTATTCATCCAAAGTAAGGCGCTTTTCCGGTTGGTTTTTGTCTGCTTTAACGGCACGCGGTTTGTGAGTGACATCGGCAAACGCCTGAGTTAACACCCGCTCCGAGATACCATTTTCACGCGCTTGTTGCTTCAACCCTTCGACATATTGGTCAAAGCTCAGCGAGTTGGCATGCACTGAGCAAGAAAAAGTCACACCTAATACGACTGACAGTAGTTTTTTCACCTTGCCCTCCTTGAGCAATAGAATAAGCAATCACAGTTAAGGTTATTATTGTTCAGATTGCTGACGAGCCTGTTTTTGCTCTTTGTATTCATCTAATAAATTTTTTGGTGGAGGGGGAAGTTGTAAAAAGTAGCCATCATCTTTGAGTGACTGTTTCACTTTTTCCACATCCACTTGGGCCAATTTACGCCCGTCCAATTTGACCACCATAACCATAGTCGGTTTGCCAAACATCTGCATTAATGTGTCAGGAACCTGTGAAAAATCATCCTTTTTCGGGATGTATAGGTAGGCACCTTCTTTTTTAGAACTCTTGTAGATTGCACAAAGCATGGGAAGCCTTTAGTCCGTTTATTCAGTGGAACGTTAATGTTTCGCTATTTTTGAGAGCAAAACGGTCAATTGAACGCAAGATAACTTGCTGTGCTTATAATGGGAATATAACATGACACCCCTAGTCGCAAGCAACGCCCTTAAGAGGTTGTAAGTAAAAGATGTCACACTCTCCAGACCTAAAAGGCAGTAGCTTTACTTTGTCAGTTTTGCACCTTTCTGACAATGATGTCGATAAAACTCTTCATTTCCTACAGCAAAAGGTAGAACAGGCACCCGCGTTTTTTGCCCAAGCTCCAGTAGTGATCAATATTGCTCAGGTGGAGGAAGATATTGACTTTGCGAGGCTCAAGCAAGGGATCTCTCAAGCAGGGATGATTCCTGTGGGGGTCACGGGCTGCAAAGATAAACGCACCCAAAACCTCGCGTCACAGGCAAAGTTTGCGGTGATGTCAGCCAGCAAATCGCCGAGCCAAGCGCCTGCGGTCATGGCGCCCACCAAAGTGATTCGTACGCCAGTTCGTTCAGGGCAACAAATCTATGCTAAAGATTGCGATCTGGTGGTACTCAATCACGTTAGCGAAGGCGCTGAAGTGATCGCCGACGGTTCTATCCATATCCACGGTACGCTTCGCGGTCGAGCGATTGCGGGGGCAAATGGTAACCAATCGGCCGTGATTATTTGCAACAAACTCAATGCCGAACTGATGTCGATTGCTGGCCACTATTGGCTAACTGAGCAATTTCCCGAACAGTTCTGGCAACAAAAAATAATGTTCAGTTTGGACAACGACTCGCTTAAATTTGAGTTGTTAACGATTTAGATAAGAATAAGGAACAGATAATGGCACGCGTTATTGTTGTCACCTCAGGTAAAGGCGGTGTGGGTAAAACCACGTCTAGTGCCGCAATCGCTTCTGGTCTCGCGGTAAAAGGAAAAAAAACCGCCGTCATCGACTTTGATATCGGCTTACGTAACCTAGACCTTATCATGGGTTGTGAGCGTCGCGTCGTGTATGACTTTGTCAATGTCATCAATGGTGAAGCAACGCTGAACCAAGCAATGATTAAGGACAAACGCACCGAGAACCTTTTTATTCTCCCAGCCTCACAAACTCGTGACAAAGAAGCCCTTACCAAGGATGGCGTACGTCGAGTACTCGACGAGCTGGATGAAATGGGCTTTGACTTTATTATTTGTGATTCACCAGCAGGTATCGAGCAAGGCGCGCTTATGGCGCTATACTTTGCAGATGAAGCGATTGTCACCACCAACCCAGAGGTGTCGTCAGTGCGAGATTCTGACCGTATCCTCGGTATTCTTGACTCTAAGTCTCGTCGTGCAGAAGAAGGTTTGGAGCCGGTGAAGCAACACCTGCTGCTAACACGCTACAACCCAGCACGCGTCACTCAAGGCGAGATGTTGAGTGTCGAAGATGTGGAAGAGATCTTACATATCGACCTACTGGGCGTTATTCCAGAGAGCCAAGCGGTACTGAATGCATCTAACAAGGGTGTGCCCGTCATCTTTGACGAGCAATCAGACGCAGGAATGGCATACAACGACGCCGTTGAACGCCTGTTAGGACAACAAGTGGACTTTCGCTTCCTGACCGAGCAGAAGAAAGGCATTTTCAAACGACTATTTGGAGGCTAATACGGCATGTCATTACTTGAGTTTTTCCGCCCACAAAAGAAGACCTCGGCCAATTTAGCTAAAGAGCGCTTACAGATCATCGTCGCCGAACGTCGAAGCCAAGGCGACCCTGCACCCTCTTACCTACCGCAGCTTAAGGAAGACATCCTTAAAGTGATCGGCAAGTATGTTGCGGTAGACCCATCCATGGTTGACCTGTCGTTTGAGCACAAGGATGACGATATTTCGGTGCTGGAATTGAACGTCAAATTACCCGACGACGAGAAGTAGCGAGAAGCGAGAAGCGAGAAAAATTTGAAGGGTTGGCACTGAGTGTCAGCCCTTTTCTTTTTCAGCAAATTACACTGTTATTCCAGAGAGAGAGGCACGACCGAGTTGGGACTCTCTCAAAGTTGGTCGTCAGATAACCGAGGTTCCCCACTCACTGCTTCACCTCTCTATGGAATGACAACTTCACCGCCTCTAGAAAGACGAAGTCCGAACTCGCTATATAAAAAAGCCCCAGTCTCTCGACTGGGGCTTGGTCTTTTTCCCGATTTTTTAGGTTTCGTGCTAGCGAAAACCTATCTCAAACGAAGTCTTACTTATGCTTCAGCTTTCGCTTTCTTAGCCTTTGGTGCTTTCGCTGCTTCTTGGTCTGCTTTCTTCTTGATAACTGTAGTACCTTCGAAAGTTTCGCCTTCAACGAACGCTTTACCGTAGTAAGAAGCAAGTAGCACTTCTTTTAGCTCAGTGATTAGTGGGTAACGTGGGTTAGCACCTGTACACTGGTCATCGAACGCTTCAACCGCTAGCTCGTCTAGTTTCGCTACGAAGTCAGCTTCTGCAACACCTGCCGCTTGGATAGACATTGGGATGTCTAGGTTAGCTTTTAGCTCATCCAACCATGCTAGTAGACGTTCAATCTTCTGAGCAGTGCGGTCGCCTTCTTGGCTTAGGCCTAGGTGGTCAGCAACTTCAGCGTAACGACGGCGTGCTTGTGGGCGGTCGTATTGAGAGAACGCAGTTTGCTTAGTTGGGTTGTCGTTAGCGTTGTAACGAACAACGTTAGAGATTAGTAGTGCGTTCGCCAGACCGTGTGGTAGGTGGAACTCAGCACCAATCTTGTGCGCCATAGAGTGACAAACACCTAGGAATGCGTTCGCGAATGCAACACCTGCGATAGTGGCTGCGTTGTGTACTTTCTCACGAGCGATTGGGTCGTTAGCACCGTTCGCGTAGCTTGATGGTAGGTACTCTTTTAGCATCTTAAGTGCTTGTAGAGCCTGACCGTCAGAGTATTCGTTCGCCAGAACAGATACGTAAGCTTCCAGAGCGTGAGTTACTGCATCGTAACCACCGAACGCTGTTAGAGACTTAGGCATGTTCATAACTAGGTTAGCATCAACGATAGCCATGTTTGGCGTGATTTCGTAGTCAGCTAGTGGGTACTTAGCACCAGTCTTGTCGTCAGTAACAACTGCGAATGGAGTAACTTCTGAACCAGTACCTGAAGTTGTAGTGATACATACAAGCTCAGCTTTCTTACCCATTTTAGGGAACTTGTAGATACGTTTACGGATATCCATAAAGCGCATTGCTAGTTCTTCAAAGTGAGTTTCTGGGTGCTCGTACATTACCCACATGATTTTCGCAGCATCCATCGGAGAACCACCACCTAGAGCGATGATAGTGTCTGGTTGGAAGCTCTTCATTGCTTCAGCACCTTTCTCTACTACAGATAGAGTTGGATCCGCTTCTACGTCGAAGAACGTTTGAACTTCCATGCCTTGAGCTTTAAGCAGGCTCACTACGTCATCAGCGTAACCGTTGTTGAATAGGAAACGGTCAGTTACTAGGAATGCGCGTTTCTTACCTTCTAGGTCGCTAAGTGCGATTGGAAGGCTACCACGACGGAAGTAGATAGACTTAGGTAGTTTGTGCCACAACATGTTTTCAGCTCGCTTCGCTACAGTTTTCTTGTTGATTAGGTGCTTAGGACCTACGTTCTCAGAGATAGAGTTACCACCCCATGAACCACAACCTAGAGTTAGAGAAGGTGCTACGTTGAAGTTGTACAGGTCACCGATACCACCGTGAGTAGTAGGGATGTTGATTAGGATACGAGCAGTCTTCATCTTGTCACCGAAGTAACGGATGCGGTCTGCGTTCACGTCTTGGTTAGTGTATAGACCAGACGTGTGACCGATACCACCGATCTCAACCATAGTTACAGCCTGAGCCACTGCGTCTTCGAAGTTGTCAGCACGGAACAGACCTAGCGTTGGAGATAGTTTCTCGTGAGCAAATGCGTCGTCGTAAGATACTTTACCCAGACCTTCACCAACTAGAACTTTAGTGTCTGCTGGAACTTTAACGCCTGCCATTTCAGCGATTGCTGGCGCTGGCTGACCAACGATTTTCGCGTTTAGCGCGCCGTCGATAAGAAGAACTTTACGAACTTTCTCTGCTTCAGCTTTGCTTAGTACGTAAGCTTTGTGAGAAGCGAAACGCTCTTTAACTTCGTCGTATACTTCATCAACTACGATTGCAGCCTGTTCAGAAGCACATACTACGCCGTTATCGAAAGTCTTAGACATTAGGATAGAAGCTACTGCACGTTTGATGTCAGCTGTTTCATCGATAACTACAGGAACGTTACCTGCACCTACACCGATTGCTGGCTTACCAGAAGAGTAAGCTGCTTTAACCATGCCTGGACCACCAGTTGCAAGGATAAGAGCGATGTCATCGTGCTTCATTAGCGCGTTAGAAAGCTCTACAGATGGCTGGTCAATCCAACCGATGATGTCTTTTGGAGCACCTGCTGCTACTGCTGCATCTAGAACAAGTTTAGCTGCGTCGTTAGTAGAGTTCTTCGCACGTGGATGTGGCGAGAAGATGATACCGTTACGAGTCTTCAGAGAGATTAGAGATTTGAAGATTGCAGTAGAAGTCGGGTTAGTAGTTGGTACGATACCACAGATGATGCCTACTGGCTCAGCGATAGTCATCGTACCTAGGTTGTCATCCTCTTCAAGGATGCCACAAGTTTGTTCGTCTTTGTATTTGTTGTAGATAAACTCAGAAGCAAAGTGGTTCTTGATTACTTTATCTTCAACAATACCCATACCAGATTCTTCAACCGCTTGTTGAGCTAGCGGGATACGAGCTTGGTTAGCTGCAAGAGACGCAGCGCGGAAGATCTTGTCTACTTGCTCTTGAGAGTAAGTAGCGAACTCTTCTTGCGCTTTCTTAACGCGAGCGACCATTGCATCTAGTTCAGCCATATTAGTTACAGGCATAGGGATTCTCCTAAAATTAACAAAATATTAAAAACTTTTTAGTAAGAGTGCTGTGCTAGCTGGTTAAGCTACCTAAGCGATTAGCTTTCTTAGTAAATTGCTTTCAGGGCTGAGTATATTATTTCAGGTTGTGAAAAAAATTGACCCAGATCAGTTATGAAAAACTATTTACCCAGTTAGTGGTATCTAAATCGCAAAAAACAGCATAAATACATGAATTTAAAAGATTTAAATCACAAAAGTCATTTGTGCAAAATATCATCATTCGAGCTAAGTTTTTTGAATAACGACAACATCTTGTAAAAAAGTTTCATTTTTTGACTACCAACTTACATGTAGTCCACAAACCTTGTGCTACTGAGGGTATAACCGAGCCACTGTTTCCTCTACCTATACGCACAGTTTTTATCGAAAATGTGCGAATGTTAACGTTTGTGTAAACCGAAACCGCGCCACAGAGCTATTGTACGTAACAAAGTATGTCATTTGTATTTACGCTTTGTTCAAATATAAGATTTTCTCAGTAATGAAATCTGTTTGAAGTTAGTTTTTTTCATTCGTTTGTTAGCATAATTTAGACTATATTTCGCCCATCAACTGTTCCCTGTTTTACCTTTGTTTGGATAACGCAAATGCAAACGTTCGAAGTCGCGATTTTCTTGCAGTTTTTTCTCGGTTTAGTCGCCGCGGTAAACCCTGTGGGTATCATGCCGGTATTTGTCTCTCTGACTGGCCATATGACCCAAGAAGAGAAGAACAAAACCGCAGTAACCGCCAATTTGGCGGTAGCCATCATTCTTGTGGTTTCGCTTATGGCGGGCCAGATGCTGCTTGATATGTTTAGCATTTCACTCGACTCATTTCGCGTTGCCGGTGGTTTGCTGCTATTGAGCATCGCGTTTTCGATGATGAGCGGTAAACTGGGCGAAGACAAACAGAACAAGCAGGAAAAAACCGAATCCATCAGTCGAGAGCAGATCGGGGTGGTACCACTCGCTATGCCGTTGATGGCGGGCCCAGGTGCGATCAGTTCTACGATTGTTTATGGCTCTCGTTATCCGGGGATGTTCGATACGATGGGCATCATCTTCACTATCGTTGTGTTTGCCTTATCTACTTGGCTGCTCTTTCGTTCCGCCCCACTCATCGTGCGTTTCTTGGGACAAACGGGGATCAACGTGATCACCCGTATCATGGGTTTGATTTTGGGTGCGCTCGGCATCGAGTTTATCGCTAACGGCCTGCGTAACCTGTTCCCGGGGTTAGCCTGAGAGCTAATAACTCGCTATGATAGAAGAACTGTTTTATAAGTCCTTCTATCATGTCTAGCGAATCACTGAAAAATCAACTTTATGTCATCATTTTTGGCACTCACACCCGAGCCGGGAAAGCGTTTGATATCGGGTTGATTATCGCCATAATCTCGTCTCTTATCGTGCTGGTCTTAGAGTCGGTGCCCGCCGTTCATGCACAATGGGCCACTGAACTGCGTTACCTCGAGTACACGTTCACCGGACTATTTACTATTGAGTACCTATTGCGCCTCTACTGCTCGCCCAAGCCTGCGGCCTATGCAAGAAGTTTTTACGGCGTAATTGATCTCCTAGCGATACTGCCAACCTACCTTACCCTCTTTTTCCCTTCCGCATCGTTTATGGGTGTGATACGAGCAATTCGAGTGCTACGGATATTTCGCGTACTCAAATTGGTCCGCTACCTACAAGAGTCCAATATTTTACTCCGCTCGCTGTTAATGGCTCGAAGAAAAATCTTCGTCTTTTTCAGCTCTGTGGCAATCCTAGTGATCATTTTTGGTGCCCTGATTTATGTCATTGAAGGGCCAGAGAATGGCTTCACCAGCATACCGTTAAGTATCTATTGGTCCATCGTCACCATTACCACTGTCGGTTATGGTGATCTAGTGCCGCAGACCGCACTGGGCAAAGCCATCGCCTCGATCACAATGCTGATGGGCTACTCAATCATCGCAGTGCCAACGGGTATTATCACCGCCGAGCTCCATCAAGAGATGAACGCGCATAAAAGCCTGGTGCGCTGCCCAAATTGCTCCCGGTCAGGGCACGACTCTGATGCGCTTTACTGCAAACATTGCGGAAGTGAGCTGGCGGATCCAGATAAACGGATTGTGCCCAGCGAGACCAGCGATTAACGGAAAAGAAAAAGGGTTGGCGCTGTGGCCAACCCTTTAATTTATTCAATATCCTAGCGCGAATTAGTTACGCTTTTTCAGCTAAGATAATACGCAACGTACGACGTAATGGCTCTGCGGCTCCCCAAAGTAGCTGGTCGCCAACCGTGAATGCGTTGAGGAAGTCATCGCCCATCGCCATTTTGCGTAGGCGTCCCACTGGTACTGATAACGTCCCAGTAACTTTGGCTGGCGTGAGTTCTTGCGCGGTAATATCGCGATCGTTAGGCACCACTTTAACCCAATCATTGTGGGTAGCGATCATCTCTTCGATCTCATCCATTGGTACGTTCTGCTTTAGCTTAATGGTTAGCGCTTGAGAGTGACAACGCATCGCACCAATACGTACACAGGTGCCGTCAATCGGCACTGGCGCGTCTTGGAAACCTAAAATCTTGTTGGCTTCAACACCTGCTTTCCATTCTTCTTTGCTTTGGCCATTATCGCGCTTAACATCGATCCATGGGATTAATGAGCCCGCTAGCGGGACACCGAACTTATCGGTTGGGAACTCAGCTGAACGCATCGTGTCAGCCACTTTCTTATCAATGTCCAAGATTGAGCTTGATGGATTGGCAAGCTCGCTGCTGACCGAGTCGTTGATCACGCCCATTTGAGAAATCAGCTCGCGCATATTTTGCGCGCCAGCACCTGACGCTGCTTGATACGTCATAGCACTTGTCCATTCCACAAGACCTTTCTCGAACAAGCCACCAAGCCCCATCAACATCAAACTGACCGTACAGTTTCCGCCAACAAAAGTATTGGTGCCACCGTGAATACCTTGTTGAATTTGACTCAAGTTAACTGGGTCTAAAGTGATGATGGAATCTTGTGCCATACGCAGGGTAGAAGCAGCGTCAATCCAATAGCCTTTCCAACCGGCTTGACGAAGCGCTGGATACACTTTCTCCGTGTAACTGCCACCTTGACACGTAATGACCGCGTCTAACTGTTTTAAACTTTCAATATCGAAAGCATCTTGTAGCATGCCTGCATCTTTGCCTAAGTTTGGCGCCGGGATACCGACTTGAGACGTGCTGTAAAATACCGGTTCAATATGGTCGAAATCTTTTTCTTCTACCATACGTTGCATTAACACCGAACCTACCATGCCACGCCAACCGACTAAACCTACTCTCATTCTCAACTCTCCGTGTAATCTTATTCAAAAGGGAATACATCAATATTCATTGTTCGCAGCAAAATCTCAAGGGAAATCGTGTTGAATGGTCATTTTTTCCCCATATAAGACGGTTGAATAGTGGCAAAGTAAACTGTCAAGTCTTGTTAATTTCCAAACAAAAACAAATCAGCATGACACAACAACAAGAAAACCGTGCCACAAACCATTTACAATGCAAAACATTTTATCTCATTAATATTAACCTAAACTGGTGTTTTAATCTGCAAAACAAACACAAAGTAACCCCAAGGCACACATTTTGGACATTTATTCGAAATAATACTCTGTTTAGGATAGAGTGCCCCTATCCTATTAAACGTGTGCATACTCTCATTGCGATCACTCATTTACTTGTATGCACTCGTAACATTCATTAAGAGGCTCCTTTATGACACAACATACCACCCGCCTGCCGAGTCTATTGCAGGTTGTTGTCTCACTCGGATTATTTCTTCTGCTGGCATTCTCCTTCACCGCCAAGTTTGATCTCCCCATTCAACTCGCTCTATATATCGGCTGGTTCATTATCATGGTGCTTGGTATCCGATTAGGCCACCAATACAAGGAACTAGAGAAAGCTGCGCTCAATGGGATCTCCAATGGCCTGGGGGCGGTACTGATCCTGCTCGCCGTTGGTGCCCTTGTCGGTACCTGGATCTCAGGTGGTATTGTTCCAACAATCATCTATTACGGGCTTAAAGCCATTCATCCTTCTATCTTTCTTCTTGCGACCATGATTATCTGCTCACTCACGGCACTGGCCACGGGCACATCTTGGGGCGCTGCAGGTACTGCGGGCATTGCGATGATGGGTATTGGCCAAGGTTTAGGTGTGCCGGCTCCGATTACCGCTGGTGCGGTACTGTCAGGGTGCTACTTCGGCGATAAGATGTCTCCCCTGTCTGACTCTGTGATCTTGGCTTCTTCCATGTCCAATGTTGAGGTGATGGAGCACATCAAAGGGATGCTGCCAATTGCATTAATCAGTTACGTGATAACCGGTATTATGTTTACCGCTTTTGGTTTTCATTACGCTGGCAATGTGGACATGTCACAAGTGCAGTCTGTAATACAAGCGATGGAGCAGCAGTTCTACATCACACCCTACTCTTTTGTGCCTGTGATTATTGTGCTGGGCTTACTCGCGATGCGTATGCCCTCTTTTCCTGTGATTAGTTTTGGCTCACTGCTTGGTATTATCTGGGCGGTAATGATACAAGACGTGAACTTCCTTCAAGCGTTCAATACCGCGTGGGCCCCCTTTGAAATTGAGTCGGGTGTCGGCTTCATTGATTCTATTCTAAACCGTGGCGGTATGTCGTCGATGCTCGGTTCGGTTGCCGTTATTGTGTTTGGTCTAGGTTTTGGCGGACTACTGGATAAAGTGGGTTTGCTCGAAACGATCGCGAAGCTGTTCGAACGACGCGTGCAAAGCGCGGGATCTTTGGCGACCAGCACGATTGGCACAGCTTTCATGGGCAATATATTTGGCTCTGCGATGTATGTTTCTCTGATTCTGACACCGAAGATCTGTGCAAAAAACTATGACCGCTTAGGCTACCAACGTAAAAACTTATCGCGCAACGCTGAGTTCGGCGGCACGTTAACGTCGGGTATGGTGCCTTGGAGCGACAACGGTATTTACATGGCCAGTATTCTGGGCGTCGCGACACTCTCTTACGCGCCATTTATGTGGCTAAGTTTTATCTGTATCTTAGTCACTATCGTTACGTCTTACATGGGCTGGTTTGTCGATAAATGTGAGCCTAGTGCTCCTGCGACGAGTGAAGAGCCTCACGCTGACCTTGCTAAGCAGTCTGCTTAAGTAGTAAGCGCCTCTTATGAGGCGCTTTTCTTTGGACTATGATTGGCGCTGTAAAAACTCCGTCGCCTGTTGGATGGCTCTATCGAGCCGCAATTTAAGCTCTTGCATTGACTCATGCGTTGGTGACTGGCCCGCTTTGATTGCCGATTCAACTTGACTCGCCACATCACGCAGCTTCATCGCGCCAAGATTACCGCCCACGCCTTTCAAACTATGCGCCTTACGTTGCGCTTCTTGTGGTTGGACCGAAAGAAGCTCAGCAATCTTATCTGCATCCCCAGTATGATCTTCAATAAACACTTCCAACAACATACAGACAGATTCCAAATCACCGCTCAATGACTCAAGCATGGCATCAAAATCAATCTCGGTATCCTCATTTATGCCAGTCATGACATGGTTCTCCACTGGTTTTTTTTGCTCTGGCACGCTTTCTTTGTTGTGTGATTCGCCGTCGATAGTTATGTTGGGCGGTCTTGTATGACGAAACATCAGCATTGCCATTAATAAACAGAGCGCGAGTAAACTGATTCCCGCACCCAGTAACACATATTGTGTCAATAACTGATTGAATTTAACACGTAGCGTATTAATTTGCGTATGCACATCATGGTTGTTCAGTTTGTCCAAAATGTACTGACCTTGTGCATAGCTACTCAGAACTCGAGAGACTTGGGCTAAAACCGACTGCAAATCGCTCGCCTGTCGGTCAGAAAGCGCTTCACTCTGAATATAAATTTCATCCAGTTCACGATAAACATCAGGACTGGAATCACTATCGCCAAAAATGGCATCGAGTACGTTGGTAGCTAGACGGAGGTATAACGCCGACACATCAGGCGCAAAGCGATATTTTACTCTCATCTCACGCATAGTTTCGACCAGAGCGAGTAACTGCAAGTTGTTGTCTAGATAGATCTGAGTTTGTTCGATGAAACGGTCGGTGGTAAAGAAAAGTTGTTGAGGCGAAGGAACATACCAACGGTTCTGATAATCGGCTTCAATTTGCAAGCGCAGTGCGTAGACCAATTGCAAGTCAAGGGATTGATCATCCGCTTGTTTGATACGTGAAGGAGTGTCGAGCGAGAAAGCGTCATTCATACCTTGCAGCGCACTGCTAAGTTCATAGAGCTGTTCATTGGTGATAGAGGTCGCACGATAATGCTGAGCGATTAGCACCACGCTAATCAACCACACCAGCAAAATTGCTGCGCCGAGTTTGAGTGTTTTGCCACCCATGCTGTTCCTTATATACAAAATCCCTGTAATACAAGCATATACATTGTGGTCAATAAGTGGAGGACTAACTGCAAAAATGTTGCGTCAGTCCTCACCAGTACGACTATTTGTTGCGAGTCAATTGATCGCGCAAGTTCGGCGGAGTGCCTTTAATGGTTAACGTATCGGTCTCTGGATCGTAAAACACACGCTCGCCCATCAACAAGCTATCAAAACTAATGTTTAGGCCACCACCAGCTCCAACGTACTTAGTCAGTTTGCGTACGGTTGTGCGATCGGCTGGGAAGCTCTCTTCGAGTTGGTAGCCTTGCTCCTGAGTGTAATCGAGAAAGCTGGTGCCATCTTGCGACGCTGGAAGCTCACCCGACAGCTCACGGACTTGAACTTCATCACCACTTTTGATTTGTTCGTTGCAGTAGTCGGCGACCTGCTTCTTGTAGCTGATCGCTTCGTCTTTCTCAAGTTTCGAATCCGCACAAAAATCCTCAACCGCCTGCATTAACACTTGGTTTTGCTGTTTGGTATCCAGTCCCACTTCAGCTTGCAGAAAATCTAGGAAAAAGTCTGCCACTTTGCGTCCAACTCGACCTTTGATGTAAGCCAAGTAACGATTCGACTCTTTGTCGGTCTCGTAACTGGTCAAGTCGATACGAGCGGCAATATCCATCTTGCTCAGATCTAGATAATCAGTTGCGCTGATATCCAACCCCTCCGTCACTTTAAGGCTCTGATTTGAAGGAATAATAGCGACAAAAAGATAGTCGGTAGCCAACGACTGATATTCGGCAATCACCAAAATACCTTCATCGGCGAACGGGTACTTAGCCAGTTCGTCTTTAAGACGGTTGGCGCTTGACTGGGAAAAATCGTAAAAGCTTTGATTTCCTTGACGTAGATCTTGCAACCACTGTTGGAACTCGCTGTCAGACTTAAAGCAACCAAAGCCTTTGCCGGCTTTTGAGTTGAACACACGATGAAGCTCTGCAACAAGGTTTTCAGTGGAGGTATCGTTGGCTAAAGAGTCAGCACGAAAGTTAACAATCAGCTCATCTGCGTCGTTTTTTTGTAACTGATGAAGGATAACGTTAGATAGATGGAGGCTCATGATGAAATTTATCGCTGCGTAGGTTTCAGTTGCGTGGCATTGTAGGTTATCATAAGCCGCTTTACTATCATCATTAGAGTCTTTATGCCGATTACATCTAAATACAGCGACGCAAAAGTAGAACAGATCTTAGCTGAAGTTGCTGCTGTACTTGAAAAACATTCAGTTGGTCCAGATCTTGCGTTAATGATCGCGGGTAATATCGCTACCAATGTCTTAAATCAAGATGTTGCTGCTTCACAACGCAAAGCAATTGCTGAAAAATTCGCACAGGCACTTGTATCTTCTGTTGAAGATAAAAAACACTAACAATAATAACGGATAATAGAACACATACATGGTCGATAACGGAAACACATACGGCGAGCGCGTGTCGCGCCTAGTAGGATGGGGCCATTGGTTTGCCTTCTTCAACATCATCGCGGCAATGCTGATCGGAACCCGTTATATTACTCAGTCACCATGGCCTGAGACGCTGCTTGGTCAGTTCTACTTAGCTGTTTCCTGGGTCGGCCACTTTGGCTTTCTGGTTTTCGCTCTCTATCTGCTAGTTCTGTTTCCGTTAACGTTCATCATACCGTCACGCAAACTCTTCCGGTTGGTGGCGATCTGCTTTGCCACCGTAGGACTAACCGTTTTACTCATCGATACCCAAGCTTATCAAACGGTTAACTTGCACCTGACTCCTGTGGTTTGGGAAGTATTATTCAGTGATGAAAGTTCGACCATCAGCGCCGATCTCCAACACCTGTTCATTGTGCTGCCTCTGATTTTCCTCATCCAACTGGCACTCTCTGAATGGGTATGGCGAAAACAGCGCAAACTGTCGCACAAGCATGTAGGCCGCCCGATTGCTGCACTCTTCTTTGTCAGCTTTATTGCGAGTCACTTGGTCTATGTCTGGGCCGATGCCTACTTCTATAACCCTATTACCGCACAACGCGCCAACTTCCCGCTCTCTTATCCCATGACAGCAAAATCGTTCATGGAACGCCACGGCCTACTTGATCGTGACGAATACCTACAGCGTTTAGAGGAGAGTCAAGACAATACCGAACTGGTTCGTTATCCGTTGGAAAAGATCGAGTTTAACCGCCGAGCAAATCCACTCAATATTCTGATTGTTAGCGTGAACAATTTGCGCAGCGATGTTCTAACACAAGAGTACATGCCCGCAACGTACCAATTTGCCGCTGACAACCAAAACTTCACCAATCACTACAGCTCGAGTAACGACTCCTTCGGTATTTTCGGGTTATTTTACGGCTTACCGAGTAGCTATGCATCGAGCATTAAAACTCAAGGCTCAAAACCAATCCTTGTCGACACACTCCTCGACAAGAACTATCAGTTTGGTCTTTTCAGTGGTGACAATTTTGACGAGCCTTTGTATGGCGAAACCGTGTTCCGTGGCATGAATTTTAACGGTATTGCTTTCAATGACTCTCAATCAACCGACTCGCAAGCCATAGAAGCTTGGTCAACATGGGCCAATGAACAAGGCAATAAGCCGTGGTTCAGCTACATAGAACTAACCACGGTAGACAACTTTAACGCGTACAATAAAACCAAGAACGAACAATCGCCCGAACAAAAACTCAAAGCGGGCTACTTGAAGTCTGTCGCGACTGCTGACGCTGAAGTAGAATCGGTTCTACAACAGATCCAAGCACTGGGTTTGGAAGACAATACGGTTGTGATTATCACTTCAAATCACGCCACCGAATTTAATGAAACGGGCAGCAACAGCTGGGGTTCCAACTCCAACTACAGCCAATACCAACTGAAGGTTCCGATGGTGATCCAGTGGCCAGGAAAAGTGCCCGGAGTCTACCCACATCGAACCAGCCACCTTGATCTTTCAGTTACCTTGTTACAAGACTTACTCGGTGTCTCATCCAACCCTTCTGACTTTAGCAGCGGGCGTAACCTGTTTGACGAACGCCAGCGCCGTTGGATATTAGCAGGTGACTCACGTGAACTGGCGTTAATCACCACCAAAAACACGACTGTGATTGACAAGTTTGGAAACTACAAATTGTATGATTCGAACTATCAACGCCTCAAAGATGAGAACCCAACCTTGCCTGTTTTAATGCAAGGGCTCACTGAACTACAACGTTTTTACGCTAAAAGTAACTAAATCATAGTGTTAGGGGATTGACCCCAGCAGTATTTATGTTTAAATTACGCATATCGGACTGTAGCGCAGCTTGGTAGCGCACCGTCATGGGGTGTCGGGGGTCGGAGGTTCAAATCCTCTCAGTCCGACCATTACACCTAGAATAAAAGAGAGCTTAGGCTCTCTTTTTTTCTATCTGCTGTCCGCGGTGCAAAGTACAAGAAGCAACCACTCAAGCCTTTTTTTGTCAGCCCAACGCTCAATATTAAATCAAACAATATATATAGGGGTTTACAAGTTTTCGTAACCTCTATATTATTCGCGTCACACGGAGAGATGGCTGAGTGGTTGAAAGCACCGGTCTTGAAAACCGGCATACGTTAATAGCGTATCTAGGGTTCAAATCCCTATCTCTCCGCCACTTTCATAAAGCCCAAGTCATTGATTTACAAAGACTTGGGCTTTTTTCTTGTCTGTCACTTTTTGCATGATCCTAACAGGTGTCACGATCATGTATCTTACAAAGAGCCGCAACTCCAGCTATTACACCAAAAGTAGTTTGCTCCTTGGTTTACAAGATCATCATCGAACCAAGCCGGGTTAATCATCGCTAATTTTTGGGTACCCAGCGTTGCAAATGCTCGCTCGGCATAAAGGCATGTCGAAACAATAGGTATCTCTCGCGAAACGCTCTTTAGTCGTTGTATCAAAGCACGTTCTCCCTCAGGGCCATGTTTATATGCCGAACTGGTAAAGGCAAGGCCAACTACATCCAGAGGGGAGGCGCAGAGAGATTCAACGGCATTGTCCAAATATGGTGCTTCAACGAACGATGTAACCGGTGCGTGAGGGATCTTTTCATCCATTTCACCGCCAGCTCGCATTGCTGAAAAGAAAATCCGGCTAGCGTGAACTGTAATATCGCTTGATGCCATAGCTTGGATTTCAACTTCTGGGCCTACATCAGCATGAGGGACGACAACTCCAATTCGAATTGTCCTGTTCCATCCATCAGGTTTGAACAAACGCTTTACATCGTCAGTGATTTTAACTGGATCACTCATCCTAAAATCCTCTTTTCTAATAAAATTTTGAAAGGCTCCAATGCACCTTCTGTTTGATGTTTGCTGATTTGCATTGGCCATCGAGTTGGGAAGTTAGCTAGCATTGAGTAAGTGCTACGGTAGTCAAAACCATGAACTGCCGCTTCGTTAGAGTCTGCTGCAAAAAGGACCTTACTAATTCCCGAATACATCGCATTCAGATAGCACATGGCGCAGGGTTCACCGGAAGCCAACAATGTCAGGCCGCGTAGATGTGGCTTTTTCGTGTTTTTGCACGCATCTCGAATAGCTTCTACTTCAGCATGCGCAGTGGGATCATTATTCTCTAAAACCCTGTTAACACCTCTTCCCAATATCTCGCCCTTGTCATTGATTACAAACGCCGTGAATGGAATACCTCCAGCATTCACATGCTCCTTTGAGAACTCGACAACTTTACTCATGCGTTGGTCTATGATGGTATGGTTCTTACACATTATTTATTTCCTGAAAGCCAACCAAATGACAGACCCGAACATTCAGGGTCTGCTCAAGGTGTTATCACATTACTGAATAGCCAGCTTGTGCTCTTTTTCTTGAAGCTTTTCGCTGCTAGAGAGTTTTAGCCAAATAACACCAAAGATGATGACTGCGAGCCAGAAAGCCTGCGCAAGAGTTAACATCTGGTCGAAGACAAATGCACCGAATACAGAAGCACCGATTGCACCAATCCCAGCCCAAACGGCATAGCCAATACCGACATCAATGGTTTTAAGGCTCACACTCAGGCAATACAAGGTTAACAGGAAGAAAATCGCTGCCGAAACTGACCAACTGACAACAGTAAATGCTTCGCTGCCACCAACACTAAGTGCGTACCCAATTTCAAAGATCCCTGCAAGGATTAACATTAACCATGCATGCGTGTTACTTGATTTCTTAATCGAAGAAGTCATATTTATTTCCTTTTAAATAATGTGAATTTTGTTTGAGTTAACGCTTTATGCTGCTCCGCTCATACGCAGCCCAACCACACCACCAATAACGAAGGTAATTCCAAGTAGCTTTTTGACGTTAAACCGTTCATTGAAGAACATCGCACCTAATATGACGATCCCTACACCAGCTGTAGATGTCCAAATCGAATAGCCAACACCTACATCAAAATCGAGTAAGGCAAGGCTCAAGAAGAATGTCGCGATTGCACCACTAATGAGTGTTGCAGCCGTCCAGCCTGGGTGTCTGAAGCCCTTCGCATTACCAGCAGAAATAGCTACAGCAATTTCGAAGATGACCGCAGATCCTAGATATATCCAACTTAACATTTCACTTCTCCTAATTTATCTTTTATTACAGTACGTTATTGAAATATGAACTTAGAGTTCCTTAAGGGCTTTTCTAAATTCGTCTGGGTTTGGCACACCGGTAAATTTCTTTTTACCGACAATGATTGTGGGAACCGAACTGATCTTTGCTTCCTCCACCGCATGACGTTGAGCTGCCTTGTGAGTAAGCAGGTAAATGTCTTCATCCAAAGCGGTAAGCACTTCGTTCTTATCGAGGCCAATTTCTGCCGCAATCTCAACTAGGACATCTATGTCACCGATGTTCTTGTTTTGTTGAAAAAAGGCCTCCATGGTCGCAATGTTGAACTCGTGGCCTTTGCCTTGCTGTTCTGCCATTGCAAAGATCTGAAACGCTTTGTCAGTTCTTGGTTGTGGTGAAATGGTAGGTAGCTTGATTGACACCCCCAGCTTTTCTGCCGTTGGATAGACCGACCGTTTCCAAATATCAGGGAGATAAGGATCTTCCGGACGAAGCGTCGGAACCGGATAAGGCCTTAATTCGAATGGGCGCCAACGGATACTGACGTCTTCATCTTTGATAAGATCGTGAATCGCATGTTCTGCCAACAGGCAGTACGGGCACACAAGATCCGTATAGATGTCGATTGTTTTCTCCATGATGCTTTCCTTAACTTGTAAATCTATAAAGATGCTGGCCTAGAAATTGTTTTGGGGACTTTACCGCTAGGAGTGACCATTTTGGGATGATAGGCGTCCACAAGTTTTATCAGCTCTGTTGGTACTGGGTTCTCAAACACCTCTGGTGAACCAAGATAGTTCATCTCACTATCGTTCTTGTATGGTTGCGCAATAGCGTCCGATACTCCATCAAATTCAAGAGGTTCTATGGCATACAGTTGGCAAAGTAACTTGTTGAATACTGGTGAAACCTTTAACCATTTGCCGTTCACTTTGACTTCGTTGTACCAGTGCAAGAAAACCTCTCCCCCGACTGAAAGTGTTGCCCGTACATCAAGGAGGCTAAGGTCAAAATTAAGAGGTGCGTACCTCAGAACTTTGCTGGCATGACCAAGATCAAAGAATGACTCTGCCCAGCAAAGAAATGCGCTAACGCCTGCTTCACTGAGGCAAACGACCTTTGGAATACCGGTTGTACCAGACGTTGTCAGCATAAGTGGAGAAGCTTTTAACAATGTAGAGCTTTGATTGATTTCAGTTTTTTCTGACTGAATCATTGATACAGAGATTCTTGCATTTCCAGAAATACGCTGAGCACTTACTTCACAAGACACACCAGCTTTGGAGAAAACGCCTGGTTTAACAGCACTACCGAGGTCAGGTGATAATACTAGAGTTGTGTGACCTCGCTCTCCCAATGCAATCATCAGAGCCAAAGTATCCACCGTCTTTCTTGCCGCAACAGCGACTGGCGTGTGTTCAACGAGATAATGTTTCTCTAGTTCGGAGTTGTACTCACTGATCAGTAAGACTAATTCCTGATAGGTCCAGTTTTTGTCATCAGTAATGACAGCTACACCATTTGGTCTTTGCTCAGCATTTGTCCTTAACGAAGTAATTAATGTCCGTAATTTCATTTTCCTAGTCACTTTTATAAACTTGTTGCATGTGCAAGCATATTACTAACAAAAAACAACTCGTCAATATGCTTGTACATACATGCAACTTCAAAAAAATTAATGACTTCCCAAGTGAGAATTTGATTTTTACAACCAGAAATTAAAAAATCTTTATTAAAAACAACTGCATAAATCACTCTATGTTTCAGGAAAGAATCTCCATAAACAACTAAAACACCGGAATATAAGCAAAAATAAAACTGAATATTCCTTTTATAGTGCGGTAGAGTTCACAAAACCTCGCTTACTGTTATAATTTGATTGACACATATGCATGTATGTACAAGCTAAATCGTGATTAAAGAACTAATTTCCAGCAAATACCCTCTAACAATATTCAAGGAAATCAATATGATACCTAAAAGTACGCTTTGGCTAAGGGTCAAAATAATTGTCGACAGTGTTGAAAACCAAATAGCAAAAGTGTTGCAAAGAGAACATGGTCTTGGCTTAACGGAATACAGAGCTTTGAAGTTACTTTCTGAGTCTGAAAATTCGGAATTGAGGATGCAAGAGTTAGCCAAGCTTCTCGGATTAAACCAAAGCTCGGTAACTCGCCTTGTCGAAAGACTTGAAAAAGGCGGGTATACAATTCGCGATATATGCCCGAAAGACAAACGTGGGGTGTACACCGTTTTAACAGGACGAGGACGGGAGATCCAAGAGAAGGTAGGGAAACATTTCACAACATACCTAAATAATGCACTAGATTCCGTTGCCTCAGAAGACGACAATAAGATCGTAGTGGACTGCTTGCGAAACATCACAAAGGAATGATAATCGCAATTTTATTATGTAGTTAAACGCTGATCGACTAGTTTTCTGGTGGAGGGCAGCTAAGGATCGGTGGCTCTCTTTTAGTCGTTATCTGGTTGCAATAAAATGTTCGGTTGCTAAGACTTTCAAAGAGATGGGGTTCAAATCCCTATCTCTCCGCCACTTTCAGTGAAAAGGCCGCTAAGAAATTAGCGGCCTTTTTCGTTTGCAGCTATTTTAAGCTTTTGTTTCCGAGGGTGTACTACTTGAACTGATATCTCTAGGCACAAAAGTTGATATGACATACAAAAAGCACCTCGACTCTCACCTCCTGCTACCAAAATTTGAACTAATATCCCATAATTGATATCTATATTAATAATTTAATTGAGCACGCATTTGTATAAGCAAAAACGCCTTGAGTTCGAACTTTATTCAAACGCCAGCGGCACTTTGTACTCACACTCGCTTTTCGGCTTAATCGCCGTCATTCTTCTATGGCCCTATCAAGATGCATGGCTACTCGTAATATGGCTTGGCTGTTTGTGGGGCAATATTGCCGTCAGAGGGCTGTTTGTTTGGCGCTGGTTACGTGCCACGAAAGCCGAACGCAACCCACCTCGCATGGCATTGATGGCTAAGCTCACCTCTTTAGTCAATGGCATTATTTGGCCTGTCTCCCTGCTGTTTCTTGATTTACACCTCTACCCAATTGAATCCATGGTGGTCGTGATTGCTATTCTCGGTCTTGCCGCAGGCTCTGCGTTTTATGCCAGTTTCATGCTATCTGCTTTCTATATTTCGACTACCGCGTATCTTCTCAGTCTCGGCGTGTTTTTTGCCGCTCAAAATGAAATGTATGGTTATTTAACCGCATTAGGCTTGGTAACAATTTGGCTGATGCTTCACTCGCAAGCCAAGCACTCACATAGTGTGTACCAAAAGTATTTAAGTAATGATGAAAGAAACCAAGAGCTGATGGCGCGTCTTGAAAAACTCAGCCTGACCGACCAAGTCACGCAACTGAGCAATCGACATTTTTATGCGCAGGTTGCGGAGAAAATCTGGCTCCAGCACGCCAGACATAATCAAGCGCTGTCCTTTTTGATGGTTGACCTAGATAACTTTAAGCACGTAAATGATGCCTACGGGCATCGGGTTGGCGACGATTTACTGAATCAGGTTGGACAAATACTCAAAAGCCATACTCGTAGAACTGACTACCTATTTCGCTGGGGTGGCGACGAGTTTTTAGTTATCCTTCCTTGTACAAGCGCCGACGAAAGCCTTAAAGTCGCAGAGAAAGTCAAACATGCACTTGAGCAGCATTGTCATAGTGTCCATAACAGACAGGTTAGCGTAACAGCCAGTTTGGGGACGTACAGCTGTTTTCCACAGCTTGGTAATTCTATCGCGGGTGCGATTGATTTGGCCGATCTGGCCCTGCTTAGAGCGAAGAAGTCCGGTCGCAATACTGTCTCTTCCTATACACAAGTCGAGCATGCCTCTCTAGGTTAAACGCCCAAACATTCCTGTCCGTTAAAGCTGATTGATGTCTTCACGCATACCTTGGACATAGCTCCCCAAGTGGTTTGAAAACTGGCCAGCTTCGATTAAATCGAGCAGTTTGCCTTTCAGTTCCTTAGGATAGACACGCATGTCTTCCAGCAGTGGGATCGGTACCCAGTCGAGCGCTTGAATATAGTTTTCATCATTGAGCCCAACTAGATTACTTAAATGAGGAACGCCCTCGAACTCGTCAATCAGATAAAAAAACTCGGCGTTATACCGATCTAGGTGGGTTTCATAGAACTCACGAACACAAATGAGTTCACCAACTTCCACCTCTAGCCCAGCTTCCTCCTTGAACTCACGAATTAAGCATTGCTTAGTGCTTTTATCGTCTACTTCTAATCCTCCGCCTGGTGGTATCCAATACTCACCACTGAAGTCTTTGACACGCAGTAACAACATAGCACCGTCTCGAATCAGAACGCCCGCAGCGCGAATACGATGTTGCATAACAACTCCCCCTTTTACTTTCCATGTACTTGAAAAGCGGCCTCTATTAGCTGCATATGGATTGGCACTAATTGCTGATGATCGTTGCGATAACCGCCGCCAACAACACAGGCAAGCGGTAGCTGCTTTTCCTTAGCCAACGAGAGCATAAAGTGATCACGTTGAGCTATGCCATCAGTCGTCACATTAAAGTACCCCAGTTCGTCATCCTGATGAATATCGACACCTGCATCGTAAATAATGATGTCGGGCTGATGAAAGTTGACGGCCATAGTCACCACATGGGTAAAAGCCGATAAAAACTCGTCGTCATCGGTCTCACGCGGTAAGGCGACGTCTAAATCAGAGTCTGGCTTGCGCGCTGGGAAGTTCTTATCACAATGAAATGATAAGGTTACGATCTGATCCGTTTCATTACATAGTGTAGCCGTCCCATCGCCATGATGCACATCGCTGTCGATAATTAACACCTTATCTACTTCGGGTTGCTGTAGCGCCCGCCTTGCCGCCAATACAAGATCGTTAAACAGACAAAAACCACTACCAAAATCATAGTGTGCGTGATGGTAGCCACCGCTTAGGTGAATCGCTAAGCCATGTTGCCACGCTTCGGCCACCGTGCGACATGTTCCGCCAGCCGACTTGAGCGTGCGTTCAATCAATCGCTCACTCCAGGGAAAACCAACTCTGCGCATTTTCGCCGCCGCCAGTTGCCCGCAGATCAGAGCCTCGACATATTGACGACAATGGGTCTGTGCCACTTCTTCAACAGAAACAGATTGAGGAGATATGATGCTAAACAAGGCTTGCCAATCCGCATCTTGGGCTCGACGTTGCTCGATGGCTTGATAGAGCAGACGATATTTATTAATCGGATAACGATGACCATCTGGAAGAGGCAGTTGTGAATAAATGGAATCGTAGATGAGTGGGATCATAATCTGCGTCGTCGGAGAATGTGAGAGCAAATGGTATCACAGTGACGTAGAAATCATGAATCGAGCAGGGTAAGGTTAACCTTATCAACCTAAGAGGTAATTCTATGCACACCGTATTAATCACAGGCGCTAACCGTGGTATCGGCCTAAGCTTGGTCGAACACTACCTCGATCAAGGCTGGCAAGTTCACGCCACGTATCGCTCAGAAACGGATTCACATTCACTACTTGCTATTAGTCATCCACACCTGGTCTGCCATAAACTGGATGTTACCCACTACCAAGAACTCGACAAGT
This sequence comes from Vibrio sp. JPW-9-11-11, assembly GCF_013369335.1. Taxonomy (GTDB): domain Bacteria; phylum Pseudomonadota; class Gammaproteobacteria; order Enterobacterales; family Vibrionaceae; genus Vibrio. The sequence continues at coordinate 812,708 of NZ_SZQJ01000005.1, forward strand.
TGGCTGGCGCTCTCCCTGCCCTCGATTTACTGCTCAATAACGCTGGCTATTATGGCCCCAAAGGTTACGGTTTTGGCAACACAGATGTTGAAGAGTGGCGAAAAGTGTTTGAGATCAACACCATCGCTCCTTTGAAACTCGTCGAAGCGCTTTACCCTAGTTTGCAACGAGGCCAGATGAAGAAAATCGCTTGCCTCTCTTCCAAAGTCGGCAGTATGACGGAAAACACATCGGGGGGTGGTTATCTCTATCGTTCGTCAAAAGCGGCGCTCAATTCGGTAGTCAAAAGCTTGAGTAATGACCTAAGCAAAGAGGGATATACCGTTTTAGCACTGCACCCGGGCTGGGTAAAAACGGCCATGGGCGGGCCCAACGCTCTGATCGATACATCGACGGCGGTTCAAGGGCTGACAAGAGTCATTGAGCAAGCGACTCAGCTTAGCACAGGTCAGTTCTTCAACTACGATGGTTCGAGTATTCCTTGGTGAGCGATTGGCGCTCTTATTGCGTAACAAGATGAGGCAATAAGCAAAGAAACGAGAGGCGAAAGTATTGGTTAGATTGTGCGTGTTGCTGCTTGCGAGTTCAGTACTCATTCTGGTCGGTTGCCAGCCGAGCAGCCCTGATTCGATGTTTGATGACTACCTCACGCGAGTCGCTCGGGTGCAAAGTGCGCCTACAGTCGATATCGCGTCGGATGAACAGATCACTTTGCCTCGTAAGCGACACCTTTACATCGATATTCCAACTTTGTCTATTGGCTTACTCGACAGTTATCAGCTTAGGCAGTGCGGACTTTTTAACCTCATCGCTGAACGGAATTCGGTGTTAGGCAAAGTTGCCGATGAATTTCATAACTATGACTATCAGCGTGACATTCTCAAAGGGCTATCACACTGTCTCGAGCATGACGATATCGAGCCATTGCTCAAGACGACACTGATTGAGATAGCAAAGCAAAAACGGACTCAACTGGCCTTACATCAATGGAACCTCATCTATACCAGCGCGGCGATGCAAGCACAGCTCAACGGGTCGCAGTGGCTAAGTCGCGATCTCGGCCAAAGCGTCTCGGCGGTGAATCAAGCGCTTGGTCAGATAGCAGCAGCCTTTGATGGGCAAGGTGACGCTATTGCCAAAGCCCAAGAAGTATTAGATAAACAGCCCATCATTGGCCGCCTTAACTACTCCTTAGCGCAAGCGACTCGGCATCTCAATCGTGTCACCCATCAACTCTACGCGTACGACCAACATATCGTCTGTAAGAAAAACCGTGACAAAACCAAATTTAACTATTTGAACAATGTGTTTGAGCAGCAATATGTTACCAAAGTACAACCTTATCTAGCCCAGCTCGACACCTATTACCAGACACTGTCGCCAAATTTAGCGCTGTTTGAGCCCAAGCCTAACATTCACACTTATGTCTATCCACTGGAACGCCATCACCGCGAGTTTCGTCATGCGACTCGTCAACATATTGAATATTGGCAACAGCTATTTAAGCGCTGTGGACGAAAAGTTGGCTAAGCACGCTTAGCCGTTGACTTTGTTACAGACTTTTTGCGATAGCCGCCTTTTTTGCGTTTGAAAGCAGGGCGCTCCACTTTAGGTAAATGGCGCAATGATTCTGGTACGCCTCCACTTCTTACTTGAACCATCAGCCCATCAATACGTTGCTCTAATGCACGCATAAACGGTTGATAGGCTTGGCTACGCTCTGCCATTCCTTGCAGTTGATGTTCCCAATTGGCCGTCATATCAGGGTAGGTAGACTCAGAGGGTAAGGTATGAACAAGCCCGCGACCTGCGGCAGAGCTGAGTATCGACTTTCCTTGCCGAACCAACAACTGACGTTTAAACAGGGTATCCAAGATACCCGCACGCGTCGCCTCCGTGCCGAGACCATCCGTTTCTTTGAGAATTTTTTTGAGTTGTTTGTCTTCAACAAAACGCGCGATCCCTGTCATCGCTTGCAGCAGCGTTGCCTCAGTAAAGTGTTTAGGCGGCTCCGTTTTTCGGTCTTTGATCTCACCTTCACGGCAGGTTAGTACGTCCCCTTGTGACAAAGGCGGGACAGCATCCACCGCAGCATCCTCATCATCCGCTTTGCCCATCAGTGCTTTCCAACCGGCAGAAACAAGCTGACGCCCTTTCGCGATAAAAGCTCCACCAGCAATATCGAATACCAGCTTTGCCTCTGCGTAGACTGCTGCTGGATAGAACTGCATCAGATACTGGCGCGCAATCTGCTGATAGATCTTCATCTCGTTGCCAGACAGCGCGTTCAATGCGGCCTTCTTCGGCGTAGGGATAATGGCATGGTGCGCATCCACCTTTTTGTCATTCCACGCTTTCGATTTTAGCGACAGCGAAGCGCCTTGTACCGCCGACATCAATTCCTTGGCATTATTACCGATAGCGTCACACACGCTCTGAGCTTGAGCATAATGCTCCATCGGCAAATAACGGCAATCTGAACGCGGGTAGGTGATCAGCTTATGTTTTTCATACAGAGACTGACAGGTATCGAGAACCTGTTGCGCACTCATACCAAAGCGCTTAGCGGCGTCAATTTGTAACGTCGACAGTGAGTAAGGCAATGGCGCGGATTGTTTAGTTTGCTTTTGCTCTGATTCAACGACCTTCGCGGGTTGATTGGCGATCCGGTTGGCGACATTCTCGACCAGTTTTCGATTCAACACACGCCCTTCTTCATCTTGCCAAGGCTGACACGCGTCACTCGGTTTCCAGCGAGCACAGATATCAAACTGACCAAACTGGCCTTGATAGGGAATCAAAGCATCGAGGGTAAAATAATCACGCGGGATAAAGTGCTCGATCTCTTCATCGCGGCGCACAACTAAGCCGAGTACTGGAGTCTGCACTCGCCCAACGGACAATACCCCTTGGTAGCCTGCCTGCTGACCAAGCAAGGTATACGCGCGCGACATGTTCATCCCATAAAGCCAGTCAGCTCGTGAGCGCGCTAACGCAGAGACAGAAAGAGGAATGAAATCGCGGTTGTTGCGCATTTGATTTAAGGCACGCTTCACCGCTGGCAAGTTAAGGTCGCTAATCAAAAGACGTTGAGCGGCCTCTTTCTTAGCCTTAGTGACTTTGCAGTAATCGAGCACTTCATCAACCAGTAGTTGACCTTCTCGATCTGGATCGCCGGCATGGATGATATGTTGGCTCTCTTTGAGTAGCTTTCGCACCACACTAAGCTGTTTGCTCGCCGATTTTCTCGGCCTGAGTTGCCACTGCTGGGGCACAATCGGCAAGTCGGCTAAGTGCCACTTTTTATAACGCTCATCATAAGCATCAGGCTCAACCTGCTCTAGCAAATGGCCGATACACCAAGTGACCACATCACCGTTGCCACAACGGATAAAGCCTTGTTCATTTTTTTTCGGCCCAGGCAAAGCGGCTGCAATAGCGCGGCCAAGGCTAGGTTTTTCGGCAATAAAGAGACGCGACATAAAGTAAAAAGTGTCAGATACAATAAGGGCCACATTAGCGAATGTGGCCCTTAAAAATCAAGAAAAACTGTAAATATAAACAGTATTATTAATCTTCTGATGTCGCTCGTTCTGCCGCCTCTTTAATTAGGGGCTGAAGTTCGCCTTTCTGGAACATCTCGATAATGATGTCACAACCGCCGATCAATTCACCTTCTACCCACAGTTGAGGGAAAGTTGGCCATTGGGCATATGCAGGTAGCTCTGCACGGATATCTGGGTTTTGCAGAATATCAACGTAAGCGAACTTTTCACCACAGGCCATCAAGGCTTGAGCGGCTTGAGAAGAGAAACCGCAGCTTGGAAGTTTTGGCGAGCCTTTCATGTAAAGAAGGATCGTGTTCTCTGCGATTTGTTGTTTGATTTTGTCGATCGTTTCCATTGCTTCCTCTTAATGGAGTTTTTGCAAGTTTGTGGACATTCTAAACCATTAGCACAGAATAAAAAGCCTATTATCTGTATGGTTATGGTGACTTAGACAGTTTTGAGATCAATCACCACTGACTAATAAAGAAATTTCATATAGAAATTTGCCACCGACGCTTTTAATAAAGTAAAAACTTGCTAAACTATAGCGCAAGTCAGCAAATCATTCTTAGCAAAGCGATTTGCCAATCAAGAATAAATAACACTGGAAGCAATCGAAAGGGGCAACTCTTTCCTATAAATGGAGAATCGAGTAATGGCATTTGAACTACCAGCTCTTCCTTACGCAAAAGACGCACTAGAACCACATATCTCTGCAGAAACACTAGATTTCCACCACGGTAAGCACCACAACACTTACGTTGTTAAGCTAAACGGTCTTATTCCTGGCACTGAGTTTGAAGGCAAGTCTCTAGAGGAGATCATCAAAACGTCAACAGGCGGTGTGTTCAACAACGCTGCTCAAATTTGGAACCACACTTTCTACTGGCACTGTCTAGCGCCAAACGCAGGTGGCGAACCAACAGGTGCCGTTGCAGACGCGATCAACGCTGCTTTCGGCTCTTTTGAAGCGTTCAAAGCAAAATTCACAGATGCAGCGATCAACAACTTCGGTTCATCTTGGACGTGGCTAGTTAAGAAAGCTGACGGCTCTCTAGAGATCGTTAACACATCTAACGCAGCAACGCCTCTAACAGAAGAAGGTACTACACCACTTCTTACTGTTGACCTATGGGAACACGCTTACTACATCGATTACCGTAACGTTCGTCCAGATTACATGAATGGTTTCTGGGCTCTGGTAAACTGGGACTTCGTTGCAGAGAACCTAGCAAAATAATCCTTCCCCGAGGATTGAGTATTTAGTCGATTGAAAAGCCAGCATTCGCTGGCTTTTTTACTGCCTGTCATCCTGAATTTCCTAAAGTTTTTTCTTGCTGAGTCGCTATAAAGGCATCACAAGAGAGGCACTATGCAAATTCACACTTTAGACAAAGCAGCGATTATTAACGAGCTTCAATTCGGCGTTGGTATCAACCATGCAGTTCATGAAGGTCGCCGTGCTGATTTTGCCTTGATTTTGTCGATGTTCTCCGGTGATGTTCGTGATAACACCCCGCTTGAACGGCTTGATCAAGTCGACACCAGTGAGCAAGCACTACGAAAACGATTTGAACTGCAAGCCCCTCAGCAGCTACGTTCAGACCAAAGTTCCTATCAGTACTCGGCACAACAAGCGGAGCTATTCCATACTGGAGGACTCCCCGGCGCGAAGCTGAGCCATTACCTCACGCCAGACGCATTGGCTTACTTACCTGAAGAGACTCATGGTCTTCCTGAAGAGATCTATCACAACTTATCTGGTCATCAGCGCAGAATGCTTAATGATCAGCAACCGAAAACGTTAATGCCTATCGATCTCTATAATCAGCTAGTCAAAGCCCAGCGTACTTTTCAGCTTCAAACTCAGGCTTAATCGCCCTAACTGACAGTGACAAAAGATCACTAACAAACACAATAAATGCACAAAGGATCGTTACGATCACACATTACTCGTCTCATTTGTTGAACAGATAAAACATATTCGATCGAGAGTGTGAATGACGCCATAATTTCGCACATTGCTTGAGTATCAGACAAGGTTATTTGACCTTATTCACAACTAAGTCACAGTTAATCTACCATGCTATGTAAGCGCAATCATGCGCGAACATTGCTTATGGGGGATAAGCCAGTGGACATAAAAAATGCTGTAATATTAGTCACTTCTGCGGGTTCTCAAATTGGTAGCACACTCGCTCATCACTTCGCCTCGCTCGGAGCGACCGTGGTATTATGTGACAAAAGAACTCAACAACTGACCCAAGCTTATCAACAGTGCAGTGAGATTTCTCATCAGGTGTACCAATTTGCCATTGACGACCATTCATTGTCCTCAATTCAAGATTTATTTGCGTTTATTGATCAACAAGTGCAACGTTCCCCCGACGTTTTAATCAATGCGCTGACCGCAGAAGCCATGCCCCACTTCTTCGATCAAAGCGCGAGCGATCTTGTTACCCAACGGCTATCGCTGATGGCAACGACCTTATTTAGCTTTGGTCAAGCCACCGCAGAAAGAATGCGGTTAGAGAAGAAAAACGGCGTAATTGTCAATGTCATTGCTCACGCCGACTATCAAGATTTATCCGGTTTTGACAACGCCACTTCAATGATCGCAGGCTTTACCCAAAGCTGGGCGAAAGAACTGACCCCATTTAATATTCGTGTCGGCGGAGTGGTTCCAGCCGTTAAGCATGACGACTCACACTGGGCCGAAATTCAAGATGAACTGATCCGCAACGCCGAGTACATTGTCTCCAACGACTACTTTAGCGGCAGGGTAATGGCTGCCTAAACGACATCGATAAACGGCAGTCTTACAATGATTTCAGCAAGTTCTCGGATGCTTGCTCCACTAAATCGAGCACCAGCTCAAAGCCATGCTCGCCACCATAGTAAGGGTCCGGAATCTCGTCACAATTAGCCTCAGCGTAGCTCAAGAACAGTGTTACCTTATGCTGTAAATGCGTTGGGCACTGCGCAATAAGATCCGATAGGTTGTCGCTATCAGCCGCTAAAATCAGGTCAAAATAGTCAAAATCCTCACTGACGACTTTACGCGCCCGAATCCCTTTAAACGAATAGCCACGATTTTCCCCCGCCGCTTTCGCACGCGGATCGGGCGGATTGCCTTGGTGGTAACCAATGGTACCCGCAGAATCTACCTCGATATCCACACCTAGCTGATTAGCCTTGGCTCTCAGTACCGCTTCACCCGTCGGTGAACGGCAAATGTTGCCCATACACACTACTAACACTTTTGTCTTCATGCTTCTCCCTTCGCGCCAAAACTCGCAGTTTCCCTAAAGAACATAGGTATTTACCTTGCTGTGATTAAGCTATCATAGCCGCAGTTTGATGAGATAAAAAAGGAATTACCATGACGTCTGAAACCAATAAAGAAGCGCGTCACAAAGCTCGGCAGCAAAAAGTAAAAGAACAAGTGGATGCGCGCGTCGCAGCGGCACAAGAAGAAAAAGGGCTCTTGTTGATCATTACCGGTAATGGGAAAGGTAAATCCACTTCAGGTTTTGGTACCGTAGCGCGAGCAGTTGGCCACGGCCTAAAATGCTCAGTGGCTCAATTTATTAAGGGAACCTGGGATAATGGTGAACGTAACCTATTGGAAAAACTAGGCGTTGAGTTCCAGGTAATGGCCACTGGCTTTACTTGGGACACCCAAGACAAAAAAGCCGATACTGAGGCTGCTCAAATTGTCTGGCAAGAGTGTAAACGCATGCTCGCAGACGAGTCTATTGATGTGGTTTTGTTTGACGAGCTAACCTACATGGTCAGTTACGGCTATATCGAACTCGACCAAGTCATTGAGGCGCTAGAAAATCGCCCGAAAATGCAATCGGTGATCATTACTGGTCGCGGCGCACACCGCACACTTATTGAGATGGCTGATACCGTATCTGAAGTAAAAAACGTCAAACACGCTTTTGAGTCCGGCGTCAAAGCGCTTAAAGGTGTCGACTGGTAATTCTCGCTTAACCGCAACATAAAGAACGAGGGCACACTGGTTTGAAGCCGCCCTCTCTGTTTACCCCCCACTCTGCCTCCACCCAAACTGTTTGATTTGCCACATCGCTAAGTTGTTCGACTATGATTAATAAATGGCGAATCACATCTGGGCTTGCACTATGTCTTACTTGAGAAAAGGGCTAATTTTTGCCTGCTGCCTCACCGCTCTCGCGGTGAATGCAAAAGTCGTCCTTATGACCGAAGAATTCGCACCGTTTGGCTTTTACGATTCAAGTGGAAAACTGACTGGTATCGGTGTCGAAATTGTTCAGAACTTAGCGCAACGGCTTGATGTCAGCAGTGAAATACAAGTGTTGCCTTGGTCTCGCGCCATCAAAGAACTGGAACTGCTGCCGAACAAAGCGCTATTTTGTGTCGCCCGCACCCCCGCGAGAAATGATAAGTTTGACTGGGTAGGGCCTATTCTCTCTGATGGTGTCTACTTATTTCACACCGAACAGCTCGATTCGAGTCACGACAACCTCGATAGCGCAAAACAGTGGGACAGTATTGCGGTGACAGCTAACTACCCTGAACACCAAGTTTTACTCGATTTAGGTTTTAACAACCTTTGGATAACCAATCAACCACAAGACAATGCACGCTTACTGCTTCATAACCGAGTCAGCGCCATGGTCGCTGGCGAGTTCGCAATGCCAAGCCTGTTGAAAGACCAAGGGCATGATGCCGATAGAGTCGTGCGTTCGGATATTCTTCTGTTTGATATCGACTTATACATCGCCTTTTCGAAAGGCACCGACCCGAAAGTATTGGCAAGATGGCAACAAGCGCTAGAAGCGTTTCAAGCCACATCCGAATATCAAAAAATAAGAGAGCGCTATACTGTGTCTGACTGACATTTAGAAAACAAGCCACGAAGAAAGACAAAGCCAGTATTCTGTACTGGCTTTGTCTAAGGTACTCGCCTCGCTTAGTTAAATAAGCCTTTAATCAAGCTATTGACGGCCTCTTTGGTTTTCTCATCTTTGATCTTATCACCCAGCTTTTCATCAAGCTTCTTCAAGCCTCGGTCGATTTCTTTTTCTGCTTTTTGTTTCAGCACGTCATCAAACACAAGTTTAAATTTAGGCTCAGACCAGTTTCCTGAGACATTAATGGGAATGGTCACATCCTTCAGCTCGTCAATGTCTTTCCCCCCCTGACCTTCTAACGAGCCCACAATCGAGGTGCTGACCGTAAAATCAACGGTTTGCTCAAGGTAGTTGGCACCACCCTTGCCACGAATGCGCAGCAACGGCGATTGCATCGTCATATCGTCAGTCGAGACATTGCCTTTGTTCAGTTTTAACGTCGCCTTCATGGCACTAAAATCGGTCTTTTGCACTTCGTTCGACGCTTCGACTTTTTCGCCCTTAATCTTGGCGTAGTTTTCTCGAATCAGTTGAGCGACATTAATTCCATTCACTGCACCGTCGGCAAAGTTAATCACCATAGTACCAACCAGGTTCTTTTGCATTCCGGTCGGGGTCAGGCTGCTGCCTTGAATATCAACATCAATGTTACCCGTGCCTTCTAACTTGTCGTTACTTGCGACGTCCATGAGAAGAGGTTGTACTTTAACCCCTTTAATCCGTTTGGTTGCTGTATAAGTCGCGGGCGTTTTACGCGCGTCTAATCGAGCAATCGCATCGATTGAGCCTTGATACAGATCTGAGGTAAACGAATTGAGCTCTGCGATACCGCGATTAACAGAAAAGCTCGCCTGTACATTTTGCATTTTGGCATTGTTCGCTTTGAACTTGTCGATGGTCACGTCGCCTTTCACATCAAGTGTCTGTAATGCAGAGAGATCTGGCTCAACTTCTTGCGCGGCAGGGGCTGGCGAAGTTTGAGAAGGCTGCTGAGCCTCGCTGTTACTCGTGTCACTTGAAGCGGTCTGCGCCGGCGAATCGGATGCACTCGTTTGACCAAGACCTAAGAACTCGTCTAGGTCAATATTAGGACTGTGCAGCGCAAAACGCACCTTTGGAATTTCAGCTAATGTAACATCGGCTTGACCATCAAACTGCAACGCATTGGCTGTCAGCTTTTCCAACACAAAGCTTAAGTGGCTCTTAGTCAAATCGAAAGACAGATCCGAAGCCATATCGACTTTCATCGGCGACTGGGGAAGTGCATCGCCGATAAACTGTGCGTCCAATACCAGCTGGTTCATCAATACCTTGCTGATGGCCTTATCCACCACCAGTGAAGCCGATCCTTTCATATCGATATCCAGCACGGCGGCGTTTCCTACCACTGAGTAGGTCATCGCATTGGCTTTATCAAACTCAAAGGTCTCTAACGCCAATTGCGCGCGCTCAATATTGGTGCCAGGTTGGTTGAAGCTCGCGTCAAGGTTAATGTTACGCAAAGCGTACTCGGTAAACCCTTGCGCGAGTTTAAATTCTACCTCCCCCTTGGCGCTGAATGCCTGCGCGTTCGTTTCGCCTTTTGCGGCAAAATTAGCGTGAGTCCAAGTATCGATAGCAAACTCAGATAGATTCAAAGACACATCATAAAGCTTGGTCATTGAACCAGCTTGCTTATCGAGAATGTCGACTGAAGCGTTGGATATAGTCACACCTGCTAGGTTAATCGTCCAAGCAGAGCGGTTATTCGGTGCAGAGGCGGATTCGGCCTGCTGCGACGGTGCGGCAGCACTGACATCGGCTGATGTGTCACTAGACTGAGGCTGCTGACTTTGGGCTTGAGTTAAGGCATCGATGTTTTTGCGACCATCTTGAAGAGTTTCAAGTGAAAAGGCCGCTCCATCTAGGGTTACGTTGCCAATCTCGAGTTGCTGGCTAAACAGCGGCATCACCGAGACATCAATCCCGACCTTGTCGACTTTAAACAAGTTAAGGGAATCAAAACCTTGCGGGTTACGCAGCGCCGTTTGCCCCAGTTCAAACCCAATCGACGGGAAGAATTGCCAACTAATGTCACCGTCGATCACCAACTCTAGTCCAGTGTGAGTCTTGGCTTGTTCAACGATTAGAGGCTTAAATTGATTTGGGTTGACTAAAGTCACCAGTGCGATGAGCGCACCGAGGATAGCAACCACAGGAATGGCAATTATTAACAACAGTTTCTTCATCAGCATTATCCTTGCTTGGTGAGTGATGCTCGATATGGCGAGATCAGCTCCAAGTATAAATGATCAGGGTAAGTTTATGACGAGCATAAAAAAAAGTGGCACTAAAAGTGCCACTTATCTCATAAAAAATAAAGCTTTAAGCTATCAATCATCACTAAGCTTTCAAAAGTTTTGCAATGTGAGCTTTAAGAACATCGATCGCAATACGGTTTTTACCACCGCGCGGTACGATGATATCGGCATACTGTTTAGAAGGCTCAATAAATTGCATAAACATAGGACGAACCGTCTTTTGGTACTGTTTCAATACCGATTCCATCGTACGTCCTCGCTCTTCAACATCACGCTTCACTCGACGTAGCAGACAGATATCCAGCGGGGTATCCATAAACACGGTGGCGTGCATCAGGTCACGTAGACGCGGGTCTGTTAAAAGCAAAATGCCTTCCAAAATGATGACTTTTTTCGGCGTCATGGTGGTGGTGTTTTCAGTACGCGTATGATCGGTATAACTATATTCCGGAACTTCAACCGATTGACCTTGAACCAGCTGCTCAAGGTGCTGACAGAGTAGGTCATGGTCGAGTGCGCTCGGGTGGTCGTAGTTAGTTTTAACACGCTCTTCCATGCTCAAATGACTTTGATCGTTGTAGTAGCAATCTTCCGTAATCACACCAATTTGATGATCGCCTACTTTGGCTCGCAGTTCATTATAAATAGTACTTGCGATTAAGCTTTTTCCAGAAGCAGACGCGCCAGCAATACCGACGATGACGCATTGATTATTATCAGACATTATTCTTGCACCCGATGATTGAGATTGGTGTCATATGCTAATACTAGCAGTGCTCAAGGGCTTGAGCTCTAAGCATTAGGACAATTTTAGATAAACCGCCTGATTATAGGGAGTTCGCGCCTTTGTTGCTAGTCACGATTGAACGGTTTTAGCGAAATAGAAGAAAACAATTCAGCGCAATCGATTACAACGAATAAGAATTAAAAAGAGCACTTTGATGGTGCTCTTTTTATGTCCAATTCCTTATGGAATGATACGCTATTCAACCATGGTGAACAGAATGGAATCTGGCTTGGCTTTACCCTGCCAATAGAGCCTAGCGCTCACTGCCTGAGCGAGCGACAGATAAGTCTGTGCGTGTTCTGATTCCGGTCTTGCCGCGACAGTCGGGGTGCCATTATCGATATCTTGACGCATCTCGATGTTCAAAGGGACTTGAGCTAACAAGTCGAGTCCATAATCTGCCGCCATTTTTTCACCACCACCCGCGCCAAAGATATGCTCTTTATGTCCGCACTGACTGCAAATGTGGTAACTCATGTTTTCAACCAAGCCAACCACTGCGACATCCACCTTGTTAAACATCGCCGCGCCTTTACGTGCGTCCGCTAGCGCCAAATCTTGCGGTGTGGTGACAATCACTGCGCCTGTCACCGGAACTTGCTGCGCCAGACTCAGTTGAATATCCCCGGTACCTGGCGGCATATCGATGACCAAGTAATCAAGCTCAGGCCAATCCGTTTCGTTGAGTAGCTGCGCCAACGCTTTGGCCGCCATAGGCCCGCGCCAAATGGCCGCTTCATCCTTGGCCACTAAGTAGCCGATGGAGTGAGTGTAGATACCGTGCGCCTCGATTGGTTGCATCCACTTGTTGTCGCGAACTTGTGGGTGCGCGTCGCGCTGACCCAACATCAGTGGCACTGACGGCCCATAAATATCTGCATCAAGTAAACCGACTTTGGCCCCTGATTTGGCAAGTGCCAAAGCTAGATTCACTGAGGTGGTCGACTTACCAACGCCTCCTTTAGCAGACGTTACAGCGATGATATTTTTCACCCCTTTAACCTCTGACCCTACATGGGTTTCAAGTGCTTTGGGCTGCACTTCAAGGGTATATGAAAAATGCGCCACCTCACCGGATTGCTGGGCACGTTCTATCCAGTGCGTCAATTCCTCAATTAAAGTATTTGCCGCGAACGGAATCTCAATCTTGAAATGGTCTGCGGCCACCGACACTAGGTTTGTCACACTCGCCCACTCGGGTGCCAAATTAGGGTGCTCAAATTGGTTTAACCAATCACAAAAATCTTGCTTAGAACTGAACTGACGCATAGGTCCTCCTTATGCATCTCATCCTATCACTGTGCAACGGGATACTGAACCCTGAAAAAACTAAGGTAATCCCGTCGTTCCGACCTTGGAGTCACTGGTGGGATAAGGTAGTATTACTCTCTATTTTTTTATACCTATCTAGAAGCGAATATTAAGTATGGCAAACGATCCAAGACCTCTTTCTTCGAGAAAAATGCTGGTAACTTGTGCCCTTCCGTACGCTAACGGTTCGATTCACCTAGGTCACATGCTTGAGCACATTCAAGCGGATATCTGGGTGCGCTACCAACGCCTACGTGGCAACACTGTAAACTTCATCTGTGCTGACGATGCTCACGGCACGCCAATCATGCTTAAAGCACAACAGATGGGTATCACACCAGAAGAGATGATCGCCGCTGTCAGTGAAGAGCACCAGAAAGACTTTGCTGGTTTCGATATTAGCTTCGACAACTACCACAGCACGCACTCAGAAGAGAACCGCGAACTGGCTTCTCACATTTATCTTGAGCTGAAAAAAAACGGTTTTATCTCTAGCCGCACCATTTCTCAACTGTTCGACCCTGAGAAAGAGATGTTCCTGCCGGACCGTTTCGTTAAAGGCACCTGTCCGAAATGTAAGTCAGAAGACCAATACGGCGACAACTGTGACAACTGTGGCGAAACATATAGCCCAACCGAGTTGATTGAGCCAAAATCAGCCGTCTCTGGTGCGACGCCAGTGATGAAAGATTCAGAGCACTTCTTCTTCGACCTGCCTCAGTTTGAAAGCATGTTAAAGGAGTGGACTCGCTCTGGCTCACTGCAGTCTGAAACCGCCAACAAGATGCAAGAGTGGTTCGAATCTGGCTTGCAACAATGGGATATTTCTCGTGACGCGCCTTACTTCGGTTTCGAGATCCCTGGAGAAAAAGACAAGTTCTTCTACGTGTGGCTAGACGCACCAATCGGCTACATGGGCTCGTTCAAAAACCTGTGTGACAAGCGTGACGATCTCGACTTCGACGAGTACTGGAAAAAAGACAGCACAACTGAGCTTTACCACTTTATCGGCAAAGACATTGTCTACTTCCACTCTCTATTCTGGCCTGCAATGCTAGAAGGTAGCGGTTTCCGTAAGCCTGATAACGTATTCGTACACGGCTACGTAACGGTGAACGGCGCGAAGATGTCTAAATCGAAAGGCACCTTCATCAAAGCGGCCACTTACCTTGAGCACCTAGACCCAGAATGTCTGCGTTACTACTACGCTGCTAAGCTCAACAGCCGTATTGATGACCTAGATCTAAACCTTGAAGACTTCACTCAGCGCGTAAACGCGGACGTGGTCAACAAGATTGTTAACCTAGCGTCTCGTAACGCAGGCTTCATCACCAAACGCTTTGAAGGCAAGCTATCTGAGACATTTGCAGAGCCTGAGCTGTACAACGAATTTATTGCCGCTGCGGACCGCATTGCAGAGCTGTACGAAACACGTGAGTTTGGCCGTGCAATCCGTGAGATCACTGCCCTAGCAGACAAAGCAAACCAATACGTTGATGAGAAAGCACCGTGGGTTGTCGCGAAAGAAGAAGGTAAAGACCAAGAGCTTCAAGACATCTGCTCTGTGGGTATCAACCTATTCCGCGTGTTAATGACTTACCTAAAACCCGTCATGCCGGAACTTGCTGCTCGTACTGAAGCGTTCCTAAATGAAGAGCTTACTTGGGAAGGCATCGCTGCACCACTGACTGGTCATGAGATCACTAAGTTCAAAGCCCTATTCAACCGCATCGACCCTAAGAAGGTTGAAGCGATGATTGAAGCTTCTAAACAAGACGCAGCCGCAGAAGTTGCAGCTAAAGAAGCGGCAGAAGCAGCCAAGAACCAAGCCAGCCAAACCGAACTTGATAAAGATCCTATCGCAGACGAAATTGAGTTTGATGCTTTCGCAGCAGTCGATATGCGTATTGCGCGTATCATCTCTTGTGAGGAAGTGCCAAAAGCGAACAAACTGCTTAAGTTCCAATTGGACATCGGTGGTGAAACTCGTCAGGTATTCTCAGGCATCAAGTCTGCGTACAAACCTGAAGAGCTAGAAGGCAAGCTAACGGTAATGGTAGCAAACCTTAAGCCGCGCAAGATGAAGTTCGGCATGTCTGAAGGCATGATCCTAGCCGCTGGCCCTGGTGGCAGCGACCTATGGATTCTTGAACCGCACGAAGGCGCACAGCCGGGAATGCGCGTAATGTAATCTCGCTGAACCACAAACAGCCCCGTGAGTCTCACGGGGCTTTTTTTGTGTCCAAACTCACACTTTCAGTGC
Organism: Vibrio sp. JPW-9-11-11; assembly: GCF_013369335.1. Classification (GTDB taxonomy): domain Bacteria; phylum Pseudomonadota; class Gammaproteobacteria; order Enterobacterales; family Vibrionaceae; genus Vibrio. The sequence continues at coordinate 827,818 of NZ_SZQJ01000005.1, forward strand.
TGTATCGCACCATCTTGGATCACCAGCTACTAGCCATAAACACTAAGTTACTGTTTTTAAAAATAAAAAATTTTGGCATCAAACCTGCTCTACCTAGTTAGTAGTACACATTAACAAGGAGTAAGTTATGTTTGTGCTGATTTCTTTGGCTCTTTCTTTACTGATATTACTAGGCCTATTTTACTTTTCAAAACAGCGTCATAGTGGTCTAGAGCGCAAGTTCGATATCTTAGTTTCATTACGTCAACTGTTGTTATTGAGCCGCCAACACCGTGCCATTACTCATCAGGCTTTAAGCAGTCACCATTTCGACATTCATCAAGCTCAGCTCGAACAAACATTTGATGAGATGATGAACTGCTCTAATCAGCTGATCGCCAATGCCCACTTCGACAACAAGCCGATGTACCGCATTTTACAACTCAAACTCAAAGCGCTGCATAAGGATTGGAACACTCGGTCCGTCGCTCGTAACCAAGTGATTCATGGTAAGACTATTCGTCATTGTATGTTTCTTATGGACGAAATCGCGATTGCGTGGCTGATTGAGTCAGGTCGTGAAGATATTAGCGACGAATACCATATGAACTGGCAGCAAGTCCTCGATAGTATGGAAGTACTCACTCAATTAAGAATTTCGATTCAAGACGCGCACTACCCTGAAGGTATGCTGAGAGTGAAGTACTACTGCGACAAAATGCGTCGTAAGCTCAACCAGCTATCAATCATTAGTCCGCTTTCAGTTGCGTCACCACTGAGTTCAAAAGCGATGCACTCGTTGACCGAGCTCAACGCTACTGACGAACTCACACTCAGTAACGAAGAGCTCTATCAGCTAACGACTGATATTTCATTGGTGATATCTCAAGTTTACGATCAGATGCTGTCAGATATGACCGAAAGCTTGTACCAGCCTTTACCTAAAATCGCGTTCAATTAAAGTCATCGAACAACAAACAGCGGCTCCCGAGAGGAGCCGTTATGGTTTCCGCCTTCAGAAAGAGCGCCGAAGGGATAGATTGACAGATTTCAACTAAACTTAGCGTTAGCGGTTATCAATGGAGCCATCATGAATACATTACGCCTACTCGCGCTCGCTTTGCTTCTCTCTGCGAGCACCATGGCCGAAGAAAAACTCGTTACGTTCGCGATTGGCGAATGGGCTCCCTACACCAGTTCATCACCACATGCTTACGAGAAAGTCGCTCAACAGGTGGTTATCGAGTCCTTTGAGAGCCAAGGTTATCAGGTCAAACTTGATTACTTCCCATGGTCACGTTCCTTAAAGCTCGCCAGTGAGGGAGCCTACGATGGCACTTTCCCCTGGATAGAAAACGCTGAGCGAAGCACTTTATTTCTCTACTCCGACCCTATTTTCACTCAAACTGTGGTGTTCTTTCACCACCAAGAAGCTGACTTCAACTGGCAACAGTTTGATGATCTCCATCAGTACGCAATTGGTGGGACTCAAGATTACCAAGCCGTTTTCTTCCTCAACCAATATGGTATAAGCCAAGAGATCTCGATTGACGAAGAGACCAATTTCAACAAGTTAGTAAAACTCCGAATAGACGCCTATCCAACTGGGAAAATACGGGGACAGTACCTAATTAAACAAACGCTCACCCCTGATGAAGCACAGTTAATCACATTTAACGACAAACCACTGTTTGAGGATGAAATGCATATCTTGTTCACTAAGCAGAATAAGGCGCGAAGCGAAATGCTGATGAAAGTTTTTGCCAAGGGATTGGAGGGACTGATCGCGAGTGGCCGTTATGATGAAATCATGATCGACAGTAATCATATTGAATAGTCACGATAATCAGATGTAAAAAGCCCTGCGTGACAACGCAGGGCTTTTTGCAATACTTATGCTATCAGGAAGCTACAGCATTTTACGCGCCGCTTCCACTACCACTTTAATAGAGCGAGCTTCGGTCTCTTTTAATGTTGAGTGATCTGGGATCTCTTTTTGTGTGCGGTTAATGATAACGCCCGCCACACAACCGGCTTTCAAACCAGAACTTGCACACATAGTAAGCAGGGTTGCTGATTCCATTTCGAAGTTCAGTACGCCCATATCTTGCCACTCTTGCATCGAACCTTGGAAACGCTTAACCACTCGACCAGAGAAGGTATCGTAACGCTCTTGACCTGGGTAGAAAGTATCACTTGATGCCGTGACGCCCATGTGCACGTTTGCACCGCTTTCTTCTACTGCCGCTTTCATTGCCGTGGCAATTTCAAAATCTGCCACCGCCGGGAACTCCATTGGCGCAAAGTGTAGGCTTGCACCATCAAGACGCACAGAGCCCGTTGTTACGATCATGTCACCCACATTGACATGTGGTTGAATCGCACCTGTCGTGCCGACACGAAGGAAAGTACGCACACCAAGTTGAGCCAACTCTTCTACTGCAATTGACGTTGAAGGACCACCGATACCAGTGGAACACACCACAACAGGTTTACCATCTAGCTCTGCGCGGTAAAGAGTGTATTCGCGGTGACTGGCAAGAAAAACAGGATTTTCCATTTCTTCAGCAATCTTTTGCACGCGTGCTGGGTCACCAGGAATGATCGCTAATGTTGCACCAGCCAAATCAGATTCAGTAACACCAAGGTGGAATACAGCTTGAGACATAGGGGGAACTCCTTATTGTGGCGTAGTCAGGTCGTGTGTTTGACTTGTTACGCTCTAAAATTCATCGGGTACGAATATACTCTAACTAACTAACCAAACACTTATAGTGATAACGATCACAACAATGATCGCAACAAACAACACCATTGCACGCAAAATCGTTTTGCGTCACATTTTTAAGTAAATGCAACCCATGGTTGCATAAAAACTACCCATTGCATCAAACAAAGAATGAGTAGTCTTAGTGTAGAACGATTAGTTTTGTTGTGAGTTAAATCTGAGCAAACGTAGCGCATTTAACGTCACGATAGCCGTCGCACCACTGTCGGCCAAAACCGCCACCCACAGCCCGGTTATGCCAAGAAGGCTAGTCACTAGAAACACACCTTTTAACCCCAAGGCTAACGCAATATTCTGGCGAATAATCGCCAATGTGGCTCGCGACAACTCGATCATCCCCGCCAGTTCAACCAGACGATTATGGGTTAACGCCGCATCAGCCGCTTCTAGCGCGACGTCCGTCCCTCCTCCCATCGCAATACCGATATGAGCCGCTTTCATCGCTGGTGCATCGTTGATCCCATCGCCAACCATAGCAACATGGCTACTTTGAGCCAGTTGTTCCACATAATGCACTTTGTCTTGAGGCAATAAACCGGCTTTGTAGTCAATGCCAATCATTGCGCTGATAGCCATAGCACTGCGCGGATTGTCCCCAGTGAGCATCATCGCATTGACCCCAATTGATTTCAGTGCTTTGACCGCCTCAACCGAGTCGCTGCGTAACGTATCTTGCCACGCGACTAGGCCAATGATCTGCTCCTCTTGTAGGGCAACGACCACGGTTTTACCTTGCGCCTCTAACGCTTCAATTTGTCTACTAATGGCTGGTGCAATCACACGCTGAACTTTGCTCGGTGCCAGTACTTGGTATTGTTTGCCAGCAATCGAGCCACTGACCCCGCTGCCGACCAGCGCACGTTTATGGTCAGCTTCGACCAAATTGAGTCCTAACCGCTTCGCTTGCGCAACGACAGAAAGCGCGAGTGGGTGATTGGACCCCACTTCAATGGCCGCAACTGTCGCCAATAACTCGTTGTCGCTCCAACCATTGATGCCAACCACCTCGGTCACTTGAGGCTTTCCTTGAGTAAGAGTGCCGGTTTTATCAAAAGCGATAGTTTGAATGTTTCCAAGTTGTTCTAGAGCTGCACCACCTTTAATCAAGGCTCCTCGTCTCGCCGCCGCCGCAAGACCCGAAGTAATCGCTGCAGGAGTGGAGATCACCAAGGCACAAGGGCATGCGATCAGTAACAATGCTAAGCCACGATAGAGCCATGTTTCCCATGGCTGGGCAAACATCAGTGGCGGCAAGACAATCACCAGTAGCGCCACCAGCATCATTAGCGGGGTATACCAACGACTAAACTTATCCAGAAAGCGTTCTAATGGTGCTTTGCGCGATTCCGCTTCCTCAATTAAGTGGAGTATACGATCAATCGCGTTTTCCCCCTGTTTTGACGTGATTATCACCTCGGCAACGCGATCAACGGCGACGGCGCCAGCCATGACACTCTCACCCTGAGTGCGCTCGACGGGTATCGACTCCCCCGTCAACGCGCTTTCATCGAACGTCGCCATCACTTGATCGAGCTTTCCATCGGCTGGGAGCCTGTCTCCGGGCGACACTTCAATCCTGTCGCCAGGGTGTAGTTCACTCGCCTTTACTTGTACCCGTTGACCATTGACAATCTTGGTTGCCTTCTCTGGCACCAGCGCCATTAGTGCCTGCACACCACGTCGTGCTCGGGATGCAGCAAACGCCTCAAGACGCTCACCGACTAAAAACAGCAGTAACACCATTGCTGCCTCAACGGTTTCGCCTAAATAGAGCGCGCCGAGCGCCGCCACACTCATCAGAGTTTCTATGGCAAAAGGGGTTCCAGACTTGGCCAGCGCCAACGCCTTTCGGCCAATGGGATAAAGCCCGGCTAGACAGGTTAAGACGAAAATCCAATCGCTCAACTGAGGGAGCGTTGGCTTAAACATCCCAGCCACCGCCATTGCCAAAGCAATGGCGACAATTTGGCCATTTCCCTTGAGGTATTTTTTGACAAGCGATTGCGGCTGGTTCGATTGTGAGAGCTTAGTTTTGCTGGCATAGCGAAATCCACTCTCAACGACGGCTTGTTCAACAAGCGCCTCAATGCCTGGATGACAAGCTTGAACCATCAGTTTCTCTGTCGCAAAAACCACCTTAGCACTGGTAACGCCATTGACACGGTTCACCGCTGTTTCGACTTTACGCGCACAAGAAGGACAATCCATCCCCTCAATTTGCCAACTAAAGGTCAAAGCTTGATCTGTACTGGGGTCACTCTCCTCATCGGCAGGATCATTGCCGCTGGTACAGTCACTTGACGCACAGCAACTTGAACCTGAACTGTCACCTTCTTGGACAGAAATAGAGGTTATTTTAGGGCTAGAACATGATCCCATTTGTGAAAGGGCGAGCGTCGCTTTTTGAGCGCGACAAGCGTGGTGTTTGGTGCACATAAATTCATCTCCATTGATGTTACACCTACAGTTTAAACCTTGGAGTCCACTCCAAGGTCAAATAGTATTTTCTGTTTTATCGCGACATTAAGCATCCAACCGCTGGGGTAAACTAAAAAGAGGTGTGAATACACCTCTTGTTGGCAGGACCGTGTTGCGTTTATCTACACTGGGTGTTTGAAGCAATCATTGATGTTTTTGCCAATGGCACGCAAGACATCTCGACGAGTGATGATCCCAACTAACTTACCACTGTCGATAACAGGGTAAACCTTAGGCTTACCGACTTTCATCATCTCTGCTAACTCGATGATCGAGGTTTCCGAGGTAACAGAGAGAACTTCAGGATGCATACAATCTGCAACAGTATGGCTGTCTTGACAGTAGTAACTAACGTTAATCAATTTCTCGAGTAAATCTTGACCGGATAAAAAACCAATGACTTCACGACGCTCGTTAACAACAGGCCCACCGAGATAGCGAGAATTCATCACTTTGTCGAGCGCGGCACTGAGCGACATTTCTGGGGTAAAGGTAACCGCTTGCAGGGTCATGTAGTCTTTTACTTTGAGTGATTCCATTTGAGTCTCCTTACTAGCAAGCTAAGCTGCATATACTGTAAGTGTTGCCTAATTTCTTGATTTTACTAAATGGAATTCAACAATTTTTCCGATAGGTCCCAGCTATCGGTGAAATAACTTAACATCAATCAACTTTAGGAGCATCGCGCTTGGCAAGCCATGCACTAAAAAGTGACACAGCAAATGGAACACAGTATGTCAGTAGTAGCTTGAGCCAATTGAGTGTCTCCCCACTCAGCATTGCATCATACTGGTTAATGACGTTGAGCAAGGTTCCAACAACCAGAGCGATAATCAACGCCCGTTTCAATGCTAGTTTGGACATCATATTCCCCTTAGTTTCCTACCCTTCTAGTATTAACTGTCTAAACTATAAATAGCAGTAACTTCAACTTGGGGATTACATGGTGAACTCGACTTTCTCTGCCCACCTCGCTCACAACCCCGATTTGATGCACAGCGTTTTTGAAGCATTACCAGAGCCGACCTTCCTTATCGATAAGTCAGGGACGTATGTCGAAGCCTGGGGAGGTCAAGACAAGAAACGACACCACGATCCAGCGGCGCTAATAGGGCTCAATCAGTACCAAGTGCTGCCCCCCGACAAAGCCATTTGGTTTAGCCAAGTGATTGTCGATGTATTAGACAGTCAGCGGCCGTCTGAACTCGAGTATAGCTTAGATCCCAAAGCGCTCCCCTGCTTTAAAGGTATGGATGGACCAAGAGAAGTGCAGCACTTTAGTGCATTGGTCATCCCCTTGCCTGAGACTTCCTTAGTATTGTGGACGGTTAGAAATATCACCGAATACAAAAAAGCACTCGAAACGATGGCCGAGCAACAACTCGAACTAGAAAAACGTACCTATGTCGACCACCTCACGCAAGTTTACAATCGCTATGCTCTCGATTCGTTGCTTCCCGATGCGATTGAACTTGCCAAAGTGAAGCTCACTGGCTGCGCCGTTTTGATGATCGATGTGGACTGTTTTAAGGAGTACAACGATTTTTATGGTCACCTCAAAGGCGATGAGGTACTCAAAGCCATCAGTCATGCCATTGTGCGGTGGTCGTCAAGTCGAGAGCTCTGTTTTCGGTACGGCGGCGACGAGTTTCTCGTTTTTATGCCTAAGGTATCTCAATCAGAATGCTTGGCCCGTGCCCATCAACTCCAGCAAGAGATAAAAGCGCTGGCAATCGCCCATCGAGCCTCTTGTGTCGAGGATTACCTGACTGCAACCATCGGCATTCAGCACTGTGCTTTAGTGCCAGAGCATATGGATGCCGAACAACTGATCGCCATTGCCGACAAAGCCCTGTTTTATGCCAAAAGTCGGCAAAGGGGCTCTATTCATCAATTGAGCGAAAAATAAAAAAGCTCCCTCATGCTTGGGAGCTTTCGATAGTATTAAGTTTTAGCACTGCCAGCGTTTGGCCGCTTGTGCGTCAGAATCACGCGATTCAACCCAGCGCGATGACTCTGTCGTGCGCTCTTTTTTCCAAAATGGCGCTTTGGTTTTAAGAAAGTCCATAATAAATTCACACGCTTCAAACGCCGCACCACGATGAGCACTTGAGACACCGACAAACACGATCTGGTCACCAATGTCTAAGTCACCAATCCGATGAATTATACGGGTTCGGAGTAACGGCCAGCGCTGTTCCGCTTGATCGCAAATCTCACTCAACGCTTTTTCTGTCATTCCCGGGTAATGCTCAAGCGATAGGCCAGTGACGCTATCGCCTAGATTCATATCACGTACTTTACCAACAAAGGTCACCACTGCGCCCGCAGAGGCGCCCTCGGCTAAGGAATGGTATTCGTCACCAACATTAAAATCATCGCGAGAGACTAAGACTCGACTCTTCATCTTAACCTCCAGTGACGGGCGGGAAAAAGGCCACTTCATCACCGGGTTTTACAGCATGGTCGAGAGGCACAATGGATTGATTGACAGCCGCAAGCAGCTTACCGGGCTCTAGCGCTAAGTCCCATTTACCTGGCTGTTGTACAAGGTGGCTTCTGACTTGCTCAACGGTAGCAAACTCACCCGTTAGCTCAAGTTCATCGACGCCAACCAGCTCACGAGTTTGGGCAAAAAAGAGTACTTTAATCATGCTTCTACCTTAAAGTGGCCAGACTTGCCGCCTGTTTTTTCTAATAAACGTATTTGACCAATTACCATGTCTTTTTGCACGGCTTTACACATATCATAAATGGTCAACGCCGCCACAGACGCAGCCGTTAATGCTTCCATCTCAACGCCGGTTTTGCCCGCTAACTTACATACAGATTCGATACGCACCATATTCTGAGCTTCTATTGCCTCCAACTGCACTTCGACCTTGGATAGTAATAGCGGGTGACAAAGCGGAATCAGATCCCAGGTTTTCTTAGCGGCTTGAATCCCCGCAATACGTGCCGTAGCAAACACGTCCCCTTTGTGGTGTTGTCCAGAAACAATCAACTGCAAAGTTTCAGGCGCCATATGCACAAATGCTTCGGCACGGGCTTCTCGGACCGTTTCAGCCTTTGCAGACACATCGACCATATTCGCCTCACCAGAGGCATTGATGTGGGTAAAGTCATTCATCACTGCATCCTAATTACACGGCTAGGTGAGGCATAAAATTACAAGGGCGATGACTGGCATCCAGTTGCTGCTTGATGATTTTGGTCCAACCCGTGCGACACGCGCCAGTCGAGCCCGGCATGGCGAAAATCACGGTATGATTGGCAAAACCCGCGATAGCACGCGATTGGATGGTTGAAGTACCAATTTCTTCGTATGAAACCATACGAAACAGCTCGCCAAAACCTTCCACCTCTTTATCGAATAGTGGTTTTAATGCCTCTGGCGTACTGTCACGAGAGGTAAAACCTGTGCCACCGGTAATCATCACAGCTTGAACACTTTCATCGGCAATCCACTGTGACACTATGGCGCGAATCTTATACATGTCATCGATAACAATTTGCTTATCGACCACTTTATGCCCTGCTTCTTTAGCTTGATCCACAAGGTAGCCGCCCGAGGTATCATTCTCTTCGGTGCGTGTATCTGAAACCGTCAGTACTGCAATGTTTGCTGGTTGAAATTTGCTTTCTGCGTGACCCATTTGTTCACCTATTTTAATCAAAGAACTCGCCTGTTAAACGTACTGTTTAAAGACCAAAAATATCAATATATTAACCGCCGATGGACGCCAAGTGTGGTGTCATCCCTGAGTTACCATCGTGAAGGAAGTGACTGACCGACTTAGTTTGCAACTGCGACTGAATGCGCTCAATCAACGCACCTTGCTGCTGTTCGTGCTCAAGCAGATCACGCAGTTCTACACCTTGTTCACCAAATAGGCACAAGTGCAGCTTTCCGGTCGCGGAGACGCGAAGGCGGTTGCAACTCGCACAAAAGTCTTTTTCATAGGGCATGATAAGACCAATTTCCCCTTCATAATCGGGGTGAACAAACACTTGAGCGGGACCATCATTATTGGCTCGAACCTTTAACAACCAGCCGTTTGCGATCAGTTGATTGCGAATCGCCACTCCAGAGACGTGATGACGTTGGAACAGTTGGTCCATTTCCCCCGTCTGCATTAGTTCTATAAAACGCAGTTGAATCGGTCTATCTTTAATCCATTTGAGAAACGCTGGTAACTCATGAGCGTTGAGATCTTTCATCAACACCACATTCACTTTGACCTGCTCATAGCCAACTTCAAAAGCGCGGTCTATCCCTTGCATCACCTGAGTAAACTTGTTTTCACCCGTGATCTGATGGAACATGCGCGGATCTAGGCTATCAACACTGACATTAATATGCGTCAGACCAGCTTCTTGCCACTGTGCGACCTGCTTGGCCATACGGTAGCCGTTAGTGGTTGTCGCAACCTTTTCGATCCCAGGCGTTGAAGCGACCGTCGCAATAATCTGATTAAAGTCTTTGCGCAGGCTGGGCTCCCCCCCAGTGATACGTACTTTTGACGTACCACACTCGGCAAAGGCACTGACTACACGTTGAATTTCGGGTAGAGATAAAAAGGATGAGTTTTTCTGCCCCGAAGGTTGATAACCATCAGGCAGGCAATATGTGCATTTAAAGTTACAAACGTCTGTAACAGAGAGTCGCAAATAATAAAACTTGCGATGGAATCTATCTTCGAATTGTTGCGCCACGGAACACCTTTCCAAACACGGGAGGCATAATCATTTCCAATTATGCCCTTGTGACGGTATGTCACTGGCTCAGTCAGCGTATTCATTGTGAACTTAGCCTACTGAGCTCGGAGCTATGGCAACTACCTATTCGCGGTAGTAGCTGGGTATTAAAATACTTAATAATTATGTGTGATTCCAGCCCACAAACGAAAAAATCGTGCTTAGGGCGCAAATTACCTCATAATGAGTATTTAATATGAATACAATATTCTAAATTGTAGTTGGTTATGACAAAAATAGAAGCTCAGCATGACACTTTACGCTAGCAAAAAAATAGTCGCCGTAGGTGGAGGTCACGGCCTCGGTCGGATGCTCGCGGCACTCAAAGACTTTGGTTCCAATGCAACTGGCATCGTCGCAACAACCGATAATGGCGGGTCGACGGGTAGGATTCGTAACTGCCAAGGTGGCATTGCTTGGGGAGATACCCGTAACTGTATCAATCAGTTAATTACGGAGCCTTCGATTAGTTCCATGATGTTTGAATACCGCTTCAAGGGAACAGGTGAATTAGATGGACACAACTTAGGCAATTTAATGCTCACTGCGCTCGATAACCTTTCCGTGCGTCCACTCGATGCCACCAACCTGATCCGCAATATGCTCAAAGTCGACGTCAATATTATTCCCATGTCGGAGTACCCTTCAGATTTGAAAGCGCTCGCTGGCAACGGACAGTGGGTAACAGGCGAAACAAATGTCGATGAAATGCCAGACAAATTGATTCGCCTTGATTTAGAACCAGAAGTACCTGCGACCAAAGAGGGCGTACTAGCGATAGAGCAGGCCGATGCGATTATTCTCGGCCCGGGGAGCTTTCTCACCAGCATTATGCCGCCTCTACTTCTTGCCGAAGTGGGACGTGCCATCGCCAGTAACCGCAAGGCTCTCTTGATCTTTGTCGAGAACTTATCACCAGAATTTGGCCCTGCTGGCAAAATGAGTTTAGAAGAGAAGCTTGGTTGGTGCGAACGGGCCTGTCACGGTCGTCGAATAGACGTAGTGTTAGGCGACGAACCACACCCTGAATTAACACAATGGAACTGTGTCACAACGCCACTCGCCTCAACCAATCGAGATTGGCGGCATGACCGTACTAAACTGCAACAAGCGATCGAGAGCTTACTTGCCGACTAACTGTTGATATCTCTGCTCGGTTTGCTGTAGCAGAGATAGCATCTGCTGCTTGTCTTGCTCTGAGTCTAAAGCCTCGCCGGCTTTCGCTCGCGAGTCTAACTCTACCGAATAGTGGCGTAATGCCTCCGCTCCAAAACTTGCCGCGCTGCTTTTTAGTGCATGGCTAATCTCTTGCAAATAAGCGTCTTGATCTTGGCTTCCCTGACTGGATAAGGTTGAAATGTAGTTTCTCAGTTCACCAAGAAAAATCTCCAGTAATACGGGGACATTCTCTTGGCCAATTTCATTAGCCAATCTGTCTATCTTCGCTTGCTCTAATATGTCCACTATTGCACTTCCTTCGCGTTCCAAGATTGTAATTTACGATAGATAGTCGACGGACTCACATCCAAGTATCCTGCGGCTTTAGGAATGTTACCATCGCACGCTTTGATCGCCTGCTCGATCGCATTTTTTTCTGTCAGCCATAATGGAAAAATATCCTGAACAGAGACGGTGTCATTGGTTGTCAACGCCACACGAATTTCGCTCTTTGCAGGCTGGTTGAGCGGGGGTGGCAGCATGTCTAGGGTAATTTCACGACCATTATTGAGCACGACAACATTGCGCAACACATTTTGCAGTTGGCGTACATTTCCCGGCCACTCATAACGCGCAAAACGCTCGACCACTTCCGGCGCTAAACGGACAAAATCTTTTCCTTCTTCTTTAGACATATAGCCAAGCAACGAATAGGCTATCTCAATAATATCATCACCACGCTCCCTCAAAGGGGGTAAATGCAATGGGATAACATACAAACGATAGTAGAGATCCTCACGAAAACGCCCTTCTTCCACCTCTTTCCAAGGGTCTCGGTTGGTGGCGCACACAAAGCGCACGTCGACACTTTTCATCTTCGACGAGCCGACTTTTTGAAACGTCCCCGTTTGAATAAAGCGCAATAGCTTAGTTTGTAGGTCTAAGTCCATCTCACACAGTTCATCCAAGAACAAAGTGCCGCCGTCGGCGAGCTCCGCAGCCCCTTGCCTATCAGTGGCAGCACCGGTAAACGCGCCTTTAACGTGACCAAATAGCTCACTTTCAATCAAATCTTTGGGAATAGCGGCACAGTTAATCGCAATAAATGGCTTATCACCGCGTTTACTGGTGGCATGGATCGCCTCAGCACAGACTTCTTTACCCGTACCACTTTCACCAGTAATGAAAATACTGGCTTTACTGCTTGCGGCTGAATCGATAGTGCGATAAACCGCTTGCATGGTCTGGCTACTGCCAATAAACCCTTGATAACCTTGGCTACCTGACTTATCAGCCTCATTTTTTAGTTTGTTCGCTTTGCGCAGCGCATTGTTCACGGTCACGCGCAATCGGTCAGCTTCACAGGGCTTAATCAAAAAGTCTTGAGCACCATGGCGCATCGCCTCTACCGCGGTGTCGATAGAGCCGTGTGCAGTCATAAAAATAACGGGCACATCGGGATTTTTCTCTTTTACTGCATGAAGGACATCCATCCCTGTCATATCAGGCAGACGTAAATCAAGTAGGATAAGATCGGGAGTGCGGAAATTGAGGCTCTCTATCGCGTCACGTCCTGTGCCGACAATATTGATGTCTATTTGTAGTGGTGTCAGATACGATCGATACAACGCCGCGACTGACGCCGTATCTTCTACCATCAACAAATATTTCGCTTTTTGAGCATCGAGTACTTGTTGCATAACCTAGCCGTTTTATATTTGCATTCTGTGTAAATGATTGCATTCAGCTTTGCATTTTGCAAACATTTTACAAAAAAAGCCGCTTTGGACCCGCAAAAGCCCTTAATTAGGGCCAATTAACGACTGGCACACTCTATGCTACTTTTCTTTTGACCCTTCTGGGTCACCTAGCCAACTGACGTTGTTAGTGAACTTAGTATTCACAAATAACAGCCAATAGAAGCCATTTCTATTGGCTATTTTTTTGCTGCATACTAACTATTAGCAATAAAGCGTTGGCGGAGCTGGTCAATTTGGTCGCGTTTCTCTGCCGCCAATTCAAACTCCAAGTCTTGCGCGTGCTGATACATCTGAGCTTCCAGCTTACGGATCTCTTTATCCAATTCTTGTGGCGACATCGCTTGGTAGCTTTGTGACGGCTCGGCCACTTTAGCCAGCGGTACCGCTTTACTGGTTCGCTGCTTCTTACTCTTAGTGATATCCCCCAGCTCCATAATGTCTTTGATGTTACGCTTAAGAGCTTGAGGTTCAATGCCCATTTCTTGGTTGTAGGCTTGCTGTTTTTCACGACGTCGGTTGGTTTCGTCCATCGCTTTTTGCATCGACTTTGTCACTCTATCAGCATAGAGAATCGCTTTACCGGCGACATTTCGTGCCGCGCGGCCAATGGTTTGGATCAATGAGCGTTCTGAACGTAAGAAGCCTTCTTTATCTGCGTCAAGTATTGCAACTAAGGAAACTTCAGGCATATCTAGCCCTTCTCGCAATAAGTTAATCCCGACCAAAACATCAAACTCACCCAAACGCAGATCTCGGATAATCTCGACCCGCTCCACGGTATCGATATCAGAGTGCAAGTACCTGACCTTGACTTCATGTTCGGTAAGATACTCGGTCAAATCTTCCGCCATTCGCTTGGTTAACGTGGTTACCAATACTCGCTCATCTTTTGCTGCCCGAATCCGGATCTCGGACAGCAAATCGTCAACTTGCGTCGCTACCGGACGTACTTCTAATTCTGGGTCGAGTAGCCCGGTAGGGCGAACCACTTGATCCGCTATGTCACTCGCCGATTTTTCCAGCTCATAATTGCCTGGTGTGGCAGACACAAAAATAGTCTGCGGCGCCAAAGCCTCAAACTCTTCGAATTTTAACGGGCGATTATCCAATGCCGACGGCAAGCGAAAGCCAAACTCAACCAAAGTTTCCTTGCGTGAACGGTCGCCTTTATACATAGCGCCAATCTGTGGCACGGTGACGTGAGATTCATCGATGATCAAAAGACCATCATGGGGCAGATAGTCGAACAGAGTCGGTGGCGGCTCCCCCTCATTTCGCCCACTTAAATAACGCGAGTAGTTTTCAATACCGGAACAAAAACCCAGCTCATTCATCATTTCAATATCGAATTGAGTACGTTGAGAAATCCGTTGTTCCTCGAGCAGTTTGTTGTTGTCTAGTAGATGCTTTTTACGCGCTTCTAGCTCTAGTTTAATCTGTTCGACCGCCTCGAGCATGCGATCGCGCGGGGTAACGTAATGGGTTTTAGGATAGATGGTATATCGAGCTAGATCGCGTTGTTTAACGACCCCGGTCAAAGGGTCAAATACGCTGATACAGTCGATTTCATCATCAAACATCTCGATACGCACCGCGTCTTGATCTGATTCAGCCGGAAAGATATCGATGACTTCTCCACGAACACGAAACTGACCACGTTCAAATGCCACATCGTTACGGCTGTATTGCAACTCTGCCAAACGGCGCAAGATATCACGCTGGTCGATCATGTCACCACGCCGAATATGCAACATCATCTTTAAATAGGACTCTGGATCGCCCAAACCATAAATCGCCGATACTGAGGCAACAATAATGGCATCCTTTCGTTCTAGTAACGCTTTGGTCGCAGAGAGACGCATCTGCTCAATGTGTGAGTTAACCGAGGCGTCTTTTTCGATGAATGTATCTGTGGTGGGAACATACGCTTCGGGCTGATAATAATCATAATATGAGACAAAATATTCGACCGCATTGTTGGGGAAAAATGACTTCATTTCTCCGTACAATTGAGCAGCTAGTGTTTTGTTCGGAGCGAGCAGAATGGCAGGGCGTTGTGCATTTGCAATCACATTGGCAAGAGTAAAAGTCTTACCGGACCCTGTCACCCCCAACAAAGTTTGATGGGCAAGGCCGGCATCTAGCCCTTCGATCAGTTGTTTTATCGCGGTAGGTTGATCACCAGAGGGCTGATAATCTGAAACCAAGTCGAATACTTTACTCATCACTTCTCTCTTGTTTGGATATCCAGCGGACGTTCTATTGTGACTGTATAGATATACAGACTCAATAGTATAGAATGAAATTTATCGCTGTTTTTTGTTAAGTCGCACATAGTGGCTAGATCAATCATTTTAATCCTGATATCATGCTTGCCCTCGCTAGGGTTTGAGCCCTCAAAGTCCAAAAATATCACCCACAAGATATTCACATTCCATCAGGTTTTCACCAGATACCCACAACCACTAACTGATGTAACTAAACGAGTTAATCTCAATAAAAAACATCACAACGCATTGATTTTATTGCATTCAACTAGCTATCACTGGTGGAATCAGCTTAACGCTACCAACTATCAATTTATGCCCTAAAAAGATACCCAAAACCAACTCACACACTTATCCACAATTTTAGTGGATAAGTAAACATAGCCCTTACCCCGTAAGGGCTACAGAAAAGTAAAGTAAAAATATCGAGTTTTTTTTACTAATTTGCTTGATAAAATATTGACACTACACTAACTGCTGGCTACTATTCGCATCGCTAACGCAATTCCCCCTTAGTTCAGTTGGTAGAACGGCGGACTGTTAATCCGTATGTCGCAGGTTCGAGTCCCGCAGGGGGAGCCAGTTTCAAGAAGCCAAGTCGAAAGACTTGGCTTCTGTCGTTTTTAACAGCGACTTACTTGTACCAAGTAAATGTCTCAGAGCTAGCCGCCCGCGTTGAGTTCCGCAGGGGAACCAGTTTTAAGAAGCTAAGTCGAAAGACTTGGCTTTTGTCGTTTTTAACAGCGACTTACTTGTACCAAGTAAATGTCTCAGAGCTAGCCGCCCGCGTTGAGTTCCGTAGGGGGCAAAATTAAGAAAAAGCCTCATCAGTCGATGAGGCTTTTTCATTTCTGTTGTATCGAAAATGGGTGCCTACCCGCTCGCACTCTAGTGCTTGTGTTGCTCGAGTCGGTGAACACCGCGCCCGGTGGGTTTCATTACTTAACGAATACCTCAATCTATACTGCATCGCTTATTAGAGAGAATAAGCCCGAACTGAGTTCGGGCCTTTCCCATGTGCCGGGATTTTCTCCTCGGCGTTCGCCCTAGCCAGACGTGTTATATAATTCGTTTGATTTGCTGCGAAACCGCAGGCTGAGTCATAGATAAGTAATCTGCTGCAGCTGTAAAACTTTTCAGTTTTGCCACCTGGGAAAACGTGCGCAAATACTTAGCATCTATCGTTTGTCTTTTATTATTCATCTTGCCACCTAACGCTATATTCCACTTGTCACTTATAGTTAATTCTTCAGCGGTTTATTCATTTACCTTTTATTGCTGAAATGAATGACATTGCATATCTGTGGTAATTACTGACTCGACAAATATTATTTAATCCTGCAATCAGTTCAATTATAATTCGATAGCTCATTAACTAAAAATATAAAAAAATATCAAAAACAAACAACAACCAATATAAATCAAATGGATAGGTTGTTTTTTCGCTATTTTAAGTTTATCTAAAATCGGGGTTCATGAATGAATTTGGTTAATACTAGGGGGAGAAATTGGTGGTGCATTGCCTATTTTTTACTCACCATTGCAAGCTTATCGTTTGCGTCTTTGCTACACGCACAGGAAAATGAGCGGATAAAAGTTGGAGTGATCGTCGGACAAGAGTCTAAGAAAAGTTCGACATCCAATATCGAGAAAGTTTGCATACTGAAAAGCGTCTCTAATCACATTAGTTCATATAGAGATGATGTTGAGTTCGTTTTTGTTGAGAATGAACGTTCTGCACGTAGAAGCGCACAAGCGGCACTAGAATTAATAGAGAACAATGTAGATATTGCGTTGTTACCTTTAATATCGAAAGAAGCAGAGCCCGCGGCAGATATATTAACGGCCGCCGGTTTGCCCTTTATTACATCGGCCTCAGGTCTTCAGGTCATCAAAGACCCTCGTTACGGCTTATCCACTATGCCTTCAAATTTATATCAAGCACAACTTCTTGCAGACTATTATTTGAGCCACTATATAGGCCGCAGAATTCACATTGTAAAAACCCTTTCAAGCCGTTACTCAATTGAAGTCGCCAATGAATTTTCTCGCTTGGTCCTCGAGCGTAAACCAGAGGTCAACATTACCACCCATCATTTTCATTTAGGGTCTGAGAAAGCAATCAGCAGCCATATCGAACCAGGGGACGTGGTGTTTGCCCCACTATTTAATCCATACATCGCCATCTTATACCACGAGATCGCGAGTAAAGAGGTGGCCGACATTACGATACTGGGACCAGATTCCATAGGCGGTCGCACTGAATTTTATGACATTATTGAGCAGGTCTCGCCTCATATTACGCTTAGGTTCCTTAAAAATTGGGATAATATCACCAAAGGCATAAACTCTAACCTATTGCATTCTTATGCGAACACTTATTGCCCGTTTGAAAACGTCTCTTTCTTAACATCCTACTCCTTTGATCTCATACAGCTCATCGAGACAAACCTAGATAAGTTTGTCGCCCTTGATAATAAAGTGGACATTGTTGATATTATTAAACAATCTGAATATCAAACCACCATTGATGGAACGCGAATGTCTATAAACGGAATGGGTTACAACCAAAAACCTATGTACCTATTCGAAATATCTCCTCAAGGTAATATTCTTGTTGACCAATTATCTCGATAATAAAATGAGAAAATCCGCTTCTCCATTTAAATCAATCATGATTATTTGGCCGATATTACTATTCAGTCAGGTTGCTTATTTATACGGATACTACCATCTAGCAAACAATAAGCAGCCCGATTTTAAATTAGCGGCTTCTTTAATCACTGCTTGGACTCAAACCGACTCCTTTCTAGATGATGTTTACACATTTAATATCCGTGGTATTGAGTCAAGTTTGGAGGCCTTTCTTGTCGCCTATCATGACTCTGATATTGATGCCCATATCTGCATTCGAGTCACGATAAATAGTCTCGCGTTTGATAATAGAGATACGACTGAACACTGCACTCAAGGGGCATCGGTTACGCTTTTAACCGCCAATGCGTCTAACTTGGATTTAAGAACCGGGTCTGTCCCTATTCAGGTCGCGAGTAAAAGCTTGGCGGTCGTCGACTTTTTTATATCGAAAGGCAACAGAACACTGTTTAACAGCCCTGTCTGGGTCGTCATTTTGGCCATAATGTTGTCCATCGGCGCTTTTTTGTTGCACTGCTGGCTGTGCCGCATCGATGAGCCTATGGCCCAAAAGGAGTTAGATAAATCAACAGGCAAACGCAGCGAAACAGAACAAAACCTCGCCAACATACATAAGGTGGTGAACAACAATAAACGCTACTTTGCGATCAATGACGACATAGTGGTTGTGGTCTATAAGCACCCCTACTCAGAGCTGATATACAAGACGGGCTTGTCAAACAAGATCAAATGCTCACTCTCTGACTTAGAACATTCGTTCTCGTTGCCTTTGGTTCGGCTCAATCGCTCGACATTGGTCAATCGAGACATACTCGCCAACGGTGAATGTTCAGACATCAAGTCTCTCAAAGAGGGCTACGTGGTTAAGCTCAACATTAAGCAGCGGACGTTAGATATCAAAGTCAGCAATCACTATAAGAACAACTTAGTCGATACTATTTCTGGAGGGAAGTCGTTATGACAACGACATTGATCACGTGCGCCACCAGTGGAATGGGGAGCGCTATCGCTCAGTCTCTTGATGATGAACTGATTCTAACGGGTAGAAACGTCGATAAACTGTCTCAGCTTTGTCAATCACTCCCGAATAAAGCGAATGCAATTGAGCTTGATTTCTTTAGTGAACACAGTGTCGGTAAAGCGGCCAAACAGATCTCACAACTCAATCAAATCGATAGAGTCGTTTTTATCATCCCTCGAATCCCCCCATCGAGTTCGCTTTTCCCCGATAACCAGACTTGGCAAGAGCTCTACAATCATTATTTTATTCGCCCGCTTGGGCTGTTGAAATACTTAGTCGAGCAGGAACGTTTAAACCGCGGCGCTAAGCTGGTTTTTCTTTCTGGGTTAAGCAGTAAGAGCGCATTGGAAAATTACAGCACTAACAACTGTTTGCGCAGTGCTTGGTTAGGCCAAGCCAAGACCTTAGCGCTAGGGCTCGGGGAACTGGGGATCTCAGTCAACACCTTATCACTTGGAGGAGTGATGACCGAGAGTTATACCGACAAGTTACGCGCGAAAGCGCTCGCAAATCACGTTGATTTTGACCAACAGATGTCTCGCGAAGTCTCCAACGTGCCATTAAAAAAGTATGCGTCAGTACAAGATGTTGTCGACGCTGTTCACGGTTTACTGGGGCCGCTGACCAACCACATGACCGGGCAAAACATTCTGTTAGATGGCGGCTTCTTCAGAGGATATTAATTCGATAACGTTAGGGATCGCCCGGCAACACCCGGTCATGGCTGCAAACAAGCCGCTTTAGCGGCAACGCGACTCAACTTTTTCGGTACAATTTCGTATATTTATCACTCAACAACATAAAACCTTATCTTTCCTTGGTTGTTATTGAGCAAGCAAAGCGAGATAATATCGAGATCGGATTCCTTACTATAAATAACTATGACCGAATATCTTTTGTTGTTGGTTGGCACAGTGCTGGTCAACAACTTTGTACTGGTGAAGTTCTTGGGCTTGTGTCCATTTATGGGCGTTTCAAAGAAACTCGAAACAGCCATAGGAATGGGGTTGGCGACAACGTTCGTCTTAACCCTCGCCTCTGTGTGCGCATACCTAGTCGAAAGCTACATTCTAGAGCCGCTTAATTTACAGTATTTACGCACCATGAGCTTTATCTTGGTGATTGCGGTTGTGGTTCAGTTCACCGAAATGGTGGTGCACAAAACCAGCCCAACCCTCTATCGCCTATTAGGTATCTTCTTGCCCCTGATCACCACCAACTGTGCCGTTTTGGGTGTGGCGCTACTCAACATCAATGAAAACCACAATTTCATTGAATCGATCATTTACGGCTTCGGTGCGGCTGTCGGTTTTTCTTTAGTCTTGGTGCTGTTCGCATCGATGCGCGAGCGAATTGCCGCCGCCGATGTGCCTATGCCATTTAAAGGCGCTTCCATTGCCATGATTACCGCGGGCTTGATGTCGCTTGCCTTTATGGGCTTTACCGGTTTGGTGACATTGTAATGAGTGCAATTCTTATCGCAATTATCGCTATCGTAGCGCTAGCGGCTATATTTGGTGCCGCACTCGGTTTTGCTTCCATTCGCTTTAAAGTCGAGGCCGACCCGATTGTGGATCAGATCGATGGCATTCTGCCTCAAACCCAATGCGGTCAGTGCGGCTACCCGGGTTGTCGCCCCTATGCCGAAGCGATTGCCAATGGTGACGATATCAATAAGTGTCCTCCTGGCGGACAAGCGGCGATTGAAAAGTTAGCCGATCTGATGGGCGTTGATGCTCCAGACTCTGCTCATGACTTGGACAACGCGGTTAAAACGGTCGCCTTTATTCATGAAGATATGTGTATTGGCTGCACTAAATGTATTCAAGCTTGCCCTGTTGATGCCATCGTTGGCGGCACCAAAGCACTGCACACAGTAATCAAGGACGAGTGTACCGGTTGTGACTTATGTGTCGCCCCCTGCCCAACAGACTGTATTGAGATGATTCCAGTAGCAACGACTACTGAGAACTGGAAGTGGCAGATGGACGCCATTCCTGTTGTTGATATTACCGATTCTGCCACTAAGCAGAATAGCGTGAATTAAGGACTGGTATGTTGTCATTAATCGAACAAATTCAATCGGGCGCCCTTTGGAATTTCCCCGGCGGTATTCACCCTGCTGAGAACAAAGCCCAGTCGCTGAAAACAGCACTCACGCGAGCCAGTATCGCCAACGAAATAGTACTGCCCATCAAACAGCATATCGGCAAGCCTGGTATGCTCACGGTGACCGTCGGTCAACAGGTGCTTAAAGGTCAGCCGCTAACTAAGTACGACACCAGCTTTATGCTCCCCGTACACGCACCGACGTCGGGCACAATTGTCGCGATAGAGAAAAGAACGACAGCCCATCCTTCCGGGCTTGAAGAAATGTGTGTTGTCCTTAAGCCCGATTTCAACGATCAGTGGCTTGAACGCGATCCGTGGCCAAATTTCGGCGACTACACACCCGATGAGTTAATTGAAAAGATTCGCCAAGCAGGTGTTTCAGGTATGGGCGGAGCCGGTTTTCCTACCGCTAAAAAAATCCAATCCGGTCTTGCGCGAACAGAGATCCTGATCGTCAACGCGGCCGAATGCGAACCTTATATCACCGCTGATGATAGCTTGATGCGCGAGCACGCTGATGAAATCATTCAAGGTATCGAGATTGTCGAACATATCCTAAAGCCCAAGTTGACCGTCATCGGTATCGAGGACAACAAACCTCAAGCGATCGAAGCGTTACAAAAAGCGGCTCAAAACAAGCATGTGATCATCCGTGTCATTCCAACTAAATACCCTTCAGGAGGGGAAAAGCAGCTCATCAAGCTGCTCACCAACAAAGAAGTACCCAATGGTGGGATCCCCGCCGACATTGGTCTTATGGTTCAAAACGTCGGGTCACTGCATGCGATTAAGCGCGCGGTTTGTGACGGAGAAGCGTTAATCGAGCGCGTGGTGACTTTAACTGGAAATACGTTCCAACAGCCTCGTAATGTTTGGACATTGCTTGGTACACCTGTCAAAGCGCTGCTCGACGAGTTTGGCTATCAAGCAGACAAACGTTTACCGCGTTTGATCATGGGTGGGCCTATGATGGGCTTTACGCTCCCTCACGCTAACGTCCCAATTACCAAAACCTCTAATTGTATTTTGGCCCCCACACGCAAGGAAATCGCGCCTAGCGAGCACGAAATGGCTTGTATCCGCTGCGGTCAATGTGCGGAGGTCTGTCCGGCCTCTTTGCTTCCTCAACAATTGCAATGGCATGCGAAAGCAGAAGAGTACGACAAGTGCCAAGAGCTGAATCTAAAAGACTGTATCGAATGTGGAGCCTGTGCCTTTGTTTGCCCGAGTGAAATTCCTCTCGTGCAATACTATCGTCAGGCAAAAGCGGAAATCCGTACCCGCAAAGAAGAGGCCGAAGCGGCAGAGCGCGCGAAAGTACGCTTCGAAGAGAAGAAAGCCAGGCTTGAGCGCGACAAAGCGCAGCGCGAGAACCGCTTTAAAAAAGCGGCCGAAGATCGTCGTAAAGAGATGAAAAAGACCGACAGTGATGATGCCATCGCCGCCGCCATTGCTCGCGTCAAAGCGCAGAAAGCAGATAAAGAGTCCGATTCAGCTGCGGTTAAACCTGCAGTCGCCGCTGCTATCGCAAAAGCAAAAGCCAAGCAAGCAGCGGCGTTAGAGCAAGGAAACCTAGAGCCAGATAATTCTGAAATGGCGAAACTTCGCGAAGAGCGCAAACGCCAAGCTCGCGAGCGAAAAGCGCAAAAAGAGCAGCAAGCAGACACCGCAGGCGAAAGCGAGCAAAAGAAAGATGCTGTCGCCGCCGCCATCGCCCGCGCCAAAGCGCGTAAAGCAGAGCAAACGCAGCAAGATAGCGATAACGCTCAGCCATCGAGTGAGCCACCAACTGAAGATGGCAAGAAAGCCGCCGTCGCCGCCGCTATTACCCGCGCCAAAGCGCGTAAAGCAGAGCAAACGCAGCAAGATAGCGATAACACTCAGCCATCGAGTGAGCCATCAGCCGAAGATGGCAAGAAAGCCGCCGTCGCCGCCGCTATTGCCCGCGCCAAAGCGCGTAAAGCAGAAAAAGAACAACAAAAACAATTTGAGGAGAAAGAGTAGTGGCCTTTTTTATTGCCAGCTCACCCCATGCGCATAACCGCAGAAGCACTCCTGATTTGATGAAGTGGGTGGCCATATGCGCCCTTCCCGGCTTAGTCACACAGAGCTATTTTTTCGGCTGGGGGACCATCATACAACTTATGCTCGCGCTGGTGATTGCACTTAGCTTAGAAGCATTGGTTATGCTGGTAAGAAAACGTTCTCCCCTCGCCGCATTAAGAGACAATAGTGCCCTCGTGACGGCTTGGTTGCTAGCGGTTGCGATTCCTCCTTTGTCACCTTGGTGGATTTTGGCCATTGGCTTAGTGTTCGCTATCGTGATTGCCAAGCACCTATACGGCGGCATTGGCCAAAACCTATTTAACCCAGCCATGGTCGCGTACGTCGTCTTGCTCATTTCTTTCCCGGTACAAATGACCAGCTGGATCTCACCAACTGAGTTACAAGCCACCACGATAACAAGCGGCGATGCCTTTTCATTGATCTTTACCGGATTAAACTTAGAAGGTTTGTCACTACAACAACTGAGAACCGGCATTGACGGTATTACCATGGCGACGCCACTCGATGCTCTAAAAACCTCAATGCGTGCAGGTAACACACTCAGTGAAGCTATGTCAGCACCGCAATTTGGCGGTTTAGCTGGTATCGGCTGGGAGTGGGTGAACCTCGCCTATCTTGCTGGCGGGTTAGCGCTTATCAAGTTACGAGTGATCAATTGGCATATCCCGGTGGGATTCTTGGTCGGTTTAAGCGTATTAAGTGGCGTATTCATGCTCATCGCACCGGGTACGACCGCCTCACCGGTGATTCACTTGTTATCGGGGGCCACCATGATCGGTGCCTTTTTTATTGCGACAGACCCAGTGTCCGCGTCTACTACGGTGAAAGGACGCTTGATCTTTGGCGCATTTATTGGTGCGATGGTGTTTATCATTCGTAGTTGGGGCGGGTTCCCAGATGGTATCGCCTTTGCTGTGTTGCTTGGAAATATGTGCGTTCCCTTGATTGACTACTACACCAAACCAAGAACTTACGGACATTAAGGAGTCTCAATGATCAATGCGATTCGAAAAAACGGCCTTGTTCTTGCGATTTTTGCTTGTGCGTCTACTGGCGTAGTGGCACTCACCCACGCGCTGACTCAAAACCAAATCCGCCTCCAAGAACAAAAGCAGTTACTGTCGGTACTCAATCAAGTCATTCCCCATCAACTGCATGACAATGAGCTCTATCGAGCCTGCACCTTGGTAACGGCTCCTGAACTTGGTAGCTCACAGCCTACGCCTGTTTATCTGGCAAGTTTAAACGGAGCACCTTCTGCGCTAGCGATAGAAGCCATCGCGCCCGATGGTTACAATGGTGCGATTAAAATCATTGTTGGGGTAGACCAAACGGGGACCATTACAGGAACTCGAGTATTAAGCCATCAAGAGACACCGGGATTAGGCGATAAAATCGATTTGCGTATCACCGACTGGGTTTTGAGCTTTGCCGGTAAATCCGTCAACGAAGACAATTTAGCTCAATGGGCCGTGCGCAAAGATGGTGGTCAATTTGATCAGTTTACTGGCGCCACCATTACGCCACGCGCCGTGGTCAATGCGGTTAAACGTACTGTCCAATATGTCAACGCTAATCGAGAGCAAATTCTCGCCCAACCACTCAATTGTGGAGGCAACAATGAGTGAACATAAAACCCTAATTAAGAATGGTTTATGGGACAACAACCCTGCCTTAGTGCAGCTGTTGGGGCTATGCCCATTGCTGGCCGTGTCGTCTACTGTCACCAACGCACTGGGTTTAGGTATCGCCACCTTGCTGGTTTTAGTTGGTTCTAACGTCACGGTTTCTTTAGTACGCGACTATGTGCCAAAAGAGGTGCGCATTCCCGTATTTGTGATGATCATTGCCGCCTTAGTGACTTGCGTACAATTACTAATGAATGCGTACGCATACGGCCTCTACTTATCGCTTGGTATTTTTATTCCACTAATCGTCACCAACTGTATCATCATCGGTCGCGCTGAAGCGTTCGCATCTAAGAATGACGTTATCCCAGCCGCTCAGGATGGTTTCTGGATGGGCCTTGGCATGACCAGTGTCTTGGTCTTGCTCGGTGCAATGCGTGAATTAATCGGTAACGGTACGCTATTTGATGGCGCCGACTTACTCCTTGGCTCTTGGGCACAATCCCTGCGTATCGAGGTGTTCCAGTTCGATAATAGCTTCCTACTCGCGCTGCTACCGCCAGGGGCTTTTATCGGAGTTGGCCTGTTGATAGCAGTAAAAAACATCATAGATAAACAGCTCGAAGCGCGTCAGCCGAAAAAGAAACAAACTATTGAACGTGCTCGTGTCACCAACGCCTAGTAGACCAATCACCCAATTGGCATTTGCACCGGAAGTTAGCTCTACATGAATAAAGAAAAGCGAAGACTCATACTAGAACGCCTGCGAGAAAACAATCCTAACCCTCAAACCGAGCTTAACTGGAGTACACCGTTCGAGCTTTTGATTGCGGTATTGTTGTCGGCGCAGGCGACAGACGTCAGCGTGAATAAAGCGACCGATAAACTCTACCCAGTCGCCAATACACCGCAAGCATTACTCAATCTCGGCGTTGAGGGCGTGAAAGAGTATATTAAGACCATTGGCCTTTTTAACTCCAAAGCTGAAAACGTCATTAAAACCTGTCAAATCTTAATCGAGAAACACCACGGCGAAGTCCCTGAAGATCGAGACGCGCTCGAAGCGCTGCCTGGCGTTGGGCGTAAAACCGCCAATGTGGTACTCAATACAGCTTTTGGTTGGCCAACAATCGCCGTCGATACCCATATCTATCGTGTGTCAAATCGTACTAAGTTCGCGATGGGTAAAAACGTCGATCAGGTTGAAGAGAAACTGCTCAAAGTGGTACCCAAAGAGTTCAAACTCGATGTCCACCACTGGCTGATACTGCACGGCCGCTATACTTGTGTCGCGCGTAAACCACGATGTGGCAGTTGTATTATTGAAGATCTTTGTGAGTACAAAGACAAAGTATACCCAGAAAACTAGGAGAGCAAGGCAATGTCAAACGGCAGAATTTTACACACTATGCTTCGAGTTGGCGATCTCGATAAATCGATCCAGTTCTATACCGAAGTTATGGGCATGCAACTACTGCGCACCAATGAAAATAAAGAGTATGAGTACACTTTGGCTTTTCTTGGCTACGGTGATGAGTCTCAAGGCGCGGTCATTGAACTCACCTACAACTGGGGAACCACCGAGTACGATCTCGGTAGTGCATTTGGTCATATTGCTATCGGTGTAGACGATATCTACTCGACTTGTGATGCAATCAAGGCTGCGGGTGGCAATGTAACGCGTGAGCCAGGTCCAGTGAAGGGCGGTACCACCCATATTGCCTTCGTTAAAGACCCAGACGGCTACATGATTGAACTGATTCAAAACAAGCAAGCGACAGCGGGCTTGGAAGGATAATAGAGCATGGCAACAAGAGCAGTGTTTAGCTGCTCTTGTTTATTTAGCTTTACTTGATAATGATTATCAATTAACCTTCGTATGGTTACTGGAGGAGATGATCATGACGATTAACGACTGGGAGAGACACACGCTCATTGCAGACCTTGCGCTACGTGATGGGGACCATCTGAGAGGTGTCCTTCATTACCAACAAGCGCTCACCTTAAGTGAAGAGATCAGTCACAGTGAACAAATTGAACTAGAAGACCGCTTGGTTATTTCTGTGATCTCTTGCCACAACATGGCTCAGTTTTGGCGTAGCATCGGCGACTCGGGTTATGAACTCAAGTATTTACAACTTGCCTCAGAAAAAGTCCTCACCTTACTTCCTCAATGCCCAAACAGCCACTGCGATGCATTCGTCGATACTCTCGGGTGCTGCAAAAAAGCGCTAGTCGAGTTTATAAAGCGCCATCCCAATCCTGAAATCGCGCACTTAGTACAAGATTTCGATAGTGCAGCGAACTGCAACCTCATCGCCAAGTTCCAACTCAACTAAAAAAAGCCAGCATAAACTGGCTTTCGATAAATCGGTGCTCTAAACCTGAGTCCGACCGAGTGAAATAACCACACGACGGTTCTTGTCTCGGCCAAGCGGCGAAGCATTATCATCAATAGGACGACGTTTACCATAACCTTGAACTTGAATTCTATCTTCGGGCAAGCCTAGGGATTTAAAGTAGTTTTGTAATACTTCTGCTCGCCTTTCAGACAAGCTTTGGCTGACACTTTTGCTGTCAACTGCGTCGGTATAAGTCGACACTAAGACCAAATCGATATCTTGATTATGCTTAATGTACTCGGCAATTTGAGCCAAGCGCTTTTGTGATTGTTTGTTGAGTTCCACACTGGTTCGATCATAGTGCAGAATGGTAAATGCAATATCTTCAAAGCTATACGGAAGCAAGTTAGCGATACAGTCACTGAACACGTTATAGGAAGGCTGAAATAGCACGGACGACAGACCAATTTCAATTCGCTCATCACTACTGCGCCATTCTTGGTAACTGAACGTAGGGTAACGGCCCTTTTCCAGCTCGCTCAAGATGTTCCAAGCGGTTTGTCCACCCACATAGCCGTCAAATTGCTGGAAAAAACGAATCGTGGTTAAGCGGTCAGCGCCCTCACCAGGACGCCAAGCAGGTGGCATTGATACTAAGCTCACATCGCGAGTTTTCCCCATCGGGCGCTTCATTTTAAGTTCAAAATCTAGGTTGATTTTTTTACTCGCATAGGAGGAAAAAACCGCATCCCCATAGTTAGGGATCGGGTGGACTAAGCGACACTCCAAAGGGGTATTGGCAACCATTTGCCACGTTGACTGCGTCGGTTTAGCGACATAGTGCTTATCCAACGCCATGGCGTTGACACTGAATGACGCTAATACGGTCGCGATTGTGGTAGCAAACAACTTATTCATACTGCACTTAATCTCTTCACTTGCCTGAGCCGCTCAAATTTGCCGCTCGATTCTCTGCTCTGATAGGTAAGCAAAAACTACGCCAATACATTTGTATAGTACAAATTACCAGTGATTCATTTTCATTCAGGATTAACGGTTTTTCTTAGGTAAAGAATCTGCAATAATGCCAGCCCTGTCACATAAAATGAAGCACACATGACTATTGAAAACGAAGCTTTGACGCTAAAAAAACGATTTCGTGGCTACTTTCCTGTTGTCATCGATGTTGAGACGGCTGGCTTTAATGCTAAGACAGATGCCCTACTCGAGATCTGCGCAATAACGCTAAAAATGGATGAAAACGGCGAATTGTCACCCGCGTCAACCGTTCATTTTCACGTCGAACCTTTTGAGGGCGCCAACTTAGAAAAAGAAGCGCTCGAGTTCAATGGTATTCGTGACCCTTTCAGCCCGCTTCGTGGCGCAGTGACAGAATCCGAAGCCCTAAAAGAGATCTATAAGCTGGTGCGCAAAGAGCAGAAAGCGGCCGATTGCAGTCGCGCAATCATCGTCGCTCACAACGCCAATTTTGATCACAGCTTCGTTATGGAAGCCAGTGAGCGCAGCAAGCTAAAACGCGTCCCGTTTCATCCCTTTGCCACCTTTGATACCGCCGCTCTAAGTGGCCTTGCTTACGGTCAAACCGTTTTGGCAAAAGCCTGCAAAGCCGCGGGGATGGACTTCGACAACAAAGAAGCCCACTCAGCCCTTTATGATACCCAAAAAACGGCCGAGCTCTTTTGCGGCATTGTCAATAAGTGGAAAGCCCTCGGTGGCTGGCCACTTGTCGAGCCCAATGCCGAATAAACACAATAAAAAGTAAACACAACACACGAGAATATTATGAACCCTGTTGTCATTTCTGTATGCATTATGCTGGCGCTAGCCCTAATGCGGGTGAATGTCGTCGTCGCATTGACATTCAGTGCCATTGTCGGCGGTTTGGTCTCCGGTATGGACTTAAATCAAGCGATTGCTTCTTTTGAAAGTGGTCTCGGCGGCGGCGCAACCATCGCTTTGAGCTACGCAATGCTCGGTACATTCGCCGTCGCCATCTCACGTTCAGGTATCACAGACCTGCTCGCAAATAGCGTGATTAAACGCATCCACGGCAAAGAAAATCCTCATGCCTCCACAGGTTTGAAGTACGCCGTTCTGGTTGCCTTGGTTTTAGTGACCATGTCGTCACAAAACGTGATTCCAGTGCATATCGCTTTCATTCCAATTTTAGTTCCACCACTTTTGGGCGTGTTTGCCAAACTCAACCTTGACCGCCGTATGATCGCCTGTGTGTTAACTTTTGGCTTAGTGACCCCTTACATGGTGCTGCCCATCGGTTTCGGTGGTATTTTCCTCAACAATATTCTGCTAAAAAATCTCCACGACAATGGCCTCGATAATGTCGTCGCGAGCCAAGTGCCGGTGGCGATGTTGCTCCCTGCTGCAGGTATGGTGTTTGGGTTAGTCACCGCGATCTTCTTTAGCTACCGTAAACCGCGCCACTATCCAGAAACAGAGCTCACTCACGTTGAAGACGACACCAGCTCAATCGATAAGAAGAACGTTCTGGTCGCGGCTGTGGGTATTGTTGTCGCACTGAGCGCCCAATTGTTGACTGGCTCAATGATTGTTGGAGGTTTGGCAGGCTTTATGGTGTTCACTTTTGGTGGGGTTATCGCTTGGAAAGAGACACACGATGTATTTACCAAAGGCGTACATATGATGGCCATGATTGGTTTCATCATGATTGCTGCGGCTGGTTTTGCAGCGGTAATGAAGCAAACAGGTGGCGTAGAATCACTGGTTGAAGCGCTGTCGACCAGCATTGGAGACAACAAACCGCTAGCTGCACTATTGATGCTGGTGGTCGGACTGTTGGTTACCATGGGAATCGGTTCTTCGTTTTCGACTATCCCTATTATTGCCACAATTTACGTTCCACTCGCCGCTGCATTTGGTTTTTCACCAATGGCCACCGTCGCGTTGGTCGGCACCGCTGCCGCTCTGGGTGATGCTGGTTCACCTGCTTCGGACTCAACCTTAGGTCCTACATCTGGCCTAAACGCCGATGGCCAACACGAACATATTTGGGAAACCGTGGTTCCAACGTTTATCCACTATAATATCCCACTGATCCTCTTCGGTTGGATTGCGGCGATGGTCCTCTAAGACCAATCTGCTGCTCACCAGACAATAAAAAAGCTGACGTGATGTCAGCTTTTTTATTTGAGCCAGGTGTTTATTGGCTGAGCTTGTCCGCTGTCGCGGCCAGTACGGGCACCATATCTTCCAACAGTTTTTCCTCCACCGGTTTACCCGTTGAGTCAGTCACGTTGATTGAAGTTCGGTTACCTAAATCCCCAAACAGGAAGGTGTAAGAGCCTGGAGCCAAATCGATAGGTTGTACACCAATGTCATTCCAGAACGCATCATCTGGGGACGCGTACTTAGCTTTGATTGTCCCTTGAGATTGGTTACGTTCTTCGAGTGTAAAGCCCATCTTAGGTAACAGAGTTGGAAGACGGTTCCACAATACATTGTAGGAAGAACGCGCGATGATCACTGGGAATCCACTTCGGTCTGACCCCATTGTGACCTGAATTTTCTTCACCAACTGCTCGGCTTTACGTGCGGCTTCCTCACGTAGGTCGAGATCGTAACGTGCTGTGACTAGATTGGTCATCAATGCGTTGTAACGCTCTTTATTGGTGGCCGTCACCGGACGTTGCTTGCCGCCTTCACGCCAGTCAATCAGCGAAATTCTAAAGCCATGACGACCTGCCGAAGCGACGCGGTCAATCTGATAACGTGAACCAATTTCAAGATCCTCATCTTCTGAAACCCATGTCACCCAATCGGTTTCGATGCGAGTTGGTGTTTCTTGACGAATCTTAATAGCTCGTTCATTCAACATCTTTTGCGCAGTTTGCCAAACTTTATCCAACTCGTCTTCACGTAGCAGCCATAACGTGGTTTCCCCTCTTTTACGCTCTGCTCTCGCGCCAGGAATAAGCTCTAGAACTTGCTGAGGGGGACGAATATCCACCTCTCGTCCAGTACCACCAGTAAATTCACCTTGCGGGATTTGATAATTGGCGTAAAACTGAGCTTGAGCGTCGTCAGGTA
Source organism: Vibrio sp. JPW-9-11-11 (assembly GCF_013369335.1). Lineage (GTDB taxonomy): Bacteria > Pseudomonadota > Gammaproteobacteria > Enterobacterales > Vibrionaceae > Vibrio. Next base: position 858,917 of record NZ_SZQJ01000005.1, read on the forward strand.
AACTCCACGCTTTCAACGGTGGGGAATCGAGATACTCAAAATCGTCTTTTGCCTGACGACGTTGAGTCGCACTGCCGGAACACGCACTCAAAACAAAAACAGCTAGCGAACTGAGAACTAGCTGGTGAGAAAATTTCATTGAAACTCCTGAAAATCATTTGCCGAGCGATGCTCGGCAAGGTATCTAAAACTTAATAAATGCAAGCCTCGGTCATGGCTTGTGCAACAATTGGTCGAGCTTGCTCGGACAGTTCAGTCAATGGCAAACGCAGACCACCATGCTCAATTAACCCCATTTTATGGGCCGCCCACTTAACTGGGATTGGACTCGACTCGATAAACAGGTTTTCATGCAATGGCATCAAACGCTGGTTGATGATTTCCGCCTCTTCGAACTTACCTTCACGGGCCAAACGGAACATCTTCGCCATATCTTCAGCGGCAATATTATTGGTCACTGAGATAACACCCTGACCACCTTGCTTAACAAAATCGAGCCCGGTCGAGTCATCGCCACTAAGTAAGATAAAATCTTCGCCACAAAGTTCACGATGAATAGCAATTCGGCTTAGATCGCCCGTCGCATCTTTGAGCGCAACAATACTGTCGATTTCAGCAAGACGCGCCACTGTCTCTGGTAATAGGTCTACCGCAGTACGTCCAGGGACATTATAAAGAATTTGAGGAACGTCGCTCTCTTCGGCTATCGCTTTATAGTGCTGGAAAAGCCCTTCTTGAGTCGGTTTGTTGTAGTAAGGCGTTACACTCAAACAACCAGCGATACCTGAGTTGTTCAGTAAACGGCTAAAGGTAACGGACTCGTGGGTCGCATTCGCACCAGTGCCCGCGATTACCGGAATACGGCCATCAGCAAACTCAACCGTTTTCATGACCACTTTGACATGCTCTTCAATTGTTAACGTTGATGACTCACCGGTCGTACCTACTGCTACAATACCGTCGCTACCCGCTGCTACATGGTACTCGACCAGCTTCTTCAGGCTAACGTAGTCTACTTCTCCATCGAGATTAAACGGTGTAATTAACGCTACAATACTTCCTGAAAACATGTCCTTCTCCCTAAAATAGTTACTCATCGCATGGTACTGTAAGGCGATTGAAAAAGACAAGCGCTTAACGCCGCTTAAATCACCTAAATGAATGAATATTTATCAGATGTTAGATATCTGGCAAATTACGCTTCTTATTTGCTCGTGTGTCAGTCTGACGTGAGAATTGATCGAGCTCTAACGAGGCGGGACAAAATACCACCACACAAGACAAGAAAAGCGTATAGCAACCATTTTTATCCGACTCTTCTGTGCTAAGCTATCTGGTTAATAAACATAACTTTGATAAGAGTGAAACTATGACTCAACATCTGGTGATTACAGCGGTTGGAACCGATCGCCCAGGGGTATGCAATCAAGTGGTACACCTGGTCACTCAGTCTGGATGCAATATTGTTGACAGTCGTATCGCTTTATTCGGCAACGAATTTACCTTGATCATGCTCCTTTCTGGCACAAATGCCGCCGCCACTCGCGTCGAGACAACGCTGCCACTGCTTGGTCAAGAGCATGATCTTATTACTATCATGAAACGTACATCTCCTCATGCTCATCTCAACCACACGTACACGTTAGAAGTATTTGTTGAGTCTGAAGACAAACCCGGATTAACGGAAAAGTTCACCAACTTTTTCGCAGAAAAAGAGATTGGTCTCTCCTCACTGAGCGCACAAACCATAGATAAAGGGAAAGTCGATTCTCAGAGCGACCAGTTTCATATTGCTATTACGGCCACCGTTGAATCGGAATGTAATCTGATGCAACTGCAAGAAGAGTTCGATACGCTCTGTCGCTCTTTGGCCGTTCATGGCTCACTAAACTTTATAAAAAACAGTCAATAAAAAAGGAATCTTCATGAATACTCTGACAGCAGGCACTCCCGCTCCTGAGTTCTCTCTTCTTGACCAAAACGGCGAAACCGTAACCTTGAACGATTTCCAAGGAAAGAAGGTCCTCTTTTACTTTTATCCAAAAGCCATGACACCAGGTTGTACCGTTCAAGCTCAAGGGCTTCGCGATATTAAGGCGGAGTTAGACAAGCACAACGTTGCGGTTCTGGGCGTGAGTATTGACCCAGTTAAGCGCTTGGGGAAATTCATTGAGCGCGACGAGCTTAACTTCACTCTGTTGTCTGATGAAGACCATGCGGTTGCCGAACAGTTCGGTGTATGGGGTGAAAAGAAGTTTATGGGTAAAATTTATGACGGCCTGCACCGCATCAGTTTTTTGATTGATGAGCAAGGCGTTATCGAGCATGTATTTAACAAGTTCAAAACCAAAGATCATCACCAAGTCGTACTGGATTACCTCAACAACCAATAACGATTGAAACCAAAACGCCAGCGAATTCGCTGGCGTTTTTTGTTATTACTCAATTCTAAACAATAAACTTGTTCAGTATCGCATCTTGCTCGCGTACGTTTTCAGTTTGCGCTTGCATGGCGATGTTAGAGTTATCGGCAGAATCGGCCACTTGAGTGGAGAGATCTTTAATCTTAACCGTATTACTATTGATTTCTTCCGCGACTAAGCTTTGCTCTTCCGCCGCAGACGCAATCTGCATATTCATATCACTGATACGTTGAATAGCATCACGAATACGTTGCAGAGCCCCATCCGCTGCTTGCGCTTTGTCTACGGCATCAATAGCTGTGGTTTTACTCTCACTCATCGCGGCAGATACCGAGCTCGCGCCCGCTTGAAGCTGCTCAATCATGTTACGGATTTCCGTGGTTGACTCTTGAGTACGCTGCGCCAACGTGCGTACCTCATCGGCCACCACGGCGAAACCACGACCAGACTCACCCGCGCGGGCCGCCTCAATCGCGGCGTTTAATGCCAAGAGATTGGTTTGGTCCGCGATATCGTTAATCACTTTTAAAATCGTTTCAATGTTAGCCGTCGCAGACTCCAAACCATGAACTTCTTCTACCGCTTGATCGATGCGGGCGGCCAAGTTGCCAATCGATGCTGTCGTATCACTCACAACCGATGAGCCATCCTGTGTCGCCTCATCCGCTTCTTTTGCTGCCGCTGCAGCGCCTTGAGCATTATTGGCGACTTCTGTTGCCGTGACCGCCATTTCGTTCATTGCGGTTGCCAATTGCTCGAGTTCTTCCAACTGACTGCGCATGGCAGTTGCCGACTCTTGTACGCCTGACACCGTCATTTCGGTTCCACGTAAAATCTCTGCACCAATCGCTTTCGATTGCTGGATCTGTGTCTGCAGGGTTTGAGTAAAGGTATTAAATCCTTCGGCCAGTTCAGCAAATTCTTTGTCGGTATTGGTATCCAAGCGCTTGGTGAGATCGCCTTGACCCGAGGCGACATCTTTAATCGCATCATTCAATACCGTCAATGGGCGCATCAGAGCTTTAATCAAGAAGCTCAACACCACCACACTCAATACCACACCGATAATGACATAAATAATCGAACTGTTTCGCATATCAGCAACGGCAGAGAAAGCGATGTCCTCGTCAACAACGGCCCCTATATACCAGTTCTCTGACGGCACTTCGGTAAAGTGAACCAGTAGCTTTTTGCCATCGTGTTCGAAACGTTGATTGCCTGTTTGAACTTTTGCTTGAGGGAGATACTTGGTGAGGTTTTCACCATTGTTCGCCGCATCAGGGTGGGCGATCGTCGTTCCATCTGCCGTGACAATAAATAGGTACCCTGCATCGAGTAAATTTACGCTGTTCACCAGGTCAGCAAGCCCGCCCAACTCAAGGTCGTAGAACATACCCGCCATGAATTTGCCATTCTCTTTGACTGGAGTCCCGATTGAGATGATGACCTTCTTAGAAGATACATCAATATATGGAGCAGTAACCACCAGCGAACCTTGCGCTTTAGCATCTTTGTACCAAGGACGGACACGCGGGTCATAATCAGGCCCTGCTTCCCAACCGTCATCGTTTTCCACGACAAAACCATCGGTTTCATAGCCAAAACCCACGGCTAAAAAACTGCCTTTCAACTCAGGCTTCTCCAGAACCTCTTTCACCCATTCGCGATTTTGCGGATCAAGTTCAATCACTTCTGTCGTGGACTGCGCCAACGATTTTTTACTCTGCATCTCTGATGCGACAGTATTTTTCACCCCTTTAACCATCTCAGTCAGACTGGTATCGACCAGAGCCTCCACTTCCTCTTTCACCGTACTCAACTGTTGTATAGACAACAGAGTCACAGTGACCAAGAGCAATGCAGATGAAGCCGCAACAATTTTTTGGCTAAATTTCATAGTATCCCTCAAATTAGTCAGCAAGCATTATTGTTATAATAGTTAATGTTGTTATCGCCCAGACCAACGTTTTCTTAAGAAATATCTTACATTTCCCTGTTAAGTAAATTCTATTGCCCCTTGCGCTGTCAACTTATTGATAAACAAAAAGCCCCAAAACTGGCGCTTCGGGGCTTAATATGCAGCTCATTGCTATATTTTGAAAAACTATTCAGTCATTTCTTCTTCATGGCTGGGCAGTGCATTCCAAACGGCTTTGACTAACGTTGCCAGCGGAATAGCGAAAAATACGCCCCAAAATCCCCACAAGCCACCAAACACTAACACAGCCACAATGATGGCAACTGGGTGCAGGTTTACCGCTTCAGAAAATAGCACAGGTACGAGCACATTGCCGTCAAGAGCTTGAATAATACCGTACGCAATCAGTAACCAGTAAAATGGGGGGGTGAGTCCCCATTGGAACAAGCCCACAATGGCCACCGGAACCGTTACGGCCGCCGCGCCAATATAAGGAATCAATACTGACAGCCCCACCGCCACGGCCAATAATACCGAGTAACGCAGGTCAAGAATGGCGAAAGTAATGTAACTCACGCCACCCACTATCAAGATTTCCATGACTTTGCCTCGGATATAGTTTGAGATCTGTTCATTCATCTCATGCCATACCTTGTTCGCCAAGCGACGGTTACGCGGCAACATACCGCTGGCCATGTCGATCATTTCGCGCTTATCTTTGAGCAAGAAAAACACCAATAACGGCACCAAAATCAAGTAAACAGCCAGTGTCGCGATACTCACGAGAGACGCCAGCGAGCCTTTGACTACGGTTTCCCCCATACCAATCACTTGGTTTTTGGCATTGGTCACCAAAGACTCCACAATTTGCAGGTTCTCTAACTCTGGGTAGCGATGCGGAAGTTGGGCAATGAAATTTTGCAGACCCACGTACATATTTGGGATGTCGTTAATTAAGTTACCCACTTGGTGCCATATGGTCGGTACCAAACCAAATACCGCAACTAACATCAAGCTGATAAAACCCAAGATAACCACGATCACCGAGAGCGTACGAGGAATACCGATGCGCCCCAACTGAACGACTGGCCATTCAAGTAAGTAAGCCAATACAATCGCGACCAATAAAGGGGCAATCAAATCGCCAAAAAAGTAGATAGTGATAAAGCCGAACAGAAGAATCGCAACAAGACTTACGGCGTGTGGGTCGGAAAAACGTCGCTGATACCAGCGACTCACCATTTCAAACATTCAACAAGATTCCTTAGTGACTTGCATACAATAGTAGCCTTCTGCCTCTTCACAGCTTAGCGAGTACGTTTGCTGCTGAAGATAACGTGTGATATCTCTCATCGAGCTTGGGTCAGAGACAAGAATTTGGGTCTGCTCGCCTGATGTCATTGCATTGGTATGGCGCTTGGCCAGCAGCAGTGCCAAAGGACAGCCTTGACCACGCAAATCCAAAATATTCAATTCCATTCTATTGCTCGATGCATATTATTCCCGTTGGATATTGTATAGTGTTTTTTTCTAAGCGTCAGTGCAAATCGTGAAGACATCACACTGTTCTGACCATTTATGACCACTAGGTCAAACAGGCGCATCATCGACAATTGTGGCCTAAGGAAACCTTTACTGTGGTATGGTGTCCAAAGCCTAGACCCATCACGGTAGATACCATTGTGTGATGGGAGAAAACTCAAGGGAGCATCATCGTTCATCTATGTTTAAACGCACGCGTTCACTGGTTTGCCTCTGTGTGGCAGCCGCGTTAAGCACCCCTGTGCCAACACAAGCTAACAGTTTAGATCTACCCGATATTGGGACTACCGCCAGCAGCACCTTGACCATTGATCAGGAAATTCAATACGGCGATGCCTACATGCGCATGCTGCGCAGTAGCCAGCCTATCGTCAATGACCCGGTGCTCAATGAGTATATCGATAGCCTTGGTCATCGATTGGTTGCCAATGCCTCCGACGTCAAAACCCCCTTTACCTTTTTCATGATTCGCGATCGCAACATTAATGCGTTTGCGTTTTTCGGCGGCTATGTTGCTTTGCACTCTGGCTTATTTCTTCATGCGCAAAGCGAGAGTGAACTCGCCTCAGTGGTCGCGCACGAAATAGCCCACGTCACTCAGCGCCACTTAGCCCGAAGCATGGAAGAGCAAGCGCGCCGTTCACCCGCCACTATGGCAGCATTGGTAGGTTCATTGTTATTAGCCATTGCTTCACCGGAGGCAGGTATGGCGGCGGTCACTGCCGCGACCGCAGGCAATATTCAAGGGCAAATCAATTACACCCGCAGCAATGAAAAAGAAGCGGACCGTTTTGGTATCAATACGTTAGCCAACGCAGGATTTGACGTTAACGCAATGCCCCGCTTCTTTGGCCGCTTGGCCGACGAGTTCCGTTACGCGAGTAAACCGCCGCCAATGCTGTTGACTCACCCGTTACCGGAAGATCGGATCACCGATAGTCGAGCCAGAGCACAAAACTATCCAGCTCGTCGAGTTGACCCGTCGCTTAATTATCATCTCGCTCGCGCTCGTATCGTCGCGCGTTATGCGGGTATCGATGCCAAAGCGGCCAACGACTGGTTTGATCGCCAAGAGAAAAAAGCCGAGCCGGGCGTTAAAGCCGCGTTTCAATATGGAAAAGCCTTGGTTCAGCTCGATGCCAAGCAGTACCAATCGGCCAGCATTACTCTAAAACGATTACTGCAGCAAGACCCTGACAACCACTTTTACCTCGATGCGATGTCAGATGTCTACATCGGGCTAAACCAAGCCGAAGAGGCACAAGCCTTGCTTAGCAATGCTCTCAAATCCGCGCCAAACAACGCGGTTCTAACCATCAATTATGCCAATGCTTTGCTCAAACAAAACCACAACGAACAAGCGATCAAAGTGTTGCAGCGCTATACCCACGACAACCCCAACGATATCAATGGTTGGAGCCTGCTATCGGAAGCGAACATCGGTCTTGGTATCAGCGATGAAGATTTAGCAGCCCGAGCTGAAATACTCGCGCTAAAGGCAAACTGGAATAAAGCCATTCAATACTATACACAAGCCAGTCAAATCGCAGAGCTTGGAAGCTTGAAACAAGCCAGATATGATGCGCGTATCGATCAATTAATGGTTCAGCGCGACCGTTTCTTGGCCCTACAATAATAATCAGGAGAACTTCTATGTCAGTCGTGATTTATCACAATCCTCGTTGCTCAAAAAGCCGTCAAACCTTGGCGTTACTGGAAGAGCAAAACATCCAACCCCAAGTAGTAAAGTACTTGGAAACGCCCCCGAGTGTTGAGGACCTCAAAACGCTCATGACGCAACTTGAAGTGACTCAAGTACGCGATATGATGCGCACTAAAGAAGCACTCTACAAAGAACTCGACCTCCAAGCTGCCGATGATGAAACACTGTTTAAGGCCATGGCCGACAACCCAAAATTGATTGAACGCCCCATCGTTGTTGCGAATGGTAAAGCGCGTCATGGTCGTCCACCGGAGCAAGTGCTCGAGATCCTATGACCTGCAAAGTTGTCGTCTTATATTACAGCCGACATGGCACCACTCAAGCCCTCGCTCGACAGATAGCTCGAGGGATTGAGTCCACCTCTGACTGTGAGGCCATACTTCGGACCGTTGCAGAACTCGAAAGTGACCATCAGCCAAGCGAGCCAATTCTAACCATTGACGAGTTGAAGCAGTGTGATGGATTAGCGATGGGAAGCCCAGTGTGGTTTGGTAACATGGCGGCGCCGCTAAAGCACTTCTGGGATAAATCCACCTCTGCTTGGCTAAGTGGCGACTTAATTGATAAGCCTGCGTGCTTATTTAGTTCTTCGTCAACTCTACACGGCGGCCAAGAAACCACATTGCAGAGTATGATGTTACCCCTATTACACCACGGTATGATGATTATGGGGATCCCCTACTCTGAGCCTAAGCTACATTCAACTCAATCTGGAGGAACACCATATGGTGCGACATCTGTTGCGCAGCGTGGTTCAAGCCTCACTGCAGATGAAATAGAACTGGCGCAACAATTAGGTAAACGATTAGCTCAAACCGCGTTAAAAATGAAGGACAGTTAGATGCACGAGATGCAATCAAACACCAAGCTTTACCGCCTACTGGCCCTGTTTGGTAATCTAGCCTTACTGGCTTGGATTACCCTTTGGCAGATCTCGCTGTCACCCCATCCACATATCAGTAGCACGACCCTAGCGATCGCTTGGGCGGTGCCATTGTTGTTACCCTTGCCCGGAATTTTAGCAGGTAAACCTTATACTCACGCGTGGGCCAACTTCGTCTTAATGCTCTATTTTTTACACGCGTTTACGATACTCTATGTCGATGATGGTGAGCGTTGGCTGGCCGCGGTGGAACTCGTACTGACCTCACTAGCCTTCTTAGGCAATATTCTTTACGCCCGCACAAGAGGCAAAGAGTTAGGCCTCAAGCTTAAACGCCTATCCAAAGTCGAGAAAGAAGAAAAATCGCGCTTTGAGTCTGAGGGCTGAAACCATAAAAAAGGTCTGGCATTGCCAGACCTTTTTATTTCTATGCTTGTTTACTGAGTGAGCACACTCTGTATTGCGTTCTCATCTTCAGTGGCGGGAGTCTGCGCTTTAGGCTGTGGCGCGACATAAGGTTGCCCTTGCCATTCGAACACCAATACCATTTCAGTGGCAATCACATCGGCGATAGGTTGCATTTCCACTGCAACCGTCGACTCCACCTGCAAACCATCATCTGGATTACCAGCCGGTATTGTCGTTGGCTCTGGTAGCGTCACTGATGGTGTTTCGTTCACGCTTTCAAGTTGCTGCACCTCTTTGATGCTGCGTATTTCCTGCTCAAACTCTTGTTCTGAAGTCAGTAAATGAACATTAAACGTGACTTGATTGCCCTGGATTTTCAAGATTTCCAGCGAAGCGACCGAGCTCAGTGATTTCAGCTGGTTCTCTAAAGTAAAGAAACTGACCGCATCGTTGAGTTCAGTGAAACGTACCTTGATGGCTTGTGACGATTCACTTGCGACCAGCACCGCACTCTTTTTAGCATAATAGTCACTGATCTGTTCTATCATCTTACTCGCGGCATCACCGCCATTGTTTGAGCCTGCAAGCGGCGCTTGGCGAGTCACCCCGATGGTATTGGGCTTTTGATCATACAATGTCCAGCGAACGCTGTTGGCTTGTGCTTTGACCACCAGCACGGCATCTACCGGATAACGTTGACTCGCCTGTCCAACGGGTTGAATGAACCCACCCCATAAATCAGACACCGCGACGCCAGTAATGTCATCAAAATCACCCACAGGTACGGTCAAAGGTAAACCACGTTGAGCAGCTTTGAGTTTCATCTTATCCAGTACGACAGACGGCGAATGCTCCCAGATGATGTTACGCTCACTTTGCTCTTCAACCAACCAAACCAACAAGTTAGCGCGAGCTGCTGGCCATATTGGTAACTGAGCTTGGCTCAATAAAGAGCGAATATGCGGAGCACTAAACACCATTTTTAATGTTTGTTGACCATCTGATTGACCATAGCTGAGCTGCGCCAAATACTGAGCGCTCTGTCTGAGTGCTTTCGTCACCACAGGATTTTCTGGCGCATTCACATCACCAGAAGCACGAATGATAACCTCTTTCATCCCTTCAACCCGCGCTCTGCTATCGGCGTTGTCTGTCGATTGATCAATCACCACTTCGCTGCGGTAAAGATCGACATTGGTCAGAGCCAAGACGGGTAGAGCAAACAGCCCTAAAACAAACAGTGCTATATGACGCATAAAATTCTTATGTTCCGCTTAATTAAACGTTAGGGCTTGATGATAAGCAACTATCGCCAGCGGAGCAACAAAAGCCCTCATGATGCGCAGGTTCACGTGCATTTAAACTCACATCCTTTGATGGTGAATAATCATTTAAACCTAGAATATTTGATCTCGTTCAGATTGCAATCGTTTGCCAAGGTGATAAGATCGCGCGAATTTTATTTTCGTCGAGCAATTTTTGCTCTCAGACTCGCCATCTAAAGGAATTACAAAATGAAAAATGCCATTCAAGGTGCACAGATGCTATTCGTTGCATTCGGTGCATTGGTGTTGGTACCTCTGCTGACTGGACTCGATCCTAGTGTGGCACTATTTGGTGCTGGTGTCGGTACCCTTCTTTTCCAAGTAGTTACTCGCCGCAGTGTCCCAATTTTCCTTGCCTCTTCGTTTGCCTTTATCGCACCCATTTTATACGGCGTGCAAACTTGGGGTATCCCTGCGACTATGGGTGGCCTGATGGCAGCCGGCTGTGTTTACGTGGCAATGGGCGCGCTAATCAAAGCTCGCGGTGTAGACATCATTCACCGTTTGCTGCCACCTGTGGTCGTCGGCCCCGTCATCATGGTGATTGGGCTTGGTCTCGCCCCAGTTGCGGTAAACATGGCGCTAGGCAAAGTCGATGGGGCGCAAGTGATTGACGCCAACGCTTCATTGGTTATTTCCGTCGCTTCACTGCTCACGACCATCGTACTCAGTGTGTTTGCCAAAGGGTTCCTAAAACTCACGCCAATCTTAGGCGGTATCGTGGTGGGTTACTGCCTAAGCTTGGGCTACGGGATTGTTGACTTTACTCCTGTACAACAAGCGTCGTGGTTTGCTTTACCTAACTTCACCTTCCCTGAGTTCAACATTAACGCAATCCTGTTTATGATTCCGGTTGCCATCGCCCCTGCGGTTGAACACGTAGGCGACATGCTGGCCATCTCTAACGTAACGGGCAAAAACTACGTTAAGAAGCCCGGTCTGCATCGCACGATCACAGGTGATGGTGTAGCGACGATTGCCGCTTCAATGGTTGGCGCGCCGCCGAACACGACCTACTCAGAAGTAACTGGTGCCGTTATGCTGACTAAGGCATTCAACCCAGTCATCATGACTTGGGCGGCAGTGTCGGCTATCGTTCTGGCACTGGTTGGTAAGCTGGGCGCAGTTCTACAAACTATCCCAATGCCAGTGATGGGCGGTATTATGATTTTGCTGTTCGGTTCTATCGCAACAGTTGGCCTAAATACCCTAATCAAGAACAATGTTGATCTACATAAATCACGTAACCTTGTCATCGTTGCTATTACGCTCGTATTTGGTATCGGTGGTATGGCGTTCGGTGTGGGCGAGTTCAGCCTACAGGGTGTAAGCCTATGTGGTATCGTGGCGATTCTACTCAACCTTTTACTACCTAAAGATCTTGGTGAAAACCACGTCGTCGATAATGCGCAGATGGAAGAAGAAGCGCAATAGTTAATTGCCAAAAAGACAGAGGGCTAACACAACAGTGTTAGCCCTTTTTTAGTTCAAGACCGAAGTATACTTCACAATCAACCTACTCGTTATCTGTCTTAAAGGCGAGCTGTTCAAAGTACTCAGAAATCAATTGATCATACTCACCACTGGCTTTCATTTGTGCAACAACATCATTAACGCTCTGAACAAGGTCGGAGTTTACAGCGCCCTTTTTTGAAAACGCTATATAACTTGGCGTAGATTCTATTGGCGGTGTTTCAACCGAGAGTTGGTCTTGCGCTCCCATTTTCACCGAGATATATCGAGCACCAAACTCGTTGTTGATCCAAAAGTCGACACGATTAGTTTGTAATAGTTTTACGCATTGCTCAGCTGATCTCACACGGTTAACACCTGCAAAACTTCCTTTTTTTACTTCGTCATCCAACCACTGACCATAACTCACATTATTGACCAAACAGATCTTCGCTCGACCAATATTCTCTTTGCTCCATGAAAGGTTAGAGGACATATTTTTGATAGCCACGATATTTTGGTCAAATAGAACCTCATCGATGTAGTTAGCAAACGACTCTCGCTCAACGGTTTTAAATGCCGTGAAAATCCCGTCGGCTTTTCCTACTTCGATGTAGTTAATCGCTCTCCCCCAGGGTAAAACCTCAATCTCTACAGGTGTTTCTAGTTTAGCAAATACCTTTTTTACTAAGTTCACCGCCACACCGTTAAGTTGACCTTGATCGTTTGTAATATAGGGAGGGTACTCCAAGGTAACTAACTTGACCTGAGCTAGGCTAGCGAACGGCAAACAAGTGAGAAGCAATAGTATGAGCGTTTTCATAGTCAGTCCCTATTCAAAAACAATCAACGAAGTTAAAACAAACCTAGTGACAAAAGTATAGACAACAAATGTTAGCCCGCTCGGATTACTTTCCTTCTATTGCCACACTAACGCTTCCTGAATACCAGAGCAGATCCCTTATCTAGACACACAGTTCGACAAACTGACCGCGAGTGAGCATAGATAGGTCGCGTGGTGAGAGTTCAATCTCTAAACCACGTTTCCCCGCACTGACACACATCGTCTCTTGCTCTTGTGCACTACTATGGATAAACGTTGGCAACGCTTTCTTTTGCCCAAGTGGGCTTATTCCACCAACCACATAGCCTGTGGTTTTTTGGGCAATATCTGGATCAGCCATGTCGGCTTTTTTGGCTTTTGCCGCCTTAGCCGCCAGCTTAAGGTTGAGTTTTTGATCGACCGGAATAATCGCCACGGCCAAGTTTTTAGCGTCGCCGTTTAAACTAAACAGCAGCGTCTTAAAAACTTTGGCCGGGTTTTGGCCTAACACCTCGGCCGCCTCAAGCCCGTAACTCTCCGCGCGCGGATCATGCTCGTACTGATGGATGGTGTGAACCACCTTTTTCTTTTTAGCCAGATTGATAGCAGGAGTCATGCTCCCTCCTGTTGTGTCATAAAAACAAAAAACGCCACTCCGAAGAGTGGCGCTTTAGATTAATGATATTGTTAAGTTGTCGTCAACTTACTTGTAGACCATCTCGCCTGATGGCGCGTATTTATTTACGTCAACTGGGCTGTTTGCTTCCAGGTACTCTTTAAGTACTTCAGCGTCTACAAAGCCAGTGTTAACGTGACCTGGATGACCAGTTAGTTTAGGGTAACCGTCACCACCAGCCGCGTTATAGCTTGGTACAGTGAAGCGGTATGTTTCGTCTAGACGAAGTTGTTTGCCACCGATGAATACGTTCGAAACTTCACCGTTTGCGACCGTCATCGAGATACCAGCAAACTGAGCGTAAGCACCAGAATCTACTGGCTTAGTCGCGACTACGTTTAGGTAGTCTAGTACTTCTTGGCCAGACATATCAGTGTAAGTCAGGATGTTAGCGAATGGCTGAACTGTCAGTACGTCTTTGTAAGTGACATTGCCCGCTTCGATAGAGTCACGGACACCACCAGAGTTCATTACAGCGAAGTCGGCTTTAGCACGCTCCATATGAGATGTTGCGATCAAGCGGCCCAAGTTAGTTTGCTGGAAGCGAACTACGTTACGGTCACCTTCAAGCTTACCGTTAGTCTCAGCAATTTTAACGTTTAGCTGAGCTTGGCCTTGCTCTTGGTATGGACGTAGGAACTCAAGCAGCTCTTGGTCTTGTGCGATTTCATCTTCAATAAGAACGCGCTGTTTCTTACCGTCGATCTTAACTTTCTTCTTCAGGTTAACAGGGATTAGGTCGTAGCTAACCATCTCAAGCTCACCGTTACGGAATTCGTAATCCGCACGGCCGACGTATTTACCCCACTCGTGAGCCTGAACAATGTAAGTACCGTTTTGCATGTCTGGCTTACATTCGTCAGAAGGCTTGAAGTTTTTCTTAACAACATTTGGCGCTTCCATACAGACTGGCTCTTGAGAGTGACCACCCACGATCATGTCCAGAGAACCTTCGTCCAGGTAGCGAGCCAGAGCGACGTCACCCGGTGCGTTAACGCCACGTTTGCCATCTTCATAGTGACCCATGTGTGTGACTGCAAAGATCAAGTCTGGTTTTTCTGTTTCTTCAAGTTCCGCGATCAATTTTTTCGCTTCTTCTTTCGGATCACGGAAGTCTACACCGCCGATAAACTCTGGGTTACCAATTTTTGCAGTGTCTTCTGTCGTCAGACCGATAACAGCAATTTTGATGCCTTGCTTGTCGAACATCTGGTAAGCCTGGAACATACGTTCGCCAGTCTCTTTATCGTAAATGTTCGCTGAAAGCATAGGGAAGTTAGCCCACTCTTTCTGCTGGAATAGTACGTCTAGAGGGTTATCAAACTCATGGTTACCAAGTGCCATTGCATCGTAACCAATTTTGCTCATACCTTTGAAGTCTGGCTCAGCGTCTTGTAGGTCCGACTCAGGCACACCTGTGTTGATATCACCACCCGAAAGAAGCAGCGAACTACCACCTTCAGCCGCAATTTCAGCGCGAAGTTCATCGATAAGAGTCTTACGAGCAGCCATGCCGTACTCGCCATATTTGTTCTGCCAGAAACGACCGTGATGGTCATTGGTGTGAAGAACGGTCAACTTATAAGTTTTATCTGCTTCCCACTCATGCTGAGGAGCCGTTGCACAACCAGCGAGAGTTGCAAGAATTGCTGCGCTAATGGCGCTTTTTACGATCAGGCCTTGCTTCATTGTCATACCTTTTGAACTTATGGGGATTTCCACTGCTTTTTCTTACTGCTCTTTATGAATAGACGGACTTGGAAAAAAAGTTCGATCAGAGCAGTAAAACTTGAACTAGTTTAAATTAACATTCAGAACCTGACAGACAGATTTCATATTTATGTCGGATAGATCACCATAAAATCTCCCCAAATGTGTAACAAAGCGTCAAAATTGCACTTCATTAAATAGAGGATCACAAGCAATCGTTTTACTGTGAGATAAACCAAGACAGGATGGGATTGTGACGGTTAGCGTTTACTCAACAGGGTTAGAGAACATCGTCAAGTTTCTGACAACATGGCATAAAAAAGGCCGGTTTGACACCGGCCCTCAAGGGATAGTTTGGTTATTTGATATCGATGTGCTCGAAGCCCTTGAT
Source organism: Vibrio sp. JPW-9-11-11 (assembly GCF_013369335.1). Taxonomy (GTDB): domain Bacteria; phylum Pseudomonadota; class Gammaproteobacteria; order Enterobacterales; family Vibrionaceae; genus Vibrio. The sequence continues at coordinate 874,191 of NZ_SZQJ01000005.1, forward strand.
TAAGTCATCGAGCGCTTTCATTTGTGCCAAGAACGGCTCAAGTTTGTCCAGTGGTAGCGCCGATGGACCATCACAGCGCGCTTGGTCAGGATTTGGGTGTGCTTCAATAAACAGACCCGCAATACCCGTGGCAAGACCTGCTTTCGCCAGTTCAACCGTTTGTTCACGACGGCCACCAGACGCTGCGCCAGATGGGTCACGCATTTGTAGTGAGTGAGTCACATCAAAGATGATCGGGCTACCATTTGACGCTTTCTTCATTACGCCAAATCCAAGCATATCAACGACTAAGTTATCATAGCCATGGCAAGAACCGCGCTCACAAAGAATGATGTTGTCGTTGCCACACTCACTGAATTTATCAACGATGTTCCCCACCTGACCCGGGCTCATAAACTGAGGCTTCTTGACGTTGATCACCGCGCCAGTTTTGGCCATCGCTTCAACGAGGTCAGTCTGACGAGCAAGGAAGGCTGGTAGCTGAATAACATCGACTACATCGGCTACCGGCTGCGCTTGCGCTTCTGTGTGAACGTCGGTAATGATCTTAACGCCAAATGTCTCTTTCAACTCTTGGAAGATCTTCATCCCCTCTTCAAGACCAGGACCACGGTAGGAGTGAACCGAACTGCGGTTCGCTTTATCGAATGATGCTTTGAATACGTATGGAATGCCTAGCTTCTCCGTCACTTTTACGTAGTGCTCACAAATCTGCATCGCAAGATCGCGTGACTCTAGGACGTTCATACCAGCAAACAGGGTAAAGGGCTTGTCATTCGCTACTGGAATATCACCAACGTGAACAATTTTCTGTTCCATTTTATTCTCTCTATTTCGATGTAAAGCCAACCTCTTGCGGGTGGACTTAGTGTAAAGTCACCTGAGTCGAACTCATGGCATTAACTTGATTCTTTAATAGCTCAGCAGCCGGATCGTCGGGGCATTGATCAATAAAATACTGATAATCCGACAACGCCATTTGATGGCAATCCAGTTGCTGATAAATAAAGCCACGATCGCGGATCTCGTATGGGTCGTCTGGAACAAAAGTGAGCGCAAGATCAGTACACTTTAGTGCCAAAGTATAGCGCTCTTCGCGCAGTAAGGCACTTTTCAGCAATGCGAGCCAACGGCCGATGACTGTGGGGTGATCTGTCTGCTCTAGATGTTTGGGTTTCAGCTTGGCAAGCGGCCCTTTGTGACCAATCAGCCAAGCCCCCAACGTATGCTCTGACACATACTCGCCGTTAAACGGATTCACATAGAGCGGCTTGTGATTATACCACTCAAGTTTAAGTAAAAACTGGGTCGGGAACGTCACACCAACCAAAGGAAAGCCTAGTTTGCGCGCGATGTACAGCAGCACGGCCCCCAAACTCACGGGGATCCCTTTGCGGCTTTCTAGCACTTTATCAACGAAACCATTCTCAGAGTGAAAGTAGCTTTCGCGATCGCCATAAAAGCCCCACTGATGGTAGAACAATCTTAGCAGAGCATCAAAGCGCTGCTGCTCGTCATGTTCACTCACCAATGCCAGCTCTGCCTCTTGCACCAGTCGGTTCAACTCTGCTTGCGCCCAGTGGACTTGGGTTTGAGGATTGATCGCTTTATTGAGTGCTAGCGCCCCTTCGGCGAGCTCCATTGCATCAAAGTCTTCATCAAATAACTCAAACATACGGTTATCGTTACCTCTCAACCCCATTTAGCCAAACAACATCGGCGTTTTCGTTACCGCCACTTTTCCCGCCATCGCTAACCAGCCTAATGCGCCGAAGAAAGAGAAGGTTCTGAGCAATTTGTTTTTACCCAGTTTAAGCGCAAAAAAGCCCAGGGCAATATAGGCGAGGACGCAAGTGATTTTTTCCGTCAACCACGGCGCTGCAGCGGTGAAAGGGATAGCCCCAGTCACGACAATTAGGTAGATGCCTGAAATAAGGAGAAAGGTGTCGTTAACATGTGGCGCCACCTTAAAAAATTTCTTATCGAGCAGCTTTGAGTTGGCCATCATTAATGCAAAGCGCACCGATAACAGGGTGGCACTGATCACTATTGTCAACAGGTGAAAGTGCTTTAAGCCTTCATACATGGTTATTTTCTCTCTTTACATTTCCGGTAAATATTGACCGACGGTAACGCGATCGTTGTTACCATAATCCTTGTAAGTGACTACGTTTTTGTAGCCAAGTGAAACGAGTAACTCTCGCACTGGCGCACCTTGTTCGAAGCCATGTTCGAATATCAGCCACCCTTGTTCACCAAGGTAGCCCAATGCATGCGTCGCAATGTGTTTAATGTCTGCCAGTCCCTTTTCATCCGCAACCAAGGCAGTGAGAGGTTCAAACCGAACATCACCCTGACTCAGGTGCGGGTCTTCTTTTTCGATGTACGGCGGATTGGAAACAATAACAGCAAATTTTGTACCAGCAGATATTGGTTCAAACCAGCTACCACACAAGAACTGAGCGTTGCTAATTTTGAGCGCCTCAGCGTTAGATTGTGCCAGTTGTTGTGCCTCAGGTTGAAGGTCTATCCCCCAAACTTGCCTATCTGGCAATTCTGAGGCCAATGCCAACGCAATGGCGCCGGTCCCCGTACCTAAATCCAGAATATCCCCATCGCCTGGTGCTGCTTTCTCAAGTGCTACTTCAACTAGGCGTTCTGTGTCTGGACGCGGAATGAGTGTACTTGGCGACACTCTCAGCGGTAATGACCAGAACTCGCGCTCACCAATAATGTAGGCAACAGGTTCCCCGTTCAAGCGTCGCTCAAGTAAGCTTTGGAAATGACCACGCTCCGCTTGGGAAAGGATCTTTTCCGGCCACGTAAGCAAAAAGGAACGTGGTTTACCCAAAGCGTGGCAAAGCAGCACCGCAGCGTCCAAAGACGGCGACTCACTGCCGCTCTCTGTGAGCTGCAAAGCCGCCTGATTGAGCACCTGTTCGACGCTGTGTTGTGCAGACATAGAGTTAGTGGCTCTCTGCCAACGCCGCGAGTTGGTCGGCCTGGTGTTCTTGAATAACCGGGTCAATCAGACTCGCCAAGTCCCCTTCCATCACTTCATTGAGACGATAGAGAGTTAGGTTGATACGGTGATCAGAGACGCGGCCCTGCGGATAGTTATAGGTGCGTATACGGTCACTGCGATCACCAGAACCTAGTAAGTTACGACGCGTGTCAGACTCTTCTGCAGCTCGCTTTGCTTCTTCGGCCTGAATAATACGCGCCGCAAGCACCGCCATCGCTTTAGCTTTGTTCTTATGCTGTGAACGTTCATCCTGACACTCAACCACAGTACCAGTTGGTAAGTGAGTAATACGAATCGCTGAGTCCGTGGTGTTGACGTGCTGACCACCCGCACCCGATGCACGGAAGGTATCAATTTTAAGTTCTGCGGCTTTAATTTCAGGGATTTCAGCTTCCGGAATTTCCGCCATCACCGCCACTGTACAGGCAGAGGTATGCACGCGACCTTGAGATTCGGTCGCGGGTACGCGTTGAACGCGGTGACCACCAGATTCAAATTTAAGTACGCCGTACGCGCCGTCACCAGAGACTTTAGCAATCATCTCTTTATAACCGCCGTGTTCCGATTCGTTTGAAGACATCACTTCAACACGCCAGCCTTTCTTCTCGGCAAACTTGCTATACATGCGGAATAAGTCGCCGGCAAAGATACCTGCTTCGTCACCACCCGCGCCGGCACGAATTTCGAGGAAACAGTTGCGATCATCGTTTGGATCTTTAGGTAGCAACAAAATTTGTAGCTCGTCGGTCAAGCGTTCAATGGTCGCTTTGGCTTCTTTGATCTCTTCCTGAGCCATCTCGCGCATTTCTTCATCGTCTTCGTTGGCCATGTCTTCCGCGGCCACCAAATCATCTTGCGCTTGCTGGTAGGCTTGGAAACACTTAGTGACTTCTTCGAGCTGAGAGTACTCTTTCGATAAAGCACGGAACTTGTCTTGGTCACCAATTACATCGGGATCACCAAGTAGGTGTTGAACTTCTTCGTAACGTTCAACCAGTGTTTCTAGCTTGGTTAAAATAGAGGCTTTCATAGTTTTCTTTAACTCAGGGGGTTAATAAAGTCGGCCATTTACAACGCTATGCGTTATCGAGACCTAGACTTTGACGAATAATGGCAAGCTTGGCTGGCTCTCCTTTCTCGGCAGCGCTTTGCAGTGCACGAGTGGGCGCATGGATAAGCTTGTTGGTGAGTTTATTGCTCAGCTCTAGCAGCACTTGTTCAGCATCAGCGCCTGCTGCAAGAGCCTGTAAACTTTTACTGAGAAGTTCTTCACGAACTTCATTGGCCGATTGGCGGTACTCACGAATACTGTCGACTGCTTGCAACGAGCGCATCCAAGACATAAAGGCGGCGCTCTCTTCACTGACGATCGCTTCCGCTTGAATCGCTTCAATCTTGCGTTGCTCAATGTTGCTATCGACGATCGATTGCAAGTCGTCCACTGTGTACAGGTAGGCGTCGTTCAGGTCACCGACTTGCGATTCTATATCTCGCGGAACGGCAATATCGACCAACAAAATAGGTTGGAATCGACGCGCTTTAAGTGCCGTCTCCACCATGCCTTTGCCTATGATGGGCAGTGGACTCGCAGTCGAACTGATCACAATGTCCGCTTGGGCTAAGTATTCAGGAATCTCAGGCAGGCCAATAATATGCGCACCAAATTGCTCGGCCAATGGCAGCGCACGCTCTTGGGTTCGGTTGGCCACTATCATCTTAGTGCAGCCATTGCCAGCTAAGTGCTTAGCAACCAGTTCAATAGTCTCACCGGCTCCGACCAGCAGCACCGTCGATTTTTCGAGCGATTCAAAGATATGCTTGGCTAACGTACAGGCGGCATACGCCACTGAAACCGCATTGCCACCGATGTCTGTTTCCGTTCTCACCCGTTTTGCAACGGAGAATGCTTTTTGGAACAGTTTCTCTGTCGCAGAGTCGACGGATTTATACTGACGCGAGTCGGCGTAAGCTTGCTTCACCTGCCCCAATATCTGCGGCTCTCCCAGCACTAGCGAGTCCAACCCACAAGCTACCCGCATCAGATGACGAATGGCCGCTTGTTCTTCATGAACATACAGGCTTGGCTTGAGTTCTTCTGGCGTCACTTGGTGGAAATGAGACAGCCACTCGACAATTTTACTCTTGCCACCGCTTTTGACATCACAGTAGATTTCAGTGCGGTTACATGTCGAGATAATAACACTGCCGTTAACGATAGAATTTTGATTCAATTGCTCAAGTGCTTGCGGCAGTTTTTCTGGACCAAAAGCGACCTTCTCACGCAGTTCGACGGTGGCCGTATTATGGTTGATACCTATAGCAAGCAAAGACATGAATTGTGTTTTCTCTGAATCAAGCGATGGACAAATAAGGTCGGAATTTTACTTGATGGCCCCGTTTAATGAAAGGGGCAAGCGGATATGTTTTCTTGAGTTCGTGATTTCAATGATATAGTAAGCGCTGACTTAGGGCCAAACTGGAGAAATTTTCAGCAATGACTCGACTTATACGCACGCTTTCGGTTTTTCTTTCAGCCACAGTATTTCTCGCTGGCTGCACTTCGCTCGAAAGTACCACCAATGTGGAGTGGCAAACGCATCAGTTGAGGCTAGCGAATGTCCATCACTACAAAAGCGCCGGAAAAATGGGGTATATTTCCCCTCAGCAGCGACAGTCACTCAATTTTCAGTGGGCCCACGCGCCAGAGAACACCCAATTGAGACTGACCACCTTCCTTGGTCAAACTGCCCTTAACCTCAACGCTACGGCAACAGGGGCCTATGTGGAAACGTATGATGACCAAAGGTTTCAAGCTGAGTCCCCCCAAGCCCTTATCCATCAACTGACTGGATTAAATCTGCCTATCGAGTCACTCAATCAGTGGCTGTTGGGACGACCTACAGAGGCCGACGAGTACCAACTCAATGAGACTCATACCTTGGCTTGGTTGACCAAAAACGTCAGCGGCCAACAGTGGCGTTTAGAGTATCTTTCCTACCAAGACATTGAACATCAAGGCATCGCCCTGCCACTGCCCAAAAAAATCAAACTGACGCAAGACGATATCACCATCAATATAATCATTACCAAATGGACGTTAACACCATGATCACTGAGGCGACACGCTGGCCTTCTCCTGCCAAACTTAACCTTTTTCTCTATATCACCGGACGTCGTGACAACGGGTATCATGAACTACAGACCTTGTTTCAGTTTCTGGATTTTGGTGACGAGCTGACCATTACCGCCAACGATAGCGGGACCATCACCCTTTCCCCGCCAATCCCCGGCGTCGCGTTGCAAGATAACCTGATCTGGAAAGCAGCAAACGCCCTGCAACAAGCCACCAAGGTTCCCTATGGCGCGCATATTGAGCTCGAGAAAATATTACCAATGGGCGGAGGAATTGGCGGCGGCTCTTCCAATGCTGCGACCACACTGGTCGCCCTCAACCACCTCTGGCAAACCCAATTAAGCGATCATCAATTAGCCGAGATAGGCTTAACGCTGGGTGCCGATGTCCCTGTATTTACCCGCGGCTTTGCCGCATTCGCTGAAGGGGTGGGCGAGAAATTGACCAAGGCCACACCTGAGGAAAAATGGTACTTAGTGGTTAGGCCCGACGTTTCGATCGCCACAGTGGATATTTTTACGCACCCAGAACTGACCAGAAATAGCCCCAAACGTGACTTGGCAACACTTCTTGACAGCGAATACGGAAACGATTGCGAAAAAATTGTCCGAATGCTGTACCCAGAGGTTGATAAGCAACTTTCATGGCTGCTACAATACGCGCCGTCGCGGTTGACCGGGACAGGATCGTGTGTTTTTGCTGAGTTTTTGTGCAAAAATGACGCTGAATCTACCCTTGGGAAACTGCCAGACACTGTCTCCGCTTTTGTGGCAAAAGGCAAGAATGTCTCACCGTTACACGAGACATTGGCTAACTATCGCTTAGCCCACTCACAATCTATTTAAAAACTGGACGCAACCCTGAGGTTTCCACCGTGCCTGATATGAAGCTATTTGCTGGTAACGCTACACCTGAACTAGCCCAACGTATTGCTGATCGTCTATACATCTCCCTTGGTGATGCGAGTGTTTCACGTTTTTCTGACGGCGAAGTCGCTGTTCAAATCAACGAAAACGTTCGTGGTAGTGATGTTTTCATCATCCAATCTACTTGTGCACCAACTAACGACAACCTAATGGAACTTGTAGTGATGATTGACGCAATGCGCCGCGCTTCAGCGGGCCGTATTACAGCAGTTATCCCTTACTTTGGCTATGCACGCCAAGACCGTCGTGTTCGTTCTGCTCGTGTGCCAATCACGGCTAAAGTAGTTGCAGACTTCCTTTCTAACGTCGGTGTAGACCGCGTTCTTACTATCGACCTGCACGCAGAGCAAATTCAAGGCTTCTTCGACGTTCCCGTTGATAACATCTTCGGTACCCCTGTTCTACTTGAAGACATGCATGCGCGTGGTTTAGAAAACCCAGTGGTTGTTTCTCCAGATCTTGGCGGTGTGGTACGTGCTCGCGCGACAGCGAAAGCACTCGGTGATATCGACATCGCAATCGTTGATAAACGTCGCCCTCGTGCAAACGTTTCTGAAGTCATGAACCTAATCGGTGATGTAGAAGGCCGTGACTGTGTGATTGTCGATGACATGATCGATACAGGCGGCACACTATGTAAAGCAGCGGAAGCGCTTAAAGAACGCGGCGCTAAGCGAGTATTCGCCTATGCCACTCACGCAGTTTTCTCCGGCAACGCAGCTCAAAACATCGGCAACTCAGTGCTTGACCAAGTCATCGTCACTGACTCCATCACGCTTCCAAAAGAGATGGAAGCCACAGGTAAAGTGACTTGCCTAAGCCTGTCTCGCATGCTAGCGGAAGCGATTCGCCGCATCAGCAACGAAGAATCTATCTCAGCAATGTTCAACTAATCGAACAAAGCAAACAGAGTGTAAAACACCCCTTTCTCGGGGTGTTTTTTTATTTTCGTCGCTCACTCCTTCTCTCACCTCGCCCGACAAGAGAATTGTGTGCTATCATACCGCGCTTTTTGAGATTCCAAGAGAGATCCGAACCTTGAGTCAGCCAATAAAACTTCTTGTCGGCCTTGCTAACCCTGGGCCTGAATACGCAAAAACTCGGCACAATGCAGGTGCTTGGGTAGTCGAAGAGCTCGCGCGTATCCATAATGTGACGCTAAAAAACGAAGCAAAGTTTTTTGGCTTAACCGGACGTATAATGGTCAATGGTCAGGATCTTCGTTTACTCATTCCGACTACTTTTATGAACCTCTCAGGTAAAGCGATTGCCGCCTTGGCAAAGTTCTACCAAATCAAACCAGAGGAAATCATGGTCGCTCACGATGAGTTGGACTTACCTCCTGGAGTCGCTAAATTTAAGAAAGGCGGTGGCCATGGTGGTCACAATGGCTTGCGCGACACCATAAGCAAGCTGGGCAATTGCAAAGATTTCTATCGTCTAAGGATTGGTATTGGCCATCCGGGACACAAAGATAAAGTAGCCGGTTTTGTGTTAGGCAAAGCGCCGGCCAAAGAACAAGAGCTTCTTGATGCAGCAGCCGACGAATCTGTTCGCTGCTTGGACATCCTATTAAAGGATGGCTTATCAAAGGCACAAAACCGTTTACACACGTTCAAAGCTGAATAAGGTTACTATCATGGGTTTTAAATGTGGCATCGTTGGTCTGCCAAACGTTGGCAAGTCAACTCTGTTTAACGCACTCACTAAAGCTGGCATCGAAGCGGCTAACTTCCCGTTCTGTACGATCGAGCCAAACACAGGCGTTGTACCTGTACCAGATCTACGTCTAGATGCTCTAGCTAAGATCGTTAACCCGCAAAAGGTTCTTCCAACAACGATGGAATTCGTTGATATCGCTGGCCTTGTTGCTGGTGCATCGCGCGGAGAAGGCCTAGGTAACAAGTTCCTAGCCAACATCCGTGAGACTGACGCAATTGGTCACGTGGTACGCTGTTTCGAGAACGAGAACATCGTTCACGTTTCAGGCAAAGTATCGCCGATTGAAGACATCGAGGTGATCAACCTCGAACTCGCTATGGCTGACTTAGATTCGTGTGAACGTGCAATCCAGCGTAATGCGAAAAAAGCAAAAGGCGGCGATAAAGACGCGAAATTCGAACTGACCGTACTTGAAAAGCTCCTTCCTGTCCTGACGGAAGGTGGCATGGCTCGTACTGTTGAGTTGTCAAAAGAAGAGTTGGCGGCAGTCGGTTACCTAAACTTCTTAACGCTTAAACCGACCATGTACATCGCGAACGTGAATGAAGATGGCTTCGAAGACAACCCATATCTAGACGCCGTTCGTGAATACGCCGAGAAAGAGAACAATGTCGTGGTCGCTGTCTGCGCGGCGATTGAGTCGGAACTGTCTGAGCTAGATGACGAAGACCGTGAAGAGTTCCTTGCAGACATGGGCATCGAAGAGCCTGGTCTTAATCGCGTGATTCGTTCTGGTTACGAACTGCTTACTCTGCACACCTACTTCACCGCTGGTGTGAAAGAAGTGCGAGCATGGACAATTCCAGTCGGTGCAACAGCGCCACAAGCTGCAGGTAAGATCCATACTGACTTTGAGAAAGGCTTTATCCGTGCTGAAGTCGTTGGCTACGACGACTTTATTCAATTCAATGGTGAAAGTGGTGCTAAAGATGCGGGTAAATGGCGTTTAGAAGGTAAAGATTACATTGTAAAAGATGGCGATGTTGTCCACTTCCGCTTCAACGTTTAATTTATTGCCAAGTCATTGACTTTAAAAGCCAGCAGTTTTGCTGGCTTTTTGCTTTTCATTCGACAAACTTAACGATTAACTCTGAAGAATCACGTTAATTTGATATCAGTTTTCGATCACTAACGCGCCTCTTTGTTTAAAAAGAAACCGAACAGTTGATTTCTGAGGATTTATTCAAAAAAACTGTTGACGGTTCTGCCTCAACTTCGCATAATGCGCGCCGTTCCCAACGATAAGGCAGCGCCTTTGAGGGGATAAAAGAATATGGCTACGTAGCTCAGCTGGTTAGAGCACATCACTCATAATGATGGGGTCACAGGTTCGAATCCCGTCGTAGCCACCATTCCTAAACACTTTTAAATGAGAGTGATTAGGAATAGATGCGGAAGTGGCGGAATTGGTAGACGCACCAGATTTAGGTTCTGGCGCCGCAAGGTGTGAGAGTTCAAGTCTCTCCTTCCGCACCATTATTGAGAAACAACATCGTTGTTTTCTGCAGGGCTATCGCCAAGCGGTAAGGCAGCGGCTTTTGATGCCGCCATTCCCTGGTTCGAATCCAGGTAGCCCTGCCATTTTTTTTTTTTTTTGCGGAAGTGGCGGAATTGGTAGACGCACCAGATTTAGGTTCTGGCGCCGCAAGGTGTGAGAGTTCAAGTCTCTCCTTCCGCACCATTATTAAGAAACAACATCGTTGTTTTCTGCAGGGCTATCGCCAAGCGGTAAGGCAGCGGCTTTTGATGCCGCCATTCCCTGGTTCGAATCCAGGTAGCCCTGCCATTCTTTTGAATGGTTGACCATAAGTCGGTCAGGCATACAACGTTAAGTGAGTTATACCAATTACTCTCTTAACCATAAATTAAGTTGCGGAAGTGGCGGAATTGGTAGACGCACCAGATTTAGGTTCTGGCGCCGCAAGGTGTGAGAGTTCAAGTCTCTCCTTCCGCACCATTATTAAGAAACAACATCGTTGTTTTCTGCAGGGCTATCGCCAAGCGGTAAGGCAGCGGCTTTTGATGCCGCCATTCCCTGGTTCGAATCCAGGTAGCCCTGCCATTCTTTTGAATGGTTGATCATGAATTGGTCAGGCATACAAGGTTAAGTGAGTTATACCAATTACTCTCTTAACCATAAATTAAGTTGCGGAAGTGGCGGAATTGGTAGACGCACCAGATTTAGGTTCTGGCGCCGCAAGGTGTGAGAGTTCAAGTCTCTCCTTCCGCACCATCTTAATTTTGCCCTTTGAATGGCTACGTAGCTCAGCTGGTTAGAGCACATCACTCATAATGATGGGGTCACAGGTTCGAATCCCGTCGTAGCCACCATTAATACAATCTAAATGAGATTTTCCAATTGTCTCGTTTAGTACAGAATAAGTTGCGGAAGTGGCGGAATTGGTAGACGCACCAGATTTAGGTTCTGGCGCCGCAAGGTGTGAGAGTTCAAGTCTCTCCTTCCGCACCAT